>NZ_FWXO01000008.1 GCF_900176415.1 Cellulophaga tyrosinoxydans | reverse complement strand
GTACCATTAAGTACCGGCGTGGTATCGTTGGTAATTTGACTTACCACTGTTGGTATAGCAGGAGGAGTGGTGTCAGGAATAACTGTTAGTACAGCGGTATCAGATATTATATCTGGACAAACGTTGTTAACGTCGGTTATTATTACTCGATATTCATAATTATTTTCATTTGTAGATGTCGGATTTAATATCAAAGTAGCTGTATCACTTCCTGTATAATTATCCGAAACATTCGCAGGATCTATATTTACAAATCCGCTTCCTAATTGATTATCCACCTGCCATTGATATGATATTGAGGATCCAGTCACATTTACAGAAAATGTTGCTTGTGTTCCGCTATTTACAGAGATATCTTGTGGTTGATCTCCTGTAGTTAGTATTTTAGCACTAGCTGAAGATTGTATTAGTATTACATCTTCAGAATTACATGTAAATCCATAATTTACAACTAGTTTTATCCATGTATTTTGATTGATTGCTAAAGTAGGTGTTAATGAATTATTGTTAAACTCTACAAATGGGCCAGATGCTCCTTCAACACTATAATACCACTGCCAACCGCCATTATTGCTATTATCACCAATGTTTGGATTTAAATCTATGGTCTGACTGGCACTAACCGCAGGTGTAAATGGAACTTCATATATAGAGGCTGTTGCAGCGCTACAAGAGTTATCATTTATTGGAACATTTATAGAACCACTCGTATATGTAATTACATTCCCAGAACCGTCATCAAAAGTTATGGTTGCGCCAGTAAGCGCACCAACGTCGGCACCAACACAATCATAAATTTGTACAGACCAGCCACCTGCTGCTGCGTTGGAACCGTACAGTGCTGACCAATCTATTAAATTATTAGAACTACCATCGTAATAACCATTCCAAGTTCCAGTTAATGGAGAAACCGCGGGAGCACAAAAATTAAAATAAGTAGGTGAGCCTTGATTAGTAAAAGTAAGGTTACTAATATTATCACCAGCATTACATGTATTTCCTTGATTTGCAGCTAAAGTAATTGTTTTTGTACCTGTTGGGTCAACAAAATAGAATCCTAAATCTGAAACATAAGTATGATTACCATTAAATCGAACAGAAATTTGTGTTGTATTATCAATAAAAAAGGGTCTTCTAACAGGGTCATAATGTGTATACGTTTGGGTTGTTCCACCTATATTGCCATTTAGTGTGTAAATATTTTCATTACAAGTGATGTCATCCACACCTGCATTTGATGAACCTGTTGATATATTCCATACCCAAGCTCTTCCTTCGGTAATAGTTCCTCCATCATTTCTTACCACTAAATAGCCACCGTCAGCTAAGTTGTTTTGAATTCTAGTGCTGTTCACCGCAAAATTATCGTAGGAATTTGTAGCAGAATTAAATATATACCAATTATATGTCGTACTAGGAGACACTCCCGCCTCTGCTTCTAAAACTCCTTGATTGGCTCCTGTATTAAAAATATAAATTGGATCGTCTGAATTGCCTGAAAATAGTGCACTGGTGTATTGTGTGGTTAAAACTCCACAAGAAATTGTTGAGTAAATAGGTACCTCATTTGATTCCATTTTTATGACTAAAACGGTAGTGCTTGATGTACCACAAGGTGCACTAGCGCTTACGTCATATCTGAATGATGTACCACCTAGAGATAAGGCGGTAACATCTACATTACTCCCTGTAAGAGCTCCACTGGCATCAATATCTACCCATGTGCCACCACTATCCTGACTTCCATCTAAACCTGTAAACAAATCGACAGAGGTGTCGGTAGTAAAAACAATTAAGGGGCCATCAGTTTTACCACTATTTGATGCTTTGGTAACATTAAAATAGGCAATGGCTGTATTTGAGGCTTGTCCTAGGTCATCTACTACTTGAATTGAAACTTGTCGTTGGACGGAAGTATTTGGATTCGCCGCTAAATTCTTATAAAGCAAATCATCTAAAACATTTCTCATTGTATTAGTTGAAGCAGATCCGCTATTGGTAATTGTTAAACTTTGAGTATTATTACCTGCTACTAAAACGCCAGGAAATGATCCGCCAATTGCTAATTGTTCATCTGATCCATCTTGGGGATTTATTAAAGTTATTGTCATCGACATTATAATACCGTCAGGTGAGTTAAAGCTAGATAATGCACCAGTATTAGTATTGTCTAAAATTTCCCAACCACGTGAACAAGCTTCTGTATAAATATTTACACCACCAGCACCAGTGTTATTATTTACATCTAAACTAATAGTTGGTGGAATGTAAACCGAAGTATTAGTTTTGACTTTTTTGGTAGTGTTGGAGAAAGATTTTTTAGGAAAGCTTAAAGCAATACTTAGTAAAATGAAGCCTATGAATTTGAAAAAGGCTCTATTCTTTTTAATAGGTTTTAGTGTCATAGTAGGTATTTAATATTAAAAAAAAGGATTTGTGTTTAATTTTATTTCGAAAACCAATCATGATAATTTAGAATATCTAAAATCCTAATTATTATATGGTATTTTTCCTACATAAAATGTAATTCAGTTCAAATATAATAGCGCTACATGTATATTCTCTTATATATGTTGTGAATCACTTAGGAATTGTAAGTGTTAAAAGGAAGAATTGTTGTAACTATATGTAGGAATAAGATTATATATATAAATAGAAGGAGCTATTTTACAGCTCTAATTGTAAAATTAGTTCTATTAAAATTTGAAGAAAAGTCTGAGTTTAAGAATGAGTGTTTTTATTTAAAACAATTAAGATTTTTGTTCAATAAAAAAACCCATCGATTTACCTTTTTGAATCATAAGCTTATATGCAGCTTCATACTCATTAGGAATTTCACCTTCTAAAATGGCCTCTTTAATTGCTTCTTTTAAAATACCTATTTCCTTTGAAGGTTTTAAGTTGAAAGTTTCCATAATCTCTTCACCACTTATGGGTGGTTGAAAATTACGCACATGATCTCTCTCTTCCACTTCTACAATTTTCTGACGAACAAGTTTAAAATTGTCTTTGTAACGTTTTTGTTTTTTCGGATTTTTTGTAGTGATATCTGCTTCGCACAAGGTCATTAAGTCTTCAATATGTTCACCAGCATCAAAAATTAATCGGCGTACTGCAGAATCTGTTGCGAAGTCTTCGGATAGGATTATAGGTCGAGAACTTAATAACACCATTTTTTGGACGAACTTCATTTTATCGTTCAAAGGCATTCTCAATCTTTTAAAGAGTTTAGCCACCATCTTAGACCCTATAAATTCATGAGCGTGAAATGTCCATCCTATTTTTTTATCGAAACGTTTTGTAGGAGCCTTACCAATATCATGTAAAAGTGCTGCCCAGCGTAACCATACGTTATCAGTGTTCTCAGAAATATTATCGACAACTTCAAGAGTATGCCAAAAATTATCTTTATGACGTTGACCCTCAATTTCTTCAATGCCCTGCAAGGCAGTTAATTCAGGAAGTATGTACTCAAGAAGTTCTGTTTTATGCAATAAGGAAAATCCTAATGAGGGTTTACTACTTGCTAAAATTTTATGTAATTCATCTACAATACGTTCCTTAGAAATAATTTTTATGCGGTCTTTATTCTCCGTAATAGCCTGTAAAGAAGCATCTTCAATTTTAAAATTTAACTGGGTAGCAAATCGTATGGCACGCATCATTCTTAAGGGATCATCAGAATAGGTAATGCCTGGTGCTAAGGGGGTTCTTAAAATTTTATCTTCTAAATCTTGAATACCGTTAAAGGGATCAAGTAGTGCACCATAATTAGTTTCATTTAAAGAAATAGCTAGGGCATTTATGGTGAAATCTCTTCGCTTTTGATCATCTTCAAGAGTACCATCTTCTACAACTGGTTTTCTACTGTCTTCATGATAGCTTTCTTTTCGAGCACCTACAAACTCAAGTTCTACATCATTATACTTGATCATGGCAGTACCAAAATTTTTAAAAACCGAAACTTCAGGTTTTCCTTTTAGCTTACTGGCTACTTTTTTTGCTAAATCGATACCACTACCAATAGCAACAATGTCAATATCTTTTGCAGTTCCTTTTTTTAATAAAAAATCACGAACAAACCCTCCTATAACATAACAATCTATGTTTAGTTCTTTGGCAGCATCTGAAATTACTGTAAATATTGGATTAGAAAGTGCTTGTTTATTAGTGCTATGCGTCATGTTATTCTCGGATAATTTTTACTACGCCATCATTTCCGAGTTTAATAATGGAGGAAGGTGTACCTGAATTTTGATCTCGATGCAAATTTACCACATAGTCTACACCTTTTAAAATAGGTTGGGTAATTTCTTTAAAGGTTTGTGGAGTAGGTTCTCCTGCAATGTTTGCCGATGTAGATACAATAGGTTTTTTAAATTTTGAAATTAAATATTGGCAGAATTTATCGGAAGCAACGCGAATGGCTAGCGTATTATCTTCTGCAATTAGATTTTTTGCAATTCCTACAGGTTGATCATATACAATAGTTGTAGGTTTTGTGGCTAAATCTATAATATCATAGGCAACCTCAGGTACTTGTTGTACATGTTTTTCTAACATAAAATCATTAGCAACTAAGCAAATCATTGTTTTAGTATTCGCTCTTTGTTTTAAAGCATAAATTTTCGCAACTGCATTCTCGTTAGTAGCATCACAACCTATTCCCCATACCGTATCTGTTGGATATAGTATTAAACCACCACTCGAAAGAACCTCGATACATTTATTAATTTCTTCCTGCATTGTATTTTATTTTAGGCGTCAAAAATAATGTTTTACTCAAGAAATATTTTCATCTTTTCAGATATGTTTCTCTTTAAATTGTAGAGATCACATTTAAAAACCTATAGTTATTATAATTTTTTACCATTATTTATGTTTTATATAAGATTATGACTCTTTAAATGTACAGTATGATGGCGAAATTGTCTGTTTTTATTATTACATATAATGAAGAAAGAATATTAGATAAGTGTTTAAACAAGCTTTCTTGGGTAGATGAAATTGTTGTGGTTGATTCTGGTAGTACGGATGCTACCTTAGATATTTGCAAAAAATATCATGTAAAAGTTTTTCATAACGATTTTCAAGGATTTGGAGCGCAAAAGCAATTTGCTTTAGAAAAAACTTCAAATGACTGGGTTTTGAGTTTAGACGCCGATGAAATTCTTTCAAATGAATTGATAGATGAAATAAAAGAAGTTTTAATCGAGAATACCTACATTGCAGGCTATTTTATTAATAGACAGCATGTTTTTTTAGATAAGGTGTTCAATTATGGCCAGGATAGTAAAAAATGCGTATTGCGATTATTCAAAAAAAGTAAGGGCAAGTTCGATGGGAAAATGGTTCACGAAACAATTGTAGTTAATGGTAATACAGGTAATTTAAAAAATTCCTTTTTACATTTTACAGCAAGATCATTAGAACATTATCTAGAAAAAATAAATACGTATGCCACCATATTTGCTGAAGGGCAATATTTAAAAAACAAAAAATATTCTATCTTAGAAATTGCTTTAAAAGTAAAATTAGAGTTCTTAAAAAAATACTTTCTTAACCTGAATATTTTAAATGGAAAAGAAGGTTTTTATTGGTCTTTTTTAGCAGCATATTCCTCGGGATTAAAATATATTAAAACCAACGAGCAATACAAAAAAGTGAAAAAGCAATTAATGTTTTAGTCTACTTTTTCTTGTCTCAATCTTTGTAATTCTTTATATCTATTATGAATGCCTAAGGCCATTAAATAGCTCAGAATTAATCCTTTTTTACCGTCTAAAAAGCCAAGTCCAATTACGTAATGTTTGAAAAAACGAAACGCTGGTTTTATTATAAAATGAAAAGCATTAGGTTTTTTGTTTTTAGCCAATAATTCTTTGGCTTGCATGATTGTATATTTTAACCTTTTACCCTTAAATTCTTCATAATTATTGTAAGAGTAGTGTATTAGTTTATTTTTTAAAACTAATGATTGACCATCTACTAGAAGCGTTTCATGAACTGTCTTCGAGGTGTCAAATTTACATTTAGATTTTTGAAATAATCTATAGTTTTTATCGGATTGAGTACCTGAAAAACGCATTTTCTTTTTTTGAAACATAAAAGTTCTTAAAAAATAGTATGCTGCTGCAGTGATCTCTTTAGAATTTACAGTTTTAAGCACTTCATTTTTTAATGCATCAGTAAGACGCTCATCGGCATCAATAAAAAGAATCCAATTGTTTGTAGCTTGTTCTAAGGCGAATGATTTTTGATCTGTAAAATTTTTAAAAGGTCTTTGAATTAATTTAACATTCGGAAACTCTTTTAATTTATTAATAGTTTTGTCAGTACTAAAAGAGTCTACAACAATAATTTCATCTGCAAATTGAAGATTTTCAAGAACACCATTTATATGCTCTTCTTCATTATAGGTAATTAAGAGTGCTGAAATTTTATTTATTTTGGGTCCTTTAAAAACATCAACTATGGGTTTACCAAAAATAGAATGTATTTTTCGTTTTCTTAAAAATGATAGATTTCGTGCATTCGGAACACCATTTTTGGTAATATACTTTTCTACAGCTTGTACCATTCGCTCCGCTGAATTGCCATCATTATAAGGGTGGTATTGTTGGCTTAATTCTTTCCTTTTACCTTCAAAAGTGTCGTTTTTAAAGGTGTTTTTAACTTTTTCAGATAAACCCTCGTATTCTTTAGAATCTAACCATTGTATATTTTTTGATATATTATTAAATGAAATAACTGGCTTATCTAGTAGCAAAAACTCATAAATAACAGATGATGTATCACTTATCATTAAATCAGATAAAAGTAAATACTTAATAATATTTCTATCCTCGATAAAGAGTGCATTTGAAATTTCTTGAGCTAAATTTTTATAAGCCTCAATCCATTTCGGATCCATTAGATCATGAAATTTAAATAGTATAAGAAATTCTTTATTTGCAGCAAGGCGCTTAATTTCTTCAAGTAAAAAAGGGGCAGAGGTAAGACTAGGAGAGAAGGTTGGTGCATATAAAATTATTTTATTTGCACTAAATTCTTTTAATAACGCAATTTTTTCTTGTTGATATTGATGTTCTGGTGACCTATAAATATCTAATTTAGGCCAGCCTGTTTCTATAACTTCAAAATTTTGATACTTAGTTTTAAACTCCAAAAACTTTTCAGTAAAGTAAGGTCCTTGAGTAAGGTATAAATCAAAATAATGACGGATTCTAAAATGACCTTTTTTCTCTCCTGCTAAACCATGAAATATTTGCACTTTTACGCCTCGTAGATAATATGGTACTTCGTTTCCAGGGGCAAAAATAGCATCGCTTTCAAATAATTGAAGGTCTAAAATACTTGTGGTGAAATTTTCTTTTTTGAATGGATAAGCATCTAAAAGTTTAGGAGTTATAAACCAAAGAATTTCATGATTTTCTTTTTGTAATACATCTCTAATGGGTGTTAATATTCCAAATGCATAGGCATTTTGACAAAAAAGAATAGCTTTCATTACTCTAGTAACTTATTTACATTATCTAAATCTTCTTTAAAATCTACTTCCATACAATTGAATTTAGAAATATCTACGGCACTTATCTGCAAGTCATCTTTTTCAATGGCAATTTCAAGACCACGTTCAAAATAATCATTTTCATTACATTCTTCTAATCTAGAAATAAATTTCTTTATATCTTTTGAGGTGATGTAATTTATACCTACAGCTTCACCGAGGCCGTTTTTAACTGTTTTTGATAGCTGTTTTATAAAACCATTTTCTAGAGTATATTTTACTTCTTCATCAGCAACTTTGCTTGTATTTACGGCTACGAATGATTGTTTATTTTTTATGTATGGGTTTAATATTTCAAATAATTTCGCATCAAAAACAACATCTCCATTCATCCAAAGAACAGATTTATCACTGAATTTTTTTAAGGCTTTTAATAAACTTTTTGAGGTGTTTGTACTATCAAAATATGGATTATAAATATAACTTAAATCAGGAAAGCGCTCCATAATTAGGTCTTTTTTAAAACCTACAACAACGCTAATATCTTCAATAGAATAGTAGGTGTCTATATTTTCTATTTGCATTTGCATGATACTTTTTCCGTTCGCTAATGGGGTTAATGGTTTAGGAAACGGATTGCCTAATCTTGATCCCATTCCAGCAGCTAGTATCACTATTTTCATATCAATATCAATTAAAACTTACAAAATATTTGCAAGAACTTTACTTTTTAATGTGTTAGCAAACCTAAAAAAAAATGGCCTGTATAAATAATATTTTAATGACTTTATATTTATTGAATTACACCAAAAAAAATCTTTCATGAATAATTAAATCCATGAAAGATTATAGTTTAATGAATTCTAGTATATTAAACTGCTACATCATTATCGCGAAGGGCATTGTTTAATGATGTTTTCTTGTCTGTACTTTCTTTTCTTTTTCCAATAATTAAAGCACAAGGTACTTGATATTCTCCTGCAGGAAATTTTTTGGTATAACTACCGGGTATCACTACAGAACGAGCAGGAACTCTACCTTTCATTTCAATAGGAGTATCACCCGTAATATCTATTATTTTGGTACTCATGGTCAGTACAACATTTGCTCCTAAAACGGCTTCTTTTTCTACACGAACACCTTCTACAACAATACATCTAGACCCTACAAATACATTATCTTCTATGATAACAGGCGCAGCTTGCAATGGCTCTAAAACTCCGCCAATACCTACTCCACCACTAAGGTGAACATTTTTTCCAATTTGAGCGCAACTACCAACTGTAGCCCAAGTATCAACCATTGTGCCTTCGTCTACATAAGCACCAATATTCACATAACTTGGCATTAATATAGTACCCGGAGATATATATGCACCATGTCTTGCTACAGCATTGGGTACCACACGTATACCTTTTTCTTTATACCCTCTTTTTAAAGGCATTTTGTCATGGTATTCAAAAATTCCTGCTTCTAAAGTTTCCATTTTCTGAATAGGGAAATAAAGTACTACCGCTTTTTTCACCCACTCGTTAATTTGCCAACCATCAGCAGTTGGTTCTGCACAACGTAATTTACCGTCGTCTAATAACGCTATTACAGAGCGTATGGCATTCTGAGTTTTTTCTTCTTTTAATAAATCTCGGTTATCCCAAGCTTTTTCTATTTCTTCTCTTAATTCAGTCATGGTAATAATAAAATTTCCTCAAATATAACATGAAGCGACTAATTAATGATACTATTTTATAGTTATAACAATTTATCCGTTATTTTTGCAAAAAAATAATTAGTGGGAAGAATTATAGCGCTTGATTATGGAAAAGTACGTACAGGTATTGCTGTAACAGATGAATTACAGTTAATTGCATCCGGACTAACGACTGTAAATACTAAAGAGTTATTAATTTTTTTGAAGAATTATTTAGAAAAGGAAAATGTAGAAGCCATTGTTGTTGGGGAGCCTAAGCAAATGAATTATGAAGCATCAGAATCCGAAGCTTTAATCATTCCATTTTTAGCAAAATTAAAGGCACAGTTTCCTAAGTTAAAGATTGAAAGGCAAGACGAACGTTTTACTTCTAAAATGGCATTTCAATCCATGATAGATGGCGGTTTAAAAAAGAAACAAAGAAGAGATAAAGCATTGGTAGACGAAATTAGCGCTACCTTAATATTACAAGGATATATAAATAGAATTTAGTATAATGATATTACCAATTATAGCTTACGGAGACCCAGTTTTACGTAAAGTAGCAACAGATATTACTAAAGATTACACCAATCTTGAAACATTAATTGAAAACATGTGGGAGACCATGTACAACGCCAGTGGTGTAGGTTTGGCTGCACCTCAAATTGGATTAGCAATTAGAATGTTTGTTATTGATACCACTCCGTTTTCGGATGATGAAGACTTATCACCAGAAGAGCAAAAGGCTTTAAACGGGTTTAAAAAAGTATTTATAAATGCAAAAATTGAAGAAGAAACTGGTGAGGAATGGTCTTTTAATGAAGGATGTTTAAGTATTCCAGATATTCGTGAAGATGTGAGTAGAAAAGAAACTATTAAAATTTCGTACTTAGACGAAAAATTTAATCAAAAGAGCGAAACTTATAATGGTTTATTAGCAAGAGTTATTCAGCATGAATATGATCATATTGAGGGTATACTATTTACAGATAAGTTATCAAGTTTAAAAAAGCGATTACTTAAAGGTAAATTAAGTAATATATCTAAAGGTAAAATAAATGCAGATTATCGTATGCGTTTTCCAGAAATGAAAAAAGGAAGGTAATCTAGTTTTTTTATTACCGTAAAAGTTTAATATTTGCCGAGAAATTAAAATAATACATGAGTTTAGATAAAATTTTATCAATAGGAGGAAAACCAGGTTTGTTTAAATTAGTAACACAAACTAGAGCTGGTTTTGTAGCAGAGTCATTATTAGATGGTAAAAAAATTTCCGTTGGTTTTAAAAATAATGTAAGTGTACTTTCAGAAATAGCCATTTACACTTTAGATGAAGAAGTACCACTTCGTGAAGTTTTTAAGAAAATTCAGGATAAGGAGAATGGTGAAAAAACACCAGTTTCGCCTAAAGATGATAAAATAAAATTAGAAGAATACTTTTTTGAAATTCTACCTAACTATGATGAAGATAGGGTATATGCCAGTGATATTAAAAAAGTAATTCAATGGTATAATATGTTGCATGAGCAAGGTATAACCGATTTTGAAGCTAAAGAAGAAGTTGCCAAAGAAGAAGAAGTTAAAGAGGTTAAAAAGTAAAAATTATTTTCAAATTTATACTTGAAGGCGAAGGAATGGTTCTACCAGTTCTTCGCTTTTTTTTTCTAAAATAAGATTCTAAATTTTGATAATAAGTGAATGTAATAGTTATTGTATTAAGTCAAAGTGTATATTTCATTTACCGATAGTAAAAGGTTAATTAACCATAGACTTTAGAGTATTTATAGATAAAGCCAAGTAAAAAAACATCAAATAACCCAAATTTGTACCATAATTAAGTTTTATCCCCAAATCAAAACTAAATGTTATGGACTTACAAGAAGTAGAAAAAACTAATGACCTACGTGAAATGTTTTTTGAAAATGCAATTACGCCTTACGTAATCTTAGACGAAAAACTAGACTTTATTGATGTAAACCAAAGTGCAATCCAAGCAATGAATATCAATAGAGAAGATTTTCTAGGACAAAATATTGTAGATGTATTTCCAAATTTGAATACTAAAAATAGGATTAAGGCATACGAACATGTAATTGCCAATGGTGAATCTATTATGTTTAATGGTATACCCTATAAAACGGACAATCAGACAATTAAATTTACTATTAAGGCTTTTAAAATAGGTGAAGGTATAGGTATTAGTGCTCAAGAAAACACAGGTTTATTAAAAACGAATCAAACACTTGAGAATTCGCGACGTAATTTACAAGATATAAACAATAGACTTTTAAGAAAAAATAATGAGCTTGAGGAATTAATTTACGTATTGTCTCATGATTTAGGAGCTCCTTTGGTTAATATTCAGAGTTTGCTTAATATTTTGGAATATGACAATGCCATTTTGGAGGAAGGGATGGAAGTTTTTGAAAAAATCAAAGAGGTTGTTACCCATATGGATAGTAAACTTAAAGCTATAAATAAAGTTAACGCTATAAAAACAGAGCAAGCCGACAAAAAAACGGAGGTGGATTTTTCAGTATTACTAAAGCGTATAGAGGCAAATCATTCTCAAGAAATAATTAATTCAAGAGCTATAATTAAAGCGGATTTTTCTAAATGTCCAGCTATCTTTTTTGATCCAATTAAGTTAGAAAGTATTTTACACAATTTAATCTCTAATGCCATTAAATACAAAAACCCTAAAAGAAAACCAATAATACATATTAAAACTAAAATGGTAAAAGGAAAAACCGTTTTAACAGTTAAAGACAACGGCCTTGGTTTTGATGATGCTATAAATTATAATAAAATCTTTGGGTTATTTAAGAGAATGCATACCCATGTAGATGGTTTAGGAGTGGGTTTGTATATTATTAATTCCATAGTGGCCAACCATGGCGGAAAAATTAAAGTTAAAAGTCAAATTAACAAAGGGGCAGAATTTAAAATTACTTTTTAATTAAACAAAATACAAACTGGAGTAGGAGCTTTTATCTCTGAAATATACTTAAGTAAACCAGTTGTATTGTTTCTTTTAAAAGAAACTAAATTATTAGAATCTTGATTGGCAACAATTACATAATTTTCATCATTTGATAATGAAAAATTACGTGGAGTTTTTCCTTTAGTAGATTCAAATGCTAGTAAAGTTAAATTTCCATTAGTAGCGTTTACAGCAAAAATGGCTATGCTATCGTGCCCTCTGTTAGATGAATAAACAAACTTTCCGTCGCTTGAAATATGAATATCTGCACTCTTAGAAAATTCAGTAAAATTTTCTGGTAGGGTAGTAATGGTTTGTTTTATTTGGTAACCGCCTGTTTCAGATTTTTGTACTAAAGAGATTGTATTATCTAATTCATTCAATATATATAGATACTTTTTATTTGGGTGAAAAGTTAAATGTCTTGGTCCAGCACCAGTTGCCATTGCTAGCTTTTGTGGTTCTGAAGCTATAAATTTATCTGAATTTTCATCTATTTTAGAAAACCACAATTCGTTAGTTCCCAAGTCTACTGAAATAACACTAACGTCATCTTCTGGTTCAAACCAAGCAGAATGTGCATGAGGTCCTTCTTGCCTGTCTGTTGTACCTTTTCCTCCATGTTGGTTAAGATCTAATAAGGGGCTTAGTTCACCATTTTTGTTTAGTTTTAATAGTCCTACGTTACCTCCAGTATAATTTGCAGAGAGAACATACCCCTGTTTATTAACAGCAATAAAGCATGGATGCGCACCACCTGATGAAGATTTGTTTATAAATTCTAAACTATCATTTTTAATACCATAAGAAGAAACGAATCCAATACTATCTTTGTTGACTTCATTCACTACCAAAAGATATTTTTTATCATTGCTTAAAGCTAAGAATGATGGGTTATCAGTAGTCGCAACTAAGCCAATCTCTGTTAGCATACCTTCATTGTTTATAGCATATTTATAAATGCCTTTACTTTCCTTATCGGTATAGGTGCCAACATAAAATGTATTTGTCTTTTTATGCGCTACATTAGCCATTACTGGTTTTTTTTCATTTTTACAATTGGTGAATAAGAGGACTGCAATTAAGGTAATAGCTAATTTCATTTGTGTGTTTTTTACTGTCGATAACCCTTTAAAGGCATTGTTTTTTCTACACCATTCACTTTCCAATCTATTAATGTCGTTGGGTAGTAGTTAACGTTCATTTTTTCTAAATAGGGCGTTTGATTTGCTAATCTCACTTTAAAATCTTCCCAATTTCTATTCTCTTCTATGGTCCATCCAAGTTCTGCATAACCAATGATTCTTGGGAATGCTAAGTATTCCAGTTCTGCCATAGTTGTAATTGTTTCTGACCATAAAGGCGCTTCAATGCCTAATATATTTTCTTTTTGTAACTCTTTAATGAATTTTTCAGGGATCCAGTTATAAGCAGAGTCAACAGGAATATAGGCAGCCCAATGCAAACCATGCTTAGATAGGCTATCATACTGCATATCTAAATAGGCCTTTTTTGCTGGCGATAATATAATTTTAGAGCCTTTTCTTGCTCCTTCAATTGCATTTGCTGCAGTGCTCCAATGTTGAGCAATGGTGGAGGAATCAACATTGGCTTGCATAATTTCGTCCCAACCAATCATTTGCTTACCATGTTTCTGAACAATTTTTTCTACTTTATCTACAAAATAGATATAATCTTTCTTTTTAGTAACGTGACTCTCATCACCTCCTATATGAAAATATGGTCCTGGAGTAATTGCTGATATTTCTCTGACAACATCATCAATAAATGCATATACGGTGTCTTTATTTGTGTCAAAAGTGCTAAAACCAACTCGAGTTCCTGTATATGGTTTCAGGGTTTTTCCGTTTCCATTTAAAATAGGGTAGGCAAAAGATGCAGCGTTGGTATGACCAGGCATATCTATTTCAGGAATAATTGTCATATAATGTTTGGCAGCATAGGCTACAATATCTTTGTATTCTTCTTGTGTATAAAATCCACCTTCGCCGCTTCCAACTTCAGTTTTCCCAGATACGGCTGTAAGTAAAGGCCAAGATTTTATTTCTATGCGCCAACCTTGATCATCGGATAAATGAAGATGTAGTTTGTTTATTTTGTAATAGGCTAGCAAATCTATATACTTTTTAACATCGGCAACAGAGAAAAAATGTCTCGCAACATCGAGCATAGCTCCGCGATACTCAAAATTAGGGTTGTCTATAATTTTTCCTGTAGGCACTAACCACATTTTATGTGTAGTAATAGTGTCATTGCTTTTATTTGGAATTATTTGTCGTAAAGTTTGAACACCTCTAAAAGCACCCTCGGCCGACTTAGCATTAATTATTATAGAATCTTTAGAAATGTATAGTTGATACGATTCAGTAGTCTCTAATTCAGCACTTTCAGTCTGGTTTAGGTAAATAATACGGTCTACAGTTTCTAAATTTGTATCATTTACCGAAAGCTCTAATGCCGTTTTTTCTTTAATACTTTCTGATAAAAAGTCACCTACTTCTTTAAACCCGTTTGATGCTTGCGATGTATAAATAACAGTAGTATGGTCAAGGCCAAATGCAGAATTTGTTGCAATAATTTTTGAAGGTTTCGGAATAATATGTTCAAGCTCCAAATTGGTTACTGGAAAATTAAGAATTATTTTTTTCTTGTTCTCTCCACAAGAAATGGCAATTAATGCTGCACTTAATAGAACAATTTTTAACAGTACTACTTTTTTCATTTCTTGTTTTCTTAGTCTATATAATTTTTTAGAACACCATGCCAAAGCTTATAACCAATTTCATTCATATGAAGCCCATCGCTTAAAAATAAATTAGTCTTTAATTTTCTTTTATCTAGCATAACATCCCAAACATTTGCATATTCTAAATTATCATCCGTAGTGCAAATTTTTTTAAGTTTTCTATTGAGCCTTTTATATTTTCCTTTTAAATTCCATCGAGCTATACTTGGTTTTGCAGAAATGATGACAATTTTTGTCTTGCTATCCGCTTGTTTTATTTGCTCAATTAATTCTTTAAAGGTATTCATGATTTCTTTAGATTTTTTCTTAGCAGAAATGTCATTATCACCTTCATATATAAATACCTTTTTAGGTTTGTAATTAAGTATAAGTTCATTACTATACCCTAAAAGATCTATGGTTTGCGATCCTCCAAAACCTGTATTTAATAACTGATGGTTTGGAAAATAATCCGATATATTTTTCCACATTCTAATACTTGAACTTCCAGTAAATACAATAGTTTCTCGTGATGAATCCCAAATAGTATCGTATTTTTGAGTTATAGAAGTTACTTCATTTTCAAAGTATGGGTTTTGTTGTGCTATACCGAATAATGGTGTAAGTAGTAAGACTAAAAAAAAAGATTTCACTTGATAAATATTTAAAGTTCTAAGATAGTTTTTAAAAATTAAAAGGTCAATGTATTACACTGAATTAATTTGGTTTCTAAAATTGAGTCAAATTTATGGTGACTTTAAACAGATGTGTACTAATTATCTAATATTTTAGAAAGACTTTCTAATTAAAAATGTTTGCATTGAACAAATGTATAATTGTATATTTGACCCTGAAAATTTCGGGATGTAGCGCAGCCCGGTAGCGTACACGGCTGGGGGCCGTGTGGTCGCAGGTTCAAATCCTGTCATCCCGACAAATAGGGTATCAAATGATATCAAAATAATGGTAAACAAATGAAATTCAGTATTTTAATTTTTTGATTGAATTCATTTGTACCCATTTGAGTACAAATTTGAAGGTGTCCTATTAGGTGTCCTATTTTTTAAGGATATATTTCCCTAAATTTGTACCATTAGTATCTCATCTTTACAGCGATTTGGCTTTCGTTTAACTGATTTATTCATTAAAAACGAAAGTAATGACATTCCTAAAAACCTTCAACGTCCATTTTTGGCTAAAAAAGACGGTATTAAAAAAAGACGGAACATTCCCAATTTATGCGAGGATCACTATAGAAGGCAAACGTGCCGATCTAAGCACCCAACAAACCGCCTTCGAACATAGCTGGTGCACAAATGCAAGACGCATCAAACCCAAATTTTCTGGGGCTAAAGAAATCAACGATGTCCTCGAAAGCATCCATTCCAGAATAGTTTTATGTCATAGGCAATTAGCCGACGGTGGCGTTGTTGTAACTGCCCAAGCAGTTAAATCAAGGTATTTGGGCAAGGACAAGCCTATAGCAACAATTGATGACCTTATAAATTATCATAGGGAGAATGATTTGATCTATTTATCTCCTGGAACTGCAAAAAATTATCCCTCTACTGAAAAATACCTTAAAAGGTTTATTCAAAAGGAATTTAAGTCATTGGATTATTATCTCAAGAACATCAATTATTCCTTAGTTGCCAGCTTTGAAAGTTACCTGAGACACTGCTCACCTTTAAGAAAATCACAGTCACTGGGAAATAATGGCATAATGAAGCACATGGAACGTTTTCAAAAATTAACGAACTTGGCCTTGAAAAATGGCTGGATAAAAGAAAATCCTTTTTCCTTATATCAATTGAAGTTTGAGGAATTCGATAGTGCCTTTTTGGACCAAATAGAAATTGATAGGATGAAATTGCTTAATTCAGGAAATAGCTCATTGGAAGACACCAAGAACATATTTATTTTTTCTTGCTACACAGGTTTATGTTATATAGAGGTAAAGAATCTTAATACCAAAAGTATAGTTAAGGGAATAGACGGTGAACAATGGATAATGGTCAAGCGGCAAAAAACTAAAACCCCTGTAAAAGTACCACTTTTAAATCAAGCAAAAAGAATACTGGAAATTTATAGGAATCATCCCTGTGAACAGAATGGACATTTGCTTATGCCTGTTCTTAGCAGCCAAAAGGTCAATAAGCATTTAAAGAAAATCGCTGGATTATGTGGTATTGATAAAAAACTGACTTTTCATGTTGCCCGCCATACTTTCGCCACCACGATTACCCTTTTAAACAATGTACCGCTCGTCACGGTCTCTAATCTTTTAAGCCATAAAAAGATTTCCACCACCCAGAAATATGCCCGGGTTATTGAAACAAAGGTCAGTAGGGATATGTCGAAACTTGCCCAAGCTTTAAGGGAGATTGAATCGAAAAAGGAAGGTGTAAAAGGCTCTAATAATACAAACCATTTAAGAATTGTTTGATGAAATTTTATTTCTATTTGATTTTAGTGGATATTAAAAAAGTGTTCTTCTTTAGACTAAATAGTTTTTTGTATTAGACTTTTTTGTTTGTGTGGATAGAACGGATGATGCGAACCATTAAAAGCGGATAATTTGAACCAGATCATTTAAGGATTTAAACATATGCAATACAATGAGTTATTGATAATTTAACTATGCTCACTTTTTTCCGGCGAGGGTGGTATTGTCTTGTCGTTTTTTGCACTAATCCAAGCTATGTTTTTAGACGGCTTAAGTTATCACATGGTATTTAATTAGATAGTTCAATATTAATAGCTACATTTCTATCTTCGCTACTTTTTTCCTTACGTTCAATTGGGTTAATCCATTTTCCACGATAATTCAACCATGTGTTTTTTTTTCTGATCTTTATATTCCATAGATGGAT
Source organism: Cellulophaga tyrosinoxydans (assembly GCF_900176415.1). Lineage (GTDB taxonomy): Bacteria > Bacteroidota > Bacteroidia > Flavobacteriales > Flavobacteriaceae > Cellulophaga > Cellulophaga tyrosinoxydans. Next base: position 45,178 of record NZ_FWXO01000008.1, on the reverse strand, counting down.
GGGACGGATGATGAGAACCATTAAAAGCGGATAATTTGAACCAGATCATTTACGGCTTTAAACAAATCCAATATAATGAGTTATTGATAATTTAACTATGCTCACTTTTTTCCGCCGAAAGTGGTATTGTCATGTCGTTTTTTGCACATCCTAATGAAACGAAATATTAAAATCTTACTTATCTAAAACCATATTTTTGTACAGTTTTTAGATTTAAACCTACAAGGGATTTATTTCTATCGGTTAGTGTTTTTTTTCCTTCAAGTAACTCAACCATAAATCTATACTTGTACGCATCTAATTTTCTTCTTTCCTTATCCCATTTAACTATTTTCTCCACTAAATCTAAAGTAATATTGACTTCATCTTTCTTCAAGTTTTCATCATGATTGAAATATTCATCCATATCGAAAAATAACTCTGGATTTTTTTCAATAACGCTATTTAGAATTGTTTCACCTTGATTTCTTTCAATATCAGTAAAAGGTCTATTATTACGAAGCTTACTACTTAAAGTATAAGCCATATCAAATTGATATTGACTAAGATTACCAGTTTCTCTGCCCCAAGCCTCAATTTTTTTCCATGTTTTATAATGAACCGATTTTAACCTTTCAATAGATGCTTCAATCTCTACTTTTATTGTTTCATCTTCAGTCAACATTTTCCGCTTTTCCGATGTTTTATCTTCAAGTTCACCAGATATTTCATCCAGTTTAATATTCAGATTTTCATTTTTTATTGCATCCCAACATTCTTCTTTTTTTGCCCACTCCCCATACAACGAACCAGGAGCTTTGGATTTAATATATTCTTCAATCTTGGACATTATTTCGTGTAGTTTCGATTTTAGAACATCACTTAATGTTTGCTGTTTCCAGATTTTATAGAGATCTAACTTATAATCTAATTTATAACCTAACCAAGCTAATGCATAAGGAACAACTATGTATCGCATATCTCCAATCGCATTTGGTTTCACTCCATAAACTTTTTCTGCTGAAGAGAAAATAATTGCTTTGGATATAACATCTTCAAACAATAGCGTCCAAAACGTTTAAAAAAATAAGAGGATAAAGTCAAGTATCTCAAATATCTTTGAGTTGCACAACAAAACCCATCCTCTTATGGTAAATGTAACTCTATTTTCACAAATAATTTCAAAACTTGACCGTTCTAAATTCAAAAAGCCAATCGCTTCGCGACATTAGCAATGGCTTACGTTCTACAACTGGTAATCTCAATCATTTAGCCATGGGTAAGGCACCATCAAAATCTACAGTGGGCTATCAGAATAAAAACAGGGACTGGGAGCTTTTTAGGGCTTATTATTATGTTTTACTGGAAAGTTTAGGACAGCAAGCCCATATGAAACGCACAAAATTCAAGATAAAATCAAAAATATTCTTGCTTGATGCTACAACGATAAGCCTTTGTTTAGGCTTGTTTGATTGGGCAAAATACAAAACAAAAAAAGGAGCGGTAAAAATGCACACTTTACTGGATTACGATGGGCATCTGCCAGCTTATGTAAACATTACAGATGGCAAAACAGCGGACAATAAAGGGGCTTATGATGTGCCGCTCCTAAAAGGAAGTGTTATAGTTGCTGATAGATTTTACAATGATTTTTCACTCTTAAATGTCTGGGACAGCAAGGGGGTTTATTTTGTAATAAGGCATAAGGATAACATTAAATTTAAAACTCTAAAAGAATTAGAGCTACCCGAGAACAGACATCAGCATCTTCTAAAAGATGAAATTATTGAGTTAACAGGTCAAAAGACCAAAGATAAGTACCCTAAAAAGCTGCGCAGAGTTGCGTTATGGGATGAAAAAAATCAGCAAACCATTGAAGTAATTACCAATCAAATGTCTTGGACAGCAAACACTATAACAGAACTGTACAAGGCTAGATGGGAAGTAGAAATATTTTTTAGAGACATAAAACAGCAGTTGCACATCAAATCTTTTATAGGTACAAGTCAGAATGCTGTAATGATACAGATCTGGACCGCACTTATAACAATATTGATTTTAAAAGCACTAAAAACACAGGCAAAGCACGCGTGGTATTTATCTAATCTTGTTGCATTTATAAGACTTAATCTTTTTGTTAAAATAGAACTAAACACTTGGCTCGATAATCCGTTTGCTAAAGAGCAACCTCCTCCAAATAAATATATACAAGGGGTTCTTTTTTGAAAATCTATAAAATAAAGTGGTCAAGCTAGTAAAATGGTTAAATTTGATGTGCCTTAATTTTATTTAGGACAGGATTGATATTTAATGGTTGTATTTTACTTAACTTCTAGAAGTCAATTTAAGCTAAAACTAATAAGATAATTAAGAAAAGATAATAGTGCATAACAAATTATATGCGCCATTTGTGATACAAAATGCTTAATTTGTTACAAATCTATTTTTGCCTAAGCTGTAATTTTATACCAATTATTTAAAACACTTAAAATCTAATGGATGAAAAACAAACTGCTTCCATTGATTATTGTAATTTTTAGTATCATTATTGTCAATGCTAAAGATTAAAGGGAATTTTTCTTTCAATCAACGAATATTTCCAGAAGGAAATCGCATTTTAGAAATAGTATTTCAAATGCAATTGGGATAGGTATCCAAAGATTCAAGTGGGATATCATGGAAGAAATACTAACTAATTTAAAAGAAATACATGGGCATAAACCTTATTACAATCCTTAAAACTTATAAACTTGGCAATAACACGATTTACTTTTTTTTGTTAGCATGTTTTTTTAATTTATGTTCTTACGCTCAAAATAAAGATGTTCAAATTGACGGCGAACTAAAAAAATGGCATAAAGTAACCCTCAGTTTTTCAGGAGACGAACTATCAGAAAAAGGGCAGGAAAATCCTTTTTTAGATTACAGATTAACTGTTACTTTCAAAAACAAAAACAAAATTTATGTTGTGCCAGGGTTTTTTGCAGCCGATGGAAATGCTTCTGAAACTAGTGCTGAAAAAGGAAGCATTTGGCAAGTAAGATTCGTGCCAGATGCTATTGGGGAGTGGACTTATGATGTCTCGTTTAGAAAAGGAAAGGCCATAGCGGTAAATGACGATGTTAATGCTGGCGAGAGTATTCAATTTGATGGAGCAAGCGGAACCTTTACCATAGTAAATTCAAATAAAAATGGCGTTGATTTTAGAGGCAAAGGACGTTTGCGATATGTTAACGAACGCTATTTGCAATTTGCTGAAACAAAAGAATATTTCCTTAAAGGCGGTACCGATAGCCCTGAAAACTTTTTAGGATATTTTGAGTTCGATCAAACACCTCCTTCACACAGATACGAAGCACATGCTAAAGATTGGAAGCAAGGCGATCCAACCTGGCAAAACGGAAAGGGAAAAAATATTATTGGAGCGCTTAATTATTTGGCTTCGAAGGGAATGAATTCGGTTTATTTTTTAACCATGAATGTCCAAGGTGATGGAAAAGATGTTTGGCCATGGAACGACGTTAATGAACGCTATCGTTTCGATTGTAGTAAATTAGATCAGTGGGAAAAAGTGTTTGATCACATGGATACATTGGGCTTAATGCTGCATATAGTCACCCAAGAAACAGAAAATGAATTGTTATTAGATATTGGCGAATTGGGCGTTCAGCGGAAGCTTTATTATAGAGAATTAATCGCTCGTTTCTCACATCATTTAGGCATTACATGGAACTTAGGAGAGGAAAATGGCCCTGTTGATTGGAGCCCGAAAGGACAAAATGATGCAGACCGAAAAGCCATGGCAAAATATATTAAGGAACAGGACCCTTATAAAAATTTTATAGCGTTACACACCCACTCCGTGCCATCACAACAAGAAGAAATTTTAAATCCTTTGTTGGGTTATGAATATCTTGATGGGGTTTCAAACCAGATTCATCATCCAGATTTAGTACATCATATTACTAAGAAGTGGCTTTTAGAATCTCAAAAATCAAAAAGAATATGGTTGGTAACGCAAGATGAAATTGGTCCTGCAGATTCTGGTGCAAAACCAGATGCCGACGACCCAGAACATCAAGCTATTAGACATGAAGTGCTTTGGGGTAATTTAATGGCAGGTGGTGCTGGTGTAGAGTGGTATTTTGGCTATAAATATGCACACAACGATTTAAATTGTGAAGATTGGCGTTCTAGGGACATTGTATGGGATCAAACACGATATGCCTTAGACTTTTTTCGCAAGTATTTACCTTTTCAAGATATGCAATCGGCAGATGATTTAACGGATAGAACGGAAGATTACGTTTTTGCTAAAAATCAATCCGTTTATGCTATTTATCTGCCTAAAGTAGTGGAGACTAAAATTAATTTACTGGGTTCTAACCAGCGTTACACCATCAAATGGTATAACCCAAAAACGGGTGGCAAACTGCAAAATGGAACACTAAAAACCATTAAAGGTGGTGCTTTGGTTTCTATTGGGTTGCCTCCAAGTAAAGAAGGTGATTGGGTAGCTCTTATTGAGGCTAAAAATAAAGTTATAACTCAAAATAAAACCCAGAACCAGCAGGTTATAACTTTGGATGCCTTGACCGATTTTGAAAACGATACAAAGGCAAAAGCGGTTTATTACAGAGACGAACTTAATGGTGTTTTAGCCATAGATGCTTCCGATAAAAACCAACGCAATGTATTTGCAAACGCTTATTCAATATTTAAAGGTGAAACAGGTTTATACAAGATGTCTTTTGTTTCATTAGCAGAAAATGATGGTGAATCTGAATACAGGATAAAAGTAAATGGAACTGTAATAGATACCATTATAAATCCAGCTGTTTCAGATGCCTTTAGAGTGATTAATCATAAACTTGATACAATTCATCTTTATACGAACGATATCATTCAAATAGAATCTAACGCTGTTTCAAATGGGGAAATTCCTGAAAACAATGAAACAGCTTGGTCTAGAGGTCGTTGGAAAGCACTCATTTTAATTCCAGAAGGACTTTCAATTAAAGAACAACTAAAAGCGGTTGTGCCTTTTGAAGAAAAGGATGGTTTTTTAGAAGTGGAAGCCGAAGCATTTCATTACAGTTCTAATAACGGAACAAAACGTGATTGGTACATGCGTTCTAGAGAAGATTCCTTGCCTTTTTTAAATGATAACATTGAGAATCATTCGGATACTGCCAGTGGTAATAGTTATATTGAAGCATTACCAGATACTAGAATAACACATGATGATCCACTGATTCATGGTGAAAACTTTTTCCCAATTGCGGGGGTGGGTGCTATGGTATCCTACAAAGTAAAAATCAATAACCCAGGAAGGTACTATGTTTGGGCACAAGCCTTTTCAAGTGGAACCGAAGACAATGGTGCACATGTTGGATTGGACGAACAATGGCCAGAAAGTGGAGCGCGCATGCAATGGTGCGATGGAAAAGGTAAATGGACCTGGTCCTCAGCTCAGCGTGTGCCAGAAAATCATTGTGGAGTGCCAAAAACTATTTATTTAGATTTCCCAAAAGCAGGAGAATATGTTATTTCTTTTTCAATGCGCGAAGATGGTTTCGAAATAGATAGGTGGATCATCACAAAAAACAGTAATTTTAATCCGGAATAAAAGTAAACTACAATTATGTTTTTTAATAGTCACACTGGCAAATTTCTGATTTTTTATTTCCTAATAAGTTTGCAATTATGGTCACAAGGAAGTTTGATGGAATACCATTTTGTTAATATTAAAGATGGCATTTCTAAGGTGGCTGTGCCAAGTATTATACAAGATAAAGAAGGTTTTATTTGGATAAGTACTAATGGTGCTGGGTTATATAGGTTTGATGGGATTGATTATCTTTCGTACAAACATAAACTTAACGATTCAACTTCTTTAACTAGCAATTTAATTTATTGTACTCATTTGGACTATAAAAATAGATTATGGATTGGTACTGAAGATGGACTTAATTTATATGAAAGACAGTTCGATAGATTTAAAAAAATTCCAATAAGTAGGATAAATAAAAATAAAAATATTTCTGTTGCTGTTAGTAGTTTGTCGTCAGATAAATCTGGTAATATTTATTTAGGTACTTTTGAAAATGGCCTATATAAATTTAATGTTAACAGTGATATAATAGAACAAATACCTGTAGAGGGCATTAATTCCGAAACAAGTTTTGTGAATATTAACGCTATTCAAGTCAGCGATAAAGGAAAAGTTTATGTTGGTTCTAATATAGGACTTTTGGAATATGATAGTGTAACCAATAAACTAAAAAAAAGTCTTTTTTCTTCTTATAAAGGAATAGTTTCAATAGACCAACCCATACAATCAATATTGTTAGATAATTCAAATAATATTTGGATTGGAACACTTGAAAACGGATTATATAAAGCATCTATTCTAAGTATAGGTAGTCAAAAATCCTTCAATTTAATCCATTATAACATAACTAAAAAAAGGATCTTGTCTATGGTCGAAATTCCTGATGGTACTTTATTAATTGGTACTGAGAATGATGGATTAATTCACCTAAATCAAAATGGTACTGTAATTAAAAATTACATATTAGATAAAACAGATAAAAATAGTATAAAATCAAATTCCATTTGGTCTTTATTCGTTGATAAGAATGAAAGAATTTGGATGGGGTATTATAACAGTGGGGTGGCGGTTTATGATAAATTATATGATAAGTTTAATAGTTTAGAGAGTGTATCAGGGAATATTAATTCACTTCAGTTCGCTTCTGTTACAGCAATTGAGCAAGATGAGTATGGCAAATTCTGGATAAGTATGGATGGAGGTGGGATAGATATTTATGATCCTAAAACTAATAAATTTGAGCATATTAGTAAAACAAATACCAAAGGCTATTCCGGATTAACTAGCTTTGATATTCAAACCGTTTTTATAGATAGCAATAAAAATATTTGGGCAGGAAGTTGGAATAATGGATTGTATTTATTGAAACATGGATCTAAAAAATTTATTAATTATAATGCAGCAAATACCCCTAATCTAGATGCTAATAGTGTATTAAGTTTTGCTGAAGATTTAGATGGTCTAATTTGGATAGGAACCTTTCATGGAGGGGTTGTTTCATATAATCCTAAAGATGGAACGTTTACAAACCAATATATGCCTCCGTTTCCTAAAGAAGAATTAATTGGAAATGCCGTTAGAAAAGTGTTAGTAGATTCTAAAAATAACGTTTGGGTTGGTACTACTGAAGGGGTGTTTAGAATTAATAAAAACAGAAATAAAGAATATCAAGTAGAAGCTATTTCAAAGAAAGAAACTAATAGTAATAGAAATAAAAAAAGCGCCAACCACATCTTATCGCTATATGAAAGTTCTGATGGGTCAATTTGGTTTGGTACCCGAGGTTCTGGTTTATGTCGTTATACCGAAGATGACACATTTCAATGGTATAATGAATTATATGAATTCACCGAGGAAAGTGTATCCAGTATTATTGAAAGTGAAAACGGGAATTTATGGGTTAGTGTAAATTCAGGACTTTTAAAACTAAATTTAAAGAATAATGAAATAACAAACTTTACCTTAAACGATGGGCTTCTATCTAACGAGTTCAATTTTAATGCCGTTTATAAAGACCATAAAGGACGTTTGTATTTTGGGAATTATAAAGGAATTGATTTTTTTAATCCCGATGAAATTAGTACAAATAAAATAGTTCCCTCATTATACCTTACTGGTCTTAAATTGTTTAATAAGGAGGTTTATCCAGATGAAGAAGGTTCGCCTCTAAAACAAATATTGGCTAAAACCGAAGAAATAGAATTAAACCACAATCAATCTGTTTTTACTATAGAGTATTCGGGAATAAGTTATACAAGGCCAGAAAAAAACCAGTATGCTTATTATTTAGAAGGCCTAGAGGAGTCTTGGAATTATGTTGGAAACTTAAGAAGCGCAACCTATACAAATTTAGATCGCGGAACTTATGTTTTTAAGTTAAAAGCTGCTAACAACGATGGCATTTGGAATGAAACACCTTTAGAGTTAAGAATAACTGTTTTACCACCTTGGTGGAAGACAAATTGGGCAATATTTGTATATATAGCATTGTTTTTAGGTATGGCATATTTACTCAATAACTTAGCCCAAGAGCGTATTAAAGAAAAGGAATTAATAAGAAATGAAAGAAATCAAAGAATTCAAGAAGATGAATTACACGAGAAGAAACTTCAATTTTTCACCAATATCTCTCATGAGTTTAGAACACCTTTAACTTTAATGATAAACCCATTACAAGATATTATTAACGATGATAAGCTAAATCTACCACAACGCGTTAAAGATAAACATAATATAATTTACAAAAATACAAATAGGCTCTACAGGTTAATAAATGAATTAATGGATTTTAGGAAGTTAGAGTTTAACAAAATGCGAATACGGGCTCAAGAAACAAATGCTGTTAGCTTTACTAAAGACATAACTGGTTATTTTAAAGAAGAAGCTTATAATAGAAACATACATCTTGCAGTAGATTCAGACGTTCCAAGCATATCACTTTGGGCAGACGAAAGCATGTTAGAAAAAATTATTTTCAATGTACTGTCAAACGCCATGAAAGTGACGCCAAACGGAGGGGCTATAAATATCGATCTTTTATCAAAGGATGATTTAATTGTGCTACCCTTGGTTGATGAAAAAAAACCAATTAAGGTAATTGAAATTATAATTTCAGATACAGGTCCAGGTTTAGATAAAGAACAAGCTAAAAAAATATTTGAACGTTTTTATCAAGTAGAAAATTTGAATAAAACTTATTATGGAGGCACAGGAATAGGGCTTGAAGTGGTTCATAATTTTGTAAAATTACATAAAGGAAGCATTGAAGTTGAAAGTAAAATAGGAGAAGGTACCACTTTTAGAATTTTATTCCCAGCGGGAAAAAATCATTTTTCAGATCAGGAACTTCTTACCGAAGTTACATCTGCAACATCAATAAAAGAAAGGTTTGTTCCAAAAATTAATGCAGAATCGGTAAAAGAAGATGTTGCTTTCGATGAAAAAACAACCAAGTCATATACCGTTCTTATAGTAGAAGATAACACAGAGCTTCGAAATTATTTGCGTGATGAACTTAAAGGAGACTATAAAATTTTGGTAGCAAATAATGGAAAAGAAGGCTTAGAAATATCAAGTGATGCCCTGCCAGACGCTATTATTACAGATGTAATTATGCCAGAAATGAACGGGTTCGATTTTTGTAAAATACTTAAAACAGATTTACGAACTAGCCATATTCCTTTACTAATGCTAACCGCTAAAACAAGAATAGACGATAGAATCGAGGGCATAGGTTATGGCGCTGATGCCTATATGGTAAAGCCTTTTGATATGCGTTTGTTAAAACTTCGAGTATCACAGTTAATAACAAGTAGAAAGTTAATTTTTAATAAATATTTTGGAGCAATTAGTGGTGCCGAAGAAAGTAAAAATGCAATATCTATTGATAAAGAATTTATTCAAAAAGTTTTAAGTTTCATTAATAAAAACATCAGCGACTCAGACTTAAGTGTGGAGTTATTGGCTGAAGAATTAAATTTAAGTAGAAGTCAACTCTATAGAAAAATAAAAACTTTAACAGGACAAACGGTTAATGAATTTTTAAGAAAAATTCGATTACAACGTGCAAAACAGTTGCTCGAAAGTGGCAGTGCAACTGTTAGTGAAGTTTGCTTTAAAGTGGGTTTTTCTTCGCCTTCTTATTTTACCAAATGCTTTAAAGCACATTTTGGGGTTTTACCTACAGATATAGAACAAAACTCTTTATGATAAATCCTTAATCATTTATTTTTGGTAGTATCTCAATAAGTGTGTAAAGTTAAAAATATCGAGGGTTATAGCTCTCGATATTTTTTTGTTTAAGCAATTCAATATAAGTGCTCAATAACAAATACCTTTTAGCCAAAATTTAATTGTATTTAAATAATATTTTATAATTCTTTTATAACAATATAGCACATACTATAACAAATGTAGCATCAGATATCTCTAGTGATGCGTTTAGCCTATTTTATCCCTAATTGCAACAATTCTTTCAGTACTTGCTTTATATGTATTATTTCTGGCCTTGTAAGCTAATTATATTTGTTTTAAACATTTTCTTATTTGTAAAAAAATGAAAAGTATTATAATCAGACTTTTAAAAATTTATTAAGAAATTTTGAATATAGGATTTTTGTTTTTCTACTCTTATTAATATGTAGTTTCCAATAATTAATTCATCTACAATAAAAAAACGCTTTTAATGAATTTTAATATATACAATAGACCTCAGTTTTTAATTAAGCTTTCAAAAATCTGTTTATTAACCGTTGTGGTTTTTTTTATTTCGTGTAAGGCAAACAAAACAAATGAGCAAGTAGCAAAATTTACTGCCTTTAAATTTAATGATACTTCTTTGCCGATTGAAGAAAGGGTGCGGGATTTAATTAGTCAAATGACATTATCAGAAAAAGTATCACAAATGCGTTATGATGCTCCTGAGATTAATAGGTTGGGAGTACCTGCTTACAACTGGTGGAACGAATGTTTACATGGCGTTGCCAGAGCTGGCGAAGCTACCGTTTTTCCACAAGGAATTGGTATGGGGGCTACGTGGAATGCACCTTTAATTTTCGAAATGGGTACAGCAGTATCAGACGAAGCAAGAGCAAAACACCACAAATTTATTTCTGAAGGTAAAAGAGGTATTTACCAAGGTTTGACGTTTTGGACTCCTAATATCAATATTTTTAGAGATCCACGGTGGGGAAGAGGACAAGAAACCTATGGCGAAGACCCATATTTAACTAGTAGAATAGGGGTTAATTATATTAAAGGACTTCAAGGAGATGATTCTAAATATTTAAAAGTGGTAGCAACGGCAAAACACTATGCGGTGCATAGTGGACCAGAAAAATCTAGACATGAAGATAATTACCAGACATCTAATAAAGATTTGTTCGAAACTTATTTGCCTGCGTTTGAAGCTGCTGTAAAGGAAGCTAAAGTACATTCTGTAATGTGTGCCTATAATCGTTTTAGAGAAGAAGCTTGCTGTGGAAGTAATCTTTTATTACAAAAAATTCTTCGTGACGATTGGAGTTTTGATGGTTATGTGGTTTCTGATTGTTGGGCGATTAATGATTTTTGGGAACCAGGAAAACACGAGCTTGTAAAAACACCAGCAGAGGCCAGTGCCTTAGCAGTTTCTAGAGGGACAGATTTGAATTGTGGAGACTGTTACGACCCTAATTTAAAGGAAGCCGTCCTTAAAAAAATGGTTGATGAAGAAAAAATTGATTTGGCACTAACACGATTGATGACAGCACGCTTTAAGTTAGGTATGTTTGACTCTGAAGCGGATGTGATATGGTCTAAAATTCCTTATAGTGTAGTTGCGAGTCAAGAACATTATGATTTGTCTGAAAAAATAGCAAAAGAATCTATGGTATTGTTGAAAAACCAAAACAATACGCTCCCTTTAAGTAAAAATATAAAATCGATTGCAGTGATAGGGCCTAATGCCAATTCCAAACAAGCATTGTTAGGTAACTATCATGGCACACCAAAAAATTACAATACACCACTAAAAGCAATTATGGATAAGTTGCCTAATGCTACTATTAACTATGCATTAGGTAGTGATATTGCTATTGGTTGGCCCACATTAAATACAATACCATCTTCTGTGTTAAAAAATGGAGAAAATAAAGGTTTAAAAGCAGAATATTTTAAAAACACAAACTGGGAAGGAACTCCAGAATTTATTAGAAAAGATAGCGTGGTAGATTTTATTTGGACGTTAAAAAAACCTATTGATAATTTAAAAACAGATGACTTTTCTGTTAAATGGACAGGGCAATTAGTGCCAAATGAAAGTGGGAAATATAGAATAGGACTTAGAGCGAGTAGTGCAGGTAAACTCTATTTTGATGGTGACTTAAAGTTTGAATTTAAAGACGATCATGAGCCAAAAACTAAATATTTTGATATTGATTTACAATCAGGAATAGGTCATGAAATAAAAATTGAATATTATAATTACCACTCAGATCCTCAAGCTCAATTTGTTTGGGCAAAAATGGATCAAGATTTAATAACACCAGCTTTAGAGGCTGCGAAAAAATCTGAAGTTGTAGTAATGTGCTTAGGTCTTTCGCCAGATATTGAAGGAGAAGAAATGCCAGTGTTATTAGAAGGTTTTGATAAAGGAGACCGTTCAGATATTACCCTTCCTAAAACGCAAATTGAATTAATGAAAAAAATTCAAGCGCTTGGTAAACCAACCATTTTGGTTTTAATGAACGGAAGTGCATTAGCCGTTAATTGGGCAGCAGATAATATTCCAGCAATTTTAGAAGCATGGTATCCAGGAGAATTTGGAGGAAATGCTATTGCAGATGTTTTGTTTGGAGATTACAATCCTGCAGGCCGATTGCCTGTAACTTTCTATAAATCGGTTGATGATTTGCCAGATTTTAAAAACTATAACATGGAAAATAGAACCTATAAATACTTTAAAGGGGATCCACTTTTTCCTTTTGGTCATGGTTTAAGCTATACAAGTTTTGCATATACCAATTTGAATATCCCGGATACATTAAGCATAAACAACGACTTAGAAATAACTGTTGACGTTAAAAATACGGGAGCCGTTAATGGCGATGAAGTTGTTCAACTATATGTTTCTCACGAAGGAAAAGTAGATGCAGCCATAAGAACTTTGGTAGGTTTTGAAAGGATTCATTTAAAAGCAGGCGAAACTAAAAAATTAAGCTTCAGTATTAGTCCAAAACAATATGCCTTAATAAATAATGAAGGCATTGCAGTATTAGAATCAGGATTATTGAAAGTAAGTATTGGAGGAAAGCAGCCTAGTTTTAAAGGTGTGGCAGATACCACTACTAGTGATGTATTAGTAAAAAATTTAACATTAATAAATTAAATAATCAACAAACTAAATTAATAACCTAAACTATTTAACATGAAGATAAAGTTTAAATTGGCAGTCATTGCTTTGGTAATGATGTGCATACAAAGTGCTTTTTCACAAACAAAAACCGTGTCGGGCACTGTTACAGATGAGTCTGGAATGCCCTTGCCAGGGGTAGACATTCTCGTTAAAGGAACCTCAAAAGGAAATATTACAGATTTTGATGGTAATTATGCCATAAAAGATGTAACTCCAAACAGTACGTTAGTATTTACTTATTTAGGTTTTGCAAAGCAAGAAATTGTATTTACAGGGCAAAACATTTTAAACGTTAATTTATTACAAGATACTTCAGCGTTAGATGAGGTAGTGGTAATTGGTTACGGTACTTCTAAAAGAAAAGATTTAACAGGAGCTATTTCATCTGTTTCTGTGAGTGAATTAAGAGATCAGCCATTTACATCTGTAGATCAAGCCTTAATTGGTAAAGCTGCCGGGGTTACGGTGTCTCAAAACTCAGGGGCTCCAGGTGGCGGTGTTTCTATGAAAATAAGAGGGATAACGTCTATAAATGGAAATGAACCATTGTACGTAATAGATGGTACACCTATTTTCGCGGATAGAAATAACAAATCATTAGATTTAGGATCAGCTACAGGTGGTGGAGCAGGGCAGAATGTCAATTCTGCGTTGTCTGGTATAAATATGTCAGACATTGAATCTATAGATATTTTAAAAGATGCATCGGCCACTGCAATTTATGGAGCTAATGGTTCAAATGGTGTTGTTTTAATTACTACCAAAAAAGGAAAAAAAGGCAAAGCGGTAATTTCTTTTGATAATTATACGGGTATTCAATCTGTTACAAAATATATTGATATGATGGATTTGCAACAATACGCTCAGTACACAAGCGATTTGTTAAAATCTGATAATAGAGAAGTACCTTTTGAATTTCAAAATCCTAGTTTATTAGGTAAAGGTACTAATTGGCAAGAGGAAATTTTTAGAGAAGCTATAGTTACTAATAATCAAGTTGCGATTTCTGGAGAAAAAGATGGAACGCGCTATTATACCTCACTCGGTTATTTCAAGCAAGACGGTGTTATTGTTAATACCAATTTTGAGCGAATTTCGATGCGTTTAAACATTGATACAAAGGTTAATGATTGGCTTAAAGTAGGTAACAATATATCCTTAAGTAATATTAAGCAACGCATCGTTAAAAATGATGATAGAGGTGGTATTGTATCTTCTGCTTTGCGTTTAAGTCCACTAATACCAGTAAGATACCCAGATGGTAGTTTCGGAGCTCCTGGAGGAGGTGTAAATGGTGCCGCCAATAATTACGAAGCTGTCAATCCAGTTGCTTATTCAGAATATGTTAATAATAGTGATAAAAAATTTAAGATAAATGGTAATTTATTTGCTGAAATAACATTAGCCAATCCATTAACTTTTAGAACGGAATTGGGTTACGATTTGAATGCCGGCGATGGTAGGGTTTTTATTCCTACATACGATAACATTGGTACCGCTGCCAACGAAGTAAATTCTTCACTTAAACAACAAGATCAAAGTTATTATTGGAATGTTAAAAACTATTTAACATACAATCAAAGTTTTGATAAGCATAGTTTGAATGTGGTTTTGGGGCAAGAAAGACAAAAAAGTGATTTTGAATATTTAAGAGGTTCTCGTAGAGGATTAGAAGGAAATAATCAATTTGATAATTTAGTGTTGGGTTTAAAATCAACCTCTGAAGTAGATAATCAAAGTTATGCTTGGGCTATGCAATCTTACATTGCTAGAGCTAACTATAATTTTGATGATAGATATTATTTAACAGCTTCAATAAGAGCCGATGCATCTTCAAATTTTGGACCTAATAACAAATGGGGTTATTTTCCAGCTGTTTCTGGAGCTTGGACCATATCGAATGAAGATTTCATGAAATCGTCAAATACTGTAAATTACTTGAAACTACGTGGTGGTTATGGTGAAGTAGGGAATCAAAACATTCCTAGCTTTTTATATCAAACGCAATTTTCTGCTGTGCCTTCATCAAGTGGGTTATCTTATATTTATTCTGTAGATGGAAATCCAGATATTAAATGGGAAACTTTAAAATCTATAAATATAGGTTTAGAAATTGGCTTATTGGATGATGCCATTAAGTTAGACCTAGATGTGTATCAAAAAAAATCTTCAGATTTATTAATTCAAAGACCAGCAGATGACAGAACAGCGGGTAGAGTTTTGCCTTTCGAAAATGTAGGTGAAATGCTAAACAAGGGTATCGATATAACTTTGAATACTAGAAATTATCAAACAAAAGATATATCATGGAATTCTACTTTCATATTCTCAACGTTTACTAATAAATTGACAAAATTTTATGATGGTACAAAACCACTAACCGCCAATATTCCGCAGTCTGATGGAGAATTGCTTTATAGTTACGTGGAACAAGGAAAATCTCTGGGACAAATTTACGGATTTGTTACAGATGGTATTTTTAGAACCCAACAAGAAATTAATGAAAGTGCTATTCAGGTGCCAGGTAAAACCAGTGTAGGAGATATTAAATTTAAAGATATAGATGAAGATGGAGAAATTACACTAAAAGACAGAACGTACATTGGGTCTGCGCTTCCAAAATTTACCTTTAGTATCAACAATAATTTTAGTTATAAGAATTTTGACTTAAGTGTTGTGTTAAACGGTTCATACGGCAACAAAATATACAATCAAAATAGATTTTATACAGAAGCATTACGTTTCATAGGAGAAAATCAAACTACAGATGCACTAAACCATTTCGTTGTAAACTATTTACCAGATGGTGTTACTTTAGACGACGCTGCCAATTTAGCTCAAAACACAAATATTCCAAGAATTGATTTAGGAAATGGAAATGCCAACACTCGTGTTTCAGATCGTTTTGTAGAAGATGGGTCTTATATTAGAATTCAAAATATTACAATGGGATATAATATAAGCTCTGATATTTTGAGTAAAACAAATTTCTTTACCAAAGCAAGAGTATACCTTTCAGGACAAAACTTATTTACGTTTACAAAATACTCTGGTCTAGACCCAGAAATTGGAAGCAGAAATTCAGATATAAGATACGCTGGCTTAGATGTAGGTAGATATCCTTTAGCAAAAACAATAACGCTAGGTGTTAATCTAGCTTTTTAATAACATTAAAATTGATTATTATGAGAAAGCACTTAAAAAAAGCACTAATGCTAGTTACCACGATTCTTTTCTTTGCATCGTGTTCAGGAGACTTTACAGATTTGAGGTCTGAGAATACATTATGCGTAGATTGTTTACCGCCAGGAGCATCACCTTATGAAGGCATTCAAAACGGAATGTACACTAAAGGGTGGTTTGATTATAATTTTAAGGGTATGATAACCCAAGGAGACACATATGCAGGTAATGTATGGGCAAACGATGGTGAATTTAGGCCTTTTGCAGAAGCCTCTGTATTGAATGATAATGCCGTTTTAAATAGTAACTGGACAGGGCTATTTTCTGTAGTAAATCAAGCAAATTCACTAATGCAAGATTTAATTAATGACAAAGAAAATATTCCAGAAGATGCTTATATTCAAGGGATTGGTGTTTCTAAATTTATGAGAGCTACGGCTTACTTCTATTTAGTACGAATATGGGGGCCAGTTCCAATTTATGACGAAAACTCTTCCGGTATAAATGCTTTTAGAAATTTAGAGTCGGACGTTTATAAATTCATTGAGATGGATTTGGAAGATGCTTCTGAAAAGTTGACGGAGAACCCAAAAATAGGAAGAGTTGGAAAATACTCGGCAATGGGAATGCTTGCAAAAGTAAAACTAAATTTACAAAAATATGATGAGGCCGCCCAATTATGCAGAGAGGTAATAAATAGTGGAAAGTACGATTTATTGGAAGACTATGGGAATTTGTTTAATAATCCTAATTTTAATAATAGTAAGGAAAGTTTGTTTTCATTACAATGGACGGTAAACTGTAATGAATGGGGTACTCAAAACACCGAACAAGCTTTTATTGTTCCGTCAGGTTCTGGTATTACTGGTGGTGGCGATGGTTGGGGGTCTTACATGCCAACTATTGATTTACCTGGGTTGTACGAATTGGGAGATAAAAGAAGAAAACCATCCATTATGGTTGATGGCGATGTTTATCCAGAATTATTAAGTAAAAAAGGAGGTTATACTTTTGATAAATTACCATCTCAAACCGCCCTAAATTTTCGAAAATATATTGTAGGTTCTGCCGAAGATGGCTATAATGTTTGCTTTATGAGAACAGAACAAAATACAAATGTACTGCGTTTTGCTGATATATTATTAATGCTAGCTGAAGCCAAGTTAGGAGCAAGTGTTTCTACTTCAGATGGTGAAGCATTATTAGCTTTTAATAGAGTTCGCTCTCGTGCAGGCTTAGGGGCAGTAACCGAAATTACTCAAACTAGCTTGTTTAAAGAAAGAAGAATTGAATTTCTGTTAGAAGGACAATACTATTTTGATTTACAACGAAGAAATAGAGCAGACGCATTAGCAGAAATTGCCGCGCAAGAAAGAGGTTTTTATGGCGATGGGGCCAGAACCGAGTTAGTTTCTATAAAGGTATCACCTACTGATGATTACTTTACTTTGCCTTTACCAGCAGGTGCTATAAGTATTAATGTTAATTTAACTGCTGAGCCAGTTCCGTTTAATTTTTAAATAATAATTATGAAAAATATTTTCAAAATAAATCTTGTAATAATAATGTTTGTTGCTGTACTGTTTTCGTGTTCAGAAGATAATGTTCAATTACCAACAATAACAACTTTTGTTTCGCAAACAAATCCCAATGCATCAGGTACACCTGGTGAATTGCTTAAGGTTGAAGGAGCTAATTTATCTGGTTTAAAACAAATTATTCTTGATAATAATCTAGAAGTTTCTTTTAATCCTAATTTAAATTCGGATGTTGCTATTTTTTTCAATATACCTAATTTTGATTTTGATAACCCATATAATTTTGGCGTTCAACCTATAAAGTTTATAACAGCTAATGGGGAAATTGATTCTCAAATAAATATTATACAACCTGCTCCTGTTTTTGCAAATTTTAGTGCACTAAACCCTAAATTAGGAGACAAAGTAACAATAAAAGGAGATTGGTTTATTGATATTTTATCGGTTACATTTGGAGGAGAACCGTTAGATTATACATTAGTTTCAGATAAAGAAATGTACTTTATTGTACCAACCAGTGCTACAGAAGGAGCTCACGTTGTTATTACAACGCCAGCTGGTAGTACGGTAATAGTTCCTGCTGGTCCTGGAGTTTCAAACACGACTTTTTTAGATATCAATTTTGGTTTTGTTGATTATTTGTTTGAAGATTTTGATGGCAATGGGTTGTATACCAGTACTTGGGGTTTTTATGGTGATGCAGGTGCTTTGACTGTTACAGCAGCAGGGCAAACCGGTAATTGTGCACAATACGATTATAATGGAGCCACAGCAAATGGATATAATGGATGCCAGAATAATGAAGCAGGGGCATTTTTGCCAAGTACAGCAACTGCCGCTTCTAAAGTAACATTTAAAATGATGGTAAATGCTAGCGCTGGTTCTTCATTTGATGTGATTCTTGATACTTGGGCCTATAATTTCACTATTACTACAAGTGGATGGCAAGAAGTTTCAGCAGTCTTAGATCAATTTGGATCTGGTTATAATCCTGGAAATGCCGCAACAGATACTAAAAAAGTAGATCCGTCAGGTATATTACAAGTTAAAGTTTCTTTGCCTAATAATGGTACAGCTTCAACCTTGAAATTTGATGATATTAAATTTAGAGTAGAAGAATAATTTAATTTAAAATATTATAATAAGAGGTTACTGCTTTAAAAAACAGTAACCTTTTTTAAACAAAAAAAGATGAAAATAATTAATTTAAAAATGGGAATTGCCTTTTTTTTAGTATTTACATTACTAAGTTGTAGTAAAGATGATGGTAATTCTCCAGAACCTTCGGCTAAGTTGGGAATACCATTTGCTTCAACGGCTAGTAATATTACAGATACTTCTTTTCAGGCAAATTGGGTTTTGGTACCTGAAGCAGAGAGTTATTTAATTGATGTTTCAACGTCTAGTAGTTTTTCTATGATGCTTACTGGTTATGAAGCGTTTGTTGTTCAAGGGAATACTGTTTCAGTAATTGGGCTTTCTCCAGCGATTAACTATTATTATAGAGTAAGAGCTAAACGAGGTGCCGAAATTTCTAGCAATTCAAATGCGATAACGGTTATAACTACAGGGGTTATACCTGAAGAACCAGAAGATCCAACTTTTCTTAAAGTTAAAGCCAATGCTCTAGCTAATCCTTTTTTTGTAGGTGTAGCTGTTAAATCGAATCAACTAACAGAAGGTAGTTCGTATGATACGGTTCTTAAAAATGAATTTAGCAGTATTACGGCTGAGTATGAAATGAAAATGAATCCCATTTCTACAGGTAGCGGATCTTATAATTGGGTAGCAGCAGACAAAATAGTTAAATATGGAAATGATAATGGTATAAATGTGCATGGTCATGCTTTAGTTTGGCATAACGCAGTGCCTAATTGGTTGGCCAATTTTTCAGGTACCGATGCAGAGTTTGCGTTAGAAGTGAAAAAATACATAACCGATGTGGTTACACGCTACGCAGGAAAGGTTAAGTCATGGGATGTTGTAAATGAGGCTGTTAATGATAATGATGGTGGTTTAAGAAATACTATTTTTCTTCAAAAGATGGGCCCTAATTATATTAAAGACTGTTTTCAGTGGGCTAGAGATGCAGCAAATGCTGCTGGGGATACAAATTTATTGCTTTTCTATAATGATTATGCGACTTCAACTAATATTAATAAACAAAATAAAGTTTATACAATTGTAGATGATTTAATGGCAAATAACCTTATAGATGGTGTTGGTTTTCAAATGCATAACACATATCTGAGTCCTACGAAAATACAAATGGAGACCGATATTAATAGAGCTGTTGTTAAAGGCTTAAAAATTCATGTTTCTGAGTTGGATATACAAGTGAACCAAAATAATGATATTACTTACCTCACTGAAGAAAGAAATTTGGCTCAAAAAGCAAAATATTTAGAGATTGTTAAAATCTATAATGCTCTTCCTGCTGCTAATAAGTATGCTTTAACAGTTTGGGGATTTAAAGACAATGAATCTTGGATCCCTTATAATACAGATTTGAATCATCCAGGGAATGACTGGCCCCTATTATATGATAAAGATTTTAAATTAAAAAGTGCACATACAGGATTTTTAGAAGGGTTAAATTGAGTTAGTTTAGTTGTTTAGTTAAGGACATCGTTTAAAAAGCAATTTTTGAACGATGTTTTTTTTTATGTATGTCCAAATTTTAAAATCACATTTTTAAAAGATAATTAGTCAATCCTTAACAATAGTTCAAACACTTGAATTTCAATAAATTAATACTTTAAATCATTGCGAATAATTGCAGGATTTCGTATCTTAGAATCATAAAGCTTGCATATTTTTTCAATGAAACCTAAGCAAAAAATCACTAATCAAAACAGTTTGTTCTTTAATTTTGAAGACACTTTAAATCAAAATCATCCACTTTTTATTCTTGCGAACAAAATTCATTGGCATGTTTTTGAAGAAGCTTTTTTACCCTTGTACAGTCAAGACAAAGGTCGTCCGGCAAAACCTATACGCTTAATGGTGGGTCTGTTAATGCTTAAGCACATTCGTAACGTTTCCGATGAAAGTGTTGTGGAACAATGGAGTGAAAATATTTATTATCAATACTTTTGTGGAGAAATCGCTTTTGTATCGGCTCCCCCATGTCAGTCAAGCGAACTGGTTTATTTCAGAAACAGGATCGGGGAAAAAGGCATTGAATTGATTTTAAAAGAAAGTATTCGGATCAATGGAGATGACGCCAATGATTCCAACGTCAATATTGACACTACGGTGCAGGAGAAAAACATTACCTTCCCCACAGATGCCAAACTACACAAAAAAATCATCAAAAAGTGTCAAAAAATTGCAAAGGAAGAACAATTGCCCGTAAGGCAAACCTATACAAGGATACTAAAAGAACTTTCAATAGCCCAACGCTTTAGAAACCATCCCAAAAATAAAGTAAAAGCCAGAAAAGCGGATAGAAAGTTAAAAACCATAGCGGGTAGATTGGTCAGGGAACTGGAAAGAAACCTTCCGCCCAATTCAAGGTATCAAAGCCAGTTGAATCTGTACAAAGAAGTATTGGCACAAAAAAGAGGTTCTAAAAACAAGGTCTATTCCTTACACGAACCAGAGGTTTGTTGCATATCAAAGGGAAAAGAACACAAAAAATATGAGTTTGGAAATAAAGCATCATTTGTCAAGACCGACACAGGAGTCATTGTTGGAGCGCTTGGTTTTCGTAATGAATATGACGGGCACACTTTGGAACCTACCCTGAAACAAGTAAAAAGATTAACGGAAAAACAACCCAAAAGGTCAAAAGTCGACAGAGGCTATCGCGGTAAAAAACAGATCGGGGAAACCGTAATCCTTATGCCATCGACACCTAAGAAAAACTTAAGTTATTACCAGCGCAAAAAACGGAGTGCAGCACATAAAAAAAGAGCAGCTATAGAACCTGTTATCGGACATATTAAAACAGATCACAGACTGAACCGCAACTTTTACAAGGGAATCGCGGGAGACAACATCAATATTATACTTGCAGCAGCGGCATTCAACTTCAAAAGAATGATCAATAAATGGAAATCATCATTTTTACACCTTTTCGAAAGCATTCAAATTCATCTTAAAACCTTGTACTATTTTCAAATTCAGATAAAAACGAATTTTTAAGGGTTGACTAATTAAGTAATTGTTTAATAATTTTGATAGATACTATGTGAAGATTTTAAAACTTTTTATATGTAAGTTTTAGCATGTTATTTGTGATATGCAAGTGGGGAAATTATAATATTTCTTTCTCAAATAAAATAGCCTCAATTTTTAGCGATACTTATGGATGAAGGGAGGTAATTAGTTATGGACCTTTAGAATAGCTACCATGTGAATACAAGTGTTTTTAGTATGCGAAAATTGAGTTTGATAACAAAAAAAAGCTATTTAAAAAGAGATTAAAGCGTTGTTAACGTTAAATCAAACTTTTTGAATAGCTTTTTTTTATTAGTGTTCACTTGAAATTATTTTATATTTATATTTATAATTTTATTAATGCTATTAGAAGCGTTACCTATATAAATTTTGTAATCTCCTTTTTCAAGATTCCAATCAGAAATAGATTCATCATAAAAAGCTAGATCAGCTGCATCAATAGTTAGTTCAGCATTTTTTTGCTCCCCAACTTTTAAATGGATTTTTTGAAATCCTTTTAGTTCCTTTAGTGCTCTTTTTACTTCAGATTTTGGTTTGCCTATATATACTTGAATAACCTCGGCACCATCTAAATTACCAGTATTTGTAATTTGGCAGGTTACTTTAATTTTGTCGTTTGGCTGGTATGTTTTTTTATCTGTTTTAATACCAGTTATATTAAAATTAGTATATGAAAGTCCATAACCAAAAGCATACAGGGGATCTATTTTTTTTGTTTCATGCCATCTGTATCCAACTAAAATATCTTCTTTATAGGTTTGTGTGTAATTTATGCCGGGGTACGATGATTCTCCAAAAGCGTGTGCTGCATTATCCTTCAATTTTACAGGGAAAGAAAATGGTAATTTTCCAGAAGGGTTTACATCGCCACTTATTACATCGGCAATACCTTGTCCAGCCATACTGCCAAGGTACCAGGTTTGCATAACACCATTTACTTGGTTTAACCATGGCATTTCAACCGCATTACCTGACATTAAAATATACCCAACATTTTTATTTACACTTAAGATGTCGTTAAGCAGTTCGTCTTGACCAAAAGGTAAATTAAACTGTTTTCTGTCGGCACCTTCACAATCTTGTAAATGGCTTTTATTCAATCCGCCAAAAAACAAGACTATATCTGCATTTTTTGCAACTTTTATGGCTTCAACTCTTAGCGAGTCGGCATTAAGTTTAGAAGGAATAATGGCATCATAAACCGATGGGCCAGTAGCATACCCCATAGCGTGTACAATAGTTGCGTTTTTATAGCGCGCTTTTAAACCTGCTAAAGGTGAGATTTCGAATTGAGGTTTTAATTCTGAAGAACCTCCACCAGCCGTCATAGAACGGGTTGCGTTTTCCCCAATGACAGCTATCGTTATGTTTTCATCTTTTACAGGAAAGAAATTGTTTTTGTTTTTAAGTAAAACAATGCCTTCTTGTGCCACTTTACGTGCAATGTCGTGATGTTCTTTATTATTTACGCGACCCAACGGGCGATTAGAACTCATGTTAGTTCTATACATTAATCTTAGTATGCGTCTAACTTTATCGTTTACAACGGCTTCATCAATTTCTCCAGATTTTATTGATTTTAAAAATGGCGTTGCCAAATAATAATTATCGTAGTGATTGGCTGTTGATGAACCTAAACCATCTGTACCGGTTCCCATTTCAATATCTAATCCAAATAGGGCAGATTCATAGGTGTCGTGTGCGCCACTCCAGTCGCTTACTACAACACCATCAAAAGCCCAGTCTTTCTTTAATATGTTATTCAATAGTAATTCATTATGGCAACAGTACTGACCTCTAAACTTATTGTAAGCTCCCATTATAGACCAAACACCTCCGTCAATCACCGCAGCTTTAAACGCTGGTAAATATATTTCGTAAAGGGCTCGGTCGCTAACTTCAACACTTACCTCATTACGCCATAATTCTTGGTTGTTTAGTGCATAGTGCTTAACACAAGCAGCTACACCGTTTTTTTGAACACCTTTAATATATGGAACAACCATGGTTGAAGCTAGAAATGGGTCTTCGCCCATGTATTCAAAATTTCTTCCGTTAAGTGGGGTTCTGTAAATGTTAACTCCAGGACCAAGTAAGATATCCTTTTTTCGGTATCTGGCTTCTTCACCAAGATTATAACCATATTCTCCTGATAATATAGGATTAAAAGTTGCAGCTAAACAAGTAAGGGCAGGAAAAGCTGTGATGGAATCATTGGTCCATCCGGCATATTCCCAAGAGT
This sequence comes from Cellulophaga tyrosinoxydans, assembly GCF_900176415.1. Classification (GTDB taxonomy): domain Bacteria; phylum Bacteroidota; class Bacteroidia; order Flavobacteriales; family Flavobacteriaceae; genus Cellulophaga; species Cellulophaga tyrosinoxydans. The sequence goes on along the minus strand of NZ_FWXO01000008.1, from coordinate 21,044 downwards.
CCCAACTTATTTCAGCTCGTACGCCATGTGGACCATCAGACATCCATATTTCTGGAATCCCCAGTCTTTCTACTCCTTTTGAACTGAATTTAGATTGTGCATGGCACATGTCTACTTTTTCCTTTAAAGTTAATAAGGATATGATACTGTCTATTTTAGATTCTAAGACGTCGATTTTTTGCGATTTTGTATCATTGTTTTGTGCGAAAGTTTTAGGAGCGTTTATTAAAAAACTAATTAAGACTAATGCTATTTTTAAAGCTTTTGTTTTTGTTTTTTTTGTGTTCATATATAACTTGTTTTTAGTTGTATAAAATTAGTTTCTTCTTAAAAAGAAATAAATATTTATGATGCAATAATTAAAACAAATGTTGCAATTAGTTCATTTCGTTATTTCCATGGTTTATAATTTCAGCTTTTTAATTATTAAAACCATATTATATTTGCAACAGGTTGTACTAATGTAAATCAATTCAGAAGATCTCATTAAATAAGTTACTAAATCGGCTACCAAGAAGTAAATAGATGTTTAATTATTAGTATTAAATTAATAAAGAATTTATAAGGTTTGAATAAAAAATGAACTTGTTAAGATGTATTGAGTTTATTTTAAGTTTAGAGGTTTCGTTAATTTTTTTATTTGAATTTTGTTGAATGGTATAATTTATATAATTAAATTAGAGCAATTATTTCTATAATCAGAAAACTAAAAAGTGCATACGTTTTTGCATACGATTTTATAATTTTCAGGGATTTTGAGCTTAAAATTTATGCTTAAAGTGATTTTAGCATAGAGCTCATAACCCGAAGGTCACTGGTTCGAGTCCAGTTCCCATTTTAAATAAGCAAAAATTCTTTTCAAAACTCAGTATTTTCTTTAGATAATCAATTAAGAATTTTAGTGAAAACTTATTATGGCATAGATTCTAATAGTCATCTGCATATATTTCTAAAAAGAGGAATGAAAAATCATTAATTAATATCATGTTTAAGAATAACTACAATAAAGCTATCAACCTTAAAAATCAATTATTTTAGGCTTTTTTATGTTTATATAGTTTACTTTTATGTTTGAAAGCTTTAAAAACTGTAATTAGGTGTCTAAAAAGGTGTCCTAATGACTGATTTAATATTTAACTTATTGGTATTCAGTTTATTGGAATCATTAATATCAATCCTGTCATCCCGACGAACTTAAATGTTCAATACTAGAACACTATTAATCATATGGTTAGTAGTGTTTTTCGTTTATAAATAATGCTATTTAGGACGAGGCAATCCCTAATTATACCGACTTCTGATAAAACTAAATAAAGGCCTAGTTTTAAGTGTCAAATTGACATTTTGCAAAATGAAAAATCGACACAGCTTCTGAAGAATTGACATTTTTTTCTTAAGAATTTTATAAAAGATTTAGGCTGTAAAGTTGCTACTTTATTTTGGTATTTTTTTTGTTCGATTTTTAATGAAATCAATAGGATTTCTAGTTTGAAATAATGTTTAATTTAAAATTTTGTAATTATGAGCAATTTAGTAACTGTTCCTAAAAACGGAAGTTTAACAAACACAAATTCGAATGTAAACTTCCCAACTTGGTCTAATTGGTTAGATGATCTATTTAATAGAGATTTACCTTCAGTATTTACTTCAAATTTTAATACAGGAATAACCTTGCCAAAGGTGAATATTAAAGAAACAGCTGATGCCTATATGGTGGAAATGGCGGTTCCTGGATTAAAAAAATCAGACTTTACTATTGATCTTGATAATCAAATCTTATCTATCTCAACAGAAACAAAAGAGGAAGAAGAGCAGAAGCATGTAAATTATACTCGTAGAGAGTTTGGCTATTCATCATTTAAAAGAACTTTTACATTGCCGGAGACAGTAGATGATGAAAAGATTAATGCGAATTATAAAGAAGGTATTTTGAGCATTCTCTTGCCTAAAAAAGAAGAGGCTAAGCAAAAGCCCGCTAGAGTCATTAACATCTCGTAATGATTTATCAATATTTGATTTGATGTATTTTAAAGGAGACCAATACATCGGTCTCCTTTTTACTATAATGGTATTAGTTTACTTAATAGGGTAGTGTTATGTCAAGAAAATTTAAGCCTGGAGAATGGGTAAAAGCGAAAGGAAAGCTTACGGCTCCAAAAATGCAGGTACTAAAATATATTTCAAGAAAAGACAAGCTACTTGGTGTAATTGATAATGATACTTATTTGGAATGTGTTTGGTACAAGAATGGTGAACGTAAATCAGCTATATTTCACCAAAATAATTTGATTAAATCCATAGATGGTAATGGTTTGTTTATTACAAATACACCAACTCAAAAATTACGTTTAACCTAAAAAATAAAGTAATGAAAAAGTATGTTTTATTAGGATTAGTTGGCTTTTTAAGTATTGGTTGTAACGGACAAAAAAATGAAACCAATAACATAGAATCTAAAGAGGCAAAAAAAGAGATTGTTGAACAACCAAAGGGTTCTTGGCAAGTGAATAAAGAGTTTGATGAGGATGGAAACCTGATTAGATTTGATAGTATTTATTCGTGGTCTTCCAATACTAAGTTCGATAATCTTTCACTATCAAAACGTGATAGTTTAATGCAATCTTTTAAATCAAAATTTTTTACTGATTTTTCGGTATTTGAAGACCAAGGTTTTGATGCTGTTTTTTCTCGTGATTCACTTTTTAGCAAGCATTTTTTTAATGATGATTTTTTTAAAAGTGATTTTGGTAAAGATTTTATGAATCTCGATAAGGTAAGACAAGAAATGATGTCGAGACAAAAGAAATTTTTAGAAAAATATCAATCGGAATTTATTAAACCTGAAGACGAAAATTAAAAAATTTTCGTCTTTTTTTATCGGTTTTACCTACCAGATTATTACGCTTGTTTTTTAAACAAAATACTACTTGGTGCCAACTGTTTTAATAGCTGGATGCAGCTTTAAATTATTATTGTACCCCTAAATCGTTTCTTTTTACAACTTCATGTCTAATAACCAATTTTCTAACGCATTGTAAGCGTAATAATCTTTTAATGGTTTTTATAATATAATAATCAAATCAGCTTTTGTTCCAAGCTTTAATGAACTATTCGAGGAATCTAAATAAAAAGCTTTGTCCATTGGAATTGTACTCGGATTAATAGTTACTATCTTTGACGGTTTTTATCATAAAATATATTATTTAGCATACAAATAATTAGATGAATTTTAAAATTGACAAGTTTGTAATTGCGATAGCAACAACGGTATTACTGGCGTATATATTCCCACAATTTGGCAGCAAATCCAGTCCGGTTAACCTAAATTTACTTGCAAGTATAGGAATTTCATTAATATTCTTTTTTTACGGACTAAAACTCAGTCCCGAAAAAGTAAAAGTTGGATTAAAAAATTGGAAGCTTCACCTTCTGGTACAAGCTAGTACTTTTTTAATATTTCCGATAATTGTTTTGTTATTCTTACCATTTGTTCATTCAGAGCATAATAGAAGTATTTGGTTGGCTATTTTCTTTTTGGCATCGTTGCCCTCAACCGTTTCGTCTTCTGTGGTAATGGTTTCAATCGCTAAAGGTAATATACCTGCAGCTATTTTTAACGCCAGTATTTCCGGTTTAATCGGAATTGTAATTACGCCTTTATGGATGGGATTATTTCTAAACAATTCCAATTCAAATTTTGATTTAGGTGAAATCTATATCAAACTACTAACAGAAGTTCTGCTGCCATTAATTTTAGGACTCTTTTTACATAGGTTTTTTGCAAAACAAGCGGCTAAATACAATACTTACCTTTCTACATTTGATAAATCAGTAATTTTATTAATTATCTACAAAAGTTTTGCCACTTCTTTTGACGAGAATGTATTTAGTTCATTAGAAGCCTCCAATCTTGTAGTAATAGTTATTTGTGTTATTTTGTTATTTTACTTCGTTTATTATTTTACGGGAATTGTTAGTAATAAACTCGGATTTAATCGTGAAGATAAAATCACTGCACAATTTTGTGGCACCAAAAAATCACTAGTTCATGGTACTATTTTCTCTAAAATTTTATACCAGAATGCCGCAAGTATAGGAATTGTTTTATTGCCAATAATGCTTTTTCATGGTTTTCAAATTTTTATTATAAGTATTATTGCCAATAAAATGGCTCGGAATTAGACTGATAATTACCAATTTATATTCTACGAATGTTTATGGAATTAAAGCATAGACTCTACATTTAGGCAATTATTTTTATACAATCACCAAATAGAAAATCCAAGAATCTGCATACTTCGCGATTCGTGAGTAGGCTAGATCTAGTAATTAATTATACATGGTATTAGCGATAGTAATTATTTCCCCAGTATTTCATGGATATATATTGAACGATATTTTTCTGGATATTCAACCTGTACTCCGTGCGTTCCATTTTCAAATAAAAACCATTTTTTAGATGGCGCAATAATGGAATCAAAATACATCTTGGCTACAGACGTTTCGGTAAAATGGTCATTGTCTCCTTGTAATATATAAATTGGCACTTTCAATTCAGGAATATCACGCATTAAATTCATATCAATCGCGGTAGATTCTAAAATCTTAGCTGCAGGATAGTAAGACTCAGGACTATTTATCATATCTGTAAATTTTTCCTTAAACGTTAACCCATTATCTAAAAACATACTTTTAATAAAATTAAAATCGGTATCTAATTTTATCGGTGCATACTTCATTACAATCTGTCGTTCTATTTCAAACGCTTCGGTTACTGAATTTTTTGAGTTTTTAACATAAGGTGGTTTTCCAATTTGTTTTAATAGATTGATTGAAATGGTATCATTATGTTTTAATGATTCTGATAGTGCAAATTCATACGATAATTCTTCCGAAAGTGATAGATTAGCCATTAAACCACTACCAATATAAGCGTTATATAATTCAGGCTGTTTTTGAACCATATAAGCTGCTACCGCTGTTCCCCATGATAAACCTTCAATATAAATTTTATCTTTTTTAAAAGTCTTTTTTAAGTGTTCTGATAGTTCCAAACCATCATTTACGATATGGGTTAAAGTAATGGACGAATCAGGGATACTTTCATTATAGGCTAATCCAGAGCCTCTTTGTTCCCAATAGCAAACCGTAAATAAATCTTCCAAATCAATTCCTGTGAGTTTGTAAATAACCGGTAAAATTGGTGCACCTGGTCCTCCGTGAACTATGAGTAGCACAGGATTATTCTTGTCTTTTCCTCTAATGGTAATCCTTTGTGGCACTCCATTTATGGTCATATCCTCGTGCATAGCAATACTATTAGGGAGCACATTACCCTTTTCGTCTAAAAATGGTTCTTCGTCTCCAGAGCTATTGATTAGGATTATTAGTAGTATAACTAAAATGAATGTAACAATTACTCCCAGTATTACCAAAAACCACTTTCCTATTTTCTTTGCTATTTTCATATGTTCTTAATTAGTTCTGTAGTTTTTCTTAGTACCGTTAACGTTTTTATGTATAATTAATGGCGGGTTTATGCACTTAATTAAACAAATAAAAACCAAATAGAAAATCTGCTAAGATTTTCATACGTAGTCGATAACTAAGTAATTAATTTTATAAGGTGTAAGCCTTTCATTATTTTATTATTTCTGAATCAAGGTCAATTAAAATTTGTTCTATTTGATCTTTTATTCCACCAAAAAACCTTTGTCCATTTGTTGCACTAATTGTTAAATAGAAATCCAGAAGCGTGTTTTCAAATTTAATTAAACCAAAAATTTTTTTATTACTCGCATTATCTGAAATGGATTGATGTTCAAAATTAAAGCCTTTATTAATCAATACTTTTCTAACACTTCCATTTTCATTTAATTGTTTTTGCAGTTCTTTCTGCATCTCGTGAGTAGAAACTTCTTGTATTTTTAAAAAATCCAATGTACTCTCAAAAGATGCAATTTTTTGTCTTAGTTTTTCATTTTGAATTAAATTGAGGTTTCCAGAGCTAATTATATCCGTCAGCACTCCTTTTGAAGGGATATAAGTTGGAACTCCTTTAAAAACTGAGTATATAATATCTGATGTTTCTTTTTCACTTATAGTGTCACGAACCTTATCATCAAATAAAGTAAGCATATGCTCAACTGCTTTCACATGATTATGATTTTCGGTGAGACAATTGTTAATTTTTTCTAAGTTTGTTTTAAATTCAGATTGAAGAGACAACAAATAAGCCTGCTCTATTTCCCTTTGTTGTCTATTGTTATTGTGATTATTGATTGAAAGTGCGATCAAAATACCAATAACAACAAGAATTATTTCTCCGATAGCGTATTTAAAATATTTTTCTGTTTTTCCTTCGGAAAGTAAGTTTTGTCTAATTTTTCTAAAGAATTTTATCATTGGTTATTGGTTGGTTATCATAAAGCACTATGGTCTTATGTATGGTTTGTTAAGTGGTTTATGTCTAAAGTTAACGAATAAATGCCAAAAAGAAAATCCACGAGTCCCGAGACTTCGGGATGGTTAAGTAGATGATAACTAAGTAATTAATTTTATACGGTGTTAGCCTTTCGTTATTAATTTCTTCTAATTAGTTTCAAGTTTATTTAAGTGAAGTCTTGTTCCAAATTTCATAATAATTAAAGAAGTAATTTCATTGGAGCTATCTCTTATAAACTCTCCTTTAAAGTAAATATCAGTTTGACCAAATATTTTATCTGTTGTTTCAAAATAGAAAAAATCTATATTTTCAAGATCTCCATTCATAACGCCTATTAAGTCATTGTCTTGTATCTGAATTTTATAGTTCCAATCAGGAAATTGATCAAAACCTTCAACCTTTACAACCTTATAAGTACCCTCATATTCATTTAGTTGTGCTGTGGTGAGATGAACTAAATTATGAGGTATAAAATCAGGAAGCGGTTCATTACTTTCAACAAGTGTGTTAATTTGTTTGTATGCATTAATTGCGTTTTCTCTAAATTGCATAACATGATAACTTGCCAAATTTTCACAGCCAGCATTTTGGTATAGATTTACATTATTTTTATAGTAACGGTCATTCAGGAAAAAATCAATCATCTCATCTTCTAATTGGGGACGCCCTAATCTGTAATACCAATCTTTACTTTTGGCTAATTCGTCAATCACTCTATCTGTAATCAAGTCCAAGCGCTTATCAAATTTGTCTATTTCGTATTTGTTATAAATATAGATCTCGTTTAATGGCTCAATAACTGCTTTTAGCTTTTTGGGAACATTATCAACATTTTCTATGAAGTTAGTATATCCATTTGCATGAATTTTCATATGAAAAGCGTTCATAATAGTGTATCTTAAAACATATTGATTATCATTTTTATAATCATCATAGGTTAGTTTATCTGTTTGTATTAAGTTGATGATCGAATCTTGTGTTTTATAATAGGCAATTAGTTCGTCCGATTTTTGAATATCTAGTCCTAAATCATGTTGTACTTCTTTTAAAATAGAAACAATCTTATTTTCGGTTTTACGTTGTTCGTTTTTATTATTTATTTGAAGCGCGATAAGAATACCAATAATAACAAGCACAATTTCGCCTATAGCGTATAGTATGTATTTGCTAAATTTATTTTCTGAGAGTAGTCGTTGTCTTATGTGTCTGAAAAACTTAATCATGTTTAAGGATTTTAAATCTTCCGCAAGCGGCTATCTCCACCAAATGTCCGCAGGACATTTGATTTTGCATTGCAAAATTTTGTTTCGATAATCTAAAGAATTTTATCATTGGTTATTGGTTGGTTATCATAAAGCGCTACGGTCTTGTGTATGATTTGTTTAGTGGTTTATGTCTAAAGTTAACGAATAAATGCCAAATAGAAAATGCACGAGTCCCGAGGCTTCGGGATTGGTAAATAGGCTAACACTAGCAATAAATAATTGTCTTTGTTGTGCTTTTGTTATTTTTTTAATTCCTTATTTATAAGAATTTTAATTTCTTCCATATCCGATAGAATATTCTTAAATCTTATAAGACTTCCTTTTTCCGATACCACCTTCAAATCTTGACTAAACTCTAATTTAATAAGAAGCTCTATTAAGTTTTTTTCTTCAAATACATATTCCAATAGTTTGGGCTGATTTTGTATATTTTTAAAGGCAAATTCTTCACTTCCAAATTTATTAGCTGCCGCAGTGGTCCCTTCACCAGATTTATCATTGTTGTATTTAGAAACTTTTTCTGTTTCTTCTATATATTTTTCTAAACGGATTAATTGTTCTCTAATGATAGGTGGCATTAATTTGATGTCACCTGTATTCTGCAAAGTATGTATCGTGTTAGATTTGAATTGAACATTATAAAGTGCCCAATCTAAATTTCTAACTTTAGAAATTATTTTATTTATTGGCAGGTTTGGTTGATTATAGATTTCTTTAAAGGCTTTAAATTTTACCATATTAGAATCTATTCTTGAAGAATGCTCTTTTATATATGCTTTCTCGTTCTCAAAATCTTGTAGTAATTGTTTATAAAAAACTTGCCTTACATTTTCAGTTTTCCGTTCATCATTGAGGTTGTTAAGTTGTAGGGCAATTAAAATCCCTAGAACAACAAGGATAATTTCACCAATGGCATATTTCAAATACTTGCCAGTTTTGCCTTCTGCAAGTAAGTTTTGTCTAATTTTTCTAAAGAATTTTATCATTGGTTAGTGGTTGGTTATCATGAAGAACAACGCCTTAGTTTAAGTATTTGCGTGGTATGAGCAACTAATTTAGTAAATAAAAACCGAATAGAAAATCCGCAAGGATTTTCGGAAATAGGCTAGAACTAGCAATTAATTATACACATTGTAATGAATTAGTTATTTTTTTCTTCAAGCTCAGATTCAACCAAATTTAATATCTCACTTGAGTATTCTAACATTTTTACATACAATTTTAATCTATTATTTTCAACACCTGTTTTCATCGCTAACGGGTGTAAAATATTTGGGTTTTGATATAACTCCTTTAATTTTTTATCCTGTAACTCTATATTTTTTTTAACCTTGTTTAAACCAATAGTATTTCTAATTCTATTATCTAAAAATAACGTTCCAATTGATTTAAATTCATAATGTAGTGTATTCAGTAAATTCATGGATAATGTTTCATCTTCAAATCCTTGATTTATTTCAGATGAGAAGAACGCTAATTTAGATTTAAGAGTTTCGCTTTTTAATATTTTTAAATCTCCACTTCCAATCAAAGCTTGATAACTACCTAAGATAGGTTCTGCTCTATAATAATTAAAAGCTCCATAGTAGATAAACGAAATAATAGAATCTCTCTTGTAGTTTAAATCTTTTCTTTCCAAACATTCTATAAGTGACTTACAGTTCTCAACAACAAGCATCTGATTATCGATGATGTCTGAATATATTTTTTTGTTTTCAATAAAGTCTTTTTGAAGAGATTTAAGTATTACTATTTCACTCTTTTCTTCTTTCTGTTTTTCATTCCAATTGTTAATATATAATGCAACTAGAATTCCAATTACGACAAGCATAATTTCGCCAATGGCATATTTAAGGTATTTTCCAATTTTGCCTTCTAAAAGTAAGTTTTGTCTAATTTTTCTAAAGAATATTATCATTGCTTAGTGGTTGGTTATCATGAAGAACAACGCCTCAGCTATAAGTAGTTGCGTGGTTTTAGCAACTAATTTAGCAAATAAAAAACGAATAGAAAATCCGCAAGGACTTTCGGAAATAGGCTAGGACTAGCAATGAAATATATACAGCTTAAGTTTTGTTTCTTATTAAATTGTTGCTATTACTGTAAGGAAACTTATTTTTTGAATCTATGAGCCTAGAATAATAATGTCTCAAATTAAGTGATAATTTGTTTGTTTTTTACTCAGTTCTTTGTTGTGCTTTCGTTACTTTTCTTGTTTTAAATAAGCATCAATAGCCTTAATTGTCTTTAGTCCTTCTTTATGTAGTAACAGTCGCACTTTATGATTCAGTAAAATGTTAGCTTTTGTCAAGCCAAAATTATCAGAAATTATTTTCTTTTGGTCTTCATCTAGGTTTATCAGGGAATTATAAAAATTATAAAATGATTTTTCATTCGAATTTTCCTTCCACCTTTCCGGCATCCCAAGGTCTGATCCAGAACCTGTTTCTAAAAAAGGATAAATATTATCATTATATTTTAAGATGGAATTATTATGTACGCTCTCTTCTTTTATGACTTCATCAAATAATCTGTAGTAATATTGAATACTATTTCTTAAAGAATCTGAAGTAATGAGTCCTGTTTTGCCAGACGATTTCATGTCATCAAAAACTATATTTTTACCTTCAAACCAATGGATTCCAAAAGCATTACCTGACTTTGAGAGTAATACAATAGGGTCTGTGGCTATTGAATCTGACTGCAAATAACGTCCCAAATAAGTATAAGCATCTAATTGAATAGTATCCCCTAGAAAAAGCCTTTCTAGTTCTGCTAAGTCCTGCTTAATATCTAATTGTATTCTAGCAAGGTATTTCTTTTCATCACTTTGGTCTTTTTTTATATCATTAAGATTATTTAATTGCAAGGCAATAAGAATACCAATTACAACAAGAATGACTTCTCCAATAGCATAAATGAAATAATTACTGAGTTTATTTTCAGTTAATAGTTTTTGTCTAATTTTTCTAAAGAATTTTATCATTGCTTAGTGGTTGGTTATCATGAAGAACAACGCCTCATTTATAAGTAGTTGCGTGTTATGAGCAACTAATTTAGCAAATAAAAAACGAATAGTAAATCCGCGAGGATTTTCATAATTAGGCGAGAACAAGCAATTACTTATAGCCATTGTTACCTGCTGGCTTTTTTTATTAAGAAAATACTTCTTTATCGTCAGAGAATGATTTGAATTCCAATGGATTTCCACTAAAATCAAAAACGAACATTGTCATTTGTTCACCAACTTTCCCTTTGTATCTCGTTTGAGGTTTAACCACAAATTCAATGTTTTCGGATTCCAATTTCTCTTGAATCTTTATAAATTCACTTTTCTCAAGTAAACTTCCGAAGTGAGGAATTGGGACGCTGATTCCGTCTACTTTCCCACAGTAATCCAATTCAGGAATTCTATCACTCACGTGTGCAGATAGTTGATTGTCAAAAAAATTAAAGTCAATCCAAGATTCAGTCGACCTTCCTTCTTTACAACCCAAAATATCCACATAAAATTTTCGGGTAGATTCAATGTCTTTTACTTTAAAAGCGTAATGAAAAGCACTCATAGTTTCTTTATGTTATTTTTTTCGTTCATTTTTTTTAGCTTGCAGGTAACGGCCTCGTATATGCGGCGTGACCAGCTTTTGCTGGGCATGACCGTCATATACAATGTTACCTATCGTGTTTCTTTTTTTCTCATGATTTAGTTTGTCATCAATTGATAACGCTTTAGTTCCTTAACTTTATAATTCCCAATTGAATCTAAACGATATGATTTTAATCCTCCTTTTACATTATCAGCTTGCAACACATTAAAATGTAGATGTTCTTCTTGTGCTTGTCCTGTTTGACCACTCAAGGCAATGGGTTGTCCAATTCTCACATAATCGCCTACTTTTATCATACTGCTATTTTGCTTTAAATGACCATACATTGTAAACAGATAAGTTATTGTGTCATAAATTATTATTTGGTTTGAATAAGATTTCCATTTATCTCCATTCCCCCAGCCATGATAACCATCAATAACTCCTATTACATAACCGTCTTGGACTGATGTGACGGTGTCTCCAGTACTCATGGTGAAGTCGAAAGCATATCGTGATATATTAGAATTATGAGTTGGATTGGAATTGTTGCCTTGTAGCAATTCATAGGAATTACCATTTGGGTACGGAAGACTTTTGATTTTAGATGATTGTATTGCAATATCAGGATTTCCAATTCTTAATTTTACATCAATTTTACCCTCTAAATTCCCACGATCCTTAATCCGTATTAGAGTATCGGCAGAAGCTTCAAGGAGAATAGGAGATAGTTTATTTAGTATTTCATTAGTCTTATCATCCTGACAACTTAGAAGCAGACCTATTGGACATTTTACTGGATTTTTAACTAATAATTGATATTCATTTTCTTCGTAACTTTCTTCAATACTAAATTTAAATAGTTGGAATTTATTTTTAGGCAAAGAGTGAAATGAACACTTTCTAATTATTATGCAAAAGACTCCAATAAAGACTACTGGTAAGAATATTTTCTTAAAATTATTGTTTTTCAATGTTTTTCAATTTTTTTCATTTTCATGATAGGTAACGTTTATGTATAAGAATAGTTGCGGGTTTGTATGCGAGGATTTTCCGAAGGAAAATCAGACGTTACAAACACGCAACGACCTTTGATTAAGCACTAAAACCGCAATTATTTTTATACGTTGTTGTGTTTTCGTACTTTTCACCAAACAGTCTTTCTTTTTTAGCATACAGAAATATTATAATACCTCAGGGATTTTACCTTTCTAATTTTCCAATTTCTCTGTTTTCGTTTCCTTTTGCAATTCCAACATTTACATCACCAAGTTCTTTTCTGTATTTTTCCACAATATTCATTAATTCCTCTACTTTTTCTGGATAAGATTCAATTACATTAAACCTTTCTCCTGGGTCTCTCATCATATTATAAAGTTCAGGTTTCTCAACCGTTGTTTGTATCCTTTCTCCTTTATGACCTTCATTGCCAGGTATTGCGTTATAAGATTTATAAGTATGTGGTAAAACCAACTTCCAATTACCTTTACGTACTCCATTTAAATTGTTTTTACCATAGTAATAAAGAATGGTTTCACGTGGGCTAGTTTCAAAATCACCTTTCCAAAGTGATGTAATATCAACACCATCAATTTTATTGTCAGATAATTTGCCATCTGTTATTGCGGCTAATGTTGGTAATATATCAATTGCACAAGCTAATTTATTAGATACAGTTCCTTCAGGCGTATTTCCTGGCCAACGAATTATGAATGGAACACGTTGTCCTCCTTCCCAACTAGTTAATTTTCCATCTCGCAGTCCGCCTGCTGAACCAGCATGGTTTCCAAAATTAAGCCATGGCCCATTGTCTGTTGTAAAAATAAAAATTGTATTGTCTGTTAACCCATTTTTTTCTAGCGCTTTACTAATTTCACCGACAGACCAGTCAATTTCCATCATTACATCTCCATATAAGCCTTGTTCGCTTTTGCCTCTGAACTTATCTGAGACTCCGAGAGGAATATGTCCCATTGTGTGCGGAACATATAAAAAGAATGGATTCTTTGCATTTCTGTTAATAAAATCAACCGCTTTTTCGGTATAAAGCGTTGTGAGTTTATCCTGAGCTTTTAGGCTTGTAATCTTTTCTATGACTTCATTTCCTTCAATTAGGGGTAGCTCTGGTAGATTTCCTCGTCCTTTATCTTTTGGTAATCTTACACCTGTAACATTATCATGTGGCCACATATCATTGGAATAGGGTAAACCTACATACTCATCGAAACCATGCTGCAATGGTAGAAACTCTTTTTGCCACCCTAAGTGCCATTTCCCAAAGCAAGCCGTTGCATAAGCTTGTTCTTTAAACATTTCGGCTATAGTGAGTTCTTTTGTGTTTATTCCTATCTTATGATGTGGAAATAAAGCTCCTGAGAATCCAATTCTATTTGGGTAACAACCTGTTAAAAGGCCAGCACGCGAGGTACTACAAACTGGCTGAGCAGCATAGAAATTTGTGAATTTCATTCCTTGGCTAGCCATCTGATCTAGGTTGGGTGTTTGGAAACCAGTAGCTCCATAGCATCCTATATCACCATAGCCTTGATCGTCTATCAATATAATTACGACATTGGGTTTCTCGATGTTTTGCTTTCGTTTTATTTCATTACAGCTAATAAATAGAACAGCAATTAGTAGAATTAATGTGATAGGTTTTTTCATTGTTTATTGGTATATAAGTATATTCTGGAAAAGTATCGTTTTATGAGTACAATCTCTTCTTTAGTATGAAACACAACGGTCTTGTGTATGAAACGTAGCGTATAAAAAGACACTAACTTTTCGGATTATGCACGAGCCGAATTTTTGATTTTTATGTTTAATTTTCTTTTCTAAATATAACCAAATTAAAAATTTGGCGTACTTTTTAAATATACAAAAACCTATCGGAAAGCCTATTATAGCTATGTTTTATATACATTGTTGTACACCGTTTTTTTATCTCTAATTTAATTGTTAATCCATTTCTGCTTTTTCAAGTCAAACGATTTGTCTGAATCATGCACTTTGATTAAATAACTTTCTTTAGCACTCAAACCTCCTGCTTTTTTCCAACAACGATTAAACCAATCAATCACTTTTATTTGTAGTTGTAAATAAAATTCGTCCATTCTTTCCATTTCGGAATCATTATCAAAATCATAGTTGTCTGTGTCGATATCTAAGTCCATATCTCTTAAAAAGCCATTAGGATATTCAGGCAATATTTTTTTGTATCCTAGCTGAGTATTGTCTTTGTCCATTGGGTAAAAATTTATGCCAAAGCCATCTTCTTTTAATTCAAAATCAAAATATTCAATGTTCGTATTGCTATTTTTTTTATTTAATCCATAATCTCCGTTGAGTATTTCTTTTATATCATCGACCATTCTATTATCAATCGATTCTAAGAAAGAAGTAATTTTTACCAACTGATTTTCCTCAGAGTTGTTCAGTTTGACTTTTTTCTTCCAAAAGTTGAATTTCATTGTTTTAGTTGTTAGCTAACATTGTAAGTCAGCGTTATTTATATGTTTAACATCTTCGCCATAAAATATAGACCAATCAACAATTCTATCACAGATGTAATCATAAATATCATCTTCTAAGTAAGGTTTTCGGTCGTTGTTTAATTTATCTAAATCTTGTTTTATTTTTTTAATTGTCTCCTTATCAAAAAGCTTATTATCTGATAATTTTTTCTTTAAATACGTTATCAAAGCACCATGACACTTTTTATGAAAATTCCCATTACCATTTCTTTGAGCTTCGTCTCTTAGTTTTTCTATTGCTCGTAATAATTCTCCTTGTACAAATTCAGACTGACCGGATGTAGGGACAAAATTTTGCCAAATGTATTTTCCTTTTTCTAAATAGTCTTCTTGTGTCATTTTCTGAGCGTTAGCATAATTTGTAAAAACAAAAAATATTAAAAGGGATATAATTTTCATAATCTATTGTTCTATTCAAAAAATCCTACTGTATAAATTCTCTCAAATAATTCATCGATATTTGAGCCAAGTTCTATAATGGCATCGTATTCGAAAATAAATGGAATTAGGATGTAAATAGGTTTTTCATTTCTAAAGTCAATAGCAACAAATTCTCCACCACCATTACTGCCAATGACAAAAATGTTTTTATCAAATTTAGCAATCTCAATATCTTTATTTATTTCAATTAATTCATCGGCTTTATGAAGCACGAGATATTCTTCTCCAACTTCCCCTTCTCCGCCATTAAACTGTTTCAATAATTCAATATAGTCCTCTGGTAACCTTTCTGGTAATTTTAAAAAACTTAACTTTTCTGATGTAATACCAGAATTACCCTCAAATTCTTTTAAATATTCATATTTAATCATTTTATATTACTTTTTAATATTTCTGAAAATTTATTGTATTGATTTATATTTGCTAAATCTTTTAACCCAACCATCTTCATCAAAAATTTCCATATGCAAACCATCGGAAAGTTCAGCTACATTTTCATTATCCATCATTATTTTCAATCCTATTGCTAAATCATTATTCTCTTGAATGGCGAAAAGAAAATCGTGTAACGTATTTGTAAGTATATCTTCAACTAAATCTGCTATTACTTTTTTTTCATCTCTATTGAATTTAGATAAATTGTTTTGTAGTTCTTTTACATTTTTTGCTCTCCATTTTCCCTCAAGCAAGCCTTTAAAATTATCAATTTGCTTATCTCTTAAATTTTCAATTATAAATTGTCCAAATTTGTCTAAAGGTTCATTCATATTCTATAGTTTTTTTGGTTGAACTATGTTTCTGTAAATGGTGTACAAAGGTCTCAGCTATGAGTAGTTGCGTGGGTTTGCACTTAACTTTACAAATACACACCAAACTGAAAATCCGCGAGGATTTTCATAAGTAGGCGAGAACAAGCAATTACTTATAGCCATTGTTGGCAACAGTTTTTATTAATTCAGTTTACAGTTTTTCATTCAAATCTTGTCTTCCGACAATTGCCATTATTTCTACAATATCTTCATTTACTTTAAAATAAATGCTGTCAACTCCGCAAACACAGCGTCTATAGTCTTTTTTTATATAGTCAACCGATTCGAATGAAAAAGGTCTTTGAGCAATAATTTCGAAATATTTAAAAAATGATTCAAAGTATTTATCCGCTTGAGTCATTCCAAATTTTTTCACACCATAATGATGAATTCGTATCAAGTCATTTTTCGCTTCATTGCTTAATCTATATTTAGTCATTAAGCAAAGACTTTGATTGCGCTAAAATTCCATTTTTACTATCACTTGTAAATCCGCTATTTTCGGCTTTCTCCAACTTAGCACGAATCCAGTTAATTTCTACTTGTTGTTTTCGGGCTTGTCTGATTAAGTCATTTACGAGTTCACTCTTACTTGAGTATTCTTTTTTATCTACTTGGGTCTTTAGCCATTCATCGTTTGGCTTTGTGAATGATATACTTTGTCTTGCCATAATTTACTTATTTGATGTAAATATACACCAAAAACGAATCATTTCCAAATTGTTGCCAACGTTTAAGCTATGAGTAGTGCGGAGGCAAGGAAACCTTTTTGTTTCCGTCTACGCACGTAGCAAAAGCTTTTTGTTTTGTTTTATTTTTTTGTTTTCAGAGCAAAATCCTAAAGATTTTGCGGACACTTTAAATATACACTTACTTTGGATTAAAAACCAAACTCCGCATTACTTATAGGTATTGTTGGCATTTCGTTATTTATTTTTCAGATTGTTTAGTGCATTTTTCATCAATTTCTACAGCTTCTTTACTTTCAGCAAAACCATCTTCCATTATTTTTTCCAATGGAAACTTTCGATATTCGTCTACCAAGCAATCACAATATTTCTCTATATCATTGGTGCTTTCAAATTCTGTTCCGATTAGCTCTTTTTTCCAATTACGTTTCATTGAATTAGCAATATTATCCGTCCATTTCATTTTTATTGAGGACATACAATCTTCAATATCTAACTCTAAGAATTTGGGAGAACTCTGGATTTCTTTAAAAACATCATTTACTTTATCGTCCTCAAGTTTCTTTTGATACTTTGATTTCAATTCAGGCTGATTTGTGATTTTTTCGATAAAACATTTACAATATTCTTCTCGCTCTTTTTCATCAGGAATAATTCTTCTATTTCCGTCTATACATTTTCCTAATGGGACTTTAATTCCGTTAATGACAACAAAATTGCTAGGTATAATTTTTGAACCTATACTAAAGATTGCTACGGTAGCAAAAGTTACAAATGATATTATGAAGAACTTCACAAATTCAAATGACTTGAATTTAAATTTCCTAACCGAAAATCCACTACCGATTAACCAAGTACATAAAATTATAAGGAGAAAAATAGGTATTATAATACTTATCTCGTAGAATGAACCTAATTGCGTGCTAGCATCTATATATTCTTTTCCTGCTCCATAAAGTAAAAGAAATCCGATGATAATTTTTAATGTCTTCAAATATTTTTTTTTATAATGAATGCCAACGTTTATGTATATGAGCTGTGGCGTGTTTTGGCACGAACCTCTCCATATAAAAACTGGCTTTGGAAAATCCGCAGGATTTTCCAAGTGAGGACAGACCAAGCCATAGCTTATATACTGTGTTGTGGTGCGTTATTTCTGCGTTTTACTTATTTTCTTTCGTAATATTATATAGCCTAAAATACTCAATAAAATCCCAATTCCGAAAATTTTGGTTTTGTCGGTTATCCTAAATCTTGTAGATTGCCATTCCATACTTTCAGTTGTAATTTTTTGAAATTCAATTCCGCTATAAATAGCCAAAAAAATCAAAATCAGTATTAGAATCAAGAATATTAAAGTCAGTTTACGTTTAGTCATTATTTTAATTCCAACGTTATATGTTTGTGTTCGCTTATCAAATCAACGATGTCTTGAAAATCGGTTAGATTGATTTTAGAGTATTCCGAGTTTAACCAAATCAGTTTAAATTCTTCTTCGCAATCAGTTTTTATAAATCCGCCGTAAAGTATGTCATTCAGCGCATCCCAATTCTTTCCCCAATCATTGTTTTCCACCAATAACTCTCCAATGGTATCGAAAAATTCATTGAGAGTATTAAATCCTTTTCCGTTTAGTTTAAAT
The DNA here is from genome assembly GCF_900176415.1 of Cellulophaga tyrosinoxydans. Lineage (GTDB taxonomy): Bacteria > Bacteroidota > Bacteroidia > Flavobacteriales > Flavobacteriaceae > Cellulophaga > Cellulophaga tyrosinoxydans. The sequence goes on along the minus strand of NZ_FWXO01000008.1, from coordinate 2,633 downwards.
ATTTTCAATGGTTTCGCGATTTTTTTAATGCACCACAACGGTTGGGCTAAGCGTAGTGCGGAGGCAAGGAAACTTTTCGTTTCCGTCTGCCGACGTAGCTAAAGCTTATTGTTTAGTTTTATTTTTTCTTTTCCAAAGCTAAATCCATAAGATTTAGCGACATTATAAATATACACAGACCTTTTGGTTTTGCCCTAAAGTCCGCATTACGTTTAGGCTTTGTTAGGCACAGTCTTTTTCGCTTTCTTATTCAGTTCTCGTATATGACGTTTCTCTAATCGTCCAACTTTTTTGTCCCTTTTTAGCATGTCATTTTGTGTCAAATAATGTATTGCTAGAAAGATTTGAATATTTCTATCTTTTAAATCCCATTCTTGAGGATGTTCGGCTATACTTATAGAAATTAAATTGATATTATTAAAACCTCCGACTGCTTCTAATACTCCTGCATAATATTTTAAGAATCCATTAGATTGCCCTAATTCCTTTACGAAGTCAATTACTATCGGATTGTAATTAAAGCATAGGGTTTTGTGTTTGTATTCAGGTTTACTTACCAAAAGTGTCGAATTGCAAATTGCCCATATTTTGTTGAATGTTGAATCCGTGATTTTAGAATATAATTTTTTCTGTTTTTTCCAACTGATTTTTTTTCGCAGATATTTATATTCCCAGTCATCTAGTTTAGGTAAAGCCGTATTTATGCAATTCTCAAATTTTGTACTGTCCGTTGTTCCACAAAATTCGTTCTGGAAGAAGTCCGCAATCAGATTCAAATCCTTAATTTCAGATTCTGAGAAATACGGTTTCAAGTCCACCTCAGAGTGCTGACCTAGGCATGTCCAATGAAGCGAAAACATTAAGTAAAGTAGAGGGAATTTCATTGGTTTTAGATTGTGCCTAACGGTCTCGTATAACCGTCAGTTACGGTTTTAAAGTTAATGATTTTCGGTTTAGCACTGACGTTAGCAATTCCGAGTGGATTCGGACGTAGTCGAATCCGCCGTAATTGCGGTTATACATTGTTGTACACAGTTATTTATTTTTAATACGCCCATCTTTCCAAGTGTTCGAAGTACTCCCATTTTCCGTTTTCCATTTTATATAATTCGGTACTTCCTCCAGAATTCCCTCTAATTATTGTTATCAAAGCCATTTTTCCATCGTTTGATATAATCGGTCTTGAAATCGAAAGAGGATAATTTCTCCATCCGCTTTTGTTGTTGTTAAAACCTTTTATTTCCTTTTTTAACTTCTTTTGTTCAGCTTTTGGTTTGTCCGACATTTTGAGCATTTCTTTTTTTAAGTCAATTTTCTTCCCTTTAGAAACTACTATTCGGTTTTTCAGTTCGTTTTTAGTCCATTTGCTGTAATCAATGTCAAGAGTATCAACTTTAGACATTAATTCTCTCACATTTAATGAGTCCGATTTATTTTTTCCATTAAAAAATTCCTTTTCATAAAGTATAAAAAACGGAAGTTTCGGTTTAGCTGGTTTTTCATTAACAATCAAAGATTTTTCCGCCAAAGCAACATCAAGTAAATTTTGCGCACTTAAGTCAGTCGTAAAAAAAGAAATTAGTATTATCAGCAGGATGTTTTTCATAATTGTGTACAACGTGATTGTATAAGAATAGTTGCGGGTTTGTATGCGAGGAATTTCCGAAGGAAATTCAGACGTTACAAACACGCAACGACCTTTGATTAAGCACTAAACCGCAATTATTTTTATACGGTGTTGTGCACAGTTTTATTTTTCTTTTTTCGGTTTATATGAACCAAAAATTGACATACAAATCGATGAAATATAAAACATCAATATCATATGTTCTCCTTTAACGGTTATTTTTCCTCCATTATTTTCATAAAATATCTCTTTATCAGAACTCAATCTTTTAAATTTTTCGGATTGAAAAAAACCTTTGTATTTATCAAAACCTAACAAGAAATCGTTTAGTGTTTTCTGGTCATATTTTAAGTTGTGTGCAATTGAATTCCGCAATCTGTTCAGTAATTTTAATTCATTGTATAATTCTGGGTTTTCTTTATATAATCCCAAAATTTTGGCAATCTCAATTTTGTTTGAATATGTAAATTTTATTTTTTTAAAATTCAGTTTTTCAATAGAATTCATTTCAATAAAAAAGTGAAGAGCGTGTTCAGTTAGAATATGTCCTTTTATTATTAAATTGTCAGTATCATTACAATCGAGTAAATGCACTAAAAATTTATCAACCATTACATTTTCCTTCTTTTCAGTTTTTTCTTCGTTCATTTTATGCGGTTGAGTTTAATTGTGCACAACGGTTAGTATAAGAATAGTAAGGGATTAAAACGCACTTACTTTTCGGTTTAGCACTTAGCCAAATTTACAATTTTACCGTTATTTTTCTTTTAACCGTCAAATTGTAAATTTGGCGGACTTTGTTAATATGCACTAGCCTTTGATTAAGCACTAAAACCCTTATTATTTTTATACATTGTTGTGCGTTCGTTTTTATTTTCCAGTCATTATATCGTATTCTTTCGGTATTTCCACTCCATTAAATTCGTTTGTCAGTCCGTAGAATATTACTAAAGTCAGTATTATCCCAATAATCAGAATAATGTAGGATTGTTTATTCGGCTCAATT
>NZ_FWXO01000006.1 GCF_900176415.1 Cellulophaga tyrosinoxydans | reverse complement strand
ACCTTATCCATATTATCATTTTTATAAACTATAATTCTCTTGTTAACCTTTGCTCGCGTTTGATTCGATCTCTCTGTAATGGATCTAGGTACTGTTCAGATTCTAAGAAAATTATAGAAGGGTGGGATTTCTATGAAACGATATCATTTTAAATGTATCTAGCCGAGAACTCGCTATCCCTTCTATTTTAGTTTAATGTTCAGTATCTAAACTACTACTTTTTAAAAAGTAGTAGCTCTCTAAAAGTTTTAATTCTATGAAACGATATCAATTAATTTGTATCTAGCCGAACCTCCTAATCTCTTAAAAATATACTATCTTCAAACTAAGAAACAAACATACGAGCCTTACCGTTGTGTACAATTAGAAATACAATATGAATAAAGAGTTTTTAGAAGAATATTCATTGTTTAGAAAGTTGACATGTGAAGTTCCTAGCAAATTGGATAACATTCCTAAACCACCAATAAATATGGAATGTCGCAACTGTGGTTCAACCCAGACTTTTAATATGATTAATGAGTATTATGATTTTCATCAGTACCTCAATGCAGGTTCCGCAGATGAAAAAGTAAGACTTGTTTATCAATGTCAATCTTGTAGAAGCTTTACCAGACAATTTCAAGTTTATATAAGTCCAGATTTAGACTTTGTTTATAAGTTCGGTCAATATCCAGAATGGGAGATTAAAATGGATAAAAATCTTGAAAAAACACTAGGGAAACATGCAAAGACATTTAGAAAAGGGCTTGTTTGTGAATCTCAAGGTTATGGTATCGGTGCATTTGCGTATTATCGAAGAATAACTGAAGAAATAATAGATGAGTTATTAAACTCAATTTCTGATTTAATAGAGACTGAACACCAGGCAGAATATAAAGCGGCATTAGAAGAAACGAAAAAAACAAGAGTTGCACAGGAAAAAATTGACTTGGTAAAAGATTTATTACCAACCATTTTAAGACCAAGTGGAATGAATCCATTAGGAGTTTTACACAGTGAATTAAGTGAAGGACTTCATGCCGATTCTGATGAAAGCTGTCTTGAAAATGCTAGTCACATTAAGGATATTCTAACTTTCCTTATTAATCAAATAATCCAAAGTAAAGAAGCCTCAAAGCAATTCACCACAAGCATGAAGAGTATTCTTGAAAAGAAAAGTAAAAAATAACCTTGGAAAAAGCGAAAATATTTATTGATGAATTTGGAAATTCACATTTAGACCTTTCTAAACAAGGTACGTTCAGTCATTTTGTTTATGCATCTATAATTATTCCAGAATCTGAAGTTGAAAGCGCAAGAACTTTGCGAAAGGAAATCTGTAAAAAATTTAGATTAGGAAATGATATAAAATCAAAAAACCTTGGAGATAAAAAATATTTTCAAAAAAGATTAGATATACTTAATTATTTAAAAGAGAATTTAGATTTCACTATTGATGTTCTAGTAATCGACAAAAGTAAATTAGACAAAGATGAAGGTGGGCTAAGGTTTAAAAAAACATTTTATAAATATTTTCAAAAGGTATTAATTAGAAAATATAATCAGGTATACAGTTCTTATAATATATATTTAGACAAATTAGGTTTTGATAATTTTAGAACAGAATTAGTCAATTTTATAGATAATTACGGAACACAAAGAGACCTTTTTAATCCTGATAGAACATTTGAACTTTCAGATGATAAAACTGACGAAAAACTAGTGCAACTTGCAGACATAATCGCTGGTTCGTTAGGTCGTCTTTTTTGCTTAAGTCATTACAATTCTGAAAGCTCTAAAATTTATGAAATTCTTCATACAAGAATGTCCGTCAGTTATTATCCTTATCTAAAGATTAGTAATAAAGAAGTTAAACAAACAAAAACTTTGAGTAAGGAAATTAGCCAATTAAATCTTGAATCATTAAAAAATTATCTTGAGTTATCTCAAAAAAGCGAAGATGCTTTGAAAAGGAGATTATTGGAATACTTATATACAAATTCAAAAATTGATTCAGAAAGACTTGTTCCTAGCTTTGAGTTAATTAGTTTTTTGAAAAATTTCTCAAAAACTATAAATGAAGATAAACTTCGACTATTAATAAGAGATTTAAGATATGAAGGCCTGTTTATTATTAGTCATTCCGGCAAACCAGGTTATAAATTAGCCTCTAATTATTCTGACATTGAACAGCATTTTAGTCATTTTATGAAATATATTATACCCATGCTCAACAAAATAAAAGTTTTAAACCAAAATATTTCACAGTTATCATTTAATAAAATTAATCCATTAGAAAAAGACAATCAATTTGAACGAATTAAAAAACTAATAGAACAATTATAATCATTAATCACTACAAAGCATATAAAAAATTGCTAGTTTAGGCTGTTATTCATTTATTAGATCTTTATTTTAAAACTGCACAAAAAACCATAAAGTAACTTAATACTTCAAAACCAATGAAACACCTCTCCCTAATTCTAGTACTACTCCTCTTCAGCTGCAAAAGTGATCCAAAAAAGGAAGTGCTAGCGGAAGACGGTCTAGACCAATCGGTTTATGCCATCTGGAATAGCTATATTCAAGAACATCCAGAATTTAAAAATGATGAACTCCCCGAGTCTTGGTATTTTCATAATAATAAAGAAGATGCAGATCGGCTAGCGGAATTAACGGTAAGTGGTAAAAAACAAGCTAGTTCATCTTTATACTCCTTATACACCATTTATGAAATGGATGTGCCTACGGTAGGTACCAAACGCATCATCACCAATTTTGATGGGGAAGCTATGGCGATTATAGAAATTAAAAGTGTGGCTATTGTTCCGTTTAATGAAATTACGGCAGACTACGCAGCACTAGATTTAGGAACAACTATAGAACCGCTTGAAAAATGGAAAAAAGCGCATTGGGACTTTTTTGAAGAATTTTCAAAAGTAAGCGGCGTAAAACCAACAGAAAACATGCTTATTTTTTGCGAAAAATTTGAAACTATTTGGACTACTAAATAATATCCGTTTTTGTTTTAAATTCATAGCTTCAAAAAAAATGGTTATAGTGAAAAGAAATACCGCGCTTAAAATTAGAAAAACCCACAGGTATTTAGGTTTATTTTTAGGTATTCAGTTTCTATTATGGACCTTAAGCGGTTTGTATTTTAGTTGGACCAATTTAGACGAAATACACGGCGACCATTTTAAAAATCCTAACTATACCCCAAAAGCTTTTGAGCAGCTTATAAGTCCGTCTAAACTTCCCCTTTCAGACAACATACAAACCATAGAGCTACGAGATATTAAGGGCATTCCGCATTACTGGGTTAATAACACCCAACTTTACAATGCACTTGAGGGTACGGCAAAAGATAGCATCACCAAAGAAGAGGCCTTATACATTGCTCAAAACCATATGAAAAGTGATTTAGAAGTAGCTTCGGTAACTGGTATACACCACACTGGCAAACACCACGAGTACCGCGAAAAGCTATTGCCAGCATATGTAATTTCTTATACCAGTGATGAAGCCGTAAAAGCCTACGTATCTATCAAAGATGGAAAATTCCAAACGGTACGTCACCGCGATTGGCGTTGGTTCGATTTTTTATGGATGACCCACACGATGGATTATGAAGGGCGCGATAATTTTAATACCACAGTATTACGAGCATTTTCGCTATTAGGGGTTATCACCGTTATGAGTGGCTTTCTGTTATGGTTTACGTCATCACCAAGCATCAGAAAATATACAAGGAGAAATAAAGTAAATAATTAAAAATAAAATCAATCAATCATCAAAAAAAAAACATCATGATAATGAACAAAATTAAATCAGTCGCATTCACAGTAATTGTATTCTTAACAGCAATCAGCACAGCTCAAGAAACCTATCAAGAAACCTATCAAGACATTAAAGAAGCCGTTTATGTGCCCATCAATCAAGAAATCTATGACACTATTGTAGCCTTAGATAAAACCTATTTTGATGCCTACAACTCCTGCGATATGGAAACCCAGGCGGCATTATATGATGATGACCTAGAATTTTTTCATGACAAAGGGGGCTTGTCTACCTCTAAACCAGAGCTATTAATGGCACTTCAAAATAATATTTGTAACAAAGTTACACGTACTTTATTGGAAGGTAGTATAGAAGTTTATCCTATTAATAATTACGGAGCAATAGAAATTGGCTACCATAAATTTTATAATAACGAAGAACCAGATGCCATTTCTAAACCTAGTAAATTTATTGTAATTTGGAAGCAAGGAATTGAAAAATGGACGATTACCAAAGTAATTAGTTTGCATTAAGTAAGCTATTCGCTAGTTCATAAAAAATCTAGAACCGATGAAATCCGATGCTGTAAAAATCAATCAGATTACCCTTCTAAAACCACTTCGGAAGCAGGTTGCCTAAAGATTACAAATATAATTATGGCAACAATGCCACAAATTCCTAATCCAACAAATAAAGGCAATACGGTAATCGTTACAAAACTTCCTATAAAAGTGGCAATAGGGATAGAAACTACCGTAGAAATGAATCCTGTTATGGCAGCGCCTATCCCTGCAATATGACCAATTGGCTCCATAGCAATAGAACGCATATTTCCCCAAATAAACCCAAGGCAAAAGAAAATAAGGGACAAAAACAACATCAATATAACAACGCTTGGGTTAGCTGTACCCCAAAATAAAGCCACATACCCTAAAGATAATGTTGTAAAACTGATCAAGGCAATAAATGCCAATTTACGCATACCAAAACGCAATACAAGCGTACCATTTAAAAACGTAGAAGTTCCAATAGAAACCGCCAAAGCCGCAAATAAATAAGGAAATGTTTCCTTTAAATTATACTGGTCTTCAAAAACATGTTGCGCAGAACTTAAATACACTAAAAAAGCTCCTGTGATTAAGCCAGATATGGTCGTACAGGCCAAGGTTTCTTTATATTTTACTAGCTCCTTTAGTCCGTCTATAAAAACACGACCGGTAAACGTAACTTTATATTCTGGGTGTAAGGTTTCTGGCTGCCTTTTCCAAAACCAAATACCGATAATCAAGGCAAAAAACATCTGCATGTAGAAAATGGCTTGCCACCCCAAATTGTCTAAAATTAACTTCCCAAAAGCAGGCGCAACGACAGGAATTAAGATAAAAAACGCGGTAACAAACGACATTACTTTGGCCATATAATTACCCTCGTAGGTATCTCTAATAATAGAAATTGATATAGTTCGGGCAGCAGACAATCCTATACCTTGTAAAATTCTACCTATAATCATCATTTCTAGACTGGTGGCAAAAATACAGAGCAAACTAGAAAGGATAAACAAGGCAAAACCAATATAAATAATGGGTTTTCTACCGAAGCTATCCGACAACGGACCAAAAAATAATTGACCAACGCCTAAGCCTAAAAAAATCATGGTAATAAGCAACTGATGATCGGTGGCATCTAAACTATGTATAGCAATACCAATATTAGACAAGGCAGGTAAAAGCGCATCAATAGATAACGCTACAATCGACATTAATGAAGCCATTAAGGCTACAAATTCAAAACTAGGTTTTGCCTTTTCATTTTTCATTCGGCAAAAATACGGATAAGCAATTATTTAAAAGCAGTAAAACCCTATCATTTTACCTAAAATTAATATGCCAATTGCCTTTAAAATTTGTTTGCATGTACCAGTGGTCAATTCGATTTCAAATACCTATTTTTGTCACAAAATAGTTTAGAATGCTTATAATTGGAATTGCGGGAGGAACAGGTTGTGGTAAAACAACGGTAGTAAATCAGATCATTAACGAGCTTCCTATAGGGGAAGTTGGTGTCATCTCTCAAGATTCTTATTATAACGATTTGTCGCACTTGACCTTACAAGACCGTAGAAAAACAAATTTTGACCATCCAAATTCTATCGATTTTGAACTATTAACACAGCATTTAAAAGAGTTGCGAGAAGGAAAATCTATTCAACAACCCGTATACTCTTTTTTAGAATGCAACCGAACCGATGAAACGGTACCTACGCACCCTAGAAAAGTGATGATTGTTGAAGGTATTTTGATTTTGACAAATCCTGAAATTCGAAAAATGTTCGATATTAAAATATTTGTACATGCCGATTCTGATGAACGCTTAATACGCCGATTAAAAAGAGATGTAAACGAGCGTGGTTGGGATCTAGATGATACCATTACTAAATACCAATCTATTATTAAGCCAATGCACGAAGAATTCATTGAGCCTACCAAAGAATATGCGGATATTATCATCCCCAATAACAAATACAATACAGTTGCTGTAGAAATTGTAAAAAGTATTATTAACGAAAAACTAGTATAAGTTAATACACCATAGTCTCTTAAAAGAACCTTATGAATTTAAACGAGTTAAAAACTAAAAAATGGTTTAAAGTAGCCTCAAACATGTATGTTATGGTGCTTACTGTTTTTGTTATTTGGATGTTGTTTTTTGACACCAACTCTTTACTAATTCACTGGGAGCTTAAAAAAGAAATAAACAACTTAGAAAAAACTAGAGAATACCTAAAAGAAGAAATTGCCAAGGATAAGGTGATTATTGAAAAACTATCCGATAAAGAAGAACTTAAAAAATTTGCTAGGGAACAATATTACTTAAAAAGACAAAACGAAGAAATTTATTTGATAGAGTACGAAGACAGTTTAAACCTAAAGGATGAAGAGTAGTAACAATCTTTTTAATGAATTCTCTGAGGTTTCTGCCAAGCAGTGGAAGCAAAAAATTCAGTTTGATCTGAAAGGAAAAGACTATAACGAAACCTTAGTATGGGAATCTTTGGAAGGGATAAAAGTAAAACCCTTTTACCATGCCGAAGATCTTGAAGGAATTGAAAATACCGTACAAAAAAAAGATGGTTGGAAAATTACCCAAGCTATTTATGCTGGTAATGCCGAAATAGCCAACAAAAAAGCGCTAAAAGCATTGGATAGAGGCGCTGAAAGTATTTTGTTTAGTATACCTTCTGATGATATTGAGGTGAATACGCTACTGAATAACATTAATTTAGAAAGTACCAAATTATATCTCGAATTCAAGTTTTTATCTGTAGACTATATTTCAAAATTTACTCGTTTGCAGAACCCCTCGATTGCTGGCATCTATTTTAATTTTGATATCATCAATAACCTAAGCAAAACGGGCAATTGGCACGATACTTTAGAGAACGATTTCGAACAGTTTTCGGCATTATTAAAAGACAGCCATTCCCTTACGATTGATGCTACTTTGTATCAAAACGCAGGCGCCAATACCGTGCAACAATTAGCTTATGCAATAGCGCATGCCAACGAATATTTAAATCAAATTTCTGAAGCTGCTTTACCTACTATTACGGTGACTTTTAAGGTTTCTATGGGAGCCAATTATTTTTTTGAAATAGCAAAAATAAGAGCCCTTCGGATACTTTGGAATGCTTTGGCTATGGAATATGGTGCTAAACAGACCTGTGAAATTCTGGCTGTGCCATCGAAAAGAAATAAAACATTATACGATTATAATACCAATATGCTCCGTAGCACCACAGAATGCATGTCGGCCATATTGGGTGGTGCAGATGCCGTTTGCAATTTACCTTATGATGCTATTTATCATAAAACCAACGATTTTGCAGAGCGCATTGCTAGAAATCAATTAGTGATTTTAAAGGAAGAAAGTTATTTTGATAAAACTACAAATCCTTCAGATGGTGCGTACTATATAGAAAGTATCACCAACCAATTGGCAGAAAAAGCCTTGGAATTATTCAAAAATTTGGAAAAAGCAGGCGGATTTTTAAGTCAGTTGAAAAGCCATGCCATTCAGAAAAAAATAAAGGAAAGTGCCCAAAAAGAGCAAGATCTTTTTGATGCTAGAAAAGAAATTTTAGTTGGTACTAATAAATACGATTCGAGCATAGATAAAATGAAAGGCGAATTAGAACTTTATCCTTTTGTAAAAAATAAGCCAAGAAAATCGATTATAGAACCAATTATAGAAAAACGCTTAGCAGAAGTTCTAGAACAAAAAAGATTGGAAGATGAGTAGAAAAGACCTTCAACATATCGGCCTATCCAAAGTTTCTACCAAAGAGCAACATGCTCCGATTGCTGCGTTTGAGACCTCAGAAGGTATCGATATAAAATCTGTTTATCAAGAAAAAGATATTGAATCGCTTGAGCATATAGCATTTGCCGCAGGTATCCCTCCATTTTTAAGAGGCCCGTACGCCACTATGTATGTACAAAGACCGTGGACCATAAGACAATATGCCGGATTTTCTACTGCCGAAGAAAGTAATGCTTTTTACAGACGCAATTTAAAAGGGGGTCAAAAAGGACTTTCTGTAGCTTTTGATTTGCCTACACATCGCGGTTACGATAGCGATCACGAGCGTGTTGTTGGTGATGTTGGAAAAGCAGGCGTTGCCATAGACTCCGTGGAGGATATGAAAATTTTATTTGATGGTATTCCTTTAGGTGAAATGTCGGTTTCTATGACTATGAATGGTGCCGTTTTACCCATTTTAGCCTTTTATATAGTGGCTGCACAAGAACAAGGAGTTTCTTTAGAACAACTTTCGGGTACCATACAAAATGATATTTTAAAGGAGTTTATGGTGCGCAACACCTACATCTACCCTCCTGCACCATCTATGAATATTATTGCAGATATTTTTGAGTATACCAGTAAATGCATGCCAAAATTTAATAGCATTAGTATTTCTGGTTACCACATGCAAGAAGCAGGTGCTACGGCAGATATTGAGTTAGCCTACACGTTAGCAGACGGTTTAGAATATATAAGAACAGGATTAAAAGCAGGCTTAAAGATTGATGATTTTGCTCCTCGATTATCTTTCTTTTGGGGCATTGGAATGAACCATTTTATGGAAATTGCCAAACTTAGAGCTGCGAGAATGTTATGGGCGAAAATGGTGAAGCAATTCCATCCAAAGTCCGATAAATCTTTAGCACTCAGAACCCATAGTCAGACAAGTGGATGGAGTTTAACAGAGCAAGATCCTTTTAATAATGTTGCGCGAACCACCATTGAAGCCATGGCAGCGGTATTGGGTGGAACACAAAGTTTGCATACCAATGCATTAGACGAAGCTATTGCTTTACCAACAGATTTTTCGGCTCGCATTGCTAGAAATACACAATTATTTATTCAAGAAGAAACAAAAGTTACTAAAACTGTTGATCCGTGGGCAGGTAGTTATTATGTAGAAACCTTAACCCATGAACTTGTTGAAAAAGCTTGGGCTTTAATAGAAGAAGTAGAATATTTAGGCGGCATGACCAAAGCCATTGAAGCCGGAATACCAAAAATGCGTATTGAAGAAGCCGCCGCAAAAAAACAAGCTAGAATAGATAGTAACCGTGATAAAATAATAGGTGTAAACAGTTATCAATTAGAAAAAGAAGATCCTTTACATATTTTAGAAGTAGACAACCAAGAAGTTAGAAGACAACAATTGGAACGTTTAGCAGCCATCAAACAAAAAAGAAATCCACAGGCAGTTGCGGAGGCCTTACAAAATTTAACCGCTGCTGCACAACTAAAAACCGAATTTTCAAAAGAAGATTCTATTGCCAATAAGGAACTTAGTGAAAACAATTTATTAGCTTTAGCTGTGGAAGCGGCAAAAGCAAGAGCCACATTAGGAGAAATTAGTGATGCTCTAGAAATTGCCTTTAAAAGACACAAAGCTGTAATTAAAACCTTTACTGGTGTGTACTCAAAAGAAATTCAAGATAACGAAAGCTTTAAAAAAGCAAGAGCCCTAGCCGATACTTTTGCAGAACAAGATGGTCGTAGACCACGCATAATGATTGCAAAAATGGGTCAAGATGGTCATGATCGTGGTGCCAAAGTGGTAGCCACCAGTTATGCCGATCTTGGTTTTGATGTAGACATTGGTCCCCTTTTTCAAACCCCTGCAGAAGCCGCTAAACAAGCTGTTGAGAATGATGTGCATATTCTTGGAGTATCTTCATTAGCTGCAGGACACAAAACCTTAGTACCTCAAGTTATAGAAGAATTAAAAAAGTATGGCAGAGAAGATATTATGGTAATCGTTGGAGGAGTAATTCCAAAACAAGACTATCAATATTTATTTGATGCAGGAGCAGTTGCTGTTTTTGGACCTGGAACAAAAATTAGTGATGCAGCTATTCAAATTTTAGAAATTTTGATAGATTAAGCACAAACTGAATAACTTAGCTCCCTAAAAACTTAAAATTTTAACCAACTTTAACGCTACAAGTAGTGTTTATTCACGAACTGTTAACAAAATACATTTTTTAGCATTGTAAATAATCGTATTTTTAGCCCCTAACTTACTTACAAACATGGGCAAGATAATAGCCATAGCAAATCAAAAAGGTGGAGTGGGTAAAACCACTACTACAGTAAATCTAGCCGCGTCCCTAGGTGTGCTGGAAAAAAAGGTGCTTTTAATAGATGCAGATCCTCAGGCAAATGCAACTTCTGGGCTCGGAATTGATGTAGATAGTATCGAAATTGGTACCTATCAACTGTTAGAGCATACCAAAAAAGCAGAAGAAACTATTATCGAAACAACATCCCCAAATGTTGATTTGATTCCTGCGCATATAGATCTTGTAGCTATTGAAATTGAATTGGTAGACAAAGATGAACGCGAATACATGATGAAAAAAAGCATCATGCACCTAAAAGATAAGTACGATTATATATTAATAGACTGTGCTCCATCATTAGGTTTACTTACATTAAATGCTTTAACATCGGCCGATTCAGTAATAATTCCAATACAATGCGAGTATTTTGCATTAGAAGGTTTAGGTAAACTATTGAACACCATTAAAAGTGTGCAAAGAATTCATAATCCAGATTTGGATATTGAAGGAATGTTATTAACAATGTACGATTCTCGATTACGACTTTCTAACCAAGTGGTAGAAGAAGTACGTAAGCATTTTAGCGAAATGGTTTTTGATACCATCATTCAAAGAAACGTTCGTTTAAGCGAGGCTCCAAGTTATGGAGAAAGTATAATTAAATATGATGCTGCAAGTAAAGGAGCAACCAATTACCTAAACTTAGCACAAGAAGTATTGAAGAAAAATAAGGAAAAAGTATAATGGCGAAAGCAACACAAAAACAAGTGTTAGGGAGAGGTTTATCTGCTTTACTTAAAGATCCTAACAATGATATTAATTCGGCAACAGATAAAAATGCTGATAAAGTAGTAGGGAATATAGTAGAATTAGATTTGGAAGCTATTGAGGTTAACCCTTTTCAACCCCGTTCTAATTTTAATGATGAAGCCTTACAAGAATTAGCATCTTCTATTAAAGAATTAGGTGTAATTCAGCCAATTACAGTTCGTAAATTAGATTTTAACAAATACCAGTTAGTATCTGGGGAACGTAGATTTAGAGCTTCTAAATTAATAGGTTTAGAAACCATCCCTGCGTATATTAGAATAGCTAATGATCAAGAATCATTAGAAATGGCTTTGGTAGAAAATATCCAAAGACAAGATTTAGACCCTATTGAAATTGCTTTATCCTACCAACGTTTAATAGACGAAATTCAGTTTACTCAAGAAAAAATGAGTGAGCGTGTAGGTAAAAAAAGGTCAACTATAACCAATTACTTGCGTCTATTACGTTTAGACCCTATTGTACAAACAGGTATTAGAGATGGCTTTTTAAGTATGGGCCATGGTAGAGCGTTGGTGAATGTTGAAAAGAAAGATGACCAACTGGCGCTTTACGAAAAAATTATAGGTGAAAATTTATCGGTTCGCGAAACTGAAAAAGCAGTAAAAGAATATCAAGAACCTAAAAGCGGTAAAAAAGTAACTGCCGTAAAATCTGATAAAAATCCTCAATTTATTGAGAAGAGTATTCAAGATTTTAATGCCTATTTATCGGTAAAAGTAGAAGCCAAAGCCACCGATAAAGGAAAAGGTAAATTGATTATTCCTTTTAATTCTGAAGCGGATTTTGATCGAATTAAAAAATTAATTCTTGGTGCGTAAGAATTCCATTGTTATACTTCTAATTTTATGCTTCACTTGTTCTGTATTTGCACAACAAGATAGCATACCTGCGATCAAAGAAGATCAGCAGATAGATTCTGTTAAAACAGAATTAAAAAAGGATGGTATTATCATGCAAGAAGCCGTTCTGAAGAAAAAAGTAGAAATAAATCCACTTGCACCGGCAAAAGCGGCATTTTATTCCGCAATATTACCTGGATTAGGGCAAATTTACAATAAGCGTTACTGGAAAGTTCCTATCGTGTATGCAGCGTTAGGCACCAGTATTTACGCCTACGATTTTAACAATTCGCGCTATAAAAGATTCAGAACTGCATTTAAAAGAAGACAGGCTGGCTTTACCGATGACGAATTCTATGACTTACCACCAATTAGTGATGTACCTCCAACATCCCCTGAATTTTCTACTTCTGCATTACAAGATGCACAAGAAAAATACCAAAGGGATCGCGATTTAATGCTGTTACTGACTATTGGATTATATGCTTTGAATATTATTGATGCTAACGTAGATTCGCATTTAAAACAATTTAATGTTGATGACAATCTAAGTTTTGACATTCAACCTTATTTAGATTATAACAATATTACTGCTGAACCTAATTATGGGATGGCTTTAACTATAAAATTTTAAAAATGAACATCGCACTTTTTGGGTATGGAAAAATGGGTAAAATGATTGAAACCCTAGCCTTAAAAAGAAACCATACTATTGTTGCTAAAATTGATGTTGATCAAACCGAAATAGATTTTTCTACTATTGATGTAGCCATAGATTTTAGTCAGCCTTCAGCAGCTTTTAACAATATAAAAATGTGTTTAGAAAATAACACACCTATAATTTGTGGCACTACTGGATGGTTAGAGAAGTATGAAGAAGCTGTTGTATTGTGCAACGAAAACAACGGTGCCTTTATTTATGCATCGAATTTTAGTTTAGGGGTGAATTTATTTTTTGAATTGAACGAATACCTTGCTAAAATGATAGCGAACATTACGGCGTATTCAGTTTCTATGGAAGAAATTCATCATACTCAAAAATTAGATGCACCAAGCGGTACAGCCATTACTTTAGCGGAAGGTATTATTAAAAATTCTGCCTATTCTGGTTGGAAACTAGATAAAAAAGAAGCACATAACATACCTATAAAAGCCATTCGTGAAGCTAATGTACCAGGTACACATAGCATTACGTACGATAGCGCTGTAGATAGTATCGAAATTAAACATACTGCACATAATCGCGAAGGGTTTGCTTTAGGAGCAATAACTGCGGCCGAATGGATAATTGGTAAACATGGTGTCTTCACCATGAAAGATGTATTGCATATAGAATAGCAGTAAGAATTAAAAATATATAAAATGAACGGAACTCAGTGGTTAGTTTTTATTCTAGTTATTCAAGTCATTCACTTTTTAGGGACTTGGAAATTATACGTTAAAGCAGGAAGAAAAGCTTGGGAAGCAGCAATTCCTGTGTACAATGCAATTGTATTAATGCAAATAATAAATCGGCCTAAATGGTGGGTAATTTTATTATTTATACCCATCATAAATTTACTGATGTTCCCCGTGATATGGGTAGAAACCATTCGTAGTTATGGTAAAAACACCCTGCTAGATACCTGGTTAGTTTTACTTACCTTAGGTTTTTATATTTATTATGTAAACTATGCTTTAGATGTAAAATATATAGAAAACAGAAGTTTACAGCCAAAAACTATTGCAGGAGAATGGGTAAGTTCTATTGTTTTTGCCGTTGTTGCTGCTAGTATTGTACATACCTATTTTATTCAACCTTATGTAATCCCAACACCATCTTTAGAGAAAACACTTTTAGTGGGCGACTTTTTATTTGTGAGTAAGTTCCATTACGGTGCAAGAACGCCAATGACCACTGTGGCAGCTCCTATGGTACATGACACCATTCCTGGGTTAAATATAAAATCGTACTTAAACAAACCACAATTACCTTATTTTAGATTACCTGGTTTTACAAAAGTTAAAAAGAATGATATTGTAGTATTCAGTTGGCCTGCAGATACGGTATATAAGTTTTTTGTTAAAGAAAAAGGAGTTCTTAAACCTATCGATAAAAAATCTAATTATGTAAAGCGTTGTGTGGGAACTCCTGGCGATATGCTTTCTATTAAAAATGGCGATGTTTATATAGATGATAAAAAACTTAAACTTTCGGACAGAGCAAAACCTGAGTTTTTTCATGTAGTAACCGCTAAGACCGATATAGCAAATCAGCTTCTAAGAGATTTAGGAGGAATAAATACCTTTTCTGGATACATCTTTAGAATTCCAAAAACTGCCTTATTGCAAGATAATGCTGAAGAAATTTTAAAAACTAGAACTAGTTTAGAATATATCAAAGCAGATTCTATCTACAACTATTACACAGGTAACTTCTCTTCTCAAAATGCAGCATCATTCTTAAAAGCAGAAAATGTAAAGAATATGGCGCTGTTTAATATGACCGATGAAGAAGCTAAAAACTATGCCAGTAATCCTGCTATAACATCTGTAACCAGATTCAGTCAAAACTTGGCAGATACTAGTATTTTTCCACAGAGCAGCAGCTATCCTTGGAACGTGGATAATTTTGGTCCCATATATATTCCAGAAGCAGGAAAAACTATTGATTTAACGGTTGAAACTTTACCATTCTATAAGAAAATTATAAAAGATTACGAGCACCATACCTTAAGTGTTTCTGGCAATCAGATATTAATTGATGGGAAAGCTACAAACACCTATACCTTCGCGAAAAATTACTACTGGATGATGGGTGATAACCGACACAAATCTGAAGATAGTCGTTTTTGGGGTTATGTTCCAGAAGACCACATTGTTGGTACTCCTATATTTATTTGGATGAGTTTTGATAACTTTACAGAAGGCGTAAAAAATTGGAGTATTCGTTGGGATCGTGTATTCACGACCGTAAATGGTGAAGGTGAACCGGTTTCTTACTTTAAATACTTTTTATTGCTTTTAGGAGGTTATTTTGTGTTTGACTTCATCAGAAAAAAACGAAAAACTACCTCTAAAAAATAATTTTATAGTGATGAGTGTAGTTATGCATCCTGGGTATTTCTTGAATCTATTGAATTTTGCAGTACTAGCACAACGCGATATTATTTGGGAAGTATCTGGCAATTATCAAAAACAAAGCTTTAGAAACCGTTGCCATATTGCTAATGATCGTGGTTTTCACACCTTGAGCATTCCTATTAAACACAATGGAAAATCTAAAGGTAGAAATACCTATGCCGATGTATTGATAGACAACAAATATGCATGGCAAAGACAACATTGGCGCACGCTACAAACCGCCTATAGAACATCGCCTTTTTTTGAATTTTACGAAGATGAAATCGCGGTTTTATACAACCAAGAATATAAAACCTTATTAGATTTTAATCTAAAAACCATTGAAATAGCATGCGATTGTCTGCAAATTGAAATGCCGAGCGCTAAAACAGCTATATTTCATAAAACCTTAGGTGAAAAAGAAACAGAAGGAAGAACATTAATTGATGCTAAAAAAACGGCACCTGTAGCATTTACTCCATATGTGCAGGTATTTGATGATAGAAACGGATTTATTGAGAACCTGAGTATTTTAGATTTACTATTTAATGAAGGCACGAATGCACTTTCCTATTTACAAGAAATCCCTTTAGATTTTTTAGATGCTTAGGTTTTGCATCCATTACGGTATACACTTTATTGTGCCTATTCTCATAGGTTTTCTGTTTTTTAAAGAAAATAGAAATCGTGTAATTTTAATTCTTCTAGCTGCGATTTTAATAGATGTAGACCATTTATTTGCCACACCAATGTTTGATGCTAATAGATGTAGTATTAATTTCCATTTTTTTCATCAATACTGGGCAATAGCGCTTTATGTAATTTTACTTTTCTTTAAAAAGACCAGAATCTTTGGCATTGCATTATTATTACATATGCTGGCCGATTACTCCGATTGTTATTTAATGCGATTGGAGGTTAATTGAGGTCATTACCGGAAAGTGATCCGATAATTTTGCATCATAATTCTGGTGTGAAACTACTTCAAAACTCTTATCTACAAGAATAAAATCTATCCGCACGGGGTAATATTTAAAATTATAAGTGCGGCCATAACCCGATCCTTTTTCTTGAAAAGAATCCTGTAAATCGCTGCGAATAGTTCTGTAGACATTAGAATATTGCGTACCGTTAAAATCACCGCATACAATGGCCTTATAAGAAGTATTTTGCAAATTCTCCTTTATTATTTCTGCCTGTTCTTGTTGTTTTTTAAAGGAATGAGTTACTCGCTTGTATAGTTTTTTAGACTCTTCTTTAGCAATAACATCTTTATCAGGAATTACTCTCAAAGATTCTAAATGTAAATTGTACACACGTATAGTATCCTTTTTAACACGTATATCTACAAATGAAGCGTTATTAGGACTTTCCGGAAAATTAATTAAACCTTCATTGATAATAGGGAATTTAGAATACACCGCAAGCGTAACCTTTCCTTTATTATCAATGTACTTTAAATACTTGTATTTATAATTTTTAAATGCCTTTTGCTTATTATCATCAAACTCCTGAAAACAAATAACATCTGGGTTTTCAGTATTTATCAAATCCAATATTTCATCAAATACATTTGGAGCATCGATATTTTTATACCTATTAAACCCGCGCACATTATAGGTCATCACTTTTAAATCGGCCTTACTATCTGCATCATCTGAAGTAAACCGGAACATAAAAAAGGAACTTAACGAAAAGTAACTTATGATAAGAACTATAAGTGACAAAAACAATTGCTTTTTACCGCTAAATGCCCAGAAAAGTAAAAACAATAAATTTACGAATACAAGAATAGGTATCCCCAAACTTAAAAATGCCACAAAGGGTAACGTTTCCAAAGATATATAAGGTACCAAGCAAGCAAGTAATAACGATGCTGCAACGAGCACATTAATACCTATAAAGAGTTTTTTAAAAAATGAAACAATCTGCACTATCCGTCTTCTTTACCTGCTTTAAATAGAAAATCCTTTTCTGCTTTAGAAAGACTTTCATAACCCGATTTGCTTATTTTATCTAGTATAATATCAATCTGTCTTTGATGCTTTTCTTTATCACTCCCAGCCGATTTTTTTAAATTAGAAGTAGGTTTACGGTAAACTGTTTTCATTGGGGCCTTTTTATTTTTAGTAAATAAATTTCCAATACGGTCTAACATATTTGAAAATCCCGCACCAATATCAGTCCCCTCCATTAACTTACGCGCATAGAAATAGCCCACAAAAGCTCCCCCTAAATGCGAAAGTCTTCCTCCAATATTAGAGCCACCACCAATAAAAAAAATATCGATTAAAACACTAAATACACCAACATGCCACAACTTTACATTAAAAAAGATAATGCGCACTTCTTGGTTTGGGGTATAGGTACACACAAATATTAAAACAGCCATAACTGCTGCTGATGCACCAATTAGTGAATTGTTTAATCCTATTAAAGCCGGAAATATATTATAACTTAATATAAAAATTAGACCGCCAAAAATAGCACCTAAAAAATAGACATTAATAAATTTTCGTTCGCCATATAGGTTCATAAAAATTCGTCCTGTAAAGTAGAGCATCAGCATGTTCCAAAAAATATGACCGAAACTACCATGTAAAAATGCATAGGTTACTAAAGACCATGGCTGGAAGATAAATACACCAATTTCTTTAGGCAGCTCCAACCAATGCAAAATAGTATCCATATCAAAACTAAAAAGCACTGTTATTAATCTGGTAAATAGAAAAATTACCACATTTATAACAATGAGTTTCTCAGCAATGTTTAATCTTGAATATTGATATCTTAAATCTGTAGCCATTCTTAATTCCAACGATTCTTGTTAAACGAATTTTTCTTCCAATACCACATCATAATAAAACCAATTGCTGCTCCACCAACGTGTGCCATATAAGCCGTATTGCTAGGGCTAAAGAAAGACTGACCAGAAAATGCTGAGATAATATCTAATAAAATAATCCCAGGTATAAAATATTTAGCTTTTATGGGTATCGGTAAAAACATCAGCATTAATTCTGCATTTGGGTTCATCACCCCAAAGGCAGCTAAAATTCCCATAATACAACCTGATGCTCCTACCATAGAGGCGTTATAAACTGGAAATATTTCTTGTAGCTGTAATTTTTGAGCATTACCAATTCCGTCCATTAATTGGTTAGAAGATAACATATGTACTATTTGATCCCCTGTTAGCCCAGAACTTATTAAATCTGAATACGTAGGTAAATAGGTGAAATAATAAAATCCAAGCTGAAATAAAACTGCGCCTAAACCCGCTGAAAAATATAAAAAGATAAACTGTTTTTTACCGAGATATTGCTCAACTGGCGAGCCAAACATCCAGAGTCCAAACATATTAAAAAGAATATGCGACCAGCCACCATGCATAAACATATGCGTAATCACCTGCCAAAACTCAAAATTTTCATTCTTTGGAAACCACAAGGCAAACCATTGGTACATTTGTTCACCAAAAACCTGAGTGGCAACAAAAAACAAAACATTAATAATGATTAAATGTTTTACGGTATCAGTAATTCTAAGCATTTAAAAGAATTTTTTATCAATATCATCACCAGTCATGGTAATGTATATAGGTTTATTAAACGGACTAATTTTATATTCCTTACACGCAAAAAGATCATTCACTAAGGCCAATTGCGACTCACTATCTAATTGTTCTCCAGTTTTCACAGCCAGAGTCTTACATAGGGTTTTAGAAACAATATCGGATTGAGAAAAACTATCTTCAGGCGCATCTAATTGGTAATCAGCAATTAATTGATCCAAAACCATTCCAACTTCGCTCTCTGGCACCATAATAGGAACTCCCGAAATTTCAATAGAATCATCTTCTACAGTATCAAATGCAAAGCCAAGCGTAAGCAAACTGTCTTTAATTTCATTAATGATAGCGATATCAGACTTTGAAAAAGACAAGCTTATGGGAAATAATAATTGTTGACTTACCGCCTCTTTAACCGTGATATTTTTTAAGAAATTTTCATACAATACTCTCTGGTGCGCTCTACTCTGATCAATAATAACCATTCCAGATTTTATGGTGGTAATGATGTATTTACGTTTTAATTGTAATGTGGTAGACACATGATCTACTTCTGGTTCATTATTAAAAATAGAACCTGTAATCGTCTCCGATTCAAAACTTACACTACTAAAATCGCGCTCCTTACCTACCTTAGACTCTAAACCTACAAACATATTTTCCCATCCTTTTGCACTTTGCTTTTCGTAGATAGGGACTCTTGTAGCTTTTGGAGTGTCATCTGCAAAAGGGTTAAAAGTCGGATTTACAGTAACTCGTGGAACTTCAGCAATTTTAGATTTGTAATTGTACGGTGTTTCTAAATTCTGGTCTTGCTCAAAATCTAAAGCAGGAACAACATTAAATTGCCCCAAGGCATGTTTTATAGCTGAACGTAAAAGCGCATACAAAGTATGTTCATCGTCAAACTTAATCTCTGTTTTTGTAGGATGAATATTAATATCAATTGACGCCGGATCAACATCTAGGTATAAAAAATAACCTGGATGATTATCCGATCTAATTAATCCTTCAAAAGCACTAACTACTGCATGATGTAAATAAGGACTTTTTATAAATCTATTATTTACAAAGAAAAACTGCTCTCCTCTACTCTTTTTAGCAAATTCTGGCTTTGTTATAAAACCTGATATTTTAAGCACTTGTGTTTCTTCAATAACAGGCACCAATTTTTCATTGGTTTTTCCACCGAAAATATTTACAATGCGCTGCCTGTAATTAGATTTTGGAAGATTAAATATTTCGCTTCCATTATTATAAAAATGAAATTCAATAGTTGGATGTGCCAATGCAACCCTATGAAATTCGTCTGTAATATGTCTAAATTCTACCTGATTAGATTTTAAAAAATTACGCCTTGCAGGAATATTAAAGAACAAATTCTTTACACAAAGTGATGTTCCCTTGGGAGTTACAATAGGATCTTGATTGATGATTTTACTCCCTTCAATTTTTAATTGAACCCCAATTTCGTCGGTTTCGGTTTTTGTTAAGAGCTCTACATGCGCAATAGCCGCTATAGATGCTAAAGCTTCTCCACGAAACCCTTTGGTAGACAAATTAAATAAATCCTCTGCACAAGTAATCTTAGAAGTGGCATGCCGTTCAAAACTTAAACGTGCATCGGTAGTACTCATTCCAATGCCATTATCTATAACTTGGATTAGTGCTTTACCACCATCTTTAATGATAAGTTTTACAACATCCGAGCCAGCATCAATTGCATTTTCCAATAGTTCTTTTACTACAGAAGCAGGGCGTTGAACCACCTCACCAGCAGCAATTTGATTGGCCACATGGTCTGGTAAAAGTTGAATAATATCAGCCATTAAAATCTAGTAAATAGGGATAAATCGAAATCAAAAAACCACCAAACAATAAAAAACAAAACTGCTATGATTGCAATTAGTCTAAAGTTAATCTCTCGATTTCCTTTGGTTCTACTCGCTTTTCGTGCCTCTCCCCATTGGCCACGGATATCACCGGCGACCTGAGAACTCTTATATTTAGAAAATTTAGAATCGAATTTATAAGGATTTTCCACACCCTCTTGCTCCATATAGCGGGGTACGTATTTGAAACTACTGTTTTTTCGAAGTTTAAATCCTTTTAATCTCAAGACAAGAACTATTTTGATTCCTCTTCAAAAGTACTGAAAATACAAGAGTTTTCCCTTTTATGCTTGCCAAAATTTGTTAACAAAAAGTATAAATAATACTAAAAAAATGGTTTAAAGCTTTTTAATAGCCGCCATTTTTATTGCTGCAATTGCCGCCTCTGTTCCTTTATTCCCATGGATACCTCCACTTCGGTCAATGGCTTGTTGCAAGGTATTATCTGTTAATACACAAAATATTACAGGCGTATCGGTTTGTACATTTAAATCTTTTATTCCTTGTGCCGTTGCACTACAAACAAAATCAAAATGCTTAGTTTCTCCTTGAATAACACTCCCAATAGCAATAACAGCATCTACACGCTGTGTTTCGATCATTTTTTTGCTACCAAAAGTTAATTCAAAACTTCCAGGAACATCCCAACGAATAATATTCTCAGGCAAAGTGCCACAATCCAATAAGGCCTCTTGAGCTCCAGAAAACAATCCTTCGGTAATGTTGGTATTCCATTCAGAAACAACAATCCCAAATCGAAAATTCTTCGCATTTGGGATTGTAGCTTTATCGTAAACCGATAAATTTTTATTGGCAGTAGCCATACTTATTTATTTTTAGCCATTGCAATGTACGCATCAACTAAAGCAGCTTCTGGTGACTTTGCAAATTCTTCTTTAATTCTTTGGAAATATTTTAACGCTACATCATTTTTATTAAGCTCCATTGCTGTAACAGCAGCTTTTTGTAAAAACATTGGCGTAGTGTAGGCATTTGTTGAAGCAGCAACTGCTTTTTCATAATACTCTAAAGCCTCACCAGCTTGATTTAATTGCATGAACGCATCACCAATTCCTCCATTGGCAATTGCACCAGTCATAGCATCATTAGCTTTGTAATCGCTTAAATAATCTATAGCTTCTTGGTATTTTTGCGTATTTAAGTACGACATACCTGCAGCATAGGTTGCTAAATTAGCATTAGCAGAACCTGAATAATTATCAATTACATCAATTAAACCATATTTACCATTTACACCATGTAGGGCAAGGTTGTACAATGAATCTTGAGCAACAGGACTTTGTAATGCCTGATTGTATTGTTGCATTGCATAAAACATATCGTTTCCTGCATTTACTTCTTTTGGTTTAGCTACAAACTGTTCGTAAGCCAAATAACCAAGTACCCCTAAGGCTATTGCTCCAATAACACCAAGAATGTAATTCTGATTTTTAGATACCCACTCCTCAGTTTTGTTAGCACTTTCATCTAAAGTATTGAATACCTCAGCTGTTGTACTGTCTTGCTCGTTGAAATCAACGTCATCAGTTTGATCTATTTTTACTTCTTTTGCTTTATATCCGCGCTTCTTGTATGTAGCCATTGCTTAATTTTAATAATCGGGCAAAAATAAAGTTTTTATTCAAAATGGAAAGCTTCTTATTCGTTATTTTTCGATAATTTGCACGTTCATCTACGATTCAACAAAAAAAATAGCGTTACAGAGCATGTTTCTGAAGAAATTATCCCTTATAAATTACAAAAATTTTGACTCCCAAAATCTTGAATTTGATAGTAAAATCAACTGTTTTGTAGGTCAAAATGGGATTGGAAAAACCAATATTCTAGATTCCATTTATCATTTGTCATTCGGCAAAAGTTATTTTAACCCAATTGCCACACAAAACATAAAACATGGAGAAGATTTTTATGTAATAGAAGGTAATTTTGAAAAAAACGATCGCGAAGAGAAAATTGTTTGCAGCCTTAAAAAGGGCATGAAGAAAATTATAAAGAAAAATGGAAAGGCCTATGAAAAATTTGCAGACCATATTGGCTTTTTACCACTGGTAATTATCTCCCCTTCCGATAGGGATTTAATTACCGAGGGCAGCGATACACGTAGAAAATTTATGGATGGTGTTATCTCGCAATCCGACAAAGAATACCTGCAAACCTTAATAAAATATAACAAGATCCTCGTTCAGCGAAATTCGCTTTTAAAATATTTTGCCGCTAACCAAACTTTTGACAAAACCACCCTCAGTGTTTATAATGAGCAACTACATGGTTTTGGAACACAAATATTTAACAAACGTGTTGCATTTTTAAACACTTTTGTTCCTATTTTTAAGGAGCAGTACCAAATAATCTCTGGCGGAAATGAAGCGGTATCTTTAGTATATGAAAGCAAACTTTTAAATGATTCGCTTTTATCGTTATTTGATAGCTATTTAGACAAAGACAGAGCCTTGCAATACACTAGCGTTGGAATCCATAAAGACGATTTAAATTTTGATTTAGGCGAACATGCCATTAAAAAATTTGGTAGTCAAGGGCAACAAAAATCCTTTTTAATAGCTTTAAAACTAGCCCAGTTTCATTTTATTAAAGAACAATCTAAAACCACCCCTATATTATTGCTAGATGATATTTTTGATAAGTTAGATGAACACCGTGTAAGTCATATTATAAGTTTAGTAAACGATGAAAATTTTGGGCAATTATTCATTAGTGATACACATGCGGAACGTACGGAAAATGTAATAAAAACCATTCACCAATCGTATAAAATGTTTGAATTAGGGAAATAGTTTAAGGTTTAAGGTTTAAGGTTTAAGGTTTAAGGTTTAAGGTTTAAGGTTTAAGGTTTAAGGTTTAAGGTTTAAGGTTTAAGGAAACTAAAAAATTATGTATTAAGAAACGATTAAACATAAAAAAATGTCAGTTCGAGTGATTTTTGAGAAGTGAAACACAACAAAAATAGTATTGAGAACCAAAGCATGGTTTAGGACTTAGAAATTAATTAAAAAGATGAAAAAAAGTATACTGGTGATATTCACAATAATCTTGACCGCTTGTAATTCAAAGGTTACAGAAGAGCAGTTGTCGTTTTTAAATGGCTATTGGGAAATTGAAAAAGTTATCCTGCCAGACGGACAAAAGAAAGAATACAAAGTGAATGAAACTATAGATTTTATTGAAGTAAAAGATTTAAAAGGATTTCGAAAAAAGGTAAACCCCACTTTTGAAGGCACCTATATTACTTCCGATGATGCAGAGTTATTTACCATTATTCAAAGAGATGATGAATTTTTAATGCAGTACAAAACGGACATTAGTGAATGGACAGAAACCTTAAAAACCGTTACTAAAGATAATTTTTCAGTAACCGGAGAAGACAATTTCACGTATTTTTACAAGCGCTATGTACCTATAAACCTCAACGAATAATGGCAAAAAGGAAGAACGATCATATTCCACTAAGCGAAGCATTGCAAGAATTTATTAGCGCTAATAAATTGCAAAAAGGCATAGACAAAGTAGACGCTCGTGAAGCTTGGGCTAAACTTATGGGTAATGGCGTTAATAATTATACTACAGCCATAGAATTACGTGGCGACACCTTATTTATTTCACTTTCCTCTTCCGTTTTACGTGAAGAATTGAGCCATGGTAAATCTAAGATAGTGACCATGCTAAATGAAGAACTAGGCAAAGAAATAGTGAAGAAATTGGTTTTGAGGTAGGGTGTTTTAAATTGATAAATTTTTCTTATTTCCAATTTGTTTAATCTTAAATTTAAAAAATGAACCAAGGAATTTACGAAGAGTTAGTAACTAAACTTGTTTCAAGTAAAATTGAAGAACCTAATAAAGATTTATTTCAATATAAGTTTTCTTATATTGATAAGACCGAAGCGACCTTACTACTATCTAATCATATTGCATCTGTAGTCTCCTTAGTATTAAAACAAATTACCGGTGAAAACGCAATACAGAATCAAATTTCGCTTGCAAATAAAATCATTTCATTACTTAAAGATGAATTAAATAACGAGGATTTTGATGAAAACTTAATAGAATCGGAAGGAAAAATTCTAAAAGCTATTTTCAATAAATTGGATGCTCATTTTTCTAATTTTGACGAACATCTTAAAACAATAACACCATATACCCGATTAACACAAAGTGAACTATTTACTGGTGGAAATTCAGGATTGTCGTTAGAAAGTGAGTTAAAAAAAGAAATACTTTCTTCCAATCGAATTGACTTACTCGTGTCTTTTATTAAATGGAAAGGAATAATAATTTTAAAAAATGAACTTGAAGAATTTACAAAACGTGGAGGAAACTTAAGAGTTATTACAACCACTTATATGGGAGCTACAGACTTTAAAGCAATAAAAGTCCTATCCGAATTAGAAAACACAGAAATCAAGGTTTCATATAATACTGGTAACGAAAGATTGCATGCAAAAGCATATTTATTTTATAGAAATTCTGGTTTTCACACTGGTTATATAGGTTCTTCAAACTTTTCAAGATCAGCTTTAACAGATGGTCTAGAATGGAATCTAAAAATCACTACTAAAGAAGTTAGTCATATCATTGATAAATTTCAGAAAA
The DNA here is from genome assembly GCF_900176415.1 of Cellulophaga tyrosinoxydans. GTDB lineage: Bacteria > Bacteroidota > Bacteroidia > Flavobacteriales > Flavobacteriaceae > Cellulophaga > Cellulophaga tyrosinoxydans. The sequence continues at coordinate 125,224 of NZ_FWXO01000006.1, read as the reverse complement.
CATTTGAATCTTATTGGCAAAATAATGAGTTTGAAACTTTCGATTCCACCATACACAGTTCGAAGTTAAAAGATGCTTTAAACATCGGAGGAAACAAATATAACAATACGTTTTCAGCAAATTTTTTTGACATTAAACCTTATGCATATCAAAAAGAAATTTTAGAGAAGCTTGAAGTAGAACGAAGTGTACATAATAGATATAAAAATCTGTTAGTAGCTGCTACAGGAACTGGAAAAACGGTAATATCTGCTTTTGATTTTAAATCTTACTTAGACAAAAACCAAAATTCTCGTTTATTATTCATTGCACATCGAAAAGAAATATTATCCCAATCACTTTATACTTTTAGAGGAGTGCTAAAAAATAATAATTTTGGACAACTTTGGGTTGATGGTTTAGAACCAGATAATTACGAATTTCTTTTTGCATCAATTCAAACAATAAACAATCGACTAGAAAACATTTCATTAAGTCCTGAATATTATGATTTCATCATAATTGATGAAGTTCATCATAGTCAAGCACTAAGTTACAGGTCATTATTAGAATATTTTAAACCAAAAATACTACTTGGTTTAACCGCCACCCCTGAAAGGATGGATGGTAAAAACATATTAGACGATTTCTCAGATAGAATTGCTGCTGAAATAAGATTGCCCGAAGCATTGAACAAAAAACTTTTGTGTCCGTTTCAATATTTTGGAATAACAGATAGCGTTGATTTGAGTAATGTTCGTTGGGAAAAAGGCAAATATGATGCTAAAGAATTAACCAATTTATACACCGCCAATGATAGAAGAGTTAATGAAATCATAACACATTTAGAAAAATACACCAGAGATATTCAAGATGTTCGTGCTTTAGGTTTTTGTATTACCATTGAACATGCCAAATTTATGTCTGAAAAATTTTTATTAGCCGGATTAAAGGCGGCCTATTTAACAAGTAAAAACAATAAGGAAAGAGAAAATTTAAAACAAAAATTAAAATTTAAAGAAATTAATTATCTTTTTGTTGTTGACATTTTCAATGAGGGAATTGATATTCCAGAAATTGATACCGTATTATTTTTAAGACCCACGGAAAGTTTAACTGTTTTTCTACAGCAATTAGGAAGGGGTTTAAGATTATATGACAAAAAAGAAGTTCTAAGTGTGCTTGACTTTGTTTCTAACTCCCGACCAGAATATGATTTTGAAGGAAAATTTAGAGCATTAATAGGCAAAACAAACACCTCCATTAAAAAAGAAGTTGAGGACAATTTCCCGCATTTACCACTAGGTTGTTCCATAATTTTGGAGAAAAAAGCAAAAGAATTTATTTTAGATAATATTAGAAACGCCACTTCAATTAATAGAAATCAAATTATACAAAAAATTAGAACTTTTGAATCTCATTCAAATTTACCTCTAACGCTTAAAAACTTTAGTACATTATATCATATTCCAATTGAAACTATTTACAAAAAAGATACTTGGAGCAGGTTAAAAGAACAAGCTGGCAAAATCTCCAATTTTAGTAAAATCAATGAAAAAGAAATTTTAAGTGCAATAAAGAATAAGTGGCTTGCTACAAATTCCCTTAGCTATTTTAATTTCATTTTGGATATTGCTAAAAACAATTTTGAATACTCTGAAGATATCAACAATGAAAAAGAAAATCTGTTTGCACTAATGCTACATTATGATGTCTGGCAAAATCAGAGTAGTTTTAAAAATCTACAATCTAGTCTAAAATCTATTGCATCTAATCCAACTCTGGTAAAAGAAATAATAGAATTCTTAGAATATAAATTAGAACTAATTGATTTTAAAGAATGTGACATCGCGTTACCATTTAATCAACCCTTAAAATTACATTCACGTTATACTAGAGACCAGATTTTGGTCGCCTTTGGTATGAGTACATTTGAAAAACAGTCATCTAATAGAGAAGGCGTTGCTGAAAATAAAGCAAACAATACAGAAATTTTATTTATTGATTTAATTAAATCCGAAGAAAATTTTTCTCCAACAACTATGTATGATGATTATGCCATAAATGACATTCTTTTTCACTGGCAATCGCAAAACCAAACGCGACCAAATATGGGAAAAGGAATTACTTATATTGAACACGAAAAATTGAATAAAATCATACTTCTTTTCATTAGAGAAAAAGCAAAAGACGAATACAGTAATACTATGGGTTATGTATTCGTAGGAAAAGCAAAATATATAAGCCATTATGGTTCAAAACCAATGAGTATTACATGGAAAATTGAAGTGCCAATGCCTAATTATATGTGGAAAGATGCAGCAAAACTTGCAATAGGATAGTCTTTTCAACAAAAAAAAGGCCACCCATTTCTAGGTAGCCTTATCATTGAATTATGTACTGTTTTACTAGAAAACTTCTCTTCCTGAAAAATGGAAAGCACCTTCGATAGCAGCATTTTCATCACTATCAGAACCGTGTACTGCATTTTCACCAACCGACTTAGCAAACATTTTACGGATGGTTCCTTCAGCAGCTTCAGCAGGGTTTGTTGCACCAATTAAAGCTCTAAAATCTTCTACTGCATTTTCTTTTTCTAATATAGCCGCAACGATTGGCCCTCTTGACATAAAGTCTACCAACTCACCATAAAAAGGACGTGCACTATGCACTGCATAAAAAGCTTGCGCATCTCTCTTGCTCAGTTGCGTTAACTTCATAGCTACAATCTTAAATCCAGCAGCATTTATTTTGTCTAAAATAGCACCAATATGTCCGTTTTCAACAGCATCTGGCTTAAGCATTGTAAATGTTCTATTTGTTGTCATTTTCTTAATTTTTGTGCAAAAGTACTACTTTTAATATATTCTACAACAGTTTTCTAAAACTGTTGATGAAAAGGCAAAGCGCATAGCATTAAGCTTTTAATACCCTTGTTTTAATTCTCCTAACAGCTTGCCATTATCACCTATCATTTTAAAATGTATTTGTTTTTCATTAAAATTAAATTCTAAAACTCCAAAACTTATTACAAAGACTACCTCTCCTACTCTATACGGATTGGACTCTCCGGAGTACGATGAATAAGTATGCGTTAGCCCACTACTGGTAAAATCTATTAAAGGATAGGCCAATCCGTCAACCTTGGTTCTAGAAAACTCTGAAATATGTCGATCACCAGATACAACCACAACACCTTTGGCTTTAGATGAAACAATCGTTTTTTTAAGTTTATCTACCTCGTGCGGAAAATTTCCCCATGTTTCAAACCCGTGTTCATTAGACAAAACTTGTATACTACTTACAATAACATTAAAATCTGCCGTACTATTTGTCAATTCATCGGATAGCCATTGCCATTGCGCTGCTCCTAAAACTGTGCCATCGCCATAGGCATTTGGTTTGTTTCTTTTTCTAGTTTCGGTATCTTCTGTAAGTGCTGTTCTAAAATAACGGGTATCTAACACAATTACCTTAATAGAGCCTTTTACCGTGTTGTACACATGCGAAGCATATACCCCTTCTTGACTTCTTCTTGGACTATCTTTTGGCACTTTTAAAAAGTCTAGAAACTCCTGCTGACTTTCCTTTTTAGCTTTAAACTCTTCCCCACCATCATTAAGTCCGTAATCATGATCATCCCAAGTACCAATAACAGGAATTTTTGTGCGTAATGCCATATACCCTGGCACGCTATCTTGCAAGGTATAAAGCCTTCTAAGTTTTGGCATCTTATCTGTATCGGCATAAATTATATCGCCGCCCCAAATCCAAACATCTGGATTAGTGTTAAGAACATCATCCCACAACAAATTATCTACATTGTGTTTATTGCAGGACCCAAATGCTATGGTAAAATCTGGTAGCCCAATGGAATCTGTCAATTTTTTATCATCTTGTGCGTGTAAATTAAAAATGATTGCAAAAAATAATAGTCCAAAAAATCGCGTTGCTTTTTTCATGTAATCTAAGTTTACGGTACTACAAAAATACCACTTTGAACGTTACCACTATGTTATAAAATAGTATCTTTGCGGCCATGAATTTAGAAGATATAAAACGCATAAAAGGCTTACTAAGCACTCCGCAAAGAATTGCAATAATCCCACATAAAAACCCAGATGGCGATGCTATTGGTTCTACGCTAGGTTTGTGGCATTATTTAAATAACATGGGGCAAAATGCTACCATAGTTAGCCCTAATGATGCTCCAAAATTTTTAAAATGGATGCCTGGCAGTGATAAAATTCTAAATTTTGAAGTAGAAAACTCACAAGCGGTACGGGTTTTAAAAGAAGCCACATTAATCTTTACACTCGATTTTAATCACCTTGGGCGCGTAGGTCAAATGCAATCTAACTTAGAAGAAGCTACTGCAGAATTCATCATGATAGATCACCATCAAGAACCTTCGGACTATGCCTTGGTGACCTACTCGGATGTTACCATGAGTTCTACCTGCGAAATGGTCTATAATTTTATTAATTTCTTAGGAGACACGGATAAAATAACCGCTGAAATGGCGAATTGCTTATATGCAGGAATAATGACCGATACTGGCTCTTTTAAATTTTCTTCTACGACAAGTACCACACACCGTATTGTAGCCGACCTTATTGATAGAGGAGCGAAGAATACCTATATACATAATGTTGTATTCGATACCAATTCGCCTAGTAGATTACATTTATTAGGCTGTGCGCTAAAAAACATGGTTATTTTAGAAGACTATGCTACGGCATATATTACACTTAGTCAGGAAGAATTAGACACCTATAATTATAAAAAAGGAGATACCGAAGGCTTTGTGAATTATGGACTTACTTTAGATGGAATTCGCTTTGCAGTAATATTTATTGAAAACAAAGAAGAAGGTATTATTAAAATATCCTTTAGATCGGAAGGTGATTTTTCAGTCAATGAATTTGCAAGAGCACATTTTCAAGGTGGTGGGCATCATAATGCCGCTGGTGGAAAAAGCGATGTTTCTTTAAAAGAAACTGAGGAGTATTTTGTATCCTTGCTACCGAAATATAAAAACGACATAAACCAGTTATAATGTTGGCACACATAAAAAACAATAGCAAGACACACGTAAAAAATAGCCTCTATTTTTTAATTGCCCTATTCCTTTTTAGTTGCGATGGCCCAGAAGCTAGAAAGCCTATACGCAGCTCTGTTCCAAAAATTGTAAAATCTACCGTAGAGCGCAACAAAGAGCTCCTAGCAATAGAAGTTGGTATTATTAATGCTTTGGTAAAAAAAGATACTTTACATCAGTATTTACCTACCTCAAGTGGCTCTTGGTTTTATTACGAAACTAAAAACGACAGCACAACCTATATCCCTAAAGGAGAAGATATTGTAACCTTAACCTACAACATCATGACCTTAACAAATGATACCATTTATTCAGCAAAAGAAATTGGGGTGCAACAAATAAAAGTGGATAAACCAAGCTTATTCAAAGGTTTAAGAAATACGTTTACGTTATTAAAAGAAGGAGAAAAAGCAACCTTTTTATTCCCTTCATCCTTAGGTTTTGGTTATCATGGCGATGACAATAAAATAGAACCTAATACACCCATTAAATCATCAATAGAAATTCTTAAAATAGAGCAAAATCCAATTAAATAGTTTAAAAAAAATGAAAAAATTCTTTAGTTTATTTCTTATTGCAACTGCACTTATAACAAGTTGTAAATCTAGTAAAACAGCCGATTTAGGTGATGGCGTTTTTGCTGATATCCAAACCTCAAAAGGTGACATTATTGTAAAATTAGAATTTGAAAAAACGCCTGTAACTGTTGCGAACTTTATTGCACTAGCAGAGGGCGATAATCCTTTTGTTACCGATAGTTTAAAAGGAAAAAAATATTATGACGGACTTACTTTTCATAGAGTAATGAAAGATTTTATGATTCAGGGTGGTGATCCTACTGCTACAGGGATGGGTAATCCTGGATATCGTTTTGCAGATGAATTTGTGGATTCATTATCACATTCAAGAAAAGGAATTCTTTCTATGGCAAATTCTGGCCCTAAAACAAATGGAAGTCAGTTTTTTATAACACACAAAGCAACCCCTTGGTTAGATGGTAGACACTCTGTTTTTGGAGAAGTTGTAAATGGTTTAGATGTGTTAGATTCTATTGCAAACGTAAAAACAGGTGCTAATGATAAACCTGTAGAAGCTGTAGTTATGAATAAAGTAAAGATTATTCGTAACGGTAAAGAAGCTAAAAAGTTTGATGCTGTTGCAGTAATGACTAAATATTTTGCAGACGAGGAAATTAGAGAGAAAGAAGCTGCAAGAATCGAAGCGGAACGCCAAGCTAATATGAAAAGCTCCATGGCAACTTTTACAAGTGAAATAGCTGACCAAAAAAGCAAAGCTAAAACCTTAGCTTCTGGATTAAAAATATATACTTTAAAAGAAGGTACTGGTAGTGTTGCTAAAATTGGAGAAACTGCTAACTTATATTATGCAGGTTACTTTGAAGACGGACGTTTATTTGATAGTAATTATGAAGAAGTTGCCAAATTATTTGGTCAATACAGCTGGCAGCGAAGAGATCAAATGGGTTACGAACCAATGCCAATGTTGGTAAGTTTAGATGCTCAAATGATTGCCGGATTTAAAGAAGCTGTGATGAATTTAAAAGAAGGTGAAAAGGCACGAGTATTTATTCCTGCACACTTAGGTTATGGCGAAGCTGGTAGAGGGCCAATTGGACCAAATACCGATTTGATATTTGATTTGGAACTGGTTAGCATATCTAACTAAAAGATAAACCCCAAAATATTATCTGTAAAAAAAGCTTCATTCCGTATTAAAAATGGAATGAAGCTTTTTTATTACTCTATCTAATTAATTATTTTTTAGCATCTTGCTTATCTGCCCACTCTTTTGCTCTTTCCGCGCGTTTTGCACTACCAGGATGCGAAGAAGTAAGTGAACCTTTACCTCCATTATCACTTAAAGAAGCAAGTTTTGTAAAAGCACCTTCCATTGCATGGTAATTTAAATTATGACGTACTAAAAAATCAAATCCGTATTCATCAGATTCGGACTCATTAGTTTGAGAAAATTGTGCATTAAGAACATTTTCAACAAAACCACCTATTTCATCATCAGCTAAAATTTTTCCTGAATCTGTATTTGCTACGGCCAAATCTTTAGCAGCTGAAATTTTATAAGCTGCCTTATAACGTTCCTTAGAATGACCTAATTTTACATGACCAATTTCATGGCCAATAACACTTAAAATTTCATCGTCCGTCATTAAATCCATTAATCCAGCCATAACTCTTACACTGCCGTCTGGTGTTGCAAAAGCATTTACGTCAGTTACCAAGTATACTTTAAAGTTCAGCGCTAATCCGTCTTCAGATTCAAATCCTGAAACTAATTTAGCTAATCGATCTGCATAGGCATCTCCAGCTTCTCCAACAGGATTATTTTCATCCATCCAAACCACAGACTCTAATGATAATTTCGCCATATCTTCATCAGATAAAGATGCAGCTGCTACAAGTTTTTTTCCAGCATCTACATTCCCTTTTTTTAATACCTTGCCAAATTGCGCATGGATACTAAAAGATAAAAGCATAGCCGTAAAAAGTAAAATTCCTTTTTTCATTATATATTATTTGTTTAAAGACAAATTTATGGTTTTACAAATCCATTTTCATCCCTTTATTCAGGGATATTCTTCAAAATATCTAAGGTGAATTTCCAAAATTTCTGAACGGAAGAAATGCTCACTCGTTCATCTGGAGAATGGGCTCCTTTAATTGTTGGACCATAACTTATCATATCCATATCAGGATAATTTTGACCTAAAATACCACATTCCAAACCCGCATGACAAGCAACCACTTTTGGTTCTTCATTAAAAACCTTCTTGTACTGCGCCTTTAATACTTTTAAAATTGCTGAATTTGGGTTGGGGTTCCATCCCGGATATTCGCCACTAAAATCAACAGAAAAGCCAGCCAATTCAAAAGTACATTTTAGCGTATTTGCCAAATCTAACTTCGCAGAATTTACAGAAGAGCGTGTTAAACACCCAATATGTATTTTTCCATTAGCAACTTTTACTTTGGCAATATTATTAGAAGTTTCTACCAAATCGTCCATAGCTGCACTCATGGCATACACACCATTTTGCGCTGCATACATTGCTTTCAAAAATTTATCTTGTGTACGACTCCCCATAACTCTTTTAGGCTTTTTAGTTTCAATTAAGCCTATTGTTAAATTTGGTTCTTGTACTTTTAATTCGGTTTTAATAGTAGCGGACCAAGAATTAAATTCTTTGAGAAAATCATCTTTATGCGCTTTATCTACCGTTACCACGGCTACACTTTCTCTTGGAATTGCATTTCGTAAACTTCCTCCATTAATTTCTGAAATTCTAACCCTAAATTTTTCCGAAGCCGAGTATAACAATCTATTCATAATTTTATTGGCATTACCCAATCCTTTATGAATATCCATACCACTATGCCCGCCTGATAATCCTTTAACCGTTATTTCAAAAGCAATAGCACCAATACCACTAAGTTTTTCCTTATAATTTCTTGTAGCAGTAACATCAATTCCACCAGCACAACCTATGTCTATTTCATCATCTTCTTCGGTATCTAAATTCAGAAGAATGGCTCCTTTTAACACTCCTGCTTTTAAACCCATAGCGCCAGTCATTCCAGTTTCTTCATCTATAGTAAATAACGCCTCTAATTCAGGATGTGGAATATCAGTACGCTCCAAAAGTGCCATAATTGTTGCCACTCCAAGGCCATTATCTGCACCAAGCGTAGTACCTTTGGCTTTTACCCAATCTTCCTCCACATACATATCAATTCCCTGAGTATCAAAATCAAAAACAGTGTCATTGTTTTTTTGATGTACCATATCTAAATGAGATTGCAACGTAATTATTTTTCTATTTTCATAGCCTTTCGTTGCAGGTTTTCTAATGATTACATTTCCAACTTCATCCTTGAATGTTTCTAGTTTAAGACTTTTTCCAAAATCCAACATAAATTGGATTACCCTTTCTTCCTTTTTAGAGGGTCTTGGCACTGCATTTAAATCTGCAAACTTGTTCCAAACACTTTTTGGCTCTAATGCTCTTATTTCTGTATTCATAAAATTTTTATAAGATTCAAAAATACGCATACTTAAAGAATAGCCTATTTTTGAAAAAGAAAATATTTAGGTTTACATGAAAAACAAGCTTAAAAATGCCATTGCTATTTCCCTAGTACCACAAATATTTTTGATTAAATGGCTAAGTAATTATCCAGATATAATCGAAAACTACTATAGCAATGGACTTTATGTACAGCTATCAAAAAGCTATCGTTTTTTATTAGGGTGGATTCCTTTTTCTGTTGGTGATCTACTCTATGCCATTCTTACACTTTTAGCTCTTTACTACATAATTAAAAAGCGTAAGTATATCTGGAGTAATAAATTAGTGTTTCTGAGAAACTGTTTTGTGGTTTTATCTGTAGCTTATTTCACTTTTAATCTAAGCTGGGGATTAAATTATTACAGACATCCTATTGCGGATAAACTAGAAATAGAAGAAACTAAAAGCAAAGAAGAACTTTTATCCTTTATCGCTGCCTTAATTAAAAAAACAAACGACACGCAACTAAGCATTACAGCCGATAGCACCAAAATGATAGTTGTTCCTTACTCCAATAAGGAGATATTCTCTAAAACAATCTCAGGGTATCAACAATTAGAAAAAGTCCATCCATTTTTATCATACGAACAGGCTAGTTTAAAAGAATCTATTTTTAGCACTCCAATAAGTTATATGGGTTATGGAGGATATTTAAATCCGTTTACCAATGAAGCACAGGTAAATGCATTAATTCCTGCGTTTAGATTCCCTGTTATTTGCGGGCATGAAATTGGGCATCAAATTGGCTATTCTGCGGAAAACGAAACGAATTTAATAGGTTATTTGGCAACCCTATATAATGATGATATTTATTTTAAATACGCGGCCTATTCCTATGCCTTGAGCTACTGTTTAAGTAATTTAAAGGAGAATGATGAAAAAACGTTTAATTCACTCATTTCGAAAGTAAATCCTGGTGTTCGTAAAAACTATCAAGAACTTAATGACTTTTGGTTGCGCTACGAAAATATTTCAGAACCCATTTTTAAATCGGTTTTTAATACCTTCTTAAAAGCAAACAATCAGGAAGACGGTATAAAAAGTTATAGTAAAGTTGTTTTGTTAATGGTGAGTTATCATAAAAAGCACCCACTATAATTCTATCATTTTTAAAATGCTAATTATTTTTTTAAGGATTCATAATTACATGCCAAATAACTGTTAAAAAATGGCGTATCCTATACCTCTTAAAATGATTTAACTTATTTTTAAGACAGACTAATTAACTAATTCTAACATTATGAAACTGCGATTACTCGTGCTCACCTTCCTATGGTGCAGCAGCCAATTATTTGCGCAAGATTATTTTCCTAAAAATGATGGCGTAAAATCAAAAAACAACAATTACACCGCCTTTACCAATGCTAAAATCTATGTAACACCTACCCAGATTATTGAAAAAGGAACTTTGCTAATTCAAAATGGTAAAGTAAAGCAAGTTGGGAATACAGTTACCTTGCCTAAAAATGCGGTGGTGATTGATTTAAACGGAAAATCTATCTATCCCTCCTTTATTGATATTTATTCAGATTTTGGGGTAGAAAAGCCAAAAAGACCATCTGGTGGTGGAAGAACAGCAGAGTACGAACCTTCACGCGAAGGGTTTTACTGGAATGACCATATTATGCCAGAAACCAACGCGGTAGCTCAATTTAAATACGATGCTAAAAAAGCCAAAGAATTACGTGAAGCTGGTTTCGGAGTTGTAAATACCCACCTACAAGATGGTATAGCGCGTGGAACAGGGGTTTTGGTAGCTTTAAATAACGAAGGCACAGATGCCAATAGAGTATTGGATAACAAATCGGCTCAGTATTTTTCTTTTGATCGCAGTGTAGTTAAAAATCAGTCTTACCCAACTTCTTTGATGGGTACCACTGCTTTATTACGACAAATGTATAGCGATATGAATTGGTACGCACAAGGAAAATCTGATACCCGAGACCAATCCTTAGAAGCATTAATAGCTAATAAAAATTTAATTCAAATATTTGAAGCGAAAGATAAAGGCAATGATTTGCTTGCCGATAAAATTGGTGATGCTTACGGCATTCAATATGTAATTTTAGCAGGTGGAGATGAATACGAGAATATAGCTGATATAAAAGCGACCAATGCCAAATATATTGTGCCTTTAAACTTTCCTGATGCGTATGATGTTTCAAACCCATATCAAGCAGGTTATGTTTCATTGGAAGATATGAGATATTGGAACCAGGCTCCCGCCAATCCAAAAACAATGGCAGAAAACGGAATTACTTTTTCATTTACCATGTATGATTCAAAATCTTCATCAAAATTCAATGAGAATCTACAAAAAGCCATTTCATTTGGTCTTTCTAAAACCAAAGCTTTAGAAGCCTTAACAACAGTTCCGGCTAGTATTTTAGGAAAGAGTGCACAAATTGGATCTTTACAACCAGGTAGTTTTGCCAATTTTTTAATTACTTCAGGTGATATTTTTGACAAAAGCACTACACTTTACGAAAATTGGGTTCAAGGTGATAAAAGTGTGGTGAATGACATCAACACTATAGATATAAGAGGAGATTATAACCTGCCTATTGATGGCACAACGTTTAACCTATCTATTACAGGGGAACTAAGTAAGCCAAAATTAGAGGTTAAACAAGATACTTTAAAACTGAGCTCTAAACTTAGTTATGCCGATAATTGGATGGATATTTCTTTTAACACAAAAGAAAGCGAGAAGATTTATCGTATGACTGGCATGGCGCGTAATAATTCCGATGAATTATCCGGAAGGTTAATTCTACCCACTGGAAAAGAAGCTTTTTTCAAGGCGGTAAAAACGAAAAGTTTTACTGAAAAAGAAAAAGAAGAAAAGACAGAAGAAACGCCCAAAATAATGGCTGTTACTTACCCCAATATTGGATATGGTAATGCAACAAAACCAGTACAAGAAACCATTCTTTTTAAAAATGCTACTGTTTGGACTGGTGAAGCTATTGGAATATTAGAAAATACCGATGTTCTTGTAAAAAATGGAAAAATAGCCAAAATTGGCACAAATTTAAATGGTAGTGGCGCCAAAGTTATTGATGCAACCGGAAAATACTTAACTGCAGGTATCATAGACGAACACTCTCATATTGCACTATTAGATGTAAATGAAGCAGGACAAAATTCTTCAGCAGAAGTATCTATGGAAGATGTGGTGGATAACGAGGATATGAATATTTACCGCAATCTTGCAGGTGGAGTTACCTCAGCACAATTACTACATGGTTCTGCAAACCCAATTGGTGGTCGTTCTGCTATAATAAAATTAAAATGGGGAGAATCTGCACAAAATATGATCTACGCTAACAGTCCTAAATTCATAAAATTTGCTTTAGGAGAAAACGTAAAACAATCCAACTGGGGAAGCTTTAGCCGTTTTCCACAAACAAGAATGGGTGTGGAACAAGTTTTCATTAATTATTTCCAAAGAGGAAAAGAATATGATGCTTTAAAGAAAAGCGGAAAGCCCTACCGTTATGATCAAGAAATGGAAGTAATTGCCGAAATTTTAAATGGCGAACGTTTTATCTCTTGCCACTCATATGTACAAAGTGAAATTAACATGTTAATGAAAGTTGCAGAAAAGTTTAATTTTAAAATTAACACTTTCACTCATATTCTTGAAGGGTATAAAGTAGCGGATAAAATGGCTGAACATGGCGTTGGTGGCTCTACATTTAGCGATTGGTGGGCCTACAAATACGAAGTAAATGATGCCATACCTTATAATGCAGCGATAATGCATAGTCAAGGGATTACAGTAGCTATTAATAGTGATGATCGCGAAATGTCTAGAAGACTAAACCAAGAAGCTGGTAAAATTGTAAAATACGGTGGAGTTTCGGAGGAAGAAGCTTGGAAAATGGTAACCATTAATCCTGCAAAATTATTACACTTAGATCAGCGAACAGGTAGTATCAAAGAAGGTAAAGATGCTGATTTAGTATTATGGTCAGATCATCCATTATCTGTTTATGCAAAATCTGAAAAAACACTCATAGACGGAGCTGTTTATTTTGATATTGAAAAAGATAAATTGCAAAGAGAGGCGATACAAACAGAGCGTAATCTTTTAATTAATATGATGTTAAAAGAAAAAGACGGAGGAAAACCTACACAAGGTCCTAGAAAAAAGGATAAAGAAGAATTTAACTGTGATAGTTTATAAAATTAGAAGCATGAAAAATATAAAACAAATACTAGTATTACTTTGTTGCTCTACTCTTGCTTTTGCGCAGCAAACACCTGCAGCCAAACAAACAGAGGCAATAACTATTGAAGGCGCCACTGCACATATTGGTAACGGCACCATAATAGAAAATTCACTTTTAATGTTCGAAGACGGTAAACTAACTTTTGTTGGTGATGCCAAAATGAAAATTGCACGTAAAGGAAAAATAATAAATGCCGCAGGCAAACATGTTTATCCTGGATTTATAGCACCTGCCAAAACTTTAGGTTTAGTAGAAGTTGATGCAGTTAGAGCGAGTGACGATCAGGATGAAATTGGAGAAATGATTCCTCATGTTCGTAGTTTAATTGCGTATAATGCTGAGTCTAAAGTTGTAGAAAGTATGCGCCCAAATGGTGTTTTATTAGCACAGATTGCACCACAAGGAGGACGTATTTCAGGAACTTCATCTATTGTACAATTCGATGCATGGAATTGGGAAGATGCTGCTGTAAAAGTTGATGATGGTATTCATTTAAATTGGCCAAATTCTTTTAAACAAGGACGTTGGTGGGCAGGTGAAGAACGTGGCTTTAAACCAAATGATAAGTATAAAGATGAACTGGATGAAATCAGCATGTTTCTGAAAAATTCCATTGCCTACGGGAAGGCTTCTGCTCCAGAAATGAATCCTGCATTTGCAGCTATGCAAGGGTTATTTACTGGCGCTCAGAAATTATATATTTATGCAGATGGCGAACGCGAAATGATTGATGCCGTAACTTTAGCAAAAAACAATGGCATTAAAGAAGTAGTAATTATTGGCGGCTATGAAGCACATAAAATAACCGATTTTCTAAAAGAAAATAACATTGCTGTTCTTATCAACTTTACCCATAATACTCCTGAATTTGAAGATGATGATTACGATTTACCTTATAAAAATCCGAAATTATTGGTTGATGCAGGTATTTTAGTGGGATTGCAAAATGCATCTGCAGCAAATTTCCAAACTAGAAATTTACCCTTCTACGCAGGTCAGACTGTTGGACAAGGATTAGATAAAGAAATTGCATTACAATTAATCACCAGTAATACGTCTAAAATATTAGGTATAGATGCTCAATACGGTACTCTAGAAGTTGGCAAAAGTGCAACTTTATTTATATCTGAAGGCGATGCTTTAGACATGCGAACCAATATATTAAGTCACGCTTATATTGATGGTAGAGCCTTATCTTTAGAAACGCACCAAACAGAACTTTGGAAACGTTATATGGGAAAATATCAAGGAAAATAACTAGTACAACCAAGTATAAAAAAAAGCGTCTAATAAAAATAGACGCTTTTTTATTGCTATTATTTTACTGGTATATAAGGCACCAAAAGCCCTCGATAATAAGGAATTTCTTGAGGCGGCAAACAAACGAATCCGTCGGAATAGGCTAAACAAGTTAAATCCCCTGATCCACTATTTTCGATTTTTCGAGCCATTAAAGTTCCTTTATCCCAAAAAGTTTTTACAGGTATAAAAAGAGTTAAAGGTGTAGTATTAGGTAGGTCTTCATCTAAGATCACAAATTCACTTTCATTATCAACACCTAAAGAGTTGTATAACCATGGAAGAAAATAAATATGATAATTAGCGAAGGTAGAAACAGGATTACCAGGAAAAGAAAACACAGCTGTTTTTAAGCTTTCATGCCTGCCAAACCACATAGGTTTGCCAGGTCTTTGTAAAACTTTGTGAAACACTTTATCAACGCCAAGATCGTCTAAAACCTCAGGAATAAAATCGTATTTACCCTTGGATACACCTCCACTAAGTAATAACACATCGTATTCTCTCAAAGCCACTGTTAATTTTTGGGTTATGCTTTTTTTATCATCTAATAAATGAATATGATCCGCATGTATATTTTCAGACGCCAATGCTGTCTGAAGTGATAACACATTAGAAGTCCGTATTTGATGTGCTAATGGTGTTTCTGAAATGTCTACTAATTCATTACCTGTAGAAATAACACAAACTTTGGGTAATTTTTTTACTAAAACCTCAACCTTACCTACAGTAGCAAATACCCCTATATCTGCAGGTGAAATTCGGATTCCTTTTTCTAAGAGGACTTCACCTTGTTTTTTATCTTCCCCTTTTTTATGAATATTCTGTCCTTTTCTAGGGTTTGATTTAATGGAAGCAAAGCCATCTACTATCTCGATATCTTCGTACATCACAATGGTATCTGTATTATGTGGTAAGACAGCACCTGTCATTATTTCCAAACAATTTTCTTCACCAATTAATTTTTGTTGTGGCATTCCTGCACTGACCACTCCTTCTACATTAAAATAAGGGATTCCTTTTTCAAATGATTCATACTTTATAGCAATGCCATCTTTTGTAGCTCGATCAAAAGGAGGAAAATCACGATCCGCATAAATAGATTCTGCTAAAATTCTATTGGTACTTTTCATCAAATCTACCGCTTCATCACCAAAATCCTTGGTATTAAGCATAATTCGTCTATATGCTTCTTCAAATGTAATCATAGCACTTCAAATCCGTTTTTTAATACTACTCTAATACCCACTACTAAAACTAATATAGCAGTTACCCGTTTAATTCCGTTTGGAGTTAGCTTTTTTAAGCTAATTCTAATTCCCAATTGTCCTCCTAATAAAACCATCACTACCAATAAAATTGTCTCTTTCCAAGGTAATTCTAAGGTATCGTTTAAATATAATCCCGCTAGTCCAGAAATGGAATTCACCAAAATAAAAAAACTAGCTAAAGCAGCTATTCTAATAGCGGTACTCCATTTAAAATGATTGAGTATAGGTGCTAAAAATATACCTCCGCCAATTCCCACAAGCCCAGAAAGCAATCCGATGGCTCCTCCAATAAGATAGCTAAAATAAGAAGGATAAGTTCTTACTTCATTGTCTTTTGTACTATGACCATAGGTCTGTCCAATCAATGCCAAAGCTGAAAATACTAATGAAAAACCTAATATAATAAAAAACACATTTTCTTTTAATGGATACGTTGCTCCAATAAATGCTAATGGTATACTGGTAATGATAAAAGGTAAATATGACTTAAAATTAGTATGATTATTTTTAAAATATAAATATGTACTTGAAGAAACTACTACTAGATTACAGACCAACGCAATAGAACGAATTACAAAAAAGCTAGTTACAAACAATGTTAAAAGTGCCAAATAACTGGAGCCCCCGCCAAAACCAACCGATGAGTAAAGCGTAGCAATCACAAAAAAACCTAAACACATTAAAATTAGATTTTCATTACTTAGCAGCATATACCGTAAATTTATTTAATCCTCCATTTACATGTATAAAAGATGTTCGTGGTTGCATTTTTTCTAAAATAGTTATCGCCTGCTGACTTCTAATTCCTGATTGACAAACAACATAAACAGTATTAGAAAAATCGAGTTCATAGGCTCTATCTTCTAATTCTAAAATAGGAATATGAATCGATGAATTTATATGAAAATTCTCGTATTCTTCAGCTGTGCGAACATCTAATAATTGTACTTTTTTTGATTTTAAAAGTGCCTCAAATTCATTAGCCTTTATACTAACTATAGCGCTATCACAGCTAAAATCATAGGTTTCTTGCAACTCCTTTATTTCGCCATTTTCAAGAACTTTTGAAAAATTTATTTTCTGGTAATTTTGGTTTAACCCATCAAATAATAATAGTTTTCCAGAAAGTACTTTTCCAATTTCAGTAATTACTTTGACGGTTTCTAAAGCTTGTAAATTTCCAATTATTCCCGGAACAACTCCTAAAACCCCATTTTCATCACAATTAGGGACCTCCATAGCATTAGGCATTTTTGGAAAAAGACAACGGTATGTTGGTCCGTTTTTATAATTAAACACACTTACTTGTCCTTCGAAACTATGCAATGCTCCATATACACATGGCTTGCTTAAAATTACACAAGCGTCGTTCACTAAATAGCGTGTTGCAAAATTATCTGATGCATCTACGACAACATCGTAACCCACTATAATTTCTAAGGCATTTTCTTTCGTTAAAAACGTTTGATATGAAATAAGCTTTGTTTTGGAATTTTGAGCCTTTAATTTTTGTATTAGCGTTTTGATTTTTGAATGCCCTAAATCTTTTTCCTCATAAGCCACTTGTCTGTGCAAGTTAGATTCACTAACCACATCATTATCAATAAGCCCCAGAGTTCCAACACCCATCGCATTTAAATAGGTAAGTACTGGAATGCCCAAACCACCTGCGCCTACTACCAAAACTTTAGCATTTAAAAGTTTCTTTTGAGCTTCTAGACCAAATTCTTTTAACTGTGTTTGTCTGGAGTAGCGGTCAAAATTCATTATTGTGCAACAATTTTTATGGCTTCCTGGTAATCATTTTCAGAATTTGCATTGAGTAATACTCTTTCATCAGTAGGAAAAATTAATTCCACATCATTATTAATCAGAAATTTACGCGGACAACTTCCTTGTTGACTGTTCATATAAAGTACCGAAGCTTTTAAACCATCAGCTTCCCAAATAGCGCATAATGGCTCTGGCAAAGGATTTTCTTTTACAGCAAATGCTGTTGCAAATTTGGTTGTATTTCTTCCTTTAATTAATTCTTTTAAAGCAGCTACATCAATTAAAGGCAAATCGCAAGCTAAAACTAACCAAGCTACATTTGGGTATTTTTGATGTGCAGATAGTATGCCATTATAAGGGCCTTTATACACATCTTCATCTACAATTACTTGAAATTCTTTTGGTATTTCAGTCACTTGATCCTTTCTGACACTTAGAAAAGTTTCATCGCAAACTTGGGTCAATAAATTATAAATATAATCGCGCTGAGGAATTCCATGGTATTCAATAAGTCCTTTGTCTTTTCCCATTCGCGTACTTTTACCTCCTGAAAGTACTAATCCGTATAGCTTATCTCTTGAAGTCATGCTTCCCTCCTGTTTTTTTATCTAACCGAATATCAGAAATAACAATGTCCTGCGAAAGCGCTTTACACATATCATAAATAGTCAATGCACTTACGGAAACTCCTGTTAACGCTTCCATTTCTACACCTGTTCGTTCGGTACATTTTACAGTACATGTTATTACTAAGCTGGTACCAACAGGCTTAATATCTATATTAATTTTAGACAATGCTATTTGATGGCAAAGCGGAATTAAATCTGATGTTTTTTTTACTGCTTGAATACCTGCAATGATAGCAGTTTGTATAATGCTCCCTTTCTTACCTAAAAATTCTTGATCAGCCAGCGTTTTAAAAACAGCATCGGGAAATAGAACCTTACCAGTAGCTATAGCTACTCTTGCTGTGGCTTGCTTATCAGAAACATCAACCATAGTTGCGTTACCTGAATCATCTATATGTGATAGTTTTTGTTCCATTACCCTCCTATTGATGTCATCGAATTAGAAAAAACATTTTTGTATTTCTTTTGTGCTTCGAATCCTGTTTTTGCTCTACTGCCTATAGCTTTTTCTATATATTCTTTTACTTTTTCATCGGTATCAGTTTCGCGCAAAGCAGTTAAAAGATTACTACTTGCTTTTGCGTACAAACAGGTAATTATATCGCCTGTTGCAGAAATTCTTAACCGGTTACAAGAACCACAAAAAGTTCTACTAAACGAGGGTATTAGTCCAAAACTACCTTCAAAACCAGATATTTTATAATTAATGGATGTAGATGTTTTTGGGGATTCTAACTGATAATAATCTGGATACACTCCAGCAATATGCTCTAAAATTCGCTTATAATCCCAATTGATGGTAGTAAAACTTTTACTCCCACCATTAAAGGGCATTTCTTCTAAAAAGCGCACACAAACATCGTAATGTTTGGTTAAATCCAGCATCGGAATAATATCGTCTGTATTCTGACCCTCAAGAGCAATAAAGTTAATACGAACATTAAAACCTTCTGTTATTAAGCGGATGATATTTTCATACACCACATCGTATTGATTACGCCGGGTAATTTTTTCAAAAGTTGCCTTTGAAATAGCATCCATACTCACATTGATATTTTTAATTCCCAATGTTTTTAATTCGGATATATATGGACCAATAAGGGTAGCATTTGTAGTTATCGAAATGTCCTCTAAACCATTCATTGCAGAAAGTTCCCGAAGCAATACCATTAAATCTTTCCGCACAAAGGGCTCACCGCCAGTTATTCTAATTTTATTTATTCCTTGAGCAACCACTATTTTACTTAACCGAATCAACTCTTCAATGGAAAAAAGTTTATCATTGTTCGCAAAATTTATCCCTTCAGATGGCATGCAGTAATTACAGCGTAAATTACAACGGTCTGTAACCGCCAAACGCAAGTAATTAATGGTTCTATTGTGATTGTCTACCAACATATTTTAAGGATGTGCCGAAACCCAAACGGATTTATTACTAAATACTTCTTTTTTCCAAATTGGAACACGCTCTTTTAAGGTATCAATTAAAAAACGACAAGCTTCAAAACAAGCATCGCGGTGTGCAGATGATGCCCCAACGACAACAACAGGTTCTTCTACTTTTTTTAGTCCTACAGCATGCCGCATAACTACCTTATTTAACTGCCATTTCTCTATTGCTTCTGCTGCAATTTTCTCCATTTCTTTAAGTGCCATGGACTTATAGGTTTCAAATTCCAAAGAAACTACAGCTTCATTATTTGTAAATTCTCTAACTGCTCCTACAAACACACAAATTCCACCACTACCAGCATCTGACAAATCTTTATAAACCTGTGCAGTATCAATTTCATCAACTATTTCTATGTACATTTTCATTCTTAACCTCCGCTTACTGGTGGAATAATAGCAATTTCATCACTCAAATGTAAAGACACGTCTTCGCTAGCATATTCGTTATTAACGGCAACCGCAAAAGAGGACAGTTTCCCAAAATCTGGAAACAAACGAACCAAAACATCCTTCAATTCTAATACGGTTGAAGGGTATTTTGGTTCGGAAGGCACTTCAAATTCTGAAGTTCCAATAATGTCTTTTGCGATGCCAAACAATAATACTTTCATTGCTTTTTTATTAAAGCAGAAAGTTAAGGATAATCGCTGGCATTAAAAATCCATTCTTGTTATATTTTTACATTACTTTCTCTCGGCTATTTTAGCACTTTCAGGCTTAGCGTAATACGTATGGTCCATAGCATTTGTGGAAAGTGTTGCATTTTCAAAAACAACAGTATTAGCTACCTCCATAATTTTATTCCCTTCGGACTTATGCCAAGAAATAGATTTTGGGAGTTTAACCCCCGAAATAACGGTCCATTCATTATAATGAATCCAACTTATTTTATCTGATTTTTCACCAGTTCTGTAGGTCACGGTATAACCCAACCAAGCCATTTGGTTCGTTTCGTCATCATAATACAAGTAGTATTCATCTTTTGGTGATTCCCCTACTCCATCACCAAAAGTTATTTTTATTCCTGGATAAGAAACACCTTCTACCTCCAAATTATCAACCTCGCTGTAGTGTAATCCTTTGTCTGCTAGCACAAATGGCATTGCATAAAAATAGAAGTACAAGTTTTTATAAAAAATAGCATCACCTTTAAACTGGTTTTCAGGGTCTAGAACCCAAACATTTTCTCCATCAAAACCACGCACAACAGTGCCACTAGTCACCTTTTCTTTTCTAGTTTGCAAATCAATAGTATACACCTCATTAACTTCGGAAGTAGGTTTATTAAATACCAAAGTTTTTTGTGCTTTCCATGTTTCAACACCTCCATGTGCTTGTAAAACTTTCGCTAGTGCTTCAGGATAGTTAGCTGCTACCTTAGTTTGTTCTGTGGTTGATGGAACAGGTGATTTTATAGACTTGTCATTTTCTTTACAAGCTACAATGGTAATAAGTACTAATAATAAGCTGATTGTTTTCATTATATCTTTTTTAAAGTGATGTATGTTTCGTCGATCATAAGTACATTAGTTTACAAGATTAAATTACTTTTGTATTAATGAATGCTATCAAACTAATTAGTAGTCTACAAAACCCGCTTATAAAGAGCGTACTGGTGCTTAAAGAAAAATCTCGAGAACGTAAAAAAACAGGTGAATTTGTTCTGGAAGGTTTTAGAGAATTTCAATTAGCGTTAAAAGGAAATTACACCATTAAAACTCTATTGTTTAACGAAGATATAATTTCTGAGGCTGAAGTAAATTCTTATACTACAACATTGAATCAAGCGCCTGAACTTATAAAAGTTTCGAAAGAGGTGTATCAAAAAATTGCTTATCGTGAAACCACAGAAGGTATACTGGCTATTGCCAAAGCAAAATCGCACCTTTTAACCGATTTAAAACTTAGCACAAAAAATCCATTGGTTTTAGTTGCCGAAGCCACCGAAAAACCAGGTAATATTGGCGCCTTATTGCGTACGGCAGATGCTGCCAATTTAGATGCTGTTATAATTGCCAACCCAAAAGGAGATCTATATAACCCAAATATAATACGCTCTAGTATTGGCTGTGTATTTACGAATACCATTGCCACTGGCAGCACTGAAGAAGTTATAAAATTTTTAAAAGAGCATAATATTGCAATCTATTGCGCAGCTTTAAGCGCTTCTGAAAATTATACCAAAACCAATTTTACCAAACCATCTGCAATTGTTGTTGGCACCGAAGCAACAGGACTTTCTAATGAATGGCTTGAAAATTCTACTCAAAATATAATTATACCAATGGAAGGCGAAATAGATTCTATGAATGTATCTGTCTCCGCAGCTATTGTTATTTTTGAGGCTAAAAGACAAAGAGCAGTGTAGCTACTTTTGCTAACCAAATTAAACCAACCAAATGACAAACGAATATTTATTTTTTATAATTATTGGTATTCTAACACTTCAATTTATCATAGAAACCTGTTTAGATTATTTAAATGCCAAACATTATAATGACCCTATTCCGAGTGAATTACATGATGTTTTTGATAAAGAAGAATATCAAAAATCTCAAGATTACCAAAAAACCAATTACAAATTTGGTATAATAACTTCTACATTTTCTTTTGCGCTAACCTTATCATTTTTACTCTTTGGTGGCTTTGAGTGGATAGATACATTTGCAAGGAGTATTACGGAAAACCCAATTATAATTGCCTTAATTTTCTTTGGTATAATAATGATTGGTAGTGATATTATAACCACCCCATTTTCGTATTACGCTACTTTTGTTATTGAAGAAAAATTCGGATTCAATAAATCTACCCGAAAATTATTTATTCTTGATAAGTTAAAAGGATGGTTAATGCTAGCCATTTTAGGAGGAGCTATTTTAGCCCTAGTTATATGGTTTTTTGAGTGGGCTGGAGCTAACTTCTGGATGTACGCTTGGGCAGTTATTGCGGTATTTTCCTTAGCTATGAATCTTTTTTACAGCAAATTAATTGTTCCATTGTTCAATAAGCAAAAACCTTTAGAAGAAGGTTCTTTAAAAACTAAAATTGAACACTACGCCAAAAAAGTTGGGTTTGAGCTTCATAACATTTTTGTAATCGACGGCTCAAAAAGATCCACTAAGGCAAATGCTTATTTCTCTGGATTTGGAAAAGAAAAAAGAGTAACCTTATACGACACCTTAATCAATGATTTAGAAGAGGACGAAATTGTGGCCGTTTTGGCACACGAAGTGGGGCATTATAAGCGCAAACACATCATTTTTAATTTAATTAGTTCTATTGCCTTAACAGGTTTTACCTTATATTTATTATCCCTATTCATTAATACACCTGCAGTGTCATTGGCTATAGGAGTTAGCGTTCCAAGTTTTCATGCTGCATTAATTGGTTTCGGAATTCTATACAGCCCTATATCTGAAATAACCGGATTAATTATGAATTATATGTCGAGAAAATTTGAATACGAAGCAGATGATTATGCTAAAAATACATTTAACGCTCAACCATTAATTTCATCACTAAAAAAACTATCAAAGAACAGTTTAAGTAATCTTACACCGCACCCGGCATATGTTTTTATGCATTATTCACATCCACCATTAATTGCAAGAATAAAAAATCTAAAGGCATAATTTTTGTAGGATACTTAAAAGTATTGTATTAATTTTAAGATATGATGACAGAAGCTGCCATAGAAAAAGAAAATAAGCAAATTGCCAAGCAATACAAAGAATTGCTGCGAATTAGTTATCAAACCCTTACCGAGGATGATAAGAAGCTAATACGTTCCGCTTTTGATGTAGCTGTTGACGCCCATAAAAATCAACGCAGAAAATCTGGAGAAGCCTATATTTTTCATCCAATTGCTGTGGCTAAAATAGTAGCATCGGAAATTGGTTTAGATGCCGTTTCTATTGCTTCTGCTTTATTACATGATGTAGTTGAAGACACCGAATATACCTTAGATGATATTGAACGTATGTTTGGAGAGGCTGTTGCCAGAATTGTAGACGGACTCACAAAAATTGCTCACCTTAAAAAAGATATGAACATATCGCAACAGGCAGAGAATTTTAGAAAAATGTTATTAACACTCAATGATGACATAAGAGTTATCATTATTAAAATTGCAGACCGTTATCATAATATGTTAACGATGGATTCTATGCCTGAATACAAACAGGTGAAAATTGCATCGGAAACCTTATATATCTATGCGCCACTTGCTCACAGAATTGGGCTTTACAACATAAAAACAGAATTAGAAGATTTAAGCTTAAAATACACAGAACCAGAAGTCTATAACGATATTCTAGGCAAGATTGAAGAAACGAAAGAAGAGCAAAAAGAATATATTGAAAACTTTTCTGCGGTTATTGGGGATTCGCTTGATAAAGAAAATTTAAACTACCACATAAAGGGTAGAATGAAATCCATTTATTCTATTCGAAGAAAAATGGTAACCCAAAATGTGACTTTTGATGAAATTTATGACAAGTTTGCGATCCGTATTATTTATAAATCCGATAAGCAAAACGAAAAGTTTTTGGCATGGAAAATTTACTCTATCGTAACAGACCACTTCACCCCTAATCCTGTGAGATTACGTGATTGGATTTCTTCGCCAAAATCTACAGGTTATGAAGCGTTACACATTACCGTAATGGGGCCAATGGGAAAATGGGTAGAAGTTCAAATTAGAAGTGAGCGAATGCACGAAATTGCAGAAAAGGGTTATGCTGCGCATTTTAAATATAAACATGGTAATCAAAAAGAACAAGGTATTGAAGAATGGTTAAACAAACTTCAGGAAGCCTTGGAAAATGCGAATACGAATGCAGTAGATTTTGTTGAGGAATTTAAATTAAACTTGTATTCAAAAGAAATATTTGTATTCACACCTAAAGGAGAATTAAAGTCGTTACCAAAAAATTCCACTCCCTTAGATTTTGCATTTAATATTCATACCGAAGTAGGTATGCATACGCGTGGTGCAAAAGTCAACGGAAAATTGGTTCCACTAAACACCACCTTAAACAGTGGCGATCAAGTAGAAATTATTACCTCAGAAAACGCACAACCAAATCAAAGTTGGTTAGATTATGCAACTACTGCCAGAGCAAGAGCCAAAATAAAATCTACTTTAAGAGAAGAAAAAAAGAGTGTTGCCCTAGAAGGCAAAGAAATATTACGCCGAAAATTAAGATCGCAAAAAGTTAATTTCTCAGAAGATACCATTAACAAAATGGTGCTTTATTTTAAATTAAAAACAAGCCTTGATCTTTTTTATCGTGTGGGAATTGGTGCTATTGATAATCAAAAAATAAAAGATTTTACTTCGTCTGATAACAATGCTTTTATTAACTTCTTTAAAAATAAAATACGAAGAGCACAGACTGTAGAAGATATTGATAAAGATGAAATCACCTCTAAATACGATTTATTAGTTTTTGGCAAAGAAGAGGAAAAATTACCTTATAAATTATCCCCGTGTTGCAACCCTATTCCAGGCGATGATGTTTTTGGTTTTGTAAGCATAAATGAAGGTATTAAAGTACATTCTAAAAATTGTCCAAATGCCATAGCATTGCAATCTAACTACGCTTACCGCATTATGTCCGCAAAATGGATAGATTCTAGTCAACAGGAATTTACCTCTGAAATAAATTTAACCGGAATAGATAATTTAGGTTTAGTTAGCAAAATAACTGAAGTAATTTCAGGAAACATGCATGTAAATATGCGTAATCTTAATTTTAGCACAGATGGCGGAACTTTTAAAGGCCATATAACGGTTGTTGTAAAGAATAATGAGATTCTAAAAAAACTTATCAACAATTTAAAGGGGATTAACGGTATTGACAAAGTAACTAGAATTTAAATTTTAGCTGTACATTTGTAATCTGAATGATGCAAAAGTTCTTATGAGCAATAACAAGAACCAAGACATCGTAAAAAATGTCTTTACCAATTTTTTAGAAGAAAACGGGCACAGAAAAACACCTGAACGTTACGCTATACTCCAAGAAATCTACGCTAGTGAAGATCATTTTGATATAGAGAGTCTTTATATTAAAATGAAAAACAAGAACTATCGTGTAAGTCGTGCTACATTATACAATACCATAGAACTACTATTGGATTGTAAACTAGTGCGTAAACATCAGTTTGGCAAAAACCAGGCTCAATATGAAAAATCTTATTTTGATCGCCAGCATGATCATGTTATTTTAACCGATACAGGAGAAGTAATGGAGTTCTGCGATCCACGAATTCAATCTATTAAAAAAACCATAGAAGAAGTTTTTGATATAAAAATCAATACGCACTCACTCTATTTCTATGGAACGCGCAATAAAGAAGAAAACAAAGAAGATAATACAAATAACTAACCAATTACACTAATGGCAGTAGATTTACTACTTGGGCTTCAATGGGGAGACGAAGGAAAAGGAAAAATTGTTGATGTACTAACAGAAAATTACGATATCATAGCGCGTTTTCAAGGTGGACCAAATGCAGGGCACACCCTTGAGTTTGACGGAATTAAACATGTTTTACATACCATACCTTCTGGAATTTTCCACAAAGGTGCCATGAATATAGTGGGTAATGGTGTTGTTATTGATCCTGTTATTTTTCAAAAAGAACTTGAAAACCTAAAGAAGTTTAATTTAGACATAAAATCTATTTTATTAATTTCTAGAAAAGCGCATTTAATTTTACCTACTCACCGTTTGTTAGATGCTGCGTCGGAAGCTGCAAAAGGAAAAGCTAAAATTGGTTCTACTTTAAAAGGTATTGGCCCAACATACATGGATAAAACTGGCCGTAATGGTATGCGTGTTGGTGATCTTGAGTTTTCTGACTGGAAAGAAAAATATCGCAATTTAGCTGACAAGCACGAAGCCATGATTGGTTTCTATAATGTTGATGTACAGTACGATCTTGAAGAATTAGAAGCAGACTTTTTTAAAGCTGTAGAAGAATTAAAGAAACTTACGTTTATAGATAGTGAGGAATATTTATTCAAGGCTCAAAAAGAAGGAAAGAAAATATTAGCTGAAGGGGCTCAAGGTTCATTACTAGATATAGATTTTGGTACCTACCCATTTGTTACTTCCTCTAACACAACAGCCGCTGGTGCTTGTACTGGTTTAGGTGTTGCACCAAACCAAATTGGTGAAGTAAAAGGTATTTTTAAGGCATATACTACACGTGTAGGTAGTGGCCCTTTCCCAACCGAATTATTTGACGAAGATGGCGCCACCATGGGAAGAGTTGGAAACGAATTTGGTGCTACAACAGGTAGACCAAGACGTTGTGGCTGGTTAGATTTAGTAGCATTAAAATATGCTGTACAAATAAATGGCGTTACTGAATTAATGATGATGAAAGGCGACGTACTTAGTGGTTTTAAAAAGCTAAAAGTATGTACAGCCTATGATTATAAAGGTGAAAAAATCACCCATTTACCTTATAACATTGAAGCAGAAAATTTAACCCCTATCTATACTGAAATGGATGGCTGGGCTGCCGATTTAACAAAAATGACTTCGGCCGATCAATTACCAAAGGCATTAAATGATTATATTCAATTCCTTGAGAAGGAATTAGAAGTTCCAATAAAAATTGTTTCTGTTGGTCCAGACAGAAAACAAACAATTCACAGATAATAAAAAAGCCACTTTCGAGTGGCTTTTTTAATATGAAATATCTTTTATAGTTAACCTCAACGACCTGTTATTTATCACATTCTTTATTATAAAATTCAACAATAGCTTGTATATCTTCTTTATTGAAATCTTTGTTTTCTATTTTTTCAACTAATTTGGGGCAATCATTAAAATAGAAAGAAGCGGCTTTTTTAAAATTTTTACTAAACAAAAGATTTGAACCTAAGGAAGTTGCTTCTTTTTCTCCCTCTTTTAATACATATAAATTATTTATGGCGTAATAATTTCCGCCTGTGAAAATAGGGGCCCCACCAGCATTCATAGGTCCCATACCTATTGTGTATCCTTTAGAAACTAAAGTATAAAGTGATACTTTTCCTTCTACAATTTCTTCCAACACCAAATGACTTTTTTTACCAGAAACGGGCACAAATTTATATATAGCTACTTTATCTCCATAATAGAATTTTGCATAATCCAATTCCGAAAAATGATATTTTATAGCTTTTTCATACTTTTCGGGTTTTAATTTCACATTTTCAGCTCCAGAAAATTTTAAGAAACCTTGTTTACTATTTCCATCTTTAAACATTAAGACTCCAGGAGTAGTTTGTGAGAATAATGTATCGCTACCCATGAAGAAAAACACAAGTATTGCAAGGAACTTAATTTTAATCATATATTCATATTAAAGATTGTAATTATCAGTCTAAATAAAATTTAACAAAAAAAATTCATGTCATAATATTCAGAAGAGCAACTAAAATAGCAAAATACTTTCTTTTTCATGGGAGCAGTTACTAAAATTATCCCAATCTATTTATGTCTGTATTAAAATTCGCTATTTTTGACCAAAATTATTTTTAGTGCAAAAGCTATTCTATTTTTTATTATTCATCGTATTTTCCAACTTAGGCTTTAGTCAAGACAAACCGGTAGAAGACAAACAAATAAACATTGTTTACGGTGGTACATTTACCAAAGACGAAGTAAAAGCTCCAGGCGCGTCTATCTTTAGTAAAGATGATCGTCAAGTGCAATTTCAACATCAGGGTGCTGATTTATGGTGCGATTATGCTATTTTTTATCAGAAAGAGAACCGATTAAAAGCTGTTGGCAACATAAGACTACAACAAGGAGATTCTGTACAGATGACCAGTGGTAAAGTAGATTATGACGGGAATACAAAGCTTGCAAAAGCTTGGGAAAGTGTTGTGCTCGAGCAAACGCCCGGTATGAAATTACAAACCGATACCTTACGATTTGATCGAGAAAAACAAGAAGCCTATTACAAAGATTTTGGAACGGTAATAGATTCTGTGAATACTTTAACAAGTCAGATTGGAAGGTATTATATGGAAACTAAAAAATACCAGTTTTTAGATAGTGTACATATTGACAATCCTCAGTATACCGTAGATTCAAAGCAATTAGATTATTACACCACTTCTAAGAATGCCTACATGTATGGTCCTTCTACCGTTACTGGCAAAGCCTATAAAATATACTGTGAACGTGGTTTTTATGACACCAAAATTGAAAGTGGTTACGGAATAAAAAACACCAGAATTGATTATAACAACAGAATCATAGTTGGTGATAGCGTATACTTTAACAAAGCTCGTGAATTTGCCTCCGCAACAAATAATATAGTGATAACAGATACCATAAACAAAGGTATTGTTCGTGCTCATTATGCCGAAGTATACAAAGCCAAAGATTCGGTGTTTGCTACCAAAAGAGCGGTCGCTATTAGTCTTGTAGAAAATGACTCTTTATACCTGCATGGCGATAAATTAATGATTACTGGAAAACCTGAAAAAAGAGTTTTAAGAGCATTTAAAAATGCGAAATTTTATAAAACAGATCTAAGCGGTAAAGCCGATTCTATTCATGTAAATCAAGAAACGGGACTTACAAAGCTCATTGGACGAAAAATACCTGCTTCCACAGAAGAAATAGATTTTCCAAAATTCTATCCTATTATTTGGAATGGAGAAAACCAAATGACAGGGGATAGTATTCATTTAATATCAAACGTAAAAACCGAAAAACTAGATTCCTTAAAAGTGCTGGATCATGCTTTTATAGTTTCCTTAGATACAGTAGGAAAAGTAGGCTATAATCAAGCAAAAGGAATAAATTTATTTGGAAAATTTATTGAAAATGAACTTAAGGAAGTAGATTTAATAAGCAACACAGAAGTTATCTATTGGATGTATAACGATGATCAAGAATTAATAGGGATCAATAAAACAAAGTGTAGTAAAATAAACATCACATTTGCCAATAACGATGTTGAAGACCTTACTTTTTTCACGAATCCTGATGGAGAAATCTCACCTGAAAAAGATATGCCCGAAGAAACTAGAATATTAGAAGGAATGGTCTGGCGTGGCGATGAGCGTATTTTAACCAAAGACGATATTTTTGACGAAGATGATAACAACATAAAATTAGTAGTTATTCAGGGTATTGAAAATCCGATAGACATAGACGCAGAAGAGGCCGAACGGAGCAAAAACAGTTCTGATCCTATAAACAAAATACCGGAAAACAAGGCCACCAATTCGAAAACAACTAAAACTACTCCTAAAAAACCAGACGTATCTCCTAAAAAAGATAGTAATCTAAATGCACAATTAAAAAAGTCGAACTAGTTTCATGAAGGAGGATTTTTACAGATATCAAACACAAACATCTCCACACCCTTTGGCATTAGAAATTTCACATGCCAAAGGAAGCTATATTTATGATATTGATGGCAATGCTCATTTAGACTTTGTTGCTGGGGTATCAGCATGTAGCTTAGGCCATTGCCATCCCAGAGTTACTAATGCAATTAAAAATCAGTTAGACAAATATGCTCATGTAATGGTTTATGGCGAATATATTCAAGAACCAGCAGTTGCATATGTCAAATTATTAGCATCGCATTTACCAGAAAATTTAGAAACTACTTATTTAGTAAATTCCGGAACCGAAGCTATAGAAGGGGCTCTAAAATTAGCAAGGCGAGCTACAGGAAGAACAGAGCTAATTTCCGCAAATAGTGCTTATCATGGAAATACTATGGGTAGTTTAAGTGTTATGGGCTATGAAGCACGAAAAGGAGCATTCCGACCTTTAATACCTGATGTACATTTTATTAATTTTAATGATGAAAGTGATCTTGAAAAGATTACTGAAAAAACAGCAGGCGTCTTATTAGAAACCATTCAAGGTGGCGCAGGATTTATTGAACCTGAAAACAACTATTTAGCTAAAGTAAGACAAAGATGTACGGAAGTTGGCGCTCTGTTAATCCTAGATGAAATACAGCCTGGATTTGGCAGAACAGGTAAATTATTCGCATTTGAACATTACAATTGCATTCCTGATATTCTTGTGATCGGCAAAGGAATGGCTGGTGGATTACCCGTTGGTGCATTTGTAGCATCTAATAAATTAATGCAAACTTTACAACATTCCCCAAAACTAGGGCACATAACTACTTTTGGTGGCAATCCTGTAATTGCAGCGGCAAGCCTAGCAACTTTGCAAGAAATCACAGAAACTAATTTAATTGCTGAGACACTAGAAAAAGAGGTTCTTTTTAGAACATACCTACAACATAAATACATAAAAGAAATAAGAGGAAAAGGGTTAATGCTTGCGCTAATAATGGAAAACAGTGAAGTAGCAAATGAACTTATTTTAACAGCAGCAAAAGAAAAATTAATACTGTTTTGGTTGTTATTTGAACCTAATGCAGTACGATTATCACCTCCATTAACCATATCAAACAGCGAAATAAAAGCAGGTTGCGATCAAATAATATCTATATTAAATAGGTTCTAATACTATTTTGTTAACTATTTTGTTAATAATATAGACCCTAAACCGACTTTTAGATAAGTTCTAAATACTATTTTTAAAACAAGACAAAATAGAAAGGCCTATGGCATTAGATGCAGAGGAAAGACCTAGCCAACCAATTACCAAGTTTGAATCCATGTTGAAAACCGATGACGTCTATTTCTTTGACGCTGAGGATTTTGAAGATATAATACACCACTATTTAAACAATGGAAAAATAGCGCTTGCTAAAAAAGCTATAAAAATTGGTTTGCAGCAACATCCAGAATCTATTGAAATAAAATTATTACACATAGAGGTTCTTGTTTTTGAAAACAAACTTGAAGATGCGGAGAAAATGTTGGATGAGCTTCAAACATTAGATATGCATAACGAGGAAATCTATATTCAACGTGCTAATATTTTCTCTAAAAAAGACAACCATATTGCCGCTATAAATCTTTTAGAAAAGGCACTTGAAATTAGCGAAGATACTTTTGACATCTACTCTCTTTTAGGAATGGAATATCTTTTTATGGATGATTTTGAATTAGCCAAAAAGAGTTTCATGAAGTGCGTGGAGTTCGACGATGAAGACTATTCATCTTTATATAATGTAATTTATTGTTTTGAATTTTTGGAGGACTTTGACGGAGCCATTCATTATTTAAATGATTACTTAGAAAAAAATCCTTATGCAGAAGTAGCATGGCATCAATTAGGAAAACAATATTTTTCCAAAAAAATGTACAAAGAAGCTTTAAGTGCTTATGATTTTGCCATCATTTCCGACGATACTTTTATTGGAGCTTATTTTGAAAAAGGCAAAGTCTTAGAAAAATTAGGATTATATAATGAAGCCATTGAAAATTACGAAACTACGATAAGCATAGAGGATCCAACATCACACGCCTATTTAAGAATTGGTAAGTGTCATGAAAAACTTGGAAATACTGATATGGCAAAATACTATTTTTACCATACGGTGCACGAAGATCCTTTGTTAGATAAAGGTTGGCTAGCGATAACAGATTTTTACTATCGCTTAAAAAATTATGAAAAAGCAGCATACTATATCAATAAAGCAACAAATATTGATGGCGAAAACCCACTATATTGGAAAAAATGTGGTAAAATAAAAACTGCGTTAAATAAACTTGACGAAGCTGATTTTGCTTACAAACAGGCTGTAGACTTTGGCAATTATGATCTTGACACATGGTTGTTGTGGGCAGATGTAGTTCAAAAAAATAATGACCTAGAATCAGCAATACAAATATTAAAACAGGGAAGAGAATTTCACCCAGATGACGCGGCTATTCTATTTAAACTATCTGGAATTCATAGTTTATTATCAGAAACCAAAAAAGCTCAAAAATATTTGGCAGAAGCCATCATTTTGAATGCTAATGGGCTTGAAAAATTTCAAATTAACTTTCCAGAATTTTGCGCAACTGATTGGATGAAAAACATATTGGAACAATATAAAAATGCTTCCAAATAAAAAAACTATTTTTGTTTTTTTAGTGTATGGGAAATCGAAATTTTATTAGCTACTTTTTTATTGTTTTAAAAGGAATGGCAATGGGAGCTGCAGATGTAGTTCCAGGTGTTTCTGGCGGAACAATTGCATTTATTTCTGGCATCTATGAAGAATTAATAGAATCCATTAACAATGTTAATTTATCCTTATTCAAAACCTTAAAAAAGGAAGGCATAGCCGCTTTTTGGAAACAATTAAACGGTAATTTTCTAGTTGCTTTATTTTGTGGAATACTTATTAGCGTTGTTTCATTAGCAAAAGGCATCAGTTGGTTACTTTTAAATCAGCCCATACTATTATGGTCGTTCTTTTTTGGCTTAGTAGTCGCAAGTATTTTATTTGTTGGTAAATCAATTAATAAATGGAATCTAGCAACTATTGTAATGTTAATAATTGGCGCTATTGCCGCCTATTATATTACGACCTTACCACCATCAGAAAATACAGATAGTTTACCCTATTTATTTTTCTCAGGAGCATTAGCCATTTGTGCAATGATACTTCCTGGAATTTCTGGAGCGTTTATTCTTGTATTATTAGGTTCTTATAAGGTAATTTTAGATGCAGTACATGAAAGAGATATTAAGATAGTTGCCACCGTTGGATTGGGTGCAATTTTTGGACTATTAAGTTTTGCAAGACTCTTAAAATGGATGTTTAAAAACTACAAAGATCTTACCTTAGCCATACTTACTGGCTTTATCCTAGGCTCTTTGAATAAGATTTGGCCATGGAAAAAAGTTCTAGAAACAAAAGTATTTGGCGACAAAATAATAACAGTAGATGAACAAAGTATTTCTCCCTTTGCTTTTGAGGGTGATAATCAATTATTATTTGCAATTCTACTTGCTGTATTAGGATTCTCACTTATTTTACTTTTAGAAAAATTAGCTTCTAAAAAATAAATCATGTACGAGCCTCGGACATTTATAGATAAATTTTGGCTCTTTATTAAAGGATTGTGCATGGGTGCAGCCAATAAAGTTCCAGGTGTTTCCGGAGGAATTGTAGCATTTGTTGGTGGCTTTTATGAAGAATTTATTTACTCACTACAAAAAGTAAACTTAAAGGCATTTAAACTATTATTCAACGGCAGATTCAAAAGCTTTTATCGTTATGTGAACGGGCAATTTTTAAGCTTGCTTATATTTGGAATGCTGGTTAGCTATTTTAGTATTTCAAAAATTCTAGATTATTTTTTAGAGCGAAAAGAGCTTTTTGTTTGGTCTGCTTTTTTCGGAATGATTTTAGGCTCTATTTACTATATCGCCAAAGATTTTAACTTTTGGAATAAGAAAACAGGCATTGCTGGTATTATTGGTTTAACAATCGGCATTGCCATAAGCTTTTTAAGTCCAGCTACACAAAACGATAATTTAATATTTATATTTTTCTGCGGAATAATTAGCGTTTCCGGCATGACACTCCCAGGGTTATCAGGCTCTTTTATCCTTATTTTATTAGGGAATTATGTGTTACTATTAGTAGATTCCGTAAATGCATTATTTGACACCATGGCAGAACTATTGAAAGGGGATTTTAGTTTTGTACGGAACACCAAAAGATTGCATACCCTAAAAATTCTAGCAGTATTTACCACAGGATCTGCCGTAGGTCTTGTTACATTATCACATGTGTTAACGTATTTACTTAAACATTATAAACATATAACGACCGCAATAATAATAGGATTCATTACTGGTTCTTTAGGAGTAGTTTGGCCATGGAAAAAAACTATTTACAAAACAAACATAGATGGTGTATTAGCAGTAGATTCCAATGGTAATGCCGTTATAATAAATTACGAAAGGTATATTCCTAATTTTTCTATTTCAGAAACATGGTGGGCATTTTTCTTTATAATTGTAGGCATTGCTATTCTTTTAGGCTTAGATTGGTATGGAAAAAACAGAAAATAAAAATAGATTTGGATTAATAGGTAAAAACATAGACTACTCTTTTTCACGTGGCTATTTTACCCAAAAATTCAAAGATTTACATTTAGAAAATTACACGTATGAAAATTTCGATTTTCAACATATTGATGAATTTAATACTGTCTTAACAACAGAAAAAAACATTAGAGGTTTTAACGTAACCATTCCTTACAAAGAAGCCGTAATCCCTTTTCTCACCGAAATAGATGAAATAGCACAAGAGATAGGTGCTGTTAATACCATAAAATTTACTCCAAAGGGATTAAAAGGTTTTAATACTGATTATTATGGCTTTCAAAGATCTATAGAGCCATTCATAAAAAAGCACCATAAAAAAGCATTAATATTAGGTACCGGAGGAGCTTCTAAAGCCATTGCATATGTTTTAAAGCAGTTTAAAATAGCATATACCTTTGTTTCTCGTAATCCTAAAAAAGGCGAAATTGCCTACTCCGATTTAGATAAAACCACATTAGAAAATTATACCATAATTATAAATTGTACGCCTTTAGGCACTTATCCTGAAATAGATCGAAAACCTGATATTCCTTATCAATTTCTAAACAATAAACACTTACTTTTTGATTTAATTTACAATCCTGCTAAAACTGCTTTTTTATTAGAAGGAGAATCACGAGGTGCAACGATAAAAAATGGTGATAAAATGCTAGAACTCCAAGCTGAAAAAGCATGGGAAATATGGAATAGTTGATAAGCTTTCCTTATCATTCGAAGAAATCTTCGTTTTATTTCTGAAATATCTTCTTTATATTTTTTTTGCTATTCAAGAGGTTGTTACTATCTTACCAATGAAATAGGCAATAAGCCAAATACGTACAAAATGTTGGACGAAAAAGATGAGAAACTATCTAATGATAGTAGCGATGATAAGTTAATAGAAACAAACAATACTTCTGAGGAGTCTCAAGAAGAAGTTTCTAATGACAATACTGAAGAAAATAGTGTAAATTCTAAAAATTCAGATGATGACGTTCTGAATGAAATAGACGATTCTAATGCAGAAGATGCTGAAGATGCAGATAATCATCAGAGGCATATAATTCCTGTGTTGGATTATCATTCCATGTCTATGGAAAATTTGGTGGGCGAACTACAACGTTTAGTAAAGAATGAAAAAGTTCAGGCCATTAAAAAACATGTAGATGGTATTAAATACGAGTTTGATTTAAAATTTCAAGAATTTTTAGATCATAAAAAAGAAGAGTTTATTAGTAATGGCGGTAATGAAATAGATTTTAAATACAACTCTGTTACTAAAAGACAATACAATGAAGTCTATACAGAATACCGGGAAAAACGAAACCAATATTACAAAAACTTAGAGAAAAATCTAAAAGACAATCTCGCACATAGGTTACAAATAATAGAAGATTTAAAGGGACTAATTAATGTAGAAGAAGATATTAATACCACCTATAAAAACTTTAAAGATTTACAAGAAAGCTGGAAGTCTGCAGGCCCAATACCTAGAAACAATTACAATGATGTTTGGCGCACTTATCATCATCATATTGAAATGTTTTATGATTTTCTACATCTTAACAGAGAGCTAAGAGATTTAGACTTTAAGCGAAATTTAGAAGAGAAAGAAAAACTTGCTGAGCGTGCCGAAGCATTAGAAAAAGTAGAAGATTTAAATGTTGCTTTTCAAGAATTACAAACATTGCATAAAATCTGGAAAGAAGATATTGGACCGGTAGATAAAGAACACCGAGAAGCTATATGGGATAGATTCAGTAATGCAACAAAGGCCTTGCATAATAGACGTCAGAATTATTATTCAGAACTAGAAAAAACATTTGAAGTTAATCTGATTAAGAAAAATGAAATAATTGAATCTATAAAAAGGATTACCGCTAAAGTATCTGATTCGCACAAAGGACTTCAGCAGCAAATAAAGGAAATTGAAAAATTACGCGACGAGTTCTTTAAAGCGGGTAAGGTTCCACAAAAAGTAAATGAAAAAACATGGTCAAGATTTAAAGACAGTGTTCGCGATTTTAATAGAAAAAAGAACGCCTTTTACAAAGAACAAAAAAGAGAACAGCAAGACAATCTAGATAAAAAAAGAGCGCTTTTAGATTTAGCTATATCACTTAAAGACAGTGAAGACACTGCAATGGCTACCGCTGAAATGAAGCGTATTCAGAACGAGTGGAAAAAAATAGGCCACGTTCCTAGAAAATTCTCTGATAAAATCTGGAAGCAATTTAAAGAAGCCTGCAATCATTATTTTAATCGTTTGCACGCCAGCAAAAATGAATCGCAAAAAGATGAACTAGAAAATTTTGAAAAGAAAACAGAATGTCTTGAACGCTTACAGGCTTTTGAATTAACCCAAAAACGAGGTAAAGATATTGAAGTAATAAAGGAGTTCATAGCCGAATGGAAATCTTATGGTAGAGTACCATTCAACAAGAAGAACATTAATGTTAAGTTCAATAAGATAATAGATGCACTTTTCAAAAAGCTCGATGTAGATAGACAAGAGGCTGAACTCATGAAGTATGGCAATAAAATTCAAGAAATATCCGATGGAGAGAATACTGAATATGCCTTACAAAGGGAACGCACCTTTATACGCCGCAAAATAGATGAATGTAAAAGTGAAATTAGACAGTTAGAAAATAATTTACAATTCTTTTCAAATGCCTCCGAAGATAGTCCAGTGGTTAAAGATGTTGTAAAAAACATTAACATACACAAAGAAGAACTTGCCACCTGGAAGGCCAAACTTAAAAAGCTTAATATTTTTAAAAATAATTTAAATAAAGAAGAGGACGCTGAGGATAACTTAGATGAAGCTTAACTAGTTATTTTCCATAAAATCATTCATGAATTGACTTCTTAGAACCTCTGTACTAAGAAGTCAATTTTGTTTTAATGCAATTAGCGTAAGCAACTTATACGTAGCATGGCGCATTATCACGAAAAAGAAGGAAGCACATAAATTATAAAAAACCAGTATAACCTTATTCCATTAGGAGCGGTATGTTGCTTCTTTCTCAGTTCGAATATCCAGATAAATGTAAAATATTTAACAAACAATTATTAGCCTAGTATTCTAAAAATCACTAACTTAAGTGGTAATATTTGTCTCAACTTAATATTCTAACACTATGATACAGAAATTTTTAACAATCCTAAACAAATCCTTAGCAGCAGCAATGGTAGTATTGCTTTTTGTTGGGGTCACACAGAAGATTGAAGCAGCCATTTTGTTTCAAGACCAAACAGAGAATGAATCATTTAATCAATACAAAGGAAAAGTAGTTGATGAAGATTCTAATAAAGAATTAGTTTTCGCCAGTTTATCTGTTGAAGGTTCTAACATTAGTACTGTAACCAATACAGAAGGTGAATTTTCCTTAAAGGTTCCATCTAGCATGAATGAAAAAAGCGTTATTGTAAGCTTTTTAGGATATAAATCTAAAACTATAAATTTATCCGACTTAAAAGAAAACAATAATAAAATAGCATTAAAAACTTCTGTAATGGAACTTTCAGAGGTAAATGTAATTGTTCCAAAGAATGCTGAAGAACTGTTACGAGAAACACTGAAAAACAAAGGAGAAAACTATTTTGAAAGTCCTACGCTAATGACAGCTTTTTATAGAGAAACTATAAAAAAGAGAAAAAAGAATGTTTCATTATCTGAGGCTGTAGTTAATATCCACAAGAGTCCTTATACTTCCAATCAAAGGGATAATGTAGAATTATACAAAGCAAGAAAAAGTACTGATTATGATAAGTTAGATACTCTTGCATTAAAACTACAAGGAGGACCTTTTAATGCATTATTTGTAGATCTAATGAAGTACCCAGAATATGTATTTACAGAAGAAACATTGCCGCTATACACCTATAGCTTTGAGCGATCGGCTAGAATTAATGACAAGCTTATCTATGTAGTTAATTTTAAACAAAAAAATGAAAATATAGATCGGCAATTATACCAAGGTCAATTATTTATTGATGCAGAAAATAAAATCTTAACTAGTGCTATATATTCTTTAAACATTACAAATAAATATGTTGCTTCAGAAATGTTTGTAAAGAAAAAGCCAGCTAAGGCGAATGTTTACCCAACCGAAGTAGCCTACAGAGTGGATTACAGAGAAAAAGACAACAAATGGTATTATGGCTATAGCAATGTACTTTTAGAATTTAAAATTAATTGGGACGATAGATTATTCAACTCGGTTTATAGCATGACCTGTGAAATGGCTGTTACGGATTGGGAGAAGAATTTATCTGGAAATTTAAAAGCCAAAGAAAAATTACGTAGAAATATTATTCTAAGTGATGAAGCTATAGGATTCTCAGATCCTGATTTTTGGGGTGAATACAACATTATAGAACCAGAAAAATCTATAGAATCTGCCATTAAGAAAATTCAAAAACAATTAAAGAAAGATAAAATAGGTGGTACTGTTGCAGTATCTGACCCAAACCCTTAGATTTAATTGATTTATATTAATACACAAAAGACCGCAAATAGCGGTCTTTTTT
Source organism: Cellulophaga tyrosinoxydans (assembly GCF_900176415.1). Classification (GTDB taxonomy): domain Bacteria; phylum Bacteroidota; class Bacteroidia; order Flavobacteriales; family Flavobacteriaceae; genus Cellulophaga; species Cellulophaga tyrosinoxydans. Next base: position 85,854 of record NZ_FWXO01000006.1, on the reverse strand, counting down.
TTATTCTTCTACGAGAAAGAAACACTTTCCCTGTCAAATAATAACTAGAAGTAAATAATAGCGGTAATAGATACTTTATGCTTTTATGACAACATTTTGTTCATAGAAATTAAATCTATTATATTTAGTAGATAATACTACAAGAATGAAAACACGCAGACACTTTTTCACTAATCTTTTTGGTATCTCAGCCGCAGCTTTTTTACCTGCCACTCTTTTTGGAAATACACCAAAAACTACGCATGATTTAATTACAGTAAAACCCAAAAAACTTAAAAAAGGAGATACCATTGGCTTAGTTGCCCCAGGTTATGCTATTAAACCTGAGGTTTTAGAAAAAGCAATAAGCACTTTAGAAGAAATGGGATTCATTCCATTTTACACCAATCGCATTCTTGGAAATCATGGTTATTTTAGTAACACCGATGAAGAACGCGCCAAAGATGTAAATGAAATGTTCGCCAACCCTAAAATCGATGGTATATTGTGTGCGCGTGGCGGGTATGGATGTACACGAATCATGCAACTTATAGATTACAATAGCATTAAAAATAACCCTAAAGCACTTATTGGCTTTAGTGATATAACTGCACTAGCTAATGGCATTTATAAAGAAACAGGACTAGTCACTTTTCATGGCCCAGTAGGCAGCACGCTTAATGATGCGTATTCTATAAATGAATTTAAAAAAGTGCTTATGCACCCTAAGGAAAAAACACTTATTGAAAATGTAACTTTAGATGAAAAATTAAAAAAAGATTCAGAATTTGAACGCTATACGATTACTTCTGGATCTGCCACTGGAAAATTAATTGGTGGAAGTTTAACATTAATAAATGCCCTAATTGGCACTCCACATGAAATAGATTTCACAGGAACCATTGTGTTTATTGAAGATGTTGAAGAATCTCCTTATCGGATTGATAGAATGCTCACCCAACTTATTGAAGGCCCAACATTTAATAAAGCAGTGGCTATAATGATAGGTGTTTGTAAGGGATGCGACAAACCTGCCAAACCCGAAACTTTTACACTTAAAGAAGTAATTCTTGATCGTATAAAACCTTTAGGCATTCCTGCAGCCTATGGTATGAGCTTTGGTCATGTAGCCAATAACTTTACCATTCCTATAGGAATTGCCGCAAACTTTAATGCAGATAAAATGACTTTAGAATTATTAGAAGAAGCCGTATCTTAATTGGCTACTTCACTAATAAATTTAATGCGGAACAATCGCAATTCCTCATCCTCATAATCACCATCAAACTCTTTTATAGCAACATCAATACCATCCGAATCTGCATCAATAAAATAGTCATGAAGTTCTTCTTGCTGATCTTCATCTAAAATTTCATCAATCCAATAGCTTATATTTAATTTGGTACCACTATAAACAATCTGCTCCATTTCTTTTATGAGCTCAGGAATCTCTAATCCTTTAGCAGAGGCTATATCATCTAGTGGTAATTTACGGTCCACATTCTGAATAATGTATAATTTTAAAGCAGAATTAGCTCCAGTACTTTTTACAACTAAATCATCTGGTCTGATAATATCATTATCTTCTACGTATTTTTTAATAAAATCTACAAAAGGTTTTCCATACTTTTTTGCCTTCCCTTCTCCTACTCCATGAATATTTACTAATTCTTCAACACTAACGGGGTATTTAAGCGCCATATCTTGCAAAGACGGATCTTGAAATATTACAAAAGGAGGCACTCCAAGTTTTTGACCTTCTTTTTTTCTAAGATCTTTTAATATTTTTAGTAGATTTTCATCGGCAACGCCACCACTAGTCTTAGCTGCACTTACAATAGCGTCATCCGCTGCTTGACTATAAATATGATCTTTAGTCATCATAAAGGAAACAGGATTCTTTAAAAACTCCTCTCCTTTTTCGGTCACATGTAAAATACCGTATTGCTCGATCTCTTTTCGTAAATAACCAGCTACTAATGCTTGACGAACTAGTGCCATCCAATGCTCCTTATCTTTATCTTTTCCAATGCCAAAAAAGTCTTTATCATCAGATTTATGTGATGCGATAATAGCATTTGTTTTCCCTATAATAACCTTTACGACTTCTTTTGATTTAAATTTCTCCATAGTTCCTTGAACTACTTTAATAACTTTTACCAAATCGTCTTTTGCCTCTTCTTTTTCTTTAGGATTTTTGGTATTATCATCCATCATGGCCCCATCGCCATTTACTTCATCAAATTCCTCACCAAAATAATGCAGTATAAACTTTCTCCTAGACATGGAAGTTTCTGCGTAGGCTACCATTTCTTGTAGTAAAGCATTTCCTATTTCCTGTTCTGCAACAGGTTTTCCAGACATAAATTTTTCTAGCTTTTCTATATCCTTGTAAGAATAGAAGGCCAAACAATGCCCTTCACCACCATCTCTACCAGCTCTTCCAGTTTCTTGATAATAACTTTCTATACTTTTCGGAATATCATGATGAATTACAAAACGCACATCGGGTTTATCTATTCCCATTCCAAAAGCAATGGTTGCTACCACAACATCTACATCTTCCATTAAAAACATGTCTTGATATTTAGACCTTGTTTTAGTATCAAATCCTGCATGGTAAGGAACAGCGCTAACTCCATTCACTTGAAGTACTTGAGCTAATTCTTCAACCTTTTTTCTGCTTAAACAATAAACAATTCCAGATTTACCAGAATTCTGTTTTACAAAACGGATAATATCCGCTTCAATATTCTGAGTTTTAGGTCGGACTTCATAAAAAAGATTAGGCCTATTAAATGATGCTTTAAATAAGTCTGCATCACCTATACCTAAGTTTTTAATTATATCTTCTTGTACCTTTGGCGTAGCGGTAGCCGTAAGACCTATTACAGGTATACTATCATCCAATCGACTGATAATGTTTTTTAGATTTCTATATTCTGGTCTAAAATCATGGCCCCATTCCGAAATACAGTGGGCTTCATCCACTGCTACAAATGATATCTTTACAGATTGTAAAAACTCCACATACTCATCTTTTGTTAATGACTCTGGAGCAACATATAAAAGTTTAGTAATACCATTGGTAATATCCGCCTTTACTTGTTTAATTTCTGTTTTTGTTAATGAAGAATTTAATACATGGGCTATACCCATTTCTGCAGATACTCCACGAATGGCGTCTACTTGATTTTTCATTAAAGCAATTAGTGGGGAAACTATTATTGCCGTTCCTTCTTGCATTAACGCAGGAAGTTGATAACAAAGCGATTTTCCACCGCCTGTAGGCATTACAACAAAACAATTTTTACCTTCAAGAATACTTTTTATTACATTTTCTTGAAGACCTTTGAACTTTGAAAATCCAAAATATTTTTTTAGTGAGGAATGCAAATCAATTTCACTCAAACTCATAATATTATTAACGATTAATACTAACGCTAAGACTTCAACGCATTATAATTTAATGAATTTCTTAGCAGGATTAAAATTAAGATAAAAACAAATGTTACTTTAAAGATTTTAAAATATCTTATAACATTAAGTTTATGTAATTTTGTAACTAAATATAAGACATTCTTTTAGGAAAACAATCAGATAATTGAATTAATTACCTTGAAAAAAACTACTGCAATACTTGATATAGCAAGAAAAACGATTGAAAATGAAGCGGAAGCAATTCAAAATTTATCATCTCTTTTAGATGAAAATTTTTCTAATGCAGTACTTCATATTTTTAATTCCACTGGGAGAGTTGTTATATCAGGAATAGGAAAAAGTGCATTAATTGCTTCAAAAATTGTAGCAACTTTAAATTCTACCGGAACTCCATCAATATTTATGCATGCTGCAGATGCAATTCATGGTGATTTAGGCACAATTCAAGAACACGATACCGTTATTTGTATTTCTAAAAGCGGCAACACTCCAGAAATTAAAATGTTAGTACCCCTTATTAAAAAAGGAGGCAATACGCTAATGGCTATTACTGGAAACCTTGAATCTACTTTAGCAAAACAATCTGATTTTGTACTTAATTCTTTTGTAGAAAAAGAAGCTTGCCCTAATAACTTAGCTCCAACAACCAGTACAACTGCGCAGCTTGTTATTGGAGATGCCCTTGCTATTTGTCTACTAGAACTAAGAGGATTTGGCAGCAAAGACTTTGCTAAATACCATCCAGGTGGTACCTTAGGCAAAAGATTGTACTTACGTGTTGCAGATATTGCAGAAAACAACTTAAAACCTCAAGTAGATATTAATGCTGATGTTAAAAAAGTTATTGTAGAAATATCTGAAAAAATGTTAGGCGTAACAGCAGTAATTGAGCATAATAAAATTGTTGGAATTATAACTGATGGTGACATCCGTAGAATGCTTAGTAAACATGACAATATTAAAGGATTAACCGCTAAAGATATCATGAGTGCAAATCCAAAAACAATTGAAAATGATGCCCTAGCAGTAAAAGCTTTGGAGCTTATGCAAGCTAAAAATATATCGCAACTACTCGCAGTAAAAAATAACACTTATATGGGTGTTGTACATATTCATAATTTAATCAACGAAGGAATTTTATAATGGCAAAGAAGCAAGAACCTAAAGAGATGTCTTTTTTAGACCATCTAGAGGAATTACGTTGGCACTTGATCCGTTCAACCATGGCAGTGGTCATTATTGGTTGTGTGGCATTTGCTATGAGTGGTTATATTTTTGACAATATCATTTTTGCACCTAGCAAAATGGATTTTCCTACCTACCGCTTTTTTTGCGAATTAGGCAATTACTTTAATTATGTATCGGATTTTTGTGCAGAAACACTACCTTTTACCATACAGAGTAGAACTATGGCGGGACAATTCTCTGCTGATATTTGGACCTCTATTTGGGCAGGTTTTATCATAGCATTTCCTTATGTGCTCTATGAAATGTGGAAATTTGTGAGTCCTGGTTTACATGCAAAAGAACGTAAAAATTCAAGAGGATTTATTTTTATAGCCTCTGTTTTATTTTTTCTCGGGGTTTTATTTGGCTACTATGTAGTAGCACCTTTTTCTATTAACTTTTTAGGTTCCTATTCCGTTAGTGATACGGTAACTAATGAATTTGATTTAGACTCGTACATTGCCACACTAAGGTCATCGGTAATTGCTTGTGGAGTAATTTTTGAGCTACCTATAATTATATTTTTTCTAACTAAAATAGGCTTAGTGACACCTGAAATTATGAAAAAATATAGAAAAATAGCCTTAGTTGTAATTCTAATATTATCAGCGGTAATTACACCACCAGATGTTGCCAGCCAGATTGTTGTTGCAATCCCTGTTCTATTGTTGTATCAAATTAGTATTTACATCTCTGCCTATGTTTTAAGGAAAGAAGCAAAAAGAGAATTAAAAAGAAAAAGCAATGCCTAATCAAATCGAAGAATTTAATGCTTACCGTTCTAAAATGAACGAAAAATTGTTAGCGGATAATAACAAAATCATTAAAAGAATATTTAATCTAGATACCAATGCTTATGCTGCTGGGGCTTTAGATGTAAAAACAAAAGAATTACTTGGACTCGTTGCCTCTGCAGTATTACGTTGTGATGATTGTGTAAAATACCATTTAGAAAGCTCGTATAATGAAGGCGCCACTAAAGAAGAAGTTATGGAAACTCTTGGTATTGCCACCTTGGTAGGTGGTACTATTGTGGTGCCGCATTTACGAAGAGCCTATGAATATTGGGAAGCATTGGAACAACAAGAAGGTTAAAAATTAATTAATTACTTTCATTGACAGACTTTTAGGTTTAGATTTGAAACAAAAATGATAAACTCTGATCTTAATTCAGAGTAAGTTCAACTTAATATTTTGATGTATTTGTGTTTAACAACTATGTCAAAAAACAGCATACTACATGAAGTTACGTGCAGAAAATATAATGAAGTCATACCGAGGCCGACAAGTAGTTAGAGGTATTTCTTTAGAAGTTAATCAAGGTGAAATTGTTGGACTCTTAGGACCAAATGGAGCTGGAAAAACAACCTCTTTCTATATGATTGTTGGACTTATTAAGCCCAATGGAGGTAATATTTTTCTAGATAATATGGACATTACCAAATTCCCCATGTACAAACGTGCACAAAACGGAATTGGTTATTTAGCACAAGAAGCATCTGTGTTTCGTAAACTAAGCATTGAAGAAAACATTTTGAGCGTTTTGCAACTTACAAAGTTGAGCAAAAAAGAGCAAGAAATGAAAATGGAATCGCTTATTGAAGAGTTTAGCCTTGGTCATATTCGTAAAAATCGTGGTGATTTACTTTCTGGTGGTGAGCGTAGACGTACTGAAATTGCTCGCGCATTAGCAACCGATCCTAAGTTTATTTTATTAGATGAACCTTTTGCTGGTGTAGACCCTGTTGCCGTTGAAGATATACAGCGTATTGTAGCGCAATTAAAAAATAAAAACATTGGTATTTTAATTACCGACCATAACGTACAAGAAACGCTAGCGATCACAGAACGTTCTTATTTAATGTTCGAAGGAGGAATTTTAAAATCGGGGATTCCTGAAGATTTGGCTGCCGACGAAATGGTTCGTAAAGTATACTTAGGCCAGAATTTTGAACTTCGGAAAAAGAAATTGGATTTTTAATTTTAATCTAATACTGGGACTGCCAGTAATAGCCAAACCCAAATCACACTCCATATTAAGCCCAAACTATTCAGTAGGATGACACCTATGTTTTCTCTGTACTTTTTTTTAAAAGTAAAAAAAGCTATAACCAGAAATATAAGACTTGAAATAGCAATTGAAACCATTAATCCACTAATTGTATCTCCTTCAGAACTCACTAGTGTCCTTATTAAAAAAAGCAATAAATAACAATTAACCAATATAATTAGAATTGCCAATATAGAATTTAAGAGTTTCATTTTAAAAATTAAATGGATCCATTCTTACTTTCTTTAATTGAGCTCATCAACGAAAGTAAAATATACAAGGCTATAATTGCTGGAATTGCTAAATATTTAAGGGTTGCTAGACATAGTATGCTTATGATAATAAAAATGTATCGCATTGCATTATCATTAAAACTCCAGTTTTTAAACTTCAACGCAAATAATTTCAGCTTAGAATTAAGCAAAAAAGCACTTAAAAAAGTAAGACCAATTAAAAACCACTGATTTAGAATTATACTATTTAAAATATCATTATTATGATACAGCATAATTAGCGGTAATGATATAATTAATAATGTATTTGCAGGTGTTGGCAAACCAATAAATGAATCTGTCTGGTTTTCATCAATATTAAATTTAGCCAATCTATAAGCAGATGCTAAGGTAATTATCAAGCCTAAAAGTGGTATCAAACCTTCTACATTAGATCCAAAATTCTTCCAAAAATTCGTTTCGGATCCTGCACTCCAACCACCCGTCGAGGCCATTTCTAACATTTTAAACATAACAATTCCGGGCACAACACCACTTGTAACCATATCTGCTAACGAATCTAATTGCAAGCCTAGTTCACTTTTTACATTTAATAATCGTGCTGCAAAGCCGTCAAAAAAATCAAAAACAATACCCAGAAAAACAAAAACTGCTACCATTTCAAACATACCGTGCACCGCAAAAAATATAGCAATACAACCACAGAAAAGATTAAGCAATGTTATCAGGTTTGGAATATGTTTTTTCATTTGTTAAGCTTTTGGTAAAAATAGGATATTTTTGCGGGAACCAAATATGTATCCCATTTTCTTCGCATATTTGTTTGTAGAAAAATTTCAATAAAAACTATGAGATTATATAAATGTATTCTTAGTTTACTTTTAGTCTTTTCAACTCTTGCATTTGCACAGCCAACATTATCAGATCATGCTAAAATAAGCATACTTACCATAGGGACTGCTGATGAATTATACGCCAAATTTGGACATAGTGCCATACGAATCCAAGATGCCGCTCAAGGTATTGATGTGGTTTACAATTATGGTCAGTTTGATTTTAACACACCAAATTTTTATTTAAAATTTACACAAGGAAAATTACTATACCGTCTTTCAAGAATTTCATTCGCCAACTTTTTATATGATTATGAAGTAGAAAACCGATGGGTGAAAGAGCAACAACTATTACTTTCTAGCAAAGAAAACAATGAATTATTCGCGTTCTTAGAAAACAACTACTTACCAGAAAATAGATATTATAAGTACGATTTTTTGTTTGATAATTGCTCCACCAGAATACCAGCGGCTTTAAAATCTGTTTTAGGCAATAAGTTAATCTTTGAATATGGCCATTTAAAAGATCATTATACTTTTAGAGAGCTTATTCATCAAAATTTAGAGGTGAATTCATGGTCTAATTTTGGAATTGATTTAGCACTAGGATCTGTAATAGATCGTAAAGCGACACCTTCTGAACATATGTTTTTACCTATATATGTGTATAAACAGTTGCCAAATACAAAAATTAATAAACAGCCATTAGTCCTTGACGATAAACTATTGTTAGACACAAAACCGGTTGTAAAAAACACTAATTTTTTCACTTCACCATTATTTTGGTTAACATTAGTGTCAATTGTAATTATCGGTATAACCTATAGCAATTTTAAATCTAAAACAAGATCCAGAATAGTAGATTTCACCTTGTTTTTTATAACTGGACTCGCAGGACTAATAATAGTTCTTTTATGGTTTGCAACGGATCATCAAGCCACTGCTAAGAACTTTAATTTTTTATGGACATTTCCTTTAAACCTAATAATTGCATTTGTGGTATTAAAAAAGAAGAAAATGCCCAAATGGATACTAAGTTATATGTATTTGTTACTGGCAGGGATTTTTATTTCTTTAGCAATTTGGCTATTTAAAGTGCAGATCTTCAACATTTTAATAATACCAATACTAATAGCGCTGGTAGTTCGATATTCCTTTTTAATTTATTCGGAAAGGTCAAACATAGTTCACTAACTTTGCCATCGTTAATAAATAAAGTTCATGAACCTACTCTCGGTAGAAAATATTGCCAAAGCCTATGGCGAACACGTATTATTTTCTGATATTTCATTTGGAATAAATAAAGATCAGAAAATTGCCCTAATAGCTAAAAATGGAAGTGGAAAAACATCCATATTAAACATTCTCTCTGGAATCGACACACCTGATTCTGGTCAGGTAAATTACCGCAAAGGCATTCGAGTATCTTTTTTAGACCAAGAGCCAAATTTAGACCCTAATTTAACCATTGAGGAAACCATTTTTGCTTCCGATAATGAAGTACTTCAGGTTATCCGTGCTTATGAAAATGCACTAGAAAATCCGGATGATGCTGATGCCTACCAACATGCTTTTGAAGGTATGGAGCGTTTTCAAGCTTGGGATTTTGAAACACAATACAAGCAAATCTTATCCAAGCTTAATTTAAATGATATTCATTTAAAAGTTGCCATACTCTCAGGTGGACAAAAAAAGCGTTTGGCACTAGCAAATGCTCTTATTAATAAACCAGATTTATTAGTACTTGATGAACCTACCAACCACTTAGATCTTGAAATGATTGAATGGTTAGAGGAGTATTTTGCTAAAGAAAACATGACACTTTTTATGGTGACGCACGATCGTTACTTTTTAGAAAGAGTATGTAATGAAATTATAGAACTTGATGAAGGTGTAATGTATCCTTACAAAGGAAACTATTCTTATTATTTAGAAAAGAAAGAAGCTAGAATAGAACAAGAAGTTACCGAGCAACATAAGTCTAAACTACTATTTAAAAAAGAATTAGATTGGATGCGTAGACAGCCTAAAGCTAGAACCACTAAATCTAAATCAAGAATAGATGATTTTTACGAGATTAAGGATAGGGCCAGTAAACGTAGAAATGAAAATCAAGTAGAACTCGAAATTAATATGGAGCGCATGGGAAGTAAAATTCTTGAGCTTCATAAAATTTCAAAATCATTTCCAGGAAAACCTATATTAGATAAATTCGAATATAATTTTCTTAGAGGTGAGCGTCTTGGAATTATTGGTAAAAATGGTACAGGAAAATCTACCTTCTTAAATATTATTAGTGGCAATGACGAACCAGACAGTGGAAAAGTGGTAGTCGGCGAAACTATAAAATTTGGTTATTACACCCAAAAAGGTATTAACATAAAAGAAGGTCAAAAAGTTATAGATGTTATTCGCGAATTTGGTGATTATATTCCACTAGCCAAAGGCCGTCAAATTTCAGCACAGCAACTATTAGAGCGCTTTTTATTTGACCGTAAAAAACAATATGATTTTGTTGATAAACTAAGTGGTGGGGAACGAAAACGCTTGTATTTATGTACAATTTTAATTCAAAATCCTAATTTTTTAATCCTCGATGAACCTACCAACGATTTAGATATTGTAACCTTAAACGTTCTTGAGAGTTTTTTAATGGATTTTCCTGGCTGTTTACTTGTTGTTTCACATGATCGTTATTTTATGGATAAAATTGTAGATCACCTTTTTGTTTTTAGAGGAGATGCAGTTGTCGAAGATTTTCCAGGCAATTATAGCGATTTTAGAGCATACGAAGATAGTGTAGTTATGGAATATCGCGCTTCTAAGAAAGAAAATACTCCTGTAGAACCAGAAAAAACAGTTAAGGTTAAAGAAGAGAAAAAAAAGTTAACCTTTAACGAGCAAAAAGAGTTCACTAATCTTGAAAAGGAAATAAAAAAGCTTGAGCAAAAGAAAGTAGATACACAACAAAAGTTTGCGGATACTTCTTTAACGGGTGAACAAATAGATAAACTATCCATAGAATTAAAAGAAATTGAAGAAACAATAGAAGCGAAAACAGAACGCTGGTTTGAGCTCTCTGCACAATTAGAATAATTGGTAATGTATTTTTTTCAACGTATAAAATTTCTATTAACCGCTACAAATCAACACGGCGTACACTCCCCTTTTGTGTATGCCTTTGTAACCAAGTGCCTATATAGTAAAAAGGTGTTCTGCAAAAGCAAATCACTCAACACTGCACAAAAAACACTGGCTTATTTTAATATATCTCAAATACAAACTATCGAAAAAAACAGCGCTTTAAAAAATCAAATTATTAAGAATTTTCCAAAAATTGGCTTTGATTATAATACAACCGACTTTGTTTATTTTGAAGAATTAACTGAAAACACATTTAAAAAGATTACTAAAACCAGTACCTTTCATAACGAGAGTATTGTTTTTATAAATGCAATTTATAAAGATTATAAAAATTGGGATCAACTTATTAAGCACAATGCTATTAAAGTTAGTCTAGATTTATTTTATTGTGGAATTCTTTTTTTTAGAAGAGAACAAGAAAAAGAACATTTTAAAATTAGAATATAATCCAGTAATTTTAGGCAAATACCCATAACATGAATAACTTTATTTATATACTTTTTGTCCTTTTAGCAGTAATTTTCTTTGTCAATCTGTTTTATAATAAAAAGAAAAATAAGGCCCGAAAAAATCGAAAGTTCATGGATCGACATAAAAAATAACACTCCTAATTCCATTAGAACACTTAGTGTTTAAACCATAATCAAGATTAATTTACCAGACATGAAAATTTACACAAAAACGGGAGATAAAGGCACAACGGCACTTTTTGGAGGCACCCGTGTAGCTAAACATCATATTAGAATAGAAAGTTACGGTACCGTTGATGAATTAAATTCTTGGATAGGTTTAATTAATGATCAGGAAATTGATGCACATTCTAAAAAAATATTGACCTTAATTCAGCATAAATTATTTATAGTTGGTGCTGTTTTAGCTACAGATCCAGCAAAAGCAATTTTACAAAATGGAAAAGATCGCTTAAATATTGATAAAATTAGTTCGGAAGACATTACAATTCTTGAGCATGAAATGGACGAAATGGAAAAACATTTACAACCAATGACACATTTTATTTTACCTGGAGGTCACACCACGGTGTCATACTGTCATATTGCCAGAACTGTTTGTAGAAGAGCAGAGCGTTTAGCCTCGCATTTAAATGATATTGAACCATTTGAAGAAAACGTGCTAAGTTATTTAAACCGATTATCAGATTATCTGTTTGTACTAGCTCGTAGATTATCGGCACTTTTAAACGTTGAAGAAATCAAATGGATTCCCGAAAAAAAATAAAGATAATATTCTGTTTTTCAACAATATATGATTTTTACCACAAAATATTTTTGTAATAAATTGAAATAAACTTGGATATATCAATTTAAAATTTATTTTTGCAAAAAATTAAAATCATACTACTAACATGTATTGGACTTTAGAATTAGCATCTTATTTAAGCGATGCGCCTTGGCCAGCTACCAAAGACGAGTTAATAGATTACGCAATTAGAACCGGTGCTCCACTAGAGGTTGTAGAAAACCTACAATCAATGGAAGAAGAAGGTGGCGAAATTTACGAATCGATTGAAGAAATTTGGCCTGACTATCCTACGGAAGAAGATTACCTCTGGAACGAGGACGAATATTAAAATATTAACGTAATAACATTAAAAAAGTCTCATCAGAGGCTTTTTTTTTACTTAATTTTGAACTTTAATGACAAAGAGAAAAGTAATTCGGGTCATTAAGGTTCATTCTGTCATGTTATTGCTTAAAAAAAGCTTTGGTACGGTTATAGCATGACACTTAAAAAATAATTTACAGTATGAGTTTTTTAAATTCTGTTTTGAAAATTTTTGTTGGCGATAAAGCCAAGAAAGACGTAAGCGCACTACAACCAATAATAGATAAGATACATTCCTTCGAAAAAGAACTTTCAGGTTATAGTCTTGATGAAATTAGAAATAAGACTATTTCATTTAAGGAGCAAATAAAGAAAGATACTCAAGAAATAAACGATAAAATAAAGACGCTAGAGGAAGAAGTTAAATCTTCTAAGGATATTGATAAAAATGAAGATCTTTATACCGAAATAGACCGCCTTAAAAAAGAAGCTTATGAAGTTTCTGAAAAAACATTAAACAACATTTTACCAGAAGCTTTTGCTGTAGTAAAAGAAACTGCAAAACGTTTTGCAAACAATACTACATTAACGGTTACTGCATCTGAATTCGACAGAGTACTTTCTGGAACTAAAGATTATGTTACCCTTGATGGAGATAAAGCAATTTGGAAAAATTCTTGGAATGCAGCAGGTAAAGAAGTGACCTGGGATATGGTTCATTATGATGTTCAGTTAATTGGAGGTATCGCACTACACCAAGGTAAAATTGCAGAGATGCATACTGGTGAAGGTAAAACATTAGTGGCAACGCTACCTTTATATTTAAATGCTCTTACAGGCAATGGAACACATCTTGTAACTGTAAACGATTACTTAGCAAAAAGAGATAGTGCGTGGATGGCGCCTATTTTTCAATTTCATGGCTTAACCATAGATTGCATAGACAATCACCAACCAAATTCTGACGGAAGACGTGCTGCTTACAATGCAGATATTACTTATGGAACCAATAATGAGTTTGGATTTGATTACCTAAGAGATAACATGGCACATACGCCAAGTGATTTGGTACAACGTCCGCATAATTATGCCATTGTGGATGAGGTCGATTCAGTTTTAATTGATGATGCTCGTACACCTTTAATAATCTCTGGTCCAGTACCAAAAGGTGATATTCACGAATTTGATGAATTAAAACCAAAAGTTAATGATTTAGTTAACTTACAAAGACAATATTTAACAGGAGTCTTAGCTGAAGCTAAAAAATTAATAGCTTCTGGAGACACTAAAGAAGGTGGATTTCAATTACTACGTGTACACCGCGGTTTACCAAAAAATAAAGCTTTAATTAAATTTTTGAGTGAAGAAGGAGTAAAACAATTGCTTCAAAAAACCGAAAATTATTACATGCAAGACAACAACCGCGAAATGCCAAAGGTTGATGAAGAATTGTGGTTTGTAATTGATGAAAAAAACAATCAAATAGAACTTACAGAAAAAGGTGTTGAGCATATTTCAGGCGAACAAGATCCGTCTTTCTTTGTAATGCCTGATATTGGTGGTGAAATTGCTAAAATTGAGAATCAAAATCTAGACATAGAAAAAGAAGCCGAATTAAAAGAAGTTCTCTTTAAAGAATTTGGCGTTAAAAGTGAGCGTATTCATACCCTGAATCAACTTTTAAAAGCTTATACCCTATTCGAAAAAGATGTAGAGTATGTGGTAATGGATAATAAGGTCATGATTGTTGATGAGCAAACGGGTCGTATTATGGATGGTCGTCGTTATTCCGACGGATTACACCAAGCTATTGAAGCAAAGGAAAGTGTAAAAATTGAAGCAGCTACACAAACTTTTGCAACAGTTACGCTACAAAACTATTTTAGAATGTACAGCAAACTTTCGGGTATGACTGGTACAGCAATCACTGAAGCTGGAGAATTCTGGGAAATCTATAAACTAGATGTTATGGAAATTCCGACCAACAGACCAATTGCTCGTGATGATAGAAATGATTTAATCTATAAAACCAAACGCGAAAAATACAACGCAATTATAGAAGAAGTTAGTAATCTTTCTGCAGCAGGAAGACCAGTTTTAATAGGTACAACCTCAGTTGAAATATCAGAACTTCTTTCACGAATGCTTACCATTCGTAAAGTTCCACACAATGTATTAAACGCAAAATTACATAAAAAAGAGGCCGAAATAGTTGAAGAAGCAGGTAAAGCAGGTATTGTTACCATTGCAACCAACATGGCTGGTCGTGGTACCGATATTAAGCTTTCAGATGCTGTTAAAAAAGCAGGCGGACTTGCTATAGTTGGTACAGAACGTCATGATTCTCGTCGTGTTGACCGTCAGTTAAGAGGTCGTTCAGGTCGTCAAGGAGATCCAGGAAGTTCGCAATTCTATGTTTCACTAGAAGATAACCTAATGCGTTTATTTGGTTCTGATAGAGTAGCAAAAATGATGGATAGAATGGGATTAGAAGATGGTGAAGTAATTCAACATTCTATGATGACCAAATCTATTGAACGTGCACAGAAAAAAGTGGAAGAAAATAACTTTGGTGTTCGTAAGCGTTTATTAGAGTATGATGATGTAATGAACGCACAACGTGAGGTGGTGTATAAAAGACGTCGACATGCATTGCATGGAGAGCGTTTAAAGGTAGATATTGCTAACATGATTTACGATACCTGTGAGGTAATCGCAGAAACCAATAAAAATGCTAGCGACTTTAAGAATTTTGAGTTTGAATTAATAAAATACTTTTCTATAACGTCTCCTATTACAGAATCGGAGTTTGCGAAAAAAAGTATTCAAGAAATTTCAACGCAATTATACAAATCGGCCTACAACCATTATCAAGAGAAAATGGAGCGTAGCGCTGCTGTTGCTTACCGTGTTATAAAGAATGTTTTTGAAGAAGAAGGCAATAAATTTGAGCGAATAGTGGTACCATTTTCAGATGGCATCAAAACCTATAATATTGTCACCAATTTAAAAGATGCTTATGAAAGTGATGGTAAACAATTAGTTACGGATTTTGAAAAAAACATCACTTTAGCAATTGTTGATGAAGCGTGGAAAGTTCATTTACGCAAAATGGATGAATTAAAGCAATCTGTACAATTAGCTGTTCATGAACAAAAAGATCCACTTTTAATTTACAAATTCGAAGCTTTTGAATTATTCAAAGGCATGATTGAGAAAGTAAACAAGGAAGTAGTAGCATTCTTATATAAAGGTGAAATTCCATCAGGCAACAATACCAATATTCAAGAAGCTAAAGCGGTAAGTCGTCCTAAAGAAAAATTAAACGTTAGTAAAGAAGAGGTTTTAAATAGCGATGAACTTGCTGCTCAAAATCGTGCTGTTGGTCAAAATCAAGGAAATAGACCACAAGTTACTGAGACAATTACTAGAGAAGCACCAAAAATTGGCCGAAATGACCGTGTTACTATAAAAAATGTAATGTCTGGCGAAAGCAAAACATTAAAATATAAGCAAGCCGAACCCCTTATTTTAAAGGGAGAATGGGTGATTACAGAACATTAATCACTTAGATCAAAAAATAATGATAAAACGACAGCAAATTAAAGCTGTCGTTTTTGATTTTATCAAAAACATATTTAGCTTTACAGAAGTGTACTAGATATATATTTTAAAAAAAAGAAAAAAAACCATCAGGACGATAGTGAATTTCTTAACTTTAAAAATACAATCAGTTAAATTAACTAAATGGCATACCAACAACGCCTGAAAACCAAGACCAATTTAATATTAAGGGTAAACTATATATCCTCAATTCTCTCGTTGTTATTCGGAATTGTATGCTTTTATTTTCTTGACATAGTTAAAGTAATACCATTTGTTTTTTTTGGTTTCACCATTTTAAATTTAATCAACACCTTAGCATTTACATACCATAAAAATTTAACGCTTACTTACAACATTACTTCAATAACAGCACTATTAAGTGCAGTTACTGTAACATTATTTAGTGGAGGAATCAACAGTTCTTTTATTTTCGTACTCGCATTAATTGTTTTTGCAGGTTATGTAACTACAAAAAAATATGGCGCATTTTACCTTTATCTAATATTCGTAATTGTAACGCTAATATTTTTAGAAAGTTTTTTCAATTTTAAATTTGTACAAAACGAAATTCCTGAAGATTCAAGAAAGGTATTTAATTTTATCAGTATTCTATTTTCTGTTTATCTACTTGGTGGTGTTTTTGGAAAAGTATTGGTAAAAACACATTATAATCTATACCGTTCCAAAATGGAGGTAGAACAACAGGTGAAAGAAAAAGAAACTTTGCTTAAAGAAGTACATCACAGAGTAAAGAACAATCTGCAAACAGTTTCTAGTCTTTTAAGTCTACAAGCTAGAAACATGAAGGATCCTGACATGAGAACCATGATAAAAAGCAGCCAAAATAGAGTAAATTCTATGGCTATGGTTCATGAAATGCTTTATATGCGAGAAGATTTATCTAAGATTGAATACAAATCTTACGTAGAAGAATTAAGTGAATATTTGGTAAAATCTATAAAAGGCACTGATAATAGAATAAAAGTAGCCATTGATATTATTGATATCAATTTAGGGATTGACACCGCTATTCCACTTGGTCTTTTAATTAATGAGGCTATTACCAACTCCTTAAAATATGGTATTAAAGATAATTCTGAAGGCGAAATAAGTATTGCGCTTAAAAAAGAAACCGATGATGATTATATTCTAAATATAGGAGATAATGGTGAGGGGTATGCAGATACTATTACACCACAAACGAGTACATCATTAGGGTTAAAGCTTATCTATAATCTTACCAGACAATTAAAAGGTTCCATTTTAAAAGATGCTTCAAAAAAGGGAACAAATTATATTATTAAGTTTAAAGAAATAGGAGAAAATTTTCAGCCTATCGGCTAATTAAACTTTTCTAGACTTTACTTTTACAGGCTTCATTAAGGTAATCTTGTTGTAAAAATATACCAATGATACTAAAGATGAAATTCCAAAAATCAATACTAAAGATACGATCATAATTATGCTAATTTAGATTTGTTAGATTTAGTTGTGAAAGACAATTCCTTTTTTACTTTGTAATTTCTGTCCATGTACAAACGAGCAACTTTAGTTTCGTTGTTGTTTAATGTAGTTTTTATTGTTGAATTCACTAAAACAACATTTTCTGTTTGTGTTGCTACTTTTGCATCAACATTAGAATCTTGTGCATTTGCGAATAGACCGATAAAAAGAACAAATAAAATAGTTAAAATTGCTTTCATGACTTGGGTTTTACACTGTAAAGGTAATCCCACTTAGAAGCCTATTTCGTCGATTTTCGGTCAATACCGTTTATCTTTCGGTGAATGAACTTAATCTAGATGTAAGTAACTTTTTCCTCGATAACAGAAATTAGGATAAAATTCCGTTAACGTAAAAAGCTGCATTTAATCGATAACACTTTATCTATAAGCCCAACAATAGATTGGGATCCGGGCAATTACTTTTATAAAAAGCAAGATCATTTTCAGTACACACTCCTGGATAATCTCCATGATAAGCACCAATATCATTTATAATCTGAAAATGTAAATGTGGAGCATAATTCACATTTATATCCGGTGTGCCTAAAAAACCAAGTGTCTCACCTCGCTCAAATTCTTTTCCTACATATACATTTTTAATCGAGTCTAAGGAAAGATGCCCATATAAAGTGTAAAAGGAGCTATCATTAAATTGGTGATGCAATATAATTGTTGGCCCATAATCCCCCATAGCACTATTATTTTGAAAGCTATGAACCTTTCCTTTTATTGGTGCCAAAACAGAAGTACCTGCTTTAGCCCAGTAATCTATTCCTAAGTGTATATTTCGCAGCGCCATGGTGTTGCTAGAAAAATTACTTTTATCGGAATACAAATTGCGCTTTTCTAAATAGCCTCCATAAGCAACCTCAGCATGGTTTTTTTTCAAAACCGAATCTATATATTCTTGACAAGAGGTTGGGTTTGTAATGTTGTAAGCATCTAAAGCTGCATTCGTTATCGACAAATCAAGTGCCGTGTATGAATTAATACTTATAGCTGCATCTAATATTGGTATGGCGGTTGCAGACAAGCCATGCAAGATTGATTCTAACTTATTCATATTTCAAATATAATACAGGTTTATATTTGTAGATAAATCAACTTGTGTTATAATTACAAAAATATTAACATCTTCAGCAGTATTTCTTCGTAAGTAATTACAAATTTGGACTACTAATCTTAAAAAAAACATATGAATTATCTAAAAACATCCTTTTTAGCGGTATTTATAGTAACTGCAATAAGTTGCCAATCTAAAACCAAAGATAAAATATCATCAGCATCCGTAATTACTGAGTCTACACAAGACCTATCTAAATATGAAACCGCCTATTTCGCTAGTGGTTGTTTTTGGTGTGTAGAAGCAATTTTTGAGAGTGTAGAAGGTGTAAAAGAGGTTGTTTCTGGATATTCTGGTGGAAAAGAAAAAAATCCTACCTACGAAGAAGTTGGATATGGTAGAACTACACACGCTGAAGCCGTTAAAGTATATTATAACCCAAAGGAAATAAATTTTGAAACTCTTGTAAAAGTCTATTTTGGTTCGCATGATCCAACTACAATAAATGGTCAGGGACCAGATATGGGCAAGCAATACCGTTCTATAGCATTTTATAAAAATGATGCTGAAAAGAAAATAATTGAAGACTATATGGCGAAATTAACCTCTGAAAAGGTATATAATAAACCATTGGCTACAGAAGTTTCTAAGTTTACTATTTTTTATGATGCTGAAGAGTATCATCAAGACTACGAGAAAAACAACCCAAACAACTCCTATATTCGAAATGTATCTATTCCTCGATTAAACCGCTTTAAAAGTAAGTTTCCAGAGTTGCTGAAAAAAAACGGTCATTAAATATGCTTTTACTCCAAAACCACATCGCTATATTTAGATGTGATAAGAATTGATTTATCGGCAGTTTTATATTGGTTATAACCTTTATATAAAACAGTATTCTGATTTTTTGTCTTATTTAATTTAAGTGATGAAGGTGCTGTAAATTTGGAATTTTCCCCATTTGCTTGCAAAACAAATGGGATTGATGGAAGTTTACAATATAACTCGCCATTTTTCATTGAAACATTTATAGATGAAAAATCTTTAGACACCTGCTGTATGGACAATGCTCCAAAATTATTCTCAACAAGAATATTTTTTAAAAGATGTTCTATATTTACCTCAGAAGAATTTGAGTTCAAGGTTAATGAATTTACCTTTTTCAAATCAACATTATCAGAATAATTCACTTTTAGTTTCCCGTAGTTCCAATTTTGGACATTTACAGGAGAATAAGAGGCATCTATTTCAGTTTTATCACCATCTATCGTTAAAGCTATTAAATCAGAATATGAAAGCTTAGCATTCATATTCCTAGTGTTTTCGGCCAATTTTACTTCTCCATGACGCACGTTCATTTTAATAGTTGCAGATTTTGGCATCTTTATTTTTATATTCTTTTTTACTTTAACTTTTTCGCTTTTCCCATCTCCGTTAGCATTAATATAATAGACGTTTGGACTATTTACAAAACTTCTACTTATTTGTTTAGAAATTGTGTCACCATTTCTTATTAAAAACTGTAGTCGCCTTTCTTCTGCGTTTTCCTTTAATCTTGTTTGTAGCGCTTGCTGTCTTTCTTGCATTGCTGGCCTACGCTCATGGATAGCCTCTTTCCTATCGGCTTTGGCTTGTTCATAAGCTATAATTCTTTGTTTGCTTGCTTTTTCTGATTGCTTTCTACTTTTTTCATGATGCGCTTTACTTGCTTGCTCTGCTTTCATTTGCCAATCCGCCATTTTTTTCTCAAAATCCTCACCAAAATTTGTATCAAATTCTTTTTGCCATTTTTTTAAATAAGCATCGCCTTCTTTTTGAAAAGCATCATAATCAAAATCAGGTACTGGCATTGGTGGCACAGGTGGCATTTGAATACTGTCTATTACAAAATCCAAAAAATCTATTTCAGGTATTGCCGTAATTTCGGGTATTACTATAGCCTCATTATTCCACGAATTAGTGAATCCGCCAGTAGAGTGTTTAAAAAACCACGTATTTTCAACACCTGTAGTAACATCAATTTGTCTACTATTGCCTGTTATTTTTATTTCGTTTTGCTTAAAATAGGCTTCCATTTCTTTAGAACTGGCTCCCTCTATTTCAATAACTACCTCGATCGCTATTTGATTTTTATTCCATGTTTCAAACTCAATATCTGTATGTGTGGTATTTATATTTAATACCGCATTGTCATTTACATTAAAAATCTCGTTAAAGGTTTTAATTTGTTTTTGGGCGTTCCCGCTTATTCCTAAAAAGAATACGATGGAAACTAATTTATATACTAATTGCTGTTTCATTTTTTGATGACTTTAATTCGGTTAACTTTTCTTTTAGTTTTTTCAACAACTGTAAGCGTAACTGTAGATTTTGAATTAATGCGGAAATTGTTTGATCATTAGGGCCAATAGTATTCAGCTCCTTTGTTAAAAGTTGATATTCAGTATTTAATTCTGCCAACCGCTCCATATAACCATCTACAAGTAGTTTGTTTTCATCGGATACTTCTAATTGAGCCAATTCGAGATTAATCGTTGCAACATAATACTGCTCTATTTTTTTTAAATCTGGTGATAAATCGCCTAAAGAAATGGTGTTTATTTTATCATTTTCTTTTTGAACATCTACAACACTTGTTTGAGGATTGTTTTTAATATTTAAATTAGAATACCAATAAAAACCGAAACCAATGAACACCACAACCGAAGCTGCAATTTTAAAAACAAACCATTTAGACGTGCTTCTTTTAGGTAACTCCTGGTCTAAACGATTTAAAAACCGGTCTTTATGCCCTGACTTAAGCTGAAAGCTTTCCGTGGCTCTCTTTTCATCAAAAAGCTTTCTAAGATCTTGTTGTTGCTCCATTTCTTTTCTTTAACAAATTTTCTTTTAACATACATTTTCCTCTTGATAAATGTGTTCTACAAGTAGTTTCTGGAATATCTAAAATTTGCGATATTTCTGAATGATCATAACCTTCAATCAAATAAAGCATTAATACGTACCTATATTTATCAGAGAGTTCATTAATTTCTGTCCTCACTTCTTCTATAGTGATATCAGATTGTATTTGCCAATCATCATCGTCAACTACTTGTATTACATTTTCCTCGAGCGGCACATGTTCATTGCGCTTTGCTTTTAAAAAATCGATACATTTATTCACTACAATTCGTTTCAACCAAGCTCCAAAAGTTACTTCTCCTTTATACTGATCAATTTTTAAGAAAGCCTTAATAAATGCTTCTTGCAGAACGTCTTCTGCATCATCACTATTTCTTAAAAATCGCATTACAACGCAAAACATACCATCACAATACTTTTCATAAAGCTGTACTTGAGCTTTACGATTGTTAGCTTTACATTGCTCAATTAAATCTGTTTGGAATTTTAGCAAACTTTCCAAGTTAGTTTTTAGTTGTTGTTATCTTAAGGACGATACAAATATTTAGATGTTGCAAAAAAGTTTAGATTTGCGACTTAAAATTTTTCCAATTGAATCAAATTACGATTAAAAACGAATATATTGAATTAACAGTTCTAGATTTTGGGGCAATTATTCAAAAACTTATTGTTAAAGATAAAAACGGAAATCCAACAAATACTGTTGTTGGGTTGGAGTCTACCGAAGAGTATTTAAAAGATAACATGTATTTAGGTGCTTGCATTGGACGCTATGCTGGCAGAATATCCAATGGAAGTTTTACTCTTGAAGGTAAAAAATATAGGGGGTACCAACAGAATAATGTACATCTTCATGGCGGGCAAAGTGGGTTTAACCAAAAGTACTTTACTATTGAAGAAGTAAATCATGGTAAAGAACCTTATATAAAACTGTCATACTTGAGTCCTGATTTAGAGGAAGGTTATCCTGGAAATTTAAATGTAATGGTAACCTATACTTTGCTGGCTAATACATTAAAAATCACACACGAAGCTACAACAGATAAAACCACCGTTGTTAACTTAACCAATCATTCTTATTTTAAATTAGATTCCGAACCAGTTATAGATCATTATCATTTAAAGCTTAATTGCAATAAAATACTTGAAACACATACTAATCTTCTCCCAACAGGGAATTTTACAGAAGTTAACCAGACTAAATATGATTTTTTAAATAAAAAGATTATTGGAGAAACACGTTTAGACACGCCATTTGTAATTAACACTAACAACAATTTAGCAGCCGAGGTTAGTTCTGAAATATCAGGAATTACTATGTTAGTGAAAACCAATCAACCTGCAGTAGTAATTTATACCCCTCCAACTACTGGGTCTATTTGTTTTGAAACTCAAAATTTCCCAGATGCTCCTAATCATACTCATTTTCCCTCAAGTGTTTTAGAGCCCTCAGAAAAATATGTAAACGAATCAACCTTTACATTTAAAACATAAAAAAAAGCGGATATTTTTAAAAATATCCGCTTTTTCTTTATCATAAACATTCTTTATTCCTCTAGCAATAAATTAAGAGTTACCGTAATGTTATCTCTTGTAGCTTTACTGTAAGGACATATTTCATGTGCCGCATTTACCAATTTTTCTCCTTTTTTCTTATCCACTGTCGGAAGATAAGAATCAAGCGTAGCTTTAATTATAAAACCATCTTCTTCCTTTTGGAATGCAATGGTAGCTGTTACACTAAAATCACCTAAATCATCAACCCCATTTTCTTTAGCTACAGCCTGTAATGCGCCTGCAAAACATGTAGAATAAGCAGCTGCAAATAATTGCTCTGGATTGGTATGTGTTTCTTCTATTGTTGCATCACCAATAGGCATTTTAACATCTAAGTCTATAAGTCCGCCTTCACTAGTAACATGACCGCTTCTTCCGCCTTTATTTGTTGCCCTTGATTTAAATATTGTCTTCATTTTTAATTTTATTTAATTTTTATAGCATAATATAGTGATTGAAAAACACCTTACGAAAAATGAATTATTAAATTTGTGTGAATGTTTGAAAAAAGCCTTATTTTCCATCAATCCAATTTCCGAGTTTTTGAAAAAGCCAAAATCTAAATCTGCATTAGAAGAAAAAAAGGGAATAAAAGCTCCTGAGGTTTTTAATGATAAATCTATTGCTCAAATAAAATCTATTCGCAAAGAAAAAATAAGTACAGATACATTAATAAGTGGCATACTTAAAGGTGAAACAGCCACCTTAAGTAGAGCCATTACCCTAATAGAAAGCAACAATACATTACATGCAAAACAAGCAAATGAATTAATTGATGCTTGTATAAAAATCAAAACAGACAGCATTAGAATAGGTATTACCGGTGTGCCAGGTGTTGGTAAAAGTACTTTTATCGAATCTTTTGGGAAATTACTAACTACTAAAGGAAAAAAAGTGGCTGTTTTAGCTGTGGATCCTACTAGTTCAGTAAGCAAAGGCAGTATTTTAGGAGACAAGACAAGAATGGAGGCTTTAGTAAAAAACGCAAATGCATTTATTAGACCCTCTCCATCGGGGAGCTCTCTAGGAGGAGTTGCTAGAAAAACCCGTGAGACTATTATTTTATGTGAAGCTGCTGGCTACGATATTATATTAATAGAAACCGTAGGTGTAGGACAAAGTGAAACTGCCGTACACGGCATGGTAGATTTTTTTCTGTTATTAAAACTTGCAGGCGCAGGCGATGAATTACAAGGTATAAAAAGAGGCATCATAGAATTAGCAGACAGTATTGTAATTAATAAAGCAGATGGAGCGAACAAACAAGCTGCAAAAATTGCCAAAATAGAATTTACAAGAGCGCTACATTTATACCCTCCAAAACAGAATGGTTGGACGCCAAAAGTATTACAATGTTCCGCCATAGAAAACCAAGGCATCGATGAAATTTGGGAGACTATAAAAGAGTACATCGAGACAACTGGCGATTTTTTTCTTGAAAAGCGTAAACAACAAAATAAATATTGGTTGATACAAACTATTGAAGACCGTTTAAAAGCCGATTTTTATCAAAACAAAGCGGTTCAGCAAGAATTTGAATTGCTTTTAGAAAAAGTAATTAATGCTAAAATATCCCCATTTGTGGCCGCAGAACAATTGTTGTTAATTCACAGAAAAGAACTTAAATAAAAACCATAAATTTGCACCTTCAATAAATATGCTATGGCTATCTTAACTAACGACCTTCTTTCTATTGTAGTTCCTTTATATAATGAAGAGGAGAACGTTGTACTACTTACAAAAAAAATACATGAAAGTTTGGTAGGTTACACTTACCAAATTATATATATCGATGATTTTTCTACGGATGCAACGCGCAAAGTAGTAAAAGCAATGGACGATGAAAAAGTACATTTAATAGCATTAAAAAAGAACTACGGTCAAAGTTTGGCTTTAGCTGCGGGTATTGATTATGCTGAAGGGGAATATATTATTACCATGGATGGCGATTTACAAAATGATCCTTCCGATATTCCTCAAATGTTATCTTATACCGTTAACGGTGAATATGATTTAATCACAGGAATTAGACAAAAAAGAAAAGATTCTTTGGTAAAGAAAATACCTTCTAAAATAGCCAATTTTATGGTTAGAAGAGTTACTAAACTAGATATAAAGGATAATGGTTGCGCTCTAAAGGTTTTTACAAAAGATATTGCTAAAGACCTTAATTTATACGGAGAAATGCACCGTTTTATAACCTTATTAGCACATCTTGAAGGTGCCCAAATTAAACAAGTTCCTGTAAAACATCATGCCAGAAATGCGGGTGTTTCTAAATATGGCTTAGAGCGTGTTTTTAAAGTAGTGGCAGATATGATGCTTCTATTATTTATCCGCAAATATTTTCAAAGACCGATTCACTTATTCGGTATTTTTGGGGTGCTTCTTATAATGCTTGGGGTAGTTATAAATGCATACCTTCTTGTAGTTAAATTAATGGGTGAAGATATTGGAAATAGACCATTATTAATATTTGGATTGATGTTTATTCTCGCAGGAATTCAACTATTTACTATTGGAATTGTAATGGAGTTATTAATTCGTACTTATTACGAATCTCAACAGAAAAGACCTTACCGCATTAAAAACATATCAATAGGTGATAAAACCAAATAAAAAAATAATAACAGCACTTAAATTTATTATAAGTGCTGTTTTAATCTATTTTGTTTTTACTAAAATTTCTTTTAATGACGTTTTAGATTCCTTAAAAAAAACACAACCTATTTATTTAGTTTTAGCTATTGTTTTTTTTATTGTCTCTAAGATTGCTTCTTCATTTAGAATAAACCTATATTTTCACAAGCTCAATGTTTATTTAACCCAACTAAGTAATTTAAAGTTGTATTTGTTGGGTATGTTTTATAACCTTTTTCTACCAGGAGGTATTGGTGGAGATGCTTACAAAGGGTATTTAATTAAAAAGCAATTCCCAGTAGACACTAAAAAAATAGTTGCTGTATTGGTCTTAGACCGTCTGAGTGGGCTATTACTTTTATTTATTTACGCTTGTATACTTATCCTATTTTTAAACAACCCTATACTTAGCCATATTGAAGTTTATGCCAGTATTGCAATCTTTGGGAGTATTTTGGTATTATGGTATCTTAACAAACGTTTTTTTAGCTATGTTTTACCAATTTACTGGAGCTCATTTGGGTATTCAGCACTGGTACAGTTATTTCAACTAATTAGCGCATTTTTTATATTAAAAGCTTTACATATTGATGATAATGTAATAGCCTACCTATTTATCTTTTTAGTATCCTCAATTGTTTCTGTGCTACCCTTAACTATTGGTGGTATTGGTAGTAGAGAAGTAACTTTTTTCTATGGGGCGTCGCTGCTTAACTTAGATCAAGATACCTCAATTGGCATAAGTATGATTTTCTTTTTAATTACGGCTTTTGTTTCTTTATTTGGAATAGTTTACCACTTTAAAAAACCAGCGCTTATCATCAAGTAATTTTTAGTGGATAATATGTATAAGGTACTTACTTTTTAAAGTTTTCCTGCGAGAAGTAGGGTTTAAAAACTTAGCTTGTAACCTTGTAATTCTAAAATCATCTACAGTATATTGTTTATCCCAATCATAAACCGATTCACGAATAATTTGTAGTTCTTCATCTGATACATAAAGCCAGCTGTCATTTTTATTTTCTAGTTCTTCTAAAGAAATAATCTGCACCGGGTATTGATTATAAAAATCTAAAGACCAAGTATGTTCTTCCGTTAACTTATATATAGTATTTACCGGAATCTTATTTTCATGGATAATTTTAGACATTGCAGAACCTGCTTGGTATTGCAATAAATTAGGATAAAAATGAAAATTCATAACCGAATTTAAAAGTAACGATGCCGTAGTTGCTATAGTAATAATCCTAATGGAATATTCTTCTTGTTTTAAGGTGTAGTATGTAACAATTACACTGGTAATTGCCAATAATAGATAGGAATAGAATGATCTTAATTCGAAAACATAAAAACAGAAAAGCGTAATGGCTATAAAAACAATCCCTAGAATAAAGTATTGCACTCCAAGAAAAAACTTAATTACATTCTTTTTTGAGTAAACAGACAAACTAAATAAGTATGAAGCTGTTAATACTGAGAATAGCGGAATAATAGAATTTAAATAATGGGGTAGCTTAAACTGTGCAAAACTAATCAAGATAAAAATCAATGTTATTCCCCCTAACGTTAAAAATTCATACCTAGGGTTATAGTTAAATCTAAGTCTGATAAAAGTTTTTATTCTTCTATAATAAGCGGCTAAACCAATTATTGTCCATGGCAAGAAAACCCATAAAAAGGTATGAAAAAAGAAAAAGTAATCGCTACTGTTTTTACCTATACCCTCTCCGCTCATGCGCTCAAAACTTTGTTCCCATAAAATAAAGAAGATTCCGCTGCGGTTACTTCTTCCTCTAATTATTTTTTCAGGGTGAAGGTCAAATTGCACATAATATGCATACAGAATTGGTGCTATGGTTAGCAAAAACACCAATACACCAATGATAACACGCCAATTTATAAATCGATTCCATTTTCTAGTGTAAGCCAAATGACATAGAATTGGCAATCCAATAACCACAAGCGCTATTTGTCCCTTTGTTGAAAATGCAATTCCTGCACCAAAAGCACCTAAAATCATATGTTTTAGAGCGTTTTTTTCTATATATGCAGTTAATTGCCATAAACCAAAAATGGTAAATCCGGTTAAAACAGCATCTGTTCTAACATCAATTCCAGATAAAACAATGGTTTGGGAGGTAAGAAATATTAATGACGCTATTTTACCAACTTCTTTATTATACAATAATTTACCTAATCCAAAACAACTATAAGCTCCCAATAGTGTAGCCAATAGTCCTGGAATCCGATATGCCCAGTCATGTAAACCAAATAATTTAAATGATAATGCTGCAAGCCAATAATGCATATGTGGCTTATCTAGGTATTCGTTGGTACCTTTAATTAGGTTTATAAAATCGTTTTCTTGAACCATCCGCATGGCCATAACTGCGAATTGTGCAGAATCATTTTCAAATAGCGTTGAAAACATTCCCGCTATGTACACAACAAGTACAAGAAACATTAAAAACCAATACCTAACATTAGATATCATAAGCCAATTTTATGTGTTGCAAATATATATAACTTTAGAAATAACACACTAAATATCAAGCCTATGATTGCACCAGTAAGTATGTCTAATGGAAAATGAACTCCAATATAAATTCTACTATAGGCTACCAAACAAGCCCAGAATACCAATAAATAGCTTACGTATTTAAATTTCTGTTTTAGTAAAAAAGAAAAGAAAAAAGCTACTGCAAATGAATTTGCTGCGTGCGCTGAAAAATAGCTATACTTTCCGCCACAAGAATCTTTAACTAATCGGAACAACCCATTAAGCTCCTGGTCATAACAAGGTCTTAATCGTTTAAATCCATATTTAAAAACATTGGCTAATTGATCCGCTGCAGTAATTAAAAGAGCAACAAAAACTAATACAAATAGGGTTTTTTTAAGCCCGTAACTACGGTAAAATAAAAAAGCTAAAATTAAATAAACAGGTATGGAACTCCATTTATTTGTCACCATCATCCAAAAAGCATCCCAAGTACTGCTTCCTAAATTATTTAAAAAAAGAAAAAGCTCTTTGTCGTAATGAATTAACTCTTCCAGCATAATAGTTATTCCTCGTATCTAGAAACTTCACGGTCGTAAAATGCTGTAGCTTGTTCGATAAGATTTTCAGCTTCAACTTCAAGTTCTTTTTCATCTTCAGAAGAAAAATCCTCCAACCACTCTACTTCATCATTCTCAAGGTTAATGATAAATCTTGGATAATCTGTATGTATTACAAATATTGCTGTTGGATAATCTGTATTGTCGCCAAGCAAAAACTTAGGGAATTCCATAGTATACTATTTTTCAATGTTTAAAATTACAATTATTTGAAATAATACTTGCAAAAATTACTTTGCTATAATTCTTTAGTTGCTATTAACTTTTTTGTTTGCCTGTTAAACCTAATATACAGTAATACTGCCGCAGTGGTTAATCCTGCGAGTAAACCAATCCAAATTCCAGTACTTTTTAAATCTGTGTACAAGCATAAATAATAACTTGTTGGAAATCCTACAAGCCAATAGGCTATAAATGTTAATATTGTGGGGACTTTTACATCTTGCAAACCCCTTAAAGCACCCAAAATTACCACTTGTAAGCCATCTGAAATTTGAAAAACCGCAGCAACAAGTAATAATTGAGCAGCTAAAGCTATCACCTCAAAATTATCTAATTGATTTGCAGCATCATTTACATCTAAATATATTTTTGGCAACCAATCATTAAATGCAAAAAATAAGGCTGCAAAAACTATTTCAAGTAACAACGTAAGAAAAAATATAGAATAAGCCAATCTTCGTAATTCTTTAAAATCGCTTAGGCCTTTCTGGTTACCTACACGTATCATTGCGGCTACCCCCAGCCCCATTCCTACCATAAAGGTCATACTAGATAAGTTTAGTGCAATTTGGTTTGCTGCTTGATGATTTTTACCTAAAACTCCACTAAGCCAAACGGCAGAGGTAAAAATACCTACTTCAAAAAACATTTGTAAAGCCGATGGAAAGCCAAGATTTATAATCTTCTTTAGAACTTTTTTCTCCAAATTTCTAAAATTGAAGCCGGTTACATAATCGTGAAATTTCTTTTTATTCTTAAGTAAATACCAAATAAAAACAACCATGACTACTCTAGAAAATAAGGTACCGATAGCTGCACCGACTATTCCCATTTTTGGAAAACCAAGGTTACCAAATATTAAAACATAATTAAAAAATATATTCACAACATTTGCCAAAATGGTAGCATACATTGGGTATTTAGTCTGCGAGAGTCCTTCTGAAAACTGTTTAAATGCTTGAAAAATAATTAAAGGAACTAGCGAAAAAGCTACCAAATCTAAATAAGGCATTGCTAATTCAACCACTTCTTGTGGTTGTTTCATTAAATACATTAATGGCTTCGCCAATAAAATAAGTCCAAAAAGTGCTAAACCCAAAACCGTACATAAAACCAATCCGTGTTTTAGTGCACTTTTACCTTCTTCTGGCTTTTCGGCGGTATGCGATTCTGCGACCAAAGGTGTAATGGCCGTAGAAAAGCCAATACCTAAAGACATGGCTACAAATACAAAACTATTCCCTAAAGATACCGCTGCTAACTCCGCCGTACCCAATTGACCCACCATTATATTATCGGAAAATTGAACAAAAGTATGCCCCAGCATTCCAAAAATTACAGGAACAGCAAGGGTTAAATTGTACTTAAATTCTTTAGTGTATTGTTGAAGCAAATTATAATTTTTCAGTCGCAAAGATACCACCTTCCTTTTTAGATTTCATGCTTTTTAAAAAGGATACTTATAAAGCGTTTATATTAATTTTTTTTTGCTTCTTCCCAAAAAACATCCATTTCAGCTAAGGTCATATCTTTCAATTCTTTACCTAATCCTTTAGCTTTACTTTCTAGGTATTGAAATCTTCCTATAAATTTTTTATTGGTCCGTTCTAATGCATTTTCAGGGTTTATTTTTAGAAACCTTGCATAATTAACCATAGCGAAGAGCACATCACCGAACTCAGCTTCCATAGCATCTTTATTGTCTGACTTTACTTCATCTTGAAACTCTTGCAACTCTTCTTGAACTTTTTCCCAAACTTGTTCAGGCTTTTCCCAATCAAATCCTACCCCAGCTACCTTTTCTTGTATTCTACTGGCTTTAACTAATGAAGGTAAACCTTTAGGCACACCCTCTAAAACAGAGTTTTTACCTTCTTTTAATTTTAGTTTTTCCCAATTTTGTTTCACCTCTTCCTCATTGGCAACTTTAACATCACCATAAATGTGTGGATGTCTATGTATAAGCTTTTCACAAATATCATTTGCAACATCGGCAATATCAAAATCATTTGTTTCACTCCCTATTCTTGCATAAAAAACAATATGCAATAAAATATCTCCCAGCTCCTTTTTAACTTCTTGCAAATCGTTATTCAGAATTGCATCACCCAGCTCATAAGTTTCTTCTATTGTTAAGTGCCTTAAAGTTTCCATAGTTTGCTTTTTATCCCAAGGACATTGGGTTCTAAGCTCATCCATAATAGTTAGCAATCTATCAAAGGCTTGTAATTGTTGGGCTCTGGAATTCATAGAATTGAAATTTATACAAAAATACGAATGTTATAATTTTGAAAGGAACTTAGTTGTTATTTAATACCTAATTTAGATTTAAAATGATTAGCAAAAACTAAGATTTTAAATATGAAAATATTAGACACTACTAGATTAACATTAAGAGAATTTATTCTTACTGATACAAATTTTATTTTGGATTTAGTTAATGCTCCTAATTGGTTAAAATTTATTGGAAACCGAGGCATTAAAACCAATAAAGAGGCTGAAGAATATTTACTTACTGGCCCTTTAAAGAGTTATGCTACTCATGGATATGGGTTGTGGTTGGTTGCTCTGAAAAATACGAATATCCCAATTGGAATGTGTGGATTTTTAAAAAGAGATTATTTGAAAAATCCTGACATTGGTTTTGCTATTTTGCCTGATTATGAAGGATTAGGATATACCTATGAAGCCGCCATAGCCGCTATACACTATGGTAAAAACAATTTAAAACTAAATCCAATTCTTGGCATTACCACAGAAGACAACTATAAATCGAGAAACTTATTGGAAAAAATAGGTTTATCTGAAGTCGATACGATAAAATTAGAACCAGACCAAAAAGAATTATTAGTATTTTCTACGGAAGTTGCCGAATGAAATTGAGCTATAGCTTGGCCACAAAACTCTTTGCCATAGTAAACTCTTTCATTATATCGGCTATAATCATAGCAGCAGGTTTTATTTCATGAATAATTGCTGAAACTTGTCCAATTTCCAATTCTCCTTCCTCCATGTCGCCTTCAAACATACCGTGTTTTGCTCTTGCTCTACCAAGCAATATTTTTAATTCTTCGGCAGTAGCGCCTTTTTGATAAAGCGCTTGAATATCATTATAGAATTTGTTCTTTATTAATCGTACAGGAGCTAATTCTTTTAACGTTAGTTGCGTATCTCCCTCACTAATTTCTACAATTTTATTTTTAAAAGATTGATGGGACGATGCTTCATCACTTGCTACAAATCTGCTTCCAACTTGCACGCCATCAGCTCCCAAAACCATAACAGCTAACATAGCACTACCAGTAGCAATACCTCCTGCGGCGATTAATGGAATTTTAATATGTTCTTTTACGGCAGGTATTAAGGTTAATGTTGTTGTTTCATCTCTCCCATTATGTCCGCCAGCCTCAAAACCTTCTGCTACTATAGCATCTACTCCAGCTTCTTGTGCCTTAAGTGCAAATTTTAAACTGCTTACCACATGCACAACAGTAATATTTTTATCTTTTAAATAGGCTGTCCATGTTTTTGGGTTACCAGCGGAAGTAAAAACAATTTTAACGCCAAGTGTTACAATAATATCCATTAATTTATCTAGATCAGGATATAGCATAGGAACATTCACTGCAAATGGCTTATTTGTAGCTTGTTGGCATTTTAAAATATGCTCTCGAAGCACCTCAGGATACATAGAGCCAGCACCAATAATTCCCAAGCCACCAGCATTAGAAACAGCAGATGCCAATCGCCATCCACTAGCCCATATCATTCCTCCTTGAATAATTGGATATTTTATATTAAAAAGCGATGTAATTCTATTTGTCATATTATGATATAACCCCGGAGCCAATTAACTCATCATTTAAATGCCAAGCAACAAATTGCCCTTCGGTAATTGCGGATTGTTTTTCCTTAAAATCAACATACATACCACCTTCAATTTTATATAACGTTGCTTCTTGCAATTCTTGACGATATCGAATTCGTGCTTTTACTTGCATAGATTCATCATTTTGCAATGCCAAATCTGGTCGCACCCAATGCAATTCATCATCGGTTATGAATAATGTTCTACGGTACAAACCTGGATGATTTTTCCCTTGTCCGGTATAAATCACATTTTCGTTTACATCTGTTTCTATAACAAACAAAGGTTCTTTGGTACCGCCAACATCTAATCCTTTGCGTTGTCCTTTGGTAAAGTAATGCGCTCCTTGATGCTCACCAACCACTTTACCATCTTGTAAATGATAAACTGGTTTTTGAGAATTATATGCTAACTCCTCTGTAATTGTAGAAAATTCTGAAACTCTATTCTCATACTGACTAATCCCTGCAGGAACTTCCACAATAAGCCCTTTTTTTGGCTTTAGTTTTTGCTGTAAAAATTCTGGTAAGCGCACTTTGCCAATAAAACATAACCCTTGTGAGTCTTTTTTGTCGGCCGTAATAAGTTCATTTTTAGCAGCAATTTCTCTAACTTCTGGCTTTAATAATTCACCTATTGGAAATAATGTTTTAGCTAATTGTTCTTGTGATAACTGGCACAAAAAGTAAGATTGATCTTTATTAGGATCCTTTCCTGATAAAAGCTGATACGTTTCGGTACCATCTTCATTAGTAATAATTCCTTTTCTACAATAATGACCTGTTGCCACATAATCAGCACCCAATTGCATAGCAATTTTCATGAACACATCGAATTTTATTTCGCGATTACAGAGTACGTCTGGATTAGGCGTTCTACCTTTTTCGTACTCGGCAAACATATAATCAACAATACGTTCTTTATATTCAACGCTTAAATCTACCGTTTGAAAAGGAATCCCCAATTTATCTGCAACAATCATAGCATCATTGCTATCCTCTAACCACGGACATTCATCGGATATGGTTACCGAATCATCATGCCAATTTTTCATAAAAAGACCTATCACTTCATAACCTTCCTCTTTAAGAAGATAAGCTGCGACACTAGAATCCACCCCTCCTGATAGTCCTACTACTACTTTTTTCATTATTTAATTTAATAAGATTACAAAAATACAAAATTTGATAGTCAAAAATTAAGTCGCGACTTAATCCATAAAATTGCCTTTCATTTTACTAATCATATGTTAAAAAAACATCCTAAAAACCCTGTTATTATTCTTTTTTTGTTAAACTTTTACTAAAAAACATTAAACAAACGCAACCATTCAAAGATATAAGTATCTTCACATTGTTTAACCTTTATCTCTAAACATTAAACAATTTATTAACTTAATAACTAAAACGATGAAAAAATTAGTAAAAATTAAAAGTGTTTTCCTAAGTATTCTCTTTTTATCATTTGCAATTTCTTGTGACAAGGATGATGATAAAATGCCAGAAATGTCTCAAAACATAGTTCAAACGGCACAAGCAACTGACGCTTTGAGTAGTTTAGTTGCTGCTTTATTAAAAGCAGACGAAGGTACCAGTGCAAATTTAGTTGGTACTTTAAGTGGCAATGGTCCATTTACTGTATTTGCGCCAACCAATGATGCCTTCACAAATTTATTAGCTAGTTTAGAAGGATATGATTCTTTAGATGACTTTAATACCCCAGAAAAAAAAGAGTTACTAGCCACTATACTTACCTATCATGTTGTAGCAGGTGCTGCAGTAAAATCTACAGATTTAAGTAACGGTCAAGAAGTAACTACTGTGCAAGGTGAAAAATTAACAATCTCTTTGACAGGTGGAAACGTATTTGTTCAAGATGTTACAGAGGCTGATGCCAAAGTTGTTATCGCAGATGTAGAAGCTAGTAATGGTGTTGTACATGTAGTAGATAAAGTGTTAATACCTGAAGCAGCCTTAACGCAATTAGAAGAGATTGCTGCTGCCGAAAGATCTTTAGTAGATGTAGTAGTAAGCACTGATGCATTATCTATTTTAGAAGCAGCAGTTATCAAAGCTGATTTAGCAGCTACTTTAAGTGGTGCTGGACCATTTACCGTTTTCGCTCCAACCAACGATGCCTTTGTTGCTTTGTTAAATGCACTAGGTGATGATTATAACAGCCTAGATGATTTCGATACCGAAGCTGAAATCAACCTTTTAAGAAATATTCTTTTATACCATGTAATTCCGGCAAACGTACTAGCTGCTGATTTAGCTGCTGGAAATGTAGGGACTGCCCTTACTGATAACAGTATTGAGGTAATTGCTTCAGGAAATACCTTTGTAATTGGTGATGCCTCTACAACAAATGCCAATATTACTGGAACTGATATTTTAGCTTCAAATGGTGTGGCACATACTATTGATAAAGTTTTATTACCACAAGAAGCAATTGATTTTGTTACTGCTTTAAACAATGGTACTTTAGTAAATATAGTAGTTAACACAGATCCATTATCAATTTTAGAAGCAGCAGTTATCAAAACTGGTTTAGTAGACACTTTAAATGGTGCTGGACCATTTACCGTATTTGCTCCTACCAATGATGCTTTTGTTGCATTGTTAAATGCTCTTGGAGATGATTATAATAGCTTAGATGATTTTAATACTACTGCAGAAATTGATCTTTTAAGAAACATACTTTTATATCATGTAATTCCTGCCAACGTATTTGCTGCAGATTTAGCTGCTGGAAATGTAGGGACTGCGCTAGCTGATAATAGCATTGAAGTTATCGCTTCAGGAAATACTTTTGTAATTGGTGATGCCTCTTCAACTAATGCTAACATTACTGGAACTGATATATTAGCAACCAATGGTGTTGCCCATACTATTGATAAAGTATTATTACCACAAGAAGCAATAGATTTTGTTACTGCTTTAAACAATGGTACTTTAGTGAATATAGTGGTAAATACGGATGCTTTATCTATACTAGAAGCTGCGGTGATTAAAGCTGGTTTAGTAGATACATTAAATGGTGCTGGACCATTCACCGTTTTTGCGCCTACAAATGACGCTTTTGTAGCATTCCTTAACTTTTTAGGAGGAGATTTCCCAACCTTAGGTTTAGATGCTTTTAATACCACTGCAGAAATAGATGCACTAAGAAACATATTATTATATCATGTAATTACAAGTGAAGTTAAAGCTGGCGACTTAAGTGCTGGTAGTGTAGCCACTGCTTTTGCTCAAAACTCTATAACTATAGTAGCTTCTGGCAACACATTTGTAGTTAGAGATACCACCACTGGCAATACAGATGCGGGTATAACTGGAACTGATATTTTAGCAACTAATGGTGTTGCACACACTATTAATCAAGTTTTAGTCCCTGCTTCAGTATTAAGTGCTTTGGGTCATTAAAAACATACCAACAATTTAAAAAAAGCTGCATTAGAATTCTAATGCAGCTTTTTTTTATTTAAGACAAACGCAAGAAGTAATTATTGAACATCAAGAATGTATTATTTAATATACAATATTCGAGCCTTTACAACTAATATTTTAAAAAACCCTACATATGCCGCATTTTTGACATCCCAAAACTTACCAAACTAACCCAACTAAAAAGCTCCTAAGCAAGATTTATAAAAATCATAGCAAAGGAGCTTTTTATATTTTGAATTATTCTCTTACTTCTTAGAATTCTTTTGAGCTTCAGCTTGCTCCATCATCTCTCTCATCTTGCGCTGAAATTTGTTTTCCTTTTTAGGTTTCAATTTATTTTCTTGAATCTGAGCATGTATTTTGGCGTCATCTAAAATAAAATTCTTAATTGCTAACATTATAAAAATGGTAATTAAGTTAGAGATAAAATAATACAAACTCAATCCACTTGCATAACCATTAAAAAAGACCAACATCATCACTGGGGATAAGTACATGATAAACTTCATGTTTGGCATTCCAGGTTGCTGTGTCATATTCTGCCCGGTGGTCATCATCATATAAAAGAATATAGCAATCGATGCCAATATTGGGAACAAACTAACATGATCACCATAAAATGGAATTGTAAATGGTAATTGTGCTATGGTGTCATAAGAAGATAAATCATCCGCCCATAAGAACGATTTTTGACGTAGTGCAAATGAGGTTGGGAAAAAGCTAAAAAGCGCATAGAAAATTGGCATTTGAATTAATGCAGGTATACATCCACTTAAAGGACTTACCCCCGCTTTATTATTCAATTTCATGGTTTCTTGCTGTCTCTTCATTGCATTGTCCTTGTACTTTTCATTAATCTCAGCAATTTCAGGCTTTAACACCTTCATTTTAGCTTGAGATAAGTATGATTTATACGTAACTGGCGACATGGCTAAACGAACCAAAATAGTCATAACAATAATAGCTATACCTGCTGGTAGCATTGAACTTAAGAATGTAAAAACTGGAGTGAAGAAATACCTATTTATCCATCCAAAAATACCCCATCCAAAAGGTATGGAATCTTCTAAACCAAGCTTTTCGTATTTGGCCAATACTTTAACATCTGTAGGCCCGTAATACCAATCAAAATTATAGGCAAGTTCTCCACCTTCTAATTTTAAAGGAATTTCAGAAGCACTATAATCTTTCATATACTCTTGAGTATGACTCTCCTCTTTTACTAAATTTTTTGATGACAAACGAGCTGTATCAAAATGAGTATCTGTAGCAAGTATTGAACTAAAGAAATGCTGCCTAAATGAAATCCATTTTAAATCTGTTTCAGTTTCTTCATCATCATCGCTAGAATCTGATAATTTGCTAATTTTTCCGTCTTCATGATTATAGGTTAAACGAGAATACCTATTTTCATATTGAATACTTTTAGAGTGACGAATAGCTTTTAATTTCCAATCTAAATGAACAGGTTTAGAACTATTTATTACCCCATTTAAACCTTGCGATTTAATAGCGAAATCTACCATGTAATCATCTGGCTTTATTTCATAACGATATTCTAAATATTGATTATTAGAAACTTTGGCCTTCATGGAAAGTACAGAGCTATTTCCATTTTTAGTTAGTGATGGCTCAAAAAATAAATCTTTGGTATTTAAAACGCGATTATCAGATGTAGAAAAATTAAGCCCAAAAGAGGAATTACCGTCTTTTACTAAATATACTGGAACAGAATCATAAGTTTTAAACTTTTTTAAAAGTACCTCAACAATCTGCCCTCCTTTATTGCTCACTTTTAAAGAAACTAGATTATTTTCTAGCACTGTTGTAGCTTCGTTAGCTTGAGTAAAACCAAAAGCGCCTAACGTACTTTTATAATTGGCAAGAGCTGTAGAATCTTGTAAATTTAATGTAGCGGGTGTTACTACTTTCTCTTCAACTACTTTATTTTCTTTTGCCTTAGCATCAATTTGCCCTTGTTCTGCTTTTTTAGCTGCTATTTCTTCTGGTGTAGGTTGGTTCTGCCAAAACATAAAAAGCAGAATTCCAAAAATTAATACAAATCCAATTATCGTATTAACATCTAATTTTTTTTCTTCCATTTAAACTATTATAAATATCCTCGCATGTATTTGCTTGTAAACGGTTGCAAATATAGCCCCAATTCTACATTTTATGTCAAACTGACATATATTCTTATTTTTTTTGCTCCAATGCTGCTTTTACAAAACCTACAAATAATGGATGTGGGTTTAATACCGTACTCTTGTATTCTGGATGGTATTGCACGCCTATAAACCATGGGTGTGCTGGAATCTCTACAATTTCAACAAGACCTGTTTCTTTGTTTATTCCTGAAGCAACCATTCCAGCCTTTTCTATCTGTTCTTTATACTCGTTATTAAACTCGTATCTATGTCTGTGGCGTTCTGAAATTTCTTTAGCACCATGGTACACCTTACTTACTAAGCTGCCTTTTTTAAGTTCACAATCCCAACTTCCTAATCGCATTGTACCTCCTTTGTTGGTAATGTTTTTTTGAGCCTCCATTAAATTAATTACTGGATGCTCTGTACTTTCATGCATTTCAGTTGAAGTAGCATCTGTAAAACCCAATACATTTCTAGAAAATTCAATAACCGCCATTTGCATCCCTAAACATATACCCAAAAAAGGAATGTTATTTTCTCTAGCAAATTGTACCGCTTTTATTTTACCCTCTATTCCTCTTTCTCCAAAACCTGGAGCAACTAAAATTCCGTTTAAACCTTTTAATTTTGTTTCGAAATTTTTCTCGTTTATATGTTCAGAATGTATAGAACGTACATTTACTTTTACTTCATTTACAGCTCCTGCATGTATAAAAGATTCTAAAATAGATTTATATGAATCTTGTAATTCTACATATTTACCTACTAAACCTATAGTAACTTCATGCTTTGGATTTTTATGTTTATTTAAAAACTGATTCCATTGCTCTAAATTAGGTTTTGTAGTATCTGGCAACGCCAAACGCTGTAAAGTAACTGTGTCTAAGCCTTCTTGTTGCATTAATATAGGCACATCATAAATGGTTGATGCATCAATAGATTGTATTACGGCTTCTCTTTTTACATTACAGAATAAGGCAAGTTTGTGTTTTATCTCATCAGAAATTTCATGTTCGGTTCTACAAACTAAAATATCTGCTTTTATTCCACTCTCCATTAATGTTTTAACAGAATGTTGCGTTGGTTTAGTTTTAAGTTCGCCAGCAGCAGAAAGATAAGGCACAAGGGTTAAGTGAATAACTATACCGTTATTATCACCAAGCTCCCAAAGTAATTGACGCACCGCTTCTATGTATGGCAACGATTCTATATCTCCGACCGTTCCACCTATTTCGGTGATAACAATATCGTAATCACCGCTTTTACCTAATATTTGAATGCGGTCTTTAATTTCATTTGTAATATGCGGCACTACTTGAACAGTTTTGCCTAAAAACTCTCCCCTACGCTCTTTTTCTATAACACT
Source organism: Cellulophaga tyrosinoxydans (assembly GCF_900176415.1). Lineage (GTDB taxonomy): Bacteria > Bacteroidota > Bacteroidia > Flavobacteriales > Flavobacteriaceae > Cellulophaga > Cellulophaga tyrosinoxydans. The sequence continues at coordinate 45,934 of NZ_FWXO01000006.1, read as the reverse complement.
TTGGTATATTCTACCTGTAGTTACATTATTGGCTTGTGAGGTTGTAGAATTCAAAAAACGTTCGTAGTGACCAAGATCTAAATCGGTTTCTGCTCCATCATCGGTTACGTAACATTCTCCATGCTCGTAAGGATTTAAAGTTCCTGGATCTACATTTATATAAGGATCTAATTTTTGGATGGTAGTTCTATACCCTCTTGCTTGCAATAATTTTGCTAAAGAGGCGGCAATAATACCTTTACCTAATGAAGAAGTAACCCCACCGGTTACGAAAATATATTTTGTCTGTGACATGAAGCGTTAGGTTGAATTCTTAACGCAAGCAAAAATACAAATTGAATCTAGATTAATGGACTATTGTTTAGGAAAATCTTTTTGAATCTTTCTTATGAGTCCTTCTAGTCCATTTATTTTAATCTCGGTCATTGCTCTCAGTAATTCCCCAAGCTTTCCTTCTGGAAATCCCTTTTGCTGAAACCAAATTAAATAAGGCTCTGGTAGCTCCACTAAAAAACGTCCTTTGTACTTCCCAAAAGGCATACGATAATGGGCAAGCTCTATTAATTTTTTAGTATCTGGCTGAATTTGCATAATTTATGTAGTTCTTGAGCTATAATAGTAGCTGTCTGTAAAAATATTCATTCTAAAAGTAATAGTACCTAGAATTAATAGTAAATTTAGATACAAAGCACGTATAAAGCTTTAACACATCATCGCTTTATTAAACGTAAACATTACATTTATTTATCAAAATATTTTATATTTGAACTATAGTAAATAGCAATCATCATGAAAAGAAGAGATTTTATTGGAACAACTGCAGCTGGCACTTTAGGCATTATATCATGTAACGCTGTAAACACTAAAGAATCGACTATGGCAAAAGACTTTGAGTTAAAAAATAATATTAACCATAGTGTTTGCCATTGGTGCTTTAATAGTATACTCTTAGAAGATTTTCTTATTAAAATGAATGAGCTTGGTATTAAAGCAGTTGACCTAATGGGGCCAAAAGAATGGCCTTTGCTTAAAAAATACAATATACATAGCGCCATGTGCAATGGGGCCGAAATAAGCCTAACGGAGGGTTGGAATGACCCAAAATATCATGATGTTTTAATAAAAAATTATAGCGAAATGATCCCCAAGGTTGCCGAAGCAGGTTACACCAATTTAATTTGTTTTAGTGGAAATCGCCGCGGAATGAACGATCAAGTAGGTTTGCAAAATTGTATAGACGGACTTTCAAAAATTATGCCTTTGGCAGAAAAGCACGGTGTTGTACTACAAATGGAACTTTTCAATAGAATTAACCATCCTGATTATATGTGTGATACTTCTGCTTGGGGAATTGAGCTATGCAAAGGTTTAGGATCTGAAAATTTTAAATTGCTATATGACATTTACCACATGCAAATTCAAGAAGGAGATATCATCAGAAGTATTCAAAACAACCACCAATATTTTGGCCACTACCACACAGCAGGTGTACCAGGCAGACATGAAATAGATGAAAGCCAAGAATTATACTACCCTGCAATTATGCGCGCTATTTTAGCAACTGGATACAAAGGTTATGTTGCTCAAGAGTTTATTCCCGAAAGAGAAGACAAAATAGAATCTCTTAAACAAGGGTTTTTAATTTGCGATGTTTAAATCAGGATTATTCTAGCAATTTTTTCACTTTTAATTCCCAAGCTAGTTGTGCTTCTCTATTACGAGAGAAATTAGTCTCTGAGTCATACAAATTTTGAAAATCATTTAATTCACTATTTATAGTGTTATAGATTTGCTTGACTTCATTCTTAACATTATTCGAAAATTTTTTCGCTTTTAAAAGCTTTATGAATTTTCGTGCATATACTTCGGTTATATCAAAATGTAATTGTTCGTGCCCAAGAATAACTGTATCGCATACTTCTGGTCTATACCACGATTTGCTTGGGTAAAAATGTGAACTCACCGTAAAATCTATGTCTACTACTTGATTATTTTTCTTTGTTGTAGAAAATTCATAGGTTAAGCCACTAGCTGTAACTGCTGCAGCTCTAGTATTTTCAGGAGCACCCTTAAAATCTTTCCATGTAAGTTTTCTTGATTTATACCAAAGAATTACTTCTTCGTTTTGAAAGGGTACGTTCAAAACAAAGACAAAACAAAAAATAAAAAGTGTTTTTATAAATCCCAATTATACGTAATTACCTTTTCTATATCCGGATGTAAACTATAGTGAACAGGACAGGTATTGGCAGTATGCACTAATATTTTTCTGTCCTTTTCTGAAACTCCAGAAGGAAGATGCAAATTCACTTCAATTTTCGATATTCTTCTAGGGTTGGCTGCCATATGTTTTGTAACCTCAGCAGTTGAATTTTTAAGATCTATATTCAAGCCATTAGCTTTAATCCCCATCATGGTCAACATGCAACTAGCCAAGCCTGTTGCAACGGTATCAGTAGGAGAAAAAGCTTGACCTAAACCATTATTATCAACAGGAGCATCGGTCGTGAAAGTTGCACCGGAAGCCATATGCTCACAACTATTTCTTAATCCACCAGTGTAAATTACTTTTGACGTCATTCTAATTAATTAGCTTGTTTAATCCACATATTATCATATGCCATTATATAGCAAGCAGTGTTAAAATAACCAGCAGCCCCTTTACGTGTATAATTAAATTTATTTGCGCTGTATTTAGTTTCAGTGACAAACTTTGAAGCTTCAAATAAATTTTGTTTATAAGCCAGTTTCAACAAAAGATCATAAGTAATATCAAATCCACGATAAGCTGACTTGTCTGGAGATTTTCCTCCAAACATTTTTTTATAATTCGCTTCAAAAGAATCATTCTTCTCCTCTCCTTCTACAGACGGATATGTAAATGATAAGTTAGACAAATGGGTGTTATTTATTTTTTTATCATCAAAAGCTTTTCCCTTATTGGTAGTAAACAATCTTATTTTAATTTTTTGAGTTGCCGATGCATTAAGCACAGAAACAACACTATTAATGGTGTTAAATTGATCCGCCTCTAAAAACACCCAATTCTCTTGAGTTGAAGACAATAAAGAAATGATTTTATCTTTCATTGCATATTTCTCTACCAACTGTAAAGATTTGGCTTTTGGAAATTCTTCAAGTATTAATTGCTTAATAGCTTTGTGTTCATCATCTGCAATTACCACTATATTCTCTGTAGTACGTTTTTCTTTTACAAAATTAATAATGGCATCTTTTAAAATATCATCTGATGGCACAGAATAGAATACATTATTTAAGCTAATATCACTTTTTGTTGGCAATGGTGCTATAACAGGAATTTGATATTGAGCCATTCTAGTGGCAACTTCTTGTAATGATTGTGAATCTAAAGGCCCTATAATAGCGTCAACTTTTTTAAGCTCTGGTTTTAATAATAATTCTTTTGTACGCTCTAAACTTTTCTCGGTATCTAAAACCGAAACATTAACTTTTAATCCTAGTTTTTTAATAGAATCTAATGCAACCAAAGCGCCGCTATACAACCCTAAACTCCAATTAGAATCTTTTCTATTATCTATTAATTCCGCTGCATTGGCTTTATTATTAACATCAATCAAATCTAATCTAAAAGGTAGCATTAGCACTATATTTGGTTGATTGTTTGTGTTTACCAATTCTGCCAAATTAATGTTTTCAATAACCAAAGAATTTTTTACTTCAAAATCTCCAGTGCTATTTTTAGGCAACTTTAAAACCATTCCAGCTTTAAAACCAGATTGAAGCTCAGGATTATATTTTAATAATTCTTTGTAAGAAAGTCCTAATTTTCTAGTTAATCCGTATTCTGCTTCTCCTGGTTTAACTTCATAAAAAATAAAATTCTCCGTATTTACAACTGTCGTATCTGCCTTTTTTTGAGGTATTCTAATCACCATTCCTTCTTTAAGACCGCCTGTCTTAAGTTCAGGGTTTAGTGCTTTTAATTCTTCTTCGGTAGCACCAAATTCTCTTTCCAATGCCAAATACCCTTTTTTTGGAGGCACGGTATAAGACACATATAATTGCGTAGTTTGATTTTGTGTTGTACTACCCGGTAATTTCGGTAATCGTAATTTTTGACCTGCAGCAAGTGAGGTATCATTTGGCGACAAATCCGGATTTAAAACCAATAAGCTATCCATACTTATTCCATATTTATTAACGATGGACCATCTGGTTTCTTTTGGTTGTACCGTATACATTTCAAAATTATCACTATTTAGAGGATTCTCTTCTGGCTTAATTTTACGGTATTTAGGAATCTTTAAAGTCATTCCCTTTTTTAGCTGTACGGAATAGAGTTCTTTATTATAACGCTTTATCTCTTCTTGAGTAACGTTGAATTTTTCCGCCAATCTAAATAAGTTATCCTTTCTTTTTACACTATAGGTTGTAAAACCTATAGGTTCTTGTTGAACTAAAACTAGTTGTTCTCCATTAGCAGTGCTTGTTTTTTTAACCACCACTTCGTTTGTATCAGCCGCCTTAGCATCAAGAGGAATCACAAGAATTGTATTCGGTTTTAATTCATCAGCACTTTTAATTTCTTTATTAAGATTTAAAATACTTTGTGGAGTAACCTTATATTGTCTAGAAATACTTTGCAAAGTTTCTCCTTTTTTAACCGCATGGGTTGTGAATTTTTGAGCAAATGCAGAAATACTAAACAACAGTATAAAAATGGTTGTTAGACAGTATTTAATAATAGGTTTTTTCATTTAATTATATTTTCGCTTAATAAAGAGCAATTTAAAAAGATACGTATTTTACTATTATTCCCATTCAATAGTTGCCGGTGGTTTAGAACTAATATCATAAACTACCCTGTTTACCCCACGAACTTTGTTAATTATATCATTAGATACTTTTTGCAAAAACTCATAAGGTAAATTTACCCAGTCTGCAGTCATACCATCGGTACTTTCAACAGCACGTAAAGCTACACATTTTTCATAAGTTCTTTCATCGCCCATTACGCCTACACTATTTACGGGTAAAAGCATTGCTCCAGCCTGCCAAACCTTATCATAAAGCCCAGCATCTTTTAATCCGTTTATAAAAATTGCATCTACTTCTTGTAGAATTGCCACTTTTTCTCTTGTAATATCACCTAATATTCTAATAGCTAAACCAGGTCCTGGAAATGGATGTCTTCCTAACAACAATGGATCAAGACCCATACTTGCCCCCACTCTACGAACCTCATCTTTAAAAAGCATTCGTAAAGGCTCCACAACACTCAATTTCATAAAATCTGGCAATCCACCCACATTATGATGACTTTTTATTGTTGCCGATGGTCCACCTGTTGCTGAAACAGACTCAATTACATCTGGATAAATGGTTCCTTGTGCTAACCATTTAGCATCTTCTACCAAGTGCGATTCATCATCAAAAACTTCAATAAAAACGCGGCCAATAATTTTACGTTTTTTCTCTGGGTCGCTTTCCCCTTCTAATTCATCCAAAAAACGTGCCGAAGCATCAACTCCTTTCACATTAAGCCCCATTCCCTCGTATTGTTTTAAAACACTTGGGAATTCATCTTTACGCAACAAGCCATTATTTACAAAAATACAATGCAAATTTTTCCCTATTGCTTTATGTAATAACATAGCCGCAACGGATGAATCTACACCGCCTGAAAGGCCTAATATTACTTTATCTGTTCCAATCTTTTCTTTTAACTGCGCTACTGTTGTTTCCACAAAAGAATCTGGAGTCCAAGTTTGCGCAACTCCCGCTATATGTACTAGAAAATTCTCTAGTAACTGTTTCCCATCAGTAGAATGATAAACTTCTGGATGAAACTGAATGGCATAAGTATCTTCGCCTTCTAATTTATACGCTGCGTTCTTAACATCGTTAGTACTCGCTAATAATGTGGCATTCGTTGGAAGATCTTTAATCGTATCTGAATGACTCATCCAAACCTGACTTCCTGTTGAAACATTTTCGAAGAAAGGTTCATTAGTCTTTATAAACGATAAATTAGCTCTACCATATTCCCTTGTGTTTGATGGTGCTACATTACCTCCTTGAAAATGCGCCAAATATTGTGCACCATAACAAACCGCTAATAAAGGTTTTTTTCCTTGAATTTGAGATAAATCTGGATGCGGAGCATCTTCTCCCCTTACCGAATAAGGAGAACCTGAAAGAACCACTGCTTTATAGGTTGATAAATCTTCTGGAAGTTTATTGTAAGGTTTAATCTCACAAAAAATATTAAGTTCTCTAACTCTTCTAGCTATGAGTTGCGTATACTGAGAACCAAAATCTAAAATCAGGACATTATTTTGCATCCGCAAAAATAGTAAAATGAAAATTTTAAGAAAGTTAATTAAAAGATATTTATTAGCTATTTAATGAACTTATTTAAAATGTGAGTATTTAAAACAAATAGATGTAAATTTAGTTAGTAAATTACCCAACAATTATAGACCAACATCGCAACACCTGCCAAAATCATACAATTAATGATGAATCCTTATATACAAGAAATAGAAACAGAATTTAAACTTGCGCTCCAGGAAAGAGATCATCCTTTAAAATTTTGTGTTTTGGCCACCGAAGGTTTAAACAATGCGCCCCAATCCAGGTTAATTGTTTTAAGAGAAATGACTTCCGATTTTAAGTTCACTTTTTTTACTGATGAACGATCTGGTAAAGTTGCTCAAATAAAAAACAACCCTAAAGTATGTTTGTTATTTTACCACCCTATTAAAAAAATACAGTTAAAAGTTGAAGGGATAGCAGCTATTGTAGAAGATAAAGGCATTCTTGAGAAAAAATGGTCCAGCCTAAGTACAGTTTCACAAAAAAATTACACTACAGATCAAGCGCCTGGAAGCAAATTAGTAGAAAACAAGGATATAGAATATCTTAAAAATAAAAATTACTTCTGCATATTAGAAGTGCAAGCCCAAGTAGTGGAATACCTTAAACTAAGAGAAGTAAACCATTTTAAAGTGCAATTCCATAAAGATATAAATGGCTGGGTAAGTGAATTTTTAGTTCCTTAAATTATTTCATGGTCTCTAAAATTGCAACAATATCATCATCTGTTGTATCAGGATTGATAAAACAAAATCGCGCTACTGTTTCAAAATCAGTCCCTTTTTTCCACTTTGTTGGTGTTACTAGAGCAAAGCCTTTACGGTGGTTTTCATAGGTCCAATTTCTATAATCATCAGGTGTCCATCCTATTCGCCTAAAAATAACACATGATAAACTAGGTTCCCTTACTAATTCTACATGAGTATTAGTGGTGATTAGCTCTCCAGCCTTATTCGCTAAAGTTATACCACGCTCTACCGCCCACTTATATTTATCAACTCCGTGCATAGCTAATGAAAACCACAAAGGCAAACCTCTTAATCTTCTTGTTAATTGTATCTGATAATCCGATGGATTGAAACCATGCGCACCTTCATCTTTGAAAATTTCTAAGTAAGATCCTTCTTGAGAATGTGCCGCTTTTGCTATTTCAGGATTTTTATATAAAACTGCGCCACAATCATATGGAGAGAACAACCATTTATGTGGATCTATAGTAATACTATTGGCCTTTTCAATTCCTTTAAATAAGTGACGTACAGAGTCTGCTAAAAGAGCACCACCGCCATACGCTGCATCTACATGAAACCACAAGTTTTCTTTCTCGCAAAAAGTTGCTACTCCTTCTAAATCATCAATAATACCGGCATTAGTAGTACCTGCAGTTGCAACAACAGCAAAAATTCTTTGCTTTTGGTCTTCTGGCAAGTTCGCATATATCGCTTCCAAGTCGGTTCTATTCATTCTTTCTTCCGAAGGCACCAATAGAATTTCTGCATCCATAACATTGGCCATTGCTTTTACAGAAGAATGCGCACCAATAGAGGCAATTATAATTCCCTTTTTATTATTATTTTCTTTATTTTGTCTCCACTGTCCTCTTGCCGCAACCAAAGCTGATAGATTTGCTGCAGTACCTCCGCTCGTAAAAACTCCAAAGGATCCTTTGGGCATTCCGGTGATAGAAACTAACCAATGCATTGCTTCATTTTCACAAAAAATACCTCCTGCGCCTTCCATCCAATACGCTCCATGAATACTGGATGCGGAAGTCACCAAATCAAACATAATTGCTGCTCTTGTAGGTGATGCAGGAACAAAAGCCAAATGCCTTGGATGATCAATTGGGACAGTGGCTTTTACCAAAACATCACGAAATAACTGAAACGCCTTTTCTCCACCAATACCCTCAGAGGTAATTGTTTCGCCTACTAATGCTTTCAGCTCTTCCTCTTTTTTAGGCTGACCTAGTTCAGGTGAAGTCTTTGTAATACGATTTATCACATATTTCATGACATCGAGTGTCATTTCCACTAATTCTATATCGATATTATGCATAAAGGAATGAGTATTAATTATTGGCTTTTATCGTCTCTGATAAAATATATCATTTGTTTGCGTCTTCCAAAATCTACAAGGCTATCCAGTACTTTAACATCACCTAAACCATCCTTACCAATAAGCACTTTAATAGCACTATTCTTATTTGGCAAAAATTCTGGTAACGAAAAATCATCCGCTGCATAAACCGGCACTCTTGAATTTAAAAGTTTTACATTCCCAGCATAGGTAACGTTTGGTAGCACCCAATCTTCATTAGCGTATTTTGAATTTAAAACATCTGAAATTGGTTGAAATCCGAAATGAACATCTGAAGGGATTTTTAGTAATTTTTCTATTGGCGTACGAATAGCTTGTGCAAAAAGGATAAAAAGAAATAAATAAAATCCTTTGGTCTCCCATTTTTTTATGGCTCCAAAAGTTATAGATTTCAATAAAAGTGGCAAGAAAGGTAGTAATAAGGGTAAAAACCAACGCTCCTCGGTCTTTTGAACATTCATAAAAATAAAAAATAACGCAATTACGGCCAACTGGGCAAACATGGTTTTAGCTAACCAATCGTATCTCGAAGAATTAAAACTTACTTTTTTAAATAATTTAAACACTAGAAAAATTACGAAAATTGGCAAGACAACTTTCACCAAGGTTAAAAGCATTGTAAATATTGTCGACAGTACAGGTATACCTGTTTTCTCCTGTCCCATTGTCTTTAATTCTACACTAGCCCTGAGCGCCGAAAGAAATTCTTGGTTACTTAGCAATTGATAAAAATGTGGTGTTACTAGCAAACCCGTGATAAGAATTGAAATAATAATATTCTTATTCCATATAATCTTGCGCAATTTTTCATCAATAAAACTTACCAATGCTATAGCTCCTAGTACCAGTACATAATTGTATTTGGCTAGTACACCAAAGGCTACAACTACTCCTAATAACACATAATTACGTATTGTTTTTTTTGCAATTAAATTTTGCAAAAGCATATAGGTTAATACAACAGCTAAACATAGTAGTGAAGTATGGGACAATCGGCGAAAAGTGAAATCTATAAATACAGGAATAATCGCCAATGAAAAAATTACCAAATTAGCCTTAGTTACTTCGTTCAAATACGTTTCGCTAAATTTATATAAGACTACTATTATGGATGCAAATATAATAGCTCTTAATAATGAAAAAGAAACAACGCTAATTCCAAAAACACTATTAATACCATATTGCAGCCATGTGTATAATGGAGGTTGATCATCATAAACAAAACGAAACCATTGCGAAAAATAGGCTTGCTCAGCATCCTCCAATTCCATTGCGCTTTTCATTAGGCTTATTGCTATAATGCCAATAAAACTAACCAAGGCAAGAAAATAACTTTTCTTTTGTAAAATGCTCTTTAGCTGCATAAACTAATTTTTCAAAACTAAAACTTCGAAATTTTTAGTCAAAGGCTCTAAGTTTGCTACTAACGTAGGAATTAAATTTTGACCATATTCCAAATAAAATTGAGAAAAATTTTGTTGCCTTTCTTGTAACGATTTATTTGGGAAGAGCTCATTTTGAATTTCAGTAATACGAATCACATGATCTTTTAATTTTCGCTTTTGGGCTTTTAAAAGTCTTTTTTCTAAAGCATCTAATCCCTTTAATTGTTTTACTTCTTGCGCTTTTACCGCTCCTAAAAAAGATTTATCTGTTTGTTCTGCTATGGAATATAAATACTGAAACTGTTCTTCTAGTTGCTTTTTCTGTGGTGAAAAATCTATATCAATATTAGAGATAGCTCTAATTTTTTTATTGATAAACGTGTTTTGTTTCAAAAATAAATCTGCTATGGTCAAATCTAATTTTTCTACTTTTTCTCTTTGCTTCTCAGTAACTAACAATACTGAATTACGCAATAGCAGCATTGGAAATGGCACCTCAACAGCATTAAAATAGGCTTTAAGTTCTAGCCAATAAGCAATTTCTCCGCCGCCACCAATATAACACAGGTTAGGCAAAATTACTTCTTGATACAAAGGCCTACACACTACATTTGGAGAAAAACGTTCTGGATGCTTTTCCAATTCTGTTAGTATTTCGCTCTTAGTAAAACTTAAGACAGTATCATTAATATAAAATGTGCCTTTTTTCTCTATAATGCGTTCTCTAATTCCATCAATCAAATAAAAATAATTTATTTCACGAGGATTTACCTGAACACTATAGTTTTCTGGTAATTGGTTTAATTTTTCAAGACTAGCAGAAACATTTTTAAATGATGTATTATCAAAAAGATCGGACTTGACATAAGGCACAAGCAATTGTTTTAAATCTGCATCGTCACCATCTACAATTACTAGTCCGTAATCTTTAAACAATTCATTAGCCAAATACCTTGTAGCTTCGGTTAAATTATTATGCTTTAAATACGCCTCGGCAAATAATTCTACTAAATATTTGGCGTTGGTAGAACTCCCTAATTCCGATGATAATGTATCGCATACTGCCTCAAGACCATTGGTATCTAGCTTACCAACAGCACCAGATACTTTTTTATTCCACTGTAATTTTTTACCGTTAAGGTTAAAATAATTTATTTCCTCAAAATCATGATCTTCTGTAGCCATCCAATATACTGGCACAAAAGTATTTTCAGGGTATTTCTCTTTTAATTTCTTAGCTAAATTTATTGTAGCAATAATTTTATGTAAAAAATATAATGGTCCAGTAAATAAGTTAAGTTGGTGCCCCGTAACAATAGTAAAAGCATTTTCATCTAATAAAGAATCAATATTGCTTTTGGTTAGCTCACTGGCAGTAGTGTTTTTGTATTGGTGTTTTAGTGCTGCAACCAATACGTTCCTGTGAGATTTAGGAAAATTATCTTTTTTCTCCTTAATCTGATCTTTAAAATTTTCAAAAGTTGGAAAACGATTATAAAAGGACTTTAGTCCTTCTTTTTCTTCTAGATAATCTACAATTAATTTCGAAAAATAACCTGTTTGCTTGAAGGGAATACCATCAATCTTCATAATAACATTTAAAAATGGTTGTAAAGATAAAACTCTTGACCTTTATTAAAACCTAAAAATACGTTAAGTAGTTGTATCTATAGCACTAATAAATAAATTTATAAAGGCTATACGAGCATTCCTAATTTATTGTTAGATTTGAGTCTATTCAAAATTTTACTTCATGAAAAACATTTTAGTCGCTTTAGTACTTCTTTCTTACAGTTTTCTTCACTCACAAGATATTAAATCACCCTCCGAATTTTTGGGATATGAATTAGGTACCGAATTTTCAAGGCATCATGAAGTGGTAGATTATTACGAATATCTGGCTGAAAAGTTGCCTAATAACATAAAACTTCAATACTACGGAAAAACAAATGAAAGAAGACCTTTGTTTGTAGCTTATGTTTCTTCCGCTAGCAATATTAGCAATCTAGAAACTATTAGAACAGAACACCTTAAAAGTACAAATAGTCAAACAGTGCCTGACAAAGCCATAGTTTGGTTAAGTTATAATGTTCATGGCAATGAAAGTGTAAGTACCGAAGCGTCTATGCAAACTATTTACGAGTTATTGACAAAAAAAATGAATTACCTTGAAAATACAGTGGTAATTATGGATCCGTGTATTAACCCTGATGGTCGCGATAGGTATGTAAATTGGTACAACGAAAACAGAAACTCGCCTAATAACGTAGACCCTAATAGTAAAGAACATAATGAAGGTTGGCTTAACGGAAGAGCAAATCATTATATGTTTGATTTGAATAGAGATTGGGCTTGGTTAACACAAGTAGAAAGTCAGCAACGTTTAAAAGTTTACAATACATGGTTGCCTCACATTCATGTAGATTTTCATGAACAAGGAGTTGACAGTCCGTATTATTTTGCGCCTGCCGCAGAACCTTATCATGAAGTCATCACTAATTTTCAAAGAGATTTCCAAGTGACCATTGGAAAAAATCATGCTAAGTATTTTGATGAAAATGGCTGGTTTTACTTCACCAAAGAAGTGTTCGATTTATTTTACCCTAGTTATGGTGATACCTATCCATTATACAATGGTGCCATAGGCATGACCTACGAACAAGGCGGAAGTGGCGAAGCAGGATTAGGCATACTAACCAAAATTGGCGATACCCTCACGCTAAAAGATAGAATTGCGCACCACTTTACTACCGGAATGTCTACAGTTGAAGTAGCAGCTAAAAACACGGTTAAATTAAATGAAGAGTTTCAGAAATTCTATACCAATAGAAATTTTAAATACAAGAGTTATGTATTACAAGGTGATGCTGGTAAAATAGATGCTTTAACAAAACTCTTAGACCAACATGAAATAAAATATGGCTGGACAAATGCTACTACAATTAAAGGCTTTGACTATAGTAACGGACAAACCAAAAGTGTAAAAACAAAAGATGCATCACTAGTAGTCTCTACGGACCAAACTAAAGGAACACTCGTAAAAGTATTGTTCGAACCCAATGCCATTTTATCCGATTCTTTAACGTACGATATTACCGCATGGTCTTTACCTTATGCCTATGGCCTAGATGCTGTAGCTTCGGAAAGCAAAATAAATGCAACAGCTACGGTAAACAAACCAGCTACTTCCGTTTTACAAAATAATGCGTATGCGTACCTTACTAATTGGAATAGTATGAATGACGCTCGTTTTCTAGCAGAATTACTAAAAGAAAACATTAAAGTTAGATTCACTCAAAAACCATATACACTAGAAGGGAAAAAGTACGATAGAGGCAGTTTAATTATTACTAAGTCTGATAATAAAAATAACAACAATTTTATTGAAAAGCTTACTACAATTACCGCTAAATATGCTAAAACCTTAGTGCCAACTACCACTGGGTTTGTAGACGGTGGCAATGATTTTGGTTCGAGTTCTGTACACATGATTAAAAATAATAACATTGCTGTATTAACAGGATCGCCCACTAGAACCCTACAATTTGGCGAAATATGGCACTTTTTTGAACAACAACTACACTACCCTGTAGCGGTATTAGAAGCTGAGTATATTAACAGCTCCGACCTTAAAAAGTACGATGTTTTAATTTTACCAGATGGCTGGTATGGTCGTTTTTTAGATAAAGAAAAACTAGCTGAGTTAAAAGATTGGGTTAAAAATGGCGGTAAGTTAATTGCCATGGGTGGCGCAATAAAAGGATTAGAAGGTGAAAACGGATTTGCAATAAAATCTAAAGAGATTAAAAAAGATTCTACTGCTACAGATGCCTTAACTACTTATGACGATACAGAGAGAGAAAGCATTAAAAATTACATTACAGGAGCAATATTTAAAACAAAAGTAGACCATACCAATCCACTAGCTTATGGTTATGACGATCATTACTTTACTTTAAAATTAGGAGATGATGCTTATGAATATTTAAAAGAAGGTACTGCAGTTTATTTGGAGAAGAACACCAATCCAATGGCAGGTTTTGCGGGTAGCGAAGCTAAAAAGAAGATTGCAGAAACATTGGTATTTGGCGTTGAAAATTATGGACACGGACAAGTGGTTTATATGGTAGACAATCCACTTTTTAGAGGCTTCTGGGAAAATGGTAAATTGTTTTTTGTGAACGCTTTATTTATGGTAGATTAATAATAACCTAATTACATAGTGTGGATATAGTTAATACGTATATCCAATTGTTAGCGGTAATTATGCCGAACCCGAAAATCTGATGGATAAAAAACTAATATGTAAAGGAAAGCTGTATTGTTATACCGAACAAGGTATGGAAGGAGGACAATTGGCTTTTTCTGATTTAAGTTATATAAAATTACAGTACCCTAAATACGGTTTTCAAGAGAATGAAGAAGTTTGGGACAATAAGCATAAGAATAAAAAAGGAATAACATTCAACCCTGAAACATTTTTAAATGGTTCTTGGTTACCATCAAGAGACCCAATTCTTGATGAACCTGATTATCAAATATCTTCGTTATTCTGCGGGGAAGAAAAGGGAGATTTTAATGCCGACAGAAGATTGATGAAGAAATATAATTTTCGAATGAAATATACTAAAGAAAGAGCTGATGAAACTTATGGTATAGGAAATTGGAAATTCAAAAAGAATAATTCAGAAATAATTCTCAATAATGGGAATGTTGTAATAATGGGAGGAACACCATACTGCGAACCCAATAGACCTTACCACCTTCCACTTGCAGAATTTTCACGAGTTACAGTTAATTGGAATGATGGAACAACGGAATCTCAGCGTAAATCCGACACATTACTTATTGAACATGGAAGTTATGAAGGTCTGCAAATTTTAAAGGAAACAGACTATTTAAAAATTATAAATTTAGATACTGACGAAATAATATGTGAAGGACAAATAAATTTAATTTCATTAAAGACTTTTAGTCATACACTAGAAGGCCATTTTGAAAATATCAAAGATGGCAACGACTGGAAAGAATATTTTACAAATGGGCATTATGGAGAACTATATCGAGAAACTAAATAACTACCGCTAACAATAGCTATAAGTAATGCGGAGTTTAGGGTTTAATCCAAAGTTCTATGTACATTGATATAGTCGCTAAATCTTATGAATTTAGCTTTAGAAAAAAAATAACTAAATAAAAGCTATGGCTTTTTGCCTTAGCTCTAGTTTTAGGAAAAGTATTAACGGAACGATATTTGAGGTTATTTGAGAAACTAACTTCATGAAAAAAATCGTTATCCTTTTAGTGCTAACTTTAAGTGTGAAACCTCTATTTGCAGATTGTGCAGAAATGGGAATGCAATTCTTACCTTCAACAAAAGAAATCAGCTTAAATTCAATGTTCATTATTGAAGGTTATGCCTTTAGCCAAAACATAATAAAAAGTTTTAAAGAGAGAACAGTATATCTCGAAAGTGAAAACGGAGAATTAATTAAACTAGATCTTCAAGAAATATTGACTGGACAAATGCTGTTAACCCAAGCTATATTCTGTCCAACATCTGAATTAAAGCCAAATACCAAATACTTTTTAAAATACGCAGACCAAACTGAAAATGAAGTTGGCGAAATGACAACATATAACCGAGAAAAGAATGAAAGTGAAAAAGTATATTGGATAACCACAGATAAAAAATCAATTGAGCAACTGAATGACAATCTTACAATTGAATTTGAAAAAACGAATTTTGTGTATTATGGTTGTGGTCCCGAGGCAAGTGCAATTTTCAAAATTAAAAACAAAGCTGAATCTGAAATATGGTACAAAACAGAAGTTCTAGAAACAGAAACAAATAAGAAATCAGTCTATTATATAAAAGAATGGAATGGAACATTAAATGTAGGACACGATATGTGTTCAGGCGCATTTAAATTTAAAAGAAAGGGGAAATACAAAGTAAGATTTACACCCATGAATATTGATGGAAATTCACTAAAAACAACGGAATGGACAACTTTTGAAAGTCCGTTTATGAATGATAAAAGTTCATTCGGTTATTAAACTAGGTGAACTAGTTCCTTAAGTAATGAATTGCTTCTAAAAGTCTATTTAAGAATCCCCAATCCTCACTACTGAAATAATTTTCTACATGGCTTCTATTTGCTAAATTAGACCCCTAAATAGGTTACTATTTATACACACCAACGGTACAACTTATTTTAGAAAACACTATGATACATCTAATAGTTGGAAACACAGGTTCTGGTAAAACAACGTATTCCATAGCATTGAAAAGTAAAACCAACGGCATTATTTTTTCAATTGACAAGTGGAATAAGACCTTATTTCTTCCCGACAAAAATGCGGATGACGGATTGGAATGGTTTTTAGAAAGAATTGATAGATCAGAGAAAATAATCATGGAGCTAATTAAACAATTAGAATCTTCGCAGACTGATTCTATTCTCGATTTGGGTTTGTCAAAATTTGAACACCGCGAAAAATTCCGAAAATTTGCTGAGACAAATGACTACGAACTAAAAATTCATTTTTTAGATATATCAAAAGAAACACGATTGAAGAGAGTAATGAAAAGGAACAATGAAAAAGGCGCTACTTATGAATTTGAAGTGACGAAAGAAAACTTTGATTTTATGGAAAATTGGTTTGAGAAACCAAGTGAAAAAGAGGTTAATGGTGGTGTTATTATTACGGAATAAAAATTTATGCTAAACCTATAAAATTAGCTTCTGGAAGCCTATTTCAAAATGCTGATTCTCGGAGATTCAAAGATAATCAATTTGGAATATCGCGACGGTTTTAAATTTAGTATATTAGAAATCACCAAACATAAACTTTGCTTTGTGCATAGACGGATATGAAAATATATTCTTAATTCCACCCTACATTTAACTAAACTCAACTATTTTAATACATTAAATGAAAAATATCTACAATTTCAAAAATCTACTAGTAATTACAATAATTTACCTTGTTTCGCTTAGCGCAAACGGGCAAGACCTTTATGATAAATTCTCAAAAAAACTTTGCCAATGTCTTGAAAAAGAAAAAGTGACTACCGATGAGGCGATGCCACGATGCTTTGAAGAACTATTAGTTAAAAACATTGACGAGCTGAAAGAGTATTACGGTGTTACTTCTTTTAGAGAAATAAATACCGAAGAATTAGGTAATAAAGTTGCGGCTAAATTGCTAAAAAATTGCGATTATGCCTTAGAAGCATTTTCGAATCAACAAAAGCAAGAAGATAAAATTGTGACTAAACAACCGAACTTAACCTGTGAGGATCTAAAATCAGGTGATTTTTATTATTTGAATGGACGATCAAATACCGCTATATCTGATACAACATACGTAACTATTTCTAACAATATGTTTTTGGAGCGTATGAAAAATGGAAGGACATATTCATTGCTAAATTTAGAATGGAAAGGCGAGTGTAAATTTAAACTAATATTTAAAGAAAGTAACGACCCTTTTAAAAAAGAACTTAGTAAGCCTGGGGATACTTATTTGTATGAAGTTATGACAAATGGTCCTGAATCAATTGTGGTGAAAGTTTATTGGAGAAAAGAGGAATTTCAGGTTGAATTGTTCAAAGCTAAATAATGTTTTACAAAAACTATATAAAAATCGAGAAATAATAATCTACACAAAAAGTGTCTTTTTTAAAGAAAAGTGTTCCTTAAAAATTAAAACTTTATAAAGGTAAAAGCCATATGAAGTTCTACCCAACTTTTGTTCTTTTTCATCAACATAATGGGTCTTTTCAGGAATGCAATTCATTTTACTTTGGTAATCGATCTTACAATTTTCTTTTATAAATTCATCCAATAGAATTGTATCAAAAATTGAAAATGAAACACATTAGTAGAAAAAATTTTAATACTCTTGATACGTTAGCCATACTAATCTTTACATTATTGGCAATCTATAGTAATCAAGTTACTATTTTTTACATTCTTTATCTTTTTTGGTGGAATGAAGTGCTGTATTCAATCGTAACTCATTACTTTAAAAAAAGAAAAAATCTTGAAGCTAATTTATCATCTAAATTTTTTCTGATGGGCATTTATTTCATTTTTATTGTTTTGTTTTTTGGTTTCATTGCACATTATAAAAAATACGAATTAGTAGCCATAAATTTTGAGATTTTGTTTTTCAAGAATATATTTTTTAATTTCAATTTAGTACTGTTTTTACTAGAAATTATATGGTTCTACAAGTCCAACCCAAACGAAATAGAACAAGCAAACATACATCCTTTTAGCGCTAGAGGTATAATTTTACACATTTCCATTATTTTAGGAGCTTTTATGATGTTGCTAGTAGTGCCAAATTTTCCCAATCTTTTTACACCTGATAATAATTGGAATGCCGTTGCTATTATTTTACCGTTCATAGCTTTACGTTTTTTATTTCAAAGAAAAGGATTGCTCTAAAATAGGGCAATTGTCGTATGTTTTTACCCTTATGATTTTTTTTCTTTTGTAGCATAAATTTCTCATTATACGACATATTTTCTTTTTTACACTTTTTTCTCTAAGTAATCTTTTTGCGCAAAATGGTTTATTAACCAATGTAAGCTGGAGTGATGATTTAAAAATTATCCTTAATAAAGATGAAACGCACTGTTTAATCTGGAACGGCAAAAGTTATGGATTAATTTATGATTTAGCTACTGGTGAGCAAGTTAAAGAAGTAATTTTTGATGGATATACCAAAGATAATAATTACACTGTTCATGTATTTGATTTTAGAAATGGGAAAACTCTAATTGCAGGTTGGGATAACAACGGTTTAAAACAAGAGCACTATTTTTTGTGGTACGAAGCTACTAATAACTTTTACCCAGGCGATGTTTTTACAAGTCCAATGCACGGAATTATTAAAACTATCATAGAAGACGAAGTTGTTTTTGCTTTTACCATTTATAAAAAAGATGGTAAAGGAAGATTAAATTTAAAAAAGCCTTCACATAGTTTTGTACAGTTTTACAATTGGAAAACTAAAAAATGGAGAGAGTTCAAGTATCCTTATGAATATGTAGACAAGCTAAATTCGGAAGATCTACTGTTGTTTAGAGAAGATAATAAAATGAAATTTTTAGACTTAAAAACACTAACTTTTTTAAACAAAGAAACAATAAGTTTTGATAATATTCTTACCAATTATAATGACGGAATCGTTTATGCATCTACATATGACAAAGGAATAGATAAAGTTGCTCTTTTAAATGAAAAAACGTTTGAAGTAGGTAAATTTTCAAAAGCTCCTTCAAATCAAAATTTAGAATATTATTGGGGTGCTATGTGGAAATATCAAATAAAGTTAGATAGAAAACAAAACGCTCAAAAGAAATATGATGTAGACTTATTTATTAAAAATAAAAAAACAGGCTTAGAAAATATAACTCGAATTTCTACTACTAATGAAGATGAAATAAGCCTCCTAAAAGAGCGTATTAAAACAATTCAAGATAACAGGCAACAAAGATCAAAAGACGATTTAAACAAAAAATACGCTAAACAAATCGAAGAAATGAAAGATTTTGAAAGCAATTTCTCCATATTGCCTAATGCTTTTACTTATGATTATAGCAAAGCTCAAGGTAGAGATATTACCAATTTAAAAATGTCTAAAAGATTATTTCTTACACCAAACACAACCGTTTATGCTTTAGGGAAACTTTTTGAATGTGATGAATCTATTGTTTTTTTAGTCATGTTGCGTGGACCACAGGCAGAAGGAACAGAATCGGTTTATGCTGTCTTGAAAACCGATCATTTTGGCAATCGTTTGCAGTATCAAATCATTTCAAGAACTATTCGCAATAATTTAGGATATATTCAAATGGATGAATTTTCGGTTGCGACTCATTTAAACAACAACACCACTATTTCTGTAACAGAAAATTATATGGGTAACGAAAAGAAACAAGCGTACAAATTCTATTGTTTAAATTAATTTAAAATCAATATAAAATACGGCAACTGTCGTATGGTTTTTAACTTATCACAAAATTAAATTTACAATATCTTAAAATTCAAAAAAAATGAAAAAAACAACTCTAATTCTATTATTCTTATCTATTACAGTAGGTTTTTCACAACAAAATTTTGGCAACCAAGTTGGAAAAAAGGAGGTAAAAAAAGACCTTATTACTTTTAAAAAGTTCACCAATACCGATGGTGCTATTTCATATGGGTTCAGAATGGATGGCTTAATTGTTGGACCAAATATGGTGCTTCATACAGACGGTAAAACAACTTTTACTAACTACAATAAAGACCATCAAAAAGATGGTACTTTAATTGAAATGAACAAAGAGGAAGGAAGCATAGAATTATATACCTATCGAAATGATAAAAAAGAAGGTCCAGCCTTTAAAATGGCTGGAGGGAAAATTGCATGGCAAAAGCAATTTAACAATGACAAAGAGGATATTAAAGGATATAAAGCTGATGTAGTAGATTTTGGTTACGGTCAAAATAGCAATGGATACAACGGATTTAATATGGAGAAATATGATAATGATTCATATGCAATAGGTTATTTTTTATTTTCAAAAAGATCATTCCCTATAATACATGTTTGGAAAGATGGCGCCCAATACATGGGACAATGCATACAAGGCCTAAGAAAAGAATTTGGGGTCTATTTCTATGCAGATGGATCAAAATATATAGGCTCTTGGCATAAAAATAATAAGGAAGGTTTAGGCTTTAAAATAGATAAAAATGGTACTATAACCGAAAAAGGTTATTATGAAGATAATGTATTAAAAACCGCACTATAACCATATGAAAAATTTGTTTGTATTATTTTTTGTTTTAGGCAGTGTTTTTTGTTTTTCACAATCCAATGGTTTCAACGATTATTACAACAACTATCTTGAAGGATATACATCTAACGATTTATCCAAAATGAAAGAAAATAGCGAAGAATTAATGATTAATTTTTCGGATGAGTTTACCGGCTATTATCTACATGCATATTACCAAATATTAAATGGTGATTTTAACACGGCCCAATTAGCTTCTAGACAAACATTAAATATTCAGCCATTAATGCCATTTCCCTATTTTACAGAAGCTTATATTAACTTTTTGGAAGGAAATAATGAAAAAGCTTTTCAAAATCTAGAATGGGCTATGCAATTGTCTACATTTCAAAATCCTCAAGAAACAATAGATGATATGGTAAAGATAGAAACGTTTACTAAAAAAGATTTGTCTCCATTAAAAAACAAATGGCTGGCTTATTATCAAAACAATACAGTAAACATCAACAAAGCCATTGAATTAGACAATTGTGTGTATGGTATTCTTACCCAAGGAAAAAAATGTGCCAATTTAGATGCTTTATTTTCTTATTATTCTAGTCAAAGAAATGCCAATCCTTTATTCCAAAAAATGTTGCCTTTACTTAAAGCAGTAACGTTTTATTATGGAGGTAATACTAGTGAAAGCAATAACCAATTTGAGTATTTTTTAGAAATTAGTAAAAACGATTTTGCTCTGGCTAGTCAAAGAGGTTACGCCCTGTATTTTTTATCAGTAATCAAAAATAATTCCTTCAACAAACCAGGTGCACTGGTAAATATCAACGATGGATTAAGTGAAAAACTCAAGTTACCTTATCCGACATTAGCTCTAGCGAATATGCAATTGCACAAAATTCATGTGCTAGCTAAAATGGAAAACAAGCAAGAGGAAAAATTACAAACAGCCTACCAATTAGAACAAACAGCAAGCAAAATAAATAACGACTATTTTAAGGCAAAAGCCTATAATTCTATTGGAGCATATCATATTTTTGATGGTCCACAAGCAGAAAGATCAAAAGCCGGAACCTATTTAACGAAAGCCTACAATTTAGCCAAAGCAATAAATGATCAAAGTTTAATCCATGAGATTAGTGGAAATTTAGTCGTTATAAAAGCAAAACAAGGCTTACATGATGAAGCTAAAAAATTGACAGAAGAAGCAGTTGCCTACAGCTTGAAAGAGAACGATTTTGCAGGAGCACAAAACTTATACAATAATTTAGGATTTCTCTATTACAACCAAAAAGATTATAATAATGCCATTACTCAATTTGAAAAAAGTATCGCTTTGGCTGATAAAGTAAAAGAAAATCTAACAGCTAAGCAAAAATTAGAATATACCAATACTATTGAAAGTGTGTATTCAGGGATGATTATGAGTTGTCAATTCACTAAAGATGTTTCAAAATTATTTTACACACAAGAACAAAGTAGAAGTGGCTATTTAAAGGAGCAAATGAACAAAAACATTCCTTTGGCCTCTATAAATGATGCACAACAACTTTTACAAAACGATGAGGTATTAGTAAGCTATTCTATTGGTCAACCTGGAGAAATTATCATGAGTGTGATTACAAAAGATAAAGCCGAAATCAGATACAATTATCCTATAGATGAATTGCTTCGCTTAAAAAAAATATATACCAATAACGCTAAAAAAATTCCATCGAACATTAATCCGTATTTAAGTGATTTACAAGTTGATTACGAAGATGGTGAATTAGTCCGTTATGCTACTAAACAAGCCGCTTATAAAAAAGAAGATTTTGTAATGCTAATAGAATGGACTAGACAACTTTTAAAAGAAGCAAATCCACAACTCCAAAATGTACAAAATGATTTTCTTCATTTTTGGTATAATTTAACCCTACAACCTATTCAAGATATTTTAGTAAATCATCCAAAAGTAATTATTAGTGCGGCAGAAGAGCTGAATTACTTACCTTTTGAAAGCTTTTTATCAGCAAAAAATCAATATTTGGTAAGTACGCATAATGTAAAATACATTCCAAATACCACAATTTGGAAAATTATAGCCAATAGAAAATATGCAGAAAACAGAAAGTCAGTGATAGCTTTTGGAGGCGCCATTTATCAACCTTCTGGAAATGTAAAGCCTACAGCGCGTGGCTTGGAAGACTTTTATAAAATTTCTGATGCCGTAAGCCAAAAAATCAATAAAGGCATTTATAATTTTAAACCTGAATTGGAAGCCATAGGTTTTGGTGGTGCCAATTATTTAGCAGGAACCCTAAAAGAAGTACAGTTTGTAAGTACACTCTCAAACGATATAAAAGTTTTTACAGGACTTAATATGAGCGAAAGTAATTTTAAAAAACTTAATGCCAATGGAGAGCTCAAACAATATAAAAACCTATTAATTTCTACCCATGGATTCACTGGAACGATCATTCCAGAATTTAGTGGAGTCATGTTTTCGCAACCTAATGGAGGCGATGAGAACGAAGACACCTTTTTATTAGCGCCAGAAATAGCAAAATTAAATTTAAATGCAGATTTAATAGTGTTAAGTGCTTGCGACACGGGTGTGGGTAAACTTTATGGAGGAGAAGGCATTAACGGATTGAACTCTTCCTTTTTTGTGGCGGGTTCCAATGCAACATTGCTCTCTCTTTGGCCAGTTGATGATGCTGGTACGGCTTTAACCATGCAAAATTTATTTAAAAATGTGGTTCAAAGGAATGCAAAAGCAGATGCTGCGCTAAACGAAATTAAAAGAGCATTTATTAATGGTGACTTTGGAGAAAGATATAAACATCCTCAGTTTTGGGCACCATTTCTTTATAATGGTGTTTAGACAGAACTTTTGTTAGAAGTATGGAAGCTTTAGGTCGTTTCTTAAGGCCTACTTTATAATATTTCTTGAGTTTGTAAACAGTTTTCGCTAAATTTTAAATCCTGATTTTAATTTAAAAAGCACAAACAAAAAAGGTTGGTGCTTTCACACCAACCTTTTATAGTTAAATAAGGAATAAAGTTATTTTTTTACGCCATCCATTGTAGCTTCTTCACCTTCTTTAGTAATTAGCTTTACTTCATCAAATCCCATTAATTTAAACTGTGCGTATTGCGTTGCAGCATCACCTACCACTAAATAAGCCATTTTATCTTCGTTCAACAATTTATTAGCTAAAGCCTTGTGTTGCTCTAATGTCATATTTCTAATGATTTCTTCTTCATTTTTAATATAATCATTAGCTAAGCCGTACTCACTCATTTCTTGAAGCATTCCTAACAATGATCCTTGAGTTTCAAAACGACGTGCATTTGATTTAATAAGAGCATTTTTAGTAAAGTCTAAATCCTCTTGAGAAATCCCTTCTTTATACTTTTTAATTTCATCTTTAAAAATACTCACAGATTCTCCAGTAGTATTTGTTCTTACACTAGAAGACGCCGTAAAGGTTCCTGGTATTTTGCTTCCACTAAACCCTGAACGTGCACCATAGGTATACCCTTTTTCTTCTCTTAAAATAAGATTTACATTACCTGAGAAAGAGCCTCCTAACTTATAATTCATAACCTCAGCCGGGAAAAAGTCTTTATCTGTTCTCGATAATCCTATATTTCCAATATTAATTACAGATTGTTTAGCATCAGGAATATCAACAAAGTATAATGAAGACTTATCTCTATTGTTAACAATTGGATATTCTGGAATAGTAACCTCTTTGGCAGCCCATCCGGTTTCCAGACCTTTTAATGTTTTTAAGGTAGTTGCTTCATCAATCTTACCTACCACATGCATGGAACTTATGGAAGGAGAAAAATTCTTATTATAAAATGCTTTTAAATCATCAATAGTAAGGGCTTCAACCGAAGCAACTGTTCCGCTAGTTGGGTAACTAAAAATATGTTTTTCTCCGTATAGCAATTTATTATACACACGGTCTGCCACAGCATTAGGGTCTGCATCTGAACGCTTAATGCCATTTATGGTACTGGTTTTAATACGTGCAAATTCCTCTTCATCCCATCTAGGTTCTAAAAGAATTTCTTTTACCAAATTTATTGTTTTGTCAAAATTACGAACCAAGGTATTACCGCGAATAATAATCGCTTCGTTAGTGGTATACATATTTATGTTTGCTCCCAACATTTCAATTTCTTCTTCTAATTGTTCAGGGGTTTTATTTTTAGTCCCTTCCATTAGAATATCTGTCATTAAGTTGGCTACACCATTTTTATTGATATCGTCCATTAAGTGACCACCGTCTATTCGTAAACTAAAATTTACCGTTGGTATTTCATTTTGCTCTATACCATAAACTTTCATCCCATTGCTTAAGGTAGAAGTCCAACTCTTAGGAATGTTTAAACTTGGAGATTCCCCTTGTTTAGGCTCAATAGAACGATCTATTTTTGAAGGTGTTTTTACAATTTCTTCTTTTGTTTCTTCTATTACCTTAGCTACATTGGCTTTTATTTCTTCCTCTACTACAGGTGCTTTTGTAGAGTTTTCAGCAATCAATTCCATTTGTCCTTTAGGAACAAAACTTGTGATTACAAAAGGTTTATCCTTTATGTATTTGTTATACACACGCATTATATCTTCTTTGGTAACCTTTTTTATGTTTTCAATATCTTTTTCTATAAAACCTGGGTCACCGGCAAAAGTATTGTACTGTGCAAGTTGAAAAGATTTACCTAAAACACTGCTAATACCGTTATAAAAGCTAGTTTCTAAGCCTGCTTTTATTCTTTCTACATCGCGATCGGTTACACCCTCTTTCTCAAAACGAGCAAAAGCCTCGAACATACCCTTTTCAATATCATTTAAACTTTTACCACTATTTGCGGTAACCACAACATGAAATTCGCCTGCTAAAACTTGAGAATTATTATACGCGTAAAATCTTGATGACAATTCTTTTTCTTTTTCCAACACCTTATACATTGGTGCCTTTTTACCACTTGAAATTAACTGTGCTAAAAAATCTAAAGCATAAGCATCATCTGTATACTGATAGGTTGTTGGCCAAACCATATTTAACTGTGCTGTATTGGCAAAATTATCTTCATGGTATAATCTTACAGTTTCTGCAATAGTTACAGGTTGCGGCTGTAAAGGTTCTACTTCTTGTCTTCTTTTTATCTCTCCAAAATATTTTTCAATTAAAGCTTTCGCGTCTTCTTTTTCAAAGTCACCTGCTAATACTAAAGTGGCATTGTTTGGGCCATAAAATTTATCGTAAAACTCTTTTACATCTTCTACAGTAGCATTTTGCAAATCTTCTAATTCGCCAATTACTTGCCAATTATAAGGGTGTCCTTCTGGATAGATGTTTTTATCTAAAACCCAATCTTCATGACCGTATGGGTTATTATCCACACGTTGTCTTTTTTCATTCTGTACAACCTCTTGTTGATTGTTAAATGCGGATTCTGTTACGGTATTAATCAAATACCCCATTCGGTCACTTTCTAACCACAAAACAGTTTCCATAGCGTTCTTAGGAACTACTTCGTAATAAATAGTTCCATCTTTCCAAGTACCGCCATTTAAAGTGCCACCAGCATCTTGAATTTTCTTAAAAAACTGATCTTGAGGTACATTTTCTGATTCTTGAAAAAGCATGTGTTCAAATAAATGTGCGAACCCTGTTCTTCCCGTTTTTTCACGATTGGAACCTACATTGTACTGTATAGCAACAGATACAATTGGATCACTTTTATCTTGATGTAAAATTACATCTAGACCATTTTCCAATTCGTATTTTTCAAATTCTACAGATAGCGACGCTACGTCTTCCGCTGCCGCTTGTTTTTCTTTACACGAAGTAAAAGTTAATACCACAGCGAATGCCGCTAGCAAAGAATGCTTAAACATTGATTTTGTTGTCATTATAAATAGTTTTAGTCTCTTTAAAGATACAATTTGGAGTTTCTAATATTCTAAAAAAACTGTTAAATCATGTAGGAACCTATTGACAATTGGTTAGTTACAAAACAAGAAAAGCGAATCGGTGAGATTCGCTTTTCTTGTTTAAGTATTAGGTTATTTTTATTTAGCTACATTCACCGCTCTTGTTTCACGGATTACGGTAACTTTTACTTGACCAGGATAGGTCATATCTGTTTGTATTTTTTGAGATATTTCAAAAGATAGTTCTGCAGCTTTATCATCTGTAACTTTTTCACTTTCCACAATAACACGCAGTTCTCTACCCGCTTGTATCGCATATGCTTTCTGTACTCCTCCAAATCCGAAGGCAATATCTTCTAAATCTTTAAGTCTTTGTATGTATGAATCTAAAACCTGTCTTCTTGCTCCTGGTCTTGCGCCACTAATAGCATCACAAACCTGTACAATAGGCGCAATTAGGTTTTTCATTTCAATTTCATCATGGTGAGCACCTATGGCATTACACACTTCTGGTTTTTCTCCATATTTTTCAGCCCACTGCATCCCTAAAATAGCATGTGGTGTTTCCATCTCCGCTTCAGAATTTGGCACCTTTCCTATATCATGAAGTAAACCAGCTCTCTTAGCCATTTTGGTATTTAATCCAAGTTCTGCCGCCATTACACCACAAAGCTTAGCAACTTCTCTAGAGTGTTGTAGTAAATTTTGTCCGTAAGAAGAACGATATTTCATTCTACCTACCGCTCTTATTAACTCAGGATGCAAACCATGAATCCCTAAATCAATTACAGTACGCTTACCTATTTCTACAATTTCTTGTTCAATTTGCTTTTCAGTCTTTTTAACAATCTCTTCTATTCGTGCTGGGTGAATTCTACCATCGGTAACCAACTTGTGTAATGATAACCTTGCAACTTCTCTTCGAACCGAATCAAAACAAGAAAGTATTATTGCCTCTGGAGTATCATCAACTACAATTTCTACACCTGTTGCAGCTTCTAATGCTCTAATATTTCTACCTTCACGACCAATAATCCTACCTTTTACATCATCAGATTCTAAGTTAAAAACAGAGACACAATTCTCCACTGCCTCTTCCGTTCCTATACGCTGAATGGTATTAATAATGATTTTTTTAGCCTCTTGCTGCGCAGTTAATTTAGCTTCTTCTAAAGTAGCTTGCATATAAGACATGGCATCTGATTTTGCCGTTTCCTTTAAAGATTCTAATAATTGAGATTTTGCTTCATCCGCAGATAAGCCAGAAATAACTTCGAGCTGTTGTACTTGATTTTTATGAAGCCTATCTAATTCCGACTGCTTTTTATCAAAAAATTCGCTCTTGTATTCAACTTCTTTTAACTGCTCTTCTAACTGATCGCTAAGCTTTTTATTTTTTGCAAGTTCACTGCTTATTTGCGACTCTTTATCTCTAGTTCTCTTTTCTGCCTCGGCAATTTTTTTATCCTTGCCAATTATTACTTTTTCGTGCTCAGCTTTTAATTCTAAGAATTTTTCTTTTGCTTGAAAAATTTTGTCTTTCTTAATATTTTCTCCTTCTACATTTGCATCCTTAATAATTCTAGTGGCTTCTTTTTTTGCATTTAAAACTATTTTAGAGGCCTTACCTTTTTCTAAAAATTTTGCGATAATAAATCCGATTGCTAAACCAACTATTACTGCTATTATACCTATTGCTGTACTATCCATAATTTAATCTATTTATATAAAAAAACCCACATTGGACGAAGTTTTGTACAAACTCCAAAAAAACAAGTTTAGGGCTAACAAATTGCTCAAGGATCCTGTACTAGCAGGCATGCTTTTACAACTTAAACTCACCCTTTTCAAACAATTTAACGTTGAGTTTGTCAAAAATAATTACCAATGTGGGTAGTAACTTTATTTATTTTAAAGAACGTATTTACTTTATTTTACACTAAGCTTTTGAGACACTAATTCATCTAAGGCTTTTAGTTTTGCCGTAACTTCTGTGGTGTCTTCCATTTGTTCAATACTCCGCTGCTCAATTTTTGAAGCAAACTGTAAGGCACACATGGCCAATACATCTTGCTTATCTCGGACAGCATAATTCTGCTCAAAATTCTTTGCGAGCTGCTCAATATTTTTGGCTGCCTTTCGCAATCCTTCTTCTTGACTAGGATCTATCGTTAATGGATATACCCTATCTGCAATCGAAAGTTTTATTTTAAGCTTCTCCGCCATTGTATTTGTATTATTCAGACAATTGTGCGATACAATGATCCAACTCTCTGATTAATGTATTTATTTTAAGCTTAGCTTCAGTTTTATTCGTATTACTACCCAGCATAGAATTTGCTAACTTAAGAGCGTTATATTTCTCTTCCCAAGCCGTTAATGAATTAATAGTGTCGTTTTTTTCGTTTTTTACAACTAAAAGCTCTTTCTCTAAATTCAGATTTGTTTGCTGCAACAATTCGATCTTGTGCAGTAACTTGCTGATTTTGTTCTCTAAAGAGTCTACTATTTCTACTAATTCACTCATGTGCAAATGACCATGCATTTTACACAAAGTTAACACACATCTTAAGACTTCCCAATTCTTTTTTAAATATTATTTATTTAGTTGCTTTTTTACCAAAACTTAGGCTTAATTTTTATTTAAATGGTTAATGTTTTTAATGTTTAATTTGTATTAATTACATTCGTACTTTAAGTTAATAGAATTATGAGAGCAACCATATTTGGTTTATTATTTTTGATTAGTACCGCATTAATTTCCCAAGAAAATTATCCACAAGACGCTTTTAGATCTCCTTTAGATATTCCACTAATATTAGCTGGAACATTTGGAGAATTGCGTAGCAATCATTTTCATTCAGGAATAGATATTAAAACGCAGCAACGTGAAGGATTAAAAACTTACGCCATTGCAGATGGTGTTGTAACACGTATAAAGGTATCGCTATGGGGTTATGGAAAAGTATTATACGTTGCACATCCAAATGGATATACATCGGTTTACGGACATCTTCAAAAATTCTCTCCCAAAATAGAAGCTTACGTAAATAAAATTCAATACGAGAAAAAATCATACGAGATTGAAGTTTTTCCTGATTTTGACGAACTAAAACTAGAAAAAGGTGAAGTTATTGCTTACACCGGCAATACCGGTGGGTCTTCTGGACCACATTTACATTTTGAAATTAGAAGTAGTGTTTCTGAAAAACCTACTAACCCATTATTATATGGTTTGGATATTAAAGACAACACCCTGCCCATATTATCTAACTTATATGTGTATCCATTAGATCAAAACAGTCAAGTAAACCAGAGTAATGATAAAATTGAATTAAAATTTTCTAAACAAAGTGACGGCTCTTTTTTAGCAGAAAAAGTATACGCCAACGGAACTATTGGATTTGGGATAAACTCCTTTGATCGACAAGATTTGGCAGCAAACCAGAATGGTTTATACAAAGTACAAATGCAAGTGAATGGCAAAACTTATCTTGACTATGACTTAGAATCATTTTCATTTGGTGAAACAAGATATATAAATACACTTATAGATTATAAACATTTTGGAATCTATAGACAACGTATTCAACGCTTGTTTAAAACACCTAGAAATAACATGAGTATTTACAAAGAAACTTATAACGATGGAAAAATTAATGTTTCTGAAGGTCTAAGTTATTCAGTTGATATTTTCATGAAAGACATAGAAAATAATACTACTAAAGTTACCATCCCTATTGAAGGCAAAAAAGAGGATGTCAAAATCAGAAAAAAAGAGGACAAAACAGATACTTTTTTAATAGCTAAAAAACCAAACACCTACGATTTAGGTGGTGCGCAAGTGTATTTTCCTGCAAATACTTTTTACGAGGATTTTTATATTGATTTAGAAAAAGGTATCGATACTGTAAAAATTCACAATAGCACAGTACCCGCGCATCAAAACTTCACAATTACATTTGATACTTCTAAATATTCGGCTGAAGAATTGCCACAACTTTTTATTGCAAGGCTAAACAGCAAGTTAATACCTAATTATGTTTCAACCTATAAAAGAGGTAAAACATTCTCCACAAGAACTAGAGATTTAGGAACCTATACCATAGCTAAAGATAGTATAGCACCAAAAGTGCGTTCTAAAAATTTTAAAGAAAACCAGTGGTTAACAAATTTCAAATATTTAAGCTTAGAAATTTCTGATGATTTGAGTGGTATTGACACCTATTCTGCTACCCTCAATGGAAAATGGATTTTAATGGAATACGAACCTAAAAAAAATACCATTACTTATAATTTTGACGCCAATATTACAGATCAAAAAAAATGCGATCTTGAAGTTATCGTGACCGACAATGTTGGGAATAGTACTACCTTTAAGAGCACATTTTATAGAAAGTAACTATTGAGAACGTTAAAGTTATTCTTATTTTTCATAATCCCCAGCTGTATCATGGCTCAAAAAGCCATCATAACGGGTGTAATTTTAGATAAGAATAATGAGGCTTTATCGAATGTTAATATCAGCACCGATAACCACGGTACGAGTTCTGATAAAAACGGATTCTATTTATTGGAGATAACCGCCGATCTCCCTGTTACCATTACCTTTACACATGTTGGCTTTAAAGAGGTTACACTTAAAAACCTACTCCTTTCCACCAACGAAACTTTTGAGTTTAATCCTATTCTAAACTCAGACGTTACACAAATTGATGAAATAACGCTTACCGCAACGGGAGAAAAGACAGTCTCAGCAATTACTACCATAAATCCAAGTTTAATTCGATTAATACCAGGAGCTAATGCAGGTGTTGAGAATATACTAAAACTACTCCCAGGAGTTTCTTCAAATAATGAATTGAGCACGCAATACAATGTGCGTGGAGGTAATTATGATGAAAACTTGATTTATGTCAATGAAATTGAAGTTTACCGCCCATTTCTAATACGATCTGGTCAACAAGAAAGCTTAAGTTTTATAAATAGTGCTATGATACAAAACGTAAAGTTTTCAGCAGGCGGGTTTCAAGCTAAATACGGTGACAAATTATCCTCGGTATTAGATATTACTTATAAAACACCCGTAAATTTTGGATTACAGGTTGATGCTAGTTTACTCGGTGCAAGTACAACCCTAGAAACGAGCAGTGCTAACAAAAAACTGAGCAGCATTACAGGTATACGGTATAGAGATAACAGCTTATTTATTAATAGCCAACAAACAACAACAAATATCAACCCCATTGCATTTGATTTTCAAACTTATGAAAACTACAGCTTTTCAAATAAATTTAATTTAGGTTTTCTAGGGAATATTTCATTAAACAATTATCAAAATCAACCTAAGACCAGAACCACAAATTTTGGTACCCTCAATGACCCAAAATCACTTTCCATATTTTATGCAGGTAGCGAAAAAAACAAATACACTACAACATTAGGGGCCTTAAAAGCTACTTACATTGTAAATGATAAAACAGTATTAAAACTTATCCCATCAATATATCATGCATTAGAAGAAGAAGCTTCGGACGTCATTGCACAATATGAATTAGGAGACTTAGACACTAGTTTAGGAGAAATTAGCAATGTTAAAAGACTGGGCACTCAATTTAATAGAGCTAGAAACACTTTAGATGCATTAATTTTTAATATTGAGCACAAAGGAAAATTTACCACCAATAAAAAGGCTATAGATTGGAGTTTAAAATATACCCATGAAGACATTAGAGATCAATTACGGGAATCAGAATTTTTAGATTCATTAGGTTATTTTGTAAGACCTAACTCATCAGAATTTTTCAACAATCAACCAGAAGAGCCTTTTACTGCGCCGCTTGAAGCCTTGCAAAGTATTAACGCTACAAATTTTGTACAAACCAATAGAGTTTCGGGCTACGTACAATTAAGCAATCAAATACAATTAGGTCGTAATGAGGTGTATTATAACTTAGGTATTAGAGGCCAATTTTGGTCCGTATCACATGATACTAATGAATCAAAAGGTCAATTTATATTTAGCCCCAGAGGCCAATTTGCTATTAAACCAGATTGGAAAAAAGATATGCTTTTTAAACTCGCAGCCGGTATTTATCATCAACCCCCATTTTATAGAGAATTAAGAGCAAATGACGGCCGTGTAAACCCCGATGTAAAAGCACAAAAATCTTTTCATTTGGTATTGAGTAATGAGTATAGTTTTATGCTTTGGGATGGACCGTTTAAATTAATAAGCGACATTTATTATAAAAATTTATCCAATGTCAACACCTATACTTTAGAAGATGTTCGCATAAGATATGTAGCCAATAATGACGCAACAGCCTACGTTTATGGTGCAGATTTTAGAATGACAGGAGCATTTGTTCCTGGAACAGAATCATGGATTAGTTTAGGGTATTTAAAAACAGAAGAAAATAGTACTAATAGAGGTTATATTTCTAGACCAACGGATCAAAGACTAAAATTGGGGATTTTATTTCAAGATTACATACCCACTATTCCAGATGTAAAAATGTATTTAAATTTAGTTTACAATACAGGACTTCCAGGAGGATCTCCAAATTATTCAGATCCTTATAACTTTAATAGTAGATTAAGAGATTATAAGCGGGCAGATTTAGGAATTTCATATACTTTTGTAGGCGAAAACAAAAAAGCACCTAAAAACAGCTGGCTGAATAGTTTCGAAGAACTTTCTGGTGGATTCGAAATTTTCAATATGTTTAACAATCAAAATTCTATTACCAATACATGGGTAAGAGATATTGACACAAAACAACAGTATGCCGTGCCAAATTATTTAACAAGTAGAATTTTAAATATTAAAATTCACATGAGGTTTTAAAAAAGTACAATGAAAAAAATTATAGTAGCATTCCTTTTTATAAGTTTTCAAATGTCTTTCTCTCAAAAAGATATTTACGAAAGCCCTAATTTTAATGAACTATCTAAAAATCATAAAGAATTAGCCATTCTTCCATTTTTTACCGATTTGGATTTGGAAAAAGAAGTGACAAGTGACGAGAAAAAAAAGTTAGAACAACGCGAAGGTTATGCTGTACAAGATGCCTTAGAGGTTTATTTTTCACAACCTAAAAAGAAAAAAAGATTTACAGTAAATTTTCAAAACACTAAAAATACTAATGCCATACTAGCCCAAAACAATATCACCTATGCAAATATTGATATTTATAGTATTAAGGAATTATGCAAAATATTGGAGGTAGACGGTATTATAAGTGGCAACACTCATCTTAACATTTTATTGTCTGATGGTATCCCGTCGGAGTTTAGCTTTATAGATTATATTTTAGGTGATGCTGATTATGGCAGAATTGGCATCAAAATAAGCGATGGGAAATCTGGCAAATTACTTTGGCGTTACGAAAAGAAAATCAATAAAAAATCGGGCAAAAACACCAAAGATTTAATTGATTTAATGATGAAGCAAGCTACCAAGAAATTTCCTTACGACAAAGAACGTGTAAAAGCTAAAAAGTAATTTTAGTTTTCGGCAAACAGCTTTAATTCATTAATTACGTAGTCTAACTCTTCCTTTGTTGTGTATTTTGAAAATGAAAATCTAATGGATGGTTTTTTCATTTCTTCTACACTTAATATTTGTGTCAACACATGCGAACCCAAATCGCTCCCAGATTGACATGCACTGCCTTTTGAACAGGCAATTCCTTTCATATCTAACTGAAATAAAAGCATCAAAGATTTTTGTTGATCAAAAGGTAATCTAGCATTCACCAAAGTATAGGTGCTTTTCTCCAAATCGCCTGAATGTCCATTATATTCAACTTCTGGTAATGCCAATTTTAAATTTTCAATAAAATATTTTTTTAGCGCCAAAACCTGATCTCTTTCTTCTTGTAAATTTTCATAGGCACAAACAAAAGCCTCTTCTAGCCCTACTATATTATGAAAAGCTTCTGTACCTGCTCTAAAACCACGTTCTTGAGAACCACCAAAAAGTAATGGTTTTAAGCCAGAATTGCGTCTAACAAATGCAAAACCTATACCTTTAGGGCCATGGAATTTATGTGCAGCAGCCGTTAAAAAATCTGCTTTTATTTCTTGAACATCAAAAGGCAAATGCCCCAAAGACTGAACGGTATCAGAATGAAATAAAGCATGGTGTTTTTTACATAAATCAGCAACAATGGCAATAGGTGTTATATTTCCTATTTCATTATTTACATGCATTAAACTCACGAGCTTTTTAGTTTCATCTTTTTGCAATAATTGTTCTAGATGATCCAATTTTGGATTTCCATATGTGTCTAACTCCACATAATGCACCGCAATTCCATATTCCTTTTCTAGTTCTTCCACAGTGTGTAGTACTGCATGATGTTCTATTTTTGACGTGATTATAGTTTTCACCCCTAAATCGCGAACAGCACAACGCAAAATCATATTATCTGCCTCGGTACCTCCAGAGGTAAATATAATTTCAGAAGGGTGTGCATTTAAGTACTTTGCAATGATTTTTCTAGTTTTCTCAATAGCTGTTTTAGCTGAGCGCCCAAAACTATGTGTTGAAGAAGGGTTTCCATAACAATCAGCCAAAGCCTGTTGCATTTTTTCAATTACAGATGCTCTTACTTGTGTTGTAGCAGCATTATCTAAATAGACTTTTTGCATGTGGTGTATTTCGGTTTCAAAAATCACAAAATTAATAGAATTTTACTTTCTTTCTCACAAATTGAACATAAACCTCTAGGATTTTAAAAGCTAATTCTTGTAAATTTGAAAATTATTAGTGTAGACTGATATTATCAGCAAGAATTAAATTTGTAAAACCACATTAGATACTATCAAAATGAAAAAAATACTTTCTGTTTTATTACTTATTTTCTGTTTCTCATGCGATGATGGCGATTTACAAATAGAATCAATAGATTTTAGCGCTGGCACTATACAAACATGCGAAACAGTAGATGTGGCTCAACCATCCATTCTTTTCAAAATAAATTCAGACGAAGCACTTATTTTAAGCTTAGCAGCTAATGTTTTTAAAAATGAAGAAGGTACAGTAGCTTTAGAACTAACAAGCACAACTGCATCAACTATAATCTATCGCCTTTTCTCAGGCACGGTAACAAACACTTATTTTTGCAGTGATATTCCCCCAACCTCACCAACTGTTCAAGATGAGATAGTAGCAACTACTGCATCGATAACCATAACAACTACTTTAGATACTACAGCAACTGTTCCAACGCATACACATCTTATTACGATAACCGCAATAACACTAGAAACCGGAAATAATCAAAGAATTACCAATATTGGAGAGAATATATTTGGTACAATAACTACCAATTAAGCATTCTGAAAAATATAAACTTCGGTAGCGCCTAAACCATATTTCTGATAATCTGCATCGTAGTATTTTAC
This sequence comes from Cellulophaga tyrosinoxydans, assembly GCF_900176415.1. GTDB lineage: Bacteria > Bacteroidota > Bacteroidia > Flavobacteriales > Flavobacteriaceae > Cellulophaga > Cellulophaga tyrosinoxydans. The sequence goes on along the minus strand of NZ_FWXO01000006.1, from coordinate 9,939 downwards.
ATTGTCATATCTACCAAAAAGAAACTGTAATTCTTCTTTTAAAACACCCTGACCTACGCCGTGGATAAAAACAACTTTTTGAATTTTTTTACTTATTGCAAAATCGAGTTGTCTTTTAGCGGTTTCCATTTGTATGTTTAATATATCATAATTACTCATTCCTCTTTCCGAAGAAACAAGATTATGTATATGTAGATCAACCTCCATTTTTGGTGTTGTGCGTTCTTTAGGCTTTACCACAGGAGTATTCTTCCTTTTTTTAATAGCCTTTTCAGCCTTAATTTTAGCTACTTCGTAATTACTAACAGTTAAATTACGATCATTAATTATTTTAATTAATTCAGATGGCTGATAAACTAATAAGAAACCATCATCACTTAAAACAGTAATTTTAGTTTCATTTATTGATTGGATAACACCTGTTATAGTATCATCCATTGCCTCTACCCTATCCCCTTTTTTAAAGTTCATGCTTCAGAATCCTTATGGTTTGTTTGATCTTCTTTCCATGAAGTACTCATTTTATAAATTCCAAACATGAGTAAAATAATTCCAATTATCAAAGCATATTCTTTTGTATTGAATAGACTTTGAAAGGATATTACTAGAGCTCCTGCTAGAATTATAAAAAAATAAATAATTTGTTTTATTTTCATTGGTCAAAAATAATAGTAATTTTCGGCTTAGAATTCAATTTATAGTAAAATGCGTATAATATCTCTTTTTATTGATGCAGAGAAGTATATGCTGCCATGTTTTAGTAAAAAAATATTTGGAGTAGATTGCCCAGGCTGTGGTATTCAACGTTCCGTTGCACTTATTTTGCAAGGGGAGTTTGTTGCCGCTTTTAAAATGTATCCAGGCATCTATACGCTTATTTTACTATTTGGATTTTTATTGGTAAATAATTTTTACACCATTAAACACTCCAATAAAATAATAATAACTTTAACCATTTCCACAGTATTCTTAATATTGACTAATTATATATTAAAATTTTTATAACAACTAAACCTTTAAATTATGGAACAACAAAAATTACCAAATGCAACAATGATCATCGTACTTAGTATCTTGGGCTATCTATGCTGCTGTTTTGCAGGAATTGGAATTATCCCTTCTGGAATTGCTTTTTTTATGGCAAATAAATCGCAGAAAATGTACGAAGCAAATCCTGAATTATATGATAATTACAGCACAATCAAAACAGGTAAAATTGTTGCAATTATTGCTGTTGTATTAAATGTTTTAATGATAATTAACGTTATATACACCTTAGCTACAGTAGGCTGGAGCGAATGGTCCGAAGAGTTCTCGAGAAAATGGCAAGAAGGTATGGAAGCTGGCGGACAATATTAATCGATAAATTTTAAAAGGGACTAAACTTTTTAAATCATGGAACAACAAAAATTACCTAATGTAACTTTAATTATAATTTTAAGTATTGCCTCAATTGTACTTTGTTGGTGCTACGGAATACTTGGATTAATCCTAAGTACTATAGCTCTTATATTAGCTACTTTATCAAACAAAGCCTACAAGGAAAGTCCAGAAATATACTCAGGTATTGGAACTTTAAAGACTGGTAAAATATTAGCAATTGTTGGTTTAATATTAAATATTTTATTCATTGCCTTCATAATTTGGTTTGTAATGGCAATTGGTTGGGATGTATTACAGAGTGGAGACCAACAATTAATTCAAGAAAGGATGGAAGAATTTTTTGGACAATAATTATGATGAACCAACAACCTTTACCTGGTGCAAGTAATGCATTAACTTATGGCATATTATGCATCGTTTTAACCTTGTTTTGCTGTGGACCATTTGGGGCAATTTTTGGTTTTATCAGTCTGTCTAATGTAAAAAAAGCAGAACGTATTTACAATCAAAGCTCAGGGGTGTATTCAGGATATGAAAATGTTAAAACAGGAAAAATATTATCCTATATAGGACTAGCCTTTGCTGCTGTATACTTATTATTTTTCTTGTTATATTTTGGCGTTATCGCAGCTTTTATAATTGCTGCAGCCTCTGAAGGTAATTTTTAAAATTCACATTTTATATATTAAAAATCCCGAAGTAATACTTCGGGATTTTTTTATACTCTTTTACTACTTTTTAAACTCCGTAAGTGTTTTAATAATAATGGCTACACAATCTAGCAATTGTGCTTTAGTCATTACTAATGGCGGAGCAAAACGAATGATGTTACCATGGGTAGGTTTCGCTAATAAACCATTCTCTTTTAATGCCATACAAATATCCCAAGCCGTAGAACTCTCTTCTGTATCATTAATTAAAATAGCATTCAATAAACCTTTACCACGAACGGCATTTACTAAATCACATTTTGGTATAAACTTACCCAACTCTTCACGGAAAATTTCTCCAAGTTCGAACGCATTTTGAGCCAGTTGCTCTTCTTTAATAACTTCTAAAGCAGCAATTCCAACAGCAGCAGCTATTGGATTTCCACCAAATGTACTCCCGTGATTCCCAGGTTTAATCACTCCCATAATACTATCATTTGCCAATACCGCAGAAACCGGATAAGCGCCTCCAGACAAGGCTTTACCTAATATTAGAATATCTGGCTTCGTTTCTGGTGTACCACTACAATGCTTATCAGAGCAATTACAATTACCACAAGTAGCTAACAAACGACCTGTTCTTGCAATGCCTGTTTGCACTTCGTCTGCAATAAATAAAACATTGTGTTTTTCACATAATGCCTTGGCATCTTTCAAATAATTATCTGAAGGAACATACACACCCGCTTCACCTTGAATAGGCTCAACTAAAAATCCAGCAATATTAGAATTCTCCTCTAAAACCTTTTGTAAAGCTATTAGATTATCGTATTCAATTTTTATAAATCCGTCTGTATAGGGTCCAAAATTTTTACGAGCAACAGGATCGTTGGAAAATGAAATTATAGTGGTAGTTCTACCATGAAAATTATTCTCGCAAACAACAATTTGTGCCTGATTTTCTGGAATACCTTTTTTCTCGTAAGCCCATTTTCTACAAATTTTTAATGCTGTTTCCACTGCTTCAGCACCTGTATTCATTGGTAATAATTTGTCGAAACCAAATGTTTCTGTAGCATACTTTTCGTACTTCCCTAAAACATCATTATAAAATGCTCGTGAAGTAAGTGTTAAGGTCTGCGCCTGCTTTACCATGGCACCAACAATTTTTGGATGACAATGACCTTGATTTACCGCGGAATATGCCGATAAAAAATCGTAATACTTTTTTCCTTCTACATCCCAAACAAAAACACCTTCTCCTTTGCTTAAAACTACTGGTAAAGGATGGTAATTGTGAGCTCCAAATTTTTCTTCTAAGGCTATTGCATCCTTAGAAGTCATTTTTTCTAAAACTGACATGTTAATAATTTTTAAAATAAAACTTTAGCAATTCCTTCTGTACCTTTATCCTTTCGAATCCCGATAGTTTTCGGGAGAAAATTCAGCGTGGGAGAGAAATCATCCTTGTAGAACTGTAAAATTACAAATTATTCTGGTATAATTAAAGTTTTTAAAAGTGTGTTGAGCGGACTTTTATTTAGATTGACAAACTAAACCATTATAAAGTCTTAAACTTCTATTTACTTTACTAAAAACATTCTATTTTTGCGCCATGCGTAGAAAAAATAATAGAACGGTTTTTGAAAACGTAACCGTTATAGATGCTGGTGCAAAAGGCAAAACAATAGGAAAAGCTCCTGACGGACGTGTAATATTCTTAACAAATGCCGTACCTGGTGATGTTGTTGATGTGCAAACCACAAAAAAAAGAAAAGCCTATTTTGAGGGTGTAGCCACAAATTTTCATTCTCTATCTGATAAAAGAGTAACACCTACATGTGAGCATTTTGGCACATGTGGTGGTTGTAAATGGCAAGATATGGGCTATGAACACCAACTATTTTATAAGCAAAAAGAAGTAGAAAATAATTTAAGAAGAATAGGACATTTAGAATTACCAGAAGTTTCTCCAATTCTCGGGTCTAAAAAACAATATTTTTATAGAAATAAAATGGAATTTTCATTTTCTGATAGCCGTTGGTTAACCCTAGAAGAAATAAATTCTGATAAAGAAATAGCAAATAAAAATGCTCTTGGATTTCATATTCCAGGCATGTGGGATAAAATTCTAGACATAAAAAAGTGTCATTTACAAGAAGATCCATCAAATGCAATTCGTTTAGAAACCAAAAATTTTGCCTTAACTAATAATTTATCATTCTTTAATCCAAGAAATCAACATGGCTTATTAAGAACCATGATGATTAGAACGGCATCTACTGGTGAAATTATGGTCTTGGTACAATTTTTTGAAAATGACAAGGTTAAAAGGGAATTGTTATTGAATCATTTGTCTGCAAAGTTTCCAGAAATAACATCGCTTTTATATGTTATCAATTCTAAACAGAATGACACCATTTACGATCAAAAGATCATCTGTTTTTCTGGTCGTGATCATATTTTTGAAGAAATGGAAGGGCTAAAATTTAAAATAAATGCCAAATCTTTCTATCAAACTAATTCAGATCAAGCCTTTGAATTATATAAAATAACAAGAGAATTTGCCGGCCTTACAGGAAATGAATTGGTTTACGATTTATATACTGGCACAGGCACAATTGCCCAATTTATAGCTAAAAAAGCCAAAAAAGTGGTAGGTATAGAAGCTGTACCTGAAGCAATTGAAGATGCAAAAGCCAACGCCATTTTGAACAACATAGAGAATACCACATTCTTTGCTGGGGATATGAAAAATATATTTAATAAAGAATTTATAGCTCAAAACGGCACTCCAGATATCATAATAACAGATCCGCCAAGAGATGGCATGCATAAAGATGTGGTAGAACAGATTTTATCCATTGCGCCACAAAAAATAGTTTATGTTAGTTGCAACAGTGCAACACAAGCTCGAGATTTAGAAATGATGAAAGATCTTTATAAAATAACAAAAACTCAGGCTGTAGATATGTTTCCGCAAACGCATCATGTAGAAAATGTTGTACTTTTGGAAAAACGATAACCAACAATAGTATTGGATTTGTAAATGAAAAAAATAACCTACAGTATAGTTCTACTATTAGTTTTTATAGGATTTAATTCTTGTGAGAAAGATGATATTTGTGTTGACGGCACAACACCACTCTTAATCATAAGCTTTTATGATATTGATGATACAGAAACCTTAAAAGCTCCCGCTAATTTGGTAGTTAAAGGTCAGTTATATGATGATACCTTTGGAGCAGTAATTACCAATACAGGAACAGATTCTATTCAAGTTCCTTTACGTTTAGAGGCATTGAATACCGTTTTTAGCCTTACAACAAATGAAACTACTGATGCTACTAATGATAATGAAGATCAAGTTAATTTCATATATACATTAAAAGAAGTTTTTGTTTCTAGAGCATGTGGATACATTGTTAATTACGAGAATCTAACAGTAGATCTTACATCAGACACGAACAATTGGATAAAAAATATTCAGGTAGTAAATACTACTGTAGAAAATGAAAACGCGGCCCATGTTAAAATATATCATTAGTACTATATGTATAGTACAGGTTTCGTTGGGCTTTTCACAAAGTAAACCAATAGACCTTCAGCCAAAAGACACGGTAACTAAAACTGAAAAATATGGTGTTCGTGTAGGTATTGATTTAAGTAAAATAGTAAAATCTACTTTAGACGAAGACTACACCGGCTTAGAATTAGTTGGTGATTACCGATTAAAATCAAACTTGTATTTAGCCGCAGAATTAGGAAACGAAAAATCTACACAACAAGAAGATCTATATAATTTCACTGCTTCAGGAAGTTATTTAAAAATGGGTGTAGATTATAATACTTATGAAAACTGGTTTGGAATGAGAAACCTTATTCATGTTGGAGGAAGATTTGGTTTCAGCAGTTTTAGTCAAACCCTCAACAATTATCAAATTTTTAGTACAGATAGATATTTTGAAGAAACCGACTTTGCTCTAGGACTAAATAGCCCTGTAGAATATAAATCATTAAGTGCATCATGGCTAGAAGCCGTAATTGGTACAAAAGTAGAGCTTTTTCATAATGTATATCTTGGAGCAACTGTTCGACTCGGGCTCTTAATCACCAATAAAGATCCAGAAAATTTTAGAAATTTATGGATACCAGGTTTTAATAAAGTTACCGATAACAGCAGATTTGGAAGTAGTTATAATTATACCATTACCTATTTTATTCCTCTTTATAAGAAGAAAAAAGAAGCGCGTAAAAAATATGTAGACAAAGGTCCGCAACAACCTCCACCGCCTCCAAAAAATTAACTAGAGTTTCTTAAAACCTTTTAAGAATACCCATTTCATCATTATTTGTTCTCCTTCTTTATTCTTTAAAACAGCAAATTTTGGTGCTAATACCATTGTAAGTATTGCGGACAGTAAAGATTTTAAAAAATGAGTGTCAACAAAATAGCTCATTACAAAAAAGCGTAAGACAATAAAGATGATGGCAAAACTTAGAAAATTGTATAAAAGTGTTTTATTTTTTAAAGACATATATTACGAGTCTTGATTTTGAAATTTCGCTTTTTTACTGCCTTCATACATTACATATTTAACTAATCTTGACTCTAAATGACTGTTAAATACTTTAATTCTTCTAGAAGGTCGTAGTCCCACATATTTCAATGCTTCCAAATTAGAAGTAATTAACCACGCGTCAGTTCCGGCATAATGATTTTTAAGGGTGTCGCCAATATTCTTGTAAAACTCCTCCATTTCAATATCTAATCGTTCTCCATAAGGCGGATTAAATAATATATGCAAATGGGTATCAACAGATTTTTCTGTTTCAAAAAAGTTGAATTGCCCAACTTTTATATATTCGGATAAATTAGCATTTTCAATATTATCTTGTGCCTTACGTATTGCCGATGGAGCCTTATCATATCCGGCAATTTTAAAATGAAATTCTCTTGTTTTATTTAAACAACTCTCTACAATTTTATCAAACAAATCTTGATCAAAATCGGGCCACTTTTCAAAAGCAAATTCCTTTCTATTTATATTAACAGGAATATTGCAAGCAATCATAGCAGCTTCAATTAAAATAGTACCACTACCACACATAGGATCTAAAAAATCTGATTGTCCATCCCATCCGCTAAGTAATAATAAGCCTGCAGCCAAAACTTCATTTATAGGAGCTATATTCGTTGCTGTTTTATATCCTCTTTGATGCAAAGATCGTCCAGAAGTATCCAAAGAAACATTACAGTGATCCTTTTGAATATGAATATTTATTCTAATATCTGGAAATTTAATATCCACATCAGGTCTAATACCATCTAAATCTCTAAACTTATCTACAATGGCATCTTTTACTTTCTGCGATACATATAAAGAATGAGAAAAATGATCCGAATTTACTGTGGTATCGATGGCAAAAGTAGTATGCGGAGTTAAATATTCTGTCCAATCAAAAGCATAAATCTTTTTGTATAATTCTTCCTCGCTAGTAACACTAAAAGAATGTATAGGTTTTACAATTTTAATAGCCGTACGTAAACATAAATTAGCCTTGTACATAAACCCTGTATCGCCTTCAAAACTTACGCTACGCACCCCTTCTTCTATATTCATAGCACCAAGTTTACGCAACTCCTTAGCTAAAATACTTTCAAAGCCAAACATTGTTTTGGCTACCATCTTGTAATTCTCCATATCTATCTAAAACAATACCGCAAAAATACATTAATTTTACGGCCTCAGGTTACAATTTAAAAAAACCTAATTATAAAGCATGACCTATTTATTACCAATTCTAGCTGTACTATTAAGCTTTACATTTGTTTACATCACCAAACCAAAAAAGAAAGAAGGTATAAAACTACTTCTAGCCTTTAGTGGCGCATTTTTACTAGCACTCACCATTTTTGAATTACTTCCTGAAATATACAATAGTACGGATCAGAAAAGGGTAGGCGTTTTTGTTATGCTTGGAATTTTACTGCAAATTTTTTTAGAATTTTTTTCTAAAGGCGCTGAACACGGACATGTACATTTAGATAGTACAAAAAAACAATTTCCATGGTTATTATTTATTAGCCTATCCATACATTCTCTTTTAGAAGGTATTCCAATAGATAGTCATCATAATATCTTATATGGCATTTTGGTGCATAAAATTCCGATTGCATTAATACTAAGTATTTTTCTAGTAGGTTCTCAAATGAAATCTAGAAATGCTTTATTTTTTATTATTCTTTTTTCTATCATGACACCATTGGGAACATTTTTAGCTGCAAATATTGAATTTCTGTCGCCCATAACACCACAATTAAATGCTGTAGCCATTGGAGTATTTCTACATATTTCTACTGTAATTTTATTTGAAAGTTCGGAGGGTCATAAATTTAATTTAGGCAAGTTGGTAGTTATAATAATTGGAATTACAATGGCTTATTTTTTATAGATGTTTAGTAAAAACGAAGCAAAACAACTGAGACAAGATTTTTGGATTGCATTTGGTAAATCTTATCCTCGTAAATGGATACTCTATAATACCAAAATTAAAGATTTCTCCTTCAAATTTTATTTTGATACCACGAAAGCAATGGTATCCTTAGACATCGAATGTAAGGATTTAGAAAAAAGAATAGATTTATGGGAAAAAATCACCGCCCTAAAAACTGTTCTAATAGAAAATTTTCTTGCCAAGGCTCAATTTGAAGAATATGTTTTTTTGGAAAACGAAACCGAAATATCTAGGGTTTACGTGCAACTTAACAACGTTTCGATCCATAATAAAAATACTTGGCAAGAAACGATGGTTTTTTTGAATAAAAATATGATTCAATTCGAAGCTTTTTTTAGAGATTTTGAGGATGTTTTTAAAGATTAACGCTATACAACATCTATATAAATAAAGAACCAATGACTAATACTCCCTCCTAGTACAAACAAGTGCCATATAAAATGATTATAAGGAATCTTTTTAATCGCATAGAATAGAATGCCTAAGGTATAAAAAGCTCCACCGAGCATTAAAAGTTTAATTCCACTAGCAGAAGTTGCATCCATTAAGCTAGAAAAATCAAAAACAATTAACCATCCCATTACTAGATAAAGTAATAGTGAAAGAATTTCATATTTACCTGTGAAAAATAATTTCAAGATAGCTCCGAATAGTGCAATACCCCAAACTATTGCGAAAATTAGCCAGCCATTTCCATTTACAAGAGTAATTAGAGCTACTGGGGTATAGGTTCCTGCAATTAAAAAATAAATGCTTATATGATCTAGAATTCTAAATTTCTTCTTTACACTAGGCTTTGCCATCGCATGATATAAAGTTGATGCAGAATATAGTAGTATAATTGAAAAGGAATATATATAAATCCCTAATACAGCGAAATTAGTTTTATCAGCGCTTTTTTTTAACAATAAGAAAAAACCTACAATACCAAGAAGTATTCCCAATCCGTGAGATATGGTATTTAGCAGTTCTTCTTTTTTATATTTTGAAAGTACTTCCATGAATTTTTAATTGTATTAGCAAGAATTCAAAAATACAAATTCAGCAAACCTTTATAAACAAAAAAAGTCCTCAATATTTCTATTGAGGACTTGCTTAAAAAAAGGCGACGACCTACTCTCCCACTTGGTATAGCAGTACCATCGGCGCTGATGGGCTTAACTTCCCTGTTCGGAATGGTAAGGGGTGGACCCCATCGCCATGGCCACCTTAAATCTTTAGTTGCGTTTACATATTTAAGTAGACTAACAACAATTTTGTTAACATATTAAAGGGACAAAATGGGTGTCTATGACACTCACAAATAACACTTGAATTAATTTAAAGTAAACTAGGATATAATTTTTACAAATGATGTAAAAAAGGAGTTCTGCCCCCTAATGAAAGG
>NZ_FWXO01000005.1 GCF_900176415.1 Cellulophaga tyrosinoxydans | reverse complement strand
CTTTAAGCTAATTCTTTAATCTAATTCTTTATCCAAATACCGTTTCCAGTACTTGAACGCTGTCTTACAATATGTCAATGAACTTCTTTAATTTTAACACTCTTCGTAGCTCCTAACTACCCTCACTCACTCCTCTTCTAATACCGTTCTCTCCGTAAGCGGGTGCAAATATACACACACTTTTAAACCTGACAAGTATAAATATCAAAATAATTAAAAATTTTTTTTCAATACATCACAACCCCTTATAAATAAGCACTTAACGATTTATAAAAAAGATAAAAAAAATACTAGAATTAAAAACTATATCAATTTTACTCAGTTCTACACCTCAAATACTCCATGATTACACCCCACTAAAACAACATCAAACTAAATAAGAATATCCAATTACTATATATGTTCAAAAATGAAATCTAAATATTGCCCGCATCACTCCTACATACTATCTTTGCATTTTATCATTAATAATAGAACATGATCAAGATTACTTTACCAGATGGTAGTATAAAGGAGTATGAGAAAGGCGCAACTCCTATGGATGTTGCTACAAGTATTAGCGAAGGATTAGCAAGGAATGTTATTTCTGCCAAGTTTAATGACACAATCGTAGAAACAACAACACCCTTAAATGAGGATGGTTCTATTATTCTATACACATGGAATGATAAAGAAGGTAAAAAAGCATTTTGGCACTCTTCTTCTCACGTTGTAGCCCAAGCTTTAGAAGAACTGTACCCAGGAGTAAAATTGACTATTGGACCAGCAATTGATAATGGATTTTATTATGATGTAGATTTAGGAGAAAGATCTATATCTGACAAAGATTTTCCTGAAATTGAAAAGAAAGCTTTAGAAATTGCAAGAGGAAAGCACGATTTTAAAATGCGAGCTATTTCTAAGCAAGATGCACTATCTATATATAAGGAGCAAAAAAATGAATATAAGGTTGAGCTTATAGAAAACCTAGAAGATGGCACTATTACATTCTGTGATCACGATATATTTACAGATTTATGTAGAGGAGGCCACATACCGAATACTGGTATTATTAAGGCTATAAAAATATTAAGCGTTGCAGGTGCTTACTGGAGAGGCGATGAAAACAAACCCCAACTTACTAGAGTATATGGTATTTCGTTTCCAAAACAAAAAGACCTTACTGAATATTTAGAATTACTAGAACAAGCAAGACAACGTGATCATCGAAAACTTGGAAAAGAACTAGAGTTGTTTACTTTTTCTGCAAAGGTAGGCCAAGGGTTACCATTATGGCTGCCAAAAGGCGCTGCTTTAAGAGAACGATTAGAAAACTTTCTAAAAAAAGCACAAAAGAAAGCGGGTTACGAAATGGTTGTTACCCCACATATTGGACAAAAGGAACTTTATGTAACTTCTGGGCATTATGCTAAATATGGGGAAGATAGTTTCCAACCTATTAAAACCCCAAAAATGGACGAGGAATTTTTACTAAAACCTATGAATTGCCCTCACCATTGTGAAGTTTATAATTTTAAACCACACTCCTATAAAGATTTACCTAAGCGTTTTGCAGAATTTGGAACAGTGTATCGTTATGAGCAAAGCGGTGAATTACACGGCTTAACTCGAGTTAGAGGGTTTACCCAAGATGATGCGCATATTTTTTGCACCGCAGATCAGTTGGATCAGGAGTTTAAAAATGTGATTGATTTATCTCTATATGTTTTAGGATCATTAGGTTTTGAGAATTTTACTGCTCAAGTATCTGTTCGCGATTTAGATAAGCCTGAAAAATATATAGGATCTGTTGAAAATTGGGAAAAAGCGGAAAATGCCATCATTAATGCCGCAAAAGAAAAAGGATTAAATTTTGTAATCGAAAGTGGCGAAGCTGCTTTTTATGGTCCAAAGCTTGATTTTATGGTAAAAGATGCCCTTGGCAGACAATGGCAATTAGGTACAATACAGGTAGATTACAATTTACCAGAGCGATTTGACCTCACCTACAAAGGCAGTGATAACGAGCTACATAGACCTGTTATGATTCACCGTGCACCTTTTGGAAGTATGGAACGTTTTATAGCTTTATTGTTAGAACATACTGGTGGAAATTTCCCTCTTTGGCTAATACCTGAGCAGGCAATTATTTTACCGGTTAGCGAGAAACATGAAAAATATGCAGAAAAAGTTTTAAATTCCCTAGAAAAACACGAAATTCGCGCTCTTGTTGACAAAAGAAATGAGACTGTTGGCAAGAAAATACGAGAAGCAGAAATGAATAAGATACCATTTATGCTGATTGTGGGAGAAAATGAAGAAGCTGAAGATACCATTTCTGTTAGAAGACATGGAGGTGAAGATTTAGGTTCTATTACAATTAATGACTTTAATGAATTGGTTTCAAAAGAAATAAATAGTACCTTAAAGTCGTTTTAAAAAAAAGAAGTTTAATTAAAATATTTAAGTCATAGCAATACGAAAGAGATTTAGACCCCAACCACGGAGGGAAGACAAAAACCCTCACAAGATCAACGAACAAATACTTTCTCCTAACGTTAGGTTGGTAGGTGATAATGTAGAAGTTGGTGTTTACCCAATTAGGGAAGCACTTAACAAGGCTGAAGAATTAGAGTTAGATTTGGTTGAGATTTCTCCAAATGCTGAACCACCTGTTTGTAAAATAACAGATTATAAAAAATTCCTCTACGAGCAAAAGAAGCGTGAAAAAGTCATGAAGGCTAAAGCGACTAAGGTTGTAGTAAAGGAAATACGTTTTGGACCGCAAACAGATGATCATGATTATGAGTTCAAAAAGAAGCATGCAGAGAAATTCTTAAAAGATGGCGCTAAGCTTAAAGCTTACGTTTTCTTTAAAGGAAGATCTATTGTATATAAAGATCAAGGTGAAATACTTTTATTAAAACTAGCTTCTGAATTAGAAGACTTAGGTAAAGTAGAACAAATGCCTAGACTTGAAGGAAAAAGAATGACCATGTTTATTGCTCCAAAAACGAGTAAAAAATAGGATTTAACAGTTACTATTATAGTAATAGTAAACGATAAAGAAAAGAAAATTGCCAGCTTAACCGCCGGCATTTTCAATAATAATAAGCGAGATAAATTAATAAACTAGGAACAAGATGCCTAAACAAAAGACAAAATCCAGTGCTAAAAAGCGTTTTAAGCTAACAGGCTCTGGTAAGATTAAAAGAAAGCACGCTTTTAAGAGTCATATTTTGACAAAAAAATCGAAAAAGCGTAAGCTTGCGTTAACTCACTCAGGATTAGTTCATGAGGCTGATGTTAACAGTATTAAAGAACAATTACGTTTAAAGTAATTGCCTCTTTACAGGTAAATTAAGTATTAACCATGGAGTTAGGCCAAAAAAGTGTCGATTATCGACCGCCTACTACAAAAACAATTTAAAAGTATGCCAAGATCAGTAAATTCAGTTGCTTCAAGAGCTAGAAGAAAAAAGGTAATGAAGCAAGCCAAAGGTTACTTTGGAAGACGTAAAAACGTTTGGACAGTAGCTAAAAATGCGGTTGAAAAAGCAATGTTATATGCTTACAGAGACCGTAGAAACAAGAAAAGAACATTCCGTTCTTTATGGATTACCCGTATTAATGCAGGTGCTCGTTTACACGGAATGTCGTATTCTCAGTTTATGGGAAGAATTAAAGCTAACAACATTGAGTTAAACCGTAAGGTTTTAGCCGATTTAGCAATGAATCACCCAGAAGCTTTTAAAGCAATAGTTCAAAAAATAAAGTAACAATAACAATATATCTCGCTTATAAAAAATCCGATTCTAACGAATCGGATTTTTTTATGCTACTTTATTTTGGCTATTGCCATTTTAAATTCTTCCCAATCTATTAATTCATCTTTACTCTTATCGTAACCTTCAACCAATTTTGAAGAGACTATACCTCTGATAAAACCGCTAATTTCTGCCTTCTTTAATAACTCGGTTATTTCTCCTTTGGTAAGTTTACCGTCGCCATCTTTATCAAAAAAAGCAAATGCTTCTTCGGGAGTTTTAAAATGATTGGTTATTAGAATTTGTATTTTATTTAAAACATCTTCTTTAGTTCCCAAATTATTATATTAAGCAGTACTAATTTAATTATTTTTTTAATGTTATACGCCCATGGCTGTTATCACTATATTTCTAGAATGTGCTTTATTTCTATGCTCACATAAATATATGCCTTGCCAGATACCAAGATTTAATCTACCATTGGTAATAGGGATTTGAACAGAAGCCCCCATTAATGACGCTTTAATATGCGCAGGCATATCATCAGGACCTTCATACGTATGAATATAATAAGGTGCATTTTCAGGCACCATTTTATTCATATGGTTTTCAAAATATATCCTTACCGTTGGATCAGCGTTTTCGTTAATAGTTAAACTCGCTGATGTATGTTTGACAAAAACGTGCAGCATACCCACTTCTATATTTTTGATTAGTTCAAGTGCGTTAATAATTTCTGTAGTTATTAAATGAAAGCCCCTCGGCAAGGCTTTTAACTTTATTTCTTTCTGATAAAACTTCATTCTATTTAAATTTAAAAGTATTATTACTACAAACTTATCTATTTATTAACGTTGTTCCCATCTTATAGAATAACTTTACATTCTTAAAACAGTATTATATGGATTTATCTCAAATAAAAATGGTGGTTACAGATATGGATGGCACATTACTAAATTCTAGCCACCAAGCGAGTAACCGTTTTTTTAATTTATTTAGAGAATTACAAAAGAGAGATATTCACTTTGTTGCGGCCAGTGGGCGCCAGTATAAAAGTATTCTAGATAAATTAGACCCCATAAAAGATAATATAACAGTGATTGCTGAGAATGGAGGTTTCGCCATTCAGAATAATACCCAATTAGTTTTTACACCATTGCCAAACCAAAGAAAGAAAGAAATAATTAATTTATTAGAAGGAGTAAATAATATATATCCTGTTTTATGCGGATTGGATAACGCATATATTAAAGGAGATTCTCCAATCTTTGAAAAAAAATTAAAAGAGTTTTATTCTAATTACGAATTACTAGATAATCTTAATGATTACCCGGGAGAAATTCTGAAAATTGCTATTTACAATTTTGAAAGCTCCGAAAAGCATATTTATCCTAAAGTCTATCATTTAGAGCAAGATTTACAAGTGAAAATTTCTGGTCAACATTGGATTGATATTTCTAGCAAAAATGCCAACAAAGGGTATGCATTAAAAAAAGTAATGGAGCATAATAACATTCAGCCACATGAATTATTAGTTTTTGGAGATTATAATAATGATTTAGAAATGTTAGCATTAGCCGATTACAGTTTTGCTATGGAAAACGCACATCCGAATGTTTTAAAAGCTGCTAATTATACGACTCGAAGTAATGACGATTTTGGGGTAGAACTAATTTTAGAAAAATTAGTGGAATCTCAAAAGTTGAAAAGTTAATGTTTGTTCTAAATATAAACTTATAAAACTCTAGAATTAAGTTTTCTGTTTCTTCTTTTTTGCGGCGGGGAACAATACGTTATTAAGTATTAATCGATATCCAGGAGAAGAAGGATGCAGCTCAAGTTCCGTTTTAGGATCCCCTACTCTATGCTGATAATCTTCAGGATCATGCCCACCGTAAAAGGTAAAAAATCCTTTCCCTTTTATACCATGAATATAACGTGCTTCTCCATTAATTTTATTTTCGCCCAAAACTAGAACAGTTGGTTTTATTTCACTTCGCTCAAAGGAAGTAGTCTGACCCATAAATCCTTTTACTAAACTGGTATGATTTTGGCAAAGCATTGTAGGGATGGGATCCCATTTTGCAGAAAAATCCATTAACGAGAAATAATCAGACTCTTTATCAATTAAACGTTTATTTGTCATATCAATAGATGAAAACTCATATTGCATCGGGTTTCTCTCCAAAGTAAAGTTGGTAAAAGCAAAAGTCTTTTCAAAGTCTAATTTAGATTGGTAATTAGCATCAGATGGATCCCCATCAAACATAGCCTCACAAATATCAACATTGTCTGAAGCAGCTAATGCTATATCGAAACTATCTGTGGCGGAACACATTGCAAACATAAAACCGCCTCCAATTACATAATTGCGTATTTTAAGTGCCACCGCTCTTTTTTCTTCCGAAACCTTACTATAGCCCAATTTAGCTGCAAGAGCTTCTGCAACTTTTTTACTTTCTAAATACCATGGAGCAGCTCTGTATGCAGCATAAAACTTTCCATATTGCCCCGTAAAATCTTCATGATGTAAATGCAACCAATCAAACAACACTAATTTATCTTCTAAAACAGCTTCGTCGTAAACCGTTTCATAAGGTATTTCGGCATAAGTTAAGACCATAGTTACAGCATCATCCCAAGGCAAAGTACCTTCTGGAGTGTAGACTGCAATTTTTGGTGCTTTTTCTAAAATTACAGCTTCTTGGTTCCTAGACGGACTTGAAATTTCTTCTAGTATCTGGTTTGCCTGAATATCTGAAATTATTTCAAATGAAACCCCTCGAATTTGACATTCCTTACGAATATTTTCTCCGTCTGGAAGTAAAAAAGAACCTCCACGGTAATTTAAAAGCCACTGTACTTTTTGCTGTTTTGCCAACACCCAATAAGTGATCCCATAAGCCTTTAGGTGATTCTTCTGACTCTCTGCATCCATAGGAATTAGAATAGCAGATGCCATAAGCTTAAAAGAGAATGTAATAAATAAGAGTGTCCAAAAATATTTAGACATTGTTTTAGCGTCTTTGTAAATTGAATTATAAAGATAACGTAAAATCATCGCAAATTTTATTTTTGCGAATTTGAACTTTCAATTAATTAGAAAGGCACATCATTATCATCTAAATCGGGAGAATCATTCATAGCACTGCCAAACGCTTGATCAGCATTTGGAAGATTTTTGGTTATAAACGGATTCTCTTGATTCGCATTCATTTTTGATTGAAACTCAAAAGGAGAGTCAAAATCATCTAAATTATCGAACTTACCTTGATTACCAATGAATTTAAGACGTATGTTTTCTAAACCACCATTTCTATGCTTGGCAACAATAAACTCCCCTTGCCCTGCTGTAGGTGTGCGCTCTTCATCGTCCCATTCATCAATTTTATAGTATTCAGGACGGTAAATAAAAGATACGATATCAGCATCTTGCTCAATGGCTCCAGATTCTCTAAGGTCAGAAAGTAAAGGTCTTTTAGTTCCTCCACGAGTTTCTACGGCACGCGATAATTGCGAAAGTGCAATTACAGGAACATTTAGTTCTTTTGCTAATGCTTTTAAGTTTCTAGATATTGTAGATATTTCTTGTTCACGATTTCCACCACCTTTTTGGCTTCCACCAGCGGTCATTAATTGTAAGTAATCAATCATGATCATTTTAATACCATGTTGAGAGGCTAATCTTCTTGCCTTTGCTCTAAGATCAAAAATTGAAAGAGAAGGAGTATCATCTATAAAAAGTGGTGCTTTCTCAAGTGTTTTCACTTTTACATTTAGCTGTTCCCATTCGTGTTTTTCCAGTTTTCCTGTACGCAACTTTTCTGATGATAATCCTGTTTCTGATGAAATTAGTCTAGTAATCAACTGTACAGAAGACATCTCTAAAGAGAAGAACGCTACCGGAATATTAGAGTTTACGGCCATATTACGTGCCATAGATAAAGTAAGAGCTGTTTTACCCATACCCGGACGTGCCGCAATGATAATTAAATCGCTAGGCTGCCAACCGGAGGTTAATTTATCTACCTTATCAAAACCAGAAGGAACACCGCTTAAACCTTCTTTATTTGCAATTTCTTCAATTCTCTTTTTTGCTTGAATAACTAAGTTTTGTGCTGTTTCTGCAGAACGCTTTAGGTTTCCTTGCGTAACATCGTATAACTTAGATTCCGCTGTATCCAATAAATCAAAAACATCGGTTCCTTCGTCATAGGCTTCTTGAATAATTTCATTTGAAATTTTAATAAGACTGCGTTGAATATATTTTTGAAGAATAATACGCGCATGAAACTCAATATGTGCTGAAGAAGCTACTTTTTGGGTTAATTTTATTAAGTAAAAATCACCTCCAACAGCTTCTAATTTGCCGTCTTTCTTTAATTGTGATGAAACGGTTAATAAATCGACCGGCTCTGATGTTTCGAAGAGTTTAAAAATAGCCTCGTAAATAAAACGATGTGCGTCTTTATAAAAAACTTCAGGGTGTAAAATATCGATTACCTCATCAATACCTTTTTTATCAATCATCATGGCTCCAATCACAACTTCCTCTAAATCAATAGCTTGAGGCGGTATTTTTCCGCGCTCTAAACTAATTAAGTTAGATTTATCTATTTTGTGTCCAATAATTGGGCTTGGTTTCTCCATAAGTACGAAAGTATGCAATTAACCTTCAGTTAGCATTAAAAATGACTATTCTATATTCACAGTTCATCAACAATAACCTTGTTAATAAGTTACAATTTTATGTTGATAACAAAAAAAATCTGAAGAATTAATTCTTCAGATTTCTCATTTGTAAGAAAAAACAGCTTTTAACCATTAAATACACCCATATTGGCATATTTATCCATTCTGTTTTTAATCAATTCTTTTGGTGATAACTTTTTTAATTCTTCAAAATGAGAAAGAATTTTACCTTGAACAATTTCAAAAGTTTTCTCTCTAAAGCTATGAGCACCGCCAGCAGGTTCACGTACGATTTCATCGATTAGCTTTAGTTTTTTCATATCTGTAGCAGTTAATTTTAAAGCATCAGCCGCAATTTCTTTATATTCCCAACTTCTCCATAAAATAGAAGAACATGATTCAGGAGAAATAACGGAATACCAAGTATTCTCTAACATTAACACTTTGTCTCCCACACCTATACCTAATGCTCCACCCGAAGCACCTTCACCTATAATCACAACGATTATTGGCACTTTTAAACGTGTCATTTCCAAAATATTACGCGCAATTGCTTCACCTTGTCCTCGCTCCTCGGCCTCAATACCCGGGTAAGCACCTGGAGTATCGATAAAACAAACAACAGGAATATCGAACTTTTCGGCAGATTTCATTAATCTTAAAGCTTTTCTATAGCCTTCTGGGTTAGCCATACCAAAATTACGGTACTGGCGCGTTTTAGTATTGTAGCCTTTCTGTTGACCAATAAACATAAAACTTTGATCCCCTATTTTACCCAGACCACCAATCATTGCTTTATCATCTTTGACATTGCGATCTCCGTGTAATTCTAAAAATGTATCGCCACAAATGGCATTTATATAGTCTAAGGTATACGGTCTGTTTGGATGTCTAGAAAGTTGAACTCTCTGCCATGCGGTAAGGTTCTTATAGATATCCTTACGAGTTTCCAGTAGTTTCTTTTCTATTTGCTTACAGGTTTCTGTAACATCAACATCGCTCTCTTCTCCAATAATCATGCACTTATCCAACTGCTCTTCAAGCTCTTTTATTGGAAGTTCAAAATCTAAATATTCCATGAGTACTCCTGTTTAATTTTATTCTGTAGACAAATATAAAACATTAAATAAGTATGCCTAACTCCTGTTGATTTTTTTTGTTTTTCGTTTGTTCTTGAGAAGTCCATTTGCTACCACGGTACTCAAAATTAATAATCCGCCAACATAGAAAAGTGGATTCATTTTTTCGCTATCACCTAAAAACAAAAATGCCAAAATAATACCGTAAACTGGTTCAAGATTAACAGTTAACATAACCGTATAAGGCGTTATATACTTCATTACCCGTACAGAAGCTATAAAAGCATAAGCTGTACATATGGATGCCAACAGAAACAAAAACAACCAATCTGCTTGTGATAATTGAAAAAAGCTAGGTTTAAAATCTCCGGCAAATGCTAAGTAAATAGACAGAAATACAACGCCAGATAATAATTCATAAAATGATATTACACTGGGGCGTTCGGTTTTAATTAGTTTACCGTTAGCGAGCGCGAAAATGGAGGATAATAAAGCCGATATTAAAGCCAAAATAATGCCTTCCATATATTGAGTCTCTACATTAAATATAATGTAAAGTCCAATAATAACTACTATTCCGAAAACAATTTCATACCAAATCATTTTACGCTTGTAAACAATTGGTTCTATTAACGCAGTAAAAAATGCACCCGTTGAGAGTGTTGCCAAGGCAACAGAAACATTAGAGACCTTAATTGCCTTAAAAAAGGTTAACCAATGTAACGCAATGACAATTCCAACAATAGCCATTATTGCTATTTTTTTTGGAGCAATTTTTAATGAAAACTTATTTATAGCAATAAACAAGATTATAATAGCAACGGCAATACCCATTCTAAACCATACTAAAGGCAAGGCATCTATACTAATAAGTTTGCCTAAAACTGCCGTAAATCCCCATATAAATACAATAAAATGTAAATGCAGGTAATTTTTAAGCTTATCGGTCATGTGATAATTAAAAGTGAGTTTAAAATTGGCACTAGTTATCGCTTAGCTTGTTTTAGCAAATAAAATGCTAGAAAACCAAACAATAAATTTGGCACTATAACTGCTAATAATGGTGAAAAACCTGATTGTTCTGCTAGGGTACCAAATACCCTATCGAAAAATATGTAGATAAATGCAACTAAAATTCCAAAAGCTAGATTTACTCCCATCCCACCTCTACGCTTTTGTGCAGAAACAGCCACAGCAATTAAGGTTAAGATAAAGGCTGTTATTGGCAATGACCAACGTTTGTATTTGACCAAAATATAGCTATTTATATTTGAGGCACCTTTTCGTTTTTGGTCTTCGATAAAAGTATTAAGTTCAAATAAATTTTTCGTCTCCGCTATATATGACACAGGTGTTAAATCATTAATTTGAAAAGGAAAAATAGTATCTAATCGCCTTTTGGTCTCCACAATTTCCTTTTCTCCCTTAATACTCCTTTTTACATAAGATGTTAATCTATATAAAGTATCTGAAGGAACCCATCGAATATTGGCTGCAGATAATTTATATTCCATTACATTATTTTCATCAAAGTGCTCCATGGTAAAATTATACCCTATCTGCCGAACTGGATCAAAACGACTTACATATATAAAATCTCTTTCGTTTAGTTGATTAAATATGTTCTCGGTAACTCTATCTTGCCTACCTTTTTTCAGATATTTAAACTGAAATTCATTAAATCCAATACTCGCATTGGGCACAATAAACATCCCCATAAAAAACATAAAAACAGCGACAAAAGTTGCCCCAATTAAATAAGGTCTTAAAAATCTGTTATAGGATATTCCTGAGCTTAAAATGGCAACAATTTCAGTATTGCTAGCTAATTTAGAGGTGAAAAAAATTACAGATAGAAACAGAAAAATAGGCAATAAGATATTCCCAATGGTTATCGAAAAGTTACCTAAGTAAACCATAATTTCATTAAACGGTGCTTCATTATCTTGCATTTTGCCCAACTGCTCAGCCAAGTGCACCATAATTCCAATAGGAATAAAAAGCAATAACATTGCCGAGAATGTTATTAAATAACGCTTTAATATGTATCTGTCAAGGATTGTCAAACTTAAAGTCTTTTATCCATTTGTTTTACCATTTTGTTTTTCCACTCGTAAAAATCACCAGCTAAAATATGCTTTCTTGCCTCACGAGTCAACCACAAATAAAATCCTAAATTATGAATTGTGGCAATTTGCTTTCCTAAATATTCATTTGCAGCAAACAAGTGTCTTAAATAAGCTTTAGAATATTCCGTATCAACAAATGTGATCCCCATTTCATCTATGGGAGAAAAATCATCTTCCCACTTTTTATTTTTAATATTAATGGTTCCATGCGCTGTAAATAACATTCCGTTTCTTGCGTTTCTCGTTGGCATTACACAATCAAACATATCTATACCCAAAGCTATATTTTCCAATATGTTAATAGGCGTTCCTACACCCATTAAATATCGTGGTTTATCTTCAGGTAATACTGCGCAAACCACTTCGGTCATTGCATACATTTCTTCTGCTGGCTCACCTACTGATAGACCTCCAATAGCATTTCCTTCTGCACCTACACCTGCGATATATTCTGCAGATTGTTTTCTTAAATCTTTATATGTTGATCCTTGAACAATTGGAAAAAAAGTTTGACTATAATCATACTTTAAAGGTGTTTTTGCCAAATGCTTTATACAACGTTCCAACCATCTATGCGTCATATGCATAGAGCGTTGCGCATATTTATAATCACAAGGATATGGGGTACATTCATCAAAAGCCATAATAATATCAGCCCCAATAACACGTTGAATCTCCATTACATTTTCGGGAGTAAAAACATGGTAAGACCCATCTATATGAGATTTAAATTTTACACCTTCTTCTTTAATCTTACGATTGCCTGACAAGGAGTATACTTGATAACCACCACTATCGGTAAGAATATTTCTATCCCAACCCATAAATTTATGAAGACCACCCGCTTTCTCTATAATATCTGTTTTTGGACGTAAGTATAAATGATATGTATTCCCTAGAATAATATCTGGATTAATTTCATCCTTTAATTCTCTTTGATGCACTCCTTTTACAGAAGCTACAGTACCAACAGGCATAAAAATAGGTGTTTCTATTTTCCCGTGGTCGGTTATCATTTCTCCTGCTCTAGCCTTGCTATGAGGATCGGTATGCTTTAATGTAAATTTCAAATCTTTTGTAAATAAGCGCAAATATAGTTAACTAAGAAGGGAATTTACTTAAGAAAAAAATAAAGTTGCTATTATGCTAAAGTTATCTTTCTTCTACTAAAGTGTTAACTAGTTTCTATAGAGAATTTAACAATCCATTATCATTTTCTTGACAATATATTTTTTGAAATCTCGTTGAGTTGGTACGAACAAAAAAGTATTATGGTATTGTTCTTGATACTATAACTTTTTTTAAATCTATAGAAAATATGAAGAAAACAATTTTTACTGCAATACTAGCTTTTGCAAGTTGTATTGCTTTTGCACAGAAAGATTCTGGTTTTGGAATTAAAGGTGGTTTAAACTATGGTGCCAACGGGGATTATTTTGATAGTGCAGCACAAGCCTACAAAAATCCTGATAGTAATGTTGGATATCACCTAGGAATTTTCGGCAAAGTTGGAGACAAGATTTATTTTAGACCAGAATTAATCTACACCAAGACAAAATCTGACTATGAAAACAACAGCTTAGATATGTCTAAATTAGATGCTCCATTACTTCTTGGAATAAATATTATTGGCCCGTTAAATGTGTTTGCAGGGCCATCATTACAGTATATATTAGATACTGATTATAATGGCATTACATTGGGTGATGTTGAAAAAGATTTCACCATAGGCCTTAATATTGGTGCTGGACTAACCATAGGAAATTTTGGAATTGATTTAAGGTACGAAAGAGGTTTCACTGAAAATGAAGTTACCGTAATTGATACCAATGGAGGTAGTTTTATTGGAGATCGTATTGACACTAGACCTGATCAATTAATTTTAAGTTTATCTATCAAACTATAATACTATAAAAGTTTAATAACGCAAAAAAGGTTCAACTTACGTTGAACCTTTTTTTATACTATTCGGACTAAATTTTATTTAGTGTCTGCATCTAAATAATCAGGTATACCGTCTCCATCTGCATCTGGAAATGTTATCGATCCGTCTGCATTAATCTCAATTTCATCAATTGTTGGTGTGCCATCGCCATCATCATCTGGGTCTAAATAATTAGGAACAAAAGTAAAAGCTTTTGCTTCTTCTACTTCATCAGTATTATCATTATTTAATCTTCCATTACCATCAATATCTTCCATATAAGACGGAATACCGTCACCATCATGATCCGTTGGATTTACAGCTAATAAATCTATCTTAAATATTATTGGAGAATATGCTGGAATAGATCCTTGGCTATTTTGATAATAACCTAATGCAGAAGGTATAAATAAAGCACCTATACCATAACCATCAACATCATAGGTTCCGTCTGGATTTTCATTTTCAGGATCATACGAGCTTCCTGACTTTAAAGCTGTTATCCCATGAGAAAATCCTGTAACTAATCCAGGAAGATTAAACCAAATTGGAGCCGCTGATGAATCAAAAATGGTCCCATCTAATAATTCACCTTGATAACGAACATAAGTTGAGTCGGCAAAAGTTGTAGCATCACCAATACCCTGACGTGCAATTATATAATATACTTTATGCTCTATTTCTTCAGTACCATCAATACCTACATTCTCAGACTTTACAGTTAGTGTTTTAAACCCAAAACTTTCAGAATCTTTTAATGCTATTTTATCACTATTATCCCCAGCAATGGTATCAATAACTATTTTATAATCAAAATCAGCTGGTGGATTTGCAAATTCTTCATAATTATAAAAATGAGTAGAAAAATATTCTTGCATTTTTTGCTCATCTTGTTCAAAAATTACGCTAATATCTGTTGGCGGTACAATTACAATACCGTCATCATCTTTCTTACAAGCGGCAAAAAGCAATACACCAGACACTATAAAAATTACACTTCTTAATTTCATCAATCTTATTTTAAGTGCCGCAAGATACAATTTTCCCCTATTTTTGTTTAAAAGATTAAGAAAGAATTACCATAGTATATGCGAATAGATAAATACCTCTGGTGTGTGCGTTATTTTAAAACTAGAAATATTGGCACAGAAGCATGCAAGAAAGGACATGTGAAGCTCAATACTGTAATTGCCAAACCTTCGCGAGAAGTTTTACCTATGGATAAAATCATAGTCCGCAAGAACCAAATAAACTATGAACTGACTGTTTTAGACATTCCTCAAAGTAGAGTGAGTGCTAAATTGGTAAACATCTATAGGTTAGACACCACTCCTGCATCTGAATTTGAAAGTAATGAACTACTACAATATTCAAAAGATTACTACCGTAAAAAAGGAACTGGAAGGCCAACCAAAAAAGACCGTCGAGATATAGAAGATTATATTGATGAATCATCAGATATTAAAAAAGATGAAGAGTAAACAACAGTTTCTTTATCTTTGATTTGAAAATTAATTGATTATGCAAAATAGAATTTTAACACATCAAGAAATACAACATAAGGTAAAACGTATTGCTTACCAGATTTACGAAGCAAATGTTGATGAAAGTGAAATCATCATTGCCGGTATAGATGGAGGTGGGTTAAATTTTGCAAAAAAAATAGAAAAGGTGTTAAAAGAAATTACACAAGCTAAAATCACCATCTGCAAAGTAAGTATGGACAAAACCAATCCGCTTCTTACAGGTGTTAAAACATCTATTCCTGAAGATGAATACGCAAACAAATCGGTTGTATTGGTAGATGATGTTCTTAATTCTGGAACAACGCTAATATATGGAGTGCATCATTTTTTACGTGTACCCTTAAAGCAATTAAAAACTGCGGTATTGGTGAATAGAAATCATAAAAAATATCCAGTAAAGGCTGATTATAAAGGCATTTCATTATCTACATCTTTACAAGAGCAAGTAAAAGTTGAGTTTAAGACAAATAACGATACTGTTTACTTAAGTTAATCTCCCTATTATTTCTGCAACCACTTGGTCTGAAGTTTTATTATCACAAGAAATACTATTTGTAGCTTGTTGATAATAGAAGCTGCGTTCAAATAAATGTTTGCCAATAAATTCTGGCATCTCTGCAGTCTCTATATTTTTGATTAAAGGTCTATGTTCTTTTTCTAAAGTTAAACGTTCAACAAGTGCGGCTATAGAAAGTTTTAAATAAAATACATTAGTTGATTTTGAGTTTATCACCTCCATATTTTGAGAATAACATGGGGTTCCTCCTCCGGTAGATAAAATAAATGAATCTTTTTTACTCATTAATTCTTTTACAAAATTATGTTCCATTTTTCTAAAATAGATCTCACCGTGCTCTTCAAAAATTGTAGAAATTGATTTTTCAAGTTGTCGTTCGATGTAATCATCAAGATCTATAAAATTGATATTCAATTTCTTAGAAAGCAATCTACCAATAGTGCTTTTACCACTTCCCATATAACCAACTAGTACAATTTTCATATTCAGATTTTGTGTAAAATTGAATTAAAATATAGTCAATTCAAAAAAAAATAATTTTTTTTAAAAATAGGCTTGGATAATTAATTATTGATAGTATATTTGCAGCCGCTAACAGGGTAACTAACCTGATAGTTTTTTACTGAAATAATGACCTGGTAGCTCAGTTGGTAGAGCATCTCCCTTTTAAGGAGAGGGTCCTGGGTTCGAGCCCCAGCCCGGTCACAAAAAAAAGCCTCTTAAATCTTGGATTTAAGAGGCTTTTACTTTAATAATCCTTTCCCTATTAGTAACGAATAGAAAACTTCGTTAATGAAACTCTTTTCTTGATAAGATATGAAATGTATTAAACTTAATGTAAAAAACATCCTATATATAATGAGTAGTGTTTAAAACAAACTCAAAATTCTCGTTTCCCAAATTCACTATCAATGAATTTAGATTTGTTTTTGGCTTTATTAAATGTATAGGATAAATTTAGTGTTATCATATCAACTTCGTAAACATAATTTGTAGTGGTATAAAATTCATTCGCTCTCCAAGTAGTAATTCGTTGCTCGTTGGCTTTTAAAAGACCCATATCTATATTTTGCCATAGCAATGTACCTACCAGTCTACCATCAAGAAATGACTTCTTAAATGTTAAATTTGGTGTATAGAATTCTGAATCTTTACCTTGTGCTGTATTTGTCTGTGACAAATAATTAAAAGTAAATTGTAATGACGTATTTGTCCAAAATGAATACGTTGAATTAATATTAAAAGAGTATATAGTTGCACTACTATGTACATCATATACTCTTTCAATACCATCTCTATGCCTAAATACAAACAATCCATCAATGGCATTATTATAAATATTTGCGCCAATAAAATTACTCCAATTTTTTGCTGCTTTAAACTGTGTACCAATTTCTAAACCATAGGTATTACTTTTTCCAACATTGGAGTACACCCGATTCAAAATGGAATCATTAACAGATCCGTTTGTCTCATAAGCTAACGTATTTACTCTGTTTATAACATTGTCTACATGCCTATAATATGCTGTTGCAAATATTGAATTTCCACCGTTCAAATTCTTTGTAATTCCAAGTTCTACCAAATCAATAAACTCCGGTAAAAGTCTATTATCTCCTTGTTCAAAGACTTCTGAATGCTCACGCTCTGCAAAACTGTTCATTTTTAACGTTGTAGTACGCTCAACTCTTTTACTGTAGGCTGCCTTTAGCTTTGTGTCCTCGTCAATTGTAAATTGTAAAGATGCAGATGGAAATAATTTTACAAAATCATAATTATAAACATTTGGAATAGTTTCACTTTTTAGAGCTTCAGTGTACACCCTATCCATTGACTCCACCCTTAAACCAGTGGCATAGTCTACTTTGTTTTTTTTACCAGTTAATTGTGCATATGCTGAATGAATCGTTCTTTTTAATTCAATATCGCTAGAGAATTCAGGTACTATAACTGCATCCCGCTCATAGACAAATTCTCCTGAATGCTTTAACTGTCTGAACTGATAACCCGTTTCTATAGTACCAAAAGAGAATGGTTTCCATGCATAATCTAAATTATAGCGTACGCCATGCAACGGATTATCATTGGTGTTATACTCTTGCTGATAGACTATCCCATATGCTGGTGTATCAACATTATCATTATAGGTAGGACCTCCTAAAAAAGTATATTCATACAAAAACGAGCTTGAGATTCTAGAATCATTTATAAAATGATGTGTATAGTCAAAATTCCCTAATGCAAAATCGCCTTTTCGCGTTCTTAAATTATGATTATAATATTGAAAAGTATATAATCTATTCGCACTCCCAATTGGACTGATCGCATGGTTGTCAAAATATGTAATATCCGCGAGTCTATCAACGGTATGTTTTCCTGCAAAAACTCCTAACGAAAATTCATCAGATGTATTTGGAGTGAATGCAACATTAAACCTACCATTATAGCTCACATCATCAAAACTTCGCTCTCCATCTGATGGTAAAAAAGTTTGCTTATTTTCAGCTTCATCAATAATAAAAACATCACCTTCTCTCCTACCAGTTTTGTCATTACGTTGATAACTTGTTCCGAAAGAAATGTTCCATTTTTCAGTTTTGTTGTTTATGATAGCATCTATTCCATAACGTTGAGCGGGAACTTGTGTATTATACGGCTGTATGGATGGAAATCCGCCACGAAGATTAATCTGTGTAAATATTCCATCAGTAGCTCCTTTTTTGGTTAATATATTGATAATACCTCCTTTTCCTTCAGGATCATATTTAGCTGATGGCGCTGTTATTAATTCTACCTTCTCTATTGCATTAGCTGGTAACTGTGCTAAAATAGCGCTAACATCACCCTGTGTAGGTTTTCCATTTAATAATACAGTAAATCCTTTACTACCTCTTACGCTAATTTCTCCTTGACCGTCAATAGTTACAGATGGTAAATTTTTAATAACATCCACTACATTTCCTCCTTGACTACTCTGAAAATTTTTAGAATCAAACACTTGTCGATCTATTTTATGAACTACTGTTTGGCGATCAGATTTTACAACAACTTCGTTAAGTTGATTTCCTAAAACTAGTTCAATTACTCCAAGATCTATTTGTGGTTTTATTTTGCTTATTTCTATATTTCTTATGGTTATTGTTGCATACCCCACAAAAGAAGCCTCTATATAATAAATTCCATTTTTTGTTTCCGATATAGCAAACGCCCCTTCTTCATTGGTTATAACACCTGTTATTAAACTATTATCGAGCTGATTATAAAGGGCCACTGTTGCATATTCTAATGGATATTGATCTGCAGATTCTTGTATTTTTCCTTTAATTTGTGCTGATGAATTTGAGAACAGCAATAACAAAATAAGCACGCTTAAAATAGTTTTGAAATCCATAAAAAGTTAACCTAAATTAATAATTGTGCGGGTCTAGCTTAAAATCATGTTTCATTAACAAGTTTAAATTAGACAAAGAAGATTTTTTGTTTTATTTTTTGGTTTTTATTAAGTTAGTTAGCCATTATTTTCCCATAGACTTTCCATTTCTTCTAAGGTTTTTCCTTTAGTTTCTGGAACAAATTTCCAAACAAACCACATTGCAATTAACGACATTATACCGTAAACCCAATAAGCAAAACCATGATTAAACATCTCGGTTAGTTGCGTATTATCATTCATCATAGGAAAAGTTAAAGACACAATATAATTTGCAATCCACTGCGCAGCAACAGCAACGGCCATTGCTTTACCACGAATTTTATTAGGAAAAATTTCTGAAAGTAATACCCATGTTACTGGACCCCAACTTAGGGCAAAACTTGCCACATATAACATCATACAAGCAAGTGCTAAATATCCTGTTGCTCCAGTAAAAAATACAAATCCCAATGCGAGCATAGCCACTGCCATGCCTAAAGCACCAATCAACATTAAGGGTTTTCTGCCTTTATTATCTACAGTTTTTACTGCTACAATAGTAAATAAGAAGTTTACAACACCAACAATTATAGTCAGCAATAAGGCGCCATCGGTATTAGGATCAATAGATTTGAATATTTCGGGCGCATAATACAACACCACATTTATACCCACAAATTGCTGAAAAACAGATAAAGCAATTCCAATTAAAATAATTCCCCATCCATATGTCAAAAGTTTTCCTGATGTTTCTACTATTGAACTTTTTATTTCAGCCAAAATTCTAATACCCTCCACTTCACCATTTACTTTTTTAAGTACTTTTAATGCCTCTTCTGATTTGTTTTTTAGCATTAATGAACGTGGCGTATCTGGTACAAAAAATAATAAACCTAAAAACAATCCTGCAGGTATGACTTCAGAAGCAAACATCCATCTCCATCCCACTTCATTTAACCACGCATCAGATCCACCACTTTTTGAAATGAAATAGTTTACAAAATAAACAACCATAAAACCTCCTACAATTGCTAATTGATTAAAAGACACCAATTTACCCCTACTATTAGCAGGTGCTATTTCAGCAATATACAATGGTGATAACATTGAGGCTAATCCCACGCCAATACCACCAAGAATTCTATAAAAAATAAAAATATTGGAAAAAGTATGATCTAAATCACCTATTGGAGCTATAAGCATTTCAGGCATTGCAGATCCTAATGCTGATATTAAAAATAAAATAGCTGCTAATATAAGACCGTTTTTCCTTCCAAATTTTTTACTAACTAATCCACCAAAAATTCCACCAATAATACAGCCAATTAATGCACTTGCTACTAAAAAACCTTTATAAGCATTTGCAGCAGCTTCTGATAAGTCCTTAGGAATTACAAAAAACGTGTCTAAGGAACCTACTGTTCCTGAAATTACTCCCGTGTCATAGCCAAACAGTAAACCTCCAAGGGTAGCAACTAAGGTTAGTTTTATTAAGTACTTTGAATTTGATGATGTTTGCATATATACTAATCAATTAGATGAATTTCTAAATAAATATTAATTTCGTTTTTCAATAATTTTCAATGATACTCTCATATATACCTCTGAACAAACTAAACCTCACTTTTACAGATTGTTATATATAATTAGTAATTTTTCAGAAACTGATGTATCTATTTTTAATATTTGTTAAATCAACAAATAATTCTAGAAAATGTAACCGCTATTTTTGAAATCGTTTACTAAAAAACAAAAAGAGAATACCACATAATAACCATGCCGGAAGAGTTACAAAAGACAGAAACACATCGAACTTAATAGATATAAAGTAAAACAATCCAAAACTAATTGCCCAAGCCCAAAAAACCGAAATGTTAAAAGATAAATTGGCAGATTCAGCATAGTTTTTAATTATTCCTGCTTTTTTATAAAAGAAATGTTCAAATACAATTATTGCGCCAAAAGGTGCTAAAATAAATCCATAAAGCGCTACGAAACCTAATAATTTCATTGCAAATGCTGGAAACAAACCTGCAATTGTAGCTACAGCACCTGCCAAAATAGTAACTTTGGCTGTTGATAATTTAGGTAATATTGCCTGAAATGCTAATCCTGCTCTATAAATAGTTGGATTTGCAGTAGTCCAACCTGCTAACACTACCGCGATGATACCAAATATTCCAATAGCATTATTCGCCAAGGGTCCAGGAGCAACTGGTGGTGCTTCGCCATTGCTCAAAAATGTTTGAGCTTCTGGAGATTTTAAATATACAGCATATAATAATGCTGCAGCTATCCATGCCATATAATGACCTACATACATCCCTGCTGCAGTTGTCCAACCAGCTTTAGCTTCTTTTGCGAATCTAAATACTGATAAATCAGACATACCAACGTGCATAGCACCATTAGCAAACCATGACCATATAACCACATGCCAAAAGGTATATTTTATTTGTCCTGGAAAAGGTTCAGCACCTTCACCCCATATATTCCAAAAATCTGCGAAACTAGTAACACCTAATTGGTTTAATGCAACAATTCCACATGCTAGAAAAGCAACTACTATAATAGGACTCATCCAATCTGCCGCTTTTGATACAGTGTCATATCCCCTAGCTGCTATAATAGATATAACTGTACCAATCAATATTACTATAATAATCCAAGTAAGACCATTAGGCATTGTATCTGTTAATTTTGGCATAGGCATATTAAAGGGAATGCCCACGGCTGTAGCAGAGACCGTTATCATGGAACCAGCTAAAAAACAAAACAATATACCATTGGCTAAATTATAACCAGTAACTAATTTTTTACCACAAATCTTTTCTAATTGAAAATATAAAGTAAGTCTGTTTTTAACAGCTATTTCAGCTGTTAAAAATCGCCAACTTAAAACAGCTAATAGATTACCAATTAATAGACCTACAATTAGATCGAAGGCACTAACACCGGCAGTTAGGAACAAAGGTCCAATCATAAACTCGGTTCCAGCGGCATGCTCCCCTGCATACATTCCTATAAAAGTCTTCCACCCCTTTAATTTGGATTTCGGAACAGGTTCTCTTTCAAATTCTCCTCCTGCAATTTCCTCCACCTCTTCATCAATATTGTATTGGCTCATATTAGTTTAGCTTTAGTTAGTTATTCGTATGCGGTATAAATTATTTTATTAAATGGTTTGGAAAATCTGTAGTTTTTTCACAACAAATTTGCTCCATAACTTGTTGCAATTCTGTTTTTAATAATGAAATGGTATGGTTTCCTCCTCTTTTCCCAAGTGCAGAAACACCGTACATAAATGAACGACCCATAAAAGTAAATTTAGCTCCACTTGCCATTGCTCTTGCAACATCTGGTCCGGAACGAATTCCACTATCCATCATTACCTCTATTTGCTCACCATATTTTTCTGCTATCGAGGTAAGCGGTTTTACTGTAGATTCACCAGCGTCTAATTGGCGCCCTCCGTGATTAGACACAATGATTCCATCTAATCCAAGACGAATAGCTTCTTCAGTATCATAATCTGATGCAACACCTTTTAAAACTAATTTACCTTTCCACATATCACGGATAGGCTTTATCTTTTCTTCATTTAATCTTCCACTAAAAGTTTGATCCATAAACTTACCTAATTGTTTTAAATCTAAACCTTTTGGCATATAAGGTTTTAATGTTTCAAAGCCTGGTTGTCCATATTTTAGCGTTTCCAAAGCCCATTCTGGCCTGCCAAAAACTTGCAAAATATTATTCAGGTTCATTTTTGGAGGCATAGCCAAACCATTTCTTATATCGCGTGGTCTAAATCCAAAAGTTGGAACATCACAAAGTATTACCAATACAGGACATTCCGCAGATTCTGCTCGTTTAATTATATCGTCACGTAGCTTGTTTTCTGTAGGATGGTACAATTGAAACCATGCTTTTCCTTCTGTAAGTTCACTCGCCCTTTCAATACTTGTTGTGGTTACTGTACTCAATATAAAAGGGATATTATGTTGAAATGCTGCTTTTGCTAATATTTCTGAAGAATTAGGCCACATTAAACCTTGGAGACCAACAGGGGCAATGCCAAAAGGCGCATCATATTCTACACCAAATAACTTTGTTTTTAATGAAGAACCTTTATGTTTTCTAAGGTAATTTGGTCTTAATTGCACCTCTCTAAGTTCAGATGTATTTCTTTTTAGATTAACATCTTCATTGCATCCACCATCTAAATATTCAAATGCAAATTTGGGTATTTTCTTTTGCGCTCGTTTTCGTAAGTCATCAATAGAAGGAAAACGGGTATCAAATTTATTAGCCATACTTTCTTTTTAGTAAAAAATGTTAAACTTTAACAATAAAAGGAACATGCTTTTTCAACGAATAGTTCTCTTTTAAAAATTTAGAATTAAGTTTATTATCTGAAATTGAAATTGCTGCACCTAATGCAGATCCAAGAGATGCATCTGTTGTACTTAATTTTTTATCTCTAAAATAATGCGAAAGTAATTTTATATAAATATCATTATTACTAAATCCTCCATCAATATAGACTCTTGAAATTTGACATTTACCTAATGCTTCTTTAATATACTTTATCTGAACCAATACAATCTCAATCATTAATTGATGATAGGCATGTTCATATTTATCATACAACATATGTGTTTTTTCAGGCATGTCCTTATCATAAATACTTTCCCATTTAAAACAATGCTTAAAATCTTGCATAATTTCGAAATAAGTATCATAATTAAACTTGACTGATCTATGAAAATCATCTTTTACACCAAATTTTTCATCTAATTTAGCTACTTGCAATTTGTATTCATTGCCTAAAAACATTCGTGTTGCTTTAACAGGCTTGCCATTAATACGCATGTAATTTATAACATCGCTTTTAGAAGCTACTGAAGGAATAGAATTTTTCGTAAAAGGATTAAATACAATACTCCATGTTCCTGTTGAAACTAAAACAAATTTTTTCTTAATACTCCTAATATAGGGCAATAACGCTGCCGAACTATCATGAATTCCAACACCAATTTTTATACGGTTGCCATTATAATTCATATTTATACTTGTTTCGGTTGAAACAATCGGCGGCAAAATCTTGTCAAGTTCTTCTTTATAAACCCAATTATGGTAATCTTTTTTTTCGTAATCCCATAAGGCCGTATGACAACCTATACTTGTATATTCACTAAGAGGTATTCCGGTAAACACATAACTTAAATATTGAGGCAAGTGTAAGGAGTACTTTATTTTAGAGAAGATTTCCGGCTTATCTTTTTTTAACCAATAGAGTTGTAGGCCAGAATTTAACATGCTTAAGTCTCCACACCCTGTAACTTTTAAAAACTCATTTTTAGGTCCATACTCTTTAAAAAATGAATTTATTATAGTTTGCGGCAATGGTTTTGTATAATTATAAAGTGGTGTCAGTGGATTACCATTTTGATCTATATGCACTAAACTTGCCCCATAAGTAGAAAAGTTAATTGCTTTTACTTCAAACCGTTTAGACTCAATAATTCGGTTAAAAACTTTTTTTAACCATTTTTGTAATTCAGAAAGGTTTTCTGTTGGATGGCCATCTTCGTCTTCAATTTCATCAAAAGAAATATATTCTTTATGCACTTCTTTAAAATCTCTATCAAACAAAAAAAACTTTTTATTAGTCTTTCCAATATCAAAAACAGCGGTTACCTTTTCCTTCATTACATTTTGATTACAAGCCTGTAGCTATAGTATTTTTTCCTCTTTCTTTTATCAATTGCCCTCTCACGCCTAAAGCTCTAAATGCATTTATAGGCTTTATTACACCTCCATTATTTATTCTGGCTTTTTCTAATAATGGTCGAACATCTGTGCGATAAGCATTTTGTAATATTTCTTGGCATTTTACAACATCATTAGCTAGTTGCGCTTCTTTTAATTGCACTTGATCTACTAATAATGCTTTAGCGTAAGCCTCTTGAATAGCCTCTAACGATTGGATTAAATCTTCTAATGGATCCTTTACATTATGACTAGCATCTATCATCCAAGCCAAATCAGGGTTTTGCGGATTATTCCGCATGCCATAAACCAATTCATTAAAAATTAAAAATAAAGCATAAGGCTTAATACTACCAACCGTTAAATCATCATCGCCATACTTACTGTCATTAAAGTGAAAACCACCTAATTTACCTTTAAGCATTAAAATAGATACAATTTGTTCGATATTACTGTTTGGCAAGTGATGTCCTAAATCTACTAAAGAAAATGCCTTCTCACCACATGCATTTGCAAGCATAAATGAAGTTCCCCAATCTTGAATTACTGTACTATAAAAATTGGGCTCATATGGCTTGTATTCAATTAGCATAGACCAATCTTTAGGTAAACCTTTGTATATGTCTTTTAGGCTATTTTCTGTATTCTGCAAAGCTGTTTGAAAGTTACTCTGTCCTGGAAAACAAGATCCATCTGCCAACCAAACTGTTAAACTTTTTGATCCTAGTTTGTCTCCAATAGTAATTACCTCTAAATTATGCGCTATAGCTTGATCTCTAACTACCTTACTGGTATTGCTCAATGATCCATATTTATAGCTCTCTTTTGCATTTTTTTGATCCTGAAAAGTGTTTGAGTTTACCGAATCAAATTTTATATTCAACGCATCTGCCTGCTCTTTAATAGCCTTATAATCGGATGGAATGTCCCACGGAATATGCAATGATACAGCGCCTGCCGTTTGCGTTAAACTATGTATTACTCCTATATCTTCAATTTTTTGTTCTAGACTAGATGGTTCTCCATAAAATGAAAAACGCCCAAAGCGCGTACCTCCTGCACCTAATGCCCAACTTGGTATAGCTACTTGAAAATCAGATAATTTAGCCACTATTTCTGCAACCTTATGGCCTTTTTTATCTAGGGTACTGGATAAAAAATCAAAAGTTTCCTTATGATTTTGTATTTCTGATTTATTACAATCTAAGATTTGATCTTTTAATATTTTCATAATTCACATTTCTCTAAAAAGAAAAGAAACTTCCATAAAACGTAACAATTATGGAAGCTATCTTTTTACTTACTAACTCAACTAACAACTAAAAACACTTATCGTACAAAGGCATTTGCCATGCCTCCATCAACATTGATTATATTTCCTGTAGATTTATCTAAAACACCAACAAACGAAAATACTCCGTTGGCAATATCTTCAGGCGTAATAATTTCATTCAATAAATTTCTCTTGGCATAAAACGCTGGCAATTCTTCTACCGTTATTCCATTTGCCTTTGCGCGTCCTTCCGCCCAAGCACCTTCCCATATTTTACTACCTACTATAACGCCATCCGGGTTTACTGTATTTACTCTAATATGATCTTTACCTAATTCCGCTGCTAATAAACGAACCATGTGCTGTTGGGCAGCTTTAGCGGTACCATATGCAACATTATTAGGTCCTGCAACTAAGCCATTTTTACTTGCTATTGAAATATAATCTCCACCAAGCCCTTGTTTACGCATAATTGCTGTAGCTTGTTTTGCTAGATCAAACTGACCTTTAACTAATATGTTTTGTAAAATATTCCAATCTTTATCTGTAGTATCTTCCAGTGCTTTAGATATTGCTAAACCAGCGCTATGCACAACTATATCTATACCACCAAATTCAATTACAGCCTTTTTGTAAGCCTTTTCAATAGATTCAGTATTTGTAACATCACATATAGCATAAGTTGAAACGTCTCTTTTATATGTTGCATTTGCTTCAATAAGACTTGCTTCATTAATATCTGTTAACACAACATTTGCGCCTTCAGCCGCCAATTTATCTGCAATAGCTTTACCTATACCTCCACCAGCTCCTGTAACGAATGCAACTTTTCTAGAAAGTGGCTTCTCTTTCGGCATACGTTGTAGTTTTGCCTCTTCTAACAACCAATACTCTATATCAAAAGCTTCTTGTCTAGGCAATGATGTGTATGATGTAATAGCCTCAGCTCCGCGCATTACATTTATTGCATTAATATAAAACTCACTAGCCACACGAGTAGTTTGCTTATCTTTAGAGAAACTAAACATACCCACTCCTGGATAGATTATTATCACAGGGTTTGCATCACGTATAGCGGGGCTATTGTCTTTTTTGCAGGTATTATAATAATCTACATATTCCTGTCTGTATACTTCAAATGCAGGCTCTAATTTCTTAAGCACAGCTTGAGCATCTGTTAAATCTTCAGTTTTATCTAAAGTTAAAACTAAGGGTTGAATTTTTGTTCGCAAAAAATGATCAGGACAAGAAGTTCCCATAGGTGCCAAGCGTTCTAGATCATTACTATTAATATATTCCATTACCACATCGGTATCTGAAAAATGTCCTATCATTCGATTTTCCGAAGAACACAAACCACGTAATAACGGCATTAATTGAGCAGCTTTCTCTAAACGCTCTTCTTTAGGCAAACTTTCCACTTTTTGCCCACCAAAAACAGAACCGTTTTGTTTAATTTTTTTTGCAATATAATCTGAAGCCATTTCTATCACCTCCAAACTATTCATATAACACTCATAGGAGGTATCGCCCCAAGTAAACAATCCATGACTTCCTAAAACTATACCTCTAATTCCGGGGTTATCAGCCAAACATTTTTCAAGCTGTAAACCTAAATCAAAGCCTGGTTTTTGCCAAGGCACCCAGCCCATAGTATCTCCCCAAATTTCTTTGGTTACTTTTTCACTATCTTTTGCAGCTGCGACAGCTATTAACGCATCTGGATGTAAATGATCTATGTGTTTAAATGGTAATAATCCGTGTAATGGGGTATCTATAGAAGGAGCTTTACTATCTAAATCGTAAATACAGTGATTAAATAATCCAACCATTCTATCTTCATCATGCAGCCCATTGTAAACGTTCTTTAAATCTCTTAACCTTTTCGTATACAAACCAGCAATGCCAGATCGTGTTAAAGTACCTATATCCCCACCAGAACCTTTAACCCACATTACTTCAACTTTTTCATTTGTAAGGGGATCAGTTTCTATAGTTTTACAACTTGTATTACCTCCACCGTAATTAGTTATTCTTAAATCGGCTCCAAGTATATTTGAACGGTAAAGAAAAAGCTCAACCTGGTTATCACCCAAACTATTTGCTTTTTTTTCATCCCAAAGGTAATCTACGTGTTTAAAGTTTTTGGTTGTGTTTTCCATATATGCCATAAAATAAAATTATACTTTCAAAATTAAATAAGAAAAAAACCAACTCTATCCTGTACTGTACTGTAATATCAAATATTGCTATTCAAAAAATTTATTTTATTCGATATTATTTCAAATATAATCTTGTTAAACAACGACTTGGCATTTTAAATTAAGACATAATTTGCAAACAACACGAATAATATCTATTCCACCTTAAAGATTTTATGTTTATTTGTGTAAATTGAGTATTATAATACAAGAGAAAAATAGTGTATGAATTTATATAAGTTTATCAACATTGATGAAAATTCTAGAGTACCAAAATATCAACAAATTGTTGACTCTGTAATTGATAATATTTCTAAAGGAAATTTTAATATTGATCAAAAAATACCATCAATTAATAGGTTTAGTGAAGAATTTTATCTTTCCAGAGATACTGTTGAAAAAGCTTACAGTATACTAAAAGAAAGAAATATTATTATTTCCATACGAGGTAAAGGTTTTTATATTTCTCGAACGAAGTTAATTTCAAAAGTCAACATATTATTTCTTGTAAATAAGTTAAGTAATTATAAACTCCGAACTTACAATCATTTTATAGAAAGAATTGGGGCAAATTCTCACACTGATTTGCATGTTTACCATTGTAATGAAACCTTATTTTTAAATCTATTTGATAAAAACAAATCAGCATACGATTACTATATTATAATGCCGCATTTTAAAACGGATACATCAAATCATGTTAGTTTTACCGATAATGTAATTAAGGCGATGCAAAAAATATCGCAAGATAAATTAATCATATTAGATAATATAAAACCTGAATTAAGTGGAGCTTTAGGAGAAGTGTATCAAGACTTTGAAAATGATATTTATAATGCATTAACTGAAGGACTGAATAAAGTCAAAAAATACCAAAAAATAATTCTCGTTTATCCTGAAAAGGCCGTTTATCCGTATCCAAGGAGAATTTTAAATGGATTTAGAAAATTTTGCATTGAACATAAGTTAGATTTTGAAATATTAGAGCGGGTTTATGAGGACATGATTTTAAAAAAAGGTGATTTATTTGTTACCATTGAAGAGGCTGATTTGGTAAATTTAGTTAAGCAAATTCGAGAGGACGAATATAAATTAGGAAGTGATATTGGCATTATTTCGTATAATGACACACCCTTAAAAGAACTTTTAGGAATAACGGTCATCTCTACTGATTTTAAAATCATGGGAGAGACTGCCGCAGAGATTATTTTAAATAATAAAAAATGTAAATTAAAGGTGCCATTTAATTTAATTGAAAGGGACTCCCTTTAAGGAAAATTACTCAAAAATAGTATAGGTATACATTTGTATGCTCGATGGATTTTTAACATTGATATCCGATGATAGTTTTGTTAGCTTTCCATTGTGAACATTACGTTTGAATACAGTTATATTATCCGAAAATTGATTAGCAACTAATAAAAACTTACCATCTGGAGATATTGAAAAATTTCTAGGATGCTCTCCATATGTTAGTTCATGTCCTATTAAAATTAGAGTTCCATTTTGTTGATTAATTGAAAATAATGATATACTATCTTCTGCAGGACCGCGATTAGTGGCATATAAAAATTTACCATCAGGTGAAATATGTATATCGGCAGCTCTATAAATTTCCTGCTTATGGCGATAAGAAGGGTAATCTTCAAGACACTCCAAGTCTCCAGAATTATATTGAAAAGCTGTGATTTTACCACTTAATTCTGCAATCATATATCCATACTTACCGTTTGGGTGAAATGCAAAATGTCTTGGGCCACTGCCTGGTTTAACCAGTAATTGATTTTCATTAGCTAAAATAGAGTCGGTATTTTTAACAACTTTAAAACGTCTTATTTTATCCGCTCCTAAATCTTGTGCAAATAAATAACTACCATCTGGTGAAAAATTTGACGAGTGAATATGTGAGGCACTCTGACGGTTTTTAATAATACTACTATCTTTAAATTTTAAAACTTGACTATAAGGGTTAATACTACCATCTGAATTAATTTTAAAAACACTTAAACTACCATCGGAATAATTTGAATTGGTTAAAAGGTTCTCTACATTACTTATTTCTATATGCGCAGGGTTAATACCTCCACAATCCTCCATATTTAACAAGTGTATTTTTGTATTTATTGCGTCCACTCTAAAAGCAGCTACTTTACCCCTATAATCCATCTGACTATCAACTACTGAATACAAATATTTACCATTAGAAGATAAGCGTAAAAACGATGTATTTGTTAAACTATCAAGGGTGAATTTCAAGATGCTTTCTCCTGTATCGTTATTAAACTTATAAATATGAATACCTTTTCCTGGTTTTTTATCGGTAAAACTACCAACAAATAACAATGTTGTCTGCTTTTTTGATACACAAGCAAAATGCATCAACGCAATTAAGAGAAGTGATAATAAATTAAGCAATTTTTTTAAACGCATAACGGTGACTTAATAGGTCCTGTAATATTTTTTTCCAAGACCAATGTTTATAACCTTATTTTTATAAACAAGTTTATCACCTTGACCTACATAAATGTTTTGCAACATTTCATTTCCATCTAGGGTAATAACAGCTAAAGTACCTTTAAAATAAATATTTAATGCATCAT
Organism: Cellulophaga tyrosinoxydans; assembly: GCF_900176415.1. Classification (GTDB taxonomy): domain Bacteria; phylum Bacteroidota; class Bacteroidia; order Flavobacteriales; family Flavobacteriaceae; genus Cellulophaga; species Cellulophaga tyrosinoxydans. Next base: position 203,539 of record NZ_FWXO01000005.1, on the reverse strand, counting down.
TTTTAAACTCCTGACCTTTAGATTGAGTAATAATATATTGGATTAATTTACCTTTTGGTGATTCACTTATAACTTTTAGACCCTTATATACACCATCTTGTTCTAATTTTGAAACTGATGTAATTGTCGCATTTTCTTTGTCATTAAAGGGTTCATAAACCACCACAAATGGATTATTCCAAGCAGCACCTTTATTGCGAATAACTAATGTTGGTGTTGGTAATTTATCATAGGGTTTTGGAGCTTCAAAAGTATATGGCGCTTTTACTTGTGTGTATTCTCGGTTTTCAAATCCCGGAATGTGCATTTGCATATATATTTTGGCTGCTTGTAATTGTTCAACATTAAAAGTTGCCTTCACAGCCTCGTTATAAGGTTTTGATGTTTTTACCTCCTCAAAAAAGTGCCATCCAGGGTTTCTATATGTTCCTCTATCCCATTTAGCATTAGCATTTTGGCTGTATTTTTCTGGTGTACTTTCAAAAGCCATATTACTGTTTTCAAACTCCAAAGTATCCCCAATATTGTGATATAAATAATCATGAAACTGGTTTGGTAATTTAGACTTTGAACGAAAAACATCTACATAATATCCTGTGGTTGGTGAAGTTCTAATTAATGCAAGCGTACGTTCTTGTGTAGCTTCAGCTTTTTCTCCACCATTATCATCAAAAGTTGTTTGGCTAAATGAATGATATGGGGAAACGCCCTTTGTTCCAACTTGAGGTTCCATGGAAACAACTTCAACGGTATTAATGCCTAAATTACTCCAGCCACCTTCTCCTTGTGAGCTGCCATTTACTATAACCGTGTTGTGCGCGGCAAATATTCTTGAATAGTTTTCATGAATATCTTTAGCATATTTGCCTCTACCATTATCTACACCTAAAACCTGACCTTCTCCATACAGCTCAATATTCATGCCTTCTGCATGTCCGTGTACCATATGCGCACCACCAACAAAACACATTAAACCATCTTTAGGGTTATTGGTGCTACTTAAATTTCGTTGCATGACGATGCCTGCATGATATACTCTGTCTGTTCTGCTTAACTCAAACGATTCTGGCTCTCCAATAATTTCATCATCGTACCAAAAAATAGATTCCATATCCTTTCTTTTATATTTCCCAACTTGTATGGCTCGATTAATTAGTGGTCCAAATTTTTCTTTTAAATCATTCAAACCATCCATTTCAGCTAGAGCGTATGCATCTTCAAATGCGTTATATAGTGAGGATCCATGACGATGTCCATCGCCCCATCTTATAATTTCATTGTTAGGGTAGACAAAATAATCTAATCTAGGTAAAGCATATAACACATTGGGATATGTCTTAGCTAATTTTAATTCTGGTTTATACTTATTTACAACAAGCATCAATTTTGCTATAATAGCTGTGGAATGATTAAGATATTGCGATGTTTCTGGCCAAATATCACCTTTATTTTTATAGTTTTTAGCCATCACATTTAGCGCGTCTTGATTTTCAGTATTTTCAGTTAGAAAATAAGACAGTAATTTTTCACGCTCCTTTTTATCATCCATTGCTAGTGCATTATACACCAAACTTGGAGCTTCTAACACCGAATGATTAGAACCTGTATGCCCATAATTAATAGTAATATCTGCGTAAGTTCTAAACACATTTTGAGCTTCATTAAAAGGAAAGTCAACTATATCACCCTTTATGATATCTAAAGATTTACCACCGTTTTGAAAATATGGATATACAAAATCGTAAATTAAAGGTAGTTTATAGCCTATAACACGTACTTCTCTAAAACCATCATAAGGAAATAACCAACCACCTCTACTATGCCAATTAGATAGTTCTGCCTTTTGCACGGATTTTACAAAACTATATAAAATGCTACTGGCTACGTAGGCGTATTTTTCGTCTTGTGTAACATAGTAAATCATGCTACAATCTAAGGCTACTTGCAGATTTTTAATTAAAAGTTCGGCAGGCTTCCATTCTTCATCTGTAGCATTATCTAAATTTTTATGAACACCATTTTCTACATGGTCTGTTTTATAAAATGGTGGGAACTGATTCTTTTGAGCTTCATCCCAATTAAATGGTAATTGTTTAAGGTAACTTTCTGGATTTTTATAAAACAAATCGACTTCGCTATCTGTTTTTTTTAATAGCTTATTATAAATATCTTGAGCCCAAGGTTGTGTTTCTATTTTTTCTAAAACATTATTACGTTCACTTGCTTTAACCAAAATAAAAGGGCGTTTTAGTTCTTGACTATAAGAGCTCAATTGAATTAAAAGTATAAATAATAATACAATTAAATTATACCCAAATTTTCTATATTTTAATGATCCCATATTAATTATTTATTTCAAAAAATCCTTACCCCATTTTTGGCGTAATTCAATCGACAAGCTTTCTACCAATTCTGAATACTCTGGCTTTTCAGCCAAATTATCAAGTTCTAACGGGTCAGTTTTATGGTCGAATAACATGCGTGCATAGGCAACACCCATAGCATCTGTCCATTCGGTATAAAATATATCATCTTTAATAAAGGTTACAGCATCCTTAAATTTACTTACTGCCCAATTTTTAGTGCTTTTTTCTCCATTTATAATAGGAACAAAACTTTTACCTTCTACGGTTTTTGGAGATTTTAAACCAACCAACTCTGCTAAACTGGGGTATATATCAATATACTCCGTAATAGCTTCTGTTTTTTTGCCATTTGTTTTTCCAGGTACTTTTATCAGTAAAGGGGTTCTTAGTGCGGTTTCAAAAGTAACGTGCTTGCACCATAATTTGTGATCACCTAAATTCCAACCATGGTCTCCCCAAAGAATTACAATGGTATTCTCTTCCAAATCCAAACGTTTTAATTCGTCTAATACCAAACCAATTTGTGCATCTATGTAACTAACACAAGCGTAATAACCATGAATGAGTTCTTTCGCTAATTCATCTGGCAAATCGCCTTTATTAGGAATATTTTCATACTGGCGTAGTTCTCCAAAATTATGAAAGGCTTGTTTTGGTGTAGTTTCAGGTTGCATATAACTTTCCGGAAGTTTTATAGCATCTCTATCGTACATATCCCAATACTTTTTTGGTGCTGTAAAAGGAAGATGTGGTCTTGATAAACCCATGGTTAAGAAAAACGGTTGATTACTTTTTTTAAGTTTTCGTAAATCGTTCATCACTTTTAGGGTTACTTTACCATCTCTATAAATAGAATCATGAACATCTGCAGATTCAAAGGGTAAACCTCTGCTGGTGTTTTTTGCTATTTTTTGATTTTCGGGGATTGCAAAATTAAATACTGGTAGTGCTTGCCAAATTTCATCCCAAGCTTTTTCATCATCTTTATTATAATGATAAATTTTGCCATTAGAAATAGTTTTGTAGCCGTTTTGTTTTAACAACATGGGCAATGAAATCGCTTCTGGGAAATCGTCATCTTTTTTAGTATGTGCATCAAGAAACCGATTTCTTGTTGGTCTTGCCCCCGTCATTAAACTAGCCCGTGAAGCGCCGCAAACGGGTACATTGCAATATGCGCTATTAAACACCAAACTCTCAGCTGCTAGATTATCTAAATTTGGTGATTGTATATGGTGGGCTCTGTAAAAATTAAGTTCAGGTCGTAAATCATCAACAGCAATAAGCAAAATATTCATTGACCTTTTTTCATTAACAATTTTTTCTTTTTTAATGTCATTATTACGAGAAATTAAAAAGACTGCTGTTGTCAAAACAGTAATTAGAGATTTATTCATAGCAAAAAATTTACCAATGTTTTATAATTCTATAATCGTCTTCTTTTAAAGTATTTTTAATAGCGTCTGGGATTTTTCTTCGAGGCGTATCTTCGTCAAGTCTGAAACCCGCTTTGCCTTTTCCCTTTATCAGTGGCATAGTACCAGGTTGCTCGTTCAAAAAGTCGCCTTGAGCTTTCATCCAGCTAAAAAGATCTATCGTTAATCGCTCTTTAATTTCTTTTAATTCGGGTTTGTTTATTAGATTATGCTGTTCAAAAGGATCGTTTTGCAAATCATATAATTCTTCAAAGGGTTCGTTTTTAAAAGCATTAGCACCTCTACGAATGAAAAAATCAACATGGGGTTTATTTGTTAGATTTTGTTCTACCACTTCTACAGAATTAAAGTTACGGATGTATTTGTAACGGCTATCACGAATCATTCGAGACGGAAAAACTTCCGAATTGAGAATGTTTTGATTGGTTCTCACCCCATAAACATATTGATGAATGGCAGTTTCTGTCCCTTGTAATATCGGTAAAAAGCTTGTTCCGTCCATATCAGGTGTAGCTTTACCGCCTGCAATTTCCATAAAAGTTGGCAATACATCGGTATAATGAATGAGCTGTTTGGATTTTGTTCCCGGTTTTATCACTTTTGGCCAACGGGCTACCAATGGCACTTTCAACCCCACATCTTTTACTGTAAATTTCCCTGAAACTCCGTGGTCTGCACTGTAAATAACTAGCGTATTATCTCCCAAATAATTGTCGGCAGCCGTAAGTACTTGGTCTAATTGTTTGTTATCTTCTGCAATGCTTCTATAATAGCCTGCTTTGTCTTTTATAAAAGCAGGATTGTTCTTTTTGCTTTCATTAAAAGGATAAAACTTGATATCTTGAGCAGTGGCGCCCTCCACATTAAAATACTCTGCATGCGGATAATAGGAAGTAACCAGCATACAAAAAGGTTTCTTAGCCTTTTTAAAATAACTCTGAATACTGTCTATGGGAATGTATTCTCTTGGCCCTACGGGTCTTTCTACCGCATGCCATTCTTTGTCCCAATCAAAAACTTCATCAGGACTCACATGGCTTTTTCCTGCCAAAACCACTTCATACCCAAGTTTTCGCAGCTGCTTGGTGATACTAACGATATCGGGTTTTACTTTGGAATGATTGGCAAAACAACCGTTTTTCAAAGGATATTTTCCTGTAAATAATTGCGATCGACTAGGCGCACAGATGGCCTGAGCGGTAAAAGCATTTTCGAACAAAATCCCTTCTCTGGCAATCCTGTCCACAGCGGGAGTTTTTACTTTTTCGTTTCCGTAACAACCGTAATCATAGACATCTTGGTCATCAGCCAAATAAAATATAATGTTGGGCTGTGTGTTTTTAACATTTGCTTGCTCATTTTTCTTTTGAGCCGAACAAGAAGTCAATATTAAAGCGATATATCCAAAAACAAAGTGTATCAGATTGTTTTTTCTCATTTTATTGTACTAATTATTGTTTGTATTTGCTAACCCCATCTGCTTTAGGATAAGGCACTGTAATTCCATCTTTTACAAAAGTTCCCGTAGGTGCTTTATTTGCTTTTAACCAAGTCACCATATCCGCATTCATTTTTAAGGCAATCTTCATGTCTTTTGCAGATGGATTTTTCAAAAGATTGTTTTTTTCTTCTAAATCTTTATTCAAATTGTATAGGGTGAACTCTTCTGTTTCATAATAATAAAACAGTTTATAATAGGTTTTACCAATACGTTTTTGAATGAGTGTGGTAGGCCTGAATCGTTCGTCCATATAGCCTGGCAAGTGCCAAAACAAGTTTTCGCGCTCAATCCTTTTTTTATTTCCTGTTAAAACATCCGCAAAAGAAGCACCATCATAAACAGCTTTTTCGCCATTGTTTTTGTTCATAGAAGAAAGCGAAGCCCCTGCCATATGAGCTAGTGTAGGCAAAAAGTCGATACAATGAACCGCTTGATTGGAAATAGTATTTTGTTTGATTACCCCTGGATATCTAAAAATAAGCGGCACTCTAATTCCTCCTTCGTCCAGACTTCCTTTTTTTCCTTTAAGCGGAACATTATCTACCAAACCTCCGTTATCCGAATAAAAAATAAATATTGTATTGTTTGTAATATCATCTGATAAATCACCGTCTCCGTTAGGGTCTTTTAAGGCATTACTAATTTTACCCACGTTTTGGTCCAAAAGTTCTATCAAAGAACCATATTCGGCCAATCGAGGACTTAAGCCTTTTTTCAAATATTTATCTGTTAAATCTTTGCGACCTACCACATCAGAGTGAACAGCATGAAAAGGTACGTACAGAAAAAATGGATTTTCGCCCCTTGCTTTCTCTCTGATATAATCTACGGCATAATCACCAATGGCATCGGTCAGGTGTTTGGGGATACCCATTAAAACCGATTGTTCACTATTGTTTTTGTAGGGCGATAAAGTTTTGTCAATATATTCTTGATTATACGGATTAGCATATTTATCTACAAATTCTGAATCGAACGTCCATCCATTCTTATCTGATTTTAAAGCCAAATAAGAGGATTCTGTTTTTTTTCCGTTCACCATCACCTTAATTTCATGGTGAATATCGGCGGGTAAATCAATGCCGTAACCTGCTTTCAGCGGGTGTGGTGTACCATGACTTTTGCCAATTAAAGCAGTAGTATAGCCCTGGGTTTTAAGTACATCAAAAATACTGGTACCTACATCAGTTATAACATTTTGTTGTTCGTGCGGTTTAATAAGTAAATTAGGAAATCCTTTGGTACGCTTGTCGGGTCTATATAGCGAACCAACATTGTACACTCCATTGTCAACCCCAGTAGCATACTGACCGCTTATCAAGGCCGCACGAGAAGGCGCACAGTTTTGATTGGTGTAGGCATTTGTAAAAGACATTCCTTGATTTGCTAATTTATCAATTTCAGGAGTTTGATAGATTTTAGAACCATTATTGAAATTCGTATTACCTGTGCTTAAATCGGTCCAGCCTAAATCGTCTGCAAAAATCAATACAATATTGGGTTTTGATTTTTGTTGACTTTGAGCATTTCCTAAAAATGAAAACAGGAAAATTAGTAGTAAAGCAAAGCGTTTCGTTTTTTTCATTTATAACTATTTATAAAATTTTAGCTTATTGAGTTTGTTGAAGTCTTCGACAAGCTCAGACTGACATTTAGATGTCAATTAATTCTTTTTTAAAAAATCCTTACCCCATTTTGCTCTTAATTCAGCAGCTAATTCCTTAACTATGTTTTGATAAACTGGTTTTTCAGCCAAATTATCCAGTTCTAAGGGGTCGGTTTTGTGGTCAAAAAGCATGCGGGCATACGCCTTGCCTTGGTCATCTGTCCATTCGGTATAAAACAAATCGTCTTTTATCAAGGTTACGGCATCTTTAAACTTACTTACTGCCCAATTTTTATCGCTTTTCTTTCCGTTGATAATCGGTACAAAACTTTTGCCTTCCACAGTAGTAGGGTTTTTCAAACCTGCTAGTTCTACCAATGAGGGATAGACATCTATATATTCTACAATATCATTGCTTACAGTCCCTTTTGTTTTTCCTGGTACTTTGATGATTAAGGGCGTTTTAAGTGCTCTTTCGAAAGTAGAATGCTTGCACCAGAGTTTATGCTCGCCTAGATTCCAACCGTGGTCTCCCCATAAAATCACTATCGTATCTTCTTCTAAATCCAAACGTTTCAACTCGTCTAGAACCAAACCAATTTGCGCATCGACATAACTCACGCAAGCGTAATAACCGTGAATCAATTCTTTGGCCATTTCATCTTGCAAGTCTCCTTTCTTTGGAATGCCATCGTATTGACGCAATTCGCCATAATTATGAAAAGCTTCTTTTGGAGTTGTTTCAGGTTGCACATAATTCTCTGGAAGTTGAATTGTATTTCTTTCATACAAATCCCAATATTTTTTAGGTGCATTAAATGGTAAATGAGGTTTCATAAAACCGAGTGCCAGAAAGAATGGTTTATTTTGACCTTTCAATTTGCGCAAATCTGCCATTCCTTTTTGAGCAATTTTGCCGTCAAAATAAGCGGTGTCGCTGACATTTGCATTTTCAAAGGCAACCCCTCCCGCTTCTGAAAGATTGGCTTGGGCATTTTTTTCAATATTTTCTGCTAATTGATAATTGCGAATATTTCCTTTTGGAAACCATCGGCTGTCCCAAGCTTTGTTGTCATCTTTTTGATGGTGATAAATTTTTCCGTTAGAAATGGTGGTATAACCATTATTCTTCAATAATAAAGGCAGTGACATCGCATCGGGATTGTCTTTGTCTTTTTCGGTATAAGCATCAATAAAACGGTAACGAGTAGGTCTGGTACCCGACAAAAGACTTGCTCTTGAAGCACCACAAACGGGAATATTGCAATAGGCTCTATTAAACACCAAGCCATCAGCGGCCAACTTATCCAGATTAGGCGATTTGATTTGGCTTGCCCCATAACATTTCAGTTCCGGACGCAAATCATCAACCGCTATAAAAAGAATGTTTGGCTTTTTCGCTTGTGATTCGTCATGCTTTTTTTGCGCTGTTTGTTGTGCATACATGGCAAGACTTGTTATAAAAAGCACTATTGATAAAAATTGCTTCATCATATTCTATTTAATTTATTATAAATGATTTAAACTCTTTATTTAGAGAATTAGCTTGGATAGATACTTTTGCTAAACTGAGTTTTTTCCCATCTCCAATATAAAGGCTTACAGTCTTTTCTCCTTTTATTTCCTCCACTCTTGCAATACCAAAACGACCTTCAAATTTTAAATTTAAATTTTTGTTTACATAACTGGCATGCGATGTATCTTGTGAAATAATAAAATCTGTTATCAAAGCTTTCCCTACTTTGGATACTACTTTTGCACCAACCACTTTTTGTCCATCCATTAAAGGCTCTACACTTTGAACACTTGATTTACTTCCTACTGATGGTTCGAAAATACTTATAAATGGTTTGTCCCATGCCTCACCGTTTTGCCTTATAGCCAACACCTGTGTTTTCTTTTTTAAATAACTATTTTCTGCTTCACGCGAAGGTGGCGCTAGGGCTTTGGTATATTCTCTTTCAATGCCTTTTGGAACAAATAGATGCATATATCTGTTGTCTTCATTGATATGAAATTTGACGTTTACAGCTTCTTGGGTTGGGTTGGTTACTTGCGTATTTTCAAAATAACGCCACCCAGGAGATTGAACAGGGTCTCCAATATCGTTTTGATAACGGTTTGTTTCTTCAAGACTAATTGGTTCATTCTTAATATTTGTAATTATAGTTTCATCACCAATATTATGATAGATATAATCATGAAACTTGTTTTTATCTAAGGATTTTGAACGAAACATATCAAAATAATAGGCTGTTTTTTCACTTGTTCTTATAATACTTAAAGTGCGTTCTTGATCACAATTATTAACCTCGTCTTTTAAAAACTGTGTTGCAAAATTGAAGTTTGTAGAAATAGGATCTTCTAAATGTTTCGGTTCTGAAGCTATGTTAACCGTTGTATTTTGCCAAACATAACTATTGCCTTTCCAAGTGTTTTTGTCTAAACCATGTGATGTGCCGTTAACAATAACCGTATTATTACCAGCATACAATCTAAAATAATTTTCGTGCAATGGAATTTGCCTTTCTTGAACCGAAGGCGGTAAACCGGCATTAGGCCCCATAACATATCCCGCGCCATATAATTCCATAGCAATGCCTGTGACATGTGAATGCACATAATGTGCGCCGCCAATAATGCCGCAAAGTCCGTAGGTTACATTATCCTTTTCAACATAATTACGTTGCAATGCAACACCAGCGTGTTTTACAAGAACCGTTGGCTTATTAAAATTAATGGCTCCCTCTGTTTTTTCAGGAATTGGAATGCCCCAAAACAAATCGAAAGGTTCAAAATTATTAAAAATATGATCATCAAGTTTTGGTTTAAAACCGCCTTTTACATCATATGCTTGTCTTAGTGCTATTTCTGCTTGTTGTTTTAAATTGGTATAACCCCTTCTTTCGGCGATGGCTAGGGTATATTTGTACAAATCTTCAGTACCATCATTATTACGTTTGGAATCTCCAAAACGTACAAATTTGCGATTCGGATATCTTAAATGGTCAAACAAAAAATTACCTTCAAAAATATGTTGATTTTCTTTTGTAACATTCATCTCTGGATAAACCCGGTCTACAATATTCAAAACCAATGTGATGATTGGCATGAAACTATAACTGGTAGATTCTGGCCAAATACCTTGTTCGCCAAACATAGGTAAAATGGTGTTTTTAAAAGAGTTTTGATGAGCTGTACCTGTTTCCCAAAAAATATCAAACAAGCGTTGACGCTCTTTGTCATTTTCAATGCATAAGATACCAAACAATGCTCCTGAAGCCGTCAGAATTGGGTGATTCGAAATGACTTTACCATGTTGATCTGGATTACCATATTCTTGTAATACATTGCCAACAATATTAGACATGGCCTTTTGCGCTTTGGCGTGACTAAAAGCAACGCGTCTTCCTTTGGTTTTGTTATACACAGTCACATTAGGTTTTTGCAAATAGGTATAGATAAAATCATACGTTAATGCAAAAGGGCCATAAGTAGTTCTAGGGTCAAAAAAATCGTAGCCACAAATGGTTGTTGTTTGAGGGGTTAATGGAGCGATATGTTCTATATAAAAAGCTAAAATATCGGCAGCAAATTGGGCATACTTTTCCTCTTGTGTGATGTAATATAGCATCCCCGCTTCAGAGGCGAGCGCCAAAACTTTGTTATGACCAGCCGCAATAGGTCCAGCTTTTTGTTCAGAATTCTCTCGATCGTGCTTTGCAAAAGCAGGAATACTATTTAAAATCCTATTGGGATTTTCTTGATGTGCTTTTAATTCGTCATCTACTTTATTATGTAATTGGTTAACAATACTTTTTGCCCAAACATATTTATCTATTTTATCTAAAATATCAACTCTTTCATCTTCGGTAACCCAAATAACAGGATGCTTTAAAGATTGCGCCTGTATGCTATGAAATAGCATAATATTGCAAAGTATAATAAGGCTTAAAACTATTTTTTTTATTATCATATTCTAAAAAAATATATGTGTGTATTTATAAAAATACTATTGAAAATAATCTATTATTTATCCGCACCAATAACCTCAACAGGTTTACCATCATCACCATTTACTCTTGCTTTTTGATCTACAAAATAGGGCTGAAACGTGTAAGAAGATTCATCATCCCAAATAACATTTACTTTGGGTAACAAACCTTTCATCAATTCTATTTGAGTTTTGTATTTTGGATTGTTAGCTTCATTAGTCCATTCATTCGGGTCTGAACTATGATCGTAAAATTCTTCTGTACCATCTTCATAACGAATATATCTGTATCCATCAACTTTAACGGTGTGGTTGTTCATTCCAAATGTTGTAATCGCATGCGCTTCTTTAAGTCCTTCATCATTTTGCATCAAGGATACTAAACTAGTCCCTTCATTTCTTTCATATGCGGGCAATCCGCTCAATTCCAACAAGGTAGGGTAAATAGAAAGCATTTCAACTGGTGCATTAATCTTTTTACCTTTAGGCAGGTTTGGTGCCGCAAACATTAAAGGTGCTTTTGTAGCAGATTCCCATAGTGCATGTTTTGCGAAGGTTCCTTTTTCACCCAAGCGATATCCATGGTCTGACCATAAAACTATAATGGTATTATCGCCATATTCACTATTCTCTAAGGCATCTAAAACGCGACCTAATTCATTATCTACAAAGCTTATACATGCCAAATACGCTTGTACAATTTTTTTCCATTCGCCACTTTCTATAGCCCATTCTGTAGAAGGCATCATGGGTAAATCGTTAATTTGTAACCCCACATTTGGTATATCATTCAAATCATCTGCTAAATAAGGTGGTGTTTGAATATCTTCTAAAGGATATAAATCGAACCATTTTTGTGGTACATAAAGCGGAACATGAACTCTTAAAAAACCTAAACCCATAAAGAATGGTTTGTCATATTTTCTATGCAAACGATCTACAACCCAATTAACAGATTGATGATCTGGCATTAAAGTATCATTTTCAGGAAAAGCACCCCAATCTGTACTGGTTCTTCCGTGTATTCCTTTGATGCCGTTGCCAAATCCATCCCAAACGAATCTTTTTTCTGGATATGGACCAAAACCTTTTACACGCCCTCCAGATTCATTAAACACACTGTCTGGTGCATGAATATGAAATAACTTTCCTATTCCCATAGTATGATAGCCATTATTCTCAAAATATTCTGGCAAAAATGTAATGTCTTTTGTTGCGGGATTTCCTTCTCGACGAACTTCATTATCATGTGTCATACCATAAATTCCTGTTGTTGATGGTCGTAACCCTGTCATTAATGATGCTCTTGATGGTCCGCACAAGGGTGCTTGACAATGAGCATTACTGAAGGTAACACCCATAGCTGCAAGCCTATCAAAATTAGGGGTTTTAACGTTTGAAAAATTATCAATGGGACCAATCATGTTGTTTAAGTCATCAACCGCAATAAACAACACGTTAGGTTTTGAGACTGCCTCTGTTTGCTCTATAGTTTTCTCCTGCTTGCAAGAAAACAAAACAGCAACCAAGGTAAATATTACAAGATTTCTTTCCATTTATATTATTATTCTGCTCTGAATGCCTTTATTTTTTCTGTCAAATCTTTTACGATTTCTGGATTGCTAGCAGCAATGTTATTTTTTTCAAAAGGATCTTTTTCGATATTGAACAACTGAACCACTTCGCCTTTCTTTCTTACTGGGTCTGGAACGATAATTTTATAAGGAGGAAAAATGGCCATGTTATAAAACATGCTATTTTCTATAGTATCAAAATCATGCGCATATACTTCACCAAAAATTCCTTTACGCTCGGTTATCGCTATGTTGTCTAAAACGCTAACACCTGGCAAATTCGCAGGTTTTTCGATACCTAAAATATCTAACACTGTAGGCACCATATCTATACTACTTGAAATGGTTTGGTTATCCATTTTAGGAATGATTTTCCCTTTCCATTTATACATAATAGGTGTTCTAATTCCTAAATCGTAAGGTGCCCTTTTTGATGTTTTTACGTAAGTATTTTTATTAGGTTCTTGTACCCAACCATTATCGCACACATAAACAAATAAGGTATTTTCTGTTAATCCTTTTTCTTCAAACATATCAAACAATTGCCCGCATGTTTCATCAAACCATTCACACATGGCCCAATATTTTGCTATGTATTCCGTAGGCGCTTTTGATACATATTTATCTAAAAGTCGCTGTGGAGGTGTGTGAGGTTGGTGTGGTAAAAACGGTGCATACCATAAAAAGAATGGTTTCTTTTCTTTTAACGCTAAATTTAAGTAGCTGTTTATAGTATCTAATCCTTTTCGCCCAATCTCTAGTCCAAAATCGCCATGTCTTCCACCTCTTTCTGGATCACCGTGTGTCATCCCATAATCAAAACCACCAACTTTATGGTTTCCATGCCACCATTTACCTGTTTGAAAAGACAAATAACCCTTTTCTTTTAGCATATCTGGAAGCGTAGTTTGCTTTTCAAAAGCCGAAATTATAGGTTTGTATGCTTCCGCTCTATTCTCTTTTCTATTACCGGAACGATCATAAACCTTATCATTTCCTAAAATACCATGGTCTTTTGGATATAGACCAGTAATAATGGTTGCTAAAGACGGTGAACACAAGGGTGTTGGAACATAAGATTGTGTAAAGGTTAAACTTTCGGAAGCGAATTTATCTAATCTTGGGGTTTCTATATGTTCATGTCCCATAAAACTGTAATCGGTCCATGATTGGTCGTCTGATAATATGAAAACGATATTTGGTGGTTGCTCTTCTGACTCGGAATTCGTATCTGTTATTGCTTTGTCATTCTTTGCTTTATTTCCGCAGGAAACAATCATGCTTAACATAACCAACATCATGCAAACATTTTTTAATTTTTCCATTTTTAGTTCTTTAGATTTTATTATTATTCAATTAATGTTATAATTTTTTTTTAGTTCAAAGATTTAACTGCTAATACATTTATCTTCACAGGACCTAATAACCCAGATGGTAACAAGTCATCATTTTTATTCCAATGTTTCCAAGATGGGAACGTTGTTCTATTTGAAGGACGCTGCGTATTATTTAGCAACCAATCTGGCAAGCTTTTCATTTTTTCTCCGTTGCGTTCAAAGTCTAACAAAAAATTCTCATCACCAATTAATCGGTTTACCCATAGATTGGTGATTTTAATTTTTAGATTATTTCTACCTTTTTTTACATAATCATCAATATTGATTCTAAAAGGTGTTTTCCAAAGTGTTGCTACTTTTTGGTCATTTACAATAACTTCTGCAATAATTGCTACACTTCCTAAATCTAACTCTAAAGCATATTCTTTAGATACGTGCTTTTTTGCCAAATTGAAAGTATTCTCATAAACAGCTGTTCCTGAAAAATGACGAATTTCTTCTTCTGAAGCTTCAGACCATGAGTTCAATGTCTTGTATGTTTTCTTTGTTAAAGTTCCATTTTTTAAAGGGAAAGTCACTTCCCAATTTTCAGAAAGCACTAATGGTTTTGGGACTATTACTTTAACATTTTTTGAAGTTCCTACATTCGTTTCATAAGACAAGGCTCCGGAAAAAGGAGTTTTCCAAATTGTATTTCCTTTTTCTATATAAATTTCTGAGGAAGAAATAGATGTATCCAGATTTAAAAATTCTCCTTCAGAAACAATTGAAGTTCTTGTGTTCCCATCTGTTTCAAAGGTAATTTTCAAGAAATTATTTTCGTTTTTCAGAGGTTTTCCTTCAACTAAATCATCTGAAATTTTGATATTATAAATTTCAGAAGCCACCTGTTTTTTAATCTTTTCAGTAACATCAAACGCTTCAAAGTTTTTAGGTACACCCGTGGTTTCAGGTTTAAATTTACCAAATATTGCCGAAATTATTTTGAGTTCTTTATTCCCTGCATCAATCGTAATAAACTCTCTTTCTTCTGCGTGAATGTATTTGATTTCATCACCAATTTGATATGCTAATCGGAATTCTTTTACATAGCCCATAGCTGGGTCACAATCGCAAAAACCTCTAGACATTTGAAAATTTAACTTTCCATTATGTACTTCTTTAACTACTTTATCTGTTATATCTATTAAACCTTCTTGCAAGAAATTTCCATATTCAGCTTTTAATATTTTTAAATTGGATAAGGGAACTGCTTGGGGTTTTTCTAAGCTCATATTCGCTTTTACAATATGACTTTCGCTTGCTAAATTCTCTCTAAAAACAACAAAAACAGAAGCTTCACTATCTAAAGTTAACGGAATGCTAGTTGTGCCGTCGGCATTTGTTTGCCAAACCGCTAATTCTTTAATTTCTCCCGTTTCCGAATTCCACAATTCAGGTTGTTTGTTTAATATTCTAAAACGAGCTGTAAAAGTGATGCTTTCTTTTTTTGCATTGGCTATAAAATAAATAGCTGCATTTGCTGTTTTTCTATGGATAAAACTGATGTCCGCTGCATTTCCTTCTTCAATAGAAAAATCTGGAGAAATCTTATTATTATTTAGGAAGTCTTCTACAGAAATATCTTGTATGAGATTGCTACCCCAAAGCGTTTGGGCTGTGGTTTTAATATAAGCATCATTTTGCGGATAATTGGTTAAACTTGGCGATTGAGTTGGTTTTGCTCCAATCACTTTTGCGCCTTTATCAACCAAAGAGGCTATTATTTTTAAGGTTTCAGCTGTTATCCAATCGCTTTTTGGTAGTAATAATACTTCATAAACAACACCAAATTTTGTTAGGATTTTTCCGTCCTTCACACTTAATTCCGCCAATTTATTCGCACCAATTAAATCGTAATCATACCCCGATTTTTTAAGTTCTGGCAATAAAAAAGCGGTATTTGGAGAAGAATCTCCCGTGAAAAATAACACATCTGCCACATTATTTCCTTGCTGCAATAAGTATTGTGATTTGGCAATATAATCTAAATACGATTTACTTTGTGTCCACCAGGTATTTAAACGATTAAAATCAAAACCGTGGTAACTTAACGCCAAGCCAGGAGCAATATCCCAAGGTTGATGCACATAGGTATGAAAAATAAAACGTGTAATACCTTCTGCCCAAGCTTTGTCTCCAATAGATTTTATAGTTGCAGGATGTTTATCCCAACCACCAATTCCGGTAAAAGACTCTGCACCTACAATTTTACTTCCATTTAAATGCGCAATGGATGATACAAATTTAGAAGAATCAAAAAATGGATAACCTCCACTCCAAAACTCACACATTACAATATCTCCTTTGGCACCTACTTGCATATTATCAAAAGGTCCCCAATACGGTTCTACAGAAAATTTTAAGTTGTTTTTATGACACAATTCTGCAAAATGGCCATAATAATTTTCAGCAATTAAATCGCCAATGGTTCTTCTAAAATCCCATTGAAAACGTTCTGTAATTTCGCCACTATCTACATAATACCCTGCAAATGTTGGCAAATAAGATAGTAAACTATAGCCTCTTAATTTTTGGAATTCATGTTCAAAACCAGCTGTCCAGTTTTGCGAACCAACCTCATAACTATCAATTAAACAATTATTAACCGTAGTGCCTACTAAATCGCCTAATTTGTTTAAAATAGGTTGAATTCCAGCATTCCAATAATTATCTAAAGCGGTTTTAGACATTTTATCGACCTCTAAACCTTGACCACCAGCTGGTGCAGGTCTATTTTTTGCGCCGTTTGCAGTATGACCAATTCGTAAAATAATCCATTCACCTTCTGGCACATTCCATTCTAAAACACCTTCACTAGAAAACTTAGAAGTGATATTAATAATGCTTTCTTTTTTTACAATGGCAGCTTCAGAAATTTCTTTAGTATCTGGCAATAAATGATTTCTAATTCTATTTGATAAAATCTTATAATCTAAACCATCAATTTTTAAAGAATCTTTTGGTTTTGGAAACGCTAAAACAGCAATATCTTTATAAAAATCAAACTTTGTTACAGGTTTGGGTAATTCGCTATGAAATTTGTTTCCACCTTTAACAGTTAGCTCACTAAAAACGACCGTTTGCATCGCATTTTCAGGGGTTACCAAAGGTCCTCCAGAAGAAGACCAACCAGGACCATTATGAAATGTCAATTCTAAGCCCAATCGTTTAGCTTCTTGAGCTGCAAAATGAAATAAATCTAACCACTCCTCGCTTAAATATTCTACAGGACCTTCTGGGAAACCTAAATGCACATTAAACAATTGCGCTTCTTGAATGCCCACTTGTTTCATGGCTTCTAAATCTTTTGTTATACCAGATCTAGATACGTTTCCACTAATCCAGTGCCACCATGTTCGAGCTTTTGCTTCGTTTGGGGGAGATACAAATTGATTTTCAAGCGTAGAAGCCTGGTTTTGGGCTGAAATTTCTAGAGAAAACAAACACAATAGGATTATAACTATTTTTTTCATAACTATTAAATTCAATAATTAAAAGCTTTTTCTTCCTCTAATTGAACTGCTGAAGCGCTTTATCAAAAGTCTTGTCATTAAATATTTCACAAGCATATTTCAAATCTGATATTAATTTTTCTTCAGAATGTTTTCTATCCTCAATTTGCTGGTGTTCCCATTTTTTTTCGTTCATTAAGTAAGGCAGCATATATTGATATCCTTTTTTTATACTTCTACCATCTTCCGATGCCAGATCCCAAAGATTTACACCAACTTTTTGACCCAAGCGCGCTAATTCCAAAAACCCATGTAAATTCATTGTAGAATAGGAAAATGATTTTGTTCTAGCTAATTCGAGTGGTTGACTGCCATCTGGCTCTATTTGACTAAAAATTCTATCTTTTGTTATTGTTGAGAGGTATTCTTTAACTTCTTCAATCTTATTTAAGTAGACCAAAATACTAAGTAGTTGAACATCATAATAGGTACCATGATTATTATCCCTGGTTGCCTCTTCCTTACCTAATTCACTGTTTTTTAACCAATTACTATATTGAGTAAACCAAATAAACATGCCTTCTTCTGTTTTTTTATCCAAAACATCTCTATCTTTCGCTAACTCTAGAAATTTTATTACTTCTATAATTCTTACAAATTCAATGATACCAAAACACCTACCCTCTGATTGTCCAGGAATGTACTGACCATAGCTAACATTAGCATTCATTTTGGTATCATCATTTAAAAACCATGTAGTAATTAACTCTAAATTTTTATCTACATATTTCTTTTCTCCACTATAATAATAGGCATTACTTAAAGTTTTTATAGTTTCAATAAAGTTTTCAATTGCTATAAAATCTGTGAAATTATTTCGCGCTTCAGGATTTATTTCTCCGTCTTTTCTAATATAAGGCAAGCCATCAGAAGTTTCTGGATTCGGCCACCAATAAGGTCCAATACTCATATAATCATGTTTGCTTCCACTAGGTGGAACACTAACTTTATTGACTACTGAAAACCCTTCAATTTTTAATAATTGGTTCGCTTTCTTTATTAATTTATTATAACCCTCTAGTGCCTTGTAGTCAAGATTTTTGATTAATATGCGTTGTTCTTCTAATACTTTATAATCTATAATACTTACTTTTTCACTGTTATTCTGTGCCCAAAGATTACTGTAGGCACCAATTAAAAGAACAGCTACAATATTTTTATAAAATGTTAATTTATTTCTCATAAAGCTATCATTAATCCACAAACATTTCATCAATGAAAGGCCCGCTTTCACCAGTTGTTTCTAGCCTAATGCTATTGGCACCCGACTTAAACACTACGATTGTATTTACAAATCCCCAATTTTGAATCCATCCGCCAGTAGCCTTAAATTCAAAGGTCTTGACGTAGGTATCATTTACAAATAATTTCATTGGATATTGCTTAACCCTATCATTATGCATATATCTAAATCGGATACTAAAATCGCCCGCTTCACCATCGTTTTCTTGATAAAAAGTGATGCTCCCTTCTTTATTATCAAATTTTACAAAACCAGTTCCTTTAAAATGTTGCGCATCGTTACTGGCTTGTGCCCCACCTGTTAAAATGGCTTCTTCTGCGGAAATATTAACACCACGACCTTTCCACGTATCTGCTGAATGTTCATCGCCCCAAAAAAGGCCTTCGTTTGAACCAAAAGTTTCCTCCATGGTTAATACCAATTTCCCATTCTGTTTTACTATGGCTTTAACTGTGATATTGTCTTTTACTTCGAAAGGTTTCGTATAAATTACACCTTCATTTAAGGGGTCAGCTCCATTAGTAGTGTATAAAATTTCGAAATTCGATTTTAAAGTTTTGCCAATCATGGCTATTTCTTTTACATCAATTGTAATTTCATTGGAAAGAAATAAAGCTTTGTCTCCTAAAATGGAAGCTGTGATAACCGATGCTTTTTTGGCATTGTCCTTTTCTCTTAAAAACAGGCGTCCTTTCCCAAAAAATAAGGCTCTAAAATCAGATTTTGTGCGACTAATGGAATCGATTGGATTTCCATTTTCCATGGAAACTTTCTCCAAATCACCTGTAATGGCATAATAGACTCTGCTCTCTCCATAAGGATACGGCGTGTTGTTGGTGTCATAAGCTTCAGAAGTTAAAATGTAACTTGCATTAAACCCATCTTCAGCATCCAACTTTGTAAGACTATTTTTTAGTTGTGAAGGTACTTTACTAGTTACCATAGCAGTTCTTTTTACTTCCTTCCCATTTTTATATGCTACGGCCTCTAACTTTCCTTCTTCGTAAGGTACCATCCATTCGCATTGCATCTCGTTCCAAACGGTACCGGGTTTGTCTTTACCTAACGATTTTCCGTTTAAAAAAAATTCAACTTCATCGGCATTTGAATAAACCCAAACTGGAATAACGGTTCCTTTTTTCATTCGAGGATGCGTCCAATGTGGTAAGATATGCACCATGGGTTCTTTGGTCCATTGACTTTGATAGAAGTAGTACAAATCTTTTTCAAAACCCGCAACGTCTAGCGCACCACCCATAAACAAATTAAAAGGAAGTCCGCCATGAACCAATCCTGCCTCGCCATAATAATCGAAACCCGTCCAACGAAAATGTCCACTATGCCAAGGCGTATCGCGCATCACTTCCCAATTTTTTCTAGCTGAAATTCTTACCGTGGCATTATCATACGATGAATTAAAACGCTGTTTTCTGTTTTTCCATTTTTTAGGATCTAAACCTTCATAAAAAAAGATTTCTTTTTCGGTTAAATTGGGTAATTCAAAAGTACCTGGTAATTCGTTATCGCGCCACCAAGTATGTGTTCTGTAATAACCTCTTGTTTGCCAAGTATGTGGTGCTTCGGTTGAAACAAAAGGCTTATCAAAACGAGCCGATTCTATAAACGATTGGGTTTCTGAACCACCATTAATGCCTGTAATTTCCATATCCTCAGGATTACCAGCTCCTGAAGAAAATAATCGTGTTGAGTCTAAACTTTTACCAAATTTCACTAACTCAGGTGCAATGTCGCCGTGTGTTTCATTACCCAAACTCCAAATAAAAACACTTGGATGGTTGCGGTCTCTGGTAATCCATTCTTGCATATCGCGTTGCCACCACACATCAAAAGCTTGTTTTCCGTAATCTTCGGGTGCTTTTTTGTGCCACCCATCAAAAATTTCATCCATAACCAACAACCCAATTTCATCACAGATATCATAAAATATAGGTGGCGTTGGATTGTGCGACGGACGAATGGCATTGATGCCCATATCTTTTAATAATTGCAATTTCCAGCGTAGCATAGGTTTAGTCCATGCGCCTCCAACAGGGCCACCTTCCCAATGTTCACAAACGCCCTTTAATTTAACATTTTCGCCATTCAACCAAAAGCCTGTTTCGGTTTTCCATGCTACAGTTCTAAAACCAAAAATGGTTTCTACTTCGTCTAATACCTGCTTATTTTTTATAATTTGAGTGCGTAATTTGTACAACACAGGTGTTTCAGGACTCCATAAAATAGGATTTTCTATTTGAAGACTTATGGTACTTTTCGTTTCGTTTATGTTTTGAGAGGTTGTTTTTAAAACCGTTCCTTCAGAAGATAATACACTGACTTTACATTCCAGATTTTCTGAAATATTTACATAATCAACATTAACTTGCACAGTAGCTTGAGACGGTTCAATTTCTGGCGTTCTAATAAACACCCCATTGGGCGCAATATGTGATTTATTCACTTCAATTAAACTAACGGGCGCATAAATACCACAAGGATGATACCAACGAGCAGAAGGTTCTAAAGAGTTATCAACTCTTACTGCAATGGTATTTATACCAGCTTTTAAATGCTTTGATATATCGTAGCGAAAACTAATATAACCATAAGGTCTTTTACCTAAATAATGACCATTCACCCACACCTCACTATTCATATACACACCATCAAAATTAACGTAGGTGGTTTTAAAAAGACTTTCTTTTTTCACATTGAATTGTTTACGGTACCAGCCAATACCACCATCGTGATAACCGCCACCTTGACCTTGATCGCCACCGTCTCTAACGCCTTTTTCGAACGACCAATCGTGTGGGATATTTAGGGTTTGCCATTTAGAGTCATCAAAATTTCCTCGAGAAAATGATAAATTATCTTCTAAAACGAAATTCCAGTTATTGTTAAAATTGGTTTCAATGCGTTGACCATAAACTGCAGATATGAATGCAAAAAAACATCCAATTGTTACTATTTTTTGGTTTAGTTTAAGCATGTTCTAAGACTTAAATTTTAATTTTCATAGCTAGCTTTTAATTGATGTTTCCCTGATGTTACTTCAACTTTCACATATTTGTCGTCTTCTTGAATTCCTATAACTTCTTTGTTCTTTTTAGCTTTTCCTTTTTGCCAAATTATGGTGCCGTTCAGAGAAATTCCGTTTATCTTTTTATCGTTTTTTGGAATTCCAAGAATGGCTTTTGTGTCCTTAGGGGCATTCAAATTCAAACTAAAGGTTTTATCATCTTTTTTCATTTCTACCTTAATGTCCCCTTTTACAGTAGGTACAATTTCGTTTAAAAAAGTTAGATGCACTAAGTTTGGCATTACCTCAAATGTATCCCATCTCGGTTCTAAAGGTTGAATTCCTGCAATGTGTTTGGATAAGATTGTATTGGGGGCATTCCAAGCGTGGTTATAGCTACCTCCTTTTGGAAACATTTCAAACAAAGTGGTTAAACTTTTATTCTCCATTTGAGGTTGGTATTGAACTTTCATTCTATCAAGTGCCGCTTCGTAATTCCCTGCCACACACATGGCCTCTTCAACCATCCATTCAAAATGAGGGCTGCTAAAACGATTTGGAATTAAAACATTCTCTATAATTTTATTGTAATTTTTAGGATCTGCAAGACCTGATAAAATAGCTATACCATTGGCCCTATCGTCCTTTAATTTTGATGCATCAGAACTATAAAAACCACCTATCCAAAATACTTTATCATAATTTGCTTTAATGGAATTTATACGATAGTTATACCAATCAATATCTTCTAATTTTCCCAACAACATAGCAATTTCTTTAGCCTTTACAAGTGCCATATAATAAAATGCAGCCTGAATTGGCTCTGTGTCAACTGTTTCTTTCACGCCCCAATCGACCCAATCCCAGGCATCTGGGCTTTGTTTGTTTCGGTATTTTGGTAAACCATTGGCTCCCATTTCAAATAAAGAGAGGTATGTTTTTACATAAGGGTATGCCTTTGCAATAGTTTCCTTATCTCCTGTATTAATGTAATATAAACCTAAGGTTTGAGAGATAAATTGGAGACTTTGCCCTACCAATTCTCTGTTTCTTAGTGGACCTAATGCTCCAAGAACACCTTCTTCACTAAAATTAATAGTAGTGAAAATTGATTTTTTTAATAGTTGGTGTCCTGTTTGATCCATAGTATAAAAAAGATAGCCTGCCTGGTCTGCAATATCACCTATCCAATGGGCGCGTTCTCTGTCTGGACAATCCATAAAATTGTCTCTTGCACATACAAATAAGGTGTTTTTGCCCATATCCCAAATGCGTTGGTAAAAAGGATCACTAGCCTCAAAATTTCCTGCCATTTGTCCTACACTCATCCAACGGTATTTTAATGCTTTTACAATAACGCCTTCTGGTATTGTGTACTTTACTTGATGCCCATTCATCCATGAAAAACTTTCAAATTGTTGTTCACCTTCTTTGGTTGTATATTCAGCATTTATTTTATTTAATCGGTTGTCTGTAGTGATTTCAATGACTTGTCCTTCTGTAGACTCTATTTCTAGATAAGGTGTAATTTGCATATTAAAAGGTAAATTGCAAATAATTGTTTCGCCTTTACTTACATATGGTAAGTTTAATTCCTTATTGTTTACGTAATCTTTTAGTTCATGGTTAATTAATCTTGGCACATAATTTTCTTCCAATCCATACCATGGGGCATCTCCTGCATTTGCCAAAACTGTAGCAGGACTCCAATTACTGTCGTTAAAATTTTGCAGATACCAAGCACTTTGAGTCCAATCCTTCAAATCATTATTGGCACTATATTTTACATTGAATTGTACAAGTGATTTACTTGCGACACAGTTTTCTGTAGCATAACCAGGGTGTGAACTTGATTTCCAACTAGCATCTGAAACTATGGTTTCACTTCCTATTTTAGCATTAAATAATAAGCCCGCTTTACCACTATCGATATGAGTTCCTTTATAAGTCTCTCTACCCCAATACCATACTAAAACCGCAATGGTATTCTTTCCTTTTTTTAGATACGGTTTAATATCAATAGTTTCGTACCAAGAATTTGCAGGTGTGATACTATCCTTTCTTATCCAATTACCTGTTTGACTTGGTCCTCTAGAAACTCCACCTTCAAAAACAACCATTTCGTCATTTATCCAAAGCCAAAATTTGCTATCAACTGAAATGCCAGCAATAGCTTCATTGAAAGAGACGTTTTCTAATTGAATATTTTTTCTAAATACAGACCAGTTATTTTCTGAACTTTGTTCTGAACTCCAAATCCATTTTGAGTTACCCCAATCTACCGACTGAGCAGAACAATTAAAACTTTGAGCTATTATTAAAAATTTAATCAATACTGTTTTTAGAACTATATTATGTTTCATTTATTTTTTTCTAGGTTGATCATTTTGTAAAAATGGTTTGCCATTTTTAGGGAATTGGGTTTCTAAAAGTGATTTCATTCTTTTTTCTACTAATGCATATTTCAAATTTCCAGACAGATTTACAAAAGATAACAGACTATTTTTATGTTCATACAATTCTGCTTGAATAACTTCGTGTGTTTTTGCGTCGCGCCATTCTGTGTAACGCCATTCCCCATCCGTTGAAGTACATCCCATGATTTTATTTCCTCTAGGATAAACACTTGTGGCGATCTCGTCCCATTTTATTTTTGGATTATCTAAAACTGGAATTAAACTTTTACCGTCAGATTTTGGGCCTTTTAAGTTGCATACATCTACCAAAGTTGAAAAAATATCTACATTTTCAACAAGCGCATCAGAAGTAACTCCAGCCAATCTAGATTCATATTTGGTTTCTCTGCTGATAATTAACGGAACTCTTACATCAATTTCTACATTAGAATGCTTATTCCAAGCTCCATATTCACCAATTTTATACCCGTGGTCACTCATAAAAATAACCATGGTGCTTTTACGTAAGTCTAACGCTTCAAGTGTTTGCATCACTTTACCAACCTGCGCATCGATGTAACTCACGCAAGCGTGATAACCCTGAATTAAAGTTTTGGTTAAATCATCATCTAAATCGCCCTCGGCAGGAATGCCATAATAGCCTCGTAATTCGCCCCAATTGGTTAATGCCAATTTATACATGTCTTTTGGCTTTCCTCTTGATGGCACTTCAAAATCGTTTTTATTGTGCAAGTCCCAATACTTTTTTGGTGCACTAAAAGGTAAATGCGGTTTACTTAAACCTACAAACATTAAAAATTTATCATCTTTAACTTTGTGCAAGGTTTCGATTGCATTTTTTGCAACCCGACCATCTTTGTATGCTTCGTCTTCCACATCGGCATCTTCAAAAGCAGGCCCATTAAGATTTTTATTACCTTCTTTTTTAAGTTTTTCTAACAATGTTATGTTCTCTGGTTTTAAATAACTATTGCCATCTTTTTCAAATTGGGTAGTCCAGCTTTCTTTATCATCAAATGAATGATGATAAACCTTTCCTAAACTTATCGTTTTGTATCCGTTTTCTTTAAAAAGTTGTGGCATGGTAACCACATCTTTATGCACTTTACGCAGCGGTGTAAATATGCTATAAATACCAAGTGTTTCTGGGCGCAAACCAGTCAAGGTACTCATTCTTGACGGTGCACAAATTGCTTGTTGAACATAAGCCTTATTAAACATAACGCCTTCTGAAGCCAATTTATCGATGTTGGGCGTAATGGCTGTTTTACTACCGTAGCAACCTAATTCTGCTCGTAAATCATCTACATAAAACACCAATACATTGGGTTGATTCTTTGTTTTGTTTGTTTTTAGTTTCTGAGCGTTGCTTAATAAAAAACCAAATAGGATGAAAATTATGTGAATGTATTTTTTCATTTAATAATAATTATTCTTGTTGAATTAATTTTGGTGACTGTACTATACCTTTCCCTTCAGCCCAACTTTTAAAATCAATGGCTCTGCCCTGCTCACCAAAAGAATAATTCCATTTTTTCATGTAATATTCTTGTGGTTTAAAGGGGTCATTAATTTTCTTTAGCTCCTTGTTTAATTGCGAATCTAATTGATTCTGAAGTTTTTTAAATTCGGGTTTATTTAATAAATTATTCATTTGATAAGGGTCATTTACATTATCAAATAGCATACTAGCCCCCTGTTGCGTTCTGGCATAGGTATATTGCTTTGTTCTAATAGCTCTATATGCCTTATCATTAAAATTATTTGCAAAAGGACGTACATTCATAACCAATGCGGCACGATCCGCATTCGGATCTGGACTCTTTATTAATTCTGAAAGGTTCTCCCCTTCTATCGTAATAGGAATCTCAATATTTGCTAATCCTAATAAAGATGGTAATATATCAGGAGTTGTAATTGGAGCATTAATAGTTGTCCCTTTGTTTTTACCAATGCCAGGGTAACTAATTAAAAAAGGGACTCTTATTGATTCATCCCAAGCTAACTGTTTGGTGAATGGTTTCACATCATGACCGCCCATCATTTCTCCATGATCCGAAGAAAAGACGATAATGGTGTTATCTGATAAATTAAGTGCTTTTATCTTATCCAATAGCGTTCCAATCGCTTCATCGGTTGCAGTACAATGCGCGTAATAACCTTGTGATTCTTGTAAAGCTTGGCCCTTCCATTGCGCTGATACATTTGGCGCTAATTTAATATTTTCAATAGGATACACATCTTTATATTTTTGAGGTGCACTGTTGTGAGGATAATGTGGTGTTGCTAATGAAACTACCATTAAAAATGGGTTTGAGTCTTTTGCATGAGTACTTATATATTCATTAACATCTTTTACTATTGCAAACGGTGAATAGCCCTCCCAATACTTTTTTTCAGAATCGTTATTTGCATAATAATGTTCTTTCTCATAATTATGATCGCATTCCGCACCTTTCCAATAATCAAAACCTTGTCGCCTTTCTGGTGCTACATTATTTTCTCTACCATGTCCGTCTAAATGCCATTTACCCCAATAGGCAGTACTATAACCTTCTGCTTTAAAGATTTCAGCCATACATAATTCTTCACTTGGCAAGTAAATATCGTTTAAAAACATGCCTGTAGTAGTTGGAAAACGGCCTGTTAATAAAGCTGCTCTATGAGGTGTGCATACAGGGGTTACCGATACGGCGTTAGTAAAATTTACAGAAGTTTTTGCGAGAGCATCTAGATTAGGTGTTTTCACATTTGGATCTCCTGCGTAGCCTAAAGCTGAACCTCTCCATTGATCCGTCAATATGTAAACAATATTAGGTTTTTTAGGATGGCTTGTTTTTACATTCTTTGCTATTTGTCCGCAACTTAGTTGCATCAAAAGCAAAAAAGATATTGAGATGATTATAGTTTTTATTTTCATGGGATACATTATTTTATTGATGATTGAAAACTATAAGTACCTGAGGGCACCATAATTTCATAAAAACCATTTTTTGCATTAATTAACTTTACATTTGAATCTTGCTTAAAAGTCTCACCATTTAATCGTAATTCTTCCTTTACATTTGCTGGTATTATAATGGTGGCTGTTGTATTTGGCGGAATCGTTGTTTCTAATTGAAATGTATTATTTTCTAACTTCCAAGAAGAAGACACTTTTCCATAAGGAGTATTCAGGATTGCTGAAGCTGAAGTTAATTTTTCATTAGGTATTGGCGAAATTCTTATTTTTTTATAACCAGCCTCAAGTGGAGCAATACCTGCAACACGTTCATACATCCATTCCCCAATAGCACCATAGGCATAATGATTTAAGCTATTCATATTTTGAGGGTTAAAACCCTCCGTTTTACTGTAACTATTCCAACGTTCCCAAATAGTGGTTGCTCCTTGGTTAATGGAGTAAAACCATGAAGGGTAAGTTTCGTTAAAAAGTAATTTATACATTAAGTCTATTTCACCCATTTCGTCTAGAACTTGAGATAATAGTGGCGTGCCTAAAAACCCCGTTCTTAAATGATTATCAGCTTCTTTAATTTTTTCCAATAAATTAGATTTTGCTATTTGTTGTTTGCTTTCTGGCAGCAAATCGAAAGCTAAAGCCAACAAGTATGACGTTTGAGTTTCAGTTACACCTTTGATTTTTCCGTTTTCATCAAAAAACTCATTTTCAAATGCCTTAGCAATCGTTTTGTATAAAGTGTGATACTTTGCTTGTTCTTCTTTTTTCCCTAACACCTTTGCTGCTTGGGCCGTTAACTTAGCTGAATAAGCAAAATATGCTGTTCCAATTAAGTTAAGAGAAGTATCCCCTTTAGTATCTCCATTTTCAGGATGTGGCTGCAACCAATCGGAAAAAGACATCATGTTTGAAATATATTTTTTCGATTTTAACTTATGATACTCCAACCAGTTTTGCATCATTTCAAAATTCTCCTCTAAAATTCTTGTGTCGCCGGTTCGCATATAAATCTTCCATGGGATAACAGTACAAACATCGCCCCAACCAGAACTTGCAATTTTATTGCCTCGAGAATCTGGAACCGTCCAAGGAATCGCTCCATCTTGTAGTTGTGCTTCTCGAACGCTTTGTAACCAACTTGCCCAAAATTTATAAACATCGGCATTAAACATAGAGGTTGGTCCAAAAACTTGTGCGTCACCGGTCCAGCCTAATCTTTCATTTCGCTGAGGGCAATCAGTAGGTATATCTAAAAAATTACCACGCAAGCCCCAAACAATATTACTTTGCAATTTGTTTAATTTATCATGTGAAGAAGTAAAAGTACCGTTATCATCAAAGTCAGAATACAAAACGATACCCTTAACCCAACTTTTTGAAGGTTCTTTTGAAGTATCAAATCCGCTTAATTCTACAAATCGGAATCCATGAAATGTAAACTTAGGCATATATTCAATATCGCCATCTTGAGCAGCTATAAAATAGTCTGTAGAATGTGCGCTTCTGTAATTTTTGGTGTAAAAGGTACCGTCCGGAGATAACATCTCAGAAAATCTAATTTTTAAGGTATCACCTTTTTTCATTGGCACCTTAACCAAAGGCACCCCAACCATATTTTGCTTTAAATCGAATATTATGCCACCATCTTTCTCTGTGATTTCTTGGGGTGTGAGCACCAACTTTCCTTTTACCGTGGTGTGGCGTTTTGGTTCTAACTTAACATTATCCTCAATAATTGCCACCTCAACTGGACTCCAATCTTTATCATCAAAATTGTTTGTAGACCAATTTGGTATTTCCAAGTTCTCATTATAAATTTCGCCATCATAGATTTCTGCAAACTGAAGCGGACCATTAGTCATTCCTTTCCAACTATTATCAGTAACAATAGTTTCTTTTGAACCATCTTTCATTGTTATTTCCAATTGTGCTAAAAATTTTGGAGATATGGTGTTATCCCATGGTGTTGTCCCCCAAAGTAAACGTCCTGAATGCCAACCCGAAGCAAGTTCCACTCCTATGGCGTTTTGCCCTGATTTAACTAGAGCGGTAACATCATAAGTCAAAGTTTCAATGCGTTTATCATAAGTTGTAAAACCTGGTGACATTACATCGTCTGAAACATTTTCTCCATTTATTGAAACGTCAAAAACACCTTTGGCTGTAATATATAATCTTGCTGAAGCTACCTCATTTGTTAAATCAAAAACTTTACGTAAATATTGAGGTTTATGAATGAGTACTTTTTCTCGACCTCTTATACTATCTTTAGCAGTATCAATACCAATCCATTGGGCTTTCCAGTCCTTATTATTTAACAATCCTAATTCGAAATGATTAATTTCACTCCAATTAGATTCCACATTTTCTTGATTCCAATATTTTACTTGCCAATATACTTTTTGACGAGAATTCAAGTTTTTACCCGCATATGCTATAAACGTTGATTGCTCTGAAACTTGTTTTTTAGAATCCCACAAATCGGCTTTATTTGGAAGCAAATCGGGATTTGAAGCCACCACAATTTGATATGCTGATTGGCTTTTTACATCTGTTTCAACGGGCAAATTCCATGAAAAGGTTGGTGCTGCATTGTAAAACCCAAGAGGATTTTTAAAGCCTTCAGAAATTGTTAAGCTTTCAGCATTTTGTAAAAAAGGTTGTTGATTTTTACAGCTTGTAAGATTAAGAATAACCAGACTTAATAAGGCATAAAAAGCAATTGCAAAATTTGATTGTTTTGTCATTTTGATTTAAAGTTTCGTTTGAAATTTATATGTTCCTGGTTCTGCTAAAACCTTGATTAGATTTTTATCAGAACTGATTAATTTTAAATTTGAAGTTTCCGTGAAATCATTTCCGTTTACGCGCAAATTTTCTTTTTCACCATAAGGAATTTGTACTTCTGCGGAAGTATTTGGAGGAATCACAATATCAAGAATAAAGGAATTACCTTCAATTTTCCAAGATGATGATGCTTCTCCATAAGGTGTTTTTACAATTGCGGAAGCCGATTTCAAATACTCAACATTAGGTATTGGTGCCATTCTAATTTTCTTATATCCTGGCTCTAAAGAAGCGATTCCTGCAATACGCTCGTACATCCATTGGCCGATAGCACCGTAAGCATAATGATTTAAACTATTCATGCTTTGTGGGTTATAGCCTTCGGCTTTACTATAACTATTCCAACGCTCCCACATGGTGGTCGCCCCCTGATTGATAGAATAAAACCAAGATGGGTAAGTTTCTTTAAATAGAATTTTATACATTAAATCTACTTCGCCCATATCATCCAAAACTTTCGGCAATAATGGTGTGCCTAAAAAGCCTGTTCCCAAATGATAATCTGCATTTTTTATTTCTTCTAGAAGGTGTTTTTGGGCTTTTAGTTTGGTTTCTGGTTTTAACAAATCAAAATATATTGCCAACAAATAGCTGGTTTGAGTTTGCTTTTTGATTTTGAATTTCCCGTTTTTATCAAAGAATTCATCTTCAAATGATAATGCTATTTCTTTATATAATTCTTTGTATTTTTTTTCATCTTCTGTTTTACCTAAAACACCCGCTATTTTAGATACTAAATGAGCTGAATGCGCAAAATAAGCTGTATTAACAAACAATCTTGGTGTATCACCTCTATTGCCAATTTTCCCTGTTTTTTCTGGGTAAGGCTGCAACCAATCTGCAAACGAATGTATATTGGGAATATTATTTTTTGCATTAGTTTGGTAGTAACCAATCCATTTTTTTCCCATTTCATAATTTTCTTCTAAAACAGTTTTGTCTCCTGTTATGTTATAAATATCCCAAGGGATAATAACACAGGCATCTCCCCAACCAGAACTGGCGTTGTTATTTTGTAACACATCTGGAATTATAAAAGGTACTAATCCATTATCATGTTCAGATTGTGTTTCACGCATACTCTGCAACCAAGCTGTCCATAAAGCATGTGTGTCATAATTAAACATGGCTGTTGGTGTGATTACTTGAGCATCACCTGTCCAGCCTAAACGTTCATCACGCTGTGGGCAATCTGTAGGCACATCTAATAGGTTATCACGTAAACCCCAAGTAATATTACTTTGTAATTGATTTAATTTTTCATGCGATGATGTAAATGAACCATTCTTTTTTATATCTGAATGTTGCACCAAGCCTTTAATCCAACTCGTATTTGGCTTTACTGAAGTATCAAATCCTGATAATTCTACATATTGAAACCCATGAAACGTGAATTTTGGAGACCATTCTATATATCCATCTTTAGCAGCAATGTAATAATCGGTTGATTTAGCAGAACGATAATTTTCGGTATAAAATGTACCATCTGATAATAACATTTCAGAAAAACGAATACTAAGCGTATCTCCTTTTTTCATGGGTACATTCACTTTTGGAACACCCAACATATTCTGTTTCATATTGAATATTACAGAAGATTCTGTAGTTGACACCATTTCAACATCCTCTAATACAGCTGTTTGCTTAACAGATTCGTGGCGTTTTGGTTCTAGTTTTACGCTATCCGCTATAGCTTCTGTTTCTGTAGTTTCCCATGTGGTGTCATCAAAGTTAGCTTCTGCCCAATTTGGTATTTCTAAGTTGGCATTATAAACTTCGCCATCATACAAACCTGCCAATCGTATGGGACCGTTTGTGGTTCCTTTCCATGTTCCATCAGAAACGATAATTTTTTTTGTACCGTCTTTCAAAGTCACTTCTAACTGACATAAAATTTTTGGTGAAGCAAAGTTTTCATAAACTGCTTTACCTCTACTGATTCTGCCTGAATGCCAACCCGATGCTAATTCTACCGCTATTGCATTTTTACCTAATGTCAGTAAGTCTGTAACATTATAAGTCATAGTTTCTATGCGATGATTATATGGTGTCCAACCAGGTGGCAGCACATCATCACTTACATCTTTTCCGTTTAAATGCACATCAAAAACACCTTTGGCTGTAATGTATAATCGAGCCGATTCAAACTCTGCTGGTAAGTCAAAACTTTTTCGTAAATATTGAGGTCTGTGCATTAAAAAGTTGCGAACGCCTTTAATACTATCCTTTGCGGTATCTAGACCTGCCCATTTGGCTTGCCAGTCTGAATTATTTAATAACCCTAACTCAAAATGATTGATTTCGCTCCACTCAGAACTAATTCCATCTTGATTCCAAAAACGTACTTGCCAGTATACTTTTTGGCGTGAATGTAATTCCTTACCCTCATATTTGATAAATATAGATTGCGAACTTAATTGCTTTTCAGAATTCCACAAATCAGCTTTGTTTGGCAACAAATCTTTTGAAGACGCAACAACTACTTGGTAAGCGGACTGAAATTTAATTTTGTCTGAAACAGGTAATTTCCAGGAAAATGTTGGTTTATTATGGTAGAAACCTAAAGGATTTTTAAAACTTTCGGAAATGACCAATTGCTCAGGCTCTTTGATCATCTCCACTTTACATGAGGTTAAGACCAAAAACAATAGGCAAAAAAGTAAAAACAATTTTTTTTCTAATTTCATTCTCCAATAAATCTCAAAACAGTGTTATACCAAGTAAGCAAGATTATTTTTTTCTTTAAAAAAACCATCCTGCTCTGTCTTGCTATTTATTGAAGAAATATACAAATGAACTACTATAACTTATTACTTAAATCTCATTTAGAAGCTCAATCCAATGTATACGCATTCCAAAACATCTTTTCCATCCAATATTTAAAAATATTTAAGCTTTTAATAGTCAGTCGTTGACCAATTACTTGCTATTACAATCGCAAAAACTTAAATTAGTTATTATAAATTTTATTATAAGTTGGGCCATATACATAAAGTGTAAATAACATCGATTGCATGACCATGAACTTTATTATATAAGTGATATGAAAGTTTTACACGTTAAATAGCATCGATTTTGTCAGTTACTTCGTCTCTTTTATGGCATCACACTATGTCTATAAAAGTTCAAAAGACTACTTTTAAAAGGCAGTCTTTTCTAATAAACTTTTTTTAGAACTTACGATACAAGAGTTTTATAGCATTAATACCCCAAAGCTAACAACTGTCGTAAATTCTACGAATAATCTTCTTTTCATATCATTCTATAATACTATTAAAAAAATAATATTTACCTAAATATAAGCGAAGTAATATGGATAGGTATCCTGTACAATACTGTGCTAGTAACATTGGAATTTAAGCCTCAATTATATTTTCTTGGCTTTCTTTTTAGTGATTTATTAGCTATTTTATTGTTTTTAAACTTTTCCTTTTCAGGGTTCCAATATAGTGTTTCATTCAATTCATAAGCAATATTCGCAATGTTACAGATACTAGCTGATCTATGACCGGTTTCAACGTCACAAATAGGCTGAGTTCTAGATTTAATTGCATTTAACCAATTTTGATAATGATTACCCTTTTCTCTTACTATTTTTCTATAATTGTCAGTTTCTGGTTGAAACAAATCAATTATACTCGAATCTAAATAGCTTCGGCTCACATCCATTGTACCTAATTCTCCAATAAAACGAACTCCCCATTCTCTACCAAAATCTTCATGCACCATTTCAATTCCATTTTCATAATACATCTTCAAACCACGTACGGCTTTAGGGTCCTTTGGTGGTATATAGGTAATTGGACCCGTATTATCCATATCTAAACACCATTGAGCAATATCAAACATATGGGTACCCCAGTCAGAAAGTATCCCACCTGCAACTTCTTTGTAATACCGCCATCTTGGATATTCTTTCACAATCTCTGGAGCAAGTATTGCATTATAAGGTAATATTGGCGCAGGGCCGCACCATAAATTCCAATCAATTCCACTGGGTACAGGTTCTGCAGGTAAATCATATGGTCGTGCTGGATCTCCAACATTAACTAACACCTTTTTTATTTTTCCCAGTTGCCCATTTCTTACAACTTCTTTTGCTTTTTCAAATCTAGCCCAGGAACGCTGCATACTCCCAACCTGCAGCACGGCTTTATTTTTATTAACTGCATTCACCATAGCTCTACCTTCAGCTATGGTATTTGTCATTGGTTTTTCACAATAAACATCCTTACCAGAATTCATTGCATCTATAGATTGAATCGCATGCCAATGGTCGGGTGTTGCAATTACCACAGCATCTACATCTTTTCGGGCAATAAGGTTTTGATAATCAGTATATGTTTTAATCCCTCGATAGGAGCTTACTTGTCTTTTTTCGGCATAAAAACCTTCTACCACATTTTTAAACCATTCTTGTTTTGGCGCCCAAACTTCTGCCCCAGCGACAATCTGAACATCTGTATTTGATATAAAAAAATTAGCGAGAATTCCACCTTGTTTTCCCAACCCAACAAAGCCTAAATTTATTTTATCACTAGGAGGAGTAAAACCTTGACCTAATACATGACGTGGAATAATACTAATACCACCTATTACTAATGAAGTATTTCGAATAAAATTTCGTCTAGATAGGGAGGATGCCTTTTTAGAATCTGTATTTTTTGAATTTTTCATAGATATTCTTTTGATTATAGTGCTTATGGTAAATAAAAAACTTCTTTTAATGGAATTGATATTGGGGAGTTATCAGGGTTTACTTCCATAATATCAGCCATAAAATTCCACCATTTTTTTACAATTTCATTATTGGCTAGATCTTGAGACCCTCCACTTCCTAGTACTTTCTGGAATGCAAAAAGGATACTTGTTTCTTCATCAAAAAATATTGAATATTCACTTACACCGTTATCTTTAAGTAATTTTTTCAAATCTGGCCAAAGTTCATCGTGTCGCTTTTTATAAGCGTCAATTTGTCCCTTATTAAGTTTCATTTTAAATGCTAATCTTTCCATCATGAGGTTATGTTTCTAAATTATTTCAAATAATGACTAAACTTTTTAGTATAAATAGTTTATTAGTAACTAGTTATAAGCTTAAATTTATGAAGCTATCTTGGGATATTATCAAACTTTTTAATTTAAATATTCTATTTGTTGTTACTATGTTTCCATAAAAAATAGCAATACCCATCTTTGAGTACCAATTTAAATTTTATTTTAGTTATTTTCAATTTTAACCACATAATAAGGTGCTATTACCTTTTCACTTAATAACCCAGGATGCATTATTACATGTCCATTATTATTTATAGACGTAAAGTAAACAAGCAAATCAAATTCGGGATTTAGGTCAGTTGAAGGTATCTGCGATACATAGTTTTTGCCATCCCAAGTCATACTTAACGTTTTAAATTTCCCTAAGGCCATATTGGCCGATCTATAATGAACTTTTGGAATTTGATTCGTATGCAAAATTGTATTTGTTATTAATGTAACGGTAATATTTTCTTTCAAATCTGCTACTTTCGGAACTAAAGCTTCAAAGTTATGTGAAATTGATTTCTCCGTATTTTTAAATTCATCCCAGTGATCTACTACTCTAACGCTCTTTAAATTAGTTAAAATCATTTTTAAGGAGTCTCTATCTTTCTCAATTTCTATTTGTCTGTCAACCCAAGTACCATTGTCATGTAAAAAAAGCGGCTTTTCATGATATGTTTTCTGGGTTTTAAACACTATACTGCTCCATTTATTTAGTGCTATTTCTAAATTATTAAGACTTGATTTAAGATAACCATTTTGATTTGTTCTTTGATAAAATGCAAAATTGGTAGCTGCCTTTATTTTAAAAGAATGATAGGCAGCAAGCAACGCCGTAATTTGCAAATCCGTTTCATTAGTTTTGTACTCCTTTTTGTAACTAATAGGAATATCATCAATTTTAACCCTAGCCAATGCCTCCAATGTTTTCAGAGAAAAATTTTCAAACTGGGCCGCTAATTGAATGGGATTAATTTTTGGCTTTAAACTATCGTTTAAAACATCATTTACATAATTTTCTATACTATAAAAAAGTCCCGGATCACCTGGTTCTGTAGATTGATAAGTTCTTTTCTTTTCTATATAATACGGATTAGCATTGTGATTAATAAATAACGCTCCACCGCTCTCTATTTCTGCCCAATTATAGTTAGCAGGATGAAAAGTAAGGTGTGAAGATGTTATTAATGGTAGAATTTTTCCGGCTACTCCATAAGCTTCAATTACTGGTTTATAAGTATTGCCATAGTGGGTTTTGAATGTTCTTTCCCATACCTCTTTTTTAGTATTAATTGAATAACCTAATCTGCCAAATAATTTATACCATGCCCAATAGCGTTGATCTTCCCACTGATAAAAGTTTAATGAATCATCTATAAAAAGATTCCATGTGTTTTCTTTTCTTGCTAAAGGTGGCGTTACTTGAAACCCTTTACTACCTGCAAAACTAGCTGTACTTGAAAAACGTTTTGCATAATCCGGATCTGCCCATGTGAACATTCGTATGGTGCCTATTCCCCATAATCTATTTATATAATCAAAATCACGAGAGCTATATAAAAAATCGGCGTAACCGTAGCGCTGACGCTTGTCAATGTTATCTAACATGGTAAGTTCACCATTACGCATTTCTGTGGGATGATATGGAAGTCCAACACCTTCCCAAGAATATTTACTTGTTACTTGTACGTTTATGCCCGTCTCTAAAGCCCACTCGCGTATGTTTACAGTGAGACCTTTAGCTCTTAAGTCTAAAAATAAGTTGCCATTACGTTCTTTGTGAATATCGCCAATAGCTGTAATAATCTCTTTCCAAAATATTTCGGCTGTATTTCCAAAACCACCAACTCCTGATTCATAGTTTACACGTAAATGAATACCATCAATTTCTGTTACTTTTCGTAATAATTCACGCATGCCGTTAGCACAATAACTGGTAAACAATGTGTCATCCTCTGGAAGCCCAATTACTAATTCATCACTTCTACCATGTCCCCAAATTCCAAAAACAAATTCTAACCCGTAATTATGGCTAATTTCACCAATGCGACTTAGTTGCTGCAGGTATTCCTGAGGGGTTTTAGTATATTGTTTTTTTAATTTTACAGTTTCAAATCCTGGAACTTCCACAAGATACGGATACACAGGTATCATAAAATCTTGATTAACACCGTCATTATAACCTGTTATTAATGTAAGTCTATTAAATCTATTTTCGGCTAATTGCTTTATATAATACTGCCAATAATCTTCAGAAAAAAACCAAATTGCGTCATTTTCATCATTTAAGAATTTATCTAATCCCCTTATTTTATTATCCGGAAATTCAACAGTGTTATTTATTTTAGTTAAGGCAGCAAGCCCTTTATCTTCAATTTGTTGGGCAAGTTCTGTTAAGGCATACATGAAGCCTTTGGCATCGGTACCTCCAATAATAAGAGCCAAACCTCCTGTTGTTTCACGCCGTTGATAAAATACACCTTCGGGTTTATTTGGCTCCAGTTCTTTATTATCAGAAACTAGCTTTTTAATAACATTATTATCTACAGTACCTAGTAAAATAAATACTTTTTGATTGGATTGTGTCCAATGCTGAACGGTTTCAATAGCCCCATTTGCTGATTCAATAGCATTATAAAATGCTTTTTTACCATATGCGATTACATTTGATTTATCATTAGAAACACCTGTTCTATCAACAATCGTAATGGTGCTATTTACAATAAGAGATTCCTTGTTTAAAGTTTGACTTGTTGCCTTAAACGCTGAACAGTATAGTAAAAACAATAATATATTAATTAGATTTCTCATATTCTAAGCCTACTTAATTCACTCTTAATGAAACTTTATTTAAATCTTTTTCTAAGGAAGAAGACCCAACGGAGATAGTGAAAGTACCAGGCTCTACCACCTTTTTCATTTCTTGATTTAGCACATTAAGTTCATCAAACCCTAATTTAAAGCTTACTTTTTTAGTTTCTCCTGGTTTTAAAGTGATCCGCTCAAAACCCTTTAACATTTTTAAATAACGTCCTACAGAAGCAAAATCATCTCTAACATACATTTGCACAACCTCATCACCTTCGCGCTCTCCCGTATTTGTAACCTCCACGGTAACCTTAGTAGAGCCATCGGTAGTTATGCTTGGGTTTTCTAATTTAGGAACACTATAACTAAACGTAGTATAACTCAATCCAAAACCAAATGGAAATAATGGTGTTTTATCCGTAAAAGCATATAATCCTTTACCAGAACCTATAAAATCAGGGCGCTCTAAATAGGTTGTTGGAATCTGCCCAACAGATCTCGGGAACGAAACTGTTAATTTACCGCCAGGATTTACGTCGCCAAAAATAGCATCGGCTATCGCATCACCTGATCTCATCCCCAAATACCATGTTTCAAGTATAGAAGGGATATTATCTGCAATGTAATTTATAGTTAATGGGCGGCCGTTAATTAACACCACAATTACTGGCTTGCCTGTTTTATGAATGGCTTCAACCAAATCATTCTGAACTCCAAATAAATCCAAATCAGATCTATCAACTCCTTCACCACCAGTTCTCCTTGAACCTCCTACTACCAAAACTACAGCATCTGATTGTTTGGCAGCACTAACGGCATCAGAAAATCCAGCTTTAGAATCACTCAACAAATCACAACCTTTTGCATAGTTTATTTTTATTTTGCCATTGGTTTTGTTCGTAATACCCTCTAAAACTGATGTGTAAAAAGGGGGTAATCCAGAATAGCCACCCAATAATGAATACGTGCCTTTATCTGGTTGATCTTCATGCGCATTTGGGCCAATAACCGCTAACGATTTTATTTTTGACATATCAAGTGGCAAAGTATTGTTCTCATTTTTCAATAAAATAATTGCCTTTTTTGCCATTTCATAAGCAAACTCTTGGTGTTCTTCTCTCCCTGCATTTACATTTTTAGTATCAATCTCTTTTGGTTCTGCATCAAACAAACCCAACTTATATTTTGCCGTTAAAATACGTGATGTAGCTTTATCAATATATTTCATCAATTCTGGATTCTTCGTTATAGTATCCTTCAATACATTTGTATGATACGATGATAGTTCGACACTCTTGCCAATGACTAAGTCCATATCAACACCCGCTTTTAATCCTAAGATAGCTGACTCAGCTCTCGTTTCAGAAATAAAATGCATGGTTTCTAAGCGGGCAACATCATTATTATCAGAAACTATAAAACCGTCGAAACCTAGTTCATCTCTAAGAATATCCTTTAGTAACCAAGTATTCATATGGTTAGGAATTCCATTATAATCTTGATGACCAGGCATAACCGAACCCACCTGCGCTTCCTTTATGGCAGCCTCAAAGGGTGGAAGATAAACCTCTCGTAAACGACGTTCTGACATATCACTAAAACCACCATTGATACCACGTCGATTTTCAGGATAACCTACAAAATGCTTAGCAGTTGCAATAACATGGTTCTCATCAAACCGCTCATCACCAATACCTTGTAAACCTTGAATAAAGGCAACGCCCATTCTTGATACCAAATAAGGGTCTTCACCATAAGATTCTTCTACTCTCCCATATCTTGGATCACCAGAAATGACATCTAAATTTGGAGAATAACAATGTGTAACACCTAAAGTACGTGCTTCTAATGCTGTCTGAGAAGCCATTTTTTTGATTAACTCGGGTTCCCATGTAGAACCAGCGGCAATAGCTTGAGGATAAACCGTTGTGTTACCATAATAATCAAGAACAAGCCATAATCCATGTAATGCTTCGCCATACTTCATATATGGAATACCCAAGCGATCATTGGCTGGTGCATCTTGCGTCATTTCAGCAATTTTTTCATCTAAGGTCATTTTACTAATAAGCTCTTCAACTTTTTCCGCAATTTCAACATCTTCTTGATTAGATGATTTTGATGTTGTGGTAGAATCTGATTTTTTTGAGTCGCAGCTAAACAATACCGCCGCAATAAAACATGTTAAGAATATTTTTTTCATTTATTTAGTTTTTAAATATTGTTAAATTTATTCCTTAAAAATTTCGTAACCCAGGTACAATTTTGATATTAGCTGCTTTATTATCTTGTGGCCATTTTAGGATAGTTAATTTTTGAGTGGATTCATCCCAAATAAAATCCGAAGAATTGAAATTAATGGGTGCCTTATAGGTTTCCAATCTTACTTTTTTTATTGGATCATTATACATAACAATAGTATCATCTATTAAAATAGAAAAACCATCTGGATAATGCCGATTTGCACCAATAAAAATTGTCGAAGCTCCTTTGCTATTGTCCGTAATAATATTAATATCTAGAGTTCTAGTAGCATGATTAAATAAAAAGAATTGAATATCACCTGCTATAGTTTGTGGAAAAGGCCGTGCAATAACATCGGTAATATACTTACGTTCAACAGTTCCTGCATCAGTACTATCACTAAAAATGGACCAAGTTGACGGGCCTCCTGGCATAAAATTCTGCATAGTTCTATTCCCCAAAAACCAAGCTTTTATTGATCCCACGCCCATACGATCAAACACCTCAGCAGTTTTTATATATAATTCTCTATACTCTAACTGCCCAAGTTTTCCTGAAATTAGAGTATCTGTAGAGGCGAATGTTGGAAAACCCCATTCCCCAATAAGAATAGGAGCATTTAGCATCTCTGATTCTTTATCAAACCTATCCATAACAGGTTTAATAAAATCTATTTTATTTTGATAGATATGTGGAGCAAAAATGATATTTTTTCTGTTAACTGGCGATGTTATTTCAGCATACTGATTGTTATCAATACCTTCTCCTTTATTCATAAATATGGATTGTAATAATACTTTTTTATTGGGGTTAATTTTTTGACTTTCATCAATTATTTCACTATAAAGAGGTATTAAGTATTTATTTGTCAAATCGTTATAAGAGATGTCCATAGTTAATTTTCTTGGTTCATTAACTACATCATACCCAAAAACAAAAGAGTCATTAGCATAACGCTCCCAGATTATTTTCCAAGCATCAATATAAGTATTGTATTCGCCTTTTTTGTTTAGCCAAAACTCTTCCCAAACAAATTTTTCCACACCGTAAACGGTCATTTTAAACACAGTCTTCATACCGGATTGCTTACCTAAATCAACCAAAGTATCTAACTTTTTTAGATAATTAGGTTCTAGTTTTCCGCCAGGGAAATTACTAAGCTTGCCTAGTTCTAATCTAATAACTTGAGTATTGGCGCCCATGCGAACCATACGTGCATAATCATCGCTATTAAAAAAGACTTCGCCACCACCGTCATTTGTATTTACAACAAAACCTCTTGGTATTATATGACGACCTTGCTCATCACGTTGACCGTGCTTTATTTGAGAAAAAGTGTGTAAGCAAGTTAAAGTTAAGGCAATTTGAAAAATAAGTTTTTTCATAACAAAAGTGTTTTAAACGAATGTAAGGTGGTGCCTATAATAAAGCATCCTGCACTATACTGCATGACAATTCATAACCAATTATGGAAAAAAAAAGCCGAAAGAAAATCTTCCGGCTTTAAAATTTAAATAATTAAATATTATCTATACCCATTATTGGTTGGGTCAGACTCCAATAATTTTGGATTTAATTGCAATTCAGTTAATGGAATTGGTAATAAAACATGCCATGGTCTTATATTAGTTGCAGGATCCCAGAAGCGGTATTCCAAATTCTGAACTACATCTAATAAAATTCCCCATCTAATTAAATCGTAACGTCTTGTACATTCCCCAGCTAATTCCCATTTACGTTCGTCATAAATTGCTTGTCTAAATTGCTCTTTGCTCAAACCTTTAATGGCTTCTGCCTCGGCTATTGTTGCAAATGATCGTTCTCTAATTTCTTTAATGTACTCATAAGCGGCATCTGGATTACCTCCAGGTCGTTCATTCTCACATTCTGCTGCCATTAATTTTACATCTGCTAAACGAAATACCAGTCTATTATCTGAATGATTAAAACGTGGAGAAGTGTCTAAATTAAGATTCCAAAATTTTGGCATGTACGGAAACGCTAATTCAAATCCTAAATAGTTATCCTGTACATTTAATGGTCTTCTTAAATCATTTAAAGGAAACTTTTCTGCAAAATCTTTTGATGCAATTTGCAAGCCTGTACCATTAAAAGCTTGTCCGTTGGCAGTAAGTGCTGCAGAAAGAGCAGCTCTTTGAGCAGTATTTTTTGGTTCATCTCTTAATCGAGGAGAAAACATACTTGGCCTCCAGTTACCGTTACCCCAAGCAGCAGATAATGGACCTCCTGCCTGACCCACCAAACCTTCTTCATATTGCCCACGTATATCTTTAGCAAAATCAAGTGACCAAATAATCTCGGCGTTATATTCATTTGAAGGATCAAAAACCTCGGCAAAAGTTGGTTGCATTTGATGCCCAGATTCATTAATAATTTCAAGACATTTATCTAATCCTTCTTGCCATTGTAGCCTTTGCATATAAATCTTAGCCATAACTATAGCTGCAGCCCACTTTGAAGCTCTTCCTCGTTGCGACTCTTCATAATTAGAACTCAAATTATCTTGAGCAAATTGTA
This sequence comes from Cellulophaga tyrosinoxydans, assembly GCF_900176415.1. GTDB lineage: Bacteria > Bacteroidota > Bacteroidia > Flavobacteriales > Flavobacteriaceae > Cellulophaga > Cellulophaga tyrosinoxydans. The sequence continues at coordinate 161,048 of NZ_FWXO01000005.1, read as the reverse complement.
AATCTTCCAGAACACTATCTAATATTATGTTTTTATCAGTTCTACCTAATTCTCTAATTTCATTTATTTTTAAGTTTTCTGTATAAAATGGTGCGTCTCCCCAAAGATTAGTAATATGCCAATAAGCTAAACCTCTTAAAAATCTTGCTTCTGCAATTACATCGGTTTGTGTTGTTTCAGAAATAGCATCGTTCCCCATCACTCTATCAATAATGATATTACAGTTTAAAACAATTTTATAAGCGTCTTTCCAAGTATCTGAAACGCTCATTCTTTGACTAGACTCGTCAGCAACTGCTTCATCCATTGTATAGTTTCCAATGGCATTTACTAATCCTGGACGGTTAGGTTCGATAATATCGCAGCCATTATCATAAAAAGTATCTAACCCTACTTGTCCATACATAGAGTTATTCTTATATATTGCATAAACCCCTGTTATTGCCTGCCTTGCATCAGCATCTGATGCGAAGAAATTTTCAGGTGCAACAATATCTCGAGGATCTTCTTCTAAAAAGCTCTCACAACTTGTGAAGGCAAATATTAAAATGAAGATTGATAAATATTTATAAACAGTTTTCATATATTTTTTTTTTAAAAAGTTACGTTTAATCCTAAGCTTAAAACCTTAGCATTTGGGTATTCTCCATTAGAGAAACCTTGAGCTATATTACCTAATCCATTACTACCATATGCGCTGGTTTCCGGATCTATTAATCTAAAATTTGATAATAATAATAAGTTAGTACCTGAGGCATAAACAGACATTTTCTTTACCCCTTTCCAATTTAATTTATCAATTGGTAAATTATAAGTTATAGTTGCAGTTTTTAAACGTAGGTGAGATCCATCCTCTACATCATATGAACTTGGAAAAATATTTGAAACACCATCGTGTCCTGCTCTTGGAATATCTGAAGTTGGATTATCAGGCGTCCATCTATCGGCAACTTCTATAAACTTTGGATTTTCTCCACGAGTCCAGAAATTTCCTCTTGTTCTTAAATTATAAACTTCATTACCAACTGTACCTTGAAAATATAAACCAAAATCAAAGTTCTTGTATGAGAAGTTATTTTCGAAACCAAAAATCAAATCAGGAAAAGGGCTACCAAGCACAATAAAATCTTCATTAGAAATTATTCCATCGCCATTTATATTTTCAAATTTAGGTCCTCCTACTATTTGAGTACCCGCATTTAAGCCAGATGCATCAATTTCATCTTGACTTTTCCATGTACCTAAATAATTAGCACCTGTAAAAACAGGTACCGTTTCTCCCACAATAATTCTCAAGTTACCTGCACCAACAATTTGATCTACAACAACGTCTATAAACTCTTGTCCTCCTAAGTCCAGTACCTTGTTTTTATTTGATGATAACGTTACTGTTGAATTCCAGCTAAAATTGTCATTTCTAATATTAGTAGAATTTATTAAAAACTCCCAGCCTTTATTCTGTAATGATCCAACATTCTGTAATTGACTTGTAAATCCTGTTTGTCTTGGAATAGTTACATTCAATAATAAGTCGTCAGTTTTTTTATAGTAATAATTAAATTCTGTGAAAATTTTACCTCCAAAAAGAGACGCTTCTAAAGCCAAATCTAGTGAACTTGTAGTTTCCCATTTCAGATCTGGATTTGCAGGCCTACCAAGCGTTAAACCAGGCTGTTCGGATCCGTTTAATGTAGTATTGGCTTCTTCTAATATTGCTAAAGTATTATACGGACCTATGGCTTGGTTTCCTGATTTACCATAACTAGCTCTAAATTTTAGGTCTTTAAAAAAATCTTGATCTTGCATAAATGCTTCCTCTGAAATTTTCCAAGCACCCGCAATTGATGGGTAAAACTCCCATTTATTACCTGGGGCAAAGACAGAACTACCATCTGTTCTACCAACTAAAGTTAACAGGTATTTATCTTTATACGAATAATTTAATCTACCGAAAAATGAAGCAATTTGAAAACCACTATAACCACTACCTACGACATTTCTTGTAGGATCAGTTCCTAAACCTATGTTATTAAAACCTGTAGCATCAGTAGTTATTCCAAAAGCGCGCATCTCAAAATTTTCAGTTGTTACTTTTTGAAATGATGCTCCACCAAGAGCAATTAAATTATGATCCTCGCCAAAGTTTGTTGTATATTGTATGGTATTCTCATTGTTCCAGCCAAATGAAGAAACTCCTGTAATTCTAGCATTCCCCGTTTCCCCTACTACGGTAAGATCTGGTCTTTGGCTTGAAGTAAATTCATTGCGTTTCCAATTATTTATTTCTGGATTAAATGTGGATCTGATAATTAAATTTTTTATTGGGCTGTATTCTAAATAAACAGTTCCTAAAAGGTTATTGGTTACGGTATTGTCCGTATCTAACAGTGCTGTAGCAACAGGATTATTAAATGGCGCACCAATGACATCATTAAAACCATTAAAAGAACCATCTTCATTATAAATTGGTTGTGTTGGCAGAATATTCAAAAGACCTCCATAACCTACTACACCATTATCTTGATTTAATCTAGAATAGTTAATTCTAAATCCTGCTTTTAATTTTTCACTTAATTTAAAATCAATATTTGATCTAAAAATATATTTCTTAATTCCTGAATTATCTATTAGACCATCTTGGTTAAAATAATTTAATGAGTTGTAATAATTTACGCTTCCATTTTCAGAAGAACCTGCAATTGAAACATCCACATTATGGATAGGGGATGCATTCAATAATAAATCAAAAAAATCATTGTCTGGATAATCCGATGGGTTTCCAGGGAATGGCTCAGCCACACCTCTAAATCGCGCATCTTCATTTGTATAATCTATTTGCTGCGCTTGGCTTAAATACTTTGGACGTTCAGGGACTAATTGCATACTTGTATAAGTACCAATATTTACCTGTGGTTTACCACCTCCAATACCCGAACCGTTTTTGGTAGTAACTAAAATAACTCCATTTGCACCTCTTGAACCATAAATAGCAATAGAAGAAGCATCTTTTAATATTTCAATAGATTTAATATCACTTGAGTTAATATTATTTAAATTAAAATTAGACCCAACTACAATTCCATCTATTACCCAAAGCGGTTCATTACTTCCTGTAATAGAATTACCACCTCTTACTCTAATAGAAGTTCCTGCACCAGGAGCTCCACTTGTTTGTGTTACTTGTACCCCAGCCGCTCTACCTTGGAGTGCTTGATCTACACGTGACACCGGTACTGATGTAATATCTTCAGCACTAACAGTAGATACCGAACCTGTTAAATCGGATTTACGTTGTGTACCGTAACCAATCACAACTACTTCATCTAACTTATTACCTTCTTCAAGTGTAACATTTATTTGAGTTTGATTTCCTACTAAAATCTCTTTAGTGGTATAACCAATATACGAGATTGATAATGTACTAGTTGCATTAGCCTCGATAGTGAAATTACCATCAAAATCCGTAGTTGTTCCTTTTGTTGTACCCTTTACAACAATTGATGCTCCAGGTAGTGGCTGCCCATCGGCAGATACAGTACCCGAAACTGATTGTGCGTTAGCCATTGTTACTGAACCGAGTAACAAAAACAAAAACACACATGTTTTTCGAAAACCTAAATGGTTCATTAATTTGAGTTTGAAATTCATAAATAGTTAGTTATTTTGTTATTAATATCATAAAATTATTGATTAAAAATTACGAAACCATCCTGTCCTTACCTGCTATATTATTTTAATTGATTAAAAAACCTGATAATAAGAACCTTTATGTAAAGAACAGGATAGTACAGGGTAGTAAATTAAATCTTACATTCTATTTTACATCAATTTCATCGCTACTAAAAAGCGGAGTTTTAAAACTAGAATATCTTATTTTAATGAAACATTTACTTCTTAAAACTTTTATTATTGCATTATTTGCACATACCTTTTTACATTCGCAACAACATAAACTAAGCCTTTCTATTTTTGAAAGTGATGCAGTTTTTGCTGAAAGTAATGGTTTGGTGGCTGTAGAGGCTGAATTTTTTAACAAACAAACTTTAACAGAAATTAGACAATGGTATAGAGTTTCAAAAAACGAATCAGCAAGTGTTAAAAACGATGAAGATGAATCTCATTTTACAAATGCAAGTAATTCAGAGTATCTAGAAATTTTACCCGACACCAGGGTTACACATCAAGACAAACTTATTAAAGGTGAAAATTTTAGCGATATTCCAGGGGAAATTGCCGTATTAAATTATATTATAAAATTCAATACACCAGGAAGATATTATGTTTGGGTTAGAGCCTATAGTACAGGCAGTGAGGACAATGGCATTCATGTAGGCTTAAATAATACATGGCCTGAAACCGGTAAAAGAATACAATGGTGTAATGGCAAAAATAATTGGACCTGGAGCAATAAACAACGAACTAAAGAGGAACATTGTGGGGTTCCTAATCAAATTTATTTAGACATAGATAAAGCAGGCTTACATGAGATTCAGTTTAGTATGCGCGAAGACGGTTTTGAGTTTGATAAATTTATTCTTACACAAGATACAAATTACGTTCCGGCAGGAAAAGATCAAGACGTGCTGATAATAAAAAAATCACAACTTGAGAGTAAAATACAAGGTTCCAATGCTTCCTATTTCAAAACCATTGCAACAATTTTACCAGAAAATTTAAGCATTGCTTCACTAGAGTTTCCAATAAAGGACACAAACTTTTATATTAATGGTAAAAATTGGCTTGCCATTAACCCAGAAGAACATGAAATAGCTGAAACAACTACAACTTTTGAATTTAAAAATGGAAAATATGACATCGTTTTTGTTGGAGTTGGCGAAAATGATGGTAGTTCTATTTTTACTCTTTTAATTAATGGCAAAGAAATAGGAACCTACGCACCCCCATTAACTGAAAATCTTTTTGAAGAAGGGAAAGCATTTAATGCTTTATGGGAAAATATCAAAATTAAAAAAGGAGCTAAAATAACAGTTAAAGCTAAGGTTGCCACTGATGGCAATGAATGGACTAGAGGTCGTTGGGCTGGAATTATTTTCACCCCTGTTGGTAAAGGCACGCTGATACAAGATGCTCCATCTTCCTTTTCACAAAACTAAATTTTAAAGTAACATAATTTCAATAGAATGAATCGAAAAACAGTAATAATAACATGCACCTTAATCTTATGGGTTGCCAGTGTAATTGCACAATCAGTTAACGCTCCAAAGGGTAGAATTGCCATTGTTGCCGATGGAAACTCTCCAGATCCAGATGATCTTGGGGGTACGGCTGTATCCCTTGCCTTACTGCGTTCCGCAGGTTTAGAAAACAGATTGGTCCACTATTCACACAGTTGTGATTTGGTTCGCGATGATCGTATTTCAGAAAAAGCAGAAAAAGAACGTCATCATTTAATGCAAGTAGCTTGTGATATGACCGCAAGACGCTGGGGTGGTTTTGATCATTTAACTTTTTATGATGCAATATGGCAGAAAGAAGAAACAATTAATGATTTATGCTGGGCTATAAACGCTTCTTCAATTGATGATCCCTTATGGATAATTGAAGCTGGGGAACCAGATATTATAGGAATGGCCTTAAAAAAAACACCAAAAGAAAAACACAAATTTGTAAAAGTGGTAACACATCATCCTGCAAATGATAATGCTGGGGATTTTTATACTTGGCAGCAAATTCTTGATTTTGGCATTGAAGAAGTGCGCATTCCTGATCAAAACATCAATTTAAAATTAGATCATGACCAATGGGATTGGGCTAGAGATCATACCGACCCAAGAATACGTTTGATCTGGACTATTGGAAACATTGCTGAAGTAGATGATATTGTAAAATTCCAAAAAGGAAAATGGGATTGCTCCGATGCCGGAATGGTTTTTTACTGGATAACTGGCGCAACTAATGGCGGAATTAAACAAGGTACCGTAACAGATGTCAAGAATATTTTATCCAATTATATTGACAAAAACCCAGAAATAAAAAAATAACTTGAAAACATGAAATATAAAGCAATTTTCACCCTTATTTTAATCTGTTTCAATTTTGCAATTACTCATAGTCAAAACGAACAATTAAATGTTTTGGTATTTTCTAAAACAGAGGCCTTTAGGCATAAATCGATACCTACTGGAATTGATTTTCTATCAAAAATGGGTGCCATTAATAATTGGAAAATGTATTTTTCAGAGAATTCAGATGATTTTACTATCTCAAATTTATTAAAATTTGACGTTCTTGTTTTTCTAAACACTTCTGGAAATGTTTTTTCTGAAAATCAAAAAACTGCTTTACAAGGGTATTTTGCGGCTGGAAAAGGATTTGTAGGTATTCATGCAGCATCGGATACAGAAAAAGAATGGAACTGGTTCACTGAAATGATTGGTGCCACTTTTAAGGACCATCCAAAGGTACAGTCGGCAACTTTACAAATAAATACTACTAATGTTCACCCAGCTATAGTTGGCATGAAGGTGGAAGAAGATTTTATTGATGAATGGTATAATTTTCTACAACCTGTAGGTCAACATGTTTCCGTACTAGCATCACTTGACGAAAAATCATATGAAGGCAAAAAAATGGATACCGATAATCACCCTATAAGCTGGTACCATTTATATGATGGGGGACGGGTATTCTATACCGGTTTGGGACATACTCCAGAAATTTACAACGACCCAAGGTATTATAAACATATAGAAGGTGCTATATTTTGGGCAGCGAACAAACATAAAGAAAAACCCCTTTCTAAAAAATGGGCGAATTTATTGGAAGGCAATCCATATAAATATTGGGATAAATATATTGGTGCTCCACATGCAACAGTTAAAGGAATAAGTAATATTGACCCAAAAAGTGATGGTAAAAATTTTAAAGCCTTAGGTTTGAATAATGACCCCAAAAATGTTTTTGAATTTAAAACAATAGATGGGGAACAAGTAATACATATTTCAGGTGAAATATATGGTGCCTTAACTTCAAAGAAAGAATATGAAAACTATCATTTAAAATTAAAATTTAAATGGGGAGATAAAGTTTGGGAACCTAGATTACTGCGCGAAAGGGATAACGGTATTTTGTATCATTGCACAGGAGCCTATGGCAAGTTCTGGAATGTATGGATGCAATCGCAAGAGTTTCAAGTGCAACAAGGAGATATGGGTGATTATTATGCACTATCAGGTACACAAATAGATATTCCATCAATCCAAAAGGAAGGAGAAAAAGAATTTGATTACCTTCCAAATGGCTCACTAAATACATTCTCTAGTATTGAAAAAAAGTACCCTGCACATGCTAATAAAGGCTTTGATAATGAAAAACCACACGGTGAATGGAATACTTTAGAATTGATTTGTTTTGAAGGCACCAGTTTTCATATTGTTAACGGTAAAGTAGTTATGGCCTTGTTTAATTCTCAATACAAAAATGCTGAGAACAAAACTGTTCCACTCCTAAAAGGAAGAATTCAAATACAATCTGAAGCAGCCGAAGCGTTTTATAAAGATATTAGAATTAAAGGGATTGAAAAAATACCAAGTAAGTATAAAAAATACTCCAAAAACTATATCACCCATTAATCATGAATTATAAAGAAAAGGTTGCAAACCAAATTACTCCAAACCAATAATTAATCAAATTAAATAAAGGATAATGTATCAAATGATTTATTCAAAATAGTTGAATGATTTGCATTTAACCAATTTTCCAAAATGCTGGCGTAAATTGTTCTAAAATCAATGGTATATTTTATATCGCCGTTACTATCTAAATTGGTAAGATTAGGGGCATCGTTATAAAAACCAGGTGATTTTAAGTTTTTTCCAATAATGAAAACATTATTTGCCGCACCATGATCCGTGCCTTTTGCTGCATTTTCTTTAACGCGCCTACCAAATTCAGAAAAAGTGAGGATTAAAGTATCTTTAAAGGTATTGTTTTTCTCTAAATCTTGAACAAACATAGCTATTGCCTCACTATAGGTTTGCAATAATTTATTTTGTTTGTTTTCTTGTACTGCATGGGTATCAAAACCTCCCATTGAAGCATAATATACTTTTGTATCTAGGTTAGAATTAATAAACTCCGCTGTTGTTTTTAGTTGCTTTCCAAAAGGATTGTTAGGGTAATCAAAAGTGGATTGAAACGTTTTAGTTGTTTCGTAAATATATTTAGCCGAAGATTTAGCTTCCACCATTGTTTTATACAAATACCCCAAATTATGCTCACTTAAATGTACATCACTTTGATGATGTAATACTTTTTCAAAATACGGTGTTTGAATATTTCTAAACAAAACTGAAGGGTTTTTGGTTGCAATGCCATTGATAAATTCGCCTTTCATAATTAAAGACAAACTATCGTCTAGTTCAATGCCGGAATAAGGCATTTTACCATACTTTTCAATATATCTTCCTAACCAACCCGTGCTTAAATACTCATTGGAATCACTAGCTGTATGCCAAATGTCTGTTGCTCTAAAATGTGATCTATCTGGATTCGGATACCCTACGTTATTGATTATGGTTAAATAGCCTTTGTCAAATAAATTTTTCAAAGGAGCCATATTAGAATTAAACCCTATCTCATCAGTTACTTTTAAAAGCGTTTGCTTTGGCAAGGCTAAACTTGGTCTGCTCTTATAATAAATATCATTAGTATAAGGCACTATTGTATTTAGCCCATCATTTCCGCCTGATAATTGTATGATAACTAGTTTTTTAAATCCTAAAGTTTCGATAGCTACATTTTCAAAAGCCTTGACAAAACTGGGGACAAAAAATAAACTACTGGCTAATGAACTTTGCTTTAAAAAATCTCTTCTTTCCATATTCCTTAATTTAACAAAGTTGATACTCGGGTATAGACATTAATTGTATGCAAAAGTCTTTATTGCTTGAGAATTTTAAATTTTCAATAAAAGCATTGGTATCTTTATCCATTTCTGCAACTATTAAAACTTCTTTTAATTCCGGCAGGTCTAATATGCCGTATTCAGATTCAAAAACATTCCATGATACAATTGTTTTAATATAGTTATTCTGCTTTTTCTGAATTTTATAATAGTCATCAAACGAATCCTCAAACTCTCCTTTCTCTTCAATATCGATAATGGCATTATTTAGCAAAATAGCAGATAGTTTTAATCTGAGCATTAAGGTATTGGCATCTATCCAACTTTTATTGCCTTTCCAACCTGCAACATTAGGCGGATTCAACAATATTTGCCCCATTAGTTTTTGCAAATTATAAAGTTGTTGTTTTTTCTGAAATTCTACAGGTACAATTGTCTGAATGCCTACCAACAACTCTATAGGAGATTTAATTTTTACGCCAATATTTTCATCATTATAAAACCAATCTGAACTAAAAATATAATGCATCAATTTTTTTATATCATAATCTTCATAAAAAAAATTGGCTAGTTCCTCTATATGTTTTTCATTAGGTTTCGGGTTTACAAAATAATAGTAGATTTTAGTACAAATAAATCGCGCACATTGTTTTTGTTCTAATATGATATCAATAATTTCTTCGCCATCAAAATTTCCTGTTTTCCCAAAAAAAGTTTTCTGTCCAAAATCATGTTTATTTTCGCGTAAGTAAAAATCTCCATTAAACTTAAATGACCAACCTGTGAAAGCTCTGGCAGCTGCTTTTATATCTCTTTCAGAATAGTTACCTACGCCCAATGTAAAAAGCTCCATTAATTCTCGAGCAAAATTTTCATTAGGACTTTCTTTTACGTTCTGCCTATTGTTCAAATATTTGCTCATCGAAGGTTCTTTAGCTATTGCTTTTACAAAATCCTTAAAATTACCCAATGCAAATTTTCTGAGAGTGTTATTATATTGTTGAAGATGAAAAATGTTGTTATTATCCTGACAAACGAAAACATTTGCCCAAAAAAGTGTCATTTTTTCTTTTAAAATAGACCTAGGCTGTTTTAGTCTATCTATCCACGCATAATTTAGTTCTTTTGTTTTTTGCCTGTTTAGTTTTTGAAGCCGCATTTTAGCTTCCTTTTTCGCTGTTTTTTCGCTGTTTTTTTTATTGTCATCTATTACCATAATGCGCAATTCGGACAAATCTATTTTCAAAGGAATATAATTCTCTGAATCATCGAATAATTCTTTTACCACATCCTTAGTAGCCTTATCTTCTAGTTCTTTTAGCTTATTACTATTTATGCCAAATCCTCCCCTTAGATATAAATGCTGTATGTTTCTTTTATTCATTAGCATATTAGGTTGTTAATAGTTGATTATAAGACTTATAAAACTTTAAAAAGTTTAATTTAAACAATTTATTTTATATAGGTTTTAGTTCAGTAAGTTTTACACTATGTGGCGCTTAATCTAGCTCTAAAGTTTATTTATCGTTTTCTTTTTTTACTATAGAATCCGTTATGGTTTTCGGTAGTTTACCCAAGTATCTTCAAAACGGCCAGATGATCCGTACCATAAATACGCCCGTTCGTTTTTTCGCCTACACCTGCTGCTCTAACATCTTTATACAGTTCGTGCATCATAATACCATGGTCTTTATCAACTGTCCACTCATTTATTTTACAATTTGTTCAACCAGAAATTTGTCCATCTTTTAATTAGAGGAATAAGGTGTAACTTGCCTTACTATTTCGAGTTGTATTGTGATTATATATGCTACTTTCATTTAAATATTAGGTAAGAAAACATATTTAAAATTTTGATAATCTGTATTTGCAGTATACATATAAAGCTATATTATTTTATTACCACAATAGCCCTTATTGCAGCATTTTTAGTTTAATATTCTTATATTCAACTAACATAGGTGGACCTACATGAACCTGAACACCAATAAAGCCTTTTTCAGACCTATTAATGTCATCTAAATCAGTCACTTCACTAAACAATACGCCATTTATATAATGTTGCATTTTATTACCGTTAACTTTTAAATGAACCGAATTCCAATCATTCTGATTAATGCTTGATTCGAGTACTTTTTTAGCAATGGTTTTAGTAACTGTTCTTGTTTGCCAACTGTTTTTTATTACATTTTTACGTATGTTATCCTCAGTAATACTATCAGGCATTTGCGGAATACTCACAGTTTCTCCCATATAAGCAAGAGTGGTTCGTTTTTTTTCTTCGTAATTTTGACCTGTATACTTGTTTTCTCCATCAATATCACACTGGTAGCCTTTTAAAGCATACGGTAAATTGTCAATTTTCTCACTTCTATAATTAATACCACTATTACCAGACTTTGATATTCTATACTCTAATTTTAATTCAAAATTTTTGGGTTGTTGTTTTTCAAAAATAATGAATGAATTACGTTTCAGAATTGTTTCTGGTGTAACTTCTCCTATCAAAATACCATTTTCTATGCGCCAATATGTTGGGTCACCATACCAGCCATCTAAATTTTTACCATTAAAAATCGATTGAAACTTGGTCTCTTTTTCTTTAGACACTTTGATGGTTTTGCATGATGATAGACACACAAATAAGCTTATTGCCAAATATATAATAACACGCATATTTTTAATTTAATCAACGGTAACCTTACTTTTCCACCAATCTTTATTAGGCTGAAAATCTTTTGCAAGCACTTCTAATCTGTTTTTTTCTAGCGCTGGCCATTTGTTTTTCAATGCATTACGATATCTTTCTTCTGCTTTTGAAGCATTATACTCCGAATCTAAAACAGGGTATTTTGCACCAACATTATGTAACCAGTTCATTAATGCTCTTCCCATTTTTTCAGCTAATTCGGAATGACGAGAAATTACATTTAAATTATCTATTTCCGTAGATGGTAATTTATACAATTCTTGATGTCCATCTTCCCAATAGTGAATTAGCTTCCAATTATTTTCTTGTATTATGGATACAGGCTCTCCTCCTTGATTACCATAATGCGGATAATGCCAATACAAAGGCCGGTTAAAATTTAATTGTTTTCCTTCTAAGATTGGTTTTAAACTTATACCGTCTTTATGCTGTTCTGGTTTTAAAGGTATATTGGCTAAATCCAATAGCGTTGGATAAAAATCGGTATTAATAACAGGAATCTCTGTTTTTGAAATTTCATTTTTCAACCAAGGCACCTTGATAAAAAAGGGTTCTCTAATACCTCCTTCCCATTGATAACCTTTCCCTCCTCTTAATGGCAAATTACTTGTTGAATAATTATCCCCTGATGCTACGCCACCATTATCAGAAGTAAACACCACAATAGTATTTTTATCTAATCCGTTATCTTTTAATGCTTTCAAAACAACACCAACAGCGTCGTCCATAGTTTCTACCAAACCACCGTAAATAGGATTGTCTTGTACTTGACGTATGGGTAAAACACGTTCCATTTTATAGCCCGTTTCTACAATTCCCATACTATCTGCTTTATCTCGATATTTTTTCCATTTAGCTTCAGTAGTTTGTATTGGCGCATGCACCGCATAAAAAGATAAAAATGCAAAAAACGTAGTGTCTTTATGCTTATTAATAAAATTGGCTGTTTCTTTTGCCAAACGCATGCTAAGATTTTCGCCTGGAATTTTGTTTGCTAATTTAGGATTGTTCCAAGGTGCAAAAAATCCACCATTTGGCGAACCTGCCTCTATACCACCTATATTGATATCAAAACCATGATTTTCAGGGTAAGAGCCCTCACCTCCTAAATGCCATTTTCCAGCAAAAAAGGTTTTATAGCCATTACTTTTGAATGCTTCAGCTATGGTTACGTCTTCTTCTGGTAACGTTTGCAGATAATCTGCTGGTAACATTTTATCATGTCGCTTTCTTGTTCGCCACTCCTCTCCAGATTTAGCACCAATCCAATCGGTAATACCATGACGCGCGGTAAATTCACCTGTCATGATACTCGCGCGAGATGGACTGCATACGCTACTTGCAGCATACCCTTGGGTAAACATCATACCTTCATTGGCTAATTTATCTACGTTAGGAGTTTCGTAAAAGGTGCTACCCGTAATACCTAAATCGTGATAGCCTAAATCGTCTACTAGAATAAATAGAATGTTAGGTTTGGCAATCTGTTTTTGGGTTTCTTTATTTTTTTTACACCCAAATACTGACAATACCATTAAGCAAATACAGATTATTTTTGAATGATACATATTGTAAATTGGTTAAAATCTAATCGCTTACATATTTATTTGTTTATGACTAAAACTTCATTTTGACCCGCGTTAGGGATTGCAGCGGCATCCTTTTTAATACTTAACTTAACCAAAGAAGTTTTTAAACTAGACAGTAGCAGTTTGCCACGTCACTAACTCCTCGCAATGACATATTAAAAAGGTACAGCGCAAAGCCCAACCCCTTGTGGGTAACGCCCAAATACTCAATTATCTATACTTACAGGCTTTTTGCTGCTTTTGGCCCATCATAATTATAAGTAAACCAATCGACATCAATATACCCGGCATCCTCTTTTTCGTTCCATGAAAAGAAGCCTAAACGATCTCCGGTCCACTTGCCAAAAGCAATAGTAAACGTTGGCCCAAAAGAGTTGTAGGTTTTGCCATCGAGACTATATTCGTAAGTAGCTTGGTTACTGTTGTTTGATGTTCGAACATATAAATCGCTTCCTGTTATTTCTGGCCCTTTCGTTTTTTGCGCCATAGGATCCATATAAAAGAGGTATTTTTTTCCATTTTCGTCTACTTCTATACCCAATAAATTGAATACGCCGCCATAACGCACAAATCCTGCTAATTGGTGTGGTTTCATCCCAGAAATATCGAATTTTGTAACAGCTGTTCCTGTGGTGATGCCCATAATACGCTGACTTAAGGTATTAGAAGCTCTCCAGAAATCTGAATCTGAACCATCGTTGTTTGTCCATTCGTTTATGTTCGGCCCATAACCTTTTTCGTTTGGTAATATTTTGCTTGCTTTGAGGCGTAACCACCCTGGACGCTCTGTTAAAGACCAATGCGTGTTTCTTGGATTGTGATTCCACTCCCATTGGAACCCTAATTTAGATGATGAAAAATCGTCGTCTGAACTTGGTGCCGAAATTGGGTAACCGTCTATAGGTTTTTTGTGTTGCCTTACAGGTTCGCCAATACCATCGTTATCTTCGTCTATACCTATAATTGGCCATCCGTCAACCCAATTTACAGGTTCTAAACATTGGGGACGCCCTTGAAATGGAATGCTATCATTCTGAATTAATTGATGCATATACCACCATGATTTATCTGGTGCTTGCATTAATGCGCCTTGGCTTGCACTACGATCATTAAACGCTGTACCTTTTTCTAATACGGTTTTTACTTCGTAAGGCCCGTAAATACTTTCTTTGGAACGCAGTACAATTTGTTTCCTGTCGTTTTTAGGATTTTTTACACCTGGTTTGGTAGATGTATCACCCATAGTCCATTGTGCTAAAAAGATAAACCAAGAGCCGTCAATTTTATAGATTTTGGCAGCTTCGGCCCCCATACCTGTATAGACTAATTTACCTGCGCCAAGGATTTTTGTACCATCCCAACTCATTTCGTAAATTCTATTTTCGTTACCTTCAATTGTATTACTTACAGTTTTTTGCTTGCCAGCTGTATTAATTATTGCGTAAGCTTTATGAGTTTCTTCATCCCAAAACACAGCTGGATCGTCTAGCACTTCAGCCTTTGGAAGCATCATAACCGGTTTGCTCCACGGGCCTTTTATGTCCTTTGCAGTTGCTACCATTAAACCATGTTGATAATCTATTTGGTAGCAATACCAAGTACCTTCGTGGTAGGCTAAATCGCCTGCCCAAGTCCCAAAAGAGTAGCCATTCATACGATCCCAATTGTATTCTGGCGCCCAAGATAAACTGTTAAACACGTGCCCCACATTCGTCCAGTTTACCATGTCTTTAGATTCTAGAATTGGCATCCCTGGCGACATGTGTTGTTTTGATGTAATCATATAATAGGTATCACCTACTTGTTCGATATCAGAATCTGGATAATCCGCATTTAAAATTGGGTTGATGTAAGTACCATCGCCTTGGTCTCCAAAGCTTCCTATTTTGGCTTTAACTATTTGATTTTCCTTAACTTCTTCTTTTTTTTCTGTTTTGTTATTACAAGAAAAACTTGTAATAACTATTCCTACAGTTAAAACTTTTAATGTACTTTTAAAATATAATTTCATTTAAAATTAATGTTTTGAATATTCAACGCGGTAACTACCAGAACCAATAAGAACATTCGTATTTTCAGTAAGAACTGCTTTATTGACTTTCTGTAAATCTTCAAATGATTTTCCATTTATCTTAAGAGATTCAAATTCACTTTTATTTAATATGATTTTTGCCTTCGTATTAAACGGCACTTTTAAATTCATTTCTAATATATTTTCTTTATGGGTCCAAGAATTTTCTATATTTCCATAAGGAGTTGAAACTGAAACTTCAGTATTTGTAATGGCACCTGAAAATTCTGGATTAACGGTAAACTCTTTGTATCCAGGGTTTTCTCTTGAAGATTTAATACCACCTAATGATTCGTAGAAAAAAGCTGCAAAACCACTATGCATCGGGTGATTTAACGAATTTGTTGGTCCTTCCATTTTCTCCCATTCAAATTGTCGTTCTGGCCATGTGGTGAATCCAGAATTCATTACATACGTCTGACTAGGAAATTCTGGAGTTGTTAAAATTTGATGTGCTAAATCAGCTCTTCCGTATTTTGCTAAAACAGTATAGATATATCTATTTCCATGTATTCCGGTATTATGATGCCCTCCTTTTATTTCAACAATGTCATAAGCTAAACCATTTACAACATTTTGAATATCATTATCTGGAACCATTCTGAATTGTAAAGCTTGTACGGTTGCGGTTTGGCTTTGATACCATTTGTGTTTTGTATTGGGAATATTGACTAAGTATGCTTTATTAAAAGCGTCTTTTAATGCTTGTCGTTCTTTTTGCATATCTGCTTGGTAGGCTGGATCATTATTCATTTTGGCGAAGGTTTCCATAATACCTAATACATCATAAAAATAGGCATTTGCTGAAATAATGGGGTCGCACTCCATAGCACTTGGATTTCCCTTTCTGTCCCAACGTGGGGGGCACCAATCTCCCATGCCGTCTTGGATAATTCCATTTTCATCTTTAAAAGACAGATAAAAATTGGTCAAATCCTTCATTTCTGCATAATATTCTTTTACAATTGCATCATCGCCATAATACAAATAGTTGTACCAAGGTAAATACATGGTTGCTACTCCCCAATCTAACTTGGCATAAGTTGAAGTTCGCTTCCCTGGGGCAATCATGGTTGGTACTTGAAATTTAATTTCAGGGTTATTATGTCCTTTTGTTGGACGCATTTGTGTACGTATATCTTCCATGTATTTTTTATAAAAATCATACATGTCATAATTATACAAGGCATATTCACAAAACGCATGGGCATCTCCTAACCAGCCACACTTTTCGCGATGTGGACAATCTTCTGGTATACCATGAATATTATCTACAATAGTCCACTTACTAATGCTGTGCATTTTGTTTAGTAATTCATCAGAGGAATTGAAACTCCCAGTTTCCTGAATATCGGTAGCCACTAAAACCGCTTTAATCATGTTAGCATCGGGTTTTTTAGAAATCCCCTTAATTTTGGCATAACGAAACCCATGATAGCTGAATTTTGGTTCCCAAGACTCTAAATCGCTTCCTTTACAGATGTATTTATAAATCTGAGCCATACCATTGGCTCCTCCTCCTGTAGAGCCTTGAAAAATATCTTTTCCGTTTGTAAATAAAGCTTCGGTTGTTGTTATTTCAATTAATTTACCTTCTTTTTCTTTTACATTCAGTTTTACCCAACCTGCAATATTCTGTCCAAAATCGACAATCCAATCACCATCTGGTGCCTTAAACACATTTTGAGGCATAAGCTCTTTTAACTTCTTAATCGCTGGTATTTGTTGCACACTTATTTTCGTAACCTTTGGAGAAACTATTTTTGCATTACCCCAAGATTTATCATTATAGTCTACTGAAGACCAATTTCCTAATTCGTAACTAGCGTCGTAGGTATCACCACCATATATATTATTAAATACAATAGGGCCAGTAGCTTCTTTCCATGATTCATTGGTATAAAAATCAGTTTCAGTACCATCAGTATATTTTAATTTTACCAACAACCTAACTGCTGGTGGACCGTAGGCCAAATCTCTATCAGATTCTGGATCGTTTTTCCAAGAAATGTTCTGTCCATAAAAGCCATTTCCTAAAATAATACCAAAGGCATTTTTCCCTTGTTTTAATTGATTGGTAATGTTATAATTTACATAATACGCTTGTTTATCATAATTAGAAGGTGCAGGATCTAAAACATGGTCTCCTACTTTTTCACCATTTAAATACAACTCGTAATAACCTAAACCACAAATATATACCTGAGCATTTTCTATAGGTTTTTCCGCATTAACTAAACTTCTAAAATAACTAGTTGCATAACCTTCAACCATAACTGGTTTGTCCATGGAACCCGTTATATACTCACGAAAACGGTGCTCTGATTTTCGACTGTCTTTATTTAAACTTATCCATTTTGAATTTCCCCAATTCACTTCATGCATCAGTCCCATTTCAAATTTTTGTATTTTAGACCATTTTGATGCAATACCACTTTCGTCCCAAATTTTTACTTTCCAATAATAGGATGTTAAAGCTTGCAAAGATTCACCATCATAAGGAACAAAAGAAGATTTATCACTTACTACTTTTTTTGAATTCCAAATATCTGCATCTGCCTCATTCAGTTTTTCTACAGATGATGCCACTAAAATATGGTAGGCCGATTGTGATTTATTGAACCCATCTGAAGTTACAACCCATGAAAAAACAGGGGTGCTTTTTTCGCTATTTTCTATACTAGTATTGCTTAGTTTTTTAAAACATAAGCTTACTGTTTCAGTAGTTTGATTACAGGAACTTAGTAACAATAAAACCAATATGAACCCAAATTGTTTTGATTGATATGATATTTTTGACATTTTCATAATATAGATATACTTACTCTTGTTTTTTAGATAATAATTAAAGCAATGTACTTCTTTTCAACTGGTTGTGTATCCTGTACTATATGGTTAGATTTTAGGTGAGTTTATTAACTCAAATTTTTTTAATCTAGATTGCTTGCCTAAAACAAATCCGAATAATTATATCTCCAATTTTGAATCAAGATTGTTTTTATAGATGGAGTAGTTTAAAAAAGAAGTTTTTGTTAAGATATTCTCCCTTTTTTAACTCGATATACTTTTATTTGTAAATAAAGTGCTTTTTTTTTAATAAATCAGCATAGTACAGGATGGTATTAAAACAGTGTTAAGATAATTTTCGTAAAAACCTCACATTATGAATAAAATTACTCTTAAATCATTATTATTTAGCTGTTTGGCGTTCTTTTCGCTTGTATTAACGGCACAAGACGCACCACCTTCTGATGGTGTTTTTAGATTACAAAATGTAGCAACCGGAGAATTCCTAACCACTGCGGGAGGAAGTACACAGCCTCTGACGATGTCAGCTTCAGGGGAAGCTGAAAATACCTATTGGTCGTTTGTCGAAAGTGCAAACGGAAGTGGAATATATAATATAGATAGTGAAAGCACATCTGGTGGCACGGGAATACTGCGCGCAACAGGTGCTGGTTTTTCAGCAGGGGACTATGCAATTGTAAGTACGTTAAAATCTCCACCAGCAGCCGATACTGATAAAGTGTGGACCATTGCGTACAACGCAACAGAAGATACCTATAGATTTGGATCCAATACGACAGGACGATATTTGTATCAAAATGCAGATGGGACCGTAACGCATTCACAAGTCGAAGCTACCGATAATCGAAGCAATTGGAAACTAATTCCTCTTCTGCAAATTCCGGTAGGAACAGCACTGACATTTCAAAATGTGGAAACTAGAGAATTCTTAACCACCGCATCAGAAAGCAATCTACCTGTTACTATGTCTGCATCAGGAGAAGCTGAAAATACACGTTGGTCGCTTGTAGAAAGTGGAGAATATTATAATATAGATAGTGAAAGTACGTCTGGCGGAACCGGCATACTGCGCGCACCGGGTGCTGGAAGTTCAACGGGCGCTTACGTGATTTTAAGTACCTTAAAAGCTCCGCCTGCATCTGATACCGATAAAACGTGGTCGATAGAATACAACGGTTACACAGATACCTACAGATTCGGTTCTAGAATTACTGGTAGATACTTATATCAAAATACAGATGGGACGGTAACCCATTCAGAAGCTGAAGCTACAGACAATCGCAGTAATTGGAGACTTAGTCCTTTTGTGGAAACATCGGTAGGAGCAGCACCTGATGAAGATACGAATCTAGATTTGTCCTGTTCAGGTGGCTTCGACAACAACAATACTCGAAATTTTGATATTCCAAATCCCGAAAATGTAGGAACTATAGATGACAGAACTTGTTATTCCGATTATAGTGAAGTTTCTGTTAATGGCAAAACTTGGGGTGTATATAATATTACTGATGGATCTAACCACATTGATGCCCCCAATACATTGCAACCCAGAATGGAGCGTTCTTTAACTAGATCTCAAGAAACTGGGGTGGGAAGTTTTGCAAGATTTAAAGGAATTGTAAGAATTCTTGAAGTAGGTGATGCAGGTTCTTTTAACCAAGACGGAAGCTATTTAATACAAGCCAAAGGAAAACACACAGGCGGTGGAGGCTCAGCAGACCCTGCCATCTGTTTGTATTTAGCTAAGCCTGTTTATGGTACGGGTGAAGATGCAGATAAACAAGTAGCCTTTGATATTTATGCCGAACGTATCTTGGAACGAGGAGGATCAGGTAGTGGTAGAGAAGTTGTATTCTTAAAACGAGTGGCTAAGAATGTGGAAATTGATTTTGAATTAGAGGTTGGTTTCAGAGAAGATCCAAACGATGCTACAAAAAAAATACATTATTGCGATGCAGTAATTGGAGGTGACGCTTTTAATTTTAATATTCCTGATCCGGAAAGAGGGCTTGAATCTGGTATTAGATATGGTGCCTATCGTGTAAGAGGAGGTAGAGCTCAAATGAGATGGGCAAATACTACCTACGAAAAAGTTGAGATTGTCGACAATTCGGCTCCGCCACCAACTGCTGATGTGGTTGTATTAAAAAATGTAGAAACGGGAGAATTCTTAACCGCTGGAGCAGGAAGCACTCAACCCGTTTCCATGTCTGTTTCAGGAGGAGCAGAAAATACACAATGGACGCTTGTACAAAGTGGAGCATATTATAATATAGACAGTGAAAGTAGCAGTGGTGGTAATGGAATACTGCGTGCACCTGGTGCTGGTGGCCCTGCAGGCCCTTATGTAATTGTAAGTACCACAAAAGGTCCTCCAGCAGGGGATACCGATAAAACGTGGACTATAAATTATAACGAAACTACAGATACGTATCGATTTGAATCAAGAACCGCAGGTAGATATTTGTATCAGAATGTCGATGGAACTGTAACACATAGTGCTGCTCTAGCAACTGATAATAGAAGCGTATGGAAGGCTATACCAATAGGTGAACCTTTAGAATTAGATTTAGTTGCTACAAATGTTAGCTGCGCTGGCGCAGATGACGGTACGGCCAATGTAACAGTCATTGGAGGAATAGCACCATATACTTTTGTATGGAACTCTGGTGAAATAACAGAAACATTAAACAATGTTACACCAGGCACCTATTCAGTAACGGTTACTGATGCTTTAAACGCTACAATATCAGCAAGTACTGAAATAACCGCACCTACTGAAATAGTCGTGACGGTCTCAGCTAATGCGCTATTGTACGCAGGATATGATAGAGCTGAGCAATGCGCTACCATTGGAGTAACAGCCGTTACAGGTGGAGAAGGGCCATATGATTTTAAATGGAGTACGGGGGAAACAACTGAAATGATAGCCGTATGCCCAGATAGTACACAAAACTATACGGTTACTGTAACCGACGCTAATGGCTGCGAAGCAACCGCGGAAATAACGGTTGAAGTAATTGATGTAAGTTGTGGAACAGATAAAAATCCAAAGGTGCTTATTTGCCATAAGGGTAAAACAATTTGCGTTGCACAAGCGGCCGTAAAAGCACATTTAGAACATGGCGATACAATAGGAGCTTGTATTGGCGATTCTGATAATGCAGAATTGAGTATACGTACTTATCCAAACCCATTTACTACTTCTATAAAAGCCAACATTGAAACAAAAACAAATAGCACTGTTAAATTACTACTGTTAGACAATAGTGGTAATAGCATAGCTGAAAAAACACAGCGAGTTAAGAAAGGTATCGAAACAGTTGAGTTATCATTAAATACCTTGCCAATAGGAACATATTTTTTACGGGTTTATATTGATAATGAACTCTATATCACTGAGATTTTTATTAAAAATTAAAGCTAATGTTCAATTAAAATATCTTTAGAAAGACAAAAAGATACTGTCTAAATAGGCAGTCTCTTTTTTATGAATCAATTTTAGTTTTAAATCACATAAATTTTAGAATTACAACTTTTTAATAGAAGCGGGAATACCCAATTTGGTATTCCAGTTTCTATTTATTTGTTTGCACCTTAAATTCTTAAAATTAACACCAATAAACTAAATAGAATTCCCAATACCCACCAAAACCACAGATAAAAGAATCACTACGATACCTGCTGTTATAGTCCATTTAGTTTTTTTTGCAACACCTTTCCATTCTTTACGATAAATACCCCAAAGATTAGCTGTTAAGATGATGGTAGACATGTGTAGAATCCATGAACTTGCACCGTTTCCTAGCTTACTTTCTCCCATACCATAAAAGAAAAATTGTAAAAACCAAATAGTCCCTGCCAATGCAGAGAATAAAATATTATTACGGATTGGTGTACTTTTATTTGTAAAATCTTTGTACGATTTATTTTTGATACTTAAAATGGTAGTCCAAACTAAATTAGTAGCTAAACCACCCCAAAGAATCACCACAAAAGTAACATTGTTAGCAAACAAATGGTCATATCCTGAGGCAACAGCAGCATCTGCTAAGGGTTTTCCTGCTTCTATACCAAAGCTAAAAAATGAACTTAGAATACCTGAAAGGATAGCAACAATTAATCCTTTTACCAAATTGAATTCAGATACACTCTTTTTCTTTTCTTCTTCTGATAATTCCTTTTCTTTTAGCATTCCCGCTTTTCCAGAAAGGGCAATCCCTAGAAGGCAAACTAAAACTCCTAGTAAAACAACTTGTCCGCCAGTAGAAGATATCATTTCTGTAAATGAAGTTTTACCTTCTTGAGGATTAAAATTGTAATATATAGAAGGTACTATAGAACCAAATGCGGCACAAAAGCCTAAAACTACAGAATTCCCTAAAGACATGCCTAAATAACGAACTCCAAGCCCATAGGACAAACCGCCAACACCCCAAAGCAAGCCCATTAAGAAAGTAAAGCCTAAGATAGCACTTGAACTTGATGCGATTATATCTACAAAACCAGGAACGGTTAAATAAGCGGCAATAGGTGGTACAATTAACCAAGACATAACGCCACCTACCATCCAGTAGGTTTCCCAAGACCAGCCTTTTACTTTGTTATAAGGCATGTAAAAGCTACCTGCGGCCACTCCGCCTAATGAGTGAAATATGACTCCTAATATTGCTTGCATGATTTTTTAAATATGAAATCTATTAACGTTTTATCTAACTTTTGTATTCAGGGTTTTTAGTTTTTGGAATTGGCGCATTCGTATCTTTCCACCATTTTTTCAATATTTTTAACAACTCCTCTTTCTTTTCCGGATTTGTTTCTGAAAGATTATTTCTTTCCCCTATATCTTCCGATAAATTATATAACTCAACACCATCATCTTCAAAATAATAATGAAGCTTCCAATCCCCTTTTCTTACTACAGAACCAGGGCGTGTTCTAAACAGAGTATCCCTATTTTCATTATCATTTACATTATAGGCTTGTAAATAAATGGGGAAATGCCAAAATAATGGACGTTCCAATATTTCCTCTTTTCCTTCTAATATTGAAGAGATATTATTTCCATCTAAATTTAGGCTAGCGTTTTTTATGCCTGCATAGCCTAAGATTGTTGGAAATATATCTAAATTTGTTATGGGTACATCGCTCTTAGTTTTTGGCTTAATTTTATCATTCAAAACAAAGAAAAATGGTTCTCTAATACCTCCTTCATAATAACTTCCTTTTCCAGCTCTAAGTGGTTTTTGCTTCGTAATTCCATATAGGCCTCCATTATCTGAAGTAAAAACAATTAAGGTATTATCAAAAAGATGTTTTTCTTTTAGTTTATCAATAAGTAACCCTATGTTTCTATCGAGGTTATCAACCATAGACCCATATTCTGGATTTCCCTGACCATTCCATGGTACCTTTTTTTCATATTTAGGTAAAATACTATCCACTGGCATTATAGGCACATGAACGGCATAAGGCGAATAATTAAGATAAAATGGTTTTTGTATAGTATCTATAAATTGTATCGCTTTTTCCATTATAGCATCCGTTAAATATTTATCAGAACCGCCTTCAATTGTTACATTTTTATAAGGTGGGTAATAACTTTTTGGTAACCCATTGTGCCCCCCTCCAATATTTACATCAAATCCATATTCTAAAGGATTATCGCTTAAATGCCACTTTCCTGCCTGACACGTCACATATCCATTCGCACGCAGTACCTCTGGTAAAATAGTATGTTTTTTGGAGAGTGTATGTGTGTTTTTTGTTGGAATCAATTTTCTGTGTTCAGATTTCCCACGTGTTGAAGGACTAACCGTGTAAACCCCATGACGTGGTGTCCATTGCCCAGTCATTAAACAAGCTCTGCTAGGTGCACAGTTTGAAGCTGATGCATAACCATTAGTAAAGACCATACCTAAGCTCGATAAATAGTCTATGTTTGGTGTTTCATAATATTCACTTCCCATAAAACCTACATCTTTCCAGCCCATATCATCAACGTTTATGATAATTATGTTTGGAACTGAAGATTCTAGTTCGTTAGCACAAGCTTGACTTAATAGTACTATTAAGATTAATCGTATAATTTTTATCATTTGAAAATGATTTTGAATAAAAGTTAATTTTAAATTAATTAACAAATACGAACCACTCGTAAATTTAAAATATTTCCTAACTTCTCTATTTTATTAGCAATATGTCCAACACCAATTGCACAATGATGCGATGGTCCTTGTTTAGACCATTCGTTCATAAAAGCGCGTGCGCCTATTGAAAAACGGTAACGACTATTGGTGTTTCCTATGTATAAAACAGGGCCTTCTACAGATTCACCCTCTGCGACTAATAAAAACACATCATCTTTTCCTTCTACTACTGATAATAAGGTTACAGGGCCATGTTTTACCGTCATTTGAATGGATAATCCTTTTCCTGGTTTTCCATGATAAACAGGTAATGGTACCAATTGTACATTACCTTCTGCTATGGCAAAATGCGCGGGTCCATCATGACCGAGCATAACAATATCATCATTAAAATCCATGGCATAAAATTCTGAAAACGAACCTCCAACTCCAAAAGCATCCATTATTTTCATGGCTTGGGCATTCTTTATTTCATACTCTCCTGCGACAGGTACATTTTTACCTGTTAATAGTGTATTTCCTACGATTACAGAGGTTACAATATTTTCATATTCGTTAGCCGTTTCACCTTCATAATAATAGGCTAAAGATCCTAAATCGTGATGTTCTACTAATTTATCTAAGGCTATTGATGTTTTTGCGGCACGAACCAATTCTTCTTCTTCACAGGCTTCAAGTACTTCAAACGTCCTTCTAAATTCATTTAATTTTTCATCAACCTCAACTTGTGTAACAGCATCCCTATATTTTTTTACTTCGCACATCTCCAGAATTTCTATGTGTGTTCCAAAGGCTGAGGACTGTTTGGTTAAATCAGAATACACATCCAACATTCCTGAATAATAATGACCTAAAACACCTAGTCTGTTATTTTGCATTATGGAAGCAACTTTTGTGGCATCAATCCAATCTTGAATATCATCCCAAACAACTTGCTCTCCTAAATATCCGGTTACAAATTCATAATCAATTCCTGCACGATTAAATACATTGGCAAATTCCGGCACAGAACAGGCTTGACAATGCGCCAACCATTCTCCTGTCATTTTACCTCTATCACCTAATGCATTAAAGCTTTCGTAATCTATAGCGGCGACTGGTTGTATGTTTAATATGATTATTGGGCATTTTACCTTTTGTACTACAGGTAATACTGTTGATGACAAGGCATACGTTGAGATGTATAAAAACAGGATATCTACGTCTTCTTTTTTTAGTACCTCCGCTTTCTCTCTAGCAACTACAGGAGAATCTACCAAACCAACATTTACAACCTCAACACCAAAACTTTCCATCTTATCTGCAATTTGGCTTTGATAACCTTGTAAACGTTCTAGCAGTCCTTCAAATTGAGGCCAATAGGTGTCTAATCCTATTCCAAATAATCCGACTTTTATCATTATTTTATTTATTTTACTTTAGATTTAACCTAGTTCTTAACTTCACTTTTAACTCTTTCACTAATTCTGGGTATTCTTCAGCGATATTCTTAGTTTCCTTTTCTGTTGTTGTGTGATTATATAATTCTACAAATCCATCCTGATGTAATGTCATTCTATGCGTTGAAGTTCTGATGGTTGAAGCATTATTTTTATAGGATATAGCATAGTGACCTTTAGCATTCGGGTCTATTAATATTTCTTTTAGAGACGTACCATGAGCATACTCCGGGATTTCAATTTCTGCTAAATCACATAACGTCGGAAAAATATCGACTGTTTCTACAATAGCATCTGTATTCGCCCCTTCATTTTTCATTCCTGGGTAATGAATTATTAAAGGTGCATGCAACGATTCCTCAAACAAACTATGTTTTCCCCAAATCGCATGTTCTCCTAGATGCCAACCATGGTCTCCCCAAAGTACAACAATAGTGTTTTTATCTGCTCCTGTTTTTTTTAATGCTGCAAGAATTTTGCCTACTTGGGCATCTGCATAACTCACACATGCAGCATAATGACGACGCACATCATCAGCAAAGTCCGCATCTTTATTAGGGTTTTTACCCCAACGGTTGTATCCCATAAACTCACCAGAGCCGTGCCATGTTGTTCTTCCTTTCGGTTTTTGAGAGTGTTTTATTTCAGGAAGATCAACACCATCATACCTATCATAATATGTTTTTGGTGCACCGAAAGGTAGGTGTGGTTTAATAATTCCAACAGCAAGAAAAAACGGTTTTTCTTTATTACGGGCAAGTGCTCCTAGTTGTTTGACAGCTTCATCTGTAATTGCTCCATCTGGATAACTATTGTCTTCGCCTTCTACTGTCTGAAAAACAGCCATATCAGCTGATTTCACTCGAATCTGGCCATTAGCCAACCCATGCATCATTCCTCGTGGGTGTTCCCATTCCGCAACTGGCATCAAATGCTTATCCCACGCATTGGGCATCTCTACTTTTATGCTATCATTCCAATTTTTTCCACCTCTCCCCCCAGGGTGATGTGATACTTTTCCAACCGAAACTGTTGTATAGCCATATGTTCTGAACCACTCTGGGATACTTTTATCTACTTTTTGAGTGCCTTGCTTTATTATATTTGCTCTACTAAAAAGTGCATTGTTTCCAGCTGGCCCATACTGCCCTGTTAATAAAGTATATCGAGATGGACCACAACTTGGTGAGTTTACAAAATGTTTTTGGAATTTAATTCCTTTTTCCGCTAAAGCATCTATATTAGGTGAGCTAATATATTCTGCTCCAAAACTCTTTAACTCTGGACGAAGGTCATCTACACAAATTAGCAGCACATTTGGCTTTTGAACAATTTGTTGTTTTTGACAATTCGTCAAAAGGATAAAAAATAACATTACAAAAAAAATAAGATCTATTTTTTTAACTATCATTATTATGTTTTTTATCGTTTTCAACAGTCTTTTTAAAATTTATATTTATGTTAAACTTCTATATATAATTCACTTACTTTTTTTAAACGATTGGTATCTATTTCTAGTCCAAAACCTGGTGCTGATTTAAAGGAATAATATCCATTAGATTCCTTTTTTGTAGCTGAGCTTTGCAAACAATCTAAATACGTTTTAGAATCTTCTTTTTTCTCAATCGCTTCTACCCAAGTAGCGCCAACGCCTATAGCTATTTGTTGCCAAGCAGAACAAGCTGGACCTACCAAACTATCATCGCCTATCATTACTTTTGCACCTATATCTTGTACTTTATGCGCTAATTTTGCTGTGTGGGTTAAACCTCCCATCGTAGATGGATGCAAATTATAAATACGTCCCATTCCTTTTTGCATAATGTTGATACCTTTCCAAGCAGGTCGCATAGGTGCATCTGGAATTAAAGTTAAATCTCCCACCATTTCTTGCAACTCTATCCATTGCTGCGTGTTTAAATGCGCTGGATCTTCAATAGCATTTAGTCCATTAGCTTTAAAACGATCTAAAATTCCTTTTAATTCGTCTAAAGATTTCCACTTTTTATAGCCTTTATTTACATCTGAAATTACTACAGCATCATCGCCTAAAACATCTCTGATGGTTTTTAGTAACTTCATATCTACGTTTTCATCACCATACATTTTAAATTTCATATGATGTGCAAGATTCTGTTCGATACTTTTTTCGGCTTCTTCTCTAACTTTTTTCTCGTCCTTATCTAAAATACAATACAATCCCGGAACCGGATTTGTACCTGTTAAACCTAATAGTTCAACAGAAGATTTATTTTGCAATCGGCCTGATACATCCAAAAGACCCATATCTAAAGACTCTAACATTTTTAACGAGCGTTTAGAACCTAGCACCTGTTCTGACGCCAATAATTTTTGAGCTTCACCTAGTGTTAAACCTTTAAATTGCTTTAAATAATCAACCCAAGCCGTTGGTTTAAAGTCAGGATTGTTTTTTGATGCTGGTGTTTCTGTCCAACCATAAAAATCTCCTGAAGAAATCTTAATAAATAAATGCTGACGATTATGCCAAGTTCCCCAAGAAAAATAGCGTGGGATATTAATATCGTATCTAAACAATTCGATTTTTGTGATCTTTTCGTTTAGATATTCTCTTCCGTTTTGGTTGACGCAAGATGATAACAAAGGATATGTGACCCCTAGAATACCAAGTGCAGACATACTTTTTATAAAATCGCGTCTATTCGTTTTCATTTATAACCAATTAAAAATTTTGATTTCTTTAATGGATGGTGCTTCTTTAGCATCAACAATAAAAATTCTAAATTTTGTAGATGCAATCGAATCAAATTGATGGGTTTTATTTTCACCACAAGAACTTCCAGATAATATATCTTTCCACGCGCCGTTTTCCCAATATTGAAATTTGTAAGACCTTATGTTGTTTTCATATTCATCAATAATGACTTGATTAAAGGTTTGCGGTTTCACCCATTCTACTTCTAAATATTGATTTTTAGTTTCAGTAGCTAACCAACGTGTGTCACTATCGCCATCATTAACTCTAAAGGCTTCAAAAACAGGTAATTTTTCATCTTGAATAAATAGTGTTGAACTATTCATTCTACCTAATTTCGCAAGGTTATTTAAATCATGTAAAGATTCTGGAAATTGTGTTACAGGTAATTCGTCTACTTTAAAATCATAAACACCTGATGCTAAGTCAAAAATTATATAATTCCCAACAGCATTGCTTTTCTCTGTTCCTATAAAGGCAATACCTTCAGCATTTTCAGCTAACACACCCCTTTCTTGAATACCCTCTTTACGTGTTGCTGGTAGATAAACTTTAGCGGTTGTATTTATTGGAATTTCAACATGAAAGGTCCCGCCTCTACCTTCTTTTTTCCAGTTAACTACCACCTTTCCATACGTAGATTCGTACTCGGTATTTGCAAACCTTAAATCGCCAACAGGAGCTGGTTTAATCATCATATGTTGCATACCCAATTGTTCAGGATTTGGACGAATACCACCAAAACCTTTGATAAAATAGCCTCCAATACCAGTGTAACACGTATGTATCTGACTGTTGCCAATGGCGGACCAACGTTCTGGCCATGTTGTATGTCCTTGTTCTAAAAAGTAGCCGTAACTTGGGTGGTATTTGTCTCTCAACAACTCATAAATTAAATCCATACGCTCACCAGATTCTATAAAATAGCGTGTGTACAAAGCTTGCCCTGAACTCCCAGTATCGTAATACGGAAAATCATATAGGACATTATTAACCAATTGAGCTTCTACTTTTTGTTTTTCTGATGCTGGTGTTGCTCCTGATAATAGTGCAAAAGCTTGATCTACTTGATAACCTTTTACATATTTGCCTGTTTCTGGATTGTAAGACAGTTTGTGGGTTGCCTCTTGCTGAACTTTAAGTCTGTCTTTATAGGTTTTTGCGTCTTCGGTTTTGCCTAAAGCTGTGGCGATTTGCATCGCGTTTTCTAACATATAGGCATATAAACAGTTGTTAAAGTGTACCGCTTCAGGAGAATTACTGCTATCCCAAAAATTACCCCGTGGCGTACACCAATCTCCCAAACCTGGCATTTCTCTCATCCCGCGTTCGCCAATTTTTAAAGCGCCTCCAGTATCGTAATTAGAATGTTCATATAACCAAGTCATCCATTTTTGCATAGATTCGTAATTATCTTCCAGTACTTTTTTATCGCCTAACATGCGATAGGTTTCCCAAACCGTTAAAGGACTATTGGCTTTCCACATTAAAAACGGGCGGTCTTCTTCATTTAATACTGCTCTAGTTTGACCGTCTGGAAATTGTGCATCTCTTGTATATTGCATATATTGATCCATGTAGGCACCACTCTCAAAATTAGGTAAGGCATCGCCATACATAGCAGCAACGGTTACCTCTCCCCAACCCCGGCGTTCGCGGTGTGGACAATCTACCAAAATACCATCCATGGTATTTGCTAAGTAGGTATTTAAATTGATCTGATAAATTTGGTTTAGTTGCGCACTTGAAGATTCAAATTTGCTGATTTGTTTACGGTTATTCGTAATCACATAACCTTTAATGTCCTCTAAGTTCGGTTCATAGTTTAAACCATAAACGGTAATCCATCTTCCACCAGCAACATTAAAACGGTTTTGGAATTTCCCTTTATCAGATTTTCCAAAAATGTATTTACTCTTTTGTTTCCAGTTCATTACCACTGCTTTCTGGTCGCTAATTTCAAACAAAATAGAATCGCCATCTACGCCTTTGTACAAATCCATTTCAAAAAAACCCGTGTAATTTTCTCCCATATCAATGCGATAAGTACCATTCTCCATTTTATCAACAGCAATGGCTTTTATTTCTTTAAATCTTACTTGCGGCTCTACCATTTGAGCACTTAATTGGACGTTAATAGGGCTGTACAATTCACGTAATTCTCTATCTTTATTACTATTTAAAGCAAAACTAATGTTGTTTCCTTTGGGTATTTTTGCATTAAGCGCTTCATGATTGTAAATACTGGCATGCATCCAATTACTATCATCGTATGCTGCTGCACTCCAATCGTCTTCACGTTTTCTGTCATCAATGGTTTCTCCTCCAAAACGAAGAATGTCCCAATCGCCATAATATTCAGTATGGCTTTTTTTAGTTTTCCAAGTGGTGTCAGACTTAAGTGTAATCTGTTTTTCTCCTACTACAATTTCGGCTTGTGCTTTAAATACAAAAGGAATATTTCTGTATTCGCTAATACGTCTCCAACGGGCCCAACCTGCAGCATGCCAAATGGCTATGACATTATCGCCTTTTTTAAGTTTATCTGAAATATCATAGGTTAAATAGGCTATCCTTTTTTTCATGTAGGTTGATACAGGATTCATCACATTCTCGGTGATTTTTTCTCCATTCACATACAATTCGTGATACCCAAAAGACCCTACAAATACAAATGCCGATGTTGCATCTTTTGAAAGTGTTACATTTTTTCGATACCAGTTATGGTCAGTTTTTTTTTGGTCTTCTTTTAAAATCCAGTCGCCTTTCCAATCGGATTGTTTTAATAAACCCATTGAGAATTTCGCGTAATCACTCCAGTTTGAAGCGACACCGTCTTTATCCCAAATTTTTACTTTCCAGAAATACTGTTGCGCAGATTCTAGTTCTGCGCCTTGATAGACGTTATTTACAGATTGATTGGATTCCACTTTACCTGAATCCCAAACATCACCATTGTTGGATTCTAGTTCTTCCAAACTACTTGCCACCAAAACTTGGAACGCGGTTTGTTTTTGACCTCTAGTTTGATTATTTTCAAGCAGTTTCCAACTCAATCGTGGGCTTGTATTGTCAATTCCTAAAGGATTTGTGCGGTATTCGCAGCGTAAATTTGATACAGATACTTTAGATGCTGATGAAGCGCAACTTGCCAAGAATATAAATAACACACCTCCCAAAAAATTTAAAAAACTAAATCTTAAAACTTTACCTAACATAACTTTAATTAACTACTTTGTTCTTGAATATTTTAAATTCTGAAATAGCTGATTTTTCTTTAGCATCTAGTATTACCAATCTACATTTTGAAGCTGTAACTGTTTTAAAACTGTGTGTTTTATTTTCTCCACATGATGTTCCTTCAGCAATATCGTTCCATATACTATTATTAAAATATTGAATTTTATAACTTGAAATATTACTTCCTTTTTCTTGAATTATAATGGTATTAAAGGTTTGTGGTTTAAACCACTCTACTTCCAACCATTCGTTTGATGTTGTATTTGCCTGCCACATGGTTTCTAATTTTTCATCATTAGCTCTAAACGCTTCATAAAGTGGGAGTTTTTCAGAATCTATAACCATAGACGAGGCATTCATTCTTCCAATTAAAGCAAAATTATCTGGTTTGTTTATAGGATTTGGATAAGGTACTTTAGGCATTTCAATTACCTTAAAATTATACGTACCAGAACTCACTTGGTAAATGATATAATTACCAACCGCATCACTTTTTTCGGTACCTATGTATGCAACCCCTTTGGACTGTTCTGCCAGCGTTTCTCCTTCAAACACCGCTCTACTTTCATTAGCTGGGATATATACTTTGGCTGTTGTATTTACTGGAACTTCAATATGATAATACGCCTCTGTTTCTGATTTTTTCCAGTTTACAACAATATTTCCATACATGGATTGGTGGCTTGTATTGGCATATATTATATCACTCACGGGTGCAGGTTTTACAATAAAATCTTGCATGCCTGGTTTTTCTGGATTTGGACGAATACCCCCAAAACCTTTAATAAAATAACCCCCAATGCCCGTATAACAAGTATGTATCTGACTATTTCCAGTAGCAGACCAACGTTCTGGCCATACTGTTTTACCTTGCTCTATAAAATAGCCATAACTGGGGTGGCGCCTATCTTGGAGCAGTTCATAAATTAAATCCATACGCTCGCCGTGTTCTGTAAAATAACGCGTATAAAGTGCTTGTCCTGAACTTCCTGTATCATAATATGGGAATTTATATAATACTTGGTCAACCAGATTATCGTATACTTTTTGTTTTTCTGACGCTGGTGTAACACCTGCAAATAATGCAAAGGCTTGATTGACTTGATGCCCTTCTCCATACTTTCCTGTATTGGCATCATAACTGTTGTTGTGAGTGGCTTTTCGTTGTACTTCCAATCGTTTTTTATAAACTTCAATGTCTTCTTTTTTATTTAAAGTCTCTGCCATTTGAAGCGCATTTTCTAACATAAACGCATACACGCAATTGTTAAAATGCGCCGATTCTGGCGAGTTACTAGCCGACCAAAAATTACCTCTAGGGGTACACCAATCGCCCAAACCAGGAAACTCTAACGACCCTTGTGTACCAATTTTAAGTGCACCACCAGTGTCATAATCAGAATGCTCGTATAGCCAATGCATCCACTTTTTCATTGTAGGGTAATGATTTTCAAGGAGGATTTTATCGCCTAAAATTCTGTAGGTTTCCCAAATAGTAATTGGGCTGTTTGCCATCCACATTAAGAACTCAAAATCATCGCCATTAATAACCGCACGCATCTTTCCGTCTTCGGCTTGGGCATCTTGCATAAATTGAGCATATTGGTTCATGTACGCACCACTTTCAAAATTTGGTAAGGCATCGCCATACATAGCTGCTACAGTGACTTCTCCCCAGCCACGGCGCTCGCGATGTGGGCAGTCTACCAAAATACCATCAATAGTATTCGCTATGTAAGTATTTAAATTAATTTGGTAGATTTGATTTAAGAGGTTATTTGAACTTTCAAAATGACTAATTTGCTTTCTATCATTAGTAATTACGTACCCTTTAATATCTTTTAATTCTGGTTTATAATTGATGCCGAAAATAGTTACCCATCGTCCTCCGGCCAGATTAAATCGATTTGTAAATTGTCCCTTTCCAGTTTTATCAAAAATATATTTACTGCGTTGCTCCCAAGTTGATGTGACTTCTTTATGGTCGGCAATTTCAAAAGTAACGGTATCGCCTTCCTTTCCGTTAAACAGGTTCATTTCAAAATACCCTGAGTAGTTTTCGCCCATATCTATCACATAATGTCCGTCTTCATTTTTTTCAACACCTGTAGGTTTTATGGCTTTGTATTTTACCTGAGGCTCTACCATTTGCGCACTAAGCGTTGCCGTAATTTTACTTGTTGGTGAGTTCGCGTCTGTACTTGGTGCACGAATGGCACCTTTGTTGCCTAAGTTCATATCTGCTATTCCAACTTCTACGGCATTATTATTATCAAAAACAACGGCATTTTCCCAATGGCCATCATCATACGCAACGGCATCCCAGTTCTCTTCACGTAAGCGTTCATCTATAATTTCGCCACCAAAATCTAAAATATCCCAAGACCCAATATAGGAACTATAACTTTTTTTACACTTCCATGTTTCATTGGTTTCTAAAATTAAATTGGTTTCGCCTAGGTTAATATCTGCTTGTGCTTTAAACACAAAAGGCGCATCATAATAGTCTTTTACTCTACCCCAACGAGCCCAACCTGCCGCATGCCAGACACCTATAACATTATCGCCTTTTTGTAAAAATTCTTTGATATCATAAGTAAGATAAGGCAAACGCTTTTTCATAAACGAGGACACGGGATTCATTACAGCGTTGCTCACTTTTGTTCCATTGACATAGACTTCATGATAGCCAAATGAGGCTACATAAATAAATCCTGATTCTGGTGAGTTACTTAGCTTAAATGTTTTTCGGTACCAGTTGTGGTCTTTTTTATTTTGGTTTTTTTTATAAATCCACTCGCCTTTCCAATCTGTAGCCTGTAATAAACCCATTGAAAAATAAGCAGGCTCGCTCCAATTTGAACCCATTCCTGCAGCATCCCAAATTTTTACTTTCCAAAAATACTGTTTTGCAGACTTTAAGGAATTTCCTTGATATATAGTATTTACAGATTGATTGGTTTCAACTTTCCCAGAATTCCAAACATCTCCTTTGTCATTTTGTAGCAGTTCTAAACTACTGGCCACTATTACTTGGTAAGCCGTTTGGTTTTGACCTCTTGCGTTGCTATCGTCACTAAGTTTCCAACTTAATCTTGGGGATGTATTGTCTATACCTAATGGGTTGATACGGTATTCACATTTTAAATCTGTGATTATTACTGTGGAAGTATCCTTACAACTTAAAATGGAAAACGCACAAGCGATTATAAAAAAATACAAAAGAAACTTTAAGTATGCGGTATGGTGTAGTTGTGTTTTCATTTTATAATTGGAAATATGGTTTATGATTAATAAAATAGGTCTCCATAAACACAAAAAATAGTATTGCTTTTTTTAAGTCTTATAAAAATAGACCTAACATTATAATTCATTATCCTGCAATGTCATGTACTTGATTAAGTAAGGATGAATTCAGAGTATTCTTTTGATAAATTTCGATATTAATAATACTCTTTCCTATTAACAAATTGATATATTAGTTGCACAAAATGATATGCATTTATGTACAACAAATATCAAATTATCACAGAAAAAGATAAATCTTGGGGGTTCTATATAAATAATCTAGGACGAACTGTTATTGAAAAAAACATGAATTACCCCGCTACCAACCATCCAGATAATTATATGTTCACATGGGAAAAAGGGCGGGTTTTAGATGAATTTCATTTAGTGCTAATTACCCAAGGCGAAGGTATTTTCGAAAGCAAAGCTACTGGAGTTGTTAAAGTTGCAAATGGAGATGTATTTTTACTATTCCCAGGTGTTTGGCACAGTTATAAACCTTTAAAGACCAAAGGATGGACGGAGCGTTGGGTAGGTTTTTCTGGAACTATTGCGAAACAATTTCTAACAAATGGTTTTTTCACCCCAGCAGCTCCTATAATTTCTAAGTGCGACAAACCCTCAATATTAAACCATTTCAA
Organism: Cellulophaga tyrosinoxydans; assembly: GCF_900176415.1. Taxonomy (GTDB): domain Bacteria; phylum Bacteroidota; class Bacteroidia; order Flavobacteriales; family Flavobacteriaceae; genus Cellulophaga; species Cellulophaga tyrosinoxydans. The sequence goes on along the minus strand of NZ_FWXO01000005.1, from coordinate 125,513 downwards.
TACACTTTTTAAATTATTTGATGAGGAACCATTAGGTTTTCAACGTTTGGCATCTGGAATATGCATTCAACTTCTGGCTGAACTGCACACCATCAAGGACGGTGGAAATCATATTGACTCTTTAAATACTATGGTTTCTTCTGCCAAGAAAAATATGTATAGTAACATTAATAAGTCTATTGACTTAGTACAAATAGCATCAGAATTAGGTGTTAGCTATTCTAAATTCAGAATAGATTTTAAAAAACAAACAGGTGTTTCTCCGCTTCAATATTATTTACTTTTAAAAATTGAAAAATCTAAAGAATTACTATTAAACACCAACAAATCCCAAAAGGAAATAGCTTTTGGATTGGGTTTTGAATCTGATGTATACTTCAATAGATTATTTAAACGGAAAACAGGTTCAGCTCCAGGTAAGTTTAGAAACCAAAAAAACTAACTCACAACTAGTGATATTTCTAATGCTTTATTTCCTTCTTCAAAAAACACTTCTAAAGGCAAGGCTTCTACTCCAGGCACCATATTAAAGGTTCTTTTTCCTACCATTTCTTTCAAGTTTATAGGAGCACTCGCTTTAATGGTTACCGACCCTTGTGGTTTTTGAATAGTAATTTCATTGTCACTAATGACTGTTACAACTTCGCTTGAAGGCGAAACAATGGGCAACACAAAAGCAGTTTGCTCTGTAATATTTTGATTCGTTATTACACAAATCTCTGTCTTTTCAGCATTACACTTATAAGTAATATAAAAGGCAGAAGCAGTTCCTAAAACTTCTGCTCTTTCTACATTTTTAAGCTTTACATCTGCAACTAATTCCACAGTTCCATTTTTATCTTGATACGCTACTGTTGCTGGTAAATCATATAAGTTTGTGTACCACACATCGTCTTTAAAAACCTCAACTCTAGGAGTTAAACAGATATCTTTATTTGGTTGCAATTGTTGATTATATGGTTCTACCATATGATATTCTGCCATACTTGCGGTACATAAAAGCCCTACTTTGTTATGATACAACACGCCTAAAGCACCTCCTGAAGCCTGACGAAAATCGTCTTTATAATGATACTCGGCATCGTAAGCACTTACAGTACCTCTCCAATCATCTCTTGCGAATAAGTAAACATCTAAATCTTTAAAATGCGTTACACCATCTGCCGTGGTTCTAGGCAACTCCGTATTTATATTTATTTCTGGTAAATGCTCCCAATGGTCTAGTAATGCTGCTAATGGTTTGGCATGTGTAAACGTATGGTGTACACAAGGCGCAATACCAGCTTCAACAAAATGAGGTCCACCGTGAATTAAACCATCAGCTGTACATCGTTGCAATAATTCTGTGTTTTTGACAGCAGCAGTTCCAAACGCTGGATTGATGTGTGCCATCATACCAAATGCAGGTTGGCTGCCATCACAAGTTCTACTTCCCCAATAGCTCCACTTATACATTCTATTACCCCAACTATTGTCCCAAGCCCCATCTGGTAGCATAAATTCTAAATGACTATTTAAAGACTTTGTTACTATTTGCAATAACTCTTCATCGTTATTTTTCAAAGCATACATAACTATGCTGTTAAGTGTTTCTTCTACATTGTAACCTAAATCTACTCCATGAAGTCCTTTTTGGCTTAGCTTTTTAGAATCTGGTTTACACTCTCCAAATAACAACCCTTCATTAGTTGTAAAATATAGCTTTATATCTTCTGCTAATTGTTTGCTTTTTTCCTTTAAAATAGTATTATTCAATACATCTCCCAAAAGGTCTAAACCATAAATTGCTGTACCACCATAATTTATATTTGTGAATGAAATAGTAAACTCATCATAAATAAATTGTGCTGCTTTTGCTAAACGTTTAGTCCAAGCATCCCGAATTTCTTCATCTAAAACATGACCATGATAATGTAATGCTTCAGCGAGTGCAATAGCTCCAAAAACGGTAATTCCTTTCCAAGATTTAGGGTTTTTAATTACAGTCCAGGCTCCATTTTCTTGTGACACATTATTCTCGGCCCAAGTCATCACCAACTTAGCAGCCTCTGTATATTTTTGGTCACCTGTAATATCTGCCATATATAGAAATGGATACACTGCATCCATACAACGTCCGTGAATGTGCGAACAAGACGGACAACCTAATGCGCCGTGTTCTTCTAAATTTTCTGGATTATTAATTTGGACTTTTATCATCCCATCACACCAATCTTTTAATAATCCTGAAATTAAATTCTTAAATTCTAAAGAATGTTCTTGATGATTTTCACATGAGTTCAATATGCCTGCCATAGGGATTGAAAGTCCTATTCCCGCGAATGTTGATAACTGTATAAAGTTGCGTCTTTTCATTTTATATTTTTTAAAATCACAGGTCCAATAAGACCAGAGTCTTCCAGTTCTGTATCATTCTTTTTAGGAGGATTTGTTGTCCATGTTTTCTTTTGGTCTATTGGCCGCTGATTATCAAAAATAAGCTGGTTACGCCATGTATTGGTTACCTTTATTTCCAATAGATTATCACCTTTTTTGATGTAATCCGTCAAATTAAATTCAAATGGTGCTGCCCATTTAACTCCAACCTTTTTACGATTACACCATAATTCGACCATATTTGCTACCTGACCTAAATCTAGAATAGTATTTTCTTTTATTTTGCCTAATACTATATTTTTAGAGTAGGTTACCGTTCCTGAATAATGTTTTATGGCATCATCATTAAACTCTGTGAGTGATTTTAATTTTGGAATATCTATTGATTCTGGAGTATCCCATCCAGATTCAAAAGAAACTTTCCAAGCGGTTTGAAGCGAATGCTTAGCAACACTAATATTTTTAGTTAATACATTTTCATTTTGAATAAAATTATATATTCCAGATTTTGAAGCTAATATTTGGTCATTTTTCCATGCTATTTTAGGATAATCTTGAGTATTCCGAATCTTATACCACCCTATCTCAGAATTTAAAATAAGGGTATCATTATAAGTTACTTTTGTAGCAAAAGGTGTTTTATTCCCTTTAGAAAAAACAATAATTTTACTTCCACTTGGCTCAAAAGATAAAGCTACATTCGTTCTTTCATTCAACACACTCCAAATTTTAGCTTCTTGTTGTTCACCATTAAAGGCATCCCATATTTGTGGATAGACATTTTTGACTCTAAAACTTAAAGCCGCATCAATTGGTTTATCATTATTGGAGGCAATAAAATAAATATGAGCGTCTGCTGTTTCACGATGAATCCATTTAATATTTAGATCATCTGGCACTATTACGTCTTGTGCAATGTGTTCCGCTATCAAAACTTCATCAATTGAGCTTCCCCAATACACCCTTCCTTTTCCTACTTGATTTACCCCATCATTAGTATTTCCCCATAGCTCATCAGCAATTTGTGATAGTTCTTTTAAATTAGTCTCATCGTCCATTAAACTTGGAGAATCTTGAGGTTTATCTCCAACAATAACCGCCCCTGCTTCAACAAGAGCTTTTATTTTTCTAGCAGTAGACAACAACATAGCTTTAGAATTTCGTAATAAAATAACACGATAATCCCCCGCATCCTTAACCTTTATAATGCCATTCTCAACCGATAATTTAGTTTGTAATATTTCTTCATTTAAATAATCAAAACGATGTCCTTTCGGAAAATAATCCAAATCAAAAGGAGGACGTTCAAAATCATCCCCATAATACCAAAGTACATCTGCAACATACTCTCCTTGCTGCAATACATATTGATTACGCGCTAAATACTCCAACCACTCGGGCATATATTTCCACCAGGTTTGTGTTCTTACCAATGGAAAACCAATATTCCCTCCAAAACTAGAACCAGGAAAAACTTCCTTTTGTGGGGTATGCGAAAAAGTATGAAAAACCAAATGATTTACTCCTTTTGTAAAATTGTAATCTATCAAATACTTTACATCGAAAGGATGCTCATTCCATTTTACATCTAATTGTGTGCAAGCCTCAGCCGCCAAGAACTTTTTATTGTATAAATGCATTGCCGATGCTGCTGACAAGATCGGTTTTGCGTATTCGTTTTGACTTGAGGGTGCTTTTGGATACCAAAACTCAGTCATAGGGATATCACTCACACCATAATAACGCATTGGGTCTATGGGTAAAACTTCGCCTCCTGCTCCTTCTGTATACACTTCAGCACCCATTTCATGAGCTACAGTGGCAAAATGGCTGAAAAAATTTTCAACATAAACATCATCCATGGTTTGGCGTATATCACGTAAAAACTTGGTAGTAACCTCAGCACTTTCCACAATATATCCCATGGTGGCAGGTAAATATTTTCTCATGCTGTAGCCTCTACGCTGTTCAAATTCTTTGAACATATCTTCGGAATTAATCGTCCAAGTAGGAATATGACTTTCCCAACTATCAATTAGCAAACCTTGTAATTTTCCGTCACCAATTGGTCCACCATCCTTAATCATTTCACCAATCATTCCGTTTCGTAAATGATTTTCAATAGCAATTTTATCCAACTTACTAGATTCCCATCCTGTAGATTCGGGCATTGCTGGCTTGTTGGTCAGTCTCATATTTACATGGCCGAAACGTACTACTGTCCAATTTCCCTCTGGAACGTCCCATGTTAGTTTACCGTCAGAACTGAAATTATTGGTAAGATTGATTATTTTATTTGGCTGAATAATGGTGTTCTTTTCATAGTTGTATACCACCTCCTTTTCTAGTGAGCGATGTGCTTTACCAGAAATTGCTTCATGATTGTGAAGCCTTGGTTTTGATGTTAAATGAATGTATTCTGGATTTATAGTATGTGAACCTCCAAAAGTAAAAACAAACGCCGTTGCTGTAGTTTCAGGAATTGCCAATGTAAGCTGTTTTTGCCTGTCGTTCCAATTGCCATCAGGTATATTGATAACTGTAATTTCTTTTAAAGTATTATTAATCAAAGCCTCTACTTTTATTGTAACATCAACTATTGGGTATTGGGTATCCATAATAATATGGCGCAAAGCAGGAAAAACTATAGAGCGAATGGTAACTGGATTTTTAAATGTGGTTTTTACCCAGCTATTTTGCACACCTACTTTCGCAATGCCCTCATACCTGTATTGGTCCAAAGCTTTATCTAGCATGGTTGTTTTAGCTGTTACAATTATTTTTGAACTAGGATTAAATATATCTTCCCAAGGAACTATAGTATTGTTACTTTCTATTTTAAAAGGATGAAGTATTTCAGTATCATCACCCTCTGGTGTTGGAAATGCTAAAATTTGCACCTCTTTATAATCAAAATCTTCAGTTTTGTACAAGGAATCAATGGAAAGAATTTCATTAAAATTCTTCCCTCCTTTTATATGATAAACCGTTTCTACAATTTCTCGTTGTGCTTCAGCAGCAGGTACCCAAGGCCCACCAGTCATAGACCAACCAGGGCAATTTTGCATAGTAAATTTTAAGCCCAATCTTCTGCATTCATCCGCAGTATGACGCACCATTTCTTTCCATTCTGGAGACAAAACTTTTATTTGTTCAACACCAGGATAAGCTCTTCCGTTTTTACTAAACAAATGAATACCTTGTAAACCTGCATACTTAATCGCTTCTAAATCAAGCGTAATACCTTCTTTAGAAATATTATTCCCATTAAAGTGAAACCAAGTTTCGGGATGATAATTAATTGGTGGTAATTTAAAATGTTCATTTAATTGAACAAATGTTGGACTTGGATGGTGCTTATGTTCATTAATAATTTTATTGGAAATACAACTAGAAAAAATTAATAAGAGAATTACCAAAGTTCTTGAATTCTTATTTATAATTTTCATTTATTTAGATTTTTGTAATAAAAGATTTAATATGAAATAAAAAAAATTACTTATTATAAAGCAAATTAATTTTAATTCTAAAAATAGAATCTTTAGGCTTCTAAACTATCCTGCGTTGTCCTGTACAACAATAATTTTAATATAGTAAAAAAACATATTGTTTAGATTTATAAGTCTTAAATGAAATTTATAGCGAAAACTTACTTTAACAGGATACAACAGGATAACTGTTTATTAATAAATTTTTAGTTTAGATAAAAATTTGTTGCAATTTTGATATGAGAAAATTAAAAAACCCTTGCCAATTAAGACTTTTACAATTAGTAATTTTTCTAGCTTTGTACTCTTGTCAAACCGATAAAATTACTTCCGAAGAGGTCCAAGAAGAGATTATAGAAAACCCTACTACTGAAGTTGGAACTAATAAAAATAATGATGAAGATATAGGCTCTTATACAACCTGTAACCCAGATGGGGCAAATGCTACAAGAACTTGCTGTGATTTACCTAATCCAGTTAATGTTGGAACTATTGACGATCGAAGTTGTTATGCTAATTATAAAGAGAGTATAAAAGATGGTATTACATGGGGAATATATAATATAACTGACGGATCTAATAATCAAGATGCACCCAACACCTTACAGCCTAGAATAGAACGATCACTAAGTAGATCTGGAAGCACAGTTGTAGGCAGTTATGCCAAATTTACTGGAACCTTTAGAATTCTTGAAGTAGGTGATACAGCAGGGACCAATCAAGATGGTACCTACATTGCACAGGCAAAAGGAAAACATACTGGAGGTGGTGGGTCCAATGATCCTGCAATTTGCTTGTATTTAGCAAAGCCTGTTTATGGCACTGGTGCTAATACGGAAAAACAAGTTGCATTTGATATTTATGCCGAACGTATATTACAACGTGGCGGAGAAGGAAGTGGTAGAGAAATTGTTTTACTAAAACAAGTAGATAAAAATGAAGTAACGAATTTCGAATTAGAGATAGGTTTTAAAGAAGATCCTAATGATTCAACTAAAAAAATTCATTATTGTAATGCCGTGATTGGAGGAGAAGCTTTTGACTGGAATATTCCGGAGCCAGATAGAGGCTTAGAATCTGGTATTAGATATGGCGCATACCGAGTTAAAGGTGGTAGAGCTCAAATTAGATGGGCGAATACTAAATATATTAAGGTGGAAAATTAGTCCCAAAATTTTTATTTACTTCTTTAAAACAAACTAAAATTGGTGAATTTAAATCACTACTGTGATGCATAAAGAGGTTCATACTTTTCGGTATGCCAAGTATTTACGATTCAAAAAAATACTTTAGTAGTTTTAATTGTTACAATAATTAATCTGCACTATTTACAGAAATCGTAACTGAATATTAGTAATAGTACTTACATATTTTTCCATTGAACCTTACTTAATCTTATGGCGAATAGTATTTTAGCTTGTTAATTAAAAAAATATAATTCTCAAATAAAATTTGGCTCATAGTGTTTTGAATTGGAATATTTCACTAAGTGCTCTCTCCCCATCTTGTAGTAAAATTTTTAAAACTATAAGACTTGCTCACTTATTAAATTCTACTGTTTTACTTGGTACATACCCAATACGATGCGCCTGTATCTTTACTGTTGAACCTTCTGGAATTGTAATAGGATTATGGTATATTTTCCATGATTCTGATGTGTTACCATAACGAGTAATAACTTTAAAACCAATTGATGCCCCTTCCGTTTCGCAACTCACACTTACTTTTCCATTTTCAAAAGTAATGATTGGTTCCTTGGTTTTAGGTTGGGAATCTTGACCTGACCATAGTTTATTAATTAATTCATCTTCTTTAAGATTTGGATTATCTCCAATAGCGTTTAACCACCGATCCATTTCAGTGCTCAATTCATCAAGTTTGTTTTTATATGCAGGGTTATCTGCTAGATTATTTAACTCAAAAGGGTCTGCTTTACAATCAAACAACTCTTCTTTTGGTTTATGATCTCTAAACCATTGCATTTGAATATTGTTTAATTTACCTTCATCTCGAAGTTTTAACAGCTCCTGCATACTTGGTATTTTTTCTCTATAATCTATGGGTAAATAGTATCCTTGCTCTGGTCTATAGTTTCTAATATATTTGTATTGTTTATCTCTAACAGCTCTTATTGCATCGGTAAAGCCATCAAATCTGTCAGCTGCAGCATAAATATATTTTCTCACTTCAGCTTTGTATTTACCCAAAAAGGCTTGTCCTTGCATATATTCTTTTGGCGCTTCATCGATAAGAGATAATAATGTGGGTGCAAAATCAACAAAACTAATTAATTCACTATCCTTTGTTCCCGCTTTTATTTTATGTGGGAATCGAATAATCATAGGTGTGTTTAAACCAGAATCATAGATTAAACGTTTTTCTCTTGGCAATGGCCCACCATGATCACCATAAAAAACAATAATAGTGTTTTCTAATAATCCATCATCTTCTAATTGTTTTAAAACAGCACCAACTTGAAGATCCATTTCTGCAATATTATTGTACAATTTCCACATATCGCGACGCGTAACCTCAGTATCTGCTAAATATGGTGGAATGCTAAAATTTGTATTTTTATCAAGATGCTTTGGAGTTTCTTCTTCCGTCATTCTATTATTGGCATGCGATGCTCCAAAATTCTTCCATTTATAATCTTTATCCCCTGCATGATATAGTCTAGTTTCAATTTCTCTTAAGCCATAGGGTTCAAATAAACCAGATTCATGTGTGTCTGTAAAATTAAATACTGCAAAGAATGGTTGATTATCTTCTCTATTTCGCCAATGGGCATATGGACTACTTTCGTCCCATGCCGTAACAGGCGCCTTAAATTGATAATCGGTTTTATAATTATTTGTACAATAGTAGCCTTGTAAACGCATCCACTCACTTATCATTTTTACATCGGAAGGTGGAACGGCTTCGTAGGGCGGCAAACCTGTTACTTCTGTATATGAATCTGTTCGCATATGATTTGCCCCTATACTAGAAGGATACATACCCGTAGCAATAGCTGCTCTACTAGGAGCACAAACTCCAGAAGGCGAATATAAATTTGGATAAATAACACCCTCTTTTGCTATTCTACTCAAATTAGGGGTCACAATAGTTGAATCTCCAAAAGGAGGTATATATGCTCCCATATCTTCGGTAACAAGCCATAAAATATTGGGACGCTCTGGTAATTGTAGCTCTGTTACAATCTTAGCCGCTGTGCTTTTTTCTTTTTTTAAATGACAACTAGAAAAGCAACAACTAGCTAAAATTAGAATTTTAATTATTTTCATGTACAATAAATTAAATTATTTTGACTAGCACCTTAGTCTAGTAACTGTATCACCTCGCTACCTGCCATTAAAAAAGCTCCAGTGCCAAAGTTTTGCCAGCTATCTGCCGTTGCTGGTTCTGGGAAAGCTCCTATATTCTGTACCCATCCTACGCGCCCATCTTCATGCTGACATTTGGCCAAAGCATTCCAGGCTTTTTTAACTGCCGGAATGTGTTTTTTATCCACTAAACCATTATTAATTCCCCAAGCAATTGCAAAAGTGTAAAAACCACTACCACTTACTTCGCCATGGTCATAGGTTTCCGGACATAATAAACTTGTTCGCCATAAACCATCTGAAGGCTGTAATTCTAATATTCTCGTCGACATTTCTTTAAAAAGATTCTCATAAAAAGGCCGATTTTCATAATCTTTCGGCATGTCTTCTAATAGTAAGGCCAAACCAGCAATAACCCATCCATTACCACGAGACCAAAATATTTTTTTACCATTAGGCTCTTTTTGATCCTTATCTGATCCTGTCCATACAAACCTCATATCTCTTGCAAACAAACGTTCTTCCTTATCGTATAATTGGTTGTAAGTTTCCATATAAAACTTATGCATTTCCTCAAGATACTTCGGCTGATTTGTATGTTTCGCATATAAATTAAGAACAGGAGGAGCCATAAATAAGGCATCACACCACCACCATAATATAGTTTTACCCATATCACTTTTATCTGCCCCTGCTTTCCACTCATCGTTTTCAAACAAATGGGCATCTAGAAACTTTTTTGTAGGCTCTAAATCCACGAAATTTCTACGACCATCATTAATATCAATATATAAATAGCTATATGAAATTGCCACATCATCGGCGTGATGTAGCCTATCAAAAGTTTGCCAATTATTCCAATAGGCCTGATTCTTTAAGGCAGCCATATACATCATATCTTTAGTAGCTTTATGTGCCCTTGTTACTCCAGTATAATATGCTCCTTCGGTCCAATCTGTTGGGGCAATTGCAAATATTGGATGAGCCTCTTGCCACTCCAAAGCTTTAATCATTGACTTTTTAATATCAGATGTACCTGTAGTTGACTTTTCTAAGGTCTTTTGAGCAGTTGAACAGCTAAAAAAAGCTATTGTAGCTATCAATACAATAATTGATTTATTCATTTTGTTAGTTTTTTAATTTAAAAGTAGTTTCCAAATATTCCTGTGAAGAAGTTCCAATTTTCACAATGTAGTCTCCGGGTTCAAGTATTTTTTCCATTTTAAGACCCGTAAATTCTAACATTTTATGAGTGATTTTAAATTTAACAGTCCTACTTTCACCTGGAGCTAACTCTATTTTTTTAAAACCTTTAAGTTCTTTATCTGGTCGTGTTACGGAGCCAATCTTATCTTTTATATACATTTGAACTACTTCTTTGGCTTTTATATCACCTTCATTTGTGACTAAAACACTAACTTCTAATTCACTATTTGGTGTGATTTCCGTGTTAGATATTTTAATATCGGAGTATCTAAACTTAGTATAACTTAATCCATAGCCAAATGGATAAATAGGACCATCTTCTAGAAACAAATACCCTTTTTTATAATTGATTTCTTTCATACTATAATGAAAAGGTAATTGACCGATAGATCGAGGTACAGTTACAGGCAATTTTCCAGAGGGGGAAACTTCTCCAAAAATTATTCTAGCAGTGGATTGGTCTCCAAATTCACTTAAATCCCAAGTATCTAAAATAGCATCTGCTTGATCTGCTATTGTATTTATAGAGAGTGTTCTTCTATGTTTTAAAACTACAATTACAGGTTTTCCTAAGGCTTTAATTCTTTCTAATAATTCGTCTTGTGCTCCAACTGGATCAATTGTTGCTCTATCCCCAAGAGCATTATTAAAAAAGGCCTCTTTTGAAGTAAACTCATCACCCCCTAAAAATAAAATAGAAAGATCTGCTTTTTTAGCCATATTCTCCAATTTATCTAATGCCGCTCCATCACGATCGAGTAATTTTGGGGCACCTACTTTTTCATCCGTTAATTGAAATCCTTTTTCTGCCAAATACTCAATACTCTCTCCTGTAACGGATTTAAACAATTCTTGAGTATTTTCTTTTAACAATGGTCCTAGAAGAGCAACTTTTATTGACTTATTTTTAGCTAAAGGCAATACATCATTCTCGTTTTTAAGTAGAATAATAGATTCTAAATCAGATTCTTTAGCTAATTCTAATGAAGAAACTGCTCTAACGCCTTTTTTCACTTCGTCCAAATTTATATATGGATTATCAAATAATCCTAATATAAATTTAGTCCTCAATACACGTCTTACCGATCTATCAATTAACTTTTCTAGTTCAGGATTTTTCTTTACCATTTCTGGAAGATATGCGTATGAATCTTCTGCATATAAATCAATATCGATACCTGCTTCTAAGCCCATTTGAGCTGCTGCTTCTGGAGATTCTGCAACATTCATAAAATAAAATAAGCGCGCTATATCATTAGAATCTGAAACTACATAACCTTCAAAACCCCAATCATCTCTAAGTACACCTGTAAGCAATTCAGGATTGCCATGGCTTGCAACTCCATTAATATCACCGTGTGAAGCCATTATTCCTAATGTCTTAGCCTCTTTTATTGCAGCTTCAAAAGGTGGGTATATTTCATCAATTAAGGTTCTAGGTGATATTTCGATTGCGGCAAAATTAGATCCTCCTAAAACTTGTCCGTAACCTGCAAAATGTTTTGCCACTGCTCCAATATGTGTGCCATTTCCCAAACCTTCGTAATTCCCTTGAACGCCTTTAATGGCATTCGTTACCATTTGCGTTGTTAAGTAGGTGTCCTCTCCGAAAGCTTCAGACATACGTCCAAAACGAGGGTCACGTACTAGATCCGCTTCTGGAGAATGGCACATATGCATGCCTCGTAAACGAGCCTCTCTCCCTACAACATCCCATTGTCTTTGAACTAATTCTGGATTAAAAGAGGCTGCAGAAGCTATAGGACGTCCAAATTTAGTACAGCCTGCAGCATCGACACCATTATATGATTCGGTTACAAATAATGCGGGAATTCCCCAACGATTGTTTTCAATAATATACCTTTGAAGCTCATTATTTAATTTTGCTGCTGCAATTGCGTCTATATGTTCGCCAGGGTTCTTGATTCCTGCAATACCAAGTTTTAGCTTTTCAATAACTTTTTTAGATAGTTTTAAATTGCCATTTTCATCATGTTCTACACCTATATTCGCATGAAAAATTCGCATTTGTGCTACTTTTTCTTCAAGAGACAATTTTGGAAGTAAAGCCTCAACACGTTCATCTATTGATAAAGAGGCGTCTTTATAATCTTTTGTTATTGGTTGGCTGCATGCTACTAATGACATAACAAAAGCAGCAGCGGCAATTTTTAATTTTAATTTCATTTTCTAATATTAATTATATTCTATGCTCTTAATAAAATTATTTAAAACTAAATCTGTTAATTTTTAAGTCTGTTGAGATTTCCGATTTAAATACAATACAAATTGTTTGCCCATTGTATAGTGAGCTTATAGTAGTAGTTTGTGTTAAAAATTGTTTTGTCTTGTTGGCTTCAAATATTAAGGTTGCTAAGAGTTTCCCATCAGGAGAACCGTCTCTAATTTCGATTTCAGAATTAGTATCCGTTAATACTTGAAATTCCATTCGGCTCTTACTATTCAAATTTTGAATGTTAGGATATAACGCAAATGCATTTTTATCTTGAGCCTTAATGGAAAAACCTCCAATTGTATTTTCTACTTTTTGAAGACCATTTGATTTAAAATAATCCTCCGCTTCAATTGCACCACTATTCGCATCATATTGCCCTACCCCAATACCATCAACTCTTATGGTGGCCATTTCACCATTTTCTTTATAATGAATGTAACTTATGAAGGTATCTCTAAAATAGCGATTTCCTGTTTGACTAATATCACAATAGGCATAATACCATTGGTTATGCCATTCAAAAAACGAGCCGTGTCTACCTTGTAAGAACCCGTTTGGCCAAGTTGGAGCAGCATAATCTTCTGTGAAACTGGTTTCTTTAATTATAGTGTCTACATACTCATAAGGGCCGTATAAATTATTAGATATAGCGTAAAAACATCCCCATGATAAATAATACTTACCCTTATATTTATGCAGAAAAGGTTTATCATCTGTTGGCATTTGGGTGTTAGATCCATCAATATTATAAGGACCTCTTGGATTGTTTATTTTAATTTTTTTTGGCTTCTCTGCCAAACTAATCATATCATCATTAAGTTTAGCAATATAATAATCCCATACTCCAAAAATTATGTAATGATCAGTATTTTCGTTAAAAATTGCCATGTCATATTCATGAGTAGACGTTAAATTAGATTTTAATAATGGCTTACCTAATGGATCACTCCATGGGCCAACAGGAGTATCACTTACTACAACACCGGTTTGTTCATTTCCTTCTGAGAAGTACCAATAATACTTCCCATTTTTAAAGGCAACATCCGTCGCCCAGCAACTTGAAAATTCTTTACCAATATAGGTGTCGTTAGGTTTAAGTATTCCTCTTTCTGTCCAATTAACTAAATCGGGTGAAGACCAAATCCACCAATCTTCCATAATAAAATTTTTATTTTCAATTGACTTATCATGTGAGGCATAAACATAAGCCGTATCATTAAAAATATGAACATGTGGATCATTTAATCCTTTATTAGGCACAATTGGATTTTGAGCGGAAACTATAGTATTTAATATTAAAAATGATAATAATGCAATTTTAGTAATATTCATACCTTAATTCTGTTTTAAACAATAAACACTTCCATAATTTGGGCCACAACAGCGGCCTCCTCTACGGAACATGGATTTGAGTTTTTATTCAAAAAATAATCCACCGTTTTCTCAATCATAGGCTGTTGTACATGCTTCGGATTGTAAAAATTATATTTTTCTTCTTTATTTTCTGACACCACAGTTAGTTCATTACCATAAAAAGAAAATGTTATACTCCCTTTATCGCCATAAATAATGCAATTATCTTTATCAAATGAAGCATTAAAGTTCCAATTTCCTTTAAACTGGACTCCATTTTTAAATACTACTTTCCCACATACCAAATTGTTCTGCGAGTCTTTAATTTCAGTATTTATTTTTTCAATAAGTGCTACCTCACCAAAATAATGGCACATTAAATCAATTTGATGAGGAGCAATATCATGAAAATATCCACCTCCAGAAATTTCCGGTATTAATCGCCAATTTTCATCACTTTTAGCTATTAAATTGGCAGTATTACTTTGGGCAATATTTATTTCTGCAAATTGAACAACGCCTATAATTTTTGCATCTAGCAACTCTTTTACCTTAAGAAAAACAGGTAATCTTCGACGATAATGAGCAATAGTTACTTTACTTTCACTATTTTTCAATGCCTCAGTCAATATTTTTGCCTCTTGTGTATTCAAGACCATTGGTTTTTCAAGATATACATCTTTCCCTGCCTTTAAAACTTGCAAAGCATAAGACAAATGTGATGAAGGAGGTGTTGCTATATAAACGGCATTAACGAGTTTATTTTCAATTAAATCAGCAGCATTTGTTGTCCAATATTGCACTTTATGTCTTATCGCATAATCTTCTACTCTTTCCCTATTTCTTCGCATAACCGATACCAATATCGAATTTGCCGTTTTCTGAAATGCTGGGCCACTTTTTACTTCAGTAACATCACCACATCCAATAATTCCCCAATTGATAGTTGATTTTTTTATCACTAGTACTAACAAATTTTAGTTTCTAAAGATAAAATATAGACAAAACAAACCTGTCCTGCACTGTTATGGTTTCTATAAAAATTATCAATGAAATGAAGGTACTAGAATAGTGATTTCGTTATTGTTGTTGCACAAGAACAACCCAATCTTCTTTAGGTTCATTGGGAGGTATTCCTAAATGAACTACGCCATTAGCTTTTACTAAGGTAATAGATCCATTTTGTAGATTACTTCCACTTCTTGGGTCGAACCATTTAACAACAAATGTCTTGTCTGACGCTCCTATATTCAACTTTATATTATCAGCATTAGATTCTGCATAAACTACATAAATCTCTTCTTCTATTGCTAAGCAATAAGACATTAGATGAGAAATTAAATCGTCACGAGGTTCCATTTTCCAAAAAGGAATATATTCATTGAAAAATTTCAAAGCATATCTGTTTTGATCCCAAAACAAATCACGACTTCTAAAATCTTGGCAGGTTAAATCAGAGTTGGCACTGGCATAGCCAAAATACCATTCCACACCATAACCACCAGCCATGAGGGTACCCCAAAGCGCTCTACTTCTTGCAAAGTTATGTTCTACATCTTCATCATCAGGTAATAAAGCGATATCTGCCTTACCTGGCTCATCAACGGCTATAGCCCATTTTCTACCTGTTGCATTTGATTTTTCACGCCATTTTAAAACTCTCGAATGCACATCATTAAAATCAGGATGACTTAATTGCAAAGATGCTCCAGTTAACGGAGATTGGTTTCCTACTAAGTTTGTAAACCTGTCATCTTTGTTTGGAAATGTATGAATTACTAAGTGACTATCATAAGCATCTAATTTGGATACATAATTGGCAGCTTTTTTTACTTCAGATAATGGCTGATCATTTTCTTCCCCTAAATTCCAATTTAGGGATAAATGATGCCCAAATCTAGCTAAAAGTTCTCTATAATAAAGTTTTGATTCTAAACCAAAAACACCATTATCCATTAAATGATCTGTTTCTGTTTCGTGTGTTTTAAAATGAAGAAACATTCCTATTGTTTCAGCATATTCAAAAATACGTTCCCACTGATCTAATTTAGATACATCAAAACGAGTTTTATGAAACATGGTTTCCCAAGCTTTCGTATTTTTTTTGACACTTGCGTATGCTTCATATTCTTGAATGGAAACTTTTAATAAATGCGGAAAAATATTTCTGTCATCACCATCTACATTAAAAGTTAAAAATGAGAATACATTTAATCCTTCACTCGCTAAATAATTTATTGCACCTAATAAATTTTTACCTTTAGTTTCTTGCCAGCAAAATTGTTTAGCATTTTCGTCAAAATCTTTTGAATGTGGCTCCCAAGCTTTTTGAAAACCCAATACATTGGTAGAAACATCAAAATCTCTATAAGCTAATAAATTTTCAGGAGCATCCACCCCTAACTTAATAAAATATTTATTTGTCTCTGCGAATTTTAAGTAGGATTCTCCAACATATTGCAAGCGCCCTTTCGCTCTATTATCAATGCCAGTTTTATCAGATGGTAAAACATTAAAAGTACCTGATACACCATCCATAAAACCAGCGCTAGAACCTTCATTTGAGTCATCAGAAACAGCAATATTTTTGCCTTTTTTAAATGAAGCTACATAAGTCCATTTTCCTATTTCGTCAGGAGTAAATCGTACTTGCCAAATATTTCCTAAACTGCTGCTCGTTTCAGCTGAATTACCATCGGAAGCATAAAATCCTGGAATAACAAATTCATTATTACCATTTTTAAAAGTAACATCTAATCGGTAATTAAGAAATGGATTATTTTCATCCATTTCGTTGGTTTCCGGCCCTTCAAAACTTAACGTTATTTTATGCCATTTTTTTAATTCCCCATCAATTAATACCCTTTTTTGTGACTCGCATGAATTTAATAGAAGAATTACAAACAAATAGAGAGAACTGATGTATTTAAACATAAGTAATATTAATAAGGATATAGCGCTTTAAAAATTGAAACTAAACAAATTATTAGCATTCCCATTTAAAATGAATTAATTTTTAATTGAATGATATGCGTTCCTGGAGACAATCTAATAGAATTAAAGGCGGGTGGTATTTTTGCTCCATTATGTAATAAGTCTTTACCATCGATATTATTTAAAGAAAATTCAGCTACCATATTTCCTGGTATCTCAATTTCATAAGTTTGTAATCTTGCTCCATTAAAGGTATATTTTGCCTTTATTGTTCCTCTTACGGTTGGCACTTCAATACTACTTGATTTTAATTTACTCATTTGAGGTTTGATTGTTGCGACTCCAAATCCTGGCGTTTTTGGTTTAATACCCCATAATCCTCTCGGAATAACATTAGCAGGAACCGCACCCCAAGCATGGTTCCAATCTAAATTGTTTTTATATTTATTATCCCATGATTCTAACGTAATGGTAGATCCTATACGAATCATATTATACCAACTTCTTTCAGCGGTACTTGACAACAATTCTAGTGCATAATCTTCTTCTCCTGCATTGTATAATCCATCCATTAAAAATTGAGCTCCGTAAACACTACATGCCATTCCTCTTGTTTTTATATAATTTACCACAGATGCAAAATGCTCTTCAGGTACTAAACCAAATGCAAGTGGCATCATATTAGCATGTAATGAAGCATGATCAGTACCAACACCATCAACATAAATACCACGCTCTTTATCAAACATTTGCTCGTTAACTGCTTTTTTAGCTTTAGCAGCACGTAGTTCAAAATCCATTACTTCATCTGTCTTTCCTAATATTTTAGCAAACTCTACCATAATTTTCATATTCTCATAGAAAAATGAATTTATTACAGTACTATAAGGCTTAAAAACAAAACCATCTAATTCACCAGGAGTTGTACTACCGTTAAAATTTGCTGGTGGCCAATCAACTATATCGGTTAATGGTTTTTTATAATCATCAGCAAAACCAAGTTTTCGCATAAATTCTTTATCAACTTTAGTTGATGTAATTAATCCGTCTTCATTAGAAAGTTCATAAAGTGTTTTATGTTTAAGTGCTTCATAATAACGTTCTATCAATTCCGTATTACCAGTATACATATAATCCGCATAAATCAATAGGGCCACATGCTGTTGCCATTCAGTTGGCCATGTTGGGTTTTTCATGAAATACTCAATAGTACGCCTTGCTATAGCGTACTCCCTATCTGTTGTATAATGACTCAATTGATTTAAAAACGCATCTGCCTCGTAAGGAATTCGTTCTCTATCACCATCAACGTATAACCCATTAAAAGTGGTTGCTTTGATGGAATATTTACATAATTCCCAAACTTGGTTTAAAATATCATTATCACATGCAAAACTGCTCGCTTCTTCATCCCAATAAGTATGAAACGCTAATTGTTCAATGTTAGTTGCCATAATAGGTTCCTGAGCCCCCTCTATTTCGGCATATCTAAATGGCACTAAAGGTGGAAAACCTTCTGGCAAAGGAATGGCTTTGTTAGCTCTCGTGTTTCTCTCATCTTCCAAGACCTTAATTTGATATTTTGATTGCCCTGGCTTAACATCCACTTTTATTTCTTGATAGCGAATATTGCTTTTAGCTGGTGGTGTTCTGTTTACATTACCCTTATCATCTAACATTTCACCAACACGAACAATTAAAGTATGTGGTTTTTTTGCGTTGTATGTAAAATCCAATGTCGCAAAAGCTGCTTTTCCAAAATCTAAAAAAATAAAATCCTTACGATTTTCAAATTTTACAGGCGCTACTTTGGTAACTACAAACTTGTTTTCTGTGGATATTATATAATTATCACTTTTACCTGTGGCAAACTTTTGAGGTTCAGAATAATCGACTAAACGATTTTCTTCATCCCAAATTCTCACTTTCCAATAATAGGTTTTACCAACCTCAAGTGCATTCCCTTCATACTCAACATTTGTTGATTCTAAAGAGCGTACCTGACCGCTATCCCAAACATCTCCATTATTATTGTTAATACTTTTTTCGTTGGATGCCACTAATATTTGGTAAGCGCCTTGGTACTTAGCTCCTAAAGGTACTGTCCATCCAAATTCTGGTTTTAGATCAAATATTTTAACTTCAGCACTCGGTTCTCTTATTAATTCTACAGTTAGATCTGTTGGGGCTGCTCTATATTCATTACTATTTTTCTTTATTAAATCATCTAATTTAATTCGAAGTTTATCGGTAACTTCTTTATATTTTTTCTTTCCTATTAAATTGTTTATCTCCTTAGGATCTTTCTTTAAATTATAAAGTTCTTCAATAGATTTATCATTTACATATCTAAAATATTTCCATTCTTCGGTTCGCACGCCTTCGCTTGGTGGAATCTCACTAAAATCCCAAATGTGCTCTATCAATATAGTATCTCTATTGATTGTATTCGTTTTTTGTTGCACTAGAGGAAGTAAACTTTTGCCTTGCCATGTTGCCGGAGATTTAACCCCTGCTAAATCTGCAATAGTTTGCGTTACATCAATATTTAACACCATATCGGAAATATCTTGGTGTTTTGCTTCTCTTGGATCGTAAATGATTAAAGGCACTCTTATTGAATTGTCATACATTAACCATTTACCAGCTAATTGTCGTTCTCCAAGAAAATAACCATTATCACCCATCACAATAATGATTGTATTTTTTTCGATTCCTTTTTCCTTAAGTTTTTCTCTTATTTTTTTGATTTCTAAATCTATTCCAGAAATCATTCTGTAATAACCTTTCAGGCTATGTTGATATTTTTCTGGTGTATCATATCGCCATGTCCAACGCAATCTATTAAAACCATCACGAACAATTTTGGGCTGTGTATTAAAGTATTTATCCTCAGCCAATTCTGGACCTGGAATAGTAGTATTTTCAAGTAATTTATCTGTCTCTGCTTGCCAAAAATATTGATCTGGAGCAGCATCGTGTGCATGAGGAGCACTAAAACTTAAGGATAGGCAGAATGGTTTTTTGTTTGTTGCATTTTTATCGATAAAATCGATTGCTTGTTGTCCAGTATACCTTGTTAAGTGTACAGTATCTTTATTAATTGTTTTATAGAAATAACCTCGTTTGTCTTTAAAATTATTATTCCTATCATATTCATCAAATTCATCAAATTGTTTATCCAATCCATCATACCGTACACCATACTTACCATAAAAACCTGTATAATACCCATTATTTTTCAACAAAGTTGGATATGAATTATCCATATATTCGTCTCGAATATTACCTGTTTGAAAATTAAAATTGTGAGAACGTTCATACAAACCAGTAAGAATACTAGCTCTACTTGCTGCACAAATTGGGGTAGTTACAATGGCGTTATTAAAGTATGTGCCCGTTTTTGCTAAATTATCCATTTCAGGCGTTTCTACATATTTATTACCTGCATAGCCGATAGCATCAAAACGTTGATCATCAGTAAGGATAAAAATTATGTTAGGCTTTTCCTGCGTGCCGTCTTGCTGTGCATTTATTAGGTTAAAACTGCAAAAAACACTTATTACAATTACTTGTATTGCAAAATCTGGTCTAAAGAACATCTTGATCATTAAATTCATATAATAGTTTTCGAATATTTAAAAATAAAATTATAAGGCACAAATTCTATCCTGCTCTGTCCTGAATTTTAGTTTCAATAATCACATCTCAATTTAGAGCACTGATTATTAATATACTACAAAAAAAATAAAACACTATTTACAATAAAATTTTAGAGTAAATAGTATTAGAATAACCATCATTTATCTTTATAATCCACTTTCAAGACTTACAAAGTTGGTTCCCAACCAGGTTCATATGTTCTTGACCATAATTTCATAGCTTTTCGGTTGTACATCATACCTGTTTTATCATCTACATCAAAACCATCATTAATTCTATAGGCTATATTGGCATAATGTACCATGGCCATACTTTTACTTGCATCATCAATAGGTGCCGTTAGTTTTGATTTGCCTCGAATGGTTTCAAAAAGATTTTGAACATGCTGAGTTGATGTATCACCACCACCACCTAATGCCGTACCTGCTTCTTTAGATGCCGAATTAAACTCTTTAACTAATTTTCCTTGACGATCATATAATATGTACTTACCTCTATCTACAAATACAGATCCTTCAGTACCATAAATTATAGTTCCTCGTCCAGTTCCATAGGTACTGTAACTGTTTCTAGATTTACCATCCCATTTAATAACTTTATTATCTGCAAATTTAAATGTGGCTTCCATATCATCATACATTTCCCATCCATCATTTTTAAAATGACGTTTTTCTGCCTCTACAGATACATGCTGTGGAAAATCTACTTGTAAAGCCCACCGTGCAACATCTAACTCATGCGTGCCATTATTACCTGCTTCAGCTGTCCCATAATCCCAACCATACCAATGCCAATTGTAATCCCAGGTTTCAGAAGTATAAGAGCGTCTTGGTGCTGGACCTTGCCATAAATCCCAGTCTAATCCTTCTGGAATTGGTGCGCTTTTTTGTAAAGGTACTTCACCTCGTCCGTTATTATAAAAAGCAACGGCCTTATATGGTTTACCTATAATACCGCTATGGATTTCATTTACAATTTCGATGGTATGACCAGATGAACGTTGCTGATTACCCATTTGAACCACTTTATTAAAGTGCTTAGACGCCTTTACCAATTGCTCATTTTCATACATATTATGACTACAGGGCTTCTCAACATACACGTGCTTGCCTGCTTTCATTGCCATGATAGATCCTGGTGTGTGCCAATGGTCTGGTGTGGCATTAATTAGTACATCTACATTCTTATCGTTTAATACTTTTCTAATATCATTCTCTAAAGCCGGATTATAGTCGATATGTTCTTTAAAAGATTTTAAAGCCTTAAACCGTTGGCTTTCCATAACATCACATAGGTAAAGCAGTTTAACATTACTATCCTTTGAAGCTATAGGTGATTTAAATGCATTTAAACGTCTACCCAAACCAGCAATAGCAACATTAAGTCGCTCGTTAGCACCAATAATATTGTTATAACTTTTTGCCGACATAGCATTTACACTGCTAGTTAAGCTTACACCAATAGCAGCTGCAGTAGTTTTTTTTATAAAATCTCTACGATTATTTTCCATCTTACTCTTTCTTTTTTTGTGGAACCTTTATTTTAATGTTTCTAAATGCCACTTTATCTCCATGGTCTTGTAGTAAAATCTGACCCTTTTCTAGGGTGCCAAAATTTGGCCATTTTTCATATTTACTCTCAGCAACTAGCTTTAAAAACTCATCACTACCGCGCTCATATTCCAAAACTTTAACGTCATTTAACCAATGTTCTACGTGGTTTCCAATTGATTTTATGTATGCTGTGTTCCATTCTCCTATTGGATTAATTGGCTTATCAGGATTAGCTTGAATTAAATCATATAAAGAACAAACCGTTCTACTACCTTCATGAGAACCTAATTTAGCATCTTCATGAAGTTCATCATCTAGAATTTGATATTCTAATCCAATAGATGAGCCTGGTCCTTTATTTATTTCAGTATCAACATAATACTTTATACCACTATTTGCTCCTGGTGATAATTTGAAATCTACTGAGAGCTCAAAATCACTATAAACATCGGTAGTAACTATGTCTCCACCTGCTGCAGATTCTGCACCACCATTTTCAGCAACAATAAGTTCGCCATTTTCAATAGACCAGCCTTCCGTAGGGAAAGACTCTAATTTAGCTCCGCGCCAACCCTTTGTTGTTTCACCATCCCATAACATTTGCCAACCTGAATTTTTCTCATTAACTGTAAGATTATTTTTTGTAATCACTGGTTCTAATGTAGTTTTAGCTGTATATTTTGATAGATTTTCAGTTAAGATTTTAGCATTCTTCCACTTAACTTGTTTTCCTAATTTGGTAGTATCTTTCCCTATAGAATGCACTTGTAATCCTATAAAACCAGACGCTGTTTTATCATCAATTAAATAAGATGCTGGCACCCCGTTTATCCATGTTTTTAAGGTGTCAGCAATAGCCTCTACTCGATAGTGATTCCATTCATTTTGTTTGAAAGCTTTTTGAGCATTTGGATTATCCTCTAGCGTGCATAACCATTTGCGTCTTCCTTCATCATAAATCCCCCCGCTCCAAGCTCGTTTAGACGGATCTATTTCTACTTGATAGCCATGTACTCTACCATCCTGATAATAGGGATAACTATTGCTTCTGAATTGTATTCCTGAATTCATTGTAGAATCAACTTTATATTCAATTTCTAATATAAAATCGTCATACATTTCATTAGTTGTTAAAAATGTATTTGGAGTATTTAATGCGGTTGTTCCAATTATTACACCATCTTGGTTTATATAGTTGGCCTCCCCACCTTTTATACTCCAACCTTCAAAACCATTTTCGTCAATAAGATGTTTCCATGGCGTTATCTCTTTTTGAGATTTACAAGAACTAACAATTGCGGCAGACATAACAATTAGCAACAAAATACAATTGATTTTTTTCATGCTTTGTAAAATTTTATAATTTGAATTTAGTGAATATACAAGATAGAAACTTATCTTTTTTACTTTAAAAAGCTGGACTTAAAAATTTAAATATAATCGATACAGCTTTAATAGGCATCCTGCTCTGTCCTGACATATATTTAGTAAAACAAAAAAACCTCCATAATATTAATTACTTTATGGAGGTTTTTATTACCAAAACATGCTATCTCTGATTGTAAAAACAATTAAGATTAGTAAGTGCTATTAATCAAGAGGCAGATTCGTGTATAACGTATATGGCTGATAACGTACCATCTCTTGTAAATAATGTCCAATACCATTATTAAAAACATAGTTATGTCTTCTAACGCTTTCATCTAAATTGGCAGTGTTAGCTGTAGCTGGCAATGGAGAACCTACATCGTTTACCCTAAGGGTAAATCTTGCATCACCATCACGAGAAAAAGCAATATCCGCCATATCATTAGACAAACTAACCGGAGCGCCAAGTGCATCTAAATTAACCTTTGGCAATAGCGTTTTAAATAAAACAAAAACATTTGCCGTTGGTACCGTTCTTTGCTCTACATAATCAGTAACAATATGATATCTTAAAATGGCTTTTAATTGATTTAATTGTTCTGGTGTCCAATTATCAAAATAGGTTTCAGGCTCTATTGTTGAATTATCAGCTAGTTGACTTCCTCGAATAGCTCTCACGATATCACGAGTGCTATTGTTTCCTGTAAATGCATTGTTATTTAATAACAAATATGTTCGACCAGAGTTAGCAGTTTGATTGTATAAATCTTCATAGCCAACACGTTTTATGGCAGCAATCATTAAATCCAATTCATCACCATTGAAGCCTAATTCATTGGTATTGCTTTGTAACTTAAATCTATTATTAGCATCTCTTGGTGTGTTAGACACTCTGGATTGTATGTAATCCCATGCGGTTATATTCTCAAAAGGATCTTCCTCACTATACGTTTCGCCTTTGTAATTAAATTGCTCTTGTAAATCTAACGAACAAGAACCTAAGGTTGCTACCATACATGTAGCTAATAGTATTTTTATATATGTTTTCATGTGTTTATATTTTAAAAATTTACCATCCTGGATTTTGTTGATAAGCTCCCAATGATTCTATTATATGGTTTTGAAATATTGGATAAAATAAGCGATCAGCTGTCAAAGGATTTTGACCTCTTGATGCTAATAGTGGATTTACAAACTCTAAAGCTTTATCATTTCTTATTAAATCCCACCAGCGTTTTCCTTCACCTAGCAATTCAAATTGACGCTCATCTAGTAAATAGTTAATTTGTTCATCTA
The DNA here is from genome assembly GCF_900176415.1 of Cellulophaga tyrosinoxydans. Taxonomy (GTDB): domain Bacteria; phylum Bacteroidota; class Bacteroidia; order Flavobacteriales; family Flavobacteriaceae; genus Cellulophaga; species Cellulophaga tyrosinoxydans. Next base: position 100,714 of record NZ_FWXO01000005.1, on the reverse strand, counting down.
CTGTTGTTCCAAATGCTACATCAGTAGCTAGCGGTAATTTTCTTGCAGAACGAATCTGGTTTATTAATGTAAGAGCCTCTTCTGGTTTGTTAAGCTTTATTTTTGCTTCAGCCAATAACAAAATCATGTCTGCTAAACGATACATTACTACATCTGATCTATCTAAATTTACAACCATTCCATCACGATTTTTTGTCCATTTATGAAGTCTCGCCTCACCAATAACTGCTGGTCCCATACCTGTTTCAAAATCACCGCGCTCTCTTGACGCAAATTGTCTCCAATCTCCATATAAAGGCTCCTCTACAGGGGCTCCATTTTGATCCACTGTTGTTATACTTAATACTGGAGGTGTAGTAGGGTACAAATCATTCCATGTCTCATCTTGTGGAAATCTTTCTATCCATTTTTCTTCTACTAATGGCGATATAACAGTTATCGAAGACCCAGCAACCCAAGAAGACCATAAACCTGATGGTGTTGTATCAGCATCGTCATAACGAATAGAGAATATAAGTTCTGGTCCCGTTTGTATTTTACCAAGTGCATCTGGTAAGGTATTCGTAGGGGGTTGGTTGTAAAACATATCTTGCCAAGCTTGTGGAGAGGTTGTAAGACTATACGAATTAAGACCTAGTAATCTTTCTATAGCGCTTTCCGCAAGAATATTATCTGCTTGTGTTTTTTGCCACATATAAACTTCAGCTTGATGTGCCAATACACTGGGTAATGAAAAACGAAATGGAGAAGGTGAAGCAGATATTAAAGATTCGGCTTTCAACATATCTGGAATAACTACTGTATTCATGATTTCACTGTAGGATGTTACTGGTCTGTACGCATCTGACGGAGAGGTTATTGGCACTAGAAATAAAGGAACATTATTCCAAATCCGAATTAAATCAAAATATACTTTAGACCTAATTGCATATGCTTGGCCTAAAGAATTAGGGTCAATTCCTTCCAAAGCCTCGCCTGCAATAATAACTCTGTTTGCTCTATCAATTGTAGTGTAAAAATTATTCCAGCGCAAGCTGCCATCTGCCGCATCCATGTTACTATCATGAAATGAGGTTCTGGAAACATTTGTACTTGCTGGAGCAGGAAAATAACTGTCCGACCTAAACTCACCAAAAACATAATTTGCATTATCATAAACCGTCTGCAAACCATCATAAACACCCGCTAATGCTATATCTAGCTCAGCCTGATTCGAATAAAAAGTTTCAGGTGTCACAAAACTTTCCCCTTGTACGTCTAATTTGTCATCGCAAGAAAAGAACATTCCTAATGTTGCAAATAAAACAGCAGCACCTTGTAATTTATATATTTTCATAATTCCTTTTTTTTTAAAATTGTACTCTTAAACTTAGCAGAAATTCTCTATCACTTGGATACCTTAAATTATCCACACTTGGTGACAATACGCTATCTCTATTACCAAACTCTGGGCTATACCCTTGGTAATTTGTCCAAGTTAAAATATTGTTTACTTGAAAATTTAAGGTTAAATCCTTTAAACCTAAATTGAATCTATCAAGAACATCTTTTGAGAATGTGTAACCCATGCGTATATAGCGCCATTTAATAAAACTTCCATCTTCTATATATAAGCTATTTGCCGTGTTTCCGGCAAAATCAAATCTATTCTGAGGTCTTGAAGCAGCACTAGCGATTATAGGATAAATAGTTACATCTCCTTGATTTTGCCAAGCACCATCAATTCGATCTGGGCTTGGGGTAATAGTATTAGCTCTAAAACTATTACGATCATGATCATAACGTCTATAAATTTCGTTTCCAAAACTATAATCAAAAAGGACTCCCAAAGTAAAACCTTTGTATTTTAAATCATGTGTTAAACCCCCATAAACTGTAGCTAAACCGTTTCCTAAAATCTGTGTATCTTCTGAGTCGATAACGCCATCGTTGTTTTTGTCATCCCAAATGTAATCACCGCCTTGAAGAACATTGCCAGAAGGACCATGAACCAATTGTCTAACTATACCTGAATATGCTTGACCTGCACTTGTATTATACGATCCTAAAAAGGTGCCATTAGCATCAAAATTAGGAATTAAGCGATCTCCTTCTGGCGTAAAAGCGTTGGATTCATCATACTGGAATATACCATTTTGTTTATATCCTGTAAAATTACCAATCGGTTGACCTTCTTCAATTATTGAAACACCAGAAATAATTGGCGTATCTAATTCTATTACTTCATTATCTAATATTCCTATGTTAAAACCAGCATTCCATGAAAAATCTTTGGTTTTAAGTACTGTACCATTAATTGAAAAATCAATACCCTTATTTCTGATAACTCCCCTGTTCTCTCGGGCTACAGAAAAACCAGATTCTTCTGGCAACTGCGTATTTACAAGTAAATCTTTAGTGTCTTTTACCCATACCGCAGCTCCTATATTTAATCGTCTTTTAAACATCGCCAAATCAAAACCTAAATCTTTAGATTCTGTTTGCTCCCATTTTATAATTTCATTACCAAAAGTAACAGGCACAAAACCAAGAACTCCATCATAATAACCACGAGGCTCTAGACTAGATAAGAACTCAAAATTACCAATTCGGTCATTTCCAACTATACCATATGTAGCTCTAACTAAAAGATTATCTATAGATTTAACATTTTTCAAAAAACTTTCTTTGCTAACTCTCCATCCTATGGATGCTGATGGAAAATAACCAAATTGATTTTGCGGTCCAAACCTAGAAGAGCCATCACGACGAATTGTTGCACCTAATAAATATTTATTATCAAAATCATAATTAAATCCAGTAAATAAAGAAAATTGTCCTTGATCAAAATTTTGAGTAGCATTGGTAGGAACAAAATATTCTACATCAGCATTATTTAAAGTTGTAATAAGGTCATTTGATAATCTTGTAGTAAGTCCTAGTGTTTCTGTTCTTCCAACTTGTAATTGCATACCTCCGAATGCAGATAAGCTATGGTCACCCCATTTTTGATTAAAATTTAAAAAATTATCTTGTTGCAAGTTATAGGATAGAGAATGACTTTCATCTGCTGTTGCAAATGAATTTGGATTAGTTCCACCTACAGATAAAGATGAAGGCGCAAAACCTTCACGTTTATCGTAACCCATGGTTACCCCTAAAGTGGATTTTATTGATAATTGAGGCAGGATCTTATATTCTGCATAATTAAAAACATTGAATCTGTAGTTTTTTCTTAAGTTCTTACGAAGTAGTAATTGCTGTACTGGATTTCCTGATCCATTAAAACTAGTTGGTGTAGGAGATAGATCTCCATTAGGTTCAAATATAGCAATGTACGGTATACGGTTCAAAGCATTTCCTAAAACCGCACCTGAACTAATACCATTAGTTTGCTCAAAAGTCATATTCACTATGGTACCTGCACTAAACTTTTCTGATGGAGTTAAATCCAGTTTTAGACGTGTACTCAACCTTTTAAAATCACTATTAAGAACAACACCATCTTGATTAAGGTAGCCCGTATTCCAATAATACTTAGATTTTTCACCACCTCCACTTAAAGCTATGTTTGTTTGGTGTCTAAATCCGGGTCTTGTAATTAATGCCTGATTATCTGGCGAATTTCTATACCCTTGACCTAAAGAATCTAATACCGTTTGACTCCTTAAGTTTGTATTTAAAAGCCGTTCCATAATAATTCTTTGTTTCGCCGTAGAAACAGGAACAGCCCCAACTAATGAATTTACACCTGTTATTGAAGTTATATCTAAATTAAGCTTACCTCTTACTCCGCCTTTAGTGGTAATTACAACCACACCGTTTGCTCCTTGTGCTCCATATGCAGCCGTAGTGGCCCCATCTTTTAAAATTTCAAAACTTTGTATATCACTCGGGTTTAAGTTATCAATATTAAAAGTTTGTTGACCATCTACAACATACAAAGGACCAGTAGCTCCGTTTAAAGAACCGACACCTCTAATTCTAATATCAAAACCCTCTCCAGGTCCATTATTTGACAATATTTGCACACCAGAAACCTTACCTTGGACTCCCTGTAACACATCTATCGGAGTAGATTGCTCAATTGATTCGGACTTTACATTAACCGTTGATCCTAAAACTTTTTCTCTTGACACGGTTTGGTATCCAATAACTACCACTTCTTCTAATGCTGCAACATCTTCAAGTAATACAATAGATAAAGATGTTTTATTTCCAAGAGAAACCTCTTGGGTTTCATAACCTAAGGAAGAAAAAATCAAAGTTTTAGTGCTAGCAAACAATTGGAGCGTGAATTTGCCATCAAAATCAGTTGCCGTTCCTATTGTTGTACCTTTCTGCATAACTGTTACTCCTGGTATTGGAGTTCCTAATTCATCTAATACAATACCTGAAATGTCATTTACTTGGGCTTGTGATGAAAAACTCATCATGCCGAAAATTAAAAGCATCAAAGTAAAATAATTTATTTTCCAATGATGGACCTGTTCATTAATTAATTTTTTGTTCATTCCTTTTTAAGTTTAGCTTATTGTTTAACAATACTATTTTATATTAAAACCGTAGACGAAGATCATATAGTTTTAGATATATAAATTGAGTGGCGGAAAATTATATTAAGGGAAAACATAAACTATCCTGCACTATACTGGAAGTCAAAAAAAATATTTATTAATTAAAAATTTCACATAAACAAATGATTATCATTGTTTTATACTTTAAAAAAATACATGATTTTGTAGCAAACGAAGTATCTAGGATGAAACCTATGCCAAAATTTATTCAGGAAATGCTATTTTTTAATAAAATAAAAAAACCACAATGCCATTAAATTATCTAGCGGAGTTTTAAAACTAAATTAAGTTATAAATTTTAACCTTAAAATTTAATTAATTGAATGCGATTCTCAGATAACAAAATTAAAAAAACCTCCACTAAATCTGTTTTTTAGAAGAGGGTTGACAACTAACTGAAATATTAAAAATATTGCTTTATAAAACCAAAAAAAAATCTCCAATATACATTGTTATATATTGGAGATTCTAAGACTAACTCAAAAAAAACTTATTAATACGGCCTATTTCGCACAGGATCAGCAATAAAATGACCAATTCCATTATTAAACACATAATTATGAGCTCTAACATTCTCATTTTGAGAGGTCGCGCTTGTTGGTAGTGGTGCTGGCGCTCTGTTAATTTGTATTGACCATCTACTATTTCTGTTAAATGCGATTAATCCATCATCTCCAGGTATTAAAGTCTGGAATATATATCTAACTTCTGCAACTGCAAGCGTTGGTACTTGTGCCACGTAAGCATCCACAATATGGTACCTTAATACAGTTCTCAATTTTTCTAATTTTTCAGGAGTATCAACACGTTCCATGGTTTGCTCTGGAGTTTCGCCATCTGGTACAGTAGAAGATCCGGTTACAATATTAATGACATCACCCCTACCCGTAAAAGCATTGTTATTTAGCAACAAATAGGTTCTAGAAGTGTCTACTGCTTGATTGTAAAGATCTTCAAAACCTGCTTTTTTTATAGCAGCTATCATGTAGTTTAGCTCCTCCCCATTGAACGATCCATCTTCATTAAGGGCCGTTCTTGTTTGTATAAATTCCCATGCCGTTTTATTGGCATGCGGATCTGTTAAATCTACCTCTGGCTCAAAATTGAAGCTTTCTTGTAAATCTAAGTCACATGATATAAACATGAAACTTAAACATAAAATTGTTACACTTTTTAGTTTTAAAAATGTTTTCATAATTTTTTCTTATTTTAATTTCTATAACCTGTATTTTGTTCAAGCAATGGATTCTCTATTAAATGATCTACATAGATTGGCCAAACTAAACGATCTTCCGTTATTTGAACACCTTCAGGTCTTAAAGACATGATTGGATTAATAACTTCCATCGCTTTATTGTTTCTTACCAAATCCCACCATCTTTTTCCTTCTCCAAATAATTCTAATTGACGCTCGTCTAGAATATAATTTAAACGTTCTTCTGGAGTTGCTCCAAATTCTGCTGCTGATACTTGTGGTAACTGCCTAGCCGTTCTAATCTCATTAACTAAATCTAGTGATGTAGCTCCCGTAAGATCTATAAAGTTTTCTGCCTCTGCCAATAGTAAAATCATATCTGCATAGCGGTATAATGCTATATCCGTATCATCCTCGTTTGCACTATAGTTGGTTTGTTGCCATTTGGCTGTTCTTGCTTCTCCTATATCTACACTGCTAAAGCCATCTACACGTCCTTGACGTGTTAAATAGTATCTCCAATCGCCATAAACAGGCTTCTCTACTTCTATTACTCCTCCCATGCCGTCATCTTCAAAAACAGTTCTGGTCAAAACTGGATCTACAGTAGGGTATTTTGTAACCCATTCCAATGAATCTATAGGGAATTTCTCTCGCCATTTGTTCTCTACGGTTTCTGATATAACATAAGATGGAATACCTGCATAGAACAATCCCATAATACCTGACCTGTTATTTCGAGTACCCCCAAAATCACGGTCTTCAGTTATATCATAACGAATCGACAGGATCAATTCTGAGCCTACTTGTATTTTACCCCTGCCATCTGGTACTGCCGGTACGGGTTGATTGTTGTAAAACATATCATCCCATGCCTCTGCAGTTGTAACAAGCCTATGCTGTCCTAAACCTATCAAAGACTCTAAAGCTACTTTAGCTTTTGGGTAATCATTTAACCACATATAAACCTCTGCCTGTAATGCATAGATACTCGATTTCGAAAATCTAAATTCATCTGCCAATGGCGTAATTAATTCTTCCGCTCTCAACATATCCGGAATAACAACCTCGTTCATAATGATATCTCCATCGGTAACTGGTTTGGTGGCATCCGAAAGAAGTTTTACTGGTTCCGTAAACAAGGGAACAGCGCCCCAAACTCGTACAGCATCAAAATATGCTTTAGCTCTAATAGCTAATGCTTCTGCAAGTAAACTTTCATCTAAATTAGGTATATTGGGCGCATTGATAATCGCTTGATTTGCACGGTCTATCATGCGATACAAATTGTTCCATCGAACTGCCGGATTTCCCTGAGTTATGTCATTGTTAACAATCTCCAAGTTATTTTGACTGGCTTGACCGCCCGCAAAAGGCTGGTGGTTGTCTGAACGGAACTCTCCCCAGAAAAAGGTAGCTTGGTTATATGTCCCTTGCATACCGTCATAGGCCGCTATAACTCCTTCCTGAAGTTGATCGTTATTAGTGTAAAAACTGTTTGGCCCTATTTCACTTAACGGCTCTTCATCTACAAGATCATTACAAGAGTAACTAGCTGCTAATACACCTAGCATACATGTAATACCTTTTATTTTGTTTCTTTTTATATTTTTTAACATGTCTTTATTTTTTGATTACTAAAATTGAACTTTTAATCCTAATATGATTTCTCGATCATTTGGGTATCGTAAATCATCTTGGTTTACTTGCAAAGCGTTACCTCTGTTTCCAAGCTCTGGGTTGTATCCAATATAGTTGGTCCAAGTTAAAACATTGTTTAGTGCTAAGTTTATAGAGACCGCTTTTATACCAGGAATATTCTCCAATACTTTATTGGACAAACTGTAATTAAAACGAACATAACGCCACTTGATAAAGTCACCATCAGTTACATAGAAACTGTTTGGTCTTAATCGTTGTTGTGGTACTCTACTTAATCGTGGATACTCTGTAATATCTCCTGGTTCTCTCCAAGATCCTAAAATATAATCTGGACTTGGGGTTTCATTGGCTGAATTCAGGTCGTTTCTAGTCTCGTCATAACGTCTATAGATATCTTGGCCCAAACTATAATCAAAAAGTAAACTCACATTAAAGTTTTTATAACGGATATCATGAGAGAATCCTCCATAAACTGTGGCTAATCCGTTTCCTATAATCTTTCTGTCCTCAGCATCAATTATAAAGTTGCCATCTAGATCTTCCCAAATAACATCGCCTCCTTGAAGCGTTTGGTTTGCTGCCCTTAATTGATTTACCGTACCTGTATATTCTGAACCATTTAAGGTATAATTAACAAAAGTGCCTGAATTATCAAAATTTGGCGTTAATTGCACACCTTCTGGTGTAAAGGCATTCGACTCATTATATTGAAAAATACCCAGATTATTGTAACCAAAAATATTACCAATAGGCTGACCTTCTTCTATTCTATAGCTTCCAGAATCAAAGGGCGTGCCACCATCTAATTTTATAACCTCATTCTCCAGCAACCCTATATTAAAGTTACTACGCCATGAGAAATCTTTACTTTTAAGTAGTGTACCAGTAATACTGAAATCGATACCCCTGTTATTTACTGCTCCTACATTTCTTCGAATACCTGCAAAACCTGATTCTTCTGGTAATGGGGTAACAGCAAGTAATCCTGTTGTATTCTTCTCCCATAAGTCAAAATTAATTTCTAATCGTTTCTTAAACATCGATAAATCAAAACCTAAGTTTTTAGATTCCGTTTCTTCCCATCCTAATTCTGAGTTTCCTAAACGTGTTGGTGCTACACCACTTAAACCATTGTACACAAATCCTGGTTCGAAAGCACCGGTAAACTCATAGTTTCCTACACGTTCGTTACCAACAATTCCCCAGCTTGCCCTGATTAAAAGATTATTAACAACATTACTTTCTATAAGGAAGTTCTCATTACTAATTCTCCAACCTAAAGTGGCTGATGGAAAATAACCAAACTCGTTCTCGTCTCCAAATCTGGAAGATCCATCTCGACGAATGGTACCACCTACTAAATATTTATCAGCAAAATCATAGTTAACACCTGCGAATAAGGAGTAAAGATTATGCCGCTCATCAAAATTATTAGAAATTATAGCACCTGGAGTGGCATTATTAAACGTGGTAACAATATCACTGTTAAATATACTACTGAAATCAGAATACTCTCTAAAGTATTTTTGAATTTGCATACCAGCAAAAGCTGCTACATCATGCTTACCAAAAGAGTTTTTATAGTTTAAATAATTCTCCTGTTGGATGTCATAAGTTAAATCTTGACGCTCTCGACCGTTTGAATCTCCTGTACCATTATTACCTACTAAAAAACCTGGTGTAAAATCGTTTCGTTTATTCGATCTATAATTAATCCCTAACGTAGATTTAACAGTAAGTTTTGGCAAGAGTGTTAACTGCGCATAATTAAATATCTGAGCACGGAAATTTCTATTATCTTGAGTCCTTAAATCTGCCTGCGCCAAAGGATTTTGTCTTCCAAAAAGTGTAGGAACATAATCCCCATTAGGCTCAAATAGTGGATAATAAGGAATACGTGCTACAATTTGCCCTAGAACCGCACCTGCATTAATACCATTTTGCTTTTCATAACTCAATCTTGCATTGGTTCCAAATTTAAGTTTTTTGGTAACATCTATATCCACCTTGATCTGCGTGTTTATTCTCCTATAATCGCTATTTCTGACAACACCATCTTCATTTAAAAACCCACTATTCCAATAAAACCTTGTTTTATCCCCACCGCCACTTAAAGCTACGTTTGTTTGGTGTCTAAATGCAGGCCTAGTGAGTAAGGCTTGTAAATCGTACGAATTTCTGCTTAATAAACTTAGTGAATCACGTTCTTGTGTAGTAAGGTTATTTGTATTATTGCTCCTAAGTCTTTCATATAAAATACGCTGGGCGGTATTAGCAACAGCGATATCTCCTACTAAAGTATTTATTCCTGTAAGAGTAGAAACATCTAAACTAAGTTTGCCTGATTTTCCAGATTTAGTGGTAATTAATACTACACCATTAGCTGCTTTTGAACCATAAATAGCAGCCGTTGCACCATCTTTTAACACCTCTAATGAGGCAATATCTGAAGGATCAAGGTTATCTATATCATCTAATTGCTGACCATCAACAACATATAAAGGTTGCGTTCCACTGCCAAAGGTAGATACCCCACGAACTCGAATATCAAAGCCAGCTCCAGGTCCATTATTAGATAAAATTTGGACCCCTGCCAATTTTCCTTGAACAGCATCAAAAGCTTGTACCGGTGAAGCCTGTTCTATTGATTCTGATTTTACAGTTGAAATAGCGCCTAAAACCTTTTTACGCTCGATTGGAGCATAACCAATTACCACAACTTCTTCTAATGCCGCAACATCTTCCGCTAGAGTAACAATTATATTAGTTTTATTTCCTATTGAAATTTCCTTAGTTTCATAACTTAATGCAGAAAAAACTAAAGTTTTGGAGCCAGTAATTAATTCCAAAGAGTAATTTCCATCAAAGTCAGTTGCAGTACCTCTTGATGTACCTTTTTGCAATACGGTTACACCAGGAATTGGGGTACCATCAATTCCTATTACAGTACCCTTGATCCTTTGTTGGGCATGCAATTTCGTTGTTGTGAAACTGGAAAACATTAATAAAAGCACTAATGTAATACCAGAAACGAACCATTTCGTCTTGAAATTTTGTTTCATTTTGAGTTTGAGTGTTAACATATATTTAGTTTTAATTAATTGTATTTACAATTAACTCAGGTCAATTAAAAAAAGTTCTATTTTTCTTAGCAAAAATAATACGTTCTCCAAGAGGGTTTTCTTGAACGAGCTAGCAAAACAATAAATTGTTTATTTTAAAATATTGACAGAATTTAGTCTGACAGAAAAAAATAAAACATTAGATTTTTAACCAAAAAAATGCAGAGTTCGTAATAAACCCAAGTTAAAAATTAGATACTACTAATATTCGTTTACAATTTTACATTTTTAAAAAACCTAAAGCATCCTGTACTATCCTGCACTTTACAACCCTTCTAAAGGCTATTAAACACAGGGATTACCATAGATATCACTATTTAACTACTAAAATTAATAATTAGAATAATTCTTATTCAATAACTAATTGGTTAAAAAATATAACCAATTTTAACAATAAGATTTAAAAAAAAATAGAAATTGCTTTTAATCTAAACCTTAAAAACCTTGAATTTACTAATACCATCTTCACAAGAAAAAATGTAAAAAACAATGAAAGTTATAAGTGAAATTTATGGCCAACAATAGAAAGAATAGACTACTTTAAAGTCTAATGAATTAAAAAAGTTAATCCATTTTAGCCATTTTATAAACTCAATTTAGCAATATATAAAAGCTACCAAACCATTACAATTCGCCCTAGTTGTTTGTAAAAGTTGTGTTTATGTATAAGTGCAATTTAAATTACACTAATAGTTTATTTACAATTCAAATAAACTTGGCAGCCACATTGATATTTGAGGAATATATGTGATTATAAGTAAAACTAGTACCATTATTAATAAAAATGGAATTAATGGCTTAATCACCTGCGATACAGAAACATTTGCAATTCCACTTCCTACAAATAATATAGTACCTACTGGAGGAGTGCACAAGCCAATACATAAATTAAGCACAAGTACTATTCCGAAATGTACGGGATCCATTCCTAATGCTACTACAACCGGTAAAAATATAGGAGTAAATATTAAAACTGCAGGAGTCATATCCATAAATGTTCCGATGACTAATAAAACCAAATTAATCACTAAAAAAATTACTATTTTATTACTAAACTGTTCTAATAAAAATCCACTTATCAGTTCGGGGATTCCTTCAAAAGAAAACAACCATGACATAGCCATCGAGGTGCAAATTAAAAACATAACTACAGCTGTTGTTTTAGCGCTAGTAAGTAATATATTTGGAAAATCTTTTACCCGCACATCACCATATATTAAGGCTAAAACAGTCGCGTATAATACAGCAATTGCAGACGCCTCGGTTGCCGTAAAAACACCTGCGACAATTCCGCCTACTACAATAACTAATAATAATAGACTAAAAAATGCTTTTCGAAAATAAGTCCAAATTAAAGAAAAAGGAGTCCGAGTACCCTTGGTGAATTTTTTAGCAGAGGCGACAAAAGCAATATATGCCATAATTGCTACTCCAAGTAAAATACCAGGAAAATAACCAGCCACAAATAATGCTGCTACAGAGGCCGTGCCACCACTTGCCAAAGCATAAACAATTAGAATGTTGCTCGGCGGAATTAATAAACCAGTTGTAGAAGATGTAATATTTACAGATGCACTAAACTCTCTAGGGTATCCCTCTTCCTCCATTCTGTCCGTCATGATACTCCCAATAGCTGAAGTAGCGGCAATTGCAGAGCCCGAAATAGCTCCAAACAACATAGATGCCAATACATTTACATAAGCCAGACCTCCAGGCATACTAGCCACTAGAGATTTCGCGAAATTTATAAGCCTATTGGCTATTCCACCACGTTTCATTATTTCTCCTGCTAAAACAAAGAAGGGGATTGCCAGTAATGCAAAACTATCAATACCAGTTGTCATTCGCTGAGCTATTGTTGTTATTCCTGGTAAATTATCAATATTTAAAAGTAAACTTAGTGCTGTTGCAATACCAATACTGTAAGCCACAGGAACTTTAAGAATTAAAAGAATAAAAAAACTTACAAATAAGACGAGGATACTAATAACTTCAATACTCATGATTATTCGGTTATAAGATTAGCTTTAATTTTAAAAAAATGATAAACTGAAAAACACATAATAAGCAAACCACTAATTGGCATTATGACATAAATATACCCTAGAGGAATTTCTAAGGTTCCTGACAATTGTTCTAAATGAAGGGTTATATAGACCAAATTAAAACCACCAATAACCATTATTATTAAAGCAAATGAAAAAATACACAACTCTGAAAATAGTAAAGCTTTTTTCTTATTCTTTTCGGAGAATTTCTGATACAAAAAGTCCATTGATAAATGCATTCTTTTTGCACTAAGGTATGCTGCGCCTAGAACCGACAACCAGATTAGTGAAAATCGTGCTAATTCTTCAGTAAAGGCAAATGAAGTATTTAAAATATAACGAGAGAAAACTTGACTTAGAACATCAACAACTAACAATCCAAAAATAAACACTAAAATAAATTCTAAAACCTTACATGTTTTATTAAAAATAGCTTCAGCAATTTTCATACTTATTGATTTTTTATAGAGTTTATAATTTCAGTCATTTCAGGATGCTCCTTAATAAACGTTTCTAAAACTGATTTTGATTTATTTTCAAATAAGGATTTCTCTGGGAGAATTATCTCAACACCAGCTTTTTTAGCAATTTCCATTGATTCATCTACTGATTCTTGCCAGAATTTCTTTTGTGCTTTAGATGATTTATCTGCAGCTTCTTGAACCCATATTTTTTCTTGATCCGAAAGTTTGTCCCAAAATTTTGTTCCAATTAATAATACATCGGGTACTGATGAATGCTCGTCAATAGTATAATATTTACTAATCTCGTAGTGATTAGATGACACAAATGAGGGAGGGTTATTCTCTGCGCCATCAACAACACCTTGCTGTATAGCAGTATATAATTCCCCATATGACATGGGGGTAGCTGAACCACCCATAGCAGTGACCATATTTATAGACATTTGATCATTCATCACCCTAATTTTAAGCCCATTTAAATCCTCGGGCTTTCGTATTGCTTTATTGGCGGTATAAAAACTTCGGCTCCCTGCATCATAATACACAAGGCCTCGTAACCATAATTTACTACCTTTTGCTAGAATAGACTTCCCCACCTCTCCCTCTAGAACATCAAATTGATGTTGCTTATCTCTAAAAACATATGGTATACCAAGTACTTGATACTCGGGTACAAAATTAGACAAGGTAGCAGCACTTACTTTAGTAATTGCAACACTACCAATTTGCAAAAGCTCTAACACTTCACGCTCAGAACCTAGCTGCCCATCAGGAAAAATTTTTACCTGCATCTTCCCCTTAGATTTTTCATCAAGCGCCTTCTGGAATTCTAAAATCCCTTTGTGTACTGGATGCGTTTGAGGCAGCGTATGTGCTAAATACAACATTTTAGTATTTCCTTCCTTTTTGCAGGATAAAAGTAGAAAGGCAAGCATACAAACAAAGCCAATTTTTTTCATATTTTTATTATTTCATGTTAAAATCAAAATATTTTTTAGCATTGAAATAGCATATATTTTGCACCATTTTACCTAAAAAATCTATATCATTTGGCACTAAACCATTTTGAACATCCTCGGCAATTAAGTTGCACAAAATACGACGGAAATACTCATGCCTAGGGAAGGATAAGAAGCTTCGACTATCCGTTAACATACCTACAAAATTGCTCAACAAACCCATATTAGACAAACAGTTAAGTTGCTTTTCCATACCGTCTTTTTGATCTAAAAACCACCAACCAGATCCCCATTGCATTTTTCCAGGAATACCACTTTCGCTATAATTTCCCATCATGGTTGCAAATACCTCATTCTGTGATGGGTTTAAATTATAGGTGATAGTTTTAGCTAATTGATTGGTGTTATCTAGGGCATTAAAAAGTCTAGACATTGCTTTTGCCACCGTAAAATCACCTATTGAATCCACCCCAGCATCTAAACCAACTTGCTCTAATAACCGACTGTTATTATTTCTTAATGCACCCAAATGAAACTGTTGTGTCCATCCTTTTTTGTGATACAGTTTACATAATGTATGCAATAAAAATGAGGCATAAATTTTAATTTCTGCCTCCGCTATTTTTTGTCCTTTCAGTTTTTTAGAAAAAATTTTATTCGCCTCTTTCTCTGTATACTCGTAGGCATATATTTCTTCCATGCCATAGTCTGATAATCTACAGCCTTGCTCATGAAAATAATTTATTCTACTTTCTATTGCCTTTATTAAATCATTCAAAGAATGTATTTCAAAACCTACCCTTTGCCCAAGTTTACTAATATAATTAGTAAAGCTTTCCTTCTCAATAAATAATAAATTATCTGGTCGGAAGGTTGGGAACACCTTTGTATAAATACCTAATTCTTTGATTTTTTTATGTTCTTCTAAATCATCTGCAGGATCATCTGTGGTGCAAACTACCTCAACTTTTAGGTCTTGTAACAATTGGGCTGGTGTTTTTTGTTTTAAAACACTATTTACTTTTTCAAAAATAGAAGTTGCTGTTTTTGGCTGCAAAAGCTCATCAATATCAAAATAACGCTTTAGTTCTAAATGGGTCCAATGAAACAAAGGGTTGCGTAAAGTGTAGGGCACAGTTTCTGCCCATTTATCAAATTTCTCTTTATCTGTTTTATTTGTACCAGTAATATAGGCTTCATCAACACCATTTGCACGCATGGCTCTCCATTTATAATGATCCTCACTCAACCATGCTTTAGTAATATTAGCAATAGGTTTGTTATCTGCTATTTGCTTTGCTGATAAATGATTGTGATAATCTATAATAGGTAAATCTCTGGCATATTCGTGATATAAACTTTCAGCAATGGAACTTTGCAAAATAAAATTATCAGTAATAAAATTTTTAGTCCTAAGCATATTTATCAATTATAACGCACCGTTAATGGGTTATTCACTTTTAGCGCAAACTGGGCTAAATGGTTTTCCCAATCTTCTTGTGAAGTGAACTCCTTTGCTTCTTTCCAGCCAAATCCTGCATAATAGACTGCTTTACCATTTAGAACTTTAATTTGGGCATAAAAATTACTCCAATCTTTAGTAGGTGTATTATATAATTCTGATGTAATTAATCCATTATTAGGAATTATTATAGCCGTACCTAACTCCGAATTTTCATGTGGTTGCCAATAGGATATCCAACCTTCTGTATTTCTTTGTGTGGTTTGCCCATCTTTTTCGTGTAGTGTTAATCCAGCAAAAATAGCATCGGTTCCAGTTAGTTCTATTTCAAACTTAGAAAAATTACTTCCATAATCTAATGAAATATATTTTTTTTCGGTAATAGGTTGTCCATTAGCTTCCCAAGCTGCATATTCTAAAACAAAGCTGGTTCTAATAGGTCCTGTGGTAATAGTTTTCCAACTGGTAAAGTTTTTAGATACATAAAATGAGGTGTCTTTCTTTACAGCAATACCTCCCACTCCTCTGCTTATACCTACATGAAAATTATCTAATCCTTCTCCAGTATCTTCGTGATAAGAGCCTTGACCTGTTGTGGTTTTTTCATACCATTTATTTATTATTGGATATTCCACCTTTTTCAACCAGGCATCTATTCCACTAGACAAAGTGCCTCCTTTGATGCCATCTTCAATCATTTTTTGAGCAACTGGGCCATAAGTTCTAAAAGCCACTTTATTATTCTCCCAAGCGTAATCATCTGTTCGTTCTGGCACAAATCTGGAATAACAGAATACTTCTGCTTTAGGTTTTAAACTTTCGTCAACCACAAGTAATTCAAATTGTTTACTCTTTTTCGCTTCCACTTTAGGTTGAAATAAAAGAATATCCATTTTTCCATCTTGATTTTCGTCTACCAGTTGCGAAATTAAAATTTCTTTAGACGCTACATCCTGAACAGAAAGGTTTTCAAAATTTATGCCTTTTCTTAAAGACAAATCAGATTTTCTTATTTCTACTGTTTCAAATGAACGAGGAGTTTCTAAGGAATTAGTTATACGTACAATTAATTTAGATCGACTTTTACAAGCTCCCAAAAAAACAAAAGCAGTTATAAAAATAAAAAATGACACCTTTTTCATATTTAATTTTCATTAGAAGGTTTACCTATAGTCGCTAAAATACCCCCATCCACATATAGAATATGTCCGTTTACGAAATCACTTGCCTTTGAAGACAAAAATATTGCTGCACCTGCTAAATCATTAGGATTTCCCCATTTTTCAGCTGGCGTTCTATTAATTATAAAATCATTAAAAGGATGCCCATCTACCCTAATAGGAGCAGTTTGCGAAGTTGCAAAATATCCAGGTCCAATACCATTTACCTGAATATTATGTTTTGCCCATTCCGTAGCCATATTTTGGGTCAACATTTTAAGTCCACCTTTTGCCGCTGCATAAGCACCAACACTATTTCTACCTAATTCACTCATCATCGAACAGATATTTATTATCTTTCCTACCTTTCGGTTAATCATACCTTTTACAACATGCTTAGAAACAATAAACGGACTCACAAGATCCACGTCTATGACTTGTCTAAAATCGGCGACCTCCATCTCTACTAATGGCGTTCTTTTTATTATACCTGCGTTATTTATTAAAATATCGATTGGTCCAACTTCTGCTTCAATTTGCGCAATTGCAGATGCAACTTCTGTTTCATCTACCACATTAAACTTATAGCCAACAGCTTTTATTCCTTCGCTTTTATAAGCAGCCACAGCCGAGTCGATTTTTTCCTGCGACGAATTTCCGTTTACAATTATTGTTGCTCCAGCCAAACCTAAGCCTCTTACCATTGCCATTCCTAACCCATGAGTACTCCCGGTTACTAATGCAATTTTTCCTTTTACATCAAATAATGCTATGCTCATAATCTATCTTAATTCTGTTATTTTAGCAACATCCATATCGCTATAATCTAAGTTTTCACCTGCCATACCCCATATAAATGTATAATTTGAAGTACCAGAACCAGAGTGTATTGACCATGGTGGCGAAATAACAGCTTGATCATTCCGCATCCAAATATGACGAGTTTCCTGAGGTTGCCCCATAAAATGGCAAACAGCTTGATCTTGAGGAATATCTAAATAATAATAAACTTCCATTCGACGATCGTGTACATGTGCTGGCATTGTATTCCAAACACTTCCAGCTTTTAACTCGGTCATCCCCATTTGCAATTGACAAGTATCTACGATACCTCCAATTATCATTTGATTTACTGTTCTATGATTTGCTGTTTCTAAAGATCCTAGTTCTATTTTATTAGCTTCGGACTTACTAACTTTTTTGGTGGAATAACTTTTATGTGCCGGAGCAGAGTTTAAATAAAATTTAGCAGGATTATTTTTATCCTCACTTTTAAAAATAACTTCCTTTTTACCACTTCCAATATACAAAGCATCTTTATGCTCTAAAATATAAACAACTCCATCAACTTCAATGGTGCCAGAGCCTCCAATATTTATAATTCCAATTTCTCTTCTATCTAAAAAGCAAGTAGACTTTAAAGGATCTATGGTTTCTAAATTTATGGCTTCTTTTACAGGAACTGCAGAGCCAGCTATATATCTATCATAATGTGAATAAACTAAGACTAATTGATCTTCTTGCATTAAGTTTTCAATCAAGAATTCATCTCTAAGTTGCTGAGTATCGTAGTTTTTTACTGATTGCGGATTTGATGCGTATCGTGTTTCGTAATGTAATTTCATATCTTCAAATTCAGTTTTTTAAATAATGCTTTAATCCGTATTCTAATCCTCTTAATTCTGCTAAACCACGTAATCTACCTATTCCTGAGTATCCTGGATTTGTTTTCTTATGCAAATCATCCAGCATTTGATGTCCGTGATCTGGCCGTACAGGTATATTAAAATCGGTCATCCCCGCCGCTTTTCTTCTTTTCTCTTCTCTTACAATAGCTTTAATTACGCCGAACATATCTACATCACCCTCTAAATGATTGGCTTCGTAAAAATTACCTTCTGCATCGCGTTTTGTACTACGTAAATGTAAAAAGTGTGTTCTATCGGCAAAGCGATTAAAGATTTGAACCAAATTATTATCTGCACGCACACCTAATGATCCAGTACAAAAAGTAATTCCGTTAGCTCTGTCCGGCACATTTGTAAACAAATAAGCATAATCTTCCTCTGTACTCACTACTCGTGGTAAACCTAAAATAGGATATGGCGGATCATCTGGGTGAATACACATGTTTACCTTATTTTGAGATGCTACTGGAATTATTTCTTTTAAAAATAATACTAAATTTTCTCTTAAAATCTGAGCATCAATGTTTTTATAAGTATCTAACCTTGCCTGAAACTGTTCTAATGTATAACCCTCTTCGGCACCTGGCAGGCCAGCAATAATATTATTAACTAGTTGACTTTTTTGTTCCTGACTAAGATTCTCAAAATAGAATTTAGCTGCTTTTTTCTGCTGATCAGAATAGGTATATTGTGCTCCTGGCCTTTGTAATAAAAAAAGTTCAAAGGCTGCAAATGCAGTTACATCAAAACGTAAGGCTTTAGATCCATCTTCAACTTCAAAAGCCAAATCGGTGCGTGTCCAATCCAAAACAGGCATAAAATTATAGCATACAATTTGAATACCACATTTTGCTAAATTTTCAATGCTTTTTTTGTAATTATCAATATATAAAGCATAATTACAAGTACGTGTTTTTATATTTTCATGTACAGGTATGCTTTCGACAACACTCCAAGTAAGCCCAGCGCTTTCTATAATTGATTTTCGTTTTTCAATTTCATCTATAGTCCATATGTCACCATTGGGAATATGATGCAAAGCAGAAACCACTCCAGTAGCCCCAGCTTGTTTTACATCAGACAAAGAAACAGGATCATTTGGTCCGTACCAACGCCACGTTTGTTCCATATTTTTTAATACCTTAAATTATTTTTATACTCCACTGTAAGCACTAAATCCGCCATCTATAGGCACTACTATACCAGTAACAAAATTAGACCCTTCGCTACATAGCCATAATGTTGTTCCTATTAAATCATCAGGCTCTCCGAATTTACCCATTGGTGTTTGCTCAATTATTTGATTTCCTCTTTGCGTTAAACTACCATCACTATTTGTTAATAAGGTTCTATTTTGATCGGTTAAGAAAAACCCTGGAGCCAGAGCATTTACGCGAATACCGACTTTAGAAAAATGAACCGCAAGCCATTGCGTAAAATTAGAAACAGCGGCCTTAGCTCCACTATAGGCAGGAATTTTTGTTAAAGGAGTAAAGGCATTCATAGAAGAAATATTGATAATACTACATCCCTTTTTTCCTATCATATCTTTTGCGAAAATTTGTGTTGGTAATAATGTGCCAATAAAATTTAAATCAAAAACAAACTTAATCCCAGCAGGGTCTAAATCAAAAAAAGTTTTGAAGCCACTAGTCGAGTTTGCCAAATCACTCTCTTGAAAATATGGGTTTGACGTTGTACCAAGAGGATGGTTGCCTCCTGCCCCATTAATCAATATATCACATGAACCTAAAGAATTGTTTATTATTCTTTTTGCACTTTCTAAGGATTCTTTTTCAAGCACATTTGCTTCAACTCCAATAGCATTTCCTCCACTCGAATTAATTTCATTTGCTATATTATCAGCAGCTTCCTTTTTCAAATCAATTACTGCAATTTTATAACCCTCTTTTGCTAAAGCTCTAGCCAATGTTCCACCAAGTACTCCTCCCGCACCTGTTATAACAATAGTTTTGTTCATTAATTTATTCCTTTAATTATAATAGCTACGTTTTGAAAATAGTCAAAACATAGAAAAAATTTGATTATTCTCCATTATCAATCACTAACAATGAAGTTAGTCATACTGCACCGAAAATAAGAAATAGAAATAATGAATCCGTCCTGCTCTGTCCTGAATTGAAAATTACTTTCTTAAAAAACCATACTAAAAACAATATTATAATGATTCTCTCAAAATGAGTTTTGTTGGTAAATAAGTTTGCATTTGCTCATTTTTAGTCACAAATTCTGCTGCTTTTATTCCAAAGTCTTTAAAATCTATTGAAACAACGGAAATTCCCTTGAAGGTGAATCTTTTTATAGGTGTCTCATTATAAGAGAGTACACCAACATCCTTACCTAATTCATAATTAGCACTAAGACATTGATCTAATAGCCCATATAACATTCTATCATTTACTGTTATATACGCATTCTTTTTGTTAACTATAAATTCTTTTGCTTTTTTAATTACTTTGTATTTGAAGCCATTATCTTTACAAAACTTTTTAAAGAAAACTACACTCTCCCAAGGATGATAGGTGAATTCAGGATATAAAAAATTTAATGCCTCATATTTTTTAAATAAAAACAAACCCTCCTCTAGACAATTATAAAAGCTTTTTCCAAAATCTTGTAAGAGATAGTTAGTTGTTTTTTTTGAAGACAAATCCCAATCAATAAGCAATAACTTATCGGCCTCTATTTTATGTATTGCTCTAATTACTTCAGGATCCTTAAAACCCATAATAATATATTTATAATATCCTCCATTATTTGTGTTTAGCATAGATTTGAAGTTTTTCACATTATAATGGTGAAATTGCAAATCAACTATGACATTATCGGGCAAGTTTTGCATAAACGAATGATATAAAACCTCCTTATAGGCTTTAAATGTACTTATTAATAATAATACTTTGATTTTACTATCAGCAATGTAGTAGCCTTTATGCGGTGTAGAATTTATATACCCTTCATTTTTCAAAAGTTTATATGCCTTAAATACTGTATCTCTAGATATGCTATATAATTTGCTAAATTCATTTATTGAAGGAATACTTTGGCCTGATTGGTATGCCTTTGTTTCTATTGCCTCTTTGTATGCATTAAATACCCGCATGTATTTTGGGATGTCATAATTTTCAATATTTTTCAAATTTATCATAAGCGGCCAATCATTTAAGAAATAATATTACAGATTAAAATTAACAATAAATCAAACACTATAACATTTACGCAAAAAATTAATACGATATTCTATAGAAATTCACAAGTTCAAAATCAAGATTTAAATTAGGTTGGTTTTAAATAAATAATTACTATGTAATTAATATATCTTTATAAAACGAAACAAATCGACTCAATTATCATGAAATTGAGGTTCACAATTCGTCAACATAGGTAACTAGATTTACTGAAAGTATTGATATCATTGGGCTGAAAGAATTAGGTTAAAACCCCAGCCCGGTCACAAAAAAAGCCTCTTAGATCATAAATTTAAGAGGCTTTTTGCTTTATTAACACTAATTTAAATTAGTTGATCTCCGCAATACTAAAATCAGCAAAAAGTAGTGTTTCATCCCTTAGGTCTTGTGCATTTATTAAACTTCTATATATTCCCCATTTTGGTCTTACAAATGCAGCTCCTGGTCGCCAATTTACAATTGACGAATTGGAATATGAAAACAATACAGTGCCATCACTAACCTTTTTAATAACCAATTCGTAGGTACCTGAAGTACCATAAGTAATAGTTTCAGTTACATCTAACCAGGTATCTAATAGCGGTGCTATTTCTGTTTGTGCTAATGTAACTTGGTTATCGGTTTCTGCATAGCGTAATTCAAATTTGTCAGGAGTGCCTTTTCTAGTTGTAAATGTATACATAGGCATGCTTTCCAATGATCCACCAACCGACTTTAATTGGTGTAAATGTGTGAAATTTGGTGAAGACTGAAAGCCTGCAGCTAATTTAAATTTCCATTTATATGTTACCTTTTCATTTTCTGTGCCCAACAAATTGTCAGGCGATTGGTCATAGGTTTTTATCTCGTTGCGTTGTCTATCAAAATTTATGCATCTGTCATTATCTAGTGTTGTATGAATATGAAATCTAAAAACATTTGTATTTAACGCATTATCAAATACCTCATCTATATGGTCACCAAATTCAGCATGATTACAATCAGGAGCTTCAATTGGGTTGTTACCTGGTGCTAAAACCGAAGTGATTAAAGCATAGGTGTCACCCAGACCATCTGCTTTTAATGTTATGGCGTTTACTGCTACCACCTCTTTCTCAAGCAAAACGGTTACTGAATTATTGTTACTATTTGGGTCTGTATAGGCACTTTGAAATGCAATTTTAAAATTAATACTTGCACTTGCCAAAGTAGAATCGTTCGTAATTGTAATGGCCTTTTCAATTTCGCTTTCAAGTGCAGCTCCGTAATTATAAACTAAAGTGCTTTCTAATTTTTGCATTAAATCACTTTTATCTGTCCAGTTAATTTTACCTGAAGCTGCTGAAACTGATATATCTGTGCTTATAGGTGTTATGTTCTCCGAAGATTCTTCATTGCTACTACAACTCCATAGAATACCTTGTACAATCAATATAATTAAAATCTTTTTCATAAGTAAAGCATTAGTTTGAATATCAATATTTACAGAACTAAAAGACAAAATGCAATTAAAATCTGTGATTACAACAAATATACTTATATTTGGTAAACCAGTTTGGAAAACCAATTTATTGCAAATTAAATTTTTGTGATAATTATTTATGAATCTTTAGTAATAGCTAGATTTATGCCATTACTTTATGCGTGCCGCCATTTTTATGTCTAATTAATTAGAGGTGAAAAGTCACTCTTGATAAAAAGAGTATCAAACTAAAAAGAATCTATTTTTAAAACACCAAAATCATGAAAAAAAGTCTAATACTTTTTGTTTTATCCCTGATCTCAGTTTTTTGTCAAACCAAATCAGTTGCTCAAACAATAAAAGTTGTTAATGCTTCAGAATTACAAACGGCAATAGCAAAAGCAAACCCAGGAGACGAAATTATCATGAAAAATGGTATCTGGAAAGATCTACAAATTAAATTTTATGGAACTGGCACCAAAGATCAACCCATAACTTTACGTGCAGAAACTGCTGGTAGAGTAACAATTGAGGGTGAATCTAATTTACAAATTGGTGGTACCTACTTGGTTGTTCAAGACCTACATTTTAAAAATGGATACACCCCATCAAAAAGTGTTATACAATTTAAAATTAATAACGATTCTATTGCTAATTTTAGTCGTGTAACTCATTGTGTAATTGACGAATTTACCCAACCCAATAGAGAAGATACCGATCATTGGGTGGAACTTTGGGGCAGAAACAACCAATTAGATCATTGTTCCATTATAGGTAAATCTAATTTTGGACCTACAGTTAGAGTGTTTTTAAATGGAAATGAAAACATCTATAACTACCATCAAATTGTTTACAACCATTTTGGACCTAGACCACGAAAAGGAGGACCACATGGAGAAACTTTACAAATTGGTGATAGTAATACCTCTATGGCACCATCTTATACAAATGTCTCCAACAACTTTTTTGACAGATGTAATGGTGAAGTAGAAATAATATCAAACAAATCTAACTTCAATGAATTCAGAAATAATATCTTTTTTGAAAGTGAAGGTTCTTTGGTATTGCGTCATGGCAATTATTGCGTTATAGATGGTAATGTTTTTATTGGAAATGAACAATCAGATTTTATTGGTGGTATTCGTGTAATAAATACAGGACATTGGATAACTAACAACTACTTTTATAAAATAAAAGGGAATGAATTCAGAAGTGCCTTAGCAGTAATGAATGGCATCCCTAAATCTCCATTAAACCGCTATAATCAAGTAACTGATGTTGTTGTTGCCTATAATACGTATATAGATTGTATATCGCCTTTTCAATTTGGTGTTGGTGCAAATGTGGATAAAAAAGACGTTTTGCCCGCTTCCGAAATACGTTCTGCGAGCCCAGAACGAATGCTTGTAGCAAATAATCTATTATATAATCATATACCAGATACTAATCCGATTATAAACTATGATGATGTTAGTGGAATAACCTTCAAGAATAATATTTTCAATAGTGAAAATAAAAGTAGCGTTACCAATAATGGACTAATTACCCAAGCTTTGGAACTTAACAAATTATCTGAGGCACTTTACGCTCCAAGTCAAAATTTGGAGGATGTATATAATGGTTTCGATTTTGATAAAATTTCTACGGATTTATTCGGTTCTGAACGATCAAAACAAAATAGCATTGGAGCCATAACTGTGCCTGTTGATGGGAATCCATTATTAATAAAAAAAGAACGCTATGGAGCCAAATGGTTAATTAAAGAATCCTCGAATTACAAATCAAAAACAATAGCAGTAAGTTCTAAAAAATCGCTAATTAACTCACTCAAAAATGCAAACTCAGGAGATGTTTTATCGCTAAAGGCAGGTATTTATAAAATAGATGGTAGCTTGGCGATTACTAAAAATATTACCTTAACCTCTAGTGATAAAAACAAAAAAGCGGAACTAAGATTTACTTCTAATCAACCAGGATTTGTAATGCACCCTAAAGGCGATTTACACCTAGAAAATGTGATATTAAAAGGAGATAAAAAACAAGTAGCAATAACCACCCTAGACAAAAACATGTCTAAAGCCTTTAATCTTTTTATAGAAGATACTGAAATAGCTAACTTTCAAAGTGTACTGCACGTGTATAAGGCTGCTTTTGCTGATTCAATTACTATAGCGAACAGCAACATTAAAAATTGCTCCAAAGGCATTCTTTTAAATACTGAAATAGATGCAAAAGGTGATTACAATGCAGAGTTTGTAACTATAACCAATACTAGTTTTGATGCCATTTTATCTGATGTTCTCAATTACTTTCGTGGTGGATATGACGAGTCCACTATTGGAGGAAATTTAGTATTGGAAAATAACAGTTTTACCAATTGTGGCGAAGCTGATGAAAGTGGCATTCTAATTCAAAACCACGGTATTGTAAATGTCGTTTTATCCAATAATACCTTTAAAAATAACCCAGTAAAAGATATTGCCATTTTATGGGGAGAAAAAGGTCAAAAACCATTCAACAATTCTATTTCTAATTCAGGTGAAATTAGAATTGAACAGAATTTGAAACAAAAACTAATGTACTAAACTCCATGTTTATGGCATCTTTTAGAACTGTATTTACCATTATATTTTTAGTATCTTCCAATGTAGCAATAGGCCAAACAATTCCGGAAGATAAAGTCATTGCTACTAATAACCTTATAGATTTTTTAACACCTGAAGTTAAAGCGAGCTTAAGTAAAAATGGCACGATTACCGAAGCTACCTTAGCGCACTATTTTCGTGAGAAATTTTCTGAACGATATTTTTACAATTGGCAAGATTTTGACTCTAGGTTTGAAGAGTATAATATACTATATGCCGGATCTGATGTTTACCATGCGGAGAATGCCAATGATCATATGGGCAAATACGAAGGAAATACCAACTGGAAATTACCCTTTAATTATTTAAACAACCATCCTGTAAATGCCTATGCCCTGCGCCATTTGGCGCGCCAACACAAAATGGTTGATGTTGCTTTTGAATACTACTATCAGGATAAAAACCCTGAATACATTCATTATTTTACGAAGCAGATGCAGTCATTAAACCATGCTTTGGCTACTAATAATTATGAAAAAATTGAAGATGGTAATGGGGTTTATGAAGTTTTTCGCTCAGGCTACCGAATTCTAAATTGGTTGCAAATACATAATATGTTTTTAGACCAAGAAGCATATTCAGATAAGGATCAGTTAACAACCATTGCCACATTATTACAACATGGTGCACACTTGTATAAAAACAATCCAGAATTTACATCAGGAAATCATCAAACAAGAGGGATGTCCGCCTTAGCTATGATTTCAATTTTATTTAGAGATTTTAAGGATACAAATAGTTGGAATCAACGTGCAATGTCGCTTTTAGAACAACATATGGCAAAAGAGATTAATGATGACGGATTTCAATTTGAGCGCACTGTTCACTACCATTTGAGCGATATAGACAATTATTTTTATGTGTACCAATTGGCAAAAATTAGCAATTTAGAAGTAACTCCTTTTTGGGAGGAGCGTTTAAAATCACTTTTTATCACCTTAATTAAAATAGCCTATCCGGATAAATCTGCTCCGGTATTATCCGATGACACTGATAATCCTTGGGGAGAAAAAAATGATATATCTGGTGCTATGACCTTAGGCTATTTATTATTCGAGTTGCCAGAGGTTGCCTACTTTGCCAACAACCAAGTGGAACGTAAAATGTTTTGGTATGTAACTAATGAGCAATTAAAATTGTTGGAGAACATTAAGGTTGAGGAACCCACATTAAAATCTAGTAACCTTCCAATAACGGGATACTACATTATGCGCGAAGGTTGGGAGGCAGAAAATAAAATGATGATTATAACTGCAGGCTTAGACAAAGATAAACCAGACCATCAACACGGTGATATGTTGGGTATACAAGCCATGGCGAATAGCAAAGTTATACTGCCTAATTATCAAGTACGTTATTCTCTGGAGGACTATGGCTTTTTTAAAAATTCTATGGTAAAGAATGTGGCCTTGGTTGATGATGAATTACAAGGCAAGCAATACACTTCCAATCAAGGAGGCAGCGGATTTGGAAAATTCCTAGAATTACCCCAACCAAAAACTATTGCTTGGAGTACTAATAGTAATTTAGATCTTTTTGTGGGAAGTCATGATGGTTTCGTTCAAAGTGGAGTAAACTATAGTAGACAAGTCATATATCTAAAAGATGATTTCTGGATTGTAAAAGATAATTTTTCATCCGACAAAACCCACGAATACAAACAAATTTGGCAAGGACATTATTCCTTAGAAAATGCTCCTAACCTACTTCGCTCTACATTCGACGATGCCTCTGGATTTGATATTTATCAAATTAAAAAAACAGATGCCATTACTAATTCAGGAAAACGGGGAAAGCAATGGGCAATTGTGAGTAAGAAAGGCACAAATAATTTTAGTTTTATTTCTGTTTTATTTCCCTATAAAGGATTTGACAACAGAATTGATGAAGTTTCAGAAAAACCAAGTTTTAAAGGATGGCTATTAAATAGTACTTTATGGAAAGTTTCTGGCAATGAACCCACAACATTATCCAAGGATAATAAAATAGTTTGTTTTTCAACAAACAAAATAGAAACGGCAGATTTTACCTTTCAATTCTCTGTTGCATCAGACGTTTTTGTGAGCCAGACTAATAATATAGTTCAAATTCAGTCAATAGGTGAAAACGAAACATCTTTGACATTCTTTGCAAAAAAAACAAAGAAAACTGTTATATTAAAGCCTGGTGAAACAGTTGAATTTACTGTTAAATAAAAAAACAACCTGTACTAGTATAGATTTAATAATCAGTGTCACATTTTTATTTTTAATGCCTACCATCTAGTTCTATGGGCAAAATTTTAAATTGTAGATGCGTCCGCTTCTCGATTAAATTTCAAATAATAAAACTTAATAAAAGAGATTATTTAAAACTTTACTAGATTTGCGACCGTATTTGCCCACGTGGTGAAATTGGTAGACACGCCACCTTGAGGGGGTGGTGTTCGCAAGGATGTGCTAGTTCGAATCTAGTCGTGGGCACAAAAGCCATTTAAGACGTAACTTAAATGGCTTTTTATCTTTCTATGGCTCAAAATTTTCTAGATTAATTCCTCTTTCTATTAAATTTAGCGCAACTTAAAAAAAATTATCCTTAAACATGTCAATACCATTCTAAAAATATGTAGATTTGTTTAACTTTTATTTTTAAAAGATGAACAATGTAAAGACGAGCTTTAGTATTCGTGATCTAGAAAACCTTTCTGGAATAAAAGCACATACTATAAGAATCTGGGAGAAAAGATATAATTTATTAGAACCTGAACGCACAGATACCAACATAAGAAATTATAGTTTAGCAAGTCTTCAAAAGCTTTTAAACATAACATTGTTGTATAACAACGGATATAAAATTTCTAAAATAGCCAGTATCGCCGAAGAAGAAATTCCTGAGGTTGTTCAACAAATTATTTCAAAAAATTCTATAAAACACCACTCCTTTAATTCGTTTAAAATGGCCATGGTGAATTTTGATGCTGTTTTATTTAATGAAACGTATCATAACTTAATTAAAGAAAGCTCTTTTACTTCGGTATTTTATGATGTTTTTATTCCTTTCTTAAATGAATTAGGTCTTTTGTGGCAAAGCGATGCTGCTAGCCCTTCACATGAACATTTTATCACGAATTTAATTAAGCAAAAAATCATATTAAATACGGAGTTATTACAGACCAAAAATATTACTAATGAGGATAAAACTTTTGTTTTATTTCTTCCCGAAAATGAAATCCATGATATTGGTTTGTTATATTTAAACTATGAATTAACACATAAAGGTTATAAAACCATATATTTAGGACCAACATTGCCAATTTCATGTTTAAAAGAGTTGTTAAGTTATGACAATAACCTTTATTTTATTTCTTATTTCACTGTTGAACCCAATAAAGACAAACTACTTAATTACATTGAAAGTTTTAATGAAGAAATGGGAACAGAAAGTGATTTTTCGTTATGGCTTCTTGGCTATCAGGTACAATTTCTTATGCCAGAACAATTACCTAAAAATATGAGAGCATTTAAATCAATTGAAAATTTGCTTAGCGAAATTTAAAAAACCTACTGCTACCTATCTATGAAAAGAAAAATAATCGTTATTGGTTCTGGATTTTCCTCACTATCTGCAGCCTGTTATCTAGCTAAAGATGGTCATGAGGTTGTCATCTATGAAAAAAATAATACGGTTGGTGGTAGAGCAAGACAATTAGTAAAAGACGGTTTCACCTTTGATATGGGGCCAAGCTGGTACTGGATGCCAGACATCTTTGACAAGTTTTTTGCTGATTTTGGTAAAAAAACAGCTAACTACTACCAATTAGATAAATTAAGTCCTGCTTACAAAATCTTCTTTTCAGACGACGTAATTACTATAGGCGATAGTTTAGATAAAATTTGCGAAGAATTTGAACGCATAGAAAAAGGTAGTGCTAAACACCTTAGAAAATTTATTAAACAAGCACAAGACAACTACCACATTGCAATTGATAAAATTGTACTTAGGCCAGGCTTATCACCACTAGAATTAATAACTCCTGAAACTATTACTAGAGTAGATCAGTTCTTTAAAACCATAAGCTCTCAGGTACGTAAAAAATTTAAGAATCCTAAACTAATTTCAACCTTAGAATTTCCTGTTTTATTCTTAGGAGCAAAACCAAATAAAACGCCATCTTTCTATAGTTTTATGAATTTTGCCGATTTTGGACTTGGCACCTGGCATCCAAAAGGGGGGATGTATGAAATTATAAAGGCAATGAAGCATTTAGCAGAAGAATTAGGTGTAATACTTAATACTGATAGTGCTATTGATGAGATAGTCGTAGAAAACAAAATTGCAAAAGGTGTTGTAATAAAAGGAAAAACTTATTTGGCTGATGTAGTTTTAAGTGGGGCAGATTATCACCATACGGAGACATTATTGAATAAGGATAACAAACAATTTTCAGAAGCCTATTGGAACAAGAAAACCTTTGCTCCTTCTTCCCTACTATTTTATGTTGGATTCAATAAAAAACTGAAAAACATAGAACATCATAATTTGTTTTTCGATACAGATTTTGAATTGCACGCAAAAGAAATTTATGACGATCCTGTATGGCCTAAAAATCCGCTATTTTATGCAAATTTTCCATCAGTAACGGATAGTTCTATGGCGCCAGAGCATTGCGAAACAGGATTCTTTTTAATACCAATTGCACCTAATTTAGAAGACACACCAGAATTAAGAGAAAAATATCTTAATCTTATTTTAAAAAGATTTGAAGAGAAAACGCAACAAACTATTGAAAACAATATTATATTAAAGGAATCTTTTTGTGTTAATGATTTTAAATCGGAATACAATTCTTATAAAGGTAATGCATATGGATTAGCCAATACATTAACACAAACCGCATTTTTAAGACCAGGCCTTAAGAGTAAAAAAGTAAAAAACTTATATTTTACTGGTCAGCTTACTGTGCCAGGCCCAGGGGTGCCTCCTGCACTAATTTCAGGAAAATTAGTGTCTGAACTAATAGCCAAATCTCTAAACTAGAAAATTATGAAACGTATTTTTGATCTTGTCTCCTATAAATGCAGTGAAGCTGTAACAAAAAGTTATAGCACATCATTTTCATTGGCTACAAAGATGCTTCATTCTTCCATACGCAGTGATATTTATAACATTTATGGTTTTGTACGATTTGCCGATGAAATTGTAGATACGTTCCATGACTACGACAAAACTTATCTTTTTAATAAGTTTGAAACCGATTTAAATGAAGCTATTGAGCAAAAAATTAGTTTAAATCCAATTCTAAACTCTTTTCAATTTACTTTTCATAAATATAATATTCCTTACCATTTGGTTGCCTCTTTTATGAAAAGCATGCGAATGGATCTACACAAAACAGTCTATAAAACCGATGAAGAATATAAAGAATATATTTACGGCTCTGCAGATGTTGTAGGCTTAATGTGCTTAAAGGTGTTTGTAAAAGGTAATAAAGAAGCCTATGAAGATTTAAAAGAATCAGCTATGGCTCTAGGTTCCGCTTTCCAAAAAGTAAATTTTCTTCGTGATTTAAAAGACGATTTTGAGGGATTAAATAGAACCTATTTTCCGAATACCAATCTCAATGCATTAGATGAAACATCAAAAAGGAGAATTGTAGAAGAAATACAAGCTGATTTTGCTTTAGGGTATTCAGGCATTAAAAAATTACCAAATACCGCTAAATTCGGTGTTTATACGGCTTATAAGTACTATTTTAAATTATTGCAAAAACTACAAAAAACGCCACCAATGGATATTCAAAATACTCGCATAAGAGTTAATAACTATCAAAAATTTGGACTTTTGGCGAAATCATATGTAAATTATAAACTAAATTTGGTTTAATATGAACACAATTATTTGGATTCTTATTTTTCTAGGCACTTTTCTTATTATGGAATTTATGGCATGGTTTAGTCATAAATATATAATGCATGGATTTCTATGGGTTTTACATAAAGACCACCATAAAAAAGATCATGATTCGTGGTTTGAAAGAAACGACGCATTTTTCATTATTTATGCTGTTGTAAGTATGTCGTTTATTCTAGCAGGAGTAAAAACTTGGTTTTGGTATGGATGGCCAATTGGCCTAGGCATTATGGCTTATGGTGCTGCATATTTTCTTGTCCATGACATTTTTATTCACCAACGCTTTAAATTATTTAGAAATGCTAATAATTGGTATGCTAAAGGAGTACGTAGAGCACATAAAATGCATCACAAACATATAGGAAAGCAAGATGGCGAATGTTTTGGAATGCTATTTGTGCCTTTTAAATATTTTAAAAAATAGTTTTTATTACGATAAACTTTAATCCTCAGCTATTAATTTATCGAGTAAGTTTCTGGTAACCGTACCGTTCCAATTAGCAACTCCAGTTTCAGCAATTACTAGCTGACCGTTTTTACTTATTACAAAAGTTTTTGGAATTGATTTTGATTCTAGCGCTTTTGGAGCTTTACTATTTTGATAATAAACGGGTAAACCAAATCCCTTCTTAGCAAGAAAGTTATCAACCTTAATTTTCTCGTCTTGAGCAATAAACAAAAATGAAACTTTATTCTTATAATCGGCATAAAGCTTTTGAAATTCTGGAATTTCCGCCACACATGGCGGACACCATGTTGCCCATATGTTTATAACAACAACCTTATTTTTAAAATCTAGTAAATTGGCAATATCACCATTGGCATCTGTTAATTGCCAATTATAATTGGTAAGAGTAATACTATCTTCTTGCTCCAACTGCGTAGGATTAAAAGAAAAAATCTTATTTACTAGCACCTTAAATTGAAACCCTATAGGCGTAAAAAGTAGTGCTCCTAAAGCTAAAAGAATTAAAAGATTAACAATTTTATCTTTAGATAATTTTATCATTTTGCTAAAAGCTTATCAAGCAATTCATATATTTTAGAATTGTCCCAATCCGCAATACCTTTCTTATAAATAACAATATTTCCTTCCTTATCTATCAGATAAGAAGACGGAGCTTCAATTTGTTTTAGCGGCATTTTTTCACCTATAAATAAATAAGTTACTGGAAAAGTCAAATTATGTGCTGCCATGAAAGCCTCAACAGGTTCTCTTTCTTCGTTAGTTATGATATAAAAATCGACTTTACCTTGGTATTTATCATACAAGCCTTGAATACTTTGTAATTCTGCTTCACAAGGAAGTACCCACGAGGCCCAGAAGTTTACAAAAACAACTTTCCCTTTAGACTGTTTAAAATTGAACAAATCCCAATTAGCATCTTTCAGTTTCCAATCGTAATCTGTGATCTTATTTCTATCTGATTCTTCTGTAACAGATGGACTAAAGGAGAATATTTTATTTAAAAGTACCTTACTATAATCACCTAAAGGAGTGACAAAAAAAGAAATTATAAAGGCAAATAATAAAATATTTAATACAGTTTTCTTAGTGATTTTCATTCTTCTTTAGATTTCTCCAAAACTAAAAAACTCCTGACTAATATCAGGAGTTTTATTCAATTATATTTAACTTATTTTTAAGATAAGTATATTACTAAGCTGCATTTTCTTTTTTAATAACATTTAAAGCAGAACCTTCTCTGTACCAATCAATTTGGGATTGATTATAGGTATGGTTTACTTTAATAGTATCTTTACTTCCGTCTTTATGAACTATTTCAATAGTCAATTGTTTATCTGGAGCAAATTCAGCAATATCTATAAAATTAAATGTATCATCTTCTTGAATTAAGTCGTAATCACTTTCTTTTGAAAAAGTAAGACCTAACATTCCTTGTTTTTTAAGGTTTGTTTCATGAATACGTGCAAAAGATTTTACTAAAACAGCGGCAACTCCTAAATGTCTAGGCTCCATAGCTGCATGCTCACGTGAAGAACCTTCTCCATAATTATGATCCCCAACCACTATTGATCTAACGCCAGCTGCTTTGTATGCACGTGCCGTATCTGGTACACCACCATATTCACCTGTCAATTGGTTTTTTACAAAATTTGTTTTATGACCAAATGCATTTACTGCTCCAATTAAACAGTTATTAGAAATATTATCTAAATGCCCACGGAAACGCAACCATGGTCCTGCCATAGAAATATGGTCTGTTGTACATTTACCGAATGCTTTAATTAATAATTTAGCACCCATTAAACTTTCATCCTTAATTGGAGTAAAAGGTTCTAATAATTGTAATCTTTCAGAATCCGGATCTACTTTTACAACTACTCCTGAGCCGTCTTCATCAGGCGCTAAATAACCAGCATCTTCAACAGCAAAACCTTTTGGAGGTAGCTCCCATCCTTTTGGTTCATCAAACATTACTTCTTGCCCTTTATCGTTGATTAGTTTATCTGTCATTGGGTTAAAATCTAATCTACCTGCTATCGCTATTGCTGCAGTTATTTCAGGTGAAGCCACAAAAGCATGTGTATTTGGGTTTCCATCAG
The DNA here is from genome assembly GCF_900176415.1 of Cellulophaga tyrosinoxydans. Taxonomy (GTDB): domain Bacteria; phylum Bacteroidota; class Bacteroidia; order Flavobacteriales; family Flavobacteriaceae; genus Cellulophaga; species Cellulophaga tyrosinoxydans. Next base: position 66,646 of record NZ_FWXO01000005.1, on the reverse strand, counting down.
CACGTTTAGCAAAGTTTCTATTAAAAGAATGTACAATGCTGTTTTTAGGTGCATTTTTTGGATCACTGTATCTAGCCCATTGACCAATACAAGGTCCACAAGCATTTGTAAATATTTTAGCGTTCAAGTTTTCAAACACTTGTAAAATACCATCTCTTTCAGCGGTATAACGCACTTGCTCTGAACCAGGGTTAATACCTAATTCTGCTTTCATTGTAATTCCTTTGTCTAATGCTTGTTGTGCAATCGACGAAGCTCTAGACAAATCTTCGTATGATGAATTGGTACAAGAACCAATTAATCCCCATTCTACAGCTAAAGGCCATTCATGTTCAGTAGCCTTCTTATTCATATCCTTACCAACTTTTGTAGATAAGTCTGGAGTAAAAGGACCATTTAATAATGGTGTTAATTCTGATAAATTAATTTCAATTACTTCATCAAAATATTTTTCAGGACTTGCATAAACCTCAGCATCAGCTGTTAAATGCTCTCTTACTTTGTTTGCTGCATCTGCAATATCTGCTCTATCTGTAGCTCTTAAATAACGCTCCATAGCATCATCATAACCAAAAGTTGATGTAGTTGCACCAATTTCAGCTCCCATATTACAAATGGTACCTTTACCTGTACATGATAATGATATAGCTCCTGGACCAAAATATTCTACTATTGCACCAGTTCCACCTTTTACAGTTAATATTTCCGCAACTTTTAAGATAACATCTTTAGGTGCAGTCCATCCAGAAATGGTACCTGTTAATTTAACTCCAATTAATTTAGGGAATTTAAGCTCCCATGCCATTCCGGCCATTACATCAACTGCATCAGCTCCACCAACACCAATTGCAACCATTCCTAAACCACCAGCATTTACGGTATGCGAATCTGTTCCAATCATCATTCCTCCAGGGAATGCATAATTCTCAAGCACAACTTGGTGTATAATCCCTGCGCCTGGTTTCCAAAAACCAATACCATATTTATTTGATACAGATTCTAAGAAATTAAAAACTTCGGCACTTGTAGTATTTGCAGACTTTAAATCAGCAACCGCACCACTTTTTGCTTGAATCAAGTGATCACAGTGTACTGTTGTTGGCACAGCAACTTTAGCCTTACCAGCCTGCATAAATTGCAATAATGCCATTTGGGCAGTAGCATCTTGACAAGCAATACGATCAGGTGCAAAATCCACATAATCCTTACCTCTTGCAAAAGCTTTAGTAGGTGTACCATCCCAAAGGTGGGAATATAAAATTTTCTCTGAAAGTGTAAGTGGCTTACCAACAACCTCACGTGCTTTATCAACACGTTCAGCCATATTGGCGTACACTTTTTTAATCATGTCTATATCAAATGCCATTATTCTATATATTTTAATTATTGCAATCTTACAAAATTACTAAAATCTAAAGGGTAAATAAAAGAATTGTATTACGATTCCATCGATTTTAATAAAAAAACTGAAAAATGTGATCTAAAAAACGAATCTAATAATTTTTGAAGATTATTTTAACATTATTCGTTGCGAAAACGTTTGAAACTTAATTAATAACTACAGCAAATTACTTATGATGGTATCCTCAGAAATACCCTCCGCCTCTGCTTTATAGTTTTTTATAATCCGATGTCTTAAAATGCCATAAGCGACTGCTTTTACATCTTCAATATCTGGTGAGTATTTTCCATGTATTGCTGCATGTGCTTTGGCTCCTAAAATTAAATTTTGAGATGCTCTTGGACCTGCACCCCAATCTATGTATTGTTTTACGTAATCTGTTGCCGTCGCTAAATTTGGTCTTGTGCTATTTACCAATTTCACCGCATAGTTCACCACGTTATCAGGTACTGGAATTCTACGAATTAATTGTTGTATAGCTACTATTTCATCCGCTGTAAATAGGGCATTTATTTTATGAATTTCATCGGAAGTTGTTGCTTTTACAATAGCTATTTCTTCTTCAACGGAAGGATATTGCAATTCTATTGCAAACATAAATCGGTCTAATTGCGCTTCTGGCAATGGATATGTACCTTCTTGTTCTATAGGGTTTTGAGTTGCCAAAACAAAATATGGCGCAGGCAGCTTGTAATTTACCCCTGCAATTGTAACGGTTCTTTCCTGCATTGCTTCTAACAAGGCAGCTTGAGTTTTTGGTGGTGTTCTATTTATCTCGTCGGCCAGAATAATATTTGAAAAAATTGGCCCTTTTATAAACTTAAACTTTCTATCCTGATCCAGAATTTCACTACCAAGTATATCACTTGGCATTAAATCTGGTGTAAATTGTATTCTCTTAAAATCTAAACCTAATGCTTGTGCAATTGTATGTACCATTAAGGTTTTCGCCAAACCTGGCACTCCTATCAATAGCGAGTGGCCTCCAGTATAAACAGATAACAATATCTGTTCTACTACATTTGTCTGCCCTATAATAGTTTTTGCTATTTCCTTTTTTAATATAGCATGCTTTGTTACAAGGTTGTTAATGGCAGTAACATCTGACATAAATTTACTTTTTTACCCAGTTGTTAGTAAAATCGCAATCCTGATTTGAAGCATTAACACTCACATAGGTATCTTCAATATGCTCTTTCATCCATTTACCAATGGCATCGGCTTGCTTTTGCGTAAGTGCCAATTGCTGAATTTTTAAATAATCCTTTGAAAAATCAGCTTCATGCTCATCGTAACGATTGGTGATTTTCATTATTTTATAACTAGTACCTTCGCGTGGATCTTCTTCTAAAATAGGTTGAGAAATCTCGTTATCTTTTAAATTTCTAATTTGATTGTAGAATGTAGGATCCATATTGGTTAATTCAAATCTAGAGCCATAATCTGATGGATTTCTTAATTGACCACCATCGAATTTTGTTTCGGTTTGATCTGAAAAATTTAAAGCTGCTTCTGCAAATGTAAATTTACCGTCTATAATACCTTGTCTAATAGTATCTAGTTCTTTCTTAGCAGCATCTAAGGCACTTTGCGGCACTTTAGGAATCATTAAAATATGGCGCACATCTCTTTGCTGACCTAATATTTTATCTACTGTTAAAATATGAATACCAAAACTTGTTTCAAATGGTTCAGAAACTTCGCCTACATTTAGGCTAAAAGCCATATCCTTAAATTCTTTAGCAAAACCTGTTTGCTTGGTGATACCGGTATATAAACCTCCATTTTGCTTAGATCCAGGATCTTCGGTATATAAAATTGCTTTTACCGCAAAGCTAGAACCTCTTTCCAAAACATCTTCTCTAATTTTGTTTAGACGATCAAGGACTTTTTGTTTTTCTTCTTCCGGCGCTTCTGGCTTTTTAACTATTTGAGCTATTTCTAATTCTGCTCCAAAAACCGGACGCTGATCTTCTGGAATTTTATTGAAAAACTGTCTTACTTCTTCTGGAGTAATCTCTATTTCTTCTACAATTTTACGCTGCATTTTTTCAGAAAGCATACGCAATTTGTTAATCTTGTAAAGTTCTTCTCTAAAGCTTTCTTCGTCTTGCTTTTTGTAGAATGCCAATACTTTTTCTATTGATCCAACTTTTGAAACCAACTGTGCTATTTGGGCATCACTTGTTGCGTTTACTTCATCATCCGCCACAAGAATACTATCTTGGACAGCTTGGTGCGCATATAACCTGTCTTCCATTAATTTACCCAATAACCCACATCTTGAAACCTCATCTGCAGAAACTCCTTGATTACGTAAATCGATTAAAGTTTTATCGATATCAGATTCTAAAATTAAATAATCACCTACTACAGCGGCAACTCCATCTAATTTTATTTTTTTAAATGGCTTTATGGAATCTGAAACTTGGCTTACTTGAGCCACATCATTTATAGGTTCAGCTGTTGCAGCTTCAATCGTATCTTGTGCTTGTACTGCTCCAAAAATCAATACTAGTAAAATGGTAAGGGTGTTCTTAATCTTTAACATAGATTTCAAATTCTTTATCTTTAATTGCATCGTCAATAATTTCAGTTTCAAGTTTTCTGATTAATTCTAATCGTCTTCGGTTTAATAAAACTTGCTTTATAGATGGTTTAATAAATGACAACGGTGCCGTATCATTTGTGTTTAAAACATCGGTAACCTTTGCCAAATATACCCCTAATGAATCCTGTAATTCAAAAAATTGTGATTTTTTTAAGTATCCAGCCTCATTTTCATAGGTTAAAGGTGGTATTTCATTTATAATTCTTGAAGCTTTTACCCAAATAGAATCATTAAAATTTATTTTTTTAAACTGAATCCCAATAGAATCTAAAAACTTAGCATCTTTAGCATTAAACCTATCTAAACGTTTTACGACTTCGTCTTTATTTAAAAATTGCATAGGCAATTCAACAAATCGCAATTTTACAAGCTTTTCTTTAAGCTTAAAATTTTCCTTTTCTCGTTCATAAAAGTCGCTTAACTCTTGTGCAGAAATAACAGTATCTTGTGACTGACTCACCAATGCTTCTTTATAAGCTCTGGTATATAAATCTGTTTTATAATTTTCTATAAGTTGATTAAATTCTTGTAATTTTTCTTCAGGTAAATTTATTTTAGATTTAGATAACAATAACTGCTTGGTTGCCCAATTATTAATATAATTTGATACAAAGGTTGCGCTATCTTCTTTAGAAACATTATCTTGGAATAATGCATTTATTTCGTCTTTATACAAATAAGTATCACCTACACGTGCCACTACTTCTTTGTCTTCTTTCTTTTGCCAAAAAGAATCACATGATGAAATTAACACTGTAAAAGACAGTAGCGATAAGAATCCAACCTTTTTAATGGTAAAATAGCTTTGTAGTTGCATCTTGCAAAAATAACAAATAACAGATGTTGTGCAAGCACCTAATTTCTGCCTTAAATCACCTAATTTTATCATAGCAAATATAATTATCACTGTTTCCGGTGATATAAATACGTAAACAAAGCGCTATTTTTATCTTATGAATGCAAAAAAAATTAAATTAATTTGGGATTTCAGAGGACCAGCAGCCGAAAAAACAGCGGAGCACCATGAAAAACATTTAATTGAATATATCCTAGCCGAAAAACTCAACTTAAATATTACTGGACATACAACTATAAATGATATGTACAGTATTGCTTTTTTAGTTGTTGAAGAGCAAGAATTAATACAAGTTAGAGATGCATTAAAACCGCATAGAGGTGAAATTTACAGCACATAAGAAAAACCAAACATGCAAATTAAACATACCTTCTACATTTTTTTTCTACTTACGTTGTTCTCCTGTAAAGAAGAGGTAAAAATCACAGCCCCTTTAGCTGATGCTTTAGCTTCGCAATCACCTAAAATTAAAATGGTGATGGATAGCTTGGAGCACTATGAAGTGCAAATAAAATTTACTCAAATAGATCGCAACAATACCAAAGAAGTTGTTTTTACAGATTATAAGTTTCAAGTAAATGCCAATAACTATTTCTACCCAGCGAGCACAGTAAAATTGCCAATTGCAGTTTTAGCCTTAGAAAAACTAAATTCTCTTGAAAATTTAGATATGAATTCTGTTTTCTACATAGAAGGAGACACTTTGGAAACCACTTTTGCAAAAGAAATTTCTAAAATATTCGCTATTAGCGATAACGAAGCTTACAATAGGTTGTTTGAATTTTTAGGACAAGATGAAATCAACCAAAAGCTTACCGAAAAAGGAATAAATAACGCAAGAATATCACATAGAGTTTCTAGCCCAAATGCTGATAATATAACTACAAAACCGCTAATTATTTATATTAATGACAGCACTATTAGAGTAACCGATAGAATAATAAACAAACCAATTAAACCTTTAAATTTACAAGGAATAAAAAAAGGAACTGGTTTTTATGAAGAGGACATCTTAATAAACAAACCTTTTGATTTTTCTTTAAAAAATTACTACGCAATTGATGCACAACATGAAGTTCTAAAACGTATTATTTTTCCTGAAAGTTTTGAACCAAGCCAACAATTTAATATCACCGAAACACAAAGAGCCTTTTTACTAAATACAATGCATTCACTTCCTAGAGAATTAGGCTATACTGCAAATGAGTATTATGATAGCTACGTAAAATTCTTTATGTACGGCGACAGCCATGAATCTATACCTGAAAATATAAAAATTTACAACAAAGTTGGTTATGCACATGGCACATTAACCGATTGTGCCTATATAAAAGATACTCTAAACAATATAGAATTTTTACTTACTGCTACAATTTTAGTGAATAAAAACGGGATTTTTAATGATGACACCTATGAATTTGATAGTATTGGAATTCCGTTTTTAGCACAGTTAGGACGTGAATTATACCAGCAAGAATTAGGTCGTAAAAAAATAAAATAATAGAAAGCTGCATTCAATAAATGCACAAGTTCAGTTTTTAATAAGCCCTTATGAATAATAACCAAGATTACATAAAAAGTCTCGAAGAAAAACTGGAGCTACTTTTATCAAAACAAGAAGGTTTTGCCAAAGAATTAATGGATGTTTACAAGGAAATTGAATCTTTAAAAAAAGGCAATTTTCCAAAAACAGAAAATACTACATCAATGACATCTCCATCAGAAGATATCATTGTCGAGCCAACAACTGCACTTTCTCATAAACAAGAAAACAAAGCAACGGTGGAAAATGAAGTCTCCCAAGTTACAAGTCCGGTTAAGCCACTAACGGAGACCATAAATACTACTGCAAAAACGCCGAAGGAGAAATCTAATATTGAAAAATTTATTGGTGAAAATCTTATCAATAAAATTGGAATACTTATTACGGTTATTGGTGTTGTAATTGGCGCAAAATACAGCATTGAAAACAATTTAATAAGTCCACTTACACGAATAATACTTGGCTATCTTACAGGATTAGCTTTATTAGGTTTTGGCATTAAACTTAAATCCAAATATGAAAATTATAGTGCTGTACTTGTCAGCGGCGCTATTGCCATACTCTATTTTATAACTTTTGCTGCTTATAGTTTATATGGTCTATTACCACAGATAGTTGCTTTTATTTTTATGCTCATTTTTACGGTATTTGCAGTAATAGCATCGTTAAATTATAACAAGCAAATTATTGCCCATATAGGTTTAGTTGGCGCCTATGCCATACCTTTTTTATTAAGCACCGGCTCTGGAGATGTTCTTACCTTATTTAGCTATATGACCTTAATTAATATAGGCATTCTAATTCTTTCATTTAAAAAATACTGGAAACCGCTATACTACGTGTCCTTTGCTTTTACATGGTTAATATATTTCTCTTGGCTAACAACATCTTATTCTCAAGAAGCTCATTTTAGTATTGCTTTACTATTTTTAACAGTATTCTTTTTAATATTCTACTTTGCTTTCATGGGGTATAAACTTATTAAAAAAGAACAATTTAACACTAGCGATGTGGTACTGCTATTTTTTAATTCATTTATATTTTATGGATTAGGATATTATGTATTAGAAGCGCATAGTACTGGAAACCAGTTGCTCGGATTATTTACTCTCAGCAATGCTGTACTACATTTTATAGTGGCTGCTGTTGTTTTTAAGCAAAAGCTGGCAGACCAAAAACTTTTCTATTTAATTAGTGTTTTGGTATTAACATTTTTAACCATCACCATCCCCGTGCAATTAGACGGCAATTGGGTTACACTTTTATGGGCTGTTGAAGCAGCATTACTATCTTGGGTAGGAATAACCAAAAAAATAGACATTTATAAAAAGTTTGGTTACCTATTAATGACCCTTGCTTTTTTTAGCATCTTTCAAGATTGGTCGCAAAGCAATACGCACTCTTATGACAACACCAATACCTTCACGCCAATAGTTAATATAAGCTTTTTAAGCGCCCTATTGGTGTCGATTTGTTTTGGATTTATTACGTGGCTGAATTATAATAAAAATGATGATAATGAAAATAAATCTTCGAACAGTTTAGAACATTTAATGTCGATACTTATTCCTGTTTTATTTTTAATTACAAGTTACTTTATCTTTTTCGCCGAGATAAATATGTACTGGGAACAATTATTCAATAATTCAAAGGTATCATCAGTAGCGAATGATGGATATGACATGAGTAATTACAATTTCTCATTATTAGATTTTAAAAATATCTGGCTACTTAATTATTCTCTTTTATTTTTCTCAGTGTTATCTTTTATCAATATCAAAAAAATAAAAAACTACACATTAGGCATTACCAATCTAGCCATAAATATACTCTTACTTTTTGCTTTTTTAATTTATGGCCTTTATGTTATAAGCGAATTACGAAGCACATATATAGAACAAACGTATGCTGAGTATTATAATTCTGGAATCTTTAATTTGGGTATTCGGTATATTTCATTTCTCTTTTTAGGGCTTATCTTATTTGCCGTTAAAAAATATACTGAGGCGGCTTTTATGAAAAACAATCTTTCTAAGTTTTTTGAAATTCTTTTGCACATTACCATAATATGGGTGCTGAGCAGTGAACTTCTTCACTGGATGGATATTGCTGGCTTTAGCGATTCTTATAAAATGAATTTGAGTATACTTTGGGGCACCTATTCGCTATTACTTATTATACTAGGAATCTGGAAAAGAAAAAAACAACTTCGTATCGGAGGAATTGCACTATTTGGACTAACACTTGTAAAACTATTCTTTTACGATATAGCCAACCTAGATACCATCTCTAAAACCATTGTCTTTGTTTCTCTTGGACTATTGTTATTGGTCATCTCCTTCCTTTATAACAAGTACACTAAACAAATTGAACATGAATCAAAAGATGAATAAAATTTTGCCCTTAATTATCTTTTTGAGTTGCTATATGGTTAGTGCTCAAATGAAAAATTACGACTATAAAAGGGAAATAAAAGGTATATCGGAGCAATGGCATAGTATACGTATTCCAGATGCAATTTTTGAAAAAACTAAAAATAATCTAGATGACATTCGCATATATGGTGTTACTAAAAATGATACTATAGAAGCACCTTATATGCTGAACATAAAAAATAGCAAAACAAATATTAAACCTGTTGATTTTAAAATTATTAACGAAAGTCATACTGCAAATCAATATTATTATACGTTCCAATTACCAACTAAAGCCACAATAAACGAGTTGTTTCTAAATTTTGAAGTTGCCAATTTTGATTATAGACTAAAATTGGAGGGTAGTCAAAATCAAATGGATTGGTTTACCATTAAAGAAGACTACAGAATATTGTCCATTGAAAACGCCAATACCAATTACAAGTATACCACGCTTAGGTTTCCAGAAGCATCATTTTTATATTACAGAGTTACCATTAACACCGTTGAAGACCCAAAATTAAATGGGGCTCAAATATTTGAAAATACTTCAATACCACCCGTGTATAAAAATTATACTCCAAAAAATACTAAAACTATAAATGATAAAAATTCTAAAGAAACCATAATAGAAATTGATTTGGAGCGTGCAATACCGGTAAGTTTTGTAAAAATAAATATAAAGGATACAATTGATTATTTAAGACCCACCACAATCACCTATTTAGCAGATAGCATTCAAACAGAAAAGGGTTGGAAGTATAATTATAGAAATTTAACCTCTAGTATTCTTAGCTCCTTAAATAATAATGAATTTACTTTCTTAACCACCAAAGCTAAAAGAATAAAAATTAGTATAAGCAATCAAGATAATGAGCCATTAGAAATAAAGGGAGTAACTATAAAAGGGTTTGAATATGAAATAAAAGCTAGATTTACTAAACCTGCGACCTATTATATGGTATATGGTAATAAACTTGCTCTGGAACCTATTTATGACATCAACTTAATGGCCAATGTAATACCTGAATATGCAAAACCTGTAACCTTAGGTGAGGAAATGCTTGGAGATAGTATTCCTGAAAAAATAACAAAGCCACTCTTTGAAGATAAAAAATGGCTTTGGCTAATTATGTTTTTGATAATAGCCCTGATTGGCTATTTTACAGTAAAAATGATAAAGAAAACCTAAACAGGCTCACCATATAAATCAAAATCGGCAGCTTCGTTAATTTTTACATTTACAAATTCCCCAACTTTTAAATAGTATTTAGAAGCATCTATTAATACTTCATTATCAACATCAGGAGAGTCAAATTCAGTTCTACCAATAAAATGTGGTCCCTCTTTACGATCAATAATACAACGTAGTGTCTGGCCCACTTTTTCTTGGTTCAACTCCCAAGAAATTTGTGATTGGAGCTCCATTATTTCAGATGCACGTTGTTGTTTTATTTCTTCAGGAACATCATCAACTAATGAATATGCATGCGTATTCTCTTCGTGACTGTAAGTAAAACAACCTAAACGTTCAAAACGCATTTCTTCTACCCAATTTTTCAAAATTTGGTAGTCTTCTTCGGTCTCTCCTGGATATCCCACAATAAGTGTAGTTCTTATAGTCATTTCAGGAACCAAGGTTCTAAAATCTTTAATAAGCTTAGTTGTTTTTTCTTGTGTTGTTCCTCTTCGCATGCTTTTCAAAATAGCATCGGAAATATGCTGCAAAGGAATATCTAAATAATTACAAATTTTAGGCTCACGCTTCATCAGCTCTAAAACATCCATTGGAAAACCTGTTGGAAAAGCATAATGTAATCGGATCCATTCGATTCCATCTACTTTTACTAATGCTTCAAGCAACTCTGCTAAATTTCTTTTTTTATACAGATCTAATCCGTAATAAGTTAAATCTTGAGCAATTAATATTAATTCCTTAACACCTTTAGCAGCTAGTTTTTCGGCTTCAGTTACCAAATCTTCTATCGGGGTACTCTTGTGTTTGCCTCGCATTATTGGAATAGCACAAAAAGAACACGGTCTATCACAACCTTCCGCTATTTTTAAATAAGCATAATTCTTTGGAGTAGTTGTTAATCGTTCTCCAATAAGTTCATGTTTGTAATCTGCACCTAAAGCTTTTAGCAACCCAGGTAATTCGGTTGTTCCAAAATACTCGTCAACATTTGGAATTTCTTTTTGCAAGTCTGGTTTATAGCGCTCACTCAAGCATCCTGTTACAAAAACCTTATCTACGACACCAGCTTCTTTTTTTTGAACAAACTCCAAAATTGTATTTACACTCTCTTCTTTAGCATTAGCAATAAAGCCGCAGGTATTAATTACAACAATATTCCCTTCTCCTTCATGAACAACATCTTTCTTATTGGCTTTTAATTGCCCCATAAGAACTTCAGAATCGTAGACATTTTTAGAACAGCCTAGAGTAACTACATTAATCTTGTTCTTCTTAAGTGTTTTTGTACGCATAGTTATAAATAAAGTGCAAAAATACAACAAGGAAAAAGATCCTACTTATTTATATTACTTTTTATTGTTTTTACGTTATGCATATACATGAAGATTTAATCCTTTTTCAGAAAATTAAGTCTTATCCTAAAATAAAACTTTATGAAATTACACAGTCTTTTTATACTAGGTCTTATTTCGTTGCTTACTATTTCTTGCTCTAAAGATGGAGAACCAAATCCTATTCCTGAAGAAAACCTATATTTTCCACCTATTAATTCTGATACTTGGGAAACCATTTCACCAACAGATTTAGGTTGGAATACCAATGAGCTTCAACCATTATTAGATTATCTAGAAGAAAAAAATAGTAAGAGTTTCATTATGCTATACAATGGTAAAATTGTTGTAGAGCATTATATGAATGATCATTCCGATGCTAAAATATGGTATTGGGCAAGTGCAGGAAAAACTTTAACAACTGCTCTATCTGGTATTGCCCAAGAGGAAGGTTTACTCAATATAGATTCAAAAGTCTCAGACTATTTAGGTAACGGATGGACAAGTGCTCCTATTGAAAAAGAAGATTTAATTTCTTGCAAAAACCTATTGTCTATGAACTCAGGTTTAGATGATAGTCGTGGTGATGATGTGAGCCCGGAAAATTTAGATTATGTTGCTGACGCAGGTACACGTTGGGCTTATCACAATGTGTATGTAAAAATGCAAGATGTGATCGCAACAGCTAGCAACCTAACTTGGAGTCAATACTTTAATACTAAATTAAGAGACAAAATAGGTATGACTGGAAATTGGGTTGATATTGGCGGTTTAAGTGTGTACTGGAGCAATACTAGAAGTATGGCCAAGTTCGGCTTATTAATATCAGCAAAAGGAAAATGGGAAAACACCCAGATTATTCCAGAAAATTATTTAAATGATGCTACCACTACATCTCAAAACATAAATCTCGCCTATGGCTATTTATGGTGGTTAAATGGCAAACAATCATATCATTTACCGCAATCCCAATTACAGTTTAATGGAACCTTAATTCCGAATGCACCGTCCGATATGTACGCTGCTCTAGGCAAAAATGATCAGAAAATATACGTGATCCCAAGTAAGAATTTAGTAATCGTAAGAATGGGCGATGCTGGTGATGGCGAAAACTTTGCTGTATCAAACTTTGATAATGATTTATGGGGTAAGATTAATGCTTTTATTAATTAATGATAACTTTGAGGCATTTTTCTAACCTTAGTTGCTTTTTCAAAGGCCAATCCAAGTTGAAGTAGGGCTGCTTCTTGAAATTGTTTAGCAATAAAGGTAAGACTTAAAGGTTCTCCAGATTTTTTATAACCCATTGGCACTGTCAAAGCTGGATATTTAGCTACTGCAGCATACCCTGCATGATAATTATTGATGCTTAAAATTGCATCTAAATGATTCGCATCCATTGCTTTATCAAAATAAGAACGACCTATATTTTCTAAATCACTAACTATAACTTCTAATTCTTCTAGCGAAGTTGTATCAGCAATAATTCCTTTAAATAATGCTTGTCCGTAAGGTATTCGAATTAATGAATCTTGATTATTAAACTCAATAACATCTGCTATTGATCCAATTTTAACAACTTCTTTATTTTTAACATTTGCCTTTATATATGCTGGCAAATCATTTTTCATATCAATATTAAGTATTGACAAAAATCCAGGTAGCCCAACTTGGTCGGGAGTAAATTCTATAATAATTCCTCCAAGCGATTTAATTTTAGTAATGGTCTCTGCATAAATAGAATCAGATTCCATTAGATTTTTAAATACCCCAAAACGTTTTCCTTGTAAGGTATTACCTTTAAAAGTATCTTGAAGATAATTTTTACTTGTTGAGACAGATTTACTATCTGTTACATCATGACCAGTCATTGCTGTTAATAGAATTGCATTGTCTACCACATTTTTTGTCATAGGTCCCGGAGTATCAAGTGTACTTGATATTGGTACAATTCCACTTCTGCTCAATAATCCAATAGTGGGTTTTAATCCAACTACCGAATTTTGACTTGAAGGTGATAATATAGAACCCGAAGTTTCTGTTCCAACAGCTGCAACGGCGTAATTTGCGGCTACCGAGGTTCCGCTTCCAGCACTTGAACCTCCTGTTTCAAAAATCATACGTCCGTAAGGATTTAATGTTTGACCACCAACAGCACTATAACCCACCGGACAATCTGAACATAAAAAATAGGCCCACTCACTTAAATTAACCTTTCCTAAAATCAGCGCACCATTTTCTTTTAACCGTTCTACAATAAAAGCATCATTAGTACTATTATTCATTAATGCTATAGCACCTGCCGTTGTGCTCATGCCATCCGTATCTATATTATCTTTTAATAAAATTGGCATTCCAAAAATAGGATTACGCTCTTTGGATGGAGACTTTTTAAACTCTTTATCCGCAGCCCTTGCTTCTTCTAAGACGTTGCTATTTAATGCTAGAATAGTATTTAGCGTAGTTTCATTATTTAGTTCGTATTTATAGATACGATACAAATAAAACAATGTTAATTCTTCATAAGTTAAATCGCCATCTGCTATGTGAAATTGTATGGATAAAATATCTTGCTCTAGAATGAAAGGCTTCCATTTTTGATAATCTGCTTCAGTAACCTTAGATACTTCGTTATAAAGTGGTAGAAAGATTTCGTTTTTATTCAACACTTTAGACTGAATAAGCTTATAACGCATTCTTTTTATTTCATGATCACTATTGCCAGCTACATCAATGGAGTCATTGTAAGGCTGCCAAATCACTTCCTTGACAGTAGATTCCTTTTCGGTTTTACAAGAGAAAATAAGTGTAAGTGCAACTAGAGTTAGTAGTCTTGATATCATATGTTTAATCTTTTGCTCTAAAAATACCTAAAAAGTATTAGTTATTCAACGCTTATTAGAAATAGAAAACCTCCAAGAACAATAAATTAAATTCTTGGAGGCTTTTTGTTTTATTAAAGTCCGCTTATTTATTACTAAAAAATGAATCCACAAATTCATATTTATTAAATACTTGAAGATCTTCAATACCTTCACCAACTCCTATATATTTTACTGGTATTTGAAACTGATCTGAAATTCCTATAACAACACCGCCTTTTGCAGTCCCATCTAATTTTGTAACCGCAAGTGAGGTTACGTTTGTAGCTTTTGTAAATTGCTTTGCTTGCTCAAAAGCATTTTGACCCGTAGAACCATCAAGCACTAATAATACATCATGTGGTGTTTCAGGAACAACTTTTTGCATAACTCGACTGACTTTTGAAAGTTCATTCATTAGATTAATCTTATTATGAAGTCTCCCTGCAGTATCAATAATAACCACATCTGCAGCTTGCTTAACCGCCGAACTTAGTGTATCAAATGCTACCGAAGCAGGATCACTACCCATTTGTTGCTTTATTATGGGGATGCCAACTCTATCTGCCCAAATTTGTAACTGATCTATGGCTGCAGCTCTAAAAGTATCGCCAGCACCTAACACTACTTTGTATCCTTTTTTCTTGAACTGATAAGCCAATTTGCCAATAGTGGTAGTTTTTCCAACACCATTAACACCTACTACCATAATTACATAAGGCTTTTTATTTTTAGGAATTACAAAATCTGTTTCTTCCCCAGAATTAGTTTCTGATAATAATCGTGCAATTTCCTCTCTTAAGATTGTATTAAGTTCATCGGTACCCACATATTTATCTTTAGCAACTCGTGCTTCAATCCCTTTAATTATTTTTAACGTGGTGTCCACACCTACGTCCGAAGCAACAAGCACTTCTTCTAGATTATCGAGAACATCATCATCTACCTTAGATTTACCCGCAACGGCTTTACTTAATTTTCCAAAAAAAGTAGTTTTAGTTTTCTCTAAACCTTTATCTAAGGTTTCCTTTTTTTGTGTGGAAAATATCTTTTTAAATAAACTCATATTAATTTAAAATTCGTTGTACCAAATATAAGAAATAAGGTACAGGATAACGTTTAAAAACTTTTGTAAGATGTTCTAATTTTTAAAAATTAAAACAAAAAAAAGCTACTCTCTTACGAAAGTAGCTTTTTAACCAATAAAATTGGAATTTCTTATTGCTTACTTAACCAAGCATCAACCTCTTCAGGTGTCATTACAGATTCTGTAAATGTATAAGCACCAGATTTTGGAGACTTCACCATTTTTATAGCTTTAGTCAATCTTTTAGAGCTGGTTTGTAAACTTGCTACCGTCTTCTTTGCCATGATTTATACTTTTTATCATTTCCGTTTATAACGGAAAATTACTTAATTTCTTTATGAACAGTCATTCTCTTAAGGATAGGATTAAATTTTTTAATCTCTATTCTGTCTGGAGTATTTTTCTTGTTTTTTGTTGTAATGTATCTTGAAGTACCAGGTTGACCTGATTCTTTATGCTCTGTACATTCCAAAATCACTTGGATTCTATTACCTTTCTTAGCCATTTTACTAGATTATTTTTTTTATGGATTACTTAGTTAATCCATTTGCTTTAGCTTCTTTTAAAACTGCAGAGATCCCTTTTTTATTAATGGATTTTAAAGCTCTTGCAGAAACTTTTAAAGTAACCCAACGGTTTTCTTCTTCAATATAGAAACGTTTTTTGGAAAGATTTACATCGAATCTTCTTCTTGTCTTATTAACGGAAAACGATACGTTGTTTCCAAACATAGCTTTCTTTCCAGTAATTTCGCAAACTTTTGACATAGCGCTAGGGTTTGTGTTATTTTTAAACAGGATGCAAATTTATATCTTTTTTATCGGACAGACAAAATTCTTTTTTAGAATTTTAAAATTTCTTTTTGAAGCATCTCAAATGCCTTATTTACAGACTTTTGCACAACGCGTTCTCGCTGGCTTCCCATCATAAATTGCTCCGACAACACTCCTTTTGGTGTCGCAATCGCAATAAATACAGTTCCAATTTCCTCATTAGAGTCGCCTTTTGTAGGTCCGGCATTACCAGTTGTAGCAATTGCAAAATCTGTTTTTAACAACTTCTGCACATTCATAGCCATTGCTTCCGCAACTTGTGCACTCACCACGGAATGTTCAGCTATAAGCTGTTTTGGTACTTTTAATACTTCAATTTTAGTTTCTGTAGCATAACTTACAACACTTCCTTTATAATACTGCGATGCACCTGGTATTTCTGTAATTTGTTCCGCTATTTTGCCTCCGGTAAAACTTTCAGCAGTTGCTAAAGTTAATTTTTTCTTTATCAGGAGCTTACCAATTACCTCTTCTATGGTTTCATCATCTTCTTCACCGTAAATAACATCGCCAATTAGCGCATACAGTGCTTTTATTTGACTCTGTATTTTATCTTCTATGTCTTTTTGATCTGTTCCTTTAGCCGATAAGCGCAATCTTACTTTACCTAAACTAGGCAAGTAAGCCAGTTTTATATTTGCTGGCAGATTATCTTCCCATTCCGAAATACGCGCTGCTAAAGCGCTTTCTCCAACACCATAAGTAACAATTGTTTTGTGTAAAATAAATGGACGATCAAACGTTTTTAGAATTTTTGGAACAACCTCATTCTGAATTAAATATTTCATTTCAAAGGGTACACCCGGAAGTGAAACAAAAACGGTGTGATTTTTTTCCATCCACATTCCTGGAGCTGTACCATTTGCATTATGCAAAACAGTAGCTCTTGAAGGCACTAGTGCTTGATCTACATTAACTTGCAATAAAGGAGCCGTAGTAATATACTTTTTAAAAAGCTCTTTTACATGTGCCAAAACTGCATCATTCTGAACTAAATGATCTTCAAAATATTCACAAAGTGTATGCTTTGTTAAATCATCTTTTGTCGGACCTAATCCACCCGTTATAATAACTATATCAACTCTGGATTCTGCTTCTTGTAAGGCATGGAGAATATGGTTTTTATCATCTTGTACAGATGTAATTTGATATACAGATATACCAATTTTATTTAATTCCTTAGCTATAAAAGCTGAATTTGTATCAATAATTTGCCCAATGAGAATCTCATCTCCAATAGTAATTATCTCGGCAAACATTTAAAGTTGAAAGTCTTTTTTAAGCTCACCAATAACCTGATGAATATCACGTTTTAAAATAGGAAAAATTTGATCTATTTCATTTCCTTTGTTACCTGCTTTACCTAAATTTTCAATTTCTAAAGCTGCAGCACGCGTTTGCTCCATGCCTAACAAATCCACATTTGGCTTTATTTTATGCGCCAATTGATAGATTGATGGATAATTTTTCTGATTTACAGCGACTTCTAGTAGCGCTAAATCTTCAGGAACTTCATCTAAAAAAACAGAAACTACAGAATGAATAAATTCTTCATCCCCATCTGCCAGCTCATTTATTTTATCCAAACTATAAATCATTTTCTTTATCTGATATTTAAGTTAAACATTTCAACTCCTTCTAACTTACCTGAAAGGTAATCATTAGTTTTAACACTGCCAACACCTGCTGGTGTTCCAGTAAAGAGAATGTCTCCTTTTTTTAATGTGAAAAATTTACTCACGTAGGCAATCAACTCATCTATTTTCCAGAGCATCAAGTTGGTATTACCCTCTTGAACTATTTCATTATTCTTTAAAAGTGAGAAATTAATATCATTAATATTTTTAAATTTTTCTTTTGAAACCCACTGCCCTATTACAGCTGCCCCATCAAAACCTTTTGCTTTCTCCCATGGCAAACCTTTTTCTTTCAGCGATTGTTGCAAATCTCTTGCTGTAAAATCTATTCCTAAACCAATTTCATCATAATAATTAGGTGCAAATTTTGTTTCAATATGCTTACCTACCTTTTTTATCTTTACCAATACCTCAACTTCATAATGAATATCATTAGAAAACTCAGGAATGTAAAAATCTTGCTCTTTTGGCAAAACAGAAGAATCTGGTTTAATAAAAACTACTGGATCTACCGGTTTTTCATTTTTTAACTCTTCAATATGGGCAGTATAATTTCTCCCAATACAAATTATTTTCATAGAAAATTATAGTTCTAATTATTACTCTCTTGCTATTTTTAGGCTAATGGCAGGTATAAAGTTTTCTGATTGATTTTTTGATTTCACCACAAAATCTGTCCATTCTCCCATACCATATACCATAACTCTAAAATTTTGGTTCTTAGTATAAACACCTCCAAAAGTTGGAGCAAACCTATCTTCTAACACTAATTTATTAGTAATAGTATGCTTTTCGGTATTCTTATACCAATTATATGGAATAAAAAACCATTCTAAACCAATGTACACCCCTTCTTGCGGCATTTTAATCTGTAAAGCGGCTAAATCTAGTGATACATAATCTTTAGATGAATCTGTTTCTAATACAATACTTTTATACAATAAATCTTTTCCAGGTTTTTTTGTGTTCTTATCTAGATTATAAATTCTTATTCTAAATTTAGAAGCTTCACGCGTAAACTCTTGATTTTTTTGAAAGAAAATAGTAATCTTTTCCAAATATTTTGTTTGCTGACCAATGTTAGGAAAATACAAGGCCAAAACCCATGGAGTAGACGATGATGAAAATCCGCTTGTAATACTATAACTGCTAATAGGGTTTAAAACATCAGAATTCCCAAGACTTTCTGATACCACAACCTCATTTAATTCAAAAGATTCCGGAACCAAATCGAATCGTTTACTTTTAAAAATTTTATTCGCAGAAACAATGGTATCCTTATACCCAAGAGAGGAAATATGTACCTGTTTTTCTAAAAAACTAGAAGGTAAGTCCATAAAAAAATGTCCTTCCTCGTCTGAGGAAGTTCCTTTTAAAGTATTTAGAAAACTAAGATTAACAAAAGGAATAGTTTCTTTGGTCTGGCTATCATAAACAACCCCTTCAAAATAAACTTCTTGAGCTACTAAATTTGACGTTATGAATAAAAATAGAAGAAAAAAACGCATTATCCCAATTTGTTATTTAGCTTACTTAACTTAATTTGGGTAAGTATTTTCTTCGTGTATAACGGAAAGTCTGCATTCAAAATCCAACTAAAATAGCCTGGTTCATTTTCTAAAACTTCATGAACCTTTTTTCCTTTATGTTTTCCAAATGAAAAAACTTCATCGTCATCTTCATCTAGCACAATAAAGCCAGCAAAATCTACCGTTCTTTTGTGTGATGAGAATTCAGCTAACATTTTAATGTTATTTTCCAATTCAGGATATCTTTCTAACTGTGACAACAACACTTCGTAGGTAGCATTTGTATCTGCTTCTGCACTATGCGCATCAGTTAAATCTTTATCACAATAAAACTTATATGCAGCACTTAGGGTTCGTTTTTCCATTTTATGAAAAATGGTCTGCACATCAACTGAGACAGTATTTTTCATGTCAAAATCTATATCTGCGCGCAACATTTCTTCAGCTAAAAGAGGAATATCAAAGCGATCAGAATTAAAACCACCTAAATCACTATCCTTTATCATTTTATAGATTTCTTTAGAAAGTTCTTTAAAAGTTGGTTCGTTGGCCACTTTTTCATTAGTAATCCCATGAACTGCTATAGATTCTTCAGGAATCACCATTTCAGGGTTTACAAGCCATGTTTTACTTTCTTTATTTCCGTTTGGAAATACTTTTAGAATTGCAATCTCAACAATCCTATCCTTAGCTACATTTATGCCCGTTGTTTCTAAATCGAAAAAGCAAATAGGACGTGTTAATTTTAACTGCATTTTACTATAATTTCAGCAAAGATAGTGCATTCAACAGGTACCAAAAAAAGGATTGCAGTATTTTTAATACGTATGTAAAAAAAATGCCCCTTGGTTAAAGGAGCATTTTTAAATTATTATTCTTAAGAAAATTATATTTCTCTATTCATATCCCAAGCCTCAAGATAATCCGCTACAGCTTTCACAAACATTCCGCCAAGAGCACCATTAACCACACGATGATCATAACTGTGAGATAAAAACATTTTACTGCGCACACCTATAAAATCTCCCTCTGGAGTTTCAATAACCGAAGGCATTTTTCGTATAGCTCCAAGAGCTAAAATTCCTACTTGGGGTTGGTTTATGATTGGCGTACCAAAAACACTTCCAAAGGTACCTACATTTGTAACGGTATATGTTCCCTCTTTAATCTCGTCTGGCTTTAATTTATTATCTCTACTTCTGGCAGCTAAATCATTCACCGCCTTAGCCATACCTACTAGATTTAACTGGTCTGCATTTTTAATTACAGGAACAATTAAATTACCATCCGGCAACGCTGCGGCCATGCCTATATTTATATTTTTCTTTTTTATAACCGTATCGCCATCAACAGAGATATTCATCATCGGAAACTTCTTAAGCGCAATAGCTACAGCCTCCATAAAGATGGGGGTAAATGTTAGTTTTTCGCCTTCACGTTTTTCAAAAGCGTCTTTAACTTTATTTCTCCAATTAACAATATTGGTTACATCAACTTCTATAAAACTTTGAACATGGGCAGAGGTTGAAACACTGTCTACCATGTATTGTGCAATAAGTTTACCCATTCTACTCATTGGAATCACTTCATGCCCACCTGAAACAGTTGTTTTTGCAACTTCTTTTACAGGTTCTTGTTTCTGCTCAGCAATTTTTTGTGGTTCTACAGCCTTAGTAGCCATTGCCGTCATTTCTGGTTGCACACTACTTTGCTGCGGTACAGTTGTTGGTTGCCCAGTAGATTTACGATTTTGAACAAAGTCTAAAATATCATTCTTGGTAACTCTACCTTCTTTTCCAGTACCTTGAATTTGATCTAACTGTTCCACAGAAATGCCCTCCTGCTTTGCTATATTCTTAACTAGTGGCGAATAAAAACGCTCAGTACTGGAATAATCCGCTACTGGCGCACTTACCGAATTACTAATTACTGTAATTTCCTCTTCTATTTTCTCCGCTTCTTCTTTATGCTCCTCTACTACAACATTAGGTGTGGCATTTGCAGTATCGTCTCCTCCTTTTATTTCAATAATAGCAACAGTTTGTCCTACAGAAATAACGTCGTCTACATTAAAAAGTTTTTCTAATAAAACTCCCTCTACCTCACTAGGAACTTCTGAATCTACTTTATCCGTTGCAATTTCAAAAACTGCTTCATCCATTTCAATTGTGTCGCCTACTTCCTTTAACCAAGTAGTTAGCGTTGCTTCAGCAACACTCTCACCCATTTGCGGTAATTTTAATTCAAATTTTGACATATTATCAAATACAATACTTAATTAGAATATTATTTTGCGAAAATAATAAAAATATCATGCTTTTCTTAGAATTTCTTTATCAATTTTCAAGACATTTTCATTGAGCTTTCAAATGGAATTCTGTTTAAAATGCTTCTTCCAAGGGTTACTTCGTCTGCATATTCCAATTCATCACCAACAGCAATACCTCTAGCTATAGTAGAAGTTTTTACACTAAAACCTTCAATTTGTTTAAAAATATAAAAGTTAGTAGTGTCGCCTTCCATAGTGGAACTCAACGCAAAAATCAATTCATTTATTTTTCCTTGCTTCACTTTTTCAACTAAAGATGCAATTGTTAAATCTTGTGGCCCTACACATTCCATAGGAGAAATTTTGCCGCCTAATACATGGTATAACCCTCTAAACTGTCCGGTATTTTCAATGGCCATAACATCTCTTATGTCTTCCACTACACAAACAACTGTTTCGTCTCTTTTTGGGTTGGAGCAAATTTCACATAATGCAACATCTGAAATATTATGACAGCTAGAACAAAATTTTATTTGATTTCTAAGATTTAATAATGCACCCGTAAGATGGCTTGTTTGGTCTTCTGGTTGTTTTAGTAAATGTAAGGCTAAGCGCAATGCAGTTCTTTTACCAATTCCCGGCAATTGAGAGATTTCATAAACCGCATTTTCCAATAATTTAGAAGAGAATTCCATAGGGCCAAAATTACGATTTTAAACGAAATTTTATATTCTTAAAATCAGAAAAGAAACTTAAATATTTAATTCTGCCCTAAGTCTTTAGTTGATAATAATAGCTTCAAAGCATTAACTTCATCTAATATAGATTCTCCAGCAGCAAGCAAATATTCCTGAGAATACGAAGTAATAACGTCACTTGAATCTATTTGATGTACCAATTTTTCATTGACGAAATAACTTTTTGTTTCGAGATAAGTCAAATAATCTTGCTGTTCTGAAGCGTTAGACTCCGCGCTTTTAGCAAAAATTAATTCATTATTATTGAAATAATAAACATTTAATTGCTTTGCATTTTCATTGCTTGCATTTAAAACTAGTTTAATTAACTGTTTATTTTTCTTGGAAGCACTTAATGAAGCATTCTCCAATGGAAAATTTTCCAACTGAAAATTAAGAGTTTCATCATAATATTTGTCTGACTCATAATTTGTAATTTTATAATCGATTATTTTCAATAAAGAATCCAAAACTATTTGCTGTCCAAATGAAAATTTAACACATAGAATAAAGAGGATTGTAATGACAAATTTCATTTGGCTTATTCGTATTGATTTAATGACAATAAAACTAAAGTACAGGCTATTTCTACTTCTATATTTTTAGCCTTCAACAACTTATAAAATTCTGGATTTTCAGTTCCGGGATTAAATATTACTCTTTTCGGATTCAAATTTAGTATGTCATTATAATACGGTTTTTGATTCTCCGGATTTAAATACAAAGTTACTGTATGTATATTTTGAAAATCATCAAAATTGGTTTTAATTTGTACACCGTTAACAGAGCCTTCCTTTAAACCAAATGCTTCGGTTCTGATAGATTTTTCTGTTAACCTCTTTATAGCTACGTAGCTATACCTGTGTGGTTTTAAAGACGCTCCGATTACTAGAGTTTTTTGCATTTTATCGATTAACATGTTAAATTATGTTAAGATAAGTAACTTTTAAATATATTTTGCGTCTATTCGTTAGTAAAGAAATAAAAATTTTGTCGTTAATGCTGTATTTTTATAGTTAATGGTTAGTGTTTAGTGCACATTATCGATGATAGAAACCCCAATGTAAATATTGGGGTTTTGTTTTTTAACACAATACATTTCTTTCTATTCTACCAAAGAATAACTACTGGTTTTTGTTAAAATATGTTAAAAGGTAATTTTCTCAGTAACATATTTTGCTTAAAGGCGTCCTGTAGGTATTAACATCATCAATCAATCACAAAAACGAACAAAACATGAGAAAAGTAATTTTACTTTTTGCGCTATTTATATATAGTGCAATTTCCGCGAACCCATTACCTAACACTACTGATGTAGTTGTTGGGACAATTACAGGTACAATTGTTGACAAAACATTGCAAGAACCTATTGCTTATGCTGCAATTGTTATTAAATCTGAAGATGAAACTACTATAATTACTGGTGGTATTACTGAAGAAGATGGTAGTTTTGAAATTAAAAATGTCCCAGAAGGGAAAATTAAATTTTTAGTTCAATTTATTGGCTACAAAACATATACTAGACTAGTAACGATAGATAAAGATCACAGAAAAATAGACCTTGGAAAGGTATTTCTTGAAGATGAAACTCAAGAATTGGCAGGTGTTGAAGTAGTGGCAGAACGTACAACGATTGAACAAAAAATAGATCGTAAAGTAATAAATGTTGGAAAAGACTTAACAACATCTGGGGCAACTGCAGCAGATATAATGAACAATATACCTTCGGTTAATGTAGACCAACAAACAGGCGATCTTTCTTTACGAGGAAACGCCAATGTTCGCGTTATGGTAGATGGTAAATTATCTAATGTACCGGTGGCTCAGTTATTAAAACAAATACCATCTTCTTCTATAAAATCAATAGAGTTAATTACCAATCCGTCTGCCAAATACAATCCGGAAGGCATGAGTGGTATTATAAATATTGTGCTACACAAAAATGCCAATAATGGTTTTAATGGTACTTTAAACACAGGTTTAACCGTTGGAGAAGAAGCTAAGTTTAATAGTTCGCTTGATTTAAACAACAGAACTGGAAAGTTTAATATTTATGGAAATATTGGAACAAACATAGGTAAGTATGTTAATGATGGTAATATATTCAGAGTTGAAGAAAACTCCGAACAAATATTCCAATTTTTAAATAACAACAAATCCTATTTATATAAATTAGGAGTTGATTTTTATCTTAATGATTATCATACCATATCCATATTTACCAATCAGAATAGTTTTAAAGGAAAAGGTACAGGCCTTACGGATATACTTTATTATAATGATACTCAAAGAAACCAAAACCAATTATTCTCGAATCTTCAAGATAATTTAAGTGAGCAGTATAATTTTGACTACAAACTAAATTTTAAAAAAGAAGGACATAACATTGAGTTAGAGGTTGACTACAATCGTTTTAATGAAGGTGAAGATGCCAATTTTGCAACACAAGGCAATACTACTTTTCCAAACTACAAAGATTTTGTAGATACAAAACGCCAGCAAACTATTGCCAATCTTGACTATGTTAATCCCTTAGATTCTATTTCTAAACTGGAACTAGGTGTAGAAGCACGTATATTCGAAACTAATGTTGATTATGCGTCTACTGGATTAACATTCAATAATAGTGGAGCCCTAGTACCAACACCGGATACCGATTTTATTTATGGAATGGATATTTATTCGGCTTACGCAACATTTGGACAGAATTTTAAAAAATGGTCCTATCAAGGTGGTGTAAGAGTAGAAAATGTTGAAGTTAAAGCAGACACAAATACCGTTAGAGCATTTACAGATAAATACACGCAAATTTATCCGTCTGCTTTTGTAACCTATTCCCCTAGTGAAAAAAACCAATATCAAGTAAGTGTTAGTAGACGTGTAGACAGACCCGGTTTGCAACAAGTAAACCCAATAAGAGAATGGGCCACTCCACTAATTTCATCATTTGGTAATCCAAGTTTAGTGCCACAATTCACCAATTCTTATGAACTTAACTATACCCGACGTTTAGAAAATGGAAGTATAACTACCGGATTATTTTACCGAAGCATCAATAATGAAATCAATAGAGCTGTTTATGTGGATCGTCTTGATTTAAATAAACTAATATTAACTTTTGACAATTTTGACAATACCTCAGCCTATGGAATGGAATTATCATTGAATTATAAGTTTACTAAATGGTGGAGCGTTAATGGTAGTTTTGATATGTTCTCACAAACTCAAAGGGGAATTACTGAAAGTTTAGTTACCGACAATTCTTCTACAACCATAGATGATATTATTGTAGAAAAGGTAGAAGTTGAAAATACCGCTTGGAACTTACGTTTAAATAATAGTTTAAAAGCTACTAAAAATTTGACTTTTCAGGTGTTTGGATTTTATAGAGGAGCCAATCAAAATATACAGTTTAAGGTAAAACCCATGTATTTTATTAATACAGGAGCCCGATACAACTTTGCAGAAGGCAAAGGAACAATAAGCTTAAATTTTAACGACGTTTTCAATACTATGCGTTTTGCATTTGATGGTAAATTACCTTTTGAACAAACTGGACAATTTACGTGGGAAAGTAGAACAGTATATGCTGGACTATCTTATATGTTTGGAAGCAATAAAAATAGAGTCGCTCAGAGAAAAAGAAGAGATAACAACACTAAAGAAAATGGTGGAGGTATTTTATAAAAAATGTAATAGTTTATGGTTTTATAAAGGTTGGTTGGTTTTATAAAACTTAACTATTACTAAAAAACCCTGGCAAATGCCAGGGTTTTTGCTTTTACCATCTAATTATGGCACTTCCCCATGTAAAGCCACTACCGAAGGCAGCTAGAACAACGAGATCACCTTTTTTAATTTTACCTTGCTCCCATGCTTCAGTAAGAGCTATAGGAATAGAGGCTGCGGTTGTATTACCATAATTCATTATATTATTAAAAACTTGATCATCAGATAATTGAAATTTCTTCTGAATAAATTGTGATATTCTCAGGTTGGCTTGGTGTGGTACCAACATATCAATAGCTGTAGGTGCTAATTTATTTGCTTCAAGCCCTTCCATAATAACTTCACTAAAACGAACCACAGCATTTTTGAACACAAATTGTCCATTCATATAAGGAAAATAGGATTCATCATTAGGATCGTTATCTGCAATAATATCATTTACCCAACGCTTACCCATTCCTGGTGCTATTAAGGACAACTCTTCAGCATGTTGCCCTTCAGAATGTAAATGGGTAGATAAAATACCTTTAGTAGTATCTTCTTCTCGCGACAAAACCGCTGCACCAGCACCATCACCAAAAATTACAGAAACCCCTCTACCTCTTGTGGTCATATCCAAACCATGAGAATGCAACTCAGATCCAATAACCAAAACATTTTTATACATTCCGGTTTTAATATATTGATCGGCTACAGAGATACCATATACGAATCCAGAACATTGGTTTCTTACATCTAAGGCACCAACAGTTTTAATACCCAAATCTCTCTGAACTAGAACTCCAGGACCAGGAAAATAATAATCAGGACTTAATGTAGCGAATACTATAAAATCTATATCATCCTTGTCAATTCCTGCTCTCTCTATAGCAATTTTTGCGGCTTTTACTCCCATTGTCGTGGTCGTATCGCCATCACCTTTTACAACATGTCGTCTTTCCTTTATCCCTGTACGTTCTTGAATCCAAGCATCATTTGTATCCATGACCTTAGATAAATCATCATTGGTTACTACATTATCTGGCACATAATATCCTAATCCTATTATTTTTGAATTATACATATTTGGTTTTTGTGTGAAATTTTAAATTGATAAATACTAAATCTACGAATTAAATAAATAAGACCGCAATTTAAGGAATAATATATAATATTCTATTGAGAATTATAAGGACAAAAATGGATAGGCTTTTTATAAAAAACCAAGTGTATTTACATACTATTTCTATAATTTTTACATCAAATTTTTTACAGAAAAAACTGATTTTCAGCACATTTAATGGAATATTTCCATGTAGATAATCCATAAACTAGTAGAATATGTAAAAAAAGAGCTAAATAGTCTTTCCGGTTTGAAGTATTCCTATTTTTTTTACAATTCATTATATTTTTTTTAACAAAAATACATTATAATTAACCTTTTGTAAATCAGTTATTTAAATCAAATAATTAACTTATATTTAACACTTATAACAACTATTGATTTTAACATTGGATTGATTTTTAAATTACTTTGGCGTCGCTAAATTCCTACATATGAAAATCATCCTTTTCACTCTCTTTTTATTCACTCAGTTTGCACAAGTTAATGCACAAGATAAGTTAGCTTTCAAATACGACACCGCAGGTAATCAAACCTCTCGACAACGTATTTGTTTAAACTGTACCCCAAGCCTAAAAACATCAGTAGAAGTCTTGGATTCTATACCTTTAGAGGCTTTAGTTGACACTGACCTAAAAGACTACAAAATTGCAGCATATCCAAATCCCGTTGTGGATGAACTCTATATGGAATGGATAGATAATCCTGAAAAAATGCCAACTAGAATACAAATTAACTCCTTTGATGGCCGCGTTCTGCATCAACAACTTTTAAAAGAGAATCAACGAGAACAAATTGTAGATTTCAGCAATTACGCATCTGGCGTTTATGTATTAACAATCTACTTCACAAATGACAAAAAAGAATCCATTAAGATTATTAAAAAATAACCACAAATGACTAAAAAATTACTTCTATTAATTGGGTTACTTATAACTTCTTTATGCCTAGGGCAGCAAAAAATTAATCCTTTAGATGAGTTTACCTATGAATATTTAAAAACTACAGGAACTAGTCCGTCTACTAAAATGTTGGAACCACAAACAAGTTCCTCCAT
The DNA here is from genome assembly GCF_900176415.1 of Cellulophaga tyrosinoxydans. GTDB lineage: Bacteria > Bacteroidota > Bacteroidia > Flavobacteriales > Flavobacteriaceae > Cellulophaga > Cellulophaga tyrosinoxydans. Next base: position 38,450 of record NZ_FWXO01000005.1, on the reverse strand, counting down.
TATGAACTCCGCGGAACTAATGGCTTCTGCCGCTGGGGGAAATTCAGGTATTGGTGAAACTACAGGTGATTTATCTGTTTCTTTGACTGGCGCAGCTGGTTATACCATACCTATAGCGGTACCTCCAGGAATAAATGGAGTAGTGCCAACACTATCCCTAGCCTACAATAGTCAAGGTGGCAACGGACTTGCGGGCTATGGTTGGAATGTAAATGGTGTATCTATTATTTCTAGAATACCAGCCACAAAATTTCATGACAACGCTATTGCTCCTGTTGATTTTAGTTTAACCGATAGATTTAGTTTTGATGGACAGAGACTTGTTGCAAAAACTGGCACTTATGGCGCAAGCGGCACACAATATGAAACCGAAAATTATTCCAATGTAAAAATCTTTTCCTATGGTATTTCCCCTTTTGGAGCTGCTTATGGCCCATCATATTTTGTAGTTAATTATCCTGATGGATCTTTTGCTTATTATGGCAATACTAATGATTCAAAATCAAGATCAGATTATGCAATTAATTACTGGGAAAATCCTCAAGGTGTGCGCATTAGTTACACTTATGTTCAAGCAGATAATAGTATCAGTATAAGTAGTATCAAATATGGCACAAGAAACACCATAGCTCCAATAAATGAAATTCAATTTGTTTATACACCTAGAAAAAGACCCGAACAGGCCTATGTAGGAGGCGTTGCATTTATTAGAAAAAACTTATTAAAAGAAATAAAAATACTCACAGGCTCGGTTGGGTATAAAAGTTATGTTTTAACGCATAACCAAAACTCGATAGGTTACGATAGATTAATTTCTGTTCAGGAAAAGAATGGTGATAATACATTATCGCATTCGCCAATTACCTTTGCATATACTTCCAGTAATGCAATTATAACTAATGATCGTAACATTATTACTGAAATTGGTATAGGAAACATAGAACAACGTAATGCCGAAACAGTATCATTAGATTTAACTGGTAATGGCAAAATGGATTTTGTAGTCTATCCAAAATCAGCAAGTTTAAAAACCAAGTTTTGGGTATTTAAGGACTTACAAAGTGGTAGTTTTAATTATCCTATAACCGTAAATTCGGGATCCTTTGAAGCTATATTTCCAGTGTCTTGGTTAACTTGGAATAATAAGCTATGGCCTGGACAGGGTTTAGCTATAGTCCAAAAATCTACTAATAATCAGGTTAAATTTAAGGTATACTCAGAGGGAACCACAACACCTATCTACTATCAATATGAAAAAGTATGGAATGCACCTACCTATACTTATACAAATATTTGTAATCAGACACCACAAACCTACGCAATACCCCAACAATATATTTCAGGAGATTTTAACGGCGATGGCTTAACGGATGTCATTGCGGTAGGTAAACCTTACTCGTATCAAAATTGTGTTCCTACAGGTACATCTGGAGCAAATTGTGGAGGAAATAATCCTATTCCGGTAAAGGAGAAGCCAATAGCCTCTTCAAAAAGTGAGACTAACCAAAATGCAGCAGCTCCTATAGATGGGGAATGTTGTGATTGCAGTTATAATAATGTTACATCATCAAGAGTAAGCTTTATTAACCTCGACAGAAGATTAACCACTAATTTCTCTAAAACTTCAGGTTTTTTAACTGCCGGTTTAAAATCCACAGATCAATTAATAGCTATGGATATGAATGGAGATGGTAAAACAGATATTGTTCATATTACAGAAGGAAAAATATATGTGTATACCTTAAATAGTTCTGATGGCCTTACGCTATTATGGCAAACCACCGATACCAGAATAAAGTTGAGTCTACAACCCATGATTGGAGATTACAATGGGGATGGTAAAATAGATGTTATGTATCCAACAGCGAATAACAGTACACTTTTCGCTTTGTTTTTATCCACAGGTTCTTCCTTTGTTAAAACAGAAAACACGTATCCATTTACCTATAAAGAAAGTTCTCTTTCTTCCACCGTTAATACTTATAATTTAATTGCGGTAGATATTAATGGAGATGGCAAATCAGATATTTTGGATTATCGCACCACAACTTACAACGGCAATAATAATGGATCACAAACCATTATGGCTTATAATAACACCTTTAGTACCGCCACAACGGCTTTGCCAGCTTTTAGTTATACTACATCAATAACTAAAACAGGAAATCTTCAACATTTTCCAATCCCTGTATTTTTAAGTCCAGACAAACCCAATAGCAATCTAAACTTTGCTTCCATTAGTAATAACTGGATAACATCGTTTGCATTTACGCAAGATAATAAAGAAGATATGCTCTTGCGATCAGTATCTAATAACGGACTCACCTACGGTATCACGTATAACCGATTAAACCCTAACGAGACTGGTCCAAATTACAGCACTATTTATAATCAGGGATATGACCAAGCTTACCCTAATGTAGATTTAGAAGTAGTGCTTGGAGTAAAAGTAGTAAGTCAATTACAGCGTGTTTCTTCGGGAGTTACAACACTTTATCAAGATTTTAGATATAGCGGCGCAGTATCCAATGTAGAAGGCCTAGGGTTTATGGGATTCCAAGGTGTAGCGCGTTCTAACTGGAATACAAATAATAACGATCAAATTTGGGATATCTCTAAACACGATATGACACTTAGAGGTGCCATATCCTCTCAATATAGTATGCTAAATTATCCTTCTTTTACCGTACCCACAAGTTCCTATATATCAAAAACACTTTATTCCTATTCTAGCTCTCTAGCTACTAATAAAGTTTTTAAAATAGCCAATACTTCAATGGTTACCCAAAATGCACTGGAGGGGAATACCGTAACAACACAATCATTTATTTATGATACCTACAACAACCCAACCAAAGCCACCACAGATTATTCGGGTCAAGGGAGCAGTGTATTAGATATCACTTATGCTAATAGTACAGGAAATCCTTATTTTATTGGAAGACCATTAACTAAAAAAACAACCAATACCATTAACGGTAATTCCTTTAGTACGGAAGAACAATATACCTATAGCAACAATTTAGTTACTACCAAATCATCTAAAGGAAATGGAACACAATTTGATGCTGAAACATATGTATATGATAGCTTTGGAAATATCACCAGAAAGACAACAACACCCTACAACACCCCTTCTCGAATTGTAAATTTTGAATATGACAGTTCTGGAAGATATCTTACCAAAGCGACTGATGTAGAAGGCTTAATCACACTTTTTGAGTATAATACAAACACGGGCACTTTAAAGAAAGAAACTAATCCTTATGGATTAGCTACTAATTATCTATATGATGGTTGGAATCGACTAATTAAAGTAACTGATTATTTAGGAAAAAGTGCCAATACCAACTATGTTGAATCTGGATACTCGTATACGGTTACTGTATCCGCTGATAATGGAGGAAGCAAAATAGAAGTTTTTGATCCACTAAAAAGATTAACAACTATTAAAACTAAAGACGTACTAGGACAATGGATCAGTAAAAGTTTTCAATATGACAAATTTGATAGGGCTTACAAAGAAAGTGAACCATACACCAGTTCTGCTACACAATGGAACACTACTGAATATGATGTTTATGGGAGAATAACAAAACTTACCACATTTACTGGTAAAGTCACAACGATTAGCTATTCTGGTTTAACAACAACTGTAAATGATGGGACTAAAACCTCCAGCACTGTAAAAAATGCTGTTGGTCAAATTAGCCAAGTAACCGATCCTGGTGGCACCATCAACTATACCTATTATGGTAATGGCGTTATGAAGACCGCCGATTATGGAGGAGTTATATTAACTTCAGAACAAGATGGTTGGGGACGTAAAACAAAAACAACTGATCCAGCGGCAGGCTCATATACGTATACCTACAATGGTTTTGGTGAATTATTAACCGAAACCACTCCAAAAGGGACCACTACAAATACTTATTCTTCGGTTGGAAAAATAACTCAGACCAAAATTGTGGGTGACTTAACCAATATGACCACCAATTATACCTATGATGGGACAAGTAAATTAGTCACAAGTTTATCTCTTATCAATACTGACGGCAATAATAGTACGTATTCTTACACTTATGATAGCTATAAACGCTTATTAACTTCAACCGAGGTTACACCCTATGCACAATTTGTTAAAACTTTAACCTATGATGCTTTTGGTCAAGTTGCAACAGAAAAAAGCGAGGCCAAACTACTAGCAAACAATAAAGTAAGCTCCAAAACAATTAAAAATAATTATCAATACGGGGGACTTAAATCTATTACTGATAATAGTACTTTAGAAGTATTATGGAACGTAACTGGGCTTAACGCAAGAGGTCAAGTTACAACATCAACAATGGGTAATAACCTGCGTAAGAATTATACTTACGACAGTTATGGTTATTTAACGCAATTTAAAAGCGAAAAGAACATTACTGCAACAGCAGTTGAATTAATGAAACTAACTTTCATTTTTAATACGCAAAAAGGCCTCTTAACAAGTAGAACCAACAGTTTGTTTGCATGGAATGAGAGCTTTACTTACGACAACCTTAACAGACTTGTTTCATTTAATGACAACAATGGCAATAAAACTCAATCGTACGATGCCCAAGGACGAATTACTAATAATTCTAATTTAGGATCCTATACTTATACAGGTAAATCATATCAACTATCAAGCTTAACCCTTAATACCACTGGACAAGCACAATATGCTCCTACGACTAGACAAGATATTACCTATTCAGCTTTTAAAAGTCCCGTAGAGATTACTGAAACAGGTAAGGACAAGATTAATTTTCAGTATAATTCATTTGAAGGTAGATCCAACATGTTTTATGGGGACACCAATAGTGATAAATTGTTACGCCCTCTTCGCAAGCATTATTCTGCCGATGGCACTATGGAAATCACTTACGAGAAAAATACTGGAAAAACTACATTTGTAACTTACATGGGTGGTGATGCCTATTCAGCACCAGCTATTTGGCGATCAGAACAAACCACAACTACGAGTGAACAATATTTGTATTTACACCGAGATTATTTAGGCAGTATAATAGGTATTACTGATAAAGATGGAGTATTTAAGGAAAAACGTCATTTTGATGCATGGGGAAATTTAGTAAAGTTAACCGATGGCAGTAACGTTAATTTAACCAAATTTAAAATACTAGATAGAGGTTACACAGGTCATGAACATTTATTAGGAGTAGGGTTAATTCACATGAATGGTCGTTTGTATGATCCAATGCTCCATCGTTTTTTAATGCCAGATAATTTTGTTCAAGATCCTTACAATACTCAGATTTATAACAGATATGGATATGCATTGAACAATCCATTACTTTACACAGATCCAAGTGGTGAAATTTTACCTTTACTAATTTGGGGAGGTGCAGCTTTAATTGGAGCATATATAGGCGGCGCTCAAGCGAACGGAAGCTGGAATCCATTAAAATGGAATTATAAAAGTAGTAGTACATGGATTGGAATTGTTGGAGGAGCAGCTATTGGTGTTGCTTCTGCAGGTATAGGTCTTGCCGTCACAGCTGCAGTAGCACCTGCATTAACTAGCTTAGGAATTTCAGGTGGAATTTTAGGGGGTAGCATTACTGGATTATTAAGTGGTGTTGCTGCCGGTGGGTTTTCAGGTGGTTTCACAAGTTTACTTCCTGGTGGAAGTGGTAATTTTTGGGGAGGATTAGCAAATGGAGCAGTTATGGGCGCTTGGACAGGTGGGCTTATGGGAGCTACTTTAGGTGGACTTATGACACCGAAAGGAAATAATATATGGACTGGTGCGGCTCCACGACCTGCAGTTTCTCCTGTAAGTACCGTTCAACCAGCAGGAATTACTATGGCAGAAGATACAGCCTCAATAAAAGCAGAAGTATTGTCTTCCAAAATTGCAAGTCCTACTCCATCAACTAACCCATCAACGTCTCCAGCACCTAGCACACCAATAAAAGATGGAATGGGGCTTGTTGAATTAAACATTCCAGCGACGAAAAACCCTTTTGATTTGGTTAAAGTGCCAACAGCTTCAGAAGGCATTGCGAATTCAAGGGTATTAGGCTTGGCTGGAGAAAATGCAGTAGGTGTTGGGTCTAAAACAAGAATTCCATCAATAACCAATACAGCGGCATATAGAATTCCTGATCAATTAACTCCAACAACGCTTGGAGAGATTAAAAATGTGAGCAATTTAAGTTTAACTAGACAATTAAATGATTTTCATTTATTTTCACAACAAAATGGACTACAATTCAATTTATTCACCAGACCAACTACAACTTTTTCTGGACCATTACAAAACTTAATAAATAATGGTAGTATTATTGTACACCCAATCCCCTTTAAATAGTTAGAAATATGAATCTAATCGAGTTGACAAATAAATTTAAAGTATTGGTTCAAAAGCCTTCAAAAACAAAGCAAGAATTAGAATTACAACAAGAACTGGGCAATAGAATTGAAAAAGCTTTAAATGAAGAACTGGAACCTTTAATATATGAGCTCAAAAAATTAGGATTAAATGTGTCCTCCATTTGGGATTTAGTAAACTCTAAAAAAAAATATTCAAATGCGATAGATATACTAATAAATCATTTAAACAAAGCGTATAGTGATAAGAACAAAGAAGGAATAGTTAGAGCATTGGCGGTTAAGGAAGCTACTGGAAAGGCAAATGAATTTTTATTTGATGAATACGACAAAACTCCAAAAGAAAAATCAATGTTACGATGGACTATTGGAAATACTATTCAGTCTATAGCTACCACAAAAGATATTGATCGAATATTATCAATTGTACAAAATAAAGAAAATGGTACATCAAGACAAATGTTCGTTCTTACTTTGGGTAAATTGAAAAGTACAAAAGGTGAGGATATTTTGATTAAATTACTTGATGATGATGAAGTTAATCTTCATGCATTAAAGGCATTAAGCAAAATTAAATCGCCGAAAGCAATTAATAAAATCAACGAACTTACTAAGCACCCCAATACAATTATAAAAAAGGAAGCTCTATTAGTTTTAAAAAAAATATTGAATTAGTATTCATTTTAAATTCAATTATAATGTAACTTAAAAAGTTAAATAATTCAAGTATGATAGTCTTTGGCATAACGTTGACTAAAACCAACAGTTTTAGTCAAATAAGCCCTGATAATGCTAGGATTATAATTATACTGATACTTTAATTAAATTTAAAAATAGAAAAAAGTTCTTTGAAATAATGATTCGATAGCTCAGTTTGTACTTTGAACTCCACAATAACAACTAGTTTTAGTTGGTAACCACCAAAAAACATATACAAAGAGTCATATAACATGAATGGCAGATTGTATGCTCCTGTAATCAACAGGTTCCTGATACCTAATAATTTTGCACAAGATCCTTATAATACACAGGTTTATTAGATATGGATATGCTTTAAACAATCCTTTACTATATACAGATCCAAGTGGTGAAATTATACCTTTACTAATTTGGGGAGGTGCCTCTTTAATTGGAGCATATATAGGTGGAGCTCAAGCTAACGGAAGTTGGAATCCTTTAAAATGGAATTATAAAAGTAGTAGTACATGGATTGGTATTGTCGGAGGTGCTGCTATTGGTGTTGCCTCAGCGGGTATTGGTCTCGCAGTCACTGCCGCAGTAGTTCCTGCTTTAACGAGTTTAGGAATTTCAGATGGAATTTTAGGGAGTAGTATTACTGGATTATTAAGTGGTGTTGCTGCCGGTGGGTTTTCAGGTGGTTTCACAAGTTTACTTCCTGATGGAAGTGGTAATTTTTGGGTAGGATTTGTAAATGGAGCAGTTATGGGCGCTTGGACAGGCGGGCTTATGGGAGCTACTTTAGGTGGACTTATGACACCGAAAGGAAATAATGTATGGACTGGTGCGGCTCCACGACCTGCAGTTTCTCCTGTAAGTACCGTGCAACCAGCAGGTATTACTATGGCAGAAGATGCTGCCACAATAAAAGCAGAAGTATTATCCTCTAAAATTGCAAGCCCAACACCATCTATTAATCCGTCAATTACACCTGCTCCTAGCACACCAATAAAAGATGGTATGGGAATAGTTGAGTTGAATCTACAAGCTACCAAAATCCATTTGATTTGGTTAAAGTGCCATAAACCACTCAAGGAATGAAACCTGTAGGTTCTTATTCATTAGAATTTTAAGGTACAACGGGTAATGGAAATATGTTTTATGCTGGTAAAGGAACCGAATCAAGAATGCTACAATCTATAAATAGAATCGAAAATACTTTTGGGGATAAATTAATAAAAAGCAATTTTATTCCCGCAAATGCAACAAAAGATGTCTTTATTCAGGAACATATTTTTATGATGCAATTTGGAGGGCCTAAAAGTTTTAATTCAATGTCTCCAACATATAATTTAATATTTTCAACAGGCAAAAAATTAGGAGGATTTTAATATGAAACCAGAAATTATAGACGGAATTAAATTTCAAATTGGGATTGACGGCTCAAAAACTTTATTAATTGAATCTGATAGGTTAAATGAATGTATCAATTATGTTTTAGAAGGACATGCAAAATCTATTTTTATAAATTATTTTCAGGGTTATTTACTTCCTGAGATTGATTTCTTAAGCAAATTATCAGATGTATTAGAAGGTTTACATCTACCAGAATCAAAATTTAATATTGAAGTGGTTAATAGCCTTCATAAGTTAAAATATTTAGGTATTGCAGATAATAAAATTGACAACTTAAATCTTTCTAACTTCCCAAATATGGTTAGTTTAGCATGTGAATACTCTCCTCGATTAAAAAATTTAGAAAGTTGCAAAAACTTAACAAATTTAACAATCACTGGCTATAAGCCTCGTAGCAAAGATTTGGAGGAATTATCAGTACATACCAAACTTGAAGAATTACATTTATTTAAACCTGATATACTAAACTTAAAAGGTATTGAAAATTGTACACAGCTCAAAAAAATAGAAATATTTAGTGCGCGTAATTTAACTATCCTTAATGCCTTAACGCCATTAAATAATTTAAATTCATTGGAGCTATTCCAATGCAAAAATATTCAGGACTTTGATCAATTAGGGAATCTAAAAAACATAAAGAAAATAATACTTTCTGAATGTGGTGAAATTAAAAATTTAAAATTTTTAAAAGAATTAAAGGAGCTTGAATTTTTTAGTTTCTGGGACACCACTGTTTTAGATGGAAATTTGAATTATTGTAACGGCATTAAATTCGTAGGATTTAAAGATAAAAGAGAATATACTCACAAGGTAAATGATTTTAAAAACAAATAACAAAAAGTCCATTCCGCTATGACATAGGAATTTAGCTTTCTACATGCTAAAAAAGTATAAATTTTTGTTTAAAAATAATTACAACTATCTATTTTTTCCAATTGAGTTGAACAAGAATAATCTAAAAATTAATTATTTGGGATTACAAAAATGGCATTTCATATCGTTTTAGATACCTTAGTTATAATGTCGCATTATTTTTTAGGGAAGAGAAAATTAAGAAAAATTGAATAGTGAAAGAATCAAAAAAAGAAAATTTAATTGAACATTAAACTTTTCCCTTTTTCAAAAAAAGTGTAGTGTCAAAATTAATAATACGTTTTTCAGAACTACCAAAAACAAGCCTGAAGATATAAAATTTATGAAAATTCATGTCAAAATATTTATACTCTTAATTGTCTTAATTTTTATTGGTAGTGTAATTTATGAAATGAATTTTAATAATATCCCAGGCATTCCAATAGAGGATAAAATTGATTTAAAGGTTGAAAAAATTAAACTTCAAAAAGGAATAATTTTTATTAATGATAGTCTTTATTTGGTGGGCAATACATATTTATTTGAAGGTGAAGCGCGAAGAAAAAAATTAAACTTCAAACCTCGTTTTTCATTATACGATATGAAATCGCCTTATCAAATTATAAAAAAGACTAATAACGATACCTTAACTATTATTCAAGGTTATGACACACTATTTTTTAAATTTTATAATGAAGAATCCATTGATACAAATGACTTAACTATAAAGCAATATTTTGAAAAATTATTTAAATCTTAAACTATAACATTGCTAATCTTAACTTTTAAAATTGAAAAAACAAACCCATATTTTTAGAATGTTATTCTATTCAGTATTCATAATATTTACAGTAAACTCTTGTGCGTTGAAACCTGTAAACATGGATGCTAGTTTTACGAAATTTACCTTGGAAAAAGTAGATTTAAATGACTTAGGTAATGGTAAAGTACTGTTTTATAACGGATCAGACGTACTCCACAATTTGGACAATACAGGCAGATTAAATATTTGGATTGACAAGAAAGTAGTAGGCCAAATTAAGCCCAAGGAATATTTGATTTTAAGTTTGCAAAATGGAAATTATCTTTTGACTCTTTTACATATTGATGTTGTAAAAATGAAAAAAGATTTTAACGTTGAAATTACTAATAAAACTAAGGTTATCAGAATAGAACCTACCATAACGTCCAATAAATTAACTATTACCAATGAGTTGCCCAAAAATTTTGATAAATTTAAATATGTAGGTGATAATTAAACTGCTATTTAGACACACTAACACTATAATTATCTTTCGAATCGACACTGAAATCAGCATATACTTTATATATGGAAAAAATAACGATTGTTTTAATACTATTTCTAACGATGGGTAATTGCCAAGAAAAGACTCAAGAGTTAATATTTAACTCCAATGAATACCAAAAGTTCGCAAAGGAAGAAGTAATAAAAAGATATAAGTTAACGAACACCTTTTTTAACAAATATCCTGATATATATGAGGCTAATAAGTTAATTCCATTCCAATATAATCTTGATTCCATAGCATACGTAAGCACGCCAATCTATACGTTTAAAGGTCATAAGACGTTTAATTGTGGTGATAATGTAATTGATTATATACAATTTGAGAACAACCCTAAATATCAGTATGTAAATCTAGAAGTTGATGAGAGTTATATTGGCACTACCAAAATAACTCCTTTAGATTCTCTACCAGAATTTGAAAGTGCCACACCTTTTGATTTTATGGACTATATCTTAATTATAGATAACCAAGACGTTCCAATATTAGGCTCTGATATTAATGTGTATGCCTATAAAGAAAAACTGGAAAAAGAATATTTCACCTTTTATCTAGAGGGTATTTTGGGATTGTTCATCATAAAAGATGAAAAAGTATACTTTGTTAAAATGGTAAATAATAATACAGATAGTAATTGGAATGATTTAGGAAAATATCTTGAAAAAATTACACCTGAGTTTGTTGAAATCAACCAATACTTTTATCAAAATTATAATCCTGAAGAAATTAACGACATAATGCAGGGAAAAATTGAATATTCGAATAAGTCTGCAAAAAAATGCACCGAAAAAACCATCAATAAAATCGTGAAAACAAAAATTATATTGAAAAATAAATACTAAACTAGCAACATCAAACTAAGAACTAATATATTGTCTAAAATCATTTACCTGAACCTTTGCTTTTAGATCATGTAGGAGATTAAATAAACCAAAAAATGTTCTATTCATATATAAAAAATGTTTAGAACCTCTATTTCCGTTCATTTTTCTAATCTGTTCATCTTTTGCATAACGCTGACTCAAATCTGCTATCTTATTCCAGAAATCATCAGAACCAAAGTCAAAAGTATCTGAATTAAATGGTGATGTGAACAAAAGAAGCATTTCTTTAAACAAGGCTTTGAAAAAAATTATTTCTGCATCAGAATCAGTAGGAGTTAAAATTTCTAACTCGTATAGTTTATTCATAAAAAGCGCATCATTCTCTATAACCTCTTTTTGAGCTAGCTCAAAATAAGGAATATAAAACTCGTCTGGCACTTCCTTAATACAACCAAAATCTATAGCAATTAAAGTCTCTTTTTTGCTTACTAAAAAGTTACCTGGGTGCGGATCGGCATGTACTTTTCTAAGTCCATGAATCTGAAACATATAAAAATCCCATAGTGCTTGACCCAACTTATTACCTAGTTGAGTACTAAAATTGGTCTTAGCAAATTCGCTTAAATGCAATCCACTCATCCAATCCATAGTTATAATGCGCTCACTAGATAACTCTGGATAGTATTTTGGAAATTCCATATTCGGAATGATACCACAAGCCTTTGTAATTTCTTGACTCTGCTGTAATTCTAAATTATAATTAGTTTCTTCAACTAGTTTATTTTCTACTTCTTTAAAATATTTGTCGGAATCTTTACCTTGTAAATTAAACATTCTTATGGCAATAGGCTTAACAATTGCCAAATCGCTTGATATACTTTCTGCAACTCCGGGGTATTGTATTTTTACAGCAAGTTCCTTACCGTTTTTGGTTGCTTTGTGCACCTGACCAATACTCGCAGCATTTATAGAATCTTTATTAAAAGTATCAAATACTTCTTCCGGATATTTATCTAAATATTTCTTGAAAGTTTTACGCACTAGGGGAGCCGATAACGGAGGTACAGAAAATTGAGAAAGCGAAAATTTTTCCACATAAGCACTTGGTAAAATATTCTTTTCCATACTCAACATTTGAGCAACTTTTAGTGCACTTCCCTTTAAGCTTTTTAAACCATCATAAATATCTCCAGCATTATCTTCGTTTAATTCATCCTTAGATAATTCTGGATTTACCAATTTTTTACTATAATATTTCACATAATTTCCACCTATTTTCACTCCAGTTTTCACCAACTTTCCTGCTCTTTCTATTTTACCCGTAGGTATTCTATCCAATGTTTTCATAAGTATAATTTATCAACTGAAACAATTAAGGCTAAATACTAGTTTTAAAGAAAGCTATTAGGCAAATTTTTCTTTATACAAAAACTTACCAAAATCTATAATACTCTCCAATGGCGTATTTTCAAAAACATCAAAAATAGTTTTCACAGATTTCTCGATGGCTAAGTCGGTTTTTTCAAAACCAGTGCTTGTGTCGTCCATCCAGAATTTAAGTAAAAATAAAAATTGCAACCAAGCACCTTCAGCATATAACTGTGGTGACTTTTTAGTAATTTTATAATTTTTATCGGCATTAGCATCTTGCACCAATTCCGTAGCAAAGCTTTTTATATTTGTACGCAATCCTTTTAACTGACTTAAATTTTTCAGTACACTTTTATGCTCTTTTAGTGCAAATAACACATAACTTCTATTCATGGTTAACAGCTCGAACATGGTAAAGAAAAATGTGAGCATCTTGTCTTTATTGGAAAAAGACTCATAGGCTTCTTCATTCATCACTACTTTAATTGTGTTTGAGTAAAACTTATCCCAAATTGCAGCTTGCAATGCTTCAATAGAACTAAAGAGTTTATAAAATTCTTCCTCTTTTAGATTATTAATTTTACAGAATTTGTAGACAGATTTTGGTACTGTCTCGTGTTCTAAAACATAATCCATATACATACCAATAATTTGGTCGTCAGTATTCTTTTTTGTTTCGGATTTTTTAGCCATGTTTTTTAAGTTTTGTTAGAAAAAATAGTTTTTTATAGAAAAACGTACCTCCGGGGGAATGGAAATACGTTTTTCAAACAACCTAACCAATAAGTAATAATCAATTATAGAACTAAAATCTTTTTCATAGCAATTAATCTTCCTTGATTACGACGTAAAGATATATATTTTGTTTAAGTATTTAAGAATTAAATTAAACAAAATTTTGTTAAATTTTCAATTATTGACTTTGTTGAAGTAAATAACTTTCACCTATTTCGTCGTAAATAGCTTTAAATACTTACAAAAAGAACTAATCCATAGAAAACAATGTCAGTTTGTCATTTAATGTCATATTGGTATTTTTTTTGACTAGTATGATGCATAGTAACAATTAAAAAAAACAATTTAAATATGGCAACAGGTAAAATAAATGTGTCCGTTGATAATATATTTCCGTTAATAAAGAAATTTCTTTACAGCGATCATGAAATATTTTTAAGAGAGTTAATTTCTAATGCCACGGATGCCACTTTAAAATTAAAACACTTAACTTCTATTGGAGAAGCTGCAGGTACAGAATACGGCAACCCTATTATTGAGGTAAAGGTTGATAAAGAAGGAAAGAAAATCCATATTATTGATCAAGGTCTTGGAATGACCGAAGATGAAGTAAAAAAATACATTAACGAAGTAGCATTTTCAGGAGCAGAAGAGTTTCTTGATAAATACAAAGACTCTGCAAAAGATTCTGGCATTATTGGTCATTTTGGTTTAGGTTTCTATTCTGCTTTTATGGTTGCAGAAAAAGTAGAAATCATCACCAAAAGTTTTAAAGACGAACCAGCAGTACATTGGTCTTGTGATGGCTCACCTAATTTTGAATTAGAACCATCTGATAAAACAGATAGAGGAACAGAAATTATACTTCATATTGCTGATGATTCTACTGAGTTTTTAGAAAAAAGCAGAATCAGTGCCTTATTGACCAAGTATAATAAGTTTATGCCTATTCCAATAAAATTTGGAACAAAAACTGAAACCTTACCTAAACCAGAAGGCGCAAAAGAAGAGGATAAAGCACCTACAAAAGAGGTAGACAACATTATAAACAATCCTACACCTGCTTGGACCAAACAGCCTGCAGATTTAGAAACTAAGGATTATCAAGAGTTCTATAGAGAATTGTATCCAATGCAATTTGAGGAGCCATTATTCAATATTCATTTGAATGTTGACTATCCTTTTAATTTAACAGGTATTCTATATTTTCCAAGATTAACAAATGATCTTAATGTTCAGAAAGATAGAATTCAGTTATATCAAAATCAAGTATATGTAACTGATAATGTTGAAGGTATTGTACCTGAGTTTTTAATGATGCTTCGTGGTGTTGTTGACTCTCCAGACATTCCATTAAACGTTTCGCGTTCATACCTTCAAGCAGATGGGGCCGTTAAGAAAATATCATCTTACATTACCCGTAAGGTAGCAGATAAACTTTCTTCTTTATTCAAAAATAACCGAGAAGATTTTGAAGCAAAATGGAACGATATTAAAATCGTGATTGAATATGGTATGCTTTCTGAAGATAAATTCTTTGAAAAAGCAGACAAATTTGCCTTATACCCAACAGTAGATGGCAAGTTCTTTACGTTTGAAGAATTGCAAGAAAAATTAAAAGCAAACCAGACTGATAAAGATGACAAATTAGTAATTCTATATGCCTCTGATAAAGAAGCACAACATAGTTATATCGAAGCTGCAAAGGCTAAAGGATACGAAGTATTGCTATTAGATTCTCCTATAATTTCTCACTTAATGCAGAAGTTAGAGACATCAAAAGAAAACATTTCGTTTGCTCGTGTTGATGCGGATCATATAGACAATTTAATTAAGAAAGATGAAGCTCAAATTTCAAAACTTTCTGATGAAGAAAAAGACAGCCTAAAAGCTGAATTAGAAAGTGTTATAGCTAATAAGAGTTATACCATTCAATTAGAAGCTATGGACAGTTCTGCTTCCCCATTCATTATCACAGAACCAGAGTTTATGCGTAGAATGAAAGAGATGCAACAAACTGGAGGTGGTGGAATGTTTGGAATGGGTAAAATGCCAGAAATGTACAACCTAATTGTAAATACAAATAGCGATTTGGTTTCTGAAATTTTAAACACTAAAACAGCGAAGAAAAAAGAACGATTAATCAATCAGTCTTTAGACTTGGCTCGTTTATCAAAAGGACTATTAAAAGGTGAAGAACTTACAAACTTCATTAAACGTAGTTACGAGATGGTGAAATAAATTCACATTTGTTTATAAAAACCAAAGCCACTTCAAAATAATTGAAGTGGCTTTTTTAATACTAAAAAGTTAGTATCTTTCAAGTCTAATAATCATCTATGCCCCTACCTTTTCATTTATACCTCATGGCAGCCTTGTACATTTTTGCTGGTGTTATGCATTTTGTAAAGCCCAAAACGTATTTGAGAATAATGCCTAGATATATACCTAATCATAAGTTAATGGTTACCTTAAGTGGTGTTGCCGAAATAGGTTTAGGTTTAGGTCTATGTTTTCCTAAAACAAAAAACATAGCTATTTATGGTATTATTGCCATGTTATTGGTATTTCTGTTAGTGCATTTTTACATGCTTTCTGGCGAAAAACAAGCTGCCGGAATTCCAAAATGGATTTTAATTCTTAGAATACCGCTTCAATTTGCTTTAATGTATTGGGCCTATCTCTATCTATCGCTCTAATTTATAGTGCAAGCTTGTTATTTAAGTATTTTTTTAAAGCAAATATTTGAACATACAGAAAAACGAGTAAACCAATAACTCCATACGTATAAATCTCAGAAACTTGAAAATCAGGAATTTTATTGATAAAGTTTAGATTCACTAATTTATTTAGAAGGCTTATGTACATACCGTCCGTTTTTTGACCTTGTCCAAAAAACAAGACAGAGGCAACAAGTGCGATAAAACTTATCCATATAAGAATCCAACCCACTAATGGTATAAGTGGTTTAGCATTTTTTATATGACTTACTTTGTTTAACTCAAGTTTTGAAAAAATAGCTTGGTTAAAATTTGTTCTTGGTTCTTCTAAACCAACTTCCTTCACGGCCTTTCTTAAGAAAGCATCAAAGTCCTTTATTTTATTTTCTTCCATAACTTTTTATCGTTTCTGGTGATAATTTCGTTTCTATTATTTCTGCTAAGCGTTTTCTGGTTCTAAATAACCTAACCTTAATTACATTGGGCGAAACATTAATTACTTCTGATATTTCTTGCAATGATAATTCTTCAAAATAATGCAATGTCACTAAAAACGCTTCTTCAGGTGACAACTCGTCTATTGATTGTTTTATGATATTTTCACGATCTTGTCTTTCAAATTGTTCCAAAACAGTAATATAATCCGATGCATTAATATCGTGATCCGAATCAATTGAACTAGTTTCCATTCTTCTATTATCCTTTTTCAGATAATCTAAACATCCGTAATACGCAATTTTATAAAGCCACGTAGAAAACTTAGCATCTCCTTTAAATGTTGATAAAGAACTGTATGCCTTTACAAAAGTATCTTGCGCAACCTCTTCTGCATTTTCTCTATTCTTAAGCATTTTTATAGCTAAGGTAAATACCATATGTTTATACCTATCTATTAACACAGAAAAAGCATGAGTATCTCCGTTAATGGTAGCTTTAATATAAAATAGGTCTTGGTTTTGGCTCATTTGCTTTATTTGACGAAAAAGTAACAATCAAGGTTACAGAAAGAATAAAAAAAATAATTTATGTAACCTAGAATATAAAAAAATCGTCATACTGATAAACGCTTTAAATTAATCAATTAAAAAACAATCAGTATGGATGCAGAAATTTTAATTCCAGTTAGCTTATTCTTAATGATTTTCGGAATCATTTATCTTTATTTTTCAACACGTAACAGAGAGCGCATGGCGCTAATTGAGAAAGGTGCGGATGCCAGTATTTTTTTAATGGGCAATAATCAAAACTCTTTACCTGTTTGGAAAATTTTTCTTTTGAATTTTGCTTGTTTACTTATCGGTATAGGCATGGCTATTTTTATAGCATCAATAATGGTCTATAATTTTGGGGTAGATAAAGGCGTAGCCTATCCAGGAACTATTTTCCTAATGGCTGGTATTGGACTTTTAGCAGGATTCTTCTTGACCAAAAAATTAGATAAATAATCCTAAACCTTATTTGAATTAAATTTAAAACCATTGTATTAGTTTACAATGGTTTTTTACCTTTATAACATGAAGGTAATCTCAACTAATTTAGGCAAACCGGTAACCTTTCTTTGGAATGGCAAAGAAGAGCAAACGGGCATTTTTAAATATCCCACTAATCATAAATTAGAATTAGGTAAATCTGATGTAAGCCACGATACCGTAATAGATCGCATACATCATGCTGGTGAAAATAAAGCCTGTTACTTATATTCCGCAGATCAATATCCGTATTGGAAAAATTTATACCCACATTTAGAATGGAACTGGGGAATGTTTGGGGAAAATTTAACCATAGAAGGGTTAGACGAATCTACAATTAGAATTGGAGATATTTACAAATTAGGCTCTGCCCTAGTGCAAATTTCACAACCTAGAGAACCTTGTTATAAATTAGGTGTACGTTTTAATGACCAAAAAGTTATTAAACAGTTTGTAAAACACAACTATCCTGGCACTTATGTGAAAATTTTAGAAACAGGAACCGTTACCATAAATGATGAAATGATATTGGTAAAAAAATCTGAAAGCACACTCACCATTAACCAATATTATGAGTTTTTGTTTGCCAAAACTAAAGATCCAGAAACAGTTGAAATTATTCTCGCAAATGATGCATTACCGGAATACAAAAAACAACGACTAAGAGACTCACTTAAATAACACTGAAGATTATGAAAAAAATTCTACTAATAGGTCTATGCCTTGTAAATCTTTATTCTTGTAAAGAGGAACCTAAAAAAGAAGCATTGGCCGTAACGGACAATAAAGCTTTCGATAGTATTTTAAATAATTACTATGAAGAAAGTTTAAAACTGTATCCTTTAAATGCTACTTTTCAAGGAGACTCTAGATATAATGATATTCTGCCTAATAATTTAACGGATGAATTTAGAGCTTCTGAAAAAGAATTCTACGCCAATTACAAGCAAAAAATCACAATAATAAAAGATGAAGCCCTTACGCCTAGTCAACAAATGAGTAAGGAAATTTTACTTTGGGAATGTGATCGTAATTTAGAGCGATTAACTTTTAGAGAAGATCTTCATCCAATAGATCAAATGTGGACCATGCAGCTCATGATGGGACAACTTGCTAGCGGCGGGTCTTCGCAACCGTTTAAGACAGTTCAAGATTATAAAAACTGGCTCTTACGTTTAAATGCATATGTAAATTGGTTAGAAACAGCCGAATTAAAAATGAAAGAAGGTATAAGCTTAGGAAATGTTCTACCTACATCTTTAATTAAGAAAGTTACTCCTCAATTATTAGAAATGACCAACCCGAATATTGAGGAGCATTTATTTTATAGTCCAATTAAGATTTTCCCTGAAACTTTTAGTACAGAAGAAAAAGAGCAACTTAAAGGGTATTATATAAGTATGATTAAGGAGAAGATAATTCCAAGTTATCAAAAATTATATGACTTTATGAATACCGAATATCTGGCAGCAGGAAGAAACACTAGTGGTATAGAAGGGATTCCGAATGGTAAGGAATACTACAATTATTCCATTAAACTTTATACCACAACAGATATGACTGCGGATGAAATACACCAGTTAGGTTTAAACGAGGTAGCCAGAATAGGTACTGAGATGGAAAAAGTAAAAAAAGAGGTTGGTTTTGAAGGTGATCTAAAAAGTTTCTTTGATTATGTCCGAAATAAAAAAGAATTAATGCCTTTTACTTCTCCAGAACAAGTCATTGCTAATTTTAATAAAATACATGCCAGAATGAAACCTCAAGTAGATAAATTATTTGGTAAGCAACCCAAAACACCTTTTGAGGTTCGTAGAACTGAGGCATTTAGAGAAGCATCAGCAAGCGCTGAATATAATCCTGGTTCTATAGATGGTACTAGACCTGGTATTTTTTATGTTCCAATACCTGATGTTAAAGCTTATAACATGTACTCCGATGAAGATTTATTTTTGCATGAAGCAATACCTGGGCATCATTTTCAGATTTCATTAACTCAAGAAAATGAAGACCTACCAAAATTCCGAAAAACCTTATGGTATAGTGCATATGGTGAAGGCTGGGCATTATACACGGAATCGTTAGGTAAAGAACTAGGCTTATATGCAGACCCATATCAATATTTTGGCATGCTTGGCGCAGAAATGCATAGAGCAATTCGTTTGGTAGTAGATACCGGATTACATGCTAAAGGATGGACACGTGAACAAGCTATTCAATATTCGTTAGACAACGAAGCGGAATCCGAAGCTAGTATTACTTCAGAAATAGAACGTTATATGGCAAATCCTGGGCAAGCCTTGTCTTATAAAATTGGTCAATTAAAAATAAGAGAGCTAAGAGCTACTGCTGAAAAAGAGTTAGGAGCTAAATTTGATATTAGAGAGTTTCACAATCAAGTACTCGAAACTGGCTGTGTACCATTGGCCTTACTGGAGAAAAAAATAACAGCATGGATTGCTACAGAAAAATAAAATTCTACCTAACATACCAAAAAGAAAAAGGGGAGCTAGCGCTCCCCTTTCGGTTTAAAAAAATTAACTCAACTTAACTTAAAACCAAAATCTTACTTGATACTTATATTTTCAGTGTAAATTCCATCTGCACTAGATACTGTAATGGTGTAACTACCCTTGTAAGCATTTTTAAAATTTAATGCTTTCTCAACAATAAGTTTATTTTCAACCATTTCTGAATGTAATAATCTATCACTAGCATCGTAAACTTTAACATCTACGTTTTTCATCTCTTGATTAAAGAAATTAATAAAAACCATACCTTCTTTAATTTTAAAGATTGGCTTAATAGTTTCTTTAGATTCTAAAACTGAAATAGCATCATCTTTAATTAATATAGTATATGCTATAACTTTCGTTGTTGAATCCATTTTCAAGGTATAAACACCCTCTTCAAGTTTACTTAAATCGTACTTTTTACGTAAATCGTTATTATTTAAATACCCTGAAGAATAGATTACATTATTTTCGCTATCTAGGAATTGTATTTTTGCGTCTTTAGATACTTTATCTAATTCAAAAACTAAACTTTTAGCCTCACTATCAGCTATTAATTTCATTTTTGGTTCATTGGCCATTGCTGTTACTGTATTAAATAATAAAGCTGCCATTACTGTAAATTTTAGAACTGTTTTCATAACTTCTTGTTTTTAAGGATTACTAAATTATTTACATGACAAATGTAGCGCCGAAAAGCGAAGGAAAGTAGTGCGCTTTTTTCCAATTTCTATGCTATTTTAACATAGGCATACTTACAATAATAACTTAACGTTAATATAACATATATTATAGGTAAATTTGCACATATTAAAGCAATTAGGCTTTTTTAATTTTATAAAGTAATTAAAAGAGGTATGATATTACAGAAACCTACTTTCGAAGTTATAGCTCCAGATTTTGGGCATTCTTTTACGTATCAAAAGTTCGATGAAAATAAAGTAAACGCAAACACCGTTTGGCATTATCATCCAGAAATAGAACTAGTATATATAAATGGTGGCTCGGGTAAACGGCAAATTGGCAGCCATGTATCTTATTACTCCGATGGTGATCTTATACTTATAGGTTCTAACTTACCGCATTGCGGATTTACCGATAGTTTCACCGGCAATAAAACCGAGACCGTTGTTCAAATGAAACAAGATTTTCTAGGGAATGACTTTTTTAATATTCCAGAAATGAAAAAAGTTCAGAACATTTTCGAGGTTTGCAAAGGTGGAATTGCTTTTTACGGTAAAACAAAAAAGAAGATTGGTGAAAAAATTGAAGTACTTGAATACCAAACCGATTTTCAACGTTTACTTTCTATCCTTAATATATTAAATGAATTAGGTAATTCTGATGAATTTAAAATATTGAATGCCGATGGTTTCTCTATGGAAGCCTCTATGAAAGACAATGACCGAATAAATATGGTTTTTAATTTTGTAAAAAATAACTTCAAAGAAGAAATAACTTTAGAAGAAATTGCAGACTTAACCAGTATGACGGTACCTTCATTTTGTCGCTATTTTAAAAAGATCACCAAAAAAACCTTTGTGCAATTTGTGAACGAATATAGATTAGTGCATGCTTCAAAACTATTAGCAGAAAAACCCATGAGTATTTCTGAAGTATCATTTGAAAGCGGATTTAATAACTTTTCGCACTTTAATAAGTCATTTAAACAGTTCACAGGTCAAAATCCGTCTGAATACAGAAACCAATTAAAGTCTGTTTTACAATAATGTTTTCTAATAATTCACCAATAAATTTAAACCTACCGGATAGTGATATCATTTATTATCCTAAATTTTTAAACGATGGTGAGGCATCGGAGTACTTCGAAGTAATAAAAAAAAATACGCCTTGGCAGCAAGACAACATTACTGTTTACGGTAAAAAGTATGCGCAACCAAGACTTACTGCATTATTTGGGAATAATGGAAAGCCTTACTCCTACTCAAATATAACTATGCAACCACATGAATTTACGGAAGAATTACTAGCTATTGGATCTAGAATTGAAACTATAACCAACATTAACTTTACAACTTGCCTATTAAACCTATACCGAGATGGTAAAGATAGTAATGGTTGGCATGCTGACAATGAAAAGGAATTAGGAAAAAATCCGATAATTGCCTCAGTAACATTAGGTCAAGAGCGCTTTTTTCATTTAAAACACAGAACCAATAAAAATCTGAAGTCCAAAATTCTTTTACAACATGGAAGTTTGTTAGTTATGCAAGGCGAAACACAACACCAGTGGTTACATCAAATTCCAAAAACTGCGAAACCTATTGGTGAACGCATAAACCTAACTTTCAGGATAATAAAGTGAAAAATTTTATTTAAAAATATCATTTAAAACTTGGGCTAAACGTAAACCGCCTTTTTGCAATTGCGTTTCTACCATTCCCCAATATTTATAACTATACTCGTATCCTAATTTTTCTCCAATTTCAACAGAACCATACAATTCATTTGCCAAATCTTGAGATTCTTCAACCCAAGTAAAAACATCACCTTTTTGTATTGCTTTTATTTCAGATTTATTAAGTTTAGGTAAGCTATTCGCTATTTCAGTAAAACTCATACCAAAATCATCAATCATATTGCTATCCCAAACCCTGTGCAAATTAGTTCCTTTTCCAAACCATTGTACTTGAATATCATTACCGCCTTTATCTTCCAATCTGCCTACATGCATTGGCTGATGCAAATCACCTACCAAATGAACTAGCAACTTTAAATAAAAAACACGGTCTTCCTCAGTGCTTTTTTCATCTTTAACTATTGATATACATTTTTGAATCCCTATGACAATATCTCCCTCTGGACTTGGCTCAACATCCGTATATTTTTTATCGGCAGGAAAATTCACGTAATGCCACGCGCTAAACTCCCTGTAGGCTTTATCTGCCTTAATATCATCCCCGTAGGTCGAAACCAGAGCAAGACTTTGACCATTTAATAATTTATCCAATGCTTTTCGAGCTTTTCTAGATAAATGTCTTTCTGCAACTTCTCCCGTAGTTCTATGTCCGGTTTTTGACCATTCAAAATCATTTGAGAATACCAATTGAATGGATAGGGTTAATAATAAAAGGGTAATTTTCTTCATCTTTTAATAATTTGCACAATATTTACTCCAAAAATAGACAATACAACTTTAACGCATTGTTAAGTCGTATATAGTTTTAAATATTTTTAACTAAAAACAAGTACTATTGATTTTTAAAAAAATTAAATCTCCAATTTTAAGATACCTTTTAGTGGTCTTATTAGCAGCTATAATTAGTATTTTGCTTTTTTTACTTAGTATTCGGTTTGGATTGTGGGGTAATATTCCAAGTAAAAAAGAATTGTCAAATTTAGAATATCAGAAAGCAAGTGAAGTATATTCTGCTGATAAAGTACTTATTGGAAAATTTTATTTGTTTGATAGACAACCCATTGCCTTTGAAGAATTCCCAAAATCATTACTAAATGCTCTTGTAGCTATAGAGGACGAACGATTTTATAATCATTCTGGTGTGGATTATCCAAGCCTTTTCCGAGTAGGTATTAAATCTGTTTTAATGCAAGACAAAAGTGCTGGAGGTGGGAGTACCATTACGCAACAATTAGCAAAAAATTTATATCCAAGAAAAGATCGTGATATAAAAAACCTCGCTATAAATAAAATAAAGGAAATGTTTATTGCTTCTAGACTAGAAGCTATGTACTCCAAAGAAGAAATATTATATCATTATCTAAATACGGTAAGTTTTGGAGATAACACTTTTGGTATTGAAAGTGCAGCATTAAAATTTTTCAACAAAAAAACAAAAGACTTAAAAATAGAGCAAGCTGCGGTACTAGTTGGAATGTTGAAAGCCACTTATGGGTACAATCCTAGAATACATCCTGAAAATAGTCTTAAACGTAGAAATCTAGTTTTTCAAGCTATGTATTCTAATGGCTTAATTAGCCAATCAGAAAAAGATAGCCTAAGTCAAATTCCACTAAAATTAAATTATAGAGAATTTAATTATAATGATGGAATTGCACCTTATTTCAGGGAAGAAGTACGCAAACAAATGACGGAATGGAGCAAAAATGAAAATGAAGGTGGGGCTGACTACAACATCTACACTTCTGGCTTAAAAATTTATACCACCTTAGATTATAAAATGCAAAAAATGGCAGAAGAAGCCATGAAGGAACATTTAACGGTCTTACAAAATAGTTTTGAAAAAAGCTTTGGCAAAAATGCTCCTTGGTTAACCAATAAATCCTTAATTACAAAACTAGTAAAACGCACAAATTCATATAAACAACTAAAAGAAAAGGGACTTTCAGAAAATCAAATATTGGATTCCCTATCTAAGAAAAAAAATATAACACTCGCAGATTGGGATGGGGAGAAAACATCCAGTGCTAGTACTATAGACAGTCTACAACATTATATGAAGTTTCTTAATACAGGATCACTAAGTATTGACCCAACAACAGGAGCAGTAAAAACATGGATAGGTGGTATTGATTTTAAATATTTTAAGTACGATCATATATCCCAAAGTAAGCGCCAAGTAGGTTCTACTTTTAAGCCTATTGTGTATACCGCAGCAATTGAAAAAGGCATTTCACCCTGTACCTATTTTTCTGCAGAAGAGGTTGCCTATAAAAATTTAAAAGGATGGTCGCCTAGTAATTCTGGAACTAAAGATGAAGCTTACCTCAACTATTCTATGGAAGAGGCCCTTAGCAATAGCGTTAATACTGTAGCAGTAAAAGTATTAGAAGAGGTAGGTATACTAGAGGTCATCCGCCAAGCTAATAAAATGGGAATAATAGAAAAGTTACCGAATGAACCATCATTAGCTCTTGGGACGGGAGAAATTAAAATCACTGAGTTGGCGGGAGCATATGCATCTTATGTAAATAACAGTAAACCCGTAGCGCCTTTTTTAATTCAGAAAATTACAAATAGTAAAGATGTTACTATTGCAGAATTCTCGCCAAAAGTTGCTGAAAAGGAAGCCTTTTCCGCAGATACAAGACAAATAATGATCGAAATGATGAAATCCACTATTAATTCTGGCACAGCATCTCGCATTCGAAGCAATTATAATTTAAATAATGATATTGCTGGAAAAACGGGAACAACTCAGAATAATAAAGACGCATGGTTTGTTGGGATTACTCCTAAACTAGTACACATAACTTGGGTAGGATTAGATAATCATGAACTTGGATTCAAAAGCACAAATCTTGGCCAAGGGGCGAATGCTGCTTTACCCATGTTTGCACTTTTTATGCAGAAATTGAACAAAGACAGTGCATTTAATTCTATCACCAAAGCAAAATTTGAAAAACCGAGCTCGGCAGTTTTAGAACTATTAGATTGTGATCCTGTAAAAAAAGACGGGTTCTTAAAACGTCTATTTAAAAATCCGGATAAAAAGAAGACCAAAAAATTTAAGGGGAATTAAATTAAAAGTATTATTTTCTAGCATCAATGTCATTAATATGTAGTTATGAAGTCACTCTTAATAATACTTTTTAGTTTATTAGTTTCACTTACCCTGTCGGCGCAAGAAATAACCGGTAAATGGTATGGTGTATTAAAAGTTCAAGGAATACAATTAAGTCTGGCTTTTAATGTAGAAAAAACGGATACTGGATTAGTATCAACCATGGATAGTCCAGATCAAAATGCATTTGGTATTCCTGTAACCAATACTGTTTTTGATAATTCAAAAATATCTTTTGAAGTTAAAAATGCAGCTATCCTATATCAAGGGGAGCTCGTAGGCAACGAAGTTAAAGGTGTATTTAAACAAGCAGGACAAGAATTTCCGTTGAATTTATCTAGAAAAGAAATAGAAAAAGAAATTCTTAAAAGACCACAAGAACCAAAAGAACCCTTTTCTTATTTTTCAGAAGAAGTTAATTTTGAGAATTCAAAAGCTAATATTTCATTAGCTGGCACATTAACTTTACCTAAGAATGAAGGTAATTATCCAATTGTAATTTTAATTTCTGGTAGTGGTCCACAAGATAGAAATGAAGAAATACTTGGACACAAACCTTTTCTGGTAATAGCTGATTATCTAACAAAAAACGGCATTGGAGTACTCCGTTTTGATGACAGAGGAGTCGGAAAATCTACAGGAAATTATGCCATTGCAACATCAGAAGATTTATCCACAGATGTTGAAAGTGCCATATCGTACATAAAATCAAGAGGAGACATTAATAAGAGCAGTATAGGTTTAATTGGACATAGTGAAGGCGGTTTAATTGCTCCAATGGTGGCAGCAAAAACAGCTGATGTAAACTTTATAGTGTCGTTAGCAGGGCCAGGAATTAGAGGTGATAAATTATTATTATTACAGCAAGAATTAATTTCACGTGTTTCTGGTGGCACAGAAGAAACTATTATAAAATCGCATGATTTAAATAAAAAAATCTTTGATTTAATTATTAAATCCAAAGATGAAGAAAGCGTAAAAGAAGAATTAATACCACTAATGACGGCATTACTTCAAGTAGATCCTAATTTTGCATCACTTGATGAAGATATTAAAAAGGAAGCTATTACTCAACACATACTACAATATACAAGTCCTTGGATGAGATATTTTATAAGCTATGACCCTGCACCAACTTTGGAAAAAGTTACATGCCCGGTATTGGCATTAAATGGCGCCAAGGATATGCAAGTTCCGGCTAAAGAAAACTTAAATGCAATCAAAAGTGCCTTAGAAAAAGGAGGAAATAAAAATGTTTACATAAAAGAGTTTGCAGAGGTTAATCATTTATTTCAAAAGTGCAGCTCAGGATCGCCAGCAGAGTATGCTACCATAGAGGAAACAATTGCGCCTTTAGTTTTAGAGGAAATTACCAATTGGATAACTACTCAACGTTTAAAAAGTGCCATAAGCGCTTCGAAAACAAAGAATTAAAAATCCAATGAAGTGATTTAAGATTTTATTAACAAATAAAACCTTTAAATTTGAGTACTAACTAAACTCAACTTAATGGCAAAATATCTTTGCTTATACTATATTTTATTATTTTCCATAATTGCTTCGAGCCAAAATAATGACAAAGCTTTTACTGTAAAGTTTATACCAGAAATACCTGAAATAGATGGTATACTCGATGAAGATGTATGGAATAATTCCGAAAGTGCTATAGGTTTTCAACAATATTTTCCTTCAGATTCTATTTTAGCCAAGCAAGACTCCGAAATAAAAATGTTCTATGATGGCATTACACTTTATATAGGCATTAGATTGGAATCTGCCGGAAACACTTATGTAATACCATCATTAAAACGCGATTTTAGAGCCGGAGGTAATGACAATATTAGTTTAATGTTTGATACTTTTAATGATGCTACAAATGCATTTCTTTTCGGTATAAACCCTTTTGGAGTTATACGAGAAGCCTTAATATCCAATGGAGGTGGAGAAAGTGGTGGATTTAATACGTCGTGGGATGTTAAATGGAAAGGCGAGGCAAAAGTTTTTGATAACTATTATACTGCGGAACTAGCTATTCCCCTCACCTCTTTTAAATTTAAAGAGGGCGAAACAAAATGGCGGTTTAATGCCTACAGGTTTGATACACAACAAAATGAAACCAGCACATGGGCAAGAATTCCTCAAAACCAGTCGATCTATGGATTGGCCTTCATGGGCGAAATGAAATTTGAAAAACCACTTGGAAAATATAGAACGCCTATTGCTATTATCCCTTATATTAATGGAATATCGCAAAAAGACTTTGAAAATGGCACGAATAAAACAAATCTAAAAGTTGGTGGTGATGCAAAGATTGCCATTGGCAATGGCATGAATCTAGATGTTACTCTAAATCCAGATTTTTCTAATGTTGAAGTAGATAACGTGTTTACCAATCTTACCCGTTTTGAAGTATCTTTGCCCGAAAAAAGACAGTTTTTTGTAGATAACAGCGATTTATTTTCAAGTTTTGGAGGAGGAAGAGATGCGAATCCATTTTTTTCAAGGCGAATAGGAATTGCAAAAGACAAAGATGACAACTCCATTGAAAATAGAATTATAGGTGGTGTTCGTTTAAGTGGAAAGCTGAGTAATGATTGGCGTTTAGGAGTACTGAATATTCAAACAGCTGAAGATTTAGAAAATGATATTCCATCGAACAACAATGCTATGCTTGCCATACAGAAAAAAGTATTCTCGCGCTCTAATATTGGTTTATTCTTTATTAATAGACAATCTTTTAAAAAGTACGACTTTGTTGCTCCAGAAGATACCTACAATAGAGTTTTAGGAATAGATTATAATTTAGCATCTGCCGATAATACGTGGAATGGTAAATTATACACACATAAATCCTTTGAACATAACGGCAGTAATAAAGACCTTTCTACAGGGGCATTCTTATCCTATAATACTAGACAATTAAACGTTTTTACAGATTGGGTATATATTGGCGAAGATTTTAGATCAGATTTAGGCTTTATAAGAAGAACTGATATTTTTAAATTCGTTACAGGTTTAGAACGTATTTACTGGCCAAATAGTGGAAAAATAAACAGACATAGTTTTGAGTTATTCCCCATTTTCACCTTAAGTCCTTCTTTAAACTTAAAAACAACTGATTACACTATTAAAGGATCTTGGGGCGCTGAATTTAAAAATCAGACCAAAATAAGTACCAGTATTGAGAATAATTTCACCTATTTAATTGAGGAATTTGATCCAAGCGGTGAAGATGATGCAATTCCACTACCAGCTGACAAAAATTACAGCTATAATATATTCTCTATTGAATATTCCTCTGATCGGAGAAAAGCATTTTCATATAAATTTGAACAAACTCTTGGCGAATTTTTTAATGGCAACCAATTTTCATTTGGCACAGAATTAAACTTACGAATACAACCTAAAGCCACTATTTCGTTGGCGATAAATTATGATCAAATAAAACTTCCTGAACCTTACTCAAGCGCTAATTTTTGGCTTATAAGCCCAAGTTTTGATTTTACTTTTAGCAAATCAATTTTTTGGTCCACTTTAGTACAATATAGTAATCAAAGAGATAATCTAGGTTTCAACTCTAGACTACAATGGCGTTTTGCTCCACTTTCAGATTTGTTTATTGTTTATAATGATAATTACTTTGTGAATAGTTTTGAACCGAGAAATAGGTCTATAAATTTAAAATTCACTTATTGGTTAAACATATAAACTAAAAGAATATTTACTGCATATATAAAGCACATTAAAACTACTAAAAATTGAATTACAAAATATTATGCTCAGATTTAGATGGAACGCTACTTTCAACAAAAAGTGATGTCTCTGAAGCAACAATCACTGAAATTTACAGAATAAAAGAAAAAATTAAGGTGGTTTTAGTTTCCGCTAGAATGCCAAAATCTATGACCTATTTACAAGAAAGACTAGGCATAGAACACGAACCGATTATATGTTATAATGGTGCGTTGGTATTGGATCAAAACAAGGAGTTAAATTCTGTTACAATAGCCATTTCTACCCTAAAATCGGTATATCAGTTAGCAGAAAAACACAACATAAAACTTGGCCTGTATTACAAAGATGAATGGTATGTAGAAGAATCATCAGAGCGAGTAGAAAAAGAAATAAACTACACTAAGGCTTACCCAACTTTTCGAAAAACCACTGATACTTTTTACGATTGGAAAACCAGAAAAATTAGTGGTGCCCATAAAATTATGCTAATGGGTACAAAAGAAACATGTGATGCTATATATTCACAATTAGAAGATAAATTTCATAAGGATATTGCTATTTACCGATCTAATGATACCCTAATTGAACTTGCCCCCAAAAGTGTTTCTAAACTTTCAGCCATTCAACTATTACTTTCTCAAAATCAAACATTAGAAGATATAATTGCTTTTGGCGATAATTATAATGACTTAGAAATGCTAAAACAGGTTGGTTGTGGTGTTGCTGTGGCCAATGCTCGAGAAGAAGTAAAAGCCATTGCTAATTTTGTTACCGCAAGTAATACTGAACATGGTGTTGCAAAGTTTATTAAAGAACATGTTATAGTTTAATTATATTTGAAAAATCTACCAATATAACACATATGCAAAAAGTAATTTTACCAGAACCTTTAATCACAAATGATACTGTTGTTTTTGGCCTTTTGGCGCTTTGTTTAGGAATTATTTTTTATACCTCTTCAATCAAAACAGGGTTTTGGTCAAAATTTTATTCTTTTGTTCCTGCGGTATTAATGTGTTATGCCTTACCTGCAATTTTAGCGTCTACAGGAGTAATAGCAGAAGTTTGGCACACCGTAGATATTAATGGCAATATTTCTGAACATAACTCCAATTTATATTTTGTAGCCAGTAGATATCTGCTACCAGCTGCCTTAGTTTTAATGACTTTAAGTATAGATCTTAAAGCAATTGCTAATTTAGGTTCCAAAGCACTTATTATGTTTTTAACCGGTACCGTTGGGATTATTATTGGAGGTCCAATTGCTATCCTCATTGTATCTATATTCTCACCAGAAACAGTTGGGGGAAATGATTTTGATGCCGTATGGCGTGGATTATCAACTATAGCGGGTAGTTGGATCGGTGGTGGAGCTAACCAAGCAGCTATGTACGAAGTATTTAATTACAACCCTTCAAAGTATGGGGCAATGGTACTTGTTGATATAGCGGTAGCAAATATTTGGATG
Organism: Cellulophaga tyrosinoxydans; assembly: GCF_900176415.1. GTDB lineage: Bacteria > Bacteroidota > Bacteroidia > Flavobacteriales > Flavobacteriaceae > Cellulophaga > Cellulophaga tyrosinoxydans. The sequence goes on along the minus strand of NZ_FWXO01000005.1, from coordinate 7,480 downwards.
GCCGTATTATTATTTGGTGTTGGTAAAACCGCTAAAATAGATCGATGGTTAAAAGCCGATACTTCTGCTATTGAAACTTTAAAACAAAAGGTAACTGCTTTTTCTGAGAAAATAACTCGCGTTCCTACGTTAAATGATTATATGATGATGCTTTGTTTTGCATTCGCAGCAGTTGGAATAGCACATTTTTTTGGTGATTCTATAAGCGACTTTCTTGTAAACAACGTTCCTGCCGTTGCAGACCCAATTAATTTCTTATCCTTTCTAGGTTCTAATTTCTTTTGGATGGTGGTAATAGCCACAATTGTTGGTGTTGCATTATCGTTTACCAAGGCAAAAAATTATGAAGGTGCAGGCGCAAGTAAAATTGGCGGTATGTTTATTTACATTTTAGTTGCAACTATAGGTATGAAGGTAGATATAGCTCAAGTTTTAGAAAATCCGGGTTTAATAATGGTAGGTATAATTTGGATTAGTATTCATGCAATATTACTTATTATCGTTGCTAAATTAATTAAGGCGCCTTATTTTTTCTTGGCAGTTGGGAGTCAAGCAAATGTAGGTGGTGCAGCCTCTGCTCCAGTGGTTGCTGCAGAATTTCATCCATCTTTAGCTTCTGTGGGTGTACTATTGGCAGTATTTGGATATGTAGTTGGTACCGGAGGCGCATTGCTATGTGCATACCTTATGGAGATAGCCTCTAACTTATAAAAATGTGTATAAAATCTTGTAGTATACAGTATAATTGTCCGCAGGAAATGAAAAAAATAATGATATTTGCCCCTCAAAATTAAAAACATGAAGAAACTACTTTTTATGTCCTTAATAGGACTTTTATTAATTTCCTGCTCAGGAGATTCTAAGGATACAATGATTGTGAATGGTACAGTAAAAGGATTAAAAAAAGGAAAACTTTATCTACAGCATTTACAAGATACTACATTAGTTGTTTTAGATTCATTGGAAATAAAAGGTAATGGTGACTTTAACTTTGAAACCAACATTGAAAGTCCAGATATTTATTATTTATACCTTGATAAAAACGATTTTAATGATGTCAATGATAGAATTACCTTTTTTGGTGAACCTGGCACCATTACTATAAATACCATTTGGGATGCCTTCGATACGGAAGCAAAAATAACGGGCTCTAAGTCCAATGAAAAATTTGAAGAGTACAAAAAAGGCATGACGCGCTACAACACCAAAAATTTAGAATTATTACAAGCTAGATTTGATCCAAAGGTTAAGAAAGATTCATTAACCCTAGATTCTTTAGCTAAACAAGGTGATAAAAATGTGTACCGAAGCTATGCTTATGCTTTAAATTTTGCCCTTAACAACAAAGATTCTTATGTGGCTCCATATATTGCTGTAAGAGAAGTTGGAGATGCTAATGTTAAGTATTTAGATTCTATAAGTAAAATGCTAACGCCAGAAGTAGCTGCATCAAAATATGGTAAAGAATTAAAAAAATATCTTGAAGATCTAAAAAAGAAGAATTAACTATAGATTTTAAATTAAATAAAAAAGCATCCAACTAAGTTGGATGCTTTTTTATTTATAATGATAACTTTAAAATATTATCCTAATTTGTTTAATTTTTCAACTAAAGTAGTTGCTTTTTCTTCTAATTCAGCTTTAACAGCATTTAAATGCTTGCCTCTTTTTTCAACACTTTTCTGATTTACTTTTGCAATTAAATCATCAAAAGTATTGATTGCTTCATCTATTAATGCAGAGCCTTCTTTAGAACTTTTTTTACCATTTGAAGCTTCCCAAAAATATACTGCTTCTATAATATCACCTAAAACGTAATTGATATCTTTTTTTAAATCTTTTATACTTGCCATTGTTACTAATTTAATTTCTTTTTTGCAAAAGTACTCTTTTTAAAAGTATATGAATCTTAATAGTTCATTTTTTAAATAGTAACTTCTAAAAGAGTTACATCTGTAGTTTCTATTGTAATGTTTTTAGAATTTGCAGGCAACAAAACTGTTTCTCCTTTTTTAACTTTAGCTGTTCCCAAATCATTACTTATTGTAGCAGAACCACCTACACACATGTATATGGTAAATGAATCACGCTGTGTAACATCTTGACTTAAACTGTCGTTTAAATTAATATAGTTAGTTTTAAAATACGGACAGTTCACCATTTCATTAACAACATTTTTATGTTTGTCGTAGGCAACAATGAAATCATCTTTCTTTTCATAATCCATTGCATCCAATGCCAAATCAGTATGTAGTTCTCTGTAATTACCATCTTTATCTTTTCTATTAAAGTCAAATACACGGTAAGTAACATCTGAAGTTTGCTGAATTTCGGCTAAAACTACACCTGCTCCAATGGCATGAATTTTACCCGTATTAATAAAAAATGTATCCCCTTCTTTTACTTTTTCATAATTCATTAAATCTATTAAAGTATCGTTCTCAATACTCTTTTGATACTCTTCTTTGGTTACCGTTTTATTAAAACCAACAATAAGACTTGCATCTTTATCGGCATCCATTATATACCACATTTCGGTTTTACCAAATGAGTTGTGACGCTCCTTTGCTAATTGATCATTTGGATGTAATTGAATAGATAAATCCTGCTTGGCATCTATAAATTTAATAAGAATTGGAAATTCTTTTCCAAATCGCTCCACTACACTTTTCCCTAGCAAAGCTTCTGCATTTGTATCTATTAAATCTTGTAAAGAGGAGCCCGCTAATGCACCATTAGCCACAACAGAGATGTCTCCTTTAACGGTTGACAACTCCCAGCTTTCGCCTGTTATATCATTTTCTATTGGCTTTCCAAAAATATCGCCAAGTTTAGAGCCACCCCAAAGGCGCTCTTTAAGAATAGGGTTAAATTTTAACGGATACAAATTCATGAAATAATAATTAGAATAATTTAAATTATAAGGTATTTCCTACATATGTAACGAAATTTCTAGGAGTCTCGTATAATACCACCTCAAGATCTTTAGAATTATCAATATGCGGTCTTAGTTTATCCCAAATAACGACCGCAATATTCTCCGCGGTTGGATTCAAATTTTTGAACTCTGGGACTTCAATATTTAAATTTTTATGATCAAAAGCGTCTTCAATTTCACTTTTAATTAGATCTTTTAAAACTTTCACATCTATTACAAAACCTGTTTCTGGGTCTATTTCTCCAGTAACACTTACAATTAATTCGTAATTATGACCATGAAAATTTGGATTGTTACAGAGCCCAAAAATTGCATCGTTTTTTTCAAAACTCCAATCAGGTCTATATAATCTATGAGCGGCATTAAAATGTGCTTTTCTACTAACCTTTACTTTCATGATTCAAATTTATGTTTAGTTATATGGCTATAGAATTTTTCGAAAATAATTTTGAACCAAGCAGTATACGCATTTGGATTTTCAGCAATATCTTCTTTAATTGCCTCAGGTTTCATCCATTTCCAATCCGCAACTTCCTCTTGGTTTATTATCGGAGCATTATCGTAGTATCCCACCATTACATGATCTAATTCATGTTCCGTAAGTCCGTTATCAAAAGGAGCTTTATAAATAAATGAAAACAGTTCTTTTAAGTCTGCTGTAAATCCCATTTCTTCTTGAAGCCGTCTCTTACCAGCTTCAATATTGGTTTCTCCTACTCGTTGATGACTGCAACACGTATTTGTCCATAGCAATGGAGAATGGTATTTGTGAGCAGCTCGTTGTTGCAGCATGGTCTCACCATTTTTATTCATAATAAAAACAGAAAAGGCTCTGTGCAAAACAGCTTTTTCATGAGCTTCCATTTTTGGCATAGTACCAATTTGCTCATCTAAATGATTGACAAGTATTACGTGTTCTTCCTTCAAGTTATTTTCTTTTTCTTAGCAATAGTGATTTTCATCACTCTTACAAAAATAACATCTTTAAAGGATTTATAAAGATTTACTAAAAAATAAATACTTCTGGCAAATTGCCTTCCTACCCAAAAATTTTATAAACCAAAAGATTAAAAGAATCTAGGTGATTTTAGGTTGCCTTTTGTTTTGATGAAATCATATCTTAAAATAACTTCAAAAGAACCATTATTAAATCGTGTACTTCCAAGATCAGTAATTTCCCTATCGTAAGCAATACCTATAAGAAATTCGTTAGACAAATTAAAACCTAGCATACCACTTAATGCAGCGTCCCATCGGTAGGCAGCTCCAAGTATAAACTTATCATTAAGCATAAAATTAGCAGACAAGTCTACTTGTAATGGTGCTCCTTGAACAACCTTAGTTAGTAATGTGGGTTTAAACTTTAAGAAAGGGTTTAATTCCCATACATAACCTGTAATTAAATAAAAATTCATCTGCTCTTTTGCTGTAGATAAGGAGGAAGAGTCAAAATGAGAAGTTTCTAATATTCTTGGTACTGAAACACCTAAATAAAATTTATCGGTATGGTAGTAAACACCAGCACCAACGTTAGGTGACAATCTATTATCTATATCTTGCTGCAATGTTTGGTCCGAAGCATATTGATTTAATTCAGAAAACCTTACATCCAATAAATTAATACTTCCCTTTAACCCAAAACTAACCTTACCCTCAGAACTCACGGGGATGGTATAGGAAAAATCAACATCAAAATTAGTCTCTGAAGTTGGTCCTATTTTATCGTTTACTATTGAAAATCCTAAACCAACCCCTTTATAGCCTATTGGTGAGTGAATATTAAGAGTTTGTGTTACCGGCGCACCTTCTAAGCCTACCCATTGCGATCTGTGCAACGCTCCAATGCTCATATGCCCTCTAGAACCTGCATAACCCGGGTTTACACTTACGGTATTATACATGTATTGAGTGTACTGCGCATCTTGTTGCGCAAGTGCAATGTTACCGCTGAGCAATCCTATAAAACATAGCACTGCAAAAAGGTATTTATAATAGGTTTTATTATGATTTGGGGTTTTCATTCTATCTATTTATGTATAAATATCCTGTTTTTGATTTCATGTTATTTGTTCCGTCTTCGTAATCCAAAATATAGAAATAGGTACCTACAGGCAATTTATTATCCTTGTCAATAGTTACGCGTCCATTTGATGTACCATCAAATACATTCCCTTGTGTATTATAAGCCTTTGTTACATACACTAAAACTCCCCATCTATTATAAATTTTGATGGTATTATTAGGGAAATTCTCTAATCCTGCAATGGTTAAAACGTCGTGTACTCCATCTCCGTTTGGTGTGACAACATTAAACACTTCTACTTCATCTCCACCAGTAACTACTAAATCAGGATCTAAATAATTTGGAATACCATTACCGTTAACATCATCATTTGCATAATCTCCGTCTAGATTTACATCCTCGTCAATAGTTAATATTCCATCATCGTCATCATCGGTATCTCTATAATCTGATTCGTCATCATTATCTGTATTTGGTAAATCTGAGTATGGATCATTTATTTCATCATTAACGTCAATATCAATCACAGTATTGCCTTCATAACCATCATCCAATCCGTCATTATCTTTATCTGAACCTGTGAATACTACATCTGGTATACCATCGTGGTCATGATCATGTGCCTCGATATTATCAGGAACATTGTCATTATCACTATCGTCATCCAAATAATCTGGTAAATCTGCATTATCAGTATTTACAGGAATTATACCTAGATTACCATTTTGTTCGTACGCATCATCAAGCCCGTTATCATTAGCATCAACTCCACTTGGCGCAATATAATCTGCTGTAGTTTGTGCTTCAACGTTATCTGGAATACCGTCATCATCACTATCAATATCTAAATAATCCGGAATACCATCTCCATCAGAATCTGTAGGGTTTGTAGACGGATCATTATCACCATCAGTATTTAAATCTTCCCATGCATCTAAAATGCCATCATCATCACTATCCAGATCAACTGTACTTGTAATTAGTATAGTAATTGTTGATGTACTACAATTTCCAAGAGTATCACAAACTGTATAATCAAATGAATCTGTACCATAAAAATCTAAATTAGGTGTATATGTAAGCACATCATCCGATGGGTCATTTGGCGTACCATTATCATCAAGAACCACTCTACCATTAATTGGAGCCGTAGTTGTAAAGGTTCCTATAGTAGGAATATCGTTATCATTTGCTGCCCAATTATCTATTGTTATAGGCTGATTTTCATCTGTAGTAACAACATCATCATTTGTGTCTACAATTGGCAATACATCTACTACTACTGTAGCAGTACTGCAATCTCCAAAGGAATTACAGATGGTATAAGTAAAGGTATCCTGACCATTAAAATCTGGATCTGGTGTATAGGTAACTACATCATCAGAAGGATTATTAGGAGTACCATTATCATCTATCGTAATGGTACCATTCGTTGGATTCGAAGTTGTTAAAGTACCTAAAATGGGCAAATCAGCGTCATTAGCAAAAATATCAACCACTACCGATGAATCTTCATCCACTGTTACTGTGTCATCCATTAGGTTACTAGCCTGACTCATACAAACCACAGTAAAAGAAGGAAGATTTTTAGAATTTCCTGCTTTCAAAAGCGTAGCAATATACTTTTCCACATCCTTAGTGGCTAAAATTTGTGGTGCTGTTTGGCTTCCTGTCAATGCAGGACTCCAAGTAATAGTTGCTCCAACAGGAACATTAGCTGAAATATCTAAGGTAACCTCATTATTTGGAGATTCGCAATCGGTTAGAATAAAATAACTAGTCGCATTTTTACCACATACTGTACCATCGTAGGTTGCAAAATAAACTCCAGGTTGATTTACTTCATAGAAAAAATCAGTTCCTAATACAGTGTTTGTATCTTCGGCATTGTACCATCTATAATTATTTTCATCCGTACTATTCGGTGCTTGTAGTAAAAATTGTGCACTCACCAAATTGGAACAAAATAGTCCGATTAGGATTGCGAATACAAGCTTATATGTGTTGTTTGATTTCAAACTCTTATTTTCTTTTATTCGCTTAAATTATTTTACTACAAAAACTACGTTTATTAATGAATTATAACTACTTGGAGGTGCAGTTACGGTTAATGTTAATTTACCATCTGCAGTTATAACCATTGCAGAAGGTCCTGTTGTCGCGGTAGTATTAAAAACCGTAGGATCAGCATATGTAACATAATAGTATAATTCTGTTGCCCCATAAGTTGGAATTGCAGCAGGTGCTCCTGCACTACCACGCAATGGAGAACCAAATTGTGCGATATATTGTGCATACAAGTCTATTGTTCGCGTTCCTGTTGTTGAAGCATCTACCTCTATTGAAGGTGGATAGAAAATTCTTGCAGCTTTAGAAGTAATTGGTGCTATCGCATCAATAACCTGTTTTACAGTCGTCTCCGTTGTAAATCCTTGGGCTGCAGACTTACCTGCATCATCAACATCAATTGCCGTTCTTAACTGAACTTCATCATCAAACTGATCATCTGTATTTACTCC
>NZ_FWXO01000004.1 GCF_900176415.1 Cellulophaga tyrosinoxydans | reverse complement strand
ATTTTGTCCCTTTAATATGTTAACAAAATTGTTGTTAGTCTACTTAAATATGTAAACGCAACTAAAGATTTAAGGTGGCCATGGCGATGGGGTCCACCCCTTACCATTCCGAACAGGGAAGTTAAGCCCATCAGCGCCGATGGTACTGCTATACCAAGTGGGAGAGTAGGTCGTCGCCTTTTTTTAAGCAAGTCCTCAATAGAAATATTGAGGACTTTTTTTGTTTATATAAGATACAAAAGGAGTAATAGAATGGCTTGCTTTAAATACAAACCACGAAACTATATAACATAAAAAAGCCACTTACAACAGTAAGTGGCTTCTAAGTTTAAGTGTTTGTTGAGTGCTTATATTCTCGGTAAATCACCATCACCTTTTAATGGTAATAAGGATTTTATTTCTTTTTGTCTCCAAACATACTCTTCATAATGGTGTTTACTCCTTTAAATGCGAGTACTATTGCACCTATGGCAAGTAAGCCTCCAACAATTAGCACAGGTATAAATAGTGTATTTTCTATATTTTTGAAGGCTTGATACAGTACAGTAGGAGCTAAAAACATTAATAATACCGTATAGCCCAAATATTTAATTCCTTTAGCAAGTACGTCTTTATTGGTATGCATATTTATATTTTAATCTATTGTTATAGTTTGAGTATAGATTTCTGAAATAGTAAAGAAACCTAAAGCATAATTATCGATACTAGAGGTGTTTACTATATTTCCACGAACTGTGCCAGCAGGCGTTTGAAAAGGCCCTTGATTTCCTCCGCTTTGCACGATAATTTGATTCATATAATTGTAGAAAATATCATCTACACCCAAAATACTTATTTGTAAGGATTGCCCAGATTGTAATTCAGTATCGTAAAAATATGAAAATTCAAATTGTTCCCCTTTGTAAAATGTATCTTCAGAAACTAAATATTCATTAAAATCAAAATCAAATAAATAATAATTATCTATGTCAGGATTATCAGTATAAGTGATAATTATTTCGGTTTCATCTTCATTAAATAGTGTTCCTTCACCTTGAACTAAATTGTCAATAGGAACGGAAGCATTGAAGGAAGATCTAGCCTCATAAATTTCGTTGTTATATATAATGGTTAATAGTACAGTGCCTTCTTTCAATAAAGAAGTCGATATATTGGCCGTGTAGATCCCTTTGCTACTTTCTGCAAGGTTGGCTATAAAAGTACCAGATTCATTCGATAATTGAATATTCGTGACAGTTAAAGGTTCTATTTCTTCAAAAAAAGAATTTGTTAAGTTAGTTTTGATCGTTACTGTTGTATTGCTTTCGCTATTGTTAACTCTAATTAAGCCATCTACAATTAATCTTTGTTGATCTGATGGTAATTCCACATAAACTACGTCTTCACAACTGCTTAAAGTAAGCGCTATTAATAAAAAATATATTATTTTTTTCATCATTTAAAATTTGAAATTATAGGTAACCGCTGGTACAATGCCAAAAATTGAAGTTCTTACAGCTTCATTTACTCCTGTATCATTATTTCTACTAAAATTTATAGATGCTGCATTTTTACGGTTGTACAGGTTGTAAATACTGAAAACCCATTCTCCTTGAATTTTTCTATTCTTATTTTTTGTTGGATTCAATGTAGCGGAAACATCTAATCTATTATAATTTGGGAGTCTTTCAGAATTACGGTCACCGTAATATGGAATAGTTAGGCCTTGAAACTCGAACTGACCAATAGGATAATTGGTTGGTTGCCCAGTTTGAAACACAAAATTTGCATTAAAATTCCATTTTTCATTAAAATCATAACTTCCAAATAAAGAAAAATCATGAGTCTTATCATAAGGTGTGTTATACCAAAGACTATTATTTATACCAGTTTCTAAAGGGCTTATGCCATTTGTTGGTGACGCTATTCTTCCTGGTGTTCTTTGTTCAGATTTTGAAAGAGTATAGGAAAGCCATCCTTGCAACTTACCTTCGTTTTTGCGAAAAAGTAATTCCCAACCATAAGCTCTTGCTTCACCGTTTAAGATTACTTGTTCAATAGCATTATTAGCAATAAGGTTAGCACCATCAATATAATCTATTCTATTTTTTATTTGTTTGTAATAGACTTCAGTTTCTAAAGAATAGTCTGTATTTTTTATGTTTTTGAAATATCCTAAGGCATATTGATCCAACAGCTGTGGCTTGATAAAAGGTCCGCTTGGAGTCCAAACATCTAATGGAGTAGGAGAACTTGTATTTGAGATTAAATGTAAGTATTGCGCTAATCTTGTGTAGCTTGCCTTAATAGAATTATCATTATTAATTCTATAAGCCATCGCTATTCTAGGTTCAAGATTGTTGAACGTGGTTAAACTAGATTTTCTTCCTGGAGTTTGTATACCAATTGGATCAGCTTTTTTGTAGATTAATAAGTCTTCATCAAAATCGACTGAATTGTTATTTGCATATACATTTAATTCTGATTGCCCTAATCTATTGAATGTACTGAACCGTATACCATATTCTAAGCTCAATTTTTTAGAGATGTCGTGCTCTACATCAATATATGCAGCGAATTCATTTGCGTATTTTTGGATTAGTTGTTCTTCTATTATTCCTGAATCTGCACTACTAGGAACTATCTTTCCGGGATTGAATTGATAGTAAATGTTATTTACCCCATAATTTATTTGAAGATTGTTTTTAACATAATGTTTAAGGTCATATTTTACGTTAAAATTTTGAATACCGGAATTCCATTTGAAACCAACAAAGTCTAATTTTAACCCATAATAATAATCAGAATATATTAAGGATAGGTTAGAGAATAATTTATTGGAAAAAAGATGATTCCACCTAAAATTGCCTACAGAATTACCGTAGGTGTTTACAAAACTATCACTTATACTAAAAACATCTCGTCCAAAATATCCAGATAAAAATATATTATTGTTATCATTTAGTTTAAAATTCAATTTCGTATTAAGGTCGTAGAAATAGGCTTTGTTGTCAATATCGAACAAAGGCAGGAAAAGATGTGCGTAGGAAGAGCGACCACCAATTAAAAATGCAGCCTTATCTTCTTTTATGGGGCCTTCAAGTAAAATTCTACTAGCTACAATACCAATACCGCCATTAACCTTAAACTCTTTGCTATTGCCTTCTTTTTGAAAAATTTCTAGAACTGAAGAAACTCTGCCTCCATAACGAGATGGTATTCCTCCTTTGAATAATTTAATATCTTTAATGGCATCAGGATTAAAGACAGAGAAAAATCCAAAAAGGTGGGAAGAATTAAAAATAGTTGCTTCATCTAATAATATTAAGTTTTGATCTGCCGATCCACCACGAACGTTGAAACCTGAAGAACCTTCTCCCGCATTGCTAACACCAGGTAATAAAACTATAGCTTTTAAAACATCGGACTCCCCTAATACTACTGGTATTTTTTTTATTGTTTTTACCGCCAAATTGCTCACACTCATTTGAGGAGTGCTAATATTTGTTTTTTCAATATTTTCTAACACAACAACTTCTTCTAAAACTTCTGCCTGTTCTTCTAGTTGAAAATCTAATTTTGTGTCTTTTTCAAGATTAACGAGCGTTTTTACGGTGCTAAACCCTAAATAGTTTACAATAAGCGTATAGTCGCCTTTTGGAAGAGTAATAGAATAAAAACCATATTCATTTGTTGTAACGCCTGTGCCTAATTCAGGAACTATAACTTCTACACCTATTAATGATTCATTGCTATTTAACTCACTAATAGTTCCGTTTATGGTGTATTTTTGTTGGGCGAAAGCAGAAACCATTATAAGGAAATAAGTACTCAGAAAAGAGCATATTTTATATATATTCATATTAGGCAATTTTTCACAAAAATACTTGATTTTAGTGGAGATGACTAAAAAAACAAAAGCCTTTTCTAATGAAATAGAAAAGGCTTTATGTATTATAAAATCGGGTTTTTATATTTCCGCGAGAATAGCATTGAAGGTTTTACTTGGTCTCATTGCGTTTGCAATTAAATTATCATCTCCCTTGTAATAGCCTTGAATATCTACTTTCTTTCCTTGTGCGTTATTTAATTCTGAAATTATTTTAGTTTCATTTTCTTCAAGATCTTTAGCTATTTTAGTAAAAATGGACTTTAATTCAGCATTCTTATCTTGTTTAGCAAGTTCTTGGGCCCAATAAAGGGTTAAATAAAAATGACTACCTCTATTATCTAATTCGCCAACCTTTCTAGATGGGGATTTATCATTATCAAGGAATTTTTCAGTAGCAGCATCTAAGGTGTCAGCCAAGACTAATGCTTTTTCATTATTATATTTTTCGCTGAAATGTTCTAATGAAACTCCTAAAGCCAAAAATTCTCCAAGAGAATCCCAACGAAGGTGTCCTTCTTCTAAAAACTGTTCAACGTGTTTAGGTGCAGAACCTCCCGCACCGGTTTCAAATAGTCCACCACCATTCATTAAAGGTACAATAGAGAGCATTTTTGCGCTAGTACCAACTTCTAATATAGGAAAGAGATCTGTTAAATAATCACGTAATACATTACCTGAAACGGAGATTGTATCTTGTCCTTTTATTATTCTTTCCAAAGTTAATTGCGTAGCCTTCTCTGGAGATAATATTCTAATATCTAATCCGGCTACATCGTAATTTGGTAAATATGATTTAACTTTCTTAATTAATTCTGCATCGTGTGCTCTATTCTCGTCTAACCAAAAAATAGTTAGTTCATTGGTAGCTTTCGCTCTAGAGACAGCTAATTTTACCCAATCTTGAATAGGTGCATCTTTTACTTGACACATTCTCCATATGTCGCCTTCTTCTACATTATGCGTAATCAATATTGTATTGGAGTTTGTATCTACAACATTTACAACTCCACTAGTGCTTATTTCAAAAGTTTTATCATGTGACCCGTATTCTTCTGCTTTTTGCGCCATTAAGCCAACATTAGGTACTGTACCCATTGTTGTAGGATCAAATGCACCGTGTTTTTTGCAAAAATCAATAGTTGTCTGGTAAACTCCAGCATAACTACTATCTGGAATAATAGCCTTAGTATCTCTCGCTTTACCGTTTATATCCCACATTTTTCCTGAATTACGGATCATTGCAGGCATTGAAGCATCGATAATTACATCACTAGGTACATGTAAATTAGTAATTCCTCTCTCTGAATTTACCATTGCCAAATCTGGTCCATCAGCAATAGTTTTTTCAATATCGGCAACTATTGTCTTGTATTTAGCTTCAGGCAGCTCTTTTAATTTATTCAATAAGTTTTCTAAACCATCATTAGCACTTATGCCTATGGAGTCGAATTCGCTTTTGTATTTATCAAAAATAGTAGCAAAATAAGCTTCAACAACATGTCCAAAAATGATTGGGTCAGAAACCTTCATCATGGTTGCTTTTAAATGCACTGAAAAAAGAATATTTTTTTCTTTAGCATCTTTTACTTGCTCTTTTAAAAACGCAAGCAATGCTTTTTTACTAAGCACAGTAGCATCGATAATTTCTCCTGCTAACAATGCTATATTTTCTTTTAAAATAGTTTTTTTACCATCATTAGCTATTAGCTCCACATTAACAGAGGTAGCCTTATCAATAGTAAGTGATTTTTCGTTGGTTTTAAAATCATTATTGCCCATCGTAGCTACATGGGTTTTAGATTCTGAACTCCATGCACCCATAGAATGTGGATTCTTTTTAGCGTAATTTTTTACGGCACGAGGAGCTCTTCTATCAGAATTTCCTTCTCTTAATACAGGATTAACGGCACTACCTTTAATTTTGTCATAACGCAATTTAATTTGCTTTTCTGAATCGGTTTTTGGTTCATCAGGATAGTTTGGTAATGCGTATCCTTTTTTCTGTAACTCTTCGATTGCTTCTTTTAATTGCGGAACTGATGCACTAATGTTTGGTAATTTAATAATGTTGGCATCAGGGTTTTTAGCTAATTCACCCAATTCTGATAAATCATCAGCAATGCGTTGTTCTTCTTTTAAAAACTCAGAAAAAGTTGCTATAATTCTACCAGCAAGCGAAATATCTTTAGTTTCAATATCAATACCACATGGTTTCGTAAAGGCTTTAACAATTGGCAAGAAAGACTGAGTGGCTAAAGCTGGAGCTTCATCGGTCTTGGTATAAATTATTTTTGGCATTATTTTGATTGTATTTGAATTAAGCGGAGCAAATATACAATTTTCTGTTCTTGTTATTTGTGTAGATGAATAGATATTATTGTGATAAAAAATACCTTTTGTGATACTTTTTGCAGAAATGGTTAAATACTATAAAAGCCATATCATTACATGTTGTATTGATATGGCTTTTTTTGAAATAGTTTACAAACTTGGTGTTCTGCTTTATTTGCAAAACGGCAACCATTGATTGCATTTGCGTCACTATTTATAATTGTAAATTACAAAATAATATTGGTTTTACAAAATGCTAAAATGTTAAATATTTAATAGTATTAAACAAAAACACCCGCTGAAAGCGGGTGTTTAATTGCGTTATTGTTGAATTTAAGAACGTACTTCTTTAATTCTAGCTTTTTTACCTGTAAGGCCTCTAAAGTAGAAAATACGAGATCTTCTAACTTTACCTCTTTTATTAACTTCGATTTTTTGTAATGCAGGCATGTTAATTGGGAAGATACGCTCAACACCAATAGTACCAGACATTTTTCTAATTGTAAAAGTTTCTGAAGATCCAGAACCTCTTCTTTGAATAACTACGCCTCTAAAAAACTGAGTACGTGTTTTTTCACCTTCCTTAATTTCATAATACACAGTGATTGTATCACCTGCTGAAAAATCAGGAAATTCTTTTTTAGTTACAAATTCGTCTTGAACAAATTTTAATAATGCTTCCATTGCTTTGATTTACTGTTAGTTATAAAGCAACATTCACGATTTTCGTCAGAGGTTGATTTAATGGACTGCAAAAGTAATTAATTAATGAGAAGTAGCAAGCGGAAATAAGTTTTTTTTAGCTTTATTTTAATAAATCAGGTCTTAACCTTTCGGTGCGTTCCTGTGCCTGATCTTCTCTCCACTTTTCTATCTTAGGAAAATTGCCGCTTAATAATATTTCCGGAACTTTCATTCCTTTGTATTCTGCTGGTCTGGTGTACACTGGAGGCGCCAATAAATTGTCTTGAAAAGTGTCTGTTAATGCGGAAGTTTCATTGCTTAAAACCCCAGGAATTAATCTTATAATCGCATCGCAAAGAACGGCAGCTCCCAATTCTCCTCCGGATAAGACATAATCTCCAATTGATATTTCGCGAGTTATAAACGCATCTCTAACTCGCTGGTCTACACCCTTGTAATGTCCGCACAAAATTATTACATTGTTTAAAAGGGACATGCTATTGGCTATTTTTTGATTTAGCGTTTCGCCGTCTGGAGTCATGTAAATAATCTCGTCGTAATCTCTACTTTGTTTGAGTGCTGTAATACATTTATCAATAGGTTCAATCATCATAACCATACCTGCGCCACCACCAAACTGATAATCATCTATTTGATTGTAACTTAAATCTGTATAATCACGAAGGTTATGCGTATGAACCTCTACAATACCTTTTTCTATAGCTCTTTTTAGAATACTAGCTTCAAAAGGGCTTTTAAGCAATTCAGGAAGAACCGTAATAATATCAATACGCATTTAAAGAAATATTTAAAAAGATGTCATGAATCATCATAATTCTATTCTAGTAGTAGTTAAAAACAAAAAGGCTAATTATTTAGCCTTTTTGTTTTTATTGATTTCGTCTTGATATTGTCGACTAATTTTTTGTTCTCTTTCTAAAGCTCTACGACGATGTTCCTCGTATTCAATTTCTAATTCAGCCAAATTAGTTTTTGCTATTTGGGTTAAACTATTACTGCTTCTAAACTTATAAATAAAGAAAAGTAATAATAGAAAAAGACTTGTAATAATGGTCCAAAGTATAGCGCTATAAGCACCTTTAGAAATTAATATTCCAAAAATAGACATGTTGTCTTTTTCTTCTGAAACGGCAGTTAAGTTATTTGTTGTCTCTAAAAGTTTTTGATTTAGCGTATTTATTGTTTTGTCACTCTCGCTAATCTTAGCTACTAATTCAGCATTATTCTTTTTAAGCAACTTAAGTGTATCTGCTACGTTTTGACTAATCTTTTCTAAACTAGTAACTTTTACTACTTCATAACGAATCCCATCTGCTCTGTAATTTCCAGCTTTTTTGGCCAAAAACTCAAATTGTCCTGAAATGGTTCCTGTTTCTAAAGAAGCCGCAGGCTCTTCTTGGTCTTCTTCTATTTCTTGTGCGTAATGTAGGTTTACGGAAAGCAAAGCAACGCTTATAAGTAATATTCTAAATAATTTCATCTAGTAAGTTCTTATATTTATTATACGATTTAGAGAAACGCTAAATTACTTCTTTAATATTACATAAGAAAAAAAATTAGTAATAAGTAAATCTTCTAACTTTAGAAATGTATTTTGCTAGTCTAATAACCTGGTGTGAATAACCATATTCATTATCATACCAAATGTATAGTACTATGTTTTTGCCATCTTTAGAGACTATTGTAGCTTTGCTATCATAAATAGATGGTGCAGAGGTTCCTATAATATCAGAAGATACTAACTCATTATTTAATGAATATTTAATCTGCTCTACCAAATCACCTTGTAGTGCGTACTTTTTCATAATTGTATTTATCGCATCTTTAGAAGTTTTTGCATTTACTTCCAAATTTATAATTGCCAAAGAACCATTAGGTACAGGAACACGAATTGCATTTGAGGTTAGTTTACCATTTAAACTTGGCAATGCCTTGGTAACAGCACTTCCTGCGCCAGTTTCAGTAATTACCATATTTAGTGTAGCTGCTCTTCCTCGTCTGTATTTAGAATGCATATTATCCACTAAATTTTGGTCATTAGTAAAGGCGTGAATAGTTTCTATATGTCCCTTTTTTATGCCAAGCGAATCTTCAATTACTTTTAAAATAGGGGTAATGGCATTGGTTGTGCATGAAGCAGCCGAGAATATTTTATGATCTTTTGAATCAAATTCTTTATGATTTACACCATGTACAATATTTGGCACACCTTGCCCTGGCGCAGTTAACAATACTTTTGCTGCACCCTTAGATTTTAAATGTCTAGATAAGGCTTCTTTATCTCTGAATGCACCTGTATTGTCAATAACTAAAGCGTTGAAAATACCATATTTAGTATAATCTATTTCTTCAGGTTTATCTGCAGTTATCATATGGACGGTAGTTCCATTGATAATTAAAGATTTGTTTTTTACATCAACATCTACTGTTCCGTTAAATTCACCATGAACAGAGTCTATTCTTAGTAAACTGGCTCTTTTTTCTAGAATTTCTTGGCTGATGGCACCACGAACCACGATGGCTCTAAGTCGCATTTGATTGCCTTTACCTGTTTTCGCCATTAATTCACGAGCTACTAGTCGGCCTATTCTACCAAATCCATAAAGCACCACATCTTTTGGTTGAATTTCTTCAACTTTATCAGCTCCTCTTAATTTATTAAAAACAAAGGCTTTAACGTCTTCTTCATTTTCATTGTCTGCATGATATTCATAGGTTAGTTTACCAATATCTAACTTCGCAGGTGGAAGCATCATATTATTAATGGTTCTTAGTATTTCGACCGAATCAAATATGGAAATAGGTTTTTGCACAAATTCTCCTGCGTATTGATGCAAGTTGATAATGTCACTTACATTTTTGTCGATAACTTGATTTTTGAATAAAACTATTTCGATTGATTTATCATACCATAAATCGCTTACAATTTTAATAAACTCTGTAGTTGCTTTTCTGCGATCTGCTTGAAAAGCTAGTTCTTTTTCGTAAGATTTAATTTTATCCATTTGATTATTTATGTTGTTTTGTTATAATTTTCTGCAAAAATAATTATTTCAAACGTTTTCGTAACATAAATTCATAAAAATTCTAGCAAGAACTGCTTTTATCTGAAATACATGATTTTTATCGGTTTAATTGTATTGCATTCGTAGATAAGCTATCTGGTAGCAAAAAAAATGCTCCTTGTAATAAGGAGCATTTTTAAAAGACAAAATTTTGTTATTGAAGAATAATTCGTTCTCGTTCTCCTTTTTTATTTAACATGGTAATACTGGTGTTGCCATATCTTGTAATTCTACCAAATAAAACTTTAGCATCATTAATATCATTTATTTCTTTATCTCCGATAGAAAGTAAGATTTTACCTTCTAAGCCATATCCTTCAAATCTTTCTGAAACGCCAACTATTTTTACACCTTTCTTGGTTCTAAATTCTTTTCTGTCCTTATCATTTAGATTTTTCACTTCTAAATCCATTATTGGCAAAACAATTGTTTGTCTTTCTTTTAAGGTTACGGGTATTTCCATAGTTTCGCCTTTGCGTTCTATGGTTAGTTTTACTTCGTCTCCAGGTCTTTTTGTTGCTAAATAACCCGTTAAATCTGGAAAATTTAAAGTCTTTATTTCATCTATTTTTTTAATAATGTCTCCAGATTCTAATCCTGCGTCATAGGCACCTGAATCTTCTTCTATAATATCTATATAAACACCTTCAATATTTTTAATTCCCTTTTCAGCCGCAAGAGAGCTATTTATAGGAATAGGAGTAATGCCTAAAATTCCTTTCTGAACATTTCCATATTCTACTATGTCATCAATAACTTTTTTGGCAATATTACTCGGTACTGCAAACGAATAACCAACATAAGAACCTGTTTGAGAGGTTATTGCGGTATTTATTCCAATAAGTTCACCATTAGTATTAACCAATGCACCGCCACTGTTTCCAGGATTTACGGCCGCATCGGTCTGTAAAAACGACTGATTAGTGCCACCTAACGAACGAGCTTTAGCACTCACAATTCCTGCGGTAACAGTTGATGTTAAATTAAAAGGATTGCCAACAGCTAGTACCCACTCACCAATTTTGGTGTTATCTGAATCTCCAAAGGTTAGATAAGGTAATTTATGATCTGCTTCAATTTTAATTAAGGCTATATCAGAATTAGGATCGCTTCCTATTAATTCTGCATCATAGGTTGTGTTATTATTAAGTGTTACTTGTAATTGTGATGCTCCTTCTATAACATGGTTGTTGGTAACAATATACCCATCAGACGAAATTATAACTCCAGAACCAGCACCTCTTAATTGTGGTTTAGCTTCCGTTTCATAGCCATATAAAAATTCCATCAAACTTTTTGGACCACTATTTATAGCAACATTTTTTACATGGACTACAGCGTTTACAGTAGTTTCGGCTGCTGAAGTAAAATCTACTTCATTTATTCCTGCTCCTTTAGCAGAAGTATTCATAAAACTTGCGGTGGTAACAGGTACTGTAGGACTATCAGAGAAAATAAAAGATTGTTGCTCAAAAAATAGTTTATAGCCACTTAATGTTACGGCACCAGCAATAACAGAAACCAATAATAAGTTTGCAATTTTCTTCATAATCATTTGACATTTTAACTTTTGTACTGTAAAATTAACAGTTTTAGAAATACAAAATTTGTGTTTAACGTCTTTTTAACTGCAAAAATTGACTTAATAAAATACTACCTTTGTGTAATAATCTTTAAAAATGAAACTTACATTTTATAAATTTCAAGGAACCGGGAACGATTTTGTAATGATAGATAATCGTGAAAAAACCTTTGATGAAAAAGATACCAAACTTGTGGCATTTTTATGTGACAGAAGATTTGGTATTGGAGCAGATGGTTTGATATTGCTTGAAAATGAAGAAGGAGTAGATTTTAAAATGGTTTACTACAATTCAGATGGTAACGAAAGTAGTATGTGTGGCAATGGAGGCAGATGCCTAGTTGCTTTTGCTTCTTACTTAAATATTATTAATGATAAGGCTACTTTTAATGCTGTAGACGGACTTCATCATGCTACGATTTCTGGTGATATAGTTAGCTTACAAATGAAAGATGTTTCTGAAATTAAAGTAAAACCAAATGCTAGTTTCTTAGATACAGGATCACCGCATCATGTACAGTTGGTTAACAATTTAAAAGATTTTGAAGTTAAGACAGAGGGTCAAAAGCTTAGGTATGGCGTATATGGACAAAAAGGGAGTAATATAAACTTTGTTGAGCCGTTTGATGATGAGACCTTCAGTGTACGAACATATGAAAGGGGAGTGGAAGATGAAACATTGTCTTGCGGCACAGGTGTTACTGCTGTTGCGATTGCTATGCATGCTGCGGGACGGGTAAAGACTAATACTGTTAAAATAAAAGCGGTCGGCGGAAATTTAGAAATTAACTTTGAAAAATCTGGCGACGTATATAAAAATGTATTTTTAACCGGACCAGCCAAATTTGTTTTTAAAGGAGAAATAAATGTATAGTTTAAAAGGAGAACAAGTTTTTTTAAGAGCCTTGGAAGCTGATGATTTAGATTTTCTTTATCAAATAGAAAATAATACCCAAGTGTGGGAAATAAGTGGAACAACAACGCCATATTCTAGGCAAGTACTGCAATTGTATTTAGACAATGCACATAGAGATATTTATGATGTGAAACAACTAAGGTTGTGCATTTGTAATGCCAAAAATGAAAAAGTTGGATTAATAGATTTATTTGATTTTGACCCAAAAAACAAAAGAGCAGGAGTTGGAATCATAATAGCATCGGAAAAAAGTAGAAATCTAGGTTATGGAGCCGAGGCGCTTGAACTACTTTGTGGTTACTCTAGAGTAACCTTAGAATTACATCAATTATATTGTAATATTTTAGAGGATAATGCAGCTAGTATTCATTTATTTGAAAAATTAGGATTTACTAAAGTAGGAATAAAAAAAGACTGGATTTCTTCAGCTGGGAACTATAAAAACGAAATACTATATCAAAAAATATTTAATTAATGTCTTTTAAAAAAATCTTTTTACTTGTAATTGCCCTTGGTTTAATCATTGGCGCTTATTTTGCATATACTATTTATGCCGCCTTTTTTACCACTAATACTAATTTTGATGAAGCTAAAGAGATTGTTTATATAAAATCAGATGCTTCATTTAATGACGTATTAACACAATTAAATCCATTACTGAAAGATGTTGATGCCTTTGAGTCTGCAGCGCATAAAAAAGGCTATGCTTCAAATGTGAAAGCTGGAAAGTATATATTGGAAAAAGGAATGAATAATAATGCTATCATTAATACTTTGCGAAGTAAAAATGTACCAGTAAAATTAGCGTTTAATAACCAAGAAACTTTAGAAGATTTAGCAGGTAGGGTAGCCTCTCAGATTGAAGCTGACAGTATTTCGTTATTAAATGCATTTAATGATTCAGAGTTTTTAAAGCAAAACAATTTCAATCTAGACACCAAGCTTGCAATGTATATTCCTAATAGTTATGAGTTTTTTTGGAATACCTCTGCCATAAAGTTTAGAGATAGAATGCTGAAAGAGTATCAGAGATTTTGGAATGAGCAAAGACTCGCAAAGGCGCAAAACTTAAAAATGACACCTATAGAAGTAGCTACCTTAGCGTCAATAGTACATAAAGAAACAGCAAAAGTAGATGAGCGTCCCAGAGTTGCTGGGGTCTATTTAAATAGATTGCGTGATGGTATGTTGTTGCAAGCAGATCCTACTGTAATTTATGCATTAAAGCTACATTCCGGCGATTTTAATCAAGTGATAAAAAGAGTTTTATATAGAGATTTAGAGCTGGATTCTCCTTTCAATACTTATAAGTACGGGGGGCTTCCTCCAGGACCTATTGCAATGCCTGATATCACAGCTATTGATGCTGTTTTAAATTCAGAAAAGCATGATTATTTCTATTTTGTTGCTAATGTTGAAAATTTTGGATACCATAAATTTGCCAAAAACTTAGCGCAGCACAACCGAAATAAAGAGCAATATGTCCGATGGATAAATAGCCAAAATATTAATAGATAGTATTTTGAGCGGATTTTAACAACACTTTATCTAATTTTTGCCTTTTTTAGGATTTTGCCAACATTTCCATAAAAAAAACCAAGGTATCTTTGCCTCGTTAATTTAAGCAAACCAATTTTTGGTTGTAAGTCTTAAGAAATCAAATTTATGAGAAAGTGGATAAACGTAAGTTGTCCTCTTGTCATGATATTTATTTTAGTAAGTTATGGATTAAAACCCGCCGATAAGGAGGTGCCATTAACGCTAAAAGTAAATAGACCTACTTTAGTTTCGTTTCCCAAAAACGAACCTATGACAGAATCCTCCCCCTTTATTATTAAGCCTCCTTTTATAGGGAGTTCTTATGTTGGTTTTAAAGAAGCCTTAGCTTTTAAAGAATCAAGAGGGAAGTATAGTGTGGTTAATTCCTTAGGATATTTAGGTAAATATCAGTTTGGAATTGGTACTCTTGAGCTGGTTGGAATTTATAATGTGGATCATTTTTTGTCCAACCCAGAATTGCAAGAGAAAGCATTTATTACCAACATTGCGCGTAATAAATGGATTTTAAGAAGGGATATTGAAAAATATACTGGATTAAAAATCGGTAATTTTCATATTACAGAATCAGGTATTATTGCTGCTGCACATTTAGCGGGGCCAGGAAACGTTAAAAAGTATTTACGTACACTTGGTGCAAATGATATTAGTGATGATTATGGCACTAGTATAAGTAGCTACATTAAACTATTTTCCGGATATGATATTTCCATGATTTTGCCAAAACGAAATGCACGGATTTAATTTAAAAGAAAGTTAGAATTTTTAAGGCCTTTACATATATAATGTAGGGGCTTTTTTTTATGCCTGAATAATAAAAATGGCAGGTCTTTTATGTAATTCTATTTTTTCGTTGGTCCAATTTTTTGCAGTTTTGGTTATAATATACTCTGTGTTTAAAGTAATATCACAGGCAACACAAATTTTAGTGTGCGGATGAACTGTTTTTAACAACTCTGCAAATAGTTTATCATTTCTATAGGGTGTTTCAATAAACAATTGCGATTGTCCTGTATCTTTTGATAATTTTTCTAATCTTTTAATTGCGCTTTTACGATCACCTGATTCTATAGGAAGGTAGCCATTAAAAGCAAAATTTTGACCATTTAATCCACTTGCCATAAGTGCAAGCACTATAGATGATGGCCCAACCAAAGGCACAACTTTTATATTCTTTTCATGGGCAATTCTAACAACATCTGCTCCTGGATCTGCAATACCAGGGCAGCCTGCTTCAGAAATTACACCAACATCTTTACCCTCTAAACAGGGTTGCAAAAAAGTTGGAATAAGTTCAGGTTCTGTAAATTTGTTTAAGGCCTCTAAATTTAAACTAGCTTGCGATTTTTTAGAACTTATTTTCTTAATAAACGCTCTTGCTGTTTTTTCATTTTCAACAATAAAATAGTCAATATTTTCAATTGTTCTTTTTATGGATATGGGCAGTACTTCAAGTGGCTCAGTATCCCCTAAGGTTGTAGGAATTAAATATAACTTTCCAAAACTATTACTTTCCATAAACTAAAAATTAGTGTTTTTGTCACTTAGTTTCTTTACTAGCGCATTACAAGCATCATCAATTAATTTAAAAACATGCTCAAAACCATTATCATCGTAATACGGATCTGGTACTTGCTTGTTTTCGTTGTGATTTTCAGCTAGTAGAAACTTTACTTTACGCTTTTGATCTTCGTCTTTGGCTAATTTAATTATAGTATTATAATTACTCTGGTCCATCACGTAAATAATATCAAATAACAAAAAGTCTTGTGTTGTAAATTGTCTACATTTTTGTTTAGAAATATCTATTCCATATTTTTTTGCAACG
Organism: Cellulophaga tyrosinoxydans; assembly: GCF_900176415.1. Taxonomy (GTDB): domain Bacteria; phylum Bacteroidota; class Bacteroidia; order Flavobacteriales; family Flavobacteriaceae; genus Cellulophaga; species Cellulophaga tyrosinoxydans. The sequence goes on along the minus strand of NZ_FWXO01000004.1, from coordinate 357,483 downwards.
GCAATTGATCTGGAATCTGGTGGGTTGCCAATATGATAACCGCCTGTGCCAGCAGAATCAATAAAATAAGCATCAGAATTAAGTTTGCTCTGTAGAATACCTTCTGCTAATGGCGACCTACAGATATTTCCGAGGCAAACCATTAGTATACTAGTTTTCATAATCTAATTTTAAGAAAATTTCTTGGTAAGATCGTCTATATACTTGCGGAATTGTTTATCGGTTTCAGCAAGATTATCTACAGTTTTGCATGCATGTAAAACAGTGGCGTGATCTCTTTTGCCTATTTGCGAACCAATACTTGCTAAAGAAGCTTTGGTAAACTTTTTAGCAAAAAACATGGCTAATTGTCTTGCTTGAACAATATGACGTTTTCTGGTTTTTGATTGTAAGGTAGCCACATCCATCTCAAAGTAGTCAGAAACTACTTTCTGAATGTAATCTATAGAAACTTCACGTTTGGTATTCTTTACAAACTTTTCAACAACTTGCTGAGCAAGATCTAAAGTTACTTCCTTTTTATTGAATGAAGATTGTGCAATTAATGATATAATAGCACCCTCAAGTTCTCTAATATTTGTTTTGATGTGTTTTGCAACATATTCAATAATATCATCATGCATTTCTACACCATCACGATACAACTTGTTTTTTAATATAGAAATTCTTGTTTCGTAATCTGGATTTTGCAATTCTGCTGATAATCCCCATTTAAATCTAGATAATAAACGTTGTTCAATATCTTGCATGTCTACAGGAGCTTTATCAGAAGTTAAAATTACCTGTTTGCCATTTTGATGTAAATGATTAAATATGTGGAAAAATACGTCTTGAGTACCAGATTTACCAGATAAGAATTGAACATCATCAATAATAAGTACGTCTATTAATTGATAAAAATGTATAAAATCATTTCTTGTATTTTTCTTTACGGACTCAATATATTGTTGTGTAAATTTCTCTGCAGAAATATATAACACAGTACGTTCTGGATATTTATCTTTTATTTCAACACCAATAGCATGCGCTAAATGTGTTTTTCCTAATCCTACACCACCAAAAACCAAAAGCGGATTAAATGATGTTCCTCCAGGTTTATTCGCGACAGCCATACCGGCGGAACGTGCTAATCTATTGGAATCACCTTCTAAAAAGTTTTCGAAATTATAATTGGGATTTAATTGAGATTCAATTTTAATATTTCGAATTCCAGGAATTACAAATGGATTTTTAAGTTGAGGATTTTTAGATTTTATAGCCACATCTAGTTCTTGGGCTGGAACGGTTGTTCTATTAGAGCTTGGAATTTTTTCGGTAAATGGTTCTCTATTTCCGTAGGTGTTTTCCATTTTTATAATATACACCAATTTAGCACTTTCGCCAAGTTCTTTAGTTAAAGACACTTTTAATAACTTAACATAATGCTCTTCCAACCATTCGTAGAAAAACTTACTGGGTACTTGTATGCTAAGTGCGTTATCTGTTAATTTAATTGGTTTTATAGGCTCAAACCATGTTTTGAATGCCTGCGGTTGGATATTATCCTTGATAAAAGCCAAACAGTTGTTCCATACGGAAATTGCAGTAACACTCATTTTTTAAATTAATCTTAAATATTGGTTATAAAAATATGTTCTATCGGTTGTGTTTAGCAAATAAATAAAGGGGGTTACTTGCGAGGACAAATATGTGAACAAAAAAACTAAAAAAAAAATCATTGTGTATTGAATTTTTACTTTTTTTTCACCATGTTAGGTCGGCAAAATTGCTAAGCCTCTAAATATATAATTTTTACATTTAAAAACATGAATATTAACAAATTTTCTTTTCGAGTTCGATATGGTGAAACGGATCAAATGGGAGTGGTATATCACGGAAACTATGCGCAATATTTGGAGATTGGCCGTGTTGAATGGTTGAGATCTAAGGGTATTTCTTACAGAAAACTAGAAGAAAGCGGTATTATCTTGCCAGTTATTTCTTTGCAGATTAATTTTAAAAAATCTGCCGTATATGATGACCTTATAACAGTAGAAACCATACTTAAAAAAACACCTTCAGTAAGAATTGAATTTGACTATAAAATCTTTAACGAGAATAATGAACTTTTAATCGAAGCAAATACTGTTCTTGCTTTTTTAGATAAGAAAAAAAATAGGCCTATTAAATGCCCAGAAGATTTATTAGATCGATTAACTAAGAGTTGATACTTTTAAAAGTTATGGTATGTAATTCATTTAAAATAGCTTTTATCTTTTGAGCATCATTTTTTCTAACCGAAATTTCTAATTGACAATTAAGTGCCATTTTTTGATTTACAATGTTTAATTGTTCTTGTTTTATAATGCGCATTACTTTATCCATATCTGCATATTCAAAAGATACTAGAAAATGCTCCTGTACAATCATCTCAACGATAGTTGCATTTTCAAGAGCTAATTGAGCACTAGTTTTATAGGCACTGATTAAACCTCCAACACCTAATTTGGTACCTCCATAAATTCTGGCAACCGCTACAAGGACATTGGTAACTTCAAAAGATTGTATTTGGCCATAAATAGGTGGCCCTGCGGAGTTATTAGGTTCTCCGTCATCGTTTGCTCTATAACTTGGGTTTTCAACACCTAATTGCCATGCGTAACATACATGACCTGCAGTATGGTGCTTTTTTTTAATATCCTCAAGAATAGGTTTAACATCGTCCTCTGAGGAAATAGGGAAAGCATAACCAAAAAATTTGCTCTTCTTTTCTTTGAATAGAATTTCTTCTGAGGGTTTAGAAAGTGTTTTATAAGTATCAGAATGAAATTCCATTAAAAAAGAGCTACTAATATTATACTAATGACCGCCAATCCAATACCAATCCAATTTTTTGTAATTAACTTCTCTTTAAATAATATTATCCCCAGTAATGTAGAGAATAACACCGTTGCAACATTGTTTATGGTAAATATAGAAGAACTATCAAAAAAATCATTTTGTAATGCTCTTAGTAAAAAATAAAGCGTAAAATAGTTGAAGATACCTAGGCATAAACCACCTAATATATTACGATAGTTTTTCTTTAAAGGGACTTTAAAAGAGCGTAATAAAATAAAGGTAACACCAAATGTACCTGCACAGAAAAAAACAAGTGCGCAAAATAATGGAAATTCATTTTTTGGCACATATGTGGTTTGTATGTATTTTATACTAGTATCTACAAGTCCTGATCCAATGAATAATAAAAGCGGCAAAACTAAAGTTCCTGTTTTAACTGTGATCGTTCTATCTTTTAAGGATGCAAAATAAACGGCTACTAAGGCTAATAAAATGCCAAATACTTTAATGATATTCAAATCTTCTTTGTATAACATAACCCCAGCTAGAACAGGAATTACTAACGACATTTTTGATGCAACAGATGCAACGGAAACTCCAATTTGTTGAGACGTTCTAGCGGTTATGTAGAAAACGGTTATAAATAAAAAACCCAATGCAACGGTTGGTAAAAACCATGACTTTTCAGGGATTTCAGCAAAATTAATACTGTCTTCATAGAAAAATGTGGAAAATACACTCGCTACAAAATAGTTTGTAATTATTGCGAATAAGGTTTGGACTTTATAGGTATTGAATAATTTAAAAATTACAAATAAAGAGCTAGAGAAAAGTATACACAGTATTAAATCTATCATATTACAACCACTTTTTCAAATCTATAATATCTTCTTGGCCAACAATAAGATTCCAGCTTTTTATCCCCAATAAAGAAGAAGTATCTGTATTTTCCTTAGTGTCATCAACAAAAAAAGTTTCTTCTGCTTTTAAATTATTTTCTTCTAATACAAAGGTGTAAATGTCTTTATTGGGTTTTCTAAGGTTAATTTCATGTGACAAATAGAATTTTTCAAAGCACTTTTTAAATCTTTCAAATCTGTGTAATCCCATGTTTTTTATTACATGATCTATATGAAGTTCATTAGTATTACTTAGTAGAAATAAGCGAAACGTGTTTTCGGCCGCTAATTTTTCTAAAAATTCTAACCGATAATCAGGAAAATCTAATAGAATAGAATTCCATGCCTTTTTAAGATCTTCAGGTCTTGCCTCCGGGAAAATCCTGTTCATGGCTAAAATAAAATCCGAAGATGAAATTAATCCCATTTCGTAATCCTTCATGATCTTATCTAGATCTGGGGTGATTTCTGTGTAACCAAATTGTGTTAATACAGTAAAAACCGCTGGTTTGTCTAGATTAATAAAGATATCTCCAAAATCAAAAATAATATTCTTAATCATTGTAATATATTTTTAATGTATCATTTTTGATATTTTCGGTAGTAATCAGATGCCCCTTTAATTTAGGCGCTTTAATGCCTTTTGTAAATGAAGTATTGCCGACGAATACTCGAGCTTCATCCCATAAATTAGCATCAATAAAGGTTTGCAAAGTTCTGCTACCACCTTCAATAAGTACACTTTGTATGTTTTCTATATGAAGTTTATGGCAAATTTGCTCAGCCATATTTTCCGAAAAACTAATGGGAATGTATTTTACGCCTTTAATATGGTTTGAAGTATCAGAGTTTTCAGTAAAAACTATTGTTTTTACACTTCCATCTAATACAACATAGGATGCGTCAATTTTTAAAGACCTATCTAAAATTATACGTGTAGGATTTTTGCCTTTCCAAAGTCTTGCATCTAATCTTGGATTGTCCTCTAAAACAGTATTTGTTCCAAGCAAAATAGCTTGTTCTTCCGTTCTCCATTTATGTACTAATTGTCGAGAAAACATATTTGTAATCCAAAAGGGTTCCTTGTTTTTGCTTCTTAATGAAGTCTCCGGAGCAATATATCCATCAGAGGTTTCTGCCCATTTAAGAATTATGTAAGGTCTCTTTTTTTCTTGAAAGGTTAAAAATCTTTTATGGTGTGCTCGGCATTCCTTCTCTAGAATTCCATAGGTAACGTCACAGCCGGCTTCCGTAAGTTTTTTAATACCTTGGCCAGCTACTTTATCATGTGGGTCTAAAATACCAACTACCACTTTTGGAATATGATGTTTTATAATCAAATCCGCACAAGGAGGAGTTTTACCATAATGCGAGCAAGGTTCTAGTGTTACATAAATAGTCGACTCTTTTAAAAGAGAAATGTTCTTAACTGAATTTATGGCATTTACTTCTGCATGTGGCCCACCATATGGGCTAGTAAAACCTTCGCCAATAATTTTATTATCATGTACAATAACAGCACCTACCATTGGGTTAGGAGCAGTAGTTCCTAATCCGTTTTGCGCAATTTCTATACACCGTAAAATATAAAATTCATGTATCTTCACAGCGCAAAAATAGGATATTAAATAGATATCATTTTAAGAATTTATGGGAAGTATTGTTATCCGTGAAATAGCACAAAAAGACAATGAAGTTGTAGCTAATGTTATTCGCAAGGTTTTAGTGGATTTAGGTGTGCCGAAAGTAGGAACCGCTTATGCAGACAAGGCTTTGGATCATATGTATGAAAATTATGATGTGCCTAGAGCTTCTTATTTTGTAGTTGTAGAAAATGAAAAGGTAATTGGCTGTTGTGGCATTGCACAGTTAGAAAATTATGATGGGAATATCTGCGAGCTGCAAAAAATGTATTTTCTTGAAGAAGCAAGAGGAAAGGGTATTGGAGCACAAATGATGGAGGTATGTTTGGCAAAAGCCAGAGCTTATGGTTATGATCAAATTTATTTAGAGACTATGCCTTATATGGAAGCTGCGCAAAAGTTATATAAAAAAACAGGTTTTGAATATTTAAATGCTCCCATGGGGAATACTGGCCATTATTCTTGTCCGGTTTGGATGCTAAAAGACTTAAAATAGTTGAAACATGTATTTAAAAGAGATTAAAAATATATTTCATTTAGAATTAGATGCTATTTATTCTCCGGAAGAAGTAAATAGTTTCTTCTACATGTTAATTGAGCATTTTTTAGGTTTAGAACGATTTATTCTTGCATTGGAACCAAATTTAATTATCACGAAAGATGAGGAAGCTCCTCTGTTTGAAGCACTAAGTAGGTTGAAATTAGAGATTCCAATTCAACATATTATTGGAAAAACCCATTTTATGGATTTGGAATTTTTGGTAGATAAAAACGTGCTGATACCTAGACCAGAAACGGAAGATTTGGTCCGTTGGATTTTTGACGATATTAAAAATCATCAAGAAGCAATTACCATACTCGATATTGGAACGGGAAGCGGGTGTATACCTATTGCTTTAAAAAAGCAATTGCCAAATGCTAAAGTTGCTACACTTGATATTTCTGATAAGGCATTGAAAATTGCAACGCAAAATGCCAAAAATAATAGTGTTCAAATAGAATTTATTCATGCAAATATTTTAGAAATAGATAAACTACATCAAAAGTTCGATATTATAGTTTCTAATCCACCTTATGTTCGTGAATTAGAGAAAAAAGAAATGCATAAAAATGTTTTACAGCACGAGCCAGAATTAGCACTATTTGTTTCAGATGAAGATCCTTTATTATTTTATAGAAAAATAGCATCATTTGCAGTTAATAACTTAAATGATGGTGGCGCTTTATATTTTGAAATTAATCAATATTTAGGAAAAGAAACTAAACAGCTTTTAGATTCAACTAATTTTTCTGATATTGAACTTCGTCAAGATCTATTCGGAAACGATAGAATGTTAAAAGGAATAAAAAAATAAATTACCAGTTTTAATGGATATTAAACAGAAAATAGAAGCCTTAAGAACGGCGCTTCGAGAGCATAATTATAATTATTACGTCTTAGACAACCCTACTATTTCTGATTACGAATTTGACATGCAATTAAAAGAATTGCAAGCTTTAGAAGCACAGTATCCAGAATTTCATGATGCCACATCTCCAACATTAAGAGTAGGTGGTATGGTAACCAAGAATTTTGAGACTCAAATGCATGATTCTCGTATGTACTCTTTGGATAATAGCTACTCCAAAGAAGATTTAGAAGATTGGGAAAAACGTATTCAAAAAGGCTTAGGAGATGTTGAAGTTGAGTTTACATGTGAACTTAAATACGATGGTGCATCTATAAATATTACTTATGAAAACGGACAGTTGGTACGTGCTCTAACACGGGGTGATGGTTTTCAGGGAGATAATGTCACCACTAATATAAAAACTATAAAATCTATACCCTTACAATTAAAAGGTGATTACCCTGCTAAATTTGATATTCGTGGCGAAATAGTATTGCCTTTTGAGGGTTTTGCTAAAATGAATGCAGAGCGCATAGAAAATGGAGAGGAGCCTTATATGAATCCGAGAAATACGGCTTCGGGGAGTTTAAAATTACAAGATAGCTCGCTGGTGGCACAACGACCCTTAGAATGTTTATTGTACGGAATTGTAGGAGAAAAAACAGGTGTTAAATCTCAATATCAAATGCTCGAAAAAGCAAGGGATTGGGGATTTAAAGTGCCGACCATTGCAAAGCTTTGTAAATCTACAAACGAAGTAATGGAGTTTATAGATTATTGGGATATTCATAGGCATGAATTACCCTATGAAACTGATGGTGTTGTAATAAAAGTAAATAATTTGCAGCATCAAGAGGAGCTTGGTTATACGGCAAAATCTCCACGATGGGCCATGGCATATAAGTTTAAAGGGGAGCAAGTTTCTACAGTTTTAAATGAAATTACCTATCAGGTTGGTAGAACTGGAGCCATAACTCCAGTGGCTAATTTAGAACCGGTATTATTGGCAGGAACCACTGTAAAGAGAGCCTCTTTGCATAATGCGGATCAAATTGCAAAGTTCGATATTCGAGAGGGAGATACTGTTTTTGTGGAAAAAGGAGGAGAAATTATTCCAAAAATTATTGGAGTAGATTTCACTAAAAGACCGGCAAATTCTGAACCTACTAAATACATAGATCATTGCCCTGAATGCCATTCTGAATTAGTACGTACAGATGGCGATGCTAAGCATTATTGCCCAAATTATTATGGTTGTCCGCCGCAAATTACAGGTAGAATTCAACATTACATTTCTCGCAAAGCTATGGATATTGAAGGTTTAGGGGGAGAAACTGTAGAGCTATTATATAAAGAAGGATTAATTAAAAACTATGCCGATTTATATACCATAACCAAAGAGCAAGTTATGCCTTTGGAACGTATGGCTGAGAAGTCAGCAGAGAATCTTGTAAATGGAGTTAAAGCATCTATTTCAATACCATTTGAGCGCGTTTTGTTTGCATTAGGTATTCGTTTTGTAGGAGAAACTGTAGCTAAAAAATTAGCTAAATCCTATAAAAATATTGATGCCTTGATGGTAGCCAACGTAGAAGAGTTGATTACGGTAGACGAAATAGGGGAGCGCATTGCTCAAAGTGTGGTGGAGTTCTTTCAGAATTACACCAACGTAGAAATAATTGATAGGCTTAAATCATATGGAGTTCAGTTTGAATTGTCTTCGGATAAACTAGAAAACCAAACAGAGTTATTGCAAGGACAGACTTTTGTGGTATCTGGCGTGTTTGCAAAAGTAAGCCGCGATGAACTTAAAAAACTTATTGAAGATAATGGCGGTAAAGTTGGTTCTTCGGTATCATCAAAAACTAATTATTTGGTGGCTGGCGAGAATATGGGGCCAAGCAAAAAGACCAAAGCAGAAAGTTTAGGAGTAACAATTATTACTGAAGATGAATTTCTATCTATGTTATTTTAAAAGTACTTATGAATAGCATTTAAAAAAGGTGAATGTTCATTCGAATATTCACCTTTTTTAAAATAGAACCATTATAGTTTATAATGGTTTTCTACCTGATATAATGTTGTATAGTACAACAATAACAGCTATTACTAATAAAATATGTATTAAACTATTTGTACCAATACCTGCAATAATTCCGAGCATGCCTAAAAGCCAAATAATAATACAAATAACGGCTACAAGCCATAAAAGACTTCTCATAATAATGTATTTTAAAATTATTCTGCAAGTACATTAGATTTTTAAAATCAAGTTAGTCTAAAAGAATAAAATTATAACGCTATTACTTAGCAGTACTCTTGTTTTGTTTTACACCAATTAGGGTATCCTTTGTTATTTAATAACATTTACTGGTCAAAAGCTAATTTTCTTGTTTAAATTTACAATTCATCAAACGTTTTCGTAGTGAGTCAAGTTGTAACATTTGGAGAAGTATTAATGCGTTTATCTCCGGAGGGAAATAAAAAATTTATTCAATCCAACACGCTAGAGTTTTATTTTGGAGGAACAGAAATAAATGTTGGTATCTCTATTGCTAATTTTGGAGGAAGCGTTAAACATATTTCCTTTATTTCTAATGATTTTATTGGTGATACCGCTATTGCTTATTTAAATAAATTTGATGTAGACACCTCATCCATTGTCCGTTCTAACCGACCACTTGGGGTGTATTTCTTAGAAGTTGGAGCAGTTATGCGCCCGAGTTCCATATCATACAACAGATCGCATTCTGCTTTTTCTGAAATTCAACCCTCCATGATAAATTGGGAAGAATCTTTAATAGATTCTGAATGGTTTCATTGGACAGGAATAACCCCAGCTTTAAGTCAAGGTAGTTTAGATGCCTTAAGAGAAGGTTTGAAATTGGCAAGAAAAAAAGGAATAACAGTAACAGCAGATCCAACCTATAGAAGTGGGTTGTGGAAGTATGGACAAGATCCTAAAGAAGCATTATCTGAGTTACTGGAATATTCTACAATTTTTATAGGTGGTATAAATGAAATAAACGAAGTCTTAGGCACTACTTTTTCTTATTCCAATGAAGATTTTATATTGGCAAGTAAGCAGCTAATAGCTAGATTTCCATCAATTGAAAAGGTTTTTGATAAAATTAGAACCTCTGTGAATTCTTCATGGCATAAAATAAGAGCCAGAATGTGGAATGGCAATGAGTTTAGAGAAACTCAAGATTTAGATATCACACATATTGTAGATAGGATAGGAACTGGTGATGCTTTTGCTGCGGGTCTAATTTATGGTTTACAACAGTTTGATGATTTTAAGGCTATGGAATTTGCGAGTGCAGCGTGTGCATTAAAGCATACCTATGAAGGGGATGTAAATTTTGCCACGGTAAAAGAAGTAATGGGTATTCTTGAAGGAAATACTACTGGACGATTTACGCGCTAAGTATTTTCTAATTATATAAGGTCTTTTTTTTCACTTGATTCTAAAAAAGTAATTCAATTATTGCATTTTTGTATTTCATTACCATAAAAGCTTAACAATGGATTACTTCTTAATTATTGCCGTACTTGTATTCCTATCGGCGATGTTTGGTTACCTTAATGTGCGATTTTTAAAATTACCAAACACTATTGGCTTAATGCTAATCACCATACTTTTTACCTTGGGGGTTTTTGCTTTGAGTTATTTTGATGATACGTTATTAAATGCAGAGCGCTATATCATAACACAAATAGATTTTAAATCTATTTTATTAGATGTTATGTTAAGCTTTTTATTATTTGCTGGAGCATTGCATACCAATTTTGAACAATTAAAAGTACAACGCTGGCCTATTCTTGTGTTTTCTACTTTAGGTGTTTTAGTATCCACTTTTTTAGTAGGTACCTTTATCTACTACGTATTACAATTATTTGGATTGGATACAGCGTATGTAAATTGTCTTTTGTTTGGTGCGTTAATATCACCAACTGACCCAATTGCAGTTTTAGGTATTTTAAAAAAAGCGGGCGTTCCAAAAAAACTTGAAACCAAAATTGTTGGAGAATCCCTCTTTAATGATGGCGTAGGGGTAGTTGTTTTTTTAACGATATATAAATTTGCAACCCCAAGCACTGAAAAAGTTACTGCTTTAGATGTATTAGAGCTTTTTGGCGTTGAGGTTATAGGCGGAATACTTCTTGGATTATTTCTTGGTTGGGTAACTTACAGATTATTAAAATCTATTGATGATTACGATATAGAAGTTATTATTACGCTGGCTACCGTAATGGTTGGTACCGTAATTGCTCAAAAATTCCATATTTCTGCGCCTTTAGCAATGGTAACAGCCGGTCTAGTGGTGGGTAATGACACCTTAAGAGATACGTCAATGTCTGAAATTACAGAAACTTACGTAGACAAGTTTTGGGAGTTGATTGATATTTTGTTAAATACTTTGCTTTTTGTTTTAATAGGAATGGAAATGCTTGTACTCACATTCAAAGTAGATTATGTGTTAGCTGGATTACTGGCGATTCCAATAATTTTGGCTTGCCGATATTTGTCGCTATTACTTCCAATAAATTTCTTTAAAGAGCGACTAGATTTTGTGCCTAACACCAATTTAATCATGACATGGGGAGGTTTACGTGGAGGAATATCCATTGCATTAGCCTTAGGTTTATCCGAAGAAATGAATAGAGATATGTTTTTAGTTATCACCTATGTGGTGGTGGTATTCTCAATTCTTGTTCAAGGGTTAACCGTGGGTAAGTTGGTAAAGAAATTAGCCTAATGAAAATAAATAGTTACCAAGAATTCCAGCAATCGCTCCAAAACAATATGCCTGATGAAGATTGGTCTGATGGGTTAAAGGCTCTTTGGTTTGATGCTAAAGGAGATTGGGGATCTTCACATAATATTGCACAAGAGATGCATTCAAATTTAGGTAGTTTAATACATGCCTATTTGCATAGAAAAGAAGGGGATGAATTTAATGCAGGGTACTGGTATAGAAAAGCCCAAAGGTCATATCCAAAAATAAGCTTAGAAGCAGAGCTAGAGGAAATTGTGATATCAATTTTATGACGAAAAAAATCCCGTTCGGTTATGAACGGGATTCTACATCTTAGAAAGTATATATTATAGTACTCTTACGTTTACTGCATTTAAGCCTTTCTTGCCTTCTTTTAATTCGAACTCAACAACATCACCCTCACGGATTTCGTCGATTAATCCTGAAATGTGTACAAAGTGATCCTTGTTAACACCTTCTTCAGTGATGAAACCAAAACCTTTGGCATCGTTGAAGAATTTTACTGTTCCTTTACTCATGTTAAAAAATTAAATATTAATACTTGGTTGAATACAAAGATGGTGCCAAAAAAAATAATGTACAATAGCTAGTGCAAGTTATCATCATTTTTTTTTCATAAATATGTTTTGCTAAAGGGTTTAGTTATTTTTAAAGTTTTTTTCTAAAGCAAATACTATTCTCAACACCTATATATTGGCCATAATTAGCTGTAATTATATACTTATTCTTCTTGTATAAAGCCACGGCCTCTGTTTGCCGTTTCCCCGTTTCTAAAATACATGCGGTATAGTTTAATTCTAATGCCCATTGCTCGAGTTCACTTAATACTTTTGAGCCTAATCCTTCTCCTCTGTAGCCAGGTTCTACATACATTCTTTTAATTTCTACTGTCTCGGTATCGAAAGGTTTTATAGCTCCACAAGCAATTGCAAGGTTGTTTTTGAAAAGAATTATAACGTAATCTAAATGTTGTATGCCATTAAATTGATGGTAAAAATCATGCTCCTCTCCATCAGTAGTTTTTAAATAGGCATCTAACTTGGTAACTAAGGCGCCAAAATTGGGGTCGGTAGCATTTGTTCTTTTTACTGTAATCATGTTTAAAAATTTAAACAGCAATACTTACACCATCTGCTGAAATGTTGTTTTTGCTGTCAAAATAGAAATCAATTCTACCTAGGTTTACACCATAGCAACCAACTTGATTTACTAATACATCAATATTTGCACTATTTTTTGCAATGGTAGGCTTGTCTAAAAAAGTATGAGTATGCCCACCAATAATTAGGTTGGTATATTTGGTATTTGCTGCTAATTTAAGATCATCAGGTTTGCTCGAGTCATATTGGTAACCTAAATGAGAAAGACAAATAATAATATCGCATTTTTCTTCCTCTTTTAATTTTCTTTCCGTGTCTTGAGCAATTTCAAATGGATTTAAATAAACGGTTTCTTTAAATAATTTTTTAGTTACTAAACCATCCAGTTCTATTCCCAAGCCATATACCCCAATCTTAATATCATCAACAGTGTAAATTTCGTAAGGTTTTGTAAAACCATTCATCACGGTATTAGAAAAATCGTAATTAGCAGAAATCAATTGAAACTTAGCATGTGGTAATTGGGCAAATAGGCCATCAATACCATTGTCAAAGTCATGATTACCAATAGTTGCGGCATCATACTTTAACATGCTCATTAACTTAAATTCTAATTCTCCTCCATAAAAATTAAAATAGGGAGTACCTTGAAAAATATCACCAGCATCAAATAACAAGGTGTTTGGGTTTTCTTTACGAATAGCTTCTACCAATGTTGCTCTCCTAGCTAGGCCTCCAAGATTTGGAAATTCGGAATGTTCTTGAGGAAAAGGATCAATATGGCTATGTACATCATTGGTATGCAGTATAGTAATTTTCTTTTTCGTGTCAAGAATACAAGAGTTTAAGGATAGCCCTCCTAGAGCAATGAAAGCAGATGTTGCTGTGGTGTTAGCTAAAAAGTTTCTTCTATTCATCATCTTAGTTATCTAGTTTTATAAATCTATCATCAATTATTGGGACAATAGTATCTTTCTTTGCGAAATAATCTATCATAATATTTCGGATAAGATAATCTGTTTCTGTAATGGAAATTTTATCATTAAAAAAGTTCATGTTGTCACCGCCATTTACAAGATAATTAGATGTTGCAACGTAATAAACCTTGTTTTCGTCAAATGGTTTTCCTTGAATATTCACAGCACTTAAACTATCGTTTTTATCGATAATTATCTGAATACCTGCAATAGGGTGTGGTTTTTTAGAAGCAATCAGATATTGCACCATATCTCGAATTGCTTTTCCTTTAAGTCCAACTACCACTACTGTATTTTCAAAAGGCATTATTTCATAAGCCGTTCTAGAGGTAACTTTCCCTGCGGATATTATACTTCTAATACCTCCATGATTTAATAATACAAAATCCAAATTATTTTGGGTTCTTGACTTAAAAACAGGTGCAACTAGTTGTAAAACAGCATCCGCCATCATGTTTCCAGCAGTTGTGTTTAGTGCTCCATCGGTTTTAGTAATTGAGTTTGGAGCGTATGCTAAGGCACTGTCTAAGACTTGATCAATTCGTTTTTGGTACGGAGCAACAAAATCAACTATTTCCTTAGTAGCAGTTATAGAATCTGAAATAGCTATTTGTTCACCAGTAATTTTTACAAGCTTTTGGTTTCCTTGTTTGCACGATGCAAAAAGAACGATTGTTATAATTATAACAAATTGTTTAATTTTTAAATTCATAATTGTACTTATCTTCGTGTAATAATTGCTCTGAATATTATTTACATTTGTATAAATGTAAAAATACATGTTTTTAAAAGCTTTAAAACAAAAATTAAAACATAAATCTGGGCGAAAATATTTAAAGCAACTGTTGGAGCAACCTTTGGGTAGTTCCAATACAAGTAAAGGTATTAAGTCTGTTGGTTGTATTGTAGATTTGGATCGATTTGAAAATGCAAATTTGTTTTATCAATTTGTAGAAGATTTTTCGTTACGTCCTAATTCTGTAAAAATAATTGGATATAAAAGTTTTTACGATAAAAACTCACCTTATTCAACGCCTGTTTTTTCGGATAAAGATTTAGGTTGGAAAGGAGAAATTGAAAATAGTTACGCTTTAGAATTTTTTAATAGAGAGTACGATTTGCTAGTGAATTATTATACAGATGATCACTTGTTATTGCAGCTAATGACTATAAAATCTAAGGCACGTATTAAAGTAGGTTTTGGTGAAGTAGATAAAAATTTGAATGATTTAATTTTACATACGCCAATATCAGATTTTAATTTATTTACAAAAGAATTGAAAAAATACCTTAAAATATTTAAGGAAATAGATTAGTTATGGAATATTTATACGGTACAGGAGTTGCTTTAATCACCCCTTTTAATCCAGATTTCTCCGTTGATGTAAATGGATTACAACGCGTAGTTGAGCATAGCATTAATGGCGGAGTGGATTATTTAGTAGTGCTGGGTACTACTGCCGAAACCGCAACATTAACAGATGCTGAGAAAACATTAGTCATTAAAACAGTGATTAAAACTAATGCAGGAAGATTACCTTTAGTTTTAGGAGTTGGTGGTAATAACACCATGCATGTTGTGGATGAACTTAAGCGAATAGATCTTACAGAGTTTGTAGCCATACTTTCCGTTTCGCCTTACTATAATAAACCAACGCAAGAAGGTATTTATCAACATTTTAAAGCTATAGCTCAGGCTTCACCTAAGCCAATTATAGTGTATAATGTGCCAGGAAGAACAGGAAGCAATATGCTAGCTTCAACCACAGTAAGATTAGCACAAGATTTCAAAAATATTGTTGCTATCAAAGAAGCTTGTGGAGATATGAATCAGATTACAGAAATCTTAAAAAATAAACCTTCTAGTTTCTTGGTTATTTCTGGAGATGATATTACAGCACTTCCTACAGTTTTAGCGGGTGGCGCAGGTGTTATTTCGGTAATAGGTCAAGGATTGCCAGCTCCGTTTTCTAAAATGATAAATCTTGGATTAGACAAAAAAGTAGGGGAGGCATATGAAATTCATCACAGCTTAGAAGAAGGTATGGGTCTTATATTTGAAGAAGGCAATCCTGCGGGCATAAAAGCTATATTCGAATCCCTTGAAATTTGTAAGGCTGTTGTACGCCTGCCTTTAGTGGAAGCAAGTGCAAATTTGAAATCTAAAATCGGCAAATTTGTAAAAAAATTGGCTAAAGTTTCGGTCTAAATACTATCATAGTTTTTCTTAGAACGTTAAAAGTTCGCCAAAAGCATTTGTTAAAGCGTATACACTCTTTATTTTAGCATTACAAAAATGTTTTTTAAATCCATTTAGAATACCTAATTTTGCAAAATGTTTAGAAAAATACGCACTTTATTTAGTCTGTTTTTTTTAGCACTGTTTTTTAGCTCTTGTAGCGAATATCAAAAAGTGCTTAAAAACGAAGATGTAAAAGCCAAATATGAAATGGCAGAAGCATTTTATGAGGCTAAAGATTATAAGCGAGCAAACAGATTGTTAGAGCAAATAGCACCTAAGTATATAGGTAAACCTCAGGGTGAACGCGTAATGTTTTTTCTAGCAAATTCATATTATGAAATAAAAGATTATAACACTGCGGGTTATCAGTTCGAGCGGTTTTTAAAATCATATCCAAGAAGTGATAAGGCACAAGAGGCTGGATTTTTAGGAGCAAAAAGTTATTATTTACTTTCGCCTAAATACTCACTGGATCAAACAGATACAGATAAGGCTTTAGCTAAGTTACAGTTGTTTATTAATACTTTTTCAGAATCAGAATTTATGTCAGAAGCCAACCAAATGGCTAAAGATTTAACTCAGAAGAAAGAAGAGAAGGCATTAGAAATTGCAAAACAATTCACAAAGTTAGGCGAGTTTTATACGCTAGACTATTCTATTTCAGCAGCTGCAGCGCTAGAAAATTTTATTATTGATTTTCCTGGGTCTATCTATAAAGAGGATGCACTATTTTATAGAATGAAAGCGTTAACTAATCTAGCAATGAATAGTACAGAGCAGAAGAAAAGACAACGTTTGGCTGATGCTAAAACTGCTTACAATACGCTTAAAAAGAATTTTCCACAATCTAAATTTGACAAAGACGCCAATAATTTGATGGAAAAAATTGAAAAAGAATTAGAAAATTATTCCAAATAAAAACCATTTTCATTATGAATATGAACGATTTAAAAAATTCAAAAGCTCCTGTTTCTACAGTAACTATCAACAAGAACGAGTTTGATGCGCCAACTGGAAACATTTATGAAGCGATTTCTATTGCCTCAAAAAGAGCAGTACAAATCAACTCTGAAATTAAAAAAGAGTTGTTAGAAAAATTAGAAGAATTTGCTACATACAGTGATAGTTTAGAGGAAGTTTTCGAAAACAAGGAGCAAATTGAAGTTTCTAAATTTTACGAAAAATTACCAAAGCCGCACGCTTTAGCAGTAAACGAATGGTTAGAAGATAAAATCTATTACAGAAATACAGCGAAAGATATATAATCAAATGTTGAGCGGAAAAAATATCCTTTTAGGAATTACAGGAGGAATAGCCGCGTATAAAACAACATTTTTAGTTCGCTTATTAATAAAAGCTGGCGCTAATGTTAAAGTTATTTTAACAAGTAGCGCCAGCTCTTTTGTTTCTCCACTTACCCTTGCCACTCTGTCAAAAAATCCTGTACTTACATCGTTTGTACATGAAGATAATGAAGGTGTTTCCTGGAATAATCATGTAGAACTGGGACTTTGGGCGGATCTAATGATTGTGGCTCCCGCTACAGCAAATACCCTGTCTAAAATGGCAAATGGCACTTGCGATAACTTATTGCTTGCCTGTTATTTGTCTGCAAAATGCCCTGTATTTTTTGCACCAGCCATGGATTTAGATATGTACAAGCATCCATCATCCATTGCATCCTTTGAAAAACTAAGGTCGTTTGGAAATATCATGATTCCAGCTACTTCAGGAGAATTAGCGAGTGGTTTGCATGGTGAAGGTCGTATGGCAGAACCCGAAGCGATTATAGACTTTGTAAAAAAATATATTCTTGAAGGATTGCCTTTGAGGAATAAAAAGGTGTTAATTACCGCAGGTCCAACTTATGAAGCCATTGATCCTGTAAGGTTTATTGGTAATCATTCTTCTGGTTTAATGGGTTTTGAGTTAGCGAAAGCCGCAGCGAATTTAGGTGCTGAGGTGATTTTAATTTCTGGTCCTTCTCATTTGATCATTACACATGATTTGATACAACTCGTTCGTGTGGTTTCAGCAGATGAAATGTATAACGAAGTACATAAACATTACGCTACAGTAGATATTGCTATTGCAGCAGCTGCCGTTGCAGATTATAGACCTAAAACTATAGCGGATCAGAAAATAAAAAAGAATGATGCTCAGTTAACAATAGATTTGGTAAAGAATAAAGATATTTTGTTATCCATGGGCGAATTAAAGAGTCAGCAATTTATTGTAGGATTTGCACTAGAGACTGAAAATGAAATTGAAAATGCTATAGGAAAGCTTAAAAAGAAGAATTTAGATGCTATTGTTCTAAATTCTTTAAACGATTCTGGTGCAGGTTTTGGAAAGAATACCAATAAAATATCATTCATAGATAAGAATTCAGCGATAAAAACGTTTTCATTAAAAACTAAGGCAGAAGTAGCTTTAGATATTATAAATGAAATAATAAAAAGAATACATGCGTAAGTATATTATTCTAGCTCTCTTGATAACCTTACCTTTTGTATTAAAGGCACAAGAATTGAACGCAGTAATTACTGTAAATTCTGATCAAGTTGGGCAAACTAATCAACAGATATTCAAAACTTTAGAGCGTTCGTTAAATGATTTTGTTAACAAGACCAAATGGACTAACAGAACGTATACTGAAGTTGAAAAACTAAATGTACGAATGTTTGTTACTGTTACGGAGTATCAAAATAACCGATTTCAAGCAAGCATTCAATTACAATCATCTAGACCAGTTTATAATACTTCTTATGAGAGTCCTGTATTTAATTATAAGGACAATCAGTTTAATTTTGAATACACAGAGTTCCAACCCTTAGTTTTTAATGAAAACGTTTTTGAATCTAACTTGGTGGGTGTTGTAGCCTATTACGCTTACATAATGTTAGGAATTGATGCCGATACTTTTGAATTGAATGGGGGAACAGATTTCTATAGAAAAGCTCAAAATATAGTTACACAAGCCCAAGGGAGTAGTGCCGCTGGTTGGAGTCAAGATACCAGTGAAAGAACACGTTTTGAGCTTGTTGATAACCTATTATCAAATACATTTAAAGAATATCGCGTTGCTATGTATAATTATCATAGAAAGGGTTTAGATATACTTGCAGATAATAATAGTACAGGCAAGCAAGTAATTGCTGGCACCATGCGCTTACTAGAGACCTTGGTAAAAAGACGCCCCAATGCATTTCTTATTCAAACCTTTTTCGATGCCAAATCTGAAGAAATTCAGTATGTATTTTCTGATGGACCTAAAGTAGATATTGTACAATTAAAGGAAACTCTTAATAAAATTGCACCTTTATATTCCAGTACTTGGAATGCTATTACTTATTAGGTATGAGTATTAAATATTTTTTTTAGAATAAAAATCTAGGGTAATTACTTATTTGTTTTAAACTCTAGGAATATAAATTATCTTTACAGCGCTAAATATTTTTTAGAATTGCTGAACTCACTTTCAATACAGAATTACGCTTTAATAGACACCTTAAATGTCACGTTTAATAATGGTTTTACTATTATTACAGGAGAAACAGGTGCTGGTAAATCCATATTATTAGGCGGATTGGGATTAGTTTTAGGTAAAAGAGCAGATTTAAGCTCTTTACGAGACGAGACTCAAAAATGTATCATTGAGGCAACCTTTGATATTAAAAAATATCATTTAAAAGAATTTTTTAATGAAAATGATTTGGACTTTGAAGAAAGAACAATCATTCGTAGAGAAATTCTGCCAAGTGGTAAGTCACGAGCGTTTATTAATGATTCGCCTGTAAATCTTGATGTTTTATCCCTTTTAGGCGATCGGTTAATAGATATTCATTCACAGCATCAAACGTTACAATTAGCAGAAAATGACTTTCAATTAAAAGTTATAGATGCTCTTGCCAGTAATGGTAAATTGTTGGTAGATTATAAATTACATTTAGCCACCTACCAAAAAACGCAAAAGGAATTAAAAGATTTAATAGCCTTTCAGCAGAATGCTACTAAAGAATATGACTATAATTCTCATTTACTAAAAGAACTTGAAGTAGCCCCTTTGAAAGAAGGGATCTTAGAAGAACTGGAAGAGCAATATGAGCAATTAAATAATGTTGAAATAATTGTTGAGCATTTGTCTAAAGGTTATCAACTGTTAAACGAAGAACAAATAGGAATACTAAACCTTTTGTCTGAATTGAAAATAGCATCAAACAAACTTTCTAGCTTCGGAGCTAATTTTGCAGCGTTAAATGAACGAATTATTTCTGTTTTTATTGAAATAGATGACATTTCAACAGAATTAGATTCGCTACAGGAAAGTGCTGAAGCAAACCCTAAGTTGTTGGAGGAGGTAAACGCTAAACTTCAATTAATACACAACTTGTTTAAAAAACATAATGCGGCAACAATTTCTGAGTTAATTGAAATAAGAGAATCGCTTTCAGAAAAAGTTAGCGCTGTGGATAATGTAGAAGCTGATATAAAGAAGAAGCAAACTCAACTGGCTAAAGAAGAGAAGGAACTTGAGGGTATTGCGTTAGAAATCAGTAAAAATAGAATTGCTGTTATTCCAGAATTGCAGAAGCAATTAACGGAAAGTTTAGGTCAGTTAGGGATGCCAAGTGCAACTTTTAAAATTGAAGTAAACTCGGCTAAAACGTTTAATGAAAATGGTAAAGATGAATTAGTTTTCTTATTTGCAGCAAATAAAGGATCTAATTATGGTGATTTAAAGAAAGTGGCATCAGGAGGAGAATTATCTCGAATAATGCTGACCATAAAATCAATACTTGCTAAATACGAACAGTTACCCACCATGATGTTTGATGAAATAGACACAGGGGTGTCAGGTGAAATTTCTAACAAAATGGGAGATATCATGAAATCTATGAGTGCCACGATGCAAGTGTTTTCTATAACTCATTTGCCGCAAGTAGCATCTAAAGGAGATTATCATTTTAAAGTCTTTAAGGAAGAAGAAGGAATGGTAACCAATACTAAAATGAAACCTTTAACTAAAGATGAGCGTATAAAGGAATTAGCAGAAATGTTAGGTGGAAAAGAATTGTCAGATTCAGCATTAGCACACGCTAAGCAATTATTAGGATAATTGGATTAATGGGTATATTAGATAGAAATCCATCAATAATCAAATTAACTAAGATTCAAATAATTTAACAATTCAATTTTTAATATCTTTGAATTAATATAGAATACTAAAACGAATAAAATGTCATACAACCTATTAAAAGGAAAAAGAGGAATAATTTTCGGAGCTTTAGATGAAAATTCAATTGCATGGAAAACAGCAGAGCGCGTGCATGCTGAAGGAGGGAAATTTGTTTTAACAAATGCGCCAATAGCAATGCGTATGGGCCAGATTGATGCTCTTGCGAAGAAAACTGGCTCAGAAATTGTTCCAGCAGATGCAACAAGCGAAGAAGATTTAGAAAATTTAGTAGCTAAGGCAACCGAAATTCTAGGTGGAAAATTAGACTTTGTATTACATTCTATCGGTATGTCTGTTAATGTTCGTAAAGGAAGACATTACACAGATGAAAAATACGATTTCACGGCAAAAGGTTGGGATGTGTCAGCATTATCATTTCATAAAGTAATGCAAACCTTGTACAAGGCCGATGCTATGAATGAATGGGGTAGTATCGTAGCGCTAACCTATATGGCTGCACAACGTACATTCCCTGATTATAATGATATGGCTGATAATAAGGCATATTTAGAGTCAGTTGCACGTAGTTTTGGTTACTTCTATGGAAAAGAGAAAAAAGTAAGAGTAAATACTATTTCTCAATCTCCTACACCTACTACTGCGGGACAAGGAGTAAAAGGTTTCGACGGTTTTATTAGTTATGCCGAAAAAATGTCACCTTTAGGTAATGCTTCTGCTCAGGATTGTGCAGATTATACTGTTTCTTTATTTTCAGACCTAACTAAAAAAGTAACCATGCAGAATCTTTTCCATGATGGTGGATTCTCTAATACTGGAGTAAGTCAAGAAGTTATTGAATATTTTAGTAAATAAAATTTCGAAATAATACATCGAAAGCCATTCGAATTTTCGAGTGGCTTTTATATTTATAGCTATTACGAATGAAACTAGATTTTTCTTTTATAGTACCTGTTTTTAATAGACCCAACGAAATTAAAGAATTGTTGGAGAGTCTTTTAGAGCAAACGTATGCTTTGCCCTATGAAATTGTAATTGTAGAAGATGGCTCCACTATTAGTTCCGAGGAAATTGTTTCAGAATTTCAGTCAAGATTAAATATTACATATTTGCAAAAGCCAAATAGTGGTCCGGGAGATTCTAGGAACTATGGCATGAAAAGGGCTAAAGGCAATTATTTTATTGTATTAGACTCTGATTGTATTTTACCACCGCAATATTTAACTGAAGCTAGTAAGGCGCTAGAAAAAAATTATGTGGATTGCTTCGGCGGGCCAGATGCTGCGCATGAAAGCTTCTCTATGATACAGAAGGCTATTAATTACGCCATGACATCTTTTCTAACTACTGGAGGTATACGAGGAGGAAAAAACTCAGTTGATAAATTTCAGCCTAGAAGTTTTAACATGGGCATCTCTAAAAAAGCCTTTGAGGTAACAGGCGGATATGGAAATATTCACCCGGGTGAAGATCCGGATTTAACTATAAGAATCTGGAACAACGGTTTTCAAACAAAATTAATTCCAGAAGCTTTTGTATATCATAAACGAAGAATAGATTGGAATAAGTTTTATATTCAGGTAAATAAATTTGGAATGGTACGACCCATTTTAAATGCTTGGCACCCCGAAACTAAAAAAATAACGTATTGGTTTCCTACCATCTTTTGTTTAGGGTTTGTGGTTGCATTTATATTGGCAGCAGCAGGGTTTACATTTCCAATATATTTGTTTGTTTTATATTTTATTGTCTTATTTATCGATTCCTTATTAAAAAATAAAAACATAGCTATAGCTATTTTAGCTTTGGTTGCTGTAGTGATACAATTTGTTGGTTACGGTTATGGTTTTTTAAAATCAACAATCTTGCTTAACTTTAATAAAAAAAGTCCACAAGAATTATTTCCAAAGCTCTTTTTTATTAAATAACTAAGTTTACGAATGATTCAAATTAAAAAAAGTTTTCAGAAGCGAAAGGTGAAAATCTTTTTAGTATTTCTATTGTTCTCAAGTGTAGCTTGGTTTATTACTAGATTGTCTGAAAACACTAGTGGTAGAGCTGTTTTTGATGTGGATTATATAAATATCCCAGATAATTTGCAATTTATTGGGGCCTCTAAAAACAAAATTGTTGTACAATTAAAAGCAAGTGGATTCACCTTTTTAAGATTCATGTTAAAGAATAAAAATATTCGAATAGATGTGTCTAAGGTGCAACTTAATAATAATGTTTACGCTGTATCTACGAGTGCTTATAAAAAACAAATAGAAGATCAGTTGCCAAAATCTATGGAATTAATAAAGATAGACGAGGGAGAGGCTATTGTGTTAGAACTATTTTCAATCGCTTCTAAAAAAGTACCTGTTATTTCTAGATTAAATATTAATCTTGAGCAAAATTTCATATTAGATTCTACATTAAAAATTCGCCCAGATAGTATATTGTTAAAGGGGCCAATAGACGAATTAAATAAAATTTCAGGGATAAAAACCGAGGAAAAAACTATTGTTGATGTTAATGCTAATTTTACAGAATATTTGACATTGCAAATTCCGGAGAATAAGAATAACCTATCATTTAGCGCCAAAAATGTTACCGTATCTGGTACTGTCGTACGTTTTTCTGAAAAAATTATTACCGTACCTATTACAGTTGTTAATATTCCTGAGGAATTTAACATTAAAGTTTTTCCTAATGAAGTGGAGGTTTTATGTAAAGGCAAAATTGAAGATTTAGTTGCATTGGAATCTTTTGACTTTGAAGTAATTGCGGATTATAATTCATTGCAAGATAGTGGTCAGCAAAACTTAACTATAGAGTTGCGAAGATTTCCAGAAACACTAAAATCTGCTCAATTGATGGTGCATGAAATAACCTTTATTCTAAAACGAAAATGATGGTTGTAGGACTAACAGGAGGGATAGGAAGTGGAAAATCAACAGTTGCAGAAATGTTTGCACAACTAAATGTGCCAATTTACAACTCGGATCATGAAGCTAAATTGTTAATGGTGAGTTCAAAACCTTTAATAAAAAAAATAAAGGAACTATTTGGTAATGAAGCGTACGATAACAAACAACTAAATAGAAAATTCATTGCCGACAAAGTTTTTACCAATTCAGATCTTTTAGCTAAGTTAAATTCCATTGTTCACCCTGCGGTTAGAACACATTTTATAGATTGGGTTAAAAACCAAGAAGCCCCATATGTAATTCAAGAAACCGCCATCATTTTCGAGAATTCCAGCCATGAAAAGTATGATAAGATAATATTGGTAACCGCACCAGAAGAGATTAGAATACAACGGGTTTTAGAGCGCGATGATCTAACAATCGAAAAAATCCAGGAGCGTATGGCAAATCAATGGTTAGATTCTGAAAAAATACCATTGTCAGATTTCATAATTAATAACTTGGATTACAAAGAAACTGTGAAAAAAGTCGGTGAAATTCACAAGCAACTTCTTAAAATATCCTTAAGTACAAAATAATTTTAACATTTTTGTTAAGGTTAGGTTAAACGCATTAACTTCTATCTGTTAAATTTTTAATTTTACCGCGATGAATAAACGGTTATTTATTCTACTAGTCGTTTTAATGAGCGTATCTCTAATTGGGATAATTTTTGTTCAGGGATATTGGATAAAACAATCAGTAGAAGATAAGGAAGAGCAATTTACGAATATGGTGACTGAGGTTTTAAACAAAGTCACTGAGAAAATTGAAAAAAGGGAACTAGGAGATTATACTAGCGAGCTTTTAAAAATTAGGGATAGTATAGGGGGGCAAGCAAGAACTCCAGAATTGTTAAAGAATATCTTTTTCATGGAAAGAGATATGAACTCTAACGAGATAACGTATTATTCACACGGCATATTAGAAGAAAATTATAACGTGCCATCAACGTTCTTTGACAACAGTAATTTTGGAATGGGATCCGACTCAGCCGTATTAAAAAACTATACAAGTATTCGTAATAAAACCATTTTTAAAGAAGATTTTGGACTTGATGGTAGATCCAATGTTTTAACACCTATACAGAAAGTTGAGAAAATAGGAGGTTTAACAGCAATGGATAAGGTAGCCTATGAAGATGTTTTTAAAGAAAGTGCAAAACTTAAGCCAATACACCAAAGAGTTACCAAACAAGAAATAGAGTTATTACTTGATCAGGAATTAAAAAATAGAAATATAAATACGGAATATCAATATGGTATTTATAGTCGAGGATTACCAACTAAAGTAAAGTCGCGGAAATTTAAAATTTCTAACGGTAATAAAATTTATAAGTATCCAATTTTTAAAGACTCCGAAGGGGAAAGTAATTTTACATTATTAGTTAATTTCCCTGCTAAGAAGAAATTTTTAATACAGACGATACTGCCAATGGCAATTTTGTCATTATTATTTACTTTGGTTATTGTTATTGCATATACAAGCGCTATTTATCAGATATTAAAGCAAAAACAAATATCTGAAATCAAGTCCGACTTTATCAATAATATGACACATGAATTCAAGACTCCAATAGCAACCATAAATCTAGCAGTAGAGGCTATCAGGAATCCTAAAATAATTGAAGATAAGGAAAAGGTAGAGCGTTACCTGAATATGATAAAAGAAGAGAATAAAAGAATGCACGCTCAGGTAGAAAATGTCTTACGCATCTCCAAATTAGAAAAAAAGCAATTGGATATAAGTAAGGATAGAGTAGATGTCCACGACATAATACATGACGCCATGGCACATGTAGAATTAATTGTTGCAGATAGAGGTGGATATATTAATTTGCATTTAGATGCCGACAATAGTGAAGTTTTAGCTAACGACATGCACTTTACCAATGTAATTGTGAATATGTTAGACAATGCTATAAAATATTCACCAGAGGCACCTAAAATTGATGTGTACACGGAACGTGTAAATAATTACATCATCATAAAAGTAAAAGACCAAGGAGCAGGAATGAGTAAAGCGGTATTGAAAAAAGTTTTCGAAAAGTTTTACAGAGAGCACACCGGAAATATACATAATGTAAAAGGTCATGGCTTAGGCCTTGCCTATGTAAAAAGAATAATAGAAGATCATCAAGGTGAAGTTTATGCAGAGAGTGAGAAAGGTAAGGGTAGTACTTTCTTTGTAAAACTACCTTTAATATAAATAATAATTATGGAGACAGTAAACAAGAAAATACTTTTGGTAGAGGATGACCCAAATTTCGGGATTGTTCTTAAAGATTATTTGTCTATGAACGATTTTGATGTTGTTTTGGCAAAAAATGGAATGGAGGGGTTTGAGAAATTTAAAAAGGATAATTATGACATTTGTATTTTAGATGTAATGATGCCTTATAAAGATGGCTTTACATTAGCAAAAGAAATACGTGAAAAAAATGAGCATGTGCCAATCGTATTTTTAACTGCTAAAACCATGAAAGAAGATGTGTTAAAAGGGTATAAAGCAGGAGCTGATGACTATTTAAACAAACCTTTTGATTCAGAGGTATTGTTAATGAAGATTAAAGCTATACTTCAAAGAAAAGCATCTAGTACCTTGGCGGATAGTCGTAAATTTGAATTTACAATTGGTCAGTTTCAATTAAATTCTAAATTGCGATTCTTAAAGTTTAAAGATGAAGAGCCTATTAAATTATCTCCAAAAGAAAATGAACTATTACGTTTATTAGCTTTACATGAAAATGATTTAATGCCAAGAGAATTAGCGCTAACAAAAATATGGAGAGATGATAATTATTTTACCTCTCGAAGTATGGACGTTTATATTGCTAAACTTAGAAAGTATTTAAAAGTTGATGAATCTGTTGAGATACTAAATATACACGGAGAAGGTTTTAGATTGGTTGTAAAAACTGAAGAATAAAAAACCACAAAATATATAAAACCCATTTGAGCAATCAAATGGGTTTTTTTATAGAAATAAGTTAATTATACAAACCGTAATAAAACCAGTTATTGCTAAAATCGTTGTCATTATTGTCCAAGATTTAAAGGTTTGTTTTTCGGTGATTCTTAAATATTGACCCACAAGCCAAAAACCACTATCATTTACATGTGAAAATATACTAGCACCAGATGCAATAGCAATCACAAGACAGGCCAATTCCGCCTTTCCTAAACTTGCATTCACCAATAGAGGAGCAATTAAACCTGCCGCAGTAATCATAGCGACTGTGGAAGAACCTTGAATAATACGCACAACTGCTGCACTGATAAATGCAAATGCTAATATCGGAAAACCGGCATCACTTAATGAAGTCGCTAATAACTCACCTGCACCAGTATTGGTAAGTACTTGTTTAAAAACACCACCAGCTCCAGTTAGTAAAATTATGGTTCCTGCAGGTTCTAAAGATTTGCTAGTAATTCTAAATAGCTTTTCTTTGCTAATACCTCTTCTAATACCAAAAAAGTACCACGCTAGAATATTGGCTATGATTAATGCTGTAAATGGATGGCCAATTAAGTCAATAATATTTATCAGTTTGGCATTTACCGTACCAATTAATCCACTATTAACAACGGTATTTAAAAGTATTAAAACGATAGGAACACTAATAATTACGAGCGTTATTCCAATATTCGGAATCGTTTCATGTGTGTTATCCGTAGTTTCTTCTGGAGCATCTACATGTATTTTCTTTGATATATATTTTCCAAAAACTAAACCGCTTACCAAGGCAGTAGGAATACCTACTATAAAACCAATTAAGATTACCCAACCTAATTCTGCGCCAATAATTTCTGCAACTGCAATTGGTCCAGGTGTTGGAGGAATAAAAGCATGTGTAATAGCTAAACCTGCCAATAATGGAATAGCATATAGCAATAACGATTTTTTTGTTTTACGCTGTAAAGCGTATATCATGGGTACAAGAATAATAAATGCCACATCGAAGAATACAGGAATTGCTATTAAAAAACCAGAAACAACCATAGCAGTAGGGGCGTTCTTTAATCCAAATTTCGAGATCATAAAATTGGCAATGGTTTTAGCGCCACCTGAAAATTCTAAAATTGCACCGAACATTGCACCCAAGCCTACAACCGTAGCAACAAAACCTAAAGTTCCGCCCATTCCGTTTTTTACGGTGTCAATAATTTCATTGGCATTTAATCCTGCTACTAATCCTACCGTTATGCTGCCTATAAGTAAAGCTATAAAAGCATTAATTTTTAATTTTAAGATTAAAAATAAAAGTATGGCAATCCCTAAAATTACAGCTAAGATTAATTGACTCTCCATTACATTATTTTTGATTTAATGACCGCTATGATTTCCTCAGGTGTTTTAGTTATGGGAATAGTAATTACAGATTCTGACTTATCTGGTGTTTCTAAGGTGTCAAACTGAGATCTCAAAAGCGCAGAGCTCATAAAATGATCTTTTCTTTTGTTTATTCTGTCAAAAATTAAGTCGAAAGATCCTTCTAAAAATATAAAATAATGTGTTTTTAGATTTTTGCTTAAAAGTGTTCTGTATTTTTTCTTTAATGATGAACATGCAATAACAACTCCTGTAGCTTTATTGTCATTTGCTAATTCATTTAATGTTTGTAACCATTCTAAACGATCATCATCATTCAAAGGGTTTCCAGCAGCCATTTTATCAATATTTGCTTGCGGATGGTAATCATCACCGTCATAGAAAGGAATATTAAATTCAGAACTTAATAACTTTCCTACAGTGCTTTTGCCGGTACCGGAAACACCCATTACAAAAAAGACCATTCCTTTTTTATTCATCATTTTTCAAGCTTTCTATTTTTGAAATAATTGTTGCTACATCGTATTTATAATCTACCCAGAGTATACCTTCAGTTTTTTTAAACCATGTCAATTGTCTTTTAGCGAACCTACGGGTATTTTTCTTTATTTCAGATATTGCAAATTCAATATCCCATAGGCCATCAAAATAATTAAATAGTTCTTTGTAACCAACAGTTTGTAAGGCATTTAAATGCTTGTATTCGATTAATCCTTTAACTTCATTTATCAAACCATTTTCAATCATAAGATCTACTCTTTCGTTGATTCTTTTGTATATACTTTCTCTCTCTGCATTAATTCCAACAGAAAGTACCTTAAATGACCTTTTGGTTTTTTCTTTGTTTAAAAAAGAAGAGTAGGTTTTTCCTGTACCAATACAAATTTCTAATGCTCTTATTAATCTATGTGGGTTTTGAATATCAACCTTGTTATAGTAATCCAAATCCAACGATTTTAATTGTTCTTGTAAGGCAGTAACACCTTTTGTTTGTAATTCTTTATTAAGATTTTCTCGAATTTCTTGGTTTACCTTCGGGAAATTATCCAATCCTTTAGTTATAGCATCTACATAGAGTCCACTTCCGCCCACTAGAATAATAATATCATGCCTTTGAAAAAGTTTATCAAGTAAAGCAATAGCCTCTTTTTCGAAATCTCCGACCGAATAGGGGTCATGAATACTCTTATGTTGAATAAAATGATGTTTGGCAGCGGCAAGTTCATCTATTGAAGGTACGGCAGTACCAATATTCATTTCTTTAAAAAACTGTCTAGAATCTGCGGATAAGATTTCGGTTTTATAGTATTGTGCTAATTCAATAGCTAATTTAGTTTTACCAATAGCCGTTGGCCCTACAACAGAAATAAGTGTTTTAGTCATTATAATTTACTTCCGCAGTTATAACAATGTGATGCATCATCCCTATGACCTTCTTTTCCGCAAGTGGTACAAGCTTGTGTATTTACATGAACATAGGTACCTTCTTTAGCACTTGTAGCATTTTTTGTTTGCTTGCCAAACTCTACGGTAACAATGCCAGTGGGTACAGCGATGATACCATAACCTACAAGCATAATTATAGTTGCTATGGCTTGACCTTGCGGTGTAATTGGAGCTATATCTCCATAACCAACAGTGGTTAATGTTACAATAGTCCAATAAATACTAATAGGAATGCTAGTAAAACCGGCTTCTTCGCCTTCAACTATGTACATTAGGCTACCAAGAATAACAGAAACGATTAAGACCGCAAAAAGGAATACAGTAATTTTTGCTCTACTTGCTTTTAAAGCATTTTTTAATTGTGATGCCTCGCCAAGAAACCTAACAAGTTTTAATATTCTAAAAACACGTAACAATCGAAAAGCGCGAATAGCCAATAATACTTGAGAGCCTGCTAGTATATATGATACGTAAAGTGGTATGGTTGATAAAACATCAATAATCCCATAAAAACTAAAAATGTAATGCGCGGGTTTCTTTATACAAATAATTCGAGCGATATATTCTATGGTGAAAAATATGGTTATTACCCATTCTAAAGCGAGTAAAATGTTATGATATTTTGCATCGATATCTTTAATACTCTCTAGCATTACCAAAATAACGCTAATAATTATTAAAAAAATCAAAACTATATCGAACCATTTACCCATTGGAGTATCTGCTTCATAAATAATTTCATGAAGCTTACTTTTCCAACCTTTATCTGATTTCTCTATTTGCAACGGTTATAAATTAAGGTCCATTATTTTATGTACTTTTCTTTTTCGTAAATAAGATTGGATAATATGCGCGGTGTTTTCATTACCATTCATCGGAGTTATTATGGTTTCTAAAATGGGTAAATTGTTGATTTGATAATTTAAATCGCAGAAACCTAGCCCTTTAAAGATACCATTTTTTATTAAAATTACGCTTTTCTCTCCTAAAACTCTCCCTTTATCAATTAAGGCAATATTTTTTCCTTCTAAACTATATTTAGTAACTGCCTGGTTAACTCTTTCATTATAAGAATCGGCCGATTCTTTTTTAATGCACGCTCCTAAACATTTTTCTTCACTATAATTTGCGCAATGTGTTTTAGCCTGTGATAGTCCGTTTAATTTATTGCACAAGTTAAACTCATCTCTTAGGGCATATAAAAAATTTTCAGCAGCAATTATACTATTGAAAGTTGCTATTCTTTGATGAATGGAGTTATTTATTTTCTCTGCTCTTAGTTGTAAATATCCATTTTCATTAGGAATGACATATACGCCAACTGAGAATAATTTTTTTTTGGAATGCGAATTGTATCTAGGTTTATTCCGAACCAATTCTTCGTTTTCTTTTAATAAAGCGATTAATTCATTGCCAGTTTTATCAAACGTAACTCGTTTTGTTTCTTTTTGTATTCTTCTGGCCCTATTTCCGCTATTTGTAAAATATTGATTTACACGTTTTTTTATGTTATTACTCTTGTTAAGTAAAATAATCTCACCGTCTTTATTATGCATATAAAAAACGCCAACTTCTGAGGGCAGTTCTTCAATTATGTCTAATTGCCTTGGGGATAGCTCGCCAAGTGTTTCGGCTTTCATTATACTCTTAATGATTGTTTTATCAACATCTTTTGAGAGAAGGAGTTTAAATAGTTTTAAGGTTGCTAATGCATCACCATTTGCTCTATGCCTATCACTAACCGGTATTCCTAAGGAGCGTACCAATTTGCCTAAACTATACGAGTCTGCCTCTGGCAATAATTTTTGAGCTAGTTCTACTGTGCAAATAGTTTTTCGTTCAAAATTATACCCTAAACGTCTAAATTCTGTTCGTAGAATGCGATAATCAAATTGAGCATTGTGGGCAACTAAGACCGTATCTTCAGTAATTTCAATTATTCGTTTTGCAACTTCATAAAACTTAGGAGCGGTGGTTAGCATTTTATTGCTAATACCCGTTAGATTTACGACAAAAGGTTGAATTTCCTTTTCAGGATTCACCAAACTAATAAACTGATCAACTACTTGGTGACCGTCAAATTTATGAATAGCTATTTCTGTAATACCCTCTTCATTATATTTCCCTCCTGTGGTCTCAATATCTAATATTGTATACATCGCTTGTATTCAGAATTCAATTATATCTGTTTTTTTTTGGTATGATTACTTTCTTATCTACTGCCAAAAATACTACTTCCTATTCGTACCATTGTACTGCCTTCTTCTATTGCAATTTTGTAATCTCCACTCATTCCCATGGAGACTGTATCTAAGGTATTAACTATTGTTTTTGCATCTTTAAATAAAGCGTAAAGTGATTTGAATTCTTTTCTAACTTGAACTTCATTATCAGTAAATGTGGCCATACCCATTAAACCAATCACTTTAATATTCTTCAACGCATTAAATTCATCAGAGTTTAGTAGCTCTAACAATTCGGTTTTATCTAAACCAAATTTAGTTTCTTCTTCTGCAATATGCACTTGTAAAAGGCAATTAATTGTCCTATGATGTTTTTTAGCCTGTTTATTAATTTCTTTTAGTAGTTTAAAACTATCTACGCCATGTACCAAAGCAACGTATTCCGCCATGTATTTAACCTTGTTGGTTTGTACATGTCCAATCATATGCCATTCAATGTCTTTAGGTAATGCTTCCCATTTCTGGGTCATTTCTTGAATCTTATTTTCTCCAAAAATGCGTTGTCCTGCTTCATACGCTTCCATTAAGTCAGCAATAGGTTTTGTTTTAGAAACAGCCACTAAAGTCACTTCTTTAGGAATATTTTGTTTAATAATTTTTAGATTTTCAGCGATGGACATATATAATCTTTCTAAATTATTTTTTAAAGCTTTTTGCTACAATTTCTGCTTTTCTTGATGTGGCATAATCATAGAAGCCTTCACCAGATTTAACACCTAGTTTTTTCGCCATTACCATATTTACAAGCAGTGGGCAAGGAGCGTATTTCGGATTTTTAAATCCGTCATGCATTACGTTTAAAATAGAAAGGCAAACATCAAGGCCTATAAAATCTGCTAATTGCAACGGACCCATAGGGTGTGCCATTCCTAATTTCATAACAGTATCTATTTCTTCAACGCCAGCAACACCATTATACAAGGTTTCAATGGCTTCATTAATCATGGGCATTAAAATTCTATTAGCCACAAAACCTGGGTAATCATTTACTTCGGTAGGTGTTTTTCCAAGTTTAATGGACAAGTCCATAATTTGCTGGGTTACTACATCAGAAGTATTGTAGCCTCTAATAATCTCTACCAATTTCATAATAGGCACGGGATTCATAAAATGCATTCCAATAACCTTATCTGGCCTGCTAGTGACCGATGCAATATGTGTTATGGATATTGACGAAGTATTTGTTGCAAGGACTGTATCTTCATTGCAAACAGAATCTAATTCTCTAAAAATCTTTAATTTTAAATCAATATTCTCCGTTGCAGCTTCCACTACTAAGTCAGATTGAGCAACACCCTCACTTAAAGTTGTAAAGGTTTTTATATTCGCAAGCGTAACCGCTTTATTAGCCTCGGTGATGGCATCCTTAGCAATCATCCGATCTAAATTTTTGGTAATTGTTGCTAGACCTTTCTCTAAAGATGCTGCTGAAATATCAATAAGATGAACCTGAAACCCGTTTTGTGCAAAAACGTGTGCAATTCCATTGCCCATTGTTCCAGCGCCTATAACTGCTATGTTTTTCATAATTATATTCGTTTAAAAAGATGCGATTACTTGTAAGGCTACTCTTAAAGCATTTGTACCTTGTTCAAGGCTAACTACTGGAGTAGTGTCATTATTTATAGCATCAGCAAAAGTTTCTAACTCGTCTAAAATGGCATTATTATTTTCAATATCTGGATTCTCAAAATAGATTTGCTTTTTTACCCCTTCTGCATTTTGTAGAATCATATCAAAATCTCCTGGTTTCTCAGGGGCATCTTTCATTTTTACCACTTCAACCTTCTTTTCTAAAAAATCGACAGATATATAAGCATCTTTTTGAAAAAAGCGAGATTTACGCATGTTTTTGAGTGATATTCTACTAGCTGTAAGATTAGCAACGCACCCATTTTCAAATTCTATTCTGGCATTAGCAATATCTGGAGAATTGCTAATTACAGAAACACCACTAGCATTAATATTTTTTACTTTAGAATGTACAACACTCAGTATTGCATCTATATCATGAATCATTAGATCTAAAACCACTGGTACATCGGTACCTCTTGGATTAAATTCTGCCAATCTATGTGTTTCTATAAACATAGGATTGTGAATCATATTTTTCACTGCAGAGAATGCAGGATTAAAACGTTCTACATGACCAACTTGACCTTTTATAGTATGTTTTCTTTCTAAAAAAAGCAATTCTTCCGCCTCTTCAAGTGTGTTGGTAATTGGTTTTTCAATAAAAATATGTCGGCCTTTTTCAATAGCCTTTTTAGCGCAATCAAAATGTGATAACGTAGGAGTAACAATATCGACGACATCAACAGCATCAATTAATTTATTGATATTATCAAAATAAGTATAGCCAAATTCATCTGCTACTTTTTTTCCATTGATAGCATCAGGATCGTAAAAACCTATTAAATGATATTTTTCAGATTGATTTAGTAATCGTAAGTGAATTTTTCCAAGATGTCCTGCGCCGAGAACCCCAATTTTGAGCATAAAAATTATTTTTTCAAAAATAGGGATACTTAAATCGATTTGCAATTTGATTTACAGAGAAAAAGCATTTTAATATATTTTTTTAAATTATTTAATCAAGATTTATACGTCTGTTTTTTTAACTTCGTAGCTCAAAACCAAACCCATTGAAAGATACACATAAGCATAAAGGCATGCGCAATAAATTGGCTGAAATACTTGTAGAAAAGGGTATTATGGCTAAGAATGTAATAGAAGCAATTAAAGCTGTACCTCGCCATTTATTCTTAGATAGTAGTTTTGAAGATCATGCATATCAAGATAAAGCGTTTCCAATAGGAGCGGAGCAAACAATTTCACAACCCTACACTGTTGCCTTTCAAACCGAGTTGTTGGAGGTAAAGCCAAATTATAAAATATTAGAAATAGGCACAGGGAGTGGCTATCAAACAGCTGTTTTATTGCATTTAAAGGCAAAAGTATATACCATAGAAAGACAATTAGAATTGTTCAAGAAAACCAAATTGTTTTTCACTAAAATGGGCTATCGACCTAAGAAATATATTTTTGGTGATGGTTATAAAGGATTACCAGAAGAAGCGCCTTTCGACGGTATTATTGTAACAGCAGGTGCACCTTATGTACCAAATCCGCTTTTAGCACAATTAAAAATTGGGGGTAAATTGGTTATACCTGTTGGAGACGAAGATCAAATAATGACTGTTTTTATCCGAAAATCTGAAAAAGAATTCGAAAAAAAAGAATATGGTTCTTTCCGCTTTGTACCCTTGCTAGAAGATAAAAACTAGATTTTTCTAAAAAAGATCTTTCTATTATTTGTTTTTAGGTGATTGTTTTGTTTTATATCACTTAAAGTTATGGTATAAATAGAATAAATTGATGTTTTTAATTTTAGATAAGTTGCAGCATATGAATCAAATGTTTGATAAATTCATAAAATAGATGCCCATTTTATGATTTGAAATAGATTTTTACGCAAAAAACTATTGCAATTAATAAAAATGAAATATTCGCTAAAAGATTTGATACTAATAATTTGCAGGGATAAATTCTTGATATAATTTTGTTCTCCGAATGAAGAGAAAACTTTATAGTTATTTACTTGGCTTAAGCACGCTTTTGCTAGTCGGATTCGCAAATCTAAATGCGAACTCAACAATATTTTCTCTATATCATTCCGATAGTATTGATTGCTCCACTTCTGAGGACTCTAATGTTAACTTGGTTAATGATGTGTATTTAAGTGCCTTTTTAAATGCACAAAACACAAATCATTCCAAAGGTTTATCGGTTACAATAGTAGATGTTCTCGAATTTGAAGAAATAAAAACATCAGATCATTCTAATCATTTAAAGAATGGTAATAGTTTACATGTATTTCAGGGTAATGATTTACGTTGTTTATTAGAAGATTATCAGCAAAGCGTACGGCTAACTGCAACTGATAACTTTACTTTTGCTAACAAAATTTTTTTAAAGTATCAGGTTTTATTAATTTGATATTCTTTCCTTTTTATTTAGGTTTTAAAGGGTAAATCCCTTTATGAATCATACTCCTTTGGAGTATCCAATTTGGTATGCAGCAGGTTCATCTGCCGTGTATTCCAATCAATCAATTTTACTTTCAATAATTAAAAAATATAATTTAAAATGAAGAAAATTCATTTGATTAATAGTTTACTTGTGTTATTACTTATCACAAGTTGCAACTCTAAAAAAGAAGAAAAAAAAGAGGAAGCAAAATTCTTAGTTACAAGTCCGATTAAAAAAGACACAATAATAATAAAAGATTACGTGAGTCAAATACATGCCATTAGACATATTGAGTTACGTGCTTTAGAAAAAGGATATTTAAAACAAATCTCAGTTGACGAAGGTCAATCGGTAAAAAAGGGACAACAAATGTTCCAAATCATGCAAAACGTTTATCAGGCAGACTTGCAAAAAGCAGCTGCGGAGGCTAAAGTAGCTGAAATTGAGTTGCAAAACACTAAACTTTTAGCCGATGGCAACGTAGTTTCTGCAAACGAATTAGCAATGGCAAAAGCAAAATATGAAAAAGCCAATGCAGAAGTGTCTTTAGCAAAAACACATTTAGGCTTTACAAATATTAAAGCGCCATTCGATGGTATTATGGATCATTTGGAGGTACGAGAAGGTAGTCTTTTAGACGAAGGGGAGTTATTAACCACACTGTCTGACAACAGTAAAATGTGGGTGTACTTTAACGTTCCAGAAGCTGAGTATTTAGACTATATCATGAGTTCAGAGAAAGGCAGTAAAAAAGTAGTTAATCTATTAATGGCAAATAACAAACAGTTTAACCAGTCAGGAATTGTAGAAACTATTGAGGCCGATTTTAATAATGAAACCGGAAACATTGCGTTTAGAGCCACTTTTAACAATCCTGATGGTATTTTACGTCATGGTGAAACAGGCAGTATTCTTATGAAAGTTCCTTTTAAAGATGTCATTATAATTCCGCAAAAAGCAACTTTCGAAATTCTTGATAAAAAGTATGTGTTCATCGTAGATAAGGATAATGTTGTAAGACAAAGGGAAATAGTGGTGGGAGGAGAATTACCTCATTTGTTTATTGTAAGCAAAGGACTGTCGGAAAATGATAAAATAATTCTCGATGGGATACGAATGGTAAAAGACAAACAAAAAATTGAATCAGAGTTTGTTGAGCCAAAATCAGTCATTTCCAATTTAGCGCTATACGCTGAGTAATAGCCACCTAATTCCTAAAAAAAAAATGTTTAATAATTTTATAAAAAGACCGGTACTGGCTATTGTCATATCGGTTATAATCGTGTTTACCGGCTTATTAGCCATTAAACAGTTGCCAATTTCTCAGTTTCCAGAAATTGCGCCTACAACAGTCAATATTTTTATCGCCTATCCAGGTGCTAGTGCCGATGTATTAGTAAATTCTACGCTTATACCTTTAGAAACAGCAATTAATGGTGTGCAAGGGATGCGCTATATAGCTTCGGATGCAACAAGTGCAGGTGAGGGAACCATGCGTATCATCTTTGAGCCTGGTACAGACCCCAATCAGGCGGTGGTAATGGTGAAGACAAGAGTGGATCAAGTAATGCCTTTGTTACCTGAGCTGGTGCAAAGAGAAGGTGTTGTAATTACACCTATTCAACCTAGTATGTTGATGTATGTTAACTTGTATAGTACACAAGAGAGTGATGATGAATTGTTTCTGTACAACTATGCCTATACCAAAGTTATCCCAGAGATTCAGCGTATTAATGGTATCGCAAGTGCACAAATTTTAGGTAGCCGAAAATATGCAATGCGTGTTTGGTTAAAACCAGATCGTATGCGCGCTTATAATATTTCTGCAGAAGAAGTTATGGAGGCTATGCAAGACCAAAGTATTATTGCGAGACCTGGTCGCTTGGGTGGTAGCTCTGGTAAAACATCGCAGTCATTAGAGTATGTACTTACCTACGAAGGAAGATATAATGAACCTGAGCAATACGAAAACATCATCATTAAAGCTAATGAAGAAGGTGAAATACTCAAATTAAAAGATGTAGCAGAGGTTGAATTAGGAAGCGAATTTTTTGATATTTATTCCAACTTAGACGGACACCCATCAGCATCAATTATTTTAAAACAAACAGTTGGTAGTAACGGAAAGGATGTTATTGATGCAGTAAAGGAAAAGTTAACCGAGTTAAAGAAGGATTTACCACCTGGAGTTGATTATAAAATTAGTTATGATGTGTCTAATTTCTTAGACGCTTCTATAGATCAGGTAATACATACTTTAAGAGATGCATTTATTTTGGTTGCCATTGTTGTATTCTTGTTTTTAGGAGATTGGCGATCTACATTAATTCCTATTATAGCCGTACCAGTATCATTAATTGGGGCTTTCTTTGTAATGCAGTTATTTGGCCTATCCATCAACTTAATTACATTATTTGCTCTAGTATTAGCCATTGGTATTGTGGTAGATAATGCTATTGTGGTGGTAGAGGCGGTCCATGTTAAAATGGAAGAGGAACATCTCACGCCTTTTAAAGCTTCACAAGCAGTTTTAGAAGAAATTGGAGGGGCAATTATTGCCATAACATTAGTAATGGTATCTGTGTTTATTCCTATTTCATTTATGTCGGGGCCTGTAGGTGTGTTTTACCGTCAATTCTCTATTACCATGGCGGGATCTATTATCATCTCTGCAGTAGTCGCACTGACTTTAACCCCTGTTTTATGCGCCATGTTATTAAAGAATAATCATGGTAAAGCAAGAAAAAAATCCCCAATAGATCGTTTTATAGATTGGTTTAATAAAGGTTTTGAAAGGCTAACGGGCAAGTATGTTAAAATTCTAAATAAAATTGTAGCAAGAAGAGTAGTAACCTTCGGAATTTTAATTGCCTTTTGTGCAGGAATTGTAATTACTAATAAGTTATTACCAGCTGGTTTTATCCCTAATGAAGATCAAGGGATGATCTATGCTATTATTCAAACACCACCAGGAGCTACTTTAGAGCGTACTAATGATGTTGCTAGAAAGTTGCAAAAAATTTGTGAAGAAATGGATGGAGTAGAATCTGTTTCTTCATTGGCAGGTTATGAAATTATGACAGAGGGAAGAGGTTCCAATGCAGGTACCTGTCTTATCAACCTTAAACCTTGGCATGAACGTGAGCATTCCGTACATGAGATTATGGAATTGCTTGAGGAAGAAACCAAAGATCTAGGTGCTGTAATAGAATATTTTGAGCCACCAGCGGTACCTGGTTTTGGGTCTTCTGGAGGATTTTCTATGCGTTTGTTAGATAAAACGAATGGAACAGATTATCATGCTTTCGAAAAAATTAATAATGATTTTATGAAAGCGCTTGGAGAACGTAAAGAACTAACAGGTTTATTTACTTTTTATTCTGCAAACTACCCACAGTATGAGCTAAAAATAAATAATAAAATAGCCATGCAGAAAGGTGTAACCATAGGTAAGGCTATGGAGAATTTAAACATTCTTATTGGTAGTACTTACGAACAAGGATTTATTCGTTTTGGTAGATTCTTTAAAGTATATACCCAAGCGGCTCCTGAATATAGAGCACTTCCGTCAGATTTAGAAAAACTATTTGTTAAGAATGAAACTGGCGAAATGGTACCGTATTCAGCCTTTATGTCGTTAGAGAAAAAGTTAGGGCCTAATGAAATCACACGTTATAATTTGTACAATTCAGCTTCTATAAACGGACTTCCAGCTGCTGGTTTCACTACGGGTGATGCCATCCATGCAATTCAAGAAGTGGCGCAACAAACCCTACCAAGAGGGTATGATATTGCTTGGGAAGGACTTTCTTATGACGAAGCGAATAGAGGAAATCAATCTATCTACATTTTCGCGGTGGTGTTGATATTCGTGTACTTGGTTTTAGCTGCTCAGTATGAGAGTTTTTTACTTCCGTTTGTGGTGATTCTTTCACTTCCCGTTGGGATCTTTGGATCTTTTGCTTTATTAAAAGTAATGGGTCTTGCTAATGATGTTTATGCCCAAATTGGTGTCATTATGTTAGTGGGCCTCTTAGGTAAAAATGCGGTATTGATAGTGGAATTTGCTGTGCAAAAGCGTAGGCAAGGCGCTACGATATTAGAAGCAGCCATAGAAGGTTCACGAGCTAGATTTAGACCTATTTTAATGACCTCTTTTGCATTTATAGCCGGTTTAATTCCGTTAGTAATTGCTTCAGGAGCAGGAGCTATTGGGAATAGAACTATTGGTGGATCGGCAATGGGAGGTATGTTAATCGGTACCATTTTCGGGGTATTAGTTATTCCTGGACTTTATTTCATTTTTGCAAACTTGGCAGACGGTCGTGGATTAATTAAAGGTGAGGCTACTGAGCCTGTTTCAGAAGAATTAATAAGAAATAGCGAGGGAGAGAGTAAAACCCAGGCTAAGCTTAGAGAGATAAAAAAGTTATTAAAAAACTTAACAAATAAAAATAATGAAGAATAATATCATCATCATTTTAAGTACTAGAAAATCAACTTATGTTGGTTTTCTAGTGCTACTATGTTTTTATGCATGTGTTCCTTCTAAAAACCTAAAATTGGAAGATAAAACTGTTCCTGAAAACTATACTTCTATAGCTGGGGATACTGTGAATACCGCAAATGTAAAGTGGAAAGAGTTTTTCTCTGACCCTTATTTAGTAGCCTTAATTGATACTGCCTTGGTGAAAAATCAAGAATTAAATATTATGCTGCAGCAGGTAGATATGGCTAAGAATGAAATAAAAGCAAGAAAAGGTGAATATTTACCTTTTGTAAACTTTTATGGTGGAGCAGAAGTAGAGAAAGTAGGTGAATATACAAGAAATGGAGCTGTAGAAAAAAATCTTAATATCATGGAAGATGAGGAGTTTCCTGAGCCTTTGAAAAATTATTCGCTGGGAATGTCAGCATCATGGGAAATAGATATTTGGAAAAAACTTCGCAACTCTAAAAAGGCAGCGCTTTTTGAATATTTATCAAGTGTAGAAGGCAAAAATTTTATGGTTACCAATTTGGTAGCAGAAATTGCAGATTCGTATTATGAACTTGTTGCGCTGGATAATCAATTAAAAATAGTTCAGGAAAATTTAGATATTCAGCAAAATGCTTTGCGAATTGTAAAATTACAAAAGCAAGCAGCAATGACCACGGAATTAGCTGTGCGTAGGTTTGAAGCTGAGGTATTAAAAAATCAAAGTTTAAAGTACGAATTGCAACAGGAAATTGTTGAGGCAGAAAATAAAATTAATTTTTTGATTGGGAAATCTCCTGCGCCAATTCAACGAAGTTCTACGGATTTTATTGAAACTAAAGTAGATCCAATTTATGCGGGAATTCCTTCACAATTATTACAAAATAGACCGGATATTAGAAAGGCCGAATTTGAACTAGAAGCGGCTAAATTAGACACTAAAGTTGCAAAAGCTAATTTTTATCCATCATTAGGTATAAAAGCAGGTATTGGTTTGCAGGCATTCAATACAAAGTATTTAACAAGTACTCCCGAGTCATTAGCTTACTCTTTAGTTGGTGATGTAGTTGGACCATTAATTAATAGAAATGCTATAAAAGCAGCGTATAAAAATGCCAGCGATAAGCAAATTCAAGCAGTCTATGAATATGAAAAATCTATTCTAAACGGCTATATTGAGGTATCAAATTTACTTTCTAAGGTTAGCAATCTGCAAATGAGTTATGATTTAAAAGAAGGTCAGGTAAAAGCTTTGAATGAATCTATTGATATTTCAATTCTTCTATTTAAATCTGCTAGAGCAGACTATATGGAAGTGCTTTTAACTCAAAGAGAAGCATTAGATGCCAAAATAGAGCTTATTGAAACTAAAAAAGAGCAAATGGTTGCTAGAATAAATATGTATCAAGCCTTAGGGGGCGGTTGGAATTAAGCATAATGCATATTGGCTTTAAAAAAGTGGTTTTCAGAAATTTGAGAACCACTTTTTTTATGCATTGCCATCTCAAAAATCTTTTTTTCGCTATTTGGAAGGTTAAAAAAGTCTAGAATATTGCATTGTGTCGTAATTATTTACGAATAGTTTCTTTGCCAAATACTAAATGACTGCTATTTAAGTTATATAGGGTAATGAAGTTCTTTAACATTTAAATTGATAAATAGCGCGTGAAGCGTTATATTTATTGAAAAAATTAATTTGATTGATTTTGAAAATTTAACAAAGTACCAATCAAAAAATAAAATACATTTGGCGTTACCTAAATTTTAAGTTATACATGAAAAAGAGTTTGAAAATATTGGTTGTGCTTTTTTTGATTGGTACACCAATCTTAGCTCAAGATGAGCTTCCATTTAAAACCTACGATTCTGAAATAAAACAACTTCCAACTCTTTTAAGTAGATCATTACAAACCAATTTAGAGAAAGAATTAAAGTCTAATCCGGAATGGAAAAGACTTATAGCTCAAAAGAAAATGGCTGTAGGTGTCGTTGATTTGAGTGATCCAAATAATACACGATTTGCTCGCATCAATGGTAATCATATGATGTATGCAGCCAGTCTTCCAAAAATCGCTATTTTATTAGCTGCGATGGATGCTATTGAAAAAGGCGAATTAAAAGAAACTAAAGAGGTAAAAGCTGATATGCGTTTAATGATCAGCAAATCTAACAATCAAGCGTCTACACGCATGATTGATAGAGTAGGGTATAAAAAAATTGAAGACGTAATGACCGATCCTGAATATGCTTTTTATGATGAGCATAAAGGAGGAGGATTATGGGTAGGCAAACGTTACGGAAGTGGCG
Source organism: Cellulophaga tyrosinoxydans (assembly GCF_900176415.1). Taxonomy (GTDB): domain Bacteria; phylum Bacteroidota; class Bacteroidia; order Flavobacteriales; family Flavobacteriaceae; genus Cellulophaga; species Cellulophaga tyrosinoxydans. The sequence continues at coordinate 314,642 of NZ_FWXO01000004.1, read as the reverse complement.
GTGACACCAATAGAGAACCTTTGAAAAATTTAAGTCACGCAGCAACAGTAACACAAGTTTGCAGATATTATTATTTATTAGCAAACGGCAAATTGGTGAATGAAAAACGTTCTAAACAAATGTTAGACATTATGGAGAATCCAGATTTGCACCACAAATTTGTAAATACTTTAGATCAAATAGCTCCAGAAGCACGTTTATTTAGAAAATCAGGATCTTGGAGAACTTTTCATTCTGATTCTATCTTGGTGTGGGGAGATGATCCAGATCGTCGTTATATCTTAGTTGCTTTAATCGATGATGCCAATGGAGAGCAAATAATCCGTGATTTAGTAAGACCCGTTGAAAAAGTTTTGAAAAAGAGTATATCTTTGGCTAGCAATTAGTCCAATGCACTCTAAAACTATATGCTCCTTAACTTAATAAAAAAAACATTTGATATTAGAGAAGGAGAATTCAGAATATCCTTCTTTATGTTGGCTTACATATTTTTAATAATAGCTTCTTTGCTAATTATTAAGCCAACAGTTAATGCCCTTTTTTTATCCGAGTTAGGTGTTGAAAGTTTACCATTAGCCTTTTTAATGGTAGCCATAACGGCAATTTTAAGTTCCTATTTTTATTCCAAAGCATTAGCTAAGTTTTCTTTAAAGAAGATAGTGAGATTTACACTCTCCATCTCTATATTTTTAATTATTGTTCTAGCCTTGTTACTGCAATTCAATTTTCTCAATAATTGGATGCTGTACTTCTTTTATGTTTGGGTAGCCATTCATGCTGTGCTTTCCGCATCTCAATTTTGGGTAATGGCCAATTTGGTTTATAACCCTAGAGAAGCAAAACGTCTATTTGGTTTTATTGGATCTGGAGCAATTCTTGGTGGAATTCTAGGAGGCTATTTAACATCATTATTAGCACCATTAATTGGTAACGAAAATGTAATTTTTATAGCGGCAATTTTCTTAGGAATCTGTATTCGCTTATTAGATAAAATATGGAGCGCTAGAGTTGTTAAACTAAATACTTTTAAGCAAAAGAAAAGAACCGGTACAAGAGAAGTGAAGTCTATTGTACTCATAAAAAACTCAAAACATTTAACGTATTTAGCAGGTATAGTTGGTATTAGCGTTATCGTAGCAAAATTAGTAGACTATTTATTTAGTGACTTTGCTGCGGCACGAATTGTTAATCCAGATGAACTTACTTCGTTTTTTGCATTCTGGTTTTCCACTTTTAACCTTCTATCCCTATTAATTCAATTGTTTTTTACACAAAAAGTTGTAGGAATATGGGGTGTTGGGTTTTCATTACTGCTTTTGCCTTTGGGAATATTTGTAGGGAGTGTTGTATTCTTTATTTTACCAGAACTGTCTGTAATTATTTTTATCAAGGCAGTAGATGGTACCTTAAAACAATCTATCCATAAAAGCGCCACTGAGTTATTAGCATTACCATTAGCCTTTGATTTAAAGAATAAAACCAAATCTTTTATTGATGTGGTGGTTGATAGTGTAGCCACAGGAATTGCAGGCTTTATTTTAATTTTTGCTGTAAAAGGATTAAATCTTCCTATTTACTATATTACCTCTATCATTATTCTTCTAGTTGCCGTTTGGGTGTTTTTTATTTATAAAGTTAGAAAAGAATATTTCCAAACTTTTAGAATGAATTTAGCTGAAATAGCCAATGTAAAGATGAAAGAAACCAAGGCAGCAACAAAAAATGTTTCGGTTATAGAAGGCATGAAATCTGTTTTTAATATGGGTTCCGAGAGTCAGATTTTATTTATGCTTGGAAAATTACAAGAAATTAATGACAAACGATTTTTTGATGACGTGCAGCGTTTATTGGCGCATCCATCGGACAAAGTAAAAACTGCCGCGATACAGAATTTGTATTTTTTAAATAAATCTTCGGTAGTATCCGAGGTGGCAAAACTTATAGAAAGCGACGATGATGATTTAGTTGAAGCTTGTTTGACCTATTTATTGCTCCATGCAGAAAAAAACGAAGAAATTGTATTTGATGCTTATTTAGATCATGAAAAATCTTTAATTACTTCAACAGCATTATTGTGTTTAGCTCGTGAATCTCGTGATAATTATTCCTTAAGAACTTCTTACAACTTGGAGGCAAGAATAAATGCAGAAATAGCATTTTTAAAGGAACATAGTACAAACGTAGACCGACAAAAAATTCTTCTTAAAACAATCGGAGCATCAAATCTTAACAAATTTCATTTTATAATAGAAGAGCAATTACAAAACGAAAACGTAGAAATAAGAGACACAGCTATCAGTGCTGCAGGCACAACAGTAAATCCAGATTTTATTCCGCTTTTACTGAATTTTTTACCCGATAAAAATACACGTAAAATTGCCATAGAGGCATTACATAACTTTGGTAGTCAAATTTTCCCACTGTTGGTAAATAAAGTAATAAGTCATTCCATACCGCTTCAGGTTTCAAGGTTTGTGCCCGAAGTGTTTAAGGCGTTTCATTCTCAAGAGTCTGTTCGCTATTTATTTATGTTGTTAGAAGATAAAGATTTGGCTGTTCGGTTAGAGGCAATTCGCGCGTTAAGCGATTTAAAATTTGAGTTTCCGCATTTACATTTTAATAATTCTAAAATTGTAGCAAGTATTTATGATGAATGCAAACTTTATCATAACACTTTATCAGCAATGCACACACAAATAATTGTATCGTACCGCAATAGAAAAAAATCGAAAGAACTTATTTTAGATGATGAAAGGGAAGCAAGAGGTGCATTGTTAGAATTATTAGAACGAAGATTAGATGCAGGTTTAGAGCGTATTTTTAAACTCTTAGGCTTAAAGTACAAACAGAACGATATAAATATAGCATATGCTGGCCTTACAAGCGAGCAACAAGAAGCTAGAAGTAATGCCATTGAGTTTTTAGATAACTTATTATCTGGAGAGTTAAAACGTAAACTCTTGCCGATTTTAGAAAGTAGTGGTATAGATGTGACATCCGAGGATATGATCCATCAATTTAAACAAAAAGTTTTATCGGAAATGGAGTGCTTTCAGTTATTGTTAGATGCCAATGATCTAAAACTTAAACTCGCTGTTTTCTTTTTAATAGGAAAGCAAAAAGATAAAAAGTACATTCCACTGCTGGAGAAATACTCAAAAAGTGTAAATTTAAAAATAAGAACATTTGCTGAAAATGCACTTTCTGAGTTAAATACCTTAGAATAGCCTATTTGCGAATAACTTTATCTATCGCAGAGGCCAAATACATGTGATCCGAAGCAGAATTTTTACGTAAAACATTCGTCATTAAAACCACCATATAGGTGCAATTATCTGGGTGTTCTACTATGATTACAGAGTTCATAAAATTTTGAACATTACCCATATATTTTCCACATACTTGTCCGTTAGATCTATCACATTTATATAAACTACCAGATTTGAAATAAACAGCAGCGTCTTTTAAAACAGGGGATTGTGCATAGCGAATTCTACGATCAGTCATGTACATTAATCGCTTCATTTCTAAGCTACTCTTTTCATCAACCACTTTTCCTTGTTCTAATTGTATTAAAAATTTCATTAGTCCAATTGGAGTTCCAATACTACCACCTTTATCGCCAACATACGTGTTAGCTCCTCTAGTGAAAAAGCTACCTAAACGCCATTCATCAGACCTTATTCCTAAATCGCGTAATGGAAGATTAACAACATCATTTCCAAGGTCTGTTAAAACTTTTTTAGGCGTATTTTTAAAATAGAAATCAGCCTGTTCTTCTGTCAAATTAGGGTACTCGTCGCAAAAAGCTGCCATAAGTAGAACCTCGCGCCAAACAATGCTTGCAGCGCCATTATTGCTAACAGAAAGCATATGATCTGCCCATTCATATAGCGAAAAAACATCACTAGCAATTACCTGTCTTTTCACCAAGGTTTGCTTTTCTACATTATAAATAGGAATAGTGTGTTCGTCAGTTAATCCCCAAACGCCTGCTTTTACCGTTTTGTTTTTTAATAGTTCGGTACGCTTTTCCCAAGAATCTGGATAAATTAAGGCCAATTGCTTAAACAAACCTGCTAAAACAGCCAATTTACCTACGCTTCCGGGTTGATATCCTGCCGTTTCATTTCGTTTTGCATATCGAATACTATCTAAATCTGAAATGTCTAATACCGCAAGAGAATAGCTTTTATCCAATCCTCTAAAAAGTCCACCTATTTCTTTTTGAAATGCTTCATCTACTTGTAAGAAGGCTCCAACGCTATCGGAAGATTTCGTCGTTAAATTTAAATTAATTTCACTCCACGATTTCATAGCTCCTTCGGGTAATGGAGAGGAGGAAGCTTTTAATTCGCCTTTTTTTATTAATTCAAGTCGTAATAGTCTTTTTATTCCAGTTTGCTCGTATCCATCTATAGGATAGAAAGTTAGCGTAGTGAATGCTAAACAAGAGCAAATTACAATACCTAACAAAAGTACTTTCTTCATTTTATAATTTAGTTGAAAGATTAATTTCTTTGTTTTTATCAATTTTAGGGGTGATCGATTCCAAATATGTAGAACTCAATGCCTTTTTATTCTCAACAAAAGGACGTATTTGGAACAGCCATAGTTTGTTTTCTTTAAAGCCTAATTCTACATCATAAGCCCCTTTATAATCCGAGTTCGTTTCTTTTGCCATAGTGGTTCTAATGGTCTGCGCCAAGGCCTTTATTTCTTTAATATTTTGATCGTTTAAAACCGATTTCTCAAAAGATACCATTTTTTTCCCAGTACCACCAGTAACTGGTAATGTGTTATGATAAGGTTCTCGAGCAGGGGCAAGAAGTTGGTAACCACCATCATTTTTAATTAAATAGGTTTCTGCAGATTGGCCATCCACAGCTCCTCCAGCCCCACGGCTGAACGCCACGGTTAAATCATTTTCGTTGCCTGAGCTTAACCCTTTCGTTATTAATACTCCAGAGTAATCAACATCTACACTAGGTATTACTAAAATAGAAGGGAATACATTTTCAGGATTTAATAAATATTTTTGGCGCCATTTAAAGCTACGTTCGGTATAAGGCGAAGCCCAAACATCTTTAATGCCTTCAATTATTTTTTCTTTATCAACTACATTAAATAGGGTAAGATTTAAACCTGCACCAGTAAAGTCTTTTAAATCTTCCATATTTGTATCACTTCTTAAAAAGACAGGAATATTTCCCAAGTTTTTACCAAACACGCTTTGAAAATCTTTTTCTAATGCAGTGGTGAATGCTTCATTTAATGGCATTTTTTTAATAGCGCCTCTTAGTGTTTCTAATTGCTTTAATTGGTATGCTTCAACTTCCTCCTCGTTTGTGTTTGATGCGCGCATTTTTTCAGCTGTATCAAACATATTATTCAAAAATGTCCAATAAGATTCGGCTCTTCCAGGCATTATTTGGTTCATGTGTTGTCTAAATATACCAAAAGGGATTACTAAGCCTTCAACCACATTATCTGGAAACATTTTTTTAAGCTGACCTAAATTAGCGGCTTTAGGACCGCAAAGTTTACCAGAATCACTAGCATCTACACTCCTTAAGTTTAAAATTTTGGTTTCAGCTAATTTTATCTGTTCTACCGGTACTTCAATACGTTCTTCTTTACGTTCTTTTTTAGCAAAAAGAGCCAACTCGTCCGAAGTCATATCTTTTTCTAATTTTATAATCACGTTCCCTTTATTCGATACCGCATAAAATACTTTTTTACCATTGTATTTTAGTAAATCGCGTAAATTTTGGTCAGACAAAGCTGCATTTGGAATCCCTAAATTTCTTGCTAATAACTGCACATGAGAAACCATATTGCCTTCTGCGACTGTAGCAATACCAGCTACAGGTTTTAAATCTGCAGGAGGTCTTTCAAAAATATAGATTTTATTAGCGGCAACTTCGGTACCGTCAGGATTACCATCAACCACAACCAATTCTCCATAGGCATAACCAGGATTTAATCCGCGAATGCTACTTTGGTTGGCAAGGTCTATAACTTTATTGCTTAAAGCGGATTCTTTAGCAATAAAATCACCTAATTGCCCAACACTTTGACCTAAATACAATGCAATGGAACCTCTAATTTTATCATCAACAAAGCCATAAGCCTTAGGTTCAAAATTGGTATACTGGTTAACAACATCTTGGTAATTTGCTTTAACCATTGCCGCACTCCATTCTACTTCGCTACGAGCACTTTCTAGAATTGTGGTTAAATCATTTAAACTCATTTTATCAGCATCATAATTGCTCAAAGTGCCCATAATTTGTTCCCATTCCCATGTTTCTATATAACCAGATCCTGCAGTTGCCATTCCAAGATAACACACTTTTTCTAGTAAGCCTTTTAAGTCTTCAGGAGCCCAATTTTGAGCATTTTTAAATAAAATTTCTTCTAATTTTATTGAAATGTCTAATAATTGGAGTCGTACTATTGGCGATTTTTCTGTACTTACAGCATCTCTAACATCCAATAGCATCTGAGCCGTATTAATCACCAAGTTAGCTGGGCTACTTTGTAAAGTGTTCGCTGCATAAGTTGCTATTTTAGCACCAATTTCTGTATTTTTAAGTTGTGGAGAATTGGCTAAAAATGTGCTGGCTTCAATAGGTTTGTAAAAAACTTTCATCGTAGCTACTAGTTCATCAATTTTTTTGTTGAGATCAGTAGTGAGTTTTGCGGCATTTTCGGTTTTAAAGTTGCGTACTTTTTCAATATCTACAAACTCAGGTTGACTATGAATTTTTACACGTAAATTCATGAAAGGCTCGTACAAATCCGATATTACTTTAGACTGGCTACGCATTAATTGCGAAGTGTTATCATCGTCATTATGTGGAATATCTTTTAACGACTGTCTAATTAGAAAATAATTTGCAGCAATGTTTTGATCATCTTTTAGTAACCATTTGTAAAATTCTATACCCCAGGCTTGTTCATCTTCAATTTGAAGAGAACCTCGGTAAAATTGGCTTTTTTGATTTATCCACCCATTATCTATAGTGCGAATGTATTTATCTAACTGGTATTGTTTTAATCTAGAATGATTGTTTTCAGCATCCCAAAAATCTTTATGATTTGTTGCTGCTAGAATTTGACCAAAGTAAATGTGATTGCTTTTACCTAAGGCTATTACGGCATCTTTATATCTTGCGTGTTGCACTCCAGGACCAATATTATCTGGACAAGGATCTTTTGGTTGACGAATGCTTCCATCGGTACAAAACCAGCGAATATCTCTGTATGGACCTCGAATATCATTTTTATAAGCTATTATTTGCTCCTTAATTTTTTCATCGGTAATTTTTTGTGAAAAAACACAAGAAGTAAAGAGTAACACAAGCGCAGTGAATAACCTAGTAGCTTTCATTTTTTTGAGTTGTTTTTAAGTAACAAAGGTACTATAAATGAAGCTTATTTTTTTTTGCCGTAATATCTTTCGTGGATTCTCTTTTTAACAAATCTGTTTGAAGAATTATTTCTTGATGTACAATTGGCAGGTTGTTTTTAAGATTAGTGATTTCTAAATGCAATTGTTTAAAAGCATTTTTACCCATTAAAAAACCAGGCTGATCTATTGTAGTAAGACTTGGAGAGATTACGGAAGACATATGCCAATTACTAAAGCCAACAATGCTTATATCTTCTGGGATTTTGATACCCATTTTTTTGAACTCGTTTATGGCACCAATGGCCACGAGATCCGTATTTATAAAAATTCCATCTACATCGTTATGATCCTGAAGTAATTTTTGTGCATTTGCCTTACCTTCTTCAAAACTATGTTCGCCACATTCACATAAATACACTAAAGAAGGATCATAGGGAATGTTGTTGTCTTCCAATGCTTTTTTATAACCTAAAAACCTGTCAATGGAGTTTTGTGGCAGTAAAGGACCTCTAAAATGGGCAATACGCTTACAACCCGTATCAATTAAATGTTGCGTAGCAAGGTATGCAGCCTTTCTGTCATCAATTACAATTTTAGAACAACGAACTAATTTTGCAATTTTATCGAACATAACTAATGGCTTATCTTGAGCAAGAACTTCATTTAAATGTGCATAATCAGCCGTGCCGTTGGCTAGTGAAATTAATATTCCATCTACACGCTGGTTCATTAAAAGTTCTATTTGTTTTTTCTCCAATTCATAACTTTCATTAGATTGAAGAATGATAACCAAGTATCCTTTTTCTTCTGCTTGTGAAATAATGCCTTTAATTACACTTGAAAAAAAATGATGAACAATTTCAGGAATAATTAAACCTATTGTTTTAGATTCTTTATTCCGAAGGTTTAATGCAAATGCATTGGGTTTATAATTTAAATCCTTAGCTAATTCATTTACTAAATCCTTGGTTTTCTTACTAACATCAGGATAATCCTTTAATGCTTTAGAAACGGTAGAGATAGAAATATTTAATTGTTCTGCAATTTGTTTAAGGGTCGCTGGTTTCATAATATTAAAGGTATGCTTTATACTTAAATAATATAAATAATTTAAAAACGAAAACGTTTTAGGTGCTAACGAAAAGCATTTCGATAGTATATTTTAATTTTAATTATCAAATTAGCTTAAATTGGTAGGAAAAATTGATAATTTTCAATTTTTTAGATAAATGTATTACACTGCCAATAATTTAAATTTAAATGAAAGAAAAATTAAGAACAATAGATATTTTATGTGTAGGTGAAATTCTTATTGATTTTATTGGTCATCAATCTGGTGTAATGATTAACGAAACCAGAGATTACCATCGTTATTTAGGAGGTTCACCTATGAATGTGGCAATGAACTCTTCTCGATTAGGATTAAAAGCAGCTATGGTTGCAACGGTGGGCAATGACGGATTAGGAGATTATGTATTTAAAAGGTTAGAAGAAACCACAATTATTAAGGAGTATATTAAAAAGAAAAAAAGAAAACCTACAAGTGTAATCTTAGTTTCTAAAACAGATGGAACCCCCGATTTTATTCCTTTTAGAGAGGCAGATTGTTGTATTACAGAAGATCAGCTATCTAGTGATCTATTATCCAATAGTAAAATATTCCATACCACTTGTTTTGCTTTAAGCAGAAAACCAGCGCAAGATACTATTATACAGAAAGCAGAAGAAGCGTATAATCTCGGTTGTAAATTAAGCATTGATGTAAATTATGCTAAAAAACTATGGAAAAGTCAAGCTAAAGCTTTTGAAATTATAAAGGCCTATTGCAAATTTAATCCATTAGTGAAAATTAGTGAAGATGATATGGAGCGGCTTTTTGAAAGAAAATTAGAACATAAGGAAATTTTCGAATTTTTTCACTCCGAGGGCGTAGAAGTTGTTTGTTTAACCTTAGGTAGTTCAGGAGTTAAATTGTCTCAAAAAGGAAAAGAAATTATTCAACTCCCCGCAATTAAAGTAGATAAAATAATGGATGCTACAGGTGCTGGAGATGCTTTTTGGTCAGGTTTCTTGTTTGCCTATTTAAATGGGGATACTATGGAGAATTGCTTAGAAGTGGCTTTGAAATTAGCAGCGCTTAAACTCCAAAATGTGGGTAGATTACCCGATAATATTAATATATTATCTCAGCTTCTAAAATGCTAAGTATAGCAAATACTGTAAACGTTAATCATAATAATATTATGTCGATGAATAATCTTGGAAATGGAGTAATGCTTAATGCATATCCTGATAGTATAGGTGAAAAATTGAGCGATACTATTGCAATGCTAAGAATACCAGAATTTAAAAATGCATTTTCTCTTTTTTATGTTTTGCCAACTTTTTTTAATAGTGATCTAGATAGAGGATTTTCCATAATTGATTATAATATTAATACGGATTTAGTCTCTTTAGACGATTTAAAGGCTTTGCAGGAACTTAATATTCAATTGAAGTTTGATATTGTTTTAAATCATTTATCAGTAGCATCACCTCAGTTTAAAGATATTTTAAAACACGGTGATAACTCCAAATACACTGACTTTTTTATTAATTGGAACCATTTTTGGAAAGATCATGGCACCATGAATAAAGATGGAATAGTAATTCCGAAAGAAGCGTATTTAAGTAAGCTTTTCATGAGAAAGTCTGGCTTGCCTATTCTAAAAGTACTTTTTCCTGATGGTACAGAAAAACCTTATTGGAATACTTTTTATCAGCAGGTTTCCTATGAACCACTAAGCGCGGAAGATTTAAAAATCATACAAAACATAAAGGAATCAGAAATTACCTTTCTTTTAGAACGAGTAAATAAAAGCATAGTCACTTTAACTAATCTTAATGCATTAGAATTAGGTCATCTGGAGCATTTTAAGTCAGATGTGATTAAAATTTTGAATAAAAAACGTACCTATTTAGGGCAAATGGATGTTAATGCCAAATCGCCACTTGTATGGGAATTTTATGAACAAACTTTAAAAAAGCTTAGTGATTTTGGCTGTAAGGTTTTACGTTTAGATGCTTTTGCATATTTGCATAAAGAAGTTGGGCAGTCTAACTTTTTTAATAAACCCGGTACGTGGGACTATTTACAGCGAATAAAAGAGATTGCAGATAAGAATAATTTAATTTTGCTTCCGGAAATTCATGCGGAATACGGACTTCATTTACATGACGAAGTGGCCAATGAAGGATATTGTATTTATGATTTTTTCTTACCAGGTTTAGTAATTCATACATTAGAAAAGAACTCCAATAAAGCGCTTTTAACGTGGATAAAAGAAATTAATAGTAAAGGGTATAAAACAGTAAATATGTTGGGCTGTCATGATGGTATACCTGTTCTAGATTTAAAAGGCAAAGCAGTTGATGATGACTATAACCAAGGATTGTTATCCGACCAGGAGATTGAAGAAATAATGACAACAATAATGGATCGTGGTGGTCGCGTTAAAAACCTGTATGATCCATCAGGGAAAAAAATATCTTATTACCAGGTAAATGCTACATTTTTTAGTGCTTTAGGCGAAGTGGAACAAAAACTACTTTTAGCAAGAGCAATTCAGCTATTTATGCCAGGAATACCTCAAATATGGTATCTAGATATTTTTGCCGGTACCAATAATTATGAAGCTGCGGATAATGGGGGAAGTGGAGGTCATAAAGAGATTAATAGAACAACATTAACAAATCAAGATATTACGGCTGGTTTAAAGAGACAAGTTGTTCTGGACCAACTTCAATTAATTAGATTGCGAAATACAGCAAAAGCTTTTTTTGGTCAACTACAAATCCATGAAACTCCCGAAAACGAGTTAGCCATAACATGGAAAAATGGTAATGATATTGCTACATTAAAAGCCAATTTAAATACCTATAAATTTCAGGTTATTTTAAAGGAAGAGGGAGAAAATACTACCTTAGAATTTTAACACAAATAATATATTGTTTTACAAGGCAAGCTTTATAAAAATTGTAATTTTAGGTTTTTAAAATTGTTTTTATAAAGTTTATGAAAAATATTCGCAGTAAAATTCTTTTAGTTTCTCTTGTAGCCCTATCATTACAATGCCAGAATAAAAACAAATCTACCAATTCAGTACATAAAACTGAGGAAGCAATCCCAAAAAAGGATTCCATTGTGGAATTAATAATAGATAAACCAACTGACATTGTAGTGCCTGAAGGTATGGTATGGATTCCAGGGGGAACTTTTCAACAAGGGGCAGTTACTCAAGATAAAATGGCAATGAGTCATGAAAAACCAGCTCACGAAGTTAGTGTTGACGGATTTTTTATGGATATAACTGAAGTTACTAATGCTCAGTTTGCCAAGTTTGTAAAGGAAACTGGTTATATCACCATAGCAGAACGCGCCATTGATTGGCAAGAAATGAAAAATCAGCTACCAGAAGGAACACCTAAACCGCATGACTCAATATTGCAGCCAGGTGCGTTGGTGTTTAAAAAAACTAAAAATACAGTTCCCAACTTATATGACTTTTCTCAATGGTGGGAATGGAAGATAGGAGCCAATTGGAAACACCCCAATGGTCCTAAAAGCAATATAGTAGGCAAGGATAATGATCCTGTTGTACAGGTAGCTTATGAGGATGCTTTGGCATATTGCCAATGGGCGGGAAAACGGTTGCCAACAGAGGCCGAGTGGGAGAGAGCCGCACGTGGAAATAATAACAAGGCCATTTACTTTTGGGGTGATGACGCAACTAATCTATCTAAAAAGGCCAATACATGGGAAGGAGAATTTCCTGTTAAAAATAGTAAGTTAGATGGGTTTGAAAATAGAGCTCCTGTTAAATCATATCCAGCAAACGATTTTGGTTTATTCGATATGGCAGGAAACGTCTGGGAATGGACATCGGACTGGTACAATACAAAGTATTACAAAGAATTAATAGCGACAGGTAATGTTGCCATCAATCCTAAAGGCTCATCAATAGCATATAATCCAAATAATCCATTAATTAAAGAGAAAATAATTAAAGGCGGTTCTTTTTTATGCAGTGATTCATATTGTGCTAGTTATCGTATTTCTGCCAGAATGGGAACAAGCATGGATTCATCTTCCGAACATGTTGGTTTTAGAACAGTTGTTTCCCTAGATATGTTGTCAAATATCAAGTAAATTAAGGATAAGAAAGAATAATAAGTAAATCGCAATAGTTGCATAACAACTTTTGATAACTTTTGCTGTAAGTTTTTTTGCAAAAAAGCTACTTTTGAAGTATTAAAAATGAAGCTAAATATTATGTCAGATAAAATAGAAAGAATAAAAACGTTAATTATTGGTTCTGGTCCTGCCGGATATACAGCTGCAATTTATGCTGCTAGAGCAGATTTAAAACCTGTTGTTTATACAGGAATGGAGCCAGGAGGGCAATTAACTACAACTACAGAAGTTGATAACTTTCCAGGTTATCCTGAAGGTATAGATGGTCCTACCATGATGATGCAACTACAAAAGCAAGCAGAACGTTTTGGTACAGATGTAAGAATTGGTATGATTACAGCAGTAAAATTTAGTACCGAAGTAGGAGGTATTCATAAAGCTACTGTGGATGATAGTATTGAGATTGAAGCAGAAACTGTTATAATTTCAACTGGAGCAAGTGCTAAGTATTTAAATATACCAAGTGAGCAAAAGTTAAGAGGTGGAGGCGTATCTGCATGTGCTGTATGTGATGGTTTTTTCTATAGAAAACAAGATGTTGCCATTGTAGGAGCAGGTGATACGGCCGCTGAAGAAGCGTCTTATCTTGCTAACATATGTAATAAAGTAACCATGTTGGTGCGCAAAGATGAAATGAGAGCATCAAAAGCAATGCAGCATAGAGTAAAAAGTATTAAGAACATCGAAATTCGTTATAATACAGAAGTAGATGAAGTTTTAGGTGATCAAGTGGTAGAAGGTTTACGCATGGTAAATAATGTAACCGGCGAAAAGGAGGAAATTGCTATTACAGGATTGTTCATAGCTATTGGTCATAAACCAAACACTGACATTTTTAAAGGTCAGTTAGATATGGATGAAACAGGATACTTAATTACCAAAGGAAAATCAACAAAAACAAATTTACCAGGAGTTTTTGCTTGCGGGGATTCACAAGATAAGGAATACCGTCAAGCAGTAACGGCTGCTGGTACAGGTTGTATGGCTGCCTTAGATGCTGAGCGCTATTTGGCAACGATAGAAACACACGAAGAAATTTCGTAAATTAAAAAAAAAGAGCCGCTAGAATAGCGGCTCTTTTTTTTAATCAATTCTGGCATAATTTTCAGATTGAATTCTATTTCCTTTATCGTCAACAGTTATTTGGCGAAAATTATCAGGATCCAATTGTAATTCAAACTTAAACACTTGTACAGTATCTTGAATTTTCATCATAGTTTCGGAACCAAATTCTAATTGTTCTTGTAAAACAGAATTCGTATTTGAATACGAACCATACCCGAACCATTCTGCTGGATCATCAGGAGAGTATCTTGTCCACATTACTTTTCCTTTACTATAAATTTTTACTTGACGATATCCGTTTATATTAGGAATAGTGTCTGTTACATTTATCCCATCATAATTAAAACGGTTTATAAGTTCCCACGTACCTTCTAAAGAAGGATTTTCTAATGATTTTACTGGCGTTGTTTTAGTGGCCGTTGATACTAAAATAAAAAGCAGTAAAATTAAGCCTATTACTTTTTTCATGACGTAGATATTTAAGTTATTAGATAGTAATAAGTTACGATATTTTTTTCAATGAGAATAGTTTAATTTCAAGTTAAATTAAACATAAGAGATTAAAATATTACAAATACGATCTAAATCTGCTTTTGTATGTGCCGCACTAATAACAATTCTACTCATAAGATCTGCATCTTCGCTAGGGTACCTAAAACTAGTTACTAGAATGCCATTTTCTTCAAGAAGATGGGTCAATTTTTCACTGGAAAAAGTAAATGCAGGATGCCCTACCATATATTTAAAAAATGAAATATTCTCAATATTTTCTATAAAGTATGCTGTATTAAGTTGTAAAAGCTTACGCTTTTTTCTATAAATACTTTCCCCGAAGAAAATACTTGCAAGATTTGCTGGTGATGCAGGACTGGAGCCGCCAAAAAAATCAGTGTTGACGAGGCTAAGTATGCGTTCTTTTGATCCAAAAACAGCCCCACCTTGCACACCAAAGCCTTTGCCCAAGGAGCAACACACAATAAGTTCTTTTGGATTTAATTTTTGAATTTTTCTAAAAACACCTCCACCATTTTCCCCTGTAATCCCAATGCCATGAGAATCATCAACAACTAATATTACCTCTTCTAATGGTAATGCTTTTAATCCTTCAAAATCGGGAAAATTAGCTCCTGAAAAATCTATTGAATCTAAAAAAACCACAGGAATAGTGTCATTTTTTTCTAAATGATCACGAATGGCTATGTTTAATGCGGTGAAAGTAATATAGGATTTAGGCTTATTTTTAATCTGATTTGAAATATACAGTGCAGAATGCGTATTTGGGGAATAGAAAAACTTATTACTGCTATTATTTAAAAACTGACCTATAAACTGTCCTGCTAAATAACCAGAGGACATAGTAACACAAGCGTCACTACCCACTAATTGCGCCAAATATTCTTCGGCTTTATCAAAAATTGCAATCCTCACATTCGATTTTCTAGATGCACCATAATTGGTGCCATATTTTTTTATATTTTCTATAAACAAATGTTGAAATTCAATGTCCATTTGTAGGCCTAAATATGCCGTACCACCAAAATATAAATAGGGTTTGTCATTTAGTATTATTTCTCTACCTGGAAATGAATCTATTGTGTGCATAACTATCTAAGTGTTACACCGCTCCCGCCAAGTGATGGGAAAATTACCGTTGCATCATTTTTAATAATTACGCCATCCGCAATATCTTCTTTTAATAGAAGTGCTCCATCCATATCCACATAATCTAATTGTGGTAATAATTGTGCTATTGCTGAAATTCCTACGGTGGATTCTGTCATGCAACCAACCATAACTTTTAACCCCATTTCTTTTCCTTTTTTTATCATTCTAAGTGCGGGAGTTAGGCCACCACATTTGGTTAATTTTATATTTATACCGCTAAAATGAAGACCACATTTTTCAACATCGGTTTCTACGATGCAACTTTCATCTGCAATTACAGGTAATACACTATGGTGCATAACCTCTTCCATTCCTTTCCAATCATCAGCTTTTAATGGTTGTTCTAAAAATTCCACTCCTAATTCTTTTAATAAAGGCGCATTGTAGATAGTTTCTTTTGCTGTCCAAGCGCAATTGGCATCAATTCTAAATATGGCATCTGAATGTTTACGTAATTCTTTTACAATAGCTACATCATCATCAGTACCTAATTTAATTTTATAAATTGGCCATGGAGTTTCTTTCATTTTCGCTACCATTTTATCAATACTTGCAATTCCTATTGTGTAATTAGTTGTGGGGTAGCTATCTATAGTTGTATTCCATATTTTGTAAAGTGGTTTACCTAATAATTTTCCATATAGATCATGTGCAGCTAAATCTAAGGCACAAATAGCAAAATTAGACAAACCTTTCGCTACCAAAAATGCATGAAACACTTCTGGTGTGGTAAAGTTAAAATTCTTTATTTCGTGGCTTACGGCATTTATTTCTGCCATCATGCTTTCAACTGTAATTTTATAATAAGGATTTGATGTGGCTTCGCCAAAACCAGTTTTTTCGTTTAATGTAAGTCCAACGATTAAACTATTCTGAAAATCATGCGATTCGCGAGATATACTAAAGGTGTGTTTTAGTGGTAAAATGTACTTTTTTAAGCTAATATCCATAATGCGTAATGTTTGTACTAAAATAGACAAAGCATTGGTATAATAAAACCAAAAGCCACTGAAAATTCAGTGGCTTTAAAAGTAATTTTGGTTGGTTGTTAGTCGTTAAAGGTTACGCTACCCGAAACACTTTTTTTAGTACTTACTTTTGCTTCGCCCGAGTAAGAAATATTGCCGCCGCTACTTGCATCTGCGCTAAGTAATTCTGATACGGAGATCGATACATTTGCACCGCTACTGGCTTCAGCATCGCATACTTTCGTAATTAATTCTTTGCCACTAAAATTTGCTCCGCTACTGGCATCGATAGTTGCTTTTTTTGCTTCTCCATTAACTTTTATGTTAGCACCACTGCTAGCATCAATATCTAAATTATCTGCAATAATTTCAGCATTTAAAATAGAACCACTGCTAGAGTCGATTATTAATTTAGTAGCATTAATAGTGTTTTCTGTAATTAAATGGGATCCACTTGAACTCTTTAATTCTGATACATTTGGTAATGATACGTATACCTTTTTAGTGGCATTTCCAATGTTTTTAATAGCGTGTATTTTTAGTACATCATTTTTAATGTCAGTGCCTATTAAGTCTATTACGTTTTCATCTGCTTCTACTGAGATACTAAAATTATCAGCTTGTGTTACATAAACTTCTAATCCTTCTGATGCAGAGATCGCAGTGAAATTGTCGTTAACAGGTCGCTTGTCTGTTTTTACAATACCGTTACCTTTTACTCCTGAGCTAAAGTCGCCAATATTAATATCAAATCCGCAGGAGGATAATAAGATACTAAGAGTTAGTGCAATTGCAATTCTTACTAGTGTTGTCATGATTGTTGTTTTTAAGGTTGATGTAAAATTGTTATTTATTCTATTGGATTAATAACTATTACAACTCAACTGTTGATTTTGATTGATGAATTGTATTTTTCTGTCTAATGTCAAGCTAAAACTCTCGACTTTAAACATTTGAACGATTAATTATCATTGGTTTTAACTTTAACGCCATTTTCGTCAATCTTCATTTTAAAAGATTCTCCGTTGTCTTTCACATCTATGTCGATGCCGTTTTCGTCAATTTTTATTTTTCCTTTTTCACTATTATCATTAATGTTGATATCGATGCCATTTTCGTTGATTTTAACACGATTGTTTTCATCTGAAAGATCAACTTCTTTTTCCGGGCAATCTAAACATTGTAATTCGCCATTACTAGCCATTCTCCAAGAATATTCTTGTACATCGCAACCGTTTAAGTCTTGATCATTATTGGCTTGTATTCTATAGCAATGATTGTTGTTTTCTTCAAAATTTAGAATGGTACCTTTTGGTAAATAAACAATTACGCGAACTTCTTGGTTTTTAAATTTGTTTTCTCTTTTAGTAGTTAGGTAATTATTAAATTCTAATGAATTTCCAACTAAAGAATAAGAATATTCAATTTTTTCAGAAGTTTCACGAGCATTGGTAAAAGTACTACCATTAGCATTTTTTTGTATCTCAACATGTATTAAAGAATCTTTAGAGGCCTTAAAAGTAAATTGCACATCTTTAGAGACTAAAATTTCTTGTCCATTATTATCATAACTAACAATCATATCGCCAATATTGAATCTTTTTCTGTTCCAGTGCAGATCATTAGATTTAAACGATATATTTAAAGTGTCTGTTGGGTTTTCTACTACATGTTCTTTTTCACTAATTGCACTGTCCCAAAAAGCTCTAGATGTTGCTTGTTTAGTGCCTAAAACTATGATGGCTATTAAAGATATAAGCCATAAACCCAGTAAAGTAAATTTAGCAACAGAACCGATTGATTTAAGATTAGTAACTAATATTTTTAATCCTAAATACAGTAAAAAGAATAAAGGAATTGTTACTAAAAAGAACGTAAAAATGCCCACAAGCCAAAAAGGAGTATTGGTAGCATCTACCAATTCATAAAGGTTTAGTGGTCCAAGATGCACACTATCAAAAATACCTACAGTAAATAAACCAACAAGCATAGCAATAAGTCCAGCACCACCTGCAAGTATTAATAAGATCCCTACGAACTTTCCAAAAATTTTGAAAAAGAACATAATAATATCACCAATGGTATCAAAAAAAGTCTTTCCGCTACTTTTTACCTTATTACCAACTTTCTCGTAGTCCACGTTTTTTACGCGCTCTGCTACATCTTCAAAACCTTCCTTAACCTTTCGTTCTATATTGCTAATATTAATGTCTTCACCGCGCATGTCTAATTTTTGCGATGTAGTTCTGGCCTCTGGGATTAAAATCCATAATAGACCATAGATTAATATAAAGCTTCCACCAGAGAATATGGTTAATAAGATCCAGATAATGCGAATCCAAATAGGGTCTACACCTACATAATGGGCTAGTCCAGCAGAGACACCAGCAACATATTTTGCTTCAATATCTCGGTATAATTTTTTAACTCTTTTAGGTTCTTTCGAAGCAGCTTTTGGTTCATCGTCAAAAATGTCTTCATCAACCATATAATCTTCTGGTTGTCCCATAATTGCAATAACTTCGTCTACTTCTTTGATGGTAATTACTTGTCTTTCATTGGCAAGTTTTTCATGAAAAAGTTCCGCTATACGGGCTTCAATATCAGCCAATATTTCATCACTTCCGGGCGTATTTGCAAAAGATCGTTTTACAGATTCAAGATACCTTCTCATTCTATTGTATGCATTCTCATCAATATGAAAAAGTATGTTAGCGAGATTTATATTTACAGTCTTGTTCATCGTTAGTTGTTTTTGTTGTTGGTTACCAGGTTAGTTGCACTTCTTAATTCATCCCAAGTGGTATCCAATTCTTTTAGAAATAGTTTACCTGTTTCAGTTAGTGTATAATATTTTCTTGGAGGGCCAGAAGTAGATTCTTCCCAACGGTAGTTTAATAACCCTGCATTTTTAAGTCGAGTTAATAAAGGATAAATGGTTCCTTCAACCACTAGCATTTTGGCATCTTTTAGCGTGTCTAGAATTTCTGAAGCATACTTATCTTCTCCGTTTAAGATAGATAGTATGCAATATTCCAGAACCCCTTTACGCATTTGCGCTTTTGTATTTTCTACATTCATAATTTCGTCTTGCTTTGTATGCAGTTTTTTAAACTTCGAAATTCTTTCGGTTTTTCTTGAACTAATTTCTTGCATTGATTAACGGTTCGTTTTTTGATTGATGAATAAACATCTTGATTGATTTTTGATTGATTAATGAATAAACTCCTATTGATTAAAGGTGTGATTAAGACCTTTTTTATTTTATAAAACTAATGGTAAATGGGTATTTAAAAGTCTGCCCTTCGTTTGTTTTAATTACGGCTAGAATAGTGTAAACTATATTTACAACAAATAATGCACCTTGCAATATACCAGTAATACCCACAGGAATTAACCAGGTTCCAAACCTAAAATCGTCACTATCAAAATGAAGATTTATATTGTTGAAATTATTCAAACTACCGAATGAATAATTCCCTAAATCAAAAATATTAGGTAGAAAACCAATTATAAAAGGAATACTTAACATCCCTAGAATTATAGAATACAGCAATAAACTAATTTGAAAGTTTAATGCTTGTTTTCCATTGTAATCCACAAACTTATATTCGTTTTTATTAGCGGTCCATAATATTAATGGAAGTATAAAATTTCCAAATGGGAAAAAGAACTTCGCAAAGGTGGATCCGTGTATAATTGCGGATAGGTTTCTCTCGTGTTTTGTAATAGTATCTGTCATGGCTTAGTAATTTCTTATGCAAATATATATCTAAAAGAAGGTACTATGCAACACATAGTACTAATAATTAACATTTATTTAACAATTGTTACATCACTTATTTTCAATACATTTATAGAAAATTTTGAATAAATATGGGAGTTTCCACAAGTAAGTTTAACACATTTACATTTTTTAAATTACCCTCTGCATGGTGGTGTGGTGTGCGTTTACGGCATATAGATAAAAATAAAGCTATAGTGACTGTAACGCATAAATGGTTTAACCAAAATCCGTTCAAATCTATGTTTTGGGCTGTACAAGGTATGGCTGCGGAATTAGCTACTGGCGCTATGATGATAGATCAAATTAAAGAAAGCGGGCAAAATATATCCATGTTAGTCGCCAATAATAACGCTAGTTTTACTAAAAAAGCAACAGGAAAAATCACATTTACGTGTGAGGATGGTCATTTAATAAAAGAGGCAATTGATAAAACTATTGCCACTGGAGAAGGCCAAACAATCTGGATGAAATCTGTTGGTGTGAATACGGATGGAGTAGTAGTTTCCACTTTTAATTTTGAATGGACCATTCGAGTAAAACGCTAATATTATGGCGAAAATACTTTTTAAAGAAGAGCAAAAGTTTACGCAATGGTGGTTGTGGCTATTGTTATTGTCACCATTAGTTGTTTTAATGTATTCCGTAATCGCACCTATTTTAAATGAAACTACTAATATTAAAACTAAAAGTTTATTAAACGATGTATCTTGGTCTAATTTCTATATTCCTTTTTTCATTCTAATAGCCATTTTACTATTATTTATATTCTTAAAATTAAAGACGGAAATTACTTCTGAGCGTATTTTTTTAAGATACTTTCCACTATTTTCGAAAGAATGGCTTTGGGCAGATGTAAAAAAGGCAGAGGTAATTAATTACGGATTTGTTGGGTATGGCATCCGGATTAGTCTTAAACATGGTATGGTGTATAATGTTAAGGGAAATAAGGGACTCGCATTATATTTTAATAATGGGAAAAAAATAGTACTCGGCACTCAGAAACCTGAAGAGCTTGAAAAAATAATTAGAGGATTATCATAACTAGTTGTAACAAATTTTAAAATTGACGAACTAATTAGCATCAATCAAAAAACAATTTAAAAATGAATGCACACGAAATAGATTATCAAATATTTGGAGAAGAAATGCAATTTGTCGAGATAGAACTTGACCCGCAAGAGGCAGTAGTTGCTGAAGCTGGTAGTTTTATGATGATGGATTCGGATATTAAAATGGATACTATTTTTGGGGATGGATCTAATCAAGATAAAGGGGTTTTAGGTAAAATATTCTCTGCAGGAAAACGTATGTTGACAGGTGAAAGTCTATTTATGACGGCCTTTTTAAACATTGGTCATGGTAAACGAAAAATTAGTTTTGCTTCTCCATATCCTGGAAAAATTTTACCTATAGATTTATCTGAAATTCAAGGAAGATTTATTTGCCAGAAAGATGCTTTTCTTTGTGCTGCAAAAGGGGTATCCATAGGAATAGAATTCTCAAAACGCTTAGGGCGAGGTTTATTTGGTGGTGAAGGTTTTATCATGCAAAAATTAGAAGGTGATGGTATGGCATTTGTGCACGCTGGAGGTACTCTCGCTAAAAAAGAATTACAAGCAGGAGAAATTTTAAGAGTAGATACTGGGTGTATTGTTGGCTTTACCGAAAATGTAGATTACGATATAGAATTTGTAGGCGGTATAAAGAATACTATTTTTGGTGGTGAGGGTCTCTTTTTTGCTACGCTAAAAGGTCCGGGAACGGTTTACGTGCAATCCCTACCATTCAGCAGATTGGCAGGTAGAGTTCTTGCTTCTATACCAAGAGGTGGTAAAGATAAAGGTGAAGGTAGTATTTTAGGGGGTATTGGAGATTTATTAGATGGTGATAATAGGTTTTAATAAATAACTATGTTAAAAGGTGAAGTTCGCAATATAAAAAAAGAGGTATTATCTAACAATTGGTATACACTTAATAAGTTAACCTTCGAGTATCAGAAAGAAGATGGCAGCTGGGAAACTCAGCAAAGAGAAGCCTATGACCGAGGAAATGGGGCCGCTATTCTTTTATATAATCAAGCAAAAAAAACGGTGGTTCTTACACGTCAATTTCGTATGCCAACGTATATTAATGGCAATACAGACGGAATGATGATTGAAGTTTGTGCCGGGCTTTTAGACGGGGATCATCCTGAGGATTGTATAAGGAAAGAAGTAGAGGAGGAGACAGGTTATATAGTAGATAAGGTTACCAAAGTTTTTGAATCATATATGTCACCTGGTTCCGTTACTGAAATCCTCTATTTTTTTATAGGTTCATATGAAGATGCAATTAAATTAAGTGATGGTGGAGGAGCAGAAGATGAAACGGAAAATATTGAAGTTTTAGAATATCCTTTTGACAAAGCTCTTGCAATGATAACTTCAGGAGAAATTAAGGACGCGAAAACTATCATGTTATTACAGTATGCTAAGATTAATAAGTTATTAGGGGAGTAATGGGTGTTGTTATCTAATAATTGTCCCTTATATTTTCAAAAATCAGCTGCATTCTCTTTTTTATTTCAGCAGTAGATTCCTTGTAATGGTTATTCATAAAACTAAATACTAGTGTTTTGCCTGATTTGGTTAACAAGTAGCCACTTAACGAATAATTGTTCCCCAAAGAGCCCGATTTTGCATAAATATAGGGTTTGTTTGATCCTTCAAACCAATTAGTGAGCGTGCCGGAAACTCCACCTACTGGAAATAAATTAAATAAGCGTTCTCTTGACTGTTCTTTATACATTTTGGTTAAAATATGTACAAAAGATTCTGGTGTAAATAAGTTGTAACGAGATAAGCCGGAACCATCAACCCATCTAGGCATTTGTTTTAAATCTGCTAATTGATGACTTAAAATATACTTTTGAGCATTTGCAATATTTAAGGTATCTGTTAACACACCACTAGAAAGTATCATTAGTTGATCTGCTAAAAAATTATCGCTCACTTTCATCATTTGTTTAAAAACGCTATCTGATGGAATACTGTAAAGTGTTTCTTTCGGTCCTGAAGGAAAATAATTGGTGATTTTAATTTTCTTATGTAGTACATCTTCGAGTAATTTTTTGGTCAGTGTAGTATCAATAATAAAAGGAACCTCCACAGTGTCTTTCTTTGTGGAATTGAAGTAAAATTGGTTGCTAAATTCTTCTCGAGATGTATTTGTAACAGTTGTTATCACCTCGTTTTTAAAAAACTTAGGAACAACATTTAAAGAATCTACAGCATAGATGGTCGCTACATTACCATATAAAGGCAAGCCATTACGCTCAGGCTGAAAGTAGGTGTCATAATCCTCCCAAGCCCAACCTGGTCCATACTTTTTATCTTGAAAATTATTCAGATATAGACTAATATTCTTTTGGTGTTTCAGAAAATTTAAAGCTGTACTATCTTTAAAAAAGGGGTGTAATAGTGTAGGATCTCCTGTGCCTTGTATCGTAATACCATCATTTGAAGAGATATACTGTAAAGCCGGAATTTGTTCAGGTAGAATGTTTAGCGCAGTATAAAGCGTAATAATTTTGGTATTGCTTGCCGGTGTAAAGTATTTTGCACTATTATAACTGACAATTGTGTCGTTTTCCAAAGGATCGTAAACAAAAAATCCTAAAAACTGATTTTCAAAGATGGTATCATTTAAAACACGATAAGTTTCTTTTACAAGTTTACGTTTTCTACCTGCAGAACAGTTAGTTAAAAGACTGATTGCTAGTAGGGTTAAAAATATTTTTCGCATCATAATTAATTAGCCTTTTAACATGTTAAATTTAGAATCTCATCGAAATTAACAACAATTTATCTATTTTTTAACTATTAACTGGCAATATTATTTACCCTTTTATGGTTATCTTAGTGCAAACAACTAATAAACATTTTATTATGGCTAGAACTATGCTTGAGTACACTAAAATGGTACTTAATAAAGTAAGTTTTGATGCAAAATTATTTTGTAAAGAAGTAAAAAAGGCAATTACAACACTTTTGCCTGAAGAAGTTGAAGAATTAAAAATCTGGATTCAGCAATTTATTGTGGACAAGCCAGAGTTAAAACAAAGTTTAGTTTATTTAACCGCATAAGAAAAAGCCACTACTTAAGTGGCTTTTTTTATTTTCCTTTTCAGGGGAATACGCTCTATTTTTTATGTAAAGGGCTTATAATTTTTACATCCTGAAAAGCAATAGCACCCCTTACAATACTAGATATAACATCTTTAATGGCATCGGTAATTTGTATTTTTAGTTCGCTTTTATGATAAATTAAACTAACCTCTCTGGCAGGTGAAGGATTATTAAAATACTTAAGATGGCCTTTTTTCTTTTCATCTAGATTTAAAGTATTTAAAAAAGGTAAAAGCGTCATTCCCATTCCTTCATTAGCTAAATTTATCAAGGTCTCAAAACTTCCGCTTTGTAATTGAAAGGACTCTCCATGGAAATTTTTTGATGCTTTACAAAGGTTTATGACTCCATCTCTAAAACAATGTCCATCTTGAAGCAAAAGCACATCATTTATATCTAAATCCGCAGTATTTAGTTTATCTGTATTATAAAGTCTATGATTTGGAGGAATGTAACCAACAAAAGGCTCGTAATACAAAGGTCTTTCCTTAATATATTCAATTTCCAAAGGTGTAACAGCGATTCCTGCATCTAGATGTCCGTCTTGTATATTACGGATCATATCTGCCGTGTTTTGCTCTTTAATAATTAGATTAACTTTTGGAAACTTTTTAATAAAAGTATTTAAAAACATTGGCAATAAGGTAGGCATTACTGTTGGTATTATTCCAAGCGTATATTCTCCACCAATAAATCCTTTTTCCTGGTCTACAATATCTTTAATTCTGTTGGCTTCATTGACAATGTTTTTAGCTTGCTCCACAATTTTTTTCCCAACTTCGGTAATGGCAATTGGTTTTTTTCCTCTATCAAAAATTAGTATATCTAATTCATCTTCTAATTTTTGAACCTGCATACTTAACGTAGGTTGTGTAACAAAGCTTTTTTCAGCGGCTAAAGTAAAATTTTGGTATTCTGCCACGGCAAGCACATATTGCAATTGCGTAATTGTCATTTACATTGTTTTAGGCTATAAAATTATAAAAACTATCGATAAAACTTATAGTCTTGGGACTATAATCTTTGGTAAGTTTGTAATGAATTAAAAGAAGGTATTATGAAGTTAAATAGTATAGGATTAAGCGAAGAAAAATCTGAAATATTAAGTAAAGATTTAAATAAATTATTAGCAAATTTTCAGCGTTATTATCAAAATTTAAGGGGAATTCACTGGAATATTAAGGGAAAGCGTTTTTTTGACCTTCATGTAAAGTTTGAAGAGCTGTATACTGATGCTAATGTAAAAGTAGATTTAATTGCAGAGCGTATTTTAACACTAGGTGGTGTTCCTCTGCATACTTTTGAAGATTATATTACAAACTCGGATATAGCTGTAGGTAAAAATATTCACAAAGATGAAGCGGCTATCCAATTAATAATAGATTCTTTATCTACTTTACTATTGATTGAAAGAAAAATTTTAGAGACAGCATCGGATGCCAATGATGAAGGTACTAGTGCCATGATGAGTGATTTTATTTCTGAACAAGAGAAAACCGTTTGGATGATGAAAGCTTGGTTGACTGAAGAAGTTTAGATTATTTTAAATATTTAAGTAAATAAAAGGCTTTGTACATGTACAAAGCCTTTTTTACTTTTGAAAACAGTCTATTTTAGAATCGGATATTAAATTCTAAATCTTTATCGGACAATTCAAATTTAGCATCTACAAAATTTGGTGGTCCAAAAGACATCTCATTGCCGGACATGCCATAGCTTTCTTTTGGCATTCCATTTAGCTCAAAATCCATTCTTTTATTATCATTTTCATCATGCAATGCCATAATTGCATATTCTCCAGGAACAACATTTTTAAAAATTACTTTAATTTTTCCATTTTCAATTTTACTTTGTAAATCTTGTATTCCAGCACCTTTCATAAAGGTGTCTTTGCTATGCAAGGATACTATAACGGTTCCATTATCATTTGAAATATTATCTATAATTACCGTTATAGTATTGGAGCTCGCTTCTTGCGCAAAGGAAAATAATGAAGTAAAGATTAAAACGATTGTAAGTGTTAGATTTTTCATTTCTCTTGTTTTTTTAAGTACTGATAGGTATCAGTAGTGGTTAATTACAAAGCAAATTTGAAAATTCTATAGATTAGAAATAAAATTGAAATCCTGAAGTGTCGTTTTTTAGGAGTGAGTTGTAATAACACTTGTATTAATTCAAAAATGAACGATTAAAAGAAAAAGGCATTGGTTTATTTGGGTCTATGGTAACTTCCACAGCCGTTGCGCCACCTTCTATCTGTACACGCATTATGTTTTTTTCGGGCCATGGAGCATCTTGCATCCAAAAATGGCCATCGCCTTGAAGATATAAAACTGGTTTTTGTAATGTAGCTGCAGCTGCTCTGAAAGCAGTAGTAAATGTTGCGAATTTTTCGGGACCAAGATTAACCATATTTGCATGTCCAAATACTACTACGGCACTCACTTTGTCTTTATTAATCGTAAATAATTCTTGTACATAGTTGCTATTGTCTGTTAAACGAGAATTCCACTCCTCTGGATCGTGAATGGAGCTTCCAACTAAATTCAATCCAATAAAGAGTACTTTATCCTTTATAAAACTAAAATTTTCTTGCCTGTTTGGTTGATAATTTACAACGGGCTTAAAATTCCAGTTGGTATTTAATTTAAGAAAATAGGTGTTCCAAAGACCCAATGCGTTAATTGGATCAGTGCAATCATTAAATTCATTATCTCCCAAAACTATGAATGTGGGCGAGGTAAAACGCTTTAACAAACCACTTACTTCTGCATAAACCGATTCATTACAAGGATCACCTCCTGGTTTAATATCGCCAACATGTATAACAAAATCAGATTTTGCGGTTGTATTATGTTTCGCAATTAAGGCGATAAAATTTTCTTTTTGTATTGCATTATACGGTACATCGCCAATGGCAGTAAAAACACTTTTAGGTATTTCTGTATTTTCTATTTCTTTATCGGATTCTTGCGAATTTCCTCCTATACAGCTATTAAAAAATGTAGCGAATAAACAGCCTAAAATAAAAACAAATTGTTTCATGCTTGCTTTAGTTTATTTTTCAATTCTACTTTTAAGCCAATTTACCATTCCATCAGTTTCCTTAATGGTGAAATTCCCATTAATAATCATTTTACCTTCAGTAATAGGACTCATAATAAAAGGTGCTAAAACTATTTTTTTTCCAAAATAAATAACCAAAGGCTCTCCCTTATTTTCGGTTGTTATTTTTTCTAGTTTTTTTGTACCAATTGCATTGAATTCAAGTAAAACAACAGGTTTCCCAAATGAGTCAAAACTTTGCGACACGGCATTTATTTCTCTTACAGAAATTGCCGGTTCTTCTTGCAGTAGTAAAGTTTCA
Source organism: Cellulophaga tyrosinoxydans (assembly GCF_900176415.1). Lineage (GTDB taxonomy): Bacteria > Bacteroidota > Bacteroidia > Flavobacteriales > Flavobacteriaceae > Cellulophaga > Cellulophaga tyrosinoxydans. Next base: position 286,974 of record NZ_FWXO01000004.1, on the reverse strand, counting down.
TAATTTTCTCCGGTAAACCCTTCGTGCTTTTGTGTTAGGTAAAATCCAGAAACACTATCTAAAATTATAGATTGTGATTGTGCAGTACCTAACGAAGTAACTAGTATACATATAAACTTAATTAGGGTTTTCTGACTCATTAGGTAAAAATTAATTGCCTTCTTTTTTCATTGCTTTAGCTATTTCACAGGCATTAGCATTTTTAGTATCTTCAAGTTCACTTATAATTTTTGCATGATCTTCCGGTCTGGTTTGTGAGAGTTTATGAGTGGCTTGTATATCATCAATATAAATTTTAAATCCAATAACACCTTTTACTTGTCTGAGTGTATTTTTGGACATATCATTTAATGAAATTGGACATTTGGAATTTTGCTCATACTTGTCTACAAGTTTATGCATAGAATCCATCACTTCATCCTCAGAATTAATACGAATTTTACCATAAACATGAACGGCTATATAATTCCAAGTTGGTACCTCTTCCTCTTTATACCAAGATGAAGAAATATACGAATGTGGCCCGTTAAAAATGCATAAAACGGTAGTATTATCTTTTAAATATGCTCCTTGAGGATTGGCTTTAGCAATATGGCCAACTAAAATATCCTTACCTTCTTTATCAACATCCAATTCTAATGGTATGTGTGTAGCCCAAGGCTTATTATTTACTTGGTTTATCAGTATACCGAAACTATTATTGGCAATAAACGCTTTTATATCTGCTACATTGGTATTCTTATAATATTCAGGTGTGTACATTATAGATTATAAGTTGGTTTGTAATTTTAAAAGTCTACTTACTTTCTTAAGCTCCAAATTTCATGTATAGGATCTCCTTTGCTTGACAATCCTGAATGATGCCAATTTCCATCCACTATTTCATAATTAAATTGTAAAGCAGCTCCTATGCGAGAATTGTCTCTTGAAAAGAACTCAATATTTTCGGTATATGTTCCATCAATAGTGGTGTATGTGCCTCCTCCAGTTCCCATGAATTCTTTGGTATCGGTATTATATGCTATCCATTGGAAACGAGTGCCAGATAGTATTTTCATCGTTTTTCTTGGGGATTCCATATCACGATTTTGCGTTTCGCCATTACGTATTCTTCCAGACATTAGCCAAGCACCTTTAAGTTTACCCGGCTGCCCGTTATCTATTCGTTTAAACTGATTTTCATTTCCTACGATAGATAAAGTAGTTTCCGTTGCTACTACCGCAAAGGTAACTTCAGTGCCTACACGATCGGGATTCTGGCTGTCAAACTCAATTTTTTCCGTCATAGTATCACCAGATAAGCTCCAAGTTCCACCATTGGTATTTTTAAATTCTCCAGTAGTGGCGTGATAAGTTGTTGCTACTTGATATTTTTCAGAAAAAATCACAACACTTCTTAAGTTTTCACCGTCTTTGGAGGTGTAATAACTTTCCCATGCACCAACAATACTTTGGGCATGCAAGCCTATAGAGAAAATGAAGAAAAATAAAATAAGAACTATTCTTTTCATAAGATTCATATTAGCTGGTTACTGAATAAAAATTAGTACTAGTAATTCAAATGAATCACTTTTTATCGCAAGTTAAATTTACGATTAAAAGCCTAATTATTGAAGCTCTTTTTTATACGATCTAGACTTTTCTTATTGTCGCGATCTTTAATTGTCTCGCGTTTATCGTATAGTTTTTTACCTCGCGCCAAAGCAATATTTATTTTTGCTAAACCTCTATCGTTTAAAAATAGGTTTAAAGGAACTATAGTTAAGCCAGAGTTTTTCACTTCTTTTTCTAACTTTTTAAGTTCTCCACGATTTAAAAGTAGTTTTCTTTCGGCTTTTGGTGCGTGATTAAAATGATAGCCATGTGAATATTCATCTATCTGCATATTAATAATGAAGAGTTCTCCGCGATCATTAAATTCGCAAAAACTCTCAGAAATAGAGGCTTTGCTCAAACGGATAGATTTAATCTCTGTACCTGAAAGAACTAATCCAGCAGTGTAAGTATCCAGAATTTCATAATCGAATCTGGCACGTTTATTTTTAATATTAATTTTCTTCTGTATCACATAACAAAAATAATAACAATTATACTATAAACAATTCTAGAAGTGTCATAATAGTTATCTAAATTTGTAATGTTTGTAAAGTATTGCGATTAAGTCATAAACAAATTCTATGAAAAGATTTTATTTATTTTATTCGTTTTTAATTGTGATAGCCTGTAAAGAAGCCAAGAGCTTAACCGCAGATGAGATTGTAAATCAAGCAATTGAAATTAGTGGAGGAAACTTATACGCCATCAGTACTATTTCATTTGATTTTAGAGATAAAACATATGTTTCTAAAAATAAAGGAACTGTTTTAGAACGTATTTTTAAAAGTGATTCTCTAAATTACACGGATATAAAATCGAATATTGATTTTCAGCGGTTTATAAACGATATTCCAGTAACTGTTTCAGATTCACTAGCACAATTATATAGTAATTCGATAAATTCTGTTCATTATTTTGCGCAATTACCATATCGATTAAATGATACATCGGTACATAAAGAATTAATTGGAGAAGCAACTATTGGCACTACTAATTACTACGTTGTAAAAGTTACATTTGATCAGAAGAATGGTGGAGTTGATTTTGAAGACACGTACATGTATTGGTTTAATAAAGAGACATTTAAACCAGATTATTTAGCATACGATTTTCATACCGATGGAGGTGGAGTGCGTTTTAGGAAAGCTTATAATGAAAGGTACGTAGACGGAATAAGGTTTGTAGATTATGAAAATTATAAACCAAGGGATCCGAAAGAAACTCTAGACAATATTTTAGATGCTTTTTTAAATGATAGATTAGAATTACTATCTAAAATAGAGCTCAAAAATATTAATATCTCTTTTGAGAATTAATCCATTTTTAAACGAATATCAGTAGCTTTTCCATCAATAATTCTCACAATAAATAGGCTGCTATTGTCATAATCGTCCATAGCGGAGTATTTTTCTTCACCAATAAGCTTATTTACAAAATCTGGAGTAGTATTGCTGTGTCCAACAATCAAAACATTTAAACCTAAATTAGCGGTTTTAAATTCCTCAATATTTACCGTTGCAGGGTCATAGTTTTTCACTATTAAATCTTGATTAACAGCGGTAGGTGCAGCAGTCATCATAGTTCTTTCAAAATCAGTGCTATAAATTTCATTCAGTCCTATTTCACTAAAAACGCGTTCCCATCTAATAGCCCTTCCTAAACCATCTTGATTTAATTCAGGATCAAGATTTTCAGGGTCATTTCTATCTTTTTCTGCATGACGAATTAGGTAATATGTGGTAATTACTGGTTCTACATTTGTATCTTCTACAACTTTAGAATCTTCTTTACATCCAAAGAAATTGAAACTAATTAGTAACAGTAAAAATAGTTTTATAGCTCTCATAGTAACTTCACTTTTATATTCTACTTGATTATTGTTCTACTAAATATAACTCAATATCTTTCAATATAGTATTTTGAGAGCTTTATTTAAACAATGTATAGTCGCATTTTCTACAACCGGTAAAGAAATTTTTAACATTACGCAACTATTTCGTAATGAACAAATATTAAAATAAAAATAGGTTGCAGAAAGGTTTAAAGCGTTTTATCTTGCGGTGCATTTAGTAAAGATAAAAGAATACTGCAAATCATATATTTTTAAAGTCAAAATCAGTAAAATGAATAAAAAAACAGATCAATTAGCGGCGGATAATATTAGAGCCTTGGCTATCTCAATGGTAGAAAAAGCAAATTCTGGGCATCCTGGTGGCCCAATGGGTGGTGCAGATTACATGCATATTCTATATTCTGAGTTTTTTAAATATGATCCAACAGATATGGCTTGGCCTTATCGTGATCGTTTTTTTATGGATGCTGGGCATTTATCACCTTTAATGTATGCGCAATATTATCTGTTAGGAAATTATTCTAAATCAGATGTTCAAAATTTTAGACAATGGGGATCAGTTACTCCTGGACACCCTGAGGTAGATGTTAAAAGAGGAATTGAGAACACGTCTGGACCTTTGGGTCAAGGACACACAATGGGAGTAGGAGCAGCTATCGCAGCTAAATTTTTACAAGCAAGATTTGGCGATTGGATGAACCATAAAATTTATGGTTTTATATCAGATGGTGGTGTGCAAGAAGAAATATCACAAGGTGCAGGTCGTATCGCAGGTCATTTAGGATTGAGTAATTTTATTATGTTTTACGATTCTAATGATGTGCAATTATCTACAAAAACCGATGAAGTTACTTCTGAAGATACTGAAATGAAATACAAATCATGGGGCTGGAAAGTGATAACTATTGACGGTCATAATCATGATGAAATACGCAAGGCGTTAAATGAAGCGAATGCAGAGACAGAAAGACCTACTTTGATTATTGGTAAAACAATTATGGGTAAAGGTTGTGTAACTGCTACTGGTGAAATGTATGAAGGTTATACGGAGTTACATGGTAAGCCTATTGGCGATACAGGAGCAGATTTTGTAAAAACACTTATAAATTTAGGAGCCAACCCTGAAGATGAATTTGCAATTTATGATGAAGTTTCGGCAGCTTATAAAGATATTTTAGCCAATAAAACAAAAGAAGCAAAAGCTAAGAAAGAAGAAATAGCTTCTTGGAGAGCTAAAAATGCTGCATTGGCAAGTAAATTAGAGATGTTCCTTTCTGGAAAATTACCTGAATTGGATTTTGAATCTATTGTTAATAAAGACGGATTAGCAACAAGAGCAGCATCTGCAAATGTTCTTGCTTATTTAGCAGGTAAAGTAGAAAATATGATAGTTTCTTCTGCTGATTTATCCAACAGTGATAAAACAGACGGATTTTTAAATAAAACACATTCTTTACAAAAAGGTGACTTTACTGGATCGTTCTTACAATCTGGAGTTGCAGAATTAACAATGGCAGCAATGGCTAACGGAATGGCATTACATGGAGGTGTTATACCGGTTGTGGCAACGTTTTTTGTATTCTCTGATTATATGAAACCAGCCATAAGATTAAGTGCAATTCAAGAACTGCCAGTTAAGTTTGTATGGACACACGATGCATTTAGAGTAGGAGAGGATGGTCCAACACACCAACCTATAGAACAAGAAGCGCAAATTAGGCTTTTAGAAAAGTTGAAAAATCATAGTGGAGATTCTAGTTTTATAGCACTTAGACCTGCGGATTCGGCGGAAACTGTTGTAGCATGGAAAATGTTATTAGAAAACAACAAAGTTCCATCTGGTCTTATTCTTTCAAGACAAGGAATAAAAGATGTTCCTGCCACTGGAAAATCTAGATATGCAGATGCTTTGGCTTCTGAAAAGGGAGGGTATTTGGTTAAAAAAGTGGATAATCCAGATGTGATTTTGATAGCTAATGGTTCAGAGGTATCTACATTGGTTGCAGCTGCCGAACTATTAGAATCTAAAAAAGGATTAAAAGTTAATATAGCTTCTATTATTTCTGAAGGCTTATTTAGACTACAATCACAAGCGTATCAAGATAGTGTAATTGCTAAAGGTAAACCTGTTTTTGGTTTAACAGCTGGCTTACCAGTAAATCTTGAGGGACTTGCAGGGCCAGGAGGAAAAGTGTTTGGTTTAGAACATTTTGGGTATTCAGCACCTGCTGGAGTTTTAGATGAAAAATTTGGTTTTACTGGAGAGAAAGTATACGAGCAAGTATTAGATTATTTAAAGAAGTAAAGTAGTTTATATAAAATAAAAAAGGGCTAACATAATTGTTAGCCCTTTTTTATTTTCTTAAAAATAGTAATGTATACACTTATACATTTGATACTTTTTTAGGTAAAGTAAAGTAAAAAGTGGATCCTTTATCAATTTTACTTTCTACCCAAATTTCGCCTCCATTGTTTTCTACCATTTCTTTACAAAGGGAAAGGCCTAATCCAGTACCTTTTTCATTATCAGTGCCATAGGTGCTTATTAGATTCGTTTCCTCACTATTAAATATTTTAGAAATTACTTCAGGAGACATACCAATACCATTATCAGTAACCGAAATTTTTACAATGTTATTCTTTTCAATTGCATTTATAGCAATAACTCCTTTTTTGTTGGTGAATTTTAAGGCATTACTAAGTAAGTTTCTTATAACGACATCTATTTGATTTCTATCTGCCCAAACATTGGTATCGGTTAAAACGTTGTTGGTAATAGTAATACTTTTATTTATTGAAATTTCGTGTAAAAACCTAATGTTTTCTTCAGCTAGCATGCGCATATCAAAGCTTGTAGGTTCCTTTTTTGATCCAGTCATTTGGGTTCTACCCCATGATAACAAATTGTTTAATGTAAATGATATTGCATCTACATCCGTTTTAAATTTAGGAGCAAATGTGGAGAATTCTTCACAAGTAATTTCATTATCATTAAACATAGTTAGCACACTGCCTAAGGCATTTATTGGTCCTTTTAAATCATGACCAATAATAGAGAATAGTTTGTCTTTAGTAGCATTAATAGCGCTAAGTTCTTCTTCTCTTTTTTCTAATGTTGCCGTTTTTAGGCGTAATTCATTATTAAATAATTTTCGTGCCTTAGATTGCTTTTTTAATAAGAAAATAATAAGAGCACAAATCACTAAAAGTATCAAACCAAGATACATGAATATATTTTGTTTTGTTTTTTGTTTGTTTCTTTCTATTTCAGCATTTTTTTGCTGTTTTTCAAATTCTAATTTTGTTTTTAAAACGCCTAAACTATTTAAATTTTCTTTTCTTGAAATGGAGTCGGAGAGTAGTTTAAATTTTTCGTGATATTTTAATGCATCATCTAAATTCTTATTTTCTCTATTGATTTTATATAATAGTTCAAACGATTTAATAGGGTCTTCCAAAAGACTTAACCTAGACGCAATATCTAAAGCAAGAGAAGCATACTTTTCGGAATCGGCCAAATTATTTAAATCAAAATAAGCTGTTGATATAGAATTTAGCAAAGGAACTTTATACCGGTCGTCACTTAAATTTTCGTGAAGCGCCATGGCTTTATCATACCAATACAGTGCTAATTTTGGATTATTTTGTTTTAAATAAATATCACCTTTTACATGATATGAAAATGCTAGCCATTCATAAGATTCATGCGCTTTAAATACCATCATCGCATTATCTATATATTCTGTAGCGTTTTTTAGGTCATTTAATTTGGTGTAGACCTCGGCTATATTACTTTTTGTTTGTGCAGTTCTTAATGGATTACCAATTTTATCGTTGAGTTTTTCAACCTCTTTATAAAGCTGTAAGCTTTGTGCGTAGTCTTTTTCAGTAAGGTATAAAATGGCAACGTTTTCTTTGATAACAGATAAATTTTGAAAGTCATTATTAGAATTTGCAAGATCTATAGCGTTTAAATAAGCTTTAAGAGCTTTGGCATGATTACCAAAATCCAATTCTTGATTACCAAGTATTTTTTGCACTTCTAATTGCAAAAGACTGTTATTGCTACTTTTCGCAATCTCTAAAGCTGAGTTCAGAACATTAATACTGTTTTTGTTGCCTTTATAAAATTCGTATTTGCCTAAATTAATAAGGGCATTGCCTTGACCATCTAAATATTGATATTTGTTGCTTAAGGAGAATGCTTTTTCTGCATAAATTTTTAAACTATCTATATTTTTGTATTGATAATTAGAAGCTATTTCGTTTAATAAGTTGATGTAGTCTACATTACTTTGATCAAATTTTCGATCGTTTTCAATTTTAGTCAAGCTAGTGATTAAACTATCTAGATATATCTGCTGCGCTTGATTTAATTGACAAAACAGAAATAGCATAGCCATAAGTATACGACTGAAGTAAGATTTTATTAGCATAAAAATGCGTGCTATTTCGGGGGACATAGATATTAAATGTTGTGTCAGTAAAATTAGATTATATTACTATTGTATTATAAATCTTGTTGTGAAAGTACCATTTTATGTGTATTACATCCAAGATATTGTGTATTTTAACGATGAATTATGCTAAATAGTATTTTGTAAGTTCAAATTTTAGATAAATCTTGCTTTATATATTATGATTATTCTTCTTAAAATGTTGAGGGACAACTCTTTTTAATTTTTATTTAAAATATCACTATTTTATTTTGTAATTATAATCTAAAAAATTAACTTTGCAGCCGCTTACAAATGGTGGTTGTAGCTCAGTTGGTTAGAGCATCGGTTTGTGGTACCGAGGGTCGTGGGTTCGAGCCCCATCTTCCACCCAGAAATAAAGTCTTATCAAAATTGATAAGACTTTTTTTGTGGCTTTATGTTAAAGGCAAAAAGGTTCGTAATTGCAATTACGAACCTTTTTTTATTTTTTTTAATGTGTCTGTTTTACTTATTTGGCTTATCTACAACCAAACGATCATTTCTGTTAGCCACTTCCCATGCCGTGTAAAACACTAAACGCGCTCTATTTTCAAGCAAATCGTAGTTAATTTTATCAGGAGTATCACTTGGGCGGTGATAATCATCGTGAGTACCATTAAAATAGAATATGATTGGAATATTGTTTTTAACAAAATTATAGTGATCACTTCGGTAATAGAATCTATTAGGGTCATTCTCATCATTATACGTATAATCCAACTCTATATTCATGTACTTTTTATTTACCTCTTCGGAGATGTTATGTAAATCGGTACTTAATTTATCAGAACCTATAAGGTATATGTAGTTGCGATCTCCTTCTCTTTTTGGGTCTATACGACCAATCATATCAATATTTAAATCTGCAACAGTTTCAGCAAGAGGGAAAATAGGATCATTATCTGTGTAGTATTGTGAGCCTAATAAACCTTTTTCTTCACCGGTTACATGCAAAAACACAACAGATCTTTTAGGACCATTACCTGCATCTGCTGCTTTTTTAAAAGCCTGTGCTATTTCTAATAGCGCTACGGTACCAGAACCGTCATCATCTGCTCCATTATTAATTTCGCCATCTTTTGTTACTCCAATATGATCTAAATGCGATGATATTATTACATATTCATTTGGTTTTTCAGAACCTTTAATAAATGCTACTACATTCTCAGAAGACACGTCTTCATTTGCGCTTTCAACGGCTAAGTTAATTTTAGCAGCAATAGCTTTTGGCTTACTTTCAGTAGTAATTGTAGGCAGAATAGCCTTGGCAAGGGTTTCATTTATAAAGAATGTGAAAAAGGTATTTTTTTCTTCCTCAACAATAGCCATTCTACCACTATCGTTTTTCTTCATATAATCAAATCGACTTTGAAAGCGACCAAAGTTGTTTTCATCAAAATAGAAAACGCCTTTTGCACCTTTCTTTTCGGCAGCTTCAAAACGTTTGCCGATAGATTCAGACATATTACTCCAAACAGATTTTTCAGAATTTCCAGAAATAACATAGGTGCCATCACTATTAGTTGGTTCTCCAGCTTTAATTAGAATTATTTTGTCAGTAACATCAATATTGGTGTAATCTGAATATTTCTCGTCTTCAATACCATATCCGGCATATATAATTTCATTAAAATTGCCATTTGCAGCCGAAAAAGTCAATAAATTTTCGCCGTTTTCGTAGGCTTTATCATTTATTGCAATGGAGCCATTAGGTAATTTATTAAGCTCTAAAGCAACTTTTTGAAAGTAATTGCCATCTTTTTGAGCCGCAACTATGCCCAATTTTTTATATTGATTAGCTAAATACGCTACCGCTTTTTTTTGACCTGGCTGACCAGTTTCTCTTCCTTCAAATTCGTCCGAAGCATAGATAAATAAATGTTCTTTAAGCTCTGCTTCAGTAATGCTTTCGGCAAATGGAGTGGGATCCGCTATTGCTTTTGAATCTGAAGTTTTATCAGCTACAGTTTTTTGTGAAGAATTACAAGCGAAAGCCAGTAAGCTTACCAATAGTGCAATTTTTTTCATTCTTGTTTTAGATTTAATTTTAGTCTTTTCAAAAATAGTGAAAACTAAATACTTTTGAATTAAACATATGAATTCTATTTTCTACTATTCTTTAGGCTTTAGTTTTATAGCTTGATGGAGCACATTTTTTAATTGTTCTAAACTGTCTATTAAAGTTAGAAATGGAGTTGAAGCCAGATTTCTCAGCTATTTCTGCCATAGGAATGTCTTTTGAAGCATCTAGTAGCTGACAAGCGTACTCAACGCGTAATTGTAACAAAAACTGTGAAAAAGTACTATTGGTACGTTGCTTAAAAAATCTACAAAAGGCATTTGGCGTCATAAAAACTAGTTCAGAAATCGTTTTTAAAGTTATTTCGTTTCGAAAATTTTTAATTAAATAATCAAAAATGACTTCCATTCTTTTTCCCTCACGTGCTGTTATTTTTTTGTGGTATTTAAATTCGCTTAACGTATGAATCTCGGCTTGTTTTATTTTTTTAATAATTTGAAGGAACAAAATAAATCTTGAAAATTTATCACTTTCTAGCAACTGATTCATTTTGTTACGGATAGATTTTTTTCGTGATATTATTTTTATACTAGTTTCTGTTTTTGAAAAAAAATCATTTAATGTATCCATTTCTGGAATATACTTTAGCACATTATCAATAGTATTTTGACTAAAAAATAACGAAATCATGTGTGTATGAGTACATGCTTCTGCACTTTTAAAAACGTGTGGATTGTTACTGCCAATTACATAAATATCACCAGGCACAATGGTGTGAATGCTATCTGAGATAATTAAGTTACCATATCCTTCTTTAATATAACTAATCTGAATTTCTACATGTTGATGTAATTTATTGTAAAAACCAGGCGCAAGGTGTTCTTGTATTCGTATACTTTCATTTAAATTCTTTGGAATTGCAAAAGGTTGAACTCTCATATATAACAATTCTATTGATTAGCTAATATTAACTATATTATTGTTTAAATTTATTAAAATACGGTAATATATGCGCACAAATGGGTAATATATCATTTATAGACGCTACAAAAAGATGCTATTTTTGGAATAAACAATAGAAAAAAAGTAAAATGAAAGTAATTTGGAACGGTGTAATGCCAGCAGTAACGACTAAATTCACTAAAGACGATACTTTAGATATGAAAATGTTTGCCATTAATATAAATGCGCAATTAGAAGCAGGAGTAAATGGTATTATTTTAGGAGGTACTTTAGGTGAAGCAAGCACCCTTACCTATGAAGAAAAGAAAACTCTTATTACAGAAACGGTTAAACAAGTAGAAGGCAAAGTGCCGGTTATTATTAATATAGCAGAGCAAACTACTACAGGAGCCATAGATGCAGCAAATAAAGCAGAGAAATATGGTGCAAACGGATTAATGATGTTACCGCCAATGCGCTATAAGGCAACTGATTTTGAAACCGTTACCTATTTTAAGAAAATAGCTAAGAGTACAGCTTTGCCTATTATGATTTATAACAATCCTATTGATTATAAGATTGAGGTAACGCTAGAAATGTTTGAAGAGCTTCTGGTGCATGAAAATATTGAGGCGGTTAAAGAATCTACTAGAGATATTTCAAACATAACCCGATTTAGAAATAGATTTGGAGATCGTTTACGCATACTTTGTGGTGTTGATACTTTGGCATTAGAAAGTATGGTAGCTGGAGCCGATGGTTGGGTTGCAGGATTAGTTTGTGCTTTTCCTCAAGAAACTGTAGCAATTTGCAACTTAGTAAAAGAAGGACGAATTCATGAAGCATTGGAAATTTATAGATGGTTTATGCCTTTATTAGAATTAGATATTAGCCCACAGTTAGTGCAGAATATAAAACTTGCAGAAGTTGGTACAGGATTAGGAACCGAATATGTGCGAGAACCTAGACTTCCATTACAAGGTGATGAACGTATTCGCGTTCAAAAAATAATTGATGAAGGCCTTAGAACCAGACCTAAATTGCCAAATTATAAAGCCTTAGTATAATGTTAGAAATTAGACCAAGTTGTGAACATTGCAATAAAGCTTTGCCTAATGCATCAAAGGAAGCTATGATTTGCACTTTTGAATGTACTTTTTGCCGCGATTGTGTGGAAAATTTACTTTATAATATATGCCCCAATTGCGGAGGAAACTTTACCATAAGACCAATTAGGCCAAAAAATTTAGTGGAAAAGTACCCTGTTTCTAATAATGTAGTGTATAAACCAGTAAATTTAGAGACTCATTTGAAAAAGATAAAAAAGGCATGATTTCAGGAAAAAATTATATCGGTAATACGCAAGCAGCAGCTGGTTCAAAAACATATAAAACCTTTAATCCTCAGTTAAATACCGAAAATAAAACAACGTTTCACGAAGCTACTCCAGCGGAAATAAATGAAGCGGTAGCATTAGCATCTAAGGCATTTAAGGAGTACAATACTATTTCAGGAGCTAAAAAAGCAGTCTTTTTAAATACCATTGCTGATGAAATTTTAGCATTAGATGATGAACTAATTCACATGTATATGCAGGAATCAGGCTTGCCTGAGGGGCGAGCAAAAGGGGAACGTGGTAGAACCATTGGTCAACTTCGCATGTTTGCTGATTTAGTTGAAAACGGCTCTTGGGTTGAAGCTACAATAGATACGGCAATAGAAGATAGAAAGCCTGCTCCTAAACCAGATATTCGTAAAATGATGGTTCCTTTAGGGCCTGTAGTTGTTTTTGGCGCTAGTAATTTTCCTTTAGCTTATTCTACCGCAGGTGGTGATACGGCGGCAGCATTAGCTGCTGGGTGTCCAGTAATCGTAAAAAGTCACCCAATGCATGCTGGTACAGGGGAATTAGTGGCTTCGGCAATTGTTAAAGCTGCTATAAAAAGCGGAATGCCAAATGGGGTATTTTCCAATTTAAATAGTAGTGGAATAGAGGTTGGCGTACAATTGGTAAAGCATCCTCAAATTAAGGCTGTTGGGTTTACAGGAAGCATTCGTGGCGGTAGAGCTTTGTTTGATTTAGCAGCACAAAGAGAAGAACCTATACCTGTATTTGCAGAGATGGGCAGTATAAATCCTGTAATTATATTACCTAAAGCGCTTGAATCGAAAAGTGTTGATTGGGCAAAAACATACGCAAATTCTATAACACTAGGTTCTGGACAGTTTTGTACAAATCCTGGTTTACTTCTAGGAATTAAAAGTACTGCACTAACGGAATTTATTGGGCAATTGGCTCAAGAGATTGTAAAAATAGATCCAACGTGTATGTTGCATCCAAATATCTATAAAGCCTTTAAAAGCAATAAAGAGAAAGCCATTTCACAATCTAAAGTACACGTAGCTGCTGATTATACAGCTAAGACCAATGAAAATTATGGTAGACAATCGGTTACTACGGTAGACGGGACTACTTTTTTAGAAAATCCAACACTACACCAAGAAGTATTTGGCCCATATTCTATTCTAGTACAATGTGAGAATGAAAATGAATTACAGACTATTATGACAACCTTAGAAGGGCAGCTAACAGGCACAGTCATTGCAGAAGGTGATGATGCCGAAAAGTATGCTGAAAGTATCGATGCTCTAAAAAATAGAGTAGGACGCATTATTTTTAATGGAGTGCCCACAGGCGTTGAAGTTTGTGAATCTATGGTGCATGGTGGTCCTTATCCGGCATCTACCGATAGTCGATTTACTGCAGTTGGGGTTAATTCTATAAAAAGATGGGTTAGACCTTTTAGTTATCAAGATTGGCCTAATTCGCTGTTGCCAAATGAATTAAAAAATGAAAATCCATTGCATATCACCAGAGTTGTAAATGGAGAAATTACGAATAAGAAGGTAAAATAACTTTAGAGATGGCTAGCAAAACCTTTTTTTGTGTTGATGCACATACTTGTGGAAATCCAGTTCGTGTTGTTGCTGGTGGCGGTCCAATTTTGATTGGAGCGGATATGAGCCAAAAACGTCAACATTTTTTAAAGGAGTACGATTGGATACGAAAAGGCTTAATGTTTGAACCTCGCGGCCATGATATGATGAGTGGGAGTATTTTTTATCCCCCATCAAATCCAGAGAACGATTTTGGAATCCTTTTTATAGAAACCAGTGGTTGTTTGCCCATGTGCGGACATGGCACTATTGGAGCCATAACAATTGGAATAGAAGAAGGGCTAATCACTCCAAAAATACCTGGAAAAGTGCGTATGGAAACACCTGCTGGATTGGTGCAAATTACCTATCAACAGACCAATAAAAAAGTAGATTGGGTTAAACTTACCAATGTAAAATCGTTTTTAGCCGCAACAGATTTGACAATAGTATGTACTGGCTTGGGAGAATTAATTTTTGATGTGGCCTATGGGGGAAATTATTATGCCATAATAGATCCCCAAAAGAATTTTAAGGGTCTTCAAGATTATTCAGCGGGACAATTAATTCAGTTTAGCCAAGAAATCAGGACAAAAATCAATTTAAAATATTCAGATGCTTTTATTCATCCTGAAAATAATACTATTAGAGATATAAGTCATGTTATGTGGACGGGAGATACCATTTCACCAGAAGCTACTGCACGTAATGCTGTGTTTTATGGAGATAAAGCAATAGATCGTTCTCCATGTGGTACTGGTACTTCAGCACGTATGGCGCAATGGTTTACTAAAGGAAAGTTAAAGCTAGGTGATACATTCATTCATGAAAGTTATATTGGTTCTCAATTTATAGGAAGAATAGAGGAAGAGGCATTGTTAAACGGCGAGAAGGCTATAATACCCAGCATTCAAGGTTGGGCTAAAGTTTATGGCTATAATACCATTAAAATTGATGATGATGATCCTTATGCACATGGTTTTCAAGTAATATAATATGGCTAAAAACATTGTAATTATTGGTGGTGGTATTGTAGGACTCAGTTCTGCCTATTTTTTGCATAAAGCAGGGCATCAGGTAACGGTTATAGATAAATCGGACATAACTAGTGGTGCTTCATTTGTAAATGCTGGTTATATAACCCCAAGTCATATAATTCCTTTAGCTTCACCAGGGAAAATAGCACAGGGCATTAAATGGATGTTTAATTCTGCAAGTCCGTTTTATATGAAGCCGCGTTGGGATGTAGACTTTTTTAAATGGTCTTGGTATTTTCATAAATCATCTACAAAGGAGAAAGTAGAAAAGGCAATACCGGTAATAAAGGATATTAATCTTTTGAGTTTTGATTTATTTAAAGCGATGAAAGCCTCTGGTGACCTAGGAGAGTTTCAATTAGAACGTAAGGGATTATTGATGCTCTATCAAACCCAAAAATCGTTTGATCATGAAATAGATGTAGCCAAAAAGGCCAGTTTTTTGGGATTAGAAGTTAAAGAGCTGAATAAAGAAGAGTTAACTAAATTACAACCTAAGGTTCTTGTAAACGCTGAAGGAGCGATTCATTATGAATGCGACGGACATACGACACCAACAGAATTTATGCCAAAATTGGTGACCTATTTAAAATCAGTTGGGGTTATCATCAAAACAAATGAAGAAGTTATCGATGTCGCCTTTACCGATACTAAAATTACTTCAATCAAAACCACAAAAGCACAATATAAGCCTGATGAAGTTGTAATGGCTGCAGGTTCTTGGAGTGGTAAATTATCAAAAAAGCTACATATAAGTTTGCCCTTGCAAGCAGGAAAAGGCTACCGTATAAATGTTGAACGCGACACTGGCATTACGATTCCGTCAATTTTAATGGAAAGTAGCATGGCAGTAACACCTATGCAAGGATTTACACGTTTTGCAGGAACAATGGAGTTTTCTGGAATTAATACAATAGTAAGACGGGAAAGGGTGGCTGCTATTGTTAACGGTGCTAAACGGTTTTATCCGGAATTGGATATTTTGCCAAATGAGATTGATGCGGTCCAAACTGGATTAAGACCAGTATCTCCAGATGGTTTGCCTTATATTGGAAGATCAAAAGATTTGACTAATCTTACCTTTGCAACAGGTCATGCCATGATGGGTTGGAGTTTGGGTCCTGCCACAGGAAAGTTGGTATCAGAACTAATTGATGCACAAAAAACATCAATGGATATTAGTGCATTTAACCCTAATCGTAAGTTTTAATAATATACTCTGAACAATTTAAATCGCAACAAAAGTCATGTGAGCAAAGTCATTAGTTTGGCTATATTTGAAAAAAAACTACTAGCAGAGATTAATTATACGCATGAATAGTTACGAGCATTTAAAAAGTATATTAAAGAAGAATAGTAATTATATTAATAATGACGCTATTAAAACAAATGCTTTAATACAGGCCGTTAATGATTTAGATGTTAAGCTGTTAGGGTTGTTGTTGTCTAGTTCAATTCTTAAAAAACAGTTTTTTAAAAAAGTAGATGCTATCTTAGTTTTCGATAAAATTGAATTTATAAAATTTATCGAGGAACACGAAAATGAGCTAATGCTAAATGACAGTGCATTTATAAATTGGGCACATTATTCTAAAAAAGGTGTAACGACACCTAAAAGTCTAAAAAACGAAAATTTTATAATAAAGGGAGATAACTATCAAGTTTTGCAAGCTATAAAACCTAAATTTAAGGGTAAGATTAAATGCATTTATATTGATCCACCCTATAATACAGGGAATGAATCATTTAGTTATAAGGATAAGTACGCCAGTAGTTTGTGGTTAAAACAGATTGAAAAATGTTTGAAAATTGCCCATGAATTGCTTACGCCAGACGGTGTATTATTTGTTAGTTGTGATGATAATGAGTTTGCCTACTTAAAAGTGCTTCTTGATACTATTTTTAAACGTGAGAATTTTATAGAACATTTTTCTTGGAAAAAAACAGATACACCTTCCAATCTTCCTAAAAAGAGTAAAAAAGTGTTGGAATACATTCTATGCTACGAAAAAAGTAAAGATGCCGTTAAATATAAAGGAGTGCCTAAAACATCTAGAAGTAGTAATGGCTTAATGAACCAGACAAATGCTGTTAAAACACTCGTTTTTCCAAAGAATAAAATAGACACTGCATTGCCCAATGGCACCTATAAAAAAGGCTCTTATGGCACCAAAAGTTATGCAATTGAATTGCTTGAAGATACAGAGGTTAAAAAAGGAGTTTTTATCAAACCGGTAAAGCTTAAAGGTAAATTTAAATGGAGTCAGAAAAATTTAGATAAAGAACTAGCAAAAGGCACAAAGGTTTCTATACGTTCTATTGCTTTTTCAACATCCTATGAAAAAGCAGCATATGAGGTAGAAGCACCCTTAAATTACATCGACAGTAAAATGGGGGTAGATACTACCGAAAATGCGGGTCGCGAACTTTCACAACTTTTTGGGAAAGAGGTATTTACCTATCCAAAATCGGAAAGTTTAATTGCATATTTGTTGCATATGATTAGCAATAAACTTAGTAAAGATGATTATGTTTTAGATTTTTACTTAGGAAGCGGCACTACAGCAGCTGTAGCGCATAAACTAGGCTATAAGTATATTGGTATTGAACATATGGATTACATTAAGGAAATTCCTGTAAAACGACTTATAAAGGTGCTGGAAGGTGAACAAACAGGGATTTCAAAAGCAAATAACTGGAATGGGGGTGGAACTTTTGTTTATGCAGAATTTACTTCGGACACAATGAAAGTTACTAAAACGGATGCAGAAATAACGACTATTTTTTACGCTGATTCGCAATTATTAAATGGGGAATAACACATAGCATTGTATTATTTACTATATTAAAAAAGTGGGACAAATTTCCCAATTTGCAACATCAATTAGGATGTTGTTAGAAAAATAAAAAATATGAATACAAATTTAGCTGTACTAATTGATGGAGATAACATTCCTTCTGCATATGTAAAGGAAATGATGGAAGAAATTGCAAAGTATGGTAATCCAACCATAAAACGAATTTACGGTGATTTTACGAAGCCTACTTTGGCAAAATGGAAAAACTTATTATTACAAAACGCAATAACACCTGTACAGCAATACGCCTACACCACAGGTAAGAATGCTACTGATTCTGCAATGATTATTGATGCAATGGATATTTTATATTCAGAAAAAGTAAATGGTTTTTGCATTGTTTCGAGCGATAGCGATTTTACTAGATTGGCAACTCGTTTGCGTGAAGCTGGTATGCGAGTAATTGGCATAGGAGAGAAGAAGACTCCTAATCCCTTTATAGTAGCATGTGATAAATTTATATACGTTGAAGTAATACGGAATCAATCGGAGAATAAAGAAGATGACAACAAAAAGGACAAGCCAAAAAATACTATAGACAAAATTACACCGCAAGTAATTAAACTTATTACAACAACCATTTCAGATTTATCGGATGAAGATGGTTGGGCTTTTTTAGGCGATGTTGGTAGTTTATTGCAGAAAAAACAGCCCAATTTTGATACCCGTATTTATGGTTTTGATAAATTAACAAAACTTATAAAATCAATTGGTAGCTTTGAGCTAGATCAACGTGATAACCCTAGAAGTAAGAATAAGTTGATTTTTGTTAAAAACAAAGAAAAATAATTAAACTTATTGTAAAAAAATATAAATGATCATCACTTCTGATTTTGAAAACATTTGTATAAAAGCAAAAAATCAGGCTGAATTGATGGTTAAAAACGGATTGCATTCTCGTTTTAAATTATCTAGGGCTGCTCGTATAGAAAAGGCCTATTTGGGTTGTATTGGCGAATTGGCTTTTGAGCACTATTTACAGAAAGAGAATATTAAGTATAGTAAGGATACTTCAGATTTTTCTATTACAAATTCAGATGAATTTGATTTTCTTATCAATTCAAAAAAAATAGATATTAAAGTGGCGAAAAAAACCACTAAAAGAATACCATCAGATCATTGGACTTATGGTTACCCTGAAGAACAAAATCCTATTTCTAAAGATTTTGTAATTATTGGTTGGGTAGATTTTAATTTAAAACAAGTTGGTTTCTATGGTTGGATTACAGGAATACAGATTCAAAATTTTCCAGTAGTATCTAAAAACGGATATGCAGGATATGCTTATAAAACCCCAAATCATGAATTTAAATGGGGAAATCTCAACAAGGATTTTAAACAATTACAAATCAACTTTTAAAAAGATTAAGTCTTTTTAATGTTAATGTTCTCCATAACCAACATCATCCATTTTTCCTTTAAAAACTTTGTATTGAATTGTCATGTATATGGCCACTAAAACCACTGCTATTGCAAACCAATACACACCTACATTTAATCCATATTCATCAGCGGCAACGTTATAAATAGTTAAGCTTGGATTAACATCATTAGTAGATGGCAAAACTTTTGGAAAAATTGATGCTACGGTACTAGCTAAACCACCGAAAAGAAATAAAGAGGAAAACAAAAAGCCGTAACCATCTTTTTTAAATGATTTTATTTTAAATAACCCTAATAATCCTGTGAAGGTAATAATTGGAAAAATCCATAGCCAAGGATTGGTTATAAAATTATGAAAGGGTTTAGGTTCTATTACATGCCAAACAAAAAGTGAAATAATTACTAAGCCCAGAAGAACAAAGTTCAGCGTAAAAATTACGTTTTTAAGACGATTATTTAAACTAGAATTAGTTTTAAAAATGATCCAGTTAGCACCATGAATAGCTAACGAAACAACCCCAATAATCCCTAATAGTACAGTAAACCAATCTAAAATACCTAGATGTTCTGCCTGGGGACTAAAAGTTGGATTCCATAGTGGTAGAAAAAAATAATGTGCTTCGTGTGTAGATACACCTTCCATTACAATACCTAAATTAACACCCCGAACAATATTGCCTAAGGCAACGCCAAAAAACAAAGCCAATAATAAGCTAGCAATTCCAAAAGCTTTATCCCAAATAGTTTCCCACATGCTATTATGAATCTGACCACGTAACTCAAGTCCTATAGCTCTAAAAATTAGAAGCCATAAAATCATAATTAGGGGTAGATAAAAGCCACTGAAAGAAGAGGCGTATAAGGTCGGGAAAGCAAAGAACAGAACTCCTCCAGCTGCAATTAGCCAAACTTCATTAGCATCCCAAAACGGACCAATGGCATTGGTGATTGCTTTTTTATCTTTCTCGGTTTTTGCAAAAAATAAATGTATAATTCCTGCACCAAAATCGTACCCATCTAAAATAACATAGACAGCAAGCATTGTAACTAAAACAATGTACCAAAATAGTTCCATAATTAGTGTTTTATTGGTTCTGGACCTTTATTTATCATTTTTCCAACAAGTATTAAGAATAACATTCCTAATAGCAGGTATAGCCCTATAAAGCCTAAAAGTGTGAATAGTGTATTTCCTGAAGAAACTGTCGGAGAGGCTCCTTCAGAGGTTCTGAGTAAATTATATACAAGCCATGGTTGTCTGCCTAATTCTGCGGTATACCAACCTGTAGTATTGGCTATATACGGAAATGGTAAAAGGAAAACCAATGACCATAAAATCCATTTTGTCTTGTATAGTTTTTTTCGAAAAAGCTGTACCACTGCGAAAAATAGTATACCAATAAAAATTGTACCTAATCCTACCATAATGTGGTAGGCATAATATAATCCAGGGATATTAGTAGGATGATCTTTTTCATCAAATTCATTTAATCCTTTAATTTCCGCATCCCAATTTTGATAGGTTAAAAAGCTTAGAATATTGGGTACTGCAATTTTGTTGTCTAATTTTTTATCTAAAGTGTTCGGCTGACCAATTAATACAATCTCCGAGCCACCTTTTTCTGTATGAAAAATTCCCTCCATTGCAGCAAAAGTTGCAGGTTGGTATTTTACGACATTTTTGGCGGTTAAATCTCCCGTTGGTACTGCCACTAAAACGCTAGATATGAAACCAAAAATAACACCAGTTTTTACAAATATTCTACCAAATTCGTGATGTTTATCGTTTAATAAATAAAAAGCGCCAATGGCAGCAACTACAAATGATGCAGTGACTAAAGATGCTAATTGATTATGTAAATAAGAGGGGAGAAGCCAAGGGTTGGAGAATAATGCGCCAAAATTATTGAGTACAAATTTTCCATTTTCTAAAATTTCATACCCTACTGGATGTTGCATCCAAGAATGTGTTGCAATAATTAAATATCCACTCATCCACGAACCTAAAAATACTAAGAAGCCGGTTACAAAATGGAGCTTATGCCCTAGTAATTTCTCTCCAAAAATAAATAACCCTAAAAATGAGGATTCTAAAAAGAAAGAGAACATTCCTTCCATTGCCAAAGTTTGCCCAATTATACCACCTGTAAGTTCCGAAAACTTAGCCCAATTTGTTCCAAACTGAAATTCCATTGGAATACCAGTTACAACACCCATGGCAAAATTTAATGCAAAAATTTTCATCCAAAATTTAGCGGCATCATTGTATTTTTCAACTTTATTGTAAAGAAACTTTCCTTTAAAATAAACAATTAATAAGGAAAGACCCATGGTTAATTGGGGAAATAAGTAATGGAAAGTAATCGTAAATGCAAATTGCATACGATCATAAAAAAGCATGTCTTCCATAAGGTGTATTTTAGAAGTGAATGTAAATGCTCCTACAAAAATAACTATGAAAATTTAGAATCTAGGTAACAATAGTTACACATTTTTATGTTTTAGATTCTTTTCTGAGGTAATTTTTGTTTCTGTAACTTATGTTACCAATTGCGTTGTAAAAAAGACTTATTTTTAAAGCTAAATCATTTTTCTAGAACCATGGAAAGAAGAAAATTTATTAGCAGCACTTCATTGGCTGGATTGGCTAGTGTTATAGGAGCTCCAATTGTATTTGCAAATAATATAACTGAGGATTATCCTTTATTAGCATTACAAGATGTTAATCCGTTTGAGCTTTTTAAAAAGAACAAACAAATGGTTGTTTTAAATGATAAACCATGGAATATAGAGGCTCAAGCACATTTGTTGAATGATGTTATTACTCCAAATTCGGCAATGTTTGTTCGTAATAATGGAAAAATTCCAGAAAAAATTGATGCAAAGAATTGGAAGCTAGTAATCGATGGAGAATCAGTGCATCAATCCAAAACGTATTCTTTACAAGATTTAAAATCTCAATTCAAACAGTATTCCTATCAATTAACCTTGGAGTGTGGAGGCAATGGCAGGAGTGAGTTTAACCCTCCAGCAAAAGGCAATCAATGGACAGTGGGTGCTGTATCTTGTGCAAAATGGACAGGTGTTAGATTAAAAGATGTATTGGCTGCTATCGGCATTAAGAATAATGCTGTTTATGTTGGTTATCATGCGGCAGACACCCATTTAAGTGGCGATCCAAGAAAAGAGCCTATTTCTAGAGGAATTCCTATTGCAAAAGCACTGCAAGATGAAACTTTATTAGCTTTTGAAATGAATGGAGAAGCCATTCCATTAGCACATGGATACCCTTTAAGATTAGTTGCAGGCGGTTATCCTGCTTCTGTATCTGGAAAATGGATTAATAGAATCAGCGTTCGGGATAAGGTTCACGATGGTGAAAAAATGTCTGGAGATTCTTATCGCGTGCCAAAATTCCCAGTAGCTCCAGGAGAATCGGTAAAGGCTGAAGACATGCAAATAATTGAGTCTATGCCTGTAAAATCATTAATCACCTATCCAAAATCTGGCGCCACGATGAAGTTAGCCCAGCAGTTACATATTAATGGTCATGCATGGGCGGGAGAATTGAATGTTGCTAAAGTAATGTATTCAATAGATTTTGGTAGTACATGGCATAGTTGTACTTTGAAAAATGCAGTAAACCGTTTTGCTTGGCAGCAGTTTGCGGCAACGATACAATTCCCACAAAAAGGCTATTACGAAGTTTGGGCGAAGGCTATAGATAGTAAAGGTGTAGCGCAACCTATGTTAGTGCCGGGTTGGAATCCAAAAGGATATTTAAATAATGCTTGCCATAGAATAGCAGTAAAAATAGTTTAATGAGTAGTAATCAAGATAAAACACCTATTTCGAAAAGGAGTTATTACCTTATAGCTTTAATAGGTAGTATTTTTGTGCTAATAATAGCTATAGTTTTTTTTAATTTTTCTTCTAAAAGTACGACTACTGTAACATCTGAAGATCAAAAGCCAATACAGACTATTGAGAATGATTTTGATAAAATAGAAAACGGAATTCATGTGCGTACAGGATTTATTGAAGGGGAAGGTTTAGACTTAGTGGTACAGAATTGTACAAGTTGTCATTCTGCTAAAATAGTAACCCAGAACCGAATGTCTAAAGAAAAATGGTTAGCCACTATACGGTGGATGCAAGAATCTCAGAATTTATGGGATTTAGGAGTGAATGAAGAGCCTATTTTAAATTATTTAAGTACTTATTATGCGCCTGATAGCATAGGGCGAAGAGCAAACTTAACAAATGTAGAGTGGTACCAACTTAAAGATTAAATTAGTAATGGAAGAATATAGTAAAGTAATCATAAATGCATTTATAGGCACTCTAGATTGGACCTGGAAATCTATTATTTTTGAGGTGCCATGGTATACCAATTATTTTTGGGGATTAATAGTTATTTCACTAGTCGTATGGACTTTAGAAATACTATTTCCATGGCGTAAAAATCAATCCATATTTAGAAAAGATTTTTGGTTAGATGCCTTTTATATGTTTTTTAATTTCTTCTTATTTTCCATAGCGATAAGTGGATTTTATAAACTTTTGGAAAAAGTATTTTCAGATATGGGAATTACCTCTAAAAGTTTAGCAATAATAGATTTTTCAACATGGCCTATATGGGGACAATTGCTAGTGTTTTTCATTGTGTTAGATTTTGTACAATGGTTTACTCATATATTGTTGCATAAATACTCGTTTCTCTGGCAGTTTCATAAGGTACATCACAGTGTAAAAGAAATGGGGTTTGCAGCTCATTTACGATACCATTGGATGGAGAATATATTGTATAAACCTTTGAAAACTTTTGGCGTAATGATTTTGGGTGGCTTTGAACCTGAACAAGCATATATAGTACACTTTATGGCCATAACCATTGGGCATTTTAATCATTCAAACATTAAGATTACTTGGGGACCTTTAAAGTATATTTTAAATAATCCGGTTATGCATTTATATCATCATGCGTATGAGTTGCCAAAAGGTACCTATGGTGTAAATTTTGGAATTAGTTTAAGCATTTGGGATTATCTATTCAAGACGAATTATATTCCTGAGGATAGTGGAACAATTGAATTAGGTTTTAAGGGTGATGATAAATTCCCTAAAGATTTTATTCATCAAAACATGGAAGGATTTAAAAAATCAACGAATTAATTGCAGAATAGTAAATTATTCTTTGAAAGAAATACTCCAAATTCCCCTTACCTCATTAGTACTGTAACCAAGAGCTTTATCTTTTGGATATAAATTTTTTATTTTAACAAGAGTCTCTGGTGTAACCTCGTTTTTAGTGCCATGGCATTGTAAACACATAGTATTTGTTATTATCGGATAATAGAATGCTATTTCACCACTATTATTCTTCTCTACTATGGGCTCAACAGTTAGGCCCTTTTCAAGGTCTTGTTTAAAGCTGTTGATATAGATTAGTTCTTTGCTATTAGCCGAATTTTTAGGATTTCGGGGTTGATCTGATACTCTTTTGATTTTTGCATTATGAACAACAGCCATGCTATCTGTTAACGGATAAGCTTTAATATTACAGAATTCTAATGCAGCTAATGTGCCTTTTTTTTGAATAGTGCTCATTAAATTTTGCCCTAAAATCTGTTTGGTAGATAGCGCATAAGCCAAACCAATTTCCTCGACACTTTTTTGAGATTTTTTTTCTTGTATCGTTGAATTTTGGGAATTTTTACTTCTCATGCCATTGCCTTTTTTATGGTTTTCATTGAACCTTTCAGGCTCCTCCATTTCAAAATTATATATGTATGAAGCAATAGTTCTAATGTCTTCCTCCTTGTATGGTTGGAAAGGCATTAATCCAAAACGCCGAACAGCTCCAGGCATACGAGAAATTTCTTTTGATGGCTTTTTAACCCAATTAAGCAAAGCATTTGTAAATTCTTCCTCCGTTGTATCATCAGATATATAATGCTCTTTAATCGCAATCATAGGAGGTGCAATTCGGTTTTGCGCTGATGCATTCGGATTGTGACATAGGTTGCAATGTTTTTGCACAAGCTCCTTTCCATTATTTTGTATATCAATTTGTTCAACAAGGGATATAGTGGGGGCTGTAGCTTTTACGTCTTTAGCATCTTTGCAGCCAACCATTCCAATTATGAATAAAATGATTACTAGGTATTTCATTCTTAAGATATTTTACCTGTAGCGCAGCTCACAAAAGATTTAGCCTTAGATGTGAATGTGTTTTCATCGTCAATGGAAGGGTAACCAATGCTTTTGAGTTTGTTTTTAACTGCAATTGCACTATTTGTGTTGTCTGAAGAAAAAGAAACAACTGAATTTTCTACATCAACATTAATAGCTGTGATGCCAGATATTTCAGAAATTTTGTTTGTAATTGTTTTAGCGCAACCACCACACTTTAAGTTCTGAACTATTATTGAAGTTTTCATTGTAATTCGTTTTTAATTCCAAGCCATGTAGCCTCCTTTGAGGTTTACAATTTTCTTAAATCCCATTTTTGCTAAACGTTTAGCGGCATTCATACTTCGAGCACCGGAACGGCAGTATACATAAACAGGTGTTTCTTTGTCAAATTTCTGAAAAGAATTTTCAAATTCACCACTTTTAAAAAAGTCAATATTTACAGCTTTGCTAATATGACCAGAATGGAATTCGCTTGCTGTTCTTACATCTACAAGTTGAACTTTTTTACCTTGAATTGCTTCTTTAAACTCAGAGGCAATATAATTTGAAATAGCATCTGAACTTGTACTATTTCCGAATAAATATTTTAAAATCGACATAACTACTTTTTTTAAAAAAATGGAAGTAGCTACAACCACATAACTACTTCCGTTTAAAACAACCAACCAATAAACTCTAAACTAAAAAGTTTAATAATTTATTAATGTAAAGGTAGTAGTCTATATTGTAGTGTACAGTAACATTGGTTACATAACCTATAATTGTATAATTTTTATAAAATTTCGATGTAATTCTATTTTCCCCATTTCTTCTAGTTTTTTTAATAATCTAGAGATTACCACACGAGAACTATGTAAGTCATAGGCTATTTCTTGATGGGTATTATGAATAATCTTATTTTCATTAATTCTAGATTTTTCTTTTAGATACCCTAATAAGCGTTCATCCATGTTTTGAAAAGCAATGGAGTCGATTGTACTTAATAATTCATTTAATCTATTGTGGTAGCTTTCAAATACAAAATTTCGCCATGACTTGTATTTTGCGGTCCATTCTTCCATTTTTTGTACTGGAACCATTATAAGTTTTGTGTCCGTTTCTGCAACTGCTCTAATTTCACTAATGGATTGTGACATACAGCAAGATAAAGTCATGGAGCAGGTTTCTCCTTTTTCTAAATAATAAAGTAGCAATTCATCCCCATCTTTGTCTTCTCTTAAGATTTTTATTGCACCAGAAATAAGCAAAGGCATGCTTTTTATGTATTCGCCAATTTCAATTAGTTTAATTCCTTCTGGAACTTCTTTAAAAGTACCTACACGTACTATTTCGTCAAGTAATTCTTGTTCAAATAGAGTTCCATAATTTTCATTTAGTTCTTCCTTCATGAGCGTTTAATTGTAATGGTGTCATTTTTCAAATTTAAGTATAAATGAAAAATTTCTATTGAATATTTTAAACTATAAAAAAAGAAATAATTAGGCTTATTTTCTGAACAAAAACATCTGCTAAGTAAAAGGCATATTTTAGTATTAAAAATTGATAAATCTGTAGAAAAATGATAATTAATTTGCTTAATAAGTAAATATGTATATATTTGGTAAACCAATTTGGTAAACCAATTAAAGTATTATGATAAATTTTCGCCTTTTATATACCTTAATCTTAGTAATTACCGTTTGTTCCTGTAATTCTACTCCACAAGTTAAATCTCTTGTTCATACTGTTGATGAGTTCAATGCACTGGTGCCAAAATTGCAGCCTGGAGACTCTATAGTATTAGCAAATGGGGTTTGGCAAAATGCAGAGCTATTATTTGAAGGAAAAGGATCAGCGGATAAACCTATTAAGCTTACTGTAGAGGAAAAAGGGAAAGTGACTTTAGAGGGAGCATCTAATTTACAATTAGCAGGTGAATATTTAATTGTAGAAGGGCTTGTATTTAAAAACGGACATACACCAACCAACGCCGTAATATCCTTTAGAAAAAGTAAATCCGAATTAGCCAATAATAGCAGATTAACAGAATGTGTAATAGATAATTATAATAATCCAGAACGCCAAGTACAGGATTATTGGATTACCATTTACGGAAAGAATAATAGAATAGATCACAATCATATTGTTGGGAAGAAAAATTTAGGAGTTACCATGATTGTTGGTTTAGATACTAAAGAGAGTATAGCAAACAATCACGTAATAGATCATAATTATTTTGGTCCACGACCTACTTACGGAAATAATGGTGGAGAAACATTAAGAATTGGTACAAGCCATAATGCGCTGGAAAATTCTAACACCTTAGTGGAGTCGAACTATTTTGATAGATGCAATGGAGAGCATGAAATTATCTCTAATAAATCTTGTCAAAATACTTTTAAATACAATACTTTTTTTGAGTGTACAGGAACTTTGACAATGCGTCATGGTAATGAAACCATGGTAGATGGCAATGTTTTTATCGGTAATGGTAAACCAAGTACCGGTGGTGTTCGCGTAATTAATGAAAAACAAACAGTAATTAATAATTATCACGTTGGTTTAACAGGTTATCGTTTTAGAGGTGCTTTTGTAATGATGAATGGAGTACCAAATTCTCCACCAAATAGGTATGTGCCTGTGATAGATTCCAAAGTAAGTAACAATACTTTTATTAATTGCGATCATATTCAATTATGTGCTGGTAGTGATGCAGAAAGAAGTCAGGCACCTAGAACTTCTGAAATCTCCGAGAACATATTTTATAACGATCATAAAAAAAATCTATTTACGGTTTATGATGATATTAGTGGAATATCTTTTAAGAATAATATTTTAGGAGAAAATCTAGAAACAGATATTTCTGAAGGATTTGAAAATTCGGAAATTAAATTAGAAAAAAATGAACAAGGATTATTGATTCCTAAGTCTGATAAAATAAAAAACGAAGTTTCTATAAGCCCTAAAATAGCAACCAAAGAAAATACGGGAGTAGCATGGTATTCTAAAGCAGATAGTTTTGTTGCTTTAAATTCAGGAAAAGTTATAAAAGTTGAACCAGGTATAAATACCATATACGAAGCATCTAAAGATTCTAAACCAGGAGATATTTTAGAATTAACTTCAGGGCAAACCTATCTATTAACAAAGGCTGCTGAGGTTAAACATCCCCTTACAATAAAAAGCTCGTCTCAAGAAAAAGCTGTTATTTTATTTGAACGTATGATGGCTTTCGAAATTTTAAATGGGGGGAGTCTTTCATTGAATAATTTAAAATTTGATGGCGCAAGTTCTCCTGATTATGCGGGCAATTCAGTCATTAGTACCAGTAAAAAATCAATGACGGAAAACTATAAGTTGTTTATAGAAAACTGTGAATTCGAAAACTTTACAGTTAACCACTCTTTTGATGTGTTGCGGGTGGCCAAAGGTACATTTGCGGATACTATAAGTATTCAAAATTCAAAATTTAAAAATATAACAGGGCACATAGCTGCTTTAGACACAGAAACAGACGATATCGGTGCGTATAATGTGGAATATTTTATAATGAAAAATAACATACTTACCGATGTTCAAGGTGCTGCTTTACGATTGTATAGAGGTGGGAAGGATGAAAGCACGTTTGGCCCCTTTTTAGAAATAGATCATAATGTTTTTGATAATGTTGGTCACGGTAGTAAAAACAAGTACGGAACTGCAATATCTTTATATGGTGTTCAAGTAAATGATATTGAAAATAATATTTTTAACAACTCGAAAGGTATCACCATGCATTTGGTTGTAGGTGAACCTATTGTAAATGTGGTAAACAACAATTTCTATAAGTCTAATGAACTTGTAGTTACAGGTGATGAAAAATACAATGTAGAGAATAATTGGTCTGTAGATCCAATTTTCAAACCAGAAAGTTTTATGTTAAGCGATGCTTCACCATTAAAAGGAAAGGCTACAGATAAAAAAGATTTAGGAATTATTTCAGGAAACTAATTATGATAGTATTAAAACTAAAGAGTATAACAATTAGCTTATTATTAAATGTTTTCACCATATTACTTGTATTTAATGTACAAGCCCAAAACCATCCTAAACTAAATTTAACTAAAGCTGGAGTAGCTAAAATTAGGGCAGAGTTAGGGAAAGTTCCACTTTTTGATGCTTCATTAGCAGTTATTAAAGAAGAAGTAGATGCAGAAATTGCTTTAGGTATTTTTGTGCCTATTCCTAAAGATTTTTCGGGTGGGTATACACATGAAAGACATAAAAGAAACTTTCTTATTCTTCAGAAAGCTGGGGTATTATTCCAAATTTTAGAAGACGAAAAATATGCCATTTATATTCGCGATATGTTTATGGCCTACGCTGAATTATATCCAAAATTACCAGTACACCCACAAGAACGTTCCTATGCAAGAGGCAAATTGTTTTGGCAATGTTTAAACGATTCTAATTGGTTAGTTTATACAAGTCAAGCTTATGATTGTATTTACGACTGGCTTTCAAAAAAGGAGCGCAAACATTTAGAGAAGAAATTATTCATTCCATTTGCAAATTTTATTTCAGAAGGAAATCCTCAATTTTTTAATCGAGTTCATAATCATAGTACCTGGGGAAATGTTGCGGTGGGTATGATTGCTTTAGTTATGGATAATGATGATTTACTACAAAAGGCATTATATGGTTTAAAAACTGATAACCTTGAAGTTGGCATGAAGGATAATGATGGTGGTTTTATTAAAGTAGAAGGTCAGAAAGTGGGTTTCTTTGCCAATTTAGATGAACCTTTTTCACCTGATGGATATTACACAGAAGGGCCTTATTATCAACGATATGCCATGTATCCATTTTTAATTTTTGCTCAGGCATTACAAAATGTAAAACCCGAATTTAAAATTTTTGAGTATAAAGATTCTGTTTTATTAAAAAGTGTCACAACGCTAATTAATTTATCGGATAGCGATGGAAATTTCTTTCCTATAAATGACGGTCAAAAAGGAATGTCTTATTATTCTAGAGAATTGGTAACGGCCTTAGATATTGCTTATTTATTTGGTGGAGAAAACCCAGAATTGCTAAGTATAGCTGAAAAGCAAGGTAAAGTTACTGTTGATGATGCTGGTTTGGAAGTTGCATTAGGGCTAAAAGAAGGCAAAGCATTGCCATTTATAAAAAAATCTTTGGAACTTACTGATGGACCAAAAGGAGATCAAGGGGGATTAGCCATTATTCGTAAAGACGGTCTGGAATTAGTGTTTAAATACGCTGCACAAGGTTTAAGTCATGGGCATTATGACAAATTATCGTATTCCCTTTATACTAATGGAAATGAGCTCGTTCAGGATTATGGTCTGGCACGTTTTGTAAATATTGAACAAAAGGGTGGAGGTAATTATTTAAAAGAAAACACTACATGGGCAAAACAAACTATAGCCCATAATACTTTGGTGCAAGATGAAACTTCACATTTTAAAGGGGAATATGAAATTGGGAGTCAGTTTGCATCTAAAAAGTACTTTTTAGATATCAGTAATCCAAACATTCAGATTGCAAGTGCTAAAGAAATCAATGCTTATAAGGGAACAGAGTTGCATAGAACTATGGCTATGATAAAAGACGAAAGCTTAACTTATCCCTATGTTCTAGATATCATGCGTGTAACGTCGGATTCCGTACATCAATATGATTTACCTTTTTATTATTTAGGTCAATTAATGCAAACCAATTTCAAATATAATTCGCCTAAAGTATTACAACAGTTAGGAGAAAAAAACGGATATCAACATTTGTTTGAAGAAGGGAAAGCAAAGATATCTCAAGAGAATAGCACGCTAAATTGGATGTCTAATGATAAGTTTTACACTTTGACAGCTATTACTGCTGAAAATGATGAAATAATTTTCACTAGAATAGGAGCAAACGATCCAGAATTTAATTTACGCAGAGATCCTGGGATGATAATTCGTAAAAAAGGTGTGAAGGATGCCTTATTTGTTTCTATTATAGAACCCCATGGTACTTATAGTCCTGTATCAGAATTTGCAGTTAATGCGTATAGTGCTATTGATAAGATGACAGTTTTATTAAATGATGAAGCATACACTGTAATTGAAATACGGTTTAAAAATGAAACATCAAAAGTTATAGCAATTGCGAATTTGGACAATTCAGAAAATTCTAAACATAAGTTAACCATAGCTGATACTATTTATCAGTGGAGTGGACCATATTATTCAAAATAATTACAAATTCAATAAAAATAATCAAATGAAGAGATTTAGTGAAAAGTACATCATTACAAAAGATATGCAATGGGAAGAACTTGGTGGAGGAGTATCAAGAAAATTTTTAGGGTACGATAACCAAATTATGATGGTACAAGTAAAATTTGAGAAAGGCGCTTTAGGAGCTCCACATCAACATTTTCACACGCAAGCCACCTATTGTGTTTCGGGTAAATTTGAATTTGAAATAAATGGAGAAAAGAAAATTGTAGAAGCAGGAGATGGTGTTTATATAGAACCTAACTTGTTACATAGTGCAGTTTGCTTAGAAGAAGGGATGCTAATTGATACATTTAGCCCAGTTAGAGAAGATTTTTTAAGTGGCGACAAAGTGTCTTATTTTGGAGATAAAAAATCGTAAAAGTTATACTACAAGCTACTTTAGCTACAACTTTATGACAAATAATTAATGGTGCAATTAAGAATAATGCTAGTTGCACCATTTTATTTTCTCTTTTTAACAATTTAAGCTGTTAAAATTTAAAATAATATTTTTTTTAACAAACTAATAACATATATTTGGTTTTCCAGACTGGTAAACCAATTTGGAAAACCAAAAAATTAACTCACAAAGAACTCAATTTAATAACTAAAAATTACACTATGAAAAGAAAATTATAGTAAAAAAAAAGGACAGGAAAAAAATCCTATCCTCTTAATTTTTGAATCACTTCTTGTCGTAGGGAAGTAACACTAACACACTTTTTGCTTTACAAAAAAATGCTACTGCAAAAGTAGTAATAAAAAAACTATTACGAGATTTATTATCGTAGCGTAAAGCAACCATACTTTAGGGAATTTATTCCTATCGATTTAGCTAATAATACTAACGTAACAAAATCACAAATGAATTTAAAAACTAAACTTTTACTTTTAGCAATAGCCTTGCTAAATATCTCGCTTTACGCGCAGGATAGTTTCCAATTAAAGGGTACTGTTTCTGATGCAAATAATGTGCCTATTCCGGGTGCGAATATTGTAATTGCAAATTCAACAAAAGGTACTTCTACTGATTTTGATGGTAATTATGAAATTACTGTTAAAAAGGGTGATGTACTGAATTTCTCTTACATAGGATATGTAAATCAACAAGTTGTAATTGTTAATCAAAAAACGGTCAACATTACATTAACAGAAGATGCAAGCCAATTAGATGAGGTTGTAGTAGTTGGTTATGGTACATCAAAAAAATCGCATTTAACTGGTGCTATTTCTAAGGTGGTGAATGAAAATTTAGATCAGATAGCTGTCTCTAGGGTAGATGATGCTTTAATTGGACAAGTGTCTGGGGTTAATATTCAAGCTACTAATGCAGAAGCAGGTGGTGCTCCTACTATTACTATTAGAGGTGTAGGATCTGTAACAGCTGATTCTGGCCCTGCAGTAGTTGTCGATGGAGTTATAGTAAGTTCTGATTATTTAGGAAATATAAATATGAATGATGTTGAATCTTTTGAAGTTTTAAAAGATGCAGCATCAGCAGCTATTTATGGTGCTGAAGGATCTAACGGAGTTATTCTGATAACGACCAAAAGTGGT
This sequence comes from Cellulophaga tyrosinoxydans, assembly GCF_900176415.1. Lineage (GTDB taxonomy): Bacteria > Bacteroidota > Bacteroidia > Flavobacteriales > Flavobacteriaceae > Cellulophaga > Cellulophaga tyrosinoxydans. Next base: position 253,874 of record NZ_FWXO01000004.1, on the reverse strand, counting down.
AAAGCCGGAAAAACGAAATTTAGTTATCAAACTTATACAGGATATAAACAAGCACATGGTAGCGATGCTTATAGAAAAAACACAAGAGAATGGGCTAATTTTGAACTTGCTGAGACTGGAGCTATATCTGAAGTAAACCAATATGCATTGTTGTTGGTTGAAACTTTAGGAGTGGACAGGGATTGGCAAGATGTATTTTTTGATGGAGGGAATGTTACTAGTCATTCTTTATCTGCCAGAGGTGGCTCTGATAACACAAAATTTAGTGCATCATTGAGAGCGCTACATGATGAAGGTGTTGTTATTACAGATGATTATAAATTTTATTCAGCGTCGTTAAAATTAGATACAAAATTAGGGGATAAGTTAAGATTTGGAATTAGTGCAACACCTTCTTATTCTAAAAAAAGACAATTACCAACATCTATACATAATCCAACTCGTCAATCTCCATGGTTACCAATTTATCATACAGAGGAATCTTTGCAATTTATAAATCGAGCTTCTTATCCTAATGTTGCAGTTGGAGATTATTTTTATGAGGACCATTTGGTTAATTTAAATCTAGATGGTATTGCTGGAACAACAAGACCTAGAACTTCAGGTGATTCTAATCCATATGCACAATATGTGGAAAGAGAGCATTATGAATATGAGTTAGATTTGTTTGGCTCTACTTACTTAAGTTATGAAATTTTAGATGGTTTAACGGCAAAAACTTCACTTGGTGTTACCTTAGAACAGCGTAAAAGAACAAGATGGGATGGAACAAAACATCATGCTGCAGGTAATAGTAGAGCGCAATACAACTTGCAAAACAGATTTAGTACTAGATTAATTTCTGATAATACTTTAAATTATTCTAAAGATTTTGGTAGTCATGAAATAGATCTTTTGGCGGGTATGACCATACAGCAAAGAAAAAGAGAAAATAGTGATGTTACAGGAACTGGATATACAAACGATTTATTGAAAAATTTACAAGGGGCTACCCAAATTGGTGAGTTTTCAGAATTTAATACTGAACTTAAAAAGGTAGGTTATTTTGCCAGAGTAAATTATGCATTTGACGATAAATATCTATTATCCGCTTCCTTCAGACGTGATGGTAGTTCGGTTTTTGGTGTAAATACTAAGTATGGTAATTTCCCTGCAGCTTCAATCGGATGGAATGTAGCTAAAGAGAATTTTTTAAGAAGTAGTGATATTATTAATACATTAAAATTTAGAATAAGTTATGGACTTACCGGCGCTGAAAATTTCAACGTTGGTAGCGATGTTGTAAACGCTTGGCCTTATTTATCGCTATTAGAAAATGCTAATTATATTAATAATAACAACATAACCACTGGAAATTCACCCTTAAATATTTCAAACCCTAATTTACAGTGGGAAGCTTCAAAAGAATTTAACCCAGCGGTAGATTTTGGATTTTTTAATAACAGAATATCAGGTTCTTTAGATTATTATCAAAGAACCAGTGACAATTTACTCCTAGAAAATCCAGTTTCTTATGTTACTGGTTTTACAAGTGGTATTGTAAATTTAGGAGAGGTTCAGAATTCAGGTTGGGAGCTTGAGCTAAGGTCTAAAAATATTACTAAAGAAAAATTTTCATGGAACACTACTTTAATTGCATCTACAAATAAAAATGAGTTATTAAGTATAGGTGACTCAAATGGGGCGTTAATACAAGATACTTACGGAAGGAATTCTCAATGGATTAATTTAATAGGCAACCCTATATCATCATACTGGGGGTATGTTGTTGATAAAGAACTACCTAGATCTTATGTAAATGATCCTTATAAGCGTATTAATGGACAAGTTCAGGATATCATAGTAAAAGATTTAAACGGAGATGGTTTAATAACAGATGAGGATAAAACAATATTGGGAGATCCGTATCCAGATTTAGTATGGAGTTTAACAAATGAATTTAAGTATGGTAATTTTGACTTTTCATTTATGATTCAAGGAAGTCAAGGAGGTCAAATAAAAAATATTGGTGATGAATATTTTTATAATTGGTTTGGTAATCCAACCAGAAGTGGAGGATTGCAAGAAGCAGTTGATGATGGTCTTGTTACAAACACCTCTTTTATCCAAGCAAAGGTCTTAACGAGTGAAGTAGTTCAAAGTTCAGATTACTTTTCATTACGAAATTTGAATATTGGGTATAATTTACCAAACGATTTAATCTCAAAAATGGGGGTGTCTGGATTAAGGTTATATGCTACTGCTCAAAATTTAATATATATAACAGCTTCAGATTATAACGGCTTTAACCCTGAACATGTTGACACACCAAATCCAAGGGCATACGGTGAACAAAGAGCGGGTACTCCTATATTTAAAACTTTTACATTAGGCCTTAATCTTGATTTTTAATTAAAAATATAAATATACTATGAAACATATAAAATATTTAATCATAATGCTCACCGCTTGTAGTATTAGTTCATGCAGTGATGAATTTTTAAACCCTTTACCTGATTCAGTTATAGTTGAAGATACCTTTTTCAAAACAGATGCAGATGTGCTAACAGGTATAATAGGGATTTATGATGCATTACAAGGTGTTAATTCGAATACGGAATCTAATATAACCCGATCTAATCGTGGGGTACAATTTGAACATCTTTTAACAGAACATAGATCAGATAACACTCGAAATCAAACTCTCGAAGGTTCAAAGGCTGATTTTCACAGATATTTAGTAAACCCTGATAATGTAGAATCAGAAGACTATTATCAATCGATGTATTCAGTAATTTTTAGGGCAAATAATATCTTAGATTTTATTGAAGTTGCGAATGAGGAAAATCAGGCAAAATATGCTGGTGAAGCGAAATTTTTAAGAGCATATGCATATTTCAACTTGGTAAGATTGTTCGGAGATATACCTTTGGTAACTACTGTTATAAATCCAGGCGATGACGAATCACTTTATACAAGAGTGGCAGTTGTGCAAATTTATGAGCAAATAGTAGGCGATTTACAAGAAGCGGTTAATACATTAGATAATGCTTATAAATCAAGAGCTTCCAAAGCCGCAGCACAAGGATTACTTGCAAAAGTATATTTAACTCAACCAACACGTAATTATACAGGAGCAGCTCAATTATGTCAAGATATTATCAGTAGTGCAGCTTTTGATTTGGAGAATAATTTTCGTGATGTGTTTTATTCAGAATTAAATGATGAAATTATTTTTGCAATTCAATATCAAACAGGTAATGCTTTAGAAAGTCAAAGTTTTTCTGCAGAATTTACCTCAACAATACGCCAAGGTAGTGATGATGGTCAGAACATTGTAAATGATAATTTAATTGCTGATTTTAATATTTACGGGGGAAATAGGACATCAGAATCTTATTATGAATTCCCAACTCGAAGTGAAGTGATTAAATTTTTACCAGATGGATCCAACTTCAGCGTAACACCTCCCACTTATGGAGATAATGCTCGAAATGCAGGTAATGATTATATAGCGCTGAGATATGCTGACGTATTATTGATGCACGCAGAGGCTATATTGGCAGGTGGTACAGAAACTACTAATAGTGCAGCAATTGATTCATATATGAAAGTTAGAGTGAGAGCAGGTTTTGATGCTCTAGCAGACCGACCTTCAATTCTTACAAGAGATTTGTTGCTTGTGGAACGACGTGTAGAATTAGCTTTTGAAAATCAACGCTTTTATGATTTACTTAGATTTGGAGTTGCTGATGCGATATTAAGCGCACATGCTGCGGATTTAGGTTATCTTGATTATAACACTAGAAAATTATTACTTCCTATCCCAGCGAGAGAAATCAATTTGAGTCCATTAGTAAACGGTCAAAGACTTTTAACTCAAAACCCAGGTTATTAAATCTTAAAAAATAATAAAAATGAAAAGAAGTATTTTAAAACAGAATTTATTAAAGTTTATATTCATTGGTTTAGCTTTCGGTACTTTTGTAAGCTGTAGTGAATATTTTGAATTTGAGCTACCAGAGGCAAATTCGAAGGTCGACACCGTTTTACCTTCAGCTGCATTCTCGTATATCCCTGATGCAGATGATTATAGGAAAATTAAATTTAGTGATCTTTCAACAGAATCTACAAAGTACTTATGGGATTTTGGCGGCGGAGCTACATCTACAGATAGAGATCCTATATTTACTTTTGTAAATGGTGAAGGTACTTATCCTGTATCTTTAACAGTAAGCGATGATAATAATGTTTCTGATACAGTAATTATTGAAGTTGTCGTTGAGGATTTATTTGTGCCTATTACACCAGTAATTATAAATGGTGACATGGAAAATAGTAGTAATGATTGGAGAATCGATTTTTCCAATGGATGGGACAGAAATGGGTTTGAGTCCAGTAGTGATGGTTCATGGTTAAAATATGATGGCACAGATAACGGATCCAAAACAAGAGGTGCAAAATGGAATAGAAATAGATCTGCTGCAGAGTGGGCTAATCCAAATACTCGGCATGCTTATCAATCTATAGTAGTTTCTCCAAATTGGGAATATACATTAGAATTTGAATATGCAATAAAAGACGATATTGCTACTGATCCAATCGGAGGAAGAAGAATCGTCGCAGAGATTCTTGATGGTCACTTTACAGATGGTGCAGATGCCTATGCTCAATCTGCTGTTGGCGGAGCATTGGTTACTTATCTAGGAACAGAAGTAAAAGGGCAAACAACATTTACAAAAGTAGAAGTTAAATTTACTTCTAATGCCTCTGGTGAAGTTGCTATATGGCTATGGGCAGTGACACCAGTAGATTGCTATATTGATAATGTAAAGGTTTATCCAGAACTATAAACCAATATTAATGAAATATTTCCGAAAAGAAATAGTACTGTTTGTACTAATTGGATTTCTATCTGTTAGTGCTACTTGTCAAGAAAAGACAAGTAGCACAACAGAATCGGATTCTAAAACTGTTAAGAAAACCAAGAAGAAAAAGAAGAAATATAAGCTATCCAAAATCAATTTAAAACATTGGAGTGTTACAACTCCTGGATTAAATGCAAAAGGGGGAGCTATGAATGTAGAGCCGCCGGAAATTTTGAACTACGCTACCGATGAAAGGTTGATGCCTTATATGTACAATGATTCAACCGATGGGTCTATTGTTTTTTATGCTTTTCCGAATACAACTACTGCGAATACCAAATATTCTAGGTCTGAGTTAAGAGAGCAGATGGTTCCTGGAGATAATAATACCAACTGGACTTTTGAACAAGGAGGGGTTATGAAAGGAAAGCTTGCCATTGAAGATGTCACAAAAGACGCTGAAGGAAAATATCATAGAGTTATTATTATGCAAATTCATGGTAGACTTAGTAATGAGCAAAAAGAATTGATTGGAGCAAAAGACAATAATGCGCCACCTATGCTTAAAATATATTGGGATAATGGTAAAATTAGAGTTAAAACAAAAATACTGAAAAATAAGGGTGCAAGTGATGATGAAATTTTGCATGAAGAAGCTTGGGATGATGATGATGGGTACAATTTTCCAACTGAAGTAGGTTTTAGAAAGTTTGCTCTAGAAGTTAGGGTTGAAAAGGGTAAAATGGTGATAGTGCTTAATAATTCAGAATATGCAGTATATGATAGTTCAGATATAATTAGATGGAATGTTTTTGAAAATTACTTTAAAGCAGGAAATTATTTTCAAAGCAGAGACGAAGGTTCGTTTGCAAAAGTTAAATATTATGAGTTAGAAGTAGTACATTAAAAATACAGTTTAAGTTAAATAGTTGGAGTTAGTTTGTTTTTAAGTTATTACCGACCTGATTTTCAGGTCGGTATATTCTAAATGATAAACAAAAATATAAGTTTTTAATATTCTGATATTGTTTTTTTACTCGAAATAATTTCATAATTTTAACAAACCAATCTGGTTAACCAATTTTAACATACATTTTTAAATTATGAAGATAGAAATTCTCACTAAGACCGAAAATCAAGACACTCAAAATGAAATTATTTCTAATATAAGAGAATTAATTAACTATAAAAATCTTGAGCCAGGTGACAAATTACCGTCGGAAAGAATGCTTTCCGAGAAATTTGGTGTTAGTAGGAGTAATATTAGAGAGGCAATACAGAAATTAGAGTTTTATGGAATATTAATTTCTAAGCCTCAAAGTGGAACCTTTATTGCTGATATTGGTTCTATTGCAATGGATGGTATGTTAGCGGAAATTTTGCGATTAGAAGAACCAGATTTTAAATCTTTAGTGGAAACCAGAATATTATTAGAGCTTAAAACTGTTAGATTGGCTGCCTTAAGAAGAACAGATGAGGATTTAAAATTACTTAAAAATGCTTTAGATGCTTACGCAAAAAAAGTTGAGAATAAAGAAGATGCTGTTGAAGAAGATTTATTATTCCACTTAGCCATTGCTAGAGCAAGTGGAAATAGTACATTAAAAACATTTATGCTTATCATAACTCCAGAGATAATAACAAATTTTGAGAAGTATCATGTTTGTGATACCAATCAATCATTTAAAGGGATTCAAGAGCATACCGAAATTTTTGAGGCTATTCGTGATCAGAATCCACAATTGGCCAAAGAAAAAATGAAAATACATTTTAGAATATTGTATCAGTACTGTTACAATTTAAATGAGAATCATTTCATGGACTAAGTAGTACATCAGAAGTTTAACCAATCATGTGTTAAAGAAAGAGTAATTAGCAAATAAAATTAAGAAATCAATTTATTAGCACTTTTAAAAATATGGTTTTTAAAAGCATGGATGCTTTTTGTTAAAAATAAAATATTTTAAATTGTATGTTATTGATAATCAATAGAATAATAATTCTAATAGGGAACAGATGAAAGTAAAAGGTTTAAGATGGTGGGTAGTAGGACTTGTAGCTTTGGCTGCTGTTATAAACTATATAGATAGGCAAGCCTTTGGAGCTTTATGGCCTGATATTGCTAAAGATTTATTCCCTGAAATGGATGGAGATGGGCATAAGGCAATTTATGGGACTATTTCAACTGTATTTATTCTGTCATACGCCGGAGGACAAGCTCTTTTTGGTAAAATTTTCGATTGGATAGGAACTAGATTAGGCTTTGCTCTGTCAATTGGAGTTTGGTCTTTAGCGACTTTGTTGCATGCATTTGCTCAAGGAATTCTAAGTTTTTCAATTTTTAGATCAATATTAGGGATTGCTGAGGCGGGTAACTGGCCTGGTGCTGCCAAAGCCAATGCAGAATGGTTTCCTACTAAAGAAAGAGCACTAGCTCAAGGAATCTTTAATTCAGGAGCCGCTATTGGTGGTATAGTTGCATATCCAATTATTGGATTATTAGCTGTTTATTTTGATTGGAAAGCAATTTTTATTGTAGTGGCAGTACTTGGGTTTTTATGGTTACTACCCTGGATGTTCGTAGTAAAAGGAGTGCCTAAATCTCACCCATGGTTGACAGAAGATGAAAGAAATTATATTCTCTCAGGACAAAGAAATCAAGATATTGATAAAGATGGTAATTACGACGAAGGTTATACTCCCAGTACTGGTCAATTACTTAAGCACAAAGAAAGTTGGGGAGTAATAATAGCTTCAGCAGCAATTGATCCTATCTGGTGGCTTTTTATAGTATGGATACCCATCTATTTGTCCGAAGTATTTGGGATGAATATAAAAGAAATAGCATTTTCAGCATGGGTACCTTATGTTGGCGCTATGATTGGAGCCATATTTGGAGGGTTACTTGCTAAAAATAGAATTTCAGCAGGTTGGTCTATTGATAAAACTCGAAAGATGACCATCACTTTAGGTTGTTTCATTATGATTCCTTGCTTTTTCTTATTAAAAGCTCCAGGATCTGCTATGACCGCTGTCATCATTATGGCCGTCTTGCTATTCGGATTTCAAGTTGCAATAGGAAATATACAGACAATACCAAGTGATCTTTATAGTGGTAAAATTGTAGGTACTCTTTCAGGTTTTGCAGGTATGGCAGCCAAACTTGGTGCAGCAGGACTTACAATATTGGTAACATTTATTACTACTGGAGGTAATTATACGCCAGCATTTATAATTGGAGGAGTATTAGCATTAATTGCACTACTTGCTATTTGGATTTTATGTCCAAAAATAGAACCTCTAAAATCAGCAAACTAAAAGAACAAAAAAAATATTGAGTTAGAATTAAATAAATAAAAAAATGAGTACAAATAAAGGAAAAGTAGCAGTAGTGACTGGAGCAACAGGAGGAATTGGTTTCGAAGTTGCAAAAAGATTAGGTAAAGATGGTTATACTGTTGTATTAAATGGTATTGAAGACGAAGCAGGAGCTCAAAGAGTTAAAGAACTGCAAGCTGAAGGAATTACGGCTGAATATTATGGATTCGATGTTACTAAAGAAGAAGAAGTAACCAAAAATATTACTGCAATTGGTAATAAATATGGAAGAATAGATGTTCTGGTAAATAATGCTGGAGGTCTTGGAGGAAGATCTAGATTTGAGGAGATGACAACTGAATTTTACAGATTTGTCATGGCACTAAATCTTGATTCAGTATTTTTTGCCTCTAGAGCAGCTATTCCATTTCTTAAAAAGGGAGATCACGCTTCGATTATTAATTATACTTCTAATGCTGGTTGGACCGCAGGTGGTCCAGGTGCTGGTATCTATGGTACGTCTAAAGCAGGAGTACATGCGATTACAAGAGCCTTAGCGAAAGATTTAGCAGAATATGGTATACGTGTAAATGCAGTTTCTCCAGGAACAATTGACACCCCTTTTCATGCGCAGATTAAAGCAACAAAACCAGAAGTTTTCGCTTCATGGGCAAATAATATTATGTTAGGAAGATTAGGTCAGCCTGAGGATGTTGCTGGTGTAATATCATTCTTAGCAAGTAAAGATGCTGCTTTCATAACAGCAGAAACTATCCAGATTGGTGGTGGTCAGGCTTTAGGTATTTAATAGTAATATTTTTAATAATAGCATGAGTAAATTAAAAGGTAAGGTTGCTATAGTAACTGGAGGTTCTAGAGATATTGGAAGAGCAATTTCTATTAAATTAGCTAAAGAAGGAGCTAAGGTAATTGTTAATTTTTTGAGTTCAGAAACTGGAGCTAACGAAACTGTTGCTGAAATAAAATCTTTTGGAGGTACTGCAGTGGCCGTTAAGGCAGATGTTTCAAAGCAATTAGATATTGATTTACTAAAAAATAAAGCTATTGAAGCTTTTGGTGACAAAGTTGATATTTTAGTAAATAATGCAGGCGGACTTTTTGCCCGTAAAACATTACAGGAGTTTGATGAAGATTTTTATGATTTGGTGATGAATGTTAACTTTAAATCTACGGTATTCGTATCTCAAGCTTTTGAGCCATTAATGGGTAAAGGAGCTGCTATAATCAACATTTCTTCCTTAGCAGCAAGAGATGGAGGAGGAGGCGGATCCGCGCTTTATGCTTCTTCTAAAGGAGCTGTAACAACATTTACTAGAGCAATGTCGAAAGAACTTGGCCCTAAAGGAATACGAGTAAATGCGCTTTGTCCAGGTTTAATTGGCACAAAATTTCATGATGATTTCACTAAAGATGAAATACGTGAAAAAGTAGCTGCAAGTACTCCTTTAAGACGTGAAGGAACAGCCAATGAAGTTGCAGATTTAGTAGCTTATTTGGCTTCTGAAGAAGCATCATTCATTACAGGTAATAATATAGATATTAATGGAGGATTAGCTTTTAGTTAATTTCTTAAATAAGATTTAAATCGCTGCAAGTAGGTAATTTTTTATTACTTGCAGCTTTTTTATTTTCTCTTAGAAGAGTCTCTTACAATTAACTCCGCTTGTAGTATTTTTTTATTCAATGTTTGTTTTAGTTCAGCAACATCAGCAAGTTCTAAAAACGTATTTGCCGCCATCTTACCAATTTCGCCACTATGCTGATTTATAGTGGATAGGGCAGGAGTTACCATAGCAGTAAAGGGTTCATTTCCAAAACCAACTAAGGCAATTTCATTAGGGACTTGAATGTTTTTTTCTTGAAGAATTTGTAAAGCACCTAAAGCAGCAAAATCACTTGCAACATAAACGGCATCAGGTCTATTTTTTAATTGTAGTAATTCAAGCATTTTTTCTCTTCCATCTTCGATTGTTAAATTACTTTCTAAAAGTAGTTGTTCATCTGCAGGAAGTTGATGTTTTTTAATTGCGTCGACATAACCTCGTATTCTATTATTAAATATTCTGGTATGTCTATAACCTCCAATATGAGCTATTCTTTTACATCCTTGATTTATTAGATGTTCTACAATCATGTGACTGCTATCATAATCATTAATACCTATATAATCAACATTCAAATCGTTTTCACCGCGATCAAATAATATCAATGGAATTCCTTTAGATTTAACTTTTTCAAAATAGGCTAAATTCGTTGTTTCATTTGCCATAGAGGCTATGATACCATCTACTTGAGTAAACAATAACGTGTCTATATTACTGCATTCTTTTTTGTAAGACTCGTTGGATTGCGTGATGATTATGTTGTATCCTTTTTTATTTAATACTTCCTCAATGTTTTGAATTACCGAAGAAAAAAAATTACTGTTTGTTCTAGGCACAATTACACCCACCAGATTACTCTTTCCTTTCCGTAGCGCACTGGCTAAATGATTGGGTTGATAGTTTAGTTCTTTGGCTACTTTTTTTACGGCTTCTTTAGTTTTTATACTAATTCTAGAATCATCGTTAAGCGCTTTAGAAACAGCTGCGGTAGAAATGTTTAACGCAATTGCAATATCTTTTAGAGTTGTTTTTTTATTTGCCAATTTTTTATATATTTGCTTAATCGATTAAGCAAATATATTGTAATACCTTTAATAATCAAAATAGCACAAGACATTGTCGTATTTTGATTTTTATTTTAAATATTGCTTAATCGATTAACCTATAAAATTTAAACTTTATAAAATATTCTAAACATGAAAAAAGTAGTAACATTTGGAGAAATAATGCTTCGTTTAGCTCCAGAAGGATTTTTAAGATTTTCACAAGCTAGTAGCTTTGATGTTGTTTATGGTGGAGGTGAATCTAACGTTGCAGTATCACTAGCCAATTACGGAGTACCTGTTGATTTTGTAACTCGTTTGCCTAAAAATGATATTGGTGAATGTGCTATGATGGAAATGCGCAAACGCGGTGTTGGTGTTGATAAAATAGTGTGGGGTGGAGAACGTTTAGGTATTTATTTTTTAGAAACAGGAGCTGTATCTAGAGGTAGTAAAGTAGTTTATGATAGAGCATACTCTTCAATGTCTACTATCCAATCTGGTATGATTAACTGGGAAGAAGTTTTTGAAAACGTGGGTTGGTTTCATTGGACTGGAATCACGCCTGCAATTTCACAAAGTTCTGCAGATGTTTGTTTAGAAGCGGTAAAGGCTGCAAGTAAATTAGGTGTTACTATTTCAACCGATTTAAATTATCGTGCTAAACTTTGGAAGTATTGCGACGCAGCAAAAAGAGAAGAAATTATGACAGAATTAACATCTTATTGTGATGTTGTTTTAGGAAATGAAGAAGATGCTGAAATGCACTTTGGAATTAAACCAGCTGGCGCAGCAGTTCAAACGCATGGTCACGACGTAAAGGCTGAGGCATTCTTATCTGTTTGCCAACAAATGATGAAAAAATTCCCTAAAGCTAAAAAAGTAATTACTACGTTAAGAGGATCAATTTCTGCATCTCACAACACTTGGGCAGGGGTTTTATATGATGGAAAACAAATGTTACAAACGCGTCAGTATCAAATTACAGATATAGTTGATAGAGTAGGTGGTGGTGATAGTTTTATGGGTGGATTAATTTACGGATTATTAAAATTCCCAGAAGATGATCAAAATGCCTTAGATTTTGCAGTAGCAGCGTCTTGTTTAAAACATACAATCAAAGGTGATGCTAATCTTGTTACTGTTGATGAAGTTAACAAACTTATGGGAGGTGATGCTTCTGGTAGAGTAGCTAGATAATAGCAAAATATACAAATGGCATCTAAATCTATATTAATTATTTGTGGTGGAGGCCCTGCACCTGGCATTAATGCCGTGATAAGTACTGTGGCTAAAATCTTTTTAAAAGACGGATATCGTGTACTTGGTTTGCATGAAGGATTTAAAGGAATTTTTTCCGAAAATCCACAAATCAAAGAATTCGATTTTGCCCATGCAGACCGTATATTTAGTCGCGGTGGGTCAACACTAATTATGAGTAGATTTAAGCCAAGTAATGAAAAGATAAATACGAGGCTGTTTTCTCAAAATAATGTAAAACTATTGGTCAGTATAGGCGGTGATGACACCGCTTCTACGGCCAATAGAATTACAGATTACCTTTCTAAAGAAAATATTACAATTGCTAATATTCACGTACCAAAAACTATAGATAACGATCTTCCTTTACCAGACCGGAATCCAACTTTTGGTTTTCATTCTGCAAAAGATGAAGGGGTACGAATAGGTAATACTACCTATGAAGATGCACGTACAAGTCAAAACTGGTTTGTGATGTCAACTATGGGTAGATCTGCAGGACATTTGGCTTTCGGAATTGCTACAAGCTGTCATTTTCCTATGATGGTCATTCCAGAAATGTTCAATAAAACCGAAATTACTTTTGATAAAGTTGTTAGATTGATTATTTCATCAATGATCAAAAGAAAGATTGAGAAAATAAATTATGGTGTTGCACTAATTAGTGAAGGTGTTTTCCATATTATGCCAGATTCGGAACTTGAAAATTGTGGTATTAATTTTACTTACGATGATCATGGTCATCCTGAGCTTGGAAATGTAAGTAAATCACATATTTTTAATATGCTAGTCCAAATTAAGTTGAAAGAATTAGGAATAAATATTAAAAGTAGACCAGTGGAATTAGGGTATGAGCTTCGTTGTTGCAGGCCTATTGGCTTTGATTTAACTTTATGTACCTTATTAGGTCTTGGGGTTAAAAAACTTTATGATGACGGAATATCGGGTTGTATTGTAACTGCAAATTCAAGAGGAGAAGTAACCCCGTTATATTTAAAAGATCTTCAAGATAAAGATGGGAAAATTGCCCCACGATTGGTTGATATTAATTCAGAATTTGCAAAACTGTGTTTTCAAAACATGCACTATTTATCTGAACTAGATTATGAAAAAGCCAAAGAATATTTAGATAATCCTAGGGAGTACTATTTTGATAAAATTTTGCAAGCGGTTTAATCACAATATCATACAATAAACAAAAAGCGCTTATATTCGAATATAAGCGCTTTTTTTATGAGATTTTTACTTTGTTAAAACGGGGCACTAATACCAAAACTTATATTTCTACCAATATTAGCAATGCCATCATACTTTAAGCGTGATAAATGTGAAAAGTATTCTTTATTTAATAGGTTATTACCAGTAATGCGGACATTCAATGGGGTTTTAAATAAAGATACGGTACCTCCAAGACCAATGCTTAATAGCGTATATCCATCTGTAGCATCTTCAAATGTACTTATCCTATCTTGGTTAAAGACGGAGTTTAATGTAATAAAAGAGTAGCCGTTTTTAACCCAGCTATCTTTATTAGAAAATTCTGCTCTAAAGGTATTGGTAATACTATTTGCAGGTATTAAAGGCAAGTTGTCATTGTTTTTTAGCTTGCCTCTTACACTTTGGAATGTACTTTCTAAATGCAACCAATCCAATGGGTGAGGGTGTATGTGTATTCCGGCCTCTGCACCATATAAATTAGCGTCTTGCTGGTCGTATACAAATACTTGGTTTCCATCTATTTCATTACCATTTGGAGCAATAAATACATAATTATTAATACTGTTATAAAATCCGTTTACAAAAACTTCAAAATGTTGGTTTTTATACTCTATAGCTAAATCAGTTTGTAAATTTTGTTCGTTCTTTAAATTTTCATTCCCAATTTCATATCTATTGGTTCCTTCATGGACGCCATTAGACGTTAGTTCAGCTAGATTAGGAGCCCTGAACCCCGTAGCTAAATTTAATCTAGCTATAAAGCTGTTAAGGAAATTTACTTTATAGCCTAAAGCAGCGTTAATGCTGTTAAAGTCTTTATTAATCGGGGCTATATAATCTTGTTCTCCAAGAATGCCGCTCTGCTCGGTATTAATTCCTCTATGATCGAATCGCAATCCTATTTGCACATCATTATTTTCGTTTAAATGCACATGTGAAGTACCGAAAAAGCCAAAATCATTAATGGTTGCATTTGGTATTAGTAATTCTTCTCCAAAATTGGAATTGGTTTGATGCAAACCTTGGGCTCCAATAATAGTTTCAAGAATGCCCATCTTCGGCAAATGATACTGTAAATTGTAATTAAAAGTATTTAAATTCATGTGTAGAGCAGCACCTTCTTCACCTTCTTCAAATTCTTTTCGGATATTAGAAATATAGCCTAAGGATAAATCTAGGCTAGATTTACTAAATACTAAGCTACTTTTTGAGCTTAGTATATGGTTATCAATGGTTTGATTAGGCATCATTGGAGTTCTATCTGTGCTTTGAATACCAATTTCTTCTGGAATGCCTAAATCAGAACTATTAAAATTATATCTAATTTCAGTCTTGAAATTAGTGCTCTGATACCCCATTCCTGTCTTAATATCATATTCTTTAAATCTTGAATTGGTTACGCGCTCATCATTACCAGTCTGATAATCGGTATGGGTAGTGTACGCACCACGAACCAAAAATTTTAGTTTTTCTGAGGAAGTTTTAAAACCTGCATTAGAGCTAACCCCAGCCGTGTTGGTAAAATAATTTAAATTAACGTCTCCACTATTAGTATTTGGAATTGCAAATTTTTCTGGGTTTAGGTATAAAACTCCGCCCATAGCATCGGATCCATATAGGAGTGATGCAGGCCCTTTAATAACCTCAACGCTCTCAATTCCAGCATCATTTACTCCTAAACCATGTTCATCTCCGAATTGTTGATTTTCTAAGCGTATTCCTTGTGTGTAAACCAAAACACGATTGGCATTTAGGCCTCTAATAACGGGTTTCCCAATTCCTATACCAGTAGATACGTTTTCTACACCAGCAATCTTTGTTATACCTTCGGCTAAGGTAATTGCACCTTTGTTTTGAAGATCGGTAACACTTGCATAGGCTACTTTCATTACATTTTCACTCTGTAATTTATGAAAGGGTGTGGATACAATAACCTCTTCCATTTCTATGGCGCTTTCTGTCAATGAAACATCAAACGTGACATTGGTTGAAGTGATCGTAATGGTTCTTGAAATGGTTTGATATCCTAAGAAAGATACAACTATTTTAAAAGTCCCTGTAGGAAGATTATTAATTTGATAGGCTCCGGAATTATCGGTAACCGTGCCTTTTTCTAATTGTGGAAAATATACAGATACTTGCTCTAAGGGCTGTTGATTACTAGCATCTAAAATAGTACCTGAAACTTGGTTTTGCGCATTCGCAAAACTAAAGCTCATTGCCAAAAGAAATGAAATTATTAATTTATTCATAACGAAATGATAAAATGATTAAAATTATTCTAATTCAAAATGTTATGATGATATAGGAGGGCCTCTAAGTGAAAAATGAAGTTGTTGAAATCCACTTAATTGAAAATAATAATTTTGATTTTGCTTCACCACATGATTAGGTGTAAACAAGGTATAATTGATTAATTGTGGAGAAAAATAAGTAGTAATATGATATTTATGAAAATCGCATTCAAATTCAACTTCATGCAAGTGCACTTTGGATTTTTCAGAACATGTAAATTCTTTATGCTCATTTATAGCATGATTTATTTTAGCGATATCAGGAACAGAAAATGCAGCTAAAACAAGTAAGGCAATACAGGGAAATGCTATTTTTTTTAATGAAATTTCCATTTTACAAACTTACTAAAACGAAAAAGACTTAATGTGTTAATAAAAACACAATATTATTTAAACAAAAATCCTAATCCAAAACGACTGAGCATCTTTTTTTCAAAGTTCCAAAAGAAATTAAACTGTCCGAATAACCAGCCAAAAATAATAAGTAATACCTGGTAAATAGGGAATATAATGAGAATTCTAACAGTCCAATATAGTGCGCCAAAATACCAATCCATTGGAAATATTTCTCTGGTAAAGCCAATATAATCTAAAAGAGGTCTTGCAATTTTTAAAGAAGATGAGCCAGTAACTGCGAAAACAAGTAAAATCATTACAATTGCAAAATTAGAGTCAATGCCCCATCGTTTTTTTAATTTTTCCATGCGTTTTTTATAATTCCACTGCAAAGATAAAACTATATACGGGGTAAAAAAGTCCCTAGTCGCTGATTGTACTTTCTTTGGAAATAAATAAAATAGTTGTAAAGTTTATAGTTTACATCGTAGCCATAATCTATATGTGGACTATAATTTATCATCAATTCATATAAATTTGGATCAAATCGTTGTGGTTGGTTTACTCTTTGGTTCCATTCTATTACCCAAATGTTATTTCTATTTTCTAAAAATTGTTGAGAGTAATAACCTTCTGGTTTTGCAATACTCTGTAACCAATAATTATATCCGGGTTCTATAATAATGATTTCGTATTCAACCTCTTCATTAGCAATAGTAATAGTATCACCTTTAGTTTGATTAAAGGCAATTTGTTCTTCATCATTTGGAATAATAAGCGCTTTATTGCTAGAACAGCTTATACTTGATAAGAATACTATGGTGAAAAAAGCTACAAAACCTACAATTGATTTTTTCATAAGTAAAAGATACAAAAAAAGCCAGACATTTGTCTGGCTCTATTATTTTGGTAAAAAAAAGATTACTTACCAAAAAGACCTCCAAGAAGTCCTCCTAATCCGCCTTTCTTTTTATTAGTTCCCATTACCATTCCTGCAACATCGTCTAATATACTACCGTCGCCATCTGCATCTAATAACGTAGTTATTAAACTTTGATTTTGTTGCGGTTGTCCACCAAGCATGCTTCCTAATAGCGCATTCATACCATTAGCATCGCTCACATTACTTTGTGCGGTTTGTCTACCCAGATACCCCATAACAATAGGAGCAGCAATCTTTAAAATATTAGCAATAGATCCAGCATCTAAACCAGATTTTTGACTTAAAGCATTTTCAACATTCGATTGTTTTGCACCAAATACATGACCTAAAATACCTGCGCCATCATTAATTACTGAATCATCTACACCACCACCAAATAATCCACCAAGATTATCTAGGATACTTCCATCATGTTTTCCTCCTTGTAATGCACTCATTAATCCTTGTGCTCCTTGAGGAGAAGCAACATTTTTCTTCATAGCACCTAATAACAAAGGCATTGCCATGCTTAGTACATCTGCTGTTTTGTTTTCGGGTTGTCCAGTTTGTCCAGCAACACCACTAATTAATTGTTTGCCCATTGGGCTGTTTAATAAATCTAATAATCCTGACATTTTATAGTATGGTTTTTAATAATTTTTACAATGTACAAAAAACTAAGAAATTCTTAGTACATCTAAAGGAAAAATGTATCCTATTTTAAGAGTTTTGTGATTTTATTCGCCAATTCAATTCCGATACGATCTTGTGCCTCCTGTGTTGCAGCACCTATGTGCGGTGTAAGTGATATGTCAGGATGCATTAATATGCGTATTTCAGGCTTAGGTTCGGACTCAAAGACATCTAAACCAGCGAAAGAAACTTTACCAGTTTCTAATGCATTTACAAGAGCTACTTCATCTAAAACACCGCCACGCGCAGTATTTATAATAGCAACACCATCTTTCATGATTTCAAAATCGTCTTTGTCAAGAATGTAGTTCTTTTGTTTAGGAACGTGTAACGAAATAAAATCAGATTTTTTCAGAACTTCGTCTTTAGTACTATTGATTAAATTAAAATCTACTTTTTGACCATCAAAAAATTTTAAACTTATGGTAGACTTCTCAAGTTCGGAATCATGATAAATTACCTTCATACCAACCCCTAAAGCAATTTTTGCAGTAGCTTGTCCAATTTTACCAAAACCTATTATTCCTAAGGTTTTACCTCTTAACTCAATTCCGCCAGAATAACCTTTTTTTAGTTCTTTAAAACGACTATCACCATCTAATGGCATGGTTCTGTTCGAATCATATAAAAACCTTACGCCGCCATATAAGTGCGCAAAAACTAGTTCTGCAACAGATTCAGAAGAAGCCTCTGGGGTATTAATTACATGTATACCTTTTTCAATGGCATATTCCACATCTATATTATCCATACCAACGCCACCGCGACCAATTAATTTTAGACTAGGGCATTGGTCTATAATATCTTTCTGAACTTTGGTAGCACTTCTTACTAATAGTGCTTCAATGTTATGTTTGTTTATGTAGGTTACTAGTTGTTCTTGCGCAACATTCACGGTTAAAATTTCAAAGCCATTAGATTTTAGAGTATCAACTCCTGCTTGTGAAATTCCATCGTTTGCTAATATTCTCATGTACTAAAAATTTAACTTTTATAGACTATGCTCTTCGTTCCATTTCACTCATTACATCTACCAAAACCCCAACACTTTCTAGCGGTAAAGCGTTATACATAGATGCTCTATAACCTCCAACAGATCTATGGCCATTTATACCACTAATGCCTGCTTCTTTCCACATGGCATCAAAAGTATCTTTTAATTTTTCATCTGTAAGATTAAAAGTAGCATTCATGATTGATCTATCTTCTACATTAGCAAAACCTTTAAAAACTGGGTTTAAATCTATTTCAGAATAGAGTAATTGCGCTTTTTTATTATTAATTTCTTCTATTGCAGAAATCCCTCCTATATTTTTTAGCCATTCTAAAGTCAACATGCTTGTATATACAGGAAATACTGCAGGAGTATTAAACATACTATCTTTAGCAATATGAACTTGGTAATCTAATATAGATGGAATTTTTCTAGATACTTTTCCTAAAATATCTTCTTTGATTACTACTAATTCTGTTCCTGCAGGTCCCATGTTTTTTTGAGCACCAGCATAAATCAAATCAAACTGAGAAAAATCTAGTTGTCTTGAGAAAATATCAGAACTCATGTCGCATACTAAAGGAATATTTACCTTAGGGAATGTTTTCATTTGCGTACCAAAAATGGTATTATTTGATGTTACATGCAGATAATCTAGATCGTTAGGAACACCATATATTTTTGGAATATGATTATAGTTCTCTGCTTTAGAAGAAGCAACCTCAATTACTTCACCAAATAGCTTAGCCTCTTTTATAGCGTTATTTGCCCAAGTACCTGTGTTTAAATAACCAGCTTTAGTTTCTAATAAGTTGTAAGCAACTCTTATAAACTCCATGCTTGCACCACCTTGCAAGTATAATGCATGATAACCTTTACCTTCCAAGCCTAAAAGTTCTAAAGCTAAAGATCTGGCTTTTTCCATTACTTCTACAAAATCTTTGCTTCGGTGAGAAATTTCTATAAGTGATAACCCAGAGCCATTGAAATCTTGAACTGCTTCAGAAGCTTTTAATAAAACTTGTTGAGGGAGTATACATGGGCCTGCGCTAAAATTGTGCTTTTTCATTTTTGTAGTATTTTAAGTTGGCAAAGGTCTTAAATTTTAAGGAAACAGAGATCTTTAATCCATTATTTTCTAAGAGTTTCTTAACAGGAAGTCAACAGTGTCAATATTATCGGCATAATCTTGTAATGATGGCTTTTGTGTTGCACCAAATTTAATTTCGTGGGTAAGTACACCGCTTGCTACAATACATTGTATTTGCTCTTTGTCTTGATCTAGTTTATTTATGATATCATTAATGTTGTCATAGCTTTCGTAAAATAAAGATGCAATAGGAGAGGAGTAACTTTTATCTTCTTTTAAAATTAAAAAACCATTATCTAACAACTTAAATTCACTCATTAAGTAAACGGCTTTATTGTAATCGTAATTATTCGCGTATTTGGCAAGTTCTATTATTGGATGGTAATTGTAAATTGCTTCAAAAAAATTATCGAACTTATAATTTTTTGGCACAAATACTTTCGAAACACTTCTGCAACCTAATCCAAAATAACGAAATATATCTTCGCCTAAAGCTTGTATGTCCTCCTTTGTTTCATGACCAGTTAGTATGGCAGCTGAGTTCCTATTTTTGCGAATTATATGTGGTTTGTTTTTAAAATAATGCTCAAAATACCGCGCTGTATTGTTGCTACCAGTAGCGATGACCATATCGAAATCGGTTAATTTGTCTTTTTCAAACTGTATAAAATGCTCAAATTCGGGTTGAAAATGGATTAGTATATCGGCTACAAAGGGTAATAGAATATTATCATTAGAAGATAATTTAACCAAAGCCTTATGACCTGTTATTAATACAGAAAGAAAATCATGAAACCCTACAAGAGGTATATTTCCAGCAAGAATAAGAGCAACTGTTTTTGGGCTCTTGCTTTCGCTTATGGCGTAATTAGCCGTCCATTCTTTTAAATTCTCCTCAGATAGTGCTTGAGCCCAATTTTGAAGACTATAAAGTATATTTTCTCTAGTAAACCAACCATTTTTATGTTGGGATAATGCAATTTTCTCTTCTAAACTTGAAAATAATTCTGCTAATTCTTCTTTAGATTCAACTTGTTTGTTATCAGAATTGCAAAATTCATTGAAAAAAACACCAAGTTTAACAAAAGCTTCAATTCTTGTTGTAAGGTCGCTCATTATATTTGTTTAGGATTGTATTAGGTTTTACCTTTGTGCAAAAGTATTGATCCTGAAATAAATTCAGGCTAAAAGAAAAAGAAAATTATGGCAATTATAATAACAGACGAATGTATAAATTGCGGAGCTTGTGAACCAGAATGTCCTAATACCGCAATTTACGAAGGCGCAGACGAATGGAGATACAGTGACGGTACTTCTTTAAAAGGAAATGTTGTACTACCTAATGGAAAAGAAGTTAATGCAGATGATGTACAAGAGCCTATAAGTGATGAAATTTATTATATTTCTCCAGACAAGTGTACAGAATGTATGGGATTCCATGAGGAACCACAATGTGCGGCAGTATGTCCAGTGGATTGTTGCGTGCCTGATGATAACCATGTAGAGAGTGAAGAAGTATTATTATCAAAGCAAAAGTTTATGCATCCTGATGCTTAAATTTAATACTATATTTAAAAAAAAGAAACCCTGACTTTAAAGTCAGGGTTTCTTTTTTTTGCTATTTAATTTAGAATTTGAAATTAATTCTACTAAACAAATACATTCCGTCAGATCCCATTTGAACAGAATCGGCTAAACCACCTTGATCAGTCCAAGCATCAAACTGTGGAGTAGGGTATTTATTAAATAAATTATTTGCACCTATGGTTAATTTTAAATTTTCACTAAAATTATACCCTAAACTTAAGTCAGTAACTAATGCTGCTTTATAAATATCTGTTGCTATAGGGAATAAGGCATCAGCTTCAGCCTGAGTTGTAGCTGGAGTATCTACCCATTGAAAATCTTGAAGTTTAACCTCGCTAAATTGCGTAAAACTAACATTTGCATCAAATTTTTCAGAAGTATACCCTAGGTTTAAACCAAATTTATAATCTGGTGCAGCTGCTTTAAGATAGGCTTGAGAAAATGGACCGAAAAAAGTAAATTCATTTAAGTTTCCATTATTAATTTTCTTAATATCTAACTTATTCAAATTACCTATTAATGCTATATTAACTTTAGCATCATCATTTATTCTAGTTTCATAACCTAATACAATATCAAGTCCCGTAGTTCTTGTGTCAACACCATTGGCAAAAAACTGTGCAGCATCAACACCTAACGGTCCTAATACAGTTTGGTCAGTAAAGTTATCAGTTAATATAATTCTGTCATCAACAGAGATGGAATAGGCATCTATTGTTGCAGAAAACCCACCAGTATTATACGTAAATCCTAAACTTGCATTAAATGCTTTTTCTTCATTCAACTGTCCAATTCCAAAGGCCTTAGTTACTGTACTATTATTCGCAGATAATAAAGAAGGCACAGATACCCCTGCAACTATATTTGTAAAGATTAAGTTATAATACAGTTGAGCAAGTGAAGGCGCTCTAAAACCAGTAGATATTGACCCTCTAAAAGCAAAATCATCACCAATTTTATATCTACTTGCTAATTTGAAATTTATAGTTTTACCAAAATCACTATAATTTTCATAACGCGCTGCACCGCCAAGCATAAAGTCTTCGGTAACATTTAATTCAGTATCTAAATAAATACCATAGTTTGTTCTACTTCTGTCTACAGTATTGTCAGGGCTGTAGCCTGGAAAACCTTGTGAGCCACCTGGTAAATCATCTCCATTGCTATCTTGAGCAACGGTTTGCGTTGCTGGGTTTGTTATAGCAATACCATTATCATCGTATAATGCATAAGATGCTTCTTCTCCAGAGAATATTCCAAAGTTTTCAGTTCTGTATTCAAATCCATAGGCAATGTTGATTCCCGATGCCACATCTTCAAAATACTTACTAAAATCTAATCCTGTAGTATTCATAGAAAGATAATGTCCACCAGCATCAAAATCTGTTGGTGAAGCATCTTTTAACGAAGCATTATTCGTATTTTTTATATAGTAGTGAAAGTTGTTTTTTCCGTATGTATTATTAAAATCTACATTCCAACCATTAGCGGTTGTGTGTCTAATACCTGTAGAAACTGAAACATCTGTAATTAGAGAAGTAATTTGAGGCGTAAAACCATTTGGATATAAACTAGGCACACTTCTATTATCACCATCATCAAAACTATCTCTAGAGAACGCATTAGCATTTGTATCTCTAAAGTTTCTTCCTCCAAAAGCATATAATTCTGTATTATCATCAAGAGGAATAGATGAGTTAATCATAAAATTAAAACCTTCTATAGCTGCGCTACCGTATCCTTTTCTCCATGCAAAACCAGGTCTTAGTGTTTTATCTCTAGATAAAAATTCAGTTGTAAAGTTTATAAACCCTCCATTTTCACCGATAGGCAATCCATAATTTGCATCTATTCTAGTTGTTGCACCATCAAATTTTTTGCTTTTTCCATCAAGTCTATTTTCACCTTCAACATTATAGAGTGTTTCACCACTTTCTTCAGCCCAACCCTCTCCAATTGCAGTACTGTAAGCACCATAAGTAACACCACCAGTAAAACCGTCCGTATTATTTTTAAGAACGATGTTGATAACCCCTGCAATGGCATCTGAACCGTACTGAGCAGAAGCGCCATCACGCAAAACCTCAATTCGTTTTATGGCAGAAGCGGGAATTGCATTTAAATCAGTACCAGAATTACCTCTTCCTCTAGTCCCAAAAATGTTAACTAAAGAAGACTGATGACGTCTTTTTCCATTAACTAACACTAATGTTTGATCCGGACCTAAACCTCTTAAAGAAGCAGGTACAATATGGTCCGCACCGTCAGATCCCGATTGTTTACTAGCATTAAACGATGGTGCTGCAAATTGTAAAATATCATTAATTTCTACTTTACCAGTATTTGATGCTATTTCAGCTACATCTAAAACGTCAACAGGGACAGGAGTATCAGTTGCTGTTCTTCTTGGGCTTCTTGAGCCTACTAATTGTATCTCGTTTAGCTGCATTCCTTCCGCTAAACTAACATTTAATGTGGATTTTCCAGACACGCTTTCTTCGACGGTGGCAAATCCTATATAACTAAAAATAAGAATTGCATTTTCCTTAACTTTAATACTATAATTACCATCAAAATCAGTGGTGGTTCCATTTACAGTACCTTTTTCAACAATATTGGCTCCGGCTAAAGGCATACCTTCTCCATCTGTAACAGTTCCTTTAATCTCCGTTTGAGAAAATACAACCGAAATGCTAAAAAATAGCAAAAGTGTAATAATGTTCGTTAATTTCATAAAAAGTAATTTTTGAGTTTGAAGCGTGAATTTAGATAAAATGATTCAGTTTAACATTTTCTTTTGAAATAATATTCAGTTTTAAAGACATTTATCCTCATTTACTACATTTTTCTTGATAAATGTGTTCAATGAATGAGAATCCATGAATATTTGTAATGTACTGCTAATCGTGCCTTAGCTCTTAAATAAACTATCTAAAAGAAGGGTGAAAATCATATTCTACCTATTGTATTACAATTATTTATGTAAATAAAAAAGCCACCAATTGGTGGCTTTTGAATCACTATTTTATTTTTATTTAAGTGCAAAACTAACCCTTGCAAATAAGAATCTACCACCAATACCAAATTGTTGTGCTCTTCTTGACCAATCAAAACGTCCGTCACTTCTGTTGCCAAAAGCAGCGTCAGCTCTGTCTGGATAAATATCAAAAAGGTTATTTGCTCCAATAGTAAAGGTTAAATCGTCAGTAGCTTTGTAACCTACAGATAAATCAGTTACTAACTTTGTGCCAAATACTTGTTGGTTAGCCACTGTTGTTGTTGCCTCTGTAACTTCACCAAAATAAACATTTCTTAAAAAGAAGATCATTTTATTTGAAGTTAAACTGTTAGATAAATTTATTTTAGTTCTAGGAACAGCTTCTTCTAAATATACTCTACTATCTTCTGGGAAGTAAGTGTCTACAAGACCTGCATCACGTAATACTTGCGAAGCATTTATATCCCCCACTTTTTTAGTTTTAGAAAAAGTACCAGCTAAATCAGATTTTAATCTCCAGCTATCACCAAAAGTAGTATTATGAGTAATAACCACATCTAATCCTTTGGATTCTGTATCAATAGCATTAGCAAAGAACGATGCTGCGGTAGCATTCGCTTGTCTCAGTAAATTATCTAATTCTGTTCCAGTTCCTGGTCCGCTAAATTGACCTGTATATACAACACGATCATTAATTTTAACAAAATAGCCATCAACAGTAACAGTTAAATTTGCATCAGGTATTTTAGCAGTTAATCCTAAGCTAACACTTTTAGATGTTTCTTGTTTTAATTCAGGGATTCCTAATAATTTTGCCGCTCTACTATCATTAGCAAAAGTTCCAACCTCTTGTGGGTTACCTGCTTGATCAAAAATAGTAGAAGTGGAATTAAAATTAATTTGATGTAATGATGGTGCTCTAAACCCTGTGTTTACAGCAGCTCTAATATTTAAATTATCGGTAGCCTTAAATCGAGATGCTAGTTTAAAATTTAATGTTGAGCCAAAATCGCTATAATTTTCAAAACGAGTTGCAAAACTCATTAAAAATTTCTCTGAGAAATCTGCTTCTGTATCAAAATATGCAGCAACATTACTTCTTCCACGAGATAATTCATTCTTAGGGCTAAATCCTGGAAACACTTGTGATCCACCAGGGCGCGATGCACCAAAGAAATCTTGGGAAGCGCTCTGGCTCGCCAAAGTAATTAATTGGCCATTAGCAGTATATTGACCATAGGAAGCTTCTTCTCCTGCAACAATATCATAATTTTCAACTCTATACTCCGCACCAAAAGCAACATTTAAGCCCGCCAATGCATCTTCAAAGAATTGAGTTACATCAAGGTTTGTTGTATTCTGAGAGAATGAAAATCCTCCTGCATCAAAAAACGTTGGAGAAGCATTTTGCATGGAAGCATTAAAGGTATTACCAATAGTATATAAAAATGAGTTTTTACCATAGGTGTTACTAAAGTCTACACCCCAATCGCCAATCTTACCTTTTATTCCAATTGATAATGATCTGTCTTTAATATTGGAGTTTATTTCAGGTAAAAAACCATTGATATAGGCAGGTGTATATGTTCTACTCTGATTAGGAAGTCTATAAAAACCAGCTGAATTACCAGTTCTTGAACTAATTCCTGCGAAAGAATATAATTCGGTACCATTGTCATCTAATGGAAGTGAAAAATTAGCGAATAAACGTCCACCTCGCAGTGCAGATTGACCAACACGCATGTTGTAATCACTACGCTGTTGTCCTCTAGCAGCTAATTCAGCTGTAGTATTATCACCAGATAATAATGTTCTTAACTCTGCTTTTGTTGATGCTCCATTACGGTTTATCCCTGCTAAATCAGTGTATTGTATAACATCAGCTACATCATCATCTAATAAGTTAGCAATATCATATCCTGCATTATTAGCAACTCTTTCTACAGTATTATAAAGGTTAAAAATTCCACCTTCCCATTCTTTCATTCGACTGTAATCATCACGAACGTCAAAATCTCCAGAGAAATTAATGTAGCCTCCATTTTCACCAATAGGTAAACCATAGCTTGCAGCTACATTGGTTGTCTGACCGTCTACACCACCTGTTTGATCATTAGCGTTTTTTGTGAAATTGGCTCCAGTTGTAACTGTTGCAGTTAGTTCATTTACATTTTTATTTAAAATAATGTTAATTACCCCAGCAATTGCATCGGATCCGTATTGTGCAGCTGCACCATCTCTTAGAACCTCAATACGTTGTATTGCTGCTGCAGGAATAGCGTTTAAATCGGTACCAACACTTCCTCTACCAAATGTTCCGTTAACATTTATTAATGAAGAAGTATGTCTTCTTTTTCCATTAATTAAAACCAAAACCTGATCAGGGCCTAGACCTCTTAATGAAGCAGGATCAATATGGTCTGTACCATCAGAAATTGTTTGTGTATTGGAAGTAAAAGAAGGAGCTACATAATTCAGAATTTGATTTAAATTCACCTGTGGAGCTACATTATTTAATTCTTTCATATCAATTACATCTACAGGAACAGTACTTTCTGTTGCTGTTCTATTTGGGTTACGAGAACCAACAATGATAACTTCTTCTAAAGCTACGCCAGAAGACAATTTAATTGACATTTTGGTATTATTTACCGTTACGTTTTTTGTTTCAAAACCTATGTAAGAAACAATAAGCACATCACCCATGTTGGCATCGATAGAAAAATTACCATCAAAATCAGTAGTTGCACCTGTTGTAGTGCCTTTTATTACTATAGAAGCGCCAGGTAAAGGAGATCCATCTTCATCAACAACAGTACCTTTTATTTCTTGTTGTAAAACAATTGTGGTTGAAGGGAGGGCAAAAAGAGAATTATTTAAAATTGGGCTGCTTTTTATAAATAATTGGGCTTCTTTTTTGTGATATACCACGTAATACTTATTACCTAAATATTCAAAGTCGAAACTAGTTTTCTTTTCTAACTTTGATAAAATCGACTCTAATTTTTCAAAATCATAATCTTTAGGATTAAGTGATGATCCTGATAAAAGTGAAGGATTGTAAGTGAAAAACACGTTATGTTTTTTACTTATGTCATTTAAAAATTCTGATAATGCTATTTTATCAGCATTTTTGGTCAATTCACGCACTTCAGCGTGGCCAATCCCAATTACTCCTATAAAAAAGAGCAGTGAGCCTAGCGTTTTAATAATTTGTTTTTGTTTCATAATTGCGAGTTTTAGTTATTTAATTTTCAATAATTAAGAGTTTATTATTCTGTTTTTGAATTGTTACGCCTGATGCCTTTTCTAAGGCCATAATACAAATGGTTAAGTTTTCGTTAGGAATACCACCAGTTATGACAATGTTCTTTGTGTTTGGGTTTTTAAACTCTGAGGCTATTCCGTAGGCATTTTCAATATATTGCATTACTTCTAAAAGTGTTACATTGTTAAAAATATAAGTGCCGTCTATCCAGTGCGTATATTTTATGTTGCTATTTACTTTGTTATGAACAATCTTGTCGCTCTCTTTTGAGTAGGTGACTATTTCGCCTGGCTGCATTTTTGTAGAGTTGCCATTTTCTAATAGTAAACTAATAGAACCCTCATCTAATAAAACATCGGTTTTTTTATTACGCGTATTCACGTTAAAATGGGTGCCAAAAACTTCAACTTTTAAGTCTTGTGTTGTTACCCAAAATTTTGCTTTGGTAGAGGGTTTAGATTTTACTTTAAAATAGGCTTCACCATTTAAAACCACATCTCTAGAATTGTCTTTATTGTATTTTAATTCCGAATTTCCATTCAAAACAACCGTTGTTCCATCGGGTAATTTTAAATCAATTATTTCTCCAAATCCAGTTTTGTGTATAACTTCAGAGGTAGCGGTGAAAAAATTGGCTGCAAAAAAAAGTATAATCCCACTTAGTAGTACTGATGTGGCATAGATTAGTTCTATTTTCTTATTAGACTTAGCTCCATTATCAATTGTAGAGTCGGTATTTTTTTTAATTACATTGTCTAACTTATCATTAATAAAGTCTTCACTTAATTCCGATTTATTAAAGCGTATTCCAATTACAATATCTCGAGCAGCGTATATGGTGTCAATATATTCAGCGTTATTGGCAATCCAATTATTCCAAAAAGCAATATCATTCCTGTTTTTTTTATAAACCCAGTTTTTAAACGAGGTATCGTTTAATAGATTTTCTAATAAATGTTGTTTATTCTCTTGCATCAGTAGTTAAGAAAGTAAATGTATTAGGTGCTTGTATTTATATAGAGTAATAGAAGTTATTTTTATACCCTAAAAAAAGTTATTTTTTTTACTTTTTTTTTAAAATAGCAGTAAGTACAGCGTTTTCAACTTCTTTTCTTAGCTTGGTAAATGCTTTTTGTAGGGTGTTTAAAACACTTTGATATGAAATATCCATAATATTGGAAATCTCATTAGTTTCTAATTCACTGTAATACTTCAGGTAAATTACTTCGCGCTCTCTTGGTGCTAAAGTGTTTAAAATTTTGGAGATAGTTTCCTTTTGTACAGAAGAGAAATCTTGATTAATATGAATTTCTTCAGGAGATATTTCAAAATTGGATCTGTTGTGAGTATCATTTTTAATTTCTGTAAAAATGCTTTCCTTTTTAAGATAAGCAAACAGGGCTCTGCGATAAGAAATGAATATATAACCTTTAACGTTGCTCACTTCACCAATTCTTTTTCTATTTTCAAAAAGATTAATAAAGAAACTTTGAAGCACATCTTCCACCAAATGCGTGTTTCCACATATTTTTATACCATAATTGTATAAAGACGAATAGTGCATTTTAAATATGGCAGAAAATGCATTTTTATCGCCTTCTAGAAATAAACTCCATAAAATATGTTCTTTATTATCTAGCATTTAAGCAGTTTACACCTTATCATTTGGGGATAAAGAAAGTTAACAAAAGGTTAAATTAAGAAAAAAATTACTAATAATTGAAAGAATTGGATTAAAAATTAGAAATGTGATAGTTAAATAAACTAATTGATGAAAAAATCTTTACCGATTTATTGTCGTGAAATTCTATTGGTAAAAGCTATATTTGCACCGAAAAAAATAGACTCTGATGAAAGCAGGAATCGTAGGATTGCCAAACGTAGGTAAATCAACTTTATTTAATTGTTTATCAAACGCAAAAGCACAAAGTGCAAATTTCCCTTTTTGTACTATAGAACCAAATATTGGCGTAGTTAATGTGCCAGATCCTCGATTACAAAAATTGGAATCATTGGTGAATCCAGAACGTGTTTTGCCAGCTACAGTTGAGATTGTGGATATAGCAGGTTTGGTTAAAGGCGCTAGTAAAGGAGAGGGCTTAGGAAATCAGTTTTTAGGAAATATTCGTGAGACAGATGCTATTCTGCATGTTTTACGTTGTTTTGATAATGATAATATTGTGCATGTTGATGGCTCTGTGGATCCTATTCGTGATAAGGAAACTATTGATATGGAGTTGCAGTTGAAAGATTTAGAGACTGTAGATAAAAAATTAGAGAAAGTAAAAAGAGCAGCTAAGACAGGTAATAAAGAAGCTCAAAAAGAAGAAGCAGTTTTATTAAGCATCAAATCAGGGCTGGAAGCTGGTGTTTCGATACGTGCGATAAACATATCTAAAGAGGATCGTAAGGAATTTGTTACCCCTTTGCAGTTTATAACAGATAAGCCTGTAATGTATGTTTGTAATGTAGACGAAGAGTCTGCTGTGAACGGAAATGCTTATGTAGATAAAGTAAAATCAAATGTTGCCAATGAAAATGCAGAAGTCATTTTTTTAGCGGTAGGTACAGAGGCTGATATAACAGAATTAGAAACCTATGAAGAACGTCAAATGTTCTTAGAAGATTTAGGTTTGTCTGAGCCTGGTTCGGGAAAATTAATACGTGGAGCCTATAAGCTTTTAAATTTAGAGACTTATTTTACCGCAGGTGTTAAAGAAGTTCGTGCTTGGACCATTCCAGTAGGGGCAACGGCACCTCAAGCGGCTGGTGTAATTCATACAGATTTTGAAAAAGGATTTATCCGTGCTGAAGTTATTGCTTATGATGATTTTGTTGTCTTCGGTAGTGAATCCAAAGTCAAAGAGGCTGGTAAAATGCGTGTAGAAGGTAAGGAATACATTGTGAAAGATGGCGATGTAATGCATTTTAGATTTAACGTATAGTTATCGTTTCATAATCTGGGTGTTGTAATTTAAAAGCTAATTCATTTGTATATGGGTAAGAACCCTATAAGTTTGTTAAGATGTTAAAAAACTCGTCTTCAACAACAATCGGGGTATTGTTTGCCATTTTAGGAATAATATTTTTTTCTGCAAAAGCGGTTTTAGTTAAACTTGCCTATCAATATCATGTTGATTATTTAACCTTACTCTTGTTTAGAATGACATTTTCTGTGCCGTTCTACATCATCATCGCATTTTGGAAAAAACCTAAGGCTAAGAATAGCATAAGAGTTACAGATTGGGTGTGGTTATTCTTTTTTGGTTTCATAGGCTATTATTTAGCAAGTCTTTTTGATTTTATGGGATTGCAATATTTAACAGCGGGGTTGGAACGAATCATCCTTTTTATATATCCAACAATTGTAGTTTTGCTTTCCTGGATATTTTTTAAAAAGAAGCTCACTAAAAATCAGTTTATAGCCATTATAGTAACTTATATTGGCGTTTTAGTAGCTTTTTGGGATGAAATTGGATTAAAAGGGGATGACGTTATTTTAGGAGGTTTTTTCATCTTCTTAAGCGCTGTAACTTATGCATCATATTTAGTGGGCAGCGGATGGTTAATACCAAAATTTGGTATGATGCAATTTACGTCATATGCAATGATTGTTTCCACAATTGTTGTGTGTATCCATTTTTTATTTCAAGGTAATTATGATGTTTTTCATTATCCTAAAGAAGTGTACTGGCTAGGCTTGGCAATGGCAATATTTTCAACTTTAATTCCTTCTTTCCTTGTTTCTGCTGCCATTGAGCGGTTAGGAGCATCAACATTTTCAATTTTTGGTAGTTTGGGTCCTATATCTACTATTTTATTAGCATTTGTGTTTTTAGACGAGCGAATTACCATGCTTCAAATAGTAGGAATGTGTATTGTAATTGTTGGTGTAACGTTTATATCTCTTAAAAAAAGTAAAGGGTAAAAATGAACTTAAAAAATGCCATAAAATCGTAGGCTATCAACAAAATAGCATATTGCTTTGTTGATTACTTTCGTGTTTCCTAGTTTTATCTTTCAAATACACTTCCTATATTAGCGATACTTTCGAAGAAACCCCTAACATGTCAGAAAACACTACACAATATACTGAAGATAACATCCGTTCGCTGGATTGGAAAGAACATATTCGTATGCGACCTGGTATGTATATTGGTAAGCTTGGCGATGGCTCGTCTGCTGATGATGGAATATACATACTTTTAAAAGAGGTTGTAGATAACTGTATAGATGAATTCGTAATGGGTTCAGGTAAGACTATAGAAATTTCTATAAAAGACAACCTGGTTACTGTTCGTGATTTTGGTCGAGGAATACCCTTGGGTAAAGTCGTTGATGTGGTTTCTAAAATGAACACAGGTGGTAAATACGATTCTCGTGCGTTTAAAAAATCTGTGGGATTAAACGGGGTAGGTACAAAAGCGGTAAACGCCTTATCTACTTTCTTTAAAGTGGAATCTTCAAGAGATAATAAACTTAAAACTGCTGAGTTTCATCAAGGTAATTTAGTTACAGAAGAAGGACCGTTAGATACCTCTAAGCGTAAAGGAACTAAAGTATCCTTTATTCCAGATGAAATTATTTTCAAAAAATATAAGTTCCGTAATGAGTATATAGAGCGCATGCTCAAGAATTATGTCTACTTAAATCCAGGATTAACTATCGTCTTTAATGGCGAAAAGTTTTATTCGGAAAACGGACTTAAAGATCTTTTAGAGGATAATAATAATATGGATGATATGCTTTATCCAGTTATTCATTTAAAAGGTGATGATATTGAAGTGGCAATTACGCATAGCAAAACACAATATAGTGAGGAATATCATTCGTTTGTAAACGGGCAACACACTACCCAAGGAGGAACGCACCAAGCTGCTTTTAGAGAGGCATTAGCGAAAACTATTCGTGATTTCTATGGTAAAAATTACGATGCTTCCGATATTAGAAAATCGATAATATCGGCCATTGCTATTAAGGTTATGGAACCTGTTTTTGAGAGTCAGACTAAAACTAAACTTGGGTCAACCGATATGGGAGGAGATTTCCCAACGGTTAGAACCTATATAAACGATTTTATTGGCACTAAACTAGATAATTATCTACATAAAAATCCTGAAACAGCCGAAAAGCTGCAAAGAAAGATTATGCAGGCCGAGAAAGAACGTAAAGAGCTTTCCGGCATACGTAAGTTGGCGAAAGACCGTGCTAAAAAATCTAGTTTACACAACAAAAAACTCCGCGATTGTAGAGTGCATCTTGGAGACACCAAGAATGATCGTTATTTAGAAAGCACATTATTCATTACCGAGGGTGATTCTGCATCAGGATCCATTACAAAATCTCGTGATGTAAATACGCAGGCGGTATTTAGTCTTAGGGGTAAGCCTTTGAATTCCTATGGCATGAGTAAAAAGATTGTTTATGAGAATGAAGAATTTAATTTACTTCAAGCAGCGTTGAATATAGAAGATTCGATGGAAGATTTACGATATAACAATATTGTAATAGCTACTGATGCTGATGTCGACGGAATGCACATTCGATTATTATTAATTACCTTTTTTCTACAGTTTTTTCCAGAATTGATTAAAGAGAATCATTTGTATATCTTACAAACGCCATTGTTTAGAGTGCGCAACAAAAAACAAACCTTTTACTGCTATAGCCCTGAAGAAAAACAAGCGGCGATTGAGGCATTGTCTGGTAAGCCTGAGATTACTCGATTTAAAGGATTAGGTGAAATATCTCCAGATGAGTTTCAACATTTCATAGGAGATGACATTAGGCTAGAGCCTGTGATGTTGGATAAAAACATGTCCATAGAGAATTTATTGGAGTTTTACATGGGTAAAAATACACCAGACAGACAAAAATTTATCATAGAAAACCTTAAAGTAGAGTTAGACTTAGTTGAGGATAACTAAATATAAACCAAAATAATACGAATCTTTCTAGATGGAAGAGAACGAAGAGCTGAACGAAGAAAATTTAAATAGTCAAGACGAGCAATTAGAAAATCAAGATAACTCCCAAGATTCCCTTACTAAAGTAACGGGAATGTATAAAGATTGGTTCTTAGACTATGCTTCCTATGTTATTTTAGAGCGTGCCGTACCTGCGATTGAAGATGGTTTTAAACCTGTTCAGCGCAGGATAATGCATGCGTTAAAAGAGCTCGATGATGGCCGTTACAATAAAGTGGCGAATGTAGTAGGGCATACCATGCAATACCACCCGCATGGTGATGCGAGTATTGCCGATGCTATGGTGCAAATTGGTCAGAAAGATTTATTAATAGATACACAAGGTAACTGGGGGAATATATTAACAGGAGACAGTGCTGCTGCATCGCGATATATAGAAGCCAGGCTCTCTAAATTTGCATTGGAAGTTGTTTTTAGTCCTAAAATTACGGAATGGCAATCTTCTTATGACGGCAGAAAAAAGGAACCAGTAAATCTTCCGGTTAAATTCCCATTACTTCTAGCGCAAGGTGCAGAAGGTATCGCAGTAGGTTTGTCTACCAAAGTTTTGCCTCATAATTTTATTGAGTTGATAGACTCATCTATTAAACATTTAAAAGGTCAAAAATTCACCATTTATCCCGATTTTCCAACCGCTGGTATTATTGACGTAAGCGGTTATAATGACGGACTTAGAGGAGGTAAAATACGAGTACGTGCCAAAATAGCACAACTTGACAAGAGTACATTGATTATCAATGAAATACCATATGGAACTAATACTTCTACTTTAATAGATTCTATATTAAAAGCCAACGAAAAGGGTAAGATAAAAATCAGAAAAATTGAGGATAATACGGCTGCGGATGTGGAAATTTTAATCCATTTACCGTCCGGATTATCACCTGACAAAACTATTGATGCTTTATATGCTTTTACCGCATGCGAATCTTCTATTTCTCCGTTAGGGTGTATTATAGAAGACAATAAGCCGCTATTTATTGGTGTCACCGAAATGCTAAGGCGTTCTACAGATTATACGGTAGAATTACTAAAGGCAGAACTTGAAGTTCAATTAGGAGAATTGGAGGAGCAATGGCATTTTGCTTCATTAGAACGAATTTTTATTGAGAATAGAATTTATCGTGATATTGAAGAAGAAGAAACCTGGGAGGGAGTTATTCGTGCCATTGACGAAGGATTAAAACCGCATATAAAACATTTAAAGAGAGCGGTAACCGAGGAAGATATTGCAAGGTTGACGGAAATTAGAATAAAACGTATTTCAAAGTTTGATATCGATAAAGCTCAGCAATTAATTGATAGTCTTGAAGATAAGATTGCTGAGGTAAACCATCACTTAGCACATTTGGTGGATTTTGCGATTGAGTATTTTAAAAATTTAAAAGTAAAATACGGTAAAGATCGTGAGCGTAAATCGGAAATACGTGTTTTTGATGATATCGAGGCCACTAAAGTAGTTATTCGTAACACTAAGCTATATGTTAATAGAGAAGAGGGTTTTGTAGGTACTTCTTTAAAGCGTGATGAATATGTGGCAGATTGTAGCGATATTGATGATATTATTGTCATGACTAAAAATGGTGAGATGATGATTACAAAGGTCGATGCAAAGACTTTTGTAGGGAAAAACATTATCCATGTAGCTGTATTTAAGAAGAAAGATAAGCGTACCATTTATAATATGATTTATAAAGATGGTAAAGGTGGTCCTAGTTATATTAAAAGATTTAATGTGACTGGTGTAACTAGAGATAAAGTGTATGACCTTACCAATGGCAGTCCAAACTCAGAGGTGTTGTATTTCTCAGAAAACCCAAATGGGGAAGCAGAGGTAATAACCGTATTGCTTAGACAGGCAGGTAGTATTAAAAAACTGAAATGGGATATAGATTTTGCTGATGTTTTAATTAAGGGGAGAGCGTCTAAAGGTAATATTGTTACAAAATATGCTATAAAACGCATTGAACTTAAAGAAAAAGGTGTTTCTACTTTAAAACCACGTAAAATATGGTTTGATGACATTGTTCGAAGATTAAACGTAGATGGTAGAGGTGAGTTGTTAGGTGAATTTAAAGGCGATGATTTGTTATTGGTGATTACACAAAAAGGAATTGCTAAGACTTTTTCACCAGAATTAACCGCTC
This sequence comes from Cellulophaga tyrosinoxydans, assembly GCF_900176415.1. Taxonomy (GTDB): domain Bacteria; phylum Bacteroidota; class Bacteroidia; order Flavobacteriales; family Flavobacteriaceae; genus Cellulophaga; species Cellulophaga tyrosinoxydans. The sequence continues at coordinate 218,247 of NZ_FWXO01000004.1, read as the reverse complement.
ACTTTGATGAGGATATGATTGTTTTAGAAAAATGGATACCCAATAAGCCAATTTCTGCAATTTATTATGATGGCGAAAAAGAACGATATTATGTAAAACGTTTCTTGATTGAAAATGGAAATAGAGAAGATTTGTTCATTTCGGAGCATTCAAAATCGTTTTTAGAATTAGTCTCTACGGATTGGCGACCTGTTGTGGAAATTGAGTTCGCTAAACAACGAGGTAAAGACGCTAAAGATAATCAAAGTATTGATATAGAGGATTTTATATCAATTAAAGGAATTAAAGCTTTAGGTAATCAATTAACTTCGGAAAAGGTTAAAACCATTAATGCCTTAGAACCTTTAGCGTATGAAATACCAGAACCAGTGTCGACTAGTGATATGGAAGTTGTGGATGAGGAAGCTTTGGATGATGATTCGGAAAACAAACCAGAGCAAAAAAATAAAGGCAAAGACACCGATGATTCTCAACCAACTTTGTTTTAAATAATTAATTTAGGTGAGAAAGTTTTTTCAAGAGTTTAAAAATTTTGCGATCAAGGGTAACTTGATAGATATTGCAATTGGGGTTATCATAGGTACTGCATTTAATAATGTAGTAAACGTTTTGGTTAAAAAAGTGATTATGCCACCATTATCACTTTTAACTGAAGATGTAAATTTACATGATAAGGTGTATGTGCTGAGAGCGGCAACTGAATCGAGTGAACAGATTGCTATTGGGTATGGCGAATTAATTGAAGTTTTAATAGATTTCTTTATAGTTGCACTTACAATTTTTGTGGTAATTAAATTTTTCAATAAGTTTAAAGATAAAGCCGAAGACCCCAAGAATAAAGAAGTAGAAACGCCTAAAAATATTGCGCTATTATCTAACATTGAAAAACTTTTAGAGGAACAAAATAAAATATTAAAAAATCAGAAATAAAATACAGAAATACCCTATTTCTTGTTAAATGGTATATGAAATCATAAATTAGTTATGGAATAATGGTATTTTTGCAAAATCAAAATCTTTAAATGGAATTTACTAACCCTTTGTTTTACGGTGGTCCGTGCTTTATAATTTTTATTTTATTAGAATTAACCTACAGCAAAAATCATGATGAACATCATGATTTGTATGATTGGAACGATCTTTTCGCAAGTGGATTTATGGGTGTAGGTTCTGCAATCCTAGCTGCATTATTAAAAACTATTTCTGCTATTGTAATTTTTGAATTTGTTTTTAACGTATTTAATCCAGAGGTCAACGGTGTTGCAACTAACATTTTTGGCTACGCAGCTTTTGGTTATGCTTGGTATGTATGGTTGCTTTGTCAATTAGCCGATGATTTTACCTATTATTGGTTTCATAGAGCAAATCATGAAATAAGAATTTTATGGGCAGCGCACATTGTGCATCATTCTTCGGATAATTTTAATTTAGGAACCGCGGTGCGTAATGGTTGGTTTACACTATTGTATAAGCCCTTATTTTATATGTGGATGCCCGCTATTGGTTTTAGACCAGAAATGGTGGTTTTTTGTTTGGGTATTGAGGCGTTGTGGCAGTTTCAGCTACACACGGTTTTATTACCTAAACTAGGTATTTTTGAAAAGTTTATGAATACACATACGATGCATCAAGTTCATCATGCACAAAATGTGGAGTATTTAGATAAAAACCATGGTGGTTTTTTAAACATATTTGATAGAATGTTTGGCACTTGGTTGGAATTGGATGATACTATTGATGTAAAATATGGTGTAATTCATGCACCAAACTCCAATAATCCAATAGTGATATTAACACATGAATTTAAAGACATTTGGAACGATTTGAAAAAATCACCTAAATGGAGCCATAAGTTTATGTATATCTTCGGACCTCCAGGTTGGAGTCATGATGGAAGCACTATGACTGTTAAACAACAGCAGCGAATGTTTAATAAGCAAAAATCTGAAAATCCGGAGTTAGCCTACAGTAGGCCAAACTAAAAATCTAAAAAAGGACCTTCGTAAAATGAAGGTCCTTTTTTGATTGATGAATTTTTTGAGTTTTATTTTAAATAAGCTAATGGATCTACAAGTTCGTATTTAGGACTTCTTTTCATTAAGCTTGCGATAAATGCTGCGTGTAAGCCTCCAGATAAAATAAAGACTCTATCTGTACTTTTCATTGGTATTCTATTGATATTGGAGAACATTCTCAAATTTCTCTGATACAATTTTGTAGCTTCGTCTGCACCCTCAAATCCGTTTTCTGACCCAACGTAGGTAAGTATGTCGGCGTTAATATTCATTAAAAAATCTTGATATTTTGGAGTGTTCATTAGTTTAAAATGGTCTAGTAAAGATAATTCTTCAGGATTTACATTAAACTCTGGATCATGGGCAAAAGGATTTTGAATATATGCGTTATAGGTAAGAGAATCGATGCTATTTACCATTTCATTACCTATGTTGTAATTGTATTCCATATGGTGATCAATACCGTATATTTTTTTAATTCCGTTTAAACGTGCAATTTCAAAAGCTACCATGCTTGTTTCTCCGTAATTTGAATCTAGTTTATCATTATTTTTTAAATAGGCTTGATAGGCTTCATTTATTTCTGCTTCGTTTTCAGGAGTTCTTTCCACACAAATAATCGTTGGTTTAAATTTAGCAAGCATTTCATTTAAAGCTCTAATTTCAGCTTGTTCCGAAGCTCCTTCTTCATTAAATTCAACTTTATGTGCATCTGGCGTAAATCTAAAATGGAATGAACCAATGTTTAAAACTGGAATTTTGGAAGCAGTTTTCTTAACAGTATCGGTTTGGGTGTTAGTTGATATTGTTTCTGATTCTGATGATTTCCCCTCTTTTAAATTGCAACTAAAATGTAGTGTAATAAGAAGTGTTAAGCATGCGGCTTTAAAATAATTTAAGGTCATTGGCTAATTTTTTTGAGTTAGTTTTACTTTGTTGTTCTTTAGTGATGCAAAGTAAAGGGTAACTTAAAAAAATATGGCTACCCAAAAGGGTAGTTTTATAATAAGCGATTATTGCTTAGTACAGCAATAGCTTCAGAGATATTAGATACATCCAGTTTTTCAAACAGTTTTTTGCGGTGAAATTTTACAGTGTCTGGTGAAATAAAAATAACTTCTGCAATTTCATTAGTGGTGAATCCTCTTGCCGAATATCTGAGAATTTCAAGCTCACGATCATTTAACTCAATTTTTGCAGCAGTTTTCCAGCATTCGGTTTCTAAATCGTATTTAAAGATTTTGTTGTCGCCGTCTTTGTAAATTTCAATATTACCAGAATTGCTTGCAGTAGATAGTGAAATGATGCAGAGCGCTTTCCAAATTTTTCCATTATCCGCTAGAAACAAAGGAGTAAGTTCTTGATGCACCATGATGACTTTATGGTCATTGTTTTTTAAGCGAAAATCATAAGATATAATGTGTTTTTTTCTTTCCGCTAAGGGTATTTGGTCATAAAAGTCAAATCCTACCATATTTACCTTTAAAAGCAGTTCTAGATCTTCTTTAAGAACATATTTTAGGTAGAATTCATAACCTAATGCTTGAACTTCCTCGCCAGAATGTCCACATAAAAACAAAGGGTGATTGGAAACAAATTCAAATCCTTTTTTTTGATAGTCAATAACGCAAATACTTTTGTTGGTTGTTCTAGCGAATGCTTTTATAGGCTCTAAATAATTTAATGTCTGATCATAATCTTTACGGGTAACTTCATGTACAGTGTTTTGGTAAGAAAAAAAATCATCTGACTTGCTCATGATCGTATCAACGTATTAGTTTTTAAAGCTAAAAAAAATGCCTTAATAAACAATACTCACATTGTTTATTAAGGCAAAATTATTTTCTATTTTTTAATTGAATTTCAAGGGCATAGATTTATTCTATGTCCTCTTTGATCTCTGTAGGCTTTTTATTTTTCTTCATTCGCATATCAAAGAATTCTACCATTAAAGAAAATGCGATGGAAAAGTATAAATATCCTTTAGGAATAGTGCCTACTTCATTACCAAATACAATTAAATGATTTATGTGTGCTGATTCTGCAATTAGCATAAAGCCTATCAATATTAAAAATGATAAACCTAGTACTTGAATTGAAGGGTGCCTGTTTACAAATTCGCCAACAGGGTTAGCAAAAAGCATCATAATAATTACTGAAATCACTACAGCAACAACCATAAGCACTAAGGCATCGGTTGGATTTGGCGATATTCCATTGGTCATACCAATAGCTGTTAAGATAGAATCAAATGAGAAAACAATGTTTATTACAGTAATTTGAAGAATGGCACTAGATAGCGATTTTTTTCGGTGGTTTATTACTTCACGTTCGTCATGCCCTTTGTCTTCAATTTTTTCATGAATTTCTTTGGTGCTCTTGTATAACAGAAAAAGTCCGCCTAGAAATAAAATTAAACCTTGACCACTAATACCGCCTGTAATCCAAGACTCGTTAAGTACTAAGAAAGGTTTTTTCATAGCCGTTAAAAGTGATATTCCGAACAATAATAAAATTCGCATAGCCATAGCTAAAAACAAACCAATATTAGTTGCCTTTTTGCGTTGGCTTTTTTCCAATTTGCCAGCGGCTATACTGATAAAAATAATGTTGTCAATACCTAAAACAATTTCTAAAAAAGTTAATGTAAGTAATGCAATCCAAGCATCTGGGCTTGTGAAAATTTGAAAAAGCTCTAACATAGTTAATTGGTTTTTATAGCGGTCCCTTTAGATTTTGTGGATTTGCCCACAACGTTATATTCAAATGTATACGAATTAGTAGTTGTAGAAAGTATTTTATAGTGTATTGGCGTTTGTTTGTCGCTAGGTGTTAAAATAAATTCGCAGTTATTAAGCCAACGTACCGCAGCGGTATCAATTTTATTCTCGTAATGTTCAATGCTGTATTTGTCGGTTCTTTCAAATTCACTACGTTTTTTTTCGCCATTTACATCGTATTCAAAAGTAAAGGTGCCCGTTTTAAAACTGGCGCAATCGCGTTCAGGTTGGTAACAAGATGTTAGGCCGAGCACACATAGTATTGCCAAAAAAAATAATTTACTCCTCATAGGTACAAATTAAAGAAAATTTGTTGGGTTGTACTAGGGTAGAAATAGTGAATTGTAAATTATTTATCATACACATCAAAAGTACCATCAGAATAAAAAATGATAACCTTGTCTACTTTTTTAACCGTTTCTTTTTTTTCTTTTACAGGTTCTTTAATTGGTGCCTCGGGTAAACTTAGTGAGGTTTGTAGGGGAGGTGCAATTTGTTTTTCGGGCTTGGATGGAAAAGTGCCTTTACCATTTAGCAGCCAATATAAATTTACTTCAGGAAAAGCTGAAGTAACTTTTAAAACAAATTCTAAACTTGGTTTGTTTCGTCCAGAAAGCAAATGCGAAATACTGGAGCGCTGTACGGAAATCGTATCAGCGAAAACTGCCGCCGAAAGACCATAAAATTCCAGTATTTTTTCAAGCCTTTTAATAAATTCTTCTGAATTTACCATTGTAAACAATTTTTTAAGGTTTTAAACTAATACAGCCTATGAATATGGACGGTATTTACTTTGTGTTTTACGTTATTTCTTTAATATTAAGTCTAGATAAATTAAAACAAATGACTGATTTACAATTTATTAGGTGGTTTTGGTTAAAAACACCATAAAACTAACCAAGTTAAAGTTACAATTGTATATCAGAATGACCAAATATACAAAAGTATTGTATACAAATGTAAATTAAGTAAGTTACAATTGTAAATTAAATAGGTCTTATTTTTGCAGCTCTATTAGAGCAATTTATATGATTAATTATAAGCAATTACATAGTGCAGTTAAGGTCAATTCTATACAAGGAAGGTATGTTATAAACGACATGATTTTCCCTTTCTTGGATCAATTAAACACTAATTTTCAGGTTGAAGTTATTGGAAATTCTGTCTTAGGTAAACCTATAAAATCGGTAACTTTTGGTAATGGACCAATCAAAATTTTTATGTGGTCGCAAATGCATGGCAACGAATCTACCACTACAAAAGCTGTGTTAGATTTTCTAAACTTCATTAATCAAGGATCCGATTTGGCACAAACCATTTTAAACGGGTGTACGATTAAGATTATACCTATACTAAATCCTGATGGCGCTACTGCTTATACTCGGGTAAATGCTAATGAAATAGATTTAAATAGAGATGCACAGGATAGATCACAGCCCGAAAGTGTTATTTTAAGAGCTACATTTGATCAGTTTCAGCCAGATTATTGCTTTAATTTACATGATCAGCGTACAATTTTTAATGTGGGTACCACCCCTAAACCTGCAACAGTATCATTTTTAGCCCCAGCGCATGATCCAGAACGTAGTATTTCTAAAACAAGAGGAATAAGTATGCAATTAATTGTAGCGATGAATAAGGTGTTACAAACTTATATTCCGGGGCAGGTTGGAAGATATGATGATGGGTTTAATGCTAATTGTGTTGGAGATACTTTTCAAATGCAAAATAAGCCAACTATTTTATTCGAATCTGGGCATTTTCCAAACGATTATGAAAGAGAACAAACCAGGGAATTAATCTTTATTGCAATGCTGTCGGGAATAGCGGTAATAACTCAGCAAAATTTGGAGGAATATCCTCAAAAAGACTATTTTTTAATACCGGAAAATGGTAAATTATTTTACGATATTCTTATTAAAAATGCCGATTTTGTGAATAAATCATTACAAAAAGACCAAACCATAGGCGTTTTATATAAAGAAACCTTAATTTCAGAAAAAATACATTTTGTTCCTTCGTTAGAGAAGATTAAAAAAAATGATACTTTTTTTGGACACATCACACTTAATTGCTTGAATAATAAGGATTTAAAAAAAATTAAGGATATGTCAGAACTATGGGATTTGCTATGTTCTAATTGAACAATTTTATTGAATAATACTAATTCATTACATTTTTGTTAAAATTATTTAACTTTTATTGAGTTTAATTTCTTAATTAGTTACTTTTGTTTAAAATTATAGAAATAAAATGGGAAAAGTTAAATTAGACGAAATAGACCACCAAATTCTGGATATGTTAATTGACAACACCAGAACTCCTTTTACAGATATAGCCAAAAAACTACTGATTTCTGCTGGAACAGTACATGTTAGAGTAAAAAAAATGGAAGAGGCGGGTATTATTAGAGGATCTTCATTAACTCTTGATTATGTAAAACTAGGATATGCATTTATTGCATATGTAGGTATATTTCTTGAAAAAACACATCAAACTAAGTTTGTATTGGAGCGTTTAAATCAGATTCCAAATGTAACTGTTGCCCATATTACTACTGGAAAATTTAATATTTTCTGTAAAATAAGAGCTAGAGATACCAACCACGCTAAAAACATCATTTTTAAGATTGATGATATTGATGGAATCAGCAGAACAGAAACAATGATATCGTTAGAAGAAAGCATCAATGATAAAAAACGTTTGATGCATACCATTTTTAATGAATTGTAGACTATACATACGCACTAAAAATATAAATCCCTTTGGTATCTTACCTTTGGGATTTTTTTTAAATCAAAATTTATGAAAGTTTCTCAATTATCGGAGGAAGATTACAATCCTTATTATAAAACCTATATAAATGCCTTAGGTGATGTAGATCTTAAAGATGTTTTAGAATTTGGGTTACAAGAATTTACAAAATTTGTACAAGCTATACCTGAAGATAAACTGACTTTTAAATATGCAGCGGGTAAATGGTCTATTGCAGAAGTATTATTGCATATTATAGATACTGAAAGAGTTTTTCAATATCGAGCCTTGTGTTTTTCAAGAAATGATAAGGCATTTTTTCCTGGCTTTGAACAGGATGATTACGTGGAAAATTCTAATGCCAATAGTAGAAGCAAGGAGCAATTATTATTAGAGTTTAAGGCCGTAAGAGCATCAACTCAAGCGCTCTTTAATTCTTTTAATGAAGTGGATTTGCAAAAAAGGGGGGTTGCCAGTAACTCCACTATGAGTGTTGCAGCTGCTGGTTTTGTAATAGCTGGTCATTTAAATCATCACCAGCGAATTTTGGTTGAAAGGTATTTAGTCTAAATCTTCTTCAACTTCATATTCATTTTCAAAAGTAAGCTGTTCAATTTCTTCTGAAGAATCGTCATCAGAAAATCCTTCTGGTTTAGAAACTAATTCTTTGGCAATACTATCGTCAAAATTGGCAATAAAGTTAGAAAGGCTCTTACTTATTTTAACTAAGTAGATAATATCGTCGGTTTTTACTTCCACAGCTTCTACATATTCGCCGTGCATGTTTTTAAACTCTATAATGTCAGAGTCTCCATATCCATGTGGATAATTTTCAATTAATAACGCAGCAACTTCGTGGCTTAACTTCTTGTAATCTACAATTTTACGTAACATAGTTTGGTTGGTTTAAGATTATATACCTAAACTATGTTATTTTGTAGATAAAGATAATTAAGAGTTGTGTAAACCCTAATTATAGTGCATGAAGTATTTATTCTTTGTAGTAAGTAAAAGCTTGTTCTAATAATTCTTGTGGCACTTTAACATCTATTTGTGGTTCGCCTATCTTTTTTAATAACACAAAATTGATGTTACCATGAGAGTTTTTCTTATCAAACTTAAGTAGTTTCAAAATTTCAGTAATATCATTCTTAGAAAATTCAACTTTTGAATACCTGCTTAAAAAAACTTTTTTAATTGTTTCTAGTTCAGTATAAGGTAAGCCTGTAAGTTTGTGTGACAAAAACCCTTCTAGAATCATACCAGCCGCAATAGCTTCACCATGTAACAGTAATTCATGCTCTGGACTTTCTAAAAAATAGGATTCAACAGCATGGCCCAATGTGTGTCCGTAATTTAATATTTTTCTCAGATTTTGCTCTGTAGGGTCTTCTAAAACCACTTTGTTTTTAATGGTTACAGAATGATGTATTAAATGGTCTAGCTGAGTAAAATTGTTTAAAATCTTTAAATCATTCCAATAATTAGCATCTTGTATTAAACCATGTTTTAGCATTTCAGCAAACCCACTGTGCAGTTGTCGCTCTTCTAGAGTTTGTAAAAAGCTAGAAACAACCAAAACCATAACAGGTTGGTTTATAACGCCAACTTGGTTTTTAAGTGCTCCCAAGTCAACACCTGTTTTTCCGCCAACAGAAGCATCAACCATAGCTAAAAGAGTAGTAGGTACGTTTATAAAATCAATACCACGCTTAAAGGTAGAGGCTACAAATCCTCCAAGGTCTGTAACTACACCACCACCAACGTTAATAAGAACACTTTTACGATCTGCATCTAACTCAGAAAGAACTTCCCAAACTTGAGTACAGGTTTCAATATTCTTATAAATTTCACCTGGTTCTATTTCAATAATTTCAAAATCATAATCACCTTCAATTTCAGCCATAAACGGAGCTAGGCAGAAATTATGAGTGTTTTCATCAACCAAAATAAATACCTTAGAATAATTTGCCTTTTTTAAATGAGCATTTAATTCTGTGTAGGCAGTTTCGTTAAAATGCACTGCATAAGAGGAAGATGTAATAGATTTCATTTTTTACTTTTTAAATCCCTCTAGAGCTGCAATCTTAGCTTAAGATACTGTTCTAAGGGTATAAGTTGACTCAAAATTTCATGCAAAATAAAGACTATTTTTAGTTCTATTAATACAAAATGTGTGGTTATCTTTGAATCCTTATAAAATTAGCAATAATGAATCCTATTTTTGAGAATACTGCAACAGCTTTTGCTTTAAAAACAGATGCTGAATTAGAAAGAGCCTATTTTTTGTTTAAAATGATTTCTAAAGAACCCTTGGTTAAAATCGGAACAGCAATGACAAATTTTGCCATAAAAGCAAAACTTCCTGTCGAAGGTCTGATAAGAGCTACAGTGTTTGATCATTTTTGTGGTGGAGTTAATGAAAAAGATTGTATACCTGTTGTAGATAAGTTATTTACCAAAGGTGTGAGTTCTGTTTTGGATTATTCTGTGGAAGGTAAAGATACCGAAGATCCTTTAGATGAAGCTTTGGAAATGATTCTTAAGGTGTTAGATTTTGTTAAAGAGAAAGAAGCTATTCCTTTCGCTGTTTTTAAACCAACTGGTTATGGTAGGTTTGCTTTATTTCAGAAAATAAGTGAAGGAAAAGAACTAACTAAAGACGAGAAAAGTGAATGGAGTAGAGTAGTAGCGCGTTTTGAAAAAACGTGTCAAAAAGCTTATGATCTTGATGTAGCCTTGTTGATTGATGGTGAAGAAAGTTGGATGCAAGATGCCGCCGACCAATTAGCTGAAGACATGATGCGAAAGTACAATAAGAAAAAAGCCGTAGTATTTAACACGCTACAATTGTATCGTTGGGATCGGTTAGATTATTTAAAAGGGCTTCAGGAACGTGCTAAAAAAGACGGATTTAAAATAGGGATGAAGGTAGTTCGTGGTGCTTATATGGAGAAAGAAAATGAACGTGCAGAAGAAAAAGGGTATCCTTCGCCAATATGCAGTACCAAAGCCGAAACCGATAGTAATTATGATACAGTAGTGGCGTATATGATAGACAATCTAGATGACATGTCTATTTATATGGGAACACACAATGAAGAGAGTTGTTATAAAATGCTAGACTTAATGAAAACAAAAAAATTAGCTCCAAACCATTCTAGTATTTGGTTTGGACAATTGTATGGCATGAGCGACCATATTTCGTTTAATTTAGCAGCAAATGGATACAATGTATCTAAATATTTACCTTTTGGACCTGTTAGAGATGTTATGCCATACCTTATTAGAAGGGCAGAGGAAAATACTTCAGTTGCAGGGCAAACAAGTCGAGAATTAAATTTGCTTAAAACAGAGCGAAAAAGAAGAAAAATATAAAAGGTATTATTGAATACTTTCTATAATAATTTTGGTGGGGCAATTGGTAACCTTTAAGGTTTTCATTGCTCCACTTTCTGTTTCATTCTCAATGAAATAGGTTTTGCAAGGTGTAGATTTTGTATCGCTATTTTTAAAGTCTACATCACCATGTAAGAAAAAATCTTTAATTCGTAATGAATCAATTTCTCCATTAGCAAGCATGCGAGTAACTTCATCGGAATAAGAATACGATTTGGAACGTAAATCTTTCAGTACTCTGCAATTTGGTAAATAGCAGAATTCTGTACCGGTCTCTTTAGACTTATTTTGAAAAAAAAATACTAAAAATACAATACCAATAGAAAGCCCAAAAATAAAGAAGCCTAATCGCTTTAAAAATGACATAGAATAGGATTAAAAAATAAGAAAATTAATATCGTTGTAAGAAAGATCAAACCATTCTCCAACGGTTTTATTGGTAAGAATGCCTCGGTAAAAATACAAACCATTTCTTAGTCCTTTGTCAAACCGCAACGCATTTTCAACACCGCCATCTTCACCAATTTTTAATAAATACGGTGTGAAAATATTGCTTATTGAAATAGATGCCGTTTTTGGATAGCGAGATGGTATATTAGGTACAGCATAATGTATTACACCATACTTTTCCTTTGTTGGTTTATCATGACTAGTTATTTCACTGGTTTCAAAGCAGCCTCCCATATCAATACTCACATCGATAATTACTGCACCTTTTTTCATGTGTTCTACCATAGTTTTAGAAACTACTACTGGAGAACGATCCTTGCCACGTGTTGCACCAATGGCAACATCGCAACGTTTTAAAGCTTTTAAAAGATTTTTTGGCTGTATGGTAGAGGTGTAAACTGTTTGTCGTAAATGTGTTTGTATGGTTCTTAGCTTAGTGATGGAATTGTCAAATATTTTCACGTTAGCTCCTAAGCCAATTGCGGATCGTGCAGCAAACTCACCAACGGTACCTGCACCAATGATAACAACTTCTACTGGTGGAACACCACTGATGTTTCCGAACATAAGACCGTTGCCATTATTGGTATTTGCCATTATTTCTGATGCAATTAATACAGAAGATATACCAGCAATTTCACTTAAGGAACGTACAGCTGGGTATTTGCCATCATCATCCATAATATATTCAAAAGCTATGGCTGTAAGCCTTTTAGAAGCAAGCTTTTCGAAGTATTTTTTTGATTGGGTTTTTATTTGAAGCGCAGAAATAATGGTGGTTTGCGGATTCATTAGTTCTATTTCGGCAAGGGTAGGAGGTTCCACTTTTAAAATTATGGAGCAACCAAAAACTTTTTTAGTGTCTCGTGTAATTTCAGCCCCTGCATTGGTATAGTCAATATCTGAAAAATGCGCTCCTTCACCAGCACCAGCTTCAAGTAATACACGATGGCCATTGGCTGTAATGGCATTTACAGCATCGGGAGTTAAACAAATACGTTTTTCTTGGTATTGATTTTCTTTAGGAATCCCTATATAAAGTTCTCCTTTTTGGCGTAACACCTCCAACATTTCTTCTTGAGGAAGTAATTGTTGCTTACTAAATGGCGAAGTTGGCTGATTCATATGCTGTAAATCTTGTAAAACATACCTATTAAATATAGGAAACTATGCATCAAAAGATGATAGTGAAAACAAATTTACAACTTTTTAGCTTCTTCTTCTTTCTCTTTTTGTAAGCGTTCTTTTTCTTTGTATTGTTTCAGCTCTGCATCCATAGCCTCTAGGTCGATACCTAATACATGTTTGTCAAAAAGTTTTACACGAATAAAATACACAAAAGGAGTTATTACTAGCATAATTGGGATAATCCAGTATATTTCTGCTTCATCAATAATATTAGAATCTTGTGCTAATGCGCTAAAAATCTGAAAGGCATACATCGAAATCGGGATAAGAATTATGTGATACCACCAATGTTTACAAGTGAAGAACCATAAAATTAGAAGTAGAAAAGGAATAAGTTTGCCCATGAGTAACCACATGGTAACATAAATACTTAGATTAAATTTACTTTCATATGTAAATAGCCAAGTTTCGAATACTGGTTCATCAGGAAAATAATTGTAGATATAAAAAAAATATGGTGAGATTGCTATAAATAAAGCCACGAGACTACCTATGAATAAACTTTTAGATTTTTTCTTGGTTGAATTTTTTTCTTTTAACTTTTTATTTACGGCCATTATCATTCGTCAATTTGGGGGATTCTAATTCCTATAACAAAAAAAAAGGGTTTCTAGTATTTAGAAACCCTTTTTTTAACTGAAAATTCTTATTATCCGTTAGCAGGAACTTTTATTCTCGTTTTTTCAATTCCATTAGCAGGAACCTTTATTCTTGTTTTTTCAATTGAGTCATTTTCATAAGCTGCATCATCAGAAGCACTTGTTGAAGTACATGAAGTGAATGCGAAACATGCGATAGCTGCCAAGGCTAAAAGGGGTTTTTTTGTGTTCATCGTAATTAAATTTAGTAAAAGGTTAATTTCATTTTCGAAACAAATGTAGGAAAAAAATTACATCCTACAAGTTTTTCATCGTTAAAATAACACATTTTAACTTAAAAAAGATACGTTTTGTCGAAAAATGTGTATTTCAACGAATTTTATATACTAAAAGTTATGTCTTTACGATACGTGAACTTAGGGCTACAAAGGGATAGAAGGAATTTTATATATGAACTGTTGGTTTTTAAGAAATTATAAACCGTTGTGCATTTAGATTCTATTTTTGATAAGTAATGTCATTTCGAGTGATTTTACGCCCTTTTAGGGTGGAAAATAGTATCGAGAAACTTTCTTATTCCAAAGTGTTCTCGATACACCTGATTTTTCAATGAAATAATTGAAAAATCACGTACTCGAACTGACAATTTCTAGTTGTACATCCATCATGCACAACAGATTAATTATAGATTTTCAAAAGAAATATTAATTATTTTCTACTACAATAGATCTCGTAGTACTATCTACAAGTTGTAAGTAAATATGTGCAACATCATCAGGTAATAATGAGGCTACTTTTTCAGGCCACTCCATAAAAATCCATCCTTTGGAATATAGGTAATCTTCCAGACCAAAATCCAAGGCTTCACTTTCATTATTGAGTCGGTAAAAATCAAAATGATAGCCTAACAATGCTCCATCGGATTTTTGGTATTGATTGACAATTCCAAAAGTAGGGCTGCTCACATCGCCATCACCACCAAGTTCTTTGACTATGGCTTTTATTAAAGTGGTTTTTCCAGCACCCATTTCACCATGAAAGCACAATTTTTTAGAAGCCACTGTGGCTAATAGTTCTTTAGCGATTTCGCTAAGTTCATTTTGTTGGTATTTTTTTTTCATTTTGCAAAGTAACTACCTCGGCTCTAAAACTACAAACGGAATAATCATTTCTTCTAACGAAACACCACCATGTTGGTAGGTGTTGCGATAATAACTCACATAATGATTATAATTATTGGGGTAGGCAAAAAACAAATCGTTCTTTGCAAAAATAAAAGAGCTGCTCATGTTGATACTCGGTAAGTAAATATCTTTCGGATTGGTGGACTCGTACACATCTTTTTTCTCGTAAGATAAACTACGGCCAGTTTTGTAGCGAAGATTAAGACTGGTGTCTTTATCACCAACCACTTTTGATGGCTGCTTAACGTTTATAGTCCCATGATCTGTGGTGATAATCAATTTTTGCCCCATGCTTTGTGCTTGCTGTATAATTTCTAGTAAGGGCGAGTTTTTAAACCAGCTTTGCGTAAGAGAGCGGTAGGCTTTATCATTAGATGCAAGTTCTTTTATAACTTCCATTTCTGTTTTGGCATGCGAGAGCATATCAACAAAATTGTACACAATAACCGTTAGATCATTTTTCTTTTGTGTTTTGTAATTCTGCGATAATTGCTTTCCTTGTTTTAAGCTGCTAATTTTATGGTATTCCCAAGTTAAATCAAGTCCTAATCGTTTTAGTTGTGCACCCAAAAATTCGGCTTCAAATAAATTTTTACCACCATCATCAGTATCATTTTTCCACCAATCTGGATACTTTTTCTCCATGTCTAGTGGCGTAAGTCCCGAAAAAATGGCATTCCTAGCGTATTGTGTTGCTGTTGGTAAAATACTGTAGTAATTGGTTTCTTTCTTTTTCTTAAAAAAAGGTGATACCGTATCTTCAAAAGCAAGCCATTGGTCATACCGTAAATTGTCAATTACCACCAAAAGGGTAGGTTGGTCTTTAAGCTCAGGTTTTACAAGCTCTCTAAATAAGGTATGTGATAATACAGGAGCATCTTCATCGGTAAACCAATCTTCGTAATTTTTATCGATAAACTTACCAAACTGATTATTGGCTTCTACTTTTTGCGATTCTAAAATCTCAAACATGCTAGAATCTTCAATTTCTTCTAAACGAAGTTCCCAAGAGATTAGTTTTTTATATAATTCTGCCCATTCTGTATGTGTATTTACCATGGATAAATCCATCGCAATTTTCCGAAATTCTTGTTGGTAATTTGCAGTAGTTTTTTCTGATACTAGGCGCGAATTATCCAAACTTTTCTTTAACGAAAGTAGAATTTGATTCGGATTTACGGGCTTTATTAGGTAATCGGCTATTTTAGAACCAATAGCTTCGTCCATAATGTACTCTTCTTCACTTTTGGTAATCATTACCACAGGCAAAGTAACATCTATTGCTTTGAGTTCAGTTAGCGTTTCTAAACCTGAAATACCCGGCATGTTTTCATCTAAAAAAACAATATCAAATCTTGTTTTGGCAACTTCTTCCAGTGCTTCTTGACCGCTTTTACAGGTAACTACATTATAATTCTTGCTTTCTAGAAATAAAATGTGCGACTTTAATAAGTCTATTTCATCATCTACCCAAAGAATGGTTATTTTGTTCATTTATTAATTTTAAAGCTTACATATTTAACAAAGGTTACAAAAATGTATTTATTGAAGGCTAAACTTCAAATCAATTTGTATAACTTTGACGGTAATAAATCATTTTAATTTGATAAAATCAAAGAAACTTGAAATTTTTAATGATCCAATTTACGGATTTATAAATATACCCAATTCCTTAGTTTTTAACTTAATTGCTGAACCTAGTTTTCAACGATTAAGAAGAATTTCACAAATGGGACTTTCTTATTTAGTATATCCGGGTGCGCATCATACCCGATTTCATCATGCTGTGGGGTGTCTGCATTTAATGCAACAAGCGGTGCAAGTGCTTAGGCTTAAGAATATTGCAATTTCGCAAGAAGATGAAGACGGACTTTATTGCGCTATTCTATTGCATGATATTGGTCATGGGCCTTTTTCACATGCCATGGAACACAGTATTGTAGAAGGCGTAAATCACGAGCAAATTTCTTTACTTTTCATGGAAATGCTGAATAAGAAATTTAACGGAAGTTTAACTACAGCCATTGAAATTTTCAAAGGAAACCACCCTAAAAAATTCTTAAATCAGTTAGTTTCTAGTCAGTTAGATATTGACAGGCTTGATTATTTAAAACGGGATAGCTTTTATACCGGAGTAGCAGAAGGCAATATAAATTCCGAGCGCTTATTAATGATGCTCAATGTTGCTAATAATGAATTGGTGATAGAAAATAAAGGAGTTTATTCTGTTGAAAAATTTCTAATGGCTCGAAGGTTTATGTATTGGCAGGTATATTTACATAAAACGGGTATTGTGGCAGAGCAATTATTGATAAATGTATTAAAGCGTGCTAAGGAGTTGCTTTCTAAAGGTGAAAATTTATCGTGCAGTCCGGCATTATTATATTTTATGAAGAATAAAATAAGTATTGCAGATTTTACTGATAACGATTTGGAACGTTTTGCACAGTTGGATGATGTAGATATACTTTCAGCAATAAAACAATGGCAATACACATCAGATAAGGTATTGTCTAAGTTATGCCAAATGATTTTGAATAGAGATTTGCTACATATTAAGGTGAAAAACAAGCCTATTAAAGATGAAAAATTGCTCAAATATCGTGAGTTGTTCATGAAGGAATATAATATAAACGCAACAGATATTGAGTACTTTGTATACGCTGGAGTCATTCAGAATCAGGCCTATAATGCCAATAAACAAAATATAAATATTTTAAGAGATAATGGCAGAATCACTGATGTTATTAAGGTTTCTGATCAACTAAGCTCTAAAATGGTTTCTAAAATTAGCACTAAGTATTATATGTGTTATCCTAAACTTTCTGTATAACTATTTTTGTTACTTTTGCTTTTATGAAATTTACAGCTAGTCAAATTGCGGGTATTTTGGAGGGAGATCTTGAGGGTAATCCTGATATTGCGGTTGATAAATTGGCTAAAATCGAAGAAGGAGAACACGGTTCTCTTACTTTTTTAGCAAATCCGAAATACACACCTTATATATATACCACTAAATCGTCTATAACTATTGTTAATAGAGATTTTGTTGCGGAGCACAATTTAAGCACCACACTTATTAAGGTTGATGATGCTTATGAATCCTTCTCAAAACTTTTGTCGTACTACGATCAAGTTAAAAGTAATAAAACAGGTATTGAAGATCCGTCTTTTATAGATAAAACTGCTACATACGGAGAAAACTGTTATATAGGTGCTTTCTCTTATATTGGCGAAAATTCTAAATTAGGTAATAATGTAAAAATTTACCCCAACGCCTTTGTAGGAGATAATGTTATTTTAGGTGATAATGTAATTGTTTTTGCAGGAGGTAAAATACATTCAGATTCTATCATAGGAAATAATTGTGTAATACACAGTGGTGCAATAGTTGGTTCTGATGGATTTGGTTTTGCTCCAAATGCCAATGGGGAGTTTAATAAAATTCCACAAACAGGTAATGTAATATTAGAGGACAATGTAGATGTAGGTGCTGGTACTACCATTGATAGAGCCACTTTGGGTTCTACCATTTTAAGAAAAGGAGTAAAGCTAGATAATCAAATACAAATAGCTCATAATGTAGAAATTGGTGAGCATACGGTAATCGCTGCGCAATCTGGAGTTGCTGGTTCAGCTAAGATTGGTAAACATTGTATGATAGGAGGTCAGGTAGGTATCGTTGGCCATATAACTATAGGAGATAATGTGCGTATTCAAGCACAATCAGGAATAGGTAGAAATATTAAAAGCGGCGAAATTATTCAAGGATCACCGGCATTAACATACGGCGATTATAATAAATCTTATGTGCATTTTAAAAATTTACCAAAAATTATAAATAGGATTAACGAATTAGAAAAAAAAATTGGCCGTGAGTAATACGAAACAACGAACAATTGCGAAAGAGGTTACACTTTCAGGTGTAGGATTACATACAGGAGAGAATGTAACAATGAAATTTGTGCCAGCACCTGAAAATACAGGGTATGCATTTAAACGTACTGATTTGGAAGGCGAACCTATTATAGAGGCTGACGCCAACTACGTTGTAAATACACAACGAGGAACAAATCTTGAAAAAAGGGGCGTTAAAATTCAGACTTCAGAACATGTTTTAGCTGCACTTGTGGGGCTGGAAATAGATAATGTTATTATAGAGTTGAATGCTCCAGAACCACCAATTATGGATGGTTCTTCAAAGTTTTTTGTTGAAGCGCTTGAAAAAGCTGGCGTTGTAGAACAAGAAGCAGATAGAGAAGTATATATTGTAAAAGATATAATTTCTTATAAAGATGAAGCAACAGGTAGTGAAATTACGCTTATACCTTCCGATGAATATCAGGTAACCACAATGGTAGATTTTGGTACTAAGGTTTTAGGCACCCAAAATGCTACTCTAGATCGTATTTCAGATTTTAAAAGTGAAATTTCCGAAGCCAGAACATTTAGCTTTTTACATGAATTAGAAATGCTTTTAGAGCATGGTCTTATTAAAGGTGGCGATTTAAATAATGCCATTGTTTATGTAGATAAAGAAATTTCTAATGATACCATGAAAAAGCTTGAAAAAGCTTTTAATAAAGAGAAACTGTCTATTAAACCAAATGGTATATTAGATAATTTAACATTGCATCACCCGAATGAAGCAGCGAGACATAAATTACTTGATGTAATAGGTGATTTAGCTCTGGCGGGTATGCCTATAAGAGGTAAAGTAATTGCTAATAAGCCTGGACATTATGTAAATACGCAATTTGCCAAAAAATTATCTAAAATTATAAAGGCAGAAAAACGTAATAATGTTCCTCAGTACGATTTGAATCAGCCTCCTTTGATGGATATTCATCAAATAATGGATGTACTGCCTCATAGACCACCATTTTTATTAATTGATAGAATTTTAGAGCTATCTGATAAACATGTGGTTGGAATGAAAAATGTGACCATGAATGAAGGTTTCTTTGTAGGGCACTTTCCAGGAGCACCAGTAATGCCAGGGGTACTTCAGGTAGAAGCAATGGCGCAAACAGGAGGTATTTTAGTACTAAGTACCGTGCCAGATCCAGAGAATTATTTAACATTTTTCATGAAAATGGATAATGTAAAATTCAAACAAAAAGTACTTCCTGGTGATACGCTTATTTTTCATTGTAGCCTTATAACACCTATTAGAAGAGGTATTTGCCATATGCAAGCATACGCTTATGCAAATAATAAATTGGTATGCGAAGCTGAATTAATGGCGCAAATAGTTAAAACAAAATAAATGAATCAACCACTGGCTTATATTCATCCAGGAGCGAAGATTGCTAAAAATGTAGTAGTAGAGCCTTTCACCACAATACATAATAATGTTATAATTGGCGAAGGTACTTGGATCGGTTCTAATGTCACCATTATGGAGGGTGCTCGCATTGGAAAAAATTGCAATATCTTTCCCGGTGCAGTAATATCTGCTCCTCCTCAAGATTTAAAATATGAAGGTGAAGATACTACTGTAATTATTGGTGATAACACCACTATCAGAGAGTGTGCAACAATTCATAAAGGTACATCGGATCGGATGAAAACCGTCATCGGAAAAAATTGCTTAATAATGGCTTATTGCCATGTGGCTCACGATTGTTTGGTAGGGAATAATTGTATTTTTTCCAACAATTCTACGTTGGCAGGTCATGTTACTATTGGCGACAATGTTATTTTAGCCGGTTTAGTAGCAGTGCATCAATTTGTATCTATTGGGCAGCATGCATTTGTAACAGGAGGTTCTTTGGTTCGTAAAGATGTTCCTCCTTATGTAAAAGCTGCACGAGAGCCGCTTTCTTATGTGGGGATTAACTCAGTGGGATTAAGAAGAAGAGGATTTGTTTCTGAGAAAATTAGAGAAATTCAAAATATTTATAGAATTCTATATCAAAAAAATTATAATAATTCACAAGCAGTACAAATAATTGAAGCCGAGATGGAGGCAACTCCAGAACGAGATGAAATACTTCAATTTATTAGAGATTCGCAAAGAGGTATTATGAAAGGTTATTTTAGTACAAATTAGAGAAATTTATGGCATCAACTTCAGACATTAGAAAAGGATTATGTATCCGTTATAACAATGATATTTTTAAAATCATTGAATTTTTACATGTAAAACCAGGTAAAGGTCCTGCTTTTGTGCGTACCAAATTAAAAAGTGTAACTACAGGTAAAGTTTTAGACAATACATTTTCAGGAGGTAGTAAAATAGAAGATGTGCGTGTGGAAACACGTTCGTATCAATACTTGTATCCAGAAGGAGAAACCTATCACTTTATGAATACGGATGATTACAATCAGATTACACTACCTGAAAGTGCGTTAGACGCTCCTGGGTTATTAAAAGAAGGTACTATTGTTACTATTCTTTTTAATACCGAAGATGCTATGCCATTATCTGTAGATATGCCAGCAAGTGTTGTTTTAGAAGTTACGTACACCGAACCAGGTGTAAAAGGTAATACAGCAACCAACGCCACAAAACCTGCAAAAGTAGAAACCGGCGCAGAAGTCAATGTACCTTTATTTATAAATGAAGGTGATAAAATTAAAGTAGATACTGCTTCTGGCTCTTACATGGAGCGAGTAAAAGAGTAAGTATTTTATTTAAGAATGCAAATATCCAATACGTATAAATGAAGTTTCCCATTCCGCATAGCCTAGAGCAGATCGCAAGTATAATTCAATCAGAATTCGTAGGCGATGCTAATTTTCAAGTTTTGGGGATGAATGAAATTCACGTGGTAGAAGCAGGAGATATCGTTTTTGTAGATCATCCTAAATATTATGATAAGGCATTAAATTCTAAAGCGACTACGGTTTTAATCAATAAAAAAGTAGATTGCCCAGAAGGCAAAGCTTTGTTGATTTCTGATGATCCATTCAGAGATTTTAATAAACTCACGAACTTTTTTAAACCTTTTGAAAAGGCAAGTGCTTCAATAGCGCCATCTGCAAAAATTGGTAAAAATACGGTGATACAACCTAATGCTTTTATTGGAAACAATGTGGTCATAGGAGATAATTGCTTTATCCATTCCAACGTTTCTATTTATGATAATTGTGTTTTAGGTAATAATGTTACCATACATGCTGGAACAGTGTTGGGTTCAGATGCATTCTATTACAAGAAAAGACCAGAAGGATATGATAAATTACTTTCAGGCGGACGCGTAGTAATAGAGGATAATGTTGATATAGGAGCCCTTTGTACGCTGGATAAAGGTGTAACGGGAGATACAAGAGTTAAAAAAGGCACTAAAATCGATAATCAAGTTCATGTAGGGCATGACACAGTTATTGGTGAAAAATGTTTAATTGCCTCGCAAACCGGCATTGCAGGTTGTGTGGTTATTGAAAATGAGGTTATTTTATGGGGACAAGTTGGGGTCACCAGTGCAATAACTATTGGAGAAAAAGCAATTGTTTTAGCGCAGACTGGAATTTCTAAGTCACTTGAAGGAGGTAAGACCTATTTTGGAAGTCCCGTAGAAGAAGCACGTGAAAAATTAAAGCAATTAGCCTGGGTAAAACAAATTCCAGATATAATAAAAAAGATAGATAACAAATAACAAGCAGAAATACTTTATAAATTGTTTTCAAAGGTATATTTTTGCAGCGCAATAAATTAATATAGATATAAAATGAGTGTTTTAGTCAATAAAGATTCCAAAATAATTGTTCAAGGTTTTACTGGTAGCGAAGGTACCTTCCATGCTGAGCAAATGATTGAATATGGTACTAACATTGTTGGAGGCGTAACTCCGGGTAAAGGTGGCCAAGAGCATTTAGGAAAACCAGTTTTTAATACAGTTCATGAAGCTGTAGAAAAGGTTGGTGCAGACACGACTATTATATTTGTACCGCCAGCTTTTGCTGCTGATGCTATTATGGAAGCTGCAAATGCAGGGATAAAAGTGATAATTACCATTACTGAAGGAATTCCAGTTGCCGATATGGTAAAAGCATCAAACTATATTAAGAATATGGATTGCCGTTTAATAGGCCCTAACTGTCCAGGTGTAATTACTCCAGGTGAAGCTAAAGTGGGTATTATGCCAGGTTTTGTTTTCAAAAAAGGAAATGTTGGTATCGTATCTAAATCGGGTACTTTAACGTATGAAGCTGCTGACCAAGTAGTTCGTCAAGGTTTGGGTATTACTACAGCAATTGGTATTGGTGGTGATCCAATTATTGGAACAACTACAAAAGAAGCGGTTGAGATGTTGATCAACGATCCAGAAACCAAGTGTGTGGTTATGATTGGAGAAATTGGCGGACAATTAGAGCCAGATGCTGCAAGATGGTATAAGGCAAGTGGAAGTAAAAAACCAGTTGTTGGTTTTATAGCTGGTGAAACCGCTCCTGCAGGTAGAACTATGGGTCATGCTGGTGCAATAGTTGGTGGTAGTGATGATACTGCTCAGGCTAAAAAACGAATCATGAGAGAATGTGGAATACACGTTGTTGATTCTCCTGCTGAGATTGGTAAAAAAGTAAAAGAAGTAATGGGTTAATTTTTAAACGATTAATTCTTTAAGCTTATAAATAGATAAAAATCCCGTTTATTCTGAATTATTTTTCAGTTTAAACGGGATTTTACGTATCTATATATCAAACAAAACTTATATTTGAATAACAACTGATGAAACAATAGTAAAATGAAATTATTAGAAGGTAAAAACGTAATTATTACTGGTGCAAGTAGAGGTATAGGAACTGGAATTGCTCAAGTTTTTGCGGATCATGGTGCAAATGTGGCATTTACATATAGTTCTAGTGAAGCTCCGGCACTCGCTTTAGAAAAAGAATTAACAGCTAAAGGTGTTAAGGCAAAAGCATACAAAAGTAATGCCGCTAGTTATAGCGATTCAGAAGCACTTGTGGCTAAAGTTTTAGAAGATTTTGGGGGAACTATAGATGTCTTGATAAACAATGCAGGTATTACAAAAGATAATCTATTAATGCGTATGGCTGAGGAAGATTTTGATTCTGTGATTGAAATCAACTTAAAGTCCGTGTTTAATATGACTAAAGCGGTACAACGCACTATGTTGAAACAGCGAAAAGGTTCGATTATTAATATGAGTAGTGTAGTTGGTGTTAAAGGTAATGCTGGACAAACTAATTATGCGGCATCAAAAGCAGGAATGATCGGCTTTACTAAATCTGTTGCTTTAGAATTAGGATCTAGAAATATTAGATGTAATGCTATTGCTCCAGGGTTTATCGAAACTGAAATGACGGATAAATTAGATGAAAAAGTGGTTCAAGGATGGAGAGATGGTATTCCATTAAAAAGAGGTGGAAGCCCAGAAGATATTGCAAATGCTTGTTTGTTTTTTGCTTCCGATTTATCGGCATATGTTACAGGTCAGGTTTTAAATGTTGATGGTGGTATGCTTACCTAAGCAATTAAAAGATGCAAATACAAACTATTCTACTTATTATTTTAGCTGCATTTGTGGCTTTAGGAATAGTTTTTTTTCAATATTATTATAAATCTAAAAAGAGAGGAAAACTAAGTGTTTTACTCTCTTTTTTGCGTTTTATTGCTTTATTCTTGCTGTTTCTATTGCTAATTAATCCTCAATTAGTAAAAAAAGACTATGAAATAGAAAAAACCAATCTTATCGTTTTGGTAGATAATTCATCGTCTATGGCGTCATCTAAAGCAATTGTGTCAAACACAATTGAGCAATTAAAGAATTATAAAGCAATTACGGATCGGTTCAATATTAACTACTACAAATTCGGTAAGGGACTAGAGCGATTAGATTCTTTGGATTATCTTGATTCAAGTACAGATATAACTCAAGCATTTAATGATATTTCAAATATCTATGCGCGCACCAATACGGTTGGTCTACTTGTTTCAGATGGCAATCAAACAGTTGGTCAGGACTATGAATTTTATGCTGACAAACTAAAATTTCCTGTATATACTATTGCTGTGGGCGATACAACAAGTTATGAAGATGTCAGAATTGCTCAAGTTAATACAAACAAATATGCATTTTTAAAAAATAAGTTTCCTATTGAGATTTATATGAATTATGAAGGAGGTAATACAATAACTACGCCTTTAGTACTTTCTATAAATGGAAAAAAAGTATATCAAGAACAGGTTAATTTTTCTAGCACTGAAAAAGTAAAACGAGTTAGTACTTTTTTAGATGCTACTACGGTAGGTTTAAAGAACATTGTTGTTAATGTTGGAGCATTAAAAAATGAAAAAAACACTAAGAATAATTCTAAAACTATTGCTGTTGAAGTAATTGATGAAAAAACCAATGTAGCTATAGTTTCATCTATTTTACATCCTGATATTGGTGCATTAAAAAAAGCTATCGAAACGAATGAACAACGTTCGGTTACCATTTTAAAGCCTAATACAGATGCTGCTAACTTGGAGGAAATCGATTTGTTTATTTGTTATCAGCCAGATCGCAGTTTTGATAAGGTTTTTAACTATATTTTAAATAAAAAAGCGAGTTCCTTAATTGTTGCCGGTTTACAAACAGATTTAAATTTTTTGAATTCCGCACAGTCTCAATTTAAAATTGAAACCGGATTTCCGGAGCAAGAAGTTTTCGGGACACTAAATACATCATTTTCTAAATTTGACGTTTCGGAGTTTGATATTGAAGAGTTTCCTCCGTTATCTAGTAATTCTGGAAGTATTAGTTTTTCAGGGAGCCATGAAGCATTGCTTAACATGGCGATTAGAGGAGTTCAATTAGAAAATCCTTTATTGTCTGTAACAGAAATGAATAATTCCAAAACAGCGGTATTGCTAGGAGAGAATATTTGGAAATGGCGTGTGTCTACGTTTAAAAGTCGTCAGAATTTTCAGAGCTTCGATGATTTTATTGGTAAACTCATATTCTATTTAGCAGATAAAGAAAAAAAGAGTCGATTAAATGTAGCGTATCAGTCGGTTTATGAAAATCTTGGAGTAGCTAAAGTAACCGCTACTTATTTTAATGAGGGATTTGTTTTTGACAGTAAAGCACAATTACTATTGGACCTAAACGGTGAAAAGAAAATACCAATGTTGCTAAAAGGAAATTATTATGAGGCTGATTTGAGTGCTTTGAAAGCAGGCGATTATAATTTTGTGGTGAGCACTGCGAATTCCAAGTTAACAAAATCAGGAAAATTTACCATTTTAGATTTCGATGTAGAACAACAATTTTTAGCAACAAATGCTGAAAAGCTTGCGCGCCTAGCTTCTATAACTGAAGGTGAATTTTATTATCCAGACCAAACTAAAGAATTAATAACAAAATTAATGGAAGATAAGCGTTTTCTGCCAACACAGAGGAGCACTGAAAATGTTGTATCTTTGATAGATTACAAAATTCTTTTAGCCTTCATAATCATGGCACTTGCCATAGAATGGTTTGTTAGAAAATATAATGGATTAATTTAAATTAAAAATAGAAATGGATAAATTACCAAAAATTGTATTACCGGCAGTATTCTTAGTAATACTCTTAGTTGTTTTAATCTCTAAATCAACAGTAACAATAGATTCTGGTGAGGCTGGTGTATTATATAAGCAATTCGGTGGCGGGGTAGTTATCGATGAACCACCTATGGGAGAAGGATTTCATTTTGTAGCGCCTTGGAACAAGGTATTTATTTATGAAGTACGCCAACAAGAATTGTTCGAGCAAATGAAGGTATTATCTTCTAATGGATTAGAGATTCAGATTGATGCTTCTGCTTGGTACGAGCCTGTTTATGCTAAATTAGGCGTGTTGCACCAATCATTAGGAGAAAATTATTTAGATCGTGTAATAAAGCCTGCTATTAGAAGTGCAGCTAGGAGTGTAGTTGGTCGTTATACACCAGAACAATTGTATTCTAGTAAAAGAGATGCTATTCAGGATGAAATTTATGCAGAGACAAAATTAATTCTTGAGAAACAAAATGTGCAACTAAATGAGGTGCTGGTTAGAGATGTTACGCTTCCAAATACCATTAAAGAAGCCATAGAACGTAAACTTAGACAAGAGCAAGAATCATTAGAATATGAGTTCCGTTTAGTTACAGCCAAGAAAGAAGCAGAGAAAGTAACCATCGAGGCGCAAGGTAAAGCAGATGCAAACCGTATTTTAAGTGCCTCTTTAACGGATAAAATTTTACAAGACAAAGGTATTGATGCAACTTTAGAATTGGCTAAATCTCCTAATTCCAAAATTGTGGTTGTAGGTAGTGGAGATTCTGGTTTGCCATTGATTTTAGGAAACAATTAAAAGTGTTAAGAATTAACTGAATAGATGCTCAGTTGTTAAAAAAGCATTTTTTTGTTTTTTAAGCTAAAAAATAATTTTACTTTTACATCGTAATGAAAAATAACACAACACATCATCATCATTTTTATTTTTGCTCTCAAGCGAAGTAGAAATGTATTGTAGTGTTACAACATATTTTAAACCCGTTTGAGCAATCAAACGGGTTTTATTTTTTAGCTCTTGATTGCCAGACACAAACAAAATTAAAAAATGACAAAAATTAGAATTGCGATTCAAAAAGCAGGACGTTTAAATGAAGAATCTATAGAGATTCTTAAAGAGTGTGGAATTTCAATAGACAATGGTCGTGATCAGCTTAAGGCGTCATCACGAAATTTCCCTATGGAAGTGTTTTACTTGCGTAACGGAGATATTCCTCAGTACTTAAGAGATGGTGTCGTAGACATTGCTATAATAGGCGAAAACGTGCTGATTGAGAAAGGGGAAGATATCTCTGTTGCAGAAAAATTAGGATTTTCAAAATGTAAGGTGTCCCTTGCGGTGCCAAAAGCAGTCAAGTATGAATCTGTTAAAGATTTTGAAGGTAAGCGTATTGCAACTTCGTACCCAAATACCGTAAAAAATTATTTAGATTCTAAAGGTGTTAAGGCAGATTTACATATAATTACCGGATCTGTAGAAATTGCACCAAATATTGGTCTTGCAGATGCTATTTGCGATATAGTTTCAAGTGGTAGTACCCTTTTTAAGAATAACTTAAAGGAGGTAGAGGTAATGTTAACAAGCGAGGCCGTTTTAGCGGTATCCCCTCAAATTTCCGAAGAGAGAAAAGCCATTCTGCAAAAATTGCAATTTAGAATTCAGGCAGTTTTACGTGCAAGGCAATCTAAATATGTATTGTTAAATGCGCCAAATGATAAACTAAAAGATATTTTAAAATTACTACCAGGAATGCGCAGTCCAACAGTATTACCATTAGCAGATGAAGGTTGGAGTTCTGTGCATACAGTAATTAATAAAGATAAATTTTGGGAAGTTATTGATGAATTGAAGCAAGCTGGTGCCGAAGGTATTTTAGTGTGTCCAATTGAAAAAATGGTTTTATAAGTATCATCATGAAAACTGATTTAACAATTGCTTTGATTCCTTATGATCAAATGGAAACAATAATACCTTTAGTTATTCAATTGAATCAAGGAAAAATAGCTGAGGCTGTATTAAAAAGCAGATTAAGAGATATGCTGGCGATGGGTGGATACCAATGTATTGGTGTTTACGATGCTCAAAAATTAATTGGTGTTTGCGGATTTTGGGTTTTGAATAAATTATATGCGGGCAAACACGTAGAACCTGACAATGTATTTGTTGAACCAGACTATAGGAGTGATGGTGTTGGGGAGTTAATGATGAATTGGCTGTTTAATTATGCCAAAAGTATTGATTGTATAGGAGCAGAGGTTAATTGCTATGCTCACAATGAAAAGGGTAAGAAATTCTGGGAGCGACAAGGATTTGAGCCGCTAGGGTATCACATGATTAAAAAATTTGAGTAGTAATTGCTATGAACAAAATATATAATCCTAAAAAGGAAGACTGGAAAACTATTTTAGAACGGCCCACTAAAACAGTTGCTGATATTGAAGCTACAGTAGATCAAGTTTTTAAAGAAGTTAAAGAAGGTGGTGATGCAGTAATAATTAAGTACACCGAAAAATTTGATGGAGTAACTGTTTCTGATTTATTAGTTTCTGATGATGAAATTGTAGAAGCAAATGCCGCAGTTTCTGTTGCGTTGAAAGAAGCTATTTTAATAGCTAAAGAAAATATTGAAAAATTTCATGTAGCTCAACAAACTAAAAGCATTCACGTTGAAACAGCAAAAGGAGTAGATTGTTGGCAAGTAAAAAGGCCTATTCAAAAAGTAGGTTTGTATATTCCGGGAGGAACTGCTCCATTATTTTCTACGATTTTAATGTTAGCGGTACCTGCTAATATTGCGGGTTGTAATGAAATTGTGTTATGTTCTCCACCGAATAAAGAAGGTAAAATACATCCTGCAATTTTGTACACTGCAAACCTATGTGGTGTTACTAAAATATTTAAAGTTGGTGGTATTCAAGCTATTGCGGCGATGACCTTTGGTACAGAAAGTATTCCTCAGGTGTACAAAATTTTTGGACCAGGTAATCAGTACGTAACAGTTGCCAAACAAATAGCTACTAAACATGGTGTAGCAATAGATATGCCAGCTGGACCAAGCGAACTTTTGGTGGTTGCGGATGATACTGCCAATCCGTCATTTGTTGCTTCTGATTTATTAAGTCAAGCAGAGCATGGAATTGATAGTCAGGTAATTTTAGTGACAACATCTAAAGTGATGCTTGAAAGCGTGGAACAAGAAATTTCTGTTCAGATTCAAGATCTACCACGTAAAGAAATTGCTCAAAAGGCTATAGATAATAGTAAATTAATTTTTGTTGAAGATGATCAAATCGCGCAAGAATTGATTAATGAGTATGGACCTGAACATTATATTGTTTGTGTAGAAAATGAAGAGTCCTATTTAAATGCTATTGTTAATGCAGGTTCGGTTTTTATTGGAAATTACACTCCTGAGAGTGCTGGTGATTATGCTTCTGGAACTAACCATACCTTGCCAACAAATGGTTATGCTAAGCAATATAGTGGCGTGAATTTAGATAGTTTTATGAAGAGCATGACTTTTCAGAAAATATCTAAAAAAGGAATTCAAGAGATTGGGAGCGCTATTGAGATTATGGCTGAAGCAGAAGGGCTGCAGGCACATAAAAATGCTGTAACGCTAAGATTAAAAAGTTTGGAGAATGAATAGAGTTGATATAAATAATCTGGTTAGAGAGAATATAAAAGGCTTAAGTCCTTATTCTTCAGCTCGTGATGAATATGTTTCTGATGGTTCGGAAATGGTGTTTTTAGATGCTAATGAAAATCCTTTTGAAAATGGGGTTAATAGATATCCAGATCCGCAACAGCGAAGTCTCAAAGAGGTTTTGGCACAACAAAAAGGAGTTAAACCTAGCAATATTCTTTTTGGCAATGGCAGCGATGAAGTTTTAGATCTTATTTTCAGGGCCTTTTGTGAGCCTAAAGAAGATAATATTATTACACTTCCACCAACTTATGGTATGTATAAAGTATTATCTGGAATTAATGATATTGAGAATCGAGAAGTATTGTTAACTAATGATTTTCAGCCGAATATTGAACAAATACTGGAGGCTGCAGATGCAAATTCTAAACTTCTTTTTCTTTGTTCGCCTAATAATCCAACAGCAAACAGTTTTTCATCGGGAAAAATTTTACATCTTCTAAAGAACTTTCAGGGTATTGTGGTGATTGATGAGGCTTATATAGATTTTTCTAATGAAGAAAGTTGGGTGCAAAAATTAGGTGATTTCAATAATTTAATTATCACACAGACCCTATCAAAAGCATACGGAATGGCGGGTATACGATTGGGTATTTGTTTTGCTTCGGAAGAATTAATACAAATTCTAAATAAAATAAAGCCACCCTATAATGTAAATGAGCTTACACAAAAGAAGGCGTTAGAACGAATTTTAAATGTAGAAAAAGTTAAATCGGAAGTAGTTGAAATATTGAAAGAAAGAGACATGTTATCTAAAGTATTACTTCAATTAAATTTTGTAACTCAGGTTTATGATACTGATGCAAATTTTGTTCTGGCTAAAGTAGATAATGCGACCAATAGATATAATCAACTCTTAAAAAAGGGAATAGTGGTGAGAAATAGAACAACACAACCATTATGCGAAAATACCTTACGGTTTACTATAGGTACAAAACAAGAAAATGAAAAACTAATTCAAGTTTTAAAAGAAATTCAATAAGCATGAAAAAAGTACTTTTTATAGATAGAGATGGGACTATTATTAAAGAAACCGTTGATGAACAAATTGATGCGTTTGATAAAATGACTTTCTATCCTAAAGCATTTACCTTTTTGGGTAAAATAGCCAAAGAATTAGATTATGAACTGGTGATGATTACTAATCAAGATGGTTTAGGTACGGATTCATTTCCTGAAGAAACATTTTGGCCTGTACATAATTTTATCATGAATTCTTTTGAAAATGAAGGTGTGGTATTCGATAAAGTGTTTTTAGATCGTACGTTTCCTCATGAAAATGCCAATACACGAAAGCCAGGTACGGGTTTATTAACTGAGTATTTTTCGGGTGATTATGATTTAACAAACTCATTTGTTATCGGTGATCGGTTAACAGATATGGAATTGGCTAAGAATCTTGGAGCGAAAGGTATTTTTATAAACGACGAAACCAATTTGGGTACTGGAGAAATTACAGTAAAAAGAGAGGAATTAGCTACTTATATTGATATTGAGACCAATGATTGGGAGAAAATTTATGAGTTTTTAAAACTGAAGGATAGAGTTTCTGAGATTAGCAGAAAAACCAATGAAACTGATATTAAAATTAAAGTCAACTTAGATGGCACTGGTAAAAGCAACATAAAAACTGGTCTTGCTTTTTTTGATCATATGTTAGATCAATTAGCGCGTCATGGGCAAATGGATTTAGATATTAAAGTTAATGGTGATTTAGAAGTCGATGAACACCACACGATAGAGGATACTGCAATTGCTTTGGGAGAAGTTTTTCATAAAGCTTTAGGAACAAAATTAGGAATAGAACGTTACGGATTTTGTTTGCCTATGGATGATTGCCTGGCACAAGTAGCTATTGATTTTGGAGGTAGAAATTGGTTGGTTTGGGATGCTGAATTTAATCGTGAGAAAGTGGGTGATATGCCAACAGAAATGTTTTTGCACTTTTTTAAATCGTTTAGTGATGGCGCAAAAGCTAATTTAAATATAAAAGCAGAAGGCATCAATGAGCATCATAAAATTGAGGCAATTTTTAAAGCATTTGCAAAGGCAATAAAAATGGCAGTAAAACGTGATGTGGAAAAAATGGTTTTACCATCAACCAAAGGAATGTTGTAAAAAAGACTAATGAAAATAGTAATTATAAATTACGGCGCAGGAAATATACAGAGTATAAAATTTGCAATACAACGTATTGGTTTTGAGGCGATTTTGTCCGATGATGTAAACGAAATTCTAGCAGCTGATAAAGTGATTTTTCCTGGTGTAGGCGAGGCAAGTAGTGCTATGCAAAAACTAAAAGCTAGTGGTTTAGATCAACTAATTCCTAAATTAAAACAACCTGTTTTAGGTATTTGTTTGGGGATGCAATTAATGTGTAAAGCTACAGAAGAAGGAGCAACAAAAGGACTTGGAATATTTGATGTTGATGTAATTAAGTTTTCTGATAAAGTGAAAGTGCCACAAATAGGTTGGAATCAAATTAAAGATTTAAAAACCGATTTATTCAAAGGGGTTTCAGAACAGGAATATATTTATTTAGTACACAGTTTTTACGCACCAAAATGTGAAGAAACTATTGCAACAACAGAATATGATCTAGCCTATAGTGCAGCTTTGAAAAAAGATAATTTTTACGGAACACAATTTCATCCTGAAAAAAGTAGCAGTGTTGGAGAGAAAATTCTTTTGAATTTTTTAAACATGTAATAAAATGGCAGTTGTAATTTCTACAGAGAAAAGTAAACTAGATATCCATAAAATTCAGCAATACATAAGTGTTGAATCTTATTGGGGTAAAGATAGAACTCTTGATGAAGTAAAAACAACCATTGAAAATTCAGTCTGTTTTGGACTGTATGATAAAAATGGAAATCAAATAGGATTTTCTCGGGTAGTTACAGATCAAATCTTATTTGCCTATTTTATGGATGTAATCATTTTTCCAGAATATCAAGGGAATGGTTATGGTAAACAATTGGTTGATTATATGATGAACCATGAGATAATTAAAACAGTAAAAACAGTAGCTTTAAAAACCAAAGATGCTCATAGTTTGTATGAGCGTTACGGATTTAAAAAAGTAGGAGATTCAGATTTTTGGATGTCCATTGATAAAATAAAATTATAATGCGAATAATTCCAGCAATTGATATTATAGACGGTAAGTGTGTTCGACTTTCAAAAGGCGATTACGATACTAAAAAGATATACAATGAAAATCCATTAGAGGTAGCAAAAGAGTTTGAAGCCCACGGCATAGAATATTTGCATCTGGTAGATTTAGACGGTGCAAAATCTAAACACATTGTAAACCATAAAGTTTTAGAGCAAATCGCCTCGCAAACTACTTTAAAAATCGATTTTGGTGGAGGATTAAAAACTAATGAAGATTTGCGTATTGCTTTTGATAGTGGAGCTTCGCAAATAACAGGAGGCAGTATTGCGGTTAAAGATCGAGAAACTTTCATAGGTTGGATAGAAACTTACGGCGCTGAAAAAATTATTTTAGGAGCTGATGCTCTTAATGAAAAAATTGCAGTATCGGGTTGGCAAGAAGATTCTAAAGAAGATTTAATTCCATTCATTCAAGGATATCAAAAAAACGGAATTGTATTCGTTATTTGTACAGATATCAGTAAGGATGGTATGTTGCAAGGGCCTTCATTTAACTTGTATCAAAAAATATTAGCACAAACTGGAAAAGGAATTGATGGCGGAGGAATTAATTTAATTGCTTCGGGAGGCATTTCAACTTTTGATGAATTGCCTAAGTTGGCAGCATTAGGTTGTGAAGGAACCATTATTGGGAAAGCTATCTATGAAAATAGAATAAGTTTAAAACAGTTAGAAAATTTTATTTTAAATACTTAAAACAACAGAATGCTAACAAAACGTATAATTCCTTGTTTAGATATTAAAAACGGGCGTACTGTTAAAGGTGTGAATTTTGTGGATCTGCGCGATGCAGGTGATCCGGTTGAATTAGCTGAAATTTATGCTAATTCTGGAGCAGATGAGTTGGTTTTTTTAGATATTTCAGCAACAGAGGAAAGGAGAAAAACCTTAGCAAATTTAGTATATCATGTAGCAGAAAAAGTAAATATTCCATTTACTGTTGGAGGTGGTATCTCGTCAATTGAAGATGTGGATATTTTATTGCAAAATGGGGCAGATAAAGTGTCTATTAATTCTTCAGCAGTAAAAAATCCTGATTTAATTAATGAATTATCGGCAAAATTTGGCTCGCAATGTATTGTAGTTGCTATTGATGCGAAGCAGATAGGTGGTGAATGGATTGTACATTTAGTTGGTGGTAAGGTACCTACAGAAATTCGTTTGTTTGATTGGGCGAAAGAGGTGGAACAGCGCGGAGCTGGAGAAATTCTGTTTACTTCTATGGATAATGACGGCACAAAAGATGGCTTTGCAAATGAAGCTTTAGCTAAATTATCAACGGAATTAAATATTCCCATTATAGCTTCTGGTGGGGCTGGAAATATGCAACATTTTGTAGATACTTTTAAAGAAGGTAAAGCGGATGCGGCGTTGGCTGCTAGTGTTTTTCACTTTAAAGAGATTGATATACTAGATTTAAAAAAAGAATTAAAAAATAACGGGATTCCTGTTAGAATATAAGATAATATGAAAATAGATTTCGATAAAAATGCAGACGGTTTAATTCCAGCCATAATTCAAGATGCAACAACAAAAAATGTTTTGATGTTGGGGTATATGAATCAAGAAGCTTTTGATAAAACACAAGAAACTAAAAAAGTTACTTTTTATAGTCGTACTAAAAAGCGTTTATGGACAAAAGGTGAAGAAAGCGGGAATTTTTTAAATTTAGTATCTATCAAAAATGACTGTGATAATGATACTTTGTTGATTACAGTAAACCCAGTCGGACCTACATGTCATACTGGATCGGATACCTGCTGGAATGAAGAAAATTCTAGTTCATTTGGTTTTTTATCTGAATTAGAAGCTATTATAAAAGATCGTAAGGATAATCCTGAAAATCAAGATAGTTATGTGGCTTCACTTTTTAGAAAAGGGATTAATAAAGTAGCGCAAAAAGTAGGCGAGGAGGCTGTGGAAGTGGTAATAGAAGCTAAAGATAATGATGATAAGTTGTTTTTAGACGAAAGTGCAGATTTACTCTTTCATTTTTTGATATTGTTACAAGCAAAAGGTTTTACCTTAAAAGATATTGAAACTGTTTTAAAAGGGCGGCATTAATAAATTTTAGAATTTAAAAAATCCGAAAGATCTTGAAAATCAAGTCTTTCGGATTTTTTTTGTAAAAAAATGTTTTCTAAAAAGACTGTAGCGCAAATACATACGTATATAACTCTCGAGAACAAAAAATGAAATTAATAATGAAGACAGCAACATTAACATTGAAGCAATTTTACAATTCACTGAATGGTAAGTTTGCAACTTTAAATGGGGAGTTTAGTCCACTAGATAGTGTAAAGGTCTTAATAAAAGACAAAGTAAAGAATCCTTGGAGCCTAGCTATCATGGTGGGTTCATTTGTTTTAATGATTACAGCAGCAATTGTTGTATATTTTTTACAAGAAGATTTTTATCAACTTAGATTAGACCGACTTAATTCTTCTGTGGGTAGCGTGTTTCTTTATGTAGGTTTTGCGCTATTGCTTTTTAAAGGAGGTTTTTTTCTATATAATTTATACTTGTATTTTAGATATAAACCAGTGGCGTCCGTTGCAGATGCAGCGCTGCCTACAGTGACTGTTATTGTTCCTGCATATAACGAAGGAAAACAAGTCTGGGCAACATTAATGAGTTTAGCTAAAAGTGATTATCCAATGGATAAATTACAATTATTAGCAGTTGATGACGGGAGTAAAGATGATACTTGGTATTGGATGAAAGAGGCTAAAAAAATACTAGGCGACCGAGTTACTATTTTTCAACAGCCAAAAAATATGGGTAAACGTCATGCTTTATATCGTGGCTTTAATCTTGGTACAGGTGAAGTATTTGTAACAGTGGATAGTGATTCTATTGTTAATGCCGACACATTACGAAATTTGGTTAGTCCGTTCGTAGTTAATGAAAAATGTGGCGCAGTTGCAGGAAATATTCAGGTTTTGAATAATCAAAATGCAGTATTGCCTAAAATGCTAAACGTTAGTTTTGTTTTAAGTTTTGAATTTAGACGTTCTGCGGAGAGTCAATTAAACACTGTTCTATGTACTCCTGGTGCTCTAGCGGCTTATAGAAGTGAGGCTGTGTTTGCATGTCTTCCAGAATGGATTAATCAAACATTTATGGGGCAACCATCTGATATAGGTGAAGATAGAGCAATGACAAACATGATCTTAAAACAAGGGTATCATGTTTTGTTTCAAAGAAATGCATATGCCTACACTAATGTTCCTGAAAAATATAAAGGATTATACAAAATGTTTATCAGATGGGGTAGAAGCAATGTTCGTGAGAATATTGTTATGGCTAAGTATGTGTTTGCTAACTTTAGAAAAGAATCTAAAATTGGGCCAAGATTGTTATTTATTAGCCAGGCTTTAAAGATTATAATGACCTATCCATTTTTATTATTCATGCTATATTTCATTATATCGCATCCTATACTATTTTTAAGTTCTACTTTGTTAAGTATATTAGTTGTCTCTACATTTCCAGTATTATTTTATGCTAAAAGGTATAGTGTTTCTAAGGCCTTTTGGGCGTATTCTTATAGTATACTATTTACTTTTGGATTGTTTTGGATAACACCTTATGCCATAGCAACAGCAAACAGAAGAGGTTGGTTAACACGCGAGTTAACTGCTAATTAAAATACGAGAATAGATCATATTAAAAAAACCTAAAGCATGTTTGCTTTAGGTTTTTTGTTTTTTCAAATGTATTGTTTGGTGGATTGTTAATCTTACTAAATGTCGATTATAGAAATCAATTCCAGAGGCTCTTTTTTGGTACCAATTTAGATAACCTAATTCAAAACCTAAATTTTTCAAAGGCATATATTGTGCACTTAGGCCATACCTGTTTTGATCAAATAGGTTTGTAGTTTGGTCACCAATATTTAAGAAAATTTCATCGAAAGCTTTAAAAGTTATTTTAGTATTTGGAACATAATTCAATTCTACTTTATAGCGCATGCGACAAGTACTAAAATCAAAAGTATTATCAGGTTGTTCAAAATATCTAAACTCAGACCAATACCTATGATTTAAAATAAATTTGGAACTAAGTTTTTGATTATAAGTAAGTTCGATTAATGGACGTAACTCTGAAATATTATCTGTAATTGGGCTATCAGGGTCGTTAGGTGTGGCTATTTGAGAATAAGCCATTCCGGTAGAAATACTCCAATTAGGGGTTAGTTTTCGCTCGATTAGTGTTTTTGTCAAAAATTAATTTTTCCGCCAAGGAAACAAATATTTTCTGGTGTCAATTTCTTCTTTTATCTGATAATTATCATTAAGCTTTACCTTTAAATAATACCGTGTCCAAAGTACGTTTTGAGTTTCTACATGTTTTTGAGCGTAAGTATTTTTTTATACCACAAATGAGCAAAACAAATAGTATAAGTATATGGGGTACTTTTTTGTTCAAAATTCCTTTAATTTAATCAAGGCAAATTAAAGGAATTCTTTTTAATCTATTAATTTAGTAGGATAAATATTTTTAGCGAATGGATAAAATTATTGCGCTGAAGCTGTTTGTAAAGACATTAAATCTAATGTGGTGATGAAATCTTGTGTGTTTTGGTATACTCTTTTAGTGTAAAAGCGTCCACGATCCCAATCTGGTGCGTCTACGGCGTGTTCTAGATCGTTTATTGTTTCAGCTATTTTTAATTTTAAATCTTCGTCATCATAATTTTTCAAATCATTAGCAATTTTATCATAGGCTAGTAATGCCTTTTCAGAATAATAGCGTTGATGATCAAAATTATTAGAACTCATTGCTTTTTTAGAATGATTTAGCGCATAGGTTGCATTTGTATAAATGACGTCCCATTTGATTTCAGAGTTGGATTTAGAAATAAATAAGAACATGGATAAGGCAAGAAGTAGTTTAGTCATTTGTAATATTCGTAAGTTAAATACTACAAATTAACGTTCATTTTAAATTTATATTGTTACCACCAAACAATAAATGCTTTTTCAATTTGGTTTAAAGAATTTTTTAGCCAAATCATTGGCGATTGGAAATTACTATGCAGAGAATTAATATCAATAATAATCGCATCGTAATTTTTCCAATTTACTTGATTATGTGGCGCAACTAGCCATTCTTTTTTAGTGGGGATAAAGTATACAAAATCTAAAAAGCAAACGCTCTGAAAGTCAATTTTAGTAATCCAAAAGCCATAAATACTCTCTCTGTTAAAAGGTCCAATTGAACAATTTTTTTTATGAAACGGAATAAATAACTGCCCTTTAAAATAAACTTTTGATGTTATTTTGTTTATATCTATTAATTTATTTTTTAATAAGTTATATGTTTCTTCCTTATGTAAAAGTTTAAATTGATGATTTTTAATTTTATTTATTTTTTCTATAAATGAATCTTTTTTATTTGGGCCAATTAATTGGTAAATTGGATTAGGTATAGAATCATCAATTAAATAAAACTTATAGGTGAGCTCAATATGTAAAAGTGCGTTTTCTTTAGTGTCTTTTAGTATGAAATCTATTTCACCTAGAGTTCTATTTTCATTTTTTATAAGCTGATTAAAAAGGAGTATTTCATACTGCTCAGAATGGGCTATAAGTTGATGAAAAATACATTCTACCTGATGCCCCAATCTAATATTTTGAGGTATTGGTTTGAGTTGAAAGTCATGTAAATTAATACTAGGAAACTCAAATTGTTCAACACCAAGCAGTTTACCATCCCATAATTTGGGTGTGCTAATAAAACCTTGTATTTGCTCTAGAATCATATAATTAAAAGTACAATAAACCCTTAACTTTTCTTAAAAAGATATGTTTTCATTTCTAAATATCTTAATTTTAAGGTATGGCTATGAATACAAGAAAAGGATTCCGTTTTGCTACCTATGAAGCACCGGAACAATCTCCTTATGAAAAACTTTTTGATATTTTTCAAGAACTTATCACGCATACATCTGGCGATGTAGACGAGGCACTTGATTGGTTGAGAGAATTGGACAAGGAGTATGAACTTACAGACGAGAATTACACTATTGACGATTTTATTGAAGATTTAAAAGCAAAAGGCTTTTTGCGTGAAGAATTTAAAGATGGTGGAGGTGAAGGTGATAAAGAAGATGGCGGTAATGGAGGTGGTAACCTGTCAATAACCGCTAAAATGGAACGCATAATAAGGCAACGCGCTTTAGACCAAATTTTCGGTAAGCTTAAGCGAAGTGGATCAGGAAATCATAAAACAGGAAAATCTGGTCAAGGTGATGAACATACAGGGGAACTGCGTGAATATCGTTATGGCGATGGATTAGAACATATTTCCATGACGGAAAGTCTTAAAAACGCACAAATCAGTAATGGTATAGGTGATTTTTCATTAAATGAAGAAGATTTAGTTGTAGAGGATACGCAGTATAAGGCTCAAATGAGTACTATTCTAATGATAGATATTAGTCATAGTATGATATTGTACGGCGAAGACAGAATTACCCCTGCTAAAAAAGTGGCAATGGCTCTTGCTGAGTTAATTACAACCCGTTACCCAAAAGATACTTTAGATATTTTGGTGTTTGGTAATGATGCTTGGCCTATACCTATAAAAGATTTACCTTATTTAAAAGTAGGACCGTATCATACCAATACAGTAGCAGGACTACAGTTGGCTATGGATATGCTTAGAAGAAAACGAAATACCAATAAGCAAATTTTTATGATTACGGATGGAAAACCGAGCTGTTTGCGATTACCAGATGGTACTTATTATAAGAACAGCGTTGGTTTAGATGATTATATTGTCGAAAAATGCTACAATATGGCGCGCCAAGCCCGTAAGTTGCATATACCAATAACCACTTTCATGATTGCTCAAGACCCTTATTTAATGCAATTTATTCGTCATTTTACCGAAGCAAATAAAGGGAAAGCGTTCTTTACAGGTCTGCAAGGACTGGGAGAAATGATTTTCGAAGATTATGAATCAAATAGAAGAAAACGATTGAAGTAGGAAATCTTCAATCAAATAGAACATTATAAATAAAAAATATGCAATTGAATTATAAAGAAATAAATACACTAGGAGAATTAAAAAAAGCTGGCTACCTAAGTAAATCTATAAAAGATGAGTTAAGAGATAATCTTAGAGAAAAAATTAAACGTGGTGAAGAAACTTTCACAGGGGTTTGGGGATATGAAAATTCGGTAATTCCAGAGCTAGAAAGAGCAATTTTATCTCGACATAATATAAACTTATTAGGGTTAAGAGGGCAGGCAAAAACTAGATTGGCAAGACTAATGGTTAATTTATTAGATGAATATATCCCTGTTGTGGAAGGCACTGAAATTAACGATGATCCTTTAAAGCCCATGTCACGTTTTGCTATAGAGTTAATAAAAGAGAAAGGTGATAAAACGCCTATTTCGTGGCTACACCGTGATGACCGTTTTTCTGAAAAATTAGCAACTCCCGATGTAACTGTAGCCGATTTAATTGGTGATGTAGATCCTATAAAAGCAGCAAATTTAAAACTATCGTACGCCGATGATCGTGTAATCCATTTTGGAATGATTCCACGTGCTAATCGATGCATATTTGTAATCAATGAATTGCCAGATTTACAAGCGCGCATTCAAGTTTCGTTATTTAATATTTTACAAGAAGGTGACATTCAAATTCGGGGATTTAAATTGCGATTGCCTTTAGATATACAGTTTGTTTTTACAGCTAACCCTGAAGATTATACCAATAGAGGAAGTATCGTAACGCCGTTAAAGGACAGGATAGGATCTCAAATCTTAACGCATTATCCTGATACCATTGAAACCGCAAGAAAAATAACCGAGCAAGAGTCTAAATTAGATTCTCGACAAACCAACGCGGTTTATGTGCCAGATATGGCAAAAGATTTGTTAGAACAAATAAGTTTTGAAGCACGTAAAAGTGAATATGTAGATGCTAAAAGTGGAGTAAGTGCTAGAACAAGTATTACTGCCTTTGAGAATTTATTAAGCACAGCGGAACGTAGGGCACTATTGACTGGTGCTGATGCCACTATGGTTAGATTAAGTGATTTTTTAGGGGTAATACCTTCTATAACTGGTAAAATAGAACTAGTCTATGAAGGGGAACAAGAAGGAGCCGATGGAGTAGCTGCCATACTAATTGATGATGCCGTAAAGACGCTGTTTACTAATTATTTTCCTAAAATTAATAAGTTAGAAAAAAAGGGAGAGGAAACACCTTATGACGAATTGTTGCATTGGTTTTTTCAAGGAGAAGGTTTTGAGTTGTTAGACGATTATACTGATGAAGAGTATAAAAGGGCTTTAGATGAAATACCAGCATTAAATCAGCTTATAAAAGATCATCAACCAAACGTTGACAAGAACGATAGTTACTTTTTAAAAGAATTATTGCTTTGGGGTTTAGTGGCTTACAAAAAGCTTAACAAACATAGGTTTGAAGAAGGTTACCAATTTAAAGATTTGTATAGTAGCTTTATAAGCGGTTTGTAAAAGTAAAAAGCCTTCCAGAAATGGAAGGCTTTTTTTATAATTATTCAGCATTTTATTTTTTCCAATTATCTATATGATCATTTAAATCTTCAAAGTCAAATGCTCCAATTACTTTTCTTCGGTAGTTAAATGTGATAATGGTTATAGTCAATAGAAAAAGATAAAGAAATACGAGTATTAAGCCAATTGGAAAAAAAGTTTCCGGAATTAATGCTATTTCAAAATCATTATAAGTCGTTAGTCGGTAAATAGACTCTATAAATTTAAATAGGTAAATCGCGTATATAACATACAAAGTATACTCGATGTTTCTCATATAAATATCTGGAGTTTGATGTTGTTTTCGTTTGCTCCATAAAGTGTATAAATATGTAAAATGTACAATAGAAAGTATTGGAAAAATATAATTATCAAATTTCAGAAAGTAAAATTTGTGCGTATAAATCCCATAAAAGCTAAAGACATTAAGTGTCAGTAGTAAAACTACAGACAAAAGCAATAGTACCCTCAGGGGAAAAAGGCGATATGTAAGTTGCATAAAGTAGGTTTCTTAGGTCATGGGGGACCATTTGATTTTAAGAACGACACCTGGTTTTATTTATTTGAAAGAATTCGTTAAAATGATGCTAATGTTGAGAAATACTGTAAAGCTGTTGTGAAAAAATCCATGAAATGCATAGTTAAAATAAATTATAGCAAATGTGTTATGTTGGTGTTTTAAAATTCAAACTGAAAAAAGACTTGAAATAGTATCATCTGAATAAGCATATTGTTATCTTTAAATCGACTAAAATATATTAAAATGAAAAAAATATTACTAACAGTTTTAACCATGCACATGGCTTCAATGCTTTTTTCACAAAGCAAGGCTGAAGATGTAAAAAGTTTTATGCTGAAGAACGGCATGAAAGTTATGGTTTTAGAGGATCATAGTATCCCAAATGCGAACATGTATTTATTTTGGAAAGTGGGCTCCAGAAATGAATACCCAGGGATTACAGGACTATCTCACTTTTTTGAGCATATGATGTTCAATGGATCAAAAAAATATGGGCCAAAAATGTTCGACCGCACTATGGAAGCTGCAGGTGGGAGTAATAATGCCTATACTACAGAAAATGTTACGGTGTATACAGATTGGTTTCCTTCATCATCTTTAGAGACAATTTTTGACTTAGAGGCCGATCGTATAGCTAATCTAGCATTAGACTCCACTATGGTGGAGAGTGAAAGGGGTGTGGTGTTAAGTGAAAGAAGCACAGGCTTGGAAAATTCTAATTTCAGGAATATTAGCGAAGAAGTTAAGGCTTCTGCATTTTCTGCACATCCTTACAGATGGTCTGTAATTGGTTATGAATCAGATATTAAAAACTGGTCTATCGACGATTTACAGCGTTATTTTGATACGTATTATGCGCCCAACAATGCTGTGGTAGTAATTTCTGGTGATGTAACTTTGGCTGGTGTTAAGAAATTGGCAAGTCAATATTTTGAACCAATACCTGCGCAGCCTGCGCCAAGAAAAATACATACGGTAGAGCCAGAACAGCGAGGTGAAAAACGTGTTATGGTGCAAAAACAGGTGAGCACACCAAACGTTTTAATTGCCTACCATGTACCTGAAACTCAACACGAAGACCATTATGCTTTAGATGTGTTGAATTCTGTTTTAAGTAGTGGAAAAAGCAGTAAATTATACAGCTATCTAGTTGATGAAAATCAGTACGCAACAAGTGTATTTAGCTACATGCCAGAGAGTTTTGATCCTAATTTGTTTTATATCTATGGAATTGCAGGTCAAGATGTGGATGCTGTAAAATTAGAAAATGAAATTTTAAATGTTATTGATGGTGTTATTGAAAATGGTATCACAGAAAAGGAACTGCAGAAAGTAAAAAACCAAAAGCTTATGGAGTTTTATAAAACACTAGAAACTATAGACGGTAAAAGTGATACTTTAGGTACTTATGAATTGTATTTTGGAGATTATAAAAAAATGTATTTTGCTCCTGAGGCTTACGAAAAGGTTACTACAGAGGATATAAAGCGAGTAGCAAAAAAATATTTTACTAAAAACAATAGAACTGTAGGTGTTTTGCAAAACTCTGAACCTGCTCTAGGTGAAGAGTCAAAATAAAAAGACATTTTACAATTAAAAATATCAAAACATGAAAAACACTATAAATAAGCTCT
Source organism: Cellulophaga tyrosinoxydans (assembly GCF_900176415.1). GTDB lineage: Bacteria > Bacteroidota > Bacteroidia > Flavobacteriales > Flavobacteriaceae > Cellulophaga > Cellulophaga tyrosinoxydans. The sequence continues at coordinate 174,800 of NZ_FWXO01000004.1, read as the reverse complement.
TTGTATTTTTTGTTGCATTATTGCTAACAAATTCAATTGTGGCCCAAGAAGATTTTAAGCTTCCGGAATACACAAAAATTCAATTAAAAAACGGTCTCACTATATATTTAATGGAGCGTCATGAAGTTCCTTTAATTCAGTTTACTGCAGTCTTCCCAGCCGGTGCAGTTAATGATGTTAAGGAGAAAAGTGGCTTGGCAGCGGTAACTGCAGATGCATTAGTTTTAGGGAGTAAAAATTATACGAAGTCTCAAATAGAGGAAAACACAGAGTTTTTAGGGGCAAGTATTTCATCTGGAGCGGGAAAAGAATCTGCTTATTTGGTTTCATCTTTTATGAAAAAGGATCAAAAAGTGGTAATGGATATCTTAAAAGATGTGCTTTTAAATCCAACCTTTCCTACGGATGAAGTAGAAAAAATGGTGAGTCGTAAAATAGCAGAAATGGACCAAATGAAAGAAAGTCCTAGATCTGTTTTGAGTAACTATTACAACAAATTTGTTTTCGGTGAGCATCCTTATGGAAATCCAGAAGAAGGTACAAAAGCATCATTGCAACAAATACAAAATAAAGATTTGATCAATTTTTATAAAGAACAATACAATCCTTCTAAATCTGCCATTGCAATAGTGGGCGATTTTAATACTAAGTCAATGAAGGTAGAGGTAGAGAAGCTGTTTGGTGCTTGGAAATCTTCCGCTAAAACGGGTAACATACTTCCAGATTTACCTGTAACAGATAAGGCAAGAGTGCTTTTAGTGAACAAGGAAGATGCTCGTGAAACTACCTTTTATATTGGTGGTCCGGGCATTTCGCGAAACAATCCAGATTTCGTTGGAATCCGAGTTATCAATACAATTCTCGGCGGTAGGTTTACTTCTTGGCTTAATGATGAGCTTCGTGTAAACTCAGGGTTGACGTATGGTGCTAGAAGTAGTTTTACGCCTTATAAGCTAGGCGGGACATTTGTGATTAGCACATTTACGGCGAACGAAAATACCGAAAAGACGATAGATTTGGCATTAGAAACCTATAAAAAATTACATACAAAAGGCTTAGATGAAGAAATTCTTACGTCGGCAAAAAACTATGTAAAAGGACAATTTCCACCAGATTATGAAACAAATTCAGCTTTATCTATTTTATTAACAGATATGTATATTTATGATTTTGATGAATCATACATAAACACCTTTACAAAACAAGTAGATGCTTTAAATACCCAAAAAGCAGCAGAATTAATTCAGAAATATTTTCCTAAAGACAATTTTCAGTTTGTTCTTATAGGTAAAGCATCTGAAATAGGCGAATTAGCTAAAAAATATGGAGAAGTGGAACAACTAGAAATTACTAATGATGGTTTTTAGTATCATTTAGAAAATATAAAAAAAAGGTAAAGCCCGAGATGTGTACTATATTTCGGGCTTTTTTTTTTAACGTAGCCAATTTTTTTTGGCAGTCATGCTAGAAAAATAATAAAGTAAGGCTGCTATAATGGTAACTAAAGCAGGCATTATAATTGCTAATGAACCAAATAAATCAATGGCACTTGTCATTAGGCTAGAATACCCCATTTGAATGATGACGGCAATTAACGAAATTAGAAAAAGGTTTTTCGCCCATTTTTTTTCTAATTAGCAATCCAATGCAGGCTATAAGTCCAAACCATACTGCTACCGCAAATGCAGCTGTAATCCATGTTGGAGTTTCTTCAATCAATTGTAACTCAGCTGCAGGTAATAGTGTTTTAGCTTCATCTGTTATAAAGGCTTGTCCTAGATATTGACTCACGCCAATAAGGTTCTATAATAGCGCTAAAATGCTTACAATCCAAAACCAAATAGGTGGTTTTGTTACGTCTTTGTTTGTCATAATTATATTGTTGGGTTATTAGTAACAAAGTACAAAAAAAATTCTAGGCTTTATATTTTTAGATAAGTAGTACTTTTGTAATACAAATAGCATTTATGCAGAAGGAGCGTCATTTTTACCTATTTAAGGTTCAGTTTTTAGGTTTTAGATATAGCGGTTGGCAAAAACAACCAGGCCAGAAAACAATAGAGTCTATGTTGGTTAAAACCTTAAAATATATACTTCCTGATAGAAAATTTAAAATTTTAGGTGCAGGTAGAACAGATGCCAAGGTTTCTGCGTTAGAAGCTGCTTTTGAATTGTATTTGGAAGACGAGCCGATTTTGAATAATGAAGAATTTTTAAACGTTTTTAATAAAAATCTTCCGCCAGATATTCGAGTATTAAGTGTTATTGAGGTCGATGAAACGTTTAATATCATTCAGCATAGCAAAGAAAAGGAATACATTTACTTATTTGCCTTTGGTAAAAAAAGCCATCCGTTTTGTGCACCTTACTTAGTAACATTTATTGAAGATTTAGATTTGGCGTCAATGATTTCTGTTGCAAAATTATTTGAAGGCACACATAATTTTAAATCGTATACGGTTAGACATCAAAATGATACAAAGTTTACGAGAACAATAACTTCATGTGAGATTAAGGAAAATACTATTCTTAGTGCTAATTTTTTTCCTGACAAATCATATGCCTTGCATGTGAAAGGAGAGGGTTTTATGCGCTATCAAATCAGAATGATTATGGGGGTGTTAGTGCAAGTAGGGAAAGGTGAGCTAACGCAAGAGGAGGTAATACATTCTTTAAGTGAGGAGAGTAATGTTTTATTGCCCTATGTGGCACCAGGATCAGGACTGCTGTTAAACCAGTTAACCTTTGTTTAATATTTTATTGAAGCTATTTTTATTTTATATTTAGTTTATGACAATTAAAAAACCAAAATTCAAGCTAAGGCCTAAGAAAGCCTCAAAGTTGCATCGTAAAATGGGTCAGGCTCCTGGAACTGTTACCTATATGGGGCAACGAGAAGGAGTGGAAACAGTTGTTTCTGTAATAAACTATGATGAAAATGAATTTAATGTAATTCAGACAAATTCATTAGAGAAAATAAAAGAGTTTAAAGACTCTAAACAAACTTCATGGGTTGATGTTACAGGAATAAGTGACGAAGGCTATATCGATAGTTTAGGCAAAATGTTTGAGTTGAACTCTTTGGTTTTAGAGGATGTTGTTAATCCGCAGCAAAGACCAAAAATTGACGAATACGAGGATTATATTTTTGGAGTTTTTAAAATGTTATACATTGATGAAAACCAAGAAATAGTAAGTGAGCACATAGCTATAATCTTATATCAAAATTCTGTACTGGTTTTTCAAGAATTAAAAGATGATGTTTTTAACGCTGTTAGGGATAGGGTAAAGAATAAATCGGGTCGGGTGCGAACCAGGGGAGCTGATTATTTGTTTTTTGCATTATTAGATGCTGTGGTAGATAATTATTTTGTGGTTTTGGAGCATTTAAATTCAAGAATAGAAGCTTTGGAAGAAGAGGTGTATGATAATCCAAATTCTGAAGTAGCGCATCGTATACAAGATTTAAAGAAAGATGTGCTAAAAGTTCGTAGAAATGTTGCTCCAATGAAAGAATTAATTGGAAGACTTGAAGATACTGAAAATAAATTAGTTACAAAAGATACAAAGTTGTTTTTACGTGATGTAAAAGATCATTGTATCGAAATAAATGAAAGCCTTCAAATTTATAGAGAAATGTCTATGAGTTTAATGGAAATGTATATGAGCAACATGAGTAATAAAATGAACGAGGTTATGAAAGTATTGACCATTATGGCATCAATCTTTATTCCGTTGACTTTTATTGTGGGGGTTTATGGGATGAATTTTGATAATATTCCTGAACTACATTATGAATATGGTTATCCTATGGTTTGGGGTGTCATGATTTTAATGTTTATAGCGATGTTGGTTTATTTTAAAAGAAAAAAATGGTTGTAAGTTAATTATCAAACAAACCAGATGATAAATAACGATCGCCTCTGTCGCAAATAATACTAACAATTACGCCGCTTTTTAAGGTTTCTGCTAATCGCAGCGCAGCTGCTGTCGATCCACCACTACTCATACCTGCAAAGATGCCCTCTTCTTTAGCTAGTTTAAGCGTCATTTGTGTTGCTTCGTCTTGACTTACCTCAAGAACTTGGTCTACTTTTGAAGCATCAAATATTTTTGGAAGATATTCTTTTGGCCATTTTCTTATGCCCGGAATACTTGAATTGTCGGTAGGTTGTACTCCAACTATTTGAATATTTTTGTTTTGTTCTTTTAAATAAGTAGAATTCCCCATAATGGTACCAGTTGTGCCCATTGAAGAAACAAAGTGTGTTATTTTACCTTTGGTATCTTTCCAAATTTCTGGCCCGGTACTTTTGTAATGTGCTTTCCAATTATCATCATTTTCAAATTGGTTTAGCATAATAAATCCTTCGTTTTGCACTTTATTTATAGCATAATCTCTTGCGCCTTCAATACCAACATCAGAAGAGGTTAGTGTAACGGTAGCGCCATAGGCTCGCATCGTTTGCACTCTTTCTTTTGTAGAGTTTTCAGGCATTACTAGCTCAATGTTTAATCCATATATACGAGCAATCATGGCAAGTGCTATTCCGGTATTGCCACTGGTAGCCTCAATAAGCTGACTTTTTTTAGAAATATCTCCACGCTCCAAAGCACTTTTAATCATGTTTAAGGCTGGACGATCTTTAACACTACCGCCAGGATTTTGACCTTCAAGTTTAAAGTAGAGTTTTACATTAGGGTTCGTGTTAAGAACTTTAGATTCTACTAGAGGAGTGTTTCCAATTAGATCAATTATACTATGAGGCATTTGGTGCAGTTTTTATTTTTATTTCTGATGTGTGATAAACAGTTGAATTTGGTGGTACGGATGATGTTATAAATGCATTCCCTCCAATAACACTATTGGCTCCAATTACGGTTTTTCCTCCTAAAATAGTGGCATTTGCATATATGGTCACGTTGCTTTCTATGGTGGGGTGTCTTTTGGTTTTACGTAGATTTTTAGCAACATATAATCCGCCGAGGGTTACTCCTTGATAAATTCGAACATCATCCATGATAATTGCCGCTTCGCCAATAACTACCCCTGTGCCATGATCAATAAAGAAAGAGTTACCAATTTGAGCTCCAGGATTAATATCTACTCCCGTTTGTCTATGGGCATATTCTGTCATTAACCTTGGTACCAATGGAAAACCTTCGGTATATAATTCATGTGCTAAACGATAAATAGCAATGGCATAAAACCCTGGGTATGCCATGTAGACCTCTTCAATAGACGATGAAGCAGGGTCGCAGTTAACAAATGCTTGTGCGTCTAAGTTGAGTTTCTCTAATATTTCTGGCAGTTTTACAACATAATTCTCCCAAACCTTTTTGCAAGGTTTGTCTAGCTCCCAGCATCCTAAGTCTACTAATTCATCAAATTGCACTTCTAATAAGGCTAAATTTTCCTCAACAGGAGTGTCTATATCAAAAAGAGTATAAAAAAGTTTATCAGTAAAAGCCTCTACTTTTTCTTTTAGTTTAAACCTTAAGTTTGGTTGCGTCTTATGTTGGTTTATCTTGTTTATGATTGATTTAGAATCCATAGTTAAAACAGTAAGTGTCAAAATTAACCAATATTTTAAAAGCCTCTTGCTAAAAATCGTTAACTTTCGATATAATTTTGTTGAAAATTTAAAGTCGTATGCCTAGTCAAATACTAACACAAGAGGTGTTTAATTTTTTAAAAGATTTAGAAAAAAATAACAATCGTGATTGGTTCGAAAAAAATAAAGCAGCATTTAAAAAACAAGAAAAAGCAGTTAAAGGCTTTTTGAATACCGTTTTAGATAAACTTAAGGCGCATGATGAAATTGAGAAATTGAAAATGTTCCGAATTTATAGAGATGTGCGTTTTTCAAAAGATAAAACGCCTTATAAATCGCATTTAGCAGGTTCGTTTACCAGAGCAGGTGCAAAATTAAGAGGAGGTTATTATGTGCATATAAAGTCTGGGGGTAGCTTTATCGCAACTGGTTTTTGGGAACCAAACAAAGAAGATTTATTCAGGATTCGTAAAGAATTAGAGCTTGATGCTGAAGAATTTAGATCGGTGATAAGTGCTCCTAAATTCAAGAAAATATGGGGTGAAATCCAGGGTGATGAACTTAAAACAGCACCAAAAGGGTTTGATAAAGAGCACCAAGATATAGATCTTATAAAAATGAAGCAGTTTATTTTTATCCGTAAGTTTACAGACAAAGAAGTTCTATCCGCAGATTTTGCAGATAAAATAGACGAATCATTTAAAGCTATTCGCCCTTATTTTGATTTAATGAGTGATATACTAACTACTGACCTAAACGGAGAATCTCTGTTAAACTAAAACCGCAGTTTCAAAAAATTGCACCTGATCTTTAAGTCGCTCAATAACTAGGTTCATCATTCGTTTGTTTAAAGCAGATGAATTCTCAATATAAAGCTGGTATTCTTCAAGAGTAAACAGGCCAATGATAATTCCTTTTATAGAATTTCTGAACTTAATATCTTTTTGAATTGCATTTTCAATGTATTCCAAACGTTTTTCAATGGTAAGTGTATAGTAGTTATTCTTGTGTTTTTTAATATAATTTTTAAAAATAACGAGTAGGATAGGGTTTTGCTGTTTTAAAATAGGTCGTAGAATTTTGTTTTGAAAGTATTCCTCACTACTCATAGTGTCGGTAATTCTGGCTGCAGCAATAACTGGGCGTATTGCTAGCAAATTGTCATCTCTTTCGTTCATTATGGCTTTTTCACTAAAGATACCGATTAACCTTTAGGAGTTTTTTTGAACACGGTTAAGTTTTTAACTTTTTTATAAACAATATAGCCTAATGCATTTTGATAATTAAGTTTTTGTAGGTAGACTAAATTGCTAATTTGAATAATAATTAAGAGGTAAATTTTCATATTCAAAAATCTAATAGGTTATCTTAGGTAACATTCTTTTAAGGTAAAATTGTTCTTTATTTTTGCATAAAAATAACAGTTATGAGATTTCATAGTAGAAAATGGGTTAAACCCGAAGATTTAAATGCTAATGAAACTTTATTTGGTGGTAAAGTTTTAGCATGGATAGATGAAGAAGCTGCGCTTTATAGCATTATTCAATTAGAGAATAAAAAAGTAGTAACAAAATACATGTCGGAAATAAATTTTATGAGCACTGCCGTAAAAGGAGACATTATTGAAATTGGTATTGAGGTGGTAAAATTTGGTAAAACCTCTTTAACCTTAAATTGTGAGGTTCGTAATAAGATGACACACGAGACTATTGTTACTGTGGATAATATTATTATGGTAAATTTAGGTGCTGATGGAAAGCCAGTTGCACACAACAAAACTAAAATTGAATATGTAGTTGATAGACTAGCATCTAAAGAGTAAATATAAATTAATGGTAATTAAATACATACACTAAGTATATCGAAGTAATACTTAATATTAATTTATAAATTCAACTTTACAATTAAGAGTAAAATCTTATTCGTGAAGTTGATTTTTTTGTTTCTACAAACTTAATTAGTTAACTGTAAACCAGTTATTTAGATTGATGGTGTTCTAAAACCAATACTTGCTATTGACGATGAATTGTTTTAAAATAGAATAAACTCCATTTTCACAGTAACTCTCTGTGTTTTAACATTCTTATACCTCGTTATTATTGGTTTTGACAACAACTTAAAGCTATTAGGTAACATTTTGTTGTATACCCTAGACTATAAGGCCAATTTTATAAGTATTATAGGTACTAAAAGTTGGTAGTTGCCTAATTATTATTGCCTTTTGAACCCAAATTTTAATCATAAATAGCATAGAAAACATTGAAATCTAACGAATTACTTACCTACTTATCTGATCTAGAATCTAAGTTGAACAGTTTTTCTTTTGAGGAGCTTACCTCCGAAGAAGCTACTAGGCTTAAAGAATCATTTCAAATTTTTAAACAAAATTTGGAACAGAAAGCGGTGCCGGTAAAACCAGAAATCAAAATTTCTAAATCTATTTCTACATCAAAATCTAGGTTCAATAAAAAGGCAAAAAACTTAAATGCTGCAGATCAAGAATTGCTCATTGCAAAAGTTAGCCATGAAATACGAACTCCATTGAATGGGATTATTGGTTTTACTGAATTGTTGGCGGAAGATAATTTAAATGAGCGTCAGGCTGTGCATGTAAAGGCAATTCAATCTGCATCTAATTCATTATTGACCATTATAAACGAACTGTTGGAGTACTCTAAACTTTCGTCTGGATCGTCGCATTTTGAGAATGTAGAATTTAATTTTTCAGCTTTAATTAAAGATATAAGCTATTTGTGCCAGACCTTAATAGTAAACCCAGAGGTAACTTTTAATGTTTCAATCTCTAAAGACATACCACAAATACTTGTTGGTGACCCATCTAAACTTTCGCAAATACTCCTGAATTTGATAGGTAATGCTATAAAATTTGTAAGCGAAGGTAGTATAAGCCTTGCTATAGATGTTGTTTCAAAAGATGAGGAATCTGTTTTATTGCATTTTAAAGTTGAGGATACGGGAATTGGTATCTCGGAGAATAACTTAAATAATATTTTTGATTATTATAAACAAGCCGAAGTAGATACACAAAAAAATTATGGTGGAACAGGTCTAGGCTTAAGCATTGTAAAACATATTGTAACACATTTAAATGGCACTATAACGGTGTCTAGCAAAATAAATGTGGGTACAATATTTAAAGTAGAATTACCTTTTAAAATTGGTAAAGCTGTAGAAAAACAAGCTGTTCATGTGCATGATACTACTATTCAAGCTCGTGAAAACACTATAAAAAATATGAGTTTTCTTGTTTTTGAAGACAATACAATGAATCAAAAACTAATTAAAAATAGATTAGATTTTTGGGAATGTACAAATTATGTGACAGATTCTATTGAATTTGGTTTATCCCTGCTCGAAAAAGAAAAAATTGATGTAATTCTTATGGATTTAAGAATGCCAGATATTAATGGTTTTGACGTAGCAAAAATAATCAGAAAAAATCCTAGAGCTAGTATAAGTTCTATTCCTATAATTGCTTTGACAGCAGATTTCTCCATAAAAGATAAAAAACGCTGCGATGAAAGTGGAATTAATGATTATATCTTGAAACCTTTCGATTCTAAGGAATTACTTAAAAAACTAACCTCAAATATTACAAATTTAAAAACTATTAAGAATATGCATAACACATCTGTTGTATCAGAAGCCAGTGCAATTGAACCTTCTGAAATTGATTTATCAGTTTTATTAGAAGATTGTTTTGGTGAAGTAGAAATGTTGGAAGAATTGGTGCAGCTTTTTAAACTTAATGCAATTGAGTTTATAGGTAAGACTAAAGTAGATTTAAAAGCTGCGAATGCGGATGGTGTTAGGTTTAATGCACACAAGCTAAAAGCAGGCTTAAAAATGATGCGAATTCCTAGCTTGTTAAGGATAGTGGAGCAAATGCATAAAATATGTCTTGATGATCAAGATTTTAAATATTTAAATTTCTTATACGATTGCTTTTTAAAAGAGTATCCGTTGATTGAGGCAGCAATAGATAACGCTATTTATTCGTATAAGAACAAATAAAAATTATGAGTTCAATAAAGTTGATGTTGGCAGATGATGATGACTTATTATCAGCATTGTTAGATTACAGGCTAAAAAAAGCAGGTTATGACGTAACCGTTTGTACCGATGGTAAAAACGTAAAAAGTTATTTAGAAACCAATAGGCCAGATGTAATAGTTACAGATATAATGATGCCTTACTTTTCTGGATTAGAAATTACAGATTATGTAAGAAATGAATTGAAATTAAAAATACCCATAATAATCCTATCCTCAGCGGGTAATGAGGAAAACGTGTTAAGTGCATTTAAGCTAGGAGCTAACGATTTTTTATCAAAACCTGTTAGTCCAGCAGAATTACTCTTAAGATTAAAGAAAGAATTAGGATAAAACAACACCGTTATTTTGAAGTTCCCCTCCTTGAAAATATACAATTTAGTAAGCTCTCCCAAAGTACCTACAGACGTGCTATGGGACTTGTCTATTTTGTTTTCAATTTTAGCGGTGATTTACTTTGGAGCTATATTTTTCTTTCGAAACAAATTTAAAAAAGACGCTTCGGATACTGCAAGTCGTAAAAAAATCTTGGCGCCAATGGTAAGCGAATTTCTTTTTTACGAGGAAAATATAGGTACTAAGGAGGAAAAAAATAGTTACATCAATAGAAAAATAGAAATTCGTGAGCTTATAAAAGATAAGAAAAACGAAGCTGTATTATCGGAAATACTATTAGATCTAAAAACTGATGTATCTGGACAAACCAGAAAATTGCTTTTTAAACTTTACAAAGATTTAAACCTTCAAGAACAAGCTTTTGAGAAGCTAAAAAGTTTTAGATGGCAAAAAATTTCACAGGGAATGTTTGAACTTACGCAAATGCAAGTGGTTGAATCATATAGTTTTATTCGTCGTTTTATTAATGATAAACGATCTGTGGTGCGTAAGCAGGCCGAAATTTCAACGGTAACTTTAATGCATGAAGGTATTTCATATTTCTTAGACACCACTAAATACTCTATCTCGGAGTGGCAGCAGCTTAAAATTTTAGAGGTGCTGTCAAATGCAGAGTATTTTGAACCACCACGTTTTTACAAGTGGTTAACCTCAAAAAACAAACATGTTGTGTTATTTGCGCTTCGATTAATTAAACATTATGATCAGAATGATGCTGAAGAATCAATAATTTCTTTAGTACGTCATAAAAATACCAATATTAAACACGAAGCAATAAGTTGTATAAAAAAATTTAATTTTCAGAGTTCCACAAGAACTTTAAAGGCTGTTTTTTGGAAAAATAATGCGCATATTAAATTAGCCATTTTAGATACTCTTGCAAGTTTTGAGCGTAAAGAAGATATTCCGTTTTTAGAGCTTGTAGATAAGAAAGAATCTAACTTTACCGTTAAAAGCAAAGCTTTAAGTGCTATAAATACCATTTGGCCAGAGTATGTTATGCCAACTGATGGTCTAGATTCAAGTATTTTAGAAGAGCATCAAGACGAAAGTTTTGAGGAGATAGTTCATAAAGTTGATGTTAGTAATGATGCACCAGACGACCCTGAATTTGAAAAACCAGATTCCGAAGAAGCTATAGAAATAGCTGTAGATTCTGAACCTATTGAGACTAATCAGCCTGAAGTGCAATTAGAAACACCTTCGGAGTTGCTTCCAGAATATGAACGCGTAGCCCATTTTTTAGACAGCATTTTTGTAAACAAAAATAATGAAGATAAAGTAGAAGCTGCTGAACAAGAGTCAGTGGTTGCTAAGGATCCGATTAGCTCCAAATCCGAAATTAATACACCAGAACCTGTTTTTGAAGTTCTTTTGAATGAAGATGATGCTGTATCGTTAACTACAACAAATTCGGATGAAATAAAAGTTGATAATAGCATTTTAGAGCAATCAGAAACAATTATTGAGGATAATTACCAAAGTATATTCGAGCCCTTATTTAATAGAGCGGATGATGAATGTAAAATGCTGCTATTAGATGAAATTCTCGAGATTGGTAATAATAAAGACATTCCCTTTTTAACTTCCTTGCAAAATCATCATAATACACTAATTCGTACTAAAGCCGTTGTTGTAAAAGCCAAATTGCTGGATAAATTCACTCCAATAAAAGAGTCTGAGACCTTGCCTTTAGAAGTTTTAAATCTGCAAACAACGATTAAAGTAGAAGAGGAATTGGTGAAACAAAGAGTTGAAATAAACCAAACAATTAGCGCATTACCTATAGAAGACCAACCTTATCTGATAGAAAAAAAGCCGAAAGATCTAATGCCTTTGGAGTTTTGCTTTTTATTGGAAGAATTCGATTTAGAACCCGCAAAACCATTGGACCTTTTTGAGGTTGAATTTGCACCTGAATTTTCAAAAGATTTAAAAAATTCGGAGCATTCTAGTAGCTCTGAGCCTATTGGATTAACAGCTGAAGAACATACGTATTTTCAGCAGTTATTAGAATTTCCATTAACCAAAAGAAAAAAATTCAATGGATAATGGTGTTTTCAACATATTGCTCGATTATATAAACATTGTATTTTTTGTGTTTACAGTGGTGCTATTTACATTATTTAGCATCATGGGGTACTTGTCCACAAAAGGCTCGTTACATTATAAGAATAAAAATAGTTTTGGTGACTTATCCAAGGTAATGGCGTCGCCATTGGCTCCAAGTTTAACAATCGTGGCTCCTGCGTATAACGAGGGCATGACTATTGTGGAAAACATAAGATCATTATTGTCATTAAAATATGTGAACTACGAAGTAATGGTGGTTAATGATGGTAGTAAAGATGATACCATGCAGAAAATGATTGATGCTTATGATTTAGTAAAAATTGATCGTAAGATAGATCCTAACTGGAAATCGAAACCCATAAGGGGAGTTTATAAGTCTAGACAACAATCATTCTCAAAATTAACGGTAATAGATAAAGAAAACGGCGGTAAATCAGATGCTTTAAATACCGGTATGCATCTGTCAGAAAATCAGTTTGTTGGCTGTATTGATGTGGATTGTTTGTTGCTGCCTGATGCATTATTACATGTGGTGAAATCTTTTTATCAACGTTCAGAAAAACGTGTAATTGCAGTTGGTGGTGTAATACGTATTGCTAATTCTTGTGTAATAAATGGAGGTGCTTTAGAAGAAATACGTTTGCCTAAAAATTGGCTTGCCAAATTTCAACTCTTAGAATATACCCGTTCATTCTTATTAGGGCGTATGGCATTCGGGAGAATGGATAGCTTGTTAATTATTTCAGGAGCCTTCGGATTTTTCGACCGTGAAATTGCCTTGGCTTGCGGTGGATATGATACAAACACTGTTGGGGAAGATATGGAGATTGTTTTTCGTATGCGAAGATATATGGTTGAGAATAAACTCCCACATACTATAGAGTATATTCCAGATCCTTTATGTTGGACTGAAGTTCCGGAAAGTCGTAAAATATTAGTAAATCAACGTGATCGCTGGTCTAGAGGTAATTTTGAAACCTTATATAAGCATAGAGATATGTTTTTTAATCCTAAATATGGAAGATTAGGTATGATAAGTTATCCCTATTGGTTTTTCTATGAATGGTTAGCGCCATTACTTGAATTCTTTGGGTTCTTTTCAATAATTCTATTTTACTATTTAGGCATTTTAAACCTTCCATTTTTCATAGCAATTACAACTATGATTTATGTGTATTCAATTATGTTCAGTTTTTATGCTATACTGTGGGAAGTGTATTCCTATAATGAATACAAAAAAGTTAAAGATATTTTGATACTTATGGGTTGCGCAATTGTGGAGCCATTTATTTTTCATCCCATTGTAGTTTTTGCGGCTGTTCGCGGTAATTATAAAAAATTATTTAAAATTCAATCTGGTTGGGGTACCATAACTAGAAAGGGATTTGCTAAAGCAACGTAATAATGGAAATAAAAGTTAATGTACTTTATAGAGCAACTTTAAGAGGGTATACAAGGCTAATTATCGCCTTTTTATTCAGTCTTATCGTATTATCTATTTACCAATACATTGTACTTTATTATAAAGGTGTAACGGATAGAATATTTGGCATGAGCTTTATATTGGCCGTTGTACATCATATAGGTTTTAGTGCTTTAATAGGGTTATTATTTGTGGCACCTTTTAAATTTTTTGAAGCTATAAAACCAAGACTTGGCATAAAATTCACTTTTGCTATTCTAGTTCTTTTATTGCTTAGTGAGTTGATTTTAATTGGTTATTATACCATTACGTATGTTCCCTTAGGTTCCGATATTCTTGGCTACAATTATACCGATATAAAAGATACTATGTTAAAATCTGGCGGAATAACAATGTATCCATTTCTGATACTCGTTATAGTTTCTGCAATTTTCTACGGATTTTTTAAGTTAACAGGCACCTTTTACCATCATATAAGTAAAATGTTTCCTTTTACAATTATGCTCCTTAGCCTGTTTTTAATGACGCTTTTCACGCAGAGAAAACCAATAAATGATAATAAAACGCAATACATGGCGTATAGTCTAATACTTTCTTCTTTAGAGGATGAAAAATACAATTCCACGGTAGAATATCCTTTGCTTAAGGAAAATATACAAGAAGATGTATTGGGGGCGTATTTCAATTTAAAAGAAGAAAAGCCAAATATTGTCTTTATCGTCGTTGAAGGTTTGGGTAGAGATTTTGTTGGCGAAGAAGCGCAATTTGGAGGCTTTACACCTTTTATTGATGACTTAACCAAACAGTCGCTTTACTGGGATAATTTTTTAAGCAACACCGGAAGAACCTACGGCGTAATACCTTCTTTATTAGGCTCTTTGCCTTTTGGTAAAACCGGATTCATGGATTTAGAAGAATTACCCAATAAGTATACCCTTTTTAGCATCCTAAAAAATAACGGATATAGAACAGCGCTATATATGGGTGCTAATAGTTCTTTTGATCATATGGATACCTTTCTTAGAAGTGAAAACATAGATTATATTTTAGATCGAAGTAAATTCGAAAGCAAATACAATTTGCAACCAGCAGATGCTGCTGGAGCTTCTTGGGGTTATCCTGATAAGGAATTGTTTAAAAAAGCAATGGCTATTTACAAGCCTGAAAATTCTCCACGATTAGATGTTTTTATGACCTTAACTACGCACGAGCCTTTCTTACCTCCAAATCAGGAATATTATGATGAAAAAGTGATCGAAATTCTAGAAAAAAGCAATACCTACGATAGCAGAACTAGAAAAATAATAGATAAGAATAAGGGAATTTTTGGTAGTCTTTTATACGGTGATGAAGCTTTAAAAGATTTCTTAAGCGATTATAAAACCAAGCCAACGTATAGTAATACTATTTTTGTTATTACTGGTGATCATAGATTAATACCTGTGCCGCAGCGAAATACATTAAGTCGTTTTCATGTGCCATTTTTAATTTATAGCCCTCTAATTAAATCTCCTAAAAAAATAAGTTCGGTGTCTTCTCATTTTGATGTTGTGCCAACTTTATTGGCCATGTTATCTAAAAAATATCAGATGACCATTCCTAAGAAAACTGCTTGGATGGGTAGCGCAATAGATATGCATGAAGAGTTTAGAATAACCAAGGATATTCCTTTAATGCGTAATAAAAACGAATTGAAAGATTTTGTTTCTAAAACCGATTTTTATAGTGATGGGGATGTATATACCATCAAAAATAATATGGATATAGTAATAACCAATAAGGAGCATAATAATATAGCCAGATTACTTAAAAATTTTAAAGGAGTTAATGCCTATGTAACTCAAGAAAATAAAATTATTCCTGCTAACTCGGTGATTTACAAAATTGAGAAGGACAAATTCTCCAAGCAAGAAATGGTTTGGATTAACAGTCAGTTTAACGGTAATAATTTTGATAATGCTTATGAAACGGCAAAACAATATGCTTTTGATGGCGACTATGAAAGATCATTATTACTTACGCGTTATATTCTTTCCGAAGTGCCTAGTCATATCGATGCAAAAATATTGCAGGGACGTATAAATGCATGGAAAGGAGATTATTCTAGGGCTATTGACATTTTTGAAGCATGTTTAGAAGCCAATGCATCTTATGATGATATTTATTGTGCGCTATTAGATGCATCTTTTTGGTCTGGCAATAATGACATTGTTTTACCTCTGTTTGAAAAAATACAAGAAAACAATATTAAGAGTCCTGAAGTGCATGAAAAAGTAGAGAGAGCTTATAAACAGCTTCAGAAAAAAGGAGCGGAATCTAATACCGTAATTGTTAATTCTAAAATAGAAGCATTTATAGCCATAGCCAATTAATTATGAAATTTAAACAAACCCTATTTTTCCTACCAGTTTTCTTTTTCTTGAGTGCACTTCAAGCCCAAGAAAAAGTGTATGCCGGTAATCCAGATGCCTCATTTATGAAGGCACGGGAAATAGCATTTGCTGGAGATAGGGTAGCAGCTAGAGATTCTCTAAAATTAATATTATCAGCATATCCGGATTATGCAGATGTTAGAAATCTTCTGGCCAAAACTTATAGTTGGGATGGTAATTATGATAAAGCCAGAAATGAGTTTAATGCAATCATTTCAAAAGAAAAATTGAACTTAGAAGTTTGGGAGGCTGCCATTAAGAATGAAATTTATGCCGAGAACTATTATATCGCCTTAGGTTTAAGTAATAAAGCGCTGCTCTACTTTCCAGATAATCTAGAGATAAAAGCACTGCACGAAAAGGCTGAGATTGGTATTACCGTAGCAAAAACAGTGGAAGAGGTTATTTATTTAGATGCTGAAGCAGGAGAAACTACAAACAATGCTATTGGTTTATCTGCGGCTGCGGATGTTTTTGATGTTATTTATGATCCTATGCTATACGCTAGTATATATTATAATCGTAAAACTAAATATGGAGCTATAATTCCAAGAATTAATTACAGCAATAGGTTTCAAACTAATGGAGTTCAATATGAAATTGATGCATACCCCAAGTTTTCAAAAAAACTAAATGCTTATTTAAATTATGGATTTTCCAATTCAGAGATTTATCCAAATCATAGGGCAGGAGCGGAGTTGTATGCAAATCTTCCTAAGGCAATGGAAGCATCTTTAGGTGTACGCTATTTAGATTTTAACACAAGTAATGTGTTTGTATATACGGGTTCTTTTGGTATGTATAGGGGTAATTATTATTTCTCTCTACGGCCCTATGTGACACCTTCGGCAAATAACACTTATAATATTTCGGGTAATTTATTAGCTCGTAAGTACTTTAAAGATAAATACAATTTTTTGGGAGTCAACCTTAGTTATGGCTATGCATCAGATTTAAAGCAATTTAAAAATGGGTCTGTTGTATTAGCGGAAACATTACTGTATTTGGAGTCGCAACAAATACAAATTGAATATCAATTTACTATAAAAGAAAATCCTAGTGTCTACAGGGCTAGTATGGGTATTACCAGGCAGGAACTAAGTTTTGATCCAGGAAAGTTTTTTTATGCAGCATCAATTGGTTTAGATTACCAATTTAAATTTTAGACATTTAAATTATGTTGTTTTTACAACATTTTCTGCTTCTTTCACCACATTATATTGGTTCATTTATACTCTTGAAATATATTTATACTATAAATAAACCAAATCTTTTAAATATGCTATACGATACCTACGGCGAAGAATATTTAACATTCTTACAAGATCTTAACGAGATTTTAAGTTTAAATGAATTAGTAGAATTAGATTTTTTTTAAATAATATCCCAAAATAAAAACATACCTATGGCAAACAAGAATCAAGAAAACTCGGCTTACGTAAATTTCATTAACAATTTAAATGAAATATTAGGAGATTATAATATTAACGAACTTAGTCGTTCTTAGAAAAAGAAAATAGCACAAAAAAAGCTCACCAATGGTGAGCTTTTTTTTATGATACTATTTTTACTAACCTAAGTAGGTTTTTAAAATTTTACTTCTTGAGTTGTGTTTTAATTTTCGAATGGCTTTTTCTCTAATTTGTCTTACACGCTCTCGGGTTAAGTCAAACGTCTGTCCAATTTCTTCCAGTGTCATGGAGTGTTGATCTCCAATACCATAATAAAGTTTAACCACATCGGCTTCACGTTGTGAGAGTGTTTCTAAAGCACGATTTATTTCTATATAAAGCGATTGTTGTAATAGTTTTTTATCCGGATTAGGAGAATCTCCTGAACCTAAAACATTATATAAATTAGAATCTTCACCTTCTTTTAAGGGTGCATCCATAGAAACGTGTCTTCCTGAGTTTTTAAGTGACTGCTGCACTTCAGAAACCGTCATTTCTAGTTCTTTTGCAATTTCCTCGGCAGAAGGCGGTCTTTCGTGCGCTTGTTCTAAATAAGAAAATGCTTTTTTAATTTTATTAATGGAACCAATTTTGTTTAAAGGCAATCGTACAATACGGGATTGTTCTGCTAAAGCCTGTAAAATAGCTTGTCTAATCCACCAAACGGCATATGAGATAAATTTGAAACCTCTTGTTTCATCAAAACGCTTGGCTGCTTTTACTAAACCTACATTTCCTTCGTTAATTAAATCTGGTAATGTAAGTCCTTGATTTTGGTATTGTTTTGCAACAGAAACTACAAATCGTAAATTGGCTGTTGTTAACTTTTCTAGTGCTACCTGATCTCCTTCTCTAATTCTTTGTGCTAAGTCTACTTCTTCATTGGCAGTTATTAAATCTATCTTACTAATATCTTGCAAGTATTTATCTAATGATTTAGATTCTCTGTTTGTTACCTGCTTAATAATCTTTAGTTGCCTCATATATGTCTTTATTGTTCGAACTTACATTATACGTTTTTTTAAAGACTTTTCAAAGGAATATTTAGTTTTACATTTTTATTTGTGAAAAATTTATGATATTACACCAGTTGTTAATAATATTTCAAGAATTATTACTTAAGTACCATGAGCAAAAGAGCATTAAAGGAATTTATACAGAGTCTGCCGAAAAAAGAGCTAGAATTACAGTTGATAGATTTGTATGAGCGTTTCCCTATGGTGAAGGAGTATTACGATTTTGTTTTTAATCCTAAAGAGGATAAACTAATTCAAGAAGCCAAAACAAAAATAGCCAATGAGTATTTTCCGGTTAAACGAAAACGCGCAAGAATGCGAAGATCTATAGCTCAAAAATATATTAAGCATTTTCTTAAACTTGGAGTAGAGCCACATTTATTGGCAGATCTGATGCTCTTTAATATTGAAATAGCACAAACCTTCTCCTCAGAGAAAAAGGTCGCTGACACTTTTTACAAAAGTATGCTCAATTCATTTGATCAGGCGGTGGTTTATGTTTCTCAGCAGGGTTTACTTCCGGATTTTAGAAATAGAATAGCCATTATCTTTAATAAAGTTGAAGAACAAGAATGGCCAAATTACACCGAATTTTCAGCTGTTTTAGATAAAGTGGATTGAGATTTTAATTAATTACGTTGTAATATTTCTTTAACGCATAAAATTCTGCTAGTTTTGTAAGATTGGCGTAATTCGTTTTTTTTAGAGATTAAAAAATACGAAAGAATTAATTTTTAGCAGAGCTTTTGAAATTGCAAAATACTACAACAGAAAAAACATTATACGATTACCAATTAGAAGATTTGAATACCATTTTCACGTATTTAAACGAATCTCCTGATGATGTTAATGTATTATACCAACTTCCTACAGGTGGCGGAAAAACTGTTGTATTCTCTGAAATTGCCCGTCGTTTTATAAACGAACGTAAGAAAAAGGTGGTTGTACTTACCCATAGAATTGAGCTAGGCGCACAAACGTCTAAAATGCTAAAAGGATTTGGCGTTAAAAATAAAGTAATTAATAGTAGTGTTAAGGAGCTTATAGATCAAGATGATTATATGTGTTTTGTTGCCATGGTAGAAACACTTAATAATCGACTGCAAGAGGAGAAAGTTGAAATTAATAATATTGGACTCGTAATTATTGATGAAGCGCACTATAATTCATTTAGAAAGCTTTTCAAGTATTTTAAGAAAGCTATTATTCTTGGGGTTACAGCGACACCATTGAGTTCCAATATAAAACTCCCGATGAAGGATAATTATAAAAAACTAATTATCGGAGAATCTATTCAATCTTTAATTCAAAAGAAATTTTTAGCAAAGGCCGATGTATATAACCGTGATGTAAGCTTAAAAACTTTGAAATTAGGTGTAGGTGGTGATTATACCGTTAAATCTTCTGATGAGTTATATGGTAATTATAGTATGCTTAGTAAGCTGGTTTCTACCTATGAAGATATAGCGCTAGGAACTAAAACTTTAATTTTCAACAACGGAATTAATACCTCAAGATACGTTTATGAAACTTTTAAAAAAGCAGGGTACAATATTCGTCATTTAGATAATAAGAACAACGCTTCAGAACGTAAAGAAATATTGAAATGGTTTTCTGAAACTCCAGATGCTATTTTAACCTCAGTTAGTATTTTAACCACTGGGTTTGATGAACCCACTGTAGAAACCATCATATTAAATAGGGCAACAAAATCATTAACCTTATATTTTCAAATGATAGGTAGAGGATCGCGAATTTTACCTAATAAAGATACGTTTAAGGTTATTGACATGGGGAATAATGTGGCGCGTTTTGGCTTGTGGGATGCGCCAATAGATTGGAAAGAGATATTTCATTTTCCAGACTTTTATCTCGAAAATATTAAAAGTGATGATGATATTGAACGGGATTTTGTTTATGAAATGCCAGACGATTTAAAAGCAAAATTTTCTAAATCCACGGATCTAGAATTTGATGTTAAAAAAGAGTATAAAAAAGTATTTGCACAGGGTTTAAAATCTAAAATTGTACTTGAAAGGAGTTTAGATCAGCATGCTAAAATATGTATGGAAAATAGTAAGGATGTTTATGAAGCCCGCATTCTTGCTAAGCAGCTAAAAGAGGACATTGAATATCGTGTTCGTTTATATTCTTATTGCATCATGAATAATACAAAGAATTATAAGGAATGGCTTGCGGAAGATTACGAACGAAAACTACGTTTAAAAATTTCGCAAAAATTTTCTGAAAAACTTTAGTTCACTTGTAAAATGCAAAAAGTGCTTTTTATTGGAGTAAATTGGCCAGAACCTACTACTGCAGCAGGAACGCGCATTATGCAATTAATTCAGATTTTTCTTGAAGCTGATTTTAAGGTAATTTTTAGTAGTACAGCAGTAACTTCGGAATACTCTTATAATTTAAAAGAACTTAATGTTTCTAAAGCTAAAATTGAATTAAATAATTCTAGTTTTGATGATTTTATAGTAGACTTAGAACCCAATATCGTCATTTTTGATCGGTTTTTAACCGAAGAACAATTTGGTTGGCGTGTAACCGAAAAAGTACCCAATGCATTACGTATTTTAGATACTGAAGATTTGCATAGTTTACGGGTAGTTAGAGGGGAACTATTTAAAAAAAATATTCCGTTTACCGCAAATATGTGGTTGCAACATGATGCTACTAAAAGAGAAATTGCTAGCATGTTGCGTTGTGATATTTCTTTAATTATTTCGAGCTTTGAAATGGCATTTCTTAAAGAACATCTTCCAGTGTTAAGTGCCCTGTTAATCTATTTTCCATTTTTGGCTAAACCTATTACTGAAAAAATTCAAAATGACTATCCTAGTTTTGAATCTCGAAAAGATTTTATTTGTATCGGTAATGGAAAGCATGCGCCTAATGTAGATGCATTTTTATGGCTTAAAAACGAGATATGGCCATTGATTAGTAAGCAATTGCCAACTGCGAAATTGCATATTTATGGATCTTATTTACCACAACAGATTCTAGAAATGCATAAGCCAAATGAAAGTTTTTTTGTTGATGGTTTTACAGAAAACCTAGAAAAAACATTTTCAAATTCACGCATAAATTTAGCACCGCTACGTTACGGTGCAGGTTTAAAAGGCAAATTACTCGATGCCATGATTTATGGAACTCCCAGTATAACAACAGCAATTGGCATGGAAGGTTATTCTGGCGCTCTGTCATTTAATGGACTTATTGGCAATACGGCAGAAGAAATAGCGGAAAAGGCCGTTGCTTTATATACTGATGAAGCCTTATTTATACATGCTCAAAAAAATGGTTACGACCTCATCAATAAGGAATTCAATGCGAAAAAATGGTCAACTAATTTATTAGACGCTATTCATAATTATCAAGATAATTTATCAGTTAATCGTCAGGGTAATTTTATAGGTAGTTTACTGCATCACCAAACCATGCAAAGTACTAAATACATGTCTAAATGGATTGAAGCTAAAAATTCCTAATGCCATAGAAAAGTAATGCTATTTCTCTGCTGAATTCAAGCTATTCATTTTTATCATTCCATATATTTTCTCTTATCTTTGGAATTCTAAATGGGATTAAACCTCAGGGTAGAAACCTGAACCTGTATTTCCGACGCAACACGTTGGAAATTATAACTAAAGGGCTATCGCCCTGCGATTAAAGTGAAATTAAAAAAATGAAAAAAATCAACTGGAAAACGGTAAAAGAATTCGAGGATATTACTTATAAAAAATGTGACGGAGTTGCTCGAATAGCCTTTAATAGACCTAATGTTCGAAATGCCTTCAGACCAAAAACCACAAGCGAATTATACCAAGCTTTTTATGATGCGCAAGAAGACACATCGATAGGCGTAGTTTTGCTTTCAGCTGAAGGACCTTCTACAAAAGATGGTGTCTATTCATTTTGTAGCGGAGGCGATCAAAAGGCTAGGGGGCACCAAGGTTATGTTGGAGAGGATGGTATGCATCGTTTAAATATACTTGAGGTTCAACGTTTAATACGTTTTATGCCAAAAGCTGTGATTGCTGTTGTTCCAGGATGGGCAGTTGGTGGAGGACATAGTTTACATGTGGTTTGTGATTTAACATTGGCTAGTAAAGAACACGCCATATTTAAACAAACCGATGCTGATGTAACTAGTTTTGATGGCGGTTACGGTTCTGCATATTTAGCCAAAATGGTTGGTCAGAAAAAAGCAAGAGAAATATTCTTTTTAGGACGTAATTATTCTGCGCAAGAAGCTTTTGAAATGGGAATGGTTAATGCTGTTATTCCTCATGACGAGTTGGAGGATACAGCATACGAATGGGCTCAAGAGATATTGGCAAAATCGCCAACATCTATTAAAATGCTAAAATTTGCCATGAATTTGACAGATGATGGTATGGTTGGACAACAAGTATTTGCTGGCGAAGCCACGCGATTGGCCTATATGACCGACGAAGCCAAAGAAGGTAGAAATGCATTTTTAGAAAAACGTAAACCAGATTTTGGTAAAAATAAATGGATTCCTTAGACAGGAACTTTGCAGCTCTTTAAAGTTGAGGTTGCCATTATTTTATTAGCTAATGTGGTAGGGGTGTAAATTAAAAAAGACCCAATCAATTAAGACAAGGCCTTTTACGAGAACACTATATGAAAATGAAAAAATTTATTTCTTTTTAATTACACTACTAAAGTAAAAGAGAAATTCAGTTTTAGAAAACTATTGTTGTGAACTACCCAATACTTGTGGTAAAGCCTTAAAATGGATACAGAAGAGCATCTAAAAATTAGTAAGAATAAGGAATCATAGTAACTTATGTCATATAAAAAATTACAGCCAGAATTAAAGGAAGTACTACAAAATAATAAGATTACAGCCTATACAGCGTTTCAAAAGGCTGTACTCTCCAAAATAAAAGGAGGTGCCAGTTTATTTGGTATAGCTCCACAAGGTGCTGGAAAAACTACAGCCATTATAATTGCAACACTTCAGAAATTGGATTGTAAAGCTTTAGATGATGCACCTAGAGCATTAATTTTTGTCAAGGACAAACAGTCTGCATTAGAATTAGCCGCTGAATTTGAAAAGTATACGCGCAGAATGGATTTAAGAATTTATTGTGCCTACGATGAACAGAATCTTGAAGATCAACGAGCAGATATTTATGATGGGGTAGATATAGTGATAGCAACACCTAAACGCTTAAATAAAATATTTTACTTAAACGGAATTAATTTAGGACTATTAAAGCTTTTTATAGTTGAAGATGCTGAATTCCTGTACAAGGCAAGTGTATATTCTGATTTAATTAGAACACCTGAAAGTCTTGAAAAATGTCAATACGTAGTATTTGGTACTCAATTTGATGAACGAATGTCTAGAATGAGTGAGTCATTTATGGCCAATGCAGAAATTATTGAGATAAACTAAGGTGAGGTAATTATAAAAATAAAAAAGAGCTTTGTCTTGTGGGCAAAGCTCTTTTTACGAGAACACTATATGAAAATGAAAATTTACTTTTTTATTTACATTGTAAATGTAGTTTTCATCTTCGTGAATATGTAATTATTGTTGTCAACTAGCTTAAATATGTTGTGTAGTTATTACAAATAGTTTTTTTACTTAATTGCACTTAGTATTTCGTTTAAAAAACTATTAAAATCAAATTCAGGATCTTCTGCTAGTCCCATTCTTACAATAACCAAGTCTTTAGAGGGTATGATATATACACGTTGACCTTGAAACCCATTAGCTGAATACATGTCTCTTGGAACGTTCGGATATTTTCCATTGGCATTTAACCAAAAATGTGCTCCGTAGGTACCATCTGAGTGCTCCGTTGGTGTAGTGATATAATTTATCCATTTTTCATCAAATAACTGTTCTCCATTCCAATTTCCTTTATTTAGATATAGGATGCCAAATTTTGCCCAATCGCGTGTGGTGGCCCAAGCATAAGAAGACCCTACATAATTCCCCTCCATATCTGCTTCGAGCAACATAGAATTCATACCAATTTTATCTATTAATGCACGATAAGGAAAATCTAAGTAGTCTTGATAATTGTCGAATTGTTTGCGTAAAATTCCGGAAAGTAAATTTGTAGTACCGGAAGAGTAATTCCAAATTTTAGTAGGTGCTGCAATAGCTTTTTTATTAGCTTGTGATGCGGTCATGTCAGCGTCTAGAAATAACATTTTGGTAACATCAGATATTTTGGTGTAATCTTCTTCCCATGCCAAACCACTTTGCATCCGAAGTAAATGGTTTATTGTAATGTTTTTTCGTTCATCTTGTTGCCAAGCATCAATAGGCGCGCTGTGGTTAAGATTTATTTCACCTTTATATTCTAATATTCCATATAAAGTAGAAACGATACTTTTTGTCATAGACCATCCTAAAATTTTGCTATTTTCATTAAATCCTTCGGCATATTTTTCGCCAATAATTCTGTTTTTATGATAAACCAAAACAGATCTTGTTTTCTTTACATCAGGATTAGAAAAACTGTTGTTTATAGCAGCATATAGCTTGTCATAATCAACATTGGCAAACAAAGTATCCTTCAACACAATTGCGCCATATGGAAAAGGAAGTATGTCATTTTTTATAAATCTATTCGGAATAGGAAAAGATTCCGTTTCTGTATAATCATCATTAATTAAAACACAACCTAGACCTTCTCTATAGATACTTTTTCTTGGCATTAGTCCATAAACCGATCCTGTGGCACTTTGATCCTTAGTATTTAGTTTTACGTTAGCGAGTTTAACTAAAGGCATATTATTATCATTATTCGCTACGTAATCTGCACTTCGCTCTGCAATAAATACGCTTGATGCCATATTTTTCGAGGCAAAACCAGATATAAGATTCAATTTTGGATAGTTGGTATAAATAATTATGCCCAAAATAGGGATGAGTAATAAACCAATTCGTTTTAATAATTTCATTTAATTCAAAATTTTTAAATATTGTATCTTTAATTTCGGATAAATATAGGATTAAATTATGTCTAACATTGGTTTAATTATTGAAGAAAGAGCAAGAGATATTGGCGATTTTTTAGTGGGTAGATTAATTCCTTTTCGTAAAAAAAGAATGATTGGTCCTTTTATTTTTATAGATCATATGGGGCCAGCAGCACTCGGCCCTGAACAGTATATGGATGTAGATCAGCATCCGCACATTGGGTTAGCAACGCTAACGTTTATGCTTGAAGGCGAAATTATACATGAAGATAGTCTTGGTACACAACAATTAATAAAGCCAGGATCTGTAAATTGGATGGTTGCGGGAAAAGGTGTGAGTCATACTGAAAGAACACCAGAAAATCTTAGAAAAGGAACTGTGTTTACGGCTCACGGATATCAAATTTGGGTAGCTTTACCCAAGGAACTAGAGGATTGTGAACCAGAATTTCATCATTTTGATGCTAATGAATTACCTAGTTGGACAGATGGAGCGACAACCTTTACTTTAGTTGCAGGTAAAGGCTATGGTAAGGAATCTCCAGTTCCTGTTCATTCAGAATTATTTATGGTAGAAATAAAGAATAAGGCGAGCTATAATTTAAACACAAAGGATCATTTAAAAGGTGAAATAGGGATTTGTATTGTAGCGGGTGGCATTGAAGCCTGTGGTGAAAATGTAGGTAAAGGTAATATTGTAGTGGCAAAAGTTGAAGATACTTGCAAAACTGTATTGCAACCAAATTCCCATATTATTTTATTTGGAGGAATTCCTTTTCCTGAAGAGCGGCACATCTATTGGAATTTTGTTTCGTCAAGTAAAGAAAAAATTGAAAAAGCAAAAGCAGAGTGGGCTGCAAAAACTTTTCCTCTAATGAAGAATGATAATAGCTATATTGCTTTACCAAAATAAGAGACAATAAATAATGGTTTTTCTAAGAATTTGTGCATTGATAATATTAATAGGTTTAGTAGTTGCTTGCAAACAAC
Source organism: Cellulophaga tyrosinoxydans (assembly GCF_900176415.1). Taxonomy (GTDB): domain Bacteria; phylum Bacteroidota; class Bacteroidia; order Flavobacteriales; family Flavobacteriaceae; genus Cellulophaga; species Cellulophaga tyrosinoxydans. The sequence goes on along the minus strand of NZ_FWXO01000004.1, from coordinate 148,410 downwards.
AAGAAAAGCAACAATTAGATTTGCATGATTGGAATCCTATAAAAGTTACGGTAACAGCCTATAATTCTTTACCATCACAAACAACTCAAAATAAGCCAAATATTGCAGCATGGGGCGACACCCTTAAACCTGGAATGAAAGTGGTAGCGGTTTCACGAGACTTAATGCGTAAAGGCTTAACGTATAACACCATGGTGCGTATTGATACTTTTCCTGATACATTTATCGTAAAAGATAAAATGCATTACAGACATCGAAACAAAATTGATCTTTATATGGGTAGGGATAAAAAAAGAGCTTTAGAATGGGGTAAGAAAAAGTTAGTAATTTTTTATGCCACACTAAAAGACACCACAAATATGGAGCAAATTCCAGACGCTGCTACAAACTAATTTTAAATGAAAAAGTATAATTTATCTCTTTTAGTACTGTTAATATTGTCCTCTTGTGGCGTTAAAAAACAAATAATAGATAAGCCTATTATTTTTAATGCGGAACGCGAAGAATTGACTTTAGATTATATAGAAAAGCAATATGGCCTAACAAAGGAAACCTCTGAAATTATACCTAAAATGATCGTGCTTCATTGGACAGTAATACCAACTGCTGATGGATCATTTTCGGCATTCAAAGAGGCTAAATTGCCTAATTGGCGTGCCGACATTGAAACTGTTAGCGGACTAAACGTATCTTCGCATTTTTTAGTAGATCAAGATGGTACTATTTTTAGATTAATGCCAGAAACTAAAATGGCTCGACACGTGATTGGGTTAAATTATAGTGCTATCGGCATTGAAAATGTTGGAGGAACAGAAGATTTACCATTAACTAAAGCACAATTAAGAGCTAATATTTGGCTAGTAAACTATTTAAAAAATAAATATGATATTGAATACTTAATTGGACATTATGAATATGAAAATTTTGTAGGCCACGAATTATGGTTAGAATTAAATGACGATTATAGAACCATAAAAACAGATCCAGGTACCGATTTCATGAACAAGGTTCGAAAGCGAACCAAAAAATTAAATTTTAAACCAACACCTCAAAAAATTACGCAATAAATGAAAATTATCATCACCCTTTTAGCCTTAGTTTTATTTAGTACCGCTTCTTGTCAGCAAGTTAGTGCTGAAAACAAAGTAGAATCTAATACACATACCGACAACGATATTACTTCTGCTTTATATGATTCCTATAGTAAATATCAGGAAAAAACTATTAAGAAAAGAAGGATAAAGCATAACCAAATTCAGCCTTTGATAAATAAATATAAGTCAAAAAAAGGCTATACCGTTAAAAAGGTTGGATCATCTATCGAAGGAAAATCTATTTCCTTAATCAGTGTAGGAACAGGACCAACTAGTGTGTTTTTATGGTCTCAAATGCATGGCGATGAACCTACAGCTACTCAGGCAATTTTTGATATTCTAAATTTTTTAGATAGTGATGATTTTGTAGCCGAAAAAAAGGAGATTTTAAGTAATCTAACCATCCATTTTTTACCTATGTTAAATCCGGATGGGGCTGAAATTTTTACTCGTAGAAATGCATTAGGTATTGATATAAATAGAGATGCATTGGCATTGCAATCTCCTGAAGGACAAATATTAAAAAAGGTTCGCGACAGTCTTGATGCTGATTTTGGATTTAATCTACATGATCAAAGTACGTACTATAATGCGGAACGCACCGAAAAACCCGCTACTATTTCTTATTTAGCTCCTGCATACAATTACGAAAAAGATATTAATGATGTTCGTGGCAATGCAATGAAAATTATTGTGTTTATGAATAAAATTATTCAGAAATATGCGCCAGGACAAGTAGGGCGCTATAATGACGATTTTGAACCAAGAGCCTTTGGAGATAATATTCAAAAATGGGGAACAAGCGCTATTTTAATTGAATCTGGTGGGTTTTCTAACGATCCAGAAAAACAAGAGATAAGAAAGCTTAATTATGTGTCTATCTTATCCGCTATTTATACGATTTCAAAAGGGAATTATGCTAATATTCCCTTAGAAGATTATGAAAAAATTCCTGAAAATGATCGAAAGTTATTCGATTTAAAGATAACTAATGCCAATTATGATTTATTAGGCAAGCAATACAAATTAGATATAGGTATTCATCAAATTGAAGTAGATAATAAGGAACATTCAAATTTTTGGTACCATAGCCGTGTGGTGGACCAAGGAGATTTATCTACATTTTATGGTTATGAAACTTTTGATGCAACAGGTTATACAATAAACCCCGGAAAGGTATATACTAAGGTTTTAAATTCTACAATGGAATTATCAAAATTAGATATCCCAGACTTATTAAAACAAGGTGTTTTATATGTGCCCTTCGCTGCAATACCAAGTACGCTCACTACATCTCCAGTGCCTTTAAATATTGTGAGTACAAAATTTAAAGCTCCTTCTTCAATTAGATTAAATGTAGGTGTTAACCCATCATTTTTGCTCGTTAAAAACGGAGTGATAGAATATGCTGTCGTAAACGGATTTTTACTCAACGCCAAAACTGGTGAAGGCATATTCAAAAATGCCATGGTTATAAAATAGTAGTACTATTTGTATAGATAACCATAATTAACAGTAGTTATGGTATCATCTGTTAACAATAGTAAAAGCATAATTATAAGTATAAGGGTAATTGTTATAAAAACTGATATCGCTAAGGCTTTAAACCATTTTGGCATTCCTTGAAGCGAGCTTTGTTCGATAATTTGATTCATAACATCCATAATTTTTTATTTTAGAGTTAGGTAGCTTTAAATAGGATGGTTTCAAGTATTCTTTGGGGTCTTTATAGTATAACAACTAACCTATAAAATACCCTACTTTAAATTACACGAATAAAAAAAGGGATGCTATTTAGCATCCCTTTTTATGATTAAAAATTAATGGTTCTATTTATAGATTTTCAGAATCCATAAGAGCAAAAAACTTATTTAAATCAGGAATAATAACGATTTTAGTTCTTCTGTTTTTAGATCTGTTCTCTTTTGAATCATTATCAACTAAAGGTATATAACTACTTCTACCTGCTGCAATTAATTTTTCTGGAGCAACATTATATTTTTCTTGAAGTATACGTACTACAGATGTAGCTCTTTTAACACTTAAATCCCAGTTGTCTTGAAACATTGGTGTTTGGATTGTTCTTGCATCTGTATGTCCTTCTACCATTACTTCCATACTTGGCTCAGAATTGATAACATCAGCAATTTTCTTAAGAATGTTATTTGCTTTGCTACTTACCTTGTAACTACCACTGTTAAATAACAATTTATCAGAAATATTAATCATAACTACTGTTTTGTCGATATCAATATTAACATCGTCTTCATCATCAGCAATAGATTTCTTTAAGTTATAAGAAATAGCCACATTAATAGAATCTTCTAATGTTTTTGCATTCGCCAAAAGGGCAGGGTCTACTTTAGATAAAGTAGTTCTCATTTTTTCTTTAGTATTATTGCTCATAACAGCAATATCATCAACACTAGTTAACTGAGCATCATTAATTTCTTTAAGAGAATTAATTTTTTCGTTGTATTCTGCAACTCTAGCTTCAATTTTGGTCATTTTAGACTCTAACTCTTCTTTCTCTACTTGAGTTTTTGTTAGTCTACTTTTAGTATCATTTAAATCAGATTCTAAAGCCACATACTTTTTCTTGGATACACATGATCCTAAAGTAATCATTGATAAAATTGCGATTAAGGGTAATTTTTTCATCTTTAAATTTTTAGTAATTTGAAATTATCTATTTACGTTCTTGGTTATTATCTACGATGAAAACATTAAAAAAGACGTTTAAGGGTAAAAAAAAGAAAGGCTATCCTATTTGGACAGCCTTTCTTTTTATGCTTAAGCTATTGTGTTTATTCACATCCACCCTTAAAGCCAGACGCATTAAATTTAGTTTGTACTGCACCTTGTTTTCCTCCAGAGGTGACTTGTATAGCAAGATTATTTTCACCACTACCATCACGTTTAGGGCTGCAATATTCAAATAAGTAAAAACTGCTTGCTCTTTGAGATACTAAATAAGATATGTTATTGAATGTTGTCTCTAATTCTGCCTTATTACCAGCAAAAACACTAGAAGTTTTTCCAATACCAGAAAGTACCTCAGTATCTATTTCTGCGCCTAAACCAATTGTAAAGAACGAAATGTTGATGTTTGCCTTTTTAACTTTATCTAAAGCTGCTTTTTCTGTATAACGAGATGCTTGATCTGTTCCATCAGTAAAAATAACAATAGAAGCCGCACCAATAATATCGGAATTTTTTGTGTCGGCAATTAGTTTTTCGGCAATATCAGTAGATTTAATTACTGCACCATACAAATCAGTAGATGGATCACTACTAATCGTATTCGTAATACCATTAATTGCAGCATTTAATTGTTCTTTAGATGATGTTAAAGCATTTAAAGAATGTAATTTATTCTCTCCATCAAACCAGTAGATGGCCATTTTCATAGACTCACTCTCTTCATCTGGCATAACATTGTCAATAAAACTTAGTGATGCCGTTTTTAATTCTTGTAAGCTACTGCTTAATACGCTATTACTTAAGTCTAATACTAATATGGTACTATTCTTAAATATTTGTGTGTTAGGCGATATTCTTGCAAAAGATTCTGAAGTAGAAATACGATTAAAACAAGCATCATTTCTACCTTGTTCGTAGATAGTAAATTGATTTGCAGTTAAGTTAGGAACAGGATTTCCATCAGTATCCGAAACTCTAAAAAATATCGAAACCTTGCCCGGCAAAGTTGTGAATTGATCTTGGATAGATAATACAAGTTGACTTGCACCTAAGTTTAAACATGGGTCTACTGTTGTACCTTCTCCTAAATCCGATCCTGGACTAGGGTTAAAAAATACATCATCTTCACCATTACCACATGAAAAAAGCAATAGAAGTGTTGAAAAATATAGTATCGATTTTAAGTTAAATTTCATTTTCAAATATTTAATTGTTCATGCGTTAGAACGCTAATTTGAACACAAAAGTATAACTGTTTTACATAATTTATGTTAAACAATGTTAATAAATACAGGACCAAATATTAAAAACAAAAGTTAAGCTAATTCATTATGCCAGTTTATTCCTTTACTCTAGTACTAATGAATGGTATTTTTCAATATCTTGTAAACAATATTTGTTTATTATGACGCATGAATTAAAGAAACTAGTACAAGCTTTTATCGATGCAAAGGAGCAAGGTTTAAAATCTGTATTGGTTACTGTGGTCGCTTTAGAGGGATCATCGTACCGCAAGCCTGGAGTGCGTATGTTGGTTCTAGAAAATGGAAAAATGATTGGTGCCGTAAGTGGAGGATGTGTAGAAAAAGAGATTTTAATACAATCACAATCCGTTTTCGAATCTACTATTTCCAAAGTAATGACCTACGATGGCAGGTACAGGCTAGGTTGCGAAGGTGTGTTGTATATTTTGTTGGAACCTTTTAATCCAAGTCCTTTATTTATCGAGACTTTTTTCAACGCCATTAAAAATAGGGAACTATTTAAGGTTTCTTCTTTTTATAAAAAGGAAGAGATTGCTGAAATTGGATTTGGCACTAAAATAAGGTTTCAGAACATTTCATTACCTGTAAGCTTGAAACATGCGCTCAATTCCGATTTGTTAGTTTTTGAAGAGCACATGTCTCCATGCTTTAGATTAGTGCTTTTTGGATCTGAACACGATGCAGTTATTCTTTGTAATATGGCCAATCTAATGGGCTGGGAAGTCGTTATCTATACACATCCATTGGAAGAAAAAACAGCTAAAGATTTTCTTGGTTCAAGTAATTTTCACGCAATTGCACCAGAAATGTATTTGCCAGACGGGATTGATAGCCAAACGGCTATTGTACTTATGAATCATAGCTATTCCAAGGATTTGTTGTTTTTAATGGCCTTAAAAGAAAGTAAGCCTGCTTATATAGGCATACTCGGACCTACCCATAGACGTGAAAAATTATTAAATGAATTAATTGAAAAGCACCCAGAAGTGTCAACTGACTTTGTAAATTCAATTTATGGCCCGGCAGGATTGAATATTGGGTCTGTAACGCCACAAGAAATTGCCATTGCCATAATTGCAGAAATTTTAACCGTAATACGTAATGAACACCCTATGTTTTTGCGCGATAAGGAAAGTTTATTTTTAAAATAATGTGTAAAGTAGCGGCAATTATATTAGCAGCAGGAGCATCTTCACGAATGGAAGACCACATAAAACAAGTATTGCCATGGGGTAGTGCTACTCTCTTAGAACACGCCATTATAGAAGTGAGTAATTCAAAAGTGTCAAAAACATATGTAATTCTTGGGGCAAACTTTGATGCTATTTGTAGCAAAGTAGCATTAGCAAATTATCACATAGTTTATAATAAAGACTGGGCTAAAGGCCTTGGGAGTTCTATAGCAAAGGGGGTTAGCTATATAATGGAGACTGAAGAAAATTATGATGCCGTACTAATTGCTTTAGCGGACCAACCATTATTGAGTACGACTTATTTTTATGATTTGTTGTTATTGTTTAAATCATCTAAAAATGAATTAGTATCTACAAATTACGGTACTAAAAAAGGGGTGCCAGCTATATTTGGCAAACGCTATTTTTCATCATTAGCAACACTAGATAAAGACAATGGCGCTTCAGAAATTATTAAAAATACGGTGCATTCTAGTATAAACGGCCAAAATAATACTATGGATATAGACACTTGGGATGACTATAAAGCATTGCTTAAAATCAAAAAGTAAAAAGGAGTTTACTTTAACGTAGCTTCTTTTTCCAATGGGTTAATATATGTTTCTTTTCCGTAGTCTTGGAAAATACCACAAGAATTTTCCTTTTTAATTAAAGAATTTCTTTCTTTTCTTTTTGCTAAAGCTTCGATTTCTGGAGATAAATAGGTCATATCCTGAAAAAATTTAAAGTTATTTTCTGCTAACGTATGTTTTTGACTAATGTTGCCAAAAGCACTACAAAATTAGATAAAATATAACTTTCTCTCTATGAATTGTTATTTATTTAAGAATTTATTAGCTCAAAATTAACAAATAAGAAGTGCGCGTGTTGTAGGTAATACACATTTCTATAGCTAAATACTACTTTTTACATCTCTTATACTATTCTGTTTTTTATATCAAAAAAAGCTACCTATCTTTGCATAAAGCAGTTGAAGCTATTATTTAACTCATTTACTGCTTGTTATTGCAACTTCTTTATAGATTATTAGGCAAATTAGTTTTATTTTCCAATTGTTATTTTGAATTTCAATGACTTCACAACTGCTTATCACAAGCATGTTATAATATTAATTTAAACTAATAATTTTTAATGGCGAGAGCACAAGAAACCTTTGGTAAAAAAGAACGAGAAAAGAAACGTTTGAAAAAACGCGAAGAAAAAGCAAAGAAGAAAGAACAACGTAAAGCAAGCGATCAAGACAGCATGTTTGTTTACGTAGATGAAAATGGTCATTTGGTTGATACTCCTCCAGATCCATCAAAAAAGATTAAAGTAGACGCTGAAAGTATTGTTCTAGGAATACCTAAGAAGGAAGAAAGTGACGAAGAAATAGATCCGGTACGTAAGGGTAGAGTTGAATTTTTTAATGATTCTAAAGGATATGGATTTATTAAGGATACAGATACTCAAGAGAAATTCTTTGTACATATTAATGGATGTCTTGAAGAAATTAAAGAAAATAATATGGTACAATTTGAACTTGAAAAAGGGATGAAGGGCATGAATGCCGTTCGTGTTAAAAAAGTTTAAATTGATTAAGATTATAAAAAAGGGGTTCTACTGAACCCCTTTTTTTATGCTTTTTTGTCAAGTATAGCCAATGCAAGGCGTATTTTAAAATAGTCTAATTGCTCTTCAAAATAGTCAAAATATGGTTTTAGCGATGGTGGACTTTCCAAAACCTCTTTGGCTTTTTTAACTGATTCCACTTCGGTTTTTGTAACAAAATCATAAATATTAATTGGCAGTCCGTCACCATAAAGTTTGGCGATATGTGAATATATTGTTGGAGTTTTTAAATTTCGTTTTATTGCAATTTCATCAATAGATAATCCTTGTTGATATAATTCGTAGGTAACCTTATGTGTATCAGCTTTTTTGGATTTTTTCTCCTTATTAAAAGCAATAATTTCTTTTATAAATTGGTCTCCATAAACTTCTAGTTTTCGTTGCCCAACGCCATTAATTTCTAAAAACTCTTCATCGGACAAGGGTCTATTTTGTTCTATTTCTTGTAATGTAGCATCGCTAAAAACTAAATAGGCAGGAATATTTTCTTCTAAAGCAATAGAATGGCGGAGCGCCTTTAAACGTTGAAAAAGAGCACCCTTGCTACTAGATTTTTTGGTTTTTTCTTTCGGATTTCCAATGGTTTCCACAACAACAATTGGTTTCGTTAATGACACCTTGGCACCATTAAACAAAACGTTTTTAGAAAAATCAGTTAAATGTAATGCGTTTCTAAATTGAAAAGCTATTTCGATATACCCTTGATTAATTAATTGTATAATGTAATGTTGCCAATCTTTCCAAGAAATATCATTCCCAATACCATAGGTTTTCACCTTTTCTAATCCTTTTTCCAATATTGCCGCATTTTTGGCGCCTCTTAACACATCTATAATGGTTCCAATGGCTTCTTTTTCATTTAATCGGGCAATGGTAGATAGTATTTTTTGCGCAATAATAGTTCCATCGAATACTTGAGGTGGACTTTTACAAACATCACAATTGCCACAATTTTCAGCTAATAATTCTCCGAAATAACTCAATAGAATTTTACGTCTACATGTAGTTGCTTCAGAAAACTGTTTCATACGATCTAATTTAGCAAGTTGCACCTCTTGATTTGATGCGCCTTCAGTAAATCGTTGTAATTGGATTACATCGGCATAACTATGAAAGAGTAGGGCACTCGCAGCAACTCCATCACGACCTGCACGGCCAATTTCTTGATAATACCCTTCTATGTTCTTAGGCATATTGTAATGTATAACCCACCTTACATTAGATTTATCTATACCCATACCAAAAGCAACCGTTGCACAAACAATTTTGGTTTTGTCGAAAATAAAATCTTCTTGCACTTTAGTTCGCTCATCAAAACTTAACCCAGCATGATAAGCTTGCGCATTCATTTTTTTTGCTTTTAAACGGTCTACCAATTGCTCTGTAGTTTTTCTACTTAAACAATAAATAATCCCTGAAGAATTGGGTCTGTCTTCAATAAAACTAATGATTTGATCTACTCTGCCATCTGCGGGTCGAACGGTTAAACTAATATTTTTTCGATCAAAAGACGTAATAAATTGTTCTGCAGAAATGATCCCTAATTGTTCCGCAATATCTTGTCTTGTTGCTTTATCCGCTGTTGCAGTTAAAGCAATAATGGGTGTATTGGGCATAGATTTTTTTAAAAACCCCAATTGTTGGTAAGAAGGTCTAAAATCATGACCCCATGACGAAATACAATGTGCTTCATCAATTGCAATACAGCTAATGTAGGTTTCATTTAAAATATGCTCCAAAGAAGCCATACTTTCAGGAGCAACATAAAGTAACTTTAATTCTGCCTTTGAAATTTTAAGAAGAATATTTTGTTGTTCTTCAGTAGATTGACTGCTATTGAAGTAAGCGGCTGCAATTCCATTGGCAATGCAACCATCTACTTGATCTTTCATTAAAGCAATTAACGGAGAAACAACCAGCGTAGATTTAGGAAACAGTAAAGAGGGTAATTGATAACAGATAGATTTCCCTCCGCCTGTTGGCATGATTACAATAGCATCTTTTTTCTCTAAGACCGAAGAAATTATGGCTTCTTGTTGCGGTCGAAAGCTATCATAACCAAAGTATTTTTTTAAATTAGGTAAAAGTTGTTCTTTATAATCTATTGCGGGCATAAACGGATTGTATTTTGTAAAGCTACAGGTTTTGAATTTTGTATAAAAAGATGTGAAAGAATTTAATCTGTAAATTTCCAAGCAATAAATCTGCTTTTTTTATTGCCTTGTGTCATATCTACCGTTTTATAGGTCACATTTAATTTTTCTAATTGTTTGTAAATTTTAGAGAGATGATTTCTTTTAGAAACCAAACATGTAAACCAACCTACTTGCTTTTTAAACAAAATACTTTGTTTTATCATTCGCTTAATAAATAATGCTTCACCACCATTGCACCATAACTCGTTTGCTTGACCGCCAAAATTTAATTTAAATGCTGGATTGTTCTGTAAGTTATTGAGTTTTTTAAGTGTACCTAAAGTTGCCTCTTTTTCAGAAGCATGAAAAGGAGGATTGCACATAGTAAAGTCGAAAAATTCATTAAAATGAAGCACACCTTTGAAAATATCAGCATTAGAGTATTGATGCCTTATTTCTATCTTTTCTTTAAACTGAAGTGCATTTTGTTTCGCAAACTTTACTGCTGTTTCATCAATGTCTGACCCCACCATATTCCAACCTAATTGTTGTGTCGCCAGAATGGGATAAATACAATTAGCACCAACACCAATATCTAGTCCCTTTATAGTTTTAGTGGTGTCATTAAAAATTAAATCTTGAATATGAAGTAAATAATCAACTCTGCCGGGTATAGGAGGGCATAGGTATCCTTCGGGAATTGTCCAATCTTGAACATTGTAAAAGTGTTTTAATAAGGCTCTATTAAGTTCTATAACCGCATGTGGGTCTGAAAAATCAATACTTTCCTGATTATAATCATTTACAAAAACATATTTTGCAAGTGCTGGGTTTGTATTTGTTAATTCAATGAAATTATAATTAGATCGATGTAAATTTTTTAAATGCAAAATATAACTTTATGCGGTAAAGATAAGGATGTTATATTGGAGAACAATGACAATAAAGAATACCATACCTTTGCAAGATTAAACGAGGTAATACATGAGTTCTTTTGAAGATTTCGGTTTAAAAAAACAATTAAACTACGCTATAGATGATTTAGGGTTTGCATCCCCAACACCCATACAGGCTGCTGCATTTTCAGTAGTAATGTCTGGGAAAGATATTGTGGGCATTGCGCAAACGGGTACGGGTAAAACAATGGCTTACATGTTGCCAATATTACAAGAGTTAGCGTTTTCAAAACAAATTCATCCACGTATTCTTGTTTTAGTACCCACAAGAGAATTGGTTTTACAGGTTGTTGAAAACATTGAGAGTTTTGCCAAATATATTAATGTGCGTGTTTTGGGAGTGTATGGTGGTACTAATATAAATGCCCAAAAGCAACTATGCGCGCAAGGAACAGATATTTTAGTGGCTACACCAGGCCGCTTGTATGATTTAGCACTTTCAAAAGCCGTTAAACTAAAAGAAATTAAAAAATTGGTGATCGATGAAGTTGATGTCATGCTTGATTTAGGTTTTCGATTTCAGCTCACAAATATTTTTGATCTACTCCCAACACGTAGACAAAACATTATGTTCTCGGCAACAATGACAAGTGATGTTGATGCCTTAATTGACGATTTTTTTATAGCCCCCGAAAAAGTATCTATTGCAGTAAGTGGTACTCCACTTGAGAATATATCGCAAGTATGTTATGCTGTGCCTAATTTCTATACTAAAATTAACTTGTTAATTCGCTTATTAAAAGACAAAGACACATATAAAAAAGTACTTGTTTTTGTGGCGAACAAACGTAGTGCTGATACTGTTTTTGAAGAAATGGAGGTAGCATTTGGTAATGAATCTTGTGTAATACATTCTAATAAAACTCAAAATTATAGAATTCGCTCTATTCGCCAATTTGATGAAGGTAAAAACAGAATACTTGTAACAACAGACGTTATGGCTAGGGGTTTAGATTTAGACAAAATCACCCATGTTATAAATTTTGATACGCCAAACTATCCAGAAAACTACATGCATCGTATTGGTAGAACGGGTAGGGCAGAACAGCAAGGAAATGCAATATTGTTCTATACAGAAAAAGAAGCTCCGTATAAAGAAGCAATAGAAGCTTTAATGAAAATAGAAATTCCTTTACTTGCTATACCTGATAAAGTAGAAATTTCAGAAGAATTAACTGCTGAGGAACGACCTAGAATTATAGAAGCAGATAATCCAGATCAGACTACTTTAGAATCACAAGGTAGTTTTCATGAAAAAAAAGAAAAAAATAAGAAGACCAATCAAGGTGGATCCTATAAGAGAATTATTGCCAAAAAGTATAAAAAGCCTAAAACCAGAGGAGATAAAAATTACAATAAGCGTAATAAAAAATAAAGTAAATACTAAGTTTGGTTTGCAGTTGATGTTCCCAAATAGTAAATAAATGGCTAGAAGAAAGACAAAAAATACAGGATCTGTTTCTAATTACGATGAAATAAACATCAAAATTCTACTTTTAGAAATTTTTATCATTGCCATAGTAGCTGGTTTTTATTACCATTCATGGTGGGTTTTTGGTGGAGTAGTGCTTGGATTGTTTATTGCTCTAAATATTAGAATATTAGCCATAATAATAAATATTATTTTTTCCATAGGATGGGCATTTATTGGGTATACTATAGGAACTTACACGAACAATACAACTGCCTCCATTGTATTAGCTTTGATTGCATTAGTTGCAGGTTTGCTTTTTCATAAAAGCGGTATAAAATGGACGAAAAATTCCTAATCTTCCTAATTAATTTGAATTATTATATTCCATTTTACTAGTGTATCTTTATAAAATTATAATAACAAACCATACATGAAATCACATTCCATAGCTGAAATCAATGCTGTTTTAAAAGGAGAACTAGTAGGTAATACCACACATTTGATAACAGCTCCTGAGCAATTAGAAAAAGCAGCCTTAAATCATATCACCTTTATTGGTAATAGAAAGTACGCAAAACTATGGAGTGATTCAAAGGCTTCGGCGGCGGTAATTGATGAAACAATTCCATTAGAACCTGGGGAAAATCGAGTTTTGATTAAAGTAAAAAATGCTGATTTGGCTATGGCACAAATCCTAGAATTTTTTGACCCTGGATTACCACAATTGGAAGAAGATATTCATACCACAGCAGTGGTACATCCATCAGCTAATTTGGGTAAAGGGGTTAAAATAGGAGCCAATTGCTATATAGGCAAAAATGTAACTATTGGAGATGGTACAATAGTTTACCCCAATGTAACCATTATGGATGACACCATCATAGGGATGGGTTGTATTATCTGGTCAGGTACTGTTATAAGAGAGCGTTGTGAGATAGGACATCAATGTATATTTCATACCAATGTTAGTATTGGAGCTGATGGTTTTGGATTTAGGCCAAGTCCAGACGGAAGAGGGCTAGTTAAAATTCCACAGATAGGTAATGTAGTTATTGGCAATGGAGTAGAAATTGGGGCAAATTCATGCGTAGATCGTGGTAAATTTAGTTCTACTATAATTGGTGATGGTTCTAAGATCGATAATTTGGTACAAATAGGTCATAATTCTGTAATGGGTAGATCTTGTATTATGGCTGGACATAGTGGACTTGCAGGTTCGGTTACTTTAGGCGATGGTGTAATTATAGGCGGCAGTGCATCTATAAAAGATCATACCACAATACATTCTGGCGCCACAGTGGGAGCAGGGTCTGGAGTTGTTGGAGATGTTGCTGCAGGAAAAACTGTTTTAGGGTATCCGGCTTGCGATTCAAGAGATATGCTAAAACAATGGGTAGCGTTAAGAAAGCTGGTAAAATAGGTTCTTAGTTTTTTATCACAAAAACTGTACACATCAACAAATAAACAGAATTGTTTTGCATAATTATTTGTAAACCCTTTTTAAAGAGTTTAATTTTGCAATCCCCCTAGAAAGGAAATTATGACGGAGATAGTATCAGCATTACAAGAAAGAAAAACAGATAAAGAACTTTACAGCTACCAACAAGGTGCAATCAATAAAATTTTCGAAAAATTCGATACCGCACCAGACAACTACCATTTATTATATCAATTACCAACAGGAGGAGGAAAAACAGTAATTTTCTCCGAAATGGTTAGACAGTATTTAAAAAACCATAAGAAAAAGGTTTTGGTAATGACACACCGAGTGGAGTTATGCAACCAAACTTCAGAAATGCTTACCAGTTTTGGAGTGCCTAATAAAGTGGTAAATAGTAAAGCAAATTTAGATGATCAAGATCAGTATATTTGTTTTGTAGCCATGGTAGAAACGCTTAATAACCGTTTGAATGACGATAAATTAGATATTTCTGATATTGGTCTAGTTATTATAGATGAAGCACATTATAATTCATTTACTAAGCTGTTTAAATTTTTTGAAAATTCTTTTATTTTAGGAGTTACAGCAACACCATTGAGTTCTAGTAAAGAACTTCCAATGAAAGATAATTACGATGAACTTATTACAGGGGAATCAATAGAGTCATTAATTGAAAACGAGTTTCTTGCTAGAGCCGAAGTTTTTCAATATGACATGGGTTTAACCTCACTGGAGGTTGGGTCTAATGGAGATTATACCGTTAAATCTTCGGAAGATTTATATACCAGTCCTGCTATGTTAGACAAAACATTACAGGCTTATTTAAAACATTCAAAAGGTAAAAAAGCATTAATATTTAATAACGGTATTAATACTTCCATACAAATATACTACACCTTTAAAGCTGCAGGTTTGCCTGTTATGCATTTAGATAATACCGCAACAAAAAAGCAGCGTAAACAAATTTTAAAATGGTTTAAAGAAACGCCTGATGCTATTCTTACTTCCGTAAGTATACTAACCACAGGATTTGATGAACCTACTATAGATACCATTATCCTAAACAGAGCAACAAAATCGTTGACCTTGTATTATCAGATGATAGGTCGTGGTTCGCGTATATTAAATAATAAGTCTACGTTTCAGGTTATAGATTTAGGAAATAACAATTACCGATTTGGACCATGGGGAGCTGATTTAGATTGGCAAATGATTTTTAAATCTCCTAATTTTTATATGGATCGTCTACAGAATGACGAGGATATAGAAAGTGAGTTTAAACATGAAATGCCCGAAGAAATTCGTGTACAATTTGCAAAATCAGAAGAAGTATATTTTGATATTAAAGAAGTATATACCGAAGCAACATTCAAAGGAGAATCTTCTAAAGTTGTTCTAGAACGCTCTATTGAACAGCACGGAAGAATTTGCATAGAAAACAGCGAAGACGTTTATGATGCTTTAGCATTAGCTAAAATTTTAGATAGTGATATTGATAACAGAATAGCTAGTTACGCCAAGTGTATTAGCCGAAGCACTTATAATTTCTTAAAATGGCTTAAAGACGATTATAAGCTAAAATTAAATTCTTATTTACGTCAGAATTTTGACGAAGTTTTCGAAGAAATACACGGATATCCACCAGAGGATTAATGATAAAATAAGCTATAAAAAAAAGCAGTAGGTGATGAATCTACTGCTTTTTTTGTGATTGGCTAGATTAGTAAAACGAAAATTGATTTTCGTTGCTAAAATTGGTCCATCGGATTCGGCGACTATTTTTAAAATTAGCCACTAGAGTATTCTTTTTTGAGATGATATTGGATTGATTGATGATTGTTTTCATGATTGATGATTTTTTGGTGCTGTTGTTTTTTTATCGGTAACGTCTTTTTGCATTCCAGATGTTACTTGATGTTTCTAATGTTTGTTTTACGTAATGTTTGTTTAATAATTCCATGATTGTTGTTTTTTAGTTGTTGATGATTTTTGTTTTATCTGTAACGTCTTTTGGCGTTCCAGATTCTACTAGTTGATGACTCTAGTGTTTGATGAATTTGATGTTTGTTTAATGATTCCATGATTGTTGTTTTTTAGTTGTTGATGATTTTTGTTTTATCTGTAACGTCTTTTAGCATTCCAGATTCTACTAGTTGATGACTCTAGTGTTTGATGAATTTGATGTTTGTTTAATGATTCCATGATTGTTGTTTTTTAGTTGTTGATGATTTTTGTTTTATCTGTAACGTCTTTTGGCATTCCAGATTCTACTAGTTGATGACTCTAGAGTTTGATGAATTTGATGTTTGTTTAATGATTCCATGATTGTTATTTTTTGATTAATAATTATTGATTTATACTAACAAGACGAGGAGGAATTAAATTTGTTACAGTACTATGTAATAAAAGGTACTATTTTATGTTTATTTTAACATAGGTAAATTTCAAAATAAAGCATAAGTAACTGTATATCAATTTTTTATAATAAAATTGATATATGAATTTTTATTTCAACAAAAAAGATATTTTATGAAATAGAGCGCTGTAGGAAGTATGTATTGAAATAATTTTAAGAAAATAACTCTGTTTTAACCTTATCAAAATAGCTATCACTAATAGGAATTCTATTTTCATCGATTAAGAGTTCTCGACCTTTTAGTGCCGTAACTTTAGATTTATTTACAATATAGGATCTATGTACTCGAAGAAATAGTGTACTAGGAATTTCATTCTCTAGTGATTTTAATGACATTAAGCTTAATATTTTCTTTTCAGTTGTGTAAAAAGTAACATACTCACTTTCGCTTTTTATAAAGTTGATATCTGCATATTTAACTTTATATAAATCATATCCAGATTTTATGGTTATTGAATCACTGGCAGTGTAAGGAATAGTATTTTGTTTTTTAAATTTACCAACGGCTTCTAAAAATCGAGAAAAAGTAATGGGTTTAAGTAAATAATCTAAAGCATTTAAATTAAACCCTTCAATGGCGTACTCGGTATATGCCGTAGTAAATATAATTTTAGTTTCGTTTCCTATAATTTTTGCCAAGTCTGTTCCTTTGAGCTCAGGCATTTGTATATCAAGAAAAATAAGATCAATGGGTGTTTCTTTTATTTTCTGTAATGCATTAATCGGATTTTCAAATTCTCCAACTAAATCTAGATAGTCCACTTCAGCAATGTAAGTTTTCAATAACGTACGTGCTAGTTCTTCATCATCAATGACTAAACATTTTATCTTATTCATGCTAGTTGCAGTCTTAAATTAACTTTAAAACTATGGTTGTTATTCTTTATATCCAAAGTATACCTATTAGAATATACTATTTCCAATCGTTTTTTAACATTACTCAAGCCAATTCCACCAACAGCATCTTTTTGTTTAAGCGATTCTGTTTTAGTATTTTCTACTTCAAAGTAAATCTCGTTGTCCTTTTCTTTCACACTAATGTGTATAAAAGTATCCTCAATTTTTTCAATGTTACTATGTTTAAAAGCATTCTCGACAAAGGGAATTAATAACATTGGTGCAATTGGTGTATTCTTGTTTTGAATCTCAAATAATGTTGTAATTGGGTACTTTTTGCTACTTTTTACGGTGAATAATTTTATATAATTCTCTATGTATTCAATTTCTTTTTTTAACGGCACCGTAGGTTGTTCGCATTCATAAAGCACATAACGCAACATATTAGATAAGTAACTAATACTTTCTTGAGTTTTTCCAGTATCTATTGCAGATAGCGCATAAATATTATTTAAGGTGTTGAATAAAAAATGCGGATTTATCTGTGATTTTAAAAGTTTTAATTCGGTCTCTAATTTCTCGTTTAAATTTTTAATAGTTTCTTCTTCCTTTTTTTGAGCGAAGATTAACGTTTCCAAAAAAATGCCAATCACTACCGAAATACTTAAAATTAGAAAGTTGACAAAAAATTTAGGAATTGGTTTTCTAAAGTTAGGTATATCATTCATTCTAGGACCTCTATTGCCCATTGGAGGTGCATCAGGTAATGTAAAAGGGTAAGACATAATAAAACAAGCAACTATTATGGCACTTAAGCATAGTATAAAAAACGTGCTATACTTTTTATTTAATAATAGCACTGGCGCGGCGTAATAAATAAGTCCGGCTAATAGTATAATTTGAAAAATATAAACAAGTAAATTTTCTTTTAAAAACTGGATACTACCACCTTCAAAAAACCACAAGATAACCCACAAGGTCATCCATAATGCTACTTGCAGCAAAAATCTTTTTGTCTGTTTCATACCGCAAATAAAAGTAAAATAAAAATATCAGAAAGCTATTTATTACTATCGATTCTTGATGTTATAACTATTTCACTGAGTGAAAATTGGGCTTTACTGAATTGTTTTCTGCGTTCACTGAATGTTTAACTATGGCATTACCTATTTGTAGATCTTTGATTAAGATTTAGTAATAATTTAAATAATTAAAAATGAAAAATAGTATTGTAAAATTAGGTGTTCTGAGTGCATTTTTATTCATGGTTTCTTGTGGTAATGCACAACAAAATGAAAAAGGTGGAAAGCAAAAACCTCCAACGTATAAAGAGCTTTTAGAAAAAATGGATGCCAACAAGGATGGTTTGCTTTCTAAAGAGGAAGTAAAAGGACCATTAAAAGATGATTTCGCAAAAATTGATAGCGATGAAGATGGTTTAATTTCAGAAGCTGAATTTAAAAAAGCTCCAAAGCCAAAGCGTCCTGAACGTGATCAAAAGCAATAAAAATTACATTAACAAATTAAAAGTTGTATTATGATAAATAAAAAAATAATTGCTCGAATTGTTCCTTCATTGGTACTATTGTTAACCATTACTGTTTCTTTTTTTGCTTGTAGTAGCGATTCAAGCACGGATAGTGATACCGAAATAGAGGAGGAGACTGTAACGGAATTACATGCCGCATACAGCGCATTTAATACGGATGCTACTACAATATATTTAGATGGTTCAGAGGTTGTAATTGAAACCACAGGATTGCCAAATCATGAAACAGTATATTGGGGTGAAGGGAATACGCTTTATAAAGACGAACCTGATGTAGCAAGAACGCCAAGTATCATGTCTAGTAATAATAATGCTACAACCATAAGAGTGGATGCTACTCCAAACAAAACAGGCTCAACAGTGACTACACAATTAGGTACTATTGGAATAGCGGTAAGTGGGGCCTCAATTTTTAATGATCAAGAGGGCAACGGAGCTTTAAACCAAGCAGCAGCAAGTCTGGATTGGACAGGGGCACACATTGGCCCTGGAGTATATCATTATCATTTAGAACCTAAGGCGTTTACTAATGATGACGCTAACTTGGTAGGAATTCTGTTAGATGGGGTATTTCTATATGGAAGAAAATGTAATGCTTCTGGAGCTTATCCAACAGATTTAGATGCCTCTGGTGGCCATACTTCTGCAACACAATATACCGATGGCGCTGAAGAATATCATTACCACATCATAAATGAAGTATATTCCACAACAGGTTCTTATATAGCCTTTGCCGGGCCGTATAGAGGTTATTAAAATACAGCTTATGCAATTTGTAAAATCGTTTCTTGCGTTGTTTTCTGTTTTTTTATTAGCACAGTGTAAAGAGAGAACTCTGGAATCTACTGCTGTAGCAAAGGCAAATACTATAGAATTTAATGTAACAGTGATAATTGATAGTGTAGTTGTTTTGAAACAAGATTTACTATTAAACCAGTTAAATGGGATTTGGAATTATAATAATGTACCGTATAATGGATATGCTGTAACCTATTATCCAAATGGTAAGATACAGGAAAAACTAGGTTTTTATAAAGGCAAAAGAGAAGGCGTTGCAGAACGATGGTCAGAAGCTGGTGTATTGCGAGAGGAAAGAAATTTTCACCAAAATAAGCTTGTAGGTAACTATAAAGCATGGTGGGAAAATGGAGGTATAGCAGAAGAATCGGTCTATGTAGATGGTTTACTTGATGGTGAACAGAAACAATGGTACCCTCATGGTCAATTATCAAAGCTACGTCATCTAAGCAAGGGTAACGAGGATGGTATGCAAAAGGCATGGTTAAAAAACGGTACCTTATATGTAAATTATGAAGCAAAGAACGGACGCGTATTTGGTTTAATGCGGTCTAATTTGTGCTACGAATTAAAGAATGAAGTTGTAACCCGATAATTCATGAAAAAATACATCACTTTTATGATAGTTGTAGCCTTATTTGGTTGCAAAGATGCGAGTGTTAAAAAAGAGCAGACGGCTGATGCGAGTAGGGTAGCGCATTTACCTTATTATAATGAAGCGTCTTTTACACCGCATTGGATAACTCCAAATACTGATGACGAAAAGGCGTTTCATAAGATTCCTGATTTTAAATTAGTAAATCAGTTGGGTGATACTGTTACTCAGAAGACTTTTGATGATAAAATTTACATTACAGATTTTTTCTTTACTAGCTGTCCTGGCATTTGTCCGCAAATGTCACAAAGTATGCTGAAACTACAGGAAGAATTTAAAAATGATGATTCAGTTGCATTTTTATCCCATTCGGTAACGCCTAGTATTGACTCAGTTTCGGTTTTGAAAACCTATGCCTATAAATTAGGCGTAATTTCCAATAAATGGCATCTGGTAACAGGTGATAAAACAGAAATCTATAATTTAGGAAGAAACGAATATTTTGTAGAAAACGACCTGGGAATACCAAAAGATATAAATGATTTTCTACATTCTGAGAATTTTTTATTGATAGATAAAAACAAGCATATTCGCGGAATATATAACGGGCTAAACAGGGCGTCAATGACTCAACTTGTCATAGATATAAAAACTTTAATGCAAGAAGAAAGTCAAACGGTGTTATAAAAAAAGATCCTGATGAAAATCTGTATGGAGATTTTACTCGTATATTACTCCAAGAAGTTCTTGCGGAATACCTAAAAATAAAAAAGACCGACATTATTTGTCGGTCTTTTTTTGGTTTAGATTGGTATTCTTCCAGTTAAAGAATAATTATTGTAAGGATTATGGTTATTTATAGGGTATTCATTACATTTTAATAGCTAAATAAGCTATCTAAGTTAAACGCAATGAAAAAATAATCTCATTATTTTGCGTACTCTTTTAATTTGTATTTACCTTTTTTCTTTTGGATACAATAGGTTTAGCAAATTATTTAAAAAAAAGTCAACAGTTTTCTAAGGTGTTTTTAGCACCAAAATAGTCTAAAAAGAAACCTAAAGATCAAGTTCTATAAAACTCCAGAACAAGAAACAATGGTTAAAATAGCTATTAAAATGATAAATAAGAGTATAGATTTTCTCATAAAATTCCCCCGAATTTGTTTATATGCCTCAAGTTTGTCAATTAGATTCAATATTCAAGTTTTTTTAGGTACAAGACGAATTTTCACGATAAAACGCTTTTTTTTAACACAAACAAGCTTTATCTGTCAGTAAATTTGAGGATCGTATTCGTGTATGTAATTGATTTATAGTTTATAATAAAAAAGCTTTTCAAATCAATAAAAAGACGTAGTTTCGCGGCTTATTTTCAAAAAGTTGTAAAATGAAGCGTATAAACGAGTATAAAAAATTGTTTTCTGTTGAAAAAGAAATCGATTTAAAGGAGCTAAAGAATACTTATAGAAATTTAGTGAAACAATGGCATCCTGATAAATTTCAAGACGGAGATGATCAAAAGGCCGAAGCTGAACTAAAAAGCAGACAAATTATAGATGGTTATCATTTTCTTGTAAGTATTGCGCCTGAAACAAAATCGGCTAATCTTGAGGAATATAATAAACTTACAAATGAATCTGGAATATTAGATTTTCAACATAAGGGATTATTGTTAGAGATTACTTTTTTAGACGGTTCTACTTATGAATATTTTGGGGTACCGAAAAGTATTTATGTAAAATTGATTAACTCACCTAAACAATATCGTTTTGCTAAGCGAAGCATATTTAATAGCTATTTATACCGTAAATCCAAGAAGAATTTACAAGAAGCATAAAAAAACTAATCTTTAAATAAATAAACCCGGTAACAACTTGTTGCTGGGTTTCCTTTTTTAAGAACATAATCGTTAGATTAGTACAAATTCTTAATATTGTTTAATAACTAAAACTAAAGATTATCGCTAATTCCCAAACTTATTCTTAATCTTGTACTTACTAAATCGTAGCTAAGCATTATGGCAAAATCATCTAATACCGCTTTAATTATACTTGCTTTTTTTGCTATTTATGTAATTTGGGGTTCTACTTATTTATTAAATAAAATTGCGGTAACGGAGCTTCCAGCTTATATGTTAGCTTCAATTCGCTTTGTATCTGCCGGATTATTAATATTTGGTATTTGTAAAATATTGGGTATTTCAGTAAAAATTAGTGCTAAACAATTAAAGAATTCATTTATTGCTGGTTTTTTGTTTTTAACCTTCGGTAATGGTGTTTTTGTATGGGGTTTAAAGTTTGTGGATAGTGGATTTGCTGCGTTAGAAGTAGCTGCAATGCCGCTTATAGTTTTAATCCTAATGCGGGTTGTTGATGGCAAAAAAATACAACCTATGAGTATTGTAGGAGTTATTCTTGGGATAATCGGAATCTATTTGTTGGTTAGTCAAAAGCAGATTGTTCAAAAAGAAGAAACACTACTCGGAATGATCATTATATTTTTTTGTGTTTTAGGCTGGTCTGCAGGAAGCTTATTTGTTTCTAAAGCTAAACTTCCGGAAAGTTATTTGGTAAATACGGCCTACCAAATGGTTACTGCAGGATTATCATTATTTGTAGTAAGTTTAGTAGTTGGTGAACAATGGAGCTGGCCTACTGCTTGGAGTGGTCGCGTGCAGTTTTCCATGACCATGCTTATTGTTTTTGGCAGTATAGTAGCCTTTTCTGCATTTAATTATTTATTAAAAACGGTTTCTCCAGAAAAAGTGGCAACATCTAGTTATGTTAATCCTGTCATTGCTTTAATTTTAGGATGGTATATTTTAGATGAACAAATAACAACGCAATCAATTTGGGCAGCTGTAATTCTTTTAACAGGTGTTTATTTTATTAATACCAAAAAGAAGTTGGTTTTATATTCCAGATTTAAGGGAAAATTTTACGGCAAAAAACAGTAAATTAAATTTAATTAATCGGCTGTTAATTAGGGGTTTAATCAGGTTAATGTAAACTAAATTTTAATATGACGAAATTATTTTACTTAGTAATTTTTTGTATCGTTTTAGTTGGCTGTAATACCAAATCTACAAGTCTGTTTAACGGAAAAAATCTGGAAGGTTGGCATGTAGATGTACCCGAGATGGGCACCATACCTTCTACCATAAATCCTTTTATAGTTAGAGATGGTCATCTGGTTAGCCTTGGAACACCAAGAGGGCATTTAATTACGAATAAAGAATATAAAAATTATCGATTAAATATTGACTATAGATTTGTTGGCACGCCAGGCAATTGTGGAATTCTAGTATATGCATCAACGCCAAGAGCTTTATATAAAATGTTTCCAAAATCTATAGAGGTACAAATGGAGCATGAAAATGCAGGTGATTTTTGGTGTATTCAAATGGATATCGCTACAGAAAATATGCTAGAACGTCGCGGTCCAAAAGAAGATTGGGGTATAGTTGAAGGTAAACTTAGACGAATTAAAAATTTAACTGATGAATCAGAAAATCCTGTAGGTGAATGGAACACCATGGTGATAGAGTGTTTTGAGGGTGAAATAAAAGTTTGGGTAAATGACGATTTTGTAAATCATGGTTACAATGCTGAAGAAACTATTGGGCAGATTGCAATACAGGCAGAAGGATCTGAAGTTGAATTTAGAAAGATTGCTTTAACCCCAATTTCAGCTATCAGTGAATCTAAAAATAAAGATTTAGAGTAGTTATTAATTAGGATAGTACATTAGATTAAGAAATCTAATGGAATAACTTCACCTGGTTTCATGTTTTCTAATAAAACTGTACCAATTCTTACACGCACTAAACGTATGGTTGGATAGCCTACAGCAGCCGTCATTTTACGCACCTGACGAAACTTACCTTCTGTTATTGTAATACTGATCCAAGAATTAGGTCTGTGTGCTCCAATACGTAATTTTTTATCAGGTTCAGAAAGGGTAGGAGCGTCGGTCAGTAATTTGGCTATACATGGTTGGGTTACGTATTTTTTACCAGCAAAACCTATTTCAATTCCGTTTGTGAGCATATTTAAGGCTTCATTTGTTATTAATCCATCCAATTGCGCGTAATACTCTTTTTCGATTCCAGATTGATTTATGGTGTCACTTAGTTTTCCATCCGTAGTTAAAAGCAGTAAGCCTTCAGATTTTTCATCTAAGCGTCCTACAGGCATTATGCCCTCAGGAAAATTATATACATTACCTAAAAATAGTTTGTTACGAGACTCTTTAGCGTCATTTGATGTAAACTGACTCAAGACACCAAAAGGTTTGTGAAGTTTAAAATGTTTATGCTTATTCATTGCGCCATGAAAGATACAAACAGAAACTAATTTCTTAAAAAATATATTTAGCGGGAGGTGTGCTTTACTGAAATGTGTAGTGCGTAATTCTAATTTTTTGGTCTAGAATCTAGAGAGTAAAGAGAATAAAGAGAATAAAAAGCCTGAAGACATATTGTTTTCAGGCTTTTTTAATGTTTAATGAAGTCGAAAATTAATTTAGTGCTGCTAATAGTTTTTCAGCAACTAATTCCGAAGATGCTGGATTTTGACCTGTAATTAGGTTGCCATCTTGAACAGCATAAGCAGCCCAATCAGCTTCATTAGAATACATACCGCCATTTTCAATTAGCATATTTTCTACTAGAAATGGAACAACTTCTGTTAATTGTACGGCAGCTTCTTCAGAATTGGTAAAGCCAGTCACTTTTTTACCATGTACAAGAGGCGTTCTCTTATCAATACCTTTTACATTTTTTAATGCAGCAGGTGCATGGCATACAAAGGCAATTGGTTTTTGCTGCGCATTAAATTGTTCAATTAATGCAATCGAGTTTTTATCATTAGCCAAATCCCATAAAGGACCATGACCACCAGGATAAAAAACTGCATCAAATTCATCCGCGTTAATTGTAGACAAAACCTTTGTGTTTTTAATTTTGTTCTGAGCAACAGTGTCTTTTTTAAAACGTTCTGTAGCTTCGGTACTTGCACTTGGAGTATCGCTACTTGGATCAATAGGTGCAGCGCCACCCTTTGGTGTAGCTAAAGTAATTTCAGCGCCTTTATCCAATAAATTATAATACGGACTTGCAAATTCTTCAATCCAAAAGCCTGTTTTTTTTCCTGTATCTCCTAATTTGTCATGAGATGTTAATACAAATAATATTTTCATTTTATCTTTTTTAATTTTAGTAAGCCATTTTAACAATTTTCTCTGCATCGTTCGGGGTTAGAGATTTATGTTCCCCTAAACCTAACCAACCTCTATCGGTAAAACGTTTAGCAATTTCTTCAGCCGTACCTTCATAATCTTTGGTATAGTCCGATAGTTTAGTCTCGATACCTAACTCCTTAAAGAATGCTTCGGTTTTTTCTATGGCGGCATAAGCCTTATCATCTATACTACCATTGGTAATATTCCAAACCCTTTCTCCGTATTGTGCAAGTTTTACTTTTTTAGCTTCAAAATTGTATTTGTAATGACTTGGCGCGATTACAGCCAATGTTCTTGCGTGGTCAATACCAAATAAAGCAGTTAATTCATGCCCCATCATATGTACCGCCCAATCGCCTGGAACACCTTGTTGAATTAAGCCGTTTAATGCCATGGTACAACTCCACATAAAGTTTGCAGCAGCTTCATAATTGGTAGGATCTTTTAATACTTTAGGAGCAACTTCAATTAAGGTTTGTAAAATGCTCTCAGCAAAACGATCTTGTAACAAACCACCAACTGGGTAGGTCATATATTGTTCTAAAACATGCGTAAAAGCATCCGTAATTCCGTTTGCAATCTGATGCTTAGGAATAGAAGTAATTACCTGTGGGTCTAGTATAGAAAACGCCGGAAATAAACCAGGACCTCCCATAGCTAACTTTTCTTTTGTCTCTTTTCTAGTAATTACGGAGCCAGAGTTCATTTCAGAACCAGTTGCAGGTAGGGTAAGTACGGTACCAAAAGGCATTCCTTTTGTAGATCTGATATTATTTTTTAAAATATCCCAAGGCGTTTCACCTTCGTATAGTGCTGCAGCTGATAAAAATTTAGTTCCATCAATTACAGAACCACCACCAACAGCTAAAAGATAGGTGATATTTTCTTTTTTAATAATTGTTAAAGCCTCCATTAAAATAGCATACTCTGGATTCGCAGGAATACCTCCAAATTCAATAACATTAACATTTGCTAAGGCCGATTTTACTTGATCGTAAATTCCGTTTTTTTTGATGCTTCCTCCGCCATATAGCATTAATACTTTGGCATCAGTCGGAATCTCTTTAGCTAATTTTCCAATAGTATCTTTTCCAAAAATTATTTTTGTTGGATTTTTATATTCAAAATTATTCATAGTCCTTTTTTTAATTTTCTTTTAAATTTTCACAATCATTTTCCCCTTGTTTTTTCCATCAAATAAATCAAGAAATGCACTCGGGATATTATCAAAACCTTCTACAATGGTTTCGGTATATTTTAATTTTTCATCAGCTAACCAAGAAGCTAATTGCTTCGTTGCTTCTGGAAATTTTTCAGCATAATTAGATACTATAAAACCTTGCATTAATGCACTATTTTTCACTAAAAAAGGTTGTACGCTTAAACCCGTTGGTAGTTCTGTATTATTGTAAACAGAAATAGCACCACAAATAATCATTCTCGCGAATTTGTTAATGTTAAAAAGCACAGCATCAGAGATAGGACCACCCACATTATCAAAATAAATATCCACTCCATTGGGTGCTGCGGCTTTAATAGCAGCATTCATATCTTTAGTTTCATTGTAATTAATACCGGCGTCAAACCCAAAATCTGAAGTAAGCATTTCAATTTTTTCATTAGTGCCAGCAATTCCTATAACTCGTAAGCCTTTTATTTTAGCTATCTGACCAACTATACTGCCTACGGCTCCAGCAGCACCAGAAATAACAATGGTTTCCCCCGCTTTAGGTTTTCCAATTTCAGTTAATCCTAAATAAGCTGTTAATCCAGTCAATCCAAGAACCCCCAAATAAGCACTTAAAGGAGCTAAATCTTTATTCACTTTGGTTAAACCCTCGCCGTTAGAAATTTGCTGTGTTTTCCACGGCAACATTCCCGCAAGATAATCGCCAGCTTTAAAGGTGTTGTGCTTAGATGCAATTACTTTTGCTACAATCCCTGAACTAATTGGCTTACCGACTTCAAAAGGCGGTATATAAGATTTTGCATCACTCATACGCCCTCTTAAATAAGGGTCGACAGAAACGTAGTTTGTTTCTAATAGTAATTCACCATCTTTTATTGTTAATTCAGAATCATCTTTTAAAAATTCGAAATCTGATGCAGTTGGTTTGCCAACAGGTCGTTGCTTTAATATAATTGCTCGATTCATAATCATTTTTTTTAATCTATTACCGTTACTAAATCTTCAGTACTTTTTCTGACTTTCGTTAGATTTACCAACCAATCTTTGTCTTCTTGTCTGTAGCCTAAAGGTAACAATACAGCACTCCGTAAACCTTTTTCGCGCAGTCCTAATATTTTGTCTACAGCATCAGGATCAAAACCTTCAATAGGTGTAGCATCTACGCCTTCAAATGCAGCAGCAGCTATGGCTTGTGAAAAAGCTATATAGGCTTGCTTTGCAGCGTGATTAAAGTTTACCTCAGCATCTTTTTGAGGATAAGAATTTAATAACATTTGTCTATAATTCTCCCAGCCTTCATTTTTAAAACCACGAATTTCATTGGTTAAATCAAACATTTTATTAATTCGCTCTGCCGTGTAGGTATCCCAAGCCGCAAACACCAATAAATGTGAGCAATCTGTTATTACAGACTGATTCCAAGCTACGGGTTTTATTTTTTCTTTTATTTCTTTATTGGTAATAACGTAAATTTCAAAAGGCTGTAAACCGCTTGAGGTAGGGGCCAAGCGTGCAGCCTCAATAATACGATCTATTTTATCTTGTGGAACTTTTTTACCATTCATCGCTTTTGCGGCGTATCTCCAGTTTAATTTATCTAGTAATTCCATTTTTAGTTATATAATTAATTTATTATTTTTTTATGCTATCCCAAGCTGCTTGGTAGGCTTCTTCTATATGCTCTTTAGTTAATTCAAAGACACTTCTTTGCTGCATGATCATTAAAAAAGACAATGGATTTATAGTATAAGCATATAACAAATAGTCCGAAATAGGTTTTAGTATTCCTTCTTGCTTTCCTCTTTCCCACAATTGAAGCAATGGTTGTAAATGCTTGATACCTTCTTGCCTGCTAGATTCATCAATCATAGGGGTATTATCGCATTGTGCTAAAAACATAGCTTCTTCACATTCTTTTAGTTTAAAATCTGCTATTCGTTTCCAAATAATCTCAAATCCTTCCTTAAGATTCATTTGATCATTATAGGTTGCAAACGCATAGCTTGTAAAAGTTTCTTTAACTTCTAAATACGTTTTGTTTACCAAATCTTGTTTGCTATCAAAATAGAGGTAAATCGTAGCAGGTGATACATTTGCCATTTTAGCAATCTTAGACATAGGCGTATCGTGAAAGCCATTATTGTTAACTAAATGTATCGTTGCGCGAATAAGAGCTGCTTTTTTTTCTATGCTTTTTTGAAGTGTAGCCATGATTAATATAATTACAGAGCAAAGTTAGTGCAAAAAAAGAATGAACATTCATTTTTAACTTATTTTAACAACAGTTTAAACATTTTAAATCATATTGAATAACTTTTTTTCATCAATATTGAGGCCTATTTGTGGATGAAGTGACTGTCCTTGCGCCAAGTATTGGATTAAGAATACGTAGTTTGCCTATTGGTTACAGAACTATAAAATTTAATAATAGAAATTATTTTTTCTTTGATGGTGTATTTTATCAATCTTACGATAAGGAGTACCAAGTAGTGCAGCCGGAAGTTGGAACAATTGTTTATGAGCTTCCTGATAAGGCAGAAAAAGTGGTGCTTGACAATCAAGAATATTGTGAGTATAATGATGTTCTTTAGGAAAAATTCAATATCAAGGAACACGTGCCTATGAAGTTGTTGCCATTATAGAATAATTCCCAAAAAACTATAAAAAAATAAAGGGAAGCTCTTTCGTAGAAAAGACTTCCCTTTAATATTATACCAAATATAGCTTTTATTCCTCTTCTACGCCTAGCGGCTCAAAAGTAGTATTTTGTTCCTGAGCAATGGCATCTGCTAATTCTAAATCTTCGTTTAAATTTCCTATCTGTGGCGTAGAGGCTTTTGCGGCGTTAAACTTTTCTAATCGCTCCAAATCATCTTCTTCACCAGAGAAATAAGGAAAAACATCCATGATAGGCGATTCCGTAATGGAAGGAATTGTATAATCGCCCATAGTGTCTTTCATAACCGAAACAGTGTTGTCGTAGGCCTCTTTAACATCATTTGCTTGAACTAGAAGATACATATTTGTTTTACGTTCCTTACCGCTTTCTTCATCAAAAGCAATTAAAGATACTTTAGATTTAAACCAACGGTCTGAATTTTCAAAAGGATGAATTTCAGAGTAATTAGCGACTTTAATATTTGTTATTTTAATTTCATCACTATCACTTAAGTAGGCAGCCATCTCTTCTGTAATTCTACTTTCAGCTTCTGTATACGAAATAGCATCCACTAAAAATGGCTCTGTTTTCACTTTTTGCATGCCTGTAGCATCATCTAATTTTCTGTATTTTACTTTACACTCGTACCAAGTTGCACTCATAATTTATTTGTTTTTGGGGTGCCAAAAGTAGGTGTAAATAAAACTTTTTTCACTTTTAACAAGTAAGAGATATTCACAATTTTCCACTACAGTATCCAATGTATTCTCTATAAGGGAGTTAGTTCAAAAAAAAATAGCCTTCTAATTTTTGGTTTTTATTTTACTGAATGGAGCGTTTATTTTACTTAAAAGTTGAGCCTACTCACTGAAAGGAAAAATTCTGCATACTACTTATTAGCACCTTTGTTAAAGGAATATTCATTAACAAATAAAAAATAGATATGAAAAAGGGTAGTATAATTTTTGGCTTAGCATTTCAACTATTGCTAGTATTTGCTTGCTCAGATAACAGTTCCAGTGTTACAGACAATACCATTGATGAATCATCTAATGAAGTAACTTATGTAGAGGATTATTCAGATTCAACTTTTGAAGTTACAGATTGGACAACAGAAACCCATAGTAAATCAGCGGACCCAAATTATGATGAAGTATTTGAAGATGATGCGGTAAAACGTATTGATATTGTTATAACTGCAGATCGTTGGCAAATGATGCTTGATGATATGACAGCTACCTATGGTACATTTGGTCGTACAAATGCAGGTTCGGGCTTAATAGAATCAGATGAAGATCCAATTTTTGTTCCAGGGGAGGTGTTCTACGAAGGCAAAGAGTGGTATCGTGTTGGTGTAAGATTTAAAGGTAATTCTAGTCTGCAATCTACTTGGTCTAGTGGTAATTTAAAATTATCGTTTAAATTAGATTTTGACGAATTTGAAGATCAATATCCGCAAATAGATAATCAACGTTTTTACGGATTTAAAAAACTGAGTCTAAAAAATAATTACAATGATAAATCTATGTTACGTGAAAAAGTGGCAACTGATGTTTTCAGAGATTTTGGAGTGCCAAGTTCAAAGGCGGCATTTTATACAGTTTATGTAGATTTTGGTGATGGCCCAACATATTTTGGCGTGTATACATTAGTGGAAGAGGTAGATGATACCTTAATTGATACACAATTTTCCGATAACGATGGTAATTTATATAAGCCAGATGGCACAGGTGCAAGCTTTGTTGCAGGTACATTTACAGAAGATGTTTTTGTAAAGAAAACTAATGAGGACGATGCAGACTATTCAGATATATTAAACTTATTTAGTGCCTTACATGCTGATAACAGAACAACTGATCCTGTTGCTTGGCGTGCAAATTTAGAAACGGTATTTGATGCAGATGAGTTTTTAAAATATTTAGCAGTAAATACAGTAATTCAAAATTGGGATACTTATGGAAGAATGACACATAATTATTATTTATATAATAATGCAGATACGGAGAAATTATCTTGGATACCATGGGACAATAATGAAGCATTACAAGTAGGTAATAGAGAAGGTGCCTTGGCATTAGACTTTTCTAATTTAAACTCAGCCGAATGGCCATTAATAGGATATCTATATCAAGATGCAACTTATAAAGAAAAGTACGATGAATATGTCGAAAGTGTTGTAGCAACGGTATTTAACGCAAGTATTATGCAGCCTAAGTATACCTCTTATGCTAATTTAATAGCGCCTTATGCAAATATTGAAGTTGCAGGTTATACTTTCTTAAATTCAAGTTCCGATTTCCAATCAGCAATAAATGAATTAAAAAGCCATGTAACATCTAGAGAAAATGCAGTAGTGGATTATTTAGATTAATGTTGACACGTATTTGAGTATTGTTAAAAGGTTTAATTTAATGTAAGTTTTCACTCAAAAACCCAACATATATACTGTTGGGTTTTTTGAATTTAGTGTTTTATATTCTGACTTATATAAAAGGATTTAACTTATAAATATCACAAAAATCATTTTTTTAACAGTTTATATTCTAAAGTTTAATTTTTTAAGAAATATTTGTATTATTACACAACCATTAACTATAAATTATAAAGCTAATCATGAGAAAAATTGACATTTTGTTGAATGAATATGGCGAAAGTCATCAAACAAAAATGAACAAAAACATACATTTTGTATGTGTCCCCTTAATTTTTTTTAGTTTAATTGGTTTACTTGCAAGTATTCCAGTACCACAAACATTTACGAATTTTTTCCCTTCTATTGTGCAGCCCTACATGCACTTAGGAACCTTTGTTATCTTATTAGGTTTAATTTATTATTATCGCTTATCAAAATATTTATTTATTGGTATGGTTTTATTTTCCGCACTAGTATTACTAATAATACAGTTAATTGCCATAAGCTTTATGACGCCATTATGGACTATTATGCTCGCTATTTTTGTTGTGGCATGGATCGGACAATTTGTAGGCCATAATCATGAAGGAAAGAAGCCATCGTTTTTAAAAGATTTACAATTTCTAATGATTGGTCCCGCTTGGACATTAAGTCATTTTTTTGAGGCCTTTGAAATTAAGTTTTAATAATAAAATATAATCTGTCTTTGGCTTTATTTAGAGCTATTTGTTAATGGAGAGCATCTTTTAATAAATACCTCAACAAATTTCTTCTTTAGCATATTAAACGCATTTTTATACTAAGTCTTTAAAAGTATAAGAGCAATTCTATTAATTAGGTAAAATTGCTTAGTACTGTTCTTGTTTATGCAAAGTATGTGCTATTTTTGAGGATTAGAGAAAAATTAAAAGGAATTCACTTTACAAAAACATATGACGTACAAAAATGCTGAGGCTGAAAGATTAGCCACTCCAAGTATTTACCAAAATTGGAAAAGATGGGGGCCATATTTGGCGGAAAGACAGTGGGGAACAGTACGAGAGGACTATAGTGAAAATGGAAATGCATGGGATTTTATAGATCATGAAAAAGCTCGTAGTAACGCCTACAGATGGGGAGAAGAGGGAATTGGTGGTTACTGCGATTCTCGAGAAATACTTTGTTTAGCCCCTGCTTTTTGGAATGGTAAGGATACCATCATAAAGGAGCGTTTATTCGGATTAACCAATAATCAAGGAAATCATGGTGAAGATGTTAAAGAGCTTTATTTTCATTTGGTTTCTACACCAACGCATTCGTATAGTAAATATTTATACAAATATCCACAGTCTAAATTTCCTTATGAAGATTTAGTTAAGAAAAATGCTAGCCTATCACGCGCTGATAATGAATATGAGTTATTAGATACTGGTATTTTTAAAAACAATAATTATTTTGACTGCTTTATAGAATACGCTAAAGCTGATGTTGGCGATATCTTAATGAAGATCACCGTGGTAAATAGAAGCGCAAAAGCTTCAAAAATACACGTACTTCCACATTTATGGTTTCGTAATTTTTGGAAACATAATAAAAGATTTGAACGTCCTAACATGAAAGCGATAACCAATACTATGGTGCAATCTAGAAGTGTTAGAAATGGACGATATTATTTATACCATGAAGATGCTCCCCAATTGTTTTGTGAAAATGAAACAAACAATGAGCTAATTTATAATGTACCTAACGAGGTTGGTTATGTAAAAGATGGCATTAACGATCATGTTGTTAATGGTAAGAATACCGTAAATCCAGATAAAAACGGATCTAAATTTGCAGTATGGCACAAACTTAACCTTAAACCAGGTGAAGAAAAAAGCATTAGAATTAGGCTTAGTAAAAAGAAACTTGAAAATCCATGGGAGAATTATGATTCGGTTTTTAATAGTCGCATTCAAGAATGTGAATCTTTCTATGACGATATAATCAGTAAAAGCTTAGCAAAATCGCATCAAGAAATTGCCAAGAAGGCTTTTTCAGGGTTGTTATGGACAAAACAGTTTTTTTATTACGATGTTAATAAATGGCTCAATGGCGGTCCAGGAGAATCTAAACCTTACCGTACTAGCGACCGTAATATAAGTTGGCAACATTTAACTAACAGACATGTAATTTCTATGCCAGATAAGTGGGAATATCCTTGGTATGCGGCATGGGATTTAGCTTTTCACATGGCCTCTTTTGTAGAAATTGATGCGCATTTCGCCAAAGAGCAGCTTTTACTAGTACTTAAAGAGAGCTATATGCATCCAAACGGGCAAATTCCAGCTTATGAATGGAATTTTAGCGATGTAAATCCTCCGGTGCATTCATGGGCCGTATGGACTGTTTATGAAAAAGATAAAAAGAAAACTGGTAAAGGAGATAGTCTATTTCTAGAGACTGCTTTTCAAAAGTTACTTATTAATTTTACGTGGTGGGTAAATCAAAAAGACGTTAGCGGAACTGATTTGTTTGAAGGCGGCTTTTTAGGTTTAGATAATATAGGTGTCTTTGATAGAAACCATATGCCACAGGGTATAACAAGAATGCAACAAGCCGATGCTACCAGTTGGATGGCAATGTTTACCCTAAATATGCTTCGAATTGCTTTAGAGTTGGCTAAGACCAATAGGGCTTATGAAGATTCGGTAGCTAAATTTTTTAGGCATTTCTTGAATATTGCTTGGGCCATGCATCATATTGGTAAAAAAGATATTTCGTTATGGGATGATGAGGATAATTTTTATTACGATGTTGTAGAAATGTCTAATGGCACCACAGATCGCTTAAAAGTAAGGTCCTTAGTAGGGATTATTCCTTTATTTGCTGTTGAAATTATTCATAAAGATTTATTTGAAGAATTAAAGGAATTTAGTAGAAGGGCAGCCGAAATTGTTAGATCTAGACCTGATTTGGCTTCATTAATCTCGAATATTGAAGAAACTAATGACGATGGCAATTATTTGTTTTCCATAATGCGTGGTTTCAGGTTAGAGCATCTGCTAAAACGAATGCTAGATGAAGAAGAATTCTTATCGGAATACGGAATTCGTTCTTTGTCTAAATATCACGAAAAACATCCGTTTGTATTTGCACATCATGGGCATCATGAAATTCAGTATGAGTCTGGCGAAAGTCGTTCTAACATGTTCGGAGGAAACTCCAATTGGCGTGGTCCTATATGGATGCCATTAAATTATATGATTATACAATCGTTAAGAAAGTACTATAAATTCTATGGTCCAAAGTATACTTATGAATTTCCTACAGGGTCTGGTACAAAACTGAATTTAAATCAGATTGCTAATGAGCTTTCAAAACGATTAATAAAACTTTTTGAACCTAATAAAGACGGTAAATTTCAATACCATTCAGATGATGTAGATATGGTATTTACTAAAAACGAACATTTTAAAAACCATCATTTCTTTTACGAGTTCTTTGATGGCGATTCTGGGAAAGGTTTAGGAGCTTCGCATCAAACAGGATGGACTGCTTTGATAGCTAATTTAATAATGGAGCTAGAGAATAATAAAGAAATCTAATCCAATGATAAAAAAAGTGCGGAGTAATTAACTACTCAGCACTTTTTTTTATGCTTTAGTTTAAAATTTTACTAATGCGACTCATGCGTTTCAGTAGCATGTTTTGCACAATTTGGATTGCTACATTTTCCGTCATCGCCCATAGTGCACTCCATTTTTTTGCTGTGTTCTTTACAATTTTTACAGCTGCATTTTTCTCCTTCACATTTGCACTTACCGTCTTTATGCATGGTGCATTCCATTTTTTCGGTATGCATTTCACAATTTGGATTACTGCATTTTCCATCTTCACCCATTTTGCATTCCATTTTTTCGGCATGTTCCGAACATTTAGGGCATTTACAATTTATATCATCACAACTACACTTTCCGTCCTTGTCCATAGTACAAGACATTTCTTTACTATCATTTTCTAATAAAGCCAATTCCATTTTGCAAACAGGGCATGTGCCTGCATGGTCATATGTTTTACCATCTTCACAATTCATTGGGCATTGGTATCTTGTTTCGGCAACTAATTCAGATTTCACTTCTTCTTTAGTTTCATTTTTTTTGTCTTTACATGCAGTAAACACAAGTATAATAATAAGTACAGGGAGGAATAGCGTTTTTATTTTCATGGTTAAATGTTTAAGGTTTTTAAGTGTAAATAAAATTAGATTTTAATTAGTCTATATTTCTATTTCAAATTTAAGTTTATAAATCTAATAGAACAAAGATTTAAAATTGAATACTCCTTTATACAACTTAATTAGCTGATATTATTGATAGTAGACTACAATTCAACATATTTGTTTAATGTTTTGTTAAATAAGTTAAACAACATGTTTAATTGTTTTACATTTGAAAAAAATAAAGAAGCTATGAAAATTTTAAAAGTATTAAGTTTTGCCGCAATAGTAGGTGTATTTGTTGCCTCTTGCGGTGAGGAAAAAAAGGAAATGAAAGAACAAGCGCTTGCAGAGATAAATGAAAACCCTGTATCGATTGTTGAAAATAAAACACCTAATATTGTAGAGGTAGCAGCAGGTAATGAAAACTTTTCAACTTTAGTTGCTGCAGTAAAGGCAGCTGATCTTGTGAGCACATTAAGTGGAGATGGACCATTTACCGTTTTTGCGCCAACAAATGCTGCTTTTGAAAAGTTACCTGAAGGAACTGTAGAAACACTTTTGAAGCCAGAGAATAAATCAACGTTAACTGGTATTTTAACTTATCATGTTGTTGCTGGAAAATTCGATGCCGCTTCTGTGATTGATGCCATTAATAGTAATGACGGTAGTTTTACAGTAACGACGGTACAGGGAGGAACAATTACCATGAGTATTCAGGATGGTAAGGTGATGTTAAAAGATGCAAAAGGAGGAATGGCAACTGTTGTAATTGCCGATGTTGATGCCTCAAATGGTATTATACATGCTATTGATGCAGTGGTAATGCACTAATTTATTGAAGATTTTTTAAAAATCAGAAACGTGAACAAAGCCATTACATAATTGTAATGGCTTTATTGTTAATTATTTATGATTAATACCTTTTACAAAACTAGTTTAATTATATTTTTTATACTCATGAAAACTATGTTACAAGATAGTAGTACTGTTATAATAGATTTTAAAAACAGAGAAGACATTTCTGATTGGACCATCTTAGACGATAGTGTTATGGGAGGTATATCTCAGGGATATTTTACATTAAATAATTCAGGGAATGCCTTGTTTTCTGGTACAGTGCGAACAGAAAATAATGGTGGATTTTCTTCTGCTCGATTTGGCTTTAAGACCATAGATATTACCAATTATAAATCTATTAAACTTAAAGTAAAAGGGGATGGTAAGGTTTATCAATTTAGAATTAAGGATGATAGATCGCAGCGCTATTCTTATATACATAGCTTTAAAACAACTGGTAAATGGGAAACTATTACTATAAACCTTGACGCTTTTTATCCGAGTTTTAGAGGAAACAGGTTGGATAAGCCTAATTTTTCAGCGAATAAAATTGAAGAAATTACCTTTTTAATTGGAAATAAAATTAGAGAATCGTTTTCCTTAGAAATAGAAAAAATATATTTAGAATAAAGACTTAAAACAATCCTATTACTAACCTAAACAAATATTAAGAAAATGAATTATTTAATTATTGCTTTGCAGTGTATTGTAAGTTTTAGCTTACTAAATGTATGGCTAATACAAAATAAAAAACCAACTCAGTGGCGTGGAGGTAATGCAACGACAATCATCGAAGAATTTCAAGAATATGGACTTCCAAAATGGATGTGTTATTTTGTAGGAACATTGAAAGTTTTGTTGGCTATTGGGCTTTTTGTGGCCATTTGGGTTCCTCAACTTCAGCGACCCTTCGCATTAGGGCTCGGTGCGTTATTGGTAGGTTCTATTCTTATGCATTTAAAAATAAAAGATCCTTTAAAAAAGTCGTTACCTGCTTTTCTATTTTTAATGATGTGCCTAGTTATTGCCTATTTTTAATAAAGTATCATTATATAGATATAATACAACTACGCTATAAATTTTGTTCAATTTTTAAAATATATTTAAAAATTGAAGGTATGCGATATACGCATTAATAAAAGCATAGATTAGAGAGGGTGCTGACTGTACTACAGAATCTTTTATTTTTAATCTTACGCCAAAACCAAGTAGCATTAACAAAGCAAGTCCAATAGCAGCAATGAGTACTAGTATTGGTAAATAAAAATAACCTACTAACAGGCCAACTGCGCCAGTTATCTGCAAAACACCAACAGTATTGCGCTGTTTGTCTAAACCGTATCTAATAAATTCGGTTTTTAAACTTGGATTAATTAGGCATGCTAGACCAAAGTACGTAAAGGAACAAGCGGAAAAGAATAGCAGAATGTTAAATAGAATCATAGCGTTTGCAAAGATAAATGAAATCCATACAGGTATTATCTTAAAATACCATTCGTTCAAGTTTTAATGAATACCATTATTTGAAAATTTTTTAATAGTCATGCAAAATAGAAATAAACGAATTGCCATTATTGGTGCTGGTATAAGTGGTCTTGTAGCCGCTAAAGTTTTAGAAGAAAATGGCTTTAGTGCTGTTATTTACGAAAAAACAGATAGGGCAGGAGGACGTTTGAAAACAGATATTGTAGAGGGTTTTCAAATGGACCAAGGTTTTCAAGTGCTTTTAGATGCTTATCCTATGGCGAAAAAACATTTAGATTTTTCAAAGCTTAAATTACAAAAGTTCATCCCTGGAGCTGT
This sequence comes from Cellulophaga tyrosinoxydans, assembly GCF_900176415.1. GTDB lineage: Bacteria > Bacteroidota > Bacteroidia > Flavobacteriales > Flavobacteriaceae > Cellulophaga > Cellulophaga tyrosinoxydans. The sequence continues at coordinate 110,079 of NZ_FWXO01000004.1, read as the reverse complement.
AATTTATAACAAGAGTAATAAATATACTTTAGGCGACCCAATTAGAAATATTTCTTTATTAAGATCTACATTGACTTCTAACATAGGTAATTTAAGTGATAAATTTAAGATAGTCCGACTATCAATTGCGCTTCGACGAAAAAGTATAGATCAAATATTTGAGGAAACAGAAACTACTACCAAAGCTTTTTTGGAAACATATGGATTTAGTGAGGGAATGATTAATTTATTCTTTAAGCCTTTTTTTGCAGGTATTTTTCTAGAACCATTTTTAGAAACTTCTAGTCGCATGTTTCAGTTTGTTTTTAAAATGTTCGGAGAAGGTTCTGCTACACTTCCTATTGGTGGTATAGCTGCAATACCAGAACAATTATTAGCTAGTTTGTCAGCAACAAAAATTCAATATAATGTTTCCGTAAAGGATCTATCCGAAAACAAATTAACGCTTGATAATGGCACTGAAATTGAGTTTGATTACGCAATTATTGCTACGGAACCACGGTTTAAAAACTCGTATACCAATCAGCTTAATTGGAAACGTTGTGACACACTTTATTTTACAAGCAGTAATCGCGATATTTCCAAACCATTAATTGGTTTAATTGCAGATGAAGATGCGCTAATAAATAATATTTTTTATCATACCAGTCTAGGAATGGATGTTAAAACGGAGGAAGAATTGCTATCTGTAACAGTGGTAAAACAGCATAATCTTTCTAATGCTGAATTAGTAGAAAAGGTTCAACAAGATTTAAATACTTATTGCGGAATTAATAATTTGCATTTTCTTAAACACTACGCTATTTCAAAGGCTTTGCCAGATAAAAAAAATATAAAAAATAAAACAACGACTCAAGAAATAACAATGAATAAAAATACTTTTCTAGCTGGTGATTATCTTTTAAATGGTTCTTTAAATGCAGCAATGGCGTCAGGAGAGCATGCGGCATTAGCTCTTATTTCAACGATGAAGATTTAAGGTTTAAAGGGTAATGTCTTTAAAGTTTATAGCACAAAATTCTCCGATTAAGCATTTTTTATAAATTGAGAAACATAAAATAAGAATGATAATTGCATAGCCATGGGTTAAGTGAAAATCAAGTATATTTTAGATTTATTATTCTATTACTTCTCCTTTTTCTTCAACAGCAGACACGCCCCAATCTGCAATTATTTGCACTACTGGTATTAATGTTTTACCAAAATCAGTCAATGAATATTCGACTTTCAAAGGAGGTTTAGAAGTGTACACTTTTCTTTTAATGATGCCATCTTCTTCTAAAGTTTTTAGCTGCAAACTTAATGTGCGCTCGGTAACCGTGGGCATTTGTTTTCTTAATTCACTATAGCGAAGTGTTCCTTCAATTAAATGAAATAAAATTACGGTCTTCCATTTTCCACCAATTACACCCATAGTTAAACTAGCACAACATGGATATTCTTTCCCTTTAAATTTATACATAAAACACCGTTTTAAATTTAATTTTAAATACAAAGGTATTATACTATACTAAATTATACAACTATACATTTTATAGTTATTTTAACAATAGCTATTAACCCTTGTTTTTATTGATTTTTTAGCGTATTTATTAATCGAAAATGTATACTATCATTTTTGACTGGTATTGTCAGTTTTAAATACTATACATACTTTTGTCACTATACTTTTGATAGTAAGATAAATATAAATAGAAAAATACAATAATGATTACACCAAACATTGCACAAGAAGACATTTTAAACGCATTTAATTATAGACATGCTACAAAAGAATTTGATGCCAGTAAGACTTTAACTGATGATCAAATTAATTTTATATTAAAAACGGCCAACTTATCACCTAGTTCATTTGGTTTTGAACCTTGGCATTTTGTGGTGGTTCAAGATAAAGAGTTAAGAGAGCTTTTAAAACCTGTTGCTTGGGGCGCGCCGTTAAAATTAGATACTGCCAGTCACTTTGTTTTAGGTTTAGCAATGAAAGCGCCTATGGTAAAGCATAACGCACCTTATATTGAACATATGATGAAAGAGGTAAAACAAATGCCTGCCGAAGTTATAGAAATGTATTCTAAATTTTACAGAGAATTTCAAGAGCGCGATTTTAACTTGGATACCGATAAAAAGTTATTCGATTGGTCTTCTAAACAAACGTACATTGCATTGGGCAATATGATGACAGCTGCTGCATTAACAGGCGTAGATTCTTGCCCAATTGAAGGTTTTCACCAAGAAAAAGCAGAAGCTTTATTACAGGAGAAATTTGGAATTGATACCGATAAATACGGATTGGCTTTTATGGCTGCCTTTGGGTACAGAAAGGCGGACCCGGAATTTCCAAAATCTAGAAGAGATTTTGATGATATCGTAACTTGGAAATAAGTATGGACTCGATATAATGTAGATTGATTGTTTTGTTGAAATTGAATTTAAAAGGCTATCCTTTTTGGATAGCCTTTTATATTAATTTAGAACTTGTATTAAATTTCTGTCGCTAACCTACACGCTTGATTTATGGCACGTTTAGCATCTAATTCTGCAGCAACATCTGCACCTCCAATAACATGCACTTTTATACCTTCTGCTTCAAGTGGTGCTGCTAATTCTTTAAAAGGCACTTGCCCCGCACAAATAATTACATGGTCTACCGCTAAAACTTTCTGAGTTTCATCTTGCATATAATGCAGACCTTCATCATCAATTTTGGTGTACTGCACATTATTAATAAATTGAACATTTTTATTTTTGAGTGTTGTTCTGTGAATCCAACCTGTTGTTTTACCTAAGTTCCCGCCAAATTTACCCTTACTGCGTTTAAACATAAAAATTTCTCTTGGTGATGGTGCAATTTGAGGCGAAACACCTTCAATTCCACTTCGAGCTTGTAGCGATTTATCAATTCCCCATTCTTTTAACCAAGCATTAATATTTAAGGCAGTACTTTCACCTTCGTGCGCCAAGTATTCCGACACATCAAATCCAATACCACCTGCGCCAATTACGGCAACACGTTTGCCAACTGGTTTTTTTAATTTTAAAACATCAATATAACTCAGCACTTTAGGATGTTGAATACCTTCAATTTTTGGAGTTCTAGGCGTTATTCCTGTTGCAAGTATAACCTCGTCAAAAATACCATTTTTTAAATTTTCAACACTAACTCTGGTATTTAATTTTACCGTTACTTGATGTTTTTCTAATTGTGTATTAAAATAACGAATGGTTTCATAAAACTCTTCTTTTCCAGGAATTTGCTTCGCCATATTAAACTGTCCACCTATAGCAGAATCAGCATCAAAAAGAGTGACCTGATGCCCTCTTTGTGCAGCAACGGTGGCTGCGGCTAAACCAGCAGGGCCAGCACCAACTACCGCAATTTTTTTCTTAAGCTCTGCCGGAAAGTAATTCAATTCTGTTTCATGACATGCCCTTGGATTCACCAAACAACTGGCCACTTTTTGTTGAAAAACATGGTCCAAGCACGCCTGATTACAACCAATACACGTATTTATTTCGTCCGATTGGTTAGTTGCTGCCTTATTAACCCATTCCGGATCTGCTAGAAAAGGACGAGCCATCGAAATTAAGTCCGCATGTCCTTCTGATAAAACTTGTTCAGCAGTTTCTGGCATATTTATTCTGTTTGAAGTTACTAATGGAATAGTAAGTTCTTCTTTCATTTTTTTGGTAACCCAAGTAAAAGCTGCTCTAGGTACCGATGTTGCTATAGTAGGTATTCGTGCTTCGTGCCAACCAATTCCAGTATTGATGATAGTAGCTCCAGCTTTTTCAATAGCCTTCCCTAAGGCTACCACCTCTTGCCAAGAGCTCCCTTTTTCTACTAAATCTAGCATAGACAAACGGTAAATAATAATAAAATTTGGTCCTACGGCTTCTCTGGTTTCTTTCACCAATTCTACTGGTAAGCGCATTCTATTTTCATAGCTTCCGCCATATAAATCTGTGCGGGTATTTGTTCTTTCAGTAATAAATTCATTGATTAAATATCCTTCGGAACCCATAATTTCAACTCCATCGTAACCCGCTAATTTTGAAAGTTTAGCAGCATTTACAAAATCACGTATAGTACGTTTTATGCCAGACTTTTTTAGTTTAAAAGGTTTAAAAGGGGAGATGGGCGATTTAATAGCTGAAGGAGCAACAGCAAACGGATGGTACCCATAACGCCCCGAATGTAAAATTTGCATACATATTTTACCATCTTCTTTATGAACGGCGTCTGTTATGACTTTATGATGTTTTGCGTGTTTTTTTGTACTCATGCGAGCTGAAAATGGTGCAGTCCAACCTTGAATGTTTGGTGAAATTCCTCCAGTTACAATTAAACCAACTCCACCTTTTGCGCGTTCTGCATAGTAGGTAGCTATTTTATGCAATCCATTTTTTTGCTCTTCTAAACCTGTATGCATAGAACCCATTATTATGCGGTTTTTCAGAGTGGTAAATCCTAAGTCTAAAGGTTCAAAAATGTGTTTGTACTTGGTCATCTCGTGGTGTTTTTTAAAAAAAAATACTATGCATGCATAATAAGAAGCAAGTTACATTTTTTTTGAATTAAAAATCTAGTAGTAGGGGAGTAGTTCATATTTTAGAAAATATCTTATAGAAATTGGTAGCTTGAAAGTTTGGATCAATAATAGCTAAAACATGAAATTATCATATCTTTAAGTGCGAGTTGAAGCATTAATATTGTATTAGTTTCTTGGGTTTGACATTAATGTAATTGAAATACGAGAATGCCTACTTATAAAAATGAAAAACACCTTATTTCAAAAAGTTTTTAAAAAATACCATCCAGCCTTTACGAGTATGGTAGTAATTAGCTGTGTGCTATTTGGATGTGCATCTAATAAAAAAGTAACACAAGAATCTGACATTTCGGACTTAGATAATAATATTATAGAACCCAGGAGAATTGATAATAATAAAAGTTTGTTGAATAATTTAGACTTAGATGATCATGGATACATAAGCTTAAATTCAGAACAAAAATTAGTTTTATCTAATAATGAAGATTCATTAGAGCAATTGAACCAACCAGTTGGTAACAACAGTAAAAGTCGAGTGGCGCATAAGATTGTAGAAAACTATTTAGCCAGTGATAATAAAGAGCCAAATGGACATTGTCTTGCGGTTAGTAAAAGCCGTTTTGAACAGGCGTATAAAGAGATTTATGGTCATTCTGTGTATCGTGATCTCCCAGAGTTTATGGCTACAAAAAATTATACTTCAAAGCAGGTATTTAATTTGCTCTATGCTTCAGCATCAGACACGCAGCCAGGTTGGAAAAGTCTTCCAGAAATCTATAGAGGAAAAGGTAATGCTGGTGCACTAGCCTATGCCGGAATGGGTACTTTGGTAGATTCTTTAGGTATTTGGAGTGGTAAATTACAACCAGGAGCACTTATGCAAGTTTGGCGTTTTAAGGCTGATTATGAACAAGTAGTACAAGGTGTGAATGTTGCAAAATTAGATCCTTACGGACATTCGTTTATATTTATCAGCTATGTTTACAATGACAAAGATGAAATTATTGGACTAAAAATTGCCGATCAAGGTTTTCAGAGTTACCGACCATTACTACCTAGAGATTATGAAGTTTGGTGGGCTGTAAACTTAACAATCTAGAAATAACTAATATGTGTTTATAAATTTAACATTTATGATGTAATTACTTCTAAAATAATACGTTACTATAGTATCATACAGCTCAAATCTTTTAAACCAATATGTTATTTACTGCACTTTTAGTTTCCTTAGGTTTATTGAATGATACTCCGTCATCTCCAGAAAGGGCGGTAGTTGTTCTTAATGATACGACCAAAGTAAATTCTATGGTTGAGAAAGTAAAAAGTAAAGAATGGACAGCAAAAGAGTCTGAAACTGATTTAGATAGTATTGCTAATTCATATGTAAATACAAAAGAAGCTGCTATTAAACTCCGTTTGAGCTTAAATGAAAATCTAATACAGGGCACAATTACTTTTGATGAGATAAGATCCTCATTTACCAATCAATTAGTTGATAAAATTATACCACATTGGTATGGAACCCCTTGGAGTTTTGGCGGACATACAACAATTCCAAACCAAGGTAAAATTGCATGTGGTTATTTTATATCAACCACCTTACGGGATATGGGTATCAAACTGAACCGATTTACTTTGGCTCAAAAATCACCAATAGATGAGGCTAAAATGATTAGTTGTGGTGAGGAAATAAACACAATTGTTCAAGAAACCCATGAAAAAGCATTTGAAGAAATAGATGAAATAACAAAAGAAGGGCTCTATTTTATTGGTTTTGATGAAGGGCACGTGGGCTATCTATTAAAGCGTGATGGCGAATTATTTTTGATTCATTCCAATTATCTAATTCCCATATCTGTTTGTATAGAACCGTTGAAAGAAGCCCGAGTTTTTAAACGTTATTCCAAATTTCATATTGTTGCAATATCACAAAACAATACGCTTTTACAACGTTGGTTAGACAATAGCACTGTAATGTAATACATAGTAAAAAACTAAAAGTACAAGCATTGAATTTATAAATTTAATTAACTCCTATTTAGTTAAGAGATGCTCTATGATCTTTAGGAGAATGTCCTACTTTTTGCTTGAAAAGGCGACTAAAATGCTGTGGATATTTAAAACCCAATTCATAAGTAATTTCAGATACAGATTTGTTTGAATCATAAACTTTTTCCTTTGCCACATCAATGAGTTTAATCTGAATGTATTCCTCAGCCGATTTTCCTGTTTCTTTTTTTACCAAATCTCCAAAGTAGTTTGGTGATAAATGTAATTGTTCTGCAAAATAAGCTACGGATGGTAGTCCATAAGATTTTGGTTTTTCCGACAAGAAATAGTCATTAAGTAAAACATCAAATTTTTCTAAAGCCCCTTTATTAACTATTTCGCGGGTAATGAATTGTCGATCATAAAACCGTAGACCTATAGTTAACAATACAGTAGTTTAAGCGGTGTGTGTTTATTTTTAATTAGAAATTATAGTTTTTTTAAAGATTCAAATATATTCATCAACTTAACAATGTTTGTTGTATTATTTTTGTTAAAATATCGAGCAAATTATTGAAACGATTTTCATCCTAAGTTTAACATTGCTAAACCACAGAACAAAATAAGAAATGCTTCTTCTAATATTACTTTTACTTTTATCCATGCTGATCATAGGCCTTTACTTCCTATTTCGATTAATAAAATGGATTCTAAAAAAGAAAGTGAGAAGTATCTGGGCATTGGTTTTATTAACTCTAGTGGCTTTGTCATGGCTGATTAAGTTTGCGTTTTTTACAAAAATGGAGTTTATATCCTCTAAAGTATACCCAGATTTATACTTGGTTAAAAATCCTGTTAACAATAAAGACTCTATTCATAGCGCCATAAAAAGAATGGTGCTAGAAAAAGTGAATAATGAGTTTTTAACTGAGAATATTACACTAGAATTTTTGCAAAATAGGGGAGTGCCCTACCGTTTGCGTTTTTATGAATACTATACAGGCACGCCTATCTTTGTTCCTTTTGGCGAGGCAGGCACAACACATTTTATTGAGCACGAGGAAGATCCAGGCGGATTTAGTAGTGAAGAAATATCCAATTATAATGCCTATCGTATTGCAGAATTCTATTTAAAATATTGTGATTCAGATAGCCTAAATTTTGTGGGAACAATTGATTATTATCAAAATTGGGAAATCATTAAAACCGATACCATACTGAATCAATGTAAAATTAATACAGCTAAAGTACCTGCCGATACAATAGTAGAAGAGTAATTAAGGATAAACTAGTACTATGAAGATTTTAAAACAAATACTTGGCTATGTCCTGTGGATAATGCTCTCATTTATATACGCTTTTATCTATATGCGCATAGTTCTAGGGGCAAAAAGGAATACTGGCTTGAGTGTCTATTTTAATTGGGTATACGATTTAGCCTTATTTCAAGTCGGTGCTATATTAGGTGGAATAATTGCCTTTTTATTTGTGTTGATTGATATTGGCTACCTGAAGAACAAGCTTAAAAATCATACTAGTAAAAATGTCATTCGCTTTCTAGTGCTTGTAGGTGTTTCCTTGGTGGTGGTTGTAAGCCATTATTTGTGCGAAAAAGTATTTGATATTATTTAGAATTAAAATATGCGCGAATAACCAACTTGAGCTTTGAGTGAGCTTTGTAACTTTTAAATAAACTTTATTGTGATAGATAACCAAATTGGGAGATCCAGTTTTCTCAAAGTATCATAAGTTTCGCCTGTATAGCACAAAGTAAATACAACTTTCAACCCTTTAAAGCAAAGGCTGTAAAACCTCCCAAACCGTATGGGCTACAATTTGGTGACCTTCAACAGTTGGGTGAATACCACCTTTTTGATTCAAGGCTTTAATTCCTCCCACATCTTTGAGTATAAATGGAATAAAGTCAAGGTTATTTTGTTGTGCTAAATCGGCATACAATTGTCTGAATTCTGTGGTATATTCTTGTCCCATATTTGGCGGTAATTCCATACCAGCAAGAATGATGGTCGTTTTCGGGCTTTTTTGTTTTACGATATCTATTATCGCCTGAAGATTAGCTCGTGTTTCTGATAATGGCACTCCACGCAAACCATCATTGGCTCCTAATTCTAATAAAAAAATATCTACCTTTTGATTTAATACCCAATCAATTCGGCTTTTACCACCAGCCGTAGTTTCACCACTTAAACCAGAATTAATTACCGTGTAATCCAATTGTAACGCATCTATCTTTTCTTGTAATACGCCAGGATAAGCATCTTCACTATCCTCTAAACCATAACCAGCCGTAATACTATCTCCAAAACATAAAATTGTCTTGGTACTATTGGTAGTCGTTTTGGTTGGTGTTGTTTCTTCTTTTGATGGAGTAGCATCGGTTTGGGTATCTTTTTTGGTTTCACCGCAGCTGAGAACCAGTAGTGCTATGATAAAATAACAAAACTTTAGGAATTTATGAACCAATGGAGTTGGTAAAATTGCCATCAATTGCCTATTTTCAGCTTTGGACATAAGTGTCGTTTAAATTATAGTTTATATATGTCAAAGATATTAAAGATAACTGGGTTAGAAAAGACCTATACTAGTGGGAATAAAGAATTGACCGTATTACAACATATTTCATTTGAGGTTGAAAAAGGACAAACTTTTTCTATTATTGGACCTTCAGGAAGTGGAAAAACAACCTTATTGGGTCTATGTGCCGGATTGGATAATCCTAATGCAGGTACTGTAGAACTTTGCGGTCAAGATTTAAGTACCTTAAACGAAGATGAACGCGCTCAGTTACGAAATAAAGAAGTGGGTTTTATTTTTCAAAACTTTCAATTACTCCCTACACTTACCGCACTTGAAAATGTGAGCGTTCCACTAGAGCTGCAAGGCGATAAAGAAGCTACCAAAAAGAGCATGACTTTATTGGAAAAAGTGGGACTCGCAGATCGTTTTGATCACTATCCTTCACAACTTTCTGGAGGTGAACAACAACGTGTGGCATTAGCAAGAGCCTTTGCTAATGCGCCTACTATTTTATTTGCCGATGAACCTACGGGTAATTTAGACGAAGAAACAGGCGAAAAAGTCATTCAGCTATTATTCGATTTAAACAAAGAAACGGGCACCACTTTGGTGATTATTTCGCATGATTTAGATCTAGCTAATAGAACCCAACAGATTTTAAGACTTAAAGGAGGTCAAATACTAACCAATCTACCTACAGCAGTATCATAGGTTTATCTCTACACGCATGAATCAACAGACCAAATGGCTTTTTAAAATGGCTTGGCGCGATGCCAAAGCAAGTAGGGTGCGATTGTTATTGTTTATGGCATCTATTGTGTTAGGTATTGCCGCAGTAGTTTCTATTCAACTTTTTAGCACCAATTTAAAAGACAACATTCAACGGCAATCAAAAGCCCTAATGGGTGCCGATTATATTATAGACAGTAGACAGGTACCCAACGAACGTGCTCAAGCAATTATCGATTCGCTACAACCCGATGCTTACGAAGTGAACTTTGTTTCTATGATTGCTTTTCCAAAAAATAGCGGTACCAAATTAGTAAAAGTACGTGCCTTGCAAGGCGATTTTCCTTTTTATGGGACTTTAGATACCGAACCTAGTTCTGCAGCAGCAAGTTACCAAACATCAGGTGGTGCGTTAGTTGATGCTACTTTAATGCTTCAGTTTAACATACAAGCAGGCGATACCATAAAAGTAGGCGAGCTAAAACTACCTATTGCAGGGGCTTTAAAAGCAATGCCAGGTACTACTGCCATTTCAACTTCTGTGGCGCCTCCAGTACTAATTCCTAATCGGTTAATTAATGAAACTGAATTATTACAATTCGGTAGTCGTAAGGAATATCAATATTTTTATAAGGCATCTGATACATTAAACCTAACGAAGTTCGAGCGTAAAATAGGGCCGATGCTCGATAAAGAGAATGCAGATTTAGATACTCACACCAGCACCAGTCGACGTTTAGGAAACAGGTATGATAATGTGGGTAAATTTTTAAATTTAGCGGCTTTTATCGCCCTATTGTTAGGTTGTATTGGTATTGCAAGTTCTGTTCATATCTACATTAAAGAAAAACTAAAATCCATCGCGGTTTTAAAATGTATGGGCGCTTCCAGAAAGCAAAGTTTTTTAATCTTTTTAATCCAAATTGCAGGGATTGGTATTTTAGGCGGATTCATAGGTTCCTTAATTGGCGTAGCGCTTCAAGAACTATTTCCTTATCTATTGCAAGAATTTCTTCCGTTTACGGTGGAAATTAGTATATCAGCACAACCTATATTTATGGGCATTTTTCTTGGCTTATTTATGTCTGTTTTATTTGCCTTATTACCCTTGTTAAGCACTTGGTATGTATCGCCTTTAGAAGTATTGCGCGTAAACGATCAGGCATCAAAAAGCCCTAAAAAATCACAACTACTCGTTTATACAGCCATTTTAATTTTTCTGTTTTTATTTTCTTTTTGGCTGTTGCAGAATGCACTTTATGCCTTAGGTTTTGTGGCGGGCACCGTGCTAACTTTTGCAATATTAGCGGCGATTGCCATAGGGTTTATGAAATTTGTTAAAGCCTTTTTCCCTAAAAGTTTTGGGTATACTACACGGCAAAGTCTCTTAAACCTATTCAGACCTAACAACCAAACTGTAGTATTGGTAGTTGCTATTGGTTTGGGTACCTTTTTAATTAGCACCTTATATTTTACTAAAGACATATTATTATCAAAAACCGAAATAGGGCAGAGTACTGAAACTGCCAACATGATTATTTTAGATGTGCAAAGCAAACAACGTGAGGCGGTAGAAGAAAGCCTAACACGCAATAAGCTACCCGTACTTACCACCATTCCGCTCGTTACCATGCGAATGCATAAAATAAAAGACCAATTGGTGAACGATATGCGTCAAGATTCTACACGCGAAGTTCGGGGTTGGATTTTAAATCATGAATTTAGAACCACTTACCGCGATACTTTACTCGATTCAGAAGAACTTATCGCTGGGGAATGGATTCCAAATCTTAAAAAGAGCGATCCAGTGGTGATTTCTATCTCCGATAATTTAGCAAATGACGCTAAAGTAGGTATTGGCGATGTTATTGTATTTAATGTACAAGGTGTTCTGATGGAAACCACAGTTGGGAGTATCCGTAAAGTAGATTGGGGACAATTACAGTTAAATTTCACCATTGTTTTCCCTAAAGGCGTGTTAGAACAAGCACCGCAGTTTAATGTCATTACCACCACGGTGCCCGATGAAGCTGGTTCCGCAAATTTACAGCGCGATTTAGTAGCACAGTTCCCCAATGTTACCGTTTTAGATTTACGACAGGTATATACCATTATAGAAGATATTTTAGATAAAATTTCATGGATTATTAATTTCATGGCCTTTTTTAGTATCCTTACGGGGATTATTGTTTTAATAGGGTCCGTTCGTACTAGTAAATACCAACGGATTAAAGAAAGTGTGCTGCTCCGAACCTTGGGCGCTAAAAACACTCAGATTTTGAAAATAGCGGCTCTAGAATATGTATTCTTGGGCTTGTTAGGGAGTTTAGTAGGTATTTTATTGGCTTTAGTAGGTAGTTTCTGTTTGGCTTTATTGGTGTTTAAAGCGCCTTTTGTGCCTTCGCTAATCCCTTTTATGGTGTTTTTACCAGGGATTACGCTCTTGGTTTTGTTGATAGGTTTGAGCAATATTCAAACGGTATTGCGAAGCTCGCCACTAGAAGTGCTGCGGAGAGAAGGGTAGAGGTGTGTTGGTTTACTAAACATAGGAGGGAAGTTAATGTGTAAACGGAATAGAATTTAATTCGAAAACGCTAAAAAAATAAAAGAGTTACAGTAATTTTGTGGCATATTCAAATCCAGAAACTTGCTAGAAAAAAGACCACAAGTACCTCTAGAACAAGCTAATGATACAGAGTGTTTTATTTATTGTTTAGAAGGTGTTGCCGATATAGAAATAGACGAAGTTACCGAGGCTCAAGAAAACTTGGAGCAATTGGCCATGAACTATGGCATTGCCAGTATCTATAAAACATGCGATACTATTGAAGGTTTAGAAGATAGCCTAAACGCACTGGTTTTAGATGATCATAATTTTAAAGACTATGAAATCATTTACTTGGTGATGGCTGGTGAGGCCAATAGCATTTGCCTAAATGACTACTACTATAGCTTGCAAGAAATAGCGGAGCTATTTGAGGGACGATTAAAAGGAAAAATTTTACACTTCTCCAATGCAAAAATTCTAGATTTAGACGAAGAGGAAGCACAATACTTTTTAGACATCACCAATGCAAAAGCTATTTCTGGCTATGGGAATGCCTATAATGGACTTAGTAGCGCCAAATTAGATATGCTATTTTTTAACTTATTTAAAGATGATGATGATATGTTTGATGTTGTAGAAGAATTGCACCAAAGACATTATAATGCGTGCAAATTACTTGATTTTAGATTGTATTATTAAAATTGTAGCTTCCTAAGAAATACCAGCTTCAAACCATATTACAAAGTTGGCCATGAGAACATCTTCTATGCTTACATCTTTTAACAAACAATAAGATATCTCAATAAAAAATACTAAATTGGAAGTGCAGAGATCATACGAACATTTTTTTGATCCAAATCTTTTAACTTAACATATTTATAGCGCTTTTATGGATGTTATTAATTTTAGGTACTTAATAACGGTTGTGTTTGCCTCAATTTTTGGTGTTTTCGGTATTTACCATCTAATCTCATATCTTGTTTTAAGGCATAAAATATTATTCTACTATTTTATTCTAATATTCGGATTGACTTTACATTGGAGTCTTTCTCTTATTATTAAATGTTCTTACAATGATTTAGTTATACGAATCGCTGATAAAGCAACACTAACTACTGCAATGATTTCAACTTTTGGTCTTTTGATGTTTACCAAAAGTTACCTTAACATAACGCCAAATAACTACCTTACATTATCAAAAACTTATAAAGTATTTGGGGTCATTATAATTGGCTTGCCTATATTACATATTTCAAACAATGTAATCACTAAAATTGAATGGTTAAATAGTTCTTTAATAATGTTTGCTGCCCTAATGGCTTTATCAACAACACTTCTCAGCCTATTTTCAGGAATACGATTGTATAAAGTAGAAAAATTCAATAAGTATTATTTGTATTGCTACACACCTTACTTGATAGCATCAATTGTTTATGTAGTTTCATGGTTTACTCAGAAATATTTCAATTTCGATGGAGACTTTGTAATACTAATGACTTCAATTCTTGTAACTTTTCAATTAATTTTATTCTCCATTTTAATTAGCTACAAGTATAAATTTATTGAAGAAAATACTATAAAAATACAGGTTGATGCGAATAAAAAACTTATTACAGAAGTTGAAAAACAGACAAAACATTTAAAAGTAGCCAAAGAAGAGTTGGAGTTTAAAAATGAGGAACTCGAAAAAGTAAATAAACTTAAAAATAAATTATTCTCACTACTCGCCCATGATGTAAGAGGACCGCTTAATAATATAGGTATAATTATTGAAATGATAGAAAGTCAGTTAGTGGAAAGCGAGCTAAAAGAGATTACCAAAAAATTAAAAAATGAAGTATCCGATAGAATTTCCATGGTTAATGTGCTTCTCGATTGGTCATACAGGCAATTAGATGGGGTAACTTTAGACAAAAAAATATGCAATTTAGATACATTATTCCATTTGCTACAAAAGGAGTTTAAAAGAATGGCTGACGAGAAAAGTATAGAAATAGAACTTTCTATTTCTTGCACAGAACTCTTTGTTGACGAAAATATGCTAAAGGTTATTCTTCGTAATTTAATCTCTAATGCAATTAAATTTAGTGAAAAAGGTCAAAAAATAATACTATCCTCTAAATGCACAACTGAAATTGTTGAAATAGGCGTTAAAGATTTTGGATTGGGAATGAAAACTGACTGGCAAAATTCATCTGAAATCAATAGCGGACCAAAGGTAAGGCAAGGTACTACTGGAGAAAAAGGAACTGGATTTGGTTTAATGATAGTCAAAGATTTTGTAGAAATGAATGATGGTGAAATCCAGTGTATAAGCGAAATAAATAAGGGTACGGAATTCATCTTACGTTTTAAAAATTCAGTGGATGTGCTGTAAAATTGTACTAAAAGTTTATCCAGCCTTGAATTGATGTTTCAAGACACTATTTTAAAGTATTTATTGAGTTTCAATTTTTAAAATTCTAAATCCACGAGAATCGCATATTTGAAAATTTCTGGACAAAAGCGCTATTTCGCTAATTGTTGTTAAATGTACTATAATGTTCCGCGTGGCGCCTGTCCTGAGCTTAGTCGAAAGGTAACTTGAGCTTTGGTTACGGCATAAAAATAGAAGGTCTTGTAGTTCTTCTATTTTTTGAGCGAGTTGTTGCAGTGGCAAAGTTGATACTACTTTTTTTATAAAAAAATTAATCCTAAAAGGTTCTTCTACAATTTTAATGACATCGACGAAGGAGATGCATGAATACGTTTAAAAAACAATAAGCATACAATGAATAAACACTCTTTTTATGCGACGACGTAGGAGGGAAGCATAATGTGTGTGGAATGGAATTGAAAAACTACACTTTAAAGAGTTCTTTTTTGCTTGTTGGAAGTAAAGTGATTTGAGTAGTTTGTATTTACAAATTTTTCAAAATTAATCAAATCTGAAATCAATCTAGATTTTGATAAGCTCTTCAATGAATTAATCTTTATCAAATGGCATTGCTTAATTTTTAATTCACTTCCACATAAACATAGTTCGTTGCGGTTAGGTATTGAATTAGAAGCGACTGCATAGATAATATTAGTAATTAATTTAAAATCTTCAATTTCTAATTCTTCTTTATAGTACTGAATAACTCCATCAAAGAAATGCGCATATTCACCGTTGGCATAGTCTCCAGTTTCTTTTTTAAAAATATAATTTGTAAAAAATGGATAAACCTTATTTTTATAGAAAGTAG
This sequence comes from Cellulophaga tyrosinoxydans, assembly GCF_900176415.1. Taxonomy (GTDB): domain Bacteria; phylum Bacteroidota; class Bacteroidia; order Flavobacteriales; family Flavobacteriaceae; genus Cellulophaga; species Cellulophaga tyrosinoxydans. The sequence continues at coordinate 94,498 of NZ_FWXO01000004.1, read as the reverse complement.
TTAGGTCTATTCCTTTTCTAGATTCTTTTTCAAGAATGTGTTCTATATCTAAGCAACAAAATCCTTCCTCGTCAATGTGATTTTCATCCGTACGTTTTATGTATTCAGTAATCTCTTGAATTCTAGGAATAGAGTAAGGATACTTATCTTTATTTAGATAAATCTTTATTTTAAATGTAAAGTAGTAGTTCCCTTCTAAATCGCATACATCAAGATTGCCAATTAAATGGCAAAACTTTTTATTATAATTTTTGTAGTATTTAAATGATGGATAAACCTCACAAAACCTATCAATATCTCTTTCAAGTTTTGTTTTTTCCTTCATTAAAATATGGCTTATTAATTGCTGCAATAGGTTTGAGTGCTGAAATTGTATTTACACTTGAAGGAAGTTTTATAACAGGATTCCCATTGGAGTCAATTGCAACAAAACTTTGTTTCTTTAAATATTTTTCCCAATTAAAGTCGTATTGACTATAATAGAAATTTCTATCATCAATTCTATATATGTATCTGTCGTTTTCGGTTTTATCGGGACGATTACATACTAGACTGAAAATATCATCGGCTAGAATTTCATCCTTGACGTATTGACCAACAACAACTCCATTTCTTAAAGCGGAGGACTGCATTTTACTAGCTAAGCTTGTATGCAAGCTACAAGTTGTAACTTCACTAATTTCACCTATTCCAGAATTGCCCCATAATACATCTTCTTTTTTTCCAAGATCAATCCCAGTTCTTACACCTATATTTTCAATACCTTGAGACATTAAATATTCTTTAAGATCATTTTTTACAAAATGGGTATAAACACTAACCATTTGTAATGCTAGTTCAACTGCTTTCTTCTGCTCTGTATTTTCATCACCGAAATATAAAAACATACCATCACCTTGAAGTCTATGAACATATCCTCCAAATATTAGTGCCGTATGTATTCCTGCTTTGATAATTGCATTTGTAATTAAAAAGTTAGTTTCTTTATCAAATTTTTTGAAAAGATTTGTACTTCCTTTAATATCAATAAATACTGATACAATATAATGTTCTTCGACGTTGTCAGTGTTTTTTAAATGAGCAAAACTAGGATGAAGTCCTAATTGTTGATTATAATTAATTGGTCTGCCTAAGCCTTCAGAAAACATTTTCATCTCTGATGCTATTTCTTTACTTTCAACTCTGTTTAATATTGCTTTAAATTGCTCATTTGTCCTACTATGTATTGGAGAACCTAATCCTTTATAAATTTGATTGGATGCATCACTTTCAACAGCGTCTTTAATTATTTGGAGGTAGTCATTGTATATTTTCATATTCTTATTTATTAAAAATTATTATTATAAAAATTGGGATTAACAAGACGAATTGTATTATCAATAATCTACCTGCTAATTTTAATTTTGTGAATTTTGTTGTTAAACCAGAAGAAAGAGTATGTACTTGATTTCTTAAATCTTTCAACTCTTCTTTTATTGTGAGATTTTTTGAACAAGAAATAAAGTCTTCTTTTTTCATAGTTCCAATACCTCCGAAATAGTACATAGATTCTGAGTCTTTAGAAAAAAACGGAATACTAGCATTTACCAATATGATTAATGTAATTAATCCTAATAGAAAAGAAATGGCAATTAAAGATTGAAATGCTTCAGAATAGCATATAATCTCTTTAACTAAAGTTATATATAAAGTTATGAGTGAGCCAACAACAAAGGTGTTAATGGCTATGTAAACAGCAGTTTTGTTATTTACACTATCAAAATAGTGGTCAAATCTGCTAATACTATATATTAATCTTTCTTTTTCCATTATTTTTCTTTTCTAACTCCTTTGAATTTCCCTCCAGAAGTTTTTACGTCCATAAACTTTCCTGTTTCTGTATCTCGTTTTACATAAAGATTTGTTTTAGGGTTTAATACTTGTGAGCGCTGTTTTACTGCTCCTTTTCTTGCGTTGTCTCCGACTGGTTTGTTTGTAGCCATTTTTTTCTTTTTAGAATTAGCCAAAACAAAAACAATAATTATGCCAATATAATAAGCTATCAGTTTATATGTTTATTAAATAAACATTGTTTATTAACAAAACAATATTTATATTTGCACAACGTTAAGTATTATATGAAAGATTTTAATTCAACCCTATATAAGATCATAGGATTAAGAATAAAAGAAGCTCGTCATAGGCTAAATTATAGTCAAGAAGATTTAGCTAAAAAAATACTTATTAGTAGAGCTTCAATTTCTAATATAGAATTAGGAAGACATCAGCCACCATTGCACGTATTATATGATATTTCTTCCGTGTTAAATTTTGATTTACAACAGTTGCTACCAACTTTCAACGAGGTCGAAAAGCATATTTCTACAAACGAGTACAGTGATATTTTAAAGAATATTAGTGATTTGGATGAAGATTCCAAGAAGGCAATAGAAGAAATAATAAACAATCTAAATAAGTGATTTTTAACTATATCGAAGAAAAAACTGTAAACATTTTAAAGGAATTTGATCTTTTAAAGTCTCCAATTAATGTTAATAAGTTAGCAAAGAAATTGGGAGTAGGAGTAGAAGCTTCAAATTTCAATGACGATGTGTCAGGTTTATTTGTCATAAAAGATGACAAGCCCTATATTGCTTTTAATTTAAATCAGAGCAATAAAAGAAGAAGATTCACCATTGCACATGAATTAGGGCATTTTGTTTTGCATTCTAAAAGCAAATCTTTATTTATAGATAAGAATAAAAGTATAATGTATCGTAATTCAGAATCATCGACAGGAGAAATCCTTAAAGAAAGAGAGGCGAACGCATTTGCAGCAGCATTATTAATGCCAATACCATTAATTCTAGAAGAAGCAAAAAACTTAAATGGTGATGATATAATAGAAAAATTAGCTAGTAAATTTAATGTTAGTACTCAAGCTATGTCTTTTAGATTATCCAATTTGGGATATGATTTCGGTATGTTTTAAAATTTTATAATGTAAAATAGAATCTCGATGTTAAACTTGGCCTCATAAAATTTTGGTTAAAACAATAGGAGAAAGGAGCGTATATATTTAAGGTGCACACTATACAGCTTGTTATTGTGTAGCATATAATATTTAACACAAAGTTTTACTAATGAAAAGTATTTTATTTGTCTGTTCTGCTAATAAAGATCGTTCCAAGACTGCTGAAGATTATTTTAGTAAACAGTATCCTAATTTATCTTTTGATGCCGCCGGAACCAACAAAAAAACTTGTAATAAACTAGGAACAAACTATTTAAGTAAAAATCAATTAGATATAGCTGATCGTATATTTGTAATGGAAAATAAACATTTAGAAGCAATAAAGGAAGCTTTTGGATCTACGTATTATAATAAAATAACGGTGTTGAATATTAAAGATGTTTATACATATGGTTCTAAAGAATTGATTGAAATTCTAACGGCTAAAATTATTATGTAAAATAGGGTTTCTAACGGTTTTAGATTTAAAAGATTAATAAGAGGTTATCATGTAACTAGTGCTTAATATTTTACATACAAATTAGTTCATTTACATAAATTTCAATTTAGGTCATGAATTTTCTAAATACTCGATTTCATAAAATTTATATTTTTCTAGCAAACTAACTAGAATCTTCAAATTCTAACTTAAATTCCAAATCCACGAGAATCGCATATTTGAAAATTTCTGGACAATGGTTCGGAATATTAAAAATATGAGAAAGGTTTTTAAATCGTTTTTTCTTGGTTTGGTTTTGTCGCTAAGGAATTATTAATGAACACTCCAGTAAAACGGCTTTTGCTAAATGGCTAATTGTAGCTACAGAATAATAAATACAACTACGAGGCCAAAATTAGCTTGTCATAATTACTATCGATATAAGTCTAAGGACGTTATAGCTGTAATTATGTCAAATATCGCCCAAAAGCGCTATTTCGCTAATTGGCTATATTTGTACTATAATTTATATTATGTAAAATAGAATATTTAAATAACCTCCTCTTCAGATCAAATCTTATAACATTAATTAATCTTTTTACGTAATCAATACATAATACCAACGCATCATCTCGCCGACTTTTTAAATCATCCACAGGATAATTCAAAAAGCTCGCGTATGTAAAATAGGATAATTGAAACCTTCTACTTTCCTATCAAAATTTACAACTCTAAAAAGTCTTATATCGTCTCGCAAACTTTTTAAATCAACAATTATTTAAGAGCATCGGTTTGCAATTGTTTTTTAATTTCCGCCAATTGGTTTTCTTTAAAAACCATAGTTCTGTGTGGAAAAGGAATTTCAACTCCCTGAGCATCAAACTGCTTTTTAATGCTTTCCAACAAATCGCATTTCATTACAAATGACGATGAATAATCCATAGCCCAAGTCCAAGCTCTAAGCGTAACTTCTGATTCATTTAGTCCTATTACACGAACCAAAACCTTTGGATCTCCGTTGGTGATTTCTAAAGGACTTCGATTATCAATTAAACTTGGATGTTTTAGGCATTCCTCACGCATAATACGCTTGGCCAAATCAATATCACTATCATACGAAATACCAATCTCTATCCACTGACAACATTTACGATCGCCTAAATCATAATTAATCAGTTTTTCTTTATTGATTATAGCATTAGGTACCACAATCATTTTATTCTCAAAATTCCGAATAACGGTGTGTCGCAAGGTAATATCGATTACGGTACCTACCATATCATCAGAAATCCGGATAATATCAAAAATTTTAAACGGTTTAAACGTTATTATAAACACGCCACCTACCAAATTCGCCAACGCTTCTTGCGATGCCACACCAGCAATTAAGGCAATTACACCTGCACCACCCAAGGCAGTTTGCGCCAGTCCTCGTAACGATGGGAACGCCATAATGGCAAACAATAAACCCAAAAAGTAAACGGCAAAAACCGCTAAATTTCTTAAAAATTTATAGCTTGTAGGATCGTTTTTCTCCTCTACCCTTTTGGCAATGGCATGGGCAAAGACCATTTGTACCACAGAAACACCCACAATAGTGAGTATGAGCACAAAACCAAGGTAAAATATTAACCAAAAATCTTTTTGTAAGCGCTGGTAATACTGTTCATCTATAAAAACAAAACTAATTGCTATTATGGTTAATACTACCAATAAGGTTTTAATTATTCGGCGTAGTACATTTAAGGTATTGGATTCTTGATCTGGGAATTTCTTTTTTAACTTACGCTTTAACCAATTATGTAAAAAATTGGTGGCTACCAATAAAAGTACAAAAGCACCTAGTATGGACAATACATAATAAATAGCGCTTAAATGATCTTGAATAAAATTCTTCATTCTCTAGTAACTTTTATTGGTGGTAAGTTAATATTCTTTCTTATCTACTTTAGCATCCCAAGCATTAAATACTTCGAGAGCTTCTTTACGTGCTAATTGTACAAATTTTATCTGGCGACCATCAATATTTTTTTCAATTTCATCATATATAAACTGATCATCGAACTGTATGGCAGCAGCATCTTCACGATTACAACCAAAGTACACCATTTTAGGTCTAGTCCAGTAAATAGCGCCTAAACACATTGGACATGGCTCACAAGAGGTATATATAGTACAATCTGTTAATTCAAAATTATTTAGCTTTTTACACGCTTCACGTATGGCAACAACTTCGGCATGTGCGGTAGGATCATTGGTAGAAGTTACTTTGTTGTAGCCTTCTGCGATTATTTCATCATCTTTAACTACCACAGCACCAAAAGGTCCGCCTGCATTAGCATTCATACCTTCTGCAGCAAGTGCAATAGCTCTTTTCATGAAAAATTCGTCTCTCTCTGTCATAATACAATTTTTTTAAGGGCTGCAAAAATCGGTAATTATTCTCAATCGAGCATAAAAAAATCATCAATACCTGTACTATTGATGATGTATTAAGTAATAAATAGATTTACTTTTCTTTCAAAGCCTGTACTTCTCCACTATAGCGAATAGGAGTTCGTTGCGAACTATTGATCTGTAAGCTGCTTTTCCAATTAGGAAATAAAACGAGGCTTATGGTAAAATTTTCGGCTCCCTCTCCGCTAATCTGAAAATTTATTTGGTATTGCTGGTTGGTTTCATTTTTAGTGAGGCTATAATTCTGAGGAACAGCTTTAAATTTAATTCCGGCATTGCTGTTGTAACCTCCACCCATTTGGCGCTCTCCGTAATAAGGTAAGTCTGCGGATATGGTATCGCCTTCTACCTTTAAGTAATTAGGATTACCTATAAGATTTATGTTACCTGCGCTATTACCGTTACCCAGTAAACCACTATTGGATATAGCCGCCATACTCGATGTGAGTAAAGGCGAAGCTTGATCTGAAGTCACTTCGAATTTTGCCTTTTCTACAAGGGCATCAAGCGCTCTACTTTTTGGCGTAGGCGAAACTATTTTTTGAGAACCTGAACAAGAGATACATACAAAAACAAAAAGTACAAAATACGCTTTCATGCTATGATTGTTAATCTTTAAATAATGCCAATTTACACCACTAATTTAGAATGATTTTGTACCGTGTTTGAATAATCCTTTAAGTCGGAATGGAGTTTTTCGAGGGTACGCAAATGCATTTTAAGCTGATTTATTTGTGCGGCAATAGGTTCGTTTTTCTTTTGCATAGAAGTAATCATGTTGATACTTGTTTGATTATGATAATCTAACTGTGCCTTTAGATAGTGCTTTTGTTCAAATAATTCCTGTGTTTGTGGTTCACAGATATAACTATTTAACATGGTATTGAATTGCATTAAATCCTTAGCGTATCGTTCAAGACGAACTAAATAAAACTTTCTTTTGAGATACTCTTTTTGTGATTCCGAAGTGCTTTTGTAGTAGTTCATAAGGAATAGTTTTAAGTGTACACATAAGGTACGAATTTTACTTCATTTATTTACCGATTTAATATATTATTAATGCATTATTAGGATTAATTTAATAAAAAATTGTGGTATATTTAATTGCTGCCACTAAGCAGTTTAAATTAAGTATCATTTTAAATGCAGTATATATATGAATATAAATTTTGAATACGACGATGTAAAAGCGAGTGAAAGACTAGAAATATTCACCGGTAAAAAGCTTTCGAAGCTTTTTGATAAATATGATACGATAATTCGTGCAGATGTTTTTTTTAAGACAGAGAATACTTCTTCTCCAGACACAGGAATGATTTGTAATATTCGGTTAAGTATACCAGGTCCACGATTGTTTGCAGAATCTAGCAATGGAAACTTTGAAGCATCGATCGTAAAATCTATCGACGATTTAGAGCGTCAATTACAAAAACGTAAGGATAAATTAAGCAGAATTAAATAAGTGTACTAAACAGAAGAAAAGCCTTAAGACAAATTTGTTTTAAGGCTTTTTTTGTGCTCAATAGGGTTAGTTTTCAGCATCTTCAAACTTAGTATCCACAGTGACAATTTTAGACAAATGCTTAGAGAAATCACTAGAATATACTGCTTTCATAAGCTTTTTGCGTTTTCTGTCGGAAATATCAAGAGAATCTACCATTGCTTTGTTATGCAAAATTTCTTGTTTTCTTTTTCCTTCTGCAGAGGTGTAACTAGGCTCAAATTTAAACATTAACGGGCCTTCGTCTTCTTCTAAAGTTGCTTTAACTTTTTTAGTTTTTGATTTTGTCGCAGTTTTTTCTTGGGCATTCATTTGACTTATACCCAAAGAAAAACATAGGGCAATTGCCCAAATTGTAGGGTTTTTCATTCTTAATCATATAGTGTTCACAATAAATATAGAAAAGTTACTTTAGTCGGAATATATAATGCTATAAAATTTGTATTTTATCGATAATTTGATGCATTTTGGCAGTGTATAGCTCATTTCATTAGGTGTTAATTCCATAGAAGTACAATACCTGAATGTTTTTTGATATGGAATACATAACAATCTCAAAATCATCATTACTTTTACCTTTTTAAATAAAAATTCTATGTTAGTTTGGGGATTATTTTTAGCCTTAATTGTTGTTTTTTTAGCGCTTGATTTAGGAGTATTTAATAAGGAAGATCATGTAATTAAAACCAAAGAAGCCAGTATCTGGACGGCAGTATGGGTCACAGTTGCTTTTTCATTTAGCGGCGTAATTTATTGGTTGTTCTCTTCAGGAATTATTGAGAACCCAACTGGTTTAACACCTAATGATGCCGTATTAAAATATATTACAGGCTACTTAATAGAACTTTCATTAAGTATTGATAATGTATTTGTTATTGCCGTAATTTTTTCATCGTTTAAAATACCAGCAATTTATCAGCACCGTGTATTGTTTTGGGGAATTTTAGGAGCCATTATTTTTAGAGCCCTTATGATTTTGTTTGGTGTTGCTCTAATAACCCGATTCGATTGGATTATTTATGTTTTCGGAGTTTTTCTATTATATACAGCCTTTAAAATGCTTAAAGGAGATGAGCATGATTTTGATCCAAAAAAATCTTTCGTTTTCAGACAAATAAAGAAAGTATACCCCATTACGTCTCAAATAAATGGACACGATTTTTTTGTAAAAAAAATGGGATTAAATGCAGCAACACCTCTGTTTGTAGCATTAGTAATTATTGAATTAACCGATATCTTATTTGCCTTAGACAGTATTCCTGCAATATTAGCAATTACGGCAGATCCGTTTATTGTATTTTCTTCTAATATTTTAGCCATATTAGGATTACGTTCTATGTATTTCTTAATATCTAGAATGCTACAAAAATTTAGATATATTAACTATAGTTTGGTAATTATCCTTGCATTTGTGGGATTAAAGATGCTTTTTTCACATTATATTCATCCACCAGAATGGGTTTCATTAACCGTAATTTCTGTGGCATTATTAGGCGGAGTTCTTGCATCGTTATATATAAAAGACAAAAACGAAATCGAATAAAAACAAAACAAAATCCCAGTGTGAGCTGGGATTTTTTAATTACTAGTATTCCGTAATTATTGTGTTTTTTGTAGTGCTTCTTGTTTCAACTGATCGTTGGCTACAAGTAACATCACTACGCTCCTATTTTATAATTCCTGCTCACAACTAAAAAATTATTGAATTCATAAAATGGTACACTATTAAATTAACTTTTTCTCAATAGCTATTTTTATCAAGGAAGCGGCGTTAGACACTTCTAGCTTTTGCATTAAATTACGTCTGTGCGTTTCTACAGTTAATGGACTAATAAATAATTCATCAGCGATAGCATTGGTGGTTTTGCCATCTGCAATTAATTGGAGTATGTGCTTTTCCCTTCGGGTTAATTTAGGAGTGTCTTTACTTTCTTGTGATAAAGAATCTGCTAATATTTTTTGAATTTCGCTGCCAAAGTAAAATTTACCAGAATGTACTTGACTAATAGCCTCTATTAATTCTCTAGCGGTTGCATTTTTTAACAGGTAACCTTTTACTCCATTACGAATCATCTGGTTTATAATGCTAGGTTCGGAATAGGTACTTAAACCTAAAATCCCAACTTTTGGTTGCAGGCTTAATATCAGCCCAACCATTTCAACACCATTTATGTCTGGCAAGTTTACATCAAGCAAAACAATATCACAGGATTGCATTTTAAAAAAATCTAATGTGTCTTTCCCATTGGTAAAATGATTTTTGATATGTACTCTAGCATCACCGGCCAATAGCGTTTTTAACCCTTCAATAACCATAGGGTGGTCATCAACAATAAGTATGGATATTGGATTATGCAGCATCAATAATAATATTAATGTTAACTGTAGTTCCTTCATTTTCTTCAGAATGAAAATCCAAACATCCTTTTAAATAAGCAACTCTTGTTTTTAAATTTGAAATTCCCATTCCATTTTGGAATTCTTCTGTAGTCTCTAGATTAAACCCAATTCCATTGTCTTCAACCGTAATGTCCACTTTATTACCTTCACGAATATACTGTACTAAAACTTCGGAAGCGTTTGCATGTTTTATCGCATTATTTATCAATTCTTGAATAACACGGTAAATGGTCACCTGCTGATTAATATTCATTCCTTTTTCATTACCGTAAAATTGTAGCATTACTTTAGTTTCATTTCCTGTCATACTGCTACAATAATCTTTTAACGCCGCTTCAAGACCAAATTTCACCAAAGTTTCGGGCATCATATTTCGAGCAATGGCACGTAGTTCTGTTAGCGCATCGCCAAGATCTTTCATTACTTTTTGTAATTGTTGCTTTGGATATTCTTTTGGCTCGTCTTTGTCTAATTTAGAAAGATTTAAACTTATTCCTGAAAGCCTACCCCCTAGTCCGTCATGCAAATCAATTGCCAAACGTTTTCGTTCTTTTTCTTGCCCTTCAATCATGGCAGAAAAAATTTTATTTTGCTGTTCTTGCTTTAGAAGGTTAATTTCTGACTCATGCAAATGCTCTTTTTTACGTGCTTTACGTAAACGTTGATTATAAATATAATATCCGGTAAAAAGTAGTAATCCTAATACACTGGCTAATCCTAATAATAAATAGGTTTGCGATTTTTTTTGTTCGTTTTTTACGGTCAGAGCAAGAATTTCTTTTTCTTTTTCAGCCGAATCATATTTTAACTCCAGCTCTTTAATGTTTTTTAGATGATTCTCTGTTTCTAGACTATCATAAATGTCTATAGCTAAAACATAATCGTTATATGCATTTTTATAATTTTCTTGAGCAGCTTCATATTGAGAACGTTTGTAATAGCCTTTAAATCTATCTAGAGGTATTTTCTTATCGGTAGCCGTTTTAATAAATTCTGTCATATATTTTATTGCAGCTGGATAATCGCCATGTTTTTGACATACAGAAGCATAGCGTTGCATTAATAAAAAATATTCTTGATTAAGTTGTTTGTCTAGAATAATTACTTTGGCTTTATCTAAAGATGCTATGGCCTTCTCGTATTGGTTTAAACCTGAAAAATATTGTGCTTCGTTGGTATAATACAATTGCCAATCAATACTATTAAGATCCTTATCTAAATATTTTTTTGCTGCATCCAAATAGGGTTTCATTTGGATGATTGAATCCATATTATGTAATAAGCCTGCTATAGTAAGGTTGGTAAAAATGATGCGTTTTGGTGCTTTTAATTTATTATTTATTTGCTCGCTTTTTTTAAGACTAGTGTAGGCATCATTATTTTGTCCGACATTCATTTTTAGTATGCCTAAGTTGGTATGTACATTAGTTAAAAAATCTAAATCGTTAATCTTTTGAGCTATTGGAATTACCTTGTCTGTCCATTCTATCTCTTTCGTTGGATTTGACCGATAGCTATAATTAATTGCTTTGCCATAATAGCCTCTTAACCAAATTTTTAAATTTGCTTTACTAGAATCTTTCTGAACAATTGCATTGATAATCGGAAATCCTCTATCATAATATTGATCCGCTTTATCTAAATCAAAATAATCCATAAACGCGCCACCAAGTGAAAATAAGGCAGCGGCTTCTCCTTTTTTATACTTTATTTTACGACTGAGTTCTAAGGCTTCAAATCCTGTTTTGAACGAGGCAAGAGAATCAACTTTAGGCAGAATATAACAAAGTTCACTCAGCACATCTACCCTAGTAATATCATCTTTGGCTATTTTTAATTCCTTTCTAAGACTGTCTATTGTAGCAGATGTGTTTAATTGAGAAAACCCCACAAAGGGTATTAAAAATAAACAAGATGCAAGACCAAAAAATCTTATAATTTTTTTCATAAAACCTAATTAAAACACCAAGATACATTATCTGTTTTTAGAAAAAAATAGTCGTAATTAATATACTGGTAAACCAGTAGTGAAAAATACAGTTTATATGGTATTTCTAAAATCTAATGAGTATAGTACCTTGTGCAGTATAAATAAACCAGTTCATAAAAAAGAAAAACTATACCATTGTGATAAAATTGAAAATTAAAATCTGTATGCTATTAATGTTGCTTTTTTTATCGTGTAAGTCACAGCAATACACTTTAGATACTTTACCAAACACGCAACTAATCTTTGGAAAAGGTGGTGGTATAACTGGTGTTATAGACACCTATACCCTACTGGAAAATGGTCAACTTTTTTATGAAAATTCTTTAAGCGAAGAAAAGAAAGAACTGAAAAGGATTTCAAAGAAAAATGTCAAAATACTTTTCGATCAATTGGACAATATAAACTTGAAAGATGTAGATTTTAATCACCCAGGAAATATGTATTATTTTATGAAAGAAGTTAAAGGAGGCTACTCACATAAGGTAGTTTGGGGAAAATCTGATGTTCAAATAGATGCTTCAATTATCAATTTATATGAAAAACTTAAAGCGCAATTAAAATAATATTATATGAAAGCAAAATTACTTTTTTTATTATTTTTTTCATTGTTTTTCTCAACCTTATGTGTTGGTCAACATACTTTTGAAGACAAAAAGCATGATAAAAAGCAGACCAATGTTCCACCGTCTGTAACTGTAAATTTTCAGAAAAATAAAACAACTACTAGCAAAGTTCAGGTATTGTCTGGGAGAACTAATTTTCAAATGCCATCAGTTTTTCAACGCAATTCTGGTGATGCTAGTTACGAACATATTTCCATAAAAAATGTTGAAAATGGTGCTTCATTTTTTATTGAGAGTGTTGCTAATGAATTTACAAAAAAAACAATGGCAAGACAAGATGATGAAGCAATTGCAGCAGCATATCTAACAGAAATAAGACCACTATTACAAGTATCGAATCCAAATAACGATTTTATTTTAACGCAGAAGAATACTGATAATTTAGGTCAAACGCATTTGAAAATGCAGCAAACTTTTAAAGGAATTAAAGTATATGGGGCTGAAATTATTGTACATATTGATAAAAAAAAGAGTGAAATAGGAGCTAATAGTTCACAATTGAAGAATATAGAGGTATCAGAAGTTACTGCAAAAATTAATCAGCAAAAGGCCATAGCAATTATTGAAGGGGATTTAGGTAGAAAAATACCCAATTTTAACGTGTCGAATAGTTTGCTTCAACTTCCAGAACCTACAGAAGAACTTATTTTTTACTCCATAAATGAAAAAAACATTTTATCGCTTCATGTAACAGTACATGCCAATATAAAAGATAGATGGGAATATTTTATTAATGCAAATACCGGAGAAATTTTAGATAAGTACTATCACACTTGTACTATGTTTCATGATTTTGAAGACAATACTCGTGATAATGTAACCGAAGTACTAGCACCCATTGCGCCACCTACAACAGGTACTGGCAAAGATTTAAATGGCATAAACAGATCAATAAGTACTTACAACCATAATGGAACTAATTATTTAATAAATACAACAAAGCCTATGTTTAATGCTGGGCAGTCACAATTTCCAGACAATACGGTTGGTACCCTCATTACTATAGATTTGAATAACAAACCATTAACAAATAATGCCAATTTTTACCATGTTACCAATAGTAGTAATACTTGGAATAATCCAACAGGTATTTCTGCCCACTATAATGCTGATGTTGCCTACGAATATTTTAAAAATAAATTTAATAGAAACTCAATTAATGGACAAGGGGGCAATATTATCTCCATTATTAATGTTGCAGACCCTGATAATGGTGAAGCATTAGATAACGCGTTTTGGAACGGAGCTGCCATGTTTTATGGCAATGGAAAAGTTGGTTTTAAACCCTTAGCAGGGAGTTTAGATGTTGGTGGTCATGAAATGTCACATGGAGTTATACAAAATACCGCTAATTTAGAATACCGTAACCAATCTGGTGCTTTAAATGAATCATTTGCTGATGTTTTTGGGGTATTGATTGATAGAGATGATTGGACTTTAGGAGAAGATATAGTAAAATCGCAATATTTTCCTAGTGGCGCATTACGCAGTATGCAAAACCCTAATAATGGTACCACGCGTGGAAATAACGGATGGCAACCAAAAGACATGAACGAATTTGTAACTACGCAAGAGGATAACGGTGGGGTGCATGTCAATAGCGGAATTCCTAACAGAGCCTTTTATCTTTTTGCTACAGCCATTGGTAAAGATAAAGCAGAGCAAATATATTACCGTACTTTAACCACTTACCTAACAGTGAGTTCTCAATTTATAGATTTGCGTTTAGGCGTAATTAAGGCGGCTACCGATATTCATGGGGCAAACTCTGCAGAAGTACAAGCTGCAAAAACCGCCTTTGATACTGTGGGTATTACTGATGGTGCTGCTACAGATACTACTAACGATATTCCTGTGGCTTCGGGTTCAGACTTTATTTTAAGTGTTGATGTAGATCCTACCAACAATAATACACTTTACATTTCAGATACCAACGGAAGCAATTTTGTTGCCTTAACTACGACTAAACTGTATCGCAAACCTAGTGTTGCGGATGATGGTAGTTTAGCCATTTTTGTTACGGAAAATAAAACAATCAATGCCATAACCTTAGACCCCAACAATATTGAAGAAACTGTAATTTCTAACGATCCGCATTGGACATCAATTTCATTATCAAAAGACGGAAATAGACTTGCAGCAGTTCGAGATGATGCCGATGGGATTATTTATATTTTTGATCTAGAAAAATCAACTAATAAGGCATTTGAATTGTACAACCCTACTACTGCTGAAGGCGTTAGTACAGGAGAAGTACTTTATGCAGATGCTTTAGAATGGGATTATTCAGGGCAGTATTTAATTTATGATGCTTTAAACGAACTAAATAATGCCAATGGTTCAAAAATAAATTATTGGGATGTTGGTGCCATAGAGGTTTATAACAATCAAACCAAAAACTTTGGTGGAGGCGCTATTCAGAAAATTTTTACTAACCTACCTAAAGGTGTTAGTATTGGAAATCCGACATTCTCAAAAACATCAGGAAATATTTTAGCTTTCGATTATTTCGATGAAATCAACAATACATATGAAGTAATAACGGCTAATATTGAAACTGGAATAGTTAAAACAGTTTATAATAATAACAAATTAGGTTTTCCTAATTATTCAAAAAACGATACAAAGTTATTGTTCGATAGTAATAATAACAATAAAGAAGTTATTGGAGTTATAAATTTAGCATCGGATAAATTAAGTCCGCAAGGCAATGCCACAGAACTAATTCCAGATGCTATTTGGGGTATTTGGTATACGGTCGGACAACGGGCAACTGTTAGTAGCGCTAAGGAAATCACTGATTTTAGATTTAATAGCACTTCTCCTGTTTCTATTGGTGTTATAACAGGAAACACCATAAAAGTTACGGTACCTTCTACGGTTAACCGCCAAAACTTAATTGCTACATTTACCAATTCCGCAAAATCGCAAGTGTATGTTGCCAATCAATTACAACAAAGTGGAGCAACTACAAATAACTTTACTAGCGCTATAAACTATACTGTGGTTGCAGAAGACGGAAGTACTAAAGTATTTGTTGTAACAGTTTCAGCAAGCACTACGGGGAATCCAAATGATAGTGATAATGATGGCGTTCCGAATAATTTAGATCAATGTCCGAATACGCCAATAGGCACTATTGTAGATACTTCAGGTTGCCCAAAATTTTCATTACCTTCAACTAACTTCAGAATTAGTACTAGTGGAGAAACGTGTATTGATAACAATAATGGGAGTTTGTCGATTTCTGCGGAACAAAACTTAAATTATACGGTAACACTTGTTGGCAATGGTTTAAATCAAGTAAAAAGCTTCAACACTACCACAAATTTTAACAACCTTCCTCCAGGTGTTTACAATTTATGTTTTACAGTACAAGGTCAAAATGGATATAAATTATGTTATGATGTTGTTATAGCCCAAGCTGAGCCTTTATCTGTTACGGGCAAGGTAGATAGTTCTTTAACTTTTATTACCCTTCAATTAAATGGTGCAACTCAATATTATGTAACCTTTAATGATAAGTTATTTACTACTACAAGTTCAAGCCTAAAATTAGATATCACATCTCTACAAAATACTTTAATAGTAAAAACTGATAAGGATTGTCAAGGTGTTTATGAAGAAGAATTTATTATAGACAAAGGAATTCAAATATTTCCAAATCCAATTTCTGATGGAAATTTACATATTGTTATTCCTAATTATGATGCTCAATTGGCAACAGTGCAGATTTCAAATTTATCTGGTCAAATAATTGTTTCTAAAGCAGTAATTCCTATCAACGGCCAACTTAATTTTGATGTTACATATTTGAATACTGGAGTGTATATAGTTCATGTGGACGAAGGAAAAAATACATGGACACAAAAAATAATCGTAAAAAAATAAAAAAATGAGAATTCTAAATTTTCTTACTGTACTTAGTAGTGTTATTCTTTTTTCATGCAGTAGTGGCTCTGATAATGGCAATGGTGAAGAAGCGCCATTCGCAGCTACATTAATTTTTCCAGAAAACAATAAAAAATGTACAGAAGGAATAGCTATAAACAGTACCCAAAGTACTATTAATTTTAGATGGAATACATCAAAAAATAGTGATAGTTACGAAGTGAATGTTCGCGATTTAAGTACCAATAGTATTCTTAAAAAAGTAAGTAATACCAATACCATAGATATTTCGTTAAAACGTGATGCAGGATATGAATGGTTTGTAATTTCTATGAATACTCTTAGTCCAGAAAATGCGACAAGTGAAAAATGGAAATTTTACAATCAGGGAGAAGGGGATAAAAACTTTGCTCCATTTCCTGCCGAAGCTATTTACCCTACTCGCGGCGCGGTATTATCATCGCCAGGTACAATTAATTTAGAATGGAAAGGTACTGATGTTGATAATGATATTATTAGTTATGAAGTTTTTTTTGATACACAACCAAATCCTGCCATAAGTTTAGGAAAAACACAACAATTAAAGTTGTCAACTACAGTAATTTCAGGTAAAACATATTATTGGATTGTAAAAATAACCGATGCTTTTGGTAATACATCTACTTCCGAAATATTCGATTTTAAAGTAAATTAAAGTGTATCGATAAATAAATAACTATGAAAACAATCAAACTCATTATTGTAATAATTTTAAGCACCTTCACTTTTTTTTCCTGTTCTAAAGATGATAGTGCTATTGATGATAATTCCATTACTCCAGATAATATTAAAATAGTTTCAGGTGATCCTTCATTAAACAATTTTATCATGACCACTTGGGATGAAAGTATTGTAAAAGTAGATGCACAAACTGGCAAAGAAGATATAATATATACTTTGCCAGAATATACATATGGTGCTAGTTTACCAGATTATAGTAATGGAATACTCTATTTTGCATCTGACGATAATTCCGTAAATGCTGTAAATATTGGTACAAAAACCTTTCTTTGGGATAAACCTATGTTGCAGTATCATGATGCCTTGGGAATATCAAATACCACATGCAAAGATGGAATTTGTTATACTTCAGGTGGGTATGGCGTAGTAGTTGCATTGGAAGAAGGGTCTGGAACACTTAAATGGTATTATACTACTGATTTAAATGGAGAATTAGATAATGTTCTAAATGAAGCAACTACACCCATAGTTTATAAAGATAAAATTTACATTTTTAGCGAAGCAGACTTTTTGGGCGATTTTCCTGCTTACATGCATATATTAAATAAAGAAACAGGTTCTTTAATTTCTAAAATAGAATTGCCGTACGATATTTCTTCGGTTCCTCTAATAGAAAATGACATTCTGTATTTACCTGCAAAGAATATGTTCGCAATAGATTTAAATAATTTTAATGTTTTATGGGAATTTGAGGCTGAAGGGGTAAGTTCTCCACAAGTAACAGCCAACAGGGTGGTGTTTCAGGGAGTTCCAAAAGATGATACTATTTCTTCAGCACTTTTTTGTATAAATAAACAATCTGGAAGCTTAATTTGGGCAAATGATACGGGATTTGATAGAATTTGGACCCCTATTGTGGTTGAGGATGTTGTCTTTGGAGTTTATGAAAATGCTAAAACAGTTGCCTTTAGTACTAATGGTAGACCTTTTGCGGCTCGTTTATCAGATGGTAAACAAATATGGTTTAGAGATAGTGTTGTAAATGATACACCATTAGTCTATGCAAACGGAATGCTATATTTTCATGGGCATGATATTAACAGAACTAATGATACCCGACAAAATGTAGGATTAATTGCAATGAATGCCAATAATGGCGAAGTGGTTTGGTTGAATACAATATTTGGTTACGACTACGCTAATACTCCTATCGTTATTGCTCAAAATGGAGTATTCGGCCCAGGGTATTATAGATGAAAAATGTTTGTTTTGAGTTAGTTTTTTGCAAGTTTCTTTCAGTTTAGTTTGAAGGAAAAAAATCCCAGTGCGAGCTGGGATTTTTTAATTACTAGTACAATGTAATTATTGTGTTTTTTGAAGTGCTTCTTGTTTCAACTGTTCGTTGGCTACAATTATCATCTCTACTCTTCTATTTTTTGCTTTTCCTTCCGCAGTACTGTTATCAGATTTTGGTTGCGATTCGCCATACCACTTTGTAGTTAATCTGTTACTGGAAATTCCATTAGTAACTAAATAATTAGTTACAGATTGTGCTCTTTGTTTTGATAAATTCATATTGTATTCATCAGAACCAGCACTATCTGTATGGCCTTCAACTAAAATATTTGTATCAGGATATTCTTTTAAAACTCCTATTAAACGATCTAAAGTATTAGCAGAAGTACCTTTTACATCAGATTTATTGGTATCAAAATAAACACCAGCTTCTTCGTTGAAAACAACATTAATACCCTCACCTACTCGTGTAACCTCGGCACCAGGAATTTCTTGTTCTATACGTTCTGCTTGTTTGTCCATACGGTTGCCAATATAACCTCCAGCAGCACCACCAACAACAGCACCAATAATGGCTCCTAATGCGGTATTTTTACCATTACCTACATTGTTACCTATAACACCACCAATTGCAGCACCACTCCCCGCGCCTATTACAGCACCTTTTTGTTTATTGTTAGCATTCTTTACCGCGTTACAACTTACTGTTAAAGCTAGAATTATTATTACTGCAGTTATTTTATTCGCTAAATTTTTCATCTTAAATTATTGTTTTATGAATTCGTAAACTACTGAAATAGGAGATCCATTTTCAGTTACTTTTGACTTTAGTGTCATGCTCGTTTCTGTTAAAGAGGTAATATCTAATCGGTAACCATATCCGCTTGAAATATCTTTTCTCTTTTCGTCTATTGCTTTAAATTGCAATTGACTAGTACCATAGTCATTTTCAATTACAGACCAGCGAAAGAAACGATCGCCACCATTACAGGAAGCAGTTTGATCTAGCGTATACCGCCCAGTACTGTTATTGTCTCTAAAAAACCAATTACTGCCTTCAAAGCAAGCATCTGAAGCATCGTTAAATAAAACGGCTTTAAAGGTTCCAGGTTGCCCCTCAAATGACACATTATTTAGAATCCATGTGCCACTAAATAAGTTGCGTTTTTCTCTAATTGCTTTAGTGCTAGAGCATGACATAAATAGCAAGCTAATAAGCAAGCTTAATACTACAGTTTTCTTCATATTTTAAATCTTAAATTTATACCCATATATACGTCTAAAACATACGTTTGATTACTTTCCAGACGTTAATTTGTTGTTAAACAATCGCAAGTTCCATAGAACTTGAAAAAGGTATTAATGCGAAGAAAATTATTTTTGACTGATATACTAATACGCCAATAATTCTAACATACTTTGTTCAAATCTTTGTTTAGGTAAGTAGTTGTTTTCTAAATTTTTAGCAAAGGGAATAGGAGTTTCTAAACTAGCTACTCTTTTGACGGGAGCATCTAAAAATTCAAAACAATTTTCCATTACTAGGGCAGCAATATCACTGGCGACACCACCAAATAGACTATCCTCTTGGAGAATAATAAGTTTCCCTGTTTTTTTTACTGATGCGTAAACAGCTGCTATATCAAGAGGTTGTAATGTTCTAAGATCTAATAAGTCTGCCGAAATTTCTGGATGTTTTTCTAAAGTATCCAAGGCCCAATGCACCCCTGCTCCATAGCTCACAATACTAATGGTATCCCCTTTTTTTAATAAGGAAGCAACTCCAAAAGGTAATGTGTAATAATCTAAAGGTACTTCTTGATATTTGCTACGGTATAAAGCTTTATGTTCAAAAAATAGTACAGGATTTGGATCATTAATTGCTGTAGCTAGTAATCCTTTAGCATCATACGGAAAAGCCGGATAGGCAACTTTTAATCCTGGAGTTTTAGTAAACCAAGCTTCATTGGTTTGCGAATGAAAAGGTCCTGCTCCTACTCCTGCTCCACAAGGCATACGAACCACCACATCGGCATGTTCGTTCCATCGGTAGTATGATTTAGCCAAATAGTTTACAATAGGATTAAATCCGCTACTTACAAAATCTGCAAATTGCATTTCTACAACGGCTTTCATTCCATTTATTGATAATCCCATTGCGGTAGAAACTATAGCCGATTCACAGATTGGGGTATTGCGTACGCGTTCTTTACCAAATTCGTACATAAAGCCTTCGGTAATCTTAAAAACACCACCATAATCCGCAATATCTTGCCCCATGAGCACTAGATTATCGTGTTGCTCCATGGATTGTTTTAACCCTTGCGAAATAGCATCGACTAAACGAATATTTTCTGTTTTAGATTTTGGGATAACTTCTTTATAATCAAATGGTTTGTACACATCATTTAATTCATTTTCAATATCAGAATGAATCTCTTCTTCGTTAAAAGCAATGTTTAAATTCTCGTCAATCTCGGTTTGTATAACAGCTTTAATCGCTCTAATTTTATCAGTATTTAATATTTTTTCACTGAGCAGGTAATTTTCATAATTACTAATAGGGTCTTTCTTTTCCCAGGCATCCATTAATTCTTTAGGCACATATTTGGTACCACTTGCCTCTTCATGGCCGCGCATTCTAAAAGTCTTAAATTCTAAGAGTACAGGACGTGGGTTTTCGCGTAAATCAGCGCAAATTGAATTTACTTTGGTGTATACAGCAAGAATATTGTTACCATCAATTATGTGCGACTCCATGCCATATCCAATACCTTTGTCCACTAAGTTTTCACATTTAAACTGTTCATTGGTTGGTGTTGAAAGTCCGTAACCATTGTTTTCTATACAAAATAGTACGGGTAAATTCCAGACAGCGGCAACATTCAAAGCTTCATGAAAATCGCCTTCACTTGTTGCCCCTTCTCCAGTAAATACGGCAGTTACATGTTTTTGTTTTTTTAGTAGGTTAGCTAAAGCAATACCATCAGCTACCCCTAATTGTGGCCCCAAATGGGAAATCATACCCACAATATTAAATTCCTGAGATCCAAAATGAAAACTACGATCACGCCCTTTTGTAAATCCACTTGCTTTACCTTGCCATTGCGTAAAAAGGCGGTATAATGGAATTTCTCGCGTTGTAAATACCCCTAAATTACGGTGCATGGGCAAAATATATTCTGAAGCATGCATTGCCGAAGTAACTCCTACCGAAATAGCTTCTTGTCCAATACCACTAAACCATTTAGATATTCTGCCTTGTCGTAGAAGAATTAACATTTTTTCTTCTATCATTCTAGGTTTTATAAGCTGTTTGTACAGTTCAAGCTTTTTTTGGTCTGTTACGGAGTAATCAGTATACTGCATATGCTAGCGTATTAGTACATTTTTTGATATAGTATAAATGTAACAAAAAAGCGAATCATAAAAACAAACATAACAATAGAAGGTTCTGTATATTTTATTAAATTTGATTAAAATTTAATGAATATGAGTTTAGTTCCAAGTGTTAATTTAGAGGACTTTGTATCTGGTGATTCAAAAAGAAAAGAAAAATTTATAAAAGAAATAGGTGCTGCTTTTGAGAATATTGGCTTTGTAGCACTAAGTGGTCATTTTTTATCGGATAAATTAGTTGACGATTTATATGATGAAATAAAACAGTTTTTTAAATTACCTCAGGAGGTAAAAGATTCTTATGAAATTCCAGGTATTGGTGGTCAAAGAGGCTACACTTCATTTGGTAAAGAACATGCAAAAGGTAGAAAAGAAGGCGATTTAAAGGAATTTTGGCATTTTGGTCAATATGTAGAAGATAACCCAAGATTGGAAAAGGAATATCCTGCCAATGTGATAGTGAAAGAATTACCAAAATTTAATGAAGTTGGTAAAGAAACCTACAAAATGCTTGAAAAAACGGCAAAGTATGTATTAAGAGCCTTAGCACTTCATTTAAATTTAGAAGAAACCTATTTTGATGATTATATTAAAAATGGGAATTCTATTTTAAGGCCTATACATTACCCTCCAATTACTTCGGAGCCTAAAAACGCAGTACGTGCTGCTGCCCATGGAGATATAAATTTAATTACGCTTTTAATGGGCGCACATGGTAAAGGGTTACAAGTAAAAAATCATAATGACGAATGGGTAGATGCTATTGCTAGACCCGATGAATTAATGATTAATGTTGGTGATATGTTATCTAGATTAACCAACAACAAATTAAAATCAACCATACATCAAGTAGTAAATCCTCCAAGAGAATTATGGGGTACTTCTAGATATTCTGTGCCATTTTTTATGCATCCTATTAGCGAAATGTCCTTAAATTGTTTAGAGAATTGTATTGATGCTGATCATCCAAAATTATATGATGATATTACCGCTGGGGAGTTTTTACATGAGCGTTTAATTGAATTAGGTTTAATTAAGAAATAACCAAATGCTCGTAAATACACTAAAAGAAATACTTACTAGAGATTTAAATAAGCTTAAAATTGAAATAGAAAGTTACCAAAATGATTCTGCCATTTGGTATGTAAATAAAAATATTACCAATTCGGCCGGCACCCTTTGTTTACATCTTGTAGGGAATCTAAATACGTTTATAGGTGCTGCTTATGGCAACACAGGCTATGTTCGAAATAGAGACGCTGAATTCTCATTGAGGGATGTGAAACGTACGGAATTAATAGCGCAAATAGAAGCTGTTATTGCGGTTGTAGATGCGACATTTAATTTACTTTCTGATGAAGACCTAGAAAAGCCAGCTCTTGTAGCTCATTTTACAGAAGAAAAAACAACAGGCTTTTTTTTCGTTCACTTAACCGCACATTTATCCTACCATTTAGGCCAAGTAAATTATCATAGACGTTTATTAGATTGTTAGTTAAAAAAATAATTAGATGGATTTAAAAGACCAGTTAAAAAACCTTTTTCCCGATCATGAAATTACTGAAGAAGAATCAAGCAGCCCAAAAGAGCAAATTTGGATGCAAGAGGACCCTATACTATGTAAATATGAAAAGCGAAAAGGTAAACCTATTACAATTTTAGAGGGGTATACTGGTGCTGATGAGGACTTTAAAAAATTAGCTAAAGAGTTAAAGACAAAACTTAGCGTTGGCGGTAGTTTTAAAGATGATTCTATCATTATTCAAGGCGATTATCGCGATAAAATAATGGTTATATTAAAAGAGAAAGGCTTTAAAGTAAAAAGAGTTGGCGGTTGAAAACTGTTAATTGTCTTTATTAATTTTACAATTTGTAGTACTTTTATTCACCTTAATTTAAAATATCACCTAAATGAGTTCCCTACTTCACATTACAAACGGAGATAATTTTACCGAAAAACTAAAAACTTTAAATCTGCCAGGCGATATTATCACCTGGAGAGAAATGCTTTGCGAAGGTAAAACAGAAACCAATGTGGGTAGTGAATCCTTTTGGAAAACTCGTTTCGATTTTTTAAACAAGAATTATAAAGTATCAAAATCTATTTTTATAGAAAAAACCCTAAAAGAGTACAGATCATTATGCAATCATAAAAAGCAAGATGAAATTATTCTTTGGTTTGAATACGATTTATTTTGCCAAATAAATATGTTGGCAGTAATCAGCTGGTTAAAAACGCATAGAAAATATGCGCAAATCTCTTTAGTATGTAGTGGTAAAGAAGATGACAGTAATACCTTATACGCTCTAAATGATTTAAGCGATGATCAGTTGCAAAAATTGTATAAGAATAAAACTATACTAACTCAAGATGACATAGAATTTGCAGACTACGTTTGGCAATTGTATTGTAGTGACAACCCAATTAGATTAGAAAATGTATCTGATTTTAGCAATTATCATTTTAAGTATTTAGGGGATAGTATACAAGCACATTTACATAGATTTCCTTCCATAAAGAATGGTTTGAATGATATGGAAACTAATATTTTAAATGTTGCCATGAACCATAAACCAGGTTCCAAAGGAGAGTTTATTAGTACCTTACTTAAGAATCAAGGAATTTTAGGTTTTGGTGACAGTCAATATCAAAGAGCCTTAGGAAGATTAAAACCGTTGTTCTCTTCATTTAATCCAGTAAGACTTACCCAAACAGGAAAATCTATTTTAAAAGGCGAAACTAGTTATTATTCATGTATTCAAGAGAATGATGTGTATTTAGGTGGCGCTTTAAAATATAACTTCTTATATAATTCAAATACCAATAGAATTTTAAAATTGTAGCATGCAGCTAGAGCCCTCAGAGCTTATTTTAAATGCAGATAATAGCATTTACCACCTTAATTTATTACCAGAAGATTTAGCAGAAACCATTATAACGGTTGGAGATCCAGATCGGGTCGCCGAAGTGTCTAAATATTTTGACGTAATTGAACTAAAAAAAGGCAAACGCGAATTTCATACGCATACAGGTGTATTAAATGGTAAACGAATATCGGTGATTTCGACAGGTATTGGGACTGATAATATAGATATTGTTTTAAACGAACTTGATGCCTTATTAAATATTGATTTTACGTCGAGAACAATCAATAGGACTAAAAAGAAATTAGATATTATACGTATTGGCACTTCAGGAGCCATACAACCAGACATTCCAATAGATTCTTTTCTATTAAGCAAACAAGCCATAGGTTTTGATAGTTTACTTCGTTTTTACAATGCGGAACATATATTAAATGATACGCTTCAGAATGAATTTATGAAGCATACAAACTGGTCAAAATATAAATCTGTACCCTATGTAGTTACTTGCGATGACAATTTAGCACAAAGGCTGTTCAATAATTCGCTTAACAATGGTTTTACAGCTACTAATGTTGGTTTTTACGGTCCACAAGGAAGAAAATTACGCTTGCAAACTCAAGATGATTCGCTAAATTCTAAACTCTCTTCTTTTGATTATAGAGGATTGAAAATTACCAATTTAGAAATGGAAACTGCAGGAATATATGGGCTCGCAAGGCTTTTGGGACATAGCGCCATTAGTTTAAATTGTATTTTGGCAAACAGAAGTACTGGTGAGTTCTCCAAAGATCCCTTAAAATCTATTGATCTTTTAATACAGTTAACCCTGGAAAAATTAACATCTGGAAAATGAAAAAGGTTAGAATAATAGGTGTTCCAGAACATTTTAATCTTCCTTGGCATATGGCTATTGAAGAAAATGCTTTTAAAGAAAGAGGAATTGATTTAGAATGGACAGATATTCCGGAGGGAACGGGAAGAATGTGTCAATTACTAGAAAATAATGAAACCGATTTAGCAATAATTTTAACTGAAGGTATTGTAAAAAGTATCACCGAAGGAAATCCTTCAAAAATTGTTCAAGAATATATAGCAACACCATTGTTATGGGGTATACATGTTGCAGCTAATAGCAACTATAAAGTTATATCTGATCTCGAAAACACCAAAGCTGCAATTAGTCGTTTTGGAAGTGGAAGCCATCTTATGGCCTATGTAAATGCTAAGAATCAATCTTGGAAAATAAATGAAGATTCGTTTAAAGTTATAAATAATTTAGAGGGTGCTGTTCAAGCACTTACGAATAAAGAGGCGGATTATTTTATGTGGGAACGTTTTACCACAAAACCATTGGTAGATAATGGTACATTTAGACGTATTACTGACTGCCCTACTCCTTGGCCATGCTTTGTTATTGCAGCAACAGATGCAATTATAGCTGAAAAGTCTAGTGTTTTACAGCATATTTTAGAGGTGATAAATACCTATACCTCCGAATTTAAAACGATACCTAGTATAGACAAAACGCTAGCGAATGCCTACGGTCAAAAATTGATTGATATACAAGAATGGTTGAGTTTAACCCGTTGGAGTCAGTCTAAATTAAGCGCAACTACCCTTACAAATATTCAGAATACGCTTTTAGATTTAAATTTGATAACTACAAAACTTAAGGCCGATACTATTTTGTATTCGGCTAAGTAAATTTTAAAGGAAGTATTCGTTTAATAAGGTGCTAAATTTTTCATCGGACATTGGTTTTTGAAAATATTCTTTAATATCCTGGTTTTTATTAGCTCTAATTAAATCTTTTTCATCTTCACTTACGGTGGTCATTACAATAACGCAATTGTTTTTTATAGAAGGAGATAATTTTTTATAGTTATCTAAAAAAGTCCAACCATTCATAACCGGCATGTTAATATCTAACGTAATAAGGCAAGGGAAAAAATCTGGATCACCGATAGATTCTTCTAAAATTTCTAGCGCTTCGGCTCCGTTTAAAGCTTTGTAAACATCAACATCTATATCTAGTTTTTTTATAAAAACACTATTTATAAAGTTTGTTGATTCGTCATCGTCTACAAGTAAAATAGATTTCACATTCATATTAAGGCCTATTATGGTTAGTTTTGGATAATAATGTGTAATGTGCCTCAATTGAGGTCTGGTAACCTAATGCTATCATTGTAAAAAATCTATTTGTTTATAATGGTTTAGGTTTTCTTAAAAATAGCGAAAATAAATAATTTAACTAGCCCCTCAAAAAAAAACTTAAGCTCAATTTACTATTTTTACCACATAATCTTGGAATTGCCTGTTTTTTCTAGCAGATAATTCGCACGGCTAAAATGCTTATTTCCAAACCAATATCCCCTATTCGCACTTAAAGGAGAGGGATGTCCTGAAGAAAGTATATGGTGTTTTTCCGTATCAATTAATTTTATTTTTTTTTTAGCATAACCTCCCCATAGCATAAAAATAACAGCATTCTTTTCTGAAGAGATTTTTTTAATTACCGCATCGGTAAATTGTTCCCAACCTTTTTTTTGATGACTACCAGCTTCATGAGCTCTAACGGTTAAGGTTGCATTTAAAAGCAGGACACCTTGTTGTGCCCATCGTTCTAAATCCCCGCTTTCTGGGTAATTAGTGCCTAAATCAAGTGATATTTCTTTAAAAATGTTTTGTAATGACGGTGGGTGCGGCACCGTATTTTTTACTGAAAAACACAGTCCGTTTGCTTGATTAGGGCCGTGATATGGATCTTGCCCAAGTATTACCACTCTGGTATCTTGAAAAGAACAAGCATTAAATGCAGCGAAAACAGAAGACATTTCGGGATAGCACGTATGCATTGCGTATTCCTTTTCTACAAAATCCATTAAATCAAGAAAGTATGGCTTTTCAAACTCCTCTTTTAATGTATTTTTCCAACTTTCTTGAATAGTTAACTCCATTATTTTTGAATTACAATCTTTCAAAAATAATTAAAATAAAACCGATTCTTAAAAAAGGTATTTATAGTGTATTAGCGAGAAAGCTGTTGTTCTAAAATTTGATTTTGTTGTTGTCTGTATTTTAATATGTTAACATATTCCAATGCTAATTTATTTTTGTAGTCAGAATAGGCCTTAGATGCATAACTAATAGCCTGATCTAAATCACCATTTATTTCGCTACTAATAGCCATGTTGTAATACGCACGACCCAAAACTTTGGCATCAGAACTATTTAATTCTTGTTTCCATAGGTCAGCAGCTCCAGACCAATCGCCAGTTAAAGCACGTCTTTGTGCTATTTTAAAGTTATCTGACCCAGTTATATAATATTCTCTTGAAATTCGAACATTGTTAGGTATATATCTTGTAGCGTAGGCAATCCCAACATTTTGACTGTATTCTTGAATAGTTTCATTTCGGCGTTTTACTGCTTCAACAGCTTTAATAGGGTTTATGCCTTGGCCCGTAAACGCCATATTTTTATTATAAATGTACTCATCTATTACTAATTTTGTCTGTGGATCATATAAGCGCCATCCACAAGTAACAAAAGTATTTAGGGTAACTTCTTGTGCAGGAACACTAACTTTTACACCTAGATTATTTTCTACTGGCATTGTGGTTACTTTGAAAGAAGTTTTTGTATCTGTATCATAAAATGCTAAAGAAAAAATAACATCTACATTATTTTCCACACATAATTTTTCAATAATATCCCAAGATAATTTTGCTGGTAAAACAGCTAATCCGCTCTTTACTTCTTCAACATCTTGAATTATTTTAATTTCTTCAAAATTTTTGATAACACTTAGTTCGGCAGCCAAAGAAGAAATTGCTGCTTCAGCTCCTTTTTTATCTAGATTTAATCCTTCTGCAGATAGAATTTGATCTATTTTATCTAATGCGTTATTATTTTTTGTTGGAGTACTTCTATTGATAATTCCTACCCTAGTAATTTCTGGTGAAAGATATACTTTCGCCGGATTGGTTACCCCCATGGTCATTCTATTTGTAGAACTACACGAAGAAACAACAATGGCAATACTTAAATAAAAAAATATTTTAATTTGGGTTTTCATAAGGGACAAATTCAGGTTGAATACTCTTGTTAATGCATAAAACAGCTAAATAAGAACGTTCTAAACATTAATTTGTTGTGAACTAGCTCGAATTTTCACTACTGAGAAGCTTCAATTATATTATTTTTATTAGATAATTAAAAATGATGTTCCTGTGGAATATTTTTTTCAATGTATCTTTGAATCGCTATGAATAAGATTAATGAAAAAACATTAAAGGATTTAGAATTTAATACTGTTTTAAATCAGATTTCTGCTCGCTGTAATACAGAATTGGGTAAAGAAATAGCTTTGCAAATTGTTCCTTTAAACTCAAAGGAGGCAATTGTCATGAATTTAGGGCAAACCTCTGAGTATGTATCCTCATTTACTAATGATAACAGAATACCTAATCATGGTTTTGACGCCATCAATCAAGAGCTTAAATTATTAAAAATTGAAAATGCTACGATTGAAATAGCGGGATTCAGAAAAATTGGAAATATTTGTAGTACTGTAAATGTGCTAAAAAAGTTTTTCAAAAAATTTAAGGACTATTATCCCTTACTTTTTGAGGCATCTGAAGTAGTAGAACTTAATTTAGAAATTCCCATTCAGATTGATGCCGTTATAGATCGTTTTGGAGAAATAAAAGATAATGCATCTGATAATTTACGATTAATTCGTTCTGAAATTAATCAAGTAAAAAGTAAAATTAACCAGAGTTTTGGAAGGGCTTTATCGACCTATCAATCATCAGATTTTTTAGATGAAATTAGAGAATCTGTTGTAGATAATCGTCGTGTATTAGCAGTAAAATCTATGCACCGAAAGAAGGTGAAAGGAGCAGTAATGGGTACTTCTAAAACAGGAAGTATAGTATATATTGAGCCAGAAGCTGCATTACAATTTAGTCGACAATTAAACAATCTTGAGTTTGACGAACGAGAAGAAGTACAACGTATTTTAAAGGCTTTAACAGCGCATATACAACCCTATATTCCTGAGCTTGCTGCCTATCAACATTTTTTAGCACATATAGATATTACTGCTGCTAAGGCAAAGTATGCATCAGAAATGAATGCAATTATGCCAGAAATTAGTGAAACTAAGGAGTTGTATTTGCGTGATGCTTATCATCCACTACTCTATTTAACTAACAAAAGAAAAAACGAAAAGACCTTTCCGCAAACTATAGCATTGCATGAAGAAAACAGAATTATCGTTATTTCTGGACCTAATGCAGGAGGTAAAAGTATTACGCTAAAAACTTTAGGAATTCTTCAAATAATGCTACAAAGTGGATTATTAATTCCAGTCCACGAGCGTAGCAAAGTCTGTTTGTTTAATAGAATCTTGACAGATATTGGTGACAACCAATCTATTGAAAATCATTTAAGTACGTATAGTTATCGGTTGAAAAACATGAACTATTTTTTACGTAAATGCGATGACAAAACCTTGTTTTTAATTGATGAATTTGGAACAGGTAGTGATCCTGAATTAGGAGGCGCCTTAGCAGAAATTTTTCTTGAAGTATTTTATGAGCGTGGGTCGTATGGAGTAATTACTACACACTACTCCAATTTAAAATTATTGGCTAATGAGTTGCCGCACGCTACGAATGCTAATATGCTTTTTGATGCTAAAACACTAGAGCCTACTTATCAGTTAGTTTTAGGTCAGGCAGGTAGCTCATTTACTTTTGAGGTGGCTCAAAAAAACGGAATACCTTTTAGTTTAATAAATCGCGCTAAAAAGAAGATTGAGAGCGGTAAAGTGCGTTTTGATGCTACTATTGCCAAACTACAGAAAGAGCGAAGCACTATGGCTAAAACCGGCTCTAAGTTAAAAGAAGAAGAGTCTAAGGCACGTGGTGAAGCACAACGTCTAGAAGAATTAAATTCTAAAGTAAAATCTAAATTAGAAAATTATCAAGAATTATACGATTCTAGTCAGCGTATGATTTATTTGGGTAATAAGTTGAACGATGCTGCATTAAAGTATTTTCAAGACAAAAAGAAACGTCCTTTAGTTTCAGAATTGTTGCGTATTGTAGAAACTGAGAATAGCAAGCGTAAGAAAAAATCGGCTCAAGAGGTGAAAATTGAAAAGGCCAAAAAAGTTGCCGTTGAAAAAGAGGTAATTAAAAAGGTTGAAGTGATCCGAGAAGAGAAGAAGAAGGAGAAAAAAGTAAAAGCAATTGTTGAAAAGAACAAGCCTAAACCAGTCTTTAAACTTGGCGATCGGGTCCGTATGATCGATGGTAAAGCCATTGGAACAATAGATAAATTAGAAAAAAATAAGGCTGTGGTTAATTACGGTATGTTTACAACAAATGTGAGTATTAGTCAATTAGAATTGGTTGAGGCTAAGAAATAAAGTAGAATTTAACTTGGGCAATTGCCAGGTCTAGTTTAACCCAAGGTAACTTCAACCAAAATTTAAGGTATTTGAAACATTTTTTAGATAGCTAATTTGCCATGACGTATCTTTGTATAGTAGTATTAGAATTTAAGTATGACTTCAACTAAATCGCATAAAATTATTCTTTTTGATGGTGTTTGCAATCTTTGTAATTCATCAATACAACTGGTAATAAAGCATGATAAGAATGATATGTATCGTTTTGCAGCTTTGCAAAGTGAAACAGGAAAAAAAATGACTGCGGAACGTAATATTGATACTTCACAAGTGGATTCTATTATTTTAATAGAGCCTGGTATTGCCTATTATACTAAGTCTACTGCCGCTCTTAAAGTTGGAAAAACATTTGGAGGTTTATGGTCGCTCTTAGCAGTTTTTGAATGGTTGCCAGAGGGTTTTAGAAATATGGTTTATGATTATATTGCCAAAAATCGCTATAAGTGGTATGGTAAAAAAGATGCGTGCATGATCCCGACTCCTGAATTAAGAGCTAAATTTTTAGATTAAAAAACACTACAAGTACAAAATTGATTAGTTGCCTCACTCAAACTTAGCGTTTACTAATTCATTGTTTTATTTGCTGTAATGTCGTCTTAGGTTTATACAAATTCTAAACCAACTTAAGATGAAAAAATGTATCGCATTACTCGTGTTTTTACCCTTTTTAGTTTTTGGAGCTGATAAATTACCTTCAAAAATTAAGTCAGTTACCGTTTATTTAAATAGCGCTGAAATTATTAGAACTGCCAGTTTTGAGCTAAAAGAAGGCAGTACGGAGTACACCTTTTCGGGTTTATCTTCAAAAATTGATGAAAATAGCATTCAAATTTCTGGTTTACAAGCTGCTTCGGTCTTAGCTATTTCTTATGATATTAATTATCTAGACAAAAGTATTTCTAATGAAGAGGCCGAAACTTTAACCAAAAAAATAGAAGCAATTGAGCTAGAAGTGGCATTGTTCAAAAATATAATTTTTGGATTGCAAGAAGAGGAAAGTGTTATCAATACCAATAGAATGGTAAGTACAGATAACCAATCGTTAGAATTGGAAAAAGTAAAGCAGATCAGCACCTACTATAGAGAACGTATTACGGCTATTAAAAATGAAATTTTTAGAACTAATCTAAAAATCAATGTTTTAAATGAAGATATTCTAAATTTAAAAAAGCAATTTGCAGATAAAAATAGTACACCTTCTATTCCAAAGGGAGAAATAACTATAAAGTTTGATTCGCCAATTGCTACAAAACTAACCTTAGAACTAAAGTATACCGTACAAGAAGCAGGATGGATTCCGAATTACGATATAAAATCTAATAAGTTAAACGATCCGTTAAAACTAACTTATAAGGCGCATGTGTACCAAAACACAGGTGTAAATTGGGATAATGTTTCTTTGGTTTTATCCACAGGTAATCCTAATATATTTACGGTAAAGCCTGAGTTAACAACAGATTACCTAAACTTTGGTCAAAGAAAATCATACAGTACTCAAGTAAAGAAATCAAAATATAATTATAACCCTTCGGTACGAACGGTAACGGGTATAGTTACCGATGCTAACGGTGAACCATTGCCAGGTTGTAATGTTATGGTAAAAGGAACTAATACGGGCACACAAACCGATTTTGATGGGAGATACACTTTGCAGGTTGGAAACGGACAAGAATTGAGTTTTTCATATATTGGCTTCCAGTCCAATGAAATTCCTATATATTCCTCAGTGATGAATACAAGGTTAGATGAAGATATTTCTTCTTTAGAAGAGGTGGTGGTTTCTGGGTATGGAACTACAAATAGTGATTTTTCTAGAGCACTAGCTGGTCGTGTAGCGGGTGTTCAAATAAGAGGTGTTTCTAGTGTTAAGGCAAATTATAAAGTTGAAGAAACTCAACCCCTCTATATTATTGATGGTGTTCCTGTGGAAAATTTTGTGGAAGGTGATTTGGATGTGAATGAAATACAAAACATAGAAATACTAAAAGAAGAAGCAGCAACTGCTATTTATGGCAGTAGAGCAGCCAACGGAATTATCTTAATAACCACTAAAAAAAGCAGCTCAGAGGATGCCGTTACTAGCACTCAATTTCAAATTAAAAAGCCATACTCTATTGCATCTAATGGTGATATTACCGCAATAGAAATAAACACGTACCAATTGGATGCTAAATATGAATTCTTTGCGGCACCAATAATTAATGAAAACGTATTTTTAACAGCTACTTTCACAGATTGGGAAAAGTTAAATTTAATTCCTGGAGAAGCTAATATCTATTTTAATGGCGGATACGCAGGCAAAACTGCAATAGACCCTTATGCTGTAAAGAAAGAAATGACCATTTCTTTAGGTATTGATGATGGAATTACTGTAACCAGAAAACAAGACAAAAACTTTAAGAGCAAATCGTTTACTGGGAATAATCGCATTGTAGACAGGACATATAATATTGAAATCAAAAACAATAAAACTACCAATATTAATCTTGTTCTGATGGATCGTATTCCTGTGTCTCAAAACAAGGAAATTAAAGTAGATGATATTATTACCAATAATGCAGCTTACGATAAGGAAAAAGGCTTACTGACATGGAAAATGAATTTAAAAAGTCAACAAGAAGCAAAAGAATCATTTTCATTTCAAGTAAAATACCCAAAAGGGAGAAGCATAACTTTGTAAAGTTAGCTTTATTTTAAATGATTTAGAATAAAATCTAAGGTTTTATTCTCATTCTTGTTTTGAATGTAAGCACTGTTTTTGTGTGTAATCGGATTGGCGAGGCCTAATTTTTGAAGATGAACTATATCAGCTTCATAATCCATGGTAACCTTGCCGGTTAATAAATTGTCCATAGACTCTCCTCTTTGGTGTCTTTTAAATATTTTTCTTAATCCACTTAAATACAGTCTGTCTTTCGTAAATCCACCGCCTCTATGCACGCGCATAGTTATGGAAAAAGCATCGTTTCTATTAAGTTTATAGGTACCATGGATGAGATCAAAGGTGTCCGAAAAGCTATAACCTTTAATTAAACTATCAGACGCTAAAACTCTGTAAGCTAAAGTTTTAAGTCTGTTTAATGTTAATGCGCCACTCATATACTCACTGAAAACTGCTAAACCTTCTTGTGTCTCTACATTACGAGGGAAACCATTGGAAAATATCTTCAAAGGTTGCTCTATTCCATTGTAAGTGGTTACCAAATGGACCCCTATTTCATGGTTTGCAAGTGTTAACAATTGATTTTTACTAAACTTGGTATTCTTCTTAATCAATAAAGTTTGAGTGCTGTTGCTAACCATTGCATCTGCAGCTATTGCGGTAGATAATTTTATATTTAAAGGAAAATTGTATTGTTTAGAAAACTCCTCAAAATAATTCTTTGCATCTTCAGGGGAGTAAATTTTATCCATATCCGCTCCACCTGGCTCATCTGAATGATGTAAAATAAATTGTGCATTCTGAACATCTTTCTCTGTAGGGGTTCCGTAAACTCTCAGAGAATTGTAATGAAATTTCTTAGGTTCTCCTATGGTTTGTATACATTGAACCATGTTGGAATAATAGTATATGATATCCTGATAAAGTTTTTGTACTTGTTGGTCTGTGATGCGCTCCAAACGTTGTGAAAAAAACATCCGATGTAATTTATACGGATGAAATTTTATTTTAGGATATTTTAATACAGGATCTTTGGTGTATTTTGAAGCAAAAAATTGCTGTTTTTCTTTCTCAGCATTTAGCGGATTTAAATAACTCAATAATTCAATTTTCTTTACGAGGCGGTCTAAATTTGAATCTATATCAAACAAATTACCGTATTCGTTTTCTAAATCTTTGAAATTATTTGTCGCCATAAAAATGCTTTTAAAAACGTCGCAAGTTAATGAATCTAGATTAGTCAGTACTAACGTTTCTTGGCTTTTGTATAGTCTATTTTACCTACAGATTTAGCAACTAGTAAACTTACCATGGCATCTCCAGTAATGTTAATGATAGTTCTGCACATGTCTAACGGCCTATCCACAGCAAAAATTAATGCTAATCCAATTGCCAGTTTATCCGAAGGAAAACCAATAGATTCTAAGACAATCACTAACATCACCATTCCTGCTCCAGGTACCGCGGCGGAACCAATTGATGCTAATAAAGAAGTCAATACAATCATTAATTGATCTTGCAGATCTAATGGAAAACCTAAGGCTTGAGAAATAAACACTGCAGCTACTCCTTGGTATAAGCTTGTTCCGTCCATATTTACCGTTGCGCCAACGGGCAATACAAAGCTAGATACTTCTTGGTCTACTCCTATTTCTTCTTCAACAATACGCATGTTTACAGGTAACGTTGCTGCACTACTGCTAGTTGAAAATGCTAGTAGTTGCGCAGGAATCATTTTTTTTAGAAACCAAAATGGATGTATTTTTACAACAAAAGCGATGACAAGGGCATAAAAAACCATCATTAAAAATAATCCTAATAAGACAACACCAGCGTACTTTAATAAGGCATATAGCAAATCCGGATCACCAGAACTTACCACAACATTAGCAAGCAAAGCAAATACTGCAATTGGGGCGGTATACATGATTAAATCTACCATTTTTAAAACCGCATCATTAAGTGAATCAAACACATTTTTTAAGGGTCTGGCTTTTTCTTCTCCAATAAGCAGCATAGATATCCCTAAAAAAACAGTAAAGAAAATCACCTGCAACATAAGCTTGTTATTGCCCAATGCCGTAAAGATGTTATCTGGCACCATATCCATTAAAAACTGTAAGGGTCCTATGTTTTTTTGTTGGGAGGCTTCAGCAATTTTTGATTGTACACCGGCATCTGAGACATAAGTACTCGTTAATTTTTCAATGGTTTCTGGGGAGATTCCAACCCCTGGATTAAAAATATTTACAACCACCAAACCAATAGTTATAGCGATAATGGTAGTGGTAATAAAAATCAGCATGGTTCTTAGGCCTATATTCTTGAACTTAGATATATCTTTTAAGTCTGAAATACCCTTAATTAATGATGCTAGGATTAAGGGGATGGCGATAAGTTTCAATAAATTAATGAATATTACCCCAAAAGGATTAACCCAATTTTTAATAATTACATTACCTCCAGTAACATGGAGCATAAAAAAACCAAACAGTATTCCCAATACCATTCCGAATAAAATCTGCCAATGCAATGCTAATTTTTTCATGAAAAACCCAATACTTAGTTAAACCAAAGAGCTGTAAAAAATCCTTGCTAATGTATTCTAAGAATTGATTGATTTTACAAAAAGGTATAAAAAAAATTAGGACCCAATAATGAGTCCTAAAGAATGAATATTTTAACGGTTAGTTGGCCTTATTTTTTGTAATTATCGTCCCATTTTTTTTCAACGGGATCATGTAATTTATCTACTGATTTGGCTACCATCATAGATACTGCTGCGTCACCTGTGACATTCACAACGGTTCTACACATATCCAATGGTCTATCTACCGCAAAGATTAAGGCAAGGCCAGCTTCAGGTATTCCTGCTTGAGAAAGTACAATTACAAGCATAACCATTCCAGCACCTGGTACTGCGGCGCTACCAATTGATGCTAAGGTGGCAGTAACAATAATGCCTAGTTGTGCAGCTAAATCTAAATTCATCCCAAAAGCTTGGGCAATAAATATTGCAGCTACTGCTTGGTATAAACTGGTGCCATCCATATTTATAGTAGCACCTATTGGCAATACAAAACTGGTTACCTCTTCGTCAACACCAAGGTGTTCCTCTGTGCGTTCCATAGTTACAGGTAATGTTGCGGCACTAGAGCTTGTTGAAAAAGCTAATAGTTGCGCTGGAGAAATGCCTTTTAAGAAAAATGAGGGTGATTTTTTTGTAAAAATCCATACCAAACTCATATATACTCCGATCATTAAAATTAAACCTAGAATTACACAAAGCGCATACCAACCTAGTGCTTTAAATAGATCTAGACTGGGAGATTCTACAACAAGAGCAGCTAACAATGCAAATACGCCATATGGCGCGGCTAACATGATTAAATCTATAAGTTTAAGAATGACTTCATTAAACCCGTCAAAGAATTTTTTTACAGGAGAAGACTGTTCTTCTGGTATTAATATAAGACCAATACCGAAGAAAATAGCAAAGAAAATTACTTGTAACATATTGCCATTATCGCTTGCTGCTGCAAAAATATTACTTGGTACTATATCTTCTAAAGCCTGCAATGGTCCAGCTTCTTTTTGTTTGTTTGCTTGGGCAATTCTAGAATCTGCATCACCTTTATAGTTTTCTACAAGTGTAGCGCGAGTTTCTTCTGAAATTGATTTTCCTGGCTTTACAATATTTACAACTGTAAGTCCAATGGATACAGCGATTACTGTGGTAACGATATAAATTCCAATGGTACGGCCACCCATTTTAGACAGCTTGGAGATATCCTTTAAATCTGAAATTCCTTTTATTAACGAGGCAAGAATTAATGGAACCGCGATTAGTTTAAGAGAATTGATAAAAATGTTTCCAAAAGGCTTAATCCAATCAGATACAAATTTTGATCCCCATTCAAACTGTACCATTAAAAAAGCAAATAAAACTCCGGCTAGCATACCGATTAAAATTTGCCAATGCAATTCTAGCTTCTTCATAAAAAATAATTTAGGCTAGTAAGATACTCTTTTGAGTAGAAAAATACCAATAGGTTTACTATAATTTTATTGTTCTATTTAGTAAAGTGAAGTCAGCCAAGACTATAGCTGCCATTGCTTCTACAATAGGAACAGCCCTTGGAACAACGCATGGATCATGGCGTCCTTTACCTTGAGTTTTAATCATATTCCCTTCTTTGTCAATAGTTTCGTATGGCTGGATAACGGTAGCAACGGGTTTAAAGGCCACATTAAAGTAAATATCCATACCATTAGATATGCCACCTTGTATTCCACCGCTTTGATTTGTTTTGGTGGTGCCATCTGAATTAAACTGATCGTTATGCTGACTTCCTTTCATTGCAACACCATCAAAACCACTACCATATTCAAACCCTTTAACGGCGTTTATAGATAACATTGCCTTGCCTAATTCTGCATGAAGTTTATCAAAAACAGGTTCTCCTAATCCTACAGGTACGTTTTGAATAACACAAGTTACAACGCCACCAATGGTGTCGCCTTCTTTACGAATTTCTTTTATATAATCTTCCATTTTGCCTGCTGTCTCAGGATCTGGACAACGAACAGGGTTGCTTTCAATTAAAGAAAAATCTAATTCAGTATATGATTTGTTAAGTTTTAAGTCGCCAACTTGAGAAACAAAGGCGTTAATTTTAATATTTTTTAAAAATTGTTTGGCAATTGCTCCAGCAACTACCCTACTTGCTGTTTCACGGGCAGAACTTCTTCCGCCACCACGATAATCTCTAAAGCCATATTTTTGATCGTACACATAATCAGCATGCGATGGACGGTAGGAATCTTTAATGTGTGTATAATCGTGCGATTTTTGGTTGGTGTTATGGATTGCAAAACCAATTGGTGTACCCGTAGTTTTACCTTCAAAAATCCCAGAATAAAATTCAACCGTATCTGGTTCTTTTCGTTGGGTTACGATTGCAGATTGTCCTGGTTTACGACGATCTAATTCGTTCTGAATTTGTTCAAAATCTAGGGTAATACCAGCAGGGCAACCATCTAGAACACCACCAATTGCCACACCATGTGATTCTCCAAAAGTGGAAAGTTTAAATATTGATCCGTACGTATTTCCTGCCATTAGTATCTAAATTTTAACAATTTCAAAGGTAATTCTAAATTCATATAAACCAAAACTTAAACCGCGCTTAATGTAGAATTTACTTTGTAATGAACCACATAATATATATTTAACATTTAACTGATATAATGTTGATTTTCAATTGATGATAGCTTGACGCTAGTGGGTTTATTTTTGTAAAAACATATTGATTTGAAAAAAAGAAAAGTAGACGTTGTTGTCATTTCAGATGTGCATTTAGGGACTTATGGTTGTCATGCCGATGAACTTATCGCGTATTTGAGTAGCATACAGCCCCAAAAACTAATTCTTAATGGTGATATTATTGATATTTGGCAATTTAGTAAACGCTATTTCCCTCCATCACATTTAAAGGTTTTAAAAAAAATTATAGGTATGGCTTCTAATGGAACAGAAGTAACCTATATTACTGGGAACCATGATGAAATGCTACGTAAATTTAGTGATACATCTATAGGATATGTGAGTATTGTAGACAAACTGGTCCTAGATTTAAATGGAAAAAAGAACTGGTTTTTTCATGGCGATGTGTTTGATGCTTCCATTCAAAATGCCAAGTGGTTAGCTAAGCTTGGAGGTTATGGATATGATATGTTAATACTGATAAACCGTTTTATAAATTGGTTTTTAGAACGCTTAGGGAAAGAAAAGTATTCGTTATCAAAACGCATTAAAAACAGTGTAAAAGGAGCAGTTAAATATATTAATGACTTTGAAAAAACGGCTGCTGATTTAGCTATTGAAAATGGGTACGACTATGTCATATGCGGACATATTCATCAACCAAAAAAAGAAGTTTATGAAAATAAATATGGCCAGTGTACCTACTTAAATTCAGGGGATTGGGTAGAAAATTTAACCGCTTTGGAGTATTCTTTTAAACGTTGGAAAGTTTACCATTATAATAATGATAAACTTTCGCCATTTTATGTTGATGAGGATTTAAAAGAATTGGATATTAACCAATTAATTGCGTCTATTACTTTTAAAAAAGACAAAGAAAAGGATTCAAACTCTATTGAAGATTACTCGCAAGAGTAAGAATTATTTCACTTTCAAAATTAAAAGATTTAGTTTTTTAATTTAAAGGATGGTTTAATTAATTTCATGTTAATAGATTTTTTTTAGGACTCAATTAAATAATATTTATTTAAGTTTGTTCTTTGATTTTCTACAAGAAGATAAATGGAGTTTAAAAAACAGTTTGGTAAAAGCATTTTGGGGCTATTGCTTTTTGCAATTTTTCTTATGCCTACTGTTATCCAATTTTCGCATGTTCTTGAAGGGCATAAACACACTATTTGCACTGATAATAGCACCCATATCGATGCTAAAGTAACCAAATGTGAAATTTGCGATTTTCACTTTGTGGTTTTTAATTACGAGATCATTCGTTTTCCTGAATTAATAATTTCAGTACCACCTAGGCATATTGAAACAAATATTGTTTCAATCAATTTCAAATCATTTAACTTAACTCACAAGCAATTACGTGCACCACCAAAAAATTCTTAAGTAAGAACAAAGCTTTTTTAACTTAATTAAGAATTTAAATGCGTTTATACATATTCTGTATGCTGTTTATGTACAGTATGCTATGTTTTTGTCAGCAGTGTAATTATACGCTTTCTGGTACAGTAACAGACCTCCATGATGATTCCATCTTAATTGGTGCTACAATTACTGTTTTGGATGAAGAAAAATCAACACTTGCGGACTTTGATGGGAAGTATAGTATTTCTGGCTTATGTGCCAAAACTTATAGCATAGAAGTTTTACATCCTAGTTGTGATGTGCGGTACTTTACTATTAAAATATCTGGGAATGTAACTGCAAATTTTCAGCTAGAGCATCATATTGAGCAACTAAATGAAGTTATTATAAATGGGAAGGCTTACGGTGATAACTCTAAAACATTAAGCCAAAAGACCATTACAAACAGTACGTTGGAAACCTACAGCAATAGCTCACTAGGGGACGCTTTAAATACTTTAAGCGGCATTTCATCTCTTAATACGGGTAATAATATAGTTAAACCAATAATTAATGGTTTACATAGTTCTCGCATTGTCATTATTAACAATGGGGTCCGGATGGAAGATCAAGAATGGGGTGAAGAGCATGCGCCGAATATAGATGTAAACGCGGCTGGAGGGCTTACGATAATAAAAGGAGCAGCTGCGGTGCAATATAGCGGAGATGCAGTTGGAGGAATTATTGTTGTAGAGCCTTTAAAATACCAAGTTAAAGATAGTTTATATGGAAAGACATTAACTACTATTTCTTCGAATGGGCGTGGTACTTCGCTTACCTCACAGCTAATAAAAACTACTAAAAGTGGTTGGTATGGTAACGTTCAAGGACTGTTAAAACATTCAGGAGATTTTAATGCGCCTAACTACATATTAAGTAATACAGGAGTTTTGCAGCAAAGTTTTTCTACGGTAATTGGGCTTAATAAGTATAAATATGGGATAGATGGGTATTATTCTTATTTTAAAAATGAAATTGGAATTTTAAGAGCTTCGCATTTAGGAGGAGCTGAGGATCAAGTGCGAGCAATAAATAGTGTTGTTCCTTTAATAGTTGAGGATTATACTTACGCAATTGATGCTCCGAAACAAGATATAGTTCACCATTTAGCACGAATTAAAGCCTTTAGTAAAATTAAAGGCTTAGGTAAACTTAGTTTGCAGTACGATTTTCAGAATAACGATAGGTTAGAATTTGATATTAGACGTGGAGATGATAAAGACGATCCATCTTTAGACTTGGAACTAAAATCCCATACAATCCTGCTTGATTTTGATGCCAAAATATCAGATTCATTGAATTTTAAAACAGGAGTTTCAGCTAAATATCAAAACAATTTTGCAGATCCATCTACTGGCGTAAGACGTTTAATACCTGATTATGATGAGTATAATTTTGGTGTTTATGCTGTTGCGGATTATCAAATAAATGATAAATGGCTATTGGAACTCGGAGGAAGATTTGATTATAGTTTTATAGATGCCTACAAATTTTATTATAGTACATTCTGGCAATCTAGGGGTTACGATGATCTGTATCCTGATTTTGTTGTCGAAAAGTATAACACTCAAGTATTAACCAATCCTAAATTTACTTATAACAATTTATCTGCAACATTCGGCGCAGCATACAATTTTAAAGAGAGTTATAAGTTGCTTTTCAACTATTCTTTGGCTTCCAGAGCACCCAACCCGTCCGAATTGTTTAGTGATGGCTTGCATCAAAGTGCATCGCGAATTGAAATAGGAGATTTACAATTTCAATCTGAAATTGGGAATAAATTTTCTGCAACACTGCAAGGAAATAAGGGAGATTTTTCTTTTTCGGTAAATCCATATATAAATCTAATTAAAGATTTTATTGTGAATGAACCTACATCAGTTTTGACTACTATTCGAGGTAATTTTCAAGTATGGGAATACCGTCAAACCAATGCTCAGTTACTTGGTGCAGATATTGATGCTAGCTATAATTTTAGTGATAATTTTAGTTTTAAGCATCAATTTTCTATCGTTAAAGGATATGATGTTTTAAAGGATGAACCTTTAATTAGTATGCCACCTGTCAATACTAAGAATGAACTTATTTATCAAAATATAGGTTTCAATAATCTAAAATTTTCTATAGAAAGCAATTATGTTTTTCGCCAAAATGAATTCCCTGATAACAATTTTGAAGTTTACCTAGCAGAAACGGAAACTACAGAAGATGTTGATGTAAGTACTCCGCCAGATGCTTACCATCTAATAAACATTAAAGCTAGTATGGATTTCAATATTAATAAGATTTCAAAGCTTTCAATAGCTATTGGAACTACCAATTTATTTAATACCTCTTACAGAAATTATCTAAATCGTCTGCGCTACTATGCGGATGATTTGGGTAGAAATACCTTTTTAAATATAAAAATCAATTATTAATTATTAAATTTTAAAACAAATGAAACAAGTAAATTTATTTAAAGCAGCAATTTTCACACTTTTTGTTGGTCTAACTTCATGTTCCGATGATGATACACCAGAATTAATTAACGAAGAAGAAGTAATAACTACATTAACTGTAACACTAACACCAGATGATGGTAGTGCAACGGTTATTTTACAGTCTCAGGATTTAGATGGTACTGGTGCTGATATTACCGTATCTGGAGTATTGTTAGCAAATACTAACTACAGTGGAAGTATAGTTTTACTTAATGAAACAGTTAGCCCTGCAGAGGATATTACTCTTGAAGTAATTGAAGAAGCAGAGGAACACCAATTTTTTTATACTGTAGGCAGTGGATTAAATATAACTACTTCATATGACAATTTTGATAGTAATGATAATCCTTTAGGTACTGAATTTA
The DNA here is from genome assembly GCF_900176415.1 of Cellulophaga tyrosinoxydans. Taxonomy (GTDB): domain Bacteria; phylum Bacteroidota; class Bacteroidia; order Flavobacteriales; family Flavobacteriaceae; genus Cellulophaga; species Cellulophaga tyrosinoxydans. The sequence continues at coordinate 51,252 of NZ_FWXO01000004.1, read as the reverse complement.
CAGCTGTTACAGGAGAGGCCAGTAATGGAACTTTAACATTTACATTGCGTCATGAGCCTACAAAACCAAATACTGGAATTTCTGATGCTGGTGGAGAAACAGATATTTTAGCGTCATTTAATGTTGTAGTACAGTAAAAAGATTAAATAAAGCTTAATTTTAATATAAATGCACCAAATTGAATAATCTAATTTGGTGCATTTTTTTTAGCTTAATAAGCAAGGTAATATGAAGCTTTTTTAAAGTAATGCCTCATTTAAAATACTGATTGGGTGCTTTGCCTGTCTTTTAGTTCCGTCATAAATTTGATGCCTACAACTGGTTCCATTTGCTGAGATTATAGTTTCTTCCGATGCCTTTCGTACTGCAGGAAATAATTTTAATTCGCCAATTTGCATACTTACTTCATAATGTTCTTTTTCGTATCCAAAAGAACCAGCCATACCACAACATCCAGAAGTAATAATGGTAACTTCGTAATTTTCTGGTAAATTTAAAATATCAAAGGTCACTTTTTGATTGGATAGTGCTTTCTGATGGCAATGTCCATGAATTTTTATTTTTTTTGACTCTTTAGTAAAAAGATCAGCTGTGATCACACCATTTTTTATCTCGCTAGCCAAAAACTCTTCAATAATAAAAGCATTTGCGGCAATGGCATTTGTAGTTTCTTTGTCTTCAGTAAATCGTTTGTATTCATCTCTAAAAGTCAAAACTGCAGAAGGTTCCAATCCTACAACAGGAATATTTTTAGCTGCATAAACTTTTAATTTGTCGATGTTGTCTAACGCAATTTTTTTGGCTTGTTTTAAAAATCCTTTTGAGATGTAAGTTCTTCCACTTTCGGCAAAAAATAATTGCACATCATAACCTAGTTTTAATAGTACATTAATAGCATCTTTCCCTAACTCAATATCCATATACTGAGTAAATTCATCAATATATAAAACAATAGATTTTTTAGATGTAACATACTCTAATCTAGTTTTTTCGAGGTGTTTATTGAAATTAAAATTATAAACATTTGGCATGCTACGCTCCTTGGCTACACCAGAAGACTTTTTTAGTAAGCCTCCCAAAGTTTCGGAGTTATAAATGGCATTAGTTAATCCGGATAATTTGCTTCCTATTTTGTTTAGTTTTGTGTTATGTGCAAATAATTTTGAACGTAAAGAATACCCGTTTTCTTCTTGATATTGATATAAAAATTCTGCTTTTAAAGTGGCGATGTCCACATTACTTGGACATTCACTAGCGCATGCTTTACAGCTTAGACAAAAATCAAAAACTTCTTTTAATTCTTTTTGATTAAACTTATTTGCGGCATCTGAAGTGGTTAAAAATTCTCTTAATGCATTGGCTCTACCCCTTGTGGTATCTTTTTCATTTTTAGTAGCATGATAACTTGGACACATTCCACCTGCACTATGGTGTGTTTTTCTACAATCACCACTTCCGTTACATTTTTCCGCAGCTTTTAATATTCCTTCACTATCAGAGAAATCTAATAACGTTTTAATTTCTGGCTCTGTACGATTTATTTCATATCGAAGTGACTCGTCCATAGGGAACGCATCGACAATTTTACCAGGATTAAAAATGTTTTTAGGATCAAAATACGATTTTACACGTTTTAAAAGTTGATAATTTTTATCCCCAATCATTAAGGGGATAAATTCAGCTCTTACAATTCCATCACCGTGTTCTCCACTAAATGAGCCTTTATATTTTTTAGTAAGTTTAGCAACATCAGTGGTGATTGCCCTAAATAATTCTACGTCTTCAGATTTTTTTAGGTTTAAAATAGGGCGTAAATGTAATTCCCCTGCTCCCGCATGTGCATAATAAACTGCGTTTTGTTGGTAACCTGCCATAATTTGACTGAATTCCCCAATAAAATCATTTAAATCTTCCACGGCTACCGCAGTATCTTCAATACAAGCAACAGCTTTCATGTCGCCCACAATATTACCAAGTAAACCTAATCCGGCTTTTCTAAGTTCGGCAGCCATTTTACCTTCTTCATTATTCAAAATAGCATTTGCATAACTCAAACCAGAGGCGTTAATAGTATTTAGTAACGCATCTATTTGTGCTTTTAGGTCTTCTTCAGTATCTGATTTTACTTCTAGCATTAACAATGCCGCAGGATCACCGGAAACAAAAAATCTATTTTTTAATTGCTCTCGATTGTTTTTAGTACAATCTAAGATGGTTTTATCCATCATTTCGCAAGTGTGTAAATTGTGTTGCATGGTTGGTACAACATCCATCAAACAATCTTCTAATGTGTGGTAATGCGTAACTACCATAGCCGATAACTTTGGTGGTAGTTTTGCTAATTGCAAAGTAATTTCTGTGGTGAAAGCTAAGGTTCCCTCACTCCCACTTAATAATTCGCAAACATTTATATGTTTTTCTGGCCCACCAAAGACATCACTCTTAAGGAGCATATCAATAGCGTAACCTGTGTTTCTTCTATGAATTTGTGGCTTGGGAAACTCGCTAATAATCTCTTCTTGTGTATCTTTATTAGATAATTCCTCGTATAAGTTTTTATAAATTGAGCCTTCTAGTGAGTTTAGTTTTGTTTTTGCAATAAATTCGTCAGAAGTTAATGCCTTGAACTCCACTTCTTCTCCATTAGATAATACGGCTTTTAAGCTGGCTGTGAATTCACGTGTAACACCATATCGGATGGAAGTTGTTCCGGAGGAATTATTACCCACCATGCCGCCAATCATACACCGATTTGCTGTGGAGGTATTCGGTCCAAAAAATAATCCGTAAGGCTCTAAGTAAGAATTTAATTCATCGCGTATAACTCCTGGTTGAACAGTAACTTGCATTTTTTCTTGATCAACCGAAAGTATTTGGTTTAAATGTACAGATACATCCACAACTAAACCATCACCCACACATTGCCCAGCTAAAGATGTTCCAGCTGTTCTAGGAATTAATCCTATGTTATTTTCCTGTGCAAAAAGAATCAGTTTTTTAATATCTGAAGTGCCCTTTGGAAAGGCAACCCCTAGAGGAGTTTTTCTGTAAACAGATGCATCGGTAGCGTATAATGCTTTAGAAAGTGTATCAATTCTTAATTCTCCTTTTAAACTTTCTCTTAATTTTTCTAAACGTAAAGTTTCCAATCTTCTAATTAATTTGAATGCTAAATTAAGTTTTTATTAACTTCAAAACACTAGTAATATGCTATTTTTGAGCTGAAATTTTAAATAAAAACTATGAAATTGTTAAAAATTAATTTTCTATTTCTTTTTGCATTGCCATTGTTGATACATGGTCAAAGTATGTCTGATAACACCATAGGTTTAAGACTTGGTGATAGCGATGGACTTGGTGCTGAAATATCCTATCAAAAATCTATAAACAGATCCAATCGTTTGGAACTAAATCTTGGATTTAGAGATAGTCGTGCGTACGATGCATTTAAACTTGCCGGACTTTATCAATGGGTAAGACCATTAGAGGGTGATTTTAACTGGTATTATGGCTTTGGAGGTGGATTAGGAAGCGTAAATTTTGAACCTAGACCATCTAGTAGCAATCCAAATTTTGCTGAAGAAGTAGATGGGGGTCTGTTTGTTTTTGGAGCAGGAAATCTAGGTATTGAATATAATTTTGATTTTCCTTTAGTAATTTCATTAGACATGAGACCAGAAATTGGACTTATAGGTTATAGTGGATTTTCTGATAATTTTGATTTTGATATTGGTTTAGGAATAAGATATCAATTTTAATGCATCTGCAGATCAATAAGGAACGAATTTATTATGGCCTTTTTTTTGTCTAAAATATAATTACATTTGCGAAAATAAAATATTACACTAATGAAGAAATTAATACTAGGATTATTTGCAACAGCACTTTTGGTGTCATGTAACAGCAATCCTGACGGATTTTCAATTGAGGCTAAGATCGATGGCGAGATTGAAAATGGAACAAAAGTTTATTTAAAGAGAATAAATGAAGTAAACCAACCAGTTGACGTAGATACTACAACTGTTGAAAACGGTAAGTTTACTTTTACAGGAAAAGCAGATTCACTTGACCTGCAGTACATATTTATAGACAAATTACAAGGGAACATTCCTGTAATTATCGAAAATGGTACTATTGAAATTGGTTTTCAAAAAGATAGTATGGCTTTTGCCAAGATAGAAGGAACAGAGCAGAATGATTTATTTTATAAGTTCTTAGAGAATAGCAGAACTTTTTCAAAACGTGCAATGTCTATGCGTAATGATTTTGAAAAAGCTAGAGCCAATGGAGATTTAGCTACTCAAGAAGCTATACAGGCCGAAAGTATGGAAATGCAAGAGCAGGCAAAAAACTATGAAATAACTTACATTAAAGAAAATCCAAATGCCCTAGTATCGGTTTTAATCTTAGAACGTGTTTTAATGGGACAAGGTTTACCAGAAAATGAAATAAGTACTATTTTTGAAGGTTTTACACCATTAATTAAAGAAACTGCAACGGGTAAAAGAATTAAAAAGCAATTAGATTTAACAAAAAGTACTGCCATAGGCTCCAAAGCACCTGAGTTTTCTGCTCCAACACCAGACGGTCAGCAATTAGCATTAAAAGATGCCTTAGGGAAAATCACCATTATAGATTTTTGGGCAGGATGGTGTAGACCTTGTAGAGCTGAAAATCCAAATCTTGTAAATATTTATAATAAGTATAAAGATAGTGGTTTAAGTATTTTAGGAGTTTCTTTAGATAAATCAAAAGAAGAATGGGTAGCGGCTATCGCAGCTGATGGTTTAACTTGGAATCAAGTATCTAATGTGCAATATTTTGATGAAATTGCTAAAATGTATAATGTAAGAGCTATACCTGCAATGTTTATTTTAGATGCTAATGGCGTTATTATTGCTAAAGATCTTAGAGGTGCAGAATTAGAACAAAAAATAGCTGAGTTAATCGGAAGTATTTAATTCCAGTATTAACCAAATAAAAATGCCCAATATGTTTTAAACATATTGGGCATTTTTTAATTTAAACGTTGATTTAGAATTTATCTAATAAATCGGTATAATTTCCAGTAACTGTTGCTGAGTTAGCCTTAGTAACTTTTCCAGTAATGTATACGTCTGAATTGGCACCTACAAATTCTAATTTAGCACCTTCATTTAAGATTAAATCACCGTAAATAGTTAAGTTGCCTTCTACTCTAAATGTAGCATTTTTATTAATAGTGATATTCTTTTTACCATTATTACGGCCTACAATAAATGAACCATTCATTTCAAAAATACCGCCTTCGTTTACAGTAACATCACCTCTTACAGTCCATGATCCACAAAGTAATAATTGACCACCAATATTTACATTGTTTAGTCTTTTAGCACCAGTGTATGCTAATACTTCGCCAGTATTTATGTTTAAATTTGCACTACCTTGATACTCGATTACATCTGTACATTTTTGAACTAAACTGCCACTTGGTTTATTCATTTTAATAATCTGCAAGCCTGCTGTACCAGATGCTGCAAAAATATAATCACCCTTAGAGGCTACAAAGTTTATAGAGCCATCAAGGTCTATAATTCCAACAGGAATAGTACTATCGGATGCTTCTTCTGATATAGATAATCCAGCACCACCATTGGCCATTAAAATAACCTCTTCATTTACGGCAACTGCATTAGTTACATTATCGGCTGCATCTGATCCAGATGGGTTAATAAGAATTGGAATATACTCAATAAAATCACCTGTTAAGCTATTGTAAATACCGGCTCCATTTGATCCTTCAGAAACAATAATTCTGTTATTTGAAAAATCTAACGTTCTTTTAGAGTTTAAACCAAAATCTGAAGTGATTCCTATTTCTTTTAAAATTGAAAAATTAGAATCCAATATAGATACACCTTTACTTGCGTCAAGAACGGCAATTTTACCATTATCTATGGTTACTGAACGTAAGTCGGCAAATGGAAGTTCGTTTTTAATTTCAACACTATTTTTATCATAAACGGTTAAAGAACCATCTTTACCGCTAGTAACATATAAATTATTGCCAGAAATAGCAACATCTGTTGCAATGAATCCTTCTTGAAAACCATAAGTAATTCCTGCATCAATATTAATTTTTCCATTAGACACTGGTATTTTTGCTACAAAAGAATTGGTAGTCGCACGTACTGATTTTTCGGCATCTACTCCACCTGCAATATAAATGTACCCATTGTCATATACCACAGAATTTATATCTGCATTGGTATAGTATAATCTAGAAGTTAATTTTGGATTATATGGATCTTTAACATCAATAACATCAATGGCGCCAACATAATCCGAATCTACGGTGTTGTACGATACATAAGCAATATCATCCACTATATTTACATGTGTTGCCGTTAGGTTTTCTCCTCCTGTAAAACTTGGAGGCATTACCTGCGCTATCAATGATAATGGATAATTTCCTGCAAGTTCATCGCCTTCTTTTCCGGTTTTACCAGAAACAGCGTCATTGCTAGTGATGTCTAAAACACCCGCTTTTTCAAAGCTAATACTTTGGTTAAGAAAATCTTGATTGTCTTGTAAGCTTAAATTGCTGTTGGAATCTTCAAATACTGTAGTTTCATCAGAACATGACGAAATAAAAACTAGCGTAAACGCTAATAGTAGGGAAACTCTTTTCATTATAAGTAGGTTTTATTAGAGATTGGGTTCTCTTTTAACGCCAAAATTAGAAAAATTGTATAGGCTGCTTATTTTTTTTCGATAAACTACTTAAATACCAATGTTTTTTTACATTTAATCCTAAGAATAGAACTATTTATCGGATTAAATTTTACCTATTTTCTGAAGAATAAATAACAAAACAATAGGAATAGCGAGTAGTCCAACCATTAAAGTATCTGTCTCTAATAAACTCGGTAGAAATATTAAAGTGGTAACATAACCTCCAATTGCCCCTCCAAAATGCGCCGTATGTCCAATATTGCCTAATCTGCTCTTCATACCATAAATGGAATATAGCAAATAACCGATTCCGAAAACGTAGGCAGGGATTGGTAATGGAATAAATAGTAATCCTAAAGTCATATTAGGTTCAAAAAGTATTGCGGCGTAGAGTATTCCAGTAACTGCTCCACTAGCCCCAACCGCGGAGTAATAGGGTTCATCTTTATGAAACACTAATGATAGCAAAGAACCTGCTAATAAACTTATCACATAAATAATTACAAATTTTATAGGATTTAACCAATCTATCACTACAGGTGCAAAAAAGAACAGGGTAAACATGTTGAAAAACAAGTGTGAAAAATCTACATGTAAAAATCCAGAGGTTAACATGCGATCTTTCTGTCCGGCATTGATAGCACCTACAGAGAATTTATAGCGATCAAAAAAATTACTGTCGTTAAAACCCTTTAGAGACATTAAAATATTAATGGCAATAATACCTACAATTACTAAATGTAAATCAAACATATTTTTTACTATTCTGTTTGGTTTCAAATATAGCTATATTTGCGCTATAATTTTAGGCATGCAACTACTAGTATTTATTTTAGTTTACCCAATACTTTGGTTTATTTCTATTCTACCATACAAGCCATTTTATTGGCTTTCGGATTTTGTGTTTTTTCTTGTTTACACGCTTTTCGGCTACAGAAAAAAGGTAGTCTATGCTAATTTAGTACTTGTTTTCCCTGAAAAGGATAAAAAAGAATTATTAAAAATACAGCGCGAATTTTACAGTCATTTGATTGATACTTTTATGGAAATGATCAAAACCATGTCACTCTCCAAAGAGGAAGTAAAAAAGCGTTATCATGTTTTGAATATTGATGTTTTAAAAGAAATTGAAAAACATAAAAGTGTTTTAATTGTTTGTGCACATTATGCAAATTGGGAGTGGAATGTGAGTATTAATAATTATCTAGATACTCATGGATATGCAGTATATCAAAAAATAGCAAATAAGTATTTTGATAAATGGATTAGAAAAGTGCGTGCTCGGTGGAATACTACGCTAATTACTCAAGAAGAAACTGTGAAAACGGTGGTTAAAAATGTACGAGATAATAAAAGAAGTGTGTATGGAATGGTTAGTGATCAATCTCCACAGGCGCACAGAGCACCTTACTGGACCCAGTTTATGGGTGTAAAAGTTCCTGTGTTTAGTGGCGCAGAAACTATGGCACGTAAAATGGATTTGGCTGTGGTGTTCTTAAAAGTATCAAAAGTAAAAAGAGGTTTTTATCAAGCGGAGTTTATTCCAATAACTACTGCTGGAAAATCTACTGAAGAGCATGAAATAACAGATAAGTTTTTACGACTTACAGAAGAACAAATTAGAGAGCGCCCTGAACATTATTTATGGACACATAGACGCTGGAAGCATAAGGATAAAGCTGATCAGCATTAAAAAAGGGAGCGATTTTAAATCGCTCCCTTTTTGTATTTCAAGTTGCTAAATAATAGATAATCGTTTTACAATCCAGCAATCTCTTTTATTTCACCTATAATTCTGTCGGCTAATGCATCTGCTTCGGATTGAGATTTAGCTTCGGTGTATATTCTAATAATAGGTTCTGTATTAGATTTTCTTAAATGCACCCAATTCTCAGGAAAATCGATCTTTACGCCATCAATGGTAGAAATTTCTTCATTTTTATAGTTATCCGCCATAGTGACTAAAATGCCATCCACATCTAAACCAGGAGTTAATTCAATTTTTTTCTTACTCATGAAATAGGAAGGGTAGCTAGCTCTTAAGTCTGCTACGGTTCCACCTTTTTCAGCCATTAACATTAAAAATAAAGCGGTACCCACTAATGAATCTCTTCCATAATGACTTTCTGGGTAAATGATTCCGCCATTACCTTCACCACCAATAATAGCTTTATTGGCTTTCATTTTAGTCACAACATTTACTTCACCCACTGCAGCAGCTTCATACGTTCCGCCATGCTTTTGGGTGATATCTCTTAAAGCTCTAGAAGATGATAAGTTAGATACTGTATTTCCTTTTGTTTTACCTAATACATAATCAGCACAAGCCACTAGGGTATATTCTTCGCCAAACATTTCACCATCATTGCTAATAAATGCCAAACGGTCTACATCTGGGTCAACAACAATTCCGAAATCAGCTTTTTCTTTAACTACCAATTCACAAATATCTCCTAAATGCTCTTTTAATGGTTCAGGATTGTGTGGAAAATGGCCGGTAGGATCACAGTACAATTCTACAACCTCTACTCCTAATTCTTTAAGAAGTTTGGGAATAGCAATTCCACCTGTAGAATTAACACCATCAACCACCACTTTGAATTTGGCTGCTCTAATTGTATCAGCGTCTACCAAAGGAAGTTCTAATACTTCATCAATATGTATGTCTATGTAAGAATCATTTTTGGTAATAGTACCTAAATCATCCACTTCAGAAAAATTAAAATCTTCCTTTTCTGCTATGTCTAAGATAATTGCACCTTGAGCAGCATCTAAAAACTCACCTTTTTCATTTAATAATTTAAGGGCGTTCCATTGTTTTGGATTATGACTTGCGGTTAAAATTATACCACCATCGGCATTTTCCAGCGGCACAGCAATTTCCACTGTAGGTGTTGTAGATAAATCTAAATCGATAACATCTATCCCTAACCCTACTAAAGTAGAAACCACAATATTTTGGATCATTTCACCAGATAAACGTGCATCCCTACCAATAACTACTTTTAGTTTTTCTTTTTTAGAATACACTTTTAACCATATGCCATAGGCCGCAGCAAATTTTACAGCATCGATTGGCGTTAAATTATCACCTGGCTTACCGCCAATGGTTCCACGTATTCCAGAAATAGATTTAATTAGTGTCATAGTTATTAATAAGTTTTTTGCAAATATAAAGGTATAGACCTAAAAGCTAGTAGACTTATTTGTAAATTCGATAGGAATAGTCTTTCTTTCGTCCTATGAATTTTTTAGCACATATATATTTATCCTTTGGTGATGAGGAAATAACCCTCGGTAATTTTATTGCAGATAGCATTCGCGGCAACAAATACAAGCATTTACCCGAACGTGTACAGAAAGGTATAAAATTGCATAGACATATAGATACGTTCACTGATGCGCATCCAACGGTAAGAAAAAGCACTAAAAGACTTCACGAAAACTATAGCCATTATAGTGGGATTATTGTCGATATTTTTTACGATCACTTTTTAGCCAAAAATTGGCCAAATTATTCCGACATTCCTTTAGATACTTTTGTGGATAATTTTTATGATTTATTAGAGAATAACTACGAAATACTGCCCGATGCCACAAGACATATAATGCCTTATATGATTGCTGATAATTGGATTTTTAATTATTCAAAAATGGAAGGGATTAGTCGTGTTTTGGATGGTATGAATAGGAGAACCAAAAATAGGTCTAAAATGAATTTTGCGATTCTAGATTTAGAAACTTATTACGTAGAATTTGAAAAAGAATTCACTATCTTTTTCGAAGAATTAATTAGTTTTTCTAAACAAAAATATATTTCACTTTAAATAAAATCAACAGGTTTGAAAAATCATAACAATATATGAAAAAGTATAGCTATTTATTTTTAGTTCTATTTGTTTTTATCAACTGTAAAAACCAGCAGGCAATTACTCCTACAGGATTGGTAACCCAAAAAGCGATGGTTGTTTCTGCGCGTGAGGAAGCCTCTAAAATTGGTGCTGACATTATGGCGAAGGGCGGAAATGCTTTCGATGCTATGGTTGGTACACAATTAGCATTAGCCGTGGCCTACCCTAGAGCCGGTAATATAGGTGGTGGCGGTTTTATGGTCTACAGAAAAAATACTGGAGAAGTGGGTACTTTAGATTTTAGAGAAAAAGCACCATTATCTGCACATCGCGATATGTACTTAGATTCTTTAGGTAATGTAATTCCCGATATGAGCACAAAAGGAGCAACTTCGGTGGGGGTACCAGGTTCCATTGCAGGAATTATAGAAGTGCATAAAAAGCTAGGGAAACTATCTCTAAAAGATATCTTTGAACCAGTAATTGCTTTAGCTGAAAATGGTGTTAAAGTCACTGAAAAACAAGCAGAAATACTTAAAGGCTATCGGAAAACTTTTATTGAAGTAAATAGCGATAGCACTAAATTTGCTTCCGTTTATAACGCAGGCGATGTAATCAAATATCCAGCATTGGCAAAAACTTTAAAAATAATTCAAGAACGAGGTCATGACGGATTTTACAAAGGAGAAATTGCTCAGAAATTAGCAGCATTTATCCAAAAAAATGGTGGTTTTGTAACTGAAGAAGATCTTGCAAGATATCAAGCAGTTTGGCGCGATCCTGTACGGTTTAATTATAAAGATTTAAATATTATTTCTATGGCTCCACCAAGCAGTGGTGGTGTTACGATGAATCAGATATTTAAAATGATTAAGCCTTATGATCTCGCTACATTCGGACATAATTCAGAGAAAACCATTCAAGTATTAACAGAAGCTTTCAGACGATCCTATGCCGATAGAAATTACTATTTAGGTGATCCTGATTTCGTGGAAATACCTTTAGATTATCTTTTAAAAGATTCGTATTTAAAACAACGCATGTCCAATTTTTCTTTTGACAAAGCTACAAGTTCTGAAGCCGTTTCACATGGTAAAGTGGAGGTTGTAGAAAGTATGGAAACAACCCACTACTCTATTATAGATGCCGATGGCAATGCTGTTTCTGTAACTACTACCTTAAATGGTAATTTTGGTTCTAAATTGTATTGTGATGAATTAGGTTTCTTTTTAAATAATGAAATGGACGATTTTAGTTCCAAAGCTGGTGTACCTAATATGTTTGGTTTAATAGGTGCAGAGGCAAATAATATACAACCAGAGAAGCGTATGCTTAGTAGCATGACGCCTACAATTGTGGAAAAAGATGGAAAATTATGGATGGTCGTTGGTACACCAGGCGGATCCACTATTATCACTGCAGTAGCTGAAACAATTTTAAATACTTACGAATTCAACTTAAGTATGCAAGAAGCAGTTAATGCGCCTAGATTTCATCATCAATGGGTGCCTGATGTTCTAATTTTTGAACCAGATGGATTTTCACCAGAACTAATTACAAATTTAAAAGCCAAGGGATATCAAGTTAACATAGAAAACAATACGATAATCGGTAAAGTAGATGCAATTCTTGTGTTGCCTAATGGTCAATTAGAAGGTGGTGCCGATAGGCGTGGTGATGATAAGGCAGTCGGATTTTAAAAATTAGAAGATGAATAGATTTCTAAAACGCGCTTTTAAAGTGTTATTAATTGTCTTGGGATTACTTATGCTCACAGCGGGTATTCTATATTTTAGTTTTAATGAATCACTTCCTATAGGCACTAATCCTAATGATGCAGATGCACTAGCTCAAAAAATGTTAATAGCCGTAAAAAACTCCGAATATGAAAGTACGCGCTTTTTAGAATGGTCATTTGCAGGTGGTAGACACAGTTATAAATGGGATAAAGAAAATGGCAAAGTTGAAGTAAAATGGAGTAAATACTTGGTGAATTTAAATTTAAATAAGACCAATAAAAGTATTGTTTTTGATAATGGAAAACGGGTAATTGGATCTGAAAAATTAAAATTGATAAGTAAAGCCTTAGCATATTTTAATAACGATTCTTTTTGGCTTGTTGCCCCTTTTAAAGTTTTTGATTCGGGAACAACCAGATCAATAGTAACATTAGAAAATGGTTCGGAAGCGCTTTTGGTAACGTATAAATCTGGAGGAACAACGCCAGGAGATTCGTATTTGTGGGAATTACAAGAAAATGGATTTCCTATTAGTTTTAAAATGTGGGTGAAAATTATTCCTATTGGCGGACTAAAAGCAACATGGGATGATTGGCAGGTGATGGAAAATGGAGTTTTTCTTCCTGTTTCACATAAAATTGGTCCGGTAACTTTAGATATGGGTGAAGTACGCGCTTATAATGAATAAATTATGCCTAAGAAAGGAAAAGAAAAAAACACCAAAAACAAAGCTAAGCATAGCAAGCTTATGAATAGGAAAATTAATAAGCAACGAGATGAAAAAGAACTGCGTAAGCAACGATTGAAAGCGATCATTAAGAAATCGAAAGAAGTTGAAAAATAATTTAAATAGCACAAAATTTTTAGGCTTTGTGAAGCGTATTTATTCCTGCTAAATTCTATTTAGATTTACCAAAAATTTAATTCTTTAATTATATGTTTAAAACAAATACCTATTTTGATAATACCGTGATATCTGTAGCTTACGAAAATAAAAATGGTAAAGCAACTGTTGGTGTTATGAAGCCAGGAGAATATACTTTTGGTACAAGTACCGTAGAATTTATGACTGTTATTTCTGGCAACATGCAAGTGCAATTAAAAGGTGAAACAACATGGAAAACCTATAAACCATTCGAAACTTTTAAAGTAGAGGCCAATAGTTCTTTTAATGTAAAAGTTAGTGAAGAAACATCATATAATTGTGTGTATGAATAATTAACAGTAAGCAAAAAACATTTAATTCTATAAAAAAATGTTCCGGCATCAAGGAAAAAGTAGAACTTTAAAACATAATCTGCGTATTGCTACAGTTCTGTCTTTTGTTGCAGGAATAGTTAATGTTACAGGTTTTTTGTCTTTTAAGGAATTGACTACAAATGTCACCGGACATTTTGCTCTATTTATAAATGATGTTGCTAATTTTGAATTCTGGAAAGGAACAATTTATTTTCTATATATTTTCTCTTTTCTTTTTGGTTCCTTTTTATCTAGTTTTTTAATTGAAAAATTAAAAGAAAATAAGCAACATCACATATTTCTACTACCGACAATACTAGAGTGTATAATATTAATTGCTATAGGAGTAACTAGTAATTTTGTGCTAATTACATATCCAAATCTAATTGTTTGTTTGCTTCTATTTGCTATGGGGCTTCAAAACTCTTTTGTAACTAAAATTTCAAATGCAGTTGTGCGAACTACCCATTTAACTGGGCTTTTTACTGACTTAGGAATTGATATTTCTCAGCTATTTTTTCCGAAGTCACATCCACAAAGAGATAAACTCAAATCAAATATTAAACTTCGAATTTATATTATTTTATTCTTTTTTGCAGGCGGTATCCTTGGTGGCCTTTTGTATTCAAGATTTAATTTCAAATTAAATACTTTGATATTTGGCGCCTTGATTTTAGTGGCAAGTCTCGTTTATGATGATTTAAGATTTAAGTTTATTAAGATTAGAAGAAGTTACATTCAAAACAATAGAAACAGAAATGATAAAACCTTAATAAATTAAATTAAATTACTTAATTCTTATTTTTCAACTGACGCTTCAATTCTTCCATAGATTCTTGCAATTGTTTTAAAAGTCCAGTTTCTGTGGTAGCATCAATACCAAAAGTAATTTTACTATTTACTTGCCAAATCTCTTGAATCTGGAACGGTTTTATTTCATACGGAGGGTAATTCTCATTTAAAGAAACTAAAGTCACGTTATTAGAATTTGGCTTTTTAATTACTTTTTTCACCAAAACAGCATCTTGTAATACGACCACATAAATTTTATTAGGACTCACATCATCTATGTGCTCAATGGCTTTGGCTAGTACCCACTCCCCCGGCCTTAAATTAGGTAACATACTATCTCCTTCTACTTGAAAGCCTCTATAGGTAGCATTTCTAAACTCCGGGATAGGCAAATCAAATGCTGGTAATTGCTGATACCAACTCGTATCTTGAATATTCTGTGGATAACCAGCTGCAGCTTTTGCATTTACCAATACCATATTTTCTCGATCGGCAGAATCAACGGTAACAACTTTTGGAATGACGCTCGTGTGCGAAGTTTCAATATATTTGGTGTCACTTTCGCCAAATAACCATAGTGGATTAATTTTATATTGCTTTAAAAGCTCAGCAACAATTTTCCCAGAAAGTTTAGTTCTGCCTCGCTCAATATCCGCTGTAGTATTAGATACACCAATGATTGCGGCAAATTCTGCTTGGGTAAAACCCAAATCTCTTCGTATTTCAATAAAACGTTTCAGGGTAATTTCGTTTTCCATAATCCTTTAGTAATAAGTCAAATATACACAATTTGGATATATTCCAAAATTTAATATGGAAAAATTCCATAATTAGGAATATTTCCATAAATTTGGAATAATTACAATTCAAGATTATGTCTTTTGAAAGAATAAAAGAAAAACTAAATATATTGGCAGATGCGGCCAAGTATGATGTTTCTTGCTCTAGTAGCGGAAGCAATCGTTCTAATAAGAATAAAGGACTTGGAGATAGCACAGGAATGGGAATTTGCCATACGTACACTGAGGATGGTCGTTGTGTTTCTTTACTAAAAATTCTACTTACCAATCATTGCATTTTTGATTGTGCCTATTGTGTAACCAGAAAAAGCAATGATATAAAAAGAGCTGCTTTTAAGATACAAGAAGCGGTAGATCTTACTATTAATTTTTACAGACGTAATTATATAGAAGGCTTGTTTTTGAGTTCGGGTATCTTCAAAAGTCCTGATTATACTATGGAACGCTTAGTTGCTGTGGCTAAAAAATTACGCTTGGAGGAAAATTTTAATGGCTATATACATTTAAAATCCATTCCTGGAGCAAGTGATGAATTAATGTATGAAGCTGGTTTGTACGCAGATCGTTTATCAGTGAATATTGAGGTTCCCACAATTTCTGGATTAAAATTATTAGCTCCTGATAAAAAACATGAAGATTTTACTAAACCAATGCTGAAGGTTAAGAATGAAATTTTATTGTACAAAGCAGAAAAGAAAATAATCAAAAGCACGCCCAAATATGCTCCTGCAGGCCAAAGTACACAAATGATTATAGGAGCCACAGGCGAATCTGATAAAGATATTATGTATTCTGCTACCCATTATTATAAAAACTATAACATGAAAAGGGTGTATTACTCTGGTTATGTACCTATTGCAGACGATAGTAGGTTACCAGCTATTGGTTCAGAAGTGCCTATGTTGCGTGAAAATAGATTATATCAAACAGATTGGTTGTTACGCTTTTACGGATTTAGTGTTAACGAAATACTGAATGATTCGCATCCAAATCTTGATGTGGACATAGATCCAAAATTGAGTTGGGCTTTGCGTAATTTATCACAGTTTCCAATTGATGTTAATACTGCAGAGCCAAGAATGCTTGCGCGAATTCCTGGATTAGGAATGAACTCTGTTTACAAAATAATCAATGCTAGAAAGTATAGAAGGTTGAGCTTTGATCATCTTAAAAAAATTGGGGTGGCTTTAAATAGAGCTAAATATTTTATGGTTTGCAATGGCAATGATTATACGCATAAAGATTTACAGGCGATACAAATAAAGGGGTTGATTTTGCAGAATTCTCAAGGAAAATTTAGAAGTAATTATAGTAGCCAACTTTCATTATTCAATTAAAAAAGACAAGCTAATTATATTTTAAAATTATGAAAACATCTAACACAAAACTTGAAAAAGGCAGAGGTGCTATTTTGAAATTAGGCTATGATTTTATCGAATTTAAAAGTGTACTAAAAAGGAAGTTAAAATTAGTTTTTAAACAAATTGTTAAAAAACAATCCGTTTCAAAGCCGAGTAAATTAAACAGAATACATCAAAACAGACGAATGGTTTAATCAAAAAATCTTACAAATGAAAGAAGCAAAAATTTTAGTATATGATGGTAGCTTTAATGGCTATTTAACTGCAATATTTACTGCTTTTGAGCAAAAATTAGTAATTGCAGATATTCAGAAAGATTCACAATCGCAAAGTGGTTTGTTTTCTGATGTAGAAACGGTTTATACTGATGTTGATAAGGCAAAACGCGTATGGAATGGGATTGAAAAAAAGAGTAATACCACTATTAAAAATATTTATTTTGCTTTTTTAAGTGAAAATCCTGGTATAGAATTATTGCTTTATAGATACATTCAAAAATTATTTTCTAAAACAGAAATGCTGCATTTAAATTTTTCCGATGATCATGTTATAAAAGTAGCTCAGTTGGCGAAATCAGTGGGGCGTGAAAAACATAGAATGGAAGCTTTTGTTCGTTTTCAATTAACTAAAGATGAGATCTATTTTTCTAATATAGAACCAGATTTTGATGTGTTGCCCTTAATTTCTAAACACTTTAAGAGTAGATATGCGGATCAAAAATGGCTTATTTATGATGTTAAACGGAAATACGGGATTTATTATGATTTACATTCTGTGGAAATGGTTACATTAAATTTAAACGAAGTGTATACCAATAAAACAATAAAAAGTGCGGCATTTACTACTGGTGAATATGAGTATCAAGACCTTTGGAATAACTATTTTAAAAGTACAAATATAGCGTCTCGGGTGAATATGAAGCTTCATATTCAACATGTGCCAAAACGCTATTGGAAATATTTAAGTGAAAAAAAAGCGGTATAGTTGGAGTAAACTTTTAAATTAAGTCTACTTAGATTTATCGCCTACAAAATTGTCACTTTGGTTTTTAAACAAAACATTAAAAGTGGTTAGACTACCGTAAATTCTAGTAATATATTGCTGAAGATCCACTTTTTCTTGGTCGTCTAAATTATTGCTTGAGTTAATTTTTTGCTCCATCACGCGAATTCGATCACGAACCATTACTATTTTATGAAAAAATGTATCAATCGGAACTTCTTTGTCACTCAAATTAGCATCACCTGGTTTTAATACCAAACTTCCACCACGCCATTTATCGGCAATTGGAGTTAAAGAACTTGCATCGCTCCATTTTCTAAGTATGGAAATAAGTGATTGCTCTACTTCAGAAAAACTTATGGTATCCACCTCGTCTTCAAGAGCTTCAATTACTTCAAATTCAGAATTTATGTCAATTGTTTCTAATCCGTTTTCAATAAAAGTAACCCAGTAGTGTTTTGAAGTTACATTGGTAACCACACCAAGTCCATATTCTGCATGTTTTATTCTTGATCCTATTCCTAATAATTGCATAATTCTATTAAATTGAAAGTTTAAAATGCTAATTTATGTTAAGCTTTTCAAATCACAAAAAACTAAACCTAGCCTACTATTAAAATAGCTGTCAAAATTGTATTTTTGTAGTTGCAGATAAAGAAAATGATAAATTACGAAGAGAATATAGAGGTTAAGGGCGCTCGTGTCCATAACCTTAAAAATATAGATATTACAATTCCCAGAGAAAAGTTAGTTGTGATTACAGGGCTTTCCGGCAGTGGAAAATCATCCTTAGCTTTTGATACCATTTATGCAGAAGGGCAACGCCGGTATATCGAAACTTTTTCAGCCTACGCAAGGCAATTTTTAGGCGGTTTGGAACGCCCCGATGTGGATAAAATAGATGGATTATCACCTGTAATTGCTATTGAACAAAAAACTACTTCTAAGTCACCACGTTCAACAGTTGGGACTATTACCGAGATTTACGATTTTCTCCGATTACTTTTTGCTCGTGCCGCTGATGCTTACAGTTATAATACTGGCGAAAAAATGGTCAGTTATAGCGATGAGCAAATTAGAGATTTAATTAAGCAAGAATACGATCAGAAGAAAATAAATATTCTAGCTCCCGTTATAAAATCTCGTAAAGGGCATTATCGCGAATTATTTGAACAAATAGCCAAGCAAGGCTTTGTAAAAGTACGGGTAGATGGCGAGGTAAAAGATATTACCAAGGGTATGAAAGTGGACCGTTATAAGGTTCACGATATAGAAATAGTAATTGATAGGCTAAAAGTTATCGATACCGAAGATTTTGATAAGCGTTTATCTGAAACCATAAATACAGCAATGTATAGTGGTGAAAATGTGCTAATGGTCTTGGAAGAAGGCGCCGAAATAGCCCGATATTTTAGTAGAGATTTAATGTGTCCTTCTACGGGAATCTCCTATCCGAACCCAGAACCAAATACTTTTTCATTTAATTCTCCAAAAGGTATGTGCCCTGACTGTAATGGTTTGGGTCATGTTTATGAGGTGAATGTTAATAAAATTTTCCCTAACAAAAAATTATCAATAAAAGCAGGAGGTATTGCTCCTTTGGGTGAATATAAAAATTCATGGGCTTTTAAGCAGATTGATACCATTGGTCAGCGGTATAATTTTTCTATTACGGACCCCATTGAAAAAATATCAGAGGAAGCCATTAATGTACTGCTAAATGGTACCGTGGAGAGCTTTGAAATAGATTCTAAAACTTTAGGTGTAAAACGAACCTATAAGATTGACTATGATGGTATTGCTAATTTTATTAAAAATCAGTTTGATGAAGCCGAATCCACGTCAATAAAAAGGTGGGCTAAGGAATACATGGACAAGAATAAATGTTCAACATGTGAGGGATCGCGGTTAAGAAAAGAATCTTTAAACTTTAAGATTAATGAAAAGAACATTGCCGAACTCGCACTTTTAGATATTTCTGAATTAGCTGTTTTCTTTGAAAATCTTCCTAGTAAAATTGAAGGAAATCAATTAAAAATTGCTGAAGAAATAATTAAAGAAATAAGTACCAGAGTTCAGTTTCTATTGGATGTTGGCCTAGATTATTTGTCTTTAAACAGAGGATCTAAAACCCTTTCTGGTGGAGAGGCGCAACGTATTCGTTTAGCCACTCAAATAGGATCGCAATTAGTAGGCGTTTTGTATATTTTAGATGAGCCAAGTATAGGGTTGCACCAGCGTGATAATGAACGCTTGATTAAATCGTTAGAGTCCTTACGTGATATTGGCAATTCTGTAATTGTGGTGGAGCACGACAAAGATATGATTGAACGTGCAGATCATGTAATAGATATTGGACCAAGAGCAGGTAAGCATGGTGGGGAAATAATATCGCAAGGTAAACCAGCTGATCTTAAAAAATATAACACCTTAACGGCAGATTATATTTCTGGTAAAAGACAAATAGAAGTCCCTGAAAAAAGAAGAAAAGGAAATGGTAAGAGCATTTCTTTGACTGGTTGTACAGGTAATAATTTAAAAAACATATCGATTACAATTCCTTTAGGCAAGCTAATAGGTGTAACTGGTGTTTCAGGAAGTGGTAAGTCCACTTTAATTAATGAAACCCTCTACCCTATTATGAACGCGCATTATTTTAATGGTGTAAAGAGACCAATGCCTTATAAAAAAATTACAGGATTAGAGCATATTGATAAGGTTATAGATATTAATCAATCCCCAATTGGGAGAACACCACGCTCAAACCCTGCCACGTATACGGGCGTTTTTAGTGAAATACGTTCGTTATTCACCAAAACTCCTGAGGCAGCAATACGCGGTTACAAACCAGGAAGATTTAGCTTTAATGTTAAAGGTGGTCGCTGCGAAACCTGTCAAGGTGGTGGTTTACGCGTTATTGAAATGAATTTTTTACCCGATGTATATGTAGAATGCGAAACCTGTAATGGTAAACGATTTAATCGGGAGACATTAGAAATTAGGTACAAAGGAAAATCTATTTCTGATGTATTGGATATGACAATAAATGAAGCTGTTGATTTTTTTGAAGCCATACCTAAAATATACCGTAAATTACAAACAATAAAGGAGGTTGGTTTGGGTTATATATCATTAGGTCAGCAATCCACAACACTTTCTGGTGGTGAGGCACAGCGTATAAAACTGGCAACAGAATTATCAAAACGCGATACGGGTAATACATTTTATATTTTAGATGAACCTACCACTGGCCTTCATTTTGAAGATATTCGTGTGTTAATGGAGGTTTTAAATCGTTTAGTGGATAAAGGCAATACCATTTTAGTTATTGAGCATAATTTAGATGTAATAAAAATGGCTGATTATTTGTTTGATATTGGCTATGAAGGTGGTAAAGGAGGCGGAATGTTAGTTGCCGAGGGTACCCCTGAAGAAGTTGCGAAAGATAAAAAGAGTTACACCGCAAAATTTCTTAGAAAAGAACTAGGTTTGTAGGTCGTGAAAATATAATAAAATTGCAAAGAATTAAGAATATTTAAGTTTATATACTAGAGCATGAGAAAAGAGCAGCATCACAAAGGATGGAATGAAATTAAAACAAATGATTCCTGGGCTTTATTTAAAATAATGGGTGAATTTGTAAACGGATTTGAAAAAATGAGTTTAATTGGTCCATGTGTTTCTATTTTTGGATCAGCAAGAACCAAAGAAAATGACAAGTATTACCAACTTGCTATAGAAATTGCAAAAAGTATTGCCGAAGCTGGATACGGCGTTATTACTGGTGGTGGACCAGGAATTATGGAGGCAGGAAATAGAGGTGCGCATTTAGCCGGTGGAACTTCTGTGGGTTTAAATATTGATCTTCCATTTGAACAACATGACAATCCTTATATTGACAGTGATAAAAGCCTAGATTTTGACTACTTTTTTGTTCGAAAAGTGATGTTTGTAAAATATAGCCAAGGTTTTGTGGTTATGCCTGGTGGTTTCGGAACATTAGATGAACTTTTTGAAGCAATTACACTTATACAAACGAATAAAATAGAGAAGTTTCCAATAATTTTGGTAGGAACTACTTTTTGGGAAGGATTAATAGATTGGGTAAAGAATACAATGCTAACACAAGGAAATATTAGTCCAAAAGATCTAGATTTAATCCAATTAGTAGATACCAAAGAAGAAGTGGTAAATATTATAGATTCCTTCTATAAGGGGCATCTTCACAGTCCTAATTTTTAATAGTTGTATGTTAAAAAAGAAATGCAATTTCTTATTTATGGCTATACTATGTTTTGCGCTATTTTTTCTTGGCGGAAAAGCCTATTGCCAACATTACAATAAAATTACCGCGACATTAAACGGGGATAAAAAGACGATTAATATTATTCAAGAGTTTAAATATTTAAACGCAACAGAAGACACCCTTAAAACACTATATTTTAACGATTGGGCGAATGCTTATAGTAACAAAAAAACTCCGCTAGCAAAGCGTTTTGAAGAAGAATTCAAGAAAACATTTCATCTAGCAAAAGATGAAGAGCGCGGTTTTACTAAAATATTTAATATAGTAGACGACAAATTTTCTGTTGTAAATTGGGATCGTACACCAGAGAGCGATATCATTAAATTTAATCTAAATTCCGCCCTAGCACCTAATGAGTCTGTAACTTTTGTTATGACCTATCAGGTAGTTTTACCTCCCAATAGGTTTACATTATTTGGGTATAGTTCCAGAGGAGAATATTACTTAAAAGACTGGTACCTTACTCCTGCGGTGTATGATGGAGAATGGCATTTATATTCTAATAAAGACTTAGAAGATTTATATACAGGTATAACCAATACCGACATCACCTTCAACTATCCTCAAAATCTATTTCTAGTTTCTAACTTTGAAAAAGAAAGCGAAATAAAATCTATTGACGCTAACGAAGCTATTTTAAGAGGAGATTATAGAAAAAGTTGTGAAATTATTCTATCTCCGTTATCATCTTTTACCAAGCATGTTACGGAATATGGCACTGTGGTTACAGATATAAACGTTTCTAAATTCGATGAAATTTCTAGGGCTATCGCTATTGAAAAAGTATCAAAATATATTTTCGAACACCTAGGCAGTTACCCACATTCCGAGTTATTGGTGAGTACTATTGATTATAATAAGGATCCGCTATACGGAATAAACCAACTCCCTTCTTTTGTTAGACCTTATGAAGATCAATTTCAGTTTGAATTAAAATATTTAAAGACAGCTTTAAATAATTTCTTTGATGAAACGCTTTTTTTAGACCCAAGAAAAGAACGATGGGTAATGGATGCATTAATAAATTATATGATGATATCCTATGTTGAAGAATTTTATCCCAATCAAAAATTATTAGGTAAACTTTCTAAAATTTGGGGATTTAGAAGCTTTAACCTTGCTAAATTAAAGTTTGAAGAACAGTACCCATTATTATACATGTATGCTGCTCGAAAGAATATAGATCAACCTTTAATTACCTCAAATGATTCTCTTTTAAAATATAATCATAAAATCGGAAATAGGTATAAGGCCGGAGCTGGGTTATCTTTTTTAGCAAATTATGTAGGCAAAGAAAAGGTAAACGAGAGTATAAAAGATTTTTATGCGCAATTCAAACTAAAACCAGTATCGTCTAAAGATTATGAAAGAATTTTGGCCTATAGTGTAGATAAAGATATTTCTTGGTTTTTAGATGAATATGTAACGACCAATGATCGTATAGATTTTAAGATTAAAACGGTTACCAAGTTTGAAGATTCGCTACAAGTAACGCTAAAAAATAAAAGTGGCACCAATGTTCCAATTTCTATGTTTGGACTCCAAAAAGACTCTATTGTTTCTCGTTATTGGTTTACAGGAATAGATAGCACCAAAACCTTTAGTATTCCAAGAAATGGTGAGGATAGATTGGTGTTGAATTATGATCAGAAAATACCAGAATTTAACCAACGCGATAATTGGAAATCATTAAAAGGTTTTCTATCCAGTAATAAAAAACTAAAATTTCAATTTTTTAAGGATACTGAAGATCCTTTTTACAACCAAATTTTTTATGTACCAACGCTTCGTTTTAATATTTACGATGGGATTACTCCTGCCATGCGATTGTATAATAAAACATTTTTAGAACGTCCGTTTTTGTTTGATATTTCTCCAGCATATGCATTTAAAGAGAAAGCACTTGTTGGTTCAGCAGGGTTTAATTTTAGGCAATACCACAATAAAACTGGGTTTTATCTTTCTAACTACTCTTTTAATGCTTCAACTTACCATTTTCAAGTAAATTCTCGGTATTTATCGGTAACTCCTTCTATCAGTTTTGGTTGGCGTCCAGATGACTTTAGATCAAATAAAAGGGATTATTTGAATTTAAGATTTGTAAATATTTATAGGTCTGTGGACGAAGGCTTAGAAGAATTAGAAACTCCGCCAAACTATAGTGTTGTTAATGCTAGGTATGGTAGTTTTAATAACGGAATTATAGATTATTTTTCATGGTTTGCAGACGCGCAATATGCCGGTGATTTTAGTAAAGTGGCTTTTAATTTGGAGTATAGAAAGCTCTTTGAAAATAATATGCAGTTTAATTCAAGATTCTTTATTGGTAAATTTATTACCAATACTAGTAATTCTGATTTCTACAGTTTTGCTTTAGACCGTCCAACAGATTATTTGTTTGATTATAATTATTTAGGGAGATCAGAGTCTTCCGGTATTTATAGTCAACAATTAATAGTTGCCGAAGGCGGATTTAAATCTAAAATCCAGGATCCTTTTGCTGATGATTTTATTGCAACTACAAATACTAGTGTTAGTGTATGGCGTTGGATAGAGTTGTATGGCGATTTAGGATTTATAAAAAATAAGAAAGAAAGCACACGTTTTGTTTATGATGCTGGTGTGCGTTTAAACCTAGTCACCGATTATTTTGAGCTTTATTTACCATTCTATTCTAATAATGGATGGGAGATTGCTCAGCCAGATTATGGAGAAAAAATAAGATTTATCGTAACGTTAAGTCCTAAAACATTAACACGTTTAGTTACGAGGAAATGGTTCTAAATATTAGAATATTCTTATTTTTATAGCAATTATTTTATCAATATGATAATTCAATTCTACTAATTTCATAAAAATTTAATATTCTATAAAGATTTATAACAACTTTAGGATTGTAAAATCCATTCAGTTTTGATATTTTTGTCAAAATTCATATTCCTAAAAATGAAAGTAGATCTACAGTACAATAACGATATTTCTTTTGAAGATTTTAAGGTGCAAATACTTAATGATTATGAAATTGCTGTTATTAGTCGGGAATGTAGTTTATTAGGAAGAAGAGAAGTACTTACCGGAAAGGCTAAATTTGGAATATTTGGTGATGGTAAAGAGCTACCGCAGCTTGCAATGGCTCGCGCTTTTAAAAATGGAGATTTTAGAAGTGGTTACTATAGGGATCAAACTTTTATGATGGCCTTGGGTAACTTAACGCCTAAGGAGTTTTTCCATGGTTTATATGCTACCACAAATTTAGAGAAAGAGCCGATGAGTGCTGGCCGTCAAATGGGTGGTCATTTTGTTACACATAGCTTAAATGAAGACGGCACCTGGAAAGATTTAACAGCACAAAAAAATAGTAGCGCGGATATATCGCCAACTGCTGGGCAAATGCCTAGACTTTTAGGATTAGCACAGGCTTCAAAAATTTATAGAAATGTAAAAGGTATTGATGCTGCCAAATTTTCTAATAATGGAAATGAAGTAGCATGGGGTACTATTGGAAACGCTAGCACTAGTGAAGGTCATTTTTTCGAAACAATTAACGCTGCCGGAGTATTGCAAGTTCCTATGGTTATAAGTGTTTGGGATGATAATTACGGAATTTCCGTTCATGCAAAGCATCAAACAACCAAAGAAGATATTTCAGAAATTTTAAAAGGATTCCAAAGAACGGAAAAGGCTAAGGGTTATGAAATATTAAAAGTTAACGGTTGGGATTACACCGCTTTAATACATGCTTACGAAAATGCATCGGATATAGCGCGTGAAGAACATGTTCCAGTATTAATTCATGTAAAAGAACTTACACAACCACAGGGGCATTCTACATCAGGCTCACATGAACGTTATAAATCGGAGGCACGATTACAATGGGAAAGAGATAACGATTGTAACAAAAGATTTAGAGAGTGGATTCTTGAAATTGGTATTGCTACTGATGATGAATTAAAAGCTTTAGAAAAAGACATCCGTAAAAATGTTAGAACTGCTAAGAAAGAAGCTTGGAATGAGTTTCTGAATCCTCATAAAAAAGCAAAGGATACACTGCTTACTATTTTAGAGAAGGTTAGTTTAAGTAGCCCAAATAAAGTGTTTATTAGTAGAATTAAAAACGATTTAATTGCTATTGATGAACCCATTAAAAAAGATTTAGCTTCTAAAGCACGTAAAGCTTTACGTTATTTAATCGGGGAAGATTCACCAGCGAAAAAAGAACTTATTGCATGGATTGATGCTTTTTATGCAGAAAATCAACCTAAATTTAGTTCACATTTACACAGTGAGTTGCCTAATAATGTATTAAGTATTCCTGAAATTGAGGCTACATATGATGAAAATCCTGAAAAGGTAGATGGTAGAGTTATTTTAAGAGATAATTTCGATAAGCTTTTTTCAATGTACCCAGAGGCGCTTATTTTTGGAGAGGATAGTGGGGCAATTGGCGATGTAAATCAAGGTTTAGAAGGCTTACAGAAAAAGTATGGCGAATTACGAGTTGCTGATACAGGAATACGTGAGGCTACTATTGTAGGCCAAGGTATTGGACTCGCTTTAAGAGGATTAAGACCCATTGCAGAAATTCAGTATTTAGATTATTTATTATACGGACTCCAAACCTTAAGTGATGATTTGGCTACATTGCTTTATAGAACAGTTGGGAAGCAAAAAGCACCTTTAATTATAAGAACAAGAGGTCATAGATTAGAGGGTATTTGGCATTCGGGATCTCAGATGGGTGGCATAATCCATTTATTACGTGGCATATATATTCTGGTGCCTAGAAACATGGTAAAGGCAGCAGGCTTTTATAATACGCTTTTAAAAAGTGATGAACCAGCTATTGTCATCGAAAGTTTAAATGGATACCGTTTAAAAGAAGATTTACCAAATAATTTAGGCGAATTATGCACTCCAGTTGGTGTTGTTGAAACACTAAAAGAAGGTGCTGACATCACCGTATTGTCTTATGGTTCTACCTTACGAATAGTACTGCAAGTAGCCGAAGAATTAAGAGAAGTGGGTATTGATGTTGAAGTTATTGACGCTCAAAGTTTATTGCCTTTTGATGTTCATCATGATATGCTGAAAAGCATACAAAAGACCAACCGTTTATTGGTAGTAGATGAAGATGTTCCTGGTGGATGTTCGGCGTATTTAATCCATGAGATTGTTGAAAAACAAGGCGCTTATAATTATTTAGACAGCGCTCCTCAAACATTAACAGCAAACAGCCATAGGCCAGCTTATGCAACAGATGGAGATTATTTTTCGAAACCAAATGCTGAAGATATATTTGAAAAAATATACGGAATGATGCACGAAACAAATCCAGTAGATTACCCTAAATTAAAATAATTCAAAGGGATTATATTCTGTATTTCGTTTTTTTATCGAAAAATATGGGTTGGCTTAATTTTTTTACGAAAATAGTATTACTTTTAGTGCTTTAAGATCCCCCAAAGATTATGCAGAAAAAATTATTTAACGAGATTGGTTTATTATTATTACGTGTAGTTCCTTCAATACTGATGATAACACATGGTTTTCCCAAATTACAAAACTTACTAAGTGGTGATATAAAATTTGGTGATCCTATAGGAATTGGTCCAGCGCCCTCTTTATTTCTTGCCGTGGTTGGAGAATTGGTTTGTCCAATTTTAATTATTTTGGGTTTTAAAACAAGATGGGCGGCATTGCCTGCTGCAATAACTATGGCGGTAGCAGCATTTATAGCTCATGGTTCTGATCCACTACAGAAAAAAGAACTAGCACTACTCTACCTAACATTTTTTGTAGTCATAATGATGGTTGGTCCTGGTAAATACAGTGTAGATAAAAAATAAATACGTTAGATTATCTTGATAAGAAGTTCTTTTAACAAATCTTCTTGTGATAAATTAGCACCAACACCTTTACCTTTAGCATCCAGTTCTCGTAAGTCTGCAATTATTGCACTTACTTTTTTCATTGGATAATTTTTTGCAGCAATTTGGTACTCACTTACAAAATAAGGACTAATACCCAATATACTCGCTACATTTTTTGGATTATGGTCTTTCATGCCGTGATATTGCAATAGCTGCGTAAAAAAGCTATTTAACAAGGTAATTGTCAATACAAAAGGATTGTCTTTCGGGTTTTGCGCAAAATAATTTAAAATTCGTGTTGCCTTTAAAACATTGCGTTCTCCAAGTGCCTTTTTAAGCTCAAAATTATTATAATCTTTACTAATACCAATATTTGCTTCAATGGCTTCAGGATCAATTTCTTTGGTTTTAGGGATTACCAATTTCAATTTCTCCAACTCGTTGTTTATTTTACTTAAATCTGTACCTAAAAATTCAACTAGTAATATAGCAGCTTTTGGTGTTATCGAATAGCCACTTCCAGCAAGAACTTTTTTAATCCAATCGGCAACTTGATTTTCGTAAAGTTTTTTACTTTCAAAGATAAGACCAGTCTTCTGTATGGCTTTATATATTTTTTTACGCTTATCTA
The DNA here is from genome assembly GCF_900176415.1 of Cellulophaga tyrosinoxydans. Lineage (GTDB taxonomy): Bacteria > Bacteroidota > Bacteroidia > Flavobacteriales > Flavobacteriaceae > Cellulophaga > Cellulophaga tyrosinoxydans. The sequence goes on along the minus strand of NZ_FWXO01000004.1, from coordinate 22,947 downwards.
GCTTTGCATATTTATAACAAAGCACTAATACGGTAGACATTTGAGGATGCTCTGCATAGGCACTCAAATTCTCAATAGTTCTTGATAAATGTTGTGCTTCTTTTACAATTATAACTTGATGCTCCGCCATCATAGGATACCTTTTGGCATTGCCTATAATATCTTCAATGGTAACATCTTTACCATATAAAGTCATTTGATTAAAACCACGCTCTTCTTCGGAAAGTATATTGTTTTCAATAAATTCAGCAAGCTTATCTATATAGTAAGCTTCATCACCCATTAAAAAGTAAATAGGCTTTATATGGCCAGATTTTATATCGTTAACAATTTTTTTTACTTCATCCATTCAGAAAAAAACATCAAATTTGTATCATGCAAGTATTAAACTTTCCTGCTTATGACTTTCGTTTCAAAAATACAGAAAATAAAGTCTATATTTTTGATGTGGTCCGCAAAAAATTTGTTGTATTACAACCCGAAGAATGGGTAAGGCAACACGTAATTCACTATTTAATCTTTGAGAAAAATTATCCCTTAAGCTTAATTAATGTTGAAAAACAACTCAGGGTGAACAACTTAAAGCGAAGATATGATATTGTTGTTTTTGAGCCCAACGGAGCTATTCAAATACTTATAGAGTGTAAAGCTCCAGAAGTTTCTATAACACAAATTACGTTTGATCAGATTGCGCGGTATAATATGCAATTACAATCGGAGTATTTAATGGTAACCAATGGCTTACAGCATTTTTATTGTAAAATAGATCATAAACAAGAAAAATATACTTTTTTAGAGAATATTCCTGATTTTAGCCGTTAATTTGTGAACTTCAAAAATAAGAGGAACACTTATTTTAAAATCAAACAATAGAAAATAAAAATAAACGGCAGCGGAAATTTCGTTGGACCAAGTTTGGATGTCAAAAATAGCAATCGTAATACTTAATTGGAACGGAGAACAATTGTTAGAGCAATTTTTACCCTCTGTTAAAGAATATTCTTCCGAGGCTACCATTTATGTAGCAGATAATGCCTCTACCGATAATTCCATTACATTTATAAAAACCAACTACCCCAACGTACAAATTATTCAGAATACAGAGAATGGAGGTTTTGCAAAAGGCTATAATGATGCATTAAAACATGTAGATGCTGAAATTTATTGTCTTTTAAATTCTGATGTGGAAGTAACTAAAGATTGGTTGGTGCCAATTGCAAAAGCTTTTGAAGAAAATAGTTCTATTGCCATTATTCAGCCAAAAATATTAGATTACAAACGTAAAAATTACTTTGAATATGCAGGCGCAGCGGGTGGTTTTATAGATCAATTGGGATATCCATTTTGTCGTGGTAGAATATTTCAAGCATTGGAAAAGGATAAAGGTCAATACAACGATCAGAAAGAAATATTTTGGGCAACAGGAGCTTGTTTATTTATAAAATCAAGTGTTTTTAAGGTGTTGAACGGTTTTGATGAAGATTATTTTGCCCATCAAGAAGAAGTAGATTTATGCTGGAGAGCACAAAATAAGGGGTATAAAATAGTTTATGTTGGCGCTTCTATGGTTTATCATTTAGGTGGCTCTACCTTAAGTAATATGAACCCAAAAAAAACCTTTTTAAATTTCAGGAATTCGCTTTACTCCATCACCAAAAACTTGCCAGGAAAGAAGGCTTTTCCTATTATTTTTATTAGATTGCTGTTAGATGGTGTTGCCGGAGTTCGCTTTATATTCCAAGGAAAATTAAGCCATTGTTTTGCTATTTTAAAGGCGCATTTGAGTTTTTACAAAAACTTTTCTAGAATTTATAAAAAACGGGAAACTGTAAATTATAAACAAGATTATTACGCTGCAAAGTCCATTGTTTGGGCACATTTTGTATATCACATTAAGAAATTTAACATTTTAGTAAAAGATTAACGAATTCAGAATGTTAACGTATTGGTTTTTGTATAATTTTGCGGAGAATTAACAATTTAATTTAAGAATAAATAATTATGAGGAAAATCATTTTAGGCTGTATAGGAGTTACTTTATTACTATCCTCTTGTGTATCGCAAAAGAAATATGCGGAGTTAGAGGCAAAGAGTAAAGAAACACAAGATTTATTAAATTCTGCAACTGTTAAATTAAATAGTTGTTTGGAAGAAAAGGCATCTGCTACTTCTAGATTAAAAACATTAGAAGATCAAAACGCTTTCTTGAAGAGTAATAACCAAGAGTTAATTAACAACATGGGTAATTTAACTACTCTTTCTTCAAAAGGAGCTCAAAACTTAGAAAAATCTTTAGAAAGTTTACAAGAAAAAGATTTGACTATCAGAAAATTAAACGATGCTATTACACGTAGAGATTCTGTTAACTTATCTTTAGTACAAAGCTTAAAAGGTGTTCTTGGTAATTTAGATGATCAAGATATTGAAATTAGCGTTGAAAAAGGTGTGGTATTCGTATCTATATCTGATAAATTATTATTTAGCAGCGGAAGTTATAATGTAACTAGCAGAGCTAAAGAAATTTTAGGAAAAGTTGCTAAAGTAGTTAACAACAAACCAGATTTCGACTTTATGGTAGAAGGTCATACAGATGATGTACCATATAGCGGAGGTGTTTTATTAGACAACTGGGATTTAAGTGCTAAAAGAGCAACTGCTGTTGTTCGTATTTTACAAAACGATTACAAAGTTGATCCAAAACGTATGACTGCTGCAGCAAGATCTCAATATGTACCAGTATCTTCGACAGATAAATCTAAAAACAGAAGAACTCGTATCGTTGTACTTCCAAAAATTGATCAGTTCTATGAAATGATTGAGGAAGGAATGAAAGATCCAGCAATCAACAAATAAGATTTAAAAAAAATCTATAGTATTAAAGGCGACCTTAATTGGTCGCCTTTTTTATTTTTAAATTTTTAGGGTAACAATTTTATAGGTACACGTATGTAATAGTATACTTAAAACTTTACTATTATGAAAAATGTAACTTTTACTTGTAAATTATACCTAGGATTTTTCTTGTTTCTTACCTCGCTAACAATATTCTCTCAAGAGGTTGAGAAGAAAAAAAATGATTTGATTTTGACAGCCCGAGTCGGTTATGACATTATTCCAACGTATAACAATCAAACTCCTTACGTGGATTATGGCGGAGGTTTAGACTTAGGGGCTTCAATAGATTACTATTTTAGTTTTATTGGTGTAGGAGCGGATTTTGATTACATCAATAATTCTCCTGAAAATAGGTATCCAACTATTAATCTATTTCAATCTGATGGCGTAACGCCTTTAACTAATTTAACATTGAGCGAAGAACAGATTACTAGAATGTTTTGGGGAATAGGACCAAATTTTAGATATCAGACAAAAAATAGAAAATTCGTTACTGAATTAAACACCAGAGTTGGTTTGTCTATTATTAAAGGTGGAAGAACTAGTGTAACAGATGCTACAGGTGCTTTTTTAAATTATCATTCTGGTTACGATGTAAAAAATGTACTTGCCGCAAAAGGGCAAATACGGTTAACATACTATTTTACAAAAAATTTCGGATTTACAGTAGGTAGTTATTATTTGCAACATTTTGGAGCTACAGAGCTTAATGCACTTGGCTTTGCTTCTGCATACCAGCCTTTTAATGAAATGCCCGACAAAGAGGGCAATATAATAAATGTGTTGAGTAGAGAACCAAATCCAGTTGTTGCGCAACCAAAAGATACAGACATCAGCTCCATTGGCGCATTTGCAGGAATTAGTTATCGCTTTGGTACATCTGAAAAAGCAGCAAAAGTATGTCCTGTATGTGAACTAGACCATAAACCACATTGCGAAGTTGCAGCAAACTGCAATGTTAATATCGTAGCAAAAGATAAGTTTAGTAAAGAAAGAATACCTGAAGCTGATGTATTTTTAGAAGATGCCGATGGTAAAATAATTAGAACAGGAAAAACGAATCTTTATGGTGCAGTATTTTTTGATGCCGTTCCGAACGGAGTATATACTATAAAAGGGAATGGATTTGGAATTGAATTAGAATCAGCGCCAATTACTATTGAAGATTTTAAAGATTGCAAGGAGAATGGTAAGCCTATAGAAAAAGAAATTTTATATACTGATGAAAATTTTATTCTAGAAGGAGAAATAATTGAATGTAATTCAATCGTAACTATTGCTAATGTAGATGTATTATTAAATGATGCCAATTCTGCAATTCAAAAAAATACAATATCTGATCTAAATGGAAAGTTTAATTTTCAATTACGTCAAGTAACCATATATAAATTAAAAGGTAATAAAGATGGCTATTTTTCACATGAAATTGAGGTAGATACCAAAAAATACGACCGAAATAAATCTTTATTTATAGATTTTCAAATGTGTGTAGACCCTTGCGGTAAGGCTATAAGATTAGAGCATATAAATTTTGATTTAGGAAAATGGGATATTCTTCCATCTGCAATTCCAGAATTGGAATATGTTATAGAATTAATGGTAGAAAATCCAGCTATTAAAGTAGAAATGTCTTCGCATACAGACGCTCGAGGTAGTAATGCTTTTAATCAAAATTTATCACAAAAAAGAGCACAATCCACGGTGGATTATTTGGTGTCTAAGGGAATAGCTAAAGATCGCTTAATTGCCATTGGGTTAGGAGAAACTAAACCTTTAAATATTTGTAGAGATTATATTAATTGTACCGAAGAGCAATATGCAATAAACCGAAGAACAGAATTTAAAGTTATCTGTCCGAATGAATAATTCTTAATTTGTATTTTTTTGATTTGGTGAAATACAAATAATAGTAGTTATTGAAGAGCTGTCTTTAACATTATAGTGTAACATTGTAGTTTTAGAGACAGTTTTTTTATTTAAAATATATCGATACTCCCCTTGCCTTCTCTTAAAACTATTGGCTCTCCTTCCGATAAATCAATGACCGTAGAAGCCACATTGTCGCCATAACCACCATCAATCACAATATCCACTAAATTTTTCCACTTTTCATAAATTAGTTCAGGATCTGTAGTGTACTCCAGCAATTCATCTTCATCATGAATGGAGGTTGACACTATTGGATTTCCTAGCACTTCTACCAATGTTTTTGCGATGGAATTATCCGGAACACGTATACCAACTGTTTTTTTCTTTTTAAACTCTTTTGGTAGGTTATTATTTCCAGGCAAAATAAACGTATAAGGACCTGGTAATGCACGTTTTAATATTTTAAAAGTACGTGTATCAATCTGGCGGGTATAATCCGATAAATTACTAAGATCGGCACAAATAAATGACCAATTAGCCTTGTCGAGCTTAATGCCTTTTATTCGGGCAATTTTCTCAAGAGCCTTTGTATTGGTTATATCGCAGCCTAATCCATACACGGTATCAGTCGGATAAATTACTAATCCACCTTTTTTTAGCACATCTACCACCTTCTTAATTTCCTTAGGATTAGGATTTTCAGGGTATATTTTAATAAATTCGGACATACTATAGTTTATAAATCTTTTTACAAATTACATTAATTTTTTAGGTAATTAAAACTTAAATCTTGGATTTGAGGTTATTATTACCTTTAGGCATTGTCACCCAACGTTTTTTCTGTCCGAGTTAGTTTTTCAATCGGAGTGGTAAGTCCATCAGCACAACAGTTGTGTTTGAGTGAGTTGTCCAATTACAAACTTTTTTTACCTAACGTTTTTAGTCGTACATGATTTTATCCAGTTCACTTTTTTGTCCATTATAGATATCGAAGAAGTCTTTGGGCTTATTTGCTATTAACCTAACCTCTTCTTCATGGTCATGGTTTAGCCTATATATTTTTCCTTTGTTGTCCACAGCAATATAGTTCCCGTCTTCCATATTCAAAATCGGATATAACAGTTTTTCATCAAGCTCCATTTCAAAAGTATGTTCCAATTCCAGAAGCCCAAGTTGCTCTTTAGATAAAGATTTTAGAAGTTTTTGTACTTTTTCTTTATTGGAATTCTTAATTTCTTTTTGCTCCAGTTTGATTTGCCCTTTTTTAAGTTGGCTCAAATCAAATGTTTTATGAAAACGTTCAGGGTTCTGAACTGCAAACCAAGAAATAGTATTGTTTAGGTAGCTTAATGAAATTTCTTCAAAACTTTTTGATTCTTTATTCCAAACAGAAATACCATTTAAAACAAAACTTGACTTAACATTTTGATTGATTTCTGCAAAGTCTTTTTCAGAATAACTATGTGTAATGGAGATTCCTTTTGGTTTATACGTGAAATAAATTCCTTCAATTTTTGACATATCAAGTGCCTTTTTCAATTGGGGTAATTCATACTTTAATAATTCGGCAATAGTATACTCAAACTGTTGAATATGCCTATGGTTTGTCTTTCTATTGAAAATGTACATTTAAAATGTTGGGTAACAAGTATATAATTGTAGTACTAGTTTATAGCTTAATTATTTTTAATCTTTATCCAATTACATCTAGTTTAGCGAAACGTAAAAGCAATTTCTTTAATCCTGCAGATTCAAACTGTATTTCAGCTTTACGATCATTGCCTACTCCTTCCAATTTCACTACTCTACCTCTACCAAAACGCGTGTGATTTATAACACTACCTTCTACTAAATTTGGATCTATGGTGTTGGTGTTTCCAATAGGTTGTGCCAGTTCAGGCTTTAGTTTACGTAGTTTTCGTAACTGATTTTCAGAGGGTTTAGAAGTTATTGGCGGTATGCCATTGGTAGGTTTTACTTGTCTTAATTTGCTTTTGTCTACATCACCAAAAATATCAGTATCTATTAAAGATTTATAACGATAAGTTGGTTTGTCAATTGGCGTTAAATTTTCAACATACTTTTCGTCTATTTCCTCAAGAAATCTACTAGGCTCTGCATCAATTAATTTTCCCCATCGGTATCTATTTTGGGTGTACGTTAAATACGCTTGTTTTTCAGCTCTTGTTAAGGCTACGTAGAATAAACGTCTTTCCTCTTCTAATTCGCTTCTGGTGTTCATACTCATTCCTGAAGGAAATAAGTCTTCTTCCATACCCACAATATACACATACGGAAATTCCAATCCTTTCGCCAAATGTATGGTCATTAAGGCAACACGGTCATCATCACCAGTATCATTATCAAGATCTGTTGCAAGTGCTACATCTTCTAAAAACTCACCAATATTACCGGTAGCACCATCGATTTCTTTTTGACCTTCAACAAAATCTTTAATACCATTTAGTAATTCCTCAATATTATCCATACGGGCAATACCTTCTGGTGTACCATCTTTTTTAAATTCTAAAAGTATTCCTGTTTTTTTGGCTACATGTTCTGCTAAGGTAAACGCATCGGTAGTTTCGTTCATGATTTGAAAACTCTTAATCATGTTGGTAAAATCTACCAGTTTGTTTTTTGTGCCTGAATTTATTTTTAGGTTTATTTTATCTAAATTCTCAATTACCTCTATAATAGATCTGCCATAATGGTTGGCAGCAACGGTTAATTTATCTAAGGTGCTCTGCCCTATTCCACGCGCAGGAAAATTAATAACACGCTTTAATGCTTCTTCGTCTTTTGGATTGATAACTAATCGCAGATAAGAAAGCACATCTTTTATTTCTTTACGCTGATAAAAAGAAAGTCCTCCGTAAATACGATACGGAATATCACGCTTACGTAAGGCATCTTCGATAGCTCTAGATTGTGAGTTGGTACGATATAAAACAGCAAAACTTCCGTTAGACATTTGGTGCTGCATTCTATTTTCAAAAATAGAACCAGCTACAAACCTTCCTTCCTCCGCATCAGTTGGACTGCGATGAATTTTTATAGCATTGCCATCATCATTATCTGTCCAAACCACTTTTTCTAATTGATTTTTATTCTTGGCGATAATGGAGTTTGCCGCATTTACAATATTTCGTGTAGAACGATAATTTTGCTCCAAGCGATACATTTCTACATTATCATAATCTTTTTGAAAGTTTAAGATGTTGCTAATATTCGCCCCACGGAAAGAGTAAATACTCTGCGCATCATCACCTACAACACATATATTCTGAAATTTATCGGATAAGGCTTTTACAATTAAGTATTGTGAGTGGTTGGTATCTTGATACTCATCAACCAAAATATATCTAAAACGATCTTGATATTTTGCTAAAACTTCAGGGAATCTATTTAATAATTCATTAGTTCTAAGCAATAAATCATCAAAATCCATAGCCCCTGCTTTAAAACATCTATCCACATAATTTTGATAAATATCTCCCATTCTAGGGCGTTTTGCCATAGCATCTGCTTCTTGTAATTCCGCATCATTAAAATAGGCACGAACAGTAATTAAACTATTTTTATAAGACGATATTCTATTTTGTACTTGTTTGTACTTGTAGATGTCTTTATCAAGCCCCATTTCTTTAATAATTGAGGCAATTAAACGCTGAGAATCTTGTGTATCATAAATAGTAAAATTGCTAGGAAATCCAAGCTTATCACCATCATAGCGGAGTAATTTAGCAAAAACAGAATGGAAAGTACCCATCATTAAATTCTTTGCTTCGGAACTCCCCACAATTGCGGATATACGCGCTTTCATTTCGCGAGCGGCTTTATTGGTAAAGGTCAATGCCAAAATATTAAAAGAATCAACGCCTTTACTCATTAAATAAGCAATACGATACGTTAACACCCTAGTTTTTCCAGAACCTGCGCCAGCAATAACAATTAAAGGACCATCCTTATGCAATACTGGTGCTCTTTGAGCATCATTTAACTGATTTATATAGTTTTCCAATGTATTTTATTTGTTTTCTACGGGAGCGTGAATTTAACTATAATTGGTAGCATACTAAAATGATGACTTTAATAATTATGAACAATGCGCATCCATTCAATTGAATTTGAATATATTTGAAAGACAAGCATTTTTTAATGTTCTAACAGTTTGTTTTTATCTATTCGAAATGAAAAATAGTATCCTTACGTTATTCCTTTGTTCAGTATTTTTTTATGTTTCTACGGCTCAAGAAAAGGCAGCTGGTCCAATAATAAAGGAGTACGGAAAAGTCTTTAAAGTAGAAAACACCGATTTTAAAACAGACTTGCGACAAGACTTTAAGGCGGTTTTTGATGTAATGAACACCCCTGAAGGGCATGAAGCTATAAATCCGTATATAGAAACGGCGGCTCGGTTTTTAAACATGCATGCGCAGGCAGGTGTGCCTGAAGAACAATTGCATGCTGCCATAGTTGTGCATAATTTAGCATCAAAAGACATTATGAATAATGCTTCTTATAGTAAAAAATACGGTGTTAATAATCCGAATGCTGATTTGATTAAAGCCTTACTTGCAGCAAATGTGCAAGTAATTTTTTGCGGACAATCGGCCATGTCAAGAGGTGTTGCAAAAGAGGATCTTATAGCAGGCGTACAGTTATCATTATCAGCAATGACTGCGCTGATTCAATTACAAAACGAAAATTATAGACTAATTAAATTTTAACATATGAAGAATTTACTATTTGGAAGTTTTTTATTTCTTGGCTGTATTGCATTTGGGCAGCACACCGAACTAAACAAAGATTACACTTCAGTAGAAGGTAAAGTAGTAGAATGGCGCAGGTATTTTCACCAAAATCCAGAACTATCAAACCGAGAATTTAAAACTGCTGAAAAAATTGCCAAACATTTAAAGTCGTTAGGAATTGAAGTGCAAACTGGTGTTGCACATACTGGAGTTGTAGGTGTTTTGAAAGGTAATAATCCAGGAAAAGTTGTTGCTTTACGAGCAGATATTGATGCTTTACCGGTAACGGAGCGTAATGATTTGCCTTTTAAATCTAATGTAAGAACGGAATTTATGGGGGTTGATACAGGAGTTATGCATGCCTGTGGACATGATACTCATATTGCTATTTTAATGGGCGTGGCCGAAGTATTGTCTAAAAACAAAGACAAAATTAATGGGACTATAAAATTCATATTTCAACCCGCTGAAGAAGGGCCACCATCTGGTGAAGAAGGTGGTGCAGGATTAATGATCAAAGAGGGTGTTTTAAAAAACCCTGATGTTGATGTCATTTTTGGATTACATATTAATAGTGCTACTCCAGTAGGCACCATTGCTTACAAACCAGGGGGAACCATGGCTGCAACCGAAGAATTTAAGGTTATTGTAAAAGGAAAACAAACACATGGCTCGCAACCATGGAGCGGTGTTGACCCTATTTATATTTCTGCAAAAATCATAGATGGTTATCAATCTATAATAAGTAGAGAAGCAAATTTATTAGTAGAACCAGCCGTAATTACGGTAGGGAAAATAACTTCTGGTGTTCGATTTAATATTATTCCAGAAAGTGCGGAAATGATTGGTACAGTGCGTACACTCGATCCGGATATGAAATCGCATATTATACGAAGAATGACAGAAATGACCGAAGGTTTAGCCAAAGCCTATGGAGGTTCTGCTACCATAAGTTTTCAAAATAATACTGCAATAACTTATAACGATTTACAGTTGACCGAAGAAATGCTTCCAACCTTAAAAAATGTTGCTGGTGCGGATCACGTAAAATTAGTAAAGGCCACTACTGGTGGTGAAGATTTCAGCTTTTTTCAAGAAAAAGTACCAGGAATATATTTCTTTTTAGGAGGAATGACGCCAGGAAATACAGAATCTTACCCACACCACACGCCAGATTTTAAAATAGATGATAGTGGATTATTACTTGGGGTAAAAGCATTAACAGAATTGAGTTTGGATTACTTGAACAAGAAATAGCCATACTTTTATATTATTTAAAGATTAAAATAGATTTTTTTTCATGATTAATTTTATTACTTCAATTCCTTGGTGGGTTTGGCTCTTGGTGGTTTTATTTGCTGTGGCTATTCGAGATGTTTTTTTTCAAAGGGCACATACCATTTCCCATAATTTTCCGATAGTTGGTCATTTTAGGTATTGGTTAGAAAGTATAGGACCCGAAATGCGTCAATATTTTGTAGCCAATAACCGCGAAGAACTTCCTTTTAATCGAATAGAACGAAGTTGGATTTATGCTTCAGCAAAAAAGGAGAATAATTACGAAGGCTTTGGTACGGATAGAGATATTTATGAACATCAGCACATCTTTATAAAAAATCAAATGATGGCGTATGAGGTTGCAGAGAACCATCCTAATTATACCGATACTAGTTTTGTGCCTTGTGCGAAGGTTATGGGAGCTTATAACAAACGCAGAAAACCATACCGTCCGGCGTCAGTCATAAATGTTTCGGCCATGAGTTTTGGATCGCTTTCAGCAGCGGCTGTTGAAGCAATGAATAAAGGAGTACTCAAAGCAAATGCGTATCATAATACAGGAGAAGGCGGTTTATCGCCCTATCATAAGCAAGGGGGCGATGTAATCTTTCATTTTGGTACTGGATATTTTGGAGTGCGCAGCCCTGAAGGAAGTTTATCAATGGAAAAGTTGAAGCAATTAGTTGCTGATAATCCGTGTATAAAAGCCATCGAAATTAAGCTGTCACAAGGAGCAAAACCAGGAAAAGGCGGTGTTTTACCAGGCGCTAAAATCACACCAGAACTCGCAGAAATTAGAGGTGTTGAAGTAGGTAAAGATGTACTATCTCCGGCAACGCATAAAGCGTTCAAAAGTATACCAGAATTGCTTCAATTAATTGAGAAAATAGCCGAAGAAACAGGGTTACCGGTGGGTATTAAAGCCGCCATAGGTAAATTAGATCAGTGGGAACAATTGGCAGATTTAATGAAGAAAACAGGAAAAGGACCCGATTTTATTACTATTGACGGTGGTGAAGGTGGCACGGGAGCGGCACCACCAAGTTTTGCAGACCATGTTTCGTTACCATGGGTATATGGGTTTTCTAGTCTATATAAATTGTTTTTAGACCGCGAATTAACCGATAGAATTGTATTTATTGGCAGTGGTAAATTAGGATTTCCGGCAAAAGCAGCAATGGCATTTGCAATGGGTGTAGACTGTATTAACGTAGCGCGAGAAGCTATGATGAGTATTGGATGCATACAAGCACAGGTTTGCCATACCAACCGCTGCCCTACTGGAATTGCCACTCAAAAAAAATGGTTACAAAACGGTATAGATGTACCCTTAAAATCAGACCGACTTGGGCAATACTTTAAATCGTTCAGAAAAGAATTGTTAGAGATTACCCATGCTGCAGGTTACGAACATCCGTGTCAGTTTCATATGGAAGATGTTCAAGTAAATGTGGATGACACAGAACTGAATAGAAATTTACGAGCTACCTATAAATATCAAAAACACCCTGTACCCTTTACTAGTGTACAAGATTTGTTAAATTGTAATTATTTAGGTGGTCAACTAGCAAGCGATAAAAACAAATCTTAATTTTGATCTTTTAAAACTAATTTTTTAAATAGTATGATTAAATATTTTACCCTAGCAGTAGTTTTATTTCTAAGTAGTGCATCAGTACAAGCGCAAAAAAAGAGCGATTTAGTTTCGGAAATAGCGGAATTAAAAACCGCATTAGATTCTGTAAAAAATAGCTTAGCCATTTCTCGTAAAAAAGAAGTAGTGAGTAAAACCGAAGCAGAATCGTACAAAGCTCAAGCCGATGAATTGTTAGAAACCAATAAGTCTTTAATGGAAAACATTAATAGTTTTACCAAAGCTTCTATAGAAAAGTCTGAGAATATTGGAAAAACGCTAGAAAGTTTACAAGAAAAAGAAAAGCAATTAAAAGCGATTACCGATAGGTTTAGTAGTCATGATTCTGTTGCTTTAGCCGTTTTAACCGATTTTAAAAGAGTATTAGGTGAAAATGGAAATATTACTGTTGCTAGTGGTGCCGTAATTGTGGCATTGAATGAAGTTACCCGAAACGGACTTACAAGTAAAGATGCCGCTGCCCGCGCAAAAACAGATGAATTTATCAAAAAAATAGCCGGTGTAATAAAAATTTATGGTGATGCTACTATTGTTGTAGAATCCGCCACAAATACAGGAGAATTTGATATAGCGTTAAACCAAGCCACTACCCTAGTAAATAAATTTGTTAAGCAACATAGTATAAACACCAACAGAATTTCTGCGGTATCTAAAGATGGTGGTTTTTCTGAGGGCTTAAATGTAAAAGTGATACCAAAGTTTGATGCTTTTTATTTTACACTAAGAGAACAATTAAAAACCAATAATTAGTTTTAATAGTACTTTGTGAAGGGGTTATTTATTGATAGGTTACAGTTAACCACAAATTGAATGATCAAAATTATTGAAAAACCACATCTCATTTTTTTGCTTGCAATTCCATTATTAATATTGATTGGGATTTTGAGTGGAGATGCAACGTTTAATATAAATATTCACAACACGTATTACGTTATTGCCTATTTAGTTTTGGCAATTCTAATTTCAATAATTTTTGGAATAATCGGAATCGGATATTGGATTATGCAAAAAGCAAATAGAAAATTATCAAAGTGGTTAAATTGGTTTCATATTGGATTGACTTTTGGTGGAGCTTTAATTGTTTGGATTTTGACAAAATTTTATAAGACTGATTTAATGGAGTATAAATTTAATGACAATCTGACAATGATTATCACACTGATTATTCTGTTAATTGTTATTGGTCAATTAATGTTTCCGATTAATATAATTTACGGACTAATAAAAAATAGGAATAAAACGAGTGACTAGCAGTGGCTAGAAAAGATTATAGTGCATTTCTGTAGAATTTCCTATAAGAAATCCCTATGTAATTGCTCGTATTTGTTTACAACGGAATGGAATAGTAAAATCATTCCATAATGAAACCCTAAACAAGACCATGAGGAAATTTATGAAAATACATATTTTGATATGTATAATTTACGGTTTTTTATTTAACATAAATGCCTATTCCCAAATGTCGTCGAATAAATTTGAATTGGAACTTGAAAAAGGAATAGAACAAGAAAACCCTCAATATTATAATGGGCTTAAAACAATTTTAAAAGAATTTCAAGAACATTTGATTTCAAAAGGTATTATCGAAAATTCCGATTATAAAAGTTATGTTGGATTACTAAACGAAGTAAGCTTAGACAAACACAAAGAATATAAGATTGACTTTAATATTGAGGATTCGCTTCAAAATCTCGCGAAACGACTCAATTATAAGGGTCCTTCTCCTGAAATTTTGGCAAAAAGGGTGAAATATTTTAATGAGACCCACTCAAAAAGTTTTCTTTTTAATCAAAAAGTTTCAAAATTAGCTAGAGAAAACAAAGAATTTAATCGCTTCATTTATGCAAGTATTTTGCTAGAAATTTATGATGAAAATGACTTTGTACTGCCGATGGTAAAATTAAATTTTTTCCGTTTACTTGATCCAAATTCTGATTTTGTAGTCACTACATACGTTGGTAAAGGATACCCGGAATAAAACACTATTTGCAGCAAAATCAAAAAACCTAGGTGTATTTATAAAGACGCTACATAGTATACTGGACTTATGTGGATAATTTTAAAATTAGAAATATATCAACATTAAAATAAGTGTGCTGCCGTTAGGAATTCTAAATCACTACTTAAACATAGTTTTTATGCGAACCATCGCACTGCGGCATACGCTTAGAGTACCCACAAATGCAATCGTTTATGCCTTTGCCCGAAAGTATTCGGTCTCTATACTTTTGTATTCTGGTAATTTTTGTTTGTGATTGTTTGGCACCGCAAAAGTGCAAATTATACGCTCTTTGTCGCCCTGGTGTTAAGCTAAAAAATGCCTCTTTATAAGCTGGGTCTTTATCAAAAAAATGTAATAATTCTTCAGGAAAAGTAAGGTTGTTTTTCGCTTTAAAATCTACTTCAATACCAGATTTTTCTATGGCTATAGCTTCAAATAGGTATGCCTTTATGATGGGTGTTTTGGCATGAATTTCTTCTATATTTAAAAATTTCATGTAGCGGCTAGATTGCGAGTTTTCACCAGGTTTCACTAGTAAGTTTTCGGTATCCTTCATTAAGGATCCCTTCATAAAACCTAACGCACAATAATCTTTAGGACTATAAAGAATAATACAATTTTTACGGTTGTAGGTGTAGCATGGCTTTCCCCACTTTATTTCTTCGGTAAACAAACAATCTAGCAGTAACCTGCGCAAAAGAATAAATTCTTGCTGCCATTTTTCGTTTTGGTTTATAAAATCATCAACCTTACTATTCATATATTTTAGTCTTATTAGCTAGTTGTTTTTTGCTTGAGTTGGTTTACTATGTAGTAAATTCAGAACGATTAAATTACAAAAACATCCCAGTATTACCTAGTACCGATAATAGCTCAACAGGTAATAAAAATAAAAATGCACAATTTATATTAAATTTAAGGTATTAAAATATCTTAGCAATGACCAAGCATCGCGTATTTAAAATGGCATTTTCCAGTGTGTATCCAAATTATATAACAAAAGCAGAGAAGAAAGGTAAAACTAAGGCAGATGTTGATACTATTATCTGCTGGTAAACAGGCTATACCCAAGAAGACTTGCAAGAAATTATTGCTAATAAAACAGATTTTGAGACTTTTTTTAACCAAGCTCCACAACTAAATGCCAATGTATCTAAAATAACAGGTGTAATTTGTGGATATCGTATAGAGGATATAGAAGATAAATTAATGCAAAAAATCAGGTATCTAGACAAATTGATTGATGAATTAGCCAGAGGTAAAAAAATGGAACGTATTTTACGGTCTTAATGAGAAGGTAAAATATTTTTCAGGAAGCAATACATTAAAAGCTAGTATCCAATGGTTTTTAGAAGGATATTACAATATTTTTTTTTGCTTTATTCATATAGTCTTGCCATTGTATTAAAATGTACTTTTCAGAAGTGCTTTCTTTTAGTTTCATAAATTTATATTCATACACAAACAGATAAACTTCTCCTTTTTTGTTTTTCGAAAAATATGTGTATAAATTAGCACCAAAACCCATTTCAATGATTCGTTATGCCCTTGCTGTAATCTTACCTACCTTAAGGTACAGTAATGGTATGTTTATAGTAGAAAATGGAACAGATATTATAAATATTCAAGAGCTTTAGGTCATAATAGTCCCATAACCACAATGATTTACACACATGTAAGCACTACTAGTTTAGATAAAATAAAAAACCCATTTAATGATTTTGAAATTTAATATAAAAACATATTTTTTGACTACTTTTATTCCATATTGGTTGTATAAAGATGTATTTTACATCTATATAAACAAGTTGTGAGCAATTAAAACAAACATTCGTAAAATTATGATGAAATCGCCATTATATGTAAGTGCAATAGAATTATTAGCACACGCAACCGAACTTTACGGAGAAAAAAATGACAGAAAATTTAAGTTTGTCATTCTTCATTTGGCGAATTCAGTTGAGTTAATTCTTAAAGACAAATTATTAGTAGAAGGAAAATCTATTTATAGTACTAAAAATCAGAATTTGACAATCGGAATTTGGGAATCTTTTAAAGGTTTAGCAGATTTAGGTATTAAAATTCCTGAAAAACCAATAATTGAACTACTTGTCGATGATAGAAATACACTTCAGCACAGATTTGGTTTTCCTAATGAAGAAGCGGTGTATTTCTATTTGACTGGTACAAAAGACTTTTTTCATCGTTTTCTAAAAGACGAATATAATTCTTCATTAAGAGAAGAATTAGAAGTTTATCTTTCCAAAGATAATTTGGAACTATTAGGCATTTCAAAAAGTGAATTAGACCACATCAAGAAATTAAAAGATGTTTCTGTAGAAATGGCAATTTTGCAAATATCAGGAGATATTGAGAAAATAGGTTTTGATATTATAAAGCCATTTAGAGAAACCAAAAATACAAAGGACATAAATATTCGCAGAAAACTATCAATGCCAATGATGTATTCTATGAATGTTTTATTGAGAATTCTGAACGAAACAAATGAATTGACCGAAGAAGAATATATTGACTTGAAAAGTAAATATCATCAATTTAGAGATTATCGCAATCAAATTTCCCACGGTCGACTAAAAAAATCAGTCGGAAAGAAAAAATTAGAAGCGGTTTACGAATACGGAATTGAACTATTAAAAGTCCTAAAGAACGGAATGGAAAAAAATGTATTTACGCACGAGCTATTGGACAATGCTTTTGGATTTAATAATGAAGAAACTGACGAATTATAACTGCTCACAACAACGTATATAACTCATAGCTAATCAGTTGCTTAATCGAAGTTAAGGCATATTTGCAAGTCCGCCAAATTTTTTAATTTGGCTTATTGAAAAGAAAAGGTAATAAGAAAATTAAAAAATTCGGCTCGTGCTAAACCGAAAAATAATCGCTAATTTGCACGCTACGAGCCATATACACAACCGTTAGCACACATAAAAACAAACAACCGTAAATATGACTGAAAACTGTCTTATTTTCTTACAAACCAAGGAATGGCTGAAGTTAAACGAACTTCTGTCTGACGAAAATAATTGTAAAGAATTAGCGGACGACCCAATTTTTTCGATTTTTGAGACGAATTTAATAAACGAAGTCAGACGTTACGAAAATAATGGCGATGAAAATCTTTCAACTGTACTTGCAAGAATTTTTCAATTAAGCCAAAATTCAAAGATTTTAAAACTATCTAACAATTGTGTATTAGAACTTGCCGAATATTTGTTTGAAAAACACCCTTCGGAACATTACGCAAAAGTATTGACTGAAAATATAGATGCTCAAAATTATCTAAAGAATAAAAATATTGAAAGAACGGAAAAAATTGAGAAAACTATTCTTGCATCAAACTTAAATGTTAAAATTGGAGCTTCTGGAAAATTAGATTTTTCAAAATCAATTTTTAATTCACCGCAGGAAAAAGAACTTTATTTAGCTTCGAGAAGAATTTTGAAAAGTGAAATAATTCTGCCTAATATTGCTTTAAGTTCTATTATAAATTCTAAAGTTATCGAGCTACTTGAGAAAAAAACTAAAACTTTTTTCTTTCATTCAACATTGGATTTGTGTATTGTCGATTCAGAAACTTTTAAACCAAAGTTTTTTATTGAATTAGATAGTAGTTGGCACGACAAACCAAAGCAAATCGAAAATGACAGAATGAAAGACGAGATTTTTGAAAAAGCTGGAATGGAATTACATAGATTGCGGAAGAAAGAAAATCGGAGTATGGAAGAAATATTTGAATTATACATTACGAACAATTACGTGTGCTAACAACGTGTAAAATTAATTGCTTGGTACGAGCCTACTTACGAAAATCCTCGCGGATTTTCTATTTGGTTTGTATTTGTTAAATTAGGTGCTTAAACAACGCAACTAATCTTACACAAACACGTTAGCCACAAGTAAAACCTAGACGCAAAAAAAAATGGGAATAACAAAAAGAATGTACGAAGAAATTGAGGATTTAAAGCAGAAGTTATACATTCTTCGAGAAGTTTTGTTAAACTCAAAATTTAGCAATATCAGAAAAGATAGAGCAATTGAGACAGTAAACGTTCTTTTAGACAATGTTAATCATCATAAAACCAGAGCGCTAATAATTGAACATCTTGACTCATTGTTTAATCAGTTTAGCGATATAGAAGTAAATTATGATAATTCAGATTTATCTAATATAATTCACACTCTAGAATATTTAAGAGACCGACTAAATATGTCGGATTCTTATAGAAATAATAGTATAAATTCTGAAGAGTATTATAGTAAAAAAATTAACGAATTGGAATCAAGAGAGGCTGAATTAAGAAAATTTCTTGAATACAATAAAAATGAAACCGAAGAGCAAAGAAGATTAGCAATTGAAACCAACGAACAATTAAAAGTCATTGAAAACGAGTTGAATAAAAAAAAGAAAGAACTCGAATTAAAAGAAAAACAAGAAGATGCAAAAAATGATTGGGAACAGAAAATAAATGAAACTTTTGATAATCTTAAAGAATATTTAAAACCAATTGAGAATGAACATAAGAGGTTAAATATTTTATATTATGCTTATGCTATTCTTTGCATTATTACTTTGATTCTAATAGTCATTTGCGAAATAACACTATTATATAAGATATCTAATTCTGTTGAATTACCAAAATTGAATGAATACTTAATTATTCTTCTTCCTTTACCTATCGCAGGAGCATTAATGTGGGGATTTATATTTCAAATGAATAGAGCTCAAAGACAACTTATAGCAATATCAAATAATATCCATAGTATAAAATATATACAGGGCTTACTTTTATCGATTAACAATTTATCGCTTGATATTAACGATGGAATTACAAGAGTTAACAGCGCACTTGATAAAATAATATCAAATCATCTAAATAGAAAAGTAATCAGTAATGAAGTTGACCTCATATCGGAAGAAGGAAAGGATAAAATAGAAATTGATAAAATTTTGAAAATAATTTCAACTGTAAAAAAATAAACCTGTGGCTAACACCGTATATATTTTATTGCTAGTTCTAGCCTACTCACGAAAATCCTCGCGGATTTTCTATTCGGTTTTTATTTGTTAAATTAGGTGTTTAAAACACGCAACAAACCATATACAAACACGTTGCCACACATTTGAAAAAATGCGAACTAAAATATTAACCATAGTATTCTTAATCGGAATTTTAAGCGTAATGAACGCTCAAGAAAACGTGTTCAAAAATGAAATGGTTGGATTTGCTTGTTACTTTGCAGGACAACCTTCGAAAACTGTAGAAAAATATACTAAAAAACTGAATAGTGAAAATTATAAATGGATTTCAAAACGGCTGGAATCTGAAAATAAAGCGGAAAAATATATGTCAGTTATCTCTCTGGAGAAACTGACTGAACTCGGAAAATATAAACTCAACCAAACGGAATTGAATTTGATTACGGAAATTAAAAAATCGACTGAATTAGTTTCTGTCTGTTCAGGTTGTACTTATTTCCAAAAAATTGAACTCAAAAATATGTTTACGGACGAAATGTTGACAATGGGAAGTTACTGGCTGAAAAACAACATAAAAGAATAAGTTTGGAAACTAAAAAACTAAATACGATTAGCCGATTTTTATACAATCCAAAATTGTCAGCGATTACTATTTGTGTTCTTTGTTTTACAGGAATGATAACTGCAAGATACCTTGAAAAATGGTTTCGTTTTTCTGACTATCGATGGATTTATCAATATGGTAGTTTATTATCAAAAGGAATTGTTCTTTTAATGATAGGTTGGTCTTTTTTCCATCCATTAATTGTAATATCAGAAAAGAGAAAACAATGGAAAAAATATTGGATTTGGATTTTAATTGGTTTATTACCATTTCTATATTTTGGAATTATGATGACAATTGCAATGTCAAGAACAGTCGAATAAAAACGTGTGGCAACAACGTGTATAATTCATTGCTAGTACTCGCCTACTTGGAAATTCCTTCGGAATTTCCTCTGGTTCGTTTTAGTTTACTAATTTAGTTGCTGAAACACGCAACGAAATCATACACAAAACCGTTAGCAATAATTTTGAAGAAAAATTTGAACCGAATTATCACCATACTATTTTCATTGTTTTTGTTCTCATGTGCTAGAGATAAAATAGTTTACGAATTTTACCCTGCATTTATTACACCTATTCACTATACGATTGACATTGAAAAAAGTATCCTATCCCAGAATAGTAAGCAATTAAAAATTGAAGGACACATTCAAGGTTCAAACAACTTAATTAATGAAGAGTACCAAATCGACAGAAAAGTTCTAAATACATTTTTGGAAAGGATTGAGTCTGTCAAATTGGACAGTTCAATTCAGCATAATCGCGAAGTACTCGATGGAATTAGTTTTAGGTTCAGTAAAATTAATCAATGGAATGACTCTATTTCTTTAATTTCAACAAGCCCAAATAGGCAAGAAAAATATCTTAAAGACTACCAAATTCTAGATGCGTTTTTTGCATTAGCTCATAGTACAATCAAAAACAACAATAAAGGACAAAGCCTTACAGAAAATATTCAGGATTACTTTCATTACACCTTACCAATAAAGAGGGTAAGTAATAACCCAATTGAATATCGAGTTGCGGGCAGGATTTCTGGATGTCGAGACGGAAACGAAGCTTTAATTAGTCTATTGGACTCTTTACCAAATAATGAACCCATAATATTCGATATTAGAAATGGGAGTTTTGCTCCTTGTTTGACCGAATTATTAGAGGAATTCGAGCAAAAAAAGAGAATTTATTATTACGGTATTTTTGAACTCAATCAAATCGACTTAGATATCGAAACCTTAGAAGATGAACTTTCCGAGGCAGAAAAAGACAACTCAAATGGACTTGTTGGTGGAATAAGAAGACAACTGAAGGAGTTACGAAAAGACAGAAAAAGAATTATTGCAGAAAGCAAGTTGAGGCCAAATTCATTCAGAACAAAACATGAACTGAGAAAAACTATTGCTAACATTGGCTATAACAAATAGGACATAATGTGCTATATTTAAAGGCTTGGACTTGTTTACTAAGTACGCCAAATCTTTTGATTTGGCTTTTAAAAAATAAAGATAAAAACAAAATGCAAAAGCTTTGGCTACGTGCGCATACGGAAACCCTTCGTTTCCCTGCCTGCCCTACTTGCCATAGCCGAAGCCGTTAGCAAACATTTTACACAAGTATTTAGTTTTGTCCTTAATCTATAATCCTGTCTTCCAATACTGGGTCGGAATCGAGGGTTTTCACTCATATGTAATGGATTTTAGCTTGATTCGGAGGGATTCGGAGGTGTTCGCAAGACTTTCTTACTCAGACGCTCTCAATACGCAAGCAGTACGCTGGCTTTTTCTTACTCGGTCGCAAAAAAATAAAAACGATTTGCTAACAAAACCTATGCGTAATGCGGTGGTTCGGTGTTTAATTAAATGGTTTGCCTATATTTATAAGGTCGCCAAATCAGTTTGATTCGGCATTTGAAAAATTAAAAAATAAACGCGAACAAAATGCTTTGCCTTAGTGCTAGGAATTAAGATCAGTTCTTATCAGCCTCCGCACTTCGCATAGCCGCAACGTTAGCGTGTATATTAAAAAAAAAATATCAGAGCGCAATTCTCCTGAATATTTCTTTTACTTAAAAACTTTTGGTTTGCGCAATCATGTTTTTTTAAAAATGGTTTCTTTTAAGCCGTCGTTTTCCAAAATTCCGGCACTTTAATACTAAAATTAGCTTACCACTCTTTGTTTAGTAGGACTTTACTCAGACGCAACTCTTACCTAGATGGATTTGCCTCTTACTTGCTAAATTCAGGGTAAACACAGTCTATTAAGTCAAAATCATTAAAATTCGTGGGAAATAAAAAAAAGAAACCATTTTAAAAAAGGGCTTGGGTTCAATGCCTTGGCTATTGCTTAAACAATATTAAGCGCTTAACAAAATACACTCGCTAACAATACCTATAAGTAATGCGGAATTTGGTGCTAAATCCAATGGTTTGTGTATATTTATATCTACGCAAAATCTTTAGGATTTTGCATAGACAACAAAAATTTAAAAACAAAACATAAAGCTTTTGCTTAGTGCAAAACCCTAAAGTAAGCGAAAGCTTGCTTCCGCACTACTCATAGGTACTGTGTCAAAAAGCAAGCTTTTTCTTTAAAATTTTAGGAAACAAGTTGATTTATCAATTTGTTATCCTGCGCAGCAAGAGTATTATGCTTTTGCTGCTTTTTTTTCTCAAAATCTGAATTATAAACTTCTTCATTCTTCCATAAGGTGAACATCAGGATTAACAACTTCCGCTGAACTGCTATTAAAGCCACCAAGGGCTTTGCTTTCTTTGGCTTAAGTCTATTGTAGAATTGCTTTAATGTGGGATTACAACGCACACAAGTCATCGAAGGCATATGTAAGGCCGCTCGGATATGACTGTTTCCCTTTTTACTAATTCGG
>NZ_FWXO01000010.1 GCF_900176415.1 Cellulophaga tyrosinoxydans | reverse complement strand
ACATGCTGGCAACTAACGACAGGGGTTGCGCTCGTTATAGGACTTAACCTGACACCTCACGGCACGAGCTGACGACAACCATGCAGCACCTTGTAAATTGCCCGAAGGAAAGTCTATCTCTAAACCTGTCAATCTACATTTAAGCCCTGGTAAGGTTCCTCGCGTATCATCGAATTAAACCACATGCTCCACCGCTTGTGCGGGCCCCCGTCAATTCCTTTGAGTTTCATTCTTGCGAACGTACTCCCCAGGTGGGATACTTATCACTTTCGCTTGGCCGCGCAGTCCGAAAACCACACAGCTAGTATCCATCGTTTACGGCGTGGACTACCAGGGTATCTAATCCTGTTCGCTACCCACGCTTTCGTCCATCAGCGTCAGTTAATACTTAGTGACCTGCCTTCGCAATCGGTATTCTATGTAATATCTATGCATTTCACCGCTACACTACATATTCTAGCCACTTCAATATAACTCAAGACCGCCAGTATCAAAGGCAATTTTACAGTTGAGCTGCAAACTTTCACCCCTGACTTAACAGCCCGCCTACGGACCCTTTAAACCCAATAATTCCGGATAACGCTCGGACCCTCCGTATTACCGCGGCTGCTGGCACGGAGTTAGCCGGTCCTTATTCTTACGGTACCGTCATCAGTCTACACGTAGACCTTATTCTTCCCGTATAAAAGCAGTTTACAACCCATAGGGCAGTCTTCCTGCACGCGGCATGGCTGGATCAGGCTTCCGCCCATTGTCCAATATTCCTCACTGCTGCCTCCCGTAGGAGTCTGGTCCGTGTCTCAGTACCAGTGTGGGGGATCTCCCTCTCAGGACCCCTACCCATCGAAGTCTTGGTAAGCCGTTACCTTACCAACTAACTAATGGGACGCATGCTCATCTCTTACCGTAACCTTTAATATAATGCCGATGCCGACTCCATATAATATAGGGTATTAATCCAAATTTCTCTGGGCTATCCCCTAGTAAGAGGTAGATTGCATACGCGTTGCGCACCCGTGCGCCGGTCGTCAGCGGAGCAAGCTCCCTGTTACCCCTCGACTTGCATGTGTTAGGCCTGCCGCTAGCGTTCATCCTGAGCCAGGATCAAACTCTTCATCGTTGT
>NZ_FWXO01000007.1 GCF_900176415.1 Cellulophaga tyrosinoxydans | reverse complement strand
GAACAAAGCAAGATAAAGACCACTCCAAATTTGCAATCTTTCAAAAAAGTCAGATACATTTTTCCGTTTTTTAAAGAATAACTTTATTCCTGAAACAATTTGAATTCCAACTGCGAAAAGTAATATAGTTTCGGCAATTATATTTCTATAAACAACTCTAAAGTCATTCATTAATTCAATATGGGCTTTCGCTCCAAAAATGCTATAAAAGTGATTAATAAGGTGAAGTCCTATGAAAATAGAAATCGTAATTCCAGAGAAATAATGTAGTTTTTTTATGTTCATATTTCGTTTTGTAGTTCTGTTTTTTCAAATGACGCACAACGGTTAGTATAAGAATAGTTGCGGGTTTACGTGCGAGGATTTTCCGAAGGAAAATCAGACGTAGTAAACTAGCAACGACCTTTGGTTAAGCCCAAAATTGAGCGATTATTTTTATACATTGTTACCACACGTTTTTTTATTCGCTTTTAATTTTTTTTCCTTCAGAACCTTCCCAAATATGAGTTAATTCATAATCTTTTAATTCCGTATTTGGATAAGTTCCGCCATAATTCCAAATCTCAAGATTGTCAATTATTCCATTTGAAAAGAATAAAGTGCAATTCGCTCCGATTTCCAATTCTGATGATTTTATTTCAACTCCGTCTATTATTAAATCGTCCTTTTCAAAACGATATTTTTCAATTCCGTTTGTGTGTTCAAATCCGATAAAAACTCCATTACCTGTATATTCATAATCAGATTCTGTAATAAAGTCAATTTGCGGTTTCGTTTTGATTCCGTAATTATCTCCATCCAAGAGTAATTCTAAAATATCAGTTATAAATTTCGATTTCAGCATTTTCTTCAAATGTGTGGTAACGGTTTGTGTATGATTAGTGGCGTGTTTAAGCACCTAATTTAGCAAATAAAAACCGAATAGAAAATCCGCGAGGATTTTCATAAGTAGGCGAGAACTAGCCATTAATTATACACGTTGTTCTACACCGTTTTTATTCCGATTTTTATTAATTCGTGTCGATATGTAATCGATGTTGGTCGCAATGTAAACACTTAAATAAATAACCTTGCATTCCGCCATCATTTACTAAATATTGCTCAAATTCCGACTGCGATAATCCATATTCCGATTTAATTCTTTCAATATCGTCTGATAAATTTTCTTTCAGATGTTTAATTTCTTTCCAGCCAACATATCTCTCAAAAGAACAATAATCATCGTGATGTGCAAGCCAAACTTCTTGTTGCCAACTTACATAATTTGGTGTTTTCGTAACCAATTCAGTCAGTTTATTTTGGTCAGAAACTTCTTCGCAAGAAGCATCGTCAACATACATTCCATCGTATTTTTCAGCTGCGCTTCCGTCCGCAATACACCAAGGACAAATAAATTCAACTTCTTCGACAGCGTAAATTCCGCCAGAGTAAGCATATTCTCTATTTTTCTCACAAACTGGACAATCAATATTTTTCTTTTCAATTATTCCCAATTCGAGTGCGTTCGGTTGGTATTTAAACTTTGGTAATTCAGACATATTTTTTGAATTCAGAGTGTTATTTTTTTTACAGCCAGAAACTATTCCGATTACTAATATTAATGCTATGACGAATGTTTGTTTCAAATGGTGTAGAACGGTATTGTATAAGAATAGTAGGGCGGAAAAAACGCACGAACCATTCGGTTAAACACAAGCCGAATTTTTAAATTTTTCTTATTATTTTTCTTTTCTCAATAAGCCAAATTTAAAAATTTGGCGACTTCGCAAAAGTGCACAAGCCATTGAATTAAGCAACTAATTGCCCTATTATTTTTATACGGTGTTAGCAAATCGTTTTTTATTCGTTTGTTAATTCCGTGTTTTAATTCCACTTTTATATTCAGTCAGACATTCTTCGGTCAATTCAACTTTCGGATTGTAAGTAGTATTTCCTTCTCTAATAAATTTGTTTATATATATTAAATCTAAGGTTTCTAAATCAACTAAGATTTTATAACCATAATTCACATCGTTGTCGTGAATGTTGATAATCAGATAATATGGCATAATCTTTTTTGAATGATACCAAGAAGCTAAGAAGCTTAATTTTGGATTCTGGTGTTCCTCAAAGTAATAATTCAGACATTTTGGGAAGACAATTTCTTTGTCATTTATTCGCAATTTTTTTTCATTCAAGTCAAATTTCGCGGGACTAAATTCTTTAGGCAAACCAATTAGGTTTCCATTTTTGTCAATTTCCAATATTCTATCTTGATGTATTACATTCGAATTGGACAGAAATAGAAATGAGATTAAAATCAAAAATGTTTTCATTCGTAACGATTGGTTTTTAAATGTTTGCTAACGTTGTTGTGTATGATTTCGTTGCGTGTTTAAGCACTAAAGTTAGCAAATAAATCACGGATAGAAAGTCCGCGAGGACTTTCGTAAGTAGGCTATAACTAGCAATGAATTATACACGGTGTTACCCAACGTTTTTTTGTTTTTTCAGCGTAATTATAATTCCGTTTTCTCGTATAAATTTTATATCGTCTCCTTCTAAATCTTTAACTGTTTTAATATTTTCTCCCTTGAACAAGTAGGCAGGCACGATTTCCGATTTTATTATTAAAGAGTCCGAAGTTAGTTTTAGGATTTCGTATGGAAATCCAACGTCATACTCGAAAGCAATTAGTTCATTTCCGTCAATCCAGAATTTTTGATAATCGTTACAATTCAGTTTTGTTTTTTCATTTTCATAAACTCTCAAAATTCCGTATTCGTCAAATTCAAATATCGAATTCAGTTCCATTTTCTCACAGAATGAAGGATGTTCAAATGGTAAGAAATTTGAATGAGTAACTTTCCATTTTCCAATCAGTTTTTCATACTGTTCGGTTTTCGGAAGTTTTTCTGGTTTTTTAAAGTAGTTGCAACTCAAAAAAGTCAGAATAAAAACTATAAATGATATGTAGAATGTCGTTTTTTTCAAATGTTGGGTAACGGCTCCGTATATGAAACGTAGCGTGTAAAAAAACGCTAACTTTTCGGATTAAACACGAGCCGAATTTTTAAATTTTCTTTTTATCTTAAATTTCTAAAAAAGCCAAATTTGAAAATTTGGCGGTCTTAACAAATGTACAAAAACCTCTCGAAAAGCCTGTAATAGCTATGTTTTATATACATTGTTAGCACAAGTACTTATTCCGAATGTTTAATCAGTCTATTCATCTACTTCATAAACCGATTTAATTAATTCCATAACTTCCGTTTCTATATCGTCATCATCTTCAAATTCTCTCTCAAAGAAATAAAAGAAGACTTTATTGTATTTAGGTAGCTCAAGATGTATGAACTGTCCTGATTTATGGAAATAATTAAATGTTTTAACTTTAGTTGTTCCAACAATTAGGGAATTAGCTCTTTTACTTTTGTCCTTTGTCGAAATCCTTTTCAAAGATAATCTGGCTTTGGATTTAATAGTTCGAATTGAAAAGTCTCGCATTTCCGCTATTGAGAAATCAGCTAAAAAGGGTATATATCCAGCTTCTTTGTGAGCTCTAAATTTCGTTGTAATGTCCATTAGCTGAAATTTATAATCAATAGTTTCAAGCCACCTTATTATATTCTCCCAATTTTCAGAACTATAATATTTGGTTTTTAGGTCAACTTCTGAAATTGTCTTTTGAATGTAAAGTTCAAGCGTATTTAGAATATCCGTATTGCAAGTCGAACACATAGGTAATGTCGTTCCGATGTATTTCTGTGGTAATTGATTAACATCAGTTGTAAAAGTCCGTTTTGGGTCACTTTCAAACACCCATTTTGGCAAAACGTGTTCTTTAGTTATGTTTGATTCAGAGCCACATAATAGACAAGAAATAGTTCTTTCTTTATCAAAAGCTCCGGTTAGATAATCATCAAATAATTTGTTCATTACGTACTTACCTTTCTTTCGAGCGATTAATCGTAATTGCAATAATGTTTCATCGAAAGACATAGATTAAATGATGTTCGGTAAGTTTTTTTCGTATTTGTGCTAACGGTCTTGTGTATGATTAGTGGCGTGTTTAAGCCCCTAATTTAGCAAATAATAACCGAATAGAAAATCCGCGAGGATTTTCGTAAGTAGGCGAGGACTAGCCATTAATTATACACGTTGTTGCCCACTGGCTTTTTTTGTCGGTTTAATTAAAATTAAATAAAAGTCAGTCAGATTTCGCATTGTCAAAAGCATGATATGTAAAATCAAAAACACTAAAATCGAAAAGCCAATATATTTTAGGTTTTTGGGTATACCTATATTTTCTACAAGTAATGGATAAATTAAACACACAATTATAAGTCCGACTTCAATTATTACTGAATACGTGAAATTTATTAATAGAAGTCTGAATAACGTTATTTTCTCTTTATTGATTTTTATTTTTGTTTCCTTGTTTTTTATTTCATCCAAATTTTGACCTTGTCCAGTTGTTAGAATTGTAATAATTGTAATTGAAAATCCGACTAAAATCCCCAAGAGGTTAATAGCATTATCTTTGAATACAATAGTTGCTGATGTTGAAGTTCCAAAAAATAAAAGGGCAAAAATTCCAACCCCTATTAAAAAAGGAAATAGCCATTCGAAAAAGAAAATTCTTTTTGAAACAGTTCGGAAATAGTCGGCAATTAATAACAGAAATTCTAAATACATTCTTAATTAAAGTTTTGTAATACTGATTCCATTTCATTAAAAAGGTCGCTTGTTCTAATTTCTCCAGTAACTTGATTTACAGTTGGATTTACATATTCTTGTCTTTCAATGAAATCAGTATTGATTTTTACAATATTATTTTCATTGTTTCTACCGACAACTCGTAGTCTTTGAATTGAATTTTGTCCGCTATTTAGTTTTGCATAAACATCTCGAGCAAAATCACTAATACTATCTCTGTTCTTTGCTTTTACAGAAACTACAACTTCGTGTTTTACAGTACTTGTTCTTTCTGAATAGTCCAAAACTTCGCTACCAAGTAATTGTTTATCAACATAAACGTCGGCACTAACGACTCTTGATAAACTTTCAATTTCTTCTAAAAAATTATCTTTGGCAATAGTCTCGAAATCAAATCTAATTTGAGTTTCAGCTTCAAGAAAAGATGCAAAGTAATTTAAGTAACTTTTAATTTGTTGAATTGTCATTCCAGCTAGATGTTTTTCTAAAATGATAATTATATCTCCATTAATTGCTTTTGTAATCAAATGAGTTTTTTGAGTTTCACCTTCTTCCATAGTTTTTGGACTTTCACGTTCAGCAATTGTGTCACGATGAACTAAAGGTGGTCTAAAACTATGTGAAGCACTTTTAAAAATTATTTTGTGTTTAGTGTTTTGGGCGTTAGAATTTATGTTGTCTAAAAATCCAAATTTTGGATTTTTAATTGTTCTATTTCTGTCAACTTTAGAAAGACTGTTGATATAATCTAATGTTTCATTTAAAGCATTTTCGACTGTAGTATCTCCTGAAGCTAAAGTCAGATAATAAAATCCTATTTTTCTTGTTTTTGTAGCCATTCTTTATTTTTTATTCTATGGTTTGTTGGTTTTTCAGCTTGTGGGCAACTTGTTTATATAGATGTAAAATACATCTTTATACAACCAATATGGAATAAAAGTAGTCAAAAAATATGTTTTTATTTTAAATTTCAAAATCATTAAATGGGTTTTTTATTTTATCTAAACTAGTAGTGCTTACATGTGTGTAAATCATTGTGGTTTTGGGACTATTATGGCCCAAGAGCTCTTGAATATATCTAATATCTGTTCCATTTTCTAATAAATGCGTGGCATGACTATGCCTTAAGGTATGTAAGGTTATTGGTTTTTTAATTTTAGTAACGCTTAATGCTCGCCTTAAAATTTGTCGGGCACTAACAGGAGAATATTTGCTGTTATTTATGCCTTCAAATAAGTATGAGCTAGGTTTATAAGTTTCTATATATCGGTGCAGTAACTCGCACATTTTTATTGGAATTGGTACATACCTATCCTTGTGGCCTTTACCAGATCTAATGTGGGTAAAACCTCTTTTTAAGTCTAAATCTTTTATTTTGATATTTAATGTTTCACCAATTCGTAGTCCGCAGGCATACAACAAACTCAATAAGGTTCTGTGTTTTAAGTTAGCGAGTGAGCTTAAAATGATCTTAACTTCAGCTATACTTAGTACCTCGGGTAGCTTCGATTGGTTTTTTGGACGCTCTAAATTGCTGGATAATAAAGGATCTAAACCATCATAGGTGTAAAATAATTTTAAAGCATTAATCGTCTGATTTTGATAGGTATACGAAAAACCATTTGCGATAATGTAGTTAAAGTTATAGTCTTCAAGATCAGTTTTATCTATTTCCTGTGCAGATTTTTCTGAATGATAACTAAAAAAGGTTAGCAACATACTTTCATACGTTTTTATAGTACTCTCACTATAACGTTTCTGAATCATCCATTTTTTAAACATTCCAATACGCTCTAATATTGCTTTATTAGGCTTGCCTTCTAATTTAATTTTTGTAGAAACTCGTGTTGGTGCTGATGTGTAATTTTTCTTTAATGCACTATAATCTACAAAGTAATTTTGAGCACGTAAATATTTGAAAAAGGTATTTGTAAGATGTTTAGAAAAAGGCAAACAAAACCGTTTTAACCTTGAATGCCAAGTAACTCCATCAAATTTTTTTATGTATTCCTTTGTTTTAAAATCATATGGAAAATCTATTAACAATAATTCTTTTTTGTCATAGTTGATTTTTGAAAAAGTAATAGTCCTGTTGTACATGGTGCTAAAAATAAAATATTTAGTAAAGTTAGCATCAATAAATAATTTAATCGTATCTTAATCGAATAATGTTCGCATAGACATTCACTTAATTTTATTTTTATAATGAGAATACAACAACATTGTAAGCATTGCAATAAAGAACTACAGGGTAGGACCGATAAAAAATATTGCGATCTCCATTGTAAAAGTGCCTATCAATATCAGCTAGCTAAGGAGCAACCAGAACGATTCTATAACATTGTAGATAATCAGCTAAAACTTAACCGAAAAATACTAAAAGAGTTTAATAAAGGAGGCAAGGTTACAGTGCGAGCTGAACGGATTACTGAAATGGGGTTTAATGCTAACTTTTTTACACATTTTTGGAAAAACCAAAAAGGAGAAGTTTACTTATTTGTATACGAATATGGTTTTATGAAACTAAAAGAAGGAGCCCATGAAAAATATGTTTTGGTCCTCTGGCAAGACTATATGAATAAGCCTAAAATTTAATTTATCAAGTATGTGTTCCCCTATATAAGAAGCACTATTACCACAGTTATTTTGACGTTATTTTTTAGTTTGATATTTAAAATGCTGAAATTTATAGAACTATAATTTATATTTTTATATTGAAATAAGAATTGTATTATACTGACAATTAGACGAATAAAAGACTACAAACGCTTACAAACGTTTGTAAACGAAAGTAACTATTTCCAAACCGCATTCAACTTTTTAGTGATTGTATGTTTGCAGTGTCGAAACAATAGTGTTCCGATAGTCTTAACTGTTAAACATTAAAAATTAAAATTATGAACGCACTTAAAAACAGAGTACAGTTAATAGGTAACTTAGGTAATGATCCGGAAATCGTAAATCTTGATGGCGGAAGTAAACTGGCTAAATTCTCAATTGCAACTAGCGATAGCTACAAAAATGCTCAAGGAGAGAAAGTAGAAGAAACACAATGGCACAATATTGTGGCTTGGGGTAAAACTGCCGAAATTGTAGAAAACTACCTTACTAAAGGTAAGCAGGTTGCGGTAGAAGGTAAATTGGTACACCGTTCTTATGAAACTAAAGAAGGGGAGAAGCGCTACATCACCGAAATTAAATGCAACGAGCTTTTAATGCTGGGTAAATAAATAAACAATACCACTAAAAATTAAAGCCTTGCAGTTTCCTGCAAGGCTTTTTTCTATTCTTGTTTTTTGGTAGAATTCCGATTCCTATTTTTATTTCGGTTTCTATTATTAGAATTTCTTGGTTTTTGATTGCCGTTTCTAGGTCTATTATTAGCTCTAGGTGGTCTATCATCTTCCTGTGCGTCAACTGGTCTGCTGCCGTCATCTAAAAACGGGTGATCTGTAATAGTAGGGATCGTTTGTTTTATAAGCTTTTGAATATCTTTTAAATAGGCTCGTTCTTCTGCATCACAAAAAGATAAAGCCACGCCACTGGCATCAGCACGGCCTGTTCGTCCAATACGGTGAACATAAGTTTCTGGCACATTAGGTAAATCGTAATTTACCACCAACGATAAATCATCAATATCAATACCACGAGCGGCAATATCCGTAGCTACTAATGCAGTAAGTTTTCCATCTTTAAAATCGTTTAAAGCGTTTTGTCTTGCCGTTTGCGATTTGTTACCGTGTATTGCTGCGGCATTAATATTAGCCTTGCCCAGTAACTTTACAATTTTATTAGCACCGTGTTTAGTTCTCGAAAAAACTAATACTGCTTTTGCCGATTTGGTTTCTATTAAATGCACTAACAATTTAGCTTTGTCGCCCTTAGGTACAAAATATACAGCTTGTTCTACTTTTTCAGCAGTAGCTTGTTCTGGTTTTATAGTTACTTGCTCAAAATCGCCCAACATTTTACGCGATAATTCTACAATGGTTTTTGGCATGGTAGCCGAAAAGAATAGTGATTGACGTTTTTCAGGCAACTTAGCAATAATCTTTTTTACATCATGGATAAAACCCATGTCGAGCATTTGGTCCGCTTCATCTAATACCACATGCTCTAAATCGCGAAGCGATATAAAACCTTGATTCATTAAATCTAATAATCTGCCTGGTGTAGCTACTAAAATTTCTACACCTTTGCGGAGTTCATCGGTTTGTTTTGCTTGTTTAACGCCACCAAAAATTACCGTATTTTTTATACCAGTAAATCGGGCATAAGCAGTAAAACTCTCCCCAATTTGTATGGCCAACTCTCGTGTTGGAGTAACTACCAAAGCCTTTATTTTACGTTTGCCTATACCACTATTGTTGGTGTATAAATGATGTAAAATAGGAATGCCAAATGCTGCAGTTTTTCCTGTACCTGTTTGTGCAACACCTAATAGGTCTTTGCCTTTTAATAATATGGGAATTGATTTTTCTTGTATTGGGGTGGGATTTTCGTAACCTTCTTGTACTAGCGCTTTTAATATAGGTTCCGCTATTCCTAATTCTTTAAATGTCATGTATTTATAATAAGCGGCAAAGGTAGGACTATACTTTGGATTTATAGGTGATTAGGGTTCAAAGTTCAATGCTTAAGTTCAAGTGTAAGTTCAAATTATTTTAGAACTAAGGAGTAGTGTATAAAATGATAGGTAGCAAAACCATGACTTTCAACAGCGGACATTGTAACTTTCCAAACGATGTGTTAATCAAAAGTTTTGGCAGAATCGGACACCAATCTATTAATTTCTTTTAGCTCTGCGTTAGTTAAATGACGCCATTTGCCAACTTCCACATCTAACTCAATATTCATAATTCGTACCCGTAGCAAGCGTTTTACACGATAGTCTAAATGTTCGCACATTCTTCTTATTTGGCGGTTAAGACCTTGGGTGAGTATAATACTAAAAGTGTATTTATCTACTTTTTTAACCTTGCAAGGGCGGGTAATGGTATCGAGTATTGGAACACCACTACTCATTTTATGTAAAAAATCTGAAGTTACCGGTTTGTTTACTGAAACAATGTATTCTTTTTCGTGATTATTACGAGCGCGCAGAATTTTATTGACAATATCTCCGTCATCGGTTAAAAATATTAAACCTTCACTAGGTTTATCTAAACGCCCAATGGGGAAAATACGTTTAGGGTAATTTATAAAATCGATGATATTATCTTTTTCAACCCCTGTATCTGTAGTACAGACAATCCCCACAGGTTTGTTAAAAGCTAAATAGGTGAAATTTTCTTTAGGCTTGCCTACCAATTCACCATCTACACGAATTTCATCGTCTGATGTGATTTTAGTGCCCATTTCTGGCACTTTTCCATTAACGGTAACTCTGCCCTGATCAATTAGTTTATCGGCAGCTCTTCGCGAACAATAACCAACTTCACTTAAATATTTATTAATACGGGTAGGCGTTTTTTCTGTCATGGAGCTCTTTAATCTAATGCAAAATTAAGTGATTTTAATGTAATAATTCATCAAGGTAAAATGCAGTGTTGTGAAAATGCGCTTTATTTAAATTATCAAGAAACAAAATCGATTTTAATCTATAAACCTTGAACGCCAAAAACTGTTAGCTACAGGCAGCTTCCGCGCAACGTTCACCATCCATAGCAGCAGAAACAATACCTCCGGCGTAACCACCACCTTCTCCACAAGGAAAAAGTCCTTCAATTTCTGGATGTTCTAAGTTTTCGTTTCTTGGAATATTTACTGGGGATGAAGTTCTAGATTCTACACCTATAATATTAGCTTCATTGGTGTAATAACCTTGCATTTTTTCTCCAAAAGCAGCAAAACCACCACGCAATCTGCTACCTATTAGTTTTGGTAAAAGCGAATGTAATGGTACCGATTTGATGCCGGGTTGGTATGAGGTAGGATTTAAATCGTTAGATAATTTTCCGTCAACAAAATCTACCATTCGTTGTGCGGGTGCAGTTTGGGTTCTTCCGCCAGCGGTAAAGGCCAAACGTTCTAAATCTTTCTGAAATTCTAATCCTTTTAAAACCCCATGTTGTTCATACTTGCGTAAATCTTCATCAGCATTTATCTCGACCACAATACCAGAATTGGCAAATAAGTTGTTTCGTTTTGAGGGCGACATGCCATTAACAACAATTTCTCCTGGTGCGGTAGCTGCAGGAACTATAAATCCACCTGGGCACATACAAAAAGAGTATACGCCTCTATTTTTTATTTGTTCTACCAAACTATACGATGCAGCTGGTAAAAGCTCATTACGTTCTCCTGAGCAATGATACTGTATGCTATCTATAATTTGTTGTGGATGCTCAACTCGCACTCCCATTGCAAAAGATTTGGCTTGTAGGGCTATTTCTTTTTTATGTAACAGATAGTAAATGTCTCGAGCAGAATGGCCTGTTGCGAGAATCACTCGGTTGACTGTCAATTCTTTACCATTAGCTAATTGAAGTGCTTTGATCTTATTATTTGCAATCACAAAATCCACCACACGAGTGTCAAAATGTATTTCTCCACCACGGTCTAGAATAGTTTCACGAATGTTTTGTACAATCTTCGGTAATTTATTCGTGCCAATATGAGGATGCGCATCAATCAATATTTGTTCCGTAGCGCCATGGTGTACTAAGCTTTCAAAAATGCGACGTACATCGCCACGTTTTATGCTTCGTGTGTACAATTTGCCATCAGAATATGTGCCAGCACCTCCTTCACCAAAGCAGTAGTTAGAGTCTTCGCCTACAATATGATCTTGGTTAATAGCTTTTAAATCACGGCGTCGGTCTTTTACATTTTTACCACGTTCCAGTACAATAGGTTTAAAGCCTAATTCTAAGCAACGTAGGGCAGCCCACATTCCAGCAGGACCAAAACCTATAATGTGTATTTCTTTGGCTTTAGAAACATCTTTGTAATCAAAAGTATAATCGGGTTGGTCAGAAGGCTTTTCGTTAATATAAACCTCGAGTTTATAATTAAAATAGATACGTGGTTTTCGCGCATCAATAGATTTGCGTAACACTTTTACAATCACGTTTTTTTCCTCAGCGCCAACATGCTGCGCAGCTTTCTTTACCAGTATACCTTCAATAGCTTCTTCTTTTAATGAAATACGAAGCTGAAATGTTCTAACCATGGGCCAAAATTACTAGATTTTATAGAATAAATTCATTTTTAATACAGTTCAGTCGGTATTTTTTACAGTTGAGAAGTCGTAAATTTTAAAAAAAGGAAAGTTGACGCAAATTTGTTTCCATAATCATTTAAAATCATAGCATATGAAACCTAGGAATAAAACACCTACTTAGTAACTTTTTGCTAACTTTAATGCAAATAACACGATCTTTTTAAAAATCATCAAGTAGCTAAAATATACTTTACTTGAACATTGATAACTCAATACAAATGAAATATTTAACAAAAACTATAGGAACAGGTATCATCGTAGGCATTGTCATTGCTATCGTAGATATTGGAATGCAACTGCTAGGCGGTGGCAATCTAAGTCTTGATGCTGGTTTCGTAAAGAATTTAGGGTATTACTTTCTGTACGCTATAGTTTTGACTTTTGTAAATGTTTCGTTTTTTGATTATTTGAATGATAAAGTAGTTTGGAAAAAATATGGAAAATTTAGACTGTTAATAGGTATTGTTGGCAGTATTGTGCTAAGTATGTTGGCGGTTTTTATAATCCGCATTATCACAGAAATGGTGATGTCTGGTAACACTTGGAATACTTTTATTTCAAATGAAAACCCTACGTTCTATGCCATTTCGATGTTGATTACCATAGTAGCGTCGGTATTTTTCCATGCGGTATATTTTTATAGAGCTAGTCAAAACAAAAAGGTAAAAGAGCAAAAAATAATTGCCGGAACAGCATCTGCTAAATTTGATGCTCTGAAAAATCAGTTAGATCCTCATTTTTTGTTTAACAGCTTAAATGTACTTACAAGCTTAATTGAAGAAGATCCTAGCCAAGCTCAGAAATTCACCACATCATTATCTAAAGTATACAGATATGTATTGGAGCAAAAAAACAAAGATTTAGTCTCCGTGGATGAAGAATTGCAGTTTGCTAGAACTTATGTACGCCTATTAAAAATGCGATTTGAAGATAGTATTGTTTTTGATATTATTGAAGCATGTAGCAATCCAGAAGCGAAAATAGTGCCATTGTCATTACAGTTATTATTAGAAAATGCGGTAAAGCACAATGTGGTGACTTCTGAACGGCCTTTGCATATTCGGGTTTTTGAAAATGGTGGTCAATTGGTAGTTAGCAATAACTTGCAAGAAAAGCAAGTAGTAAAAAAGAGTAGTGGTGTTGGATTAATGAATATTAAACAACGCTACGAAATATTATCGGAGAAAAAAGTAAATATTATTAAAACAGTATCGGATTTTAGTGTAGAACTACCGATGCTCACAAAACAAGTATCAATTATGGAAACACAATCAAATTATATAGAAGATAAACGCTATCAAAAAGCAAAAGAAAGAGTAGAAAAGATTAAAGGGTTTTATGGCAATTTATTAGCCTATTGCATTGTAATCCCTATTCTAGCATTTATAAATTACAACACTACAAGTTTTCCATGGGTGTTATTTCCTGCCCTAGGTTGGGGATTTGGTTTAGCGGCACATGGAATGGAAGCGTATGGCTATAATCCTTTGTTTGGCAAGAACTGGGAGGAGCGAAAAATGCGCGAACTTATTGATGATGACACCTTTTAATCAAATTTTACAATTCAGGAAGTTAAAACT
The DNA here is from genome assembly GCF_900176415.1 of Cellulophaga tyrosinoxydans. Classification (GTDB taxonomy): domain Bacteria; phylum Bacteroidota; class Bacteroidia; order Flavobacteriales; family Flavobacteriaceae; genus Cellulophaga; species Cellulophaga tyrosinoxydans. The sequence goes on along the minus strand of NZ_FWXO01000007.1, from coordinate 132,357 downwards.
ACAGTTCGGAAACTAGCTTTTAGAAAAGAGCTGTAATTAGCGGAAATTTGAAATGTACAATTAAAAATAACCACCATGTATAAATTAGATAACGACAGTAAATATTTTAAAGCTAAAGAACGCGTAGAGCGTCTTAAGAAGTTTTATTCCACATTGTTAAAGAATATTTTTGTAATTGTCTTAACGGGCGCTATTAACTATTACACCAATGAATGGAGATACCCTTGGTTTTTATGGGTCGTGTTTGGAGTATCAATCGGCACTATTATCCAAGCGATAAAGCTTTTTGGCTATACCTCTTTATTTGGGCGAGACTGGGAAGAGCGCAAAATACAAGAATTAATGAAAGATGAAGATCGAAAAGGACGTTGGGAATAGAAGTTAAAAAAAATAATAAAATGGACACAAATAATATAAGCAAACAAGAAAGAGCCGCTGAGAAAATAAAACAAATAAAAGGGTTTTATATTCATTTAACCATTTATGTGATTATGAATATTGCCATCATTGCTGTAAATACAGTGGCGCAAATAAATAATGGTTGGTCAGTTTTTGATGCACTATTCTTTTTTGGTCATTTAATAACACCTGCAGCCTGGGGTTTAGGCCTCTTTTTTCATGGAATGAAGGTGTTCGGATTTAGAACATTTTTTAGTAAAGAATGGGAAGAACGTCAGATAAAAAAGTATCTAGACGAGGAGAAGAAAGAATATGAGAAATACAAATAACGATCTATTATGAAAAAGGTAAGTTTAACAAAATTAGAACGTGCTAAAAAAAGAGTAGCTGCAATAAAAGGTTTTTACAATCACCTAGTAGCTTATTTGATCATTAATTTAGCGATAATTATTTTTAAAGAAACCGTTGTCGTATCTGTTTTAAGTAAAGAAGCATTAGGTAGTCCGGAATTTTTAAATTGGATAGATTGGAACGTTTACGGCACCCCAATACTTTGGGGAATAGGATTGGCAATACATGGACTTGTGGTTTTTAGTTCGCGACCAAAATTTATTAAAAATTGGGAGCAGCAAAAAATTCAGGAGTTTATGAACCAAGAATAAAATTAAAGATGCTCCTTAATGATTATTAAGGTTCGAAAAAGATTTTGAAGAAAAGAAGTCTAGAAATCGATGTCGTTAAATTTTAATTATTTTTAAAACCCAAAACCCAAAACCCAAAACCCAAAACCCAAAACCCAAAACCCAAAACCCAAAACCCAAAACCCAAAACATGAGGACAATTATCATTGAAGATGAAAAACCATCCGCTAGAAGATTAAACAGAATGCTTGATGAATTAGGGGTTGAAGTTTCTGTTATGTTGCATTCCGTTGAAGAGGCAATTGCATGGTTTAAAAATAACGAACATCCAGATTTAATTTTTCTAGACATTCAACTTTCAGACGGATTATCATTCGAAATATTTGATGCTGTTGAAGTGAAAAGTGCTATCATTTTTACCACGGCTTTTGACGAATATGCACTGCAAGCTTTTAAGTTAAATAGTATAGATTATTTGTTAAAACCAATTGATGATGAAGAGCTAGAAATTGCCGTAAAAAAATACCAATCTTTAGCGCCAAAAAAAGAGAAGTTAGCACTCGATTTTGACGACATAAAAAAGCTCTTGGTAAACCCTATTGAACGTGAGTTTAAAAAACGATTTACGACTAGAGTAGGGCAACACATAAAAATTATTAATGCTGATGAGGTAGAGTGTTTTTATAGTGAAAATAAAGGCACCTATGCTGCGACTACCGATGGAAGAAATTACCTATTAGAAACTACTTTAGAAAACCTAGAAGACGATTTAGATCCGAAACTATTTTTTAGGGTTAGTCGTAAATTTTATGTGAATGTCGCCTATATAAAAGATATCATTTCATACACTAATTCAAGGCTACAAATTAAATTAGAGCGCTTTAATGACCAAGAAATCATCGTAAGTAGAGAGCGCGTAAAGGACTTTAAGTTATGGTTAGAGTAAGTGGTATTAAATAACTGATATCTAATATTATAAATAATAAAAAAACCCACTATAAGAAAAACTTATAGTGGGTTTTTTACTTCTTTTTCAGCTATTATTCCACTCTGTTTTCGTCAAAAGCAGATGGTAGTAATTTAGGAATTAATTTTATAAATATAGGTAATAAAACAGCACCACCTGGCAATATAAAAATTGCTAATGATGGGATGCTTTTGAAAATATCTAACAACTGGTTTTGTACTTTTTTCTTTTCTTCTTCGGTTAATTCTTTGGTTGCCGATTTAGATAATAAGGCAACTAATTCTTTACTCTCAGATAATTCTTTACTGAGTCTTTTACTGTTTCTTAAGATTAGTTTATTGACAATTTTAGACATGCTATCGTAAAACTGTACCGCCAAATTATTGTTTTTTAAATGGGGCATTTTCTCCGAATTTTCTTCGAAAAAATGAGCCACATTTTCTATTGAATTTAAGATGGTTTCTGAGGGTAAACCAAGGTCGTTTCCTAGGCTAAAAATGAACTCAGATTCTTTGTAGTCTAATGACTGATCTTCCCATACTGTTAAGCAGGCAACATCTAAAAAATAATGGTATTCACACAGCGAAAAATTGGTCTTTAATTTGTCGCGATACGAGCCATCAAAACGATCTTCGGATTGGTCAATAAACGTTAATGAAGACTCAAAAAGCTGCGCTAATTTTTTATCATTTTTGTTTTTACGTTTCGATTTTAAAGTATAATGAATACAATTTATGGTCACATATTCTAATTCTTCAGCATACTTTTTTAGATCGGTTTTAGAATCTAAATACTTTTTAAATGTAAGTACATCTATAAATAAAAGTGAGTTGGTAATGATGCTATTAAACGTTTTGCTAATAACATTATCATCAATATAAATTCTCGAGTCGATTAACTTTTCTAATTGCGAAGAAGTTTTTTTTCCATTAAGTATTTTATGCAATAAGGAAATTTTATTCACTCCTAATTGGTTGTAAAACTCAAAAATCTGATCTAAAAACTGATTAAAATCGGCTTCTTTTTCTTTCTGTCTGTAGGTAAAATATAATGCAGTCAGTAAATTTATCTTAGCCTTTTCATCTTCAGATAATGGATGTTCAGGATGTATAAATTCTGGAATCTTAATATTTATTCCATATATAAAACCAGTACTTTTTAAATGTTGGTATAGCTCGTCAAAATTATCATACAAACCATGATAATCTTTTACAAGATGTCCAAATTTTTCTATCCAGCCAGAAGACGAAGGATTCATTTACTAGTTATTTTAAAGCGCGAAATTAATACAAAAGTCTTAAGTATAATGGATTCTTACACATAATAATAAGAAGTATAAAATTAGCTTAACATAATTTTAACATTTAAAAACAAACCCTAAATAAATTCTCTCGTAAGTGTTGCTGAATTAATAATCTAATAATTGACAACATGAAAAAAACAAAAATTTATTTAGGGCTTGCACTACTTGCTGTAACTGGCATTGTATTAGTAGCAGCGGATCATATTGATGCGCCAGGATCTATGGGAACTTCAGCAGATATTGCCGATTTCTATGCTTTCGAACCTACCACTGGTTCAGATAATACGGTATTTATAGTGGATTTACAATCTAGCGTATTGCCAGATTTGGCCTATGGAACATTTGATGAGAATGTACTAACAGAAATTAATATTGATTTGGATGGTGATTTAATTGAAGATAAAGTAATACAAGCCATACCAAGAGATGGTATAATGTACTTTTTTGGTCCAATAAATCCATCTCAAAAAGGATTAAATAGTCAAGTTTGGGTAGATGCGCCACTAGGAAGTGTTGAAATTTCAGGAACAACAGCTAAAGTTACCACTACTACTGATGGCGTAAAGTTGTTTGCTGGTCCTAGACAAGATGCTTTTTTCTTTGATTTTTTTCAGTTTAACGAAGTAATCAGCGGAAATGCTCCATTGGGTTTTAAAACGCCAGAAGATGCTGTTGATACTTTTGATGGTGCCAACACAATGTCTATCGCTATTGAAATACCAAATAGCATGCTGGGTACACCAACCGCTAAAAATGCATTAGGTCTTGATGTTTATAAAACTTGGGTAACATCAAACAAAAAACAATAAAAACAATAATCTAAAAATTTAAAAATATGAAACTATCAAATTTAATATATGCATTTTCTTATCTAGTGGCAATATCATTCTTTGCTTCATGCAATAATGACGATGATAATGATACGACTATGATGCCCGATATGAACGCCGATTTTTCTGGTACATATGCGCAAGTAGATCATATGGGAAGACCAGGAATAAACACTGTTTTAAGTGCTGATAACGCGACAAAAGACATGCAAAACATCACTTTGCCATCTAATATGGCTGCTGCTTTTCAAGCAAGTTTTGAAGCTAGATTGGAAGCGTATCATGATGTATATGCTAACATCTTAGGAGCAGATCCAGCAGCAGTAAATTATGAAAATAATATTTTGGGACTAACAGCTGCTCAATTAACCGGATACTTAGCTGCTGATGTTTTAGATGTAGCTCCTAATTTACCAACCACTTATTTTAATCCAGGAACAGATGCCGATATGGATGGAAGAATTTTAGTACCAGACGGGGATGAAGTAGCCTTAACAGGAAGAATGCTTCAGGATGATGTTATTGATGTTTCTTTAATTCTACTTTTTGGTGGAATGGAAGGAAATAGATTTAGCGGACAAGATACCAATGGCGACGGAATGGCAGATTTACCAAGATTAACATCGGATGGTGTTAGTATTACAGCCAATCCAACAACTACCTTTCCTTATTTGGCTAATCCAGAATAAGGATGTTATGAAGAGGAGAATTGGGAGGGTTTTATGCCCTCCCATATTTTAAAAGAATACGCTTACCTAAAAATAAAACTACCACAACATGAAATATTTATTCACCATATTAACATTTGTACTATTGCAGTCCTGTACTACAACTACTAATGATAAAATTACCAATAGTGAAGATTACGATCAATATTTACAATCTGTAGCGCCTAAAACTACATCAAAATATTTTGATTTATGGAATTCAAAAATAAAACCAGACAGTATTCAACTTACAAGCTTTGGTATAGTTGCTAGCCAGTACGATGCGTATTTTAAGGCAACTGGAGAAATAGATTATCTGAAAAAATCTGAGCAAGCCCTAGAAAAAGCAGTAGAAATTGCTGCCATTGGAAGATCTGGTTATAGAAGATCTTTAGCGCGTAACTACATATCGCAACATAGATTTAAAGAAGCTCTAGTTCAAGCTGAAGCTGCATTGGAAATAGGAGCAGGTTTAAAAGAAACTCAAAGTTTATTGTTTGATGTGCATATGGAGTTAGGTAATTATGACCTTGCTAAAACATACTTAGATAGTATAAAAACTGGCTCAAGCTTTGATTTTTTAATTCGGGCGGCAAAGTGGAATGATTGTAAAGGAGATTTAACTTCCACCATAAATTATATGGAGCAGGCTAAAAATCTAGCAGAAAAAACATATAGTAAACCCTTAATATTATGGGCGTATACCAATTTAGCAGACTATTACGGACACGCTGGAAGAATTAAAGAGTCGTATGCTTTTTATTTAAAGTCGCTGGAATTAGATCAACAGAATGCCTATGCTAAAAAGGGAATTGCATGGATTGTTTTCTCATATGAGAATAACCCACAAGAAGCATTACGAATTCTAGATTCGGTTACTAAAAATCACCATTCTCCCGACTATTATTTACTAAAAGCAGAAATAGCGTCGTTTATGGGCAACCAAAAAGAGCAAAGTATTAATCTTGACGAATATATCATACGAACCAAGAATCCTAAATTTGGCGACATGTATAATGCCTATAATATAGACCTCTACTTAAATGAAACAGGGCAATTGGATAAAGCTTTAGAGTTAGCCAAAAGAGAGGTTGAAAACAGACCAACACCAGAATCGTATAATTTTTTGGCTTACAGTTATTTTAAGCTTAACAACAAAAAAGAGGCACTTACTATTATAGAAAAATATGTAGAAGGTAAAACCTTTGAGCCTGGCGTATTAATAAATGTTGCTGAAATATATAAGGCCAATGGCTATAAAGCCAAGTCTAATGCTTTAAAGCAAGAATTAATGGGTGCTTTGTACGAGTTAGGTCCAAGTATGAAAAGTAAAATAGAATCTCTTTAAACGTATTTTATGTTAAGATGTAGCATACTTATTATGTTCTTGCTGTTGCAGGTAAACCTAAAAGCACAAGAAGTAAAAGGTAAACTAGTAGATCAAAAAAATAATCCTGTTGAAGGGGTGTATATTTTCAATGTAAACTCAGGAAAGCATACCCATAGTAACGAGGTAGGATTATTTAAAATTGAAGAAAATTCCGTGAATGACACCTTGAAAATAGGTGCTTTGGGTTATGAAAAGCTTAATATAATCTTGAAAACTGATGATTTTTATAAAACGAATAGCTATGTTTTAAAAGAACAGTCGTTTCAATTAGAAGAGGTGGTAATTCGTCCAAAAATAAACGGATTGAGCGTAGTATCTGCTATAGATTTAAAAACTTCTCCCGTAAAATCATCACAAGAATTGTTGCAGAAAGTTCCGGGATTATTAATTGGGCAGCATGCAGGAGGTGGTAAAGCGGAGCAACTATTTTTACGCGGATTTGATATAGATCATGGAACAGATATAACAATATCTGTAGATGGTATGCCTGTAAATATGGTTTCGCACGCTCATGGACAAGGCTATGCAGATCTCCATTTTTTAATTCCAGAAACGCTTGAAACTTTAGATTTTGGTAAAGGACCCTATTATGCAAATAAAGGCAATTTTAATACTGCTGCTTATGTAGATTTTTATACCAAAGAAAGCCTAGATCGTAGTTTGCTACGTTATGAAATTGGAGATTTTGGCTGGAACAGAGCCTTAGGCATGTTTAATTTTATAAATTCTGATACTGAAAAGGCTTATGTAGCCACGGAGTTTACACAATTTGACGGACCTTTTGAGACACCTCAAAATTTCTCAAGAGTAAATTTATTTGGTAAATATACTACTTGGTTAAAAGATGCCAGCAAGTTTTCCATAAGTGCATCGCATTTTACAAGTGTTTGGGATGCTTCTGGACAAATACCACAACGTGCAGTTGATAATGGATCAATTACCAGATTTGGAGCTATCGATGCAACCGAAGGAGGGCAAACTAGTAGAACAAATATAAATGCATCGGCACTAAAAATTATAGATGATAACACGTTTATTAAATCGAATATTTTTTATTCCAATTATAATTTTGAGCTCTTTTCTAACTTCACCTTTTTTCTGGAAGATCCTGTAAATGGGGATCAAATTAAGCAAAAAGAACAAAGAAACATATTTGGCCTTAATTCAGAAATAACCAAAAAGTTTACTTTTAGTAGCTCTGAAGCTTTACTTAAATCAGGTGTAGGTATTCGAGCTGATTTTGTGGATGATGTAGAACTATCGCATACCTTAAACAGACGTACAACACTTAATACCATTCAACTTGGCGATGTTAAAGAGAGCAATTCATTTGCTTATGCAAGTTTGGATTATACTATTGGTAAATGGACTATAATTCCAGGAGTACGCGTTGATCACTTTAAATTCATTTATGTAGATAAGCTTCAGGAATCGTATGCTAATAAAGCTGAAACTAAAACGGTGGTGTCGCCAAAGCTAAATTTTTTATACCGACAACATGAAGACCTTCAGTTTTTTCTAAAATCAGGAATGGGTTTTCATTCGAACGATACCCGTGTTGTTATTCAGCAAAGCGCACAAGAAATTTTACCCGCTGCTTATGGTGTGGATTTGGGCACAATTTGGCGGCCTTTTTCAAAACTGTTATTAAATGCTACTGGGTGGTATTTATATTTAGAACAGGAGTTTGTATACGTTGGTGATGCCGGAATTGTAGAGCCTAGTGGTGAAACCAAACGATTTGGTGTAGATCTAGGAGCACGATGGCAAATAAATGATTGGTTGTTTTTAAATACAGATGCAACAATCACCAATGCTAGAAGTATTGCTGAAACTGATGGTCAAGATTATATTCCCCTAGCGCCAGATTTTACATTAGCGGGAGGAATTAGCATTCTTAATTTAGGAAGATTTAATGGGGGTTTTAAATATAGATATTTAGATGATAGACCTGCCAATGAAGATAATTCCATAGTAGCTAAAGGTTATTTTGTAGCCGATTTAAATGCAAATTACCAAATGTCAAAGGCTCTTAACTTGGGCTTATCGGTTGAGAATTTATTCAATGTAGAATGGAATGAAACTCAATTTGCTACAACTTCAAGATTGCAAAGCGAAAATGCTTCTGTGGAAGAAATACATTTTACACCAGGAACACCATTTTTTATAAAGGGTACTATAACGTATACATTTTAGTAGAAAGTAAAGAAGCAAGTGGTTGTTTTTTTGTTTTTAGGTTGAGAGCATCGCAATAATATTATTGCGATGCTTTTTTAGTTAAAACGTTTGGTAAATAAGTTGAAGGGTAAAACCTGCTGAAAAGGAATGTCGTAAGTAGTATAGAAAGGGGATTTTCACAAAGCAAATCCTATTTATAAAAAACTTTAAATCAATTACTTATGGATTATGTTATTCTGCTATTTTGGTTTTATATAATGATTTATTCTGCCTTTAAAATTTATAAGGCACACAGTGAATTAAATAAAGAAATAAAGCGAGGTAATTTAAACGTGTATTTAAATAAATAAACCATGTAATTGTGCTATCATCATTACCCACTAAATTTTTAAGCTTTATTTAATGTGGATAATGAAATTCCTTACCTTTTAAGTTGATATAATGGAACCTCCATTTTTATAGCAACTTTGAAGCTACATATATTTTCGAATCAAAACTGGTAGTAAGAACAAATCTAAAAGCAGTGCTGCTATTAGGGTAGAACTAATTAATAATCCAATAATTAAGCTTGGATTATGAATAGAAAATAGCATGACCATAAAACCAAAAAATAACAATAGGGTAGTTATTATTAAAGCGCGACCTGTTTCTAAGAATGTAATCTCCAATGCTTGCTCTTTTGATAGCCCTTTTGAAATAGCAATTTTATATTTGCCAAGAAAGTGAATGGTATCATCAACAGCTATCCCAAAAACAATCGCGAACACAATAGATACGGGAGCGTCTAGGGGTATTTTTAAAAACCCTAAAATTGCTCCAGCAAAAAGTAGGGGCACTAAATTAGGGATAAGTGAAATAATCACCAGTTTTACATTCTTAAATAAAAGCGCCATTATGATACCAACAAGTATTAACCCCATTAGTAAACCTTGAAATAAACTGGATTGTATATACACCGCATTTTTATCCATCAACATCCCTTTTCCAGTAATTCTGAAATCAACGATTGTAGTGTCTGTGTTTGTTTTAATGAAACCGTTTATCTTGTCATAGGTTTGTAATAAACTATCCGTTCCAATATCTAGTACTTTTGAAAGTATTCTTGATTTGGTTTCAGAACTATCTGTAAATTGGTTTAATTGTTTTTTTGCATAACGCTGTGCATCTTTCTTAAAAACATTGAATTTTTCTTCTGTTTCAGGCATTTCAAAAAAATCAGCTTTGTTCAAATTGTTAGCTTTATTTAATGCCTTATAGATCATGTTAACCGATTGTACATTCTTAACATTAGCAGTTTGATTAAGTTCATTAACCACTTTTTCTATTTCATTAGCAATTTTAAAATCACTTATTTTATTAGTTCCTTTTGCAGTAACGGCTATCTCAATAGATCTAAATCCGGCAAACTCTTTTTGAAAAAAATCAAAGTCGTTCGCAATTTTACTGTCATCCGGAAGGCTTGTTTTAAACGTGTAATTGGTGTTTATCTTACTTAAACCAACAAGACAAGTTAGGGTAAACACAATACAAACTACGACGATACTTTTAGGCTTAGCAATGGTAATTTGGTTAATTTGTAATAAGGTAGTATTCCATAGTTTAGAATGCCCTTTTTTAGGCAGTAAACTCTTTTGGTTAAATAATAAAACTAAAGAGCTGGTAAAAAATACAACGGTTATATAGGCGATAATCACACCTAAAGCTGAGTTTACTCCAAAATCTCTTATACCTACTAATTTGGAAAATAAAAGCGATAGAAAGCCAATTGCTGTGGTTACTGATGTTAATAGTGTTGATAGGCCTACTTCTTTTAAAGACTGTACTATGGCTATATTTTTAGCTGTACCTGATTTCAGTTTTTCAAGAAAATTATCCAGAATATGTATAACATCGGATGTTCCCACAATCAACATTAAAATAGGATAGAAGGCAGCGAGAATGCTTAATTCTTTTCCTAAAACTGATAAAACTCCCATGAATATGAGCAGTGCAATGAAAATGGAACTTAGGGTAATAAAAACTATAGCGGGTCTTTTATACACTATAAAGAGAATAACTAATACTAGAAATAAGGATACGATTGAAGTTACAATTAGCTCTCTTTTTTGCATGTTCACTAAGGCTTCATAGAAAAATGATCTACCCATTAAATGGTAATCTTCTATGCCATTATGCTCTAGTAATGCTCTTGTTTTAGTTAATAATTCAATAGACTGTTGGTAATTTAAATTGTCTTCGGTTTCTAAAAACAATACGAGCGATTTGCCATCTTTGTCAATAAAAGAATTAATAAAAAGGTCGTCTTCTTTTATTTTTTTCCAGTCTATATCATACTGTTTTTCATCATTCCAATGTAGTACAGGTAATTTAGTGTAACCGAAGGAGGTTTTTAAAGGATACGATAAATTGGTAAGTGAATTTGATTGTTTAACATATGGCAGATTTTTAGACTGCTCACTTAAGGTATTGAACTTGGTTAAAAAACTTTTATTGAAAACTGTAGGTTTATTTTCTACAGCAATAAGCAGAAAGTTATCATCTGTAGAGAAATCCTTTATAAAGGCTTCGTAGAAAATTAAATCTTCATCCCCAGTTGGAAAAAATTGACTAAAATCAAAAGAGAATTTTAGATTTGGAAGTGTAAAACAAGACCCGATAGCTAAAACTATAAACCCAATTAAAATCGTTTTTTTATAGGCAACTATTTTATGCATGAATTACGGTGGTATAGTAAATAATTTAACTATTAATTATAGTGGGGTAAAGTTAGCTATAAATTAGTCCAGTTATCTAAGTCTAAGGTCCAATCATAGTTTTTGTAAAGAATTGTAATTCCTTTAGAAGATGGTATTATTCCTTGATCAGCCAATATTTGTTTTACTCCTTTTTTACATCCAAAATCTCCTCTAAACCAGTTGAATAAAGCAGTTACTTCTGCTGTATTATCAGTTTTGTTGTATGTAGATGTCTTTGTTAGATAGTTTTTAGTGCCTGTGTTTAATTGTTCATTAAGCCGATCCGCTTCATAAATAGCCACAGGTGGGCAGTCTTTTGCACCACAGTTTAATGCAAAATGAATTCTATAGTCTCGCGCATCTACTCTTAATCTGCGCTCAAATTTATTAGGGAACCATTTTCTTACCATACCAAGTCCTAATGGCCATTGCGATTTTCTAATGATCCCATGTTCAATTTTAGCAAACGATACCATTTCACCTGCGATAGGTAGTTGTTTTTCACTAAAAAAATCCCTTCTATCTTTATATAAATCTGGGTTTTTATAAAGAATAACTTGAATATACCCATTATATACATTTATCCAAAAGGCGAGTTTTTGAGCATCAGTTATAAGTGATTTTTCAAGCTCATCTATACTTGTATTGTATAGTATTTGCTGAAATTCTTCTGTGTTTTTATTATTTTTAATGTCTCTCAGAAATTGTTCAGAAAGGGCGTTAAAATTAGTTTTCTCATTAGCTGCTTGTTGTGTGTTTCCATTGAAATAAATTAAAAGCGCTAGTAATGAAATAATAGTTAGCTTGCTGGTGCTCATGGTATTCATTTTATTTTTAGTATTGTATTAATACATACGGAAATAAGTATGCAAAGGTTTGGTCGAAAAAAAATTGAACCCTTTCTGATAAAGCTACGTAAATAGTGCGAGTAAATTAGCTGTATTAGATGTAATACAGACTTATATGAAAAAGACCTATTGTATATGATTTCAATAATTATACCAGTACACAACGAAAAAGAAAATCTTCAATGGCTTATTCCGTATCTGGAGGGTTTAATAGCAAATGAGAATGCTGAGGTGTTCATAGCAGTTTCGTCTAGAAATTCAGATAATACGTCACTTGCTAACAACAATCCAAAAATCAATATTCTAAAATGTCAGGGTAGTGGACGAGCGTTCCAAATGAATGCAGCAGCCAAGCTTGCTAACGGAACTATTTTTGCCTTTTTACATGCCGATGTAAAACCACCCACTACATTTATTACCGATATAGAAAATACAATTACTAATAATTATAAAGCAGGATTTTTTTCTTATCAATTTGATAAACAAAGTTTTATGCTTAGGGTGAACGCCTCATTTACCGCAAAGGATGGTATTTTTACAGGCGGCGGGGATCAATGTTTATTTATTAAAAAAGATGTATTCCATAGTTTAGGAGGCTTTAATGAAGCACAAGTAATTATGGAAGACTTTGAGTTGTTTAAAAGAATGAAAAAGAAAAATATAAGGTACACTATTGTTAAAAACAATCTCATTGTTTCAGCTAGAAAGTACGAAACGAATTCTTATTTAAGAGTAAATCTGTCTAACCTAATTTTGGTGATACTCTTTAATTGCGGCTATCCTGCTCCGAAATTAAAATCTTTACACAATAAGCTATTGAAACTGCCTAACAATACATACTCAAATTAAGTTCTATGAATAAAGTTATCAATGGAATACAGCAAATTGGAATTGGAGTATATAATGCGAAAGAGGTTTTTAATTGGTATAGGAAATATTTATGTTTTGATATTTTAGTTTTCAATGATGAAGCGGATGCTGAATTAATGAAAAAATACACCAATAATAAAATATACAGCAGAAGAGCTTTATTAAGTTTAAATATGTTGGGTGGTGGTGGACTTGAAATTTGGCAGTTTAAGAATAGATTGCCTGAGCCTTCAAAAACTGAAATGTTTTTAGGTGATCTTGGTATAAATTCAATGAAAATTCGGAGTAACAATATAAATCATTCTTATACGCTTCTTGAAAATTTTAAATTAAAAAGTCAATCTGAAAGTAGTATATGTAATGCGGAGCATTTTTTTATTTCTGACCCCTGGAATAACATTATTCAAATAATTCACGATAATTACGAATTTGTTAAAACTGGCACCTCAGTTGGTGGTGTGTTAGGAGCAATAATTGGTGTTTCAAATATGGATGCCTCTTTATCATTTTATCAAAAGCTTTTAGGATATGATATCATTGAATCTGATAGAACGGGAGTTTTTGATGACTTTGTTCATTTACCAGGAGGTACTCATGCTTTCCGAAGAGTTGTTTTAAAACATAGCCCAAGGGATATTGGTGGTTTTGGAGAATTGCTAGGTCCTACAAGTATAGAACTCTTACAAGTTTTAAATAGACAGCCAAACAAAATATACGAAAATCGAATTTGGGGCGATACAGGATTTATACATATATGTTTTGATATCAATGGAATGAAAGCTTTTCGTGAAGAAGCTAAAGCGTTAAAATATCCTTTTACCGTTGATAGTTCAGATAGCTTTGATATGGGTGAAGCAGCCGGACATTTTAGTTATATTGAAGATCCAGATGGTACCCTAATTGAATTTGTAGAAACTCATAAAGTTCCAATAGTAAAGCAATTGGGAATTTACATCAATATGAAAAAAAGAAATCCATCTAAACCTTTGCCTAAATGGTTAATAAAAGCCATGAAAGTACATCGAATTAAACGGAATCTCTAAAAAGTATTATTTATTAAGACGATACTGCTCCTAGTGCATATAATTGTTCTAGGTTAGGCGATTCGCTACCACCAGCTGGTTCTAAGGTAATTCCGAATGCTTCAGAATCATTTGGATTAGAAAGTGCAAATACCTTATTATCATCAGTAATAAAATCTTCTAAAAGTCCCATACTTGTTGGAGTTAACGGACTTAACTTTAAAGACCACACCTGATAAACCATGCCCTCTGGAGGCTCAGGTAATCCTTGTGCATCAATAAAAACCTTCTGTTCTTTTTTGTTCCAGTAAGCTTTTGCGTACGAATTTGGATCTATGGTTTGTCCACCCAGTGCTACCACTTGAATATTTTTATCTCTTATGGTGGTTAAAAGTTGTTGTGATTTTTCCAAAGAAGTTTTGGCGTCTTCAATCTGTTGCTCTAAAACGGTATTAGTTTGTGAAGCAACATGTATTTCAGATTTTAAATTTTTATTTTCAGAATACATCCATAATAATCCAGCGGCTAATAAAATAGAAGCAGCCCAACCTGTATAGGTCGCCCAGTTTGATTTTTCTTTAGGTAATTCAATTACTTTAGTTTCGCTTTCTTTCGCTATTCTGTTTTTTAAATCGGTATAACCTTTATTGCTAGTATTCTTCGGCGCAGCGGCTTTTGTTAATGCTAATATAGCAGCTTCAATGGCTTCAATTTCTCTCTTAATTTCTGGATACTCTTGAGCGTACCGAGCAATATCTAAGTTTTCTTCCTCAGATAATGTGCCAGCCACATAGAGTTCCAAAATTCCTGATGCTATGTATTTTTCTGTATCCATTCTATATTGCAATATTACCCCTAATTTGTGCTATACAACTTCTGTTTCTTGTTTTTACAGTCCCTACAGGGATCGCTAGCTCTTCGGCTGCTTCTTTTTGTGTATAACCTTTAAAATATAGCAGATCTATTATCTGTATACATTTTTCTTTTAGGTTGCTTAACAAGTTTTTTATGCCTATACTATCTACTTGACTATTAAGGTCATCCTTGTCTTCGAGTACATTTACGAAAAAATCGGAAGAAAGGTTTTGTTTGCTGTTTTTATGGGATTTTGAACGCACTTCGTCGATGGCAGCATTCCTGGCAATATTTAACATCCAGGTAAAAAAGCGCCCTTTGGAGGCATCATAACTTTCTGAATTTTTCCAGGCTTTCATGAAAACATCTTGACAAATTTCTTGTGCAATATCTGTATTCTTTACAATACTATTGATTACTCCGCAGATATTATCGGAATACATGGCGTAAAGCTTTTCAAAAGCTTTGTCATCCTTGTTTCTAAAGTTTGCTACTAATTCTTCTAATTCCATCTAAGGTTTTTACGTTTGAAAGATATTAAAAAAAGCTGCCAATAAGCAGCTTTTTTGTAATTGTTAACTTTTTTATACTATTCAATAACTCCAGCACAACTAACTCTAGCGCCAGCGTTACCACTTGGTTGAGAGGTGAAATCGTCTAAACCTTGATGCACAATGACACCTTTGCCTATAATGTTTTTTGTTTCGTCTTCACAGTCAATACACCATTGGTCTGTATTAAACTCAACAGTGGCGTTACCATTTTCATCGGCCATAAAGTTTCCTATATCGCCGCTATGATATCCTGCTTCAGCTCCCCATTTTCCGTGTGGTTTAAAAGTAGGATTCCAATGTCCTCCGGCAGAAGAGCCATCTGCTGCAGAACAATCTGCGGTTTCATGAAGATGAATTGCATGTTCTCCAGGAGTTAAACCAGACATTGTAGCTGTCATAAAAACTTCACCATCTTTTTGTGAAAAAACAACTTCACCTGTTACATTCGAATCACTTTTTGGTTCTAATGCCATAGAAATGGTTTTTACTTCCATAGCTACTTCTGGCATTTCCTTTTCAATTTCTTTTTTTGTTTCCGTTGTTTTTTTGGATTCTTTACAACTAGTGAAAGCGATTAAAGAAAATGAAAGAACAAATATTATTTTTTTCATTTTGCTGTGTTTTAATTTATACTAAAGTACATTCAAAAATTAAAGACTTAGCGCTTTATTAAAATTAATTTTAACGCATATAGTGCTAAAAGAAATGTACTCCAACTCTTTTAATTTTGTTTGAAAGAAACTTCTCCTTTAATAGCTACTTCATCCCAGGTTTTACTCACGCCATCTGGACCAGTATGTAAAACATCACAAACTTTATTTAAAGAAGCGAGTGCAGCAGTGGCTTTCCATTGTTTTAAATCCATTACACCTGTAAATGTGTATTTATTTTCAGAATTAATTTCTGTTTCCAATGGAATATTTGCTGTTTCTCCATTCATGGTTACATCAATAGAGCATTTGTCCCCGTCTACTTTAAAGATTCCAGAAATTAAATCAGAATTTGCCATTACTCCGAAAAAGAATTCTGTAATTTTTGGATCTCTGGTACCTGTAGGATCATTGGTGAATAAACTGCTTATCGGAATATTAAACTTAAGGCCCTTCATCACCTCTAGTGGAGTGCTGGCGGACTTTGCATTCGTAATATTTATAGATTTGAATGTTCCTCCTACAGGTAGCTTATCTGTAGTTTTATACGCAGTAAAACTTACTTTGGTAGAATCATTTACTAGAGAAAATTTTTCCGAAGTCATTTCAGAGCTAGTAGTTACTTCGTCATTTATTTTGTCTTTCTTAACTTCTTTACAACTATAAGAAAGTGAGGCAATTGCTATGGATAAAACTAAAATTGATTTTTTCATTTGTACAGGGTTTGTTAGTACCTTAAAATTACGCTTATTTTAAACGAGATTCAAATTCAAAATGCATTCATTTTAATTACTTTTTTTTCTTTCTTAAGTCAGGATTAAAGAATACACCAACCTGAAGTCTATCAAAATTGCCATTTGAAAAATGATTTTTTAGATAACCAGCTTGGATGGCAAGATTTTCTGTAACATTAACTCCTAATGCACCATACAATCTGTTTTGCCCAAAGGCTTCATTTTGCAGATTGATAAAAATTTCATCATAAAAATTTAAAAAGAAAATATCGGTAAGCGGTAAAGTAACTTGTAAACGGTAGCGAGCTCTATGCTGAGTATCTGTAACATTTTGATATTCTAAAAAACGTTGCTCCAATCTATACCTATGTTCAAACAAAAACTCACCTACTTTATTTTTTAGAATAAATTGTTCAAAAATTCGGTGTTCTTTGCTATTTTCTTCATTTGCAAGGTCTTCAAAAGTGCCATCAGTAGTAATGTAACCATAACCTAAGGTTGCAATAGCATCAGGATTTATGTGATAGTTTAGTCCAGTACGTAAAAGCATTTGATTAAAATTACTGGTAGTTTCATAATAACGAAATTGGGTTTCGGTATGAATGCTTAATTTATCAGAAACTTTATTGGTTCCAAAATACATATACCATGCGCCCCATTTATCTTCGCCGGTTTCTTGTGCGTTACCAATACATGTTATACATAGTGTAATTAAAAGTGCAATTTTTTTCATAAGGTAATTTCTAATCTAGTTTTAATGTTTTTGTTTCTTTAAATGGAGAATCCTCCAGTTTTTCAATAGTAGTTCTATATGTTTTCCAATCTTCAGAGAAGAATTTATTAGTTTTATCTAATGCCATTTGTAACTCTTCTTGAGCAAATTGCATGAGATTTTTTTCTGTGGATGTGATGCCTGATTTTCTAGAACCTACATAGTAACTTGCATCGCCAATACGTTGCATTACAGTAATTTCAGGATTTCTTGTAATTCCTTGGCGTTTATCTTCTTTACCTAAATACAAGGCTATTAAATCATCTATTTTTTTAGCAATATCGGTTGATGATTTTGTTTCTTCTTTGTATTTTTCTTTATCCAATTCTTTTAACTCCTTGGAATATTTTTCTGCGATATTTTTGCTTTCAACCAATTGTTTTACTGCGTCAGCAGCAATTTGGCTTAATGCTTCAAGCTTTTTAGCATTATCATAAACTTCAGAAATTGAAGCTGTAGAAACTGAAATTCTAGGATCAGATTTCACCTCTATTTTTGCTTCCTCAGCAATAGTGCCAAATGACATTTTAATAGTGTAAGTCCCTGGTTTTACATCTACACCACCAGCTTCATTTTTACGAGTACTAATTTTTCTTGATGGTCTATCTGGTCCTTTTTCATCCATACGCCAGTAAATTCTATGAAAACCAGCTTTTTCAGGAGTTTTGTACTTAAGCGTGCGAATAAGCCTAGCGCCATCATATATATCAAACTGAATGGAATCTTTTTTCTGAACTCCAGTTAGTTTATCTTTTTCTGTAGTTGCTGCAGGAGCATCATCATTTTCAGTTTTTTCTTCTTTATCGTCTTCCGCCTCTTTGTCTTTTGTATCAGTTTTGGAGTCTGATTTCTTTTTACCCTCTTTTAGATAATAGGTAATCATTGCCCCAGATTTTTTATTGGCACCATTAAACATGGCGTCTGCTCCAAATCTACTGCCACTAGCTTGTTGATAAGCCGCTTGATAGGCAGTCGGAGGCGTAAATAATTTGGCATCTTTTTGAAGCAAGGTATAATCAGATGCCAATGCTCTAAGCGGTCTAATATCATCCAAAACCCATGCAGCTCGGCCAAAAGTTCCAATTACTAAATCTTGTTCTCTTGGATGTATTACTAAATCTTTTGTAGAAACTGTCGGAAATCCTTCAGTCCATTTCTGCCATTTTACTCCAGCATTAAACGAAACATACAAACCATCATCCGTTCCAAGAAATAATAGATTTGGGTTTTCAATATCCTCAACAATCGATAACGTATAGCTTTTCACATCTGTACCATCTACTATGCGTTCCCAAGTTTTGCCGTAGTTTTTTGTTCTGTAGGCATAAGGAGTGTAATTAAACCTGCGATAATCATTCGCAATCAAAAGTGCTTCTCCTTTGTTTTTGTTAGATGCTTTAATTTGAGGTATCCAACTTCCTTTTGGTAGTCCTTTGATGTTTATAGTAACATCTGTCCAGGAGGTACCTCCATTTTGAGTTACATGCACGCGACCGTCATCGGTACCAACCCACAACATATCCTTCTCTAAAACAGAAGGTTCTATCACTAAAATGGTACAATGGTTTTCTGCACCTGTAGCATCCATAGTTAATCCGCCACTTTCATCTTGTTTTTGTTTTTCTGGATCATTTGTAGTTAAATCTGGCGAGATAACGGTCCATGTTAATCCTTTATCGGTACTTTTATGTACAAACTGACTCCCGAAATAAACCGTACTTGTATTAAACGGATCTTGTCCAATTCCTGCATTCCAATTAAAACGCAATTTAGTTGTTGCATCAGGAGGAGTAGGGCGTACAATATAGTCATTACCCGTTTCATGATCGTATCTAGATACAAAACCTTGTTGACTCATAGCATAACCATATCTAGAATCGTCTAAATCAGGAACAACATCAAAACCATCACCAAAAGCTATTTCTTGCCAATAGCTATTTCTTATACCTTGCGCTCTCCATACATATGCAGGACCGCGCCAAGAACCATTATCTTGCATTCCGCCATAAACATTATACGGAAATTCATTGTCTGCGCTAATATGATAAAATTGAGCAACGGGAATATTACCAATAAAACGCCACGATTTACCACCATCTTTGGTTATGTTCATTCCACCGTCATTACCATCCATCATAAATTGTCCATTCTTTGGATGAATCCACCATGCGTGGTGATCTGGGTGAACACCATTGTCAACACCATAAGCAGGCATTAATTCCGTAAAACTCTTACCGCCATCTTCCGAAACATTTATGTAGGTAAATACAGAATAAACTCGATTTTCATTTTGTGGGTCTACATATATTTCAGAATAATAAAACGGCCTATTGCCAATGTCTTCTTTGTCATTTATTTTCTTCCATTTAAAACCACCATCTTCTGATTTGTATAGTGCATTTTTCTTTGCTTCAACAAGTGCATACACAATATTTGGTTTGCCAGGAGCAATCGCAACACCTATTCTACCAAGCTCTCCAGCAGGTAAGCCATCTTCTTCTGTTAGTTTTTTCCAATTTTTACCACTATCATGGGTCATGTATAATCCACTACCTGCACCACCAGATTTAAAAAACCAAGGATCTCTTTTGTGTTCCCACATTGCAGCAATAAGTTTATTGGGATTGGTAGGATCCATTACTAAATCTGCTACACCAGATTTGTTATTGGTATATAAAATTTTATTCCACGTTTCTCCTCCATCAGTAGTTTTAAAAACGCCGCGTTCTGGGTGTTCACCCCAAGGAGACCCAATTGCCCCAACATAAACAACATTTGGGTTAGTAGGATCTATGACAATACGATGAATATGCCTTGTGTTCTCTAATCCCATAGATTTCCAGCTTTTTCCACCGTCTAATGATTTATAAACACCGTAACCGCCATTAAGACTATTTCTAGGGTTACCTTCTCCTGTCCCAACCCACAAAACCGACGGATTGCTTTGCTGTATGGCTACGGCACCAACTGAAGCGGTTACTTCTTTATCAAAAATAGGATCCCATTTTATTCCACCTGAGGTAGATTTCCATAACCCGCCAGATGCGGTACCTACATACATAATATCAGGATTTGAATGAACTGCATCAATAGCTGTTACTCGACCACTCATACCACCTGGTCCAATATTACGAGGTTTTAGATCTTGTACTAGATCCATGTTAAAATCTTGTGCAAATACCGAAAATGATGCAAAAAGCATCATAAGAAAAAGAAGTTTTTTCATGAGTTTTAGTCTTGGTTATATTAGTCGGTTTAAATATACCAAATTAAGAAAAGAGATTTCTTAAAAGCTTGTTAAGGAAAACAGCGATTTTTACGAATGCTAAATTGTTTACTTTTTTATAAATATTCCAAACAATTCATTACCAGCACGTTCAGGGATAGAGTTGTAGGCGGTTTCAAAGGTTTGTATTTCAAAGAATGGCGAAAGATAATTTTCATAAGATTTTTTGTCACCACCAAATGGTCTTTTCTCCATGTCACCAGTTAACGGAAAAGAAAACCATAGACCCACCAGTTTTCCATTCTTTTTAAGTAGCTGAGCCATATGTTGCGCATAATGTCTCCTATTTTCGTTGGTTGGCACAAAGGAGCAGAAAAAAGTTTGTTCCAATATTAGATCATACTGACCTACTACATGTTCAAAGAAATCCTCATGATGCAAGTGCTCTTGAGGAAAATCAGGATTTTTTTTTTTTAAATCCTTTAAGGGTAATACAGAAATATCTAAAATATGGACATTTTTAAAACCATTTTGATGTAAAAATGTAGCTTCATGAGCATTACCAGCACCTGGAATTAATATTTTAATCTGTTTGTTTTTTAACTGCTCAACATATGTTTTTATAGGGGTAGAAGGATAACCAATATCCCAGCCTGTTTGCTGTTGTTGGTAACGCTCTGTCCAGTAATTTTCTTCGTTATTTTCAGCCATATTATAAATTTATATATTTTCTGATGCTAATAAAAATAATAATGAAAATAGAATAAAAGCTAAAAAAGGGAATGATAAATTCTTTTAAATTTAAAACTAACATTATAGCTATTATTAAAAGCTGGAATCCTAAGCCAAATGTAGAAACGGCTGTCATAAACCAATTTGGCAAAAGTTTGCTTTTAGCTGCATTTGTATCTAGTTTATAAATAATAGCATCAAAATAACCATAGAAAAATTTATAAAGTTTAAAGAGTAGCGTCACATGCTTTTGTTTTTCCCCTTTTAGTGCTTTAGGTGTTGTGTTTTCAAAAATTCTACTCGTAGTATCTCCTTGATGTTTATTTCTAAGAATTACATAGTAATAGTTGTATAAAGTACCTTGTAATTGTAAACTTATAAATGCAATACTCGTATAAATAATAGATCTTTCGGTTACATGCCAAATAGCCAACATAATTAGTAAATTCAAAATAATATCGGAGACCGAATCTAAATATCTACCGGTATATGACGGTGTGTTTTTTACGCGAGCTAATTCACCATCCGCAGCATCGAGAATAGATTTTAAGATTAAAAAGAACGCTGTAGCCCAATAATAACCATTTAGTAAACATATAATTGCAATTATTCCGGCAATTACAAAACTGAGCGTAACATGGATTGGTGTGAATGAGGTGTTTTTTAATGCTTCTGCAATATATCTAGCAAAAGGTCTTCCGTAATCCGATAGATCAAGGAACTGATTTTCTTCTGGTAATTTTGACATGATAAGCGCCATAAAATCAAGAAAAACTAATAACGGAAACACGCTGGCTTAGTCCACTTAATGATATGGTTCATGCAAAGATAAAACTTAAATACTAAATAGGTGAAGTAATAAAATCAAGTATTACTAATCTTCCGGTAATACACTGAAGGTTTACGAACGCTATTTTTTTAAGGTAAAATGATGCCCTATCCAAGCCATGGGGATATAAGCTCCAACGAGATCCACTATGGCAAACCAAGTAGGTGAGGGCAACATAAAAACATTAGCAATACCTCCTACTAAAAAAAAGACTCCTACTGCAAGAGAAAACTTTAGTTTATGACTTACAGCAATTTTTGCAGCAACAAATGCTCCAGTAAACGTTCCTAGCGCATGGGCTATAAATGGCATAATGAAATGCTTTGGTTGAAACAAATGCATTGCTGCTTTTAAGCCCTCCATTGTGGTTACATCGGCACCCTCTGGTGGCGCTATAACACTACCACTAATCATTATAATCCCCATATTAACTAGACTGCCAACGATTAGCCCAACTAGTAGTGCAATAATGTTTCTTAAAATTGGATTCATAACAAATGGTTTATTGGTTCTTTTTTCAAGATACAATTTTGTCTTGAATATAAAAATTGATTTTATAACCCTACCTATAACAACTTCCTAGTTATAGATAGGGAGGTATGAAGTATTTTAACCAATAACACCGAAACTTAATCCAAAGAATTAAAGAATATTAATTTATAGGTTAGTTAGACTTTATATATTTTTTTAACCAGGCTAAATAACGTTCCATTCTATCTTTTTGGAACGATGGTCTTCTAATTCCGTGATACTCTCCAGGGTAAACAATTAGTTGAGTTTCTCTACCCAAACGTTTCATTGCTAAATACATTTGCTCGGAGTTTAAAATAGGTACATTCCAGTCATCGCTTCCGCCTAACCATAAAGTGGGAGTGGTAATTTTTTCTACATCATTATATGGTGAAATTCGTTCCCAAGCTTCTTTATTTTCCCATGGTAAGCCAAGCTCTTGTTCCCAGGTAAGTTGATAATGGTCATGTCCATAATTGGCTCTGTAAAGGGCTTCACTTGCACCAGAAATGGCACCTTTAAACCTATTGTTTTTTGTTATTACATAATTGGTTAAAATGCCACCATAAGACCAACCACCAACTGCCAACTGATCTGGATCGGCATAACCTTGTGCAATTGCATAATCAACACCTGAAATAACATCTTGATAATCTAGATTTCCCCAATCTGCAAAAATGGCTTTGCAAAAATCTTCACCATAACCTGTAGATCCTCTCGGGTTTAACAAAAGCACAACATAGCCATTAGCTGCAAACAATTGCGCTTCAGAATCAAATGAAAAGTCGTACTGAGCTGTTGGACCTCCGTGTAGCCATAATAGGGTAGGATATTTTTTAGAAGGATTAAAATCAATTGGCTTTACAACAAAACCTTCTATTGGAGTACCATCTGTACTATTGAATTTTATTTTTTCTATAATAGGTTTTTTAACTTTTGATAGTATATCGTGATTTACCTTAGTTAACTCAGTTAGACTATTTTTAGTAAAAGTATAAATGTTATAAGGGCTATTAGCTTTAGCTAATAATGGTGTGATTATACTGCCATTCACATCATAATCACTTATGCTTATTTCTCCTTCAATAATGCGTTTTAAACTAGTACCATTAGTAGCTATTGAAGCCAAAACACTGGTGCCATTTTCTTCTAAAAGGAAATAAACAGATTTCCCATCTTCGGAAAATTTTGGTTTACTAATATTGCGATCTAAATTAGTCGTAAGTACTTTGTTATCTCCACCTTGGGCAGATGCAATGGCCAGTTTTTCACCTGCATACCAAAGTATTTTGCCATTGACAACTGTTTTGTAAGCAATATATTTGCCATCTGGACTCCAAACTGGAGAATTATCTTGATTAGGATTGGTTGTTATTTGAACTAATTTTTGATTTTTAGCATTAGAATCAACAGAAACAACCCAAATATTAGAATCAGAATTGCTATCTGGATCATCTGTACGGTTGCTTACAAATGCAATATTTTTACCATCAGGACTCCACTGAGGATCACTATCGTCATAATCTCCAAAAGTAAGTTGTGTTGCTAAACTATCGCCAGGTATTAGCGTATAAATGTGATTTCTATAACGATCTAAGTAACCTACATAATCTTGTTTAAATTGTCGGCGGTCAATAACATAAGGCTTTGGTTTATCATCATCTTCTTTATCCGCAGTAAGTTCTTCAGGTTTCGGATCAGTAAGAACAAGCATCAATTTATTTTCTGTTGGCGACCACTCATGCGAAGACACACCTTGTGGAATTTTTGTTAGAACTTCGGCATCACCTCCTTGTGTATTAGAAACCCAAACTTGAGTTTTTTCATCTTCTTCTTTACTAGCCAAAAAAGATAAATATTTATTATCAGCACTCCATCTTGGTTCGCTAGCGGAGTAAGCTTTATTGGTTATTGCAATTGGTTCACCTCCAGAAATTGCTATTTTATATATACGCTTTACTGGTTTATCTTTCTTTATGTCGTTCTCAGTTATCGTATAAGCAACCCACTTACCGTTAGGACTTATTTGTACATCAGAAACACTTTTTAGTGCTAATATGTTGTCTATGCTAATAGCAGTTAATGCGTCTTGTGCGTGTGTTGTTCCACAACATAGAAACAAAACAATTAGGGATAAAATTTTAGGAAGGTGCGACATAAATTTTAGAGTTAGGTTATGAGTATTGAGCGTTTGTTAATCAAGTTTTTTACTGTTTATATAAAAGTTTGGATCTACCTTAATATTCGTGATGGCTTTTTTGAATTTTTTAGTTTGCCATGTTGATGCGGGTTTAAGCCAATCAATATCATCATTAATACTAATTTTTACTGGCATGGCATAGCCTTCAACAACATTAGTATAGCGATAATTTAATTTTTTACCCTCTATTTTATACTCCAAAACAGGAATCATGGTAGTTCGTAAATACTGATTAAAAATAGCACTAAAATCTTTATCGGCAACGGATGAAATGTAATTTTCAATTTCGGCGGTGGTAACCGTTTTATGATAGAATTCTTTGTTTAATCCTCTTAAAATACCTCTCCACTTTTCGTCATCGTTAACTAACTGGCGTAAGGTATGTAATAGGTTTGCACCTTTATAATACATATCGCTACTTCCTTCATTATTTACATTATAAACTCCTATTATGGGCTTGTCATTTCTAATGTTTTTTCGGGTACCAATTACATATTCTGCAGCAGCTTCTTTACCATAATAATAATCTAAAAACAAATTCTCAGAATAAGCGGTAAAGCTTTCATGAATCCACATATCGGCAATATCTTTATAAGTAATATTGTTGGCAAACCATTCATGACCAGCTTCATGAATAATTATAAAATCGAACTTTAATCCCCAACCTGTATTGGACAAATCGTTACCTAAATACCCTTTCATATATTTATTTCCATAGGTAACAGAACTTTGGTGCTCCATACCTAAATATGGTACTTCAACCAGTTTAAAACTATCTTCATAAAATGGGTAAGGACCAAACCAATGCTCGAAAGCTTCCATCATTTTTGGAGCATCTTTAAAATGCGCTTTGGCAGTTTCTAAATTGTCTTTTAAAACATAATAATCCATGTCTAAATTACCTTTTTCGCCTTGATATTTCTCTCCAAAATGAACATAGTCGCCAATATTTAGATTCACTCCATAGTTATTAATAGGGTTTTCTACGTACCAATTGTAGGTATTTGTTGAGTCGTTTTCTATAACCGATTTTAACCTACCATTAGATACATTAATTAATCCTTTAGGTACGGTAATATTGATAGCCATACTATCTACTTCGTCATACATATGGTCTTTGTTTGGCCACCATACACTAGCGCCTAAACCTTGACAAGATGTTGCAATAAAATCTTTGTTGTTACTATCTTTTTTCCAAGAAAATCCGCCATCCCAAGGTGCATTTCTAGCCTCTTTTGGGTGCCCCGAATAATACACAGTAACTTCATTTGCGGATCCTTTTTCTTGCCTTTTTTTTAGGGTGATAAAGTGTGCATTTGTTTTGGAATGCACCTCAAGCAGTTCACCATCTTGTACCACTTTTTCAATTACTAGAGGCGGTTGTAAATCTATTTGCATGGTTTGACTTTCTTCTAGAACCGTATAGCGTATAGTGTTATTACCTGATATAAATTTGGTGTCTGGTTTCACTTCCACATTTAAATTATAAAAATTTAGATCCCACCATGAGCGTTCCGGCGTTATGCTTCCTCGCAAAGTATCTTGTTCTGTAAAATTGTTTTTATCGGTGAGTAAACCTTGACATGAAACTAGATTACAAATGGCTAGTGTTATAATGGTGAAGAAATATTTTTTTATCATAATTATAATTTAATAGAAGAACTAAAATTAAGCATTTAAAGTTACTATTATTTTGCCGGTATTTTTTTGAATTAAATTGTGTTTGTGAAATTTTTTATGAATTGTAGTTTGGGTATATTTACCTAATTAACATTTTTATTATTATGAAATTACATTCCACTTTTCTGATTACGTCTATGTTCTTGTTCACCATAGTATTTGCGAATACTGCAACTGCCCAAAATAAAAGTCCGTTTATAGGGCGTTGGGATATGGTTATTTCTCAAGAAGGGAAAGAATTGCCATCATGGTTAGAGATAACCCTTTCCGGAAGATCTACTTTAGTTGGGCGTTTTGTTTATGCTTTTGGTAGTGCTCGTCCAATAGCAGAAGTAAAGGTAAAAGATGGAAAATTTAATTTCTCGATTCCTGTACAATGGGAACCTGGTACTAATGATATGAAATTTGAAGGGGAATTATCGGGCAATGAACTTATAGGTACCATGATCTACTCCGATGGAAAAAAGTATTCTTGGAAAGCCAGCAGAGCACAAGCTGTGCCTTATAACCCAGCCATAGTTTGGGGAGCTCCTGTAGCATTGTTTAATGGTGAAAATTTAAATGGATGGAGTGCTATGGGTACCAACCAATGGATTGTGGAAAACGGTATTTTGAAGAGTCCAAAATCAGGAGCTAATTTAGTTTCTGATAAAGAATTTAAAAATTTTAAGCTGCATGTAGAATTCAAATATCCAAAAGGAAGCAATAGTGGTATTTATTTGCGCGGAAGGCACGAAGTACAGATTGAAGATAATATAGGTATGGAACCATCTAGTCTTTTACTAGGAGGTATTTATGGCTTTTTAACGCCAAATGAAATGGCTGCTAAAGCACCAGGAGAATGGCAAACTTACGACATCACTCTAAACGGAAACAGAGTGAGTATTGTTGCTAACGGTAAAGCCATCATAACCGAACAAACTATTCCAGGCATTACAGGAGGAGCTTTAAATAGCAACGAAGGAGAGCCAGGACCAATACTTATTCAAGGAGATCACGGCCCTATAGAATTTAGAAGTATTGTGATTACTCCAGAGTTGGAAGACTAGTTTTTGTAGATTGTAGTTGGCGGTAATCTCGAAAAGTTAATGAGAATATTCAAAAGATTATATTCAAAATGGAGTAATATGAAGCCTTTATTTTTCATATTGACTACTGTAATTCTGAATTTTGTATTATTAATTCCAGTGTTAATTTTATTAATTTATTTAGAAGTCCCAGAAGAAGAAATTGGAGGAATTGAATATGATAATTGGTCGTTTTGGGGGTTGTTTTTTACAGCAGTATTTCTAGCACCACTCATTGAAACCTGGACAGGACAATCATTACCCATAAAATTTATACAAAAAATGTTTGGAAAAAAATTTGAGATATTGGCAGTTTTCACTTCTGCAGTTATATTTTCGTTAATGCATTTTGGTTATAGTATTTGGTATGCTTTAATCACGCTTCCAATGGGAATTTTATTAGCTGAAACATATATCATTTTTCAAAATCGAAAAGAATCTAGTTTTTGGATTACTTATTTTGTTCATTCCATTAGAAATTTAGTTGCTGTTGTTGCGATTTTCAATAGCAATTCCTAATAGTCCTGAAATCTGAAAGAAAAAACCAGGAGGTAATACTACCCCATATAAGTAATGCAGGTTTTTGTGTTTAATTCTGTGGTGCTTGTTTTTGAATAAGCTCGCCAAATCCGTTTGATTTACCTCATAATGCCATTCGGAAAAACTACAGGACTTTCAAACCCGTTTGCTCCAACAGAGGAAATTCCAAAAAAGAAATTATCAATAACAATCCCCTCCAACAAAAATTCTGTAACATCACCTACATATCTACTATGATCCCAAGTTGGAGATGTGGTATCTCTCCAATAGATTTTATAGCCTTTAGCCCCATCTACCTTACTCCATTCAAATTTAACAGATGGTTCTACAATACCGCCTATTTTAACTTCTCTAGGCGCAGGTGGTGCCCAAGCCAGCGACGCTAAATTAATTGCATTTACTGCGGTAAGTTTTTTGGCATAATCAAAATTAACATGCTCAAAAGTGTCACCATAATTTATACCATTTTCCGTACGTATATCTTGGTGTTGTTGCGTGTAATTTTCATGTGCTTCCATGATTCTTATTCCCGCAAAACCTAAGTCGTTAAAAGGTCTGTGGTGGCCCCCGCGACCAAAACGATCCAAACGATAGATCATCATAGGGTTCATTTCTGGCATATATGTTTTTACTGTTTTATGCACATAGCGTGCCAGCTGTCGTGAAATTCCGTCTACTTCACCACCATAAAATCTGCGCATTTGGCGCTCTTTTTCGGTTTCTGTGGCAGGTACAGGTTCTGAAAATATTCTGAAATCACGATTACTTATCACTCCGTCTACACCGGTGATATTCCCAATCATGTCATTATTTAAAATACCAATAATATCCCAACCCTTTTCTTTGGCATATTTTGCTAAGCCTCCACCTCCAAAAAGACCTTGTTCTTCACCAGAAAGGCCAACGTAAATAATACTGTTTTCAAATTTGTATTTAGATAAAACTCTCGCAGCTTCTATAGTCCCAGCCATACCACTGGCATTATCATTGGCTCCGGGAGCATCGGTTGTAAAATCCATAGTATCACTAGCACGAGAATCTATATCTCCGCTCATGATAATGTATCGATTTGGGTATTTTGTTCCTTTTTGTACGGCTACCACATTAACTACCCAAGCATCTTTCGGGATTCTGGAACCCATATCAGTAGTCACAAAATCTTTCTGATAGAATACATTTAGGCAGCTATTACAAGTTTTAGAAATATTTTCAAATTCAGACTTAATCCATCTTCTTGCAGCGCCAATACCACGAGTCTTAGAAATAGTATCGCTAAAAGTATTTCGGGTGCCAAATTCAGTCAGGATTTTTACATCATTCTTAATTCTTTCTGCAGAAACGCTTTCTATAATATCATATATTCTTGAATCTGTTTGTCCGTAACCTAAGGCTACTGTGCTTACGAACAAAAGGAGGCATATTTTTTTCATGAATGAAGTTTTATAAATGTATTGATTAAGAAAAATATTGTTTCCCACGGATTAAATGATAAACACCAAATAAAGGTCCGCATGCTAAAAATATGAAAATAAATGTGGATTCTGTTTCCTTAGCCATAAAAGATACCAATTGAATACTTGCAATGCTGATGGCAAATCCTAAACAATTCACCAATGTAAGCCCTGTACCTTTTAATTGACTTGGTGCTGCTTGAGCTACTAGACTAGAAAACTGTGGAGAATCTGCCGTAACAGCCATTCCCCATATGCACCAAGCGGTTATAAAAAGATAGGTTGGTAATTGAAAAAGCATAGGGGAGACTAGGCAAAATCCCCCAGAAATAAGTAAAGCGAATAATGCAACTTTATAACTGCCATATTTTTCAGAAAAATAACCACCTATGGAACAAGATATTCCACCAAGCGCAATAGTGGCAAATGTCCATAGTGGAATAGAAAAATCTACATTATGAATACTATTGATAGTTTTTAGTGCTAATGGTGTAAATGCCCAAAAGGCATAGAGTTCCCACATGTGTCCAAAATAGCCGAAAGCTGCCGTTCTAAAATCTGTAATTTTAAAAAGAGCTATTCCTGCCTTTAATTGCAGTTTAATGCTCGGCTTTCTAAATGGGCCATTAGGTACAAAAAAGTAGATCAGTCCACCGCCTAATATGGACAGAGCAGAGGTGATAGTTAAAACCATTTGGTAATTCTCTCCTAATTCTAATCCGCCTATTAAAAATGGGAAAGCAGTACCAAATACCAAGGCACCAACTAATAAACCTAAAGCTTTACCTAATCCGTTTTCGTAATAGTCGGCCGCAATTTTCATTCCCACAGGGTAAATTCCCGCAAGAAAAAACCCCGTACCAAATCGGGCGAAAAGTAAATGCTCTTTAGATAAAACATGAACCATTAAGCTAAAATTGCAAAAGGCAGCCAAGACGGCACAAATAAAAAAAACTTTAGAAGGGGAGAAGCGGTCTGCAATCATTAAAAGAGCAAAAACTAGTGTTCCAATTATAAATCCTAATTGTACAGATGTAAGGACAAAGGCTGTTATTTCTAATCCTATTCCAGTTTTAAAAGCTAATTCATCTACAATGGCATTTCCTGCGAACCATAAAGAAGTGCAGGCAAATTGGGATAATATAAGTATAGGAAGAATTAGATTTTTACGTGGTAACGACATTCACAGATTTGGTTTAGTATATTTTTAAATGTCTATTTTTTTTTACGATGTTTAAAGGAACTCAAATATAAAGGTATAAAACTAAAAAACCACCTTGTTTAACAAAGTGGTTCTTGATATATTCATTTGTTATTACTCAATTTTCTTTGCTGGAATTTCTCTTCCATTTTGAAATAAAGTTAAACCAATTACATTTCCGTTTTGGTCTTTATTAAAAACAACTTGAGCTTCTACAACCTTTAAGAAAAAACTATCTTCTTTTTCTGCAAAAATCTCAAATTGTGGCTGACCAGTTAATTGTACAAAAATTTGATTGGCTGCTGCACTTATTTCCATAACAGCACCAGGACCTAAATCATATTTTCCAACATATTTAAGTAATACGGTTTCAGGTAATTGAATGGCTGTTTTTTCCACAGGCGCCAATTTATTGGACTCCTTACCAATACTAGTTTTACCATCTGTTGCAAAAGCGGCATATTTTACACCCTCTTTCATAGAAAATTCATAAGAATTCATGCCGTCTTCAAAAATAAAATGTGTTTTGGTAAATGGGAAAATCTCAAGTTTAGTACTCCCTTCTCTTTGACTGTATAATTTTCCATTTTCTAAAGTTATAAATCTCAAAATGGCATTATCAAACTCATAAGTTCCTACCCATTTTTTTAGGTCTTCATTTGAAAGTTTTATGGCGTTTTTAACATCAGGCAGAGGCTTTCCAATGGCCATTGCAGCAATTTTTGTAGTTATACCTGATATACTTTTGCAATCGCAGTTGGTTAAGCCAGAGACGAAAATTTTTTCTTCAGGAAAATAAATTCCCATAGTGGTGTAACCAAAAATCCCCCCTCCATGCTGTATACTTTTAGATCCGTTAATAACTACATCACTTAGACCGTAGCCATAATTAATTTGTTCACCACTATTAAGGGTTGAACCATGAATAGCTTTTTCATAAGAGGCTTTAGAGATTAAAACATGGTTATTAAGAGCATTTTGCCAAATCAATAAATCGCCAGTAGTAGACATTATAGAACCTGCTGCATAAGGTAAAGTTAAACTTAAGTAATCTGCATTGGCATAACCGTTTTCAGACTTGGAATACCCTGATGCTCTTTGGCTAATTATTTTTTTCTTGCTACCGTAATAAGAAGCGTTCATCCCTAATTTTTTGAATATATTATTTTCAATAAAATCGGCATATGTTTGACCAGAAACTACTTCGATTATATATCCTAAAAGAATATAGCCAGAGTTATTGTATAAGAATTGTTCACCTGGATCAAAATCCATGGGTTCATTTTTAAAAACATCAATAAGCTCTTTAGGAGACATATCTTTTCTAGTGATGCTTAAAAAGTTCAACATACTTGTATAGCTTTTTATACCTGAAGTATGATTTAAAAGTTGATGTATAGTTATTGTTTTTCCGTTTGTTGGGTAATCAGGGATGTATTTTGTAATCTCGTCTTCAACTTTTAATTTTCCTTGTTCCTCTAACATTAAAATGGCTACGGCTGTAAATTGTTTGGTGATAGAGCCAATTTCAAAAATATTGTTCTTGTTCATTGGAATTTTAAGCTCCATATTGGCCATTCCAAAAGCCTTTTGATAAATTGGTTTACCATCTTTGGCTATCAAAAAGGAAACTCCTGGACCTTCCGAAGGATAACTAGATTTTAAATAAGCATCTACTTTTTGTTCTAAACTCTGAGAATTTACTGAAGTAAAACTCAACAGTGTAAATAATAGAAATACGATTTTGATTGATGTTGATGATTTCATGTGATTTTTTGATTTTTTGATTGATTTTTTAATAGGACGCCACAAACAAGCTTTGGTTACATAAAAACTAATTTATTTTTAAAATACCCTAATATCTTCTGAAAATGGCATATTAGGGTAGAAGCAATTTCAAGTAATTTAGTTAATCAACAAATCGTTTTAGAATTGTTCGTACATTTTTAATTCCGTCTACATAGTATTTCGCAGCGGTTTTTTGATGCCCAACTTTAACGGTTACGGCACTTTCCGGAAGTTCTTGAAACATAAATTCATCGGTCCAATCATCTCCAATTGCAAAAATAAAGTCGTAATCATAAGTAGCCTCTGTATTTACACGCAAGGCTGCACGCCCTTTATTTACATTACTACTCTTAATTTCCATTACTTTATTACCGTTCAATACGCTTAGATCATCATTGGCAATTAAGCTAGTGAGAACAGTGTTTAATTCTGACGCTCTTTTTTGTCCAAAATCTGGATCTGTGTTACGGTAATGCCAGGCTAATGAATAATTTTTTTCCTCAATAAAACTACCTGGAGTTCTGTCTACAAATGATTCTAAAACAGGGTGTATTTTTTCCATCCAATCTTTTTTTACATTTTCTAGCATATAAAAATCTTCGCCGCCACGAGAAATCCATACGCCATGCTCCACAATCATATTGTATTTTTTAGGTAAAAACCATTTGGTAAATGTTTCTTTATCGCGACCACTTATTAAATACATATCTGTATTTTCTTGAGATGCAATAGTATCTAGCAAAGCATACAATTCTTCATCAGGACTTGCTTTTTGCGGGTTAATATGGAAACCAGCTAAAGTGCCGTCATAATCAATAAATAACAAACGCTTTTTAGCCTTTTTATAATCTTTAGCAATGGAATTCAGCACATTAGCCGACAGATTTCTTGAAACGTAACTATGACTCTTTTCTTTTTGATTTTTCAAGGAGGTCATAAAATCATTGGCCCATTTTTCAACATTATAACGCGCTAACCGTTTCTGGAGCACGTTATTTCGCTCTTGTTGTTCTTCAATAGGCATGTTAATAGCCTGCTTAATGGTATCTGCTATTTGCTCAAAATTATTAGGATTTATCAATAACGATTCATTCATTTCGTTAGCAGAACCAGCCATTTCGCTTAAGATTAAAACCCCAGTTTTATCTGTTCTAGTAGCAATAAATTCTTTGGCCACCAGATTCATTCCATCTCTAATTGGAGTTAGCCAAGCTATATCGCAGGAGGTATATAAATCTATAAGGTTTTCAAAAGGCATAGATCTGTAGAAATACCAAATGGGTGTCCAACTCACCGTAGAAAATTCTCCGTTTATTCGTCCAACTAACTCATCAATCTCTTTTTTTAGTAGTTGGTATTGCGGTACATTGCTTCTTGATGGTACCGCCAAAATTATAAGTCGCACTTTTTCTTTGTACTGCGGGTACTTTTTTAAAAAGTACTCAAATGCATTTAGGCGTTTTGCAATCCCTTTGGAATAATCTAAACGATCTATGGATAGCAAAAACTTGGCATCTGGGGTGGATTTTTTATGTTTGTTTAGTCTTTGTTGTAATTCTGATTGGTTTTCAGGAGAGCGTTGCTGATGCTCTTTTGCGGCATCACTAAATTTTTTATAATCAATACCCATTGGGAAAGAATCTACTTTTATGATTCTGTTTTCCAAATAGATGTCGTTAAAACTAACTTCTAATCCTAAAATACGCCTTACAGAACTTAAAAAATGTCGTTCATAATCATAGGTGTGAAATCCGATGAGATCAGAGCCTAAAAGTCCTTTTAATATTTCTTCACGCCATGGCAGGGTTCGGAATATTTCAAAAGAAGGAAACGGAATATGAAGAAAAAATCCAATAGAAATGTTCGGAAGTTTTTCTTTGACCATTTGCGGCACTAACATTAATTGATAGTCATGAACCCAAATAGTATCATCTTCATTTGCTTTTTCTACAATTGCATCGGCAAATTTCTGATTTACATTTTTATATATTTCCCAGCTTTCCAGTTCAAATTCTGAATATTCTAAAAAATAATGAAAAAGAGGCCATATGGTTCTATTGCTAAATCCGTAATAAAATCCGTCTACTTCTTTAATGGTTAATTTTACCTT
Organism: Cellulophaga tyrosinoxydans; assembly: GCF_900176415.1. Classification (GTDB taxonomy): domain Bacteria; phylum Bacteroidota; class Bacteroidia; order Flavobacteriales; family Flavobacteriaceae; genus Cellulophaga; species Cellulophaga tyrosinoxydans. The sequence continues at coordinate 97,568 of NZ_FWXO01000007.1, read as the reverse complement.
CGACGATCCATGTTTTGCTAATGCTTCATCAATATCACCTGCTAATTCTTCTGGAATGTCTTCATCGGTTAAACCACTCCAACCAATCCAAAGGCTATCCCCTCCAGAGTGCACCGATTTCATTCCTGTAGCCAAACCCCCAACACTAGGCACTGCAGTGATGCCTCCATTGTGAATTTGCAATTGTATTGGTAGTCTATTTGAGATTATGATAGTTTTGCCCATAATTAGGATGTTTTTGACCTTTTTTAGATATAATTTCTCTAAATTTCGTGAAAAAGGAGGGCAAAAACAATTTAAATAGCCTTTTGAGTTAGCAATTTATTGATATGGATAATTTAGATTACGGAATAATAGGAAATTGTAGGAGTGCAGCGTTAATTTCTAAGAATGGCGCAATTGATTGGTGTTGTTTGCCTGAATTTGATTCACCCTCGGTATTTGCCAATTTATTAGATGATGAAATTGGAGGGAGTTTTGAGTTTGTTTTGGATGCATCATATACTTCTGAACAATTTTATGATTCGGATACGGCAATATTAATAACAAAATTTACCTCAGGACAAGATTGTTTTGAATTACACGATTTTATGCCGCGCTATCATAAAGATGATGGTACGTATAATTCTCCACCTGAACTTATACGCTATTTAAAATTAATTTCCGGAGCTCCTAAATTTAAAGTAATCTACAATCCCAAATTGGAATATGCTTTGGGGAAAACAACATCATTCCTTAAAAAGGATTTTATTGCCAGTTTAACTCATGATGTAAAGTATGATACCGTTTTCTTATATACTTCATTCGATAAGAAAAAAGTATTGCATGGAGAGGAGCTAACATTAACCGAAAATGGCTTTTTTCTTCTCGCGTATAATGAAAAAATATTCTTACCCAATACAGAGAAGGCATTTTTAGAGTTAGAACGCACACGTATTTATTGGCTTGACTGGTCGCAAAAAACACCTTCGTATAAAAAGTTTGATAAAGAAATTAAAAGAAGCGCTCTAACATTAAAACTTTTGAGTTATGATAAAACTGGCGCTGTTTTGGCCGCAGCAACTACATCATTGCCAGAAACCATAGGAGAAGTAAGAAATTGGGATTATCGTTTTTGTTGGATTCGAGATGCCTCGATGGTTATAAAAGTGGTTTCGCAATTAGGACACAAGAATGTGGCCAAACGGTATTTACAGTTCATTATAGATTTGATTCCTGATAAGGATGAAAAACTTCAAATAATGTACGGCATCAACAAAGAAAAAAAGCTTACAGAAGAAACCCTTGGGCATTTAAAAGGGTATAAAGGCTCAAAACCTGTTAGGATTGGTAATGCGGCATATGAACAATTGCAAAATGATATCTACGGTATTCTTATGGATGTTATTTATGAAATGATATCACAATTTAGTATTGGAATACAAAATGGAGAAGAACTATGGGGAATCACCAAAGGTATAGTCTGGATCGTAGAAAAACACTGGCAAGAAGCAGACAAGGGAATCTGGGAGTTTAGATCAGAAGATCGTCATTTTACGTTTTCTAAAGTTTTATGTTGGACAGCTATTGACAGAGCAATAAAAGTGGCTGAAATGCTAGATAAACAGCATAAAATAGAGCAGTGGAAACCTCTAGAAGCAAAAATCAGAAAAGACATTATGGATCATGCTTGGAATGAAGAAAAACAAGCATTTACGCAATCTTATGGTTCATCGCATATGGATGCCTCTGTGCTTTTAATGGAATCATACGGATTTATTGATGCTAAGGATCCAAAATTTGTTAGTACAGTTTTAGCAGTGGAGCAAGATTTGAGTAATGATGGATTATTATATCGCTATAAGAATGAGGATGATTTTGGCGAGCCATCATCATCTTTTACTATTTGTACTTTCTGGTTTATTAATAGCTTGTTTAAAATTGGGCAAGAAGAAAAAGCGTTGAAGCATTTTGAGCAATTATTAAGTTATAGTAATCATTTAGGGCTTTTTAGTGAAGATATAGATTTTAAAACCAAAAGATTATTAGGTAATTTTCCTCAAGCCTATTCGCATTTAGCATTGATAGAGTGTGCTATAAATTTCTCGAAAAAAGATTCAGAAGAAAAAGTTTTAGAATTCATAGGAGAATAATAGAAATAAAAAAACCGCTCAATTTGAGCGGTTTCCCTCTGTTTTAAAAACAAGTTTTAATCAGAATTAGTCAAAGGTATATCCATTATCCGCAGCTACTTTATCCGCAATTTGTGTGCGTAAAGCTACTACGTTTGGATTATTTGTATATTTTGTAAAACGTTTAAGACCCATTAACATCATACGTTGCTCGTCGCCTTCAGCAAAAGAAACAATAGCTTCTTTACCTTTCTGAATTATTGTTTCTGTAGCGTTGTATAAATATAATTTAGACATTGCAATTTGTGTTGCTTGTGTAGCTTCACCTGAACGTTTTGCATTTTTCTCTGTTCTTAATATAGCAGATTCTGCCATGTAGATTTCTATTAAAATATCCGAAGCAGCCAACATTAATTGTTGATGATTTTCTAATTCTGGCCCATATTTTTGAACGGCTGAACCTGCAACCATTAAAAATACTTTCTTTAATCTCTTTAATAAATCTTTTTCTTCTGCAAATAATTCAGAAAAATCAGGAGTTTCAAATGATGGAATACCCATTAGTTCCTCACCAACTTTAGTAGCAGGACCTAAAAGATCTACATGGCCTTTCATTGCCTTTTTTACGAGCATTCCAACCGCTAACATTCTATTGATCTCGTTAGTACCTTCATAGATTCTGGAAATACGAGCATCTCTCCAAGCAGATTCCATAGGAGTATCTGCACTAAAGCCCATTCCTCCAAAAATTTGAATTCCCTCGTCAGCAGTACTTTGTACATCTTCTGAAACGGCTACTTTAAGAATAGAACATTCAATAGCATACTCTTCTACACCTTTAAGTTCTGCCTCTTGGTGCGTATTGCCTGCTGCTTCGCGCATGGCAATTCTATCTTCAATATTCTTAGCAGCTCTGTAGGCAGCAGATTCGTCTGCATAACAATTAGTTGCCATAGTAGCTAACTTTGATTTAATAGCACCAAAGTTTACAATAGGTGTTTTAAACTGAATACGCTCGTTTGCATATTTAGCAGCTTCACCAATTACTCTGCGTTGTGCATCTAAACAAGCTGCTGCTAATTTAATTCTTCCTACGTTAAGTGCGTTCATGGCAATTTTAAACCCGTTTCCTCTATCAGAAAGCATGTTTTCTACAGGTACTTTTGTTTCATTAAAGAAAACTTGACGCGTAGAAGAAGAATGTATTCCTAATTTCTTTTCTTCATCACCTAAAGAAATTCCATTGCTTGGATCATTTTCAACTATAAATCCTGTGATGTTCTTATCATCCTCAATTCTGGCAAAAACGATGAACAAGCTACAGAAACCTGCATTCGAGATCCACATTTTCTGACCAGTAATGCTGTAATACTTTCCATCTTCAGATAAAACGGCTTTAGTTTTACCTGAATTTGCATCAGAACCAGCTCCAGGTTCTGTTAAGCAATATGCACCAAACCATTCGCCAGAAGCTAATTTTGGAACATATTTTTGCTTTTGCGCTTCAGTTCCGTATAAAGTTATTGGCATAGTACCAATACCAGTATGCGCACCAAATGCAGTACTGAAAGATCCTGTTGCACCTGAGATATAATCACAAACTAACATGGTAGATACAAAGCCCATTCCCATACCTCCGTAAGATTCAGGTACAGCAACACTTAATAAGCCCAATTCACCAGCTTTACGCATGGTCTCTTCGGTATACGCATAATCTTTTTTCTCAAAACGTTCCCAGTGTGCCCAAAGTTCTCTGTCTACAAATTCCTTGGTGCTTTCGCGCATCATTTTTTGCTCTTCCGATAAATCTTCAAGCGTAAATACGTCTTCACAGTTGGTTTCTTTTACTAAGAATTGACCGCCTCTTAGTATGTCTTTTTCTGTTGCTTCCATTTTTTTTTCTATCCCAAACCCTTTCCTAAGAAGAGAGAGTTGTTTTGGGTTATTTTAAGTTATACTTTATTTTTTAGTTTAAAAAGTCCTCCCTTTGGGAAGATTTAGATGGGATTCTATTTCAAAAATTCAAAAATTCCTGCTGCACCCTGACCTGTACCAACACACATGGTAACCATGCCGTATTTCCCTTGCATGTTGCGTTTGCGCATTTCGTCAAATAACTGTACTGAAAGTTTAGCACCTGTGCAACCTAGTGGATGCCCTAATGCAATAGCTCCACCATTGACATTTACAATATCTTGATTCAGATTAAGCTCTCGCATTACCGCTAAAGATTGCGATGCAAAAGCTTCATTTAATTCAATTAACTCAATATCATCTTGCTTTAATCCTGCTTGCTTTAATGCCTTTGGAATAGCTTTTACTGGTCCTATACCCATAATGCGTGGTTCAACACCTGCTGCAGCATAATTTACCAATCTAGCAATAGGCTCAAGATTTAATTCTTTCACCATATCTTCACTCATCACTAAAACAAACGCCGCTCCGTCACTCATTTGAGAAGAATTACCTGCGGTAACGCTACCACCAGCTGCAAAAACAGGTCTTAATCCTGCTAATGCTTCAAGGCTAGTCCCTTTTCTTGGTCCTTCGTCTTCTGTTACGGTATATTTTCTTGTTGCTTTTTTACCATTCTCATCAATATAAATTTGCTCTACATCGATGGGAACAATTTGATCTTTAAATTTGCCTTCAGCTTGCGCTTTCAGTGCTTTCATGTGAGAATTGTAGGCAAATAAATCCTGATCCTCTCGTGAAACTTTAAATTGATTAGCTACGGCCTCTGCAGTATTACCCATTCCCCAGTAGTAATCTTCATGACCAGATTTTACGGTGTCATAGTTTAACTCTGGCTTAAAACCAGTCATCGGAACAGAACTCATGCTTTCAGCGCCACCTGCGATGATGCATCCGGCCATTCCAGACTGTATTTTTGCCGTAGCAACACCTATGGTTTCAATACCAGATGCACAAAAACGATTTACGGTTACACCTGCAACATCAACACTGTCTAAACCGATTAATGATATAAATCGGGCCATATTTAGACCTTGCGAACCTTCAGGCATTGCATTACCAACAATAACATCATCAATACGTTTTTTATCTAGCTGTGGCAACTCTTTCATCATGTATTGGATGGTCTCTGCTGCTAATTCATCAGTTCTTTTAAAGCGAAAAACCCCTTTAGGTGCTTTTCCAACTGCTGTTCTATATGCTTTTACTATATATGCTGTTTTCATATTTTGTAGTATTGAGTATTTAGATTTTAGTATTGAGATTTACAATTTCTTTTGAAATGAATAATTCATTTTTTGTATTTCTATACATATTTCTATTACTGGTTGTACTTTTTCTTGAGTTATTAAATTTAATTCTACTAATAATATTAATTGTGTTTGTAATTCATAAGCTGAACCATTTGCAACACTTAAAAAATATTTAAATTCTTTTTTTGAATTTCTTCCAGCCCCTTCTGCTATGTTTGAGGGGATGGATATGGAACATCGTTTTATTTGAGAAATTAGGCCAAATTTTTCTTCATTTGGTAATTCATTCGAAAGAAGATATACAGACTTCGCCAAATTGATTGCTTTCTTCCATATAATTAATTCTTCTACTTTGTGCATTTTATCTAATCACTCAATACTAATATCAATATCCTAATTTCTTAATGGTTTTCCAGTTTTCAACATGTGCTGAATTCTTTCTAAGGTTTTACGCTCTGTACAAAGCGATAAGAAGGCTTCACGCTCTAAATCTAATAAGTACTGTTCTGTAACTAGTGTAGGTTCCGATAAATCACCACCAGCCATTACATAAGCCAATTTATTTGCGATTTTTTTATCATGTTCACTAATGTAGTTACTATCTTCCATCGCATCTGTACCTACTAAAAACATACCTAAGGCTTGTTTACCAAGAACTTTAATATCCTTACGTTTTACAGGTTGAGTATAACCAGCTTCTGCCATTAATTTAGCATGTGCTTTAGCAGTTGCTATTTGTCGGTCTTTATTTACAACTACAATATCTTTACCGTGTTGCAATATTCCTAAGTCATACGCTTCATAAGCTGAGGTAGATACCTTTGCCATACCAATAGTTAGGAAATATTCTTGAAGAACATTTAGTTCTACATCATTCTTATGAAATAAATCTTGTGCTCTTAAAGCAAATTCTTTAGATCCACCGCCACCAGGGATAACGCCAACACCAAATTCTACCAATCCAATATAAGTTTCTGCTGCGGCAACTACTTTATCTGCGTGTAATGATAGTTCACAACCTCCACCTAAAGTCATACCGTGAGGGGCAGAAACTGTTGGAATTGCTGAATAGCGCATGCGCATCATGGTATCTTGGAACATTTTTATAGCCATGTTCAACTCGTCATACTCTTGCTCCACGGCCATCATAAAAATCATACCGATGTTAGCGCCAACAGAGAAATTAGGAGCTTGGTTACCAACAACTAAGCCTTGAAAATCTTTTTCTGCAAGATCAATTGCTTTATTCAAACCAGCAAGAACATCACCACCTATGGTATTCATTTTAGACTGGAATTCTACATTTAAAATGCCATCGCCTAAATCTTCAACAACAACTCCGCTGTTTTTAAATACTTCTTTTGATTTTCTAATATTATCTAAAATGATAAAAGCATCTTGTCCTGGTATTTTTTGAACCTCTTTCTTAGGTATATCATAAAAATAGGTTGCGCCATCTTTTACTGCGTAGAAAGATTTTGTTCCAGAAGCAATCATGTCGTTAACCCAAGCTGCAGGAGTTTCACCTTCTGCTTTCATTATTTCTAATCCTTTTTCAACACCAATGGCATCCCAAATTTGAAATGGACCATGTTCCCATCCAAATCCAGCTTTCATAGCATCATCTATCTTATAAAGCTCGTCTGTTATTTCTGGTATTCTATGGGAAACATAAGCAAATAGTGCAGCAAAACTTTTTCTATAAAACTCTCCAGCTTTATCTTTTCCTGCGACTAAAACTTTAAATCTGTCGACAACCTTATCGATAGTTTTTGTTAATTCTAATGTTGCAAAACTCGCTCTTTTACTAGATCGATAATCCATCGTATCTAGATCTAAGGTCAAAATTTCACTTGAACCGTCTTTATTTCTAACTTTTTTGTAAAAACCTTGATCAGATTTACTTCCTAACCATTTGTTTTCCATCATGGTGTTGATGAATTCAGGAAGTTTAAAAAGCTCTAATTTTTCATCATCCTTGCAGTTATCAGCAATTCCGTTGGCTACATGAACTAAGGTATCTAAACCAACAACATCAACAGTTCTAAAAGTTGCCGATTTTGGGCGACCAATTACAGGTCCTGTTAGTTTATCTACTTCTTCAACAGTCATCCCCATTTCTTTTACCATATGAAAAAGACTTTGGATACTGAAAATACCAATTCTGTTACCAATAAAGGCAGGAGTATCTTTAGCAACTACGGAAGTTTTTCCTAAAAATTGCTCCCCATAACCGTTTAAAAATTCTAAAACTTCCGGTGAAGTTTTAGGGCCAGGAATGATTTCAAAAAGTTTCAGGTAACGCGCTGGATTAAAGAAGTGCGTTCCACAGAAGTGTTTTTGAAAATCTTCACTTCTACCTTCCGACATAAATTTAATAGGAATGCCAGAGGTATTTGAGGTAATTAGGGTACCAGGAGTTCTATATTTTTCCAGGTTTTCAAAGACCATCTTTTTAATATCAAGTCTTTCTACAACAACCTCAATAATCCAATCTACCTTAGAAACTTTAGAAATATCATCTTCTAAGTTTCCTGTTGTAATCCGATCTGCAAATTTTTGATGATAGATAGGAGAGGGTTTTGATTTTAGAGCCGCCGCAAGAGAGTCATTGACTAACCTATTACGGACCATTTTATTTTCCAAAGTTAAACCTTTGGCTTTTTCTTTATCATTTAATTCTCTTGGAACTATATCTAATAATAGGACTTCGACCCCAATATTAGCGAAATGACAAGCAATACCGCTTCCCATTATTCCAGAGCCTATTACCGCTACTTTTTTAATATGCTTATTCATCGAATTCATTACAATTTATTAGTTTTTGAATCTTTAGTATAAATTTTTTTATCTACAACAAGTTTGTTTATAGTGTCTATTACTTCGAAAAAAGAATTTAGTTTTTCTTCAGTTAGGTGCTTTTTAACTACTTCATTAAAGGTTAGCACTACATCTTTAGAATCTTTTCTTTTTTCTAATCCAAAATCTGTAAGGTGAATTAAAACTCCTCTACCATCATTTGGATTTGGTTTTCTTTTGATTAAGCCTTTTTCTTCCATATTTTTAAGTATGCGAGATAAGCTTGTGGCTTCCATACCCATTTTAGGGCCTAAAGCAGTTGAAGGGGTACCTGTTTTTGGGTCTATACTTAACAATGTGAATCCCACAGCCATAGTGGTATCAAAATTCTTAGCTTCTTCGTTATACATTCTAGCAACGGATTGCCATGTGGCACGTAAAGCATAATCTATTGTAAGCTCCTTCATATATTATAAATAGAACTCAAATATAGCAAAATTTATTATGCATGCATAATAAATTTATAAAAAAAAGTGTTCTCTTATAATTCTTTTTAAAAATTAGACTGGTTGATTCTTCTTCTTTTAAGAAGTATGCTCGTAAATGTCGTTATAAAGTTTTAGATACTTTTCTTTGACAATTTTGCGGCGTAGTTTCATTGTTGGGGTTAAATGGCCATTATCAATTCTCCAAGCATCAGGAGTTAATCTAAACTGTTTTATTTTTTCCCATTTAGCGAAATTTTCATTGGCTTCATCTACTTCTTCTTGTATACGCGCAATAACTTTTTCGTTTTGAATTAACGCTTCATTGCTACCTAATTCTAGATTGTGGCGCTTAGCCCAATCCCTAACGAAATCAAAATCTGGTTGAATTAAAGCAGCAGGCATTTTTTCGCCTTCACCCACCACCATAATTTGGTCTATAAACCTAGATTGTTTAAATCTGTTTTCCAATAGTTGAGGAGCAACATATTTTCCACCAGAGGTTTTAAACATTTCTTTTTTACGGTCTGTAATTTTTAAAAATCCGTCTGCATCTATTTCTCCAATATCTCCTGTATGGAAATAACCATCAATTATAACTTCAGCTGTTTTTTCTTCGTCCTTAAAGTAACCCATCATTACTTGGGGCCCTTTAATACAGATTTCGCCATCTTCGGCAATTTTCACTTCTGTTCTTTCTAATGGTTTGCCAACGGTTCCAATTCTAAATCCGCCATTACGCATATCATTTACAGATACAACAGGTGAGGTTTCTGTTAACCCATAACCTTCCATTACTCCAAATCCAGCAGCATTAAAAACTCGAGCTAAACGTGGTTGTAATGCGGCACTTCCCGACGCCATTACAGATAAATTACCGCCTAAAGCTGCTTTCCATTTACTGAAAATAAGTTTTCGTGCAAGTGCTAATTTTTTATCATACCACCAACCATTTTGACCATATGGTTCGTATTTTAAACCAACTTCTACAGCCCAGAAAAAGAGTTTCTTTTTAATGCCAGTAAGCGTTGCGCCTTTTGCTATAATTTTATCATAAACCTTTTCTAATAAGCGCGGTACTGCGGTCATTACATTAGGTTTTACTTCTTGTGCATATTCACTTATCTGATCAATAGGTGCAAAGTAAATACTGGTACCACAATACTGATATAGATAAATGAGCATTCTTTCGTAAACGTGGCATACGGGTAAAAAACTAAGGGATTTAGATTCGCCAAGTTTAATCGGTATTCTTTTAAAACTTTCTAATGCATTGCTTACTAAATTATCATGAGAAAGCATTACACCTTTTGGTTTTCCTGTAGTTCCAGAAGTGTATATTAAGGTAGCTAAATCTTGTGGTTTAACGGCCGCTTTTAATTTTTCTACTTCATTTTGATTCGAATCATCCTTACCTAATTCCAAAACTGTGGACCAATTTTTACAATCAGTAAGCTGATCAAACGAAAAAACATCTTTTAAAGAAGGTACTTGATCTTGAATAGATTTTACTTTTTCATACACTTCAGCACAAGACACAAAGCAGTAAGTAGATTCAGAATGATTCAGAACATACGCGTAATCCTCTTCTGAAATTGTAGGATATATTGGTACATTTTGAGCACCTAATTGCAATATTCCAATATCTAATATATTCCACTCTGTTCTATTGGTCATAGATATTAAAGCAATCTTATCATTTGGTTTAACCCCCATTCTTAATAAAGCTCTACTAATAGTGTTTGCCTTATTAATATATTCCTGTGTTGAGGTACCAACCCATTTTCCATCATATTTTGTAGCTAAAGCAACTTCTAAGTTAAAGTTCTCTAATTGATAGTAAGGAAAATCAAATAATCGGGTTATGTTTTGCATAATAAATTTCTGAATTGGATTCGCAAAATAAGAAAAAAAGGGTATTCTAAAATGAGATTGATAGAAATAATGTATAAAAATTGCGAATTTTTTGAAAATGGAGAATTACTTAAGTTTAATATTTTTTCTATTCGTCTACAATAATCTGCAAATAAACGAGTTATACTATTCATTAATCCAAATGTAGGAAAATTCTTTATAATTAGGTCCTATATTTGTGTCTGATGAAAATATTATTTCAAATCCCAAATCGATGAAGAAAAGCTACTTTTTTAAACAAAAATTACTATTAACGCTTGTAATTGCATTACAATCTATAATAGTATTTGGTCAATCAGAACCATTTCAATGCGATTTTAATGCCTACCTTTTTCAATATAATGATATTTATGCTGTTGATTTAGCATCAGGTGGATCCTATATGGTAGCTGAGGATATTACTCCTGGTAGCATTAATGCGGCAGCTTACAATTCGGCAGATGGTTATATCTGGGGTTATTTATCATCCCCATCTTCATCCATTGTTCGTATTGGTAAAGATTTTGTTCCAGAAATCTTTACTATTGCTAATTTGCCAGATACTAATAATAAATATGTTGGCGATATTTCTATTGATGGTATGTACTATCTACGTGCAGGCGGGTCTACGTATTATGCTATTGATTTAAATCCGGAGTCTAATAATTATTTAGAATTTGTAGGCTCATTTACGCTAAGTGCCAATATTAGTATTCACGATTGGGCCTTTAATGCTGTAGATGGTAAGCTTTATGCTGTCGAAAAAGGATCTAATCATTTATATAGAATAACAGCTGAAACAGGAGCTGTTGAGGATCTTGGGGAAGTGCCCATACTTGCTGGTTTAAACTATACCTATGGCGCTGTGTATTTTGACTTAGATGGAAATTTTTACATATCGGCCAATCAAACAGGATCTATATATAAAATAAACAATGTACAATTGGCAGGTGCAAATGTAATAATCTCAAATATATTTGCATTCGGGCCGGCAAGTGCTAGTAATGATGGTGCTCGCTGTCCAACAGCACCTGTACCTCAAGAAGACTGTATTAATGGTTTAGATGATGATGGTGATGGATTGGTAGATTGTGATGATCCAGCCTGTTCAGGAATAAGTTTATGTCCTGTAATTACTGAAACTTCTGGCGCCAATGATGGTGGTTTAGAAAGTAATGACAGATTATCTAATTTAATTAATAAGCGTAATTTTGAAAGAGCAAGTACCAATTATAAGTTTGATAAGCGTACTGCAAAAACCATTAAGAAAGGTTTTGGCTATAAAAGAAAAGGAAGCTATACCAGTAAAGAAATTCCATTAAATACGCTTGTTCCATTAGGAATAATTGGCGAAACTTCTACTATTGAATCATCTCCCGCAGATTTATTGGCACTTACAAATGCCTCGGATATTTTCTCTGTAGATTATTTAAAAGACACCGAAACTATTAGTGCATTAATGGTGATTAAGACTGATAATAGTGTTTATGAGCATAGTAAGTTTATTTGTGACCGATTTTTAGGTGCAGAATTACTATCCGTATCAACCATTCAATTGCGTGAAAAAGATTTTATTAAATCTATAATTAAACAAGCGGATGGAAGCATTGAATTTGCTTTGACTTTTTCGGCACGTGTAAATGAAAATGATGATTTTGTTTTAGAATCGCATTGGAATATTGATGCTTATGCTCCAAATACATCTTATTACAATTTTCAAATATGGTCCAACTCTGTTGATGATTTATTAAAATTGGGTGATGAAATTTTAAACTTACTAGAAGTTAATGGTGCTATAGCTGATTATTTCAGTTCTACGCCACCACCTGTATTTGTGCGGAGCGCAAGTTATGACAAAGGAAAAATCAATTTAAACATTGTAAACAATAATTACAGTACTTCTATTTCTATGAATGGAGGAATGAAAGTAACGGAAACAAGCGGTACAAATACCTTGAGTATAACTACGCCTATCGATGGAAAAGTGGAGTCTTTAGCTGTAGAAACAGGTGCTATTTTCGATTTTGGATTTAGAATTCAGAATGAAAAGGGTGACACACCAGATGATTTATTCGTGGCCGATGCCCCTTGGGGATTAGATGATTCTGCTGAAAACACCAGTACAACCAACTATGAAGTATTGCAAAATGAAGGAATGTATGAATATAGTGGTTATAGAATTGAGCGAAATGTACACATTCAAGGTACAACCTCTAATTATATAGGGGTTTACAGAGCATTAACGCCACGTTTTAAGGCTGTGGACTTATCTGCCTATGAAAAATTAACGTTCCATGCATCCGGTACTGGCGCATTAGATGTAAAATTAGTTAAAGGTGATGGAGCTTATTATACTGCGAGAGTAGAACTCTCTCAAGAAAATCAAGAATTTAATATACTTTCATCAGACTTTAAAAATGATTCTAATATTGCTGCGGACTTCACCGATATAAAAGTGATTCTTTTTAATATGCCTTCAACTGATAGCTCAGTACAAGAAAAGGAACTGTTTTTAACAGATATTGATTTTAATAATAGATCAGAAATTGAGGAAGAACCTATTGTAGAAGAGGAAACAAATACGAAAGCTTTGGTATATCCAAACCCACTTATTTCTACAACTAACTTATATTTTACAGCTAAAATTAGGGGAGCATTCACCCTCGAGTTATTTACTATAAATGGAATGATATTGGGTAATCATACCATACAAGGCACAAGTGATGTAGGGCAGAATGTTGTGTCTATTGCGCGTAAAGATTTAAATCCAGGCGTTTATTTCTATAAATTAACTACTCGAGAGCAAATTTGGAGTGGTAAAATAATGGTGCAATAAGGAACAATTCATTAAGAAAAAGCAAACTTGTATGGAACTACAAATTTTTGAGAAGAATGGAACGTTTAAAGTGGTTGGAAATATCAATCATAAAACGGTAGCTATTTTTCAGTCCCAATTGGAACAGCGTTTATTGCAATTAAAAAGTGTAACCTTAGATGTAAATCAGATTTCGAGTATCGACAAGGCAGGTATTAAAGCTTTGCGAAGTTTATACAAAAAAGCATTTTTAATTGGAAAATCGTTTTCAATTATAGGTTACGGGTGTAAAGATATTTATAACGAATTCAGAGCTACGAGGTAAGAGTTTTATTTTAATTTGAACGTAAAAGTCCATTTGTAAACCAAATGGACTTTTTGTTTTATGTCTAAAGATTATTGTTTCTCAATCCAAAGGCGTGCATTAACAAATGCTTGTAGCCATGGAGAAACTTCATCATTTCTGTCTGATGGATAGTATGCCCAGTTCCAAGGGAAAGTAGAACGCTCAAAATGTGGCATGGTCACTAAATGTCTGCCTGTTTTATCACAAAGCATAGCCGTATTATAATCACTGCCATTAGGGTTAGCAGGATATCCTTCAAAACCGTATTTTGCAACTATAGCATAGTCAGATTCTGCAAGTGGTAAGTTAAATTTTCCTTCTCCATGAGAAATCCATACCCCAAGTTTTAATCCTTCTAATGAGGAAAGCATAACAGAATTGTTTTTCTGAATTTCTACTGATGTAAAATTACTTTCGTGTTTATGCGAGTTGTTATACGTCATTTTACCATGCGTATGGTGTTCAGGATTGATAAGATCTAACTCCATAAATAATTGACAACCATTGCAAATCCCAACAGATAATGTATCTGGTCTTGCAAAGAAATTTTTTAAGGCAGCATTGGCCTTTTCATTGTATTTAAAGGCTCCAGCCCAACCTTTTGCACTGCCTAATACATCAGAATTAGAGAAACCGCCAACAGCGCCTATAAACTGTATGTCTTCTAAAGATTCACGACCCGAAATTAAATCGGTCATATGAACGTCTTTTACATCAAAGCCGGCTAAATACATAGCATTTGCCATTTCACGTTCAGAATTACTTCCTTTTTCTCTTAAAATAGCAGCTTTTGGCCTTTTTCCTTCGATTTTTGGTAGCTTTCCTTCAAACCCAACTGGGAAAATATAATTTAAAGGTTGCTTTTTATAATTATCAAATCGGTCTTTGGCTAAACCATTTGCTGTTTGTTTAGAATCTAACAAATAGGAAGTTTTAAACCAAGTATCACGTAATGAAGAAATGTTTAAGCCCATTTCCATGCCACCATTTTTAATGGTTAACATGCTTTTAGTGGTTACAGATCCAATTTTCTTAAAATCAATTTTAGCATCACTTAAAACTTGTTCTAATTTGGTATTGTCTTTTGCTTGAAAAACAATACCGGCATTTTCAGAAAATAATAATTTAATAGTATCTGATTCACCTAAATTAGATAAGTTTAAATTAGCACCCAAATTTACATCTGCAAAGCACATTTCTAATAAGGTAGTGATGAGTCCACCAGACGCAACATCATGACCTGCAACTATTTGTCCTTCTTTAATTAACGTTTGAATAGTATTGAAAGTATTTTTTAAGTATGCAGCATCGGTTACGGTTGGAGCTTCATTACCTATTTTATTCATAACCTGAGCAAATGAAGATCCACCTAATTTATAAGCATCTTTTGAAAGGTTAATGTAATAGATAGCTCCTCCATTTTTCTGTAAAACGGGCTCAACAACTTTTGTGATATCATTACAATTTCCTGCGGCCGAAATAATTACGGTTCCTGGAGAGATGACATCACCATCTTTATATTTTTGTTTCATAGAAAGGGAATCCTTTCCGGTTGGAACATTTATTCCTAATTCAATTGAAAAATCGGATACGGCTTGTACTGCTTGGTACAAACGTGCATCTTCACCTTCATTTTTACAAGGCCACATCCAGTTTGCAGATAAGGAAACAGATTTTAATCCGTCTTTCAATGGTGCCCAAATAATATTTGTAAGTGCTTCGGCAATACTATTTTTGCTCCCTGCGGCAGGATCAATTAATCCAGAAATAGGGGAGTGACCAATTGAAGTGGCAATCCCTTCTTTTCCTTTGTAATCTAAGGCCATTACACCACAATTGTTTAGGGGTAATTGTAAGGGTCCGGCACATTGTTGTTTGGCAACTTTACCACCCACACAACGATCTACTTTATTGGTTAGCCAGTCTTTACTTGCAACAGCTTCTAGTTGCAAAACTTGATCTAAATAATCATGAAAAAACTCCAACGAATACTGTGGATTATCATAATTTCTCGCAACAGTTTTATCTGTCATAATCGTTTTTGGTGAACTTCCGAACATGTCTTCAAGAGCCATATCCATTGGTTTTCCCCCTGTGTTCTTAGATTCAAAAGTAAATCTATGATCTCCGGTTACATCACCAACTTCATACATAGGAGAACGCTCACGATCTGCAATGCGCTTTAACAAGTCAACATCGGTTTTACCAATTACTAATCCCATACGCTCCTGAGATTCATTACCAATAATTTCTTTAGCAGAAAGCGTTGGGTCACCTACTGGAAGTTTGTCTAAATCTATTTTCCCACCTGTTTCTTCTACCAATTCGGATAAACAATTTAGATGTCCGCCTGCACCGTGATCATGAATAGAAACAATAGAATTTTTATCGCTCTCCACCATACCTCGAACCGCATTTGCAGCACGTTTTTGCATTTCAGGGTTTGAGCGTTGTACCGCATTTAATTCAATAGCAGCGCTAAACTCGCCAGTATCAGCACTTGAAACGGCAGCTCCACCCATTCCAATTCGGTAATTATCGCCACCTAGAATAACAATTTTATCTCCAGTTTCAGGTTTATCTTTTATGGCTTGGTTTGCTTTGCCGTAGCCAATACCACCAGCCTGCATGATTACTTTGTCATACGCCAATCTACGATCATCTTCGGTATGTTCAAATGTCAATACAGAACCTGAAATAAGGGGTTGACCAAATTTATTTCCAAAATCAGACGCTCCGTTTGATGCTTTTATTAAAATATCCATTGGTGTTTGGTATAACCATTGGCGTTCTGGCATGTCGTTTTCCCATTTACGGCCATTTTCTAAACGAGAGTATGCGGTCATATACACTGCAGTCCCTGCTAAAGGCAGAGAGCCTTTTCCACCAGCTAATCTATCTCTAATTTCGCCACCAGCTCCAGTAGCAGCACCATTAAACGGCTCTACAGTTGTTGGAAAATTATGTGTTTCTGCTTTTAATGAAATAACAGATTCAAAGTCTTTTTCTTCATAGAAATCTGGTTTATCTGCACTTTTTGGTGCAAACTGTACCACTTTTGGTCCTTTTACAAAGGCCACATTGTCTTTGTAAGCAGAAACAATATCGTTATGATTTTCTTGCGATGTTTTCTTTATAAGTTTAAATAAAGAAGTTGGCATTTCTTGGCCGTCAATCACAAAAGTGCCATTGAAAATTTTATGGCGGCAGTGTTCCGAATTAACTTGACTAAAACCAAAAACCTCTGAATCGGTAAGTTTTCTACCAATTTTTTTTGATAATTGGTTTAAATAATCAACTTCTTCTTCGTTTAAGGCTAAACCTTCTTTTTGGTTATATGCAGCAATGTCATCAATTTCAAGAATAGGTTTTGGTGTAACAGCAACAGTAAAAATATCTTGATGTAAACCATTAAACTTTTGAGAGAGCATAGGGTCAAAATCTTTGGCGCTCTCTGTTGTAGCAATAAACTCTTCAATTCTGATGATGCCATCAACACCCATATTTTGAGTAATCTCAGTAGCATTGGTGCTCCAAGGTGTAATCATTGCAGCGCGTGGACCAACAAAAAAGGCGTCAAGAGACGCCGCGTTTATTTTAGGTTGGTTGCCAAACAACCACGATAATTTTGAAATAGTTGAGTCTGAAAGTTCGTTTTTGGTTTGTACTGCAAAAACTTTACTGGTGCTATCCCCGAAAAAGTGAATCATGTGCGTTCTAGATTGTTCGTTTTAAGAAAGCACAAATTTACATTTTTTTGAGGGATTTTTTTTCTATAAAAGTTAACAGATTTTCGAAGAATTGTTGATTACTTTTTTAATGCTCTTATGATTTTTTATCAGCCGATTTCTCTAATAAGGCCATGTAAAAACCATCATAACCACTCTCAGAAGCATAAATTTTGTTTTCTTTTACCAATTTAAAATCTTTGCCTTCTTCTGAAGCTAAGAACGATTTTACCTGATCGTTATTTTCTTGTGGTAATATAGAACAAGTAGCGTAAACCATTTTACCTTCTGGTTTTAACATTTTGCTATAGCTACGTAAAATCTCTTGCTGAGTTGCTTTTATTTTATCTAAAAATTCTGGTTGCAACTTCCATTTTGCATCAGGATTTCGGCGTAAAACTCCTAAACCTGTACAAGGCGCATCAATTAATATACGATCTGCTTTGCCGTATAGCTTTTTAATTACTTTAGTAGAATCTATAACTCGTGGTTCAATGTTAAAAGCACCATTTCGTTTTGCTCTACGTTTAAGTTCTTTTAACTTATTTTCATAAATATCCATGGCAATTAACTGACCTTTATTTTCCATTAAGGCAGCAATATGTAAAGTTTTTCCTCCTGCGCCTGCGCAAGTATCTATAACTCTTTGTCCTATTTTTACGTCTAAAAATTCTGCTACTAATTGTGATGAGGCATCCTGTACTTCAAATAAGCCATTCTGGAATGCATCTGTTGTAAAGACATTTGCACGTTCTACAAGCTTTAAAGCATCTTTATAGCCTTGAATAGGCTCACAATCAATTCCGTTTTCCAGTAGGTTTTTGCGTAACTCTTCTTTGGTAGTTTTCAAAGTATTGGCACGTAAAATAACTTCTGCTTGCTCGTTTAGGGCATGTATTTCTTTAGTCCAACGTTTTTCACCCAGAGATTTTTCACCTATTTCATCGATCCAATCTGGTATAGATTCTTTAAATTTTCTAATCTTAGATAATTCATCAAATCTACCTTTGATTTTGCGTGAAGGTACTGCCTCAATTTGTTTCCAATCTGGTAATTCTATGCCTCTTAAAACAGCCCAAACAGCAAATATTCTGAATAAATTTGGACGGGAAAATGGCGCCTTTACTTCTGCAATTTCTATATATAATCTCTTGTAACGAACAATTTCATAGGTGGTTTCCGCAATAAATCCACGGTCTCTAGCCCCCCATCTTTTATCGAACTTAAGTACTTTTTGAACTACTTTATCAGCATATTCTTCTTCATTAAAAATAAGGTTTAAGGCATCAACAACGGCAAATACCAAATTTCTATGTAGCTTCATACAGCAATTTCTTTTATTAAAGTAAAATTTAAGGGTGCAAAGGTATTGTATTAGATGTTATTCCCTTTATTTTTGACTAACTTTTATTGTATTTATGGCGCGTTGTCTATTTTACAATGCAAAGCGCTTACGATAAATTGGACTTATACCTAATTTTTTATTATGAAATACTATTTTACTACACTTGTGCTACTTCTTTTGATTTCTTGTAAGCAAGAAGAAAAAAAGAAATCATTTAGTTCGGTTAGCGTTGATACTATTTATGAAGATTCTTTGAGTATAAGAGCCATTGAACTTATAGATAACAATTTGGCTTTTAGTGCAAACAATGGTTTTGTGGGTAATATAGACTTGAATACAGGTAAAGTTTTTTCTACCAATATTGCTTACGATTCTATTTTCCCTGAATTTAGAAGTATAGCACATACAAGCAATGATGTGTTTGTATTATCCGTTGCAAATCCTGCATTGCTTTATAAAACTGGTGAGAATGGCAAGTTTCAGTTGGTTTATAAAGAGGAAGCTGAGAATGTGTTCTACGACGCCATGACTTTCTGGAATGATAATGAAGGGATTGCGGTTGGAGATAGCATGAATGGTTGCTTATCTATCCTTATTACAAGAGATGGTGGACGCACCTGGCAGAAACAGTCGTGTGCAACAGTGCCAAAAGGGATCGAAGGTGAAGGTGCTTTTGCTGCGAGTAATACAAATATTAAGATTATTGGAGATAGTACATGGATAGCCACGACCAACGGACGTATATTATTTTCTGCAGATAAAGCAAAAACATGGCGAGTGATACAAACTCCGATAATTAATGCAGCACCAACACAAGGTATTTATTCTATTGATTTTTATAACGAAAAAATTGGATTTGCCATTGGTGGAGATTATACAAAACCAGAAAACAGCAATCAAAACAAAGCAATAACGGTTGATGGTGGCGTATCATGGCAGCTTGTTGCTGATGGTCAAGAACCAGGCTATAAAAGTTGTGTTCAATTTGTGCCTAACTCGGAGGGTAACGGATTAGTGGCTATAGGGTTTACTGGAATAAGTTATTCTAATGATAGGGGAGCTACTTGGAAAAAATTATCTGAAGAGGGCTTTTATACGCTACGTTTTAAAAACGATACAATAGCCTATGCTGCCGGTAAAAGCCGCGTTGCAAAATTGAGTTTTAAATAGAAAAAATCCGTTAAATCTAAGTTTAACGGATGTACTATTTGTTTTATTTATTGTTTTTATGCTTATCGCGATACTGCTTTATTAACTGTCGTTTAAAATCTTCTTCAGAGCGCAGTAATAAAAGTGTTTTTTTAGCAGAGATAACCCCTTTAACATTCAATAAAAATTTCTTGTCCAATTCTTCTTCTTCCTCTTCATAAGCTAAATATTGACTTAATAATTTAGCAGCATCTGATTCCGACAAGTTATCGGCATCTTTTAATTTACTACGTACATCATTATAACTTTTATTACGAAGCTTTTCTCTTTCAGCTTCATAGGCGTTATAAATAGGCCAAAATGCTTGCGCCTCTTGGGTGTTTAAACTAAGTCGCTCTGTTAAAAATGCAATTTTAAGCGTTTTTATTTTATCCCAATCTGGTTTATGTTGTGCATAAAATACTGTAGTTGCCAGTAAAAACACAACCAACATAAGTTTTTTACTATTAGTCATTGCCATCTAAATTTAATTCTTCAAAATCATCAATACTGTTATTTAAATAATCAACCACATTTTCATCATTTAAATGATTGTTTATAATGTCGTTAATTTCTAGTTCATCCACAGGAATTACTTCTGCTATTTCAAAACTACTAAGGTCTACATCGTTCTCATCAAAATAATTTTCAATATCTGAGCTCGCAATATCGTCAAAGGTTATAGCTGGTTTACTATTGAAGTTTAAACCAAAATACAGCAACAAAACAGCCGCTATGGAAGCTGCGATGTAATAATACTTTTTAAAAGGATTTAATTGAATGACCTTGGGTTCTTCTGTTGCTAATTTTAAAGCTATCTTTTTGTTTAAAGAGTCAAAATAGCCCTCAGGAACTTTAAAACCTTCATTTTTAGGAGCAATAGTTTCCTCAGCTGATAATTTGTTCATCAGTTTATCAGTAAAACTATCAAAGTAGCCTTCCGGAGTATTAAAACTATTTTTATCTATTTTCATTGCTTTAGTTTGACTATCAAATTGTTAAAAGGTTTAATGCTCTTTTAAAAAGGATTCTATTTTTTTTGCAGCTAGGTGATACGATGCTTTTAAGGCACCCACCGAGGTCTCCAAAATTTCAGAAATTTCTTCATATTTCAATTCCTGAAAATATTTCATATTAAAAACTAATTTCTGTTTATCTGGCAATGTAGCTATTGCTTTTTGAAGTTGTAATTGAATATAATCTCCTTCAAAATATACGTCTGTTTCTAATTTGTTTACGAGTACTTCTTGAATTTCAGAATTCGTTACACCTAAATTTTTAGATTTATTCTTTAAAAAAGTAAGCGCCTCATTCGTTGCAATTCTGTACATCCAAGAGTATAACTTGCTATCGCCTTTAAAACCACTAATATTTTTAAAAACTTTTATAAAGGTGTTTTGTAAAACATCATCTGTGTCGTCATGATCCAAAACAATTCTACGAATATGCCAATACAGTTTTTCTTTGTAGGTATTCACCAACAATTCAAAAGCCTTTTTTTGAGTGGCTTCTGTCTTTAATTGTTCTACTAAGATGTCTTCTGATATCAAAATATAAATTTCTTAGATAGTAATAAGACCTCAAATTTATGAAAAGGTTTAATTGGTTATGCTTGATTATTATTTTACGGATCTAAAATAGATAAAGAATATTGGATATTATATTTCAAATTCACAAGTAATTGGTAGGTGATCGCTTTTAGTTAACCAAGAATCAATTTTTCCAATTTCTAAATATTTTAATGTTGTTGTGAATTCTGCACTTCCAAAAACATAATCAATATGATAAGGTTTTTCTAATTTTCGATGAAGAAAAAAAGTTGGTAGTCTTTCATTTCCTTGTATTTCATTAAAGAATTTGTGGTAAAGACTTTCTATTCCAATATGTTTCAATTCACCTACAACATCAGAATGATTCCACCATCTATCCCATTTGTCCCAGATAGCATTACTGTTAAAGTCTCCTAAGATTATACATTTTTTTAGGTTGGATTTGTTAATTTGAAGATATTTCCAAAACTGTCCTATATAGGCAAAAGTAGGAGAGTTGTTGCTGTGGTTCCATACAGCAATAATATCAAAATCATCGTTAATTCTGCATGCCAAGAAGTGTTTAACCTTGTGGTCCTTATAGTTATCTGACCATTCTAGTTGCTTTAAGTTAATATTTTTCTTAGCAAAAATTCCAATACCTTTATTTTTCGAATCGCCAATCCATAAATAATTTTCCGCCCATTCTGTATATGCAGATTGTTTTATTTTAGCTGGATTTTCACATTCTTGAATTACGTTAATATCTGCGTTTAGGGCAATTATATCATCTAATTTATTTCTTAACGCTCCATTACAGTTCCAAGTTAGAATTTTCAAGTTTTTGTATGTTTAAAAATCGCTCAAAAAATCATTACTATTCAAATGATTGCATGTTAACAAGTTTGCTATATGTTCCATCCTTAGCAATAAGCTCAGCATGCGAACCTTGTTCCACAATTTTGCCTTTTTGCAATACCACAATGGTATTGGCATTTTGTATGGTAGAAAGGCGGTGTGCAATAACAATAGAAGTTCTGTTGCGCATCATTTTTTCTAAGGCATCTTGTACCAAGCGTTCACTTTCGGTATCTAAAGCAGATGTGGCTTCATCTAAAATCATAATTGGCGGATTTTTAAGTACCGCTCTTGCAATGGATAATCGTTGTTTCTGTCCACCGCTTAATTTATTTCCACTGTCACCAATGTTGGTATTATAACCATTAGGTAAGTCCATAATAAAGTCATGAGCATTGGCAATTTTCGCTGCCGCTATAATTTCTTCATCAGTGGCATCTTCTTTACCTAAACTAATATTATTTCTAACCGTTTCATTAAACAATATAGAATCTTGGGTTACCAATCCTAATAGGCCCCGTAAAGATTCTTGTTTAAAATCTTTAATGTCGATGCCATCAATGCTAATAGTACCTTCATTTACGTCGTAAAAACGGGTAACTAAATTTGCGATTGTACTTTTTCCACTTCCGGATTGCCCAACCAAAGCAACAGTTGCACCTTTTGGTACTTTTAGTGTAAATTCTTGAAGCACATACTCATCGTCATATTTAAAACTAATGTTGTTGATGTTGACTTCAGAATCGAAAGTGTTTTTAGTTACAGCATTTGTTTTTTCAGAAATTGGATTTTCTGTTTCTAGAATTTCTAACACACGTTCTGCGGCTGCATTTCCTTTTTTAACTCCGTAAATTGCTTTACTTATTGCTTTCGCAGGAGTTAAAACGCCATAGGCTAAACTCATATAAGTAATAAAAGAAGGCGCATCTAAAGTTTTATCAACCAATACCATTTTTCCTCCAAACCAGAGCAGTACACCAATAGTTAGTATACCTAAAAACTCTCCTGAGGGTGATGCCAAATTTTGACGATTTAAGAGCTTGTTTGAAAAATTAAAAAATCGTGTGGTCGAGGCTGAAAATGTTTTATAGAATCTTGACTCAGAATTGAAAGCTTTAATCACTTTTAAACCGCCTAAAGTTTCTTCAACTACAGATAAAAACTCACCCTGTTCCCTTTGTACATCGTCTGATTGTTTTTTTAATGATTTACCTATTAAAGAAATTACATATCCGGAAACAGGAATAAAAATGAAAACAAATAGCGTAAGTTTTGCACTTATTAAAAACATTACTGCAATAGTGAAAATAATAGTAAGTGGTTCACGTACAATAAGTTCTAAAACCGATAAGAAAGAATGTTGAATTTCTAAAACATCAGAAGTTATACGAGCAATAACATCGCCTTTTCTTTTCTCTGAATAAAAGGAGATAGGCAATTCGGTTATTTTCTTATACATGGCATTTCGGATATCTTTTAAAACCCCGTTTCTAAGAAATGTAATAAAATACATGGCGAAATAATTCGCTAAGTTTTTTAAAAGGAACAAGAAAATAACAAGTCCTATTACTAAAACCAGACCTTTCATTTTATCTTCAGCAGCAAACTGTGTTACTTGATAATTCATGTAATCCATGAAATAATCTTTTAGTTTGCCTATGCCTTTATAAACAGGAGCAACGGTTAGTTGCTTGTCTTTTTCAAAAAGCACATTTAACATAGGCATTAAAGCTGCAAAGGATAATGCGCTGAATAATGCATACAATATGTTAAAGAAAATATTTAAATAACCGTAGTTAAGGTAGGGTTTCGCAAAGCGAAGAATTTTCTTGTAATACTCCATTAATTTAATTTGAGTTCGCTCAAAATACGATCTATCTTGGTGTTTAATTCTGCATCAACAGTTTGGAAATCGGCTACTTTTGCTAATGGCTTATTGGTGCTAATGTAGAATTTTACTTTAGGTTCTGTTCCACTTGGTCGTGCGGCTACTCTGGTGCCATCTTCTGTCTCATAGATCAACACATTTGATTTTGGTAAATCTATTTTTTTCTCTTCACCTGTAATTACATTTTTAGCAACCGAAGTATTATAATCTTCAATCCATTTTACTTTAGATCCGGCAACCGAAACTACAGGGTTTTCTTTAAAATCTTTTAGCATTTGTTTAATTTCTTCTGCTCCGGACATCCCTTTTTTTGTTATAGAGATTAGTTTTTCTTTGTAAAGTCCGTAAGCTGCATAACAAGCAATTAAATCATTATAAAAAGAACTGCCATTTGCTTTGGCATTTGCAGCAATTTCGCAAGCTAATAGGGTAGAGGTAACAGCATCTTTATCGCGTACAAAATCGCCCACCATGTAGCCAAAACTTTCTTCTCCACCACCAATAAAGTTAGCTTCAGGAAAATCTTTAATCATCTTACCAATCCATTTAAAACCTGTTAATGCAGTTTTGTACTCCACGCCATAAGCCTTAGCCATAACTTCCATCATTGGCGTAGAAACTATAGTTGTGGCAATAAACTCATTACCTTTAAATCCTTTGTTTTTTTGTTTGTCTAAAAGAAATTTCGTCATCAAAACCATAGTTTGATTTCCGTTTAAAATTTCCATTTTACCTTCTAGGTTTCTAACAGCAATCCCTAATCTATCACTATCTGGATCTGTACCCACAACCATATCAGCACCAATTTGTTCTGCTTTTTTTATAGCAATAGACAGAGCTTCTGGTTCTTCTGGGTTTGGCGATTTTACTGTAGGGAAAGCACCGTCAGGCTTTGCTTGTTCCTCAATTACAGTAACATTTTTATAGCCAGCGCGCTTTAGTACTTCGGGTATTGCGGTAATAGATGTACCGTGTAATGAAGTAAATACAATTTTAAAATCGTCCTTACCTTTAGCACCAAAGCTACCACGAGCAACAGACTCGTTTATAAAAGCTTCATCAACTTCTTTATCAATTAATTGAATTAAACTTGGATTAGTTTTAAAATTAATATCTTCAAAAGAAAGCGAGTTTATTTCGGCAACAATTTTACCATCTTGAGGAGGAACAATTTGGCCACCATCGGTCCAATAAACTTTATAACCATTGTATTCTGGTGGGTTGTGTGATGCAGTTAAAACAATGCCAGCATGACATTTTAAGTAACGAACTGCAAAAGATAATTCTGGTGTTGTTCTAAGTTCAGAAAATAAGAAAACTTTAATGCCGTTTGCAGAAAATACTTCAGCTACAGTTTTTGCTAGTGTATCACTATTATGGCGGCAATCATAAGCAATGACTACTTTAATATCTTCACCTTTATACGTTTGTTTTAGGTAATTGCTTAATCCCTGAGTGCTTTTTCCTAAGGTGTATTTATTTATTCTGTTGGTTCCAACACCCATTACACCTCGCATACCACCTGTACCGAATTCCATATTTTTATAGAATCTGTCTTTTAGCTCTTCTATATTGGTATCCATTAAATGTTGAACTTCTTTTCTGACATCAGCATCAAAAAAATCAGTTAACCAGGTTTTTGCGGTGTTAAGTATTGAATCCATAAATATGATGGTTTTGTTTATTTATATTTTAAAAATACAAGAATTATAGTTTTGTTGTATTCTGTTTTAGTTTATTTCTTCGGCAATTGAGTAGCGTGTTTCATTTTTTCTGGAACGTACCATAATTTCACCTAAAAATCCGGCTAAAAAAAGTTGCGTACCAATTATCATAGCGGTCAAAGCAATAAAAAATTGTGGCCTATCAGTAATTAATCTACCCGTTTTGTGAATAAATAGTTTATCTATACCCAAATATAAGGCAAAAGTAAATCCTATGAAAAACATTAAAACGCCTAAAGCACCAAATAAATGCATAGGGCGTTTGCCAAATTTAGAAACAAACCAAATGGTGATAAGGTCTAATAAACCATTAATAAAACGTTCCATTCCAAATTTTGTTTTTCCGTATTTACGCGCTTGATGTTGTACTACTTTTTCACCAATTTTACCAAACCCAGCATTTTTTGCTAGAACAGGAATGTAGCGATGCATTTCGCCAGATACTTCAATGTTTTTTACTACCGTTTGGTTAAAAGCTTTTAAACCACAATTAAAATCATGAAGTTGTACGCCAGATGTTTTACGTGCGGCCCAATTAAATAGTTTTGAGGGTAAATTTTTACTTAGTACGGCATCGTATCTTTTTTTCTTCCAGCCAGAAACTAAATCAAATTTATCTTTGGTGATTAAATTGTATAATTCAGGAATTTCTTCAGGATTGTCTTGCAAGTCTGCATCCATGGTGATGATGACATCTCCTTGAGCAGCTTTAAAGCCTGCATGTAAGGCTTGCGACTTTCCAAAATTTCTTAAAAAGCGAATACCTTTTACTTGTGTATTTACTTGGGAAAGTTTTGTAATTTCTTCCCATGAAGAATCGGTACTTCCGTCATCGATAAAAATAATTTCATAGGAAAAATTATGACTATTCATGACGGAAATGATCCAATTATGTAATTCTTTAAGCGACTCTTCTTCGTTCAGAAGAGGTATTATAATTGATATGTTCATACAATACTTCTGAAAATCTTTTCAAAAGTACGGATTAATCTAAATTTTCTGACTTTTTTAGAATAAGACCTGTAATTAATGCCGTAATAAATCCTATGAATAGGTTAAAAATTAAAATCATAGGATAGAAAAACATTATTTGCATAGATACACCACCTTCAACTTGTTCTGGGGTAAGATTAGGATTTGACTCTTCTATAGCAACTCTAACAATCTCGGAGAATTTGTCCCAAAAGTCTGGTTCAATAAAATTAGCAAGAATATACGTGAATGCGATTGATAGAATTGCCGTTACAAGTGAAGCTATAAAGCCAATCCCTAATGCTTTTTTTATAGTTAAAAAGCCATTATTTGCTTTTCTAAAATTGTAAATTGCAGCAATTACAACGCCAACAAAGATTAATATTTGTACTATATTTTTTACAGGAGATTGATCGTATAACATATCTCCAGCCATGAGCATAAAAGTAAAAACAATGCCAATTCCAGCAGCTATTACACCATAAATTAATCCGAATTTACCGGTTGTGGGTCTTTTTTCTTCCATTTTATTTAGTTTTAGGTTGTTTCTTGTTTAGTATCATTTATTACAAAAATGTTACATCTTAAAGATACTAATTTTCTAAACTCGAATAGAAGATGAAAAAAGGCTACATTTTTTCAGTAGTTTTTAATGCTATACCCGCAATTAATGAGGTAATAAAACCTATTGCTAAATTAAAAAGTAAAATAAAAGGATATGTAATCCATGCTAATTTACGTTGCGAGGCAATTTTGTTTTGTAATTGTTCTGCCGTTATGTTCGGCGTTTGTTGTTTCATAAGCATGCTATTGTACTCTGCAGATTTATCCCAAAAATCAGGCACTATAAAGTTGGTTAAAATTAGCGTGAATAGTATGGTTATTAACGCAGCTGTTAGTGCTGTAACAATGCCAACGCCAATAGCTTGGCCTACCGAAAGGTCGTTATTGTTTTGCTTTTTAAAATTAACGATTGCTAAAATTACAGGAAGAATTAATAGAACAAGACCTGTTAAAGATTTAGTAAGGGATTGGTCGTATAATTTGTTGGTGAAAATTAGCAGAACGGTATATAGAATTCCAATTCCACCTGTAATTAGACCGTAATTAAAGCCAAATTTTAGTATTTTAATTTGATTTGGTTTCATGATTATTTATTTCTTAAAATGCTACCAGTTACAAATGATATTAGTATTCCTATTAGTGAAAACTTAAGTATACTGGTAAAAATACTAAATAGGGTACTTGTTTGCTGAATACTATCGCCCTGATCCATCATCTTTTCAACATCACCACTTTTGCCATAAAGGTTAGCCCATTCTAAGGCAGTCCTTTTTTGAAATTCAGAATCTATATAGGTATCATATAAATAGGATTGTATGGCAAATAATCCACCAACAACAATCATGAACATTACCCCAATAACAAGAGCTTCGCTTAGTTGCAGTTCGTTTTCCTGGTTTTTCTTGTATTTTTTAATAAGATATACAATGGCAATTACTTCAAGAACAAAGGCAATTAAGAACGTGGAATAATATACTTTGCTATTTGCTTGTGCTAATTTTGGAATTAGATCTAAAATAATTCGTCCAACGCCAAACATTAAGGCTAGGGGAAGGACTGTTTTTTTAATGGAATTTGAGTTTGTTATTGCCAATTTTGGTTTAATTTTACACTTAATTTAGCAAAAGTAATCTTTATTATTTTCCTGTATTTAGTAGAAAATAAATTTTGTTTTATTTTTTTCTAATTAAAAATTGTCATTTTCGGAAAAAAACTTAAATTTGCACCTCCAAAAATACACGTTACAAAGTTATTTATAAAATGAGAAAAGATATACACCCACAGAATTATAGATTAGTAGCCTTTAAGGATATGTCTAATGAAGATGTTTTTATTACTAAATCTACTGCTGATACAAAAGAAACATTAGAGGTTGATGGTGTTGAATATCCATTAATTAAACTAGAAATTTCTAGAACGTCTCACCCTTTTTATACTGGTAAGGCTAAATTAGTAGATACTGCAGGACGTATTGATAAATTCAAGAACAAGTACAAGAAGTTCGAGAAATAATAAATATTTGCTTTTATTAGCAATAAAGTCACCCTCTGTTTAACTTCGGAGTGTGACTTTTTTTATTTTTACAAAAAATCTAACCAATGAATTATATACTTTTTGATGGTACTGTAAGAAATGCGCTGTTGCCTTTTACTTTTACTAGGCCAGTTGCGGATATTCGAATTGGAATATTTACCATAAGAGAAAAGTGGGAGAATTATCTAAAAAGTACAACCACTACAATTACAGAGGAATACTTATCTGAAAAGTATCCAATGGTGGAGATGGAAGAGAATGTTTTAATCAATGCTTCTTTTTTACCGAATATGGAGTTGGTTGCCATGGTAACAGAATTAACTGAAAACCAAGCAATATTTTATGGAGAGGAAGTAATTGCTTTCTATTCTAAAGATACACAAGAGGAGGTAGATTTCTCTTCCTACGAGGCTATTGAATATCAAGGAGAAATTCTACGAATAGAAAATACGTGGGATATTTTCTCTAAAAATGCCGAAGCATTGCAAGCCGATTTTGATTTTATAACAGAAGACCGTAAAAGTCAACCTATATCAAAAACAAATACGGTTATAAATGCCGATAATATTTTCTTAGAAGAAGGTGCTAAGGTGGAGTGTAGTATCTTAAATGCTACTAATGGCCCCATTTATATAGGCGCTAATGCCGAAGTAATGGAAGGCTGTATGATTAGAGGAGGTTTTGCACTTGGTGAGCATTCTATCGTAAAAATGGGAGCCAAAATTTATGGAGCTACAACTGTAGGTCCACACTCCAGAATTGGAGGTGAAGTTAATAATTCGGTTTTATTCGCCTATTCTAACAAAGGTCATGATGGTTTTCTAGGGAATTCTGTTTTAGGAGAATGGTGTAATTTAGGAGCAGATAGTAATAATTCTAACTTAAAAAATAATTACGACGAAGTTAGATTATGGAGTTATGAAACAGAGGGGTTTGCAAAAACAGGTTTGCAGTTTTGTGGCTTAATGATGGGAGATCATAGTAAATGCGGTATAAATTCCATGTTTAATACAGGAACCGTTGTGGGTGTAAGTGCCAATATCTTTGGTTCAGGTTTTCCAAGAAATTTTGTACCAAGTTATAGCTGGGGTGGAGCATCTGGTTTTACTACTTATTTGCCTAAAAAAGCATTTGAAACAGCTAAAATAATGATGTCGAGAAGGGGTGTTGAATTTGATGCTCAAGAAGAGGCAATTCTAAACCATGTTTTTGAAGAAACCAAAAAATGGAGAAATTACTAGTATGAAAAAAAAGGTTGCATTTTATACCTTAGGTTGTAAGCTGAATTTTTCAGAAACCTCTACAATTGCTCGAAATTTTCAAGAAGAAGGTTTTGATCGTGTAGACTTTTCAGAACATGCAGATATGTATGTAATAAATACCTGTTCGGTAACTGAAAATGCAGATAAGCGCTTTAAAAATATAGTAAAACAAGCACAAAAAGCCAATCCAAATGCTTTTGTTGCTGCCGTTGGGTGTTATGCGCAATTAAAACCAGAAGAGTTAGCTTCTGTTCATGGGGTAGATTTGGTGTTAGGGGCTACGGAAAAATTTAAAATAACCGATTATATAAACGACCTTTCTAAAAATGATTTTGGAGAAGTACATTCTTGTGAAATTGTTGAGGCAGATTTTTACGTAGGGAGTTATGCTATTGGAGACCGAACTCGGGCATTTTTAAAAGTGCAAGATGGCTGCGATTATAAATGTACCTATTGTACCATTCCTTTGGCAAGAGGTATTTCTAGAAGTGATACTTTAGAAAATGTATTAAAAAATGCCAAAGAAATTGCTGCTCAAGATATTAAAGAAATAGTCTTAACAGGTGTTAATATTGGTGATTACGGTAAAGGGGAATTTGGAAATAAAAAACACGAGCATACTTTTTACGATTTAGTCAATGCATTAGATACGATCGAAGGCATACATAGATTGCGAATTTCTTCCATCGAACCTAACTTGTTAAAAAATAAAACTATAGATTTTGTGGCGCAAAGCAATTCTTTTGTACCACATTTTCATATTCCGCTGCAAAGTGGTAGTGATGAAATATTAAAGCTAATGCGTAGGCGCTACTTGTCTGGTTTATATGTAGATCGCGTTGCTAGAATAAAAGAAGTAATGCCGCATGCGTGCATTGGTGTAGATGTTATAGTTGGTTTCCCTGGCGAAACAGATGAACTGTTTTTAGAGACCTATCATTTTTTAAATGAATTAGATATTTCATATTTACACGTTTTTACGTATTCTGAACGCGATAATACGGTAGCTGCAGAAATGGATAATGTAGTGCCACAGAAAGTGCGTAGCAAGCGCAGTAAAATGCTTAGAGGTTTATCTGCTAAGAAAAGACGTGCTTTTTATGAAAGTCAGTTAGGAAGCATTAGAACAGTTCTTTTTGAAGGAGAAAATAAAGAAGGCTATATTCATGGTTTTACAGAGAATTATGTAAAAGTAAAAGCACCTTGGAATCCGGAATTAGTTAATGAACTTAAGCAAATAGAACTCACTAAGATTGATGAAGATGGTTTGGTTCGGTTTAATTTTGTAGCAGAAAAAGTAGAAGTATAAAAAAAACCTCTCGAAGGGAGAGGTTTGAAGTTTTTAGATGCGAATACCAACAGGGAGCATATCTTTATATTTCCTGTTTTTTCTAAGAAATCCTGCTATTTGCGGACTTGTAGGAACCACACGCATGTTTTTTTCCTGAATGGAGTGAAGAACGGCTTCGATGAAGTCTTCTTTAAACCCTTCTCTTGTGATTTCTTCAGGAATGATCAGTTTGGTTAAGAATACTTTTCTTTCTTGTGCGGAATATTCAATCTTAGCTAAATGACCATTGACACTGGTTTCATATTGACGCAGGAAACCATTGTCTTTAATTTCTACTTCATTCATATAGTTTTGATTTTAGTTCAATAAATTAGTACCAGAACAACGTTCTCCAATTGCAATGGCTTTATGATAAGTATTAAAAATTAGTGTAATTCAAAGAAAAAATTGACAAGAGCATAAAATTAGTAAATTAATTGCTAATTTCCTAGTTTTCTGCACGTTTACTTGCTTATGACAAATTCTAAAATAGCAGTTTATTTTATGCCCGGAATGGCAGCTGCACCTTCCATATTCCAAAACATTATTTTATCTCCTGAATTATTTAATGTACATTATTTAGAATGGCATGTTCCAACGAAAGGAATTAGTATTAGTGACTATGCAAAAGAAATGTGCGACTACATAAAAGAAGAAAATCCTGTTTTAATTGGAGTATCTTTTGGTGGTATGTTGGTGCAAGAAATGGCAAAGCATATCAAAACTCGACAGGTAATTATTATTTCTAGTGTTAAATTACAGAAAGAGCTGCCTAAGAGAATGCAGTTTGCAAAATATACCAAAGTGCACAAACTACTGCCAACTGGTCTCGTAAACAATGTGGAGTTATTGGCAAAATATGCATTTGGAGAAACTGTGCCTAAACGTTTGGCATTATACGAACAATACTTATCTGTTCGAGATAAGGGGTATATTGATTGGTCTATTGATGCTATTGTAAATTGGAAAGAAAGTGGACCTATTACTAACTTAGTGCATATTCATGGCGATAAAGATGCTGTTTTTCCTATTTCGAATATAAAAGATTGTATAAAAGTGACTAATGGTACACATACTATGATTATTCATAGGTATAAATGGTTTAATGAGCATCTTCCCACAATTATTTTGCAAAACAAAAGTTCTATTTAATATCTTTGATTGGAATAATACTATTAGCTATGAAATTTTTAAAGAATACATTAATGTTTTTAGGTGTGATTTTTGTTGTGAGCACCTTAATATTTGCAGTTCAGAATACCACTGCAGAGAACCAAAGTTCGGTTAAGGAACTAGAGGATCAAATAAAGGATTCTGGTTATAAAGTTAAAGCCATTGAGATTCCTGAAGATTTAAATTTTGCAGGTGAAGACGTACCTTTTGATGATCCAGAAATTATGGAACGTGTAGATCGTGAGTTCTTAGTGAATACGTATTGGCAATCCAATGCGCTTTTATTAATGAAAAGAGCAAACAAGTATTTTCCTATAATTGAACCTATTTTAGCTAAAAACGGCATTCCAGATGATTTTAAATACCTAGCAGTTGCCGAAAGTGGATTAGACAATGTAGTTTCTCCAGCCGGAGCAGCAGGATTTTGGCAAATAATGAAAACCACAGGTAGAGAGTATGGTTTAGAGGTTAATGATAATGTGGACGAACGTTACCATATTGAAAAAGCTACGGAAGTTGCTTGTAATTACCTTAAAAAATCAAAAGAAAAGTTTGGTACTTGGACCTTAGCTGCGGCATCGTATAACGCAGGTTCTTATGGTATTCAAAAATATATGAATGCGCAAGAAGTAGATGCGTATTATGATTTGTTATTAGGTCAGGAAACTGGGCGTTATGTGTTTAGAATCTTAGCAATTAAAGAAATTTTATCACATCCAAGTAAGTATGGTTTTGATATTGCAAAAGAAGATATGTATACGCAAGTACCCACTTTTAAGGTAGAAGTGGATGTTCCTGTGACAAATTTTGCGGATTTTGCAAAACAGTATGAAATCAATTATAAAATATTAAAACGCCATAATCCATGGCTGCGTGAGCCTAATTTAAATAATAACTCACGTAAAAAGTATATTATAGAAATACCGAATAAAGGCTATTACAAAGTTTCTAAGTAAAAGAAATGTAGTAGTAAATAAAAAGAGGCTAAAACATAATTTATGTTTTAGCCTCTTTCTATTGGAATAAACTTAAAATAGCATTCTTTGAAAACTATTCTATTTTCAATTTAAGCTCTTTACTTAAATTTTCTTCATTTGCTCCTTCATCATTTTTATCTGATCACCAAGCATATTTTGTTTATCTAATTTTTTAGCTTCATTTAAAAGCATTGTTGCTTCTCTTTTTCTGCGTTTTTGCATCGCAATACCGGCTAAGCTTAATTTAGCCATGGCAACATCGTAATCCATAGTTAAACCTAACTTTAGCGCTTTTTTAAAGTATTTTTCTGCTGTAGTTAAATTGGTTTGCGAATAAATAATTCCGTGTAAGTAATTGTAATACCCTTGTTGTTTTACTGTTAAGGCAGCCTTTGGCTTCTTAATTTTAGACAACCATTTTTCTGTTCCGGCTAAATCTTGCTTACGCATTCTAAGAAATGCTAGAAGAATCATTTCATTTCTAAAATAAAGGAATACAAAAATTAATGAAAGAAGAATTAAAAATATACCATTTCCAATATTACCTTCAATGAACTGGTATATGGCGTATGCTATTATTAAACCTGCAATAATTAATTTATAAAGTTTATTAAACATGTTTTGTTAATTTGTTTTGGTGTTATTTTTTGGATATAATTTTTAATCTGGCAAAAGTAATAAAAACAATC
The DNA here is from genome assembly GCF_900176415.1 of Cellulophaga tyrosinoxydans. GTDB lineage: Bacteria > Bacteroidota > Bacteroidia > Flavobacteriales > Flavobacteriaceae > Cellulophaga > Cellulophaga tyrosinoxydans. The sequence goes on along the minus strand of NZ_FWXO01000007.1, from coordinate 63,132 downwards.
TTAAATATTTTTTAAATTAGATTTGCCAAAGCAAAAACTCTTTGTATATTTGCGCCCAGTTTTGGACAAGCTAAAAGCAAAATCAAAACAATTTCATTTTAAAGTATAATAAAGACCTTATAAGATGCCAGGACAAAAAAGAACATATCAGCCTTCAAAGCGTAAAAGAAGAAATAAACATGGTTTTAGAGAACGCATGGCGTCTGTAAATGGAAGAAAAGTTATTGCTAGAAGAAGAGCAAAAGGTAGAAAAAGATTAACTGTTTCTTCAGAGCCAAGACATAAGAAATAATGATTGAATTAAATTTCAAAATATTAGGTGTTACTTTTTTTTAAGTAACACCTTTTTTTTTGTTTATTGTTGAATAATTACGAAACACTATATAATACTAGTACAATGCCAAAGAATGAAAAATTAAAATCTGTTTTAATAATTGGATCTGGTCCAATTGTAATTGGTCAAGCCTGTGAATTTGATTATGCTGGTTCTCAGTCACTTCGCTCACTACGTGAAGATGGGATTGAAACTATTTTAATCAATAGCAACCCTGCAACTATCATGACCGATCCATCCATGGCCGATCATGTTTATTTAAAACCGTTAACCACCAAATCCATTATTGAAATATTAAAAAAGCATCCAAATATTGATGCTGTTTTACCAACAATGGGAGGTCAAACTGCTTTAAATTTATGTATTGAAGCTGATGAAAAGGGTATTTGGAAAGATTTTGGTGTTGAGCTCATTGGTGTTGATATCGATGCGATTAACATTACCGAAGATCGTGAAAAGTTTAGAAACTTAATGTTGAAAATTGGGGTAGGAATGGCGCCTCAAGCTACAGCAACATCATTCTTAAAAGGAAAAGAAATTGCCCAAGAGTTTGGTTTTCCATTGGTGATTAGAGCTTCTTATACCTTAGGTGGGGCAGGAGCATCGATAGTTTATAAACCAGAAGATTTTGACGAATTATTAAGTCGTGGATTAGAAATTTCACCAATTCACGAAGTGATGATCGATAAGGCCTTGATGGGATGGAAAGAGTACGAATTAGAGTTGCTTCGTGATAAAAACGATAACGTAGTCATCATCTGTGCTATAGAAAATATGGATCCAATGGGGATTCATACCGGAGATTCAATAACGGTTGCACCTGCAATGACACTCTCTGATAAAACCTATCAGAAAATGCGTGATATGGCGATACTGATGATGCGTAGTATTGGTGATTTCGCAGGTGGCTGTAACGTGCAATTTGCTGTTAGTCCTGATGAAAATGAAGATATTATTGCTATCGAAATTAACCCAAGAGTATCTCGTTCTTCTGCACTAGCCTCTAAAGCAACGGGTTACCCAATTGCTAAAATTGCTACAAAACTAGCTATAGGCTATCATTTAGACGAGTTAGATAATCAAATTACAAAATCTACTTCAGCTTTATTCGAGCCAACTTTAGATTATGTAATTGTTAAAATACCACGCTGGAACTTTGATAAATTCGAAGGTTCTGACCGTACTTTAGGGCTTCAGATGAAATCGGTAGGGGAAGTAATGGGTATTGGGCGTTCGTTCCAAGAAGCACTGCATAAAGCAACACAATCTTTAGAAATAAAAAGAAATGGTTTAGGTGCCGATGGAAAAGGTTTAAAAGACTACGATAAAATCATCAGTAAACTTACCATTCCAAGTTGGGATCGTGTGTTTATTATTTATGATGCCATACAATTAGGGATTCCATTAAGTAGAATCCATGAAATTACTAAAATAGACATGTGGTTCTTGAAACAATATGAAGAGCTACATTTACTAGAAAAAGAAATAGAATCATACAGCATAGAAACGTTACCTCGTGATTTGTTATTGGAAGCAAAACAAAAAGGATTTGCAGACCGACAAATTGCGCATATGCTGGATTGCTACGAGAGTGAAGTTCATAAGAAAAGAACGGAGTTAAACATCAACAGAGTATTTAAACTAGTAGATACTTGTGCTGCTGAGTTTAAAGCGATGACACCGTATTATTACTCCACTTTCGAAGCAGAAATAGAAACTCCAGAAGGGGTGCGCTATGTAGCAAACGATAGTATTGTTACCGATAAAAAGAAAATTGTAGTACTAGGTTCTGGACCAAACAGAATTGGACAGGGAATTGAGTTTGATTACTGCTGTGTGCATGGTGTTCTAGCCGCTGCAGAGTGTGGTTATGAAACCATTATGATTAACTGTAATCCAGAAACCGTTTCTACAGATTTTGATACCGCAGATAAACTTTATTTTGAACCTGTATTCTGGGAGCACATTTACGATATTATACTTCATGAAAAACCTGAAGGTGTAATTGTGCAGTTAGGTGGTCAAACAGCCTTGAAATTGGCAGAAAAATTAGAGAAATACGGCATTAAAATTATAGGAACTAGTTTCAAAGCGCTTGATTTAGCGGAAGATAGAGGAAGTTTCTCTAAACTATTAGAAGAGAATAATATTCCATTCCCACAGTTTGGTGTGGCCGAAACAGCCGACGAAGCCTTAGCGCTTTCAGATGAACTAGACTTCCCACTTTTGATTAGACCATCTTACGTTCTTGGAGGACAAGGAATGAAGATTGTCATCAACAAAAAGGAACTAGAAGAGCATGTAATTGACTTATTAAAATCTATACCTGGTAATAAATTATTACTGGATCACTACTTAGATGGCGCCATAGAGGCAGAAGCAGATGCTATTTGCGATGGGGAAGATGTGTACATTATTGGTATCATGGAGCATATTGAGCCTTGTGGAATTCACTCAGGAGATTCCAATGCAACATTACCTCCTTTTAATTTAGGAGAATTTGTGATGCAACAAATTAAGGATCATACCAAGAAAATTGCCTTAGCGCTTAATACCGTAGGACTTATAAACATACAATTTGCCATTAAAGATGATATGGTATACATCATTGAGGCCAACCCTAGAGCTTCTCGTACGGTACCATTTATAGCAAAGGCCTATAAAGAGCCTTATGTAAACTATGCTACTAAAGTGATGCTTGGAGAGAAAAAAGTGAAAGATTTTAATTTTAACCCTCAGTTAGAAGGTTACGCAATTAAGCAACCAGTTTTCTCTTTTGAGAAGTTCCACAATGTAAATAAAAACTTAGGTCCAGAAATGAAGAGTACGGGAGAAAGTATTTTATTTATCGATAGCTTAAAAGATGATGAATTTTACAACCTATACTCACGTCGTAAGATGTATTTGAGTAAGTAATACTAATCGTTACAACACTAAAAATCCCCAATACGTTGGGGATTTTTTGTTTCTGGAATTTTCAAACAGCTTGGTGATATAAGTTTCAGAATTTCATTTTTTTGCTTGTTTTGTAGGTGTTGATATTACAATTGTGCGCAGTAGCGTGTTGCTCGCACTAGCGATGTAGTTATTTTCTGTTTAAGTCCGTTATTAATAAAGGATTATCCTTTTTTAGTTCATTTATAAGTTTTTCAACTTCTGATGTTTTTGAATTAGCTTTTAGTCTTTCCAATTCTGTCTCTGTAATTCCGACAAGTTGTAAAAATGAAACTTCTCCATGTGGTGTGCTAATTTTTCCAAGTTCTGGGTCAAGTGTAAAAGCAAATCCAACTATTTTAGTTTCAGTGTTTAGTCTAATTGGTCCATTTGCAGGAATGTATTGATTTTCTTCAAACCATCTTCCACTTTGAAAAACATATCTTGCTAAATTATTCATAACCTGAATTGCCCAAATAGGTTCGTCTTTATCTTCTTTAAAAGGTTTTAATCTAAAAGTAAATTCAAATCCCCATTTACTAAAATCTCCTCCAGCTTTTTCTTCATCATAGTAAAGTTCAGACATTCCATAACTTATAATATGTTTATGTGTTTCTTGCTTATTAGAGTTATAAATACTAGCTCCATCTATTGGGTCTGTTCCTGCAACAATAAAATGAATACCACATAAAGGGCCATAATGTTTTGGTTCAGTTTCGCCATAAATTTTCTCTAATGATTCATCTATTGATTTCCAGCCAACAGCTTCTTCTTCCGTAAATTTGTTTTTATAAGTTTCTTTATCCATTGTAATGTTTTTATAACGCCTAACTGTTTAGCTCAGCGTAGTGCGTAAGAAAGGAATCTTTTTTCCGTCCACATTTCGTTTTGCCGTATATAGTCTCTATTCGAATACATTTTTTCCTAAATGCAAAACTTCAACTTTAATTTGTTCGTCGTATGTTATAGATTCAAAAGCTATATATAATTGTGATGAATTCACATTCCAATCAGCATACGTTGTGGTGTCGTTTGGATGAATAAATACTAAGTTTTCATTAGTATCAATTTTCCATTTCCATTCATTTGTTATATTACTCGGGCTTTTCGAATAACCGGTACCGTCAGTGTTGAAACTTACAGTCCACCCTTCATTTTCTTCATTATTAATATTTTCAATCTCAACTTCGGTCAATTCGCTTCCATAAGAATCTATTATTTCAAGTAGTTCATAATGGGAATAGACCCATGGACTTTTTTCAGAAAGTAATTCTGATTTTGTTTTAAATTCCTCTTCTGAATTTTTATTTGTACATGAAAGTACATTTATACCAAAAAATAAAATGAGTAGTATTCTTAATTTCATAGATGATTTTTTAAATTACCTTAACCATTAAAATGGTAAAGTGGGACAGAAAATAAGCGATTATTTTCGATTTAGCCACTTTATAAAAACAGCAAACTCTGCAACTAAGCCCGAAGCCCGCATTGTTTATAGGTTAAATTGTAAAATGTTTTTTATTTAAAGAGTATTCTACCTTCATAAGTTATTTCACCAAGCCTACCACTTTCAGGATCCTGATATTGAAAAATAAATGAATCCGAAGATAATGTTAATTGTGAATCAGATATTGATACATCATAGGTCAAATTGTAAATGTAGCCATTTGATAGTTTTAACTTATTTGTACTTTCCAATTTCCAATTAAATTCCAGTAATTGATTTGCGGTAGCAGTTCCTGTTCCATTTGAATTGAACTTGATAATTTGTCCACTAAACCTTTGGTTTTCTACCAAAGCTATATCGGATTCTTGAATTTCAAATCCATCAGCATAAATTATATTTTCCACTTCAAATCTTTCAAAATTCCATGGACTTGCACTTATTAAGATTTCAATATTATCAGTTGAATCCATATTATCATCAGCGTTACATGATAAGACGAAAATCGATAATAGAATTAAAAATAATTTTTTGTTCATTTTTAATGGTTTTTTAAGATGGTTGCGAATTTATTATGGCTGGCACGAGCGTGACGCTCGCGCTAAAGGGGTATTTTTGTATACCAACTTGCAGTGATTATTAATTTTATACTTTGTTTCTGTAGTTTTCATCCCGTTAATTAAATTATAATTTTATTTAATTGATTATCAGTTAAAATAGGATCAAAATATCTTATGTAATCGTTTAATTCATTTAGTAATTTTACATTTACATATTTAAATTTAACTTTTGGCTTATTATTAATCATAACAATTAAATTTCTAATTGGTATTTTCTGTTCCCCCCAATGATGTGCTTTTAAGGTTATATTTTCAGAAATATAAACATAAAGAGCAAAATTTGCCCTTTCAATTTGTCTAATTGGCGACCTTAAGTTTAAAGAATTAACTGATGATTTACTCCAATTTTTTGTTTTTATTATAAAAATACCAGCTTTTGAAATTAAGAGATGGTCAATTTGTATGGATTTAATTCTCTCGTTATGCTTTTTGTAAAAAATGGGTTGAGAAAAATTCAATTTAAAATCATTAATTAAAACATAATCATCCGAAAGTTTCTTAATTTCTTTTACTACTAAATTTTCTCCTATTGCTCCTGAAATTAGATTTTTTGAATTTTCTAAGATACTCCGTGTATATTCTAATTTTTCAATTTTATATTTTGCTCTTTTTTCAATCAGGTCTTGTTTTTCAGTTTCATATTCTTTTATAAAAAGTTCATCATGTTCTATATTTTTTGAAATTTCTTTTATAGATAAACTTATCAGTTTAGATTTATTTTTAGCAAAATGATTGGATTGATTTTTTAAATAATAATGTCTTAGGCTTGAAAGTAATTTTTTTATTAAATTATCACCTTCGTTACTTTGAAATAAATCAATTTTTGTCTTTAATTCAGAAATTCTTTTGTCTATTCTTTCGGTCTCTAAATTGATTATTTGAGCTTTGTTTTTAATTTTTTGTTTAAGGTTAATACAAGTTTCAGAATATTCTATTTCTAACTTATCTGATGTGTCATTAAGTATTGTAAGTTTTTCTGAATTATAATTTGTTAAAAACTGATTAATTTCCCTTACGGAATTGAATCTTGTAATTCTTTTATTTTTTAACTCAGATTTTAGAGATTTTAATGATTCTATTGTTCCAATTATTCTAGCCATTTAGAAAATTTCTCAAATTATAACCAACGGTTTAGCTGAACATAGTAATATGGCAAAGAAACTTTTTGTTTACATCTTCGCACCAGGCTAAAGCTTTTGGTTTCGCTTTTTCTTTTTTTGTCCAAAGCTAAATCCCAAAGATTTAGCGACTTCATAAATGTACACAGACCTTTCGATTTAGCACAAAAGTCCGCATTACGTTTAGCCATTGTTGTGCATAGTTTTTTTATTCAGAAAGGTAAATCTTCCCAATCTGCTGTTTCGGTTTGTTCTATATTATTTTCTTGTTCAATAGTTTTTTCAACGGTTTCAATGAACTTAATTGAATTTGTTACATTATTAAAAATCAGTACACTTTCTGCATAGTTCAAAATTTGATTATCGTGTGCAAAACTTCTATTATTTCTAATATCATTAAATGCTTCTATGACATTGATTGAATATTTTAAAATTCTTTCAGTCATTTGCGATTCTATTTTTTCATTAGCAACTATAAATTTTACATATTTTCCAAAAATTGCATTTAAAGATTCTTCTTTCCTTATTTCGATTTTATGATTTTCACAAAGTTGTCGAATAAATTTCATAACGTATGTGTGTAGTCTGTCTAAAGCCGATTCTGGTTCATTTTTGTCGATACTTTCTCTAATTGATTTTGCAAGTAAATTGAAATCCCTGTCATTTTCAACCTCTTTAATTACTTCTATTTCTTCAACTATTTTTTCTTCCTTTAGTTTTTTTGCAATTTTTAAACACTCGTTGTAAATATTCTTGTCTCTTTCATAATCGAATCCGTTTTCTCTCGCAATTGCTTTAGTATGCCAATAATCTAAAAGAGCAGAAATTAATTGACCTACTTTATAACTTGGTTCTTCTGCAAAAAAACCTCTTAATCTATTCGCTTTTGAACCACTTGCATAAAAATATTTGTCGTCATAAATATTTACTTTAATGCTATCATATACAAATGATTGAAAAGTATTATTTGAAAAATCCATTACATAGCCAGTTGGCATATCAAATAGTTTTTCGATTAAAAATTTCTCTTTATAGTCTAATACAGCCAATTTTTGAGTTTGGTTTTAAATTATGCACAACGCCAAATATATGAATCGAAGCAAGGCAAAAAAGCCTGAACCAATCGATCTATCTGCGCATTTTTATTTCTTATTCAATTTATAAAATATAGCGCCTTTGCAAAAAGGAAATGACCTTTCGATCTGGCACTAAACTTTGCTCTGATTTCATATATAATGTTAGCTACAGTTTTTGTTCAGTCCAATTTTTCAATAGTACCATCTTTATTGAACCACATTTCAATAGACACTTTTTCCTCTATTGGTTCTCCCTTTCTTTTTACAATATCAAACTGTAAATTCGATAACGATTTTTGGATAGACTTTATACAATGATTGTATTCTCTTTTTGTGTCCCAATATTCCTTAATTGATTCTTTCTTCTGATATTCAGTCATGGTTACATCAGTAACCTTTCCATCTTTTCCGATTGTTATTGAATATAATTCAGAACAATCGAATTTATCAAGTTTAGTCCATTTGTAGTTTTTAATTCTATCAAATATGGTGTTCCTTGTTGAATATTGTTTAAGTCTTTCAATCCCGTTTTTTAAATCAATATAATTTTGTTCGTCCTTTGTTTGAATTACTTTTCCAGTTCCTATTGTCAAGATTGTCTCGTATAAAAATATTCTTTCAAATACTCCGTCCCAGCGTAATTCTGTATTGTTATTTCTTTTTGAAGGGAAACTTATATTTCCACTAAACCAATCTATAAAAACTTTGTTGTTCTTGACTTTGTCACCAAATAATTCCCTGAGGTAATTATTTGGGTTTGGTGTTTTGTCTTTTAAAGAATGACAATTAATAAGTTCAGTTACGAACAGGCTGTCGTTTTCTATTTTGTAAATCGCTTGGTAGCCTCTCCAGCAATTTAATGAACTGCCCAAAGTTCCGTCAATAGAATTTCTGAAACTTAAATCAAATAACCTGCCTTTGTCATCTTGTGTTTTTTGAAGATAATGTTCAACCAATAAGTTATAAGTCGGAATTGTATCTTTTTTATAAATCAAATAGTCAGGAACCTGCGGACTTGATGCAAAGGAGTTTTGCGAACAAACACTAAAAATTAGTAAGGTTAAAATCCACTTCATTTGTTTCTTTGAAATTGTAGCTAACAATGGAATATCAATAACCTTAATTCTCCCAACGCTATTCTTAATCCCTAAAATAAGAGCAATTTTTCACGTACAAAGTGTTTTTCTTTAAACTTTGTAAGAGGTTTACTCAAATTTCTATGATTGGTTTAAAATCTCCGATAAAATACTGCTTTTTTAAGGCTTATGCTAGGCGTGTAGAACGCATTAATTCCAACTATTTAATATTGAGCAAGCTTTCTTGAAAAAGCTTGTAAATACGCTTGTATTCATCGGTCCAGCTACTAGGCTCCACAAAACCATGGCGTTCTACAGGGTATACGGCCATTTCCCAATTGGGTTTGCCTAGTTCTATAAGTTTTTGTGATAAACGCACCATATCTTGAAAATGTACATTATCATCTATCATTCCATGTAAAATAAGCAAATCGCCTTGCAGGCCATCTGCAAAATAAATAGGTGAACTTCTGCGGTAAGCTAAACTATCGGTAACTGGCGTGTTTAAAATACGTGCGGTATAGCCATGGTTATAGGCAGCCCAATCGCCAACAGAGCGTATTGCCGCACCTGCTTTAAAGGTTTCTGGCGCATTAAACATGCCCATAAGGGTAATAAACCCTCCGTAGGAACCACCATAAATGCCAACTTTGTCTTTATCAATACCATAGTTGTTTAGTAAATGTTGTACTCCATCTACCTGGTCCGATAAGTCTTTGCCACCCATATGCCTGTAAATGCCCGTACGCCAATCGCTACCATAACCAGCACTACCTCTATAATCAATATCCAATACGGTATAGCCATTATCTACCAATAAATTATGAAACATGTATTCTCTAAAATAACTGCTCCACCATTGGTGTGCGTTTTGTAAATAGCCTGCACCATGCACAAAAACTACAGCTGCTTTATTTTTAACTGCCGTTTTTGGTTGGTATAAGCGAGCGTAAACGGTGGCATTATCGGCGGCTTTAAAGGTAATGACCTCTGGTGCTCTCCAATCATAACTTTGAAATTCTTCGGTCGTAGAAAATGTAATCTGTTTTAATTGGCTTGCCGTTTTTGTAAAAATAGGATTAGGGCTGGTAAACAACTCTGTAGGTTTATTGGAGTAGGAGTAGAGCACCGCCATAGTGCGTTCATCGGGCGATAGGTAAACTTCATTATTACCAACTTCAGTGGTGAGTTGTTGTAATTTCCCGCCGTTTATAGGCATGCTATAAAATTGACGGTCACCCGGATGGTTTTTGTTGGCGGTAAAATACCAACGCGATTTGTCTTTGGATAGAAACGGATCGTAAATTTCAAAATTACCAGAGGTTAAGGCTTTTGCTTTTTTTGAAAAAACATCCATGGTGTATAAATGCGAATAGCCTGTTATTTCAGATTGAAACCAGATACTTTTATCATCGGGCATCCAACCCATTGTGCCACCACCATAACCTCCAATACCTGGGCCTGCAATCCAAGCTTCATTGTGTTGATGGTCTAAAGTGGTAACGGTTCCGTTTTCGAGGTTTAATAAGGCAATCCAACGGTCTTTATAATCGTTGGAATTGATATCAATTACCGCCTTTTTGCCATCTTTACTCCAAATAGGACCTGCAATATACCCTATGCGATTGTCATTTTTATAGGTTTTCTCTGGGTATTCTTTGGTGTATTCAGGAATGTAATTTAAGCCTTCTAAACCTACACTATCTAAAACAACAGGTATTACTTTTCTTTTGTTGATGTCATAAATAAACAATTCATAGCTGGTTGGATCATCACCAACTTTAGATCGCGTATTCTGATCTTCGGTATAGCCCGATTCAGTGACATAATGTGGCACTATGGTTCTTTTGTTGGATTCTCTTTTTACGGCTAAATAGGTAACAAAATCACCATTAGGACTCACTTGTTGGCTAAAAATAGATTTTCCTTCTGTGTATATTTCTAAAGGCGATTTACCTTCGGATCGTTTATTAAGTTTCTCTTCTTCGTCATTCTTATGCTTGCGTTCTCGCAGTACCTCAAAAAGCGCTAATTGGTCGTTCATTAACCATTCGTCTCGATCACTTTTCTTATCCTTTTTCTCTTTTTTATCGGTAAAATTAGTTACCTGTTGGGTAGCTCCCGTAGCGATAGTCCAGATGTAAATATTATCTCCTTTTTCAAAAGCTATTTTACTGTCGTTTTGAATGAAATAAGGACTTCGTTCACGATCCGTAGTATTCGTAATTTGAAAAATGGTATGGGTTGCGACATCTAGCATATAAATATCTCCATACTTTTCATACACTTTTTTGGTTTTTGATGCATTAAATGTGCCATAGAAACTAGGAAGCTTATAAGATGTTTCAAAATCTATCTTATCAATTTTCCCAGATTTTAATTGATAGCCGTAAAGGGAATCACTCAGTGCAGCACCATCCGGATTCCAATCAAAATAAATGGTTTTGCCATCACTAGACCAGTTTATATTAGAAGGCAAATGACCAACAAAGTCATCACCCTTCATGATTTCATTTATTTTTAAAGTTGATGTATTTACCTCTTGTGCGCTAAGAGTTATAGTGGTAACAAAAAATGTGACAGTGAGCAGTAAACTTTTTTTCATTTGTTAACTAATTTAGTTTGGTCTAACGAATAGGAAAGATACTAAATAGTAACAGAATTTACTATACGCTACGGTTTGCTATATAACTTAAGATTGTAGACGCCCCAGAAAAAGAATAGTATTTCTAGTACTAAGGCAACCGTAAACTGCGGTGATACGCCATCGAAAAGGGTACTAATAATTCTACCGAAAGATAATCCTCCCATAAAAAGAATATTGCAGAGTGTGGCAGCATGCCAATACTGTGGTTTTAAAACTCCGACCACCCAAAAACTACCAAAGGCAATATATAAGCCCATAACGGCACGTAATATATTTTTAAGTTCTAAAGCATGCACTTCAAACCCGAAAACTTGGAGTAAAAATACACTAGGGTTTCCTCCATACACAATACTAACACTTAACACGATAATGGCGGAAAGTATTAAGTGTAGATTTTTATATTTCGGATTTTGGAACATGGTAGCGGGTATAATTAGCGCATTATAGTTTTACTAATAAAGGCCAAGCCTATTGGTAAAGAAGTGCGCCAATATTCCCAGGTATGTGCACCATCTCTTACACGGTATTCATGGGGTATGTTTTTTTGCTTTAAGGCTATGTGTAACAACGAATTTCCTACAGTCAGAAAATCATCATCTCCACAATCAAAATAAATTTTAACTGATTTTAAAAGTTCTGCATCTTTATTTTCTACAAGATTTAGAACGTTATAGGCTTTATAATCTTCGGTAAGTCTATTTTTATCACTAAGACCTTTAGCCTTGGTTAAGGTTCGTCCAAAATAATTGTCAAAAGCGGTTTGGTCCATTTTAAGTACTTCGTTCTCAGCAAATATTGCTGAGCTATAAGCAGCACAGGCACCGAAAACTTCATGGTGTTTTAGGGCAAGGTTTAGTGTGCCCAAACCTCCCATAGACAAGCCACTAATGCCTCGGAATTGCTTTTCTTTTCTTATGCGATATTTGTTTTCTACAAAGGGAATAAACTCTTGGATGAACATATCTTCATAAGCATAAGAGCCATCTGTTTTATTCATGTAAAGTCGATCATCGCCATCTGGCATCACAACAATCATTTCGGTTACGTTGCTTTTTTCAATCTCTTCATCGAGAATACGTTGAATATTCCCAAATTGAATCCAATCGCGTTCATCGCCAGTGTAGCCATTAAGTAAATATACCACAGGATATTGGCGTTTTGAAGTGTCGTAGCCATCTGGTAAATACACAGAAAACTGTATGGTAGATTTTAAAATCTTACTTTCCATAGTTAGGCTTTCTAAAACTTGACTTTGTGAAAATGAAGACAGGGTAAAGCTAATTAGTACTAAGAGAGATAGGATGTTTTTCATAGGATGATATATTCTTACTATTTTTTCTTAAAGGTATAAAGCAATAAAGATTTTTATAAAACAATTACCCACAACGAGTTATTGTAGGTTAATTTAAAGGGTTATAATGGCCTATTTTATGCACCCCATTCGGTATGGAAAATACCTTCCATATCAGTACGTTCATAGGTATGGGAACCAAAATAATCTCGTTGTGCTTGTATTAAATTTAAAGGTAAATTACTAGAGGTGTAGGCATCAAAATACACTAAAGAATTTGATAATCCTGGAAGTGGAATTCCACTTTTAGCTGCATAAGCTACTAGCTCACGTGCTGAAGCAACCGTTTCCTGCACTTTGGGCACAAAAGTAGGCGCTAGCAATAAATTTGGAAGCTGCTTATCTGCTGAAAAGGCGGAAGAAATATCCTCTAATAAGCCTGCTCTAATAATACAACCTGCACGCCATATTTTAGCAATAACAGACATATCTAGTTGGTATTGGTATTCTTTTGATGCATCTGCCAGCTGATGTAAACCTTGTGCATATGTAGTGATAAAAGCAAAATACAAAGCCTCTTCAGCCATGGTAAGTAATTCATTCTTATCAATTTTGCCTGGTTTTGGTCTGTCGTATAAGGTATCGGCAAGCACGCGTTCTTCTTTTAAAGCAGAAATTTCACGCATACTTACAGCAATATCAATAGATGGAACAGGGATACCTAAATCCATTGCATTTTGCGATGTCCATTTTCCTGTCCCTTTTTGTTTGGCTTTATCTAAAATTTTATCTACCAAATAACCTTCGGCTTTATCATCTTTTTGTTCAAATATTTCAGAAGTTATTTCAATTAAAAAAGATTGAAGTCTCCCTTTATTCCAAGCATCGAAAGTAGCATGTAATTCTTCATTAGTTAGTCCGCATGATTTTCTTAGAAGATCGTAAATTTCTGAGGTTAATTGCATCAGTCCGTATTCAATGCCATTATGCACCATTTTCACGTAGTTTCCTGCTGATTTTGGTCCTAAATAAGCCACGCAAGGTTCGCCTTTAAATTTAGCCGAAACCGCTTCAAAAATAGGTTTTACGTGTTGGTAGGCCTCTTTATTTCCACCGGGCATTATACTTGGTCCTTTACGCGCACCTTCGGCTCCACCAGAAACTCCAGAACCAAAAAAGTGAATCCCTTTTTCTTGTAAATAGGTTTCTCTGCGGTCGGTATCTGTAAAGAATGAATTTCCACCATCAATAATAATGTCATCTTTAGCTAAAAATGGCAATAGATTTTCAATAACACTATCTACAATTTTACCAGCAGGAACTAAAAGCATTATTTTTCGAGGTTGTGCTAAGGCATCTACAAAGGTTTTAATATCGGAAGTTGCGTTAACACGTTCTAAATTTCCTCCTTCGGTTTTAAGTGCATCAACTTTTTCGGTATCTAAATCGTAACCAAAGGCTTTAAAATTATTATCGGCAACGTTCAAAATAAAATTGCGTCCCATAACGCCAAGTCCTACAAGTCCAAAATCGTAATCTTTATGCTCCATTTGTATGTTTTATTATTATCAACAATAGATGTCAATATTGTGTTATGTGTATAACTAAGCTATTAATTGATGTAAAATAGTCTTAATTTAGCTGAAAATATAGTTCAAAATTAAATTAAAATATCCAAATAGGGTGGTTTGTTGAAGGAAACTAACCAATGTTATTTTAATTATAAGAAATAAAACAAATATCATTAAAACGAACCTTGTATTATGAATAAAACAGCGAACCAAATGCTAATAATATTTGGTGCCTCAGGAGATTTAACCGCAAGAAAATTAATACCTGCTATTTATAACCTATACAAGGGAAATCATTTACCAGAGAATTTTGTGGTATTAGGGGCGAGTAGAAGTGCCATGACCGATGGGGAATTTAGGAGAAAAGTGGTGCAAGAAAGTGCCTATTTAAAAGATGTTATTAGTACAGAAGACGCTGATTTTGTAAGTAAATTTTCAGATAAGATTTTTTATGAAGATTTAGGCAGTGACTATGATACCGATTATGATTTGTTAGGAAAACGCATAGGAGATTTAAATAGCAAATACCACACGTCTAATCAGTATATTTTTTACCTGTCTACTCCACCTAGTTTATATGAAGCTATTGCTAAAAATCTTCATAATCAAGGACTTACAAATGAAACGGAAGGTTGGAAACGTATTATAGTAGAAAAACCTTTTGGTTATAGCTTAAAAACTGCAAAAGATTTAAATACAGGACTTCAGAAGTATTTTAAAGAAAAACAGATTTATAGAATAGACCATTATCTAGGTAAAGAAACTGTTCAAAATTTATTAGTTACTCGCTTTGCTAATTCTATTTTTGAACCCCTTTGGAACCGAAATTATATACATCATATAGAAATAACCAATGCAGAAACCGTAGGTGTAGAGAAAAGAGGTGGTTATTACGATAAATCTGGAGCGCTACGCGATATGTTTCAAAGTCACTTATTGCAGATAGTTTCTTTAATTGTCATGGAGCCACCAATAAATTCTTCTGCAGAAGAAATACGTAATGAAAAAGTAAAAGCACTAAAATCGCTCCGAATTATGACCGATGAAAAAACGCTTTTTGATCATACCATAAAAGGACAATATGTAGCCTCAGAAATAGACGGTGAGAAAGTAAAAGGCTACCGCGAAGAAGAAGGGGTAGACCCAAATTCTAAAACAGAAACCTTTGCAGCCATTAAGTTTTTTGTAGACAATTGGCGCTGGAAGGATATTCCGTTTTATGTGCGTACTGCTAAAAGAATGCCGACGAAGGTAACCGAAGTGGTGATTCATTTTAAAACGCCACACCATCAAGTTTTTAAAGAGCAAGATATAAATAACAAGGACAATAAATTGATTATTAGAATTCAGCCTGATGAAGGAATTTTACTAAAATTTGGCGTAAAAGTACCCGGACAAGGTTTTCAAGTAGAACGTGCCAACTTAGATTTTTACTACTCTAGTTTATCAGATTCCAACATTATGCAAGCCTATGAACGTTTGTTATTAGACGCTATGCAGGGCGATGCAACCTTATATGCAAGGGCAGATGAAGTGGAGGCAGCTTGGGCATTTGTAGATCCAATTCTTAATTACTGGGAAAATGGTAAAGATGTAAATACCTATGGCTATTCTGCAGGAGTTTGGGGACCAACAAATTCAGATGATTTAATAGAAGGGGATTATACGTGGCGGAATCCAGGCCCACATTTAGTAGATGATTCTGGATTCTGTGTAATATGTTAATTAAAGATAACGATGCAAGTTAGAATATATAAAAGCAAACAGCTAGTAGCAGAAAAATTTTCTGCATTTTTTAAAGATAGTGCGGAAGGTACAGGTGAGTTTCATGTGGCACTTTCTGGTGGGAGTACCCCAAAAATTGTATTCGATTATTTAGCGACACATTTTTCTAAAGAAATAGATTGGTCTAAAGTATTCTTTTATTGGGGAGATGAACGCTGTGTTTTACCTACAGATGATGAAAGTAATTATAAAATGACCGTTGCACATTTGCTTTCAAAAATTGCGATTCCAGAAGCGAATATTTATAGAATTCATGGAGAAAATGAGCCTAAAAGTGAAGCTATAAGTTACAGTAATCTTTTGGATCAAAAATTACCCCAAGATTTGGGAATGCCAAAGTTCGATTTAGTGATTTTGGGTATGGGTGATGACGGACATACTGCTTCTATTTTTCCGCATGAAATTAAACTTTGGGAGGCTCAAGAAAATTGTGTGGTGGCAATTCATCCAGAATCTGGACAAAAACGAGTGTCAATTACCGGGCGAATAATCAATAACGCAGAAGTAGTTGCCTTTTTAGTTACTGGAAGCAGTAAAGCAGAAAAAGTAAAGGAGATCATTAAAGAAGAAGGATCGTATTTGGATTATCCTGCCACTTTAGTTAAACCAACATCCGGAAAGTTACTTTGGTTTTTAGATAAAGAAGCGGCCGAAGGCTTGTATTAATTTAAAGTTTGATTTCTCTCGTTTTAATTTAATACTTCAACCTAATTCCCCTTTGGGGATTAGGGGTTTACAAATCCAGCTTTACATTTTCACCGTCAAGGGAAGCCAAATGTTCTTCCATTTTAAAATTAGCGGCATAAAATCGTGTGCTTCTAGAAGAGGCTTCAGATTTACGTTGCATACTGCGAGCATACCTACGCACCCCTTGAACATCGTCAATAATTAACCCAGGAACAGGTTTGCTTTGGCCATCTATATCTTTGGCAACCATGGTAAAATATGACGAGTTGCAGTGTTTCTTTTTACCTGTAGTAATATTTTCAGATTCTACCCGTACGCCGACAACCATTGAGGTTCTGCCGGTGTAATTTACGGCAGCTTTCAAGGTTACTAATTCCCCAACTTCAATAGGGTTTAAAAAGTCTACTTTATTAACCGAAGCAGTAACGCAATAACTCCGAGAGTGTTTAGAAGCACAGGCAAAGGCAATCTGATCCATTAGATTTAAAATATAACCACCATGTACCTTACCACCAAAATTGGAGTGTGCTGGCAGCATTAACTCGGTAATGGAAACCCTTGATTCTTTCGACGATTTAAATTCTTTCATAATTAATTTCTATAGCCTGGAGATTGTTCTTTTTCCACTTTAGTAATAAAATATTTGGTATCGCCTAACCAGAAGAAAGTTCTGTAGCGTTCTACATAATTCAACTTGACATATTGGCCTTGATAATCTTGTAATTTCTGAATTACTTCTTGGTCTTTATCCAAAACGGAAAATTCAAATATTTGTGCTCCAGAAATTCCTTGGCTAATTTCCCCTTCCCAAGTTTTTATGGCAACACCTTTATGACTTATTTTAATTAATTCTCCTGAGCGGATTCCTTCGCTGTAGGGTACAAAATACACAAAGGCATAATAGGCGCCAAAAATGGCAATAATGCCTAGCAATAGTAATCCTAATACTTTTTTCATTTTTATAGTTATTTATTTTTTAGGCTAAAGTTTATAGCTGTTTAGATCCAAAGTTAACTGATGTTCTTGACACTATTTTATTTTTATTTGAAAGCCAGTAGCAATAATATTTATTATGATATTAACCAATATTCACTACTAAATTTACAAATTAAGTTTGGGTTCTTCTAAATCGTCATCATCGTCGGCATGTGCCCGATTCAGTAAATTATCAGGAATAGATTTTTTAGCTTTTGCCCCCATTTTTTTGAGTTTTTCAATACTCGTAATAATATTACCACGACCATCAACTAACTTATTCATGGCACCACGATATTCAACTTTAGCCTCATCCATTTTTTTGCCGACTTTCATTAAATCAGTCACAAAACCTTCAAATTTGTCATATAAGGCACCAGCTTGTCGCGCAATTTCTAAGGCATTACGCTGTTGCTTTTCATTATTCCACATACTGTCTATAGTGCGTAAGGTTGCTAAGAGCGTAGACGGGGTAACAATAATAATGTTTTGTTCAAAAGCTTTATTGTATAAGGTGTTATCGTTGTTTATCGCTACAGCGAAAGCAGGTTCTATAGGTACAAAAAGCAGTACAAAATCTGGACTTTCCATTTCATACAAATCCTCATATTTTTTGGCAGAAAGCTGGTCTACATGTCGACGTAACGAATTAACATGATCCTTCAAATATTTTTCTTTTTGATCGTCTTCAGCATTAACGTAACGTTCATAATCAGTTAGTGATACTTTAGAATCGACAATCATTTTTTTACCGTCAGGAAGATTTATAATGACATCTGGTAAAACCCTTGTGCCATCTTCTCTAGTAAAACTCTGTTGCACGGTATATTCGCGGTCTTTTTCTAATCCTGATTTTTCCAGAACACGCTCCAGCACTAATTCCCCCCAATTCCCCTGCATTTTACTATCCCCTTTTAATGCTTTGGTTAAGTTTTCTGCTTCTTGAGTAATTTTTAAATTTTGAGTTTGTAAATGTGCTAATTGTTCTTTTAGCGCAGAATGCATACCCACACTTTCTTTTTGACTGTCTTCAACTTTCTTTTCAAAAAGCTGAATTTTTTCTGAAAGTGGCGTTAGAATATTTTTAATATTCTCTTTGTTTTGTTCGGTGAATTTTAGACTCTTTTCATCTAAAATTTTGTTGGCTAAATTCTCAAATTCCTTAGTAAACTTTTCTTGTAGCTTTTCTACTTCTTCTTTTTGTTCGCGATTTTTTAATTGTAAATTCTCTAAATCTGCCTGGTAGCGTGTAATTTGGTTGCCCAATAGCTCCTTTTCATTCCGCAATTCATTCTTATCTAACTCCGCTAAGGAACGAACCTCGCTAATGGTTTCTTCTGCTTTAGCAAGTTTTTGTTCTAAAGAACTTATACTTAAACGCAACTGTTCCTCGCGCTCTACTAATGCACTTTGTGTTGAGGTAGTTTTTAATTTTTGGATGTAATTCCCTAAAAAGAAACCTAATAGCAAGCATAGAATTCCAATAAGTAAAAAGATAATGTATTCGTTCATAGTAGTGCCATAATAACTAAAAGTAAAGATACTAGATTGACTATTAAAAGAAATAGAATAAATATAAAAACCTATTAACAACAGATGTGAATTATTTAATTTTAAAACTCCCCGTATTTGCATCGAACTGAATCATATCTGTTGGAAACAATTTTTCAAAATGATGCGCTTGTATAAGTTCACATGGTGTTCCAAAATAACTTTGATTTTTACCAAGAATTAACATTTTATCGCATATTTGGATTGCGACTTCTATTTCGTGGGTGGTAAATAGAATAGTTTTTTTCGCTTTATGTGCAATGCTTTGCAACAATTTTAATATTTGCACCTTATGATACAAATCTAAATGCGAAGTTGGTTCATCCATTAAAATAAAAGGGGTGTCTTGGGCTAAAGCTCTAGCGATCATAACTCTTTGTAATTGACCATCACTTAATTCAAAACACTTTTTATGTTGTAGGTCTTCAATTTCAACCCACGTAATGGCTTCTTTTGTTTTAATTTTATCTTCTTCGGTTAAGGTGCCTAACCAATTGGTATACGGCTGTCTGCCTAAAGCAATAAGTTCGAGAACAGTAAGGTTTTTTGATGCGATGGGTTCTGTTAAAACCAAACTAATTTTGGTTGCAAGTTTTGTAGGGGAATATTCTGAAAGTTTTTTGTTTTCGAGCGTAACAACGCCATCAATTTTTTGTTGTAGGTTACCTAACGTACGCAATAAGGTAGATTTGCCTATACCGTTTACACCAACTATAGCCACAAGCTCTCCTTGCTTAATAGAAAATGAAATAGCCTTAGCAATTACAGTTTCCTGTTTTTTGCTTTTATAACCAATACTCAGGTTATCTGTTTTTAGGATGATATTTTGATCTTTCGTTTCGATAGTTTTAAATATTAAAACACCATTTTTCGTTTTCTAACAAGCAACCAAATTACCACAGGCGCTCCTACAATACTTGTAATGGCATTTATGGGCAAAACACTAGCGGAACCTGGTAATTGGGCAATACTATCGCAAACAAGCATAATAATTGCACCGTAAAGCAAAACAGCTGGGACTAAAATTTTATGTTCTGTGGTATTAAATATTTGTCGGGTTAAATGTGGAACTGCCAAACCTATAAAGGCAATTGGTCCTGCAAAAGCTGTTATGGAACCGGCCAATAGACCCGTAGCAATAATGATAAGCAATCGCGATTTTTTTAGCGCTATTCCGAGACTTTGGGCATAGTTTTCACCCAATAATAAGGCATTTAATGGTTTGATAGAAAGTACACTCAATAAAATTCCAATACTGATAATACTGCCTAATAACAACAGTTGTAACCACGATAAATCACCTAAACTACCAAGCGACCAGTAGATGAATTGTTTTAGATTTTCCGATGACGTAAAATAAGAAAGCACACTTACTATGGCGCCTGTGATACTTCCAAACATTAAGCCAATAATTAAAAGCGACATGGTGTCTTTTATCTTTAACGCAACCGAAAGCACCGCAAGTAGCACTAAAAAACTACCAAGGCTAGAAGCTATTGCTAAGGTCGTATCATTAAAAATTGAAAAGGAAAATACACTAGAGAATGCTGAAGCTCCCATGATTAGTATAGCTGCACCTAAGCTAGCTCCCGAACTTATGCCTAAAACAAACGGACCAGCCAAAGGATTTCTGAATAAGGTCTGCATTAATAAGCCACATAATGACAATCCAGAACCGACTAAAACTGCTGTAATTGCCTTAGGTACTCTGTAATCCCAAATAATATAATGCCAAGATTGGTTTGTAGTTTCATTAGTGAATAGAACAGCTAAGGTATTTTTAAAAGGAATAGTAACCGAACCAAATGAAATATTCACCAACATAAGTATCACAAGCGCTATAAAAAGCACTATAAAATAATAGCTGTATGTTTTAGTTTGATGCACTTTATTTTAAAGGTTTAAAGAAGAAAGGTTCATAATCCGGCAGTATTTCTGGATGAAAAATATGAATTAAATCTTTTAAAACTAAATCTGGCCTACTTGGAGCCAATTCATAATATAATAAACCTCCAGTAGCACCAGTAGTGGCTGCAAATGAATAAATATTTTTTCTATTAAAAGCATCAAATTGTTGGTAATGTGCTGAGCTTTCTTGCATTTTTGAGTAAGATGTAAAGGCATCTGGAGCTATCCAAAAATCAGCATTTTTACCTTTTTCCAAAACATTTTCCCAACTTAATGACAAACTTCCTGTTTCCTTGGTGTCTTTATAAATATAATGTGCTTTAGCATCAGAAATAAATTGTGCAGCCCAGCTTTTCCCTCCTGGTACATACCATACATCTTTATAAATTGCCCCGCTCAAAACCGTGGGTGTGCTTGTGGCTTTTTGCGCCAATGATTTGGCTGAATTATAGGAGGTTTCAATCGATTTAAAAATAACATCCGCTTTTTTTTCAAGTCCAAAAAAGGGGCCAAAAAATTTAATCCATTCTGCTTTACCTAAAGGAGTTTCCTCGGTCCAATCTCCATTGTAAACAACAGGGATATTGGCGCGTTGTATGGTATTGTATGTTTTGTTTTGGCTATCAATACTAAACCCAATAACAAGATCTGGTTTTAGCGTTAAAAGCAATTCTGTATTAATAGATTCATTGTTTCCTAATTCTTTAACATGGCCATTTGTAATTAAGGCACGTGTTTTTTCGGACGAAATATATTTGGTGTCTGGAAAACCAATTAAACTGTTCTCAACTTCTAATGCTTCTAAGGCGGGAATATGCGTAGTTGAGGTGACTACTATATTTTCTACAGGCACAGTAATTATAGCATCATATTCATCTTTGTTTAATGTAATAAAAGCTGCTTTTTCCTTAGGGACAAGCGCATATGTGAATGACGTTTCAGCATTGGGCCATGGCGAGGAAATTTTAATAAGAGTAATGCCAGAATCTAATTTTTCTATAGTAAATCCTTTGGCATATTTTATGGCTACTTCACTCTTTATTTTATTTGCTGTAGAAGATTCTTCCAAACCTTTTGGTGCTTCTTTACAAGATAAAAATTGAAACAAGAAGGCTAGAAGTAGGCAATATTTCATAGGAATTAAAATATATGTAGATTTTATAAGAAATTTAAGTGCAAGGTAACAAAAGTCACATTTTTAATCAGTTTAGCGAACTATTTTTGCTAAAAGTTTTAGTATGCGAAGCAGTTCAAATGTAGTTATTTACATCATAGCAGCGGTAATAGCGCTCCATTTTATAGTTGGTGTGATTTGGTTGCTAATTAAATTGAATAAAAAAAAGTGAATTCTATATTGCTTTTTTATGCATAAATAATACCTTCGCCCGGAATTTAGGTTCGACTTAGTTTATCAGTAAATTAAGTTGATTAAAAGGGAATCTAGTGCAAATCTAGAGCTGTTCCCGCAACTGTAAGTTTAGCCAAATCGGCACTGATGTTTTAAAATCAGTTCGTAGTAGGCGGTTATCATTTCTTCAAAATACCACTGAGTTTAACTTGGGAAGGTGAATGATAGTACACAAGTCAGGAGACCTGCCAAATTCAAAAAAATAATGTTAAACTTTCGGGATAAAAGTTTACGTATGGGTACAGACATACTATTCTCCCGTTTATTCGAAAAATCGAAATGAACAAACAATTTTTAAGTTTATGTGCTATTACTTTAGCATGTACAAGTATTGCTGCGCAAGAGCAGCAAAAAGATTCAATGGTACTTCAAAAATTAAATGAAGTAGTGGTTACTGACTCCCGTTTTGAATTAAAACGTGAAAATTCTGGTAAAACAGTAATTAAAATTACTGCTGAAGAAATGCAAAGGAACCAAGGTAAAACGGTTGCCGAAATTATTACCACCAAAAGCGGTTTAGAAATTACAGGAAGTAGAGGTAGAGAAGGGGCCGTTCTAGGAGTTTATGCTCGTGGTGGCCGAGGAAAGCAGGTGTTAATTATTATCGATGGTGTGCGTGTGTCGGACCCTTCGTCATCATCATCAGAGTACGATTTAAGATTATTAAATGCGGCGAATATTGAATCTATCGAGATTATTAAAGGTGCTGCAAGTACACTTTATGGCACTAATGCGGCAACAGCAGTAATTAATATTACCACTATAAAAGCATCAAAACAGGCTATAGCAGGTAATTTTCAATCGAGTGTAGGAACCCAACAAACAGCAGAAAAGCAAGACTATAATGCTTCTGAATTCTCTAATACCGCTTTGGTATCTGGTACCTTGTCTAAATTTAATTATCAAGTTGGATTTTCCAATAGATATTCAAATGGATTATCGGATATTGTAACCACGGAGAATGAAAAAGATCCATTTTCTGAGTACAGCACGGATATAAAAATAGGGTATAATTTTTCTGAAAAATTTACCGTACAAATTTATGGGAATCAAACAAAACTTAGAACAGATTACGACGAATCTTATGGATTGTTTGATGCACCTTATCAATTTTTAAGCCAACAAGAAAGAGTAGGATTATCCTCTAAAATTGCCTATAATCCTAAAGGATCGCTTAATATTAATGCAGCATTTGCTCAGTATGATTCTGAAAATATTAGTGCATTCCCGTCTAATTTTGTTGGAAATAATTTTACTATTGATGTTTTTAATAAGTACGCCTTCAATGCTGAATTGTTCACCATATTGGGTGTTAATTATATTCAAGATGAATCTGAATTTACAGAACTTAAGAAAATAACCATTACAGATCCATACGCCAATCTTGTATATGTGTCGCCAATAGGTGTAAATCTTAATGTTGGAGCGCGTTTAAATACGAATTCTGAATACGGTTCAAAAGTAGTCTACAATATAAACCCGTCTTACGTGTATAAATTAGATGCTGGTTATGTAAAAGTATTGAGTTCTTATGCTACGTCGTATATAACCCCTGCACTCACGCAGTTATTTGGATTTTTTGGTGCTAATCCAGAACTACAGCCAGAAGAGAACAGAACTATAGAAGGAGGATTAGAATTTGCAACCAATACTTTAAGATTAAGTACCTTGTATTTTAACAGAAACGAAGAAAATCCTATTGTTTATGGGGCTAACGGGTATGAAAATGGCGAAGGTTTTATTGATGCGCAAGGATTAGAAATAGAATTAGATTGGCAAATGGCTACGGATTTTAATTGGAGCGCAAACTATACGTTTACAGAACGTAAAGGAGATAATGCGATTAGAATTCCCAAGCATAAAATAAACACTTCACTAGCATATAAAATTTCAGACAAAACTTTTTCATCAGTTAATTACTCTTATGTTGGAGAGCGTTTAGATACTGATTTTAATACATTTTCAGAGGTGCCATTAGAGGCTTTTTCTTTAGTAAATATTTATTTGAGTCATCAAATACTGTCAGAAAGGCTAAAGGTATTTTTGAATGTAGATAATTTGTTAAATGAAACGTATACCGAAGTCGTTGGGTTTACGACTCGTGGTCGAAATGTTAGAATAGGTTTAAATTTAAGCTTATAGCATAAACCAAAAAGGGTCGGCAATTAGCCGACCCTTTATTTTATAGTTTACATTTTTATTCGAAATTGAGTTTAATTTCTTTATCTAAATACATATTATCTTTTGTTGGTGTAAACATTTTAGAACTTGTCATTAATATAGTTGGAGAATTTACTGTGAAATCTCTTTTGCCTGAAACGCCAGTAATTTCTTCAATTGCTTTTGCTAATAATGGTTCATTTACATCACCTAAAACACTATAGTTTGTTAAATCCTCTGGTAATTCTACATCAGGTGTGAAACCCGCTGTGTAATCAGAAAAACCTGCAGCATTTTCATTACGTCCAACAATGGGTTGAATAGCCCAATTATTTTCTGAATTTATACTACTTTCTCTAGATTCAGTATATATAAATGGAGCTCCTGATCGATTAGGGTCGTCAACCATTGTGATTGAAAATTCATTTTTTCCTCTTGTAGTTGTTCCTATTAAGAAAACATCCATATATGGTCTTAATCCGTTAACTACTAATTCGCTAGCAGAGGCTGTGCTTGCACTAACAAGAACATAAACTTTAGAGAGATTTAAGGTGTTAATAGCAGTGCCATTTTCAGTAGTATTAGCAAAATAATCTTCAGAAGATAATTGACTATTTAATTTCGAGTTCCAAATTTGACGTAAAAATAGATTGGAAGTCGTGGTACCAAATATCATACTAGATAACAATCTTGCTGAATTTACAGAACCACCACCATTGTATCTAAAATCTAAAACTAAATCAGTTACTCCTGCGGCTTTTAGTTGCCCAAACGCTGCATTTAGTTCTTCATCATATTCATTTGTAAATTGGTTATACATTAAGTAACCAATTTTTTTTCCACCTGTTTCTATTGTTTTGGTTATGAAAACAGGATTTTCATTTAAACCTTCCTGTTTGGTTAAACTCACTTCTTTTCCATTTCTCGTAATGGTGGTTGCTGTAATATCAGCCATATTTAGAGTGTATGTATCATTAGAGCCGAAAAGTAGTTCGCTATAATTTTCAAGAGTTAATGTTATTCCATTCACCCCATTAAAAACTTCACCTCTAGAAATGTTTTTAGAGGCTGCGTCAGAATTTGGAATTACATACCGTACAATCCCAAAAATGCCTCTGCTCGCAGAATTAACCAAACCAAATTCTAAGCCATTACTTTTAGAAATGCCTGCAAATGAGTTTACTAATGTTTTATAGTCTTCTACTGCCCAGCTAAACCTGTCTTCGCTGTAGGTTAAGTTATCAAAAAAGATAAATGGATCAGTTTCCGATTTTAGAAAATCTGTGTATTCTTGATTCGTGCTGAACTTAGTGTCAGATAAATTTGGAACATCCGCTTGCCAGAAATACCAAAAGTTCATTGCTTTCCACATAAAATCTTGTACAACTATGTCTGCTTCTGGTTCAACAACTGGAACAAAATCATCATCATTATCTGTACACGAGCCTAAAAATAGGACGAGCGTTACTATTAAAAATAAATATTTTTTCATTTTTTGCAGAATTAGAACTTAAATTACAATTAAAAATTTAAAAAGTATAAAATTTTAAAAGCACTAATAAATTCATTTATTAGTGCTTTTTTCAAAATAAACTTAAAAGTTATTTGAAGATTTTTTTAGTGTCTTGCAACATAACATCTCTAAACGGTTTCATTTTATTGGAGCTTGTTATCGTTTTTATTTGTAGATTTTTAGGTGTTGTTAACAAATAAGATTTACCAGTTGTTCCATTAATTCTGTCCAAAGCTGCTGCAAGTAATGGCTCTGTTGGATTACCCAATTCACCTAAATTAATTAGGCTTTCTGGTATTTCTATATCTGGTACTAAACCAGTAGTAAACTCAGAAAACCCATCTGCATTTTCATTAGTACCTACTAGGGGTTGCATTGCGTATTTATGATTTCTATTTGCATCTGCAATAGAATTATCATTAAAAACGATATAGGGCAGACTTATAAAACTTCCATTGGTTAACTCTGCTTGTTGTCCTGGATTGTCTACTAAAGTAACCGAAAACTCGTTTTTACCAACGGTAACATCACCAACATGAACTACTTCAATATAAGGTTTTAAACTATTAATTAATAATTCACTAGCAGAAGCACTATCGTCTGTTGCGATTATAAAAACACGAGTCATACCTAAACTATTCAGAACGGCATTATTAACAGTATTTGTAAAATTATTATCTGAACTAAATAGTGCTTGCCATTTATCATTCCATTTTTCTCTTGAAAAAAGCTGACCAGTGAATTGTCCTGTAATCATACTACCCAAACGTATAGATGACTGCACAGATCCACCACGGTTATATCTTAAGTCGACCACCAATTCATCAATATTTGCATTTTTAAAAGTAAGAAACGCATCGTTCAACTGACTGTCAAAATTGCTTGTAAAACTGTTATACATGATGTAACCAACTTTTTTACCATTGGTCTCAATTACTTTTGAAATAAGAATTGGATTTTCAGTTAATTCTTGCTGAGTTAATGGAACATTTACGCCATTAGGTGTTGTAACATTATTTTCTATTGTGGACAAATTAAGTGTATATGAATCTGCATTCAGTAAATCTAAATTACTATTTGTTATAGAACCTGTTGCGTCAGTTTCAGCAAAAAGTTCAGTACCATTTACTGCATAAAAAATATCTCCTCTTTTAATGTCTTTAGAAGAGGCATCTGAACCATTTATAATATAGCGTACAACACCAATAACTCTATTTCCACCTTCTGGTGGTCTAACAAGGGTATATTCAACCCCAGAGGTTTTTGCAACACCTGCAAATGAATTAAATAGAATATCATAATCACTAACTATGGCACTGAAACGGTCTTTAGTCGTCTGCAAATTGGAGAAAAGAGTGCGAGATTCAGTAAATCCGTTTAAATAAGTGTAGAATTCGTTATTATCTGCAAAATTATTATCTGCCAAAACAGAAACTTCAGATTGCCATAAATACCAAGAATTCATACCTTTCCAAATAAATTCATTTACTTCATTATTTAGAACTACATCTGGGGTAATAATTTCTGGTTCCGCAGGGTCGTCTTTTTTACAGCCAGTAAAAATAAATAAGTAAGCCGATACCAATAATAAGGGGATTTTTTTCATAGTTTTTTCTTTAATTAGCGCACAAATTGTGCCAGAATATATAATCAAAACAAGACTGTTCTAAATATACGAGGGTTTTGTGTGTTTAGTTTTATTCTGCCTAATTTAAGGACAACATAACAAATAAAAAATTATTTGTAACAAAATTCGTTGTACATCGTCTTGCTTGTATAAACCACTTAAAATGGATTATAAACAACCCAACCAATAATGAAACAGGTAGAATTTTTAACTATAGTAATGCCATTTAAAGACAAGTTGTTTCGCTTGGCAAAACGATTGTTGGTGTCTACTGAGGAAGCTGAAGATGCTACACAAGAGGTGTTATTAAAATTATGGACAAAGAATAGCGCTTTTGAAAAGTATAATAATGTGGAAGCATTTGCAATGACAATGACTAAGAATTTTTGTTTGGACAGACTAAAATCTAAACAAGCAGGAAATTTAAAATTAGTACATAGTAATTATACAGATGATAGCAGCACGTCTTTACAAAAACAAGTTGAAGCAAATGATAGTGTTTCTTGGGTTGAAAAAATTATGGAAGAATTGCCCGAACAACAAAAATTAGTTTTACAATTACGAGATGTAGAAGAATATGATTTTGAAGAAATAGCAGAAATGTTAGATATGCAACCAACAGCGATTAGAGTTGCCTTATCAAGAGCAAGAAAAACAGTAAGAGAAAAGTTATTAGAAAAACATAGTTATGGAAT
This sequence comes from Cellulophaga tyrosinoxydans, assembly GCF_900176415.1. Lineage (GTDB taxonomy): Bacteria > Bacteroidota > Bacteroidia > Flavobacteriales > Flavobacteriaceae > Cellulophaga > Cellulophaga tyrosinoxydans. Next base: position 34,712 of record NZ_FWXO01000007.1, on the reverse strand, counting down.
TGGATAACATAGATAAATTAGTAGAGAAGTATTTTGAAGCAACAACAACGGTTGCCGAAGAAAAAGCTATAAAAGCTTACTTTGCAAATGAAGAAGTAGCTCCTCATTTAGAGAAGTACACTCCAATGTTTGCTCATTTTGCAAACACTAGAAAAGAAGAATACACCAAACCTTTGCCAATAAAAGCTAAAAGAAATAAGCCTATGTGGTTGAGTATTGCAGCAGCCGTGGTTTTACTTTTTGGAGTCTATTTTTTACAGCCTAAAAACGAAAGCTTAGAAAATGAATATACTCAAGAAGAAATAGCGGCAGCACAAGAAGCTTTTGAATTATTAGCATTAAATTTTAATAAAGGCAGTAAGCAAATTACATACTTAGGAGAATTCGAAAAAAACACTAACAAATTTTTAAAATAAAAAACAATGAAAAAGTCCCTTATATTAATTGCACTAATAGTGCTTCCTACTTTAGGTTTTAGCCAAGACATATTTGATAAATATGCCGAAAATAATGATGTTACTTATGTAGCTATGCAGCCAAAAATGTTTCAAATGTTGGCAAAAATGAGCATTAGTGGTGATGATCCAGAATCTAAAGATTTTTTCTCTTTAGTAAATTCTATCACTAGCTTTAAGGTGATTACAACCGAAAGTGCAGCAATATCAAAAGATTTAGATACGTGGGTGGCCAAGAAATTAAGTTCTGCTACCTACCAAGAGCTTATGCGAGTTCGTGATGGTGATTCTAATGTAAAATTTTATGTAAAAGAAGGTAAAGATTCAGATCATGTGAAAGAATTATTAATGCTAGTCACCGGTTTAAAAGATCGTAAAGAACTACAAGATGTAGATTTAAATGGTCATAAGGTAGAAACAGTATTATTATCCTTAACCGGAGATATTGATCTTAAGAAAATTGCCACATTAACCGAGAAAATGAATTTACCTGGCGGCAGTCAGTTAGGTAAGGCATCCAATAAAAAATAAATTAGTAATCAATCAATTAAAAATCATCAATCATGAAAACAATCAGTCTATTTTTAGTATTCGCAGTATTACCTTTTTTCGGAATTTCTCAATCTATCTTTGATAAATATGAAGACATGGATAAAGTATCTTCTGTAATCGTTAATAAAAGTATGATCGATTTTGTTAGCTCCATTGGAGTGGATAATGCCGATCAAGAAGCAAAAGAGTTTTTAGAAATTGCCAGTGGCTTAAAAAGTTTAAAAGTCTTTATGACAGAAGATAAAGCTACCGCAGTAGAAATGAGTGCCACAGTAAAAAAATATTTAAGCTCGTCTAAACTTGAAGAATTAATCCGAGTTAAGGATAAAGATGTAAATGTTAAGTTTTATGTTAGAGAAGGTCGAAATAAAGACCATGTTGAAGAGTTGCTTATGTTTGTTACAGGAATAGGTGCTATAAAAAACGATGTGAAAGGAAGAAACATTGAAACTGTTTTGTTGTCTATAACTGGAGATATTGACCTGAATAAAATTGGCACATTAACCAATAAGATGGACCTGCCAAAAGAGCTAAATAACGCTGGAAAAACTAAATAATATTAGATCAAAGCAAATGACTCGTAGTCATTTGCTTAATTTTTTTTAAAACCTATAAAAATGAAAAAATTAAAATATAGTTTACTGCTTGTGGTAACCCTTTTGTTTTTAGGCTGTTCGTCTACACAGAGTTTACAGGAGTATTATGTGGATAATGCTGAAAATCCTAATTTTATTTCGTTTGATTTACCTGCAAGTTTATTAAACCTTGAAAATGTAGATTTAACCGCAGATCAGAAAAAAGCATATTCCACTTTAAAAAAGCTAAATGTATTGGCATTTAAAAAAACAATGACCAATGTAGCGGAGTATACCAATGAAAAAGCGAAGGTAAAGGCAATTCTTAAAAACGACAAGTATGAAGAATTAATGAAGTTGAATACGCCTTATGGCAAAGGATCCATACAATTTCTTGGGGAAGACGATGCTATAGATGAGGTAATCATTTATGGTGACAATCAGGATAAAGGTTTTATGCTGGTTAGAGTTCTTGGCGATGATATGAATCCTGCTAATTTAATGCAGCTCATGCAAGCGTTAGAGAAATCTAATGTAGATGGTAAGCAATTAGAAGGATTAATGGGATTTTTTAAAGGATAATTCCTACACAACCTACATAAAACCTCCTGTATGAGCTTGCTCATACAGGAGGTTTTATTTTTAGTGTAAATTAAAAGCATAATAATTAGAGTGTTTTAAATCATTTCATTAAATTATCGCACCATTAACAATTTAAATTAAAAACACTATTTATTATGGAAAACGCAGATTTATGGATGCAAAAAGGTATTGATTTTGTAACAGACTATGGTCCTAAAATTATTGGAGCTATTGTTATTTACATCATTGGTTCTTGGATTATTAAAAAATTGGTCAAAGCTACAAGAACAGTTTTGAATAAAGGCGATTATGACGAGTCCTTAAAACGATTTTTATTGAATTTAATGTCATGGGGATTACGAATATTCTTAATCGTTATGGTGATTTCTAAGCTAGGAGTAGAAACAACAAGTTTTGCTGCAATTTTGGCTGCAGCAGGTTTAGCTATTGGTTTAGCAATGCAAGGCTCACTTTCTAATTTTGCTGGTGGCGTGTTGATTATGATTTTTAAGCCTTATAAAATTGGAGATCTAATTGAGGCACAAGGGGTTTTAGGAGCCGTAAAAGAAATTGAAATTTTCACGACCAAATTAATTACTCCTCAAAATAAATTAGCGATTGTACCCAATGGCACAATGGCAAATGGCAACATAATTAATTATACGGCCGAAGGAAAAATGAGAGTAGATACAGTGGTAGGTATTGGTTATGGTGAAGATATGAAGAAAGCCAAGGAGGTGCTTTTAGAAATGTTGGTTGCAAACCCTAAAGTATTGCAAGATCCTGCACCATCAGTAAATGTTATGGAATTAGCGGATAGTTCTGTAAACTTAGCGGTACGCCCATTTTGCAAGCCTGAAGATTATTGGGATGTTTATTTTGCTACGGTTGAAGGTTCCAAACTAGCCTTAGATAAAGCGAAAATTGAAATTCCTTATCCTCACGAAGTTCAAATTAATAAGTAAATAAGTTACTTTATTCAATAAAAAAAGACCGCAATTGCGGTCTTTTTACGTTTAATCATTTTAAAATTTATATTCCAGTATAATTACTCGGAGTAATAACTTTTAATTCTGCTTTAATAGCATCCGACACCTCAAGAGTATCAATAAAATTAGCTATTGAGGCTTGATTTATTTTTTCGTTAGTACGGGTTAATCCTTTTAAGGCTTCATAAGGATTTGGATAGCCTTCTCTTCTTAAAATGGTCTGAATCGCTTCCGCAACAACCGCCCAATTATTTTCTAAGTCTTGCTCAAACTTTTCTTTGTTAAGCAACAACTTACCCAATCCTTTTAAAGTAGACTGAAAAGCAATCATCGTATGTGCAAATGGCACACCAATATTACGTAAAACAGTGCTGTCTGTTAAATCACGTTGCAATCTCGACACTGGTAATTTTGCAGACAAATGTTCAAAAAGGGCATTTGCAATTCCTAAGTTACCTTCGGAATTTTCAAAATCAATAGGATTAACTTTATGAGGCATAGCAGATGAACCTACTTCTCCAGCTTTTATTTTTTGCTTAAAATAATCCATAGATACGTAAGTCCAGAAATCACGATCTAAATCTAGTATAATGGTGTTTATTCTTTTTAAAGTATCAAATAAAGCAGCCATATGATCGTAATGCTCAATTTGAGTAGTAGGGAATGAATGGTATAACCCCAATTTTTCTTGAACAAATTCTTGTCCAAATTCCTGCCAGTTTATTGTTGGGTAAGCAACTTTATGAGCGTTATAATTACCAGTTGCGCCACCAAATTTGGCTGCACTAGGGATATCATTAAGTAAATTAAATTGTTCTTTTAATCGCACTACGTATACTTGAATTTCTTTTCCTAGTCGGGTAGGGGAAGCAGGTTGCCCATGTGTTCTAGCCAACATTGGAATAGCTTTCCACTCAGATGCCAATGCTTCTAATTCTTCTAAAAGTGCAAAATATTGAGGCACATAAACATCATTCATTGCTTCTTTTAAAGAAAGTGGAATGGCCGTATTATTTATGTCTTGAGATGTTAAACCAAAATGAATAAACTCTTTGTAATCTTGAAGCTTTAATTCATCAAACTTCTTTTTAATGAAATATTCAACTGCTTTTACATCATGATTTGTAGTTTTTTCAATCTCCTTTATGGCAATGGCATCTTCCGATGAGAATTCTTCATATATTTTTCTCAAATCATCGAATAAACTGTTGTCAAAATTAGCAAGTTGAGGTAAAGGTATTTCGCATAATGAAATGAAATATTCTATTTCAACAAGAACCCTATATTTTATAAGTGCCTCTTCTGAAAAGTAATCTGCTAAAGCTTCTACTTTTTTTCTATAGCGACCATCTATTGGTGAAATCGCATTTAATTTATTTAATGACATAGTGTTATGAGTTGATTGGTAAATTTGAAGCTGCAAAGATAGGTATTCCAAAAGCAGTTAAAAAATGATGTGCAAAATTAATGCAAACCATGTTTTACTATTTTATTTTCTCCAAGGTTAATCGTGCTCGTGCCTTATATGCCGCACTGCCTTTGGCATAATTTTGTTCAAGTATAATTTTTAATTCAGGTAATATCCAGTCAAATTTTTTGCCTAAAAGTAATAAGCACGTCATGGAATAGGCTTGAGCCGCTACTTTTTGATCGGTAATAAGCCAATCAAAACAGGCGCTTGTTATTTTCTCTAAATGGCTATCTGTTATGGCCTTTTGAGTTGGATTTGGCAATTTTGAAAAATACGATGTTGTTAAGTATTCGCATATTTTGGCAATGGGTCTAACAGAAGGGTTTAATTTAACAGTATGCATTTTAGCAGTAAATTCGTCTAAATACGGAAATATAAAACTTAAATTTTCTTTTGCTGTAAATTCTAAAACCCAACATGCCCTTGAAGAAATTGGATCATTTACGGTAAAGGCGATTGCTAGTAAAGGAGCAATTAAATTAGGATTATTCGTAACCAAAGCAGCCATTTCCGCTCTTTTTTCTCGAGAGTGGTTTACGTAATTTAATGATTTATACAGGGCTTCTTTTCTCAAAGTCTGTTTACTTGTTTAATAATTCTACCAGTTTTGGCATTCCATTTACTGCAGTTTCTGGTATAATGGTGAGATTGTTAAAATCTCTTTGTGAAATATTTGGCTTTGGATCTATAAAATAAATTTCAGCACTTGGTTTAGCGTAGTTTATTAAACTGGCCGCCGGGTACACTTGCATAGAGGTGCCAACAATGATTAAAATATCGGCCTCTTGGGTAATTTCAATGGCTTTGTCAAATAAAGGTACTGCTTCACCAAACCAAACTATATGTGGTCTTAATTGATGCCCATTTATGCATTTGTCGCCTAGTTTTAGATCTTTTCGCCAATCTAAAATAATCGGAGCTCCAATTCTTGAAATTTTGGTGCTACGCACTTTTAACAGTTCACCGTGTAAATGAACAACGTTCGTGCTTCCTGCCCGTTCATGCAAATCATCTATATTTTGTGTAATAATAGCAAGAGGAAACTGCTTTTCTAATTCCGCAAGGGCAATGTGTGCTCTATTAGGCTGTACGGCTAATAATTGTTTGCGCCGTTGATTATAAAAATCTAAAACTAATTTAGGATTTTTTTCAAAACCTATGGGCGAAGCAACTTCCATAACATCATGACCTTCCCATAAACCATCAGCATCTCTAAATGTTTGTATTCCGCTTTCTGCGCTAATTCCAGCACCTGTTAAAACTACTATCTTTTTCATATCAACAATTCCTAAAGTATAAAAATATACAATTTTGAATTTTTATTATCTTCGATTTATGATTGATTTAGAACTTTTAGATTATTTAGAGGGTTTTATAACAGAAGAACGCAAGGAGCGTTTTAAAAACGTATTAGAAGAACGTACTAAAAGAATAACTGTTGCCATTGAAGATGTATATCAAATGCACAATACAAGTGCTGTGGTGCGTAGTTGTGATGTCTTTGGCATACAAGAAGCCCATTTAATAGAGAGTAGATTTGGCAAACGACTAGATGCACAAATTGCAATGGGCTCACAAAAATGGGTAGATGTTTTTAGATATCAAACCACCAGCGATTGCATACATCAATTAAAAGATCAAGGCTATAAAATAATAGCAACAACTCCGCATAATGATTCTTGCTTATTAAATGATTTTGAAATAGAGGGGAAAACAGCACTATTTTTTGGAACAGAAAAAGGTGGTTTGAGTAAGGAGGTACTGGATAAAGCAGACGGATTTTTAAAAATTCCGATGGTAGGTTTTACAGAAAGTTTAAATATATCGGTTTCAGCGGCAATTATTTTACAAGCCTTAACTAAAAAACTCAAAGAAGATGCTAATAACTGGCAACTAACTAGTGAAGAAAAATTAATGAAGCAACTAGATTGGACAAAAAAATCGATCAGAAGTATTGATGATGTTTTAGCTAGATATTACAAAGAGAAGTAATTTTTTTTTAGTATATTTAAATACAACCAATACCAAATGTATTATGTATATCGTACTTTATATTTTAGCAGGACTCCTATTTTTTATTTTAATTTTAGCCTTAATAGCACCAAAAACGTACAATGTTTCTAGAACTATAGAAGTTAATGCACCTAAAGCATTAGTTTTTGAATATGTTAAGTATTTAAAAAAGCAGGAGGAGTGGTCTCCTTGGGCTAAAAAAGATCCTGATATGAATCGAAAATTTACTGGTGTTGATGGGGAAGTTGGTGCTGTAAGCTATTGGAACGGTAATAAAGAGGTTGGCGAAGGCGAACAAGAAATTACCAAAATTGTGGATGGGGAAAGGGCAGAAGGGGAACTCCGATTCTTAAAGCCTTTTAAATCTACCTCCAATTGTTATGTAATCACGGAGACTGTTGATGAAAACAAAACCAATGTTACATGGGGTTTTTCAGGTAATAATAAATTTCCTATGTCTATATTTTCCATTTTTATGAGTATGGACAAAATGGTAGGAAAAGATTTTGAAGAAGGCTTAGCATCATTAAAAACACTTGTAGAAAAATAATAAATAAGATACGTATGGTTGGATGGTTTGAAATTCCTGTTGCTGATATGGCGAGAGCTGCTAAGTTTTACGAAAAAGTATTTAATGTATCCATTGCTCTAAATGATTTGGGTGAATTTAAAATGGGTTGGTTTCCGTATGATCCTGAAAAAGCTGTTGCTCCAGGTTCTTTAGTACAACACGAGCAATATATTCCCAGTACTACAAAAGGACCATTGTTGTACTTTTCATGCAAGGATCTTTCTGAAGAATTGAGTAGGGTTACGGCATCAGGAGGAAAAATTTTGCAAGAGAAAAAAGAGATTGGCGGCGGACATGGTTTTATGGCATTGTTTATAGATTCGGAAGGCAATAGAATAGCTTTGCATTCACAGCAATAATTAGATATAGAATATTGCAACTTCTGCTCTTGCAAAAAAGCGTAATGGGAGTACAGTAGTTCCAATTCCTTTAGAAACATACATTTTTATGGTATCTAATTGATACCATCCTTTTAAATAGTTTCCACTGCCACCAGGTGTATAGATTTTTAGTCCAAAAAATGTTATTTGACCCCCATGTGTATGTCCAGATAAAACCATAGGAATGTTTAATTGTTGTTTTAGGTTTAGTTTATCAATTATATCTGTATAACCAGGGCAATGATTTAATACAATAGTTTCTAAGGATTTATCAATTTTGCCAATAGCTTTTTCAAAATCAGGTTTTCCATGTAAAAAGTCATCAAGGCCAACAATGTTAATGGCTCTATTACCTTTTGAGAATACATGATTTTCATTTTTAAGTACCTTGCCGTTGTAGTCAGAAAATATTGTATTTAAGTCGTCAACGGTAGCTTTTGCGTCATATTCTTTGTTGCCTAGAATTACATATTTAGGTATATGCTTATCAATTAAATCTAAAAATTCTATTAGAATAGGATACGTATTTCTTCGAGAGATAGTATCGCCAGAAAAGGCTATGAAATCAGGTTTTTCTTTGTTAATTCTTTCAGCAATGGTGTGGTGAAAATATTTAATATCCTTTAAATGAAGGTCTGAAAGTTGAATTATTTTGACTTTATTTTTACTAGAATTTGATAAATCGAACTCGTTCCAATCAATAATATATTTTTCAAACCAATAGCTGTCTAAATACACTAATATAACTAGTGTGGTAGATAATATAAATAGCCTCTTAATAAATAACCTTCTATTAATTTTCATAAAAACAAGGTCAAATTTAAGGCAATGATCTGGTATTTTTAATAAGATTTAAGACCTTTAGGGAAGATTTAACTTTAGTTTTATTGCACAAGTTCAATTAGTGCTATATCAAATTCATTATCTAAAATTATCTTACCATTTTTTACCTCTACATTAGTTTCTGAATAAGTGTCATAAAGTTTGGTGCCATCACCGAAAAAGCCTTTAACAGAAAGCGATTTTTTGCCCTTTGGTAAATTTAAGGCCACGACAACCTTGTCTTTAAAATCATTTTTCTCAAAAGTTCTTTCGAACACGTAGGGAGATTTAGATAGCATTTGATGTCTTCCTGCGCCAATAGCTGGATGATTAGCTCTAAATAGACCTAATTTTTGCCAATGCTTAAGTATTTTTTTGGTTTCAGGTAAACTGTCAATCTCATTCCAATTCATAAAGGATCGTAAAGTAGCATCGCCTTCAGTGCCTTCAATTATTAAATTTCTTGAAGATTCATCTCCATAATACACCTGCGATGCACCTGGGGTTAATAATAGCACGTTAGCTGCATAATAAGGTCTTTTTCGTTCTTTGTCAAACGGGTTACCATCATCATGCGATGTTAGGTAGTTTAAAACGCTTTTGCCTTTTAGTTTGGATTGCAAAAGATTATTGTATTTTTTAAAGATGGATTCATAATCTTTTTCGGCATCCTGTTTTAATTCAAAATTGATTAAGCTTTTAAAACCATGTGCATAATAATCAACCTTTTTATCACCGAAATCATAATCTCGACCACTAGAAATATTATAATTATAAACTTCACCAACCATATAAAAAGGATTGTCGTCTAAAACAGCATCAGGATTTTTTCTTTTCCAATTTTCAAATGCAATGGAAGCTTGCTTATACAGTTCATCCCAAGCATTTTCATCGACATGCTTTACGGTGTCTACTCTAAATCCGTCAATACCATAATCATTAATATAATCTGTAAGCCATTTTATAATATATGATTTTGAAGTTCTTGCACATCCAGTTCTATTAAAAAACAACTCCAATTCATCTAACTCAGCACTTAATCTACCTTCCGATTTCCATTTGGCTAATAATGCATCAGGCAATTCAACTTCTATATTATTTTCAGTTGTAATATCAGGTAAATTGGCAACAAGAGTGCAAGCGGTTGTGGTTTCGTAATTTGTATACGTACAGGCAGGTCCAGTTCTTACCCAATCTTCTGGCCAAACAGGATCTATATCTGTAACCGGACCAGTGTGGTTTAAAACAACGTCCATCAAAATTCTAATCCCGTTTTTATGTGCAGTTTTAACTAGTTCGGATAAATCTTGTTTACTGCCAAAATTGGGGTCCAAAGCGGTCCAATCTTTAGTCCAATATCCATGATAGCCATAGGTGTTTCCGGTACCTTCATTAGTTGAACCATGAATTTGTTCCACAACAGGGGTGAACCAAATGGCATTTATCCCTAGATCGGTAAAATAACCTTCTTCAATTTTAACGGTGATCCCTTTAATGTCGCCGCCCATGAAACCTCGCAAAACACCAGTTTCTTTGGTTCGTTCAAAATTTAAATCATTGGTGGTATCTCCATTATTAAAACGGTCTGTAAGTAAAAAATAAATATTTGCGCCTTCCCAAACAAAAGGAGTATTGTTTATTTTTTCTGTAGATTCTGAATTGATGACGATAGCACTCTTGGTAGTATCTTTTTGTTGTTTACATGAAAGTATTATGACAAATACTAAAAGAAAATAGTGTGTTTTTTTCATCATCATTTTATTTTTTTTAAAGCTATAAAATGATAATGGATTTAGAAAATTAATAGTCTAAAATAGCGTATTATTTTTTTCTGTTTAACACCTTGTAATCTTCGTAACAACCACTAATAGCATCTAAAATTTGCAAATCATTTGCTGTTAGAATAAAGGATCTGGAGTAATTACAATTGTTTAAGATATCTTCAATGTCTACTTTTTCTATTTGCAGTAATTCTGTTAAAATTTCTCTATCAAATTTAGAGGCAAGTAAATCTTTAATAGCATCATCTTCTTTTATTTGCCTAAGTTTTTTCATCTGATTAGGCTTTTTTCCGAATAGGTTACGTAGTAAATCTGCTGGATTCAAAATTGCACCTAGCACTTTGGTAACAGCACTTGGATTTTTTTTACCTGCTTCGTAACCTGTATTTAAACCTGAAATACTGTATTGATACGAATCGTTGATTGGAAGATTTTTAACATCTATTTCTAAGTAGCCTGTTAATTGATATGGCGTAATAATTACCTCTTCTAAAGCGTAAGCCAGTTCCGTTAAAGCTATTTTAGTATCCTTAAATTTAAACATGTCATTAGTTACTCTAACCTTTTGAGGTTTAAACCCTAAATAACTAAAATATAAGGTATCATTAACCGCTGCAGAAATACTAAATTCACCTTTCTCGTTTGTAATTGTCCCAACAACTCTATTTAAATTTATAATATGAACACTTTCTAATACCGAGGCATCTTGCGCGTTAATTACAACGGCTTTTATTTTTTCTAGTTTTTCAACCTGTTCTTTTTCGTCAACTTCTTGTGAAAACCCACATATGCTTATAAAAAGAAAAGAAAAGAAAGTAAAATAATATTTCATGAGGGCACTTTTAAAAGTTGATTTAGGTACTATTTTTAAAAAACAAGCATGGTGTAAATAGTTCACTTATTTTCTAATAATTTAAGCAAATTAAGCTCTAAAATACTAAACAAACCAAAAAAATACGCCGAAGCGTATTTTTTAATATGATTTTAACTATTTAGCAATTTAAAAGAAACCACTTCTGCGTTTTCCTTTGCTACCGCTACTTTCTCTATTTCCACTTCTTGATCCTGATCTAGAACCAGATTTTGTGCTTGAGCTACCAGAGCTAGATCTTCTTTTAGATCCACCTTCTGAAGAACCATAGCTATCACCTTTTCCTGATGAAGATCTGTCTCTTCTTTTTTTGAAGTCGCCTCCACCGCCACCACGGTTTCTGTCTCTGCCACCTCCACCGCCACCGCGGTTTCTGTCTCTTCCTCCACGACCTCCGCCGCCTCCAGGATTACTGGAGATTTCAACATTTACAAATCTGCCTTCTACTTTAAAATCTTTAAAGGTTTCTAAAATTTTAGGTGTAATTGCTGCATCTGTATTAAAGAATGAAAAACTTTCTTTCACATCTACTTTGTAGATATCATCCTGACCTACTTGTAATGTATCTCTAAGGAAGTCTTTTAAAGACATCCAATCGTAATCATCTTTTTCACCAACGTTTATAAAGTAACGAACCGAACCATCTGTTGGGATTTCTCCACTATTATTACTTCGTTCACTTCTTGAGCCTCTATCTTCACGATCAGATCCACCAGAAGCCAAGTCTCTTGTTTTGTTGTAATAGTTAAAGAATCTAGTGAATTCTACAGAAACCACTTTCTTAATTAACTCTTCTCTGTCAATACCTTCAAATACCTTGCTTATAGCTGGTAAATAGGTGTCTACTTCAGCGTTAACTTCAGTGTCTTTAATTTTATTTGCTAGGTGGTATAATTGAATTTCACAAATTTCCATTCCTGTTGGAATGTTTTTGGTGATGAATTTTTGACCAATTTTGTTTTCAATTGCTTTTATTTTTCTAAGCTCACTTCTGGTGATGATAACCATAGAGATACCTGACTTTCCAGCTCTTCCTGTACGACCACTGCGGTGTGTATAGGTTTCTATTTCGTCCGGTAATTGGTAGTTAATTACGTGAGTAATATCATCAACATCAATACCACGAGCAGCAACATCAGTGGCAACTAACATTTGTATTTGTTTCTTACGAAAGGCATTCATCACCAAATCTCTTTGATTTTGGCTTAAATCGCCATGTAATGCACCGGCATTGTATCCATCTTCAATTAAGCTTTCCGCTACTTTTTGCGTATCTCTTTTAGTTCTACAGAAAATTACTGAGAAAATATCTGGATTGGTATCTGCTAATCTCTTTAAAGCAGGATATCTGTCTCTACCACTGACAACATAATATTCATGTTGCACCGTTGTTGCTCCTGAATTTTTTGCACCCACAGTAATTTCTTGTGGATTTTTCATGAATTTCTTAGCAATAAGTGCTACCTCTTTAGGCATTGTAGCAGAAAATAACCAAGTGTTCTTTTCTTTTGGTGTATCGGATAAAATTTCTTTGATATCCTCAAAGAATCCCATATTAAGCATTTCATCTGCTTCATCTAAAACACAATAGTCGATTTTAGTAATATCTACTAAACCACGACTCATCATATCTTTCATACGACCTGGGGTAGCAACAATAATTTGCGCACCACGTTTTATTTGTCTTGCTTGTTCTGTGATACTTGCACCACCATAAATTGCAACTACATTAATATTCCTTTCATATTTGGAATAGGCTTGCATTTCATTGGTAATTTGCAAACAAAGTTCACGTGTTGGCGAAAGAATTAAACCTTGAGTTGTTCTGCTTTCGGCATCTATTTTTTGAATTAATGGAAATCCAAAAGCTGCTGTTTTACCTGTTCCTGTTTGTGCAAGAGCAACTAAATCTGTATCACTTTCTAAAAGAATAGGAATTGCTTGTTCTTGTACGTCTGAAGGGGTTTCAAAACCCATGTCAGTAATAGCGTTTAGAATAGACTGTTTAAGGCCTAACGCTTCAAATTTTGTCATAATTATGTATTGTTAATCGCAAATATGTATGTTGCATAGAGCGATTATTTCCCATAACCTGTTTAGACTCAGCGCAACACATGCTATACCAGCGGCATTATTTAAAGGCGCAAAGGTACTGCTATTTCGTTAGATTAAGAATTTTAATTTTGAATTCCTTGAAAGTTAATTAATAAACTGATAATCAATATGTTGAAATTAAAATATTGATTATCTCTGTAAGGTTTTGAAATAATTAATAAGTTTTTGCATCGCTTTTCCGCGATGACTTATCTTGTTTTTGGTTTTAATGGGTAATTCCGCAAATGTTTTTTGATAGCCTTTAGGTTTAAAAACTGGATCGTATCCAAAACCATTGTCACCATGTTTTTCCAGCGTAATTTCACCTTCTGCAATTCCTGTAAATAACAGTTGACGATGGTCTATATTTAAAGCAATACAGGTTTCAAAATGTGCCTTGCGATTAGATTTTGTGCTAAGCTCTTGCAGTAGTTTAGAAATATTATCTTCCGAGTTTTTATGATCTCCAGCATATCTTGCAGATAAAACACCTGGTTCGCCATTTAGACTATCCACTAGTAATCCTGTGTCATCGGCAAAACAATCAAAACCGTAGTGCTCTGTTACATAATTAGCTTTTAATATAGCATTGCCTTCTAGAGTATTAGCCGTTTCTGGAATATCTACAGTACAACCAATATCTTTTAATGAAAGAATTTTGATATTTTTAGGAAGTAAAAGTTGAACTTCGTAAACTTTATTTTGGTTGTTTGTGGCAAATACAATTTCCATTGAATTTTATATGTTTAACATCAAAAATAGTATTTTAAATAGTCTTAACTAAATAAGTATGCGTTTAAAAATTCCACCAGTTGTCGTAACACTAATCATAGGTTTACTAATGTTTATTTTGGCTAAATTTCTACCTTTTGGTGACTTTAGTTTTACAGGCAGAATTTATTTAATGTATGTTTTGTTGGGATTGGGAGCGTTATTAGGCTTATGGTCTTTAGTACAATTTTTTAATAAAAAAACAAGTGTAAATCCCTTGGCGCCAGATAGTGCTACTAAGTTGGTGAGTAGTGGAATATACAGTATAACTCGTAATCCTATGTATTTAAGTTTGTTATTGCTATTGCTTACGTGGGGTTTGTTTTTAAGTAATGCATTTAATACCCTTTTGGCAGCCGCGTTTGTTTCGTACATGAATACGTTTCAAATAAAACCAGAAGAAGAGGCCTTGGAGAAAATTTTTGGAAACGAGTTTTTAGCGTATAAAATTAAAGTTAGACGTTGGTTTTAGTATTAGCATATTAACTTATTTTATCAATTATTAGCATATTAGCTTATATTTTAATATATTAGCTTTTTAGCTTATAAATATGATCGCGATACTAACAGGAGATATCATTAATTCTGAACACTATAATGTGTCGGATTGGATGTCTATTTTAAAGGAATATTTTTCACAACTGGGCAGTACGCCTCAAGTTTGGGAGATTTATAGAGGTGATGAATTTCAAATTAAAGTTGCGGCTGTTGATGCTTTAGAAGTTGCTATTGCTATAAAAGCCAAAATTAAAACCATAAAGGGTTTAGATGTTCGAATGGGGATTGGGCTTGGAGAGGAAGATTTTGTAGGCGCTAGTGTAAGTGAATCTAATGGTACTGCCTATCAGTTTTCAGGTCGGATCTTTGAAAAATTAAAAGATCAAAAATTAAATTTAGCCTTGGCAAGTAGTAGTGCAAAATTTGATACTACATTGAATTTAATATTAAAATTGGCGCTAGATTTTATGGATGATTGGAGTCCTGTGTCTGCGGAAATTATAGCCATATCTTTAGCGCATCCAGATATGCCGCAACAAGAAATCGCAGATCAACTAGGCATACAACAATCCGCCGTAAGTCAACGACAAAAAAGAGCAAGATTAGATTTGGTTCAGCAAGTACTAACTTATTATAAAGCAACAATTAATAAATAAGGGATGTTAATATTTATAAAACTTTTTTTAGCACACTTAATAGGAGATTTTATTTTACAATCCAACAAGTGGGTAGTGGATAAGGAGCTGTATAAACTCAAATCTAAATACTTATATTTTCATGTAATAATTCATTTTGTAATAACCATGTTGTTATTTTGGGATTGGAGTTATTGGAAAATGGCCTTGCTAATTATGGTATCTCATTTTAGTATTGATGCACTAAAATTATATGTGGCACCTAGAATAAAAAACTCTAGAATTCCATTTTTTGTAGATCAAGTATTACACCTAATTGTATTATACACTTGTGCGTATTATGGAGATTTGTTTCTTCATACAACGGAAATAGTACAGCAAATAGATCTAACCTTAGTAACTGCTTTTGTATTTGTAAGTTTTCCTTCAGCAATAATCATAAGTAAAATGTTAGAGGGCATGTCTAAACATATTGAAATTGATCACGAATCGTTACCAAATGCAGGAATGTATATTGGAATTATTGAGCGTTTTTTTGTCTTAACATTTATCATTTTAGGCCATTGGGAAGTTATAGGTTTTCTAATTGCGGCAAAATCTGTATTTAGATTTAATGATCTTAAGGAAAGTAATAGCAGGGAGTTAACAGAATATATTTTAATTGGCACGTTGCTTAGTTTTGGTTTGGCTATACTCACCGGAATATTTTGTAATACCTACCTTTAAATTATCATTTTGATAATTTAAAGGTGTTTATAAAAACAATTCCATATCAAAATGTTAGAAATACTAATTCAGAATTAGTTTTAGTTGAAAATCACTTAATTCGAGCGAATTAATTTTTACTTTTGATGCTTAAATTGTAAATATAATGATTGCAACGGGTAGAAAGTATGTCTTTGATTTTGATAGTACTTTAACGCGAGTAGAAGCTCTAGATGTTTTAGCCGAATTAACCTTAAATGGTAGATCAGACAAAGATCAAATAATTAAAGAAATTCAGGCAATTACCAACTTAGGTATAGATGGAGATATTTCATTTACAGAATCATTAGAGCGAAGAATTAAACTATTAAATGCGCATAAAAATGATTTAGAACCTTTAGTTAATGAACTAAAGACTAAAATCTCCAAATCCATTGAAGCAAACAAAGAATTTTTTCAAGATTACGCAGAAGATATTTACGTAATTTCATGCGGATTTAAAGAGTTTATAGATCCAATAGTTAAAGAATACAATATTCCTTCGCACCGAGTGTATGCTAATACATTTAAGTTCGACGAAGAGGGAAAGATTATAGGTTTCGATGAAACCAATGTTTTAGCCATGCATAATGGTAAAATTGATTGTTTAAAAAACATGAACCTTGACGGTGAGGTGCAAGTTATTGGCGACGGTTATAGCGATTATGTTATGAGAGAAGCTGGTATTGCAGATAAATTTTTTGCTTATACCGAAAATGTACACCGTGAGAAAGCTGCAAAAAATGCAGATCATATTACACCTAACCTTGATGAATTTTTATTTGTGAACGATTTACCTAGAAAAATCTCTTATCCTAAAAACAGGATAAAGATGTTGTTATTAGAAAATGTACATCCTGATGCTTTCAGCACATTAACAGAAGCTGGTTTCACAGTTGAAACAATTAAAACCAGTTTGTCTGAGGAGGAATTAATTGAAAAAATTAAAGGAGTTCATGTACTTGGAATCCGATCTAAGACACAAGTAACAGAAAAAGTATTGGAAGCAGCGAACAAGCTTATGGTCGTTGGAGCTTTTTGTATTGGAACTACTCAAATAGATCTCGATGCTTGTAAAAACAAAGGAGTTGTTGTATTCAACGCTCCATATAGTAATACACGTTCGGTTGTTGAGCTTGCTATTGGTGAAATTATCATGTTAATGCGTAGTGTATTCACTCGTAGTACCGAAATACACCAAGGACAATGGAATAAGACCGCCGCAAATTCAAGAGAAGTACGTGGTAAAAATCTTGGTATTGTAGGTTACGGTAATATAGGTAAGCAATTATCTGTATTGGCCGAAGCCTTAGGTATGCGTGTGTACTATTATGATGTTAATGATCAATTAGCTTTAGGTAATGCAATAAAATGCAATACTCTTGAAGATTTATTAAATATTTCTGATGTGGTTACCTTGCATATTGATGACAATAAAGCAAACCTAAACTTTATTGGCGAACGCGAAATTAAACAGATGAAATCTGGAGCTATTTTAATAAACTTGGCTCGTGGATTTGTGGTTGATATTCCAGCATTAGCAGCAGCTCTTAAATCAGGTAAATTAGCAGGTGCTGCAATAGATGTTTTTCCAGAAGAACCAAGAGGAAATGGTGTTTTTGAGACGGAATTAAGAGGTTTAGAAAACGTAATTTTAACCCCGCATGTTGGTGGTAGTACAGAGGAGGCGCAAGCAAATATTGCAGAATTTGTACCTAATAAGATTATGGATTATATGAATTCAGGTAATACAGTAGATGCTGTTAATTTCCCTAATATTCGTTTGCCTAAGCAAAATAAATCGCACCGTTTTTTACATATTCATAAAAATGTTCCTGGTATAATGGCCAAAGTAAATAAAGTTTTAGCCGAGTATGAATTGAACATTACTGGCCAATATTTATCTACAGATAATGAAGTGGGATATGTAATTTCTGATGTGGATAAAGAATATAATAAAGACGTAATAAAAGAACTTAAGAAAATAGAAAACACTATAAAATTTAGAGTTTTATATTAACTAGTGTTTTATACCATCTAATTTAAGCCTAAAGAATTACCATATTCTTTAGGCTTTTTTATTGGAGCTAACAGCATTATTAGTTTTTACAGCCCTTTAGGATTACTTCACAACAAAATATTGTAAACGTATGGTTTGCAATGTACTTTGTGAGAAAATTCTTTATGTCAATAAATAATTGGTTATTCTAAAAAGTGAAAAAATTTCATAAGTACTATCTATTAGTTATTACCATTATATTTTTAACGGTTTTAATCCAAACAATTATTCATTACTCTCTTAAAAAGCAGGAGCGAATGGGTGCTGTTATAAATATGGCGGGTAAACAACGTATGTTGAGTCAGTTTGTGTTAAAGGGATATTACGAATGTAAATTTTTGGAGTGCGATTTTTCGGAGTTCAAATTAGCACTTAATAATTTATATAGAACCGATAAACTACTGCAATTCGGTGATGATAAACTTGGGTTTGAACCATTACAAAATGAAACAATAAAGGCGGAATTCACGAAATTACAACCACATTTAGAATACATCTATACCAATCTAAACAAATTTGAGAATTTACAAAGTTTAGATATTCCTGAACTTACAGATCACGTGGATAACTACTTGGCAATAATGGATGGTATTGTGCTTAAATATCAGCGCGAGTCGGAGAAAGAGATAGCCACCATTATGATTATTGAAATAGAGTTGGCCGTATTTTCATTACTTATATTGTTATTTGAGATATTTTTTATAGTAAATCCAATAATCCGCAAAACGACAAGTCAGAATAAAAAATTAAAAGAGATTTCCTGGCATCAATCGCATGCATTTGCTTCTCACATGAAAAATATTAAAAATTTGCAACATGTGTTGCGCATTGAGCGTAAAATAGAAAATAAACAAGAAATTATAGATTGCATTGTTGATGAATTAAATGAATTAGATATGGTATCTAAAAACATGATTAATTCTTTAGAATCAGAAGAACAACAAGTGAGTAAATTTGATAAGTATTTAAAGAAAATGGATGCGTATATAGCACTAAAGTTCTAAATATTATTGGTGATGATAGGGCTCGTTTTTTAAAATAGTAAATGCCCTGTAAAATTGTTCTACAATAAATAATCGGATCATTTGATGCGAGAAAGTCATTTTAGACAGGCTTATTTTCCCTTGAGCTTTACTGTAAACCGCATCACTAAAACCGTAGGGTCCACCAATAACAAAAACGACTTGTTTAACCCCAGAATTCATTTTTTTCTGTAAATAATCCGCAAATTCAATAGAAGTGTATTGTTTTCCTTTTTCATCAAGAAGAATTAAAACATCTGTTGCTGAAATTCGTTTTAAAATAGCTTCACCTTCTTTATCTTTTTGTTGCGCTTCAGATAAATTTTTAGTGTTTTTAATATCGGGTATAAGATCAAGTTCAAACTTTATATAATGCTTTAGTCTATTTTCGTATTCACTTATTAAAGCCCCTAAAGAAGAGCTATCTGTCTTGCCTATTGCTAAAAGTTTAATGGTCATAAGGCAAATTTAATTAGAAATTTTTCGTTTTGTAATAAAGATTATAAATTTAATCAGCATCACCATCTAAGTAAAGTATTTAGTAAATTAGCAAACATAAAAATTAAGAATGATTTCAGAAGCACAGTTTAATAAAGAGATTGAATTAATTATTGCAAATGCCATACGTGAGGATGTAGGTGATGGTGATCATAGTTCCTTAGCCTGTATTCCAAATTCGGCAACCGGCAAAGCAAAACTATTAGTAAAAGACCAGGGTATTATTGCAGGTGTAGATTTTGCAACACAAGTTTTTAATTATGTAGATCCCAATCTTAAAATAGAATGCTTACTGAAAGATGGTGATCATGTAAAACATGGCGATATTGTGTTTTATGTAGAAGGCTCATCCCGGAGTATTCTTAAAGCGGAGCGTTTAGTTTTGAATGCCATGCAGCGTATGAGTGCTATTGCTACTAAAACAAATCATTTTGTAAAACTATTAAAAGGAACAAATACCAAAATTTTAGATACTCGTAAAACCACACCGGGAATAAGAGCACTTGAAAAATGGGCAGTCAAAATAGGTGGAGGTGAAAACCATAGGTTTGCACTTTACGACATGATTATGTTAAAGGATAATCATATAGATTTTGCTGGTGGTATAGCAATGGCAATAAAAAAGACCAAACAATATCTTTTAGATACTAACAGAAATTTAAAGATAATTGTTGAAGCTCGAAATTTAGACGAAGTGCAGCAAATACTAGATGCAAAAGGAGTGTACCGTATACTGTTAGATAATTTTTCTTTTGCAGATACTAAAGCAGCAGTAAAGTTAATAGGAAATGAAAGTTTAACGGAGTCTTCAGGGGGTATAAATGAACATACTATTAGAAATTATGCTGAATGTGGTGTAAATTATATATCCTCTGGCGCCTTAACTCATTCTGTTTATAATATGGATTTAAGCCTAAAAGCAGTGTAAATGTCTGCAATAATAGAGGAGAAAATCGATAAAATTCCAATAATTAATTGGTTAGCTAGGCTTTTAAAAAAAGTTAAGTTGCCTGCATTTGAGGGATTTTCTTTATATGATCTTATTGAAATGTATTTTTCAGGCATCATTAAAGGGGCTTTATCTACCAGAGCAAGTTCTATTGCTTTTAGTTTATTTATGGCACTGTTTCCCTTATTAATATTCTTAATAAGTTTACTTCCTTTTCTAATTCCTTATATCCAAATTGGGGGTGAAACTAATTTTGAAGCAGATTTTTTAAACTTTTTAGAATCCTTTTTACCAACAGCAACAGGCGATTATTTTGAGAATATTTTCATACAAATTAAAGACCAAAAGCGAAGTGGCATACTATCTTCTACCTTTATTTTGTCAATTTTTTTGGTAGCAAATGGAGTAAATGCCATTTTCGGAGGCTTTGAGAATTCATACCATGTAAACCTAACTAGAAATTTTTTTAGACAATATATTTATGCCTTAATGGTGGGTTTAGTGCTTTCAGTTTTGTTGATAATATCTGCAATAGTATTTGTGTACGCTGAGTTTTATATAGTAGAATATGCCAGCGAATATGCCGGTAAAACATATGGTGTTAATACCGATAAAGCAGATATAATAGGTGTGCAAATCGCTAAAGTGTTGTTCTTTATAATTTTATCTTACTTAACAACGGCAATTTTATATTATTTTGGAACAGCAGAAGGCAGAAAAGCAAAATTTTTCTCTGCCGGAGCACTTATGACTACAATGCTTTTTGTGTTTACTTCGTATTTATTTGGAGTTTATGTCGAAAAATTTGCCCGATATAATGAGTTATATGGTACTTTAGGAGGATTGTTAATCTTAATGGTTTTTATATGGTTAAACTCCAATATATTATTATTAGGTTTTGAATTGAATGCCACATTAAACGCTTTAAGAAATAATCTAAATAAAAGGAATGATCAACTTTAAACAAATTTCATTAATTATTGCTCTGTTTTCTTTGCAAATAACTTCCGCGCAAACTGTTTTTGATGAATGGAAAACTATAGATGATAGAACTGGTCTTCCTAAAGGAATTATAAAAATTTACGAGTATGAAGGCAAAATGTACGGTAAAGTGGTAAAAATTTTGGAGGAAGGTAAAGAGGATGCCGTTTGTCATAAGTGCGATGGTGATTTAAAAAACACGCCTGTTTTAGGAATGAAGATTATACAAGCAGCGGAAAAACAGGAAGATGGTCACTGGAAAGGAAAGCATTTATTCGACCCGGAACAAGCTATGACATTCCGTTGTAAAATATGGCTAAATCCTGATAATCCAGATGAATTAAAAGTAAGAGGCTATTTAGCATTTATTTACCGAACTCAAACTTGGTTAAGGGTGAAAAAATAGAATTAAATAGAATGCCTTATTTTATTAATGTTATACTTCCAATACCATTAGAAAAACTATTCACGTATAGTATTTCTGACGAAGAGGCCAAGTTTATTATTCCTGGTATGCGGGTGGCTGTGCCTTTTGGTAAATCTAAAATTTATAGTGCCTTGGTGCATGAGGTTCATCAAAATCCACCTACGGTTTATGAGGCTAAAGAAATAGATCAAATTTTAGATGATTCTCCAGTAGTAACTTCTCTGCAGCTCAAACATTGGTTTTGGATTGCCGAATATTATATGTGTAGTATTGGTGAGGTGTTTAGAACCGCAGTTCCAAGTGCTTTTTTATTGGAAAGCGAAACTTTGATTTTACGAAACACCAATCTGCAGGTGGCTGATGTGGATCTTTTAGATGATGAATTTTTAGTTTATGAAGCATTGAATCATCAATCTGTTTTAAGGGTTCATGAGATTAGCGCCATATTAGACCGTAAAAATGTACTTCCTGTTTTAAATAGACTTTTAGATAAAAATATCATTCTTTTAAAAGAAGAAGTTTACGAACAGTACAAGCCAAAAATGGTGAGGTATGTTCGTTTAGGAAAGGCACATCAATCGGAAGAAAAATTGGAAGAATTACTACATTCTCTGTCGAGAGCACCAAAGCAAAGTCAAGTGGTTTTAGCTTTATTTCAATTTCAGGCCACTAGTAAAAAACCCATGAAAGTTGCAGAGTTAGAAACAATGAGTAACTCATCTGCGGCGGTAATTAAATCTTTAATTGATAAAAATATATTAGAAGAATACTTTATTCAAACAGATAGAGTAGTTTATTCTAGTGAGGAGGAAAATGCCGACTTAAAATCCTTGAATGAATATCAGGAGCAAGCATTGTTTTCTATTCAGGAAAATTTTAAAGCCAATAAGCCAACCTTACTGCATGGCGTTACCTCTTCGGGTAAAACGGAGGTGTACGTAAAATTAATAGAAGATTGTATAGAAAAAAATAAACAAGCTTTATATCTATTACCAGAAATTGCACTTACTACACAATTAATATCCAGATTACAAGAATATTTTGGAGATAAAGTGGCTGTGTATCATTCTAAATATAGTGTACACGAACGTGTTGAAGTATGGAATAATGTATTAGAATCTAATCCTAAAGCACAGATTGTAATTGGAGCTCGATCGGCATTATTTATGCCTTTTAATAATTTAGGATTAATTATTGTAGATGAGGAGCATGAAAGTTCTTTTAAGCAGTATGATCCTGCGCCGCGTTATCACGCAAGAGATGCAGCAATAGTTTTAGGGAATTTGCATAAAGCAAATATACTGCTCGGCTCGGCAACCCCTAGTGTAGAGAGTTTCTACAATGTTCAAACAAATAAATATGGCTATGCAAGTATTGAAAGGCGATTTGGCAATGTATTAATGCCTGATGTGGAATTGGTTGATATTAAAGAGCAAACGCGTAAAAAACGAATGAAAGGTCATTTTTCGGAACGTTTGTTTGAAGAAATTGCAGAAACATTAAAGAATGGGGAGCAGGTAATATTATTTCAGAACCGACGAGGATATGCGCCAATTGTCGAGTGCACCACTTGTGGTCATGCTCCTCAGTGTCCAAATTGCGATGTGAGTTTAACTTATCATCAGCATAAAAATCAATTACGATGTCATTATTGTAGTTATAATATGGCATTGCCTTTAGTTTGTGTTGCTTGTGGAAGTTCTACTTTGGATACCAAAGGGTTTGGAACGGAGCAAGTAGAACAAGAATTACAGGAGCTTTTTCCAGATGCAAAAGTAGGTCGTATGGATTTAGACACTACTAGAGGTAAATATGGATATGAAAAAATAATCACTGCTTTTGAACAGCAAGAGTTAGATATATTGGTGGGTACTCAAATGTTAACCAAAGGGTTGGACTTTAGAAATGTGAGCTTAGTTGGCATTATGAATGCGGATACCTTATTAAATTTTCCTGACTTTAGAGCCCATGAAAGAAGTTTTCAATTACTTACTCAAGTAGCGGGTAGGGCAGGACGTACCCAAAAAAGAGGCAAGGTAATTTTACAAAGTTATAATCCATACCATCAAATTTTAAAACAAGTATCAACAGGTGATTATGTTGGCATGTATTCTGAGCAGCTATACGAAAGGGAACAACACAAATACCCACCAGTTAATAGAATAATAAAGGTTACGTTTAAACACAAAGATTATAATAAATTAAATGAAGCAGCAGAATGGTTTACCAAAGGCTTAAGAAATGCATTTGGCATTCATGTACTTGGTCCAGAATATCCACCTGTTGCAAGAATAAGAAATCAATATTTAAAACATGTGTTAATTAAAATACCTACAGGGCAGCCTCTTAATAAAACTAAAAATAGCATTAAAAGAATTGAAAAATCTTTTAATGCTATTTCACAGTACGCAAGCGTACGAGTAATCTACAATGTAGATTATATATAAAATTTAGACATTGTTTAGCGCCTCTGCTAATTCAGTCTTCTTATTTCTGCTTAAAGGTATAGATCTCCCACTAACTTCAACATTTTTACTATTGAATTTCTCCACTTTTTCTAAATTAATAATATAAGATTTGTGGATTCTAAGAAATTTATCGTCAGGTAATTGTTCTTCAAATGATTTCATTGTAGAAAGAATAACAATATTAGCTTCGTCAGTCACTAATTTAATATAATCTCCAAGTGCTTCAATCCATTTAATATCATTTAAAATAACCTTTCTCTTTTTTAGATTACTTTTTACGAATATATGTTCTTCATCTTCATTTATTCTGTGCAATTGTTCAAATTTGGCAACCGCTCTTCTAACAGATGCATCGAACCTTGACATTGTAATAGGTTTGTGAAGATAATCGGTAACATCATAATCAAACGCTTTCAACGCATAATCAGGTTTACCTGTTATTAAAATTACTTGAGGGCTATTGTCTAATGATTCAAGTAGGTCAAAACCACTAATAATAGGCATCTCAACATCAAGAAAGATCAAATCTATCTCGTTGTTTTTAATTCCGTTTTTTGCTTCAATAGCATTACTGTACTCTGCAACAAGAGCTAAGTTGGGATGATTGTTCACTAATTTGGCTACTGCCATCCTTTGCATTGAAGAATCGTCTACGATAATACTTCTTAATTTCATAAATGGTTGATTTGTGGGGTTAAATCATAGGCAAAGTACTGAAAAATCACGATGAACTACAACAAAAGATGTGAACATGGTATAATATGTTGTGTATTCAGTAAAAAGCACTATTAAGGTTTAGGTTAAGTTTCTTTTTTTATTCGATTGTTAATAACTCTCGAACCTTATAACGAAGATTTTCATTAAATCTTGTGATAAGTCAGAAATATTATTACTTTTGCGCTCCTAAAAATATATATTAATATGAATCATTACGAAACTGTTTTCATTCTAAATCCCGTTCTATCTGATACTCAGATAGAGGAAACAGTTAAGAAATTTGAAGATTTCTTAATTAGCAAAGATGCCAAGATGGTATCTAAAGAAAATTGGGGCCTAAAAAAATTGGCTTACCCAATACAACACAAAAAGAGTGGTTTTTACCATTTGTTTGAATTTGCAGCTCCAGGAGAGGCCGTTGGTCCTTTTGAGTTAGAATTCAGAAGAGATGAACGTGTTATGCGTTTTTTAACTGTAAAGTTAGACAAGCATGCTATTTCATGGGCAGAAAGAAGAAGAACAAAGTTAAAAACTAAAGCTTAAGGAATATGTCATCTATAGAACAACAAGCAAAAGGAAAAAAAGACGGAGAAATCAGATATTTAACACCGTTAAATATTGATACAAATTCGCAAAAAAAATATTGTCGTTTTAAAAAATCTGGTATTAAGTATGTAGATTACAAAGATCCAGACTTTTTAATTAAATTGGTAAACGAACAAGGTAAGTTACTTCCAAGAAGATTAACTGGTACTTCTTTAAAATACCAAAGAAAAGTGGCTGTTGCTGTTAAAAGAGCACGTCATTTAGCATTAATGCCATATGTTGGTGATTTATTAAAATAAAAAGAAACGGACAATGGAACTTATATTAAAAGAAGACGTACAAAACTTAGGTTTTAAAGATGATTTAGTAACTGTAAAAAATGGTTACGGAAGAAATTATTTAATTCCTAATGGATTAGCTACTATGGCTACAGTTTCTGCTAAAAAAGTTTTAGCTGAAAATTTAAAGCAAAGAGCTCATAAAGAAAAGAAAATTGTTGACGCAGCAAACAAAACTGCAGAAGCAATTAAACAACTTGAAATTAAGATTACTGCAAAGTCTGGTGCTGCCGATAAATTATTCGGATCAGTTACTAATATTGATTTAGCAGATGCTTTAGCAAAAGAAGGTCAAGAAATCGATAAAAAGTACATCTCTATACAAGGTGGTGCTATTAAAAGAACAGGACCTTACAATGCGCAAATTAGATTACACAGAGATGTGGTAGTTGATTTCCCTTTCGAAGTTGTAGGAGAAAAATAGTTAACAAACAGTTGACAAATTATTATAAAAAAGGAGTTATGCACGCATAACTCCTTTTTTATTTCTAGTAACTTGTACCAAACTAAAAAACTCAAACTAATATGTTAAAAAAGGCTTTTTCAGCACTCTTGTTGTGCATTGTCTCCTTTGGAGCTATGGCACAGGTTACGACCTCAAATATTAAAGGACTAATTGTTGATGATACTGATGAACCTTTATTAGGGGCAAATATCGTGGCAATTCACACCCCTACGGGTACAAATTATGGTGCAATTTCTAATGAAGATGGTAGATTTAATTTGTTAAACCTTAGAGTAGGTGGTCCTTATGAAATCACCATTTCTTATGTGGGTTATAAAACTCAAGTAAAATATGATGTTTATTTGACCTTAGGACAAACATTTAATTTAAATACAATTTTACAATCAGATAGTCAAGCACTGGATGAAGTTGTAGTGGTATCGGATCAAAGCGGTACTTTCGGTAGTGATCGCACTGGTGCAGAAACGAGTGTAGGCAAAAGAGAACTTACTCGATTACCAACCATTTCAAGATCTGCTCAAGATTTTACAAGATTAGAGCCTACGGCAAGTGGAAATTCTTTTGGGGGACGTAATGATCAGTATAATAACTTTTCTTTAGATGGGGCTATTTTTAATAATCCATTTGGTTTAGATTCGCCAACTCCAGGTGGACAAACAGGCTCACAGCCAATTTCTTTAGATGCTATTGAACAAATACAAGTTTCCACTGCACCTTATGATGTTTCGCAGTCAGGGTTTACCGGAGCAACCGTAAATGCAGTTACTAAAAGTGGTACTAATGAATTTCATGGTACGGTTTATGGCTTTTTTAGAAATGAAGATTTAACTGGTGGTAAAGTAAAAGGTGAAGATGTTATTAAGCCTAAATTATCACAAAATCAATATGGTATAAGTATAGGTGGGCCAATTGTAAAAAATAAATTATTCTTCTTTGCGAACTTTGAAAAAGAAGAAAGAGACGATTTAGGGAGCAATGGTTGGGTTCCTAATACGGGGTCTGGAGCAATTAATGAATCACGTGTTTTAGAAAGTGATTTAATGGCAGTGCAATCTGCATTAGCCGGTTTAGGTTATGATTCTGGTGCATATAATGGGTTTACTTATGGTTCTGGTTCTACTAAAGGTCTTTTTAAATTAGATTGGAACATCAATGATAACAACAGATTGGCGTTAATCTATAATTTCCTAGATGCTTCTAGTGAGAAGCCAGCACACCCTACCGCAATTGGGGTGAGAGGTCCTAGCTTCTCAACATTGCAATTTGAAAAGTCTGGATATGAAATTAATAACAAGCTAAATTCTATTCAACTAGAGTTAAACTCTACATTATCTGATGAAGTAACAAATAAATTGCAAGTAGGTTATACACATTTCGATGATTTCCGTAATCCACTTTCGACGCCAGCTCCAAGTATTATAATTCAAGATGGTGCGGGTTCTAATTATATTATTGCGGGACATGAACCTTTCTCTATTCACAATAGATTGGATCAAAAGGTGTTTCAGTTTACCAATAATATGAACATTTTTAAAGGAGACCATACCTATACAATTGGTTTTTCTTTTGAGAAATTTGAGTTCGATAACTCGTTTAATTTAGGTGTCTATGGCGGAACCTTTGGTTTTCCTATAGCTAATGATTATTTTGGAAACTTTAGAAGTGTTCAAGAGTTTTTAGATAATGCGCAGCCAGGCGGTTTAATCGATGGGCTGATTCAAGGAGCTGAAGGTACATTTGCGAATAATAATCAATTTCCTGATGGCCAGGGATGGGCACTTGCAGAAACAAATGTTGGCCAGTTGTCCTTCTATGTGCAAGACGAGTGGAGTGCGACGGATAATTTAAAATTAACATACGGTGTTCGTTTTGATAAACCGCTTTATTTTGATACAAGAGATAAGATCAGCGAAAACATAGCTAGAAAAGGAACTTATCAACCAGATAATTTATATTATAATCCAAATACAGGTGAGCAGACAACTATTAATTCTGAACAATTGCCTAACAATAATTGGTTAATTTCTCCTAGATTAGGTTTTAACTGGGATATTAAAGGAGATAAAACAACACAATTACGTGGTGGTACTGGTGTATTTACAGGTAGATTGCCGTTTGTATGGTTAGGTAACCAAGTTCAAGGGGTAGATTTCTTTTTCTATCAAGCAGTTGATCCTGATTTTAAATGGCCACAAGTTTGGAGAACTAATTTAGGAGTTGATCATCGTTTTGAAAATAATATTGTATTTACTGCTGATGTTTCTTATACAAAAGACATGAATGCTGCGCACGTTCAAAACTGGGGTTTAAACAGTCCTTCAGGCACATTAAATGCTCCTGGGGATAATAGACCAGTTTATGAAGCAGGAGATTATGCTACAAATACTTTTGGTGGTCCAACCAGTGCGTATGTATTTACAAACTCTGATAAAGGAAGAGTATGGAATGCCTCTTTAAAAGCACAGAAAAATTTCAATAATGGTTTGTATGCTATGGCGGCATATAGCTATTTAAATGCTAAAGATGTAAACTCTATTGAAGCTGAAATTACTGGAGATGCCTTTGACTTCAATCCAAATTTAGGCAATGCAAATCAAGATGTGTTAGGTTTTTCTAAATACGGCGATACGCATAGATTCATTGGTGTTTTATCTAAAAACTTTGAATATGGTCAAGGAAAATGGAATACAACCATTTCTACTTTCTTTGAATACGGTCAAGGTGCACGTTACAATTATACCTATGCAGGTAATTTAAACGGAGATAGTTCTTTCCAAAATAATGATTTATTATATATTCCTACAGCAGCAGAAGTTGGGCAAATGCAATTTTCAGGAGCTGGTCAAGCCGAAGCTTTTGAAGCTTATATTCAGCAAGATGATTATTTAAGTGAAAATAGAGGAAAATATATGGAGCGTTATGGGGCTTTAGCACCTTGGAGAGGTCGTTGGGATCTTAAGTTATTACAGGATTATACCTTTAATAATGACAACAAGATTCAATTTAGTGTTGATGTGCTAAACTTAGGAAACTTAATTAACTCTAACTGGGGAATTATTCAACAGCCAAATAACGTGAGTCCTATTGGAGTTTCTGTAGATGCTACAAATACACCAACCTATACTTTTGATCCCAATTTAACAAAAACCTACGGGTTTGATGCTAGTTTGGCTTCAAGATGGCAAGCACAATTTGGTGTACGTTATATCTTCTAGTAAAAATAAATAATATTAAATCTTAAAAAGGCTGTACTATTTGTGCAGCCTTTTTATTTTTGCCAATATTTTGAAATTAACCAAATGTATTTCAAGAAAGTAAAGAAGGAATGAAGTATACAAGACTTACAAAGCAGCAATTAGAAGAATTGCACCAAGAGTTTATTAATTTTCTTGCCACCCAAACGATAACTGCTGATGAATGGAATGATATAAAAAATAATAAGCCTGAGGTAGCAGAAGAGGAAATTGATATTTTCTCCGATTTAGTATGGGAAGGAGTGCTAGCAAAGGTGGAGTATGTTGAAAATATTTCTGCACAACAAATGCATATGTTTCATTTAACTGATAAAGAAATGAAACTTATTTCAGTGAAAGTGATGAACCCTGAAATAGATTTAACTACCGATGTTGGTTTTGCTTGGTTTCGCAAAAATTGGCAGTCAGATTTTGTGGAGTATTTATCAGCTGTAAAAGCGTATAAAGAAGATAAAAATTTAGACAAGTTCGAGCTCATTCAAAAAGGTGCAGTAATTACTAAAGGAGAGCTATATCAATGGTTTGAAAAAGTCATAGGATAAGTCGATATTTACAAACCAGTTTAAAAACGTTGGCATTCTTTAACATATCAAAGTCAATATAAAATCGTGTCTGAGAATATTCGAAGACTAATATAAATTATAAAATGGCGCAAAAACCATCAATACCTAAAGGAACAAGAGATTTTACACCTTCAGAAGTAGTAAAACGAAATTATATTTTTGATATCATTAAAAAGAATTTCCAAACTTTTGGTTTTCAACCTATCGAAACTCCTTCATTCGAAAATTCAGATACCTTAATGGGAAAGTATGGTGATGAAGGTGATCGATTAATTTTCAAAATATTAAACTCAGGAGATTTTTTAAGGAGTTTCAATGAGAATTTAATAAAAACGATTAAGCTGTCATTATATCATTTAAGAATTTATTTAAATGGCACAGTTAAAGAAGAAATGAATTCTTATGGGTTGAATTTTGTAAAAGTACTCCCTGAAATTTTGAGAAAAGACAAGCAAATTAAATTTGATGAATCAGTAATCGATTTAAATAATTTAGCTAATGATTTATGGAATAAAATTGAAGTTTTCGTAAATAAGGAAGATTGGAAAGAAGTTTTAATTAATGGAGTTGATGAGGATAAAAGTTTAACCAACTTATCTATTGGAATTTTTGGTGAGTTCTATTTCGAAATGGGCACGAAGTATTTAGGGAGTCATATCTCAGAAAAAGCATTACGTTACGATCTTACGGTGCCTTTTGCACGTTACGTAGTAATGCATCAAAATGAAATTGACTTTCCTTTTAAAAGATATCAAATTCAACCTGTTTGGAGAGCAGACAGACCTCAAAAAGGCCGATTTAGAGAATTTTATCAATGTGATGCTGATGTTGTAGGTTCCAATTCTTTACTACAAGAGGTAGAATTTGTACAGCTGTATGATGCTGTTTTTTCTGCTTTAAAGTTAGAGGGTGTAACGATTAAATTAAACAATAGAAAAATTCTCGCAGGTATTGCTGAAGTAATCGGAGCAAAAAATAATTTAATTGATTTTACGGTTGCACTTGACAAATTAGATAAGATTGGGGAAGAGGGTGTTAAAAAAGAAATGCTAGAAAAAGGTATTTCTGAGGCTTCTATCGAGAAAGCTGCGCCTTTATTTTCATTATCAGGGACAAATAATGATCAATTAAATGCACTTGAAAAACTACTTGCTGTTTCAGAGGAAGGTTCTAAAGGAGTACAGGAACTTCGTTTTATAATAGATGCGGTATCGGATATAGGGTTATCAACCGCGCAATTAGCAATAGACGTTACTTTAGCTCGTGGATTAAATTACTATACAGGAGCTATTTTTGAAGTAGCAGCGCCAAAATCTGTCCAAATGGGTTCTATAGGTGGAGGTGGTCGTTATGATGATTTAACGGGTATTTTTGGCTTAAAAGATGTGAGCGGAGTAGGTATTTCATTTGGTCTAGATCGTATTTATCTCGTTTTAGAAGAATTAGACTTATTTCCAGAAGCTATAGATCAATCCTTGCAAGTTCTTTTTATGAACTACGGAGAAGCAGAAGCATTTCAGGCTTTAAAATTGGTGACCTTGTTCAGAAAAAATGGAGTTAAAGCTGATTTATACCCAGATAGCGCTACAAATCAAAAACAAGAGAATAAGCAATTTAAATTCGCTACAAATAAAAACGTTCCATATATAGTAATTATTCGTGAAGACGAATTAAAAAGCGCTACGTTTACTGTTAAAAACATAAACGAGAACACACAAGAAACCTATAGTTTGGATAAGGCAGAAGAGTTTTTAAAAAACTTGTAATTCTTTTTTTATAGCCTTAATAATGGTCTTATAGTATTCAGTGCTATGGGGAACATATTTTTTTAAATTGGCTAATCCCCATGTTTCTTCAGAAAATTTTAAAAGCGAAGTGAGTTTTAAATCAGCCACTTCGCTATCTTGTTTAGTTAACTTATTTAAAGGAACTTTTAATTCTGAAATAAATGTATGATGAAATTCACAATCTATAAGAGTTGCGCTGTGTTTTTGTACTGATTTAAAAACACCAATCTTTTTCAACTGATCTTTGGCAATTGTAATTCCAATTTCCTCTTTAATTTCTCTAATTGCGGCATCTTCAATAGATTCTCCGGCTGAAATATGCCCAGCTACTGAGACGTCAAAAAGAAGAGGGAAAGTGTCTTTTTCCTTCCCTCTTTGCTGTAATAAAATTTGATGATTTTTAGTATAAAACCAAATATGAACGGTTTGATGAAAAATACCTTGCTTATGGGCTATAGATTTTAATACTGTTTCTCCAGTTTTATTTCCATGGTCATCCAATACATCAATTAATTCTTCCATTTTAAATCAATAAAAGTTCACTTGAGATGATTAAATATGAATTTTACTCAAAGTAGCTAAAAGTCTCTCCTTCTTTTATATTCAATAATGTTTCGTAAATTAATCTAATTACATTTTCAACATCATCTTGGTGAACGGTTTCAACAGTTGTATGCATGTATCTTAAAGGTAATGAAATTAGAGCTGAAGCTACACCGCCATTACTATAGGCAAAAGCATCCGTATCGGTCCCAGTATATCTTGAAGAAGCCATTCTTTGAAATGGTATTTTATTTGCCTCGGCAGTTTCAATAATTCTTTCTCTAAGTTTGTTTTGCACAGCAGGAGCATAAGAAATTACTGGACCATCACCTATAGCAGTGTGCCCTTGCTTTTTCTTTTCAATCATTGGTGTAGTGGTGTCATGGCAAACATCAGTGACGATAGCAACATTTGGCTTTATGGTTTGAGTTATCATTTCCGCACCGCGTAAACCAATTTCTTCCTGAACAGAATTAGTAATGTAAAGTCCAAAGGGAAGTTTTTTCTTATTTTCATGTAAAAGCCTAGCAACTTCTGCAATCATAAATCCACCAGCTCTATTATCAATAGCTCTACAAACAAATTTATTGCCATTTAAAATTTGAAATGTGTCAGGATAAGTGATAACGCAGCCAACATGTACGCCCATTTTTTCAACCTCTTTTTTGTCTTTAGCGCCTATATCAATAAATATGTTATCTAATTTAGGTGGTTCTTCTTTAGAATTATCGCGAGTATGAATTGCTGGCCATCCAAATATTCCTTTTACAATTCCTTTCTTGGTGTGTATGTTCACCCATTTAGATGGGGCTATTTGATGATCGCTACCACCATTTCTTATAACATATAATAATCCATCATCAGTAATGAAATTTACATACCATGATATTTCATCAGAGTGACCTTCAATAACCACTTTATATTTTGCCTCTGGATTAATTACACCAACAGCAGTACCGTATGTATCTGTAATAAAAGTGTCAACATATGGTTTTAGGTATTCCATCCAAATTTTTTGACCTTCCCATTCATAACCGGTAGGAGCTGCATTATTAAGATATTTTTCAAAAAAATCTATAGATTTTTTAGTTAGAATTTTCTTTGTGCTCATTTAAGTATATTTTAAAACGAAGTTAGTAATATTCACTTTTATTTAATAGTAAAGCGTTATGTTTATTATTAATTTTGACAAGAATTTTGTGATTCGTAAAATTATGAAAAGTAAATATGTTTTTTCCATTTTAATACTTATTGCTTCCTATGGTTGGGCACAAGAGGAAGAGGAGCCATTGGATTCTATAGCGGAAAAAATGATTATTATGGAAGGTGACTCCATAATGCAAAGCACCATTGAATTAGAAGAGTTTTATGTATTTAGTCCATTAAAATTTTCTAGTTATGAAGAAAAATTACGGTACTATATATTAAGACGAAAAACACTTAAAGTGTATCCATATGCTAAATTAGCAGCGGATAGGCTGACAGAGTTGAATGATAGTTTAATGAAGATTACCAAAAATTCCCAAAAAAGAAAGTATACTAAAGAAGTTCAAAAATATGTAGAGGGTGAATTTTCGGATGAATTAAAAAAGCTTACGCGTACCGAAGGT
Organism: Cellulophaga tyrosinoxydans; assembly: GCF_900176415.1. GTDB lineage: Bacteria > Bacteroidota > Bacteroidia > Flavobacteriales > Flavobacteriaceae > Cellulophaga > Cellulophaga tyrosinoxydans. The sequence goes on along the minus strand of NZ_FWXO01000007.1, from coordinate 680 downwards.
CAAATTTTAATTAAACTAATACATAGACAAACAGGAATAACAGCTTTCTCTTTGGTTAAAGAGCTGCGTAATGGTTGGAGGGCATTTTGGTATAATACGACTGCAAAAATGTTTGACATTAGTATTAAGGAAGAATTTCATCCAGATTTAGTACATGAAGATTATCTTATTGAAGATATTTTGCAACGCGCATTCTCGGACTTTAAATTAGAACGACAGAAATCTGCGCTTAATTATGATTATTCGTTGCTAACTGATAAATGGTCTAACGATAAAAAAGACAATAAATAGTTTGCATATATCATAGCAATCTATTAAATTTAAAATCCTTTTTTATTTAATGCATTTTTTTTGCAAAATATTTTCAGATCTAAAAAGCTGTAAATAAGAGTTTTATTTGCTGGAAATAAAAACTTCAAAAAATATTTAAAAAAAAGATTTTAAAAAGTCTTGTGGGATTAAAAAGTGTGTGTATATTTGCACCCGCTTACGGAGAGAACGGCATTAGAAGAGGAGTGAGTGAGGGTAGTTAGGAGCTACGAAGAGTGTTGAAATTTAAAGAAGTTCATTGACATATTGTAAGACAGCGTTCAAGTACTGGAAACGGTATTTGGATAAAGAATTAGATTAAAGAATTAGCTTAAAGAATACGAAGGGCTAGGTTCGGATGAAGTATTGTT
>NZ_FWXO01000003.1:368756-419764 GCF_900176415.1 Cellulophaga tyrosinoxydans | reverse complement strand
ATTTTGTCCCTTTAATATGTTAACAAAATTGTTGTTAGTCTACTTAAATATGTAAACGCAACTAAAGATTTAAGGTGGCCATGGCGATGGGGTCCACCCCTTACCATTCCGAACAGGGAAGTTAAGCCCATCAGCGCCGATGGTACTGCTATACCAAGTGGGAGAGTAGGTCGTCGCCTTTTTTTAAGCAAGTCCTCAATAGAAATATTGAGGACTTTTTTTGTTTATATAAGATACAAAAGGAGTAATAGAATGGCTTGCTTTAAATACAAACCACGAAACTATATAACATAAAAAAACCACTTACAACAGTAAGTGGCTTCTAAGTTTAAGTGTTTGTTGAGTGCTTATATTCTCGGTAAATCACCATCACCTTTTAATGGTAATAAAGATTTTGTTCCCATTAAATATTCATCTATATGATGTGCTGCTTGTCTGCCTTCAGATATTGCCCAAACAATTAATGATTGTCCTCTTCTTTGATCCCCTGCTACAAATACACCGGGAACATTAGTCATATAATCTTTAGCAGATGCTTTTATATTTGTTCTTGTATCGGCTTCTAGCCCTAGTTGTTCTGCAATGGTCATTTCTGAACCTGTAAATCCTAAAGCGAGTAATGCTATTTCACATTTCCACTCTTTCTCCGTGCCTTCTACTTCTTTAAGTTGTGGTCTTTGTCCTGGTTGTTTAATCCATTCTACTTCCGAAGTAATTAAACCTTTAAGATTACCATCCTTATCACCAATAAATTTTTTGGTTGAAATACTAAAGAACCTTTCTGCTCCTTCTTTATGAGATGTACTAGTACGCAAGCGCATTGGCCAATACGGCCAAGGTTGATCTTCAGGGCGTTCTGTAGTTCCTTTAGGCATAATTTCAAAGTTGGATACTGATTTTGCTCCATGTCTAAATGAAGTTCCTATACAATCAGAACCTGTGTCACCACCACCTATTACAACAACGTTTTTGTCAGTGGCTTTTATCTCTTCGCCTAAATCCTTTATACCATCAACTCTTCTATTGTTTTGCGCCAGGAAATCCATAGCTTGGACGACACCTTTTAAATTCGATCCTTCTATTGGAAGATTTCTTCTAACTGTAGCGCCACCACAAAGGATAACGGCATCAAAATCTTTTTTAAGTTGATCTGCTTTGATGTCTACTCCAATATGAACACCAGTTTTAAAAATGATACCTTCTTCTTTTAATACTTCAAGTCTTCTATCTATAATATGTTTTTCCATCTTGAAATCTGGGATGCCATATCTTAAAAGACCTCCTGGTTTTTCATCTCTTTCAAAAACAGTTACTGTATGTCCAGCTCTATTTAATTGCTGTGCTGCAGCTAAACCTGATGGACCAGAGCCTACAACTGCTACTTTTTTTCCAGTTCTTGAAGCTGGAGGATTAGCTTTGATCCAGCCATTTTTAAATGCTGTTTCTACTATGTTTTTTTCAATATTCTCAATAGATACCGGATCTTCATTTATACCAAGTACACATGCTTCTTCGCAAGGAGCTGGGCATAAGCGTCCAGTAAATTCAGGAAAATTATTTGTAGAATGTAATATAGATGATGCTTTATCCCATTTGCCATGGTAGACAGCATCATTAAAATCAGGGATTAAATTTCCTAAAGGACAACCGCTGTGGCAAAAAGGTATTCCACAATCCATACAGCGTGCTCCTTGTTCTTTAAGTTCTTTTTGTTCCATAGGAAGCGTAAATTCCTTATAATTTTTTAAACGCTCTTCTACGGGTGCATACTGTTCAACTTTTCTATCGAATTCTAAAAATCCTGTTATCTTTCCCATGTGTTCGATTTATATAGTTTCTAATTTTTCGTTTTCTAAACGAATTAATGCTTGTTTGTATTCTTCAGGGAATATTTTTACGAATTTTGGTAATGAAACTTCCCATTTTTCTAAAATTCTTTGTGCTAATGGACTTAATGTAGCATTATAATGATTCTCTATTAATGCTCTTAATTCAGCAATATCTTTATCTTCGTCTACAGGTAAAATATTTAATGCCTCTTTATTGCATTTCTTCTCGAAAGTTTTATTTTCATCAAAAATATACGCAATTCCACCACTCATACCAGCTCCAAAATTTCTACCTACTTCTCCTAAAATCACTGCAATACCTCCAGTCATATATTCGCAGCCATGATCACCAATACCTTCTACAACGGCTTTAGCTCCAGAATTTCTAACACAAAAACGTTCTCCAGCTTTTCCATTTATGTAAGCCTCTCCAGAAGTTGCTCCATATAGGGTTACGTTACCTGTAATTACATTTTCTTCGGGTTTAAAAGTTGCTTTGTCTGGAACTTTAATAATTAGTTTTGCTCCAGATAGGCCTTTGCCTAAATAGTCATTAGTGTTTCCATTAACAATCATTGTAATACCTTTAGTGCTAAATGCACCAAAACTTTGTCCTGCTGATCCAGTAAAATTCAATTTTAAAGTGTTCTCTGGAAGACCTTCGGCACCATAAATTTTTGAAATTTCATTACTTGTAATTGCGCCAACGGCTCTATCTAGATTGGTGATTGGGTAATCTATACTTATTTTTTCTTTTCTAAATAAAGCTGGATGCGCTTTTGCAATGATATCAAACTCAATAGATTTTTCAATATGATGTTCTTGCTTTTGGGTGTTGTAAAATTTAGTACCTGCAGGAACGTCGACTTTGTATAAAATAGGAGTTAAATCAATACCTGATGCTTTGTAATGGTCTATTGCTTTTTTTCTGTCCAATTTTTGCACTTGACCAACCATTTCATTGATTGTCCTGAAGCCTAATTGAGCCATTATTTCTCGTAATTCTTGTGCTACAAAATACATGTAATTTACAACGTGTTCTGGTTTGCCTTTGAATTTTTTACGTAATTCTGGATTTTGTGTTGCAATACCAACCGGGCATGTGTTTAAGTGGCAAACACGCATCATGATACATCCTGAGGCAACAAGTGGCGCTGTTGCAAAGCCAAATTCTTCAGCACCTAATAAGCAAGCTACGGCAACATCACGACCTGTTTTTAATTGGCCATCACATTCAAGAACAATTCTATTTCTTAGGTCGTTCATTACGAGTGTTTGCTGCGCTTCTGCAATACCAAGTTCCCAAGGTAAACCTGCATGTTTTAATGAGGTTAATGGAGAGGCTCCAGTTCCTCCATCAAATCCAGAGATTAATATTACATCTGCTTTTGCTTTAGAAACTCCAGCAGCAACGGTTCCAACACCAACTTCCGATACAAGTTTTACATTTATTCTTGCTTCTCTATTGGCTGATTTTAAATCGAAGATTAATTGTGATAAATCTTCAATTGAATAAATATCATGATGTGGTGGTGGTGAAATTAAACCAACATAAGGAGTGGAATTTCTAGTTTTGGCGATAGAAGGATTTACTTTTGGTCCTGGTAATTGCCCACCTTCTCCAGGTTTAGCTCCTTGAGCCATTTTAATTTGAATCTCTTGTGCGTTGGATAGATAGTTGGATGTAACTCCAAAACGACCTGAAGCAACTTGTTTTATGGCGCTATTTTTCCAATCGCCATTTTGATTTTTATAAAAACGCTCAGCATCCTCCCCGCCTTCTCCTGAATTACTTTTACCTCCAATACGGTTCATGGCAATAGCTAAGTTTTCATGAGCTTCTTTACTTATGGATCCATAAGACATTGCTCCCGTTTTGAAACGTTTAACAATTTCAGTCCAAGGTTCCACCTCATCTAAAGGAATAGGGTCGTAATTTGAGAATTCGAACAATCCTCTTATTGTCATAAGATTTGCAGATTGTTCATTCACCATTTCGGCAAATTCTTTGTAGGATTCTGGTTCGTTATTTCTTACGGATTGCTGTAACTTGGCAATGGATAATGGATTAAACATATGTTTTTCTCCATTTCTTCTCCATCTATATTCTCCCCCTATTTCTAAATCTAAATTAGCGTCAACCGTTTTAGTCTCGAAAGCGTTTTGGTGGCGCTTGGCAATCTCTTTTTCTATCTCGTATAATCCAATACCTTGTATTCTAGTTGCGGTATTTGGAAAGTATTTTTCTACCACTTTCGTGTTTATACCAATACATTCGAATAATTGAGAGCCTCTATAAGAATTCAATGTAGAAATACCAATCTTATTCATGACTTTAAGAATCCCTTTCCCAACAGCTTTGTTATAATTTTTAATAGCTTCTTCTGCTGTGAATTCAGTAATGTCATGTTCTTCTATTTGTTCCGTTATAATTTCATTAACCAAATATGGGTTAATAGCACTTGCTCCAAATCCGAATAATAATGCAAAATGATGTACTTCTCGAGGTTCTGCGGATTCTATTATTACGCTCAATTTAGAACGCTTTTTTAATCTTTGAAGTCCACTATTTACATAGGAACATGCTAAAACTGCAGGTATTGGTGCTAAATCTTTACTTACATTACGATCTGAAAGAATAATTATGTTTGTACCTTCATCTATAGCTTTACTCGCTTGGTCTAGCATTGTTTCTAATGCATCTTCTAGTCCATTATTTCCTTTGTTTACTTCATAAAGAATAGGAATAGAAGTAACCTTATAGTCTGGACTTGCATCGTAATTTTTTATTTTATCTAAATCTTCTTTTGAAATTACAGGATTTTGAATTTTTAATTTACGACAATGCAATTCATTAAAATCAAAAATATTGTGATCACTTCCAAGTGTTAAACTAATATCAGTAATTAGTTCTTCACGAATACCGTCTAATGGAGGGTTCGTTACTTGGGCAAAAAGCTGTTTAAAATAGTTGTAAATTAACTGTGGACGTTCAGATAAAATTGCTATTGGTGTATCGCTACCCATTGAACCTAGTGGCTCTTTGGCGGTTTTACCCATTGGCAATATAATAGTATTTATATCTTCTAATGTGTATCCGAAAATCGCCTTTCTTTTATCTAAAGATGCTTCGTTTAAAAATAACGGGCAATCATTATAAGGTATATCTCTAAGGTGAACTAGGTTTTTGTCTAGCCATTTTTTGTAAGGATGTCTTTGAGCTATTTCTTCTTTAATCTCTTCATCATTTACAATACGCCCTTCTTCCATGTTCACAAGAAACATTTTACCGGGCTCTAATCGGCCATGAAATTCAATATTTTCTGGCTCAATTTCTACTACTCCTGTTTCGGAGGACATAATTACATATCCATCTTTAGTAACTGTATATCTTGATGGTCTTAAGCCATTACGGTCTAATACTGCACCAATATAATTTCCATCTGTAAAAGGAATAGAAGCTGGACCATCCCAAGGTTCTGAAAGACACGAATTATATTCGTAGAATGCTCTTTTTGCTTCAGACATATCTGGATTTTTTTCCCACGCCTCAGGTACTAAAATCATCATAACTTCTGGAAGTGATCTTCCGGTCATTAATAACAATTCAACTACCATATCCATCGTAGCAGAATCTGATTTTCCTGGTAAGATAACTGGCAGAATATTTTTTATTTCATCGCCAAATAAATCGCTCTTTAGTAATTCTTCTCTAGAACGCATGCGTGTAACATTGCCTCTAAGAGTGTTTATTTCGCCGTTATGACACATGTATCTAAATGGCTGAGCTAAATCCCAGGTAGGAAATGTATTTGTAGAAAAACGCTGATGCACTAATGCAAGTCTTGTTACTACTCGCGGATCCATTAAATCTTTATAGTAAAGACTTATGTCTTCGGGCATTAGTAGTCCTTTAAATATAATTATTTTTGTGGATAGACTAGGTACGTAGAAAAATTTACTCTCGGATAATTTGGAAGCTAATATCTTATGTTCAGTTGTTTTTCTAGCGATATATAATTTTAGATTAAAATCGAAAAAGGTTTGTTCGGGATTTTCTTTGGCAACAAAAATCTGCATAACATAAGGTTCTGTTTCCATAGCTATACGCCCAGGAATGGATTTGTTAACCGGAACATTACGCCACCCTAATAATTTTAATCCCTGTTTTTTAATGTTTTCTTCAAAAACGGCAATACAAAATTCTCTTTGGTTTTGTTTTTGCGGCAGAAATATATTCCCAGTAGCATAATCACCTGCATTCGGCAGCTCAAAATCACATACCTCTTGAAAAAAGTCATGAGGAATGTCAATTAAAATTCCAGCACCATCTCCTGTTTTTCCATCAGAACTAACGGCTCCTCTATGTTCTAGTTTTTCTAAAATTTCTAATGCCTTATGAATTATATCATTAGACTTTTTGCCCTTTAGACTGCATATGAAACCTGCTCCACAGTTATCATGCTCAAATTCCGGTAGGTATAACCCTTGCTTTTCCAACGCCATAAATTATTGTATTTCCTCAAAAATATCACTTTACTTGAATTATTTATACCATATATGTTGTTATTTAACAAAAAAAGCAGCGTTTGGAATAAATCATTAAAAAAAAATCATTTTTAATTTTAAGTAATGGTTAATTTAAGATTATGATAATAACATGCATTATGGAATGCTATAGCTGTTAAATTCAGGGGTTAATTCAGATAAAAGTCATTTTTTTCTTTTAAAAAGCTGATATTTTAGGGGGTTTATTTAAGATAAACATAAAAAAACCAAAAACACCCCTAAATATTTAGGGGTGTTTTTGGTTTCACTTATTTTTTAATCAACTTTTAGTCCTTTAAAATGCTCCTTGAGATTACAATTTTCTGAATTTCTGAAGTACCCTCATAGATCTGTGTAATTTTAGCATCACGCATTAACCTTTCCACATGGTAATCTTTTACGAAACCGTTGCCACCATGTATTTGAACTGCTTCAACAGTGGTCTCCATTGCAACTTGTGAAGCATATAGCTTTGCCATTGCGCTAGATAAATCGTAATTTTTTCCGTTATCTTTGTCCCATGCAGCTTTGTAAACCAAATATCTTGCAGCTTCTATTTGCGTGTGCATATCGGCTAATTTGAAAGCAATCGCTTGATGATTTGAGATTTCTGTACCAAATGCTTTACGTTGTTTAGAATATTTTAATGCTAATTCGTATGCACCGGCAGCAATACCTAGGGCTTGTGAGGCAATTCCAATTCTTCCGCCTCCAAGTGTTTTCATTGCGAATTTAAACCCAAATCCGTCTTCACCAATTCTATTTTCTTTAGGTACTTTTACATCATTAAATAATAAGGAGTGGGTGTCACTACCTCTAATTCCCAGTTTATTTTCTTTTGGACCTATTTCAAAACCAGGCATACCTTTCTCTACAATTAATGCATTGATGCCTTTGTGGCCTTTTTCAATATCGGTTTGAGCAATTACAAGATAAACACTTGCAGTGCCTCCATTAGTTATCCAGTTTTTTGTACCGTTTAAGATGTAATGATCGCCTTTGTCAATAGCAGTAGTTTTTTGCGAAGTTGCATCGCTTCCTGCTTCTGGTTCAGACAAGCAGAATGCTCCAATTATTTCTCCAGTGGCAAGTTTTGTTAAATACTTTTTTTTCTGTTCTTCATTGCCAAATGTTTCAAGTCCCCAGCAAACTAGAGAATTGTTTACAGAAACAACTACTGATGCTGATGCGTCGACCTTAGATAGTTCTTCCATGGCAATGGCATAAGACATTGTGTCAAGTCCACTTCCTCCATATTTAGGGTCTACCATCATTCCCATAAACCCAAGCTCACCTAGTTTTTTAATCTGCTCAGCTGGAAATTTTTGTTCCTCATCTCGTTCAATTACTCCTGGTAATAGTTCATTTTGAGCAAAATCTCGAGCTGCTTGTTGAATCATTAATTGTTCTTCTGATAATGTAAATTCCATATGATTGCGATATAATTAAAAAACTACAGCAAATATAATTGAAAATTATTATTTATTTAAAATAATCAGTCTCAAGTAAAGAATTTGTTAATAGAGGATTTTGAAAACTTTAACATTTAAAAAGGCGTGTACTTTTTGCTATAAATCTTTTATTGCGTTTCATTATTTTTATATTTGCTAGCAATAATCTACAAAGAGGATTTTAAAATTTAAAATATGAGACAACAGTAACCCCTTAGGGGGATAACTTTATTATTTTCTAGAAGAGTGCTAATAGAATTTAGCGTAGTCAAATTAATTAAATTTTTAAAATTCAAAATACATGAAAGATTTACTAGCTATATATGAAAATAAACCACCAGAAATAGTATTTAACTGGAAGGATACAGAAACCGAAGCAGAAGGTTGGACTGTAATTAATTCCCTTAGAGGTGGTGCTGCAGGTGGTGGAACAAGAATGAGAGAGGGATTAGATGTGAATGAAGTATTATCGCTAGCTAAAACAATGGAAGTTAAATTTACTGTTTCTGGCCCTCCAATAGGTGGTGCTAAGTCCGGAATAAATTTTGATCCAAAAGACCCAAGAAAAAAAGGTGTTTTAACGCGTTGGTATAATGCTGTTGCACCATTACTGAAAAGTTATTATGGTACTGGTGGCGATTTAAATGTTGATGAAATACATGAAGTTATTCCAATTACCGAAGATGCTGGGGTATGGCATCCACAAGAAGGAGTATTTAATGGGCATTTTAAGCCAACAGAGGCAGATAAGATCAATAGAATTGGGCAGTTAAGACTTGGAGTTGTTAAAGTTTTAGAAGGTGATAATTTTTCGCCAGACACAAAAAGAAAATATACAGTAGCCGATATGATTACTGGATACGGTGTTGCCGAAGCAGTAAAACATTATTATGATATTTTTGGAGGTACCGTAGAAGGTAAGAGAGCTATAGTTCAAGGTTTTGGTAATGTTGGGGCTGCTGCAGCATTTTATTTGTCAAAAATGGGTGCAAAAGTGGTGGGTATTATTGATAGAGCTGGAGGAGTTATTAATGAAGACGGATTTACTTTTGATGAAATAGTGACTTTATATAATAATAAGGACGGTAATACATTGGTTTCCAACAAAATGCTTTCTTTTGATGAAATCAATAATCGCATTTGGGATATAAAAACCGAAATATTTGCTCCATGCGCAGCCTCTAGACTTATTACAAAAGAGCAAATAACAAGAATGATTAATACAGGATTAGAGGTTATTACCTGTGGGGCAAATGTTCCATTCGCTGATAAAGAAATTTTCTTTGGTCCAATTATGGAATATACAGATGAAAGAGTAAGTCTTATTCCAGATTTTATTTCTAATTGTGGAATGGCACGAGTTTTTGCATATTTTATGGAAGGGCGGGTGGCTATGGATGATGAATTAATATTTAATGATACATCTACAACTATTAGAAATGCAATTTTGAATATCTTTAGCAAAAATTCCACTAAAACAAATTTGAGTAAAACCGCTTTTGAAATAGCATTGAAACAATTAATTTAAACTAACTAATTTTTATGGAAACCATTATTATAATTTTATTCGTACTTGGGTATTTAGCCATTACATTAGAACATAATTTAAAAATCGACAAAATGATACCGGCATTAGCTATGATGTCGTTATTATGGGCTGTAATTGCCCTAAATCATATGCCTGTTTTTGAGGTTAATACAGAACTTCAAGAATTAGAAGGAGGTTCTTTAGAGGCAATTCTATTACATCATCTTGGTAAAACAGCTGAGATTTTAGTGTTTCTACTTGGTGCGATGACTATTGTAGAAATTATCGATTATTTTGATGGATTTTCCACAATTAAAAGTTTTATCAAAACTAGAAAAAAGAAAAGTCTTTTATGGATCATTGCAACATTAGCATTTATCTTATCTGCGATTATAGATAACTTAACAGCTACAATAGTATTGATTACAATTTTGCAAAAAATTATTAAAGAGCGTGAACTTAGATTATGGTTTGCGGGTATCATTATTATTGCAGCAAATGCAGGTGGTGCTTGGTCACCTATTGGAGATGTTACAACAACTATGTTGTGGATTGCTAATAAAGTTACGGCGGCAGTACTTATAGAGCATGTACTAGTTCCTTCTATCGTTTGCTATGCAATACCAACTTTCTTAGCTTCGAGAATGTCAGTATTTAAAGGAGAGATTGATGTGGTTGAGGGTGATGATGACAAACCAAAATCTAAATATGGAGCAACTATGTTTTACCTAGGATTAGGGATGATAATATTTGTGCCAATATTTAAAACTATTACGCATTTACCTCCATATGTGGGGATGATGCTTTCATTAGCAGTAGTTGCGGCATTTGCAGAAGTATATAGTAATAGAAAGTTCAGTATATCAGAGGTGAGTACTGGCTCAGAAGTTCATGATGGTTCGCATTACAGCCCGGTGCATAAGGCGTTATCGAAAATTGAATTACCAAGTATTCTATTTTTCTTAGGGATTTTGATGGCGGTTGCGGCAATGGAGTCTTTAGGTATGTTGTATCATTTTGCAGGAACATTAAATGAGACAGTGCCAGGAATGGGAACTGAGCTACATTCAACAAAAATTTCTGATCTAGTTGTTTTAATATTAGGAGCTGGCTCTGCAGTTATAGACAATGTTCCTTTAGTTGCAGCTAGTATAGGTATGTTCCAAGTCGGAACAGACGAACCAGCATGGCATTTTATTGCTTATTCTGCAGGAACTGGAGGAAGTATGTTAATTATTGGCTCTGCAGCAGGTGTTGTTGCAATGGGTATGGAAAAAATTGATTTCTTTTGGTATTTTAAGAAAATTGCATGGTTAGCATTGGTTGGATTTTTAGCAGGAGCAGCTGTTTTTATTTTAATTAGAAATTTTATTTTAAACGTATAATTTAATCGATAAATTACCGTTATAACAGCAACTTAAAATAGGATAATTATATGTTATTGTTTCAAGACCTTGTTGAAGGGGCTCAAATAGGAAGTGAAGTAGCTGAAGAAAAAACACTTTCAGTTATAGATTTAATTGTAAATGGTGGTGTAGGAAGTATTGTGATTATAGCTATTCTTTTTGTTATGCTATTTATTGCTTTGTATATTTATTTTGAAAGGATATTTGCGATTAAAGCTGCATCAAAAATTGATAAAAACTTCATGAACCAAATTAGAGATCATGTTAGTAATGGTAAATTAGAGGCTGCTAAGTTGTTATGTGCTCAAACAGATTCTCCTGTGGCTAGACTTACTGAGAAAGGAATTTCTCGAATAGGCAAACCTCTAGATGATATAAATACAGCCATTGAAAACGCAGGTACTCTTGAAGTTTATAAACTAGAGAAAAACGTAAGTATTGTGGCTACTATAGCTGGAGCTGCTCCAATGATTGGTTTCCTAGGAACTGTAATTGGTATGATTTTAGCCTTTCATGAAATGGCCTCAAGTGGAGGGCAAGCTGAAATGGGTTCATTAGCATCAGGTATATACACAGCAATGACAACAACGGTTGCAGGATTGGTAGTTGGTATTATTGCATATATTGGATATAATCATTTAGTGAATAGAACGGATAAGGTTATCCATAAAATGGAGGCTAACGCAGTAGATTTTCTAGATTTATTGAATGAACCGCTATAATTTCTAACTATGAAACTAAAAAGTAGAAATAAAGTTAGCCCAGATTTTAGTATGGCGTCGATGACAGATATTGTTTTTTTGTTATTGGTGTTTTTCATGCTAACTTCTAATTCGCCAAATGCATTAGATTTATTATTGCCAAAAGCAAAAGGAAAATCTACCAATACGCAGAATGTATCTGTTAGTATAAATAAAGATTTAGAATACTTCGTAAATAGTGAGAAAATTAACGGAGAATACATTGAAATTGAACTAAAAAAAGCACTAAAAGATCAAGAAAACCCAACAATTATTTTAAGAGCTGAGGAAAGCGTGGCCATTAAAGAAGCAGTTCACGTTATGGATATAGCTAATAGAAATAAATACAAGGTAATTTTGGCGGTGCGACCAAATTAATGTCACTACTAAACACGAGACACGAGAAAAAATCATTTACTTTAACAACAGTGCTTTTAAGCGCACTGTTGTTATTGCTTTTTTATGTAGGTCTAACTTATTTAGATCCGCCAGAAGAAAATGGTATTTCTATAAATTTTGGAACCACCGATTTTGGTAGTGGTACAGTTCAGCCAACAGAAAAAATTAAATCAGAACCTTTAGATAAGCCTATTGTACCTCCTTCAAAACAAGAGGAAGTAGAAGAAGTTGTACCAAAGGAAGCTTCTTCAAATGACCAGCCAGCAGAAAAAGTTGTTACGCAGGAAAGTGAGGAATCTATAGTGATGAAGCAGCAGAAAGAAGCTAAGCGAAAAGCAGATGCTGCTGAAAAAGCTGCAAAGGCAGAGGCAGATAAAATTGCTAGAGAAAAACAAGAGGCAAAAGAGAAAGCGCAGAAAGAACAAGATGCAAAAAAACGAAAGCTTGATGAGTTAATGGGAGGACTTAATAAGTCTGATGGTTCGGCATCTGGTAGTGAAGGTAATGATAATAAAGCAGGTGATAAAGGTAATCCTAATGGCGATCCATACGCAACAAGTTATTATGGTGCTCCAGGATCAGGGAGTGGCACCGGTGGCTACGGCTTAAACGGGCGCTCTTTAGCTGGTAGTAGTTCGGTAAAACAAGATTGTAACGAAGAAGGTAGAGTTGTTGTGCAAATTGTAGTGGATAGAAATGGAAATGTAGTTAGTGCTACTCCAGGTGTAAAAGGCACTACTAACACAAACCCATGTCTAATGAAACCTGCAGAACAAACTGCTCGTTTACATAAATGGAAGCCAGATTCTAATGCTCCAAGCCAACAAGTAGGTTTTGTAGTTGTGAATTTTAAATTACGCGAGTAATCCATGACTTATAAAGAGGTTTTGAGTTGGATGTACGCTCAACTTCCGATGTATCAACAGAAAGGTGCTTCCGCGCACTCTGGTAAATTAGAGTCTATTATTGACTTTTCAGTCTATCTTAAAAATCCAGAAAAAAAATTCAAAAGTATTCATGTTGCTGGCACCAATGGTAAAGGTTCTAGTAGTCATATGCTAGCTTCTGTTTTGCAAGAAGCAGGGTACAAGGTTGGTTTATACACTTCGCCACATTTAAAAGATTTTCGCGAACGCATAAAGATTAACGGAAAGCCAATAAGTAAAAAATTGGTTGTTAATTTTATTGAAAATCATAGTCAATATTTAAAAGAAAATAAACTGTCATTTTTCGAAATGACAGTGGGAATGGCATTTGATTATTTTGCCAACAAAAATGTTGATATTGCTATTATTGAAGTAGGATTGGGAGGAAGATTGGATTCTACAAATATTATAGTACCTGAAGTTTCTTTAATAACCAATATTGGCTTTGATCATGTAGATTTTCTTGGTGATACACTTGAAAAAATTGCCATAGAAAAAGCAGGAATTATTAAGGAAAACGTTCCTGTAGTGATAAGCGAGTCGCAAGATGAAACGAAGAGCGTTTTTAAAACAATTTCAGAAAATAAAAAGGCTTCAATCCTGTTCGCAGATCAAGAAATAAAAGAATCCTATTCAACATCTTTGTTAGGAGATTATCAATCTAAAAATTTAAAAGGAGTATTAGGAGTGTTTTCTGTATTAAAGGGGTTTCACGTTAATGTGGAGCATATTAAAACAGGATTACTCCGTGTTACTGAAAATACTGGATTGTTAGGTAGGTGGCAAGTGTTAGCAGAAAACCCTAAAGTAGTTTGCGATACAGCACACAATGCTGAAGGGTTGCGTGTAACAATGAATCAAGTTCAGAAGCAAAAATTTGAAAATCTGCATATTGTTTTAGGTTTTGTAAAAGGGAAGGATTTAAAAGCTATTTTTCCACTCTGCCCTAAAAATGCGAATTATTATTTTTGTTCTCCAGCGATAGATAGAGGATTAAATGCCGAAACTCTAAAAAGTGAAGCAAAAGAACATGGATTGGAAGGAAAAGCATATTCATCTGTAAATAAAGCACTTAATGCTGCTTTAAAACAGGCTAAAGCTTCAGATTTTATATATATAGGCGGGAGTACTTTTGTTGTTGCAGAAATAGTTTAAAAATTATTATTTTTTTCTTTTGGGAAATGAAAAACTATTCTATATTTGCACTCGCTTAACGAAACAATGTTAACGTTTCGGGCTTTTAGCTCAGTTGGTTTAGAGCACCTGCCTTACAAGCAGGGGGTCGTAGGTTCGAATCCTACAAGGCCCACAGAAATTAAAACCCTTCAAGAAATTGAAGGGTTTTTTTATTTTCATTGTCTCAGTATACTTCACCAATCCATAAGATTAAGCTCTGAATATATTATTCTTAGTTCTGCAGCTTAAGATTTTCTTTACTAAATATAATTTCTAAGATTATAAATAAATCTTTGAAATCATAAAAAGGATTTATTCTTGTGCTTGTTTAGGGAAATGATTCACTATTTTTATAAGTAATATCAAATTATGAAAAAAGAAGATTTCACGTACCTGAATAGAAATAACATCATTAATAAATTAAAAGAAAACACTTTTGATTTAGTAATTGTTGGAGGAGGAATAACTGGAGCAGGAATTTTACTAGATGCTTCTTCTCGAGGAATGAAAGTTGCTCTTATTGAAAAAGGCGATTTTGCCTCTGGAACTAGCAGTAAATCTTCAAAACTTATTCATGGTGGATTACGCTATTTAAAACAATTTGAGCTGAGTTTAGTGAAAGAGGTTGGAACTGAAAGAGCTATTGTTCATAAAATTGCACCGCATTTAGTTATTCCTGAAAAAATGCTTTTACCACTTATCGAGAATGGATCTTATGGTGAGTGGATGACTTCATTTGGACTCAAAGTTTATGATATTCTTGCAAATGTAGTAGAAGAAGATAAGCGCAAGATGATGAATAAAGAGGAAACTCTAAAGTTGGAGCCTCTTTTGCCAGAGCATATTTTAAAGGGTTCTGGGTATTATGCCGAATATAGAACTGATGATGCTCGATTAACACTAGAAAATATAAAAACAGCTTTAAAATATGGAGGTATACCAATTAGTTATACCAAGGTTGATGATTTTATGTACGATCGTGACGAGCAAGTTTCAGGAGTTGCTGTAACTGACGTGGTGACTGGAGAATCTTATCAGATTAATTCTAAATTCGTGATCAATGCCGGGGGACCTTGGGTCGATACTTTAAGAGAAGTTGACCATTCTAAGCAAGGCAAAGAATTGCATTTAACAAAAGGGGTGCATTTGGTATTTCCTAAAGAGAAACTCCCTTTAAAGCAATCTGTTTATTTCGATATTCCTGATGGACGTATGATGTTTGCAATTCCTAGAGGAAAGGTAACCTATGCGGGTACAACTGACACCAACTACACCTTGTCTAAAGATGATGTGCGGACTACAGTTGAAGATGCGGACTATTTACTGAATGCTATAAATAATATGTTTCCTAGTGTTCATTTAGAGCGTAAAGATATTGTGTCTTCTTGGGCAGGTTTAAGACCATTAATTCATGAAGAAGGGAAATCGCCATCTGAATTATCTAGAAAAGACGAAATCTTCTTATCTGACTCTGGATTATTAAGTATGGCTGGTGGAAAACTTACGGGCTATCGCAAAATGGCAGAAAGAGTAGTGGATAAGCTTCAGAAGAAATTAGAAAATGAATCTAAAGTTACATTTAAAAAAGTGTTTACCAATGAAATTCCTCTAGTCGGTGGACCGTGGAAAAAATACAAAGAAGTAAAAAAGTACATAGAAAAAATTAACCATAGACTTAAAGAAGATTTTTTCGATGAACATGAAGCCTGGTATTTGGTAACTACTTATGGCAAACAAACCGAAGCAATATTAAAAATATACAGCACAATGCCAGGAGAAACGAATGCAGAGCGTATGATACTTTCGGAGCTTGAATTTTGTATTTATAATGAGATGATAGTAACACCTGAAGATTTTTTCATTAGAAGAACAGGTAGGATGTATTTTAATATTGATAGTGTTAAGCAATATATGGAAGTGGCTTTGGAGAAATTTAAATTGATCTATAATTTAAGTGATGCTCAGATTGAAAATTATAAATCAGATTTAGCAAAAGCCATTACTATTCATTCTAAGTTTTAACAAAAAGTTGTCATATTTTAGTTAATCAGTTTTAAGATTTTCTTTAACGATTGCTATTGGATAATAGGTATTCCTTTAGTAACTATTGTGTAGAACTGTATTTTAAGTAAGGTTTTTTGAGAATTATTGAAGCTAAGCTGGTTTTGTTAAAAAATCTATCTTTTTTAGATGTTTTATGTTAATCTTAACATAATTTTAGTCAACTACTATTTACTTTTAAGAGTAATTGAAAAAGTATGCGTTATTCAGGATTTTAACTTTTGTATAATCTGATTAGCGATTTGCTAAATTTTTAATCCGAGACTAACTTGATAAACAGCATTTTATGAAAAGAAGAGATTTTATGCAATACGCAGGTATGGGAGCTGGAGCTTTATTAATGCCTTCTCTGCTACTAGGGAATAATATTCCGGCGGAGGCACTTTTAGAACCAGGTATGGATACACTGCTAAAAAAACAATTGGCAGATGTAGCTCTTAATACTGCAAAATCATTAGGGGCAACCTATGCCGACGCTAGAATTGGTAGATATTTAAATCAATATGTATTTACAAGAGAAGATAAAGTTCAAAATGTTGTGAATACCGAATCTTTTGGAATTGGTATTCGTGTAATTGCTAATGGAACTTGGGGCTTTTCATCAACGAATAATGTTACTGATGAAGGTATAAAGAAAGCAACAGAAAAAGCTGTTGCCATCGCAAAAGCTAATTCAAAAATTCAGAAAGAACCTGTAGTTCTTGCTCCTGTTACTGGAGTAGGAGAGGTTTCTTGGAAGACACCAATTGTTAAAAATTTTAAAGATGTACCAGTATCAGAAAAAGTAGATTTGCTATTGAGCGCAAATGCTGCTGCCATGGCAAACGGTGCTAATTTTGTGAATTCCGCACTGTTTATGGTAAATGAACAAAAATACTTTGCCTCTACGGATGGTTCTTATATAGATCAAGATATTCATCGTATTTGGCCAACTTTTGGTGTAACTGCAGTAGATCGTACCGCTGGTAAATTTAAAACTAGAGAAGCCATGAGTGCGCCAATGGGTATGGGCTATGAATATATGGATGGAGTAGCATCAGAAAAGCTAGAAGGGCCTGCTGGTATGAAATTGTATAGAAATAGTTATGACATTATAGAAGATGCTACACTAGCTGCACAACAAGCTAAGGAAAAGTTAACTGCCAAATCAGTTGATGCGGGTAAATATGATTTAGTACTAGAACCAAATCATTTAGGTTTAACAATTCATGAATCCGTTGGGCATCCATTAGAATTGGACCGTGTATTAGGTTATGAAGCTAATTACGCTGGAACCAGTTTTGCAACTTTAGATAAATGGAAATCTGGCGATTTCAAATACGGTAGTGATATTGTCAATTTAGTGGCTGATAAAACTCAAGTAGGTTCTTTAGGTGCTGTTGGATTTGATGATGAAGGTGTAAAAACTAAAAAGTGGGATTTAGTTCGTAATGGAGTATTGAAAAATTACCAAGCAATAAGAGATCAAGTGCATATGATAGATCAGAACGAATCTCACGGATGTTGTTATGCGCAAAGTTGGGACGATGTTCAGTTTCAGCGTATGCCTAATGTTTCTTTAGAACCTGGTAAGGAAAAGTACTCTATAGAGCAAATGATAAAAGATGTAAAAAAAGGAATTTATATTGCCGGTCGTGGTTCTTACTCAATCGATCAACAACGTTACAATTTTCAATTTGGTGGTACTGTTTTTTATGAAATTAAAGACGGAAAAATTGTGGGAATGTTAGATGATGTAGCTTACCAATCTAATACACAAGAGTTTTGGAATTCATGTGTAAAAATATGTGATGAGAGTGATTATCGCTTGTTCGGATCATTTTTCGATGGTAAAGGGCAGCCTTCACAAGTTAGTGCAGTCTCTCATGGTAGTTCTACCGCTAGATTTAATGATGTAAATGTAATTAACACTGGTAGAACCATTTAATGGGTCTTCCTTTAAAAAGTTATTAAGATGGCAATATATACAAAAGAAGAAGCAAAAAAAATACTAGAAAAAGCGTTGAGTTTTTCTAAAGCCGATACCTGTGAAATTAATTTAACAGGAAGCAATAGCGGTAATATTAGATATGCAAGAAATTCTGTTTCCACATCTGGTTACAGTTCCAATCAAACGCTAGTGGTTCAATCCAGTTACGGAAAAAAATCTGGAACAGCTACTATTGATGAGTTTGATGATGCATCCTTAGAAAAAGTGGTCCGCAGAGCCGAAGAATTGGCAAAGCTATCTCCAGAAAATCCTGAGTTTATGGAGCCGTTAGGGCCGCAAACTTATGATGAATCTATTAGTTTTAATGAAGCAACATCAAATGTTTCTCCAGAATATAGAGCGGAAGTTGCAAAAAGTAGCATTGATCCAGCGGCAGCAAAAGACGTAACGGCAGCAGGATATTTTAATGATTCTGATAGTTTCAGTGCAATGATGAATTCCAAAGGTTTGTTTGCATATAACCGATCTACCAATACTGATTTTACAGTTACAATGAGAACCAATGATGGAACAGGTTCCGGATGGGTTTCTCGAGATTTTAATGATATTTCAAAATTTGATGCAGCAGAAGCATCAAGAGTGGCTATTGATAAAGCGGTAATGTCAAGAGAGGCAAAAGCTATAGAGCCAGGTAAATATACAGTTATTTTAGAACCGGCAGCGGCATCTGATTTATTACAAAACATGTTTAGATCTTTTGATGCGCGTTCGGCAGATGAAGGTAGAAGTTTTATGTCTGCACCAGATGGTGCGAATAAATTAGGTCAGAAAATAGTTGATGAGCGTGTAACGATTTGGACAGATCCTTTGCACCCTGATGTGCCAACTGCAACGTGGAATGGAGAAGGCCAACCTTTGCAAAAAAGAATGTTTATTGAAAATGGAGTTGTAAAAAACTTAGCCTATAGCCGTTTTTGGGCAGATAAAAAAGGACTAGATCCAGTGCCATTTCCATCTAACGGAATTATGGCAGGAGGAGACGCTAGTCTTGAGGATTTAATTAAAAGCACCAAAAAGGGTATTTTAGTAACACGTTTATGGTATATACGTAGCGTAGACCCGCAAACCTTATTGTATACAGGACTTACACGCGATGGAACTTTTTATATTGAAAACGGACAAATTAAATATCCTGTTAAGAATTTCAGATTTAATGAAAGTCCAATTATTATGTTGAATAACCTAGAAACTCTTGGTAAACAAGTTAGAATAGATGGTAATTTAATTCCTTATATGAAGATTCGTGACTTTACTTTCACGAGTTTGTCCGATGCAGTATAATCGGTAAAATAATTATAAGCTGGTTATTTATGATTTTTTCATGATAGCCAGTTTTTTATTTACGAAATAAATCATCAATCTAAAAAAGTTTCCAACGCATTGAGCAACGAGTTTTTCTTTACTAGATTACAATATGAATCTGGAGATTGGGATGTAGACCAACGCATGCCATCAAATCTTTTAAATTCATTAGTAGAATACACTACATTAAAAGTAGACACACAAGAAAAGATTATTACACTGGCAAGTGATGATATCTTCAAAAGTCCGTTTTGTTATATTTCAGGACACAAATTGGTGCAATTCACTAAAAAAGAGCGGGAGAATTTTGAAAATTATGTGCGCAACGGAGGATTTGTTTTTGCAGACGATTGCAATCATGATATAGATGGATTATTTGCAAAATCTTTTGAGCAACAAATGGAGGAGATTTTTGGTGCAGATCAGCTAAAGAAAATACCAAATAATCACGAAATTTATTCTATATTTTTCAATTTTGAAGATGGTCCGCCGACTACATCGCAAGAATTAAATGGTTGGGGAGATGATTTAGTACATGACTATTTAAAAGCCATTGAAATAGACGGAAGAATTGGAGTTTTGTACAGCAATAAGGATTATGGTTGCGAATGGGATTATGATTTTAGGAACAAACGTTGGTATAAAATTGATAATACACGCTTTGGGGTTAATATAGTTTTGTATGCCTTAACCTCTTAAAAAATAGCATATGAATAAAGAATTACAACTAATAGAAGAGGAAGTTACTATGCTTTCTAATAAGCTTGAGGCTTTAAAAAAAGAGATTGCTAAAGTTATTATAGGGCAAGAAGAAACGGTATCTCAATTACTTATTACCTTTCTTGCAGGTGGGCATGCCTTATTAGAAGGTGTCCCCGGTTTGGCAAAGACTTTAATGATAAGAACTTTAGCTAATGCTATTGATCTAAAATTTAAACGTATTCAGTTTACGCCAGATTTAATGCCGTCTGATATTATAGGTACAGAAATACTGGAAGAAGACCATTCTACAGGTAAAAAGTTTTTCAAATTCAATAAAGGGCCCATTTTTTCTAACATCATATTGGCTGATGAGATAAACAGAACACCACCAAAAACGCAGGCTGCATTATTAGAGGCAATGCAAGAATTTGAAGTCACCTATGGTGATAAAACCTACGCTTTAGATAAGCCCTTTTTTATCTTAGCCACTCAAAACCCAATTGAACAATCGGGAACTTTTGTGTTGCCAGAGGCGCAGCAAGATCGTTTTCTTTTGTATATAAAAATAGGATATCCAACCGAAGTAGAAGAAACTGCCATTTTGAAAGCTACAACCGGAAGTAAAAAACAAACGCTACTAAAGGTTATTTCTGGGGATGATATTATTCGGTTGCAACAATTGGTACGAGAAGTATCAATCAGCGACGGATTAATAGCATATGTAAGCGATGTAATACGTGCAACAAGGCCAGAAACCACATCAAATGTTTATGTGAAAGATTGGGTTGATTGGGGAGCTGGACCACGAGCTGGACAAGCTATGATATTAACCGCTAAAGCAAACGCGCTTTTAGCAGGCAGATTGGCTGTTACTTTAGAAGATATTAAGCAAGTTGCATTGCCAGTGCTGCGACATAGAATAATTGTAAATTTTAGAGCAGAAGCCGAGGGGATTACTTCAGATGCGGTAGCTCTAAATATTTTAAACGCAATAAAGCTTAAAGGTTCACAGGGATGAAACAAGATTATCGTCAATTATTAAAACCAGAAATTATAAACACGGTTTCTGGCTTATCCTTAATTTCAAGGATAGTGGTTGATGGATATTTAACTGGACTACAAAAGAGTAGAAGTGTTGGTTCGGGAATGGAATTTAGTCAATATAGAGCATACAATCCCGGTGATGATTTACGATTAATGGATTGGAAAATGCTAGCTCGTTCTGGTAGGTATTATATAAAACAATCAGAAATTGAAAGTCAAGTTACAGTAAAGTTTGTTGTGGATGCTAGTGCCTCAATGAAATTTAAAGAAAAGGAAGATTTAAGTAAAAGAGAATTCGCAAGAGTTTTAGTGGCTAGCTTAGCTTATTTAGCACAAAATCAAGGCGATTCCGTTGGATTATTTGCTATAAATGATAATAATATTCTTTCAGTATATCCTAAGGCGAGTAAAAAGCAATACAATAGGCTGCTATTAGAGTTATTAAAAATTACTTCGTCTGGAAAGTGGCCCGAAAAGCTTTTGAATGCTACTAAAATGGCAAGCAGAGGGGCTAAGGAATTGATTTTTATTATTACTGATATGTATGAGGTTGAAAGTGAAATTTCCACTTTTATCAAAAACACAAAAACTACTCGAAATGAAGTTGTAGTACTGCAAATTATGGGAAGTGCAGAAATGGATTTTGATTTTAAAGGTGATGTTACGTTCGAAGATTTAGAATCTGGATTAAAAGTGAAAGTTGATACCAAACATGCTAAAGAACAATACGTTACTTTAATGGATAAACGGATTAGTGAAATTAAGGAGTTTCTACTTTCAAACCAGATAGATTATCATGTAATCCGTATGGATGCACCGATTGGAGAAACACTTCAAGTATTTTTAAAGGAGCGTAAAAAATTACGATAATGACGTTTGGTAATCCTTTTTATTTATGGACATTATTGGGACTATTAGTTCCCATTGCTATTCATTTATGGAGTAAAAAGGAGGCTAAAATTATTAAAATAGGAAGTGTTAAATTTTTAACCCCTTCCGATTCTAAACAATCCAGTCGTCTAAAATTGAATGAATTGTGGCTTCTTTTTTTAAGAATGTTCATCATTTCTATTCTTGCAATTATTCTATCAGAGCCGCAATGGCAATCCAAATCAAAAAACATATCAATCACTTATATTGTAGATCCAATATTGCTAAACACCGAAACGATAGCCAAAATAGTTTCAGAACCTAACGATACTACAGAAATTAGAATTTTGACCATAAATTTACCAGTTTGGAAAGATGATGCAATTTTTAATTCTAAAAATCATGCGACTAATTATTGGCAGTTAATTTCGGAAATGAATTCACTAGATTCAGACAGTATTGTTGTTTTGTCACATGCCTTTCTACAAGATTTTAAAGGTAAAAGACCTGAGATTTTTAAACCAATTCGTTGGATTCAGATGGATTCAGTTAATACATTAAAGTTGCCGCTTCAAGTAATACAGAAAAGTGAAAATTTAGAGTTGCGATCCGTTTTAACGAGCAAGAACAGAACAGCTATTATTAAAGAAAATATTCTGGCTAACAATAGTACTGTGCAATTCAATAATGCCAGAGATAGTGTAACGCTATTAGGTAATACAACATCGAAAAAGTTGGCAATTAGTAAGCAAGAGCCTATAGAAATATTGCTAAATTTTACGGATAGCTTAAAGATGAATAAGTCATTTATAACTACATCTTTTCAAGTTCTTGAAGAATATCTAAATAGACCATTTATAGTAAGTGAAATAGAAAAAACAGCTGGCCAAGACCTTTCAAAATATGATTTAGTAGTTTGGTTTAGCGAAACTGATATACCCAATAATGCCAAACGAATATTGGTGTTTAATGAAGATAAATTTGCAGATGGACTTATTCAGGAAACAAAATATAACAATAGGTTTCAACTAACTTCTCATTTAAATATAGAAAATAGTATTGATGGAAATTTAATTGAAGCCTTGTTGAAAATTTTAGAACTAGACTCGGAGTTAAAAGACCAAATTAAAAGGGCTGACCAAAGACAATTCGCTACAAGTGAAATTACTGCAAATAGATTGAGTAAAAAGAGTTCAGATACGCGTCTAGCAACATTGGATATTTCTAAATGGTTTTGGATGGCTTTATTGTTTTTTATGATTTTGGAACGTGTAATCGCTAAATATAGAAAGCAATAATGGGGTTGGGTAAAGAGCTATTATATAAATTTAAATACCGTTGGCAACTTATTTTGTATGCTGAGGTTTTGATCTATGCAATTGGAGTTTTTGCACTACTTTATGGTGTTTTTTTAAATAGTGTGCTAGCTATAATTAGTGCCTTGGTCGTCGCTGTAATTGTAACTTTTATAAAACAACCATGGACAAAGGATATTAATAAAACAGTTGGTTTTATAGATGCGAATTTAAAAGAGGCAACCTATAGTAGTGGACTTCTTTTAGTTTCTGATCAAGAATTAACCAGCTTGTCAAAGTTGCAGCAATATAAAGTTTCTCAAGAAATTAAATCAAAACTACAAACTTTAACTCCTCCTAATACTATAAGACGAGCATTACTTGTATCATGTTTACTTATTATAATTGGTGGTTTAGGTTATAAAACTAATGTGTTCAAAGGTTTTTCTAATCCATTATTAAATGCGAAAGAAAAAAGTAAAATTATTTTCACGCCAATAGATTCAGTTTTCAAAAACGCTGTTTTAAAACCAGAATTATCAAGTCAAAAAATAACTATTGCAGCTCCTAATTATGCCAGAGTTGCTAAAATTACCACAGAGAACCCTAATGTTAAAGCATTAGTAAATTCATCGGTTTCTTGGGAATTATCTTTTGATAAAAAGGTGTCAGAAGTGATCATGGAGTTAAATGGTAAAACTCAGCCTCTTGAATTAACAGAAGATAGCTACTATATTAAATTACAAGTAATGGAATCGGGGATTTATAATTTTCGTTTTAAAGATCTAAACCGTAATACATATTTGTCTGATTTATATTCGATAGAAGCTGTGGAAGATGAAGCTCCGAAAGTTGAAATCTCTGGTATTCCACAATATTCATACTTCGATTTTGGGCAAGATAATCAAATACAATTTACTACAAGCCTTATTGATGATTATGGAATAGACGACGCTTATATTATTGCAACCGTAAGCAAAGGAACGGGAGAATCAGTAAAGTTTAGAGAAGAGAAAATTAGTTTTAATAATGAAATTAAAAAAGGTGCAAAGCAGCTTCAATTAGGTAAAAAAATTAGGCTGAATGATTTAAAAATGGAAATGGGCGATGAACTCTATTTTTATGTAGAAGTCTTTGATCAAAAACAACCGAAACCAAACAGAAGCAGGAGTGAAACATTTTTTGCGGTTATTAAAGATACCAGTACTAATTTATTTGCAGTAGAAGGTGCTTTGGGAGTAGACCAAATGCCAGATTATTTTAGGAGTCAACGCCAATTGATAATTGATACAGAAAAATTAATTAAAGAGCGATCTAAACTAACCAAGGAAGATTTTAAATTTAAGAGTAATGAACTTGGCTTTGATCAAAAAGCACTTCGGTTAAAATATGGCCAGTTTATGGGTGATGAATCCGAAATGGATGTTGCGCCAAATGAAATGGAAAATGAAGAGGAGCATGATCAAGAATCGGAAAATCATGAAGATGATGATCCTTTGGAAAAATACACGCACGATCATGATGGTGCTAATGAGCAACATTTGGTTCCTGAGAAAGCTGAAGAAAAAGAAGATCCATTGCACGATTATATTCATAATCATTCCGATCCAGAAGAGGCAGCTTTGTTTGAAGAATCGCTAAAAACAAAGCTTAGAAAAGCGTTGAACATCATGTGGGACGCAGAACTACATTTGCGCTTATATAATCCTGAAAAATCACTACCCTACCAATATCAAGCGTTAAAATTAATTCAAGAGATTAAAAATAGTGCCCGAATTTATGTGCATCGTATTGGTTTTGATCCGCCACCAATTAAAGAAGATAAAAGGCTTACTGGAGATATAAAAGGCATAAAAAATTACCAGAAAACAGCATCCAACTCGTTTGAACAAGAATTTGTAAACATTAGAAGAGCTATAGTTAGACTAGATGAATTTATAAATACAAATGGCAACTATGAAAAATCAGATGCCATTTTGTTTCAAATGGCAGGAAACGAACTGGCACTAAAGGCCATAGAAGAACCAGGAAAATATTTGACTACGCTACAAAAGATAAAAACAATATCTGAAAATAAGATGCACTCCAAATCGGAGTATAACGCTATTCAAAAAGTATTATTAGCATTATTGCCCGAAACAGAAAAACAACCTGGGTCAAAGCAAGACTTTAAAAATGAAATAAACTCATTGTTCTTAAATAAACTTACGGGTTATGAATAGTGCAATAGTATTTATTAATCATAATTTTTATCCAATTATTATTGGTGCTGCGCTATTGCTGTGGATCATTTTTATTTGGAAGGAATGGCCGAATAAAGATGGTTTATGGTTGCGTGTGCTTGTTTCATTTATTACAATTTTAAGTTTAATGTGTATTGCATTAAAACCAGCATATGAAAAAGACATTTCTGAAGGGCAAGGAGTAATTCTTACTGATGGTTTTCAATCAGAATTGTTAGATAGTTTAAAAGCTAATAACAAGGAAATAATTGTGATGGATTATAATACTCAAAAGAATATACATCAAACTTTAGATTCTTTAAAATCGGCAGTTATACTTGGTTATGGTGTTGCATCCTATGATTTATGGCAATTTGATAGCTTGCCAACCACTTATTTACCCGCGCCACCACAAGACGGACTTACAAAATTACAGTATTCTAAAACTGCATTAGTTGGTGAAGATATTGTAGTGAATGGAGAATATAGAAATCCTAAAATGGGCAATTTTCTAATTTTAACAGATCCAGGCGGTAATGCATTGGATAGTTTAAGGTTTAAAAATGAAATGTTTCAAAATTTTAGCTTAAAAAGTGAATTAAAAGTAACAGGTAACTTAGTTTATAATTTAATTGAAAAAGATGTTGCAGGGAATGTTTTTTTAAAGGAACCATTGCCCGTTGTGGTATCTGAAAAAAGCGCTTTGAGATTCTTAATTATTAATACGTACCCAACCTTCGAATCAAAATATTTAAAAAACTTTTTGTTAAGCAGAGGTCATGAACTAATTGTTCGCAATCAATTAACCAAAGAGCGTTATAAATTTGAATATTACAATACACTTAAAACACCTATTTTCGGATTTACTTCGGATGTTTTGCAACAATTTGATGCAGTAATTATGGATGTTGATGCTTTTCAAAGTCTTTCGTCGACTTCAAAGAATAGTTTGGATAAAGCCATTGGAGAAACTGGCCTAGGATTATTTATACAGCCTAATGCTACATATTTTAAATTGCCGGAAAGCAAATCATTTTTTAAGTTTCAATATGATGCCAAAACTAAAATAAATCTGGATCAAAATTCTTCCATTATATTAGATAAACTGCCGTATGATTTTGAGAAATCATCAAATGTGCTTCCAATATTTTTACATTCAGAAGTGAAAATTGGAGCTACAAAATTTATTGGGTTAGGTAAAGTCGCTACAACCAATTTAGCTGATACGTATGAGCTTGTTTTAAAAGGAGAAAAAAGTACCTATAATAATATATGGACCAATTTAATTGAAGCCATTGCAAAGAAAAATTTAGCGAATTCTACATGGGAGGCAACAACTGCATATCCGGGAGTAAACGAGCCTTTTAATTTTGAGTTATACAATTCTGACGAAAACCCGAGCGTTTTTAATAATTATAAAAGTGAAATTCCTTTGCTGCAAGATATACATGTTAAATCTAAATGGGAGGGAGTGAGTTATCCAAGAACTACGGGGTGGAATCAGCTTAAAATTAAAAGCGACAGTACTTCTGTATTCAATTATTTTGTTTTTGATAGTTTGCAGCGAGTAACATTACGGAACCATCTTAAAACAAAAGCAAATCTCAACTATTTTGGATCTCAAAAGTTAATTGAAAGTCCAAAAGTGAAAAGATTAAAGCAGCTACCTTTAGTTTGGTTTTATATTACTTTTTTATTGGGTATTGGTTATTTGTGGTTGAAACCAAAGCTATAAACTATTTTTAGCCTTAATTATTTGAAATTTATAGTAAATCTAATATGCGCTCCAATGCCATTCCTCTTGATCCTTTGATTAAAATAGCGCTTTTAGAAAGCGATGTATTTTTTAAATAACTAGATAAGTCATCAAATATTTCAAAGGTCTTTTCTTTAGTATTTGTAGCTGAAAAGTTTTTACCAACGAGTATTGTGTTATTAAACTTCATTGAAGAAGCTAAATCGGCAATTTCTTGATGCTCTTTTTTTGCAGAGGATCCTAACTCAAACATATCACCCAAAAAAACTATTTTTTGCTCGGCTTCTAAGTTAGCAAAGTTTTCCAATGCAACCTTCATACTACTAGGGTTGGCATTATAGGCATCTAAAATAATCCGATGTCCATTTTTTTCTATTATCTGTGAGCGATTATTGGATGGAATATAGCTTTCAATTCCTTTTTTTACATTGGCGAGCGTAACATTAAAATATTTGCCCATGATAATTGCAGCACAGCAATTGATAAAGTTATAGGTACCAACTAATTTAGTGGTAATTTCTATATCTTCTACTTGAATAGTAACAAATGGATTAGCGGAAAGTAGTATTATTTTATAGTACTTCTCGTTCGTTTGACTAAAGCCATATTTATTGATGTAACTATTTAACTTTGATAATTGAATGGCATCATCAGCATTAAAGAATATATGTTTATTGTGACCAATTAGAAAATCATAAAGCTCACTTTTTCCTTTAATAACTCCTTCTACACCGCCAAAACCTTCAAGATGTGCTTTGCCAAAATTTGTGATATAGCCGTAATCAGGTTCTGCAATTTTACTTAAAAATTCTATTTCTTTTTGATGGTTTGCTCCCATTTCAACAATGGCAATCTCTGTGTCCTTTTTTATAGAAAGTAGCGTTAAAGGAACGCCAATATGGTTGTTGAGGTTACCAACTGTTGCAATTGTTTTATAAGATGTTGATAAAACAGAATTTATTAATTCTTTGGTTGTGGTTTTGCCATTACTTCCGGTTAAGCTAATAATTTTAGCGCTAGATTGTTTGCGATGGTGATTGGCTAGTTTTTGTAAAGTTTCTAAAACATCATTAACCAATATGGTTTGGTCATTGGTTTGATATTCTTTTTCATCAATAATGGCATAGGCAGCACCATTTTCTATAGCTTTTTTAGCAAAAGTGTTACCATTAAAATTATCTCCTTTAAGTGCAAAAAATATGCAATTGGTTGTGATTTTACGGGTGTCTGTACAAACAACAGGAAACTGTAAAAACAGTTCGTAAAGCTTTTCTAATTTCATAAAACTAAGGTATAAAAAAAGTCCTGATGCTTGTATCAGGACTTTTAATAATTTTGCTTGTATAAGCTTTTATCTTGCTTTTTTACTTCTTACCGTTTTGTTTTTTGTTTTTGATTTAGAACCAACTCTTGACATTGCACATCTAAAGCCGATATAATCTGTAGCCATATATTGTGGTAAATATCTACGTTGTGCTGGATCTAACCAATATGCTCTATCTCTCCAAGAACCACCTTTGTAAACTCTAACTTCATCATTTATTAAAGTTGTTCTGTAGTTAGACTTGTCATACTGACGAGATACTTCACCTAGAGAATCACGTTCAACTTTATGTTTAGGTGAATTGTACATTTTCTTTTGATTTTCTTCTTCACCATCGCTAAATCTGTCATAAAATCT
This sequence comes from Cellulophaga tyrosinoxydans, assembly GCF_900176415.1. Taxonomy (GTDB): domain Bacteria; phylum Bacteroidota; class Bacteroidia; order Flavobacteriales; family Flavobacteriaceae; genus Cellulophaga; species Cellulophaga tyrosinoxydans. The sequence continues at coordinate 390,838 of NZ_FWXO01000003.1, read as the reverse complement.
TGAAGATCCAGGCTCACCATCTCTATAACCTCTATTATCACTAGAAGAGAAGTTTGTTCTTAGGTAAGTTTCTTGTTCGTCAACAGGAACCATTTTTAATTCGCCTGGTAAATTTACAGCTACAACTTTTCCGTTTGGTAGTGTGTCATACACAATAGAATCTCTAATTACATTTACTTTTCCATCTTCACCTATTGCGGTTTTCATGTAAACGTTTCCTCTGTAATAATTGAAATCACTTACTTCATCATCAACAATTGGTCTATAAACATCTGCAACCCATTCTGCAACGTTACCTGCCATATCATATAAACCTAAATCATTTGGTTTGTATGATTTTACTTGAGCTGTAATATCTGCACCATCATCAGACCATCCTGCGATTCCGCCGTAATCACCTTTACCTTGTTTAAAGTTTGCTAATTGATCTCCACGACCAACTCTTTGCCCATTTCTGGTATAATCACCTTCCCAAGGATATTTTTTTCTTCCTCTATAGTTATTATATTCTCTAGAACCAACTTGAGCCTGTGCAGCATATTCCCATTCAGTTTCAGTTGGTAGTCTATATTCAGGTAATATAACTCCAGTGCTTCTTGATGCAAAATTAGAAATAGAATCTTTCTTCATTTTACCTTGTAATGAATCTATTTGACCATTATAAACAGATTCTGGTCTGTTTAGATAAGCTTCAGTACTAAAAGTCCCTTCAATTTCTCCGTTAACAACTTTGTATTTAGCTTCTTTAGAAAGATATCCTTCTCTTTCAAGCATAATTTCATTAACTCTGTCTGTTCTCCATTCTGCGAATTGCACAGCTTGAATCCAGTTTACACCAACAACAGGATATTCTGCATATGCTGGATGACGTAAATAGTTGTTAGTCATAGTTTCATTAAACCCTAAACGATTTCTCCATACCAATGTATCTGGTAAAGCACCAGTATAAATATTTGCATATCTTGGGTCTTCCGGAGGGTAAACACTTTTTAGATAATCCAAGTATTCTAAATACATAGCATTGGTTACCTCGGTTTCATCCATATAGAAAGATTGTACGTGTTGTTGCGTAGGAGTATTGTTCCAATCATGCATAACATCGTCTTGTACTTTACCTTTAGTAAAAGTACCACCTTCAATAAACACTAAACCAGGAGCGGTTTCTTGCTCTTTAAAGTCTGTGTTGTGTTGAAAACCACCTTCTTTCGCATTTATTTTCCAACCTGTAGCTCTGGAGGTGTTTTTTGAAGAAGAAGAATTTTTACAACTACTAAAACCACCCGCTATAACAGCGCAAGAGAGTACAACTTTGATGAATTGTTTTTTCATAATTAGGACTTGAGTTCAATAAAATAACTACAATTAAGTAGTTTAGTAAATCTATTTATTTTGGTTTGCAATTATTGCTTTTGGCTTTAAGAACGATGTTTTCTTTAGAATATTTTATTTGAACTAAAATTTTTAAAGTTTTTTTACCAGTCTAGCCAAAAAGGCAATACTTAAGGTAATAACGCAGTTAAAATCGTATTAGTATTCAAGGCTTTTCTTTTTATTTTCATTTGTAATATTTACACTACAATTGTTGTAAATGCTAATGTTGAATAAACCCTATTATATAACCTGATAAAAAAAAGCTGTTTTTTTTCTTACATTGAATAAGTTTTTATTAAAACAAGCGTTACACTAATAATATAATTTCATTTATATTTATTTGTTGCTCCTAAAAAGTTTAGATAAATATTTAAGTTTAGAAAATGTAAGATGAAAAAAGTACTATTAGTTACACTATTATTAAGTATTGCAAAGTTAACTGCTCAAGATCCAAATGATCGGGTAATAACTACTGGAGTTCCTTTCTTGACTATTGCTGCGGATGCACGTGCATCTGGAATGGCGGACATAGGTGTGGCAACTTCGGTTGATGCCTTTTCTCAACAATGGAACCCTGCAAAATTTGCATTCGCAGAGCATAAAATGGGTATAGGTGTTAGTTACACTCCTTATTTAGAAAGTATAATTACAGATATTGCATTATTAAATGCTAATTTCTATAATAAAATAAATGACCAAAGTGCATTTGCATTAAGTTTAAGATATTTTACTTTAGGTGAAATAGAATTAAGACAATTTGCCAATGATCCTGGTACAACAGTTAAACCTAACGAGTTAGCAATAGATGGTTCGTATTCATTAAAGTTAAGTGAAACATTTTCTATGGCTGTTGCCGGACGCTTTATCAGTTCTAATTTAAAATTTCCTGATCAGACCGGTTCTGCAGATACTCAAGCAGCAAATGCATTTGCTGTAGATGTAGCAGGTTTTTATCGTTCTAGAGAAATTGCTTATAATAACTTTGATGGTCGTTGGAGAGCAGGTTTTAACCTTTCAAACTTAGGTAATAAAATCACCTATGATGAAGGTGGACAAGAAAACTTTTTGCCAACAAATTTAAAGTTTGGTGCAGGTTTTGACTTTATATTAGATATGGATAACAGACTAAGTATAAACTCTGAATTTAATAAGTTGTTAGTACCAACGCCTCAAGATTTTAATAATGATGGTGTGGTAAATGGTGATGATAATGCTGAATACCAAGAAATAGGTTTCTTGCAAGGCGTGTTTAAATCTTTTGGAGATGCCCCTGACGGTTTTTCTGAAGAATTAAAAGAAATAACTTGGGCACTTGGAGCTGAGTATGCATACCAAGAATCTTTTATGATTAGAACGGGTTATTTTAATGAGAGTGAAGAAAAGGGATCAAGAAAATTTTTCTCTTTAGGAGCAGGCTTTAAGTTCAAAGCAACACAGATAGATTTATCCTATTTATTCTCATCTTCAAAAATTCAAAACCCATTAGAAAATACTTTGCGTTTTTCTCTTACCTTTAATTTAGGAGAAGAGTTTATCAACGATTAAAAATGTTTAGCATATTTTAAAATCCAAACTAGAATTCGTGTTTTAGTTTGGATTTTTTTTGTTTTAAACATATCCAATTTAGCCTAGTGCAGGAAATTAAATTTATTATCTTTCGTAAAATTATTTTATCATAACAAGAATATATTGAAAAAGCATAAAATTACCATTGATTACACCGTATATCCCTCTTTACAGGATTTAGATGCAACCGATTCTAGTCTAATGAATCAAGCAATAGCTGCAAGAGCAAATGCATATGCGCCTTATTCTAATTTTCATGTTGGTGCTGCCGTTTTGCTAGCAAACGGAGAGGTTGTTATTGGCAATAATCAAGAAAATGCATCTTATCCATCAGGGTTATGTGCAGAGCGCGTTGCTATATTTCAGGCTGGGGCAAAATATCCAGGTATTGCTATAAAGGCAGTTGCTATAACAGCAACATCAAAAAACTATGTGGTAGAAGAGCCTGCAGCACCATGCGGTAATTGTCGGCAGTCGATGATAGAATATGAGCAAAAGCAGAAATCAGCTATTGCTATTTTACTTATGGGTGAGAAGGGTGAGGTAATTAAAATTAAGTCCTTAGCAGATATATTGCCATTAGCTTTTAGTAATTCCTTTTTAGAATAGAAGAATCTTATTTTATAAAGTAAATTTTAAAGAATTCTCACTTTTGAGATAGTATTCGTGTATTTTTTAATTGGGGCAACGCTTTTTGTTTAATTTTTTTCCCCTATTGATTTATATGTGTATTTTTGCTTCTCAATTTTTTTCTCCTAAAGTTGGATGGGAGTATCTTAGTTTTATAAAAATACGTATTTGATGGAAAAAATCACAAAAGAGGTCTACCTAAAATGGTATGAAGATATGTTGTTCTGGAGAAAATTCGAGGACAAACTAGCGGCTGTTTATATTCAACAAAAAGTTAGAGGGTTCTTGCACCTTTACAATGGTCAAGAGGCAGTTTTAGCAGGAGCACTTCATGCAATGGATCTTACCAAAGATAAAATGATAACTGCGTATAGAAATCACGTTCAGCCTATTGGAATGGGTGTTGATCCTAGAAAAGTTATGGCGGAATTGTTTGGTAAAGTTACAGGAACTTCAAAAGGGATGGGTGGTTCTATGCACATCTTCTCTAAAGAACACCGTTTTTATGGTGGTCATGGAATTGTTGGAGGTCAAATTCCATTAGGTGCTGGTTTGGCTTTTGCTGATAAATATAAAAAGAATGATGCGGTTACCCTATGTTATATGGGTGATGGTGCGGTTAGACAAGGTTCTTTGCATGAAACATTCAATTTAGCAATGTTATGGCAATTGCCAGTTGTTTTTGTTTGTGAAAATAACGGCTATGCTATGGGTACATCTGTGGCAAGAACATCATATTCTACAGATATTTGGAAACTTGGTTTGGGTTACGAAATGCCTTGCGGACCAGTTGATGGTATGGATCCAGTTACGGTTGCGAAAGAAATGAGTAAAGCCATTGAAAGAGCAAGAAGTGGAGGAGGACCTACTTTCTTAGAAATGAAAACATACCGTTATAGAGGTCACTCAATGTCAGATGCACAGCATTACAGAACAAAAGAAGAAGTAGAAGAATACAAGAAAATAGATCCAATTACACAAGTTTTAGATGTAATTAAGGAAAAGAAATACGCTACAGACGAGGAAATCAAAGCAATAGATAAAAGAGTTAAAAACCTAGTTTCTGAATGTGAGAAATTCGCAGAAGAATCTGATTTCCCACCAGTAAACCAATTATATGATATGGTTTACGAGCAAGAGAATTATCCATTTTTACAACATAAATTATAGGTACATGGCAGTAGTAATAAATATGCCGAGACTTAGTGATACCATGGAAGAAGGTACGGTAGCTAAGTGGTTAAAAAAAGTAGGAGATAAAGTTGAAGAAGGTGATATTTTAGCTGAAATTGAAACAGATAAAGCAACTATGGAATTTGAGTCTTTCAATGAAGGTACGTTGCTTCATATTGGAATTCAAGAAGGTGATGGTGCTCCAGTTGATACTCTTTTAGCTATAATTGGCGAAGAAGGTGAAGATATTTCTGGATTGTTGAATGGAGGTTCGGCTCCAGCGGCTGTGGTTGCTCCAGCAAAAGAAGAAGAAGTTGCTCCAAAACAAGAATCAAGTGAAGATTCAGAAGGAGCTACAGAAATACCAGAAGGTGTAGAGGTGATAAAAATGCCGCGTTTAAGCGATACCATGGAAGAAGGTACCGTAGCAACTTGGCTAAAAAAAGTAGGTGATAAAGTTGAAGAGGGAGATATCTTAGCGGAAATAGAAACCGATAAGGCGACTATGGAGTTTGAATCTTTTTACTCAGGTACTTTGTTATATATAGGTATACAAGAAGGAGAGTCTTCTCCTGTAGATGCTGTATTAGCCGTTATTGGACCAGAAGGTACTGATGTGGATAGTGTTTTAAAGGGTAAGCCTGCGACCAAAAAAGCAAGCGCGCCTGCAACAGAGACTACAGCTACAGAAAAAAAATCTACAGAAAATAAAGCAGAAGCAGTTACTACAGTAAGTGCTAATGATGGACAGCGAATTTTTGCTTCTCCATTGGCTAAAAAAATAGCCTCAGAAAAAGGTGTAAATCTTGCAAATGTAACTGGCTCTGGAGATAACGGAAGAATCGTTAAGAAAGATGTAGAGAATTTTGTGCCTTCAAAAGCGGCAAGTGCTTCGGCTCCAGTTGTAAATAATGCTACAGCTCAAGCAAATGTTGCGCCATTAAATCTTCCTGTTGGTGAAGAAAGTTTTGAAGAGGTTAAAAACAACCAAATGCGTAAGGTTATTGCCAAGCGTCTTGGAGAATCTAAATTTACAGCTCCTCATTACTATTTAACCATTGAGGTTTCTATGGATGATGCGAAAGCATCAAGAGCGCAAATAAACAACTTGCCAGATACTAAAGTATCATTTAATGATATGGTGGTAAAGGCATGTGCTATGGCACTTAAAAAACACCCACAAGTAAATACTACATGGAACGGAGATACTACACGTTATAATCATCATATTAGTGTAGGTGTTGCGGTTGCAGTAGAAGATGGTTTAGTGGTGCCTGTGTTGAAATTTACAGATCAAATGGGATTATCTCAAATTGGTGCTTCTGTAAGAGATTTAGCAGGTAAAGCTAGAAATAAGAAATTAACACCAGCCGAAATGGAAGGAAGTACTTTCACAGTTTCTAACTTAGGAATGTTTGGCATAGAAAGTTTTACCTCTATTATTAATCAGCCTAATTCAGCTATCTTATCTGTAGGAGCAATTATAGAAAAGCCAGTTGTTAAGAATGGTCAAATAGTTGTTGGTAGTACTATGAAACTTACTTTGGCTTGTGACCATAGAACGGTAGATGGAGCTACAGCAGCAGAATTTTTACAAACATTAAGATCTTATATTGAGAATCCAGTTACAATGCTGGCTTAGTATAAAATATATTTTAATATATCTAAAAGCATTCTAAGTAATTAGGATGCTTTTTTTATCTTTAAAATCTAAAATTTTAATTTATGAAAACCCTAATAAGTAGTTTTTTATTAATAGTATTAATTAGTTGTGGTAGTACTAAATCTAAACCCATAAATTCAGAGGAGACCACACCTGTAAAAACAAGTGTTAGTGCAACTAAAGAAGTTGCTGTCGGTGATGAAGATGCCGTAGCAGATGAGAAATTAAACGGATTTTCTAACGAGAAGAGAATGGGAGATTTAATGAATTTCTTAGCATCCGATGAATTACAAGGTAGAGATACTGGTAGTGAGGGTATAGCTAAAGCAGCAAGTTTTATAGAAAAAATATTTAAGAATAATAATATCCAACCGTATTTTGTTTCGTATAAAGATACGCTTACGAACTTCCCTGAAACTGCTTATAATATCGTAGGAATGGTAGAAGGTAATGACCCAAAACTTAAAAATGAGTACATAATTATTGGAGCACATTACGATCATATTGGTAGAGTTGCTGGTAATCCTGCCGATGATATAGCCAACGGAGCTAATGATAATGCTACAGGCACAAGTACTGTTTTAGAATTAGCACGGTATTTTGGAAATGCAAAAACAAATAAAAGAACTTTACTATTTGCATTGTTTAGCGCTGAAGAAAAAGGACTTTTAGGATCTAAGCATTTAGCAGAAAAATTAAAGGCTCAGAATTTTAATCTATACACCATGCTAAATTTTGAAATGACAGGAGTTCCGTTAGTTGACAAAGATTATAAAATGTACCTAACTGGATATGAAAAATCAAATCTAGCGGAAGTTGTAAATGAGTATGCTAATGAAAATTTTGCTGGGTTTTTACCAAAAGCTAAAGAGTTTAGTTTGTTTATGCGTTCCGACAATTACCCATTTCATAATACTTTTAATGTGCCTTCACAAACATTTAGCACATTCGATTTTACAAATTTTGATCATTATCACGGTGTTGATGATGAAGCTGAATTAATGAATTTTAGTCACATGGCAGAGTTGGTAAACGATTTAATCGCTATTATTGAAGGCATAGCCGATGCTCCAACACAAGAAATAAAGTATAACTAGCTATGGCTAATATTATAATAACAGGTTCTAGTAGAGGTATAGGTTTTGAAATGGCAAAACTTTTTGCTGATGAAGGTCATCAAGTGTTGGCCTTGTCTAGGAATGACGCACCTATTCTAGCTCTTAATCATCAAAATATTACAACATTTCCTTTTGATATATCTTCTCAAAAAGATCTTGATATTGTTTCTGATTTTATATCTTCTACTTGGCATCAAGTTGATATTCTCATTAATAATGCAGGGAAGTTATTGAACAAACCATTTCTAGAAATTTCTGAGAAAGAATTTCAAGAGGTTTATAACGTAAATGTGTTTGGAGTTGCAAGTATTACAAAGGTTGTTTTACCAAAAATGCCAAAGAATGGGCATGTGGTTACCATAAGTTCTATGGGTGGTGTTCAGGGAAGTATGAAATTTCCAGGGTTGGCAGCATACAGTTCCAGTAAGGCTGCAGTAATAACATTAACGGAATTATGGGCGGAAGAATTTAAAGAAACTGGTCCTTCTTTTAACGTGTTGGCTCTTGGTGCCGTACAGACTGAAATGCTCGAAGAGGCTTTTCCAGGATATAAAGCGCCAAATACAGCATTGGAGATGGCGAGTTATATTAAAGATTTTGCGCTAACAGGTCATAAGTTTTATAATGGTAAACTACTTCAGGTTAGTAGTAGTACGCCATAAATTAAAGAGAAATAATTAATTTGTAATTCGCAATTCATTTCTATTTTTGCTACATGCGTAAGACACTAGAAAAATACCTTCCAGAGCGTTCAATAGAAACATGTATTGAATTGATCAAGGTAAACAGTGTTAATCTAAAAATTGTAAATCAGCGCGTTACAAGGCATGGAGATTATAGGAGATTGCCCGATGGCTCACATAAAATTACGGTAAATGCATCATTAAATAAATACCGCTTTTTAATAACTTTGGTGCATGAAATTGCACACTTGGTAGCTTTTGAAAAATATGGTAGAAAAATAAAGCCACATGGGATAGAGTGGAAACGAACCTTTCAATATTTAATGTTGCCATTTATTCACCCTGAAGTATTTCCAAATAAAGTTTTGCCTTTGGTAGCAAATCATTTTAGAAATCCGAGTGCAAGTAGTGATACAGATGCTAAGCTATCAATAGCTTTAAAAGAGTTTGACGCACAATTTAAAGAAAAATCTTACGTTTTTGAAATACCTTATGGGAGTATTTTCCGAATTCATAATGGTAGAATTTTTAAAAAAGGAAATAAAAAAGTTAAACGCTACGAATGTATGGAGTTGACAACAGGAAAATCATATTTGTTTCAACCCAATGCAGAAGTAGAACTAATAAAAGATTAAATAAATGAACAATAATTATTATGCCGTTTTAATGGCTGGAGGAGTAGGATCTCGTTTTTGGCCAATTAGTACCACTGAAAACCCAAAACAATTTCACGATATGTTGGGTACTGGAGATACCTTAATCCAAAAAACATTTAAGCGATTAAATAAATTTGTTCCAAAGGAAAACATCCTCATTTTAACCAATGAACGTTATAACGATTTGGTTTTGGGGCAATTACCTTTAGTAAAACAAGATCAAGTAGTTTTAGAACCAGCTATGCGTAATACAGCACCTTGTATTTTATATGCTGCTTTAAAAATTCAAAAGAAGAATCCTAATGCAGTAATGATTGTTGCGCCTAGTGATCATTGGATAGAAGATGAAGCGGCGTTCGCTGAGGATGTTCAAATGTGTTTTGATAAGTGTGAGAAAGAAGATGTTTTATGTACTTTGGGTATAAAACCAACTTTTCCAAATACGGGTTTTGGATATATAGAATTTAAAAAGGATAGTCCAGTTGCTGGCCTAAAAAAAGTAGATCAGTTTAGAGAAAAACCTGATTATGAGACTGCAAAAGAATTCTTAGCACAAGGAAATTTTCTTTGGAATGCTGGTATTTTTATGTGGAGTGTTAAGACTATTGTAGATGCTTTTAAGAATTTTCAACCAACGCAATACGCTTTATTTGAAAAGGGAATTAGTGTATATAATACGTCAACAGAACAGGATTTCATTAATGAGAATTATCCTAATGCCGAAAATATTTCTATTGATTATGCTATTTTAGAACAATCGAAAAGTATTTATGTTTTACCAGCTACTTTTGATTGGAATGATTTAGGTACATGGGGATCGCTTTATGATAAATTAGATAAAGATGAAGACAATACTGCTGTGGTAAATGGTCGTGTACTTAGCCAAGATGCTGAAGGCAATATGATTAGAACTGCAAAAGGTAAAATTGTTGTTGTTGATGGTCTTAGTGATTATATTATTGTAGATAAAGAAGATGTTTTGTTAATTTACCCAAAATCTAAAGAGCAAGATATTAAGCAAGTGCTTGTGAAGGTTAAAGATAAATTTGGTAAACAGTATACCTAATTAATTTATGAGTGAAGAAATAAATAAGGATCAAATTGCTCCCAACCAAAATGAAGAGGCACAGGGAGAAGAGGTGAAAAAAAGTTTTCAAGGTCTTTTAGGAACTACAAAACAATTTTTATCAGAATTATTAGACATTACGCAGAACACAGATCAAGATGCTACGCGTGAATCTATAGTTGCTGATATTCCCTTTAAAGGTCATACCTCTTGGATTTTAATCTGTTCCATATTTATTGCTTCTATTGGTTTAAACGCCAACTCTACCGCTGTGGTAATTGGCGCCATGTTAATATCGCCACTAATGGGTCCTATTCTTGGAATGGGTCTTTCACTAGCTACTAATGATATAGACACATTAAAACGTTCTATTAAGAATTTTACCGTAATGGTGATTCTTAGTATACTCACAGCTTTTTTGTTTTTCGAGTTTTTTCCGCTTAGAGTAGAATCGTCAGAATTATTAGCGCGTACTGCACCCGATATTAGAGATGTATTAATTGCATTTTTTGGAGGTCTTGCCTTAGTTATAGCGCGTGCAAAAAAAGGCACTATTGCAAGTGTTATTTTCGGAGTAGCTATTGCAACGGCATTAATGCCTCCTTTATGTACTGTTGGTTTTGGATTAGCCATTGGTAATTTTAAGTATGCTTTTGGAGCTTTGTATTTATTTACCATTAATACTATTTTTATTGGCTTAGCAACTTTTCTAATTATAAAATTGTTGCGTTTTCCTATGGTGCGTTATGCAAATTCGCAGCGTAGGAGATTAATTGCAAGATTAGCTTCATTAGTAGCAATTGCTGTTATGGTGCCTGCTGGATGGACATTTTATAATGTTTTTAACGAATCGTTATTTAAAAAACAAGCGAACGAGTTCTTGGCAGAAACCATTGGTATTTATCAATTTGATGATGGTGGGTTGTATTTAGATAATTTAACCAAAATAGAATATAATGATGGTGTAAATCCTGTAATTGAGGTTGTTTGTATGGGTGACAATCCCATTCCGCAAAGTGTTATTGATACTTGGAGAGTACAAAAAAATGATATTAGTAGGTTAAAAAATGCCACTCTAAATGTTAATCAGGGAGGAAAAGACAGTTCAAAAGAAAAGTTAGATTACGTAAATGAATTATACGAAGCTAAAAAAGCGGAGTTATTGACAAAAGATGAACGGATCAAAATACTTGAACAAGATTTATTTAAGTTAAGTAAATTAGCGTCAACGCAAATTCCGTTTTCTGATATTAGCGCAGAAGCAAAAACGAATTATGAAAATTTAGCTTCTTTTAGTTATGCCTACACCATAGAAACCAATTTTCAAAAGCAAGATACGATTCCTGTATTTGATGTGCATTGGAAAGAAAATACTAAACCAGAACAAATAGCTACGGATTCTAAAAAGTTAAGTGATTGGTTAAAACTTAGATTAAAAAATAATAAAATTCAAGTTAGAACAACTACTAAGTAAGATTAAAGAAAGAACATTAATTACGCTCTTCAATATACATTTGCCTTACTTTTTTAAATAATTCAGAAGAATAAACAAAATCGGTAACCGCTGCGTTATCGGTTTTGAAAATTTCTTTATTGGTTCCTTCCCATTCTTTAAGTCCGTTTTTAAGAAATAATATTTTTTGACCAATTTCCATAACAGAATTCATGTCATGGGTATTAATTACAGTGGTAATATCATATTCTTCGGTAATCTCTTGAATAAGATTATCTATAAGTATTGCTGTTTTTGGATCCAACCCAGAGTTAGGTTCATCGCAAAATAAATATTTCGGATTCATAACAATTGCTCGGGCTATAGCAACTCTTTTTTGCATACCTCCCGAAATTTCCGCTGGAAACTTATTATGAGCATCAATTAAGTTAACACGTTTTAATACAATGTCTACACGCTCTTGCATTTCAGATTTAGATTGCTTGGTAAACATTTCTAGAGGAAACATCACATTACCTTCAACAGTCATAGAATCAAACAATGCGCTTCCTTGAAAAACCATCCCCATTTCTTGACGAAGGTCTCTTTTTTCATCACCCGTTAAACTAGAATAATCTCTTCCGTCATAAGAAATGATTCCTTGCTCGGGTTCAAACAGGCCTAGCAAACATTTTAAAAATACTGTTTTACCAGAACCACTCTGTCCAATAATTAAATTGGTTTTGCCTTTTTCAAAAGTGGTGCTGATACCTTTTAATATTTCAGAATCACCAAATGATTTATGGATGTCATTAACTACTATCATATTAGCCTAGTAAAAGTTGTGTTAATACATAATTTACCAGAATAATTACCACACTGGTCCAAACGAATGATGTTGTACTTGCTTTACCAACCTCCAATGCGCCACCTTTCATAAAATAACCATGGAATGATGGAATGGTTGCAATGATAAAAGCAAATAGAATGGTTTTTATAAAAGCATAGGTAACATGAAATGCAATAAAATCTAATTGTATTCCTTCAATAAAATCTGCACTAGTACAAAATCCACCAAATACACTAGCTAGCCAACCACCAAAAATACCTACATACATACCAATTGCTATGGCAAACGGATAAAAACATAAAGCGATTATTTTTGGGAATACCAGATAGTTTAGCGAATTTACACCCATAACTTCTAAGGCATCTATTTGTTCGGTAACACGCATAGTACCAATACTAGAGGTAATATAAGATCCAACTTTTCCAGCCATAATAATAGAGGTAAAAGTAGGAGCAAATTCAAGTATAACTGATTGTCTTGTTGCAAACCCAATTAAATTTCTTGGTAATAGTGGGTTGGTAAGGTTGAGTGCTGTTTGTATGGCAACAACACCACCAATAAAAAATGATATAAAAATGATGATACCAAGAGAACCAAAAATAAGTTCATCTATTTCTTTTAAGATAAGAGATTTCATTATTCTCCATTTGGTAGGTTTTTTAAAAACCTCACGAATCATAATAAAATAACTGCCAATAGCTGCTAGGTAGTTCATTAACTAAATAATCTTGTTCGTGTAAAAATAATAATATTATATCGTTTGCCACTTTTTATTCGAAGAAAAGAAAATCATAATAACTAACATTTAAAATTGTCACCCTAGAATTTAAATTCATTTAACTTTTATTTCATTTGTAAAAGTATTTTATTAATTATTTTTAGCCCCTAAAATTAGGTTTATGAATACTAGAAAGTGTGTTGTTTTATTTCTTTTAATGTTTTTTGGGTTAAATAGTTTGCTGGTACAAGCACAGAAAAAATCAAAAAATAAATCTAAAGCAGACACAAAAATAGAGGCTCCATTTGAATCTCCGAAATTAGTGGTGGGAATAATTGTGGATCAAATGAGGTTTGATTATTTAAATAGATTTTGGAACCAATATGGAGATGGTGGTTTTAAAAGAATGGTAAATGAAGGTTTTAATTGCAAGAATAATTTCTTTAATTATGTGCCTACCTATACCGCTCCCGGACATGCTTCTGTGTATACCGGAACAACACCTTCTAATCATGGGATTATTGGTAATAACTGGTATGATAAGGAGTTAGATAAAGAAGTATACTGTGTTTCTGACGATTCTTACGCATCAGTAGGGACAACTTCTGATGCTGGACAAATGTCTCCTTTTAGAAATAATGTTACGACCATGACCGATCAATTGCGATTACATACACAGATGCAAGGAAAAGTAATTGCCGTAGCATTAAAAGATAGGGGAGCTGTATTGCCTGGAGGTCATACCGCCAATGCAGCTTATTGGTTTCATGGTAAAGATGAAGGTAAATGGATAACCAGTACTTTTTATATGAACGAATTACCAAAATGGGTAGTTGATTTTAATGCTGCTGATAAAGCAGAATCTTATAAAAAGCCATGGACAACCTTGAAAAATAGTAACACATATACGGCAAGTGGTACTGATGCTAACGCCTATGAAGGACTATTTAAAGGAGAAGTAAATTCTGCGTTTCCGCATGATGTACCTGCGCTATGGGATGCTAATGGTCAGTACGACTTAATAAAAGCTACACCTTATGGCAATAATTTAACAACCGATTTTGCTTTAGCTGCTCTAGAAGGAGAAAATTTAGGTTCTGATGCTATTACTGATTTCTTAGCTATTAGTTATTCCAGTACTGATTATGTTGGGCATATGTATGGCGTAAATTCTAAAGAAGTAGAGGATACATATATTAGGTTAGATGCTGATTTAGAAAGACTATTTAATACGTTAGATGCAAAAGTAGGTAAAGGTGCCTATACTGTTTTTTTAACATCGGACCATGCAGCGGTAGATGTTCCGGCATATTTAGCAGATCAAAAAATACCTGCAGGGTATTTTAAAACCAGTCAAATAAAAGAGAAATTTAATGACTATTTAAAGTACTCTTTTGGAACTACAGACATTGTAAAAAACATATCCAACGATCAAATATTTCTAGATCATAAAATTGTTAAAAACCTTGATTTAGGATTGGAAGAGGTTGAAAAACAAATAGCTAGAGAATTAATGTCTTATGGTATTTACGATCGTGTGTATACAGGAGTACAGATGTGGGAGAATAATTATACTAGTGGAGTTTCTTATGTTCTTCAAAATGGTTACAATCACCAAAGATCTGGCGATATTTTAATGGTAATGAAACCAAATGTAATAGGGTATAACAAAACGGGATCTACTCATGGTTCGGCATATTCTTATGATACCCATGCTCCTTTATTGTTTTTTGGAAAAGGAATTAAAAAAGGTGAAACATTGAATAGAACTGAGATTCCGGATATTGCACCAACAATTTCGGCATTATTAGGTATTGAATACCCTAATGGTACTTCTGGAAATCCTATAGTTGAGGTATTAGAATAGCAATTAAATAAATTGTTGTTTTATTCCTTTCCATCGTAAACTGCGAATAAATTTGCCCTCTCTTGGTGTTACTATGTAGGGGGCTTTTTCTTTATATGCAGTTAAATAACCAGACATATTAGCTACAAAGGCTTTCGGTTTTTTTTGCATCCAGGCCATTTTTAACGAAGCAATAAGTGTAATTATTAAACCATAACGCATACTATACATTGCCTTGCCTTGCAATAGTTTTGCTTTCTTGTTGTAAGCTTTGCCAGTTGGTCTAAGATGTTTAACTTTTAAATTGGTCAAAGTAATAATATCATAGCCGTAGAATTTAGCTAAAAGCTCATCAACTGTATCCCAGCCCATTGCAGTTTTTAAGCCATCTATTGCTTCAAAACATTTTTTAGAATAGGCTTTTATGGCACCTCTAACATGATCTTTGTTCATGGGGTGGTTAAGTTTCCAGTCACCTGTGGAGTCTTGTTCATAAATAAACCCACCTACAACACCTGCTTTTTTGTTAGTTTCAAATGTGGCAGCTACAACTTCAAAATAATTATTGGGCAAAATAATATCGGCATCTAGTTTTACTATAAAATCATAATCACTATCCAAGGTATTATAGCCTTTGTTAAAAGCTTGTATTACCTTACTGCCAGGCATGTGATCCGTTGTAGATGTAGCATTTATTTTTTCGAAAATTGGACTAGCTAAAAGGTATTGGTTAATGATTGTTTCTGTTTTATCAGTAGAATTGTCATTTACCACAAGCACTTTTTTAGGTGCTAATGATTGCGCTAAAAGAGATTGTAACGTTTTTTCTATAAAAGCTTCCTCATTATGCGCGGGAATAACAACGTAATAATTCATCCTAATAATTTATAATTTTTCAAAGATACTATTGAATTATGAATTATGCAGTTGCCTCTAAAATTGTTTTCAGCTACTGGTTTTTATGAGCTGTAATTAAATTTTTTTCGAGCATTTCATCGATTAAGTGTCTTATTTTTCGATGAAATACACAATTTCATAAAAAACCTATGAAATTTTATTAGTAATTACTCTGAAATATTTCGTGAATTTTGTCGAAGATATTAACCCCTTTATCGAAACTGTTATGAAAAATAATTTAACCTACAACGTATTTCTTGCAGTGATTATTGCATTTTCATGCCTAACACTACAAGCTCAAAATTTAAAATCACTTAAGGGTGAAACTACCAAAATAAGTGAGGCTAATAAGCGCCAAGAAAACTATAATGCTCTGAAGCAACTGGGCTATAGTGAACAAGAAATTTATGAAGATTTAGGTAATGCTAATTTCTTAAGTGAAAATTATGATACAGCGTTATTCTGGTATACAAAGCTTTTTAAGCTAACCGATGGAAATGCTATAAGTAATAGCTATTTAGAGCGCTACAATCATGCATTAAAAATGACAGATAATACTAATGTGAAAAAAGTTGCTGAGAAAAAGGACTGGGTAGCTGATGTTAAGTCTGATTATTATAAGAAAGAAGATAGAGAAAGTAAGTTTAATGACTTTTTTATTAATCCAACAGCTAGTAGAAAAGTATTAGAAGATTTTGTTGCTCGCGAAACAGCACAGCCAATATCAGCAAGTAATACTACTACATCAGCAACTAACGAGGTGCATATTGCCATAGCTCCAGACGGTAGTACTGCGTATTATAGCAAATCTATATATGTAAAGCCTGAATACGGAGTGTTCTCAAAAAAAGAATTAGTAACTAAAATTTACAAGGCAGCAAAGGTTTCCGGACAATGGAAAACACTTGAAGAAGTTGCTTTAGGTCCAAAGAATTCATCTGCTATGCATCCAGCATTATCAGAAGATGGTAAGCGTTTGTTTTTTGCATCAGATATGCCAGGTAGCTTTGGAAAGTTCGATATTTATGTTGCAGATATCAGTAAAGATGGTACTGTTGGAATTGCAAAAAATTTAGGTAAAAAAGTTAATACAGATGAAAATGATCTGTATCCAAATATTGTGGGAGGGACTTCGCTATTTTTCGCCTCAAATGGGCATAAAGGCTATGGGGGACTAGATGTTTTTATGGTGGAAGTAGCTAATAACAAGGTTGGCTGGTCAGTCAACCTTGGTAGTCCCATTAACAGCAACCAAGATGAGTTTTCATTAGATATTGTTAGCGAAAACGGAGTTGGCTATGTATTGCTAAATAGAGGAGAGGAGAAAGGACAATCTCAAAAAGTGGCCTTTAGTTACTCTAAATCTGCAAATGGATTTACTCCTGATAAAAAAGAAGATGGCATTTTAGAAGCACTAAATACAGAGTCTAAAATAAACTATGCAACTTCTATTTTCGAAGATAAATAACCCCATTATTTATGACGGCTACTAATGCATCCTACAATTATAGCATTAGATAACAACTGAAAAAACCCAATTAATTTCCCCAAAGATGAACTACTTAACCCACATATTCAATAAAACTGTAGTGATTACTGCAATAGTAGTTACTATAGGCATGCAAAGTGTACTTGGTCAAGAACAAGCAACAACTAATTTTGGTTCAAAAACCACGTATCATAATCAATTGTTCTTTAATAGATTTTTAATAAACCCTACCTTTTCTTTGGTAAGAGAAAACAAATCTTATATCAATATTTTGCATAGAAATCAATACAGCACCTTTGAAGACAATAACCAAAATTATTTTATTGGTTTTAGCAATAAAATAAATGAGAATACAGCTTTAGGTTTAGGGGTCTATAGTCAATGGTCTGGTGTTGTACAAGAATTTGGATTTAACGCTAATTATGCCACATCGGTGCAATTAGGGAATAAAAGTAGCTTAACCTTTGGAACTAATGTTACGTATTTTAGTGATGGATTAGATAAAAACAGAATTGTTGCAGACGAAAGCGATCCAGAATTAGCACAAGCTCAAAAAGAAAGTAAAATTGCTATTCAACCAGGTATTACTTTATCTATTGGTAAGTTCGATTTTAGTGTATATGCACAAGATTTGTTTAAATACAATCAATCTACAAATGAATTTTTAACCAATTTTAATGATAAGAGTATAAAAGCAGCGGTACAGTATACACATATGCTTGGTGCTACAAGAGGTTTATTTGCTAATGGTAGATTAACGCCTATGGTGCAAGTTGCCCGTAATAGTGATAATAGTATAGCTTACGTTGGATCTATGGTTTTAGAACTACCTAAATATGGTTGGTTACAAACCACATTTGATCAAGATTACGGACTTTCGGCTGGTTTTGGTTTTAACTTAAATGATAAAATGTCTTTAGGTTATTTAATGGAAAAAGATGTTGCCAATACGGAAGCAGATTTGGGTTGGAACCATGAACTTTCTGTTGCGTATACGTTTAAGAACAATAAACAAACTTTAGCGGATTATGTGGATAGTTCACAAGACAGTAAAGTAGATGCTATAATTAGAAACTATGAAGAGCAAATATTACAGTTAATGTCTGCGCAGCAACAAAAGAAAATTGAAGGTGAAAAAGAAAATGCAATGGAAAAGGCAGACGACTCACCATCTAAATCAAACAAGAAAGCTGCGCCAAGAAAAGGAAGAAAAACTATAGAAAGAGGTGCTGGATCTACTGGAATGGCCCTAAATGAAGTAAAAGAAGATGTAAATTCTTTAGCATACCAAAATAGCTTAATACTAGATGAATTAATTTACAGATTAGATTCTTTGGAGTCTACTAGAAATGATGAATTCGAAAAAAGATTTGAAGCTATGGTAAGAATTTTAAAGAATGAAGTAAAGACTGCAAATAGTACTGAAATGTCAAGATTGGCTTACAACAACCCTAATGATGTTTTGGCAAATAATAACGCTGCGGTTAAGAAAACCTATGCAATTAATAACGATCACAATCAAAAAAGCTATGAAAAATTACCAATAAAGGTGTTGAATCAGGCAAATATAGAAGGTGTAAAAACAGGTTATTATGTTATTGCAAATGTTTATAAAACAGAAAAGTATTTAAATGCCTTTATGAAGAACTTACAAAATAGAGGTCTTAGTCCTAAGAAATTTTACAATAAAGAAAATGGACTTTACTATGTCTACTTAGCAGATTATGATGTTAAGCAAGATGCAGAATCAGCTTTTGTTTCCAATTTAAACGGAAAGTACAACGACGAAAAGTGGATTATGCAGATAGATAATATGAATGCAACAGCTACTGTAGCTAATGTATATGAAGATTAAAAAAGTATTTCAATAGTTTTTATTTGAGTTAGTCAGTTTTAATTTAAGTCTAAAATCTGCTAAATTACCCAAGATGGTTCTAAACTATCTAGGTGATTTAGTAGATTTTTTTGTTTTAAAAAGGATATAAATACTGCGTCTAAAAACTTTTCGATGAACTGCATTGGGCAAAAAATAAATTTATTTTGTTGAAAAACAATATGTTGTAGATGAACTACGTTTCAGACCGCAATATTTATTTCATTTTGTAGGAAAAATATTACTTATTTGTGTTAAGTTTGTTTATTATTTGTTAAATTTAGAATAGGCAAACAATATAAATATAGTAGACACTAAAGTTTAATTTTAAAAATACAAGCATATAAAAATACTTTTACTAAATTTTTAATCCCCCAATCTTATGAAAACAGTACTACTCAAAAATCATCCTATTCACGGATTTTTTAAACTCCATTTCAAAAAAAGCAAAGACACTTTTACATTTATAAAAGAAACGGTTCAGCTACTCGAAACCAAGGCTTTGTTTTTTAGGCATAGCCATCAAACTTTATAAACTTTAATTCCCTTAATCAAGGCAATTTTATTGTAATTTTTTCGTCTAAATATAGTCCCCCTTTATTTTAGATGTAGTCATTACTTTAGCTTATTTGGATAGTTCCCCATAACTATCCCATAGGAATTCTTGTCTTTTTTTTCGAGGTATTTAAACTAAATTAAGTATAACTATTAATGTCTTTTGTTGCCCAAACACTAGAGACATTACTACTAAAACCCCTACAATATGAAGTCAAATGTTCTTAAAATTATGATCATTGATAACGAAACGCAATATCATGAAGGCTATCGTTATTTTTTTCAGACCTACACAGATTATAAACTAGTTGGTATGTATACTTCTGTAAAAGTAGCCTTACTAAACTTTAACTCTGTAAACCCCGATATTATTGTATCGGAAGTTGCTTTGCCAGAAATTGGCGGTATTGAAGCTATTAAACATTTTAGAAAATTAAACGCAAACATAAATGTTATCATGCTGAGTGCTGATAGTGATTTTGATCAAGTTAAACGCGCTTTCAAAAACAGTGCTCATGGTTATTTAACTAAACCTGTAACTAAGCAACGATTGCATCATGCTTTAGACTCTATAAAGTTTGAAGGTGCCGCTATGAGTCATGAAATTGCTAAAAAGCTAATCGCTATGTTTCAGCAAAAAAAATATGCTTCTTTCTCTAAACGCGAAAATCAAATTATAGAATATCTGTGCCAAGGAAATACCTATAAAATGATTGCGCAACAATTATTCATCACAGCAAGTGCAGTGAATTTTCATATTCAGAATATTTACCTAAAACTTAATGTAAACTCTAAATCAGAGGCTTTGGTGAAATTAAAAGAAATGGAAGCATATACTTAAAATAGGATTTAATTTCAGTGTTGATGAAGCTTTTTTAGAAACTTAAACGTTTCTGAAAAGGCTTCTTGTTATTAGAGGGTAATTTAAATGCCTAATGTTGGTAAATGTTTAACTTTATGATACATCAATGTTGCTTTAATACAATGTTTAAGCGCCTCTTTCGGAATTTCATCTTCTAAATTAAACACAATAGCCCTTTTTCCCTCGTACGTAAACGTATTTTTAAAATGTAATTTAAATGTTTCTACCAATCTACTAGTGCATTTAAAATATAGGGCATATTGGGTTGGTGTTTTAGCTTTCCAGTCCATTCTAAGTGTACTGCCAGTTTTGGTAATATAACTAGGTTCTCCCCATTTTAAAGTTTCTTCTAGTTTTGTAATTTCTTCAATTTCCTTTGCTGTTTCCAATACTAATTCACGGAGCGCATACATTTGTTTTTGCACCAGTTTTGGGTAGTTGCTAAATACTTTTTCAACTTCTGGGTTGGAATGTAATTCTAGGGACATTTGATATCGTTTTTTTATATACAGCTGAAAGTATTTGGTTGGTAAATCTAGTTTTATGAAGTAACTAAAATAGCGAATGAAATTAAGAAAGTAAAATCTTTATACTAAAGCAGAAAGCCATCTAAATTTAATTTTTCTTTAAGGCTTTTTGCGCTGTGGTTTTTGTTGTTAGAGCTTTGTTCAGTGTTTCATTCTTAAATACTTCACTGGCAATATCTTTTCCCCAAATTTGATAAGTTAATTTAGAAGGATGCACTCCATCGCTAAAAAAGTCTTGCTTTTTATTATTTAAATTAAACTTAGTTATCCAACCTTGTAAGGTAATTTTATCGCCAAAGTAAAACACATGGTCATACTCCTTCACCGTTTTACGTAATTCTTCACCCAAAATCTCAACAAGGTTACCAACCGTAAATTTAATAAGCGATGTAAAGGAAGGAAATTCTTTTATTGGAGGCATATTGCAAAATACTATCATTGCGCCAGGAAATTTGGCTGTCAGAGATTCAATTACCAATCTAATTTCTGTATTCCATTTAGAAGGTCTGTTTAGGGTAAAGGCATCATTTCCACCTAAACCAATAACTATTAGCGTTGGATTTTTTTCGGTTATTTTCGGAATCAGTTTGTCGGTTAATCTTTTGGCAGTATAGCCACTCCGTGCGTAAACACGCCATGATAAATTTGTATTAAACAGCATAGAAAGTTCTTTAGCAAATGTACCTGCAAAACCCTCTTTATGGGTATCAACACCTACGCCGGCAAAGGTGCTTTCGCCAAGGAATATCACATTCATTGCATGATCCGAATTTTTACATACATCACAAAAACCTTCTGTTCCTTCTGCTTCGGGTAGTTTTGGCACACTAGCGCGTATACGCTTTCCTTGAAAATACATAATTGGTAATAAAGGAAAAGAAACAAAAGCTCCTAATATATATCTAAGATTCATTGCTTGTTTTTTGTGTAATCTGTGTTGAAAGTAAGGGAAAGTTTTTGGGTGTAAACACCTAATTTAGCAAATAAAAACCGACTAGAAAATCCGCAAGGAATTTCGTAAGTAAGCTAAAACGAGCTATAAATTATTTAGAGGGTTATCTTTATTTTTTTGTATTCCATTCACTCGTTTTCTAATATTCATAATGC
>NZ_FWXO01000003.1:251514-367358 GCF_900176415.1 Cellulophaga tyrosinoxydans | reverse complement strand
GTAACGTAACATGTTTGAATGCGAGGATTTTCCGAAGAAAAATCAGATGCTAGCAAACGAAGCAACGACCAAACGTTTTCTCTAAAATAAGCAAAGTTTTTTCCATTTTATTTTTACAGCAGCTATTTTTTCAAGTTCTAATCTTTCGTTGTCTAATTTCTGAAATCCATTTTTAAGGTAGAAATCTAAAGGTGATTTGTATAATTCTCCATTTTTCCTTTTGTAATCTTGTTTGTCTATAACCCAGCCATTTAATTCCGTTTCATTTTCTTTCCCTAGATTTAGAAGTTTTGTTCCAAATCCTTTTCCGTGGAACTTTGAATCTAAAAGTATTGCGAACCACTTTTCATTTTCACGCACAAAGTCAAAGTACCAACCTTTAATTCTTTGATTTTCACTTTTCATTAAAATGTGCGATTGCTCAGTTAAGTTTCCAAGATACTTTTCAAATTCTGATAGCGTTTGATAATTCAGTTTTTCTGGATATTCATCATTCCAAAGATTTAGAATTTCTTTTTTATCAGTTTTTGAGAGTTCTATCTGCGTAATGAATTTCACTATTTATGTTTGTTTGGTCAAAATTGGCTACAACATGTTTGTATATGGTTTGTTGCGTGGTTTAGCACTTAACTTTACAGGTACGCACCAAATTGAAAATCCGCGAGGATTTTCGTAAGTAGGCGCGGACTAGCCATTAATTATAGCCAATGTTGTACTGCGTCTTTTATTTTTTTCGTTCATTTATTTTTTCGAACCACAAATCTCTTTCATTAACGACAAAATCGAACTCTTTTTCATTGTTGGTTATTATTCTGATTCCGTTGTCAAATAGTTTTGCGGTTTTCCTCTTAACAATTTCTTTTATTGTTGAATATTCAATATCCGTTTGACCTTTTTGAATATTTATTTTATGCGATTTAAAAATCAATTTTTTATTTGTCAAGAAAATTTTTCCGCCAACACCTTCAATTCCACGAAATAGGTTTGCAGGACCTTCAATTTCGATTACTTCTTCTTCTTTTAAATTCGGTTTTATTTTCGTTCCGATTTTATTTGAAAATTTTTCAGCAAGTTTTTGATTAATGTATGGAAATCCAATTCCAAACAATACTCCAAAACCAACACCTTGAAATATTAAGCTTCCTGTTGAATATAAATTCTTATCAAAAAAATAATCAAACAACCAAAGCATTAAAGTATATGAAACTCCCGTTCCGAGCGCAAAAATTACTCGAAACTTCCAATTCATTTTAGTCGTTTTATTTCCTATTTCCATTTTTTTTGTCAAATGCAGCACAACAATTGAATATACGCATTCCGTATACCTACACTATAGGTCTAAGATAAGAATTCTTTGAATAAATTGAAGATAAAACTTACAAGCGTTCTGCGTACACCAAATAGTAGCGTGGCGTAAATTTTCGCAATAAGGGTCTAAACCCTAGTTTGTTAACGGGGTTGGTAAATTTTGTACGGTCTACTATTTTCCAACCAGCTTTTTCTAAAAGCCAATCAAACTGCCAATCTTCAAACTCATGATAATGACGATCCCATGGGTCGGTTTTACTCTGGTATGCCGGTGAAAACCACAAACGCATGGGAATACTAGCCACCAATTTATCAGCTTTTATTTCTCGTAATACATTAAAAGGAGCTAGTAAATGCTCAAAAATCTCGAAGGCAGTAACTACTTCGGCTTTTGAAGATAGTACCGTAGAAAAATCAAGGTCTAGATCTTCTCCCTTGGTGTTTTCTATCTGGTAGCCGTGTGCTGTCATTATTTTCGAAAACGGATTCTCAACGCCTAAATCTAAAATAGGCTGCGAAGTGGCTATATGCTTTTGAAGAAAATATAAGGTATGCTCAAATCGCTTATTCGGAAAACTATTTTCGTACATGTAAAAATGCTCTTAATGTCTGTAAATAATGGCGTTTATGTTCATTCCTGCGCCAACACTTGCAAATATAACAACATCTCCTTTTGTAATACTGTGATTTTCTAATTTTCCGTTCTTTACCATATCAAATAGGGTAGGAATAGTCGCTACCGAACTATTACCATTCTCCTTAATATTCATAGGCATAATACCCTCAGGCATTTGCATTCCGTAGGCTTTATAGAATCGTTTTACTATAGCCTCGTCCATTTTTTCATTGGCTTGGTGAATGAATATTTTTTTAACATCGGTTATGGCAAGTCCGCTACTGTCAAGGCATTCTTTCATGGCTGCAGGAACATTGGTCACTGCAAACTCGTAGATTTTACGGCCATGCATTTTTATATAATTATTGCCACTTTTATCTTTTTCGGAGTACGATGGGCCAAAGAATAAATAGTTAGCTTCATCATACGCATAAGTTGCCGAAGCGTGCGCGAGAATTTCACCATTCTTGTCAGAAGCTTCAATAATTGTAGCTCCAGCGCCATCGGCATAAATCATAGAATCACGATCGTAAGCATCAACCACTCTAGAGAGTGTTTCTGCACCAATAACCAAACATTTTTTAGCAATACCACTTTTAATAAATGCATTGGCTTGGATAACACCTTCTATCCATCCTGGGCAACCAAAAAGAATATCGTAAGCTACACATTTAGGATTTTTAATTTTTAAAAGATGTTTAACTCTAGTGGCTAAACTGGGCAGGGTATCTCCTTGAGATTGACCATGTTTTACATCGCCAAAATTATGGGCAAAGATGATATAATCTAAGGTTTCTTTATCTATTTCAGCATTGGCAATCGCTTTTTCTGCGGCAAGAAAAGCTATGTCCGAAGTGTTTAAATCATTGGTTACATACCGGCGTTCTTCAATACCGGTAATGGCTTTAAACTTTTCTATAATAACATCATTTTCATAGGCAAAAGGCGAGCCATCTTCATTCAAAAATTCATGTTTAGAAAAGCTGCTATTTTTTGTTAAAACAGATGGGATATATGAACCTGTTCCTGTTATTCCGATTTTCATTATGCTGGTCTTGGTTTAATCAGTGCTAAGTTAACAAAAATGGAATATTGTATTATGCATGCATAATAAATAAGATGATGTTCAAGGATTTATTTCTTTAAATATTGGGTACAAAAAAAGCCTTTTCAAAATTTTGAAAAGGCTTTAAAGTATTGATTTTATTGATGTTTCTAAGCTTCCATGTACGCTTCAATAGGAGCGCAAGTACAAATTAAATTACGATCTCCATACGCATCATCCACACGTCTAACCGAAGGCCAGAATTTGTTTTCAGATACAAAGGCTAATGGGAATGCTGCTTTTTCGCGACTATAAGGAAAATCCCAAGTATCGCTAGTCACCATTTTTAAAGTATGCGGTGCATTCTTCAGTACATTGTTTGTTTCGTTGGCAGATGCTGCATTTATTTCTTTTTTAATGGAAATCATAGCATCGCAAAAACGATCTAATTCTGCCAAGCCTTCACTTTCTGTTGGTTCAATCATCACCGTTCCTGCTACTGGGAAGGATACCGTAGGCGCATGGAATCCGTAATCCATTAAACGCTTTGCAATATCTGTTACTTCAATGCCATTTTGTTTAAAAGGTCTGCAATCAAGAATCATTTCATGTGCTGCTCTTCCTTTTTCGCCGGTATATAAAACTTCATAATTACCACTCAAGCGGTGTTTTATATAATTAGCATTTAAAATTGCAATTTCAGTGGAACGTGTTAATCCCTTTTCGCCTAACATTTTTATATAGCCGTAAGAAATTAAACAGACTAATGAGCTTCCCCATGGTGCTGCAGATATTGCAGTAATAGCTTTATCGCCGCCAGTTTTTATTACAGGATTACCAGGTAAAAATGGTACTAGTTGTTCTGCAACACAAATAGGACCAACGCCAGGGCCACCACCACCGTGAGGGATGGCAAAGGTTTTGTGTAAATTCAAGTGACAAACATCGGCGCCAATGGTTGCAGGATTTGTAAGTCCTACTTGGGCATTCATATTGGCACCGTCCATATATACTTGGCCGCCATTGTCATGAATGAGCTTGGTAATGTGTTTTATGGAGGATTCAAAAACCCCGTGGGTTGATGGGTATGTTACCATTAAAGCAGCAAGATTCTCGGAATGTAAAGCGACTTTCTCTTCTAAATCTGCAACATCAATATTGCCTCTTTCATCGGTTTTAGTAACTACTACTTGCATACCAGCCATAACAGCCGATGCAGGGTTAGTACCGTGTGCCGAAGCAGGTATCAAACAAATGTTTCTATGTGTTTCGTTACGTGATTCGTGATACGCTCTAATCACCATTAATCCCGCATATTCTCCTTGTGCACCAGAATTTGGTTGCAACGAGGTTCCAGCAAAACCAGTTATTACATTTAAGCTTCGCTCTAATTCTTTTAGCATTATTTGGTAGCCTTCTGCTTGCTCAATAGGAGCAAAAGGATGAATATTTCCCCAATTTGCAGAACTTAAAGGCAACATTTCAGAGGCTGCATTTAATTTCATGGTACACGAGCCTAAAGAAATCATAGAATGATTTAAAGCTAAATCTTTACGTTCTAATTTTTTAATATAACGCATCATTTCAGTTTCAGAATGATACGAATTAAAGACTTTGTTTTCTAAGAAAGGTGTAGCTCTTTGTAATGCACTTGGTATGGTTGAGGTGCTTTTTAACTCGTCAATTTTAGCACCTTTTTTATGTAAGGCTTTTGCGAATACTTGAACAATTTCTTCTAAGTTTTCAATTGATGTCGCTTCATTTAAAGCAATAGTTACCGATTGATCGTCGCTATATAAAAAGTTAATTTCATGTTGTTCAGCAATGTCTTTTACTGCAGCAGCATCTGTTTTAACGGTAATAGTATCAAAATATGAAGTATTGGTTTGGTAAAGACCTAATTGTTCTAATGCTTCGGTTAGTGTAACCGCAGAATTATGTACTTTGTTTGCAATATATTTTAATCCTTTTGGACCGTGATACACAGCATACATACCCGCCATTACCGCCAATAATACTTGCGCCGTACAAATGTTAGAGGTTGCTTTATCACGTTTTATATGTTGCTCTCTGGTCTGTAATGCCATACGTAATGCAGGATTGCCATCGGTATCTTTGGTGACACCGATAATTCGGCCAGGAATGCTACGCTTATAATCTTCTTTAGTGGCAAAAAATGCGGCGTGTGGTCCGCCATAACCTAACGGAATACCAAAACGCTGCGTAGTTCCTACAACAACATCAGCACCAAATTCTCCAGGAGGAGTTAAAAGTACTAAGCTTAAAATATCTGCAGCAACGGCTACTTTTATATCTTTTGCTTTGGCACTGGCAACAAAAGCAGCATAGTCATAAACCTGACCATATTTGCCTGGGTATTGTAGCATGGCGCCAAAGAATTCTGTACTGAATTCAAAGGTTTCATGATTGCCAATCACAAGCTCAATGCCTAATGGAATAGCTCTCGTTTTTAAAACGGATATGGTTTGTGGAAGTACTTCTGCAGAAACAAAGAATTTAATTACTTCGTTTTTTTTCTGGTCTCTTTCTCTTACTTCAAAAAGCATGGTCATGGCTTCTGCAGCTGCCGTACTTTCGTCAAGTAATGATGCGTTTGCCAATTCCATTCCGGTTAAATCGCAAATCATGGTTTGATAATTTAACAAGGCTTCTAATCTACCTTGTGCAATTTCCGCTTGGTATGGAGTATACGCAGTATACCACCCTGGATTTTCAAGAATGTTTCTTTTAATTACCGAAGGCGTAAGACTTTCATGATACCCTAAACCTATGTACGATGAAAACACTTTGTTTTTCTCCGATAACTTTTGAAGGTGATTTAAAAATTGATTCTCACTCATAGCCTTGTCTAAGGCAAGCGGATTTTTTAAACGGATATCGTCCGGTATCGTTTCGTTAATTAGTTGCTGTAGATTTTCAACCCCAACAGTTTTAAACATATGTGGTAAATCTTCCTCTCTTATCCCGATATGGCGCGATGCAAACACGTCTGTCTTCATTACGTAGTTTTCTTAAAATTAGTCACGCAAAAATAACGATTAATTATCTCAATATGGGTGATTTAAAACATTCTGAAGCTAAAGTTTTTAACCAAAAACAAAGGTTATAAACAGTTTAGTTATTTTTGTTTAATGAAGTTTATGAAGCAACTTTACGATTTTTATATTGATGCCAGCGTACATGTTGCTTTCGCGGTGCTTGCACTTTTAGAAGCCACCTTCATATTGTTAAACATTCCGTCGGGTATTCATTTAGATTTGTTTGTTTTTTTTGGAACCATAAGCGCCTATAATTTTGTAAAATATGGAGTAGAGGCAGAGAAGTATATTTTGGTTGCTACACGCTATCATAAAAACATTCAGTTTTTTAGTATTGTTGCCCTATTCATTGCATTGTATAATGCTTTTTATTTGAGTAACAATGCCTTGATTTTTCTTTGTGTTATGATTTTTATGACCGGATTGTATGCAGTACCTGTTTTGCCACATACCAAAAATCTAAGAAATTTAGGAGGATTAAAAATATTTATTGTTGCACTAGTTTGGGCTGGAACTACGGTTTTATTACCTGTATATCAAATAAATAGTGTTATTTCTTGGGATGTAGTTATCGAAACTATTCAGCGCTTTGTGCTCGTATTAATTTTACTGGTTCCTTTTGAAATTCGTGATTTGGCTTATGATAGTCCGGCATTAAAAACGCTACCACAACGGTTTGGCGTAAGTACAACCCGGATAATAGGATCTTTTGGAACAACTGTTTTTTTTGCCCTAACTTTTTTAAAAGATGATTTACAGCCGATAGAAGTTATTGGAAAAGGAATATTGTTTCTATGTCTAGGCTTTACCATGCTTTTTACTGAAAAACATCAGCAAAGGTATTTTGCATCGTTTTGGGTAGAGGCAATACCGATATTTTGGTGGGGAGTTTTGGTGCTTATTGGTACTTTTTACTAAAGTTGATTTTCGATTTGCTTTTTCATAACATTCTTTTCGTTTTCAGTAAGACTTTTTAGCTTAGCTTCTTTGCAAAGCGAAGTAAGTGTTGCATTTTTTTTCGCATGCGTAGTGCAAGCTTTACAAATAAGCATATGCAACTTAAGCTTTGCTTTGTCAAAAAAAGAAGCTTCATTGTATTGCGCCTTATCACAAATAAGCGCTGCTTTATCACATGAAATCATACGTTAAACCAATTTTGATTAAGGCAATCCATCAATGCTGTTCTAGATCTATGAATCATCACCCATAAATTTGACGGATTAATTCCTAACTCATTACAAATATCTTCAGTACTAATTCCTTGAATTGTTTTCATTTTAAAAACCCGTGCTTGTTTTTTGGGTAATTTATCGATACAATTTTGGATAGCTAGCCCTAATTCTTCATTTTCAATTTCATCATTTTCCAGTACGCTAAACGGGTCGGCAACTTGCTCCTCAAGCCAATCGCCATCTTCATCACTACTGGAATTATAAGACATGCGCACTTCTGCTTTACCTTTATTAGAATTTATTTTCCGGTAATGATCAATTACTTTACGCTTTAGAATGGCAATTAGCCAAGTACGTTCTGCCGCATCACCTTTAAAATTCTTTGCCGATTTGAGTCCTGCTAAAAAGGTTTCTTGTACAATATCTTTAGCTATTTCGGCATCACTAACTCGCGTTACGGCGTAATTAAATAGGTAATCCGCATATTGGTCTACCCATGTATCAGGATGCAATGAATATGAAGTCATATACGTATTTAGAGATTTCAAAGTTACGAGATTTTTTTAAGAACAAATTGTTGTAATTTTAGCATAATAATAAAATACTTATGAAGTACTCCATTTTCGCATTTTTTTTGGTTTTTTTAAACTTAAGCTGTTCACAAACTAAGTCAAAATCAATCACAGAAGTATCACAAAAAGAACTAGATAATGTAGTTCTTGTAGATGTGCGCACGCCTGATGAATTCAATGCAGGACATGTACATAATGCGCTAAATATAGATTGGTTTGATGCAGCGTTTCAAAATAAAATAGAGGCAGCTGTTCCCAAAGATAAAACGGTTTATGTTTACTGTAAAGTTGGCGGCAGAAGTGCTAAAGCTGCCGAAAAATTAAATGCTCTAGGGTATACGGTTGTAAACCTTGAAGGAGGTTATGATGCGTATATAAATGCTCAAAAGTAATACATCATTTGCGTATAAAAACGAATAAACATATCTGAAATCATGGTTGATTTCAGATATGTTTCTAATAGCAAAGCTGTAAAAATATTCATAAGCTAGCGTATCAAACGATCAAGCTCTTTGATTTTCCTACGCTAGTAAGTTCAATCCTTAACCACCAAATTAGTTGGGACTTGCATAGTTTTTGATTTTTTTCTGCCTCTGAAAAATAGAAACATATTTAAAAAAAGCATAAATCCAAGATAGATGCTAAATCCACCTATTTTTTTACTTAATATTTCAATTAAACTTTGATAGGTTTCATTAATTTCATGTGCGTTTATTTTTAGAATTAGTAATGCAAAGCCTATGTTTAATAGGTAAAAGCCTACTTTAAACAATGTATTTGTTGCATTTGCAATTTCTTCTTTGCCTTTAAAAATTTCAATCATAAATACAGTGCTATTTTTAAATAAAGTTTTAGCAACGTAATAGGTTAATACTAAGGCAATAGGTAAATAAATAAAATAACCAAGTATAATTTTTGAAGTTTTCATATGTAAAAATTTTAAATTTTAATTGTTCTATTTTTCAATACAATTGTTAAGCTTATTATATTGATGTAATGAAGTACTGATAAGCCAATTATAATTATGCCAGATTTAATACTCAGTACTTCGATAAGCTCTGTTGTTGTGGCAATATTTTCCCACTGTGAAAGGGAAAACACCGTATATCCAATATTTGTTAAGTAGTAACCGACAAGTAAAAGTCTGTTAATTTGCAAACCAAATTTTGGGTCATCAGGAATAAGGGTGTCTATGAATACAATTCCATTTTTATAGCATTTATAGCCAACTTTTATAATTATATAAGCCATTATGATTGCAAATAATAAATAGCCTAGAAGGTTTTGATTCATAATAATTAATTTTAAGATTGATAGTAGGTGATTACGTTGGTAATTAGTAACCACGTAAAAACAACGGCAAACAAAACAAATAAGGTATTCATAAAATATCCTCCTATTTTAAAGATGGCTTTTTTAGGAATTTCATACATGGGATAATAGGCAATTTGCGTAGCCACTTTACCAGTCCAGTACGCAGCAATTAATGCCGTAATGGCTATGGCTAGTTTACTTCCGTTTTGTAAATCGTTGGTTAAAAGAATTGCGATGAATCCAAAAGAAAAATTTAATCCTTGTATATAACGACCGTAGGTTTTTGCAATTTCTTGATTTAATGGCTTGAGTTTTTTAACATCAGTATACCAATCAAAAACTTGATGACGAATATAAGGGTAAATAAGAGCAGTGAATATTTGGCCTATACCTCCGAGTATAATTAACCAATTGGGTACGTTATAATTCATGATTTACTTTTTTAAAATGAAGAACATAGGTTAAATAAAAAACTAACAAAATGGGTATAATAAAGAACCGCAGGTCAAAAAAGTTGATATAAATTTTAATAATGATAAGATATGAGGCGGTTATTAAAAAATATGCATAAATCCATTTATCCTTTGGAAAAGAAATCAAAAAGAAGATCGCTGCTATAATTTGAAGTAAGCCAGTAAATGGTAGTCCCCATGGCCCACCTAGTAAACAGAATAATGCAAGGATATTTAAGATTTTATAACTCTTATACGATTTTTTCACAACTTGTGTATTTAGAACTTTCAGAAAATATTGAAAGTATTATTTAAATTTTTTTAGCTAAATAGTTTTAATAAAGATTTTGTTAACCAGTTCTGATTTTGATTTACTAATTTATTCAACATAGTATCTGCAGTATCAGCTAAATCGTGTAAAGCTTTTGTTTGTTTTATTAACTCTTTAGTTTTTTCAGTGCCATCATCTTTTATTGAACAAACTTCTTTTAGCGTTTTTATTACCGGCTGTATTTCTCTTCGGCTCCGTTCTTTAGCAATTACACGTGCCAATTCTTGCACATCTTTTTCGGTAGTAAAATATTCTTTGCGTTCCCCAGGCACCAATTCTTTGGTAACAATTCCCCAATCCATAAGCTGTCGCACATTCATACTGGTGTTACCTCTAGAAATTTGCAATTCTTCCATTATTTCTTCGGTAGACAGCGGCTTGGTCGAAATAAAAAGCAAAGCTTGTATTTGAGCCATGGCCTTATTAATGCCCCAAAGCGTACCTAGACTGCCCCATGTACTTATAAACTTATTTTTTGCTTCGTTGTATTCCATAAGACAAATATAGTTTAATATTTTTAAACTTTCAATAATTTTTGAAAGTTTATTATTATAATCTTTTTCTTTTCATTGGCAGAGCCAAATGTACGATTCGTAGTGATATATGCGTTTTACTTTTTAAAATACCTGAAAACAGGGTATGGGACATAAAAACATCCAACTAACTTGCGCTAAGTTTAAGCGTATATAAGTCAATCATAACATGTCGAATCCATTTAAGAAGATTACAACAAACGCTCAAAATACCAAAAGCACGTTATATGCTTCTGAAGAGAAAACAGCATCATCATATGCATTGGCTTGTGCATCTTGTGGCGCGCCGAGACCTAAAAAAAGTAATTTAGCTACTTGCGATTATTGCAAGGCTCCTTTTATGAATACCAATACAGTTATTAATGCCGATAGTTAAATAAAGATGCCAACCAAAGAAGAACTTATACAACGCTGGGATAATTTTCTCACCAAAATTGAGAATCGCTTTAATGAATCTTTAGAGCAAGCTGAAGCGGCATGTTTAGAACAGTTGCAGGCAACAGATTATAATCTATATACCGTTATGGGGTCCATGCAAGGTATAGATGCACAACTTAGAAATCTGATAAAAAAAATTGACGAAACTTGGCATTCCACAGTACAACCCGAAATGCGTTTTGTTGGAGATTTTTGGATCAATGAATACCATAAGGGAATTGAGTTAAATGAAAAACTTTATGCTGTGCATACTAAGTTTAATCGAAATCTAGAATATAAGCTATCAATACTTTCTTACGATAATATGATGCTTAAAGCTACTAAATATATTAATTGCGCACAATGTAATGCAGAAGTTGCGGTACGATTAGATATTTTTAGAGCGCAATACTTAACCTGTAAATTTTGCAATACTGTAAACACCTTTGAGCCCGAAATTAATTTTCAAATGTTAGGCTGGAGTGTGGTGGATAATATTGCCACCGTAAGGGCGCAAAAAGAATATGATGCTATGAACAATGCGTTAGAGTTAATAGGTAGTTATAGAGGTCAGGCACCAGCAGACTATTGGGACGCTTACAAGAAAACATACAACGCCTATTGGGAGAAATATTTTCATGAGCGTATTAAATTAAATGCCGAAGCAGCGGATAGATTAGAGGCAGATTTAGCACGTAAAAAAAAGGAATTTAATTCCTACGAACAAATACAAAGAAATTAAACACAAATCATTAATTATAAAAAATATGGAAAGTATAAACGGAGTTACATTTGAAGATTGGGGAGCAGCTTGTGGCAATTTAGCAGCAGGAATGTCTGAGGAAGAAGTTATTAAAGTTCTAGGATTAGAAATGCCGGTATGGCAACAAACCAATTCTGCTTGGACTTCTAAATTAGGAGATTTAATGACAGAAGATATGAATAATGCTACAATTTATAGTGGGTTTTTTACCAATCCAAAAGTGGGTAAATTTGCAGATGTTGCTTCTAATGTGCCAGATATTAAAAGCCTCTTAGAAAAAGTGCCAGATTATGATGCGTATCAGAAAATATTCTGGCAACAATCTATTGCTGCACAACATGGAATTGATCCTGTTAGTATTATTGAGGAGAATGGTTTTAATCATCAAACTTGGTCACAAGTGGGGATGCATTATAGCAATTGGTACCATGAGTATACAAAACGAACAGGAACGGAGCAGGATAACAAACGCTTTCATGAACTAAGTGCTATTGGCAATAAATGGACGAACCATTGGAACGAGTTTTATAAAGAAAACGCAGCTAATTTAGGCGAGGATATCGACTTTTAAAAAAGCAGAATTATGAATTTAAAAAATCAAATGCGTTCGGTATTGCAATGGGAAAACCCCAAAGAATATCAATTATTTTACAAATTTATAGATCGTGGCGACGAATTAAAAAATGCTTCTAAATTAATTCTACAACCAGGACAAGGTTGTATTTTTACCTATGAAGGCAAAATTGAAGGGGTGTTTGAAGAAGAAGGGTTGTATGATTTAGAAACGGCAAATAAGCCTTTTTTTACCACCTTAAAAAAGTTTATGAATGCTTTTGAAAGTGAGCATAAAACTGGTATTTGGTTTTATAGAACATCTGAAATGTTGAATATTCGTTGGGGAACCAGAATTCCTATTACATATACAGATCCTGTGTATGGTTTTCCAGTGCAGCTCAGAGCTTATGGTAATTATTCTTTACGAATTTCAAATGCCAAAGAGTTTTTTGTAAACATAATGGCGGGTCAATTAGATTATTTTGTAGATCAATTACAAGAAATATTCCTGTCAAGAATAACCCAACCTATATCGTCATATTTGGCAAATGCTAAATTTTCGTATGCCGAAATAGATAGCCATATAGAAACAATCGCTGCAGAAGCACAAGTAAAAACTGTTGCTATTTTTCAAAAACTAGGTTTTGAATTAACAGATTTTAGAATCGAAGGTTCTTCTTTTGATCCAGAAACCAATAAAAGAATAGGAGAAATTAGTGATGTACAAGCCGATGTAAAATCTGCGAATATTGCAGGGGTAGATTTTGCTGAATTACAAAAACTAAAAGCCATGCGCGATGCTGCCAAAAACGAAGGTATGGCTGGAGCAAGTATGGGTATGTTTGCGGGTATGGAAATGGGAAAAACTATGCAGCAAAGTAACGCAGCAAGCCATACGCCATCTAACGATGTAAGATCAAAACTAAAAGATTTGAAAGCGTTATTCGAAGACGATTTAATTTCAGAATCAGAATATCAAACCAAAAAACAACAACTTTTAGATTTGCTTTAAAATAAAAAGGAAATTCCTTTAAGAGGGTTACAAATCTATTTTTTTAAGTCCTTTTCATTTTGGTTTTGGCCTGACAATAAAAGAACTATTTACAACTTTGATACTCAAATAAACCAACCGAAGAAATCATATGAAATCAGAAAATAACCGAATGCGTATTGGAGAAGGTAGAATTAGCGGTGCAATATCCATTTTTCTTGGGGTATCGTCATTAGCCAGTATCTTGTGTTTTAAGTTTCCAGAGCAATTTACCACACCAGAATTTAGAGAAGTGTATACTGCTGCTATGGCAGAAAACTTAATATTAGGCGGCATTATCTCAACGTTTCTTTTTGCTTTATTGAGTATTCTGTTAGCCAAGAATAAAAAGTATGCCGTAGTCGGGGTAGTGCTGGGTGCTTTGTCGGTGCTATTGGGAGGTATGACTGTGGAAGGTAGAGCAGTAGAAAAAACGAATTGGAGTTTGGGTTTGGATTGGCTTATATTAGATTTACTGGTAATGGTTCTTATTTTTGTCCCTATTGAATTGGTTTTTCCTAAAAATAAATTGCAATCTAAATTTCATCCGGAGTGGAAAACAGATCTTATTTATTTTGGTATTAGTCACTTGGCAATTCAACTATTTGGGGTATTAACAAAAAAACCGGCCGTTGCTTTTTTTGGTTGGATGAATTTAGATGGTGTTCAACAGTGGGTGAATGATTTGCCATTTGTAATTGAGCTTTTTATAGCGTTGGTGGTAACAGATTTATTTCAATATGCGGCACATCGTATTTTTCATTCGCACTATTTTTTATGGCGTTTTCACTCCATCCATCATTCAACAGAAAATATGGATTGGCTTGCCGGTTCGCGAACCCATTTTATAGATATATTTTTTACTCGTAGCATGTCTTATTTGCCATTATACATATTAGGTTTTTCAACCCTAACTTTTAATGTATATATAGTTTTTATTGCTATTCATGCGGTATTTATACATGCCAACACTAGGCTTAATTTTGGATTATTAAAGTATGTAATCACCACACCACAATATCACCATTGGCACCATTGCAAAGAACCTGAACATTACGGCAATAACTTTGCTGTTGTTTTTCCTTTTATAGACAAACTATTTGGCACATACTACTTACCGGGCAATGAATGGCCAGAAGGTACAGGA
The DNA here is from genome assembly GCF_900176415.1 of Cellulophaga tyrosinoxydans. GTDB lineage: Bacteria > Bacteroidota > Bacteroidia > Flavobacteriales > Flavobacteriaceae > Cellulophaga > Cellulophaga tyrosinoxydans. The sequence goes on along the minus strand of NZ_FWXO01000003.1, from coordinate 353,044 downwards.
CTTGTAGATGCATCTTTTCCGAAGGGATTCATGAAACAATTTACCTATCCGTTTATTAAAAATCCATTTAAGAATGATTTATTGCCTGAAGAAAAGAGTGGGCGATAATAGTAGCAATATTCCCTGAAAACAGGGAGCTGTAGTATCTCGAGTAGTAGTAGTTTTACAATATGATATTTAAATAAAGCAAAAATGTTTAAAAAATTATTTTTTTTAGCACTATTCTCTGCCGTATTTGCCAACGCACAATTGCAATACAAACCAACTGATAAAACTACGCTCGATGGCTGGATTGCTGAAGCTAAGGAGCATAATGAAATTGATATATCGCAATTACAAAAACTGGATGCAGAGTATAATGATGTGGTGGTCAATCCGGATGATCCAAATAGAGTTTTTGATTATGGTCGCATTTTAACCGCGGTGTTACAACCTGGATTAGCAACCGCAACCGAAAAAGAATTATCAGATGCAGGTAAAAAAATCGCAGCAGAATCCGAAGAGGCGTATCGTGATGCTATTAGGGATTGTGATTGCCACGGCAGGGCAAATATTATGTTGGGTTTATTGTACAACCAACAAGGCAAATATTTTTTATCTGAACCTTATTTAGAAAAAGGCTTAGAATTACCAGAAGGTGGAGAAGATTGGATGGTAGCTGCTAATCAGTATTTATTAACAGGGGCTTATACCTATAATACCACAGAAGAAAAATATCAAAAAATATATGTGCTTTTTAAAAAATTTGCGCAATCTGTAACCAAAGATGCCGATTACTATCAAAAAATGGCTGGGTTATATGTTAGTTATTATGAAAAATAAAAAATTAATTATGAAATTAGGTAAAAGGGCACTTTTAGTAGGGATTATTTTTTCTGGAATTACTTCTTGTAATTTTAGTAAGTCGGCGAGTAAAGATTTAATATTAGGAATAACCACTAAAGGAGACGGCTTGTCTGCAGAGCATGTTTATGTAACTATTAATAATGAAAAAGTTAGTGATAATGCGTTTTATTACGGACAAGATATTATTACCAATTTTGAGAACATGGATGGATTTGTTACAGAGAATAACACTTATTTTCCTATGATGCAAGTAGTTTTGGTTTCTAAAAAAGGAGATACCATAATGTACGAACCAGATTTGCTTAAAGCAGACTCAGGTTTTGATGCTTCATTAAAAACTTTAACCGGGAATATGATTCTTGCCAGACCCATTTATTCCGGTGAAGACTATACTATGTATTATAGCATCACTGATAAAAAAGGAGATGGAAAATTTAGTTCAGAATTAAAATTTGATGTGCTTCATGATCCGTTAATTAAGGTAGAAAAAAAAGGTCTAGACTTTAAAGAAGGTTACTTAATGTCATTATCTAAAAATAATATCATCACTAATGGTAAAATTGCGTTTGACGAAAAAATATTAATGGATTTTCAAGATCTTTATGGTTATAAATCCACCAATGGAAATGTATCCTTAGGACTTAAAATTAGGGTTGTTGATGCTGCCGATACGGTAATTTTAAATATGGAGGATGCTTTTAATGGAAGGCCAATTAGTGAGGATGAAATTAAAGCAGGTGTAGGAGCACAATTAGTAATAAACAAAGGCAGACTTAAGAATCCTGTGAATTTTCATGTGACTATTTGGGATAAAAATAGTGATGCCAAACTAACGGCTCATACAGCAATTATTGTAGAGTAGGTTGTGAGTCATGTGTTTGATTTTCTGTTTCGTAAATAAAATTTTAAGGTTATAGTATGAACAAGCAAAATGAGCCCAACCAACTACAGAAAGACCTTGAAATAGCTTGTCTATCGGGTAATGAAGAGTTGGTAATAGAGATTTTAGAGAAAGGAGTGTCACCCAATTTCTGTTATATTTCTGGATCACCACTTTCTGTAGCCGTATTAAGAAACAACCTAGTACTCTTGGAGCTCCTTTTGAGTCATGGTGCCGATCTAAATTTTTCTGATAGCGACTCTTTATTTGAAAGGTTTCCGTTGGAGGTGGCCTGTAAAGATAAAAATTTTCACATGGTAGATTACCTGATTTCATTGGGCGCAAAAGTAAATATGGTATCTGGTGCAGGCAAAAGTATTTTAGAAGTTGCAGTAGCCACTGGGAATAGAGAAATAGTTGCAAAGCTACTGGAAGCGGGTGCTGATGTGGAAATTAAATCGGGTTCTAATTCTTTGGTATATGATAAAACCCCTATTTGTGCAGCAGTGGAAATGAATGATACTGAAATGGTGGAATACCTAGTGAAAATGGGAGCTAAGACCAAACCTATACGAAAACTTAGGCGATTTGAAATTCACCCTAAAATGGTACGTTTTTTAAAAGCAAAAAAATATTTGTAGTTTGAGGTATATAAAGATTTAAGATAAATTAAAGGATATAATTAGTGGTGAATTCGACATCGTGGTTGCGCTGTGTAATGATTCTTTACGTGTAAACGGTATTCATAATAAAATAGCGAATGTAATTTCCGAACATGGCTATTAACTAAAGGAGGCATATAGCATCAAAAAATATAATACGATTATAAAATCTAGGGACTCTTTTCTATGCGTTACACAACCGGCACTTGCACTGATATTGCAGTTAATTTGAAAACGTGTTGTCACTTCGAGTGAATTATTTTGGAGCGATAGCGGAGCAATAATTTGTATCGAGAAGTGTTTCGTGTTCCTAATGGTTCTTTATGCTTTTTTCTTCATTTCGTTGCGAAAATCACTCGAACTGACATTGTAGTTTTGTAATGCTCTTCATGTAGCGAAGCCGTTAAGCACACTTTTAGAACTTATAAAACACAGGCTTTAAAAATAGCTTCGAGTTCTTTTTCAGGCTCTAGGCACAATCCAGAATGGGTTATGGAACTTTGTATTATGGTGCTGCGCGATGCGGTTAACCATCTGAATCGGTCAACAGCTTCTAGTTTTCCGATGGCGCCACCAAAAGGTTCGCCTTTGCACACCATTTCCCAACCCTTTAAATATTCATTCAAATCATCTAATTCTTTCTCGCAACAAAAACTTCGTAATTTATCAACATCAATATGAAATTTCATGCCTAAGAATTTTTTAGGTCTGGAAAACAAAATCACCCCAACATTAAAAAATTCCTCACGCTCCACTTTTGGCACAAGTCTTATTATGGCGTATTCGTATTTGACTCTATCTTGCATCTTCCGCTTCTTTTACTAGTGAATCTATCATCGCAAGTTTCGCCTTTAGATATTCCAAATAAGCTGCTCGCATTTGCGCAGGCGACAAGTCATCAGTATCATTTTGCAACCACTCTTCGGGGATTAATGCAATAATCTCCGCTATTTTTTCCTCGGTTAAGGCAGCTTGTATTTGTTTTGATGCTTCGTTTAATTGTGTTGCCTTATCTAAAAGTACGTGGTCTTTAATAAGCGGAAATGTTCTGGTTAAATGATTTTTATAAGTGCTCCAATTATGATGAAAATAAAAACTAGCGCCATTGTCAATTACCCAAAGTTCATTATTCCAATCGAGTAAGTTGGTGTTTTTTGCCGTACGATCTATATTGCTCATTATACTGTCTAACACCACCACTTTAGATGCGGTTAGCGCATCAATTTTAGACACCAATGGATCGTAAGTTATGGCACTTGAGAGAAAGTGTAAACCCAAATTAAGGCCTACACTAAATTTTAGTAAATCTTGAATTTCCTCGTCTGGTTCGGTTTTACTAAACGTATCATCAAGGTTCATAAAAACCAATTCGGGCATTTTTAAGCCTATTGCACGCGCTAATTCTCCTCCTAAAAGTTCAGCAATCAGTGCTTTTTTACCTTGCCCTGCACCTCGAAATTTTAATACATATAAAAAACCATCATCTGCTTTAACAATAGCAGGCATGGAGCCACCTTCACGCAGTGGTTTTATATACTGCACCACATTTACGGTCCGAATATCAATCTTATTCATAAGCGCTAAGTTAAAAAAACTCCGGTAGCTTGTTTAGTATTCTTAAACAATAGTAATAGTACCTGTGATGGTGCAAACTTCTTTTACCGTATTGTAAATAGTACCGTGTTTTTCAATATTTTTTTTGAGCAGTTCTAGATTGATGTTTTTGTCTGGACTATAAATTTTTAGCACATATTCAATATTGTCCATGCGAGGTGGTTTTTCTAAACGCGTAGCATTAACCACAATTTCTGCATGGGTATAGGTAAAATTCATAAAAGTAGAAAAGCGTTCTACATTTTTTAAAATACAGGCACATAGTGATCCTAAAAATAGCTCGGCAGGATTTGGTAAGCTAGATTCAGTGGCAGGTATGATTCCAAAATCTATAGCCGATTGTTTAATTTGTATTGTGGCACTTGTTTTTGATACGGAACTTGCAGCACTAGAATAGGTCATAAAACTTTTTTACTATGAAATTACACTTTTTTCTTTAGACCACTTCCTGCTTTTAATAGCAATGATTTGCCCTAATAAATAAGAGCTCCACTTGGTTTTAAAATAACTCCTTGTGCTACCGCACTAATTACATTAGCGCAGCTCTTCAATTGGCGTTTGGTTTTTCGAATTTTCTATTAATACTGCGTAGTCAATAAAATTTGTAGTGCTTTTCCCTTTTAATACTTTTCTGTTGCTTGTTTTTAAAAACAGTTTTACTTCAATTAAATCCGTTCCCACAGCGTATGGCGTGTTGTTGTTATTCAGTTTGTACAAGGTCATATCGGATAGTTTATTCTTTTTTAAATAACGAATTCCTTTAAAATATTCCTTCCAATAATCACCAATACCAAAACCTTTTTCGGTTTTAAAACTTACATAGTCACCGTTCTCGTCATAGACTTTATTCCAAAGTACTTCGCTTTTAGAAAAGTACCCCATTACGGTAATAATTTTAGCTCTAGGGTAAACCTTTTCTTCAATTAATCTAGTAAAGAATGATGGAAAGTTTTCTTCGCGTTCTTTTTCAATATGAAAAAATCCATATTTAAAAAATTGCTTTTTGTCCGCTAAGCTATAGACCTCTTTTAAAGTAACATAATTATCAAAAATTAGTTGCTCGCGTGGTATTTTACGCTCAAAAGTGTATTGGATATTTTTTAAAATATGATGAAGGCTAACCGTATCCTTTATTTGCGGTGCATATTGCGTTTTGTTGGTTTCATAATCTATTACAAAGTTTTTAAGCAGATTTTTTACGACTTCGTTATTTGTGCTCAGATTAGTGGAAGAATCTTGGATTTGAGCTGCTAATTCATCTTTTAACGGCCAGTTTTCAATAGTTTCTGTAAGTTGTAGTATATGCATGATCGGAAATTTGTACTCGCTAACTACATCGCATCCTAAAATTTTTATAGGATTTTTTGGATATGCTTGGTTTAGCGCTCTTAGTTTTTTCCAATGCTCAAAGGTTTCTATTGTCCCTTCTTGATTTACTATAGTTTGGAATGCCAAAACCAGTTCTTTTAACAGGTTTTCATCACCAGTTTCTAAATATTTCTGATAGAAAAAAGCCTGACTAAAATTTACTTCTGGAAAATAGTAATCTAGGTTGCTTTGTGCTTTTAAACTTTTAAGAATATTAATTTCAGCTTCATATGTTTTTGCACTTCCATGGTAAGCGCCAAAACCAATAATAGTAAAATTGGTTTCAGGGAATGTAAAGGTCTCAGAGGTTACATCAAATCGGTTATTTTTTAAATAATCTGTTTTTGATTGTGGGTACATGATAAAACATACAAAAGCAAAAAGCACTACAACTAATTTATTCATGACTTATTTTTTTCTTTATAGATTATGTCATGTGCAAATTGTTACAGTGCGATAAAAAAATTCTAGTAATCTCAATAAATAGTAATACAATCTAATTATTGCGGTCTCTAGGTACTTAATTTTTATTTTGAGTAGGCACCCGAAGAATACGTCAGTTCGTAACTATGCGTATAAATTTCGAATACAATACCAAAGGGATCTTCCACGTAGCACATTTTAAAAGGCTTGTCCTCTGGGTAATAAGCTCTAATAGGCATTCTTTGTTTTCCACCATAGGAAATAATTTTTTCAATCAGTTCTTCGATATTTGGGTCTTGCACACAAAAATGAAATAATCCTGTATTAAACGGATTAAATTCTGGAGCTTCTTTAATGCCATTTGGGAAAGAAAATAATTCAACGCCAATACCATCAGAAGTGGCTAAATGCGCAATTTCAAATTCGGTCCAATCGTCACCAAATACGTCAATACACATTTGGCCAATGGCCGTTTCTTTTTCTTTTTTAACCTTTGAAGGTTCCATAATTATGTACCAGCCCATTACTTCTGAATAGAATTTTACGGCTTCTTTTATATTCGGTACGGTTATTCCAATATGGGAAAATGATTTGGGATAATTTTTAATAGTTGACATAAGTTATATTTTAGATTGCAAAATTAGGCTATATTTACCTGATTGGAAATAACTTACCAAAAAGTGGTATAGTTACCTAAACGAGTATAATGCTAAAAATCAATTAGATATAAATATAATTTTGAATAAAGAAAATCATTGCCCGTTAAATTATACGATGAATTTAATAGGTACTAAATGGAAACCATTACTCTTATTTCATTTGCTAGAAGGCGATTTGCGTTCAGGCATATTGCAAAAGAAAATCCCAGGCATTTCTAACAAAATGTTCACGCAAACCGTAAGAGATTTAGAAAATGATGGACTCATAGCAAGAAAAGTTTTTCCGGTAGTGCCGCCTAAAGTGGAATACAGTTTAACAAAAAGGGGTAGATCGCTAGAATCTATTTTAAGAAGTTTGGATACATGGGGATTGGAAGATAGTCAAACTTAAAAAAGTCTTGATGTCTAATCAATTTCTTCCACGGGAAAAATTTCTGGAAGCGCAGGTGGAGGAGGAGGTGCAGGAATATCGAGCCAGCTGTAACTTTCAAAATGAATGAAGTATGGAAAATAGTTTTCGGCTCCGTGCACTGAATTTATTTTATTGAATTCTCTAGTAATTTCTTTTAATACTGATTTAGTTTTTTCAATACCGAATTTGTCATCTATAAACAGATGAATCATAGCAGGTTTAAGCACATTTCTATCCCATCGAAAACTAAGTTCGTTATTACTTATTTGTTCTAATTCTGCTCCTAAATGTTGAATAGGTATCATTTTTTCAATGGCCCCAGAATAGCTTTGTAGGGAGTCGTTTTTTATATAGATTCTATTGACATTAAAATAGCAACTTATACTAGTATCATCAGGACAACCCGAATAGCCGGTAAGGTTAAAAATAGTGTCGTTTTCCGTGAAGCTAAGTCCAAAATATTTGTCTTCACAAGATAGCCGTTCCATATTTTTTATGACTGCTCCAAAATTCTGTAGCGTGTCTATAGCTATAGTTTCAAAATTCGACTCTTTTTTAAATTCTAAAAATTGGTAAGAACTTACTTCAGGTAATGCGTTATCAATATTTTCTTGATTTGGTAGTTGTTCGCAGGAAAACAAAAGTATAAGCAAGATGAAACTATATAGCAGTGTTTTCATTGAAAGTATGGTTTAAAACTGTCTAAACTTTTGGTTTTCTTTTTAGTAACACAAATAATATACCATAATTGGTTATGATTATTTTTTATTTACGGTTTGGACTAATTGTGTTTTTCCTGATGAATTATTATTTGATTTCCTGTAATAATAAAAAGCAATTATTGAGATTGTTATAATTTGAGCAATCACTGCCAAAATAGACCCTTCGAATCCAAATTCTCCTCCATTTAATTTGTTTGGATTTTGGATTGTAAATTCAATTATCGAATAACTTTTTTGTTCACTTACTTTAAAGCCGTAGAAGGTTTGAAATAGGTTCCAGCTTAAATGAAGCGCCATTGGAAACCATAAATTTTTAGTGTGTATATAAGTAATGCCTAATACTATTCCTCCCAAGAATAAATTTAGAAGCGAAAAAAGGTCAATATTTGGATTAAAGCCATGCATTAAAGCGAATAATAGAGAAGTGACCAATAGCGCCGTATATTTATGAAAAGAGATCATTAAATTTTTTAAGATATATCCTCGAAAAAGCATCTCTTCTCCAGCGGAGACAAGGGTAAATAATAGTATAGAAAGTAGTACTTCTTTAAAGTTGAAAGTGATTTTGGTATAATTTATTTCCTTTAGAAATAAAAGAGAGAAATAACCAAGGCTAATAATTACTAAGCCAAGAATAATGCCTATTATTATGTCTTTTCCTCTGTTTTTTATCTGAAATCCAAGATTTATAAATTTTTCTTTATCTGCAAACTCCATAAAAAGCCATAGCAATAAGCAAGTACCTAAAACATTAAATACGCTAATAATTGTATGTTGAAGCGTAGTGTAGTCTGGATTCGGATTATTTATATCAACTCCTGCACAAATAACTCCAATTAGTTGAAAAACACCAACAATAATTACATAAGGGAAAATAAGTAATAATACTCTTTGCCATCCTCTATTTTTATTGTCAGTCATATCTTAAGGTATTAGCGTGAGCATTTTCTAGTAATCGTACATATTAAGTTCGTCAAAATCTTGTATTTCTGACAGCTTTAACAACTTGTTAATGGCTACTGTGCTCCACGTTTCCTCAAAAACCTCCTCTCCAGAATCAGCATCTTCATTTGTGTTTTTTCTGGTGCGTTTCTTTTTGGTAGAAAAATTAATGCTAGTTTCAGTATTGATTACAGGTCCGTAATTACTGCTAGCGTCGTAACCAATAAGTTCAAAATCGGAGTTTTGGTATCTAAAAGTGTATTTCCAATAGCCATATCTACCATGGGAATACTCCACATATAGTTTGTTGTTGCGTGGGTAAACCGATAATTCTGGCGCGTAGTACACACCACCATCTTCATTTTCTGATGAAAAACAATCGTAATTTTTTACCGCAACCGTATACGTGTCTTTGTTTTTGAATAAAAGTATAATACCTCTTCTGTTTCGGTCTAACTCGCCTCTGTATTCATCTTGAACAATATTGGTACTATCTATTTTTTTAATTAATAAAATGCAATCTTCAACCCCATCAGTATTTAAATCTCCAAAAGATTTTTCAAATAAAGCGTAACCCTCTGGGATAAACTCTTCAGGAGTTTTATTTTGAGCAAAGCTACTGGTTGCTATTAAAAATAGGAGCGCGGTTAGAGTAAGGTGGTTTTTCATGATGATTTTTATTTCTCAATGTTGTTACTTAGTGTTTTAATTTTTTCTTACTATCTAGCCACAATGAGTAGGCTCCGAATAGAGTTCCTATGGGTAAACAAAGAAAAAGAAAAGCAGAATTGTCATAGGGAATTGCTATAAAAATAATAATAAAGAAGATAAAAAATGAACATAGTATTCCGAATAAGGAAAAAACTTTCATCATATTTTCAGCAAAAAAGTTGATAAACTTAATATTGGTTTGTGAATTTCTCGACTCTTGATTTATGGAAGAAAAAAATGAATATAAAATGTGGTAAAAATTATTTATAACAAGAGCAGCCACAACACGTTCAAAAAATCCACTTTTTGTTGAAACAATTATAAAGACTATACTTAATATCAGATTGATATAACTGAAAAAGGTATAATATTTTTTTACATTTTCTTTAGTCATTTAAATTTCTAATAGTCTTGTAAATAAGTATTTGCATAGTATATTTTAACCCCGAAAATGCACGTGCCAAACTGAAAATCCGCGAGGATTTTCAGAAGTAGGCGAGAACAAGCAATTACTTATAGCCAATGTTATGGTTTGTATTTATTTTTCTTAACCAGATGTCCCGTTTGGAATTCCTCCCTTAATAACCCATTTCCCATTCTCTTTAACTAAAATTCGAATACCATTTCCTCCTGTTTTATTTTTTGAGTATGTTTCATGAATAATAGCCTTTTTCATGTCTTTTGTAAATAAGGGTTCGGAAAACCTAATTAAAGGTATTGAATCTCTATATTGTTCTATGTCGTTAAGTGAAATAAGATTGACTTTATTGTTTTTTATATTTGATTTCTTCCAATTTTTAATGAACCATGAATTATATTTTTCATTTATTTCATCTAGCTCTTTTAAAGATATAATACCTAAGACTTTTTGATATAAAATTTCATAGGCAACAGTATTCTTTTTGGAATTATAGGCTCTATAGTAAGGGTTTAAAACATTTATAGGCTTAAAAGTAGTATCATTATAATAAGTTTCTCTAATTAACGAGACAGAATCATATTCTTTCAAAATAACGTTGACAATTTCTTGAGTATCCTTATTCAATATACCTGTTTGACTTTTACAAGAGGTACAAAATAAAAGTATAACTAAAATTATTAAAAGATGGTTTTGTATAATTTTCATAATATTGTATTTTTAGTTACATGGGGTTCCTTTGGCTGTTGATGAATTTGTGTCTTCTGCAAGATTAATGTTTTCAATTCTTGTTCTGTCCGCATCGCTTAAATCCGTTGTCGATTGAAATATTTGAGTATGTAATAATCCCCCCCAAGCCAAATCGTTATAATACTGGTCGGTATTTTGGTTATTATCCCAAATTGATAGAGCATTCGAAATAGTGTTGACATAGTTTCTTGCCATTTCTTCATGGTGATATTGATTCCATGCTACACCACTATTAGGGTCTCCATATTTTTTAGCAACCAAATCATTCCAAAGTTCTGGAAACGTTTTAATGAAATCATCTACATTAGAATCCACATAACTTAAAATATAAGCATGAATGGCTTCGTGCACTATTGTGCGTGCAATAGCTGTTGTTGTTGCAGAATTTACAAAATTAGGATTGATTTTTGTTAGATAATTATTTGCTGTTTGATTATTCCAATCTGTATTCGCAGCGTCAGTTGTATTACTAGTTTCAATCGTCCAATTAAAATCAGAATTTTCGTCGGCAAATTGATTAACAATATCTTCAATGGCTTTACCATCTTGAATAGCTTCCAAAATTGCTTTTGAGCAAGGGTCTAAATTATCTGTGTCAATTTTATCATCTATTGTTGCATTGGAATTGCCGCCTGTTCCACTTCCACCGCCATAATCTCCTCCTGCATCGTCCCAATCCCAATCATCACTACAAACTTGGAACGTATATAATAAAGTTGTTTCAGTTTCTCCTGTATTTGGGTCATAAGAGTGTTCATACACTCCGTACCATTCACAAACAGGTTCAGGGGCTTCATCTAATTTATATGCTATTGAATTAGGTTTATTTTTTGATCTATTTGAAATTAATTGATTTTCTTGGTCAAATGAAATAGAAGGTAATTTCAATATTTCAGAAATTTCTTTTTTGTTGGAATAATTTGATATAAAAACCTTTAAATTTACTGAATATGGCTCGTTTCTGCTTTTCCCAAATACTAGAAATGGATAAGGTAGTTTATTCGTGGATTGTTTTTTCTTATTCTCCGCTAAAGACAAATTAGGGCTTGAAATAGGAACATAAAGATTTTCATTTTTTGAAAAAGAATTACTCCAATCTAAATTACCTTTATAGAAACTGTTTTTATTTATTGGTAAATTTGGGTTTTGCTCGAGCCAATTTTTAGCTTCAGCCACATTTTGAGGAAATTCATTATATAACCCTTCTTGTTGGCAACTCAATATTATTATTGAGAATGCTAGCAACAAATTTATTTTTTTTAAACATTGTTTGAGTTTTTTCATGATTCGTTAAAGATTTTAATGTTAGTCAAAATGTTCATTGTTTTGGTCAATATAAACCATAACGTACGGATATACGTATGTATACGGTTATTTTTATTTTGTGGGGGAGATTACTGCCCTCTAAAATAAGCGCAATTTTTTATACGCGCGCGTGCTTTTCCGCAATTGGTGTACAATTTTTCATACAATTCTACCAAGTGTTAATTATTAACGGTGAATGGCATGTTTTTTTTTATGTTTTTAACTAACCACAATGTTGTCACTTCGAGTGAATTATTTTGGAGCGTTAGCGGAGGAATAATTAGTATCGAGAAGCGTTAGGTACACGTGAAGGTTCTCGATACTATTTTCTTCACTGCGTTGCGAAAATCACTCGAACTGACATTTTAGGGTTGAGAAGCGTTCTGTGTTCCTAATGGTTCTCGATATTATTTTCTTCACTGCGTTACGAAAATCACTCGAACTGACAATTGAGGGTTGAAGAAGCGTTCCGTGTTCCAAATGTTTCTCGATACTATTTTCTGCACTGCGTTTTGAAAATCACTCGAACTGACATTTTAGGGTTGAGAAGCGTTCTGTGTTCCTAATGGTTCTCGATATTATTTTCTTCACTGCGTTTTGAAAATCACTCGAACTGACATTTGAGGTTTTAGAAGCGTTTGTTCTTGCGAAGGTTCTCGATACTATTTTCTTCACTGTGTTTCGAAAATCACTCGAACTGACATTGTTGCTGTTATGTTGCTATATTGGTTTTGAAAACGTGTTGTCACTTCGAGTGAATTATTTTGTAGCGTTAGCGGAGAAATAATTTGTATCGAGAAGCGTTTTGTGTTCCTAATGGATCTCGATATTATTTTCTTCACTGCGTTTTGAAAATCACTCGAACTGACATTTTAGGTTTGAGAAGCATTTGTCGTTGCGAGGGTTCTCGATACTATTTTCTTTACTGCGCTGCGAAAATCACTCGAACTGACATTTTAGATAAGTTTTATTAGATTTATAAAATGAAAATCTACTTTGTGTATATCTTAGAATGTTCTGATAAAACTTATTACACTGGTTTTACTTCCAATTTAACCGGAAGATTATTTGAGCATAATTCAGGAAAAAACTTAGATAGCTACACGTTTTCTAGAAGACCTTTACATCTTGCTTATTATTCCGAGTTTACTAATGTTGAACTTGCAATAGATACTGAAAAGCAAATCAAAAAATGGTCCAAGGCTAAAAAGGAGGCTTTGATTAATGGGGATTATGATGCACTACCAAATTTGGCGAAGAAAAAGTTTAATTAATTAAATTTCTAAATGGCCAAAACCACTATGTTGTCACTTCGAGTGAATTATTTTGGAGCGGTAGCGGAGGAATAATTTGTATCGAGAAGCAATGGTTTACACAAGGGTTCTCGATACTATTTTCTTCACTACGTTACGAAAATCACTCGAACTGACATTTTAGGGTTGAGAAGCGTTCTGTGTTCCTAATGGTTCTCGATAGTTCTGCTGAGCGCGGTCGAAGCACATTTTTAGCTTCATTCTATTACGCCAAAAACACTCGAACTGACAATTTAGGGTTGAGAAGCGTTTGTCTTAGCGAGAGTTCTCGATAGTTCTGCTGAGCGCAGTCGATGTGCATTTTTTTCACTGCATTGCGAAAATCATTCGAACTGACATTTGTAAGCAAAAAAAATCAGGATAGGAACTAAGCCCTTTCCTGATGTATTATTTGTAATGCTGTTTGTTACAGCAAACCAGCGCGCTCTAAAAGCGGTTCTATTTTTGGCTCGGCACCACGGAATTTTTTGTATAAATCCATTGGGTTTTCGGTACCACCTTTAGAGAGTACGTTGTCTTTAAACTTGGTGGCTACTTCTTTGTTAAAAATGCCTTTTTCTTTAAAATACGCAAAGGCATCAGCATCTAATACTTCTGCCCATTTGTAGCTGTAATATCCAGAAGAATAGCCTCCTTGAAAAATATGTGAGAACGAAGTGCTCATACATGTTTCTGCTGTAGCAGGGTATAAATCGGTGCCTTCAAAGGCTTTGTCTTCATGCGCTTTTACATTGGTAATCCCTGTTGGGTCTGCCCCATGCCACGACATATCTAACAGGCCAAAACTCAATTGACGCAAGGTTTGCATCCCTTCTTGGAACGTAGCCGATTCTTTTATTTTAGTTACTAATTCCATCGGGATCACTTCGCCAGTTTCGTAATGCGTAGCAAATAGCTCTAATGCTTCTTTTTCGTAACACCAGTTTTCTAAAATCTGACTTGGTAATTCCACAAAATCCCAATACACCGACGTGCCTGATAATCCTGGATACACCGTATTGGCAAGCATGCCATGCAATCCGTGGCCAAATTCATGGAAAAGTGTGGTTACTTCATTAAACGTTAGTAGCGAAGGCTTACTAGCGGTAGGTTTGGTAAAGTTGCACACATTAGAGATATGCGGACGCACATTGGTGCCATTTTCTACATATTGCGATTTGAAAGAGGTCATCCAAGCGCCACCACGTTTTCCAGCTCTAGGATGAAAATCGGCATAGAATAAAGAAACCAAATCACGATTTTCATCATAAATACGGTAGGTTTTTACATCGGCATGGTATTTATCCAAATCAAATACCTCTTCGAATTGTAAACCGTATAATTTTTCAGCCACTTTAAAAACGCCTGCTATGACGTTTTCTAATTTAAAATAAGGCTTCAACTTTTCATCATCTAGATTAAAAAGTTTCTGTTTTAACTTCTCTGAATAGTATGATGCATCCCATTTTTCTAAGCGGTCAATGCCATCTAATTCTTTTGCGAAATCTTCTAATTGTTTAAATTCTCTTTCAGCAGCTGGTTTTGCTTTTTCTAGCAATTCGTTTAAAAACTCCTGTACTTTTTCAGGCGTTTCTGCCATACGCTCTTCCAAAACAAAATGTGCATGTGTTTTGTAGCCTAACAAATTAGCACGTTCATGACGCAGTTTGGCAATTTTAAGTACGTTTTCTTGATTGTCTAAGGCGTCATTATGAAAAGCTTTGCCGCCAAAAGCTATAGAGAGTTCTTTACGGAGTGCTCTATTTTTAGCATATTTCATAAAGGGAATATAGCTTGGGTAATCAAGAGTAATTAACCAACCGTCTTTATCCTTGGCTTTTGCCATTTGTGCTGCTGCTTCTTTCTCACCTTCTGGGAGTCCGTCTAGATCAGCTTCATTGGTTAAATGCATTTCAAATTTATTGGTTTCTGCCAATACATTTTCACCAAATTTCAGCTTCAGTTTAGAAAGTTCAGCATCAATTTCTCTGAGACGTTTTTTCTTGTCATCATTTAAATTGGCACCATTACGGCTAAAGCTTTTGTATTTTTTATCTAACAGTGTTTGTTCTTCTGTAGTAAGCGTAGTTAAACTATCTTTTTGATCATACACTGCTTTTACGCGTTTAAACAAGGCTTCATTTAAGGTGATGTCATTCCCAAATTCCGACAAGATAGGAGAAATTTCCTGTGCTATTTTCTGAATCTCGTCATTAGTTTCGGCAGAATTCAGATTAAAAAACACACTCGAAATTCGATCTAATTGCTTCCCAGAAAAATCTAAGGCTGCAATTGTATTTTCAAAGGTAGGTGCTTCTGGATTATTAGTAATGGCATCTATTTCTGCACGGGCATCGGCAATAGCTTGCGTAAATGCAGGCATAAAATGCTCGTTTTTAAGTTTTGAAAAAGGGGCCGTATCAAATGGGGATAAAAGTGGATTCATGTTTTTGTTTAATGTTAAATAGTACTGCGTATTTAGTACAAAGTATAGCTTCGTAAAAAGTTAATGATGTAATGTTATAAAATGTACAAGAGCCAACTTTAAGAATCACGTACAAAAATGTTCACTGCTAACTGTTCACTGAACACTATAAACTGATTACTTTTTTCCGTTCACCGACTTTGCACCTTCAATAACCTTGGCTTTAAGTCCTTCTTTGTAAAGAATAATTTTATCGAGTACGCATTTGTCTGATGCGCCGATAATTTGAGCTGCAAGAATCCCTGCATTTTTTGCACCATTTAGCGCAACAGTGGCTACTGGAACGCCGCCAGGCATTTGTAGAATGGATAAAACCGAATCCCAACCATCAATAGAATTGCTACTTTTTACAGGAACGCCAATAACAGGAAGCGGTGACATAGAAGCCACCATACCTGGTAAATGCGCTGCTCCGCCAGCACCTGCAATAATTACAGTATATCCGTTAAGGTGCGCATTTTTACTAAAATCGTAAAGCTTTTCAGGAGTACGGTGTGCAGAAACAATATCTACATCAACTTCAATATCAAAACCTTTTAAAATATCTATGGCGTCTTGCATTACTGGGAGGTCACTTGTGCTACCCATGACTACGGCTACTTTACTCATCTTATTTTTATTTACTAATAACTTTAATCGTTTCTTTTACTTGTTGTGCAATTATTCGCGCAAGGGCAATATCTTTATTTACAATAGTTACATGGCCCATTTTCCGGAAAGGTCGGGTTTGTTTTTTACCATAAATATGTGGTGTTACGCCTTCTAATTTTAGAATATCTTCCATGTTTTCATACACCACATTGCCTGTATAACCTTCAGCACCTACTAAATTTACCATAATGCCGGCAACTTTACTTTCTGTGCTCCCTAAGGGAAGATCTAGAATGGCTCTAATATGTTGCTCGAACTGATTGGTATAACTGGCTTCAATACTGTAATGGCCACTATTATGTGGGCGAGGTGCAACTTCGTTTATTAATATTTGATCGTCTTTTGTTTGGAACATTTCTACGGCTAGAATGCCTATATGCTTCATTTTTTCCGATACTTTCAAGGCTATTTCTGTAGCTTTTGCTGCCACTTTAGCATCAATTCGCGCCGGACAAATAACATATTCTACTTGATTGGCTTCTGGATGAAATTCCATTTCTACCACCGGATACGTTACTACTTCACCAGAAGGATTACGCACCACAATTACAGCTAATTCATTTTTAAAAGGCACCATTTCTTCTGCAATACATTCCCCTTCTGGCAGGCCTTTTAAATCGTCAAAATTGCGAACTACTTTTACGCCTTGTCCGTCGTACCCAAACTGGGCAGCTTTCCAAACAAACGGAAATTCTAACCCGCCATTTTCTATACTATCTTCTATTTCGCTAGCATACGCAAAACGCGAAAATTCGGCAGTTGGCAAATCATTATCTACATAAAATAATTTTTGCTTTGCCTTATTCTGAATAGTTTTTAAGGTTTTTGTAGGTGGATACACTTTTAAACCTTCTTGCTCTAGTTTTTCTAAGGCAGCAAGGTTTACGTTTTCAATTTCAATGGTTAAAACATCTACTTTTTTACCAAAATTATAAACGTCATCAAAATTCATTAAATCGCCAATAATAAATTCATCGCAAGCAATTCGGCAAGGCGCATCTTTTGAGGCTTCTAAAACCTTGGTCTGAATATCAAATTTTCGGGTTTCATAAAGCAACATTTTGCCCAATTGTCCACCGCCTAAAATTCCGAGTTTAAAGTCCGAAGAAAAATAGTTTTTTGAATTTTGATTTGACATGATGTATTACGAATTCTGAATGAACTACAAAAATACACCGATTTCTTAAAACCAACGCGCTTACGAGTAAAAAGAGAAATCAAAACGCTATATTTGTCACTTTAAAAAAATTAACCGTGATAAAGCTCCACGATAAACATTTTAAACCCTTCTTAAGTCAGGCACAAGTACAGGCAGCTGTAAAAAATGTTGCTGATAAAATTGCCGCTGATTATAAAGACGAAACGCCAATTTTTGTTGGGGTTTTGAATGGTGCTTTTATGTTTGTGGCAGATTTTTTAAAGGAATACCAACACCCTTGCGAAGTATCGTTTGTAAAATTGAGTTCGTACAGTGGTTTAACCTCTACCGGAATTGTAGAAACGCTTTTAGATATTCCGGTGAATATAAAAGGTAAAAGTGTTATTATTCTTGAAGATATTATCGATACCGGAAGAACTTTAAAAGAATTGGTGCATTTATTCTCTAATACCCATGTAAAAGAGTTTAAAATAGCCACTTTGTTCCATAAACCATCGGTGTATAATGGAGAATATAAAATAGATTATATAGGCATGGAAATACCCGATAAATTTATTGTGGGGTATGGATTAGATTATAACGAACTAGGAAGAAATTTAAAAGAAGTATACCAACTAAACCAAAATACTATGATTAATCTTGTGATTTTCGGAAAACCTGGTGCTGGCAAGGGCACACAAGCAGAATTTTTAAAATCTGAATACAATTTAAAGCATATTTCTACAGGTGATGTTTTTCGATATAATATCAAAAATAATACGGAGTTAGGGCAGTTAGCAAAATCGTATATGGATAAGGGCGATTTAGTTCCGGATGAGGTTACGATAAAAATGTTGCAAGATGAAGTAGAGAAAAATCCACAAGCAAAAGGGTTTATTTTTGATGGTTTCCCAAGAACTACGGCACAAGCTGAAGCTTTAGATGCTTTTTTAGATTCTAAAGACATGAAAATAAATGCAACTATTGCATTAGAAGCGAATGATGAAGTTTTGATAAATCGTTTGTTGGAACGTGGAAAAATTAGTGGTAGACCAGACGATCAAGATGAAAATAAAATCCGTAATCGTTTTGAAGAATACAATTTAAAAACAGCTCCGTTAATTACGTATTACGAGGGTAAGAATAAATTTTATAGCGTTAACGGTATTGGCGAAATCGCTGAAATTACCAAGCGCCTAAAAGCTGTGATAGAAACACTTTAATGGTTTTTTACGCGATATAATAGATATAGAACACAATGACGGAAGGCAATTTTGTAGATTACGTAAAAGTACAGTTAGAATCGGGTAATGGCGGTAAAGGTTCTGTGCATTTACATCGCGAAAAATTTATTACCAAAGGAGGTCCTGATGGTGGTGACGGTGGTCGTGGTGGACATATAATTATTCGTGGAAGTAAAGATTTATGGACACTTTTAAACTTTAAATTCAAGCGTAAATTTGCTGCTGGTCATGGGGAACATGGTGCTAAGAGTAGAAGTACTGGTGCAGATGGCGAAGATGTGTATTTAGACGTACCGTTAGGAACGGTTATAAAAGATGCCGAAACCGAAGAAGTAATTATGGAAATTACCGAGGACGGCGAAGAAAAAATTATTTTACCAGGTGGTTTAGGAGGTCGTGGTAACTGGCATTTTAGAACGGCGACCAATCAAACCCCACGATACGCACAACCTGGAATTCCTGGGCAGGAGCTATCGGTAATATTAGAATTAAAATTATTAGCAGATGTTGGACTTGTTGGTTTTCCAAATGCAGGAAAATCTACATTATTATCTGTATTAACAACGGCAAAACCTAAAATTGCCGACTATGAGTTTACTACTTTAAAACCAAACCTTGGTATTGTAAAATATCGCGAGTTTCAGAGTTTTGTAATGGCAGATATTCCTGGTATTATAGAAGGAGCTGCTGAAGGTAAAGGCTTAGGTTATTATTTTTTAAGACATATAGAACGTAATTCTACCTTACTTTTTTTAATTCCTGCAGATAGTAAGGATATTAAAAATGAGTATGATATTTTATTGGGGGAGTTGCGTAAGTTTAATCCTGAAATGCTAGATAAAGAACGCATGGTGGTTATATCTAAAAGTGATATGCTAGATCAGGAGTTAAAAGATGAAATGAGTGTTGTGCTTAAAAAAGAACTACATGATGTGCCTTTTATGTTTATATCATCGGTGGCTCAATTAGGACTTACAGAGCTTAAAGATAAGCTTTGGAAGATGTTGAACGATTAAGTTCTAATTTGTTTGACACCCCTATTCTTTTTGTTTATTTTTATATAAATCCATAGAAATGAAAACAATATCAGTTTTAATAGGCTTACTTTTAATAGTCTCATGCGCCACTGTTCGTGTAAATTATGACTATGATAAAGCAACTGATTTTGCAGGTTATACGACCTATAGTTATTATCCAGATATGGAAACTGGCTTAAGCGGTTTAGATGAAAAACGAATGCTCATTATCGTAGATTCTATTATGCAAGTCAAAGGTATTCTATATTCTGAGGAACCAGATTTTTATATTAATATACAAAGTTCTTCTTTTAAGGCACCTCAAAATAACAACGTTGGTGTAGGTGTTGGAGGAGGAGGTGGTAACGTAGGTGGTGGCATATCTATTGGTCTTCCTATCGGGCAGGCTAAATTAGAGCGCCAGATACAATTTGATTTTGTTGATACTCAAAAAAATGAATTGTTTTGGCAAGCCACAAGCTCTAGTGGTTTTAAAGAAAACGGTACTCCAGAGGCTCGTGAAAAAAATCTACGCGAGATTGCCAACAAAGTTTTTGAGAAGTATCCGCCAAATAGCAATTAATTCCTATTAAGTTTTAAGGTCATTTAATCAGCATAAATTATTTTAAACTTTTTTTATGATTCTCACGAAGTCTTTTTTGTGATCTGTAGCGTATCTATGTAGAGTTCCCCCGAAAGCACAATCTAGAAGTTTATAAATAGTTTATTAAGAGCAAGAACATGTCGTTTTTTATGGTTAAACGTGCGGAATTTTATATTGAAAATAATAAGGTAGAAGTTTTTCATTCGTTAGTGAAACATTTTGTTCATTTGAATGGTAAAAGAATTTCAGAAGAGTTTGGCTTTTTGAATTCGGAGCATTATTTTAGTCTAAATGGTAACAATTACAATTTAAGATTCTCGTCTAACTTTATCAAGCCAATAAAAAAAAGCTTAAAGGTGCAAAAGAATAGCGTTCCGCTAAATTTAGAAAACTCCATTGTGCATAGTTCAAGAGCGTTATTATTTTTAGTAATAGTTGCTGGTGTTTGGCTTGGTTTCTTAATTGGCGTAAATCTATATGCCGCTATTTGGGGTTAAAAGTTCTTTTTAAGCTGTAGTTACCTTTAAACTAATTACGCTACAATTTGTTGTTCCATAAGTGTTACAAAATTTTACTGCGCAAAATTGCGTGGAGTAATTCAGCATAAACAAAAACAGTGTTTTTTAGTCAATAGGGGCGATAGCTAAACGAGTTGATCATTCTTTTTTCTTATTTGAATAAACCCATTTACCGCTTGCAATTTGGTTTTTGCCGTTCGGCATAATTTGGATCTTTATTAAGAGTCACGTGTATATATTTGTTTCAGATAGAAATCAATTAGGGTTTTTATGTAACAAATATTATAAGTATTACACTTGTAATCAGCTAAATATAATAACACTATAATCTTAAAATAAACTAACATGAAAAAAATCAAATTCAAAATTCAATCAATTTTAATGCTGGCTTTTGTTGCTTTAGGTATGCAATTTGCCACTGCTCAAGATGCCACAGGAAGCTGGAAAGGAACACTAGCCGTGCAAGGGATGGAAGTTCCATTGCTATTTAATGTATCGGAAGAAGCAAATGTATTATCGGCAACTATGGATAGTCCGTCACAAGGAGCAACAGGTTTGCCCATGGATGAAACTACTTTAGTAGATAAAGAGCTAACGATTGTTTTTAAGCAAGCAGGAATTAAGTATGTAGGTATTATTGATGGTGATAAAATTTCAGGTACTTTTTACCAAGCAGGAATGGAATTTCCTTTAGTTTTGGAGAAAACTGTAAAAATGATTCCTGGAAATACGGCCTTACCTAGTTCAGACGAAGCCTTAAAAACATTAGCGGCTGCCGATAGTGGTAATTTTAAATATTCAGTTGCGGATTATTTTGCTAAGCCTAATGCTTCTTCTTTTAATTATTCTCCAAACGGAAAGTATATATCGTATATGGAGAAAGATAAAAATGGAAAACGCCATGTGTATGTGAAAGAAATTGCTACTGAAAAAGTAACTAGAGCAATAGAAGAAAAAGAAGAATTAATACGTGGCTATGGTTGGGTAAACAATAATAGGTTGGTTTATTTAATGGATCAGGGTGGTGACGAAAACTATCATTTGTATGCTGCGGATTTAGACGGAAGCAATCAAAAAGATTTAACGCCATTTGAAGGCGTTCAGGCAAATTTCTTAGAATTATTAAAAGAGGATAAAGATCATATCATTATATCATTAAATAAGAATAACCCACAGGTTTTTGACCCTTATAAAGTAAATATTGTAACTGGTGAAATGGAGCAGTTATATAAAAATGAAGATATAGCAAACCCAATTATGGGCTATAATTTTGATAAAGACGGAAAATTAAAAGCCTTTACAAGATTACGTGATGGCGTAGAACAAGATTTGTATTATGCTAAGAATGATGGTGCTTTTGAAGTAATTAAAAGTTTAAGCTGGAAAGATGCTTTTTCTATATTAAGTTTTAACTATGCATCCGAGAATCCAGATGATGCTTATGTGGTTTCTAACTTAAACAGTGATAAGTCCGAAATTATTTTATATGATTTTAAACTTAATAAAGAGATTAAGAAAGTTTTTGCGAACAAAGATTATGATGTATCAAACTTAGCATTATCTAGAAAGCGTAATTACGAATTAGACTATTTTCAGTATGAAGGGGAAAAGTCTATTATTGTTCCTGTAAGTGCATATTACAAAAAATTACATCAAAAATTTGAGAAGCAATTTGCTGGAAAACAGTTTGGAATTGCAGATGCTACTGATGATGAAAATAGTTATTTATTAGTGGTAAGCAGTGATAAATTATATGGCGTTTATTATTCTTATGATGTTAAGAAAGATGAGTTTAAGTTAGTTTACAGCTTAATGCCACAATTAAAAGAAGAGGATATGGCCGAAATGCGACCTATTACTTTTAAAAGTAGAGATGGCTTAACCATTCATGGCTATATAACGTTACCAAAAGCAGCTATAAACGGAGAGAAAGTACCAGTAATTGTAAACCCACATGGAGGACCACAAGGGATAAGAGATTCTTGGGGATTTGGACCAGAAGCACAGCTTTTTGCAAGTAGAGGCTATGCAACATTGCAGGTTAATTTTAGAATATCTGGAGGTTACGGTAAAGAGTTTTTAGAGTCCGGATTTAAGCAAATTGGTAGAAAAGCTATGGATGATGTAGAAGATGGTTTGCAATATGTTATTGAGCAAGGTTGGGTAGACAAAAATAAGGCGGCAATTTATGGTGGAAGTCATGGTGGATATGCTGTTCTAAGAGGCTTAACTAAGACACCAGACTTATATGCTTGTGGTGTAGATTACGTTGGGGTGTCTAACATTTTTACTTTCATGAACACTATGCCTCCATACTGGAAGCCTTATGTAAAAATTATTAAAGAAATTTGGTATGACGAAGCTATTCCGGAAGAAAAAATTGTGATGGAAGAAGTATCTCCGGTATTTCACATAGATAAAATTAAAAAACCACTTTTTGTTATCCAAGGCGCTAATGATCCAAGAGTAAATATTGACGAGTCGGATCAAATTGTAAGTGCATTAAGAGCAAAAGGAGTAGATGTACCTTATATGGTAAAATATGATGAAGGGCATGGTTTTGCAAAAGAGGAAAACCGTATAGAATTGTATGAAGCAATGTTAGGTTTTTATGCAAAACACTTAGGTCAGAAAACAGAAGTTAAGCAAATCAAGGACTAACTTTTAGATCATAAATAATAGTATTAAAAGGAGCCAATTGGCTCCTTTTTTTTGTTTTTACTTGTGCGTGAAGTTTTTAAAAAAGTAGCTATAATTTCCTCTTTCCGCTCATAATTAAAAATTTACCGCTGGTCATATATTGGTTTTAAATCGCTGATAATCAGCGTAAATTTATATCATAATAATAAAACAAATAACAAATTAATTTAAATTTTATATCATGAAAAAATCAATTTTAGTATTCGGAATTATCGCAACTATGACCTTAAGTAACTTTGCAAATGCAAATGTAAATCCAAAAGAAAAAACAGCAAAAATTACAACTACTGCTATTAAAGATGTTGCTCCAATTAGCATTGCAGTAGCAAAAAGTGATCTTAACACCGTAAAAAAGTTTTTAGAGTTTGGTGCAGATATCGAGGTTAAAACTGAAGTAAACGGAATGACACCATTAATGTATGCTGCTCGTTATAATAATGTAGAAATGATTAAGCTATTAATAGCGAATGGAGCCGATGTTTCGGCAACTTCAAAAATGGGATTTACCGCTAAACAATATGCAGAATTGGCAGGTGCAGAAGATGCTGCAGCTATTTTAGAATAGCAAGAAAAGTGAAGTAAAAAGGGAGCCATTTGGCTCCCTTTTTTTGTGTTACATACGGTGTGATATTTCCTCTTTCCGCTCATAATTAAAAATTTACCGCTGGTCATAAATAGGTTTTAAATCGCTGATAATCAACCTAAATTTATAGTATAGTAATAAAATAACAATTAAAATATACCATTATGAAAGTTTCAATTAACCAAAGTAGTATCAAACAAAAAGAGATCGTAAAAGTTGTCATTTTTTCAATCATAATTCTAGGTTATGCATTGTACCAGGCTGGATATGCATTAGGTAAATTATTATATCATTTAGCCCATTAATAGGTTAGTTCCACAGAAAAAATAAATCAAACCAAAAACTCTATCTAATGAAAAATTTCACCATAATTAAATTAAGTACTTGTTGGTCTACAGATACACTTCGTGCAGATGTAGAGCAGTTGATAAATCAAAAATCAAGAGAAGGTTACGAAATTACCACAGTTTCATTTGGGGTAAATATGTGGTGGATGCCAACAGCATTTATTACAATTTGCAAATAAGTAACCGTTCGGTTATTCATTTTTACCGTTGGTCATATTTCGTAGTATCATACGGGCGCAAATAAATATCTTTAATACAACAAACAACTAGCACAAATTTTAAATTAGTACAACCATGATTGCATTAGTAAAAATAATTTTAGAAATAATAATATCTTTGATAATTGCTTAATTAGTTCGTATTTAAATGAGTTTAAAATTTTTATAAAACTTCTCATTTAAATTTGTACAAGGAACAGTCTTTATTAAAGCATTTTTGTAACCAAAAAACAAGATATATATCTTAGTTAAGTACCATCCAATAGCTATATAATGCTTAAATTTTTATCGAAAAACTTATTTTGGGTATTGCAACTTTTAGGTTGGGGAGGATTATCATTTTTCTTTGCTTATGCTGCAAATTTAAGTGAAAAGCCAATAGGCTTATTCATATTAACTTTAGGTAATTTGGTTGTGTTTGTAGGCGTATCTTCTTTGTTGCGCTTGGTGTTAAAGAAATTTGTTCCATTACAAGGGTTTAATAGTTTTTCTGTACTAAAAATAGTTATAGCCATACTCATTACTACTTTAATTTTTCCAACAGTAGCCTATTATTTTGGGTATTTAATAGGTAAACTCACCAAGCTTTTATTTGACGATTCCTTTAATTTATTTAGTAAAAAACCTAAGGAAGCTACTGGATTCGGAAAATATTTAGTCTATTTTGTTATTGTTACTGGATGGACCATTTTTTACTACATTATTAAATTGTTACGGCAATCTAATGATGAGCGTTTAAACCGATTAAAACTTAAAGATCAAGTAAGACAGGCACAGCTAAATACTTTAAAGGGACATATAAATCCGCAATTTATTTTTAGTTCATTAAATAATATTAAAGGATTAATGTTGGAGGATGTTTCCAAATCTAGGGCTATGTTAACGACTCTTTCTGAAATGCTGCGATATTCACTCACTAAAAACAATATTAATGCTGTGGCTTTATCGGAAGAATTAGAAATAGCCAAAAACTACATAGCAATATTAGAAATAGAGGGTAGAGAGCGACTAAAAATGAATTTTGAAATTGCACCAGAAACATTACAATTGCAAATACCACCATTACTATTGACAAATTTAATAGAATTGGCTACAAGATTTGGCGTGCTGAATTCTAAAGAAGGAGGCGAAATATTTTTAGGTACTGAAATTAAAAATGACAGCTTGAGAATAGCACTTATACACAATGCTAAAGCCCTTATTAGCAAACCAAGACAAGTTTTGGAGAATACCTTAAAACAACGACTTAAGTTGCTTTATGGCGCAAATGCAAGTTTTATGGCCAATTATGAAATTGATAAAAATACCTTAACAGTGCTACTACCAATTAACCCAATAAAAAAGGCAATTGCATAATATGGATTTTCAAGATAAACATGCTAATTTATTATTTTGGTTGTTCCAGTTTGTGGGGTGGTCAATGATAAATGCTATGGTGTTTGTTATTCCTGAAATAAGTCAAGAATATAAATTATACTCGTTTTTTACCGCTACTATTTTTAGTATTATTATAACCGCTATATATAGACTTTATTTAAAAAAAATCATAGATTTTGAGCGATTTACTAATCAGCATTTTATTAAAATTCTGGTTGCTTTTATATTGTGTACTACGGTGTATTATTTTGTTTTCATGGGTTCAGATTTTTTGTACGCTAAAATTTGGAAACGCACACCAGGCGAAATAGCATTTTACAAGGAACATTTCTCATATATAACAAGTGTTATAAACAGTGCCATCACCATCTTAGGATGGACCGTGATTTATATTGCCGTAAAATTTATAATGAATGCCAATAAAAATAGATTGGATAATTTAGAATTAAGCGCCACATTAAAAGACGCGCAACTAAATACTTTAAAAGGGCAAGTTAATCCACATTTTATGTTTAATAGCCTTAATAATATTAGAGGTTTAATGTTGGAAGATGTAGATAAATCTAGTGAAATGATCACCAAACTATCTGAAATGTTGCAATATGCGCTATCTAAAAATACAGTAGATGCTATTGCCTTAAGTGAAGAAATAGAAATGGTGGACAACTATATTGCCTTATCTAAAATTCAAATGGAAGATAGATTACAATATGAAAAAGAAATTAGTGCAGGAACAGAAACTATTATGATTCCTCCAATGATTATTCAGTTATTGGTCGAGAACGCAGCAAAGCATGGTATATCAAACCTTAAAAGTGGTGGAATAATACGTTTAAAAACTATTATTGTAGCTAATGAACTTCAAATTATAGTCAGCAATACAGGCTCGTTACGTATCGATGAGAATTCTACCAAATTGGGGATAAAAAATATTAAGCAGCGATTGCGATTGCTCTACGGAGGCAAAGGCGAATTTTCATTGAACGAAGTTAATGAAGAAGTTGTAGCAACAATTAAAATACCACTGACATGAAAAAAATAAAAACAGTGATTGTTGAAGATTCTCGTTTGGCGAGAAATGAAATAAAAGAATTATTAAAACAGCATCCAGAGTTAGAATTGGTAGGTGAAGCCGAAAATGTTGATGATGGTTTTGAATTAATTAATAAGACCAAACCAGAGCTGCTTTTGCTCGATATTAACATGCCAGAGAAAGATGGGTTTGAACTTTTAGAAATGTTAGATGAAGTGCCAATTACTGTTTTTACCACAGCTTTTGATGAATACGCCATTAAGTCTTTCGAGTATAATGCCTTAGATTATTTATTGAAACCCATTAATGAAAAACGTTTTTCACAAGCCATTGAAAAGGTGAAAGAAAAAGTAACTATTTCTGGAGAAGAAACCGCAATTAAAACAGAGCAACTTACAGAAAGCAGTCAAATATTTATTAAAGACGGTGAAAAATGTTGGCTTGTGAAAATAGGTGATATTATACTTTTTGAAATTGTGGGGAACTACTCACGAGTATTTTTTCAAGATCAGCGCCCTATGTTGTATAAATCGTTAAATCAAGTTGAAGAAAAATTACCTGAGAAGAGCTTTTTTAGGGTAAACCGTCAACAGATAATCAATATGAATCACATTAAAAATGTCGTACCTTGGTTTAATGGTAAGTTAAAGTTAACCATGAATAATGGTGAAGAGGTTGAGGTTTCCAGAAGACAATCGTATATTTTTAAAGATCGTATGAGTTTGTAGATAGCATACATTCTGAGAACATTATTGTCATATTTACAAACATATTATTTGTTTCTTTTCACCTTTACTACATATGTAGCTATGATGTCTTCATTTATTCTTAAGTGCACATCATACAACCCTGTTTTTTCAAAGCTATAGGTTAAAGAGCAGGTTTTGTTATTTGTATTTGTTTCGATTTTCACCTCTTCTTTACTAGTTTTTGAATTCAAAGTAAGACTCAGATTTTCAAGAAATTCATTGTTCAGCATCTGTAAATTGAAAGTTAATGACTCATTTTTAGTAGTTGCCAAATACATGCATTCGGGATAAATTGGTGCCATATTCCAATTATATGCCTCTTTATATACCAAAGGACCACTTATAAATTCTGCAAAAGTTGGAGTGTTTTTAAGTAAGGACCATTTGCTTTGCAATGGATAGTGATTTTTGATAAATAATTCAGGAGCTCCTAAAAAATAACCATCATAGTATTCGCTTTTAAATTTAGGGATACCGTCATCTAGCAGAATTTTTCCAGCAGACCAAGTTGCATCGCATAAATACCAAATATTATTTAGCTTTACGGCGTTCCAAGAGTGATTTGGCTGGCTATCCTTGGATAAGGAAACGGTGGCTGTTCTACCATAACCATCAACAATTTCACATTCAATATTTGCCAAAATTGCCATTTCTCTTATTAAATAAGCATAACCAGTACAGGCAGTTTTTTTATTCGCTACAAGGTTTTTAAAAACTTCAGGAGTATAGTTGTAATTCCACTCAAGAAATGCGGCTCTATCTTTTGAAAATTTGGATCTATACTTTTTTGTTTTTACGTAAGAATTATAATCATTCTCAATATTAGTACTAACCCATGTATAAATAGCTCTGAATTTTTCAACATCGGTTGCCAAATGTGTAGTTAATTTATGGGTTAGTACCGGTAAATTTTTTAAACTTGCTCCTTTGTATTTCAAAGCAATGCTATCCGCCTTGTTAAAATTAATAGATTTAAAATCGCTTTGTTGTCCGTAACCTAAAAGGCTGCAACATATAAAAAGGAGGAGAAGATATTTCATTATTTAAAGATGGCAGCAAACCTTTGAAAAATGTTTTTTTTAGATTTAAAAGGTCCTTCAATAACTACTTCTCCCATTAATTCAATATCACTAGATTTAAATTGTATGGTTATGTCTTGTGTGTCTTTTTCACTAGTTACAATCTTATATTCTTTGGTGTCATAGCCAATATAGCTAAAAACCAAAACATTATTCGCTTCCAATGTTCTAGGAAATTCAAACTTACCATCCATATCTGTAGAGACCCCTTCTGCAGTGCCTTTGAGCACAATAGATACGCCAGGGAGAGGAATGTTTTCTTCATCTAAAACAGTGCCTGTTATCTTGTAGTTATTTTGTTGTTGCACTTCATTGATGTTAGCAATTG
This sequence comes from Cellulophaga tyrosinoxydans, assembly GCF_900176415.1. Classification (GTDB taxonomy): domain Bacteria; phylum Bacteroidota; class Bacteroidia; order Flavobacteriales; family Flavobacteriaceae; genus Cellulophaga; species Cellulophaga tyrosinoxydans. The sequence continues at coordinate 323,970 of NZ_FWXO01000003.1, read as the reverse complement.
GTGTTGCAGTAATTTCAGTCTGAACATTAGAATTTATAGCTAATTCTTGTGCCTCTAGGCTTGAAATTGCACACAAGGATACTAATGAAAAACTCAGTGCTCCGATTCCTTTAGTAATAAAATTTTGCATCGTATTATAATTTTGTTGATCTGAAATGGTTCCTAGTTGTGATGTTTTAAATCTGCCGCAAGTAGTTGCGCTATTCTTAGATAAAAACTTTAAAATTTCAGTCTGCGACATGGTGGTAAAATCTATTACCTCTTTTTCACAAGAGGAACAAAATGCACCATTGTCTGTTGTACTAAAGTTAGTAAATTTCTCTGAACATGGTTTTTTAACGGTAATGCTAATGGAATTTTTCATAATACGTGGTTTTAAGATTATACCTTAAAGCTACATGTATAGTTTACCATTAAAAACCAAGAATTAGGGAACAGCCCTTTTTATTGAGGGAACTTTACTTTTATAATTTAAAGTGTTATGTAAAACGCCTTTGGTAGTATAAAGAATTACACAATTTTTAATTATTGTGGTAAAACAGGATGTTAGTTTATCTGTTATTGCGACATGGAATGATGCAAAAAAATATCGAGAACCATTAGATTCTAGAATGGTTCTCGATAGAATTATTATTCTCTCACTTTAACCCGAATTCCTTCACTATGGCTGGTAAATTCTGGAGCATACATGCTTTGAATTGTGGTGATTCCGTTACTGAAATCACCTGCATTATTCACCCTTAAATCATACTCAAATACGTAAACACCTTTTGGTAGATAATCAAAGAAAAAGTTTGTACTAGCATCTTTGGTGCTTTCGTAATAGCTTAAACCATCTTGCCATTTATATTGCGAGAAAACGTTGATAGGTTCAAACCCTGCAGCACGCATATCTTTCATGTGAATAAATTCCATATCGCGATCTGATCGTAATTCAATACGAACTCGAACTAAATCGCCAACTTTTAAATGCGTAGTATTCGTTATTTCTGATATTTGCTCACCGGTGGAAGTGTTCTTTTTAAGGAAAAGTTTTTTCTTTAATTTTAAAGGAGTTTCGGCAGCAGTTATTTTGTCTAAATCTTCAAAATACTGCCAGTATAATGCACCCCAAGCAATGCCTTCACCTTTTTTGCTTATTTGAACGTCACCCATCTTCGGAGTTATTTCGTTGGTATTCCATGAAGTTTTATAATAACCTGTACCAGCTTCAATTTTTACATTCTCTAGTTTTTTAGGGGCTATTTTTTCTCCACCAATAAGCACATCAACAGCATCGGTTACGGACAACCAACTACGCCCTTGAAGCAATAATGCGTAAACAGCTTCTGTGGTAGCTTTGGTGGTTTTCCATTGATTGGTTTGTTTGTTTTTTAACAACCAAATTTTAAGATTATCTATGGTTTCAACCTTTTGTTGAATTTCAGAAAAAGCCTCAATTAATAAAGCTTGAGTTTCAATAGGTGCTTGATACCAATACCATGAACTCGTATTCTCTTTCCAATACATTCCCAATTCTTCACTAGTAATGCTATTTTCTTCTAACGATTTTAAAATCTTGTTAGCTGTTTTAGCATCGTCCATTCTATGCATAATCAAGGCTAACATACCTTTGCTATATAAATTTCTAGCATTCCAATATTTCTGAATCTGGCCTTTGTAGTATGCAGTTATATCATTAACTTTTTTAGATTTTTTTATGGATGGGAAAAAGCTACGCATATATAAGTAATGCACTTGAGTGTAACTTAATTGATCATTATTTATGTTTTTAGTATGCTTTTTCATGTATTCATATTCCGATACAAAAGCATCATCTAAATAAGAGATTGCATTTTCAATCATTTGATTTTGGCTTTGATTTTGCTCACCCACTAATTGCGCTTTTTGCGGAGCGGTTGTAAGTTTATTCAAATGCCCTAATCCAGTAACAATATGCTGGGTAATATATCTGTTTTCTCTGCCGCCAGCAAACCAAGACCATGCCCCGTTAGATAGCTGGTTTTGCTGTAATATATTTAAAGCAGCTTCTTGCTCACTTTTCATTTTATTCAAATTAAAAAGCAGCGCAATTCGCTTTTTTTGTTCTGTTTCTGATTGTGCATCACGTAACCAAGGTGTTTCTTGAATTAATAAGGATTTTAACTCTTGGTTTTTTTCAAGATTGCTTAATAATGCATCAGAATTTGCCCATTGTTTAAACACTTCTTGGATTTTAGGATTGCTATTTGCAATGTAGCTTGCCAATGTATTAGCATAGTACCTAGAGAAGGTTTGTTCATTACACTCGTATGGATATTCCATTAAATAGGGGAGTGCTTGCACAGCATACCAAGCTGGGTTAGACGTTATTTCTAAGGTTAGTTTATGATTGCTAAGTGTTTTAGAGCTATTGTTTTTTAATTTGTCAAGAGAGAATGTTTTAGTCTGATTGCTTCGAACCCACATTGGTAGTGATTCTGTTACCAACATTCTGTTAGTTAAAACAGGCCAAAAGTTTTGTTCTCCATCACTAAAACTTCCAGCTTTAGCTAAAATTTGATACTGTACTGCTTGTAGTCCTTTTGGAATGTTAAGTGTCCAAGAAACTTGTGTATTGCCCGTAGCATCTACAGTAAATTCTTTCTGAATCTGAGAAGTTATAGTTGCTGTGATATCTTCATTCGTTAGACCATCTGTTAACACTAATTTTGCTTGTCCAGACAAACGTTTATCTGTTAAGTTAGCAATTTTACTACTTACAACTATAGCATCACCTTCACGTAAAAATCTAGGCACATTAGGCAAAACCATCAACTCTTTTTGAGTGACCGTTGTATAGGTTGTAGTTGCGCTTTCAAGTGTTTTTGTATGGGCTAAAAGCTGTAATTTCCATTGAGTTAATGCCTCTGGTGTTGTAAAGCTGAACGAAACGTTTCCTTCTTTATCGGTATGTAAATCTGGAAAGAAAAAGGCTGTTTCCTGTAAGTTTTTACGAATTTGTACCTCGCTAAAATCAGCTTCTTTTGATGTATCCTTTGGTTTATTCAAAATAGAATCACTTTTCTCTTTTTTCAATTCAGGAGCAGGTGCGCCAGAAGCGAAAGCGAAATCAGCATCATCGGCAGCGACTTCCATTACCGCTTCTGCTTCAACGGACATTATTACGCCAGACATTTTCCGTGTTGCATAGCGATAATTTTCATAACCAAAATTAAATCCAAACCAATTGAAGGAATCGAAATACTGTGGTGTATAGCTATATCCATTATTAAAATGCATATAATTGTTAAACGAAATAATTCCAAAACTTTGATTGGCATTGCTATAGCGGTTGGAATAGTAGGTAGGCTTATATAGCGGACTAAAATTCCAGTGATGCCCTTGAAAAGCATCTAAAGAAGCATCATACATACTAGCCAATAGTTCTGCAGCTACTTTATCGCCTTTAGGCCCTTTTATTTTAAATGACCAGGTTTCATCTGTTCCAGGTTGTAATTTATCTCTAAAGGTTAGGGTTTCAATCTGTAAATCTGTAACTGGGTAAGGCACCGATAGTTGAACAGAACCTGAAGCAAAAGAATTGTATGCGGCATAGCTATAATTTACAGCAAAACCTCCTAAATCTTCTTTGTTCACAGGGATGGTAATTGTTTTTGAATCATTAGATAAACGAATTATTTGAGTGTCAATAATCTTATGATTCTTTTCAATGGTTACTGTAACATTCAAATCTTGGCCTGCAGATTTAAATACTACTTTTGCTTTATCACCAATAGCATAACTAGTTTTATCTGTTTGAATACTAAAGAGCTGATTATCGGCTAAGCTTTTATCCAAATCGCTAAATAAATTTGTTTGTGCTCTGTCTTGCACTAGCTGGCCAAATTTATCTTCCGCTGCCAATTCTATAGTATAGGCGCCGGATTCCCATTTTTTCATGTCTGGAAATGAAATAACATCCTCTTTTTTTGTGTCGAAATTCGACTCCCAAACCAGTTTTCCTTTTTCCCATGTATTTACATCATGCTCACTTCCATAAGCATCATGTGGAAAAAGAGCTTTGAATTTTTCCTTACCAAAACTATCATAATCTGGAGCAGTCCAAGGTCGTGGTCTTAAAACCAATGTTGGTGCTACCAATTTATAAATTTTTATTGTCCCTTGGGTGGGAACAAACTGTCCGTTTAAGTTGGTTGTGCTAATGTGCAATTTATTTTCATTCGCATCTTTATTAATCAATTCTGATGCCGAAATATTTGCGTTTAAAGTATGGTAACCTACATTTACTGTGGTAGTTGTGCTATGCGTTTCACCATTAATATCGGTTATATCGGCGGAAACTTCATAACTAAAAGTTGGAAGGTCTTTCGCCGAAGTTTTGGTATCAGGAATAGCATTAAATGTTACTTGAAAATTTCCAGCATCATCCGTAGTAGTTTCGCCAAAAGTTATTTCTTGTGGAGTACTGTTAAAATAAGATCTGTACCAGTAGTACCATCTTGGAAAATAAACCACACGTTTTACGCGGTAACTAACTTTGGCATCAGAAATAGCACTACCTGCGTATGCAATAGCTTTTCCGCTTACGGTAATGGTGTCATTTACTCTAAACGTTTCTGTAATAGGGGTAAAATTAGCTTCGAATTTGGGTCTTTTATATTCTTCGACTGAAAAATAGGTGGTGCCGTTTATAGCAACTTGTTTAGATTTTACTTGTAAGCTAAATCCTCCTGTTAGTCCATTAGAAGGAAGCATGAATTCTCCAGAAAAAGAACCGTATTCATTGGTTTTTAAGCGCTGTGAGCTAACTTCTTGGTAATTGGCATCGAATAATTGCACTTCAACTTCCGTATTAGGTAATACATTGCTATTATTTTCTTGTTTAGAAATGGCAATACCTTTAAAATAAAGCGGTTGCCCAGGTCTGTAAATACTTCGATCCGTAAATAGAAAACAAGAATAACTTATGTTATTTTTTTGTTGATTATAAGATGAATAATCTCTATTGATGTAAAACTCACCAAAAAAAGCTACTTCGTTATTCGCTTTAACTTCAGCCGTAATGTCAGTCCAGTTTTTTGTTGATTTCTGAATGATAACTTGCCCATTTTTGTCTGTAGCAAAGGTTTTATTTAAATAATTATTGTCGTAATCAATTCTGTAATTAAGATTTACTTTAGCATCAGAAATTGGCTTACCATTATTTCTATCGATTACTTGAAAAGTGTGTGTTTCATTTGTCTGAGTTTCTGTTAGCACTAGGTTGGTAACCTGAATAGGGCTAAAAGAAAACGAATTTTCGTTTAAAAGATCTGGTTGTGCAACCAATAAATAATAACCATTATTTAATTCTGGAAGAAGAATTTCTGTGGTATGGCTTTGATAATCATTTTCATTTTTTAAAGTAGCATTCCATTTTTTTGCAACCTTCAATTTTTTTATAAAATCCAATTTTTTATCGGCTGGATATAATTTTTGAAGTTCTGTAAACTGATTTTTACTTAAGTGGAATGCGGTGATACTAATATTTTCTATGTTTTTGTAAGTTACTAATAAACGAGACGGAGCATTGGTAGGTATATAATGTTCATTGGTGAGGTCAACACTTTTGGCTAAAATTGAAGCCTTTAGAACCTTGCACTTTTCAGCGCCATCGCTCTTAGGGAAAGCACTAATTATTTTATCGCATAATTCGATAGCTTCTTTTTGCTTCCAACGATATTCTTCATTTGATTTTGGTTGGTAGCTATTGCCTAATTCATGATATAATTGTGCAATTTCGTATTGATAAAGCCCCCAATTTTTATTTTCTTTTATACTCGCTGCAGAATTACTTAATATGTTTTGATAAAACTCATTTTTATTGTCAAAAGTGGCATTGTTTTTAATAAACTGTAATCGTTCAATATCTACCGTAACATAAGCATCGGAAGCTTTATTTATGCTGTGAAATTTTAATAAATCTTGATAGACCTTTATCGCTTTTGCTTGTAAGGAAGTTTTGTCATTGGTGCTAATTTTTTGATTTATAAATTGATACCCTTCGCATAAAATTTCGGGTGAATCTATTTCAAACTTATCTGCCGGTCTTGTAATACTGTTTTCATCAGTCTTATAAAAATTAAGTGCTGTATTGGCAAGTAAATCAAACAATGTAGGTCTGTAATTTGAGGAGCCTTTTTGCGTGTTCAGAATTTCGTAATAGTCAGAAACCGGTGTTTTTTGTAATACTGTATTGTTCTGTAAAGAAGCGTCAAAATGGGTGCTAATCTCGTAAAAAAGTGTATTTAGATCCCAAGTTCTAAAATCTGTAGCATCTACTTTTACATCTGTATCAGTTCTATTGTAAAATTGATATCTATTTTGTTGGTAATACTGCCAATATAAATTAGCCAAGTAGCTCTCTAGTAAATTTTTGGTTGGCGATGTAGTATTGGCGATTTCTGTTTTAAAATCAGAAATAATTTTTAATTGCGCATCTTCTTCTAGTGTTAACGCATATTTAGAAATAAACAATAAGGATTTTACTATTTGCGGACTGTTTTTTTCTTTTTTCGCTTTTTCAGATATAGTTTCAGCAACTCCTAAAGCAGATTTTGTGAGTCCCTCGTTTTCATATTTCTGAATCTTTTTCCATAATGTTTCATACGATTCATTGTTTTGTTGGGCATTTGCCATTTGCGAGAAAAATATAATGAATATCAATACAGTTGTTGTTTTCATAATCTTTTGTTTGTTGGGCAAATATGCCACATGGTAAATTTAAGCACAATAGTAATTGAGTAAAACCCTGTTTACAGTGAGTAAAGGTTATTAAATCGTAAACAAATAATATGCCACTAAAACTTGGTTTACATAGATTTTAACAAACCACCATCAATAGGTATTGCTGTGCCCGTAATATATGCAGCGTTATCAGACGCTAAAAACGTTACGAGATATCCATACTCTTCTGGTTTGCCAATGCGCTGTAAAGATACCTTAGCTTCCATTTGGTTGCGTACTTCATCAACGGAAATATGTAATTGTTTGGCTTTAGCTTCATTTAAATTTGTAATGCGATTGGTATCAAAATAACCTGTTAAAATATTATTTACCGTAATTTGATGTGGGCCAACATCAGCAGCTAAAGATTTCCCCCAGGTAACCACAGCTGCCCGAATAGTATTAGAAAGAGCTAAATAGGAGAGAGGTTCTTTTACCGAAACAGAGGCAACATTTATAACGCGTCCCCATTTGTTTTTTATCATGTTTTTTAAGGCAAGATCCGTTGTTAAAACAGTGGTCTTAAACAATAAATCAAATGCACTCTGATAATCATCAATATTTTTTTCAAGCGAATTCCCTGCGCTTGGTCCTTGCGTATTGTTTACGAGAATATCAATGGTGTTAATTTTAAAAAAATGTTGAACTTTATCTTTGTAATCGTTAAAATTGGTATAGTCTACAACTAAATATTGATGTTTTTGTCCTGCTGAGGTAGGTAAAGCAGCTACAATTTTTTTTAATTTGTCCTCATTTCGAGAAACAAGTGTAACACTTGCTCCACTATTTGCTAATTGCAAGGCTATCGCCTTTCCAATTCCGTCGCTACTACCACCAACTAATGCTTTTTTACCCTTTAAAGAAATATTCATAATGGCTATTTTATTTGTATTCTTCTCTAGTAGGACTAAAAACATCCATTAATTTACAATTAGTGATAGCCTTACCACTATGCGGAATATAAGATCCTATAACCACTAATTCGCCAGGTTCATAAATCTTAGTTTTTCCATTTAAAGTAAATTCAAATTTCCCTTCTAAAACCTGCATTACTTGTTCGTTTACATGAGAATGTTCTGGAACAATAGCGCCTTTTTCTACCTCCCAAAATGCTAAACTCATAGTATTGGTATGGATAAGTTTGCCATGATAGCCTGGCATTATTTCTTTTGAGGGAATTTCTGATAGTTTAAGATTCATTTGTTTTTTTTCTCTAAGATAAAAATAAAGAATGATACTTTTTCAAGTTTGAAAATAGCTATACCAATTGCTATCTTTACGCCATAATTTACTTTTCATGAAAATACATTTTATTGCTATCGGAGGAAGTGCTATGCATAATTTAGCTCTGGCGCTAAACCATAAAGGATATAAAATAACCGGGAGTGATGATGTTATTTTTGAACCTTCTAAAACAAGATTAGCCGAGAAAAACTTGCTACCTGTAGAATTTGGATGGTTTCCGGAGAAAATCTCCTCGGATTTAGATGCAGTTATATTGGGAATGCATGCAAAAGCTGATAATCCAGAACTTTTAAAAGCACAAGAATTAGGATTGGAAATTTATTCTTATCCTGAATTTTTATATGAACAGTCCAAAGATAAAACAAGAGTTGTAATTGGTGGTAGTCATGGAAAAACTACAATTACATCAATGATATTACATGTGCTTAATTACCATGGACGTGATGTGGATTATATGGTTGGTGCGCAATTAGACGGATTTGATAGAATGGTGCATTTAACAACAGATAACGATTTTATAGTGTTAGAGGGTGATGAGTATTTGTCTTCCCCGATTGATAGAAGACCAAAATTTCATTTATATAAACCAAATATTGCACTTTTAAGTGGTATTGCCTGGGATCATATAAATGTATTCCCCACTTTTGAAAACTATGTAGAACAATTTCAAATTTTTGTTGATGGCATTGTAAAAGGTGGTAGTATTACGTACAATGAAGAAGATGAAAATGTACGAAAGGTAGTGGAAGCTTCTGAAAATGCCATTCGTAAATTACCATATCATACACCAGAATATACGGTTGAAAATGGAGTTACACTTTTAGAAACTCCAGAAGGTCCTATGCCAATAGAGGTTTTTGGCAAACACAATCTAAGTAATTTGGCAGGTGCTAAATGGATCTGTCAAAATATGGGAGTTGATGAAGACGATTTTTATGAAGCTATAGCTACATTTAAAGGTGCTTCTAAACGCTTAGAGAAAATTGCAAATGGTAAAACCTGTGTTGCATATAAAGATTTTGCACATTCCCCAAGTAAAGTGGCTGCAACAACTAAAGCAGTAAAAGAACAATTTCCTGATCGTAAATTAATAGCTTTTCTAGAATTACATACCTATAGCAGTTTTAATCCTGAATTTTTAAAAGAATATAAAGGCGCTTTAGATGCGGCTGATATTCCTGTTGTGTTTTATTTGCCAGAATCGGTGGCTATTAAAAAATTAGCCCCTGTAAGCGAAAGTCAAATTTCAGAGGCATTTGAGCGAAATGATTTAACAATTGTTACCGATGCAAATACTTTTAAAGATTTGGTTTACCAACAAGATTATAATAATTCTGTGGTGCTTTTTATGAGTTCTGGTAATTACGGAGGTTTAGATTTAAATGCTTTAAAAATACATTTAGAAAATTATTAGGCTATACACCAAATTGTCTTAAATGATGGTCTAAATGTTTGTATTCCATTTGGCCCCATTGTTCTTTTGTAAAATTTCCAAAAGCTGGATGCGGGTTCCAATGATCCCTAGATTTAGTTTCATGAGCTTCTAAAGTAAGTTGGCGTAAGAGTTTTACTTCATCGTTAAAATTTTTTGGTTCTCTTGCTTTTAATTGCGGAGCTGTGGGTAAATTTTTTCGCCAAGGTTTGTCGTTATACATAGATTTTTTAAAAAACAATTTCGCCAATAGGCTACCTTTTTTAGTACTAGGCTTATTGTCTACAGCTATTTTTAAAGGATATTGGCAATGCCAAGCCATTTGTCCAACTGTCATTTTACCCCATTTTCTTTCAGAATTTTCTTGGAGTTTGTCTATACGGGAAATGAGTTCGTTTTTAATGCTTTCGTCAAATATGCTTTTCATATTGGTGTGTTTTAAATCTACTTGAAAATTACAATAAAAAAATTAGTTCCTTATCTTTATCAAATGCCAGAAAATTCAACTTCTTTTTCCATTAAAAACTGGGCAGATGATGATAAGCCTAGAGAAAAACTAATTCTAAAAGGGCGATCTGTATTATCAGATGCAGAACTAATTGCGATATTGATAGGATCCGGAAGCAGAGATGAAAGCGCAGTAGAACTCTCAAAAAGAATTCTTGCGTCAGTAAACAATAATCTAAATGATTTAGGAAAATTATCAGTTAAAAAATTAATGCAATTTAAAGGTATTGGAGAAGCCAAAGCCGTTACTATTGCTGCTGCCTTAGAAATTGGACGACGTAGAAGAGGAGAAGATGCAGAAAAAATCACGAAAATAACAAGTAGTAAAAGCGTTTTTGAATTGTTACAACCTTCCATGGGAGAATTACCACACGAAGAGTTCTGGGTAGTTTTCTTAAATAATTCTAATAAAGTTCTGCATTGTTCGCAACAGAGTAAGGGTAGCATTACCGGTACTTTGGTAGATGTGCGATTAATTATGAAAGAAGCATTAGAAATAGGAGCGGTGGCCATAATTCTTGCGCATAACCATCCATCTGGCACGCTTAAACCTAGCGCGGCAGATAAACAAATTACACTGAAAATAAAAAATGCAGCAGAAGGATTAGATATAAAAGTTTTGGATCATTTGATCATCACTCAGACAGAATATTTTAGCTTTGCAGATGAAAATATAATGTAGCCTAATATGTTATGTTTTATTATAATGATATTTAAAATGTATGCTTCTAATATATACCCATAAGATAACGCCAAGGTTTAGTTTCGTAATGAAGCAGATTTTTGAGCGAATATTGGGGATAAATGTTCAGTTTACAGCGAAAGTAGAAGATTTTATAAAGCATTCTGGCGCCAAGATTACGTATACTAAATTACCACTTCAGAACGAGTTTTTTGTAAGAAGTAATGACCTACTTTTTGAGCAAGGAATTAATGATATTCAAATAAAAGTTCATGATTGGGATGGAGTGCCTTGTTTTTTTAATGCTGGAGAACGCAGTACAATTCCTTTTGATATTTTCTCCGCCAGCTTTTATTTATTGAGTAGGTATGAAGAGTATTTACCACATGTAAAAGATATTCATGATAGGTTTCCTCCTTTGGAGAGTTTAGCCTATAAAAACAATTTTTTGCAGTTGCCAGTAGTAGATATTTGGGCAAATAAATTATTAATTAAACTCAAAGAGCGCTTTCCTGATTTAAAATCAAGGGATAATAAGTATACCTATAATTCTATTATAGATGTTACAACATCTCATTGTTATGCACATAGAGGTATAGTTCGGAGTTTTGCCGGATTTATTTTAGATATAACCTCGTTAAAATTTAAAAGAGTTCTACAGCGTATAGCTGTTTGGTTTAATCCTGAAAAAGATCCATATAATAATTTTTCTTGGTTAATAGATTGTCATAAAAAATATAATATCACAAGTCTATTCTTTTTTCAATTTGCTGATTACTCTACGTTTGATAAGAATGTATCAACAAATAATAATCGATTTCAGTTTCTAATAAAGTCCATTTCAGATTATAGCATTGTATCTCTATGTGCATCCTATAGTTCTTTTCATAATACAGATTTGCTTAAAAAAGAAAAAAAGAGTTTGTCTAATGTTATTAATAGACCAATTAATTATTCGCGATTACGCTATAATAGGGTAGATATTCCGTTAACATATAGAAATTTAGTAGAAGCTGAATTTACAGACGATTACACCATGGGATATACACATGAAATGGGATTTAGAGCTAGTACTAGCTTCCCGTTTTATTTTTATGATATTAATTTAGAAGTACAGCAGCCTATAAAAATACACCCTTTTGCTGTGCATGATTATGCATTGAGTAAACTTAAGAGTATTGAGGAAATTAATGCAAAATTGGATTTTGTGTATGGACAAATTAAAAATGTAAATGGCAAATTTAATACCGTTTTTTCCAACGAATTATTAGGCGAACAAGGTGTTGTCGACTGGAAACAACTTTATGAAAATGTTTTAAGAAAATACCATGTATAATAAAATAGTAACCGATGTTTTTTTTGATTTAGACCATACACTTTGGGATTTTGAAAAAAACTCTGCCCTTACCTTTGAAAAAATACTTTCAGAGAATCAAGTAACGGTGGACTTGGATGATTTTCTGAAAGTTTATGTCCCTAATAATTTAATATTTTGGCGATTATTTAGAGAAGATAAAATTTCTAAGATAGATCTAAGATACCAGCGTTTAAAAGTAACATTCGATAGTTTAGGAATAAATGTCAGTGATGCGGTTATTAACCATTTATCCGAAGAATATATAGCTAATTTGTCAAGCTTTAATCATCTATTTCCTAATGCTATGGAAGTGCTAAAATATTTAAAACCCAAATACCAATTACATATAATTACTAATGGGTTTCAAGAGGTTCAAGATAGGAAAATTAGAAATTCCAATATAGATAGCTTTTTTACCCATGTAATAAATTCTGAAATGGCAGGAGTTAAAAAACCGAATCCTGTAATTTTTGAATTAGCATTGAATAAAGCAAACACAATTCCTGAAAAATCTTTAATGATTGGAGATAGTTTAGAGGCAGATATTCTAGGCGCTAAAGCATTAGGTTTTCATGTACTACATTTTAATGCGCATAATGAAGAAAGGCATAATATTTGTGATATAATTACAGAATTAGATGAAATAAAATCTTATTTATAGCGTTTTAATAAGAACTCTATTTTGATAAGAGTTTGACACACTAAGAGTTGAATTATTTACAATGAAAAATTCCCCTAATCTTTTTTACTTTTTTTGGTTGCTTACTATTCTGGCTTGCTCCGATGCTCAGAATTTCGATCAAGCTAAAGATTTAGAAGTCATCACAGAGGCAACAGGTCCTATGGTTTATTTAGAGACCACAGAAGATTTGATAAATACAACCGGAGGAGTATCTCAGAACATAGATTTTAATGGATTTAATGTAGATTTATTTGCTGATAGAGTAATATCTGGATCCATAATTTTTCAATTAGAAAATAGCACTAGTAAACAACTAGATATTAGAATAGATTTTTTAGATGAAGGCGGCAATACTCTAGATTTTGAATTGTTTTCTTTGAATCCGGCTCCGCCAACAGTAATTTCGGATTACGAGGTATTCTATGGACCACCATCTGGGAAAAGTATCGATATATTAAAAAACACTTCAAGTTTTCAAATAAGTATCCTTAATAATAGCGGCAATACAAGTGTTTCATCTTTGCCTGATCCTAAACTCATTTTTAGATCAAGTGCTAGTTTTAAGCTAAGAGTTTTAGAATGAGATTAAGATATTTTTTATTATGCATTTTAATGCTAGGAGCTACTATGAGTCAAAGTCAGAACAAGCAATTGTTGTATGATTTTAATGAAGTGCCACAGGCCTTGTTGCTGAACCCAGGTATGACCACTAATTTTAAATGGTATACAGGTGTTCCGGTTTTATCAGGCGTATCTTTTCAAGCAGGTAATAGCGGATTTGTTTCTAACGATTTATTTGCTAATGATGGAATTGATTTCAATACTAAATTCCGAGATAAAATAATCAACGGAATGGACTATAAAGATGAATTAAGTGGAACCTATCAAATTGAACTTATTAACGTAGGGTACAGAAGTAAAAAAAATGATAGAGTTTTTTATTCTTTTGGTGCATATAATGAAGGAGATGCTATTGGTTATTATTTTCAAGACTATGCTTTATTGGCCTATGTAGGAAATACAAATGAATTAAATAAAAAGTACGATTTAAGTCATTTGAAAACCCGAGGGGAAATTTTAAATGTATATCATTTTGGAATAAACAAACAAGTTTCTAATCAACTTTCAGTTGGGTTTAGAGGTAAAGTGTATTCTAGTTTTCTAAATTTTAATTCAACAAATAATAAAGGATATTTTGTAACTACTGAAGGAGATCGTAATTTACTTAACGCTACTTTAGATGCAGATATTGAAATTAGAACATCAGGTGTTTTTGAACTTAAAGATGCCATAGATGACCAATCCAATGGATCAAGTGTACCAGGTATTTTAACTAAAAGGGCATTATTTGGCGGTAATTTGGGTCTTGGTTTAGATTTAGGATTTACCTACAACCTTGACGATAGAACCGTATTAACTGCAAGTGTTTTAGATGTTGGTTTTATTTATCATAGTAAAGATGTTAGAACATACTCACTTAAAGGATCAGCAAGTACAGAAGGCCTAGAAGTAATCTTGCCAGAAGACATAATTAATGGTACAGGTCAATGGCGTACTTTTGTTGATGATTTAAAGGCATTGGTTCCTTATGAAGTGGAGAGTAAAAACTTTGTGACTTTTCGTTCCACAAAGTTATATGCCTCTTTGCGCAGAGATTTTGGTAAGCAAATAGGTTCACTGAAAGATTGTTATTGTACAAGTAGTGTAGGTGGAAATTCTAATGGAAGTATTTTCAAAAATAGCTATGGAGCACAATTATACGCAATTAATCGTCCTCGCGGACCTCAAGTAGCCTTAACTGCTTTTTATCAACATCGTTTGGGAAATTTCATGTCGCTTAAATCTACTTATACAATTGATAAGTATTCTTTTGCCAATTTAGGGCTAGGCGCCAGTATTCAGGCAGGACCTGTAAATATGTATTTAATGACGGATAATTTAATTGGATACACTAATCTTGCTAATAGTAAGTATGCATCATTTCAGTTTGGAATAAATATTATATCTTGGGGTAAGAATTAATAAATTACCTCATGAGAAAATTATCATCAATACTACTCTTACTGTTTTGCTCTTTTATTTATGCGCAACAAGAAATAAATCAGTACAAATATATTATAGTGCCTGTGCAATTTGAGGCATTTAAATCTCCTAATCAATATAAAACCAGTACATTAATAAAATTTCTACTTTCAGAAAAGGGAATGAATGTAGTGTATAGTGATAAATTACCTTCAGAAATTAAATCTAATAGATGTTTAGCTGTTGTGGCAGAATTAGTAGATGATTCTAATATGTTTACAACTAAAGCAACTGTTGTTTTTAAAGATTGTAATTCTGTTGAAATATACAGGACTAAAGAGGGAACAAGCAAATTAAAAGAATTTAATGCAAGTTATGCTGAGGCAATTAATGATGCCTTAAGTTCATTCTCAACATTTGATTATGCGTACAATGGCTCCTCTAAGGTGTCAATAGAAACAGTCTCACCTGTTGATATAGTTGAGCAAGCTGAAGTAAAATCAGAAGCGCCTATTAAAACAAAAGATATTGTTACAGTTCAAGAACCAAAACTCAATGAAGTTACTCAAGTGAATACCACAGTTACTACTATTCAAAAGGAAAGCACTACAGTTTCACACTTATATGCTCAGGGGATTACAAATGGTTATCAATTGGTGGATAGCACTCCTAAAATTGTAATGAAGTTATATAAAACGTCTCAACCAAATATATTCATTGGTGAAAAAGAAAATGGTGTTTCTGGTCTTTTATATTCAGTAAACGGAGCTTGGTATTTTGAGTATTATGCTGGAGAAGAATTAAAAAAAGAATCTTTAAATATTAAATTCTAAAAAGAATATTTATCCTTCCACCTGTTTTTAAGAAAATCTTTAATCGCATTTTCTCTTTGATTTTGATTGGGAGTGTAAAAGGTTGTGCCTGAAATTTCTTCTGGTAAAAATTCTGCAGCTACAAAGTTATTTCGATAGTCATGTGCGTATTGGTAATCAGATCCATATCCTAAATCTTTCATTAATTTAGTTGGTGCATTTCGCAAAGCTAGCGGAACTGATAAATCTCCTGTGTCGGAAACTGTTTTAAGAGCTCTATTAATGGCCATATAACTACCATTGCTTTTTGGAGATGTGGCTAAATAAATAGCACATTGACTAAGTATTATTCGAGCTTCGGGATAACCAATTGTTGTTACTGCTTGGAAGGTTGTATTGGCCATAACCAATGCTGTAGGGTTTGCTAAACCAATATCTTCTGAAGCAGATATTAACATTCTACGGGCAATAAACTTCACATCTTCTCCACCTTCAATCATTCTAGCTAACCAATAAACTGCTGCATTAGGATCACTACCTCTAATAGATTTTATAAAAGCAGAAATGATATCATAATGTTGCTCACCAGTTTTATCATATCTGACCGTATTTTTTTGGACTTTTTGAATCACTAATTCATCAGTAATAACAATAGCATTACCTTCTTCAGAATTAACTACCAATTCAAATATATTTAAAAGCTTTCTACCATCTCCACCTGATAGTCTCAATAGTGCGTTGGTTTCTTTGAGCGTAATATTTTTAGTTTTTAAATAAGAATCAAGCGCTATTGCTCTGTTTAATAAAGCTATTAAATCATCTTTACCAAACTCATTTAAAATGTATACCTGACACCTAGAAAGTAATGCAGGTATTACCTCAAAGCTTGGATTCTCAGTAGTAGCTCCTATTAAAGTAACCCAACCTTTTTCAACAGCAGCGAGTAAAGAATCTTGTTGCGATTTACTAAATCGGTGAATTTCATCAATAAACAATATAGGGTTTTTGGCAGTAAACAAGCCTCCACTTTGTTTGGCCTTATCAATTACTTCTCTAATATCTTTTACGCCACTATTAATGGCACTCAAAGTGTAAAAGGGCCGACCACTTTCTGTAGCAATAATATTAGCTAATGTGGTTTTTCCTGTCCCTGGTGGCCCCCATAGTATTAAAGATGGAATAATGCCTTTTTTTATTTGATGTGTTAACGAACCTTTATCGCCAACTAAATGTAGCTGACTAATATAGTCTTCTAAAGTTTTAGGACGTACCCTTTCTGCTAATGGTTCATTCATAAATCAAAAATACAAATTCTTAGAATGACAATTTATCATGTTTAATACTTCTGGATACATTTTTGCGAACAATTTTATAAATTAACAGAATGACTGAGTCAAAACATTTTCAATTTAGTAATGCTGTGGTAATTATACCAATGGTATTAGCGCTACTTATTTGGACGATATATTTAATTGAAATAAGATTTGGTTTAAATTTCAATAATTATGGCATTCTACCTAGAACCCTAAAAGGGTTGCGAGGTGTAATTTTCAGTCCGTTTATCCATGGGTCCGCCAAGCATTTGTTTAACAATACTGTGCCTTTAGCGGTTCTGTCAGCAGCTCTTTTATACTTTTATAGAAAGAATGCTTTTACTGTAATTGTATTTGGCGTAATGGTTTCCGGTATTTTAACTTGGTTAATAGGTAGAGAGTCCTATCATATTGGGGCTAGTGGCTTAATTTATGTGCTTGCAAGTTTTATATTTTTCAAAGGAATATTCTCCAAATATTATAGAATGGTAGCGTTGTCGTTAGTGGTAGTATTTATTTATGGGAGTATGCTTTGGTATATTTTTCCAGTAAAGGACGAAATATCATGGGAAGGACATTTGTCTGGATTTTTAGTCGGATTGATTTTTGCGTATTTTTTAAAAACGCCAATGCCAGAAATTAAATTATATGATTGGCAAAGGGAAGATTTTAACGAAGAAGAAGATGAATTCCTTCAGCATTTTGATGAAAATGGAAATTTCATTGAGAAAAAACCAGAGCAAGAAATAGAGGGTTTAGAAATTAAAATAAATTACGAGTATAAAGAAGATAAGTCTTTCGATTAACTACAAGGCTCTTTGTCGAACAGCTTCATATAAAAATACGCCACAAGCTACAGAAACATTTAAAGATTCAATTTCTCCTAATAACGGAAGTTTTGCTTTATCATCTGCAACTTTTAAAATGGAAGGCGAAATTCCAACATCTTCAGCACCCATAATTATCGCACAAGGTTCTTTAAAAGATATGTCATAAATAGAACTCTCAGTTTTTTCTGTTGCGGCTATAATTTTAATACCAGAAGCTTGTAAATAGAAAACGGCATCTTTAATATGGTCAACCTTTGCAATAGGCACTTTAAATGCCGCTCCAGCTGAAGTTTTAATAGTGTCGCCAGTAACCGGTGCTGCTCCTTTTTTCTGTATTATAATTCCATCTACACCAGTACATTCGGCAGTTCTAATTATTGCTCCAAAATTACGCACATCTGATAATTGGTCTAATAGAAGAAACAAAGGTGCTGTTTCTTTGGTAGATACTTTTTCGACTAATTCTTCTAAGGAAAAAAATCGAATGGGTGATATATTAGCAACTACACCTTGGTGATTTCCTTTAGTTAATCTATTTAACTTTTCAATGGGAACGTAAGAGGAGTTGATACCGTTTTTACGTATTAAGGTTTCAAATTCTTTAAATAAGTCACCTTTTATTCCTTTTTGAATAAAAACTTTATCAATAGGCTTATCAGCTTTTATAGCTTCAATGACTGCTCTGATACCGTAAATTTGAGTATTATTTTCCATTGGGGTAAAGGTAGTTAAAACACTTGTTTAAAATAAAATAACTCCAGAAATTTAAAATTTCTGGAGTTATTAAGTTTTAAGAAAAATTTATTCTTAATTAGATAGACCGGCAACAAAGGTTACATCACCAGTGTCAGGATCTGTAGTTTTTGTAAAAGTTACAATGTCGATATTATCATTAAGTCCAGTTCCAATGGTTAAATTGTCGAATGTGCCTTCAAAAACATCAACTGTTACTTGATCTGGGTGTACAAAAAATAATTTCCAAGGTATAGAAGTTTCACTTACAATATATAAGCCTACTTCAATGGTGTATTCACCGTCAGGATATTCTGCGTTGAAAATATCACTTTCATACCTTGTTCCTGTTTCAGAAGATTCCAATCCAGCTATGTATACATCTAAATCATTGTCCTCAGGGTTTGCCCAATCTAATAAGTAATTCATTCTACTATTAGCTACCGCGGTAGTATACGCAGAATATTGATCAAGAATATTTACGCCAAAATTGTTTGAAGTAATGGTATATGCTTTCCCTGGTTCTAATTCGTCAAGTAAAATTGCTGTAAGACTTAATTGGCAATAATTTAATAATCCTTCAAAAATTCCAGAATTAAAGCCATCGCTACTTGGTAAAGTAATTTTACCTGTTGCAGTAGTTGCTCCAGCAGGAACTGTTACTGTGGCAACTGTTTGTGCTCCACTATTAAATAATGCTGTAACCTCAACATCAGCATCAGATGCAAAAGTTTGTGGTAATGTCACAGTAATATTAAGTGGTAAACCTTCAAAGAAACTTGTAGGGTTCGAGCTCACTGTTCCAACAATTTCTGTGGCTTCTGTTTGTATTTCTAAAGGAAAACCTATTAATTCTTCCTCTTCCGTACAACTATTTAATACTGTAAGCGAGAGCAAGCTAAACAGTAATTTTTTAAATATATTTTTCATAATTTAATTTTTTAATTTTTTTGTGCGATAAGTACTTGATCACCAAATGTAAAACCTGTTCCAGTTCCACCAGCTAAACTTAAAGCAGTACTATATTTTAATTCAATGTAACCAATGCAAGAAAGTGCCAAGGAAACGGCAGAACTTGAGCGAATATTAGTTGGAGAATATCCAGCACAACAAATTTCAGATGTTAAAACAGCATCTTGTCTTTCAAATGTTGCTATACCAAAATCATTAACATTAACGGTAATATTATAATTACCTGCAGAGTCAAATGGGTTTACTAAAACAATCTCATTAGGAGTATCACCAGCAATAATATCAAATGTAGTTTTTCCTGTTGCAGAGAAACCACTATCTTCTATGAACGTATATGTACCGATCATATCAGCTTGATTAAAAGGACATGCAATAAACGCAGTTAAAGCATAAGCTTGCTTTTGACCAGGTTCTGCTTGAATGTCTGGAGCTAAAGAATTAAAGGTTACAATTGAACCATCTGTACCAACAGAGGTTCCTACAAAATCGAAACGATCTCCTGCAGCTAGTTCTGCAGTATCAATACCTAATGCATCAGCAATATCCGGACCTGAAATTCTCATGTCAACTGGAAATGTACTTGTAGTAAATACAGTTGCATAATTGGAAGCTATACCATTTGATACTCTTCTTGCTTTAACAGTAAAGCTTTCTACGTTGTTTGCTGGTGCTGTAACTACACCGCCAAATGTTGAATTGGCTATATCTGTAACATCTAATACTGGACTTTCAATATCAATGAAAACATAGGCCGCTACCTCTGGTTCGTAAAGCGGATTTTTTGTTTCTTCTTCGCAAGAACTTAGTCCTAATGCGAGAAAACCAAACGCGATTAATATATATATATTTTTCATTTTATTTAAATTATTAACAATTAAAATTAATGTAGGGTAATATTATTTTTATCCCAAAATATTCTTTCAGTTCTAGCTTTTTGAGTGGCATTTCTGTTAAGATTCACGTAATTAGCAGGATAAAGTGCTGAATTATAGAAATCACCTGAAGCTTGAATTAAAGTAGGTTGCATATTACTTGGCATGCCAGTTCTTCTATACGCATTGTATACTTCTAGACCATTACCAAATGTAGCAATATGATTTTCTTTCATTATTAATTCTAATCTTTCAGTATCATTATTAGCATTAGTATAAGCATCTAAGACAAAGGCAACATAATTGTCGACATCATTAGTCGTCGAAGTACCTTGAACTCCTAAGAAACCAATAACTTTATTCATGCTACCTCGAATTCCACTTTCTAATAAAATTGCTGGATCACCTGTTGTTCCAGTTGTTAAAGCAGATTCAGCCTTTATGAAATCCATGAAAAAACTAGTAATAATAGGAGTGATTCCTGCACCTAATTGTCCTGTAGAACCTTCTTCTTGGGCACTATCAGCACTACCATCATCATAACTACCACCTACAGGATATAAACCATAAACTGTTCTTTTCTCATCATCTGGTGGAATTCCACCATTATCTCCATGATCTCTACCCCAGTATCCTCTTGGTGCATTAGCTGTGCAAAAAGGCATTCCTACGGTTGGTTCGTAGATAGAAGTATAAATTGAATAATGTGATGGTGCTGGTGCGTTAGCACAGCCTAATGTAAAAATATCTTCATTAGTCGCATTAGTATCTTGTCTGTAGAAATAATAAGCCAATCTAGGATCATCAAATCCTTTTTCAGAAATCATTTCCCACATTAAGTAGTTAGACATATACCCACCTGCTGATGCCTCGTAATAGTTTGTATAGCCTGGATGTCTAGTATTTGGGTTTAATCTATTACTACCATATTGAATTACCCAGTCTTCTTCTGGTGTATCGATAATATTATTTGCACTTAAAATAGCATTGATTTCAGCAGAAATATTAATTCCTAAATCTGAACCTGCCAATCTTGCATTATTAAGTACTCTCAATTTAAAACTATTAGCTGCAGTTATCCATCTTGCTTGTGTTGAAGCATTTACTGTACCGCCATCAGAAAAATAGAAATCCTCTGGTGGGTAAGTTGCACTAACACCTGATAACAAAACAATCGCTTCATCAATTTCATTAAGCATTGCTTTGTAGATTTCAATCTGATCGTCAGCAACTGGATTTAAGTTTGCATTTCCTAAAAGTGCTTCAGAGTAAGGAACATCTCCGAATAAATCAGTTAGCGTAATATAAATGTAAGCTTTCATTAATTTTGAAACACCTAAATGATATTTCAAATCTAATTCTGTAGCTATTGGTTCTAATGCTGCAATGTCAGCAAGAGTTTCCGAATAGGCAGATGCCCAAATTCCAGAAAAACTTGAAGGAGAATAAGCATTTTCATAGGTATTCCCACCGGTCATGGCAAATTGTCTACTTACAGATGCTGTAAATGAACCCACACCTGCAACGTTTTCAACAAATCCCGCAAAATTTAATTGTACACTGTTGAATAAAAAGTCAGGATCTAAATTGTCAATAGAAACCTGATTAGGGCTTTTAGTTATATCTAGCTCTACTGTTTCACAGGAAAAAATCCCCACGAAAGATAGTGCTAGAATGAATTTTATATATTTATTTTTCATGTCGTTTTTTATTAGAAAGTTAAATTAAGGCTAAATCCATATCTTTTGGAAGTAGGACCAGTCAAGAAGTCAAATCCTTGACCATTACCAACACCAAGGCTAATAACCTCTGGGTCAAAATTTAAGCCATCAGGGAAATTAACAGCCTTGTAGAAAAGATTTGAACCTATTACCGAGAAGGATATACGGCCAAATGGAGTTTTTTCTAAAAATTTCTTAGGTAAATCATATGAAAGTGCAATCTCTCTTAATCTTATAGTAGTAGCATCGTAAATAGCTTGTTCATCAATGAAAAAACCAGAGTTTACAAAACCATAATCAGTTGCGGCTATTACTAAATCGTTAACATCACCGTTTTGTTTAACCCCAGGTAAAATAAAACCTTGTGTTCTGTCAAAGTCAGTGTCAGTAGTTAACCCTCTTGATAATAAGGCTGCAGCAGTTGTTGAATAAATATCACCACCGTGCACATATTCCCATTGCATTCTTAGTCCAACGCCTTTGTAAGAGAAATCACTTATACCCGTCATTCTCCAGTCTGCATTTGGATCACCAATAATAGATAAATCGTTGTTTGCTAAATAATTACCATCAGCAGCTACAATTGGAGTTCCATTTGCATCTCTAGCGATAGAACTTCCCTGTATAACTCCATATGCTTCTCCAGCAATCGCAAAGTTACCTAGTGTTGTAAATCCGGCAATTACCTCAGCTTCACTATCTGTTCCTAAACTTTCAACTATGTTTTCGTTTACAGACCATGAACCAGTAATATCCCATCTGAATCCTGAATCATTTTTAGGCTTTATCGGAGTAATATTAAATCCAAGTTCAATACCTTTATTGCTAACTTCAGCCGGGTTATCAGCTGTAAATGTAAATCCAGATGAAGGGTCTAATAATTTATTTGTTAATATAAGGTCACTGGAGGTTTTAGAATAAACAGATAAATCAATACCTAATCTGTTATCAAACAACTTAGCTTCAATACCTGCCTCAATTTCAGTAATTAATTCAGGTTTCAGATTTAAGTTTCCAAGTTGATTAGATATTGTTAATAAATTTATAACGCTACCATCAGCTGGATCTATAAACACATTGGTGGCACTACCAAGCCCTACTACAGTAGAGTAAGGGTCAGGGAATCCTGCTGAAGAACCGTATCCAACTCTAAGTTTAAGATAATTTAAGGTTTTATTATTTCTAAGTCCTTCTATTGCTGAAGTAGGTACAAATGAAATACTTGCAGAAGGATAAAAGATTGATCTTGTACTTGGCTGTAATGAAGAATATGTATCATTTCTTCCCTGAAGATTCAAGTAAATAAAGTTATCATATCCAAAAGTAGCAGATGCATAAGCACCAACAATGTTTTCTTCTCTAAATGAACTACCTGCAATTTGCTCTTCAAAATTGTTATGGGTAAATAATCCGTAAACAAATTGTTGAGTACTTGATGTTGCAGTAAAGTCTCTAGTTTCTCTTCTAGGGTTGAAACCTATCGTACCATTGATATCAAATTTTTCTTCCGCGCCAAATCTTTTGTTGAAATTAAGACTTAATGTATGGTCCCAAACAGTATTTAATCTACTACTTGTATTAAATGCCCCTCCAACAATTTGGGTTCCACCCTTGTTTGCTGAAAATTCTTGTATTTGAGTATACTGATCTAAGGCCATTCTATAAGAAAGGTTAAGCCAATCTGTAATATCATAATTTAAAGAAATATTACCAAAAACACGTCTTACCTTTTCTTTAGTATTTATGTTTTTCGATGTCCAAAGAGGATTTTGTATATCATTACCACCTCGATAATATATACTAGAATTATCCAATGGATTTTCGAAAGGTAAACCAAACAAATCTACACTTCTAGGTGTGTATAAAAGATTGGCAAATAAAGATGCTGTACCGTTAGATGAATTACTTCCAAAACCAGCTGCGGTTGGAGGTGCCTTTGTGTCTGTGCGAACAATATTAAAGGAAGAACTAACATTAATTTTATTGGATAATTTAGTTGTACCACCTATACTAAAGTTTGTTCTTACGTAGTTGTTATTAGGTACAAACCCTTCGTCATTTGTGTGTCCAACTCCAACATTAAAACTTCCTTTTTCGTTAGCACTTGAAACATTCAATGAAGTTGTGGTAACACCACCTGTTTTGAAGAATTGTTCAACACTATTATAAGGTTTGTAATCATAGCGAGCTCCTTGATATTCAGGAAATGCAGTTGCTAAGGATTCTCTATCATAAGGATGAGCAACAGTTCCATCAAGCGCTATACCATTAGTTCCACGAGAATTAAAGTTTGGCCCCCAGTTACTGAATGCTTGAGAATAATTCTGATAAAAACCATTACCATAGTTGTCCTGATAATCAGGAGTGTTTGCTATTTCATTAAAGAAAAAAGATTGATTAAAAGTAACTTCTAACTTTTTCTGAGCATCACTTGTTGATCCTGATTTTGTGGTTATTAACACCACACCATTTCTACCAGCTTGACCATATAAAGTAGTTGCACTTAATCCTTTTAAAACACTAAGTTCCTTAATGTTGTTTGGATCAATATCCAAAAATCTACTTGATGCTGTAGTGTTACCTTGAACGAAGTTATTATCAGAGTTTGTGTCAGAATTAAAAGGCACACCATCAACAACGAATAAAGGTTGGTTACTACCATTAATTGATGAATAACCACGAATAATAATATTGGTTCCAGAACCAGATAATCCACTCGTTTGCTGAATGTTAACTCCTGGAGCTTTACCTGTTAATGTTCGGGCAACGTCTGTGGCTGGTCTACTACCAATATCATCAGAAGAAATTGTAGAAACAGCATATCCTAATGCCTTTTTCTCTTTCTTGATACCTTGAGCAGTCACAACAACTTCCTCTAAGCTTTGTGCATCTTCAATCATTTGAACATTAATTGTTGATCCTGCACCTACAACTTTTTTTACTTCTTTTTGTCCTACATAGGAAAAAGAAAGGGTAGTTCCAACCTTAGCTTGAATGGAGTAATTACCATCAAAGTCTGTTTGGGTACCATTAGTTGTGCCAACAGCAACAATGTTAACTCCAGGTAAGGGTAAGCCATCTTGGTCTGTTACCGTTCCTGAAATCGTCTTTTCTTGTGCAAACGTCAAGTGCACAACAAACGCCAAAAAAAGCGTAAGGATTCCATTTACTTTTGTTTTCATTATTATGTTATTTGAATTAGTTACCTGCGAAAGTCTTAAATCCTTGTTAATTATCCTAACAAAATTTAAGAATATTTTAAGGTTGTGTTAAAAAGAATGTTAAATACAAATATGATGCTCAAAATTTACGAATTATATGTTTTTCTGATTTGTTTCTTATGAAAAATTACATTTTGGATGAAGAAAATCTAAACCAAATTGTATGCGGTATGCAGATTTTTATAGTTAATACTGGAGGCGGATTCGAAGTAATTATTTCTATTAAATTTGAAAAAAAAATAAAATAAATCATTAACCATTTGAATTATTGCGAATTATTACTACATTTGCCGACCCTTAAAAAAGGGTAAGTTATATATAGATACAATTATAGTATGCCAACAATTTCACAATTAGTACGAAAAGGAAGGGCCACGATTACTAAGAAGAGTAAATCGGCTGCTTTGGATTCTTGTCCTCAAAGAAGAGGGGTTTGTACTCGTGTTTACACTACTACACCTAAAAAACCAAACTCTGCAATGCGTAAAGTTGCAAGGGTTAGGTTGACTAATGGTAAGGAAGTAAACGCATACATCCCTGGAGAAGGTCACAATCTACAAGAGCACTCGATAGTATTAGTAAGGGGCGGAAGAGTTAAGGATTTACCAGGTGTTAGGTATCATATCGTTAGAGGTGCTTTGGATACAGCAGGTGTTGCTGGAAGAACTCAACGTAGATCTAAGTATGGTGCTAAAAGACCTAAAAAGTAATCAAACTTTAAACAGAAGCAATGAGAAAAAAACAGGCTAAAAAGAGACCTCTTTTACCAGATCCAAGATTTAATGATCAGTTAGTGACGCGTTTCGTTAACATGATGATGTGGGATGGAAAAAAGTCTATAGCATACAAAGTATTCTACGATGCAATTGATATTGTGGAAGAAAAGAAAACAGATGAAGAAAAAACGGCTTTAGAAATTTGGAAAGATGCACTTTCTAATGTAATGCCGCATGTTGAGGTTAGAAGTAGAAGAGTTGGGGGTGCTACATTCCAAATTCCTATGCAGATTAGACCAGACAGAAAAATATCAACAGCAATGAAATGGTTAATTAGTTATGCTCGTAAAAGAAACGAGAAAGCTATGTCTCAAAAACTTGCTGGAGAAATATTAGCAGCTGCTAAAGAAGAAGGTGCTGCAGTCAAGAAAAGAACAGATACTCACAAAATGGCAGAAGCTAATAAAGCTTTCTCTCACTTTAGATTTTAATTATCAGAAATGTCAAGAGATTTAAAATTTACTAGAAATATAGGTATTGCTGCTCATATTGATGCGGGAAAAACAACAACAACAGAACGTATTTTATTCTACACTGGTGTTAGTCATAAAATAGGAGAGGTGCATGATGGTGCTGCTACTATGGACTGGATGGAGCAAGAGCAAGAGCGTGGTATTACAATTACCTCTGCAGCTACAACTTGTACGTGGAATTTTCCAATGAAGAATGGTCAGGCTATTGATGAAACTAAGCCATATCATTTTAATATTATAGATACTCCTGGTCACGTTGATTTTACGGTTGAAGTAAACCGTTCATTGCGTGTACTTGATGGTTTGGTGTTCTTGTTTAGTGCGGTTGATGGTGTTGAGCCTCAATCAGAAACTAACTGGAGACTTGCTGATAATTACAAAGTGCCAAGAATGGGCTTTGTAAACAAGATGGATAGACAAGGTTCTAACTTTCTTGCGGTATGTAATCAAATAAAAGAAATGTTAAAATCTAATGCAGTTCCAATTGTTTTGCCAATTGGAGATGAGCAAGATTTTAGAGGTATTGTAGATTTAGTTAAGAATAGAGCTATAGTATGGCATGAAGATAACTTTGGGGCAACTTTTGATGTAGTTGATATTCCTGAAGAGATGAAGGCTGAAGTAAAAGAATATAGAGCAAATCTTATTGAAGCGGTTGCTGAGTATGATGAAACTCTTATGGAGAAATTTTTCGAAGATGAAGATTCTATTACTGAAGATGAAGTGCATGCTGCTTTAAGAGCTGCGGTTATGGATATGAGTATCATACCTATGATTTGTGGGTCTTCATTCAAAAATAAAGGTGTTCAGTTTTTATTAGATGCTGTTTGTAGATATTTACCATCACCATTAGATAAAGATGCTATCGTAGGAACAGATCCTGATACAGAAAAGCCTATTTCAAGAAAACCTGATGTAAAGGAGCCATTTGCTGCTTTAGCTTTTAAAATTGCAACGGATCCGTTTGTGGGTCGTTTAGCTTTCTTTAGAGCGTATTCTGGAAGATTAGATGCGGGTTCTTATGTGTTAAATAATCGTTCCGGTAATAAGGAACGTATTTCTAGAATCTATCAAATGCATGCGAATAAGCAAAATGCAATTGATTTTATTGAAGCTGGAGATATTGGTGCTGCTGTTGGTTTTAAAGATATTAAAACTGGAGATACATTGTCTGCGGAGAAACATCCAATTATTTTGGAGAGTATGAATTTCCCAGATCCAGTTATTGGTATTGCTGTAGAGCCAAAAACAAAAGCAGATGTTGATAAATTAGGAATGGCTCTTGCTAAATTGGCAGAAGAAGATCCTACGTTTACAGCTAGAACTGATGAAGCTTCTGGTCAAACAATTATATCAGGTATGGGTGAGCTTCACTTAGATATTATTGTGGATCGTTTAAGACGTGAATTTAAGGTTGAAGTTAATCAAGGTCAACCTCAGGTTGAGTACAAAGAGGCTTTAACTAAAATGGCTTCTCATAGAGAGACGTATAAAAAACAATCTGGTGGACGTGGTAAGTTCGGAGATATCGTATTCGAAATGGGGCCTGCTGATGATTCATTTGAGGGAACTGGATTACAGTTCGTAGATGAAATTAAAGGTGGTCGTATTCCAAAAGAATTTATTCCTGCTGTTGAAAAAGGATTTACTGCAGCTATGAAAGCAGGACCTTTGGCAGGTTACGAGATGGATCGTATGAAGGTTATTTTGAAAGATGGTTCTTTCCACCCAGTGGATTCTGATGCTCTTTCTTTTGAATTAGCAGCAAAAATGGGTTACAAGGCTGCAGGTAAAGCTGCTGGTGCTGTAATAATGGAGCCAATAATGAAAATTGAAGCTTTAACTCCTGAGGAAAACATGGGGGATATCGTTGGAGATTTAAACCGAAGAAGAGGTACTATTACTAATATGAGTGATAGAGCTGGATCTAAGGTTATAAAAGGAGAGGTTCCTTTATCTGAAATGTTTGGTTATGTAACTGCATTAAGAACTATGTCATCTGGTAGAGCTACTTCTACAATGGAATTTTCACATTATGCGGAGACACCTTCAAATATTTCTGAAGAAGTAATCAAAGCAGCTAAAGGATTAACCGCTTAATTTTACGAAAATGAGTCAAAAAATTAGAATAAAACTAAAATCATACGACTATAACTTAGTGGATAAATCTGCTGAAAAAATAGTTAAGACTGTAAAAACTACAGGAGCAGTAGTAACGGGTCCAATTCCGTTACCAACACATAAAAAAATCTTTACTGTGTTGCGTTCTCCTCACGTTAATAAAAAGTCAAGAGAACAATTTGAATTGAGTTCTTACAAAAGACTTTTAGATATATACAGTTCTTCTTCAAAAACTATTGATGCTCTAATGAAGTTAGAGTTACCAAGTGGAGTTGAAGTTGAGATTAAAGTATAATGCATCTGCTCTCAACTATTTTAGTTGTGAGTGACATGTCCTGAGCTTCGTGCGAGGGAAAAACGGAAAAAAATAAAATCAGGGTCGATTTATTTTTGACCCTTTTTTTTACTTGAAAGTAAAGTATAATAAATAAGTAAATACTAATTAATTAAATTAAATATGTCTGGGTTAATAGGAAAAAAAGTAGGCATGACTAGTATTTTCGATGAAAACGGAAAAAACATTCCGTGTACAGTAATCGAACTAGGTCCATGTGTAGTTACCCAAGTCAGAACCTTAGAGGTGGACGGGTATAATGCCCTTCAACTTGGTTTCGATGACAAGGCAGAAAAACGTGCTAATAAGGCCGAAACAGGTCATTTTAAAAAAGCAGGTGTTTCTCCTAAGAAAAAAGTCGTTGAATTCCGAGATTTTGGAGGAGATTACAAATTAGGTGACACTATTGGTGTTGATCTATTTGTAGAAGGTGAATTTGTTGATGCTATTGGTACAACAAAAGGAAAAGGTTTTCAAGGTGTTGTAAAAAGACATGGCTTCGCAGGAGTTGGTCAAGCAACGCATGGTCAACATAACAGATTAAGAGCTCCTGGTTCTGTAGGTGCTGCTTCTTATCCTGCTAGAGTATTTAAAGGTATTAAAATGGCCGGAAGAATGGGTGGAGATAAGGTAACTGTTCAAAACCTAAGAGTTTTAAAAGTAGTTCCAGAAAAGAATCTTTTAGTTTTAAAAGGTTGTGTACCTGGTCATAAGAACGCTTACGTAACTATTGAAAAGTAATGAAGGTAGCAGTTTTAGATATTAAGGGAAAAGAAACAGGTAGAAAGATTGAGCTTTCTGATTCTGTATTCGCTATAGAGCCAAATAAACATGCTGTTTATTTAGATGTAAAACAATATTTAGCGCACCAAAGACAAGGTACGCATAAGTCTAAAGAAAGAGCGGAAATAGCTGGTAGTACAAGAAAAATCAAAAAACAAAAAGGAACAGGTACAGCTCGTGCGGGAAGTATTAAGTCTCCTGTGTTTAGAGGTGGTGGACGTATATTCGGTCCAAGACCTAAAGATTATAAGCAAAAATTGAATAAGAACTTAAAGCGTTTAGCTAGAAAATCTGCTTTAACTATAAAGTCAAATGAAAAGGCGATTTTGGTTGTTGAAGATTTCAATTTTGATGCTCCAAAAACAAAAGATTTTAAGAATATTTTAAAGTCTTTAGGATTGGAAAATAAAAAATCTTTATTTGTGTTGGGTGATTCAAATAATAACGTATATTTGTCGTCACGCAATTTAAAGGGGTCTGAAGTTGTAACTAACTCAGATTTAAGCACTTACAAGATTTTAAATGCTAACAATATTGTGCTTCTAGAAGGTTCTTTAGAAGGAATTGAGTCTAACTTAACTAAATAGTAAGAACATGAGTGTGTTGATAAAGCCAATTATAACAGAAAAAATGACTTCAGATAGTGAGTTGTATAATCGTTATGGCTTCATTGTAAACCCTAACGCTAACAAGCTTCAAATTAAAGAAGCAGTTGAAACAGCTTACGGGGTTTCTGTTGAAAAAGTTAGAACTATGAATTACGGGCCTTCAAGAAAGACTCGTTATACAAAAACCGGAGTGCAACACGGGAAAACTAATGCTTATAAAAAAGCCATAGTTGAAGTTGCTGAGGGAGATATAATTGATTATTACAGTAATCTATAATTAAGACTAAAGACAAAAAATGTCAGTTAGAAAATTAAAACCAATCACTCCAGGACAGCGTTTTAGAGTAGTAAACGGATTCGACGCGATTACTACTGATAAGCCGGAGAAGAGCTTGCTTGCTCCGTTAAAAAAGTCCGGAGGTAGAAACAGTCAAGGAAAAATGACTATCAGCCATAAGGGTGGTGGTCATAAAAGAAGGTATCGTTTAATTGATTTCAAAAGAGACAAGCAAGATGTTGCTGGTGTGATTGAATCAATTCAATATGATCCTAACAGAACAGCATTCGTTGCTTTAGTTAAGTATGCTGATGGAGAAAAGAGATATATAATAGCTCAAAACGGATTGCAAGTAGGTCAGGAGATTTCTTCTGGAGAAAATGCAGCTCCTGAAATAGGTAACGCGCTTCCTTTAAGTGCTATTCCTTTAGGTACTATTATTTCTTGTATTGAATTACGTCCAGGTCAAGGTGCTGTAATGGCAAGAAGTGCTGGAACGTTTGCTCAATTAATGGCTCGAGATGGAAAGTTTGCAACTGTAAAACTTCCTTCTGGAGAAACTAGATTAGTTCTAGTATTATGTTTAGCGACAATAGGTGCGGTTTCTAACTCTGATCATCAATTACTTGTATCTGGTAAAGCGGGTAGAAGCAGATGGTTAGGAAGAAGACCAAGAACTAGACCAGTAGCGATGAACCCTGTCGATCACCCAATGGGTGGTGGTGAAGGTAGAGCTTCTGGAGGTCACCCAAGATCTAAGAACGGTATACCTGCAAAAGGTTATAGAACTCGTTCTAAGACTAAGGCTACAAATAGATATATATTAGAACGTAGAAAGAAATAAAAAGTAGAAAGAAATGGCACGTTCACTAAAAAAAGGACCTTACGTTCACTTTAGTTTAGAAAAGAAAGTTCAACAGAATATAGATTCTGGTAAAAAGGCTGTAGTTAAAACATGGTCAAGAGCTTCGATGATAACACCGGATTTCGTAGGTCAAACTATCGCGGTACATAATGGTAGACAATTTGTTCCTGTTTATGTAACAGAGAATATGGTTGGTCATAAATTAGGAGAATTTTCACCAACAAGATCTTTTAGAGGTCACGGTGGTTCGAAAAATAAAGGTAAAAAGTAAGCTATGGGAGTTCGTAAAAAACAAATGGCCGAAAGAATAAAGGCAGAAAAAAAGCAAGTTGCTTTTGCTAAATTGAATAACTGTCCTACTTCGCCAAGAAAAATGCGATTAGTCGCTGATTTGGTTAGAGGTGTTCAGGTTGAAAAGGCACTAGCTATTTTAAAATTCAATTCAAAAGAAGCTTCTCGTAAACTTGAGAAATTACTTTTATCTGCAATTGCTAATTGGCAATCTAAGAATGAAGATGCAAGTATTGAAGATGCTGATCTTTTTATCAAAGAAATAAGAGTAGATGGTGGAGCTATGTTAAAAAGACTTAGACCAGCGCCTCAAGGAAGAGCACACAGAATTAGAAAACGTTCCAATCATGTTACACTAGTATTGGATTCTAACAACAATGTACAAAGCTAGATATGGGACAGAAGACAAATCCAATCGGAATTCGTTTAGGCATCATTAGAGGATGGGAGTCTAACTGGTATGGTGGAAATGATTACGGCGATAAATTAGCCGAAGATGATAAAATCAGAAAATATGTTCATGCTCGTTTAGCTAAAGCTAGTGTTTCAAGAGTTATTATTGAGCGTACTTTAAAGCTAATTACTATAACAATTACAACAGCAAGACCAGGTATCATTATTGGTAAAGGTGGTCAAGAGGTTGATAAGTTAAAAGAAGAGCTTAAAAAGATTACTGATAAAGAAGTTCAGATAAATATTTTTGAGATTAAGAGACCAGAATTAGATGCTAATTTAGTAGCTGCTAGTATTGCTCGTCAAATCGAAAATAGAATATCATTTAGACGTGCTATAAAAATGGCAATCGCTGCAGCAATTCGTATGAATGCTGAAGGTATTAAAGTTCAGATTTCTGGACGTTTAAATGGAGCGGAAATGGCTCGTTCTGAATCTTATAAAGAAGGAAGAATTCCATTATCTACTTTTAGAGCAGATATTGATTATGCTTTGCAAGAAGCGCATACTACCTATGGTAGATTGGGTATCAAAGTATGGATCATGAAAGGTGAGGTTTATGGTAAACGAGATTTATCGCCTTTAGTTGGTATGGAAAAGACCCAAAATGCAAAAGGTGGTAAGCAAGAAGGTAACAAAAAGCCACGTCGTAGAAAGTAATTTTTAAAGAAGTAGAAAAATGTTACAACCAAAAAGAACCAAGTTTCGTAAGACACAGAAGGGTAGAATGAAAGGGATCTCTGGAAGAGGTCACCAACTTTCAAATGGTATGTTCGGTATAAAATCTTTGGAAACGAGTTTTATTACGTCTAGACAAATAGAAGCAGCGCGTATCGCAGCTACTAGATATATGAAAAGAGAGGGGCAAATGTGGATTAAAATATTTCCAGACAAGCCTATTACCAAAAAACCTCTAGAGGTTCGTATGGGTAAAGGTAAAGGTGCTCCTGAATATTTTGTTGCTGTGGTTTTACCTGGTAGAATTATGTTCGAAATCGCTGGGGTATCTCAAGAGATTGCAAAAGAGGCTTTACGTCTTGCGGCACAGAAATTACCTGTAAAAACAAAGTTTATTGTTGCTAGAGATTATTCAGCTTAATTTTTAATTGTAAGGAATTATGAAACAATCAGAAGTAAAGGAATTATCTGTTGAAGAGTTAGGTCTTAAATTGGCTGAAGCGAAGAAGCAACATTCAGATTTGAAAATAGCGCACAGCGTTACACCATTGGAGAATCCTCTTCAAATAAGAAAAGTGAGAAGAACAGTGGCGAGATTAGCGACAGAAATAACTAAAAGGGAAAACCAATAACTGGTTCTGCTTTATGGAAAAAAGAAACTTAAGAAAAGAAAGAATAGGCGTTGTTACTAGCAACAAAATGGAGAAGTCAATTGTGATTTCAGAAGTTAAGCGAGTAAAGCACCCTATGTACGGAAAGTTCGTATTGAGAACTAAAAAATATGTTGCACACGATGAAAAAAACGATTGCAATATTGGGGATACTGTAAGGATAATGGAAACACGTCCTTTAAGTAAAACTAAGTGTTGGAGATTAGTTGAAATCATTGAAAGAGCTAAATAATTATGTTACAGCAAGAATCAAGATTAAAGGTAGCTGATAATACTGGGGCAAAAGAAGTTTTGACCATTAGAGTATTGGGTGGTACAAAAAGAAGATATGCATCTGTAGGGGATAAAATTGTAGTGGCTGTTAAAGAAGCTACTCCAAACGGTACTATTAAAAAAGGTGCTGTATCAACTGCGGTAGTTGTTAGAACAAAAAAGGAAGTAAGAAGACAAGATGGTTCTTATATTCGTTTTGACGATAATGCTTGTGTTCTTTTAAATCCAGCTGGCGAAATGAGAGGAACACGTGTTTTTGGACCGGTGGCAAGAGAACTTCGTGATAAGCAATTCATGAAAATTGTATCATTAGCTCCTGAGGTGCTATAACATTTAGAATCAGATGAAAAAGCTAAAAATAAAAGTAGGAGATATCGTAAGAATCGTTGCTGGAGACCATAGTGGTGTTGAGGGTAAGATTATGAAGATCGATTTCGAAAAGAATAAGGCGATAGTTGAAGGTGCTAATTTAGTATCTAAACATGAAAAGCCTAGTGCTAAAAACCCACAAGGGGGTATCGTAAAGAAAGAGGCGCTTATCCATATTTCAAATTTGGCACTTATTGATGCTAAATCTGGTAGCACTACAAGAGTAGGTTATGAAGTTAGAGATGGCAAAAAAGTGAGAGTCTCTAAAAAATCTAATGAAGTAATATAGTTATGGCTTACGTTACAAGGTTAAAAACAGAATATAACGAGCGTGTTATTGATGCGCTTAAAGAGGAGTTTGGGTATAAGAATGTTATGCAAGTTCCTAAATTGGAGAAAATTGTAGTTAGTAGAGGTGTTGGTGCAGCAGTTGCTGATAAAAAGTTAATTGATCATGCGGTTGAAGAACTTACTAATATCACTGGTCAAAAGGCTATCGCTACAATGTCTAAAAAGGATGTGGCTTCTTTCAAACTTAGAAAGGGAATGCCAATTGGATGTAAAGTAACACTAAGAGGTGATAGAATGTTTGAATTTCTTGATCGTTTAGTTACTAGTGCACTTCCAAGAGTTAGAGATTTTCAAGGCATTAAGGCTACTGGTTTTGATGGTCGTGGTAATTATAACTTAGGTATTACTGAGCAAATTATTTTTCCTGAGATAAATATTGATAAAATCAATAGAATAAACGGAATGGATATTACCTTTGTAACTTCTGCTGAAACAGATAAAGAGGCTAAATCATTATTAACTCAATTGGGATTACCTTTTAAAAAGAATTAAGAATGGCTAAAGAATCAATGAAAGCCCGTGAGGTTAAAAGACAAAAGGCTGTAGAAAAATATGCTGAAAAGAGAAAAGCTTTGAAAGAAGCTGGAGACTATGAAGGCTTACAGAAATTGCCAAGAAATGCAAATCCAATTCGTTTACACAACAGATGTAAATTAACTGGTAGACCAAGAGGTTACATGAGAACTTTTGGTATCTCTAGGGTTACTTTTAGAGAAATGGCTAATGAAGGGTTAATACCTGGAGTTAAAAAGGCAAGCTGGTAAAAAAAGAATATTAACTGGTTTCAGGTTTAGCAATAGTGCTAAAAACCGTTACTGCAATTTAATACATATGGTAACAGATCCAATTTCGGATTATTTAACAAGAATTAGAAATGCTAGTAGAGCTGGACACAGAGTTGTCGAGATTCCTGCTTCTAATTTAAAAAAAGAAATAACTAAAATATTATTCGAACAAGGGTATATTTTAAGTTATAAATTTGAACCAAACAAGGTTCAAGGAACGGTTAAAATAGCTTTGAAGTATGATAAGCTAACTAAAGAACCGGTAATAAAAAAAATTATGCGTATAAGTAAGCCAGGATTACGTAAGTATGCTGGTTCTGCTGATTTACCAAGAGTACTTAACGGATTGGGTATTGCAATTGTTTCAACTTCACATGGAGTAATGACAAGCAAGCAGGCTAAGCTAGAAAAAGTTGGTGGTGAAGTATTATGTTACGTTTATTAATACTATAAAGATTTAAGAAATGTCTAGAATAGGTAATAATCCAGTAGCGATACCTGAAGGGGTAACCGTTGAGATAAAAGAGAATGTAATTACTGTAAAAGGTAAATTGGGTGAATTAACCCAAGAATATAGCGCTGTTGAAATTAAAGTTGAAGATGGTAAAGTTTATGTAACTAGACCTTCGGATTCTAAAGAGCATAAAGCTAAACATGGTTTGTATAGATCATTGGTTAGAAATATGGTTGATGGCGTATCAAAAGGATGGACTAAAGAATTGGAACTTGTAGGGGTAGGTTACCGTGCAAGCAATCAAGGTCAAAAATTAGATTTAGCTTTAGGTTTTTCACATAATATTGTTTTGGATTTAGCTCCAGAAGTGAAAATTGAAACAATATCAGAAAAAGGTAAAAACCCAATAGTTAAATTAACATCTTTCGATAAACAATTAGTTGGACAAGTTGCGGCTAAAATTAGATCTTTCCGTAAGCCAGAACCTTACAAAGGAAAAGGAATTAAGTTTGTTGGAGAACAATTAAGAAGAAAAGCTGGTAAATCAGCATAATAAGTAGAATTATGGGATTATCAAAGACTGAAAGAAGACAACGTATTAAAAGAAGAATACGTAAGGTGTCATTCGGAACTGCTGCAAGACCAAGATTATCGGTTTTCAGAAGTAACAAGGAAATATATGTACAAGTTATAGATGACAACAATGGAGTGACTTTGGTTGCTGCGTCTTCTAGAGATAAAGAAATAGCTAGTGCAAAGGGAACAAAATCTGAGATAGCTAACCTCGTTGGGAAAGCTATCGCTGAAAAAGCAAAAAAGGCAGGTGTTGAAGCTGTTGCTTTTGATAGAGGAGGATGTTTATATCACGGAAGAGTAAAATCATTAGCTGAAGGAGCTAGAGAAGCAGGACTTAAATTCTAATTATATATGTACCAGAAATACAGAAACGTAGAAGTTGTTAAACCAGGAGGTCTTGAATTAAAAGATCGTTTGGTTGGTGTACAAAGAGTAACGAAAGTAACAAAAGGTGGTAGAGCATTTGGTTTTTCTGCTATAGTTGTTGTAGGTGATGAAAATGGAGTAGTTGGTCAAGGTTTAGGAAAATCTAAAGAAGTTGCTACTGCTATTGCTAAGGCAATTGAAGATGCTAAAAAGAATTTAGTTAGAATTCCTTTAAATAAAGGTACTATACCTCACGAACAAAAAGGTAAATTTGGTGGTGCAAGGGTTTATATTCAACCTGCATCTCATGGTACTGGAGTAATTGCTGGTGGTGCTGTTAGAGCGGTACTTGAGGCTGTAGGAGTACATGATGTATTATCTAAATCTCAAGGTTCATCTAACCCACATAATGTTGTTAAAGCTACATTTGATGCGTTATTGCAAATTAGAGATGCTAAAACTGTTGCTATTCAAAGAGGAATTTCTCTTGAGAAAGTGTTTAAGGGATAAATAAAAGGAATTATGGCAAAAATTAAAGTAAAACAAGTTAAGAGTGCTATAAAAAAGCCTCAGATCCAAAAGAGAACTCTTGAGGCGCTTGGTTTAAGAAAATTAGGACAAGTTGTAGAGCATGATAATACTCCAAGTGTATTGGGAATGATTGCTAAAGTTAATCACTTAGTTTCAACTGAGGAAGCTTAAAAATATATAAAGATGAATTTAAATAGTTTAAAACCAGCTGAAGGGGCTACACATCGTGCAGGTAAAGTTGTTGGACGTGGACAAGGTTCAGGAAAAGGTGGTACTGCTACTAGAGGTCATAAAGGTGCTAAATCTAGATCTGGATATTCTAAAAAGATAGGTTTTGAAGGTGGTCAAATGCCATTACAAAGACGTGTTCCTAAGTTTGGTTTTACAAACATTAATAGAAAAGAGTATACAGGAATTAATCTGGATAAATTGCAACTTTTAGTTGATAATGGTATAGTAAAAGATACTGTTTCGTTCGACGTATTAGTTGAAAATAGATTGGCTGGTAAATCTGATTTAGTTAAAATTTTAGGTGGAGGTGAATTAAAAGCATCTTTAAAAATATCAGCACATAAATTTACTGCTACTGCTAAAGCTGCTATTGAGGCTGCGGGTGGCGAAGCAATAAGTTTATAAGAAGTATACTATGAAGAAATTTTTCGAGACATTATCTAATATTTGGAAGATTGAAGAGTTAAAAGGGAGAATCCTTGTAACACTTGGTTTGTTATTAGTTTATAGATTTGGAGCACAAATAGCACTTCCGGGTATTGATACCGCACAATTAGGAGCATTATCTTCAGGTACAGAAAATGGAATATTTGGTATATTAAATGCATTTACAGGTGGAGCTTTTGCTAAGGCATCTGTTTTTGCGTTAGGTATTATGCCATATATATCTGCATCAATTGTTGTTCAATTAATGGGGATAGCAATTCCTTACTTACAGAAACTTCAAAAGGAAGGTGAAAGTGGTAGAAAAACCATTAACCAAATAACAAGATGGTTAACTATTGGTATATGTATACTTCAAGCACCTACTTATTTATTAGGATTAAGTCAGTTTGGAGTTCCAGATAGTGCCTTTTTATTAGGTAAAGGTTTAGATTTTATGGTGCCAGCTGTTATTATTTTAGTAACAGGTACAGTGTTCGCAATGTGGTTAGGTGAGAAGATTACTGATAAGGGAATTGGAAATGGTATTTCACTATTAATTATGGTGGGTATTATTGCAACTTTACCTCAGTCTTTTGCTCAAGAAGCTATTTCTAGATGGAATGGTACTGGTGGTCCAATGTTGGTTTTAATAGAAGTAATTATTTGGTTTGTGGTTATATTGCTTAGTGTATTATTAGTAATGGCTACAAGACAGATACCTGTTCAGTATGCAAGAAGATCTGCTTCTGGAGGTTATGAGAAAGATGCAATGGGAACTAGACAGTATATCCCATTGAAACTTAATGCTTCTGGGGTTATGCCGATAATATTTGCTCAGGCAATTATGTTTGCACCAGGTTTGATTGGTCAGACGTTTAATGAAACGGCATGGGGTCAGTGGTTAGAAGTTCAGTTTCAAGATATATTTGGTTTAGCATATAATTTATTATTTGCATTTTTAATCATTGTGTTTACATACTTCTATACAGCGATTACAGTTCCTACAAATAAAATGGCAGATGATTTAAAAAGAAGTGGCGGTTTTATTCCTGGAATTAGACCAGGTGCGGAAACAGGTGATTTCTTAGATAAAATTATGTCATTAATAACATTACCTGGATCGGTTTTCTTAGCTTTGTTGGCTGTATTGCCGGCAATAGTAGTAAAGCTTATGGATGTTCAGGCAGGATGGGCAATGTTTTATGGAGGTACATCACTATTAATTATGGTAGGTGTTGCTATAGATACAGTACAACAAGTAAATTCTTATTTATTAAACCGTCATTATGATGGCTTAATGAAAACGGGTAAAAATAGAAAAGTAGCATAAGTTATGGCTAAACAATCAGCAATAGAGCAAGATGGTAGCATAATCGAAGCATTATCAAATGCCATGTTTCGTGTAGAGTTAGAAAACGGACATGTTGTTACAGCGCATATTTCTGGTAAAATGCGTATGCATTATATTAAATTATTACCGGGTGATAAGGTGAAATTAGAAATGAGTCCTTATGATCTGAGTAAAGCACGAATTACATATAGATATTAAGATAATAGGATGAAAGTAAGAGCATCATTAAAGAAAAGAAGTGCCGACTGCAAAATTGTTCGCAGAAAAGGTAGATTGTACGTAATAAACAAAAAGAATCCTAGATTTAAACAAAGACAAGGGTAGTTATGGCAAGAATTGCAGGTGTTGATATACCAAAACAGAAAAGAGGGGTAATTGCGCTTACTTATATCTTCGGAATAGGTAATAGTAGAGCTAAAGAAATTTTAGCAAATGCCCAAGTGAGTGAAGATACAAAAGTGTCTGATTGGAATGACGATGAAATTAGTCGTATCCGTGAGGCAGTTGCGGCTTTCACCATAGAAGGTGAGCTTCGTTCTGAAACTCAATTAAACATTAAACGTTTAATGGATATTGGTTGTTACAGAGGTATTCGTCATAGATCTGGTCTTCCTTTAAGAGGACAAAGAACCAAGAATAATTCTAGAACAAGAAAAGGTAAAAGAAAAACAGTTGCTAACAAGAAAAAGGCAACTAAATAATAACTAGACAGTAGTCAATTAGTATTTGGACGTTAGAAGAATCTGCTTGAAATGTAAAAGTCTAGGATTCCAATAACTAAGAACTAACAACTAGAAACTAAAAAAATATGGCAAAGTCAAATACAAAAGTAACAAAGAAACGTAAAGTTATTGTTGAGTCTGTAGGTGAAGCTCACGTTACAGCCTCTTTTAATAATATTATCATTTCTTTGACAAACAAAAAAGGAGACGTTATTTCATGGTCATCGGCTGGAAAAATGGGCTTCAGAGGTTCTAAAAAGAATACACCTTATGCTGCACAAGTAGCATCAGAAGATTGTGCTAAAGTAGCGCATGAAGCTGGTTTGAGAAAGGTGAAAGTTTATGTAAAAGGTCCAGGAAACGGAAGAGAATCTGCGATTAGATCTTTACATAATGCAGGTATAGAAGTAACTGAAATTATCGACGTTACTCCAATGCCACATAACGGATGTAGACCTCCTAAAAGAAGAAGAGTATAATTAATTAATAAATAGTCCACTAAAAAGGATGTTTCACAGAAAGTATTGATACGATTATCGAAGGATAAGCCTTAATTCATAATCATACTTTCAAATAAAAAGAAAATGGCAAGATATACAGGACCAAAAACAAAGATTGCTCGTAAATTTGGCGAAGCAATATTCGGAGATGATAAATCTTTCGAAAAAAGAAATTTCCCTCCAGGGCAACACGGTAATGCAAGACGTCGTGGAAAAAAATCTGAATATGCTGTCCAGTTAATGGAAAAGCAAAAAGCTAAATATACCTATGGTATTTTAGAAAAACAATTCAGAAACATATTTGCTTCAGCAAAAAGAAAAGAAGGTGTTACTGGTGAAATTTTACTTCAATTATGTGAATGTCGTTTAGACAACGTAGTTTACAGAATGGGAATTTCTAACTCTAGAAGTGGAGCGAGACAATTAGTTTCTCACAGACACATTACAGTAAATGGAGAATTGGTTAACATACCTTCTTATACTTTAAAAGCTGGAGATGTTGTAGGGGTTAGAGAAAAATCAAAATCAATTTCATCTATACAAGATTCATTAGCTGCTAGTAGCAGTGTTTATGAATGGATTACCTGGAATACTGCAAAAATGGAAGGTACGTTTGTTTCTGTGCCTGAAAGACTTCAGATTCCTGAGAATATCAAAGAACAATTAATCGTCGAGTTATACTCTAAATAAAACAACACTGATCCAATTATGGCATTATTTAATTTCCAAAAACCCGATAAAGTTATAATGATTGATTCAACAGATTTCGAAGGGAAGTTTGAATTCCGCCCTTTGGAACCTGGTTATGGATTGACTGTTGGGAACGCATTAAGAAGAGTATTGCTTTCGTCTTTGGAAGGTTTTGCTATTACATCGGTAAGAATTGATAAGGTTGAGCATGAATTTTCTGT
Source organism: Cellulophaga tyrosinoxydans (assembly GCF_900176415.1). GTDB lineage: Bacteria > Bacteroidota > Bacteroidia > Flavobacteriales > Flavobacteriaceae > Cellulophaga > Cellulophaga tyrosinoxydans. Next base: position 282,647 of record NZ_FWXO01000003.1, on the reverse strand, counting down.
GATATCTGGAATTGTAGAAGATGTAACAGAAATTATTCTAAACTTAAAGCAAGTTCGTTTTAAAAGACAAATCGAAGATGTAGATACAGAAACTGTTTCTGTTTCAGTAAGTGGTAAAAATCAACTTACAGCTGGAGATTTTCAAAAATTTATCTCTGGTTTTCAAGTATTAAATCCTGATTTAGTTATCTGTAATATGGATGCTAAAGTTAATTTCAATATGGAATTAGTAATTGAAAAAGGAAGAGGTTACGTACCTGCTGAAGAAAATAAAAAGTCTGGCGCTCCATTGGGTACGATCGCAATCGATTCTATTTTTACACCAATAAAAAACGTAAAATATAGTATAGAGAACTTTCGTGTAGAGCAAAAAACAGATTACGAAAAGTTAGTTTTCGAAATAGAATCTGATGGTTCTATTACACCAAAGGATGCTTTAACGGAAGGTGCTAAAGTTTTGATTCACCACTTTATGTTATTCTCAGATGAGCGTATAACATTAGAAGCTGATGAAATTGCACAGACTGAAACTTACGATGAAGAATCATTGCATATGCGTCAGTTATTAAAAACAAAATTAGTGGATATGGACCTTTCTGTTCGTGCTCTAAATTGTTTGAAAGCTGCTGAAGTTGATACTCTTGGAGATTTAGTTTCTTTTAATAAAAATGATTTAATGAAGTTTAGAAACTTTGGTAAAAAGTCATTAACAGAATTAGAAGAGCTAGTAATCAACAAAGGTTTAAGCTTTGGAATGGATTTGTCAAAATATAAATTAGATAAGGATTAAATAATCATATTTTGCTCCCGCGTTACGAACGTGGTTTGGTAGCAAGATGATAATAAAAAAATAATGAGACACGGTAAAAAAGTTAATCATTTAGGTAGAAAAAAAGCGCATAGAACTGCAATGCTTGCAAATATGGCTTGTTCCCTAATTGAGCACAAAAGAATAAATACTACTGTTGCAAAAGCGAAAGCTTTAAAGCAATTTATTGAGCCATTGATTACTAAATCAAAAGCTGAGAATAATCAGACTGCTGATAAAGGAACTCATAACAGACGTATTGTCTTTAAAAATCTTAGAGATAAATATGCTGTAACAGAATTGTTTGGCCAAGTTGCTGAAAAGGTTGCTGATCGTCCAGGTGGTTACACAAGAATTATTAAGCTTGGAACTCGTTTAGGAGATAATGCTGATATGGCAATGATAGAGTTGGTAGATTTTAACGAATTATACAACGCATCAAAAACACCAGCGAAGAAAACTACTAGAAGAAGTAGAGCAAAAAAATCTGATGCACCAGTTGCTGAGACAAATAAAGAAACTGCACAACCAGAAAGTTCAGAGGAATAGAATGGAAGTAGTTTTAAAATATAAGAAAAAGGATAAGTTGAAAAACTTATCCTTTTTTTTTACCTAATTTTAAACATAATTTGAAAGTATGAGAAATTTAATGGTATTATTTACATGTTTTATCACACTTCATAGTGTGTCACAGTCCTTTGTAAGGTCAAGTTCTCTTTCTGAAGGTGGTGGAGGTGGTGGAACCATTTCTGCATTTATTTCCCCAACTAATGGAGTTGATATGAGTAAAATATATTTATTTGATTCATGGAGTAATAATGCTATCTTAACTCTTATTGGTAGTAAAAATTCAATTGAATTAGATAATATAAATTTCAATACTTCCGAATCTAAATTTGCGACAAAAATGTCTAATGATTCAGTTTTTACTTTTTATAATTTAAAAAAAGTTAGCATAAATAATAAGACTTATATTAATTATAATGACACTTTTTTTTTGGAATTAGTTTCTTTGGAAAAACACGGTGACGTTTTGCAAGAGTTTTATCTAAAAGAGGAAAAGGCCAAAGTACACGCCACAACTAATACAATTTTAGAACCTAAAAAAGTTTTTATTGATAGTAAGTTTTATTTGAAAAGTTTGAATAATGAGCTTATTGAGTTTAAATTGAATAAAAAATCAATATTAAATCTCATAGATGAAAGTAAAAGAACTAAAGTAAATACTTACGTTAAAGATAACAGGTTGAAATACAATAATATAGTGGATGTTAAGAAAGTATTTACTTTTTACAATACTATTTAAATAATTAAACTAAGCGATAATTTTATATAAACAATTCAATAACAGAGATGAAATATCAAACTAGAAAGAAAGCCCTTATTTTATTAGCAGACGGAACTATTTTTTACGGAAAGGCAGTTGGTGACAAAGATGGCACCGCCTTTGGAGAAGTATGTTTCAATACAGGTATGACTGGTTATCAAGAGATTTTCACCGATCCATCTTATTTTGGACAGCTAATGGTAACAACCAATGCGCATATTGGTAACTATGGCACAAATAAAGAAGAAATTGAATCAGACTCCGTAAAAATTTCAGGTCTAATTTGTAAAAATTTTAGTTATAATTTTTCAAGATCAATTGCTGATTTAAGTTTAGAAGATTTTCTAGATAAAAACAATTTATTTGCAATTTCTGATGTAGATACTCGAGCGCTAGTAAGCTATATTCGAGACAATGGAGCAATGAATGCTGTGATTTCTACAGATGTTGATAATATTGAAGAGTTAAAAAAGAAATTAAAAATTGTTCCAAGCATGGAAGGTTTGGAATTAGCTTCACAAGTTTCCACCAAAGAACCCTATTATTATGGAGATGTTAATGCACCAATTAAAATTTCTGCTTTAGATATCGGTATCAAAAAGAATATATTGCGAAATCTTGCTAAAAGAGGTGCTTACATAAAAGTATATCCCTATAATTCTACATTCAAAGAAATGCAAGATTTTAATCCGGATGGGTACTTCATTTCTAACGGTCCAGGAGATCCAGAGCCATTAAAAGATGCTATTGCCACGGCTAAAGATATTATTAAGGCAGATGAACCGCTTTTTGGCATCTGTTTAGGGCATCAGGTAATAGCACTAGCAAATGGTATTTCTACTTATAAAATGCATAATGGGCATAGAGGAATTAATCATCCTGTTATAAATTTAATTTCTGGAAAGGGAGAAATAACTTCTCAAAATCACGGATTTGCAATTAATAGAAAAGAGACAGAAGAACATCCTGAAATTGAAATAACGCATGTTCATTTAAATGATAAAACTGTTGCTGGTATTCGAATGAAGAATAAGAACGTTTTTTCTGTACAATATCACCCAGAAGCAAGTCCTGGACCTCATGATGCAGACTATCTTTTTGACGATTTTTTCAAAATGATACAAACTAAAGTAAACTAAAACGTTATAGTTAAAATAATGCATATTTGTCACAGTTTTTCAGGGTTTGTAGCGATTTTCTAACAGCTTACTTTTGTATATTTGCTGTGTTTCAATATCAAAAATCAAATAAAAATATATGAGTATTATAATTAGCATTCATGCAAGACAAATTTTAGATTCAAGAGGTAATCCTACGGTAGAAGTTGATGTGGTTACTGAGAATGGTGTAATGGGTAGAGCTGCAGTTCCATCTGGAGCATCGACTGGAGAACATGAAGCGGTTGAACTTCGAGATGGAGGAAAGGCTTTTATGGGCAAAGGAGTAACAAAAGCAGTGGCTAATGTTAATACCGATATTGCTGAAGAAATAATTGGAATGTCTGTGTTCGAACAAAACTTAATTGATCAAACAATGATCGAATTAGACGGTACGCCAAATAAATCTAAATTAGGTGCTAACGCAATTCTTGGAGTTTCTTTAGCTGTCGCAAAAGCTGCGGCAGAAGAATTAGGTATGCCTTTATATCGTTATGTAGGTGGTGTTAGTGCAAATACATTGCCAGTTCCTATGATGAATATAATTAATGGTGGTTCGCATTCTGATGCACCAATCGCTTTTCAAGAATTTATGATTATGCCTGTAAAAGCAAAATCGTTTTCTCATGCAATGCAGATGGGTACTGAAATATTCCACAATTTAAAAAAGGTATTACATGATAGAGGGTTAAGCACAGCTGTTGGTGATGAAGGTGGTTTTGCTCCAAATTTAGCTGGGGGTACTGAAGATGCATTAGATACTATTGCAAAAGCAGTAGATAAGGCTGGTTATAAATTAGGTGATGATGTTATGATTGCTTTAGATTGTGCCGCTGCTGAGTTTTATGTAAATGGAAAATACGATTACACCAAATTTGAGGGTGATAAAGGTGTTGTAAGAACTTCTGAAGAACAGGCGCAATATTTGGCTGATTTGGCAGGTAAGTATCCAATTATCTCTATCGAAGATGGTATGGATGAAAATGATTGGGATGGATGGAAATCGTTAACTGATAAAGTTGGAAATAAAGTTCAATTAGTTGGTGATGATTTATTTGTTACTAACGTAGAACGTTTGTCTAAAGGTATTGAGAAAGGTATTGCAAATTCTATCTTGATTAAAGTAAACCAAATAGGTACATTATCAGAAACTATTGCTGCAGTTAACATGGCTAAAAATGCTGGTTATACCTCAGTAATGTCTCACCGTTCAGGAGAAACAGAAGATAATACTATTGCTGACCTTGCTGTAGCATTGAATACAGGGCAAATAAAAACAGGTTCGGCTTCTAGATCTGATAGAATGGCTAAATATAACCAACTATTAAGAATTGAAGAAGAACTTGGTAGCATGGCTTATTATCCTCAGGAAAAAGCATTTAAAATAAAGTAATTTATAATTTACTTAAAAAGCCTTTCTTTTAAAAGAAAGGCTTTTTTTTTGAATATTATTTTGTTTTTTAACAAAATGCAGAATTAAATAATTATCTTGAAATAGAAATGATTGATGGACTATTATATACCTTTTTTTAAATGATAAATTTTCTTTTTGTTGCTGCAGAAAATGATGCTATTCCTAAATGTAAGGCAGGTGGAATGGGAGATGTTGTTAGAGATGTTCCAAGGCAAATATCAGAAAGAGGAGACAGTGCACATGTGATTGTGCCAGCCTATTCGCGACTTCATATTGATGGGCAGTTTATCATGGATCTTCACCTTAATCTACGAGGGGAAAATTATACTGCAGAGTTATATAAAGTTGAACCAAAAAAAGAATTTGATAATCTACATCATTACGTAATTCATCATCCAGAAATAGAAGCTGGTGATATTGCACATATATATCATAATGATCCAGAAGAGCCTTTTTATACCGATGCAATTAAATATTTTATTTTTTGTACAGCAGTTGCTGAAGCCGTCAAAGAAAATGCTTTCGGTACAATAGATATTATTCATCTTCATGATTGGCATAGTAGTTTACTCTTGTTTTTAAGAAAATACCATTCTTCTTACTCCATATTAAAACAAATAAGATTTGTATATACCATTCACAATCTTGCAATACAAGGTATAAGACCATTCGAAAATAATTATTCTTCTGTGAGAAATTGGTTTCCAGATATAGAATTGGATTATAATGGGTTAATGGATTACCGCTACCAAGATTGTATAAATTTAATGGCAGTTGGAGTTAGATTGGCAGATGCTGTTCATACGGTTTCTCCTTCTTATAAAGAAGATGTTTTGCTGCCCAGTAATCCACCAGATTTTATTGGAGGCGAAGGCTTAGAAGCAGATTTGAAGAAAGCCGATTTAGAAGGTAGATTATTTGGTATTCTTAATGGGGCAAATTATAATAATATTCGATCGGCAGCATCAGGTAAATTATATAGAAATACTGTTAGAGCACTTTTTGGATGGTTGCAGGAAGAATCAAAAAAATATAAATATGATTTTTTAGCCCATACAGGCGAAAAAATAATGGATTATGTGGAGAAGAAACCCGATTTCATTGTTTCGAGTGTAGCACGATTAACGGAACAAAAATTCTATTATATTATGCGTTCACCTGATGCTTTTGTGCAAATTTTAGAGAAGTTAGATAGGGTTAATGGTATTTTTATGCTTCTAGGTACAGGAGCCCCAGAGTATGAGGATTTATTTAGAAAACTAAGTTATAAACATAGAAATTTCATATTTACTAATGGGCAGTCGGAAGATTTAATAGATAGTATTTATTTAGAATCAGATTTATATTTTATGCCTAGTCTATTCGAGCCTTGTGGAATAAGTCAAATGTTGGCAATGCGAAACGGACATCCTTGTTTAGTGCATCATACCGGAGGGTTAAAAGATACTGTTGAGCATTTGGTAACGGGCTTTGCATTTGATGGAAAAACTACAGATGAAAAAATCGAAAACATGGTCAATTCTTTTGATATAGTTTTAGATATGTTTAAAAACGATAAACCTGCATGGAATAAAATTAAGGCAAATGCCAAAAAACAGCGGTTTACATGGGGAAAATCTGTTGATGACTATTATAAATTACTCTATGCGATAACGATTTAGTTAAGCTTTTACCCTAATAGGTTCTAAAAATACATTTTAAAACTTCATTTGTTAATAAAACAATAAATGATTTTTTTGTAATTGTTAATCGCAACCCTTTTTCATAAATTTACGAAGTATAAAAAGTTCAAATACACATGTCAGAAAAAGCTACATTAGAATACAATGGGAAACAATATGAATTTCCTGTTATAAAAGGTACAGAAGAAGAATTAGCAATAGATATAAAGAATTTAAGATCCTCAACTGGAATGATAACCATTGATCCAGGTTATAAGAATACAGGATCTTGCGAAAGTGCCATTACTTTTTTAGATGGTGAAAAAGGTATATTGCGTTACAGAGGATATTCCATTGAAGAGTTGGCTGAAAAGGCGGACTTTTTAGAAGTTGCTTATTTACTTATATTCGGAGAACTACCAAATAAAGAAAAGTTAGCTCAATTCCATAAAGATATAAAATCAGAATCTCATGTAGATGAAGAAATGAAAAAGATTTTGGATGGATTTCCAAAGTCAGCACATCCTATGGGAGTATTATCTTCTTTAACTAGTGCATTAATTGCTTTTAACCCAAGTTCAGTTAACGTAAGTTCTGAAAAAGAAATGTATTGGGCAATTGTACGTATCATGGCAAAATTCCCTGTTCTAGTAGCATGGACTTTGCGTAAGAAAAAAGGTTTGCCACTGGATTATGGAGATGACTCTTTAGGTTATGTAGAAAACATTCATAAAATGATGTTTAAAAAGCCTAATCAAGAATACCATAAAAATAAAACAGTAATAGATGCTCTTGATAAATTATTAATTTTACATGCCGATCACGAGCAAAACTGTTCTACCTCAACTGTACGAATAGTAGGGTCTTCTCATGCAGGATTATTTGCTTCTTTATCTGCTGGTATTTCAGCATTATGGGGCCCTCTTCATGGTGGAGCTAACCAAGCAGTTTTAGAAATGCTTGAAGCTATAGAAAAAGATGGTGGCGACACTAAAAAATACATGGCTAAGGCTAAAGATAAAGAAGATCCGTTTAGACTTATGGGCTTTGGACATAGAGTTTATAAGAATTTTGACCCACGTGCTAGAATTATTAAAAAAGCCGCAGATGAAGTATTAGGGGATTTAGGTATTGAAGATCCTATTTTAGATATTGCTCGTGGTTTAGAAAAAGAAGCATTGGAGGATCAATATTTTGTAGATAGAAAATTATATCCGAATGTAGATTTTTACTCTGGAATTATTTACAGAGCATTAGGCATACCAACAGAAATGTTTACAGTAATGTTTGCATTAGGAAGATTGCCAGGTTGGATAGCACAATGGAGAGAAATGCGTTTAAATGGAGAGCCAATCGGTAGACCAAGACAAGTTTATATTGGTGAAAACCTTAGATCATTTGTTCCTTTGGAAAAAAGATAAAATTTAGTATTATTAAAAACGAGCTGCTTTTTTTATGAAAAAGCAGCTTTTTTTATTCATAAATTTAGAATTTGTTAAAATAACTTTTCATCTTTGCAAAAAAAATACTATGCTTAGGTTAAATGTTACAAATGAAACTTCAAAACTGAGAGCCGTTGTTTTGGGTACGGCCGAAAGTTGTGGACCTACACCTAAACCAGAAGACGCATATGATCCAAAATCATTAGAGCATATTTTAGCTGGAACATACCCTGTTGAAGCTGATATGGTCAATGAAATGGAAGCCTTTAATATGGTTTTAACTAAGTACAATGTACAAGTTTTTAGACCAAGCGTTTTAAAAGATTGCAATCAAATATTTTCTAGAGACATTGCATTTGTAATTGAAGATGTATTTTTTAAGGCCAATATATTACCAGACAGAGAAGAAGAATTTTTAGCAATAAATCATGTACTTGAACAGATTGATCCAAACAAAATAGTTTACCTCCCTGAGGAAGCTCATATAGAAGGTGGAGATGTAATGCCGTGGAATGATTATATTTTTATTGGCACGTACACTGCAGAAAATTATTCACACCAAATTACCGCTAGAACTAACAAAATTGCTGTAGAGTATATACGGAAATATTTTCCTAATAAAACGGTTAAATCATTTGAACTTCGGAAATCTACCAATGCCAGGGAAAATGCTTTACATTTAGATTGTTGTTTTCAACCAGTAGGCACTAACAAAGCTATACTTCACAAAAATGGCTTTTTAATTGAAGAAGAATACCAATGGTTAGTAGATTATTTTGGGCGTGAAAATATATTTGAAATCACTAGCGATGAAATGTATCATATGTTTAGTAATGTATTTTCTATTTCTCCTGAAGTAGTTGTTTCAGAAAAGAATTTTACAAGATTAAATAACTGGTTAAGAGCGCAAGGTTTTATAGTAGAAGAAATTCCTTATGCCGAGATTGCCAAACAAGAAGGATTGTTAAGATGTAGCACAATGCCATTAATTAGAGATTAACTAATTCACTTTACATAATTAAAATAATGCAAGTAACAAATACAATATTAATGATTCGTCCAATAAATTTTAGGATGAATGAACAAACAGCAGTAAATAATTATTTTCAAGAAGATCTTGATATTAAAAATGCTGAAATAAATGTAAAAGCACAGCATGAGTTTGATGCTTTTGTGCTGGCGCTCCGAGAGAAAGGCGTTGATGTAATTGTTGTAGATGATACTGTAAAGCCAGATACACCAGATTCCATTTTTCCTAATAATTGGATTTCTTTTCATGAAGACGGTACCGTAGGATTGTATCCAATGTTTGCTGAGAATAGAAGAAATGAACGTCGCGAAGATGTATTAGATATTTTGGAAGAAAAGGCATTCCAGATTGCTAATATTATGGATTATACGGCTGCCGAAGAAGATGGTTTTTTTCTAGAAGGAACCGGTAGTATACTCTTAGATAGAGTAAATAAAAAAGCCTATTGCGCTTTATCTGATAGAGCAGATGAAGAGTTGTTTATTGAGTTTTGCGAGGACTTTGATTATTTTCCTGTGATTTTTACAGCAAATCAATCGGTTAATGGCGAACGTTTGCCTATTTATCATACTAATGTTATGATGGCTTTAGGAGAAACATTTGCTATTATTTGTGCAGATACAATTGATGATAAAAAGGAGCGTAAAACGGTTTTAGATCATTTGCATAATGATGGAAAAGAGATCATTAGAATAACAGAAAAACAAATGCATCATTTTGCTGGTAATATGCTGCAAGTGCTAGGAGCAAATGATCAGCGTTTTTTAGTTATGAGTTCTGCTGCGTATAATAGCTTATCTAAAGAACAAATAACAGCCATACATAAACATTGCGAAATTATACACAGCTCTTTAGAAACTATAGAAACTTGTGGGGGTGGTAGCGCACGTTGTATGATGGCGGAAGTGTTCTTACCTAAAGCTAAATAATGTTCTTTTAAATTGGCTTGGATGTATTTGCAATTCCTCGAATCATTCCTCCAAATATAAAAAAATGGAAAGGCAGAATGGTATACCAATACAATCTGCCTTTTAATCCTCTTGGTCTAAAAGTAGCTGTTTGATGTAACATATTTTTTTCATCTATTTTAAACTCTAACCAAGCTTCGCCAGGTAATTTCATTTCAGCAAAAAGAAGTAAGCGTTTATTTTCTTTATCCGCTAGGAGTACTCTCCAGAAGTCTAAAGCATCGCCATTGTAGATTTTATCCGAATGTGTTCTTCCACGTCGTAAGCCCACACCGCCTGATACTTTATCTAAAAAACCTCTTATTTTCCACAGCCAATTTGCATAATACCATCCTGTTTCACCGCCTATTCTCCAAATATTTTCTAAAGCTAATTGTGGATTGCTAACTTTTAAACTTTTTTTATCGGTGAGTACTCCGTATTTGGGTACTTGAACATATTTTTCTAAATTTTTAATAAAACGGCCACTTACCATACTGTCTTTCCAACTACTGATTACAAGATTTTGTTCAATCTTTAAAAACGCCATTTCAATGGCTTCTTTGTAGGAATAGGGTTTTATTTTCAGTAAGTTTTGAAGTCTATTATCCTTCGCTACAACTTCCATTTTCATACTATCAACCAGATTTGAAGCTAATTTATAGGATGTAGATGTTACAAAGTAAAGCCAATAGGAAGATAATTTTGGAGTCATTATTGGGACTGTTATAATCCAATTTTTAAATCCTCTTGTTTCTGCATACTGATGCAACATTTCTTTGTAAGTAAGTACATCAGGGCCTGCAATGTCAAAAGAGTCATTATACGTATCTTTATTGCCAATAACGCCAGTTAAAAAACTTATTACGTCTCTAATAGCTATGGGTTGCGTTTTGGTTAATACCCATTTAGGAGTGATCATAAAAGGCAACTTTTCACATAAATCTCTAATAATTTCAAACGAAGAACTTCCAGAGCCTACAATTATGCCTGCTCGTAATACCGTCAGCTGAAAATTACCTTTATAAAGAATGTCTTCAACGTTTTTTCTAGAACTTAAATGTTTGGATAATTTTTCATCATTGACAATTCCACTTAAATAAATTACTTGTTTTACATTAGTTTGCGCCATGTATTTATTAAAATGCAGAGCTGTAGTTTCTTCCTTTTTATCAAAATCATGCGTAGAAGAACTCATAGAATGAATTAGAAAATAGGCAACATCTATATCTGAAGGTAATTTATTTGAGACAGCATCATCCAATAAATCTAATTCTATAACTTCTATTTGAGAGCGTATTTCACTATCGACTGAAAGTCTACTTTCGTCTCTTACTGCACATACGACGCTATGCCCTAATTCCAGTAATTGTGGTAATAAACGCATGCCTATATAGCCATTTGCGCCAGTAAGTAGAATTTTCATAAATCGGTAATTGAGGTAGGGGAATTGTCCGCTTTGTAATCAAGTATTTTCTTAAAATAATTCTGAATTGCTTTAGTGTCAGATTTCACTTTAATAAAATAGTGATCTTTATAAATGGAGTAGATAGCAAAATCACCTTTATAAATGGTTAATTTATAATAGGGGATAACCAGAGCAAAAGTCTCTAATAAGGACCTAAAGCGCACTATAATCCCATTAGGACGCATTTCTACATTACAAGAATTTGTGTTGTTGTCCAGAATTAAGAGATTGTTAATTTCAATACTGGTATCAGTAATAAAAAGTTTTGGCGAACCAATACCTTTCATATTCCAACGCTCTTTTAAAGTAAAAGGCTTACCAACTAAATCATCAACTTTTCTTGTAATTTCTTTGTTATTGTACGAAACATTTACAAGCATCTTATTAGAGTTTTCTGTCGATAGGAATTTTTTTTCCGTCAACACGTTGCGCTAAATATTGAATCTTTTTTCCGTTGATGCCAGATTGGCTCTTCGTACAAGTATTGTAAATCTGATTTTTAATCGATTTTACACTTTCGATAAGCGTATAAATCTTTTGAAATACATTTTCTAAATAGTTCATTTTGCAATTTTTCTTTTAAAGTTATGAAATTACAAGCGGTTTAAATCTTAACGTACTATTAAAAGCACAAAAAATGATTAGTTTTGCAGCTTGATAAGTGAAATATCCATGAATATCCAGAACGTTTTAGAGACTAAAGTAAAAGAAGCCGTTGCAAAAACATTTCAGGCAGAATTACCAACAGTAGAATTTCAACCAACACGTAAAGATTTTGAAGGTGACATTACAGTTGTAATTTTTCCAATGCTTAGGGTTGTAAAAGGTAATCCGGAACAGATTGGTCGCCAAATAGGAGAATATCTGGTGAATGAAGTTTCTGAAATTACATCGTTCAACGTTATAAAAGGCTTTTTAAATTTAGTAGTTAGTGATGCTTTTTATTTAAATTATTTCAATTCAATTTCAACGGATAGCACTTTTGGTTTTGTAAAGCAAGACGATAAAGATGCTATTATGGTAGAGTATTCTTCGCCTAATACTAATAAACCATTACATCTTGGTCATATAAGAAATAATTTATTAGGATATTCGGTAGCAGAAATACTAAAAGCATCTGGTAAAAAAGTCTATAAAACCCAAATTATTAACGATCGTGGTATCCATATTTGTAAAAGTATGGTGGCTGGGCTAAAATTCGGAAAAGGAGAAACACCTGAGACCACTGGTTTAAAAGGTGATAAATTAGTGGGTAATTATTATGTGGCATTCGACAAGGCGTATAAGCAAGAAATAGCTGATTTGGTAGCTTCAGGAATAGCTAAAGAAGTTGCCGAGAAGCAAGCACCAATATTTATAGAAGCACAACAAATGCTTTTAAAATGGGAAGCTGGTGATAAAGAAGTTGTTGACCTATGGAAAAGAATGAACCAATGGGTTTATAAAGGTTTTGAGGTTACCTATAAAAATTTGGGCGTAGATTTTGACACCTTGTACTACGAAAGTGATACGTATTTATTAGGTAAAGATGTAGTTACTGCGGGTCTCGAGAAGGGTGTTTTTTTCAAAAAAGAAGATGGCAGTGTTTGGATAGATTTGACAGAAGATGGCCTTGATGAAAAAATTGTACTCCGTTCTGATGGTACAGCAGTTTATATGACGCAAGACATAGGTACAGCTATCCAACGAGTTAAAGATCATCCAGATGTTGCAGGAATGGTTTACACGGTTGGTAATGAACAAGATTATCATTTTAAAGTGTTGTTTTTAATCTTGAAAAAGTTAGGATTTTCTTGGTCCAAGAACCTATTTCATTTAAGTTATGGGATGGTAGATTTGCCTAGTGGTAAAATGAAGAGTAGAGAGGGCACCGTTGTTGATGCAGATGATTTAATGGCGGATATGACCGCTACAGCTGGAGAAATTTCACAAGAACTTGGAAAGTTAGATGACTATGCCGATGCTGAAAAGGAAGAATTATATAAAATGATAGGCTTAGGTGCTTTGAAATATTACATTTTAAAAGTAGATCCTAAAAAGCGAATATTATTTAATCCAGAAGAGTCTGTAGATTTTCAAGGGAATACAGGTCCATTTATTCAGTATACTTACGCTAGAATTCAATCCATTCTAAGAAAAGCAGAGGAATTAAACCTTTCTAATTACAATGGTTTACAGGATCTACACGAAAAGGAAAAACAACTAATTAAACAATTAGAACTTTACCCAGATACAATTCAATTAGCAGCAGCTAATTATAGTCCTGCTTTGATAGCCAATTACACCTATGATTTGGTTAAAGAGTTTAATTCTTTCTACCAAAATGTTTCTATTTTAGGTGAAGAAGACGAAAAACGTAAAGCATTTAGAGTTCAATTATCTAAAAAAGTGAGCGAGGTTATTGAGTCCTCTTTTAAATTATTAGGTATTGAGGTGCCCGAGCGTATGTAAATTTATATTTTAAAATATGTGGATTCCAGTACTTATTTTACTAGTTGTTGGCGCATATTTCTTATATATTTTGCATTATGCTTACAGTCTGTATTTTTCAAATATAGAGCCACTTACACTATCGGAAAAGAAGGTGATTCTTAATAATTTTCCTGTTTATAAGAAACTTTCAAAAAGGCAAAAGCAAAAGTTCGAATATCGATTGTTGCGCTTTAGAAGAGATAAACAATTTATTTTTCATGGTCTTATTCCTAGACAAGAAGACATGGCCTTATTATTAAGTGCTACCGCGACCATACTAACACTAGGTTTGAAAAATTATAAAATACCCGCTATACAGCGTTTAATAATTTATCCAGATCAATATTTCTCCAAATTAAACCGTCAAAATCATATAGGAGAATACAATCCAGGATTGAGAACTATTGTATTCTCTGCAGCGCATGTGAAACAGGGTTTTGAAATACCTAATGATAATAAAAACCTTGGGGTGCATGAATTTGCACATGCATTAAGTTTTAATGCCCTTTTAGAAAGAACTTATGAGAATAGAAATTTTCGTAAAAATATGGAACAACTCAGTGTATTATATAATTCCACATCGTTCCAAAATAAATTAAATAATAGTGCTTATTTTAGGGACTATAGTAAAACCAATATTCACGAATTTTTTGCGGTTGTAGTCGAAAATTATGTGGAAACGCCGTTAGAATTTAGGCAACAGTTTCCCGAATTATTTAGGCTTATACGAAGCATGCTAAATTTTGACTTTGCTAAACCTTTTGTTGCTTAATTAAAAGAAAATGCGAAAACTAAAATTAGGGGTTATGCCTAATGAAATGTTTTCTATAGTTTCTACTTCATCGGCATCATTTAATCTGTAATACGTATTTAACGTGTTTTTTCTATTTAAAAGGTTTAGAACAGATGCGCCAAAAGAAGCGTCTATACGCTCACTAATTTTAAAATCATAAACAGCAGACGCATCAGCCCTAATATAGTCTTTAATACGACTACTATTAGGACTTTGATAGTTTATAGTATACGGAAAAGTTGAGGTATTCACAGCATTGTTTTCTTGAGGCTTTGTAAATGGTCTTCCTGTGTGGTAGTTTAAGCCTATACCAAGTTTTACATTTTCATAAGTGTACGTGCTGGCAAATGTTAAAGTATGTTTTATATCTATATTATTAGGGAATTTTTGAGGATTTAGCGTTTCAAATGTATAGCTGTTATTGTTGTAAGTATAACTAAACCAGTTGCTTAAATTTTTTGATTTCTGATTAATAAGAAATTCTAAACCATTGACGGTGTATTTTCCAATTTCGCCATTAAATTGATCTTCATTTTGGAATCCTTGTGTTGATGTACTAATACCATTTACAAATTTATAGAAGCCTTCAAGGCCAATAAAGAGTTTATTTTTATCATAGCTTATGCCTAGAGAGGCTTGTTTGCTTTGAGTAACAGGTAGTGTATTATCATCTGATAACACCCATCTTCTTTTTTCAATTCCTAGAAAGTTTTGTTTTAAATCTATTACTTGATTTGTAGTTTGGTTTTTAAATTCTCCCTGTAATTCTAACGTAACATCCTCTGCAAGTTCGTAGTTTAAGTTTAATCTTGGTTCAATTAAAAGCTTCTTAAAGGTATCTATATTTTCAATAAAATTAAGTCGAGCGCCACTTCTAATCCAAAATTTTTCGTTTTCAGAGGCATAAGTAAACTCCGAAAATAAGGCATGTGTTCTAATAACTCCTTTAATATTACTTCTGTAGGGAGGTTGCGTAACGTTCGTAAAATTGGTGATTCCAACTTCATTAAACTGATATCCATTTTCCCATGAAATAAGATTAGAAAAAACATAATTAGATCTCAAGTGTATAGCTGTTTCTAAGACCTTGTTATTCTGATATAATTGTTGACTAGGATTTAGTTTTATGTTCTGAGAGTCTAAATTATATGAAGTGTAATAAACATTTAAGAAGGTAGAAAAATCAGCATTCCAAAAACTATTAAGATTACCACCAATCGAGAAATTTGTTTGTGCGAGTCCACTTTGGGTGGTTTCATTGGTATTTGTATTGGTTTCTTGATAGTCTAAAAAATTATTTATAGCGATAAGATTTAGTCTTAATTTGTGTGTATCATTAACATCAAATAACAATTTTCCAGAAAAGTCATAAAAGTAAAAATCTTCATTTCTGATAAATTCATCTGGGTTAGGATTATTGCTGTTCACTTCAGTGTCTTGAAATGCACGTTCATAAAACCTCTTATAAGTAGGGGTGTTTAGAAAATCTGTAATTGATCTTCTTCCGGAAAATTGAAGCCCTAATTTATCTGAAATAGGGATTTGACCGTAGGCATCTCCGCTAATTAAATTAATGCCGCCACCGCCATAAAAGGTATCTGAAAGTTCGTCTTTGGTTTCCATACTGATAACGCTACTTACGCCATCTCCAAATGCCGCGCTTGTACCATTTTTGATAGTGGTAACTTTTTCGGTTAAGTAAGGATTGAAAGCTGAAATTAAACCAAAAAAATGCCCAGATTGATACATTTTTATCCCATCCCAAAGAATTAAGTTTTGATCGTTTGTACCTCCGCGTACATTAATATCGGATACGGTTTCATCTATGCTTTTAATTCCGGGTAATGCTTGTACTGTTTGTAGAACATCGGGCTCTATTTGCCCTGGTAAAATACCAAAATCTTTGGTTTTTAATAGTATACTAGCATCTTGCTGTTTTAGAATACCAGTGGTTAAAAATTTATAAACAATTACTTCTTTTAACTCCTGATATATTTGTGACAAAGGTATTTTAGAACAATTGCCTTTTTTAATAAGATCTTCAGCTGTTATGAAAAGCGGTTTAAAGCCTATATGTCTAATTTCTATTACTGCTTTTCTTGGAATGTCTTCTAAAATAAAAGTTCCTGATTCATCTGTTGCTATTGATATTGAGGGTTCTAAAACCTGAACACTTGCATTGGGCAGGGTACTTTGCATAAAATTATCAAATACCTGAGCACAAATGGTTATGTTTTGACTGGTTATAGAATAATAGCGATCATCTAGTTTTAAAAAGGATAAATTAGTTTGATTTTTTAGACTGGTTAAAATATCCTTTAAATTGTCTGAATCTAATTTTTTAACTTGGAAATCTTTTAGGTCTTCATCAAGGTATGAAAACTTAATTTGAAACTTATTTTCTAATTCTTCTAAAAAGGTAATTAATGGTATAGGAGCTGTGCTTTTTTCCTGTCCGTTGCATAATAAGGATATAGAAAAGAAGGCTACTAATAAATAAAAACGATAATTATTAAGGTGCGTTTTCGGCATACAAAAGCACTTTATTCTTCTCTAATTTAAACTTTATTTGGTTAGGAAGACATATACTTTTTAGAGCAAGTTCTATATTTTTATTGGTAAAAGTTCCAGTATATAAAATATTGGTGTCTATGTTTTTGGTGTCAACCGTAATATTATATTGTCGTTCAAATTCTTGAATTACATAAAGCATAGGAATACTTTTAAAAGTACTTTCATTGGTTATCCAAGAAGGTGCTGAAGTATTTGGGGCTTCAGTTGCAATTATTTCATTATTAATTACCAAAAACGAATTTCCTCCTGGTAACTTAATAGTTTTGTTTTTATGGGTAACACTTACTAAGCCTTCGTAACAGGTAACTTCAAAAAAACCTTTTCTATTTTCTACATTAAACTGTGTGCCGAGTACAGTAACCAACCCCTCTGAGGTTTCAACAGTAAATTTTTTTCCTTTAGCAACCTTAAAATAAGCCTCACCATTTAAAGAAATTTTTCTGTTTTCATCCCAATTGTTTTTGTTGTAGGATAGTTTAGAATCTGCATTTAAAAAAACCGTAGAAGCATCGGGTAAAACCAAACTTTTGTTTTCTGCCAAATCTGTTTTTAAAGTCTCGTCTAGTGAATTATAGTAAAAATAAGAGCCTGTTACAAGCACCAAAACCACAGCTGCAATACGCAGTAGCTTTTTAAACGGATTTAAACGTATTACTTTAACATCTTTAGAAGTAGGTCTATTAGCAATGCTGTCATTTAAAGCTTTGTCTATATCAAAATTAGGTGCTTGCAGTTTGCTAGAGGCATCTGCAATTTTCTTGTATGAGGCATACTCGTCAGTGTTTTTGAACACTTCAAGTTCCTCTTTAGTTAATTCGTTGTTGAGCCATTTGGCTAAGTAATTTTCTTGCATACTTAATGCTTTATGTATTTATAACAATTAGGTGGTATAAAACCCTACTTTAATTTATTATTTAGTTTTAATTTTTTTTTGATAATACTGGAAATCATACATTAAATTCCCTCTATCTTTTCTCTTAATGTTTTTAATGCAAGATGCATGCGTTTTTCAATCGCTTTAACACTTACATTTTCCATTTCTGCAATTTCTGCATATTTTTTACCATCAATTCTGTTTAATAAAAAAGTTGTTCTTTGGTTTTCTGGTAAATCAGCTAATGCTTTTTCTAGCTTTTCATGAAATTGTTTCTCTTCCAAAATATATTCTGGCGATTCATTGGAAATAGCTAAAGACTTATCAGCATATTTTAATCTAACTTTTTCAGCTTTTATAACATTTAAATACAAATTGTTAGCAATGGTAGATACATATGCCTTGGCTTTGTGGGGAGTTACTTTTGCGCAATTTTCCCAAAGTTTTATAAATGCCTCTTGTACAGCATCGTAAGCTTTTTCTTCATTGCCAAATTTATAATATATGTAATTAAATATCGTTTTAGAATTAGCCTTAAAGAGCGCGTTGTAAACTTGTTCTTCGCATACATTATCCGTTTTGGAATCCATTTATTCTAAAGTATAATTGTGTTTCTCAAAGATATTTTAAAAATAATTAAAATAATAGGTAGGGTATTTTTTAAATGGGTTGTTTTAATACTGAATAACATAAAAAACCAAATCAATATGAAAACTTTATTCAAAAATCTTGCATCATTAAGCCTACTTATTGTTGCTTTATTATTTGCTTCATGCCAATCTGAGTTTGAAGAATTACCAACTGTAGAAGATCAAACTACAATTACTGCTACATCAAGTACAGCGGAACTTATTATACAAACCAGTGCAAATGATGGTTCTTATGATAATATAGTGGATGGATCTAGTTGTATTGCAATACAATTTCCATATACAGTAGAGGTGAATGGATTAGAAATTACTATTGATTCTGTTGAGGATTTAAAAGTAATAGAGAAAATTTTTGATCAATTAGATGATGATGAGGATATTTTAGACATTATTTTTCCAATAACAATTACTTTGTCTGATTTTACTGAGGTTGTAATAGCGAATGTAAATCAGTTAAAAGAAATTGCCGAAGATTGCGTAGAAGGTGGAGATGATGATGATATTGAGTGTATTGATTTTGTATTTCCATTAACTTTTTACACGTTTGATATTAACAAGCAAAAAACAGGAAGTGTAGTTGTTGAAAATGATAGACAATTACGAAGATTTTTTCATGACTTAGGCGATGACGATGTGGTTAGTTTGGAATTCCCTGTGAAGTTAGAATTATATGATGGTTCAAAAATCACTGTAAATACACATGCTGAATTGGCTAATGCTATAAGAAGTGCTAAGGATTCTTGCGACGAGGATGATGATAATGATTATAATGATGATGATTTTAATAAAGAACGTTTGGATAATTATTTGATGGAATGTCCTTTTATCGTAAGGGAGGTTAAGAGAAATAATGAAAGTCAAACAGATCAGTATTTTGAATATGTAATGAACTTTAAAGAGAATGGAGAAGTTAAAGTTTATGACAGACAAGGAAATATTTTAACAGGAACTTGGAATACTACTGCAGGAGAAAACAGAGTTAAATTAACCTTGAGTTTTGATACATTAGTAGACTTTACATTGGAGTGGTTAGTATACGAATTAGAGGAAGGAAAAATAAAATTGTATGCTGGCGATGGTGATAGAATCATTATGAAGAAATACTGTGATGTTATTGCCAATATTCCAGATAGATTACGAACTATTTTGAAAGAATGTAATTGGGAAATTGCCAAAGTCTTTGTAAATGGCACTAGTGTAGAAAGATTATTAGGTTACGATTTTAAATTTAAAGCCAATAATGTTGTTACTTTAAGTAAAGATGGCATAGTGTCTGAAGGTACTTGGATGATTCAAACAAATGATCAAGGTGTTGTTGTAATGGCAATAACTATGGGCTCAGAACAAGATTTAAATTTTGAGTGGCCATTGGTGGATTTAGCGGATGAACGTTTAAAGTTCGGAATACCAGGAACTGGTTACGAATTAATTCTTGAAAGAGATTGCGAAACTTCAGGTACGGAATGTTCAGAAGGGTACATTGCACAACTAATTCAGAATTGTAAATGGAAAATCACTGATGAAGAAGGTAATTTTTTCCAAGATTTAAAAATAGATTTCTCAAATATGAATATTCATGTTCACAATCCAAATGATACAGTAGTTGATGAAGGAAACTGGGCTATAAACGGAAATGTATTGAAATTCAATGATTTGAGCATGACTCTAGCAAATTATATCGGGGAGTGGACAGTTATTGAATGTG
Source organism: Cellulophaga tyrosinoxydans (assembly GCF_900176415.1). GTDB lineage: Bacteria > Bacteroidota > Bacteroidia > Flavobacteriales > Flavobacteriaceae > Cellulophaga > Cellulophaga tyrosinoxydans. The sequence continues at coordinate 262,325 of NZ_FWXO01000003.1, read as the reverse complement.
GAGACGGATTTTTTAAATTAAAAAGAGGAGAAGAAATCATAGTTTTGACTAAGATGTGCTAGTCGTTACTAGAAATAAGGGAACTTAATCTCAAAAAAGGGGTAACTTTTAAAGGTTACCCTTTTTTTGTGTTTATATTTTTACAAACTAAGTTCGCACTTCCCATTGTTATTATTAAATTTGCAGCACTTGATAATTAAGGTACTATTATGTTTGATAATTTAAGCGAAAAGTTAGATAAAGCACTTCATGTTCTAAAAGGGCATGGGCAGATCACAGAAATTAATGTTGCTGAAACTTTAAAAGAAGTTCGTAGAGCTTTACTTGATGCCGATGTCAATTTTAAAATAGCCAAAGAATTTACCAATACAGTAAAAGAAAAAGCCTTAGGCCAAGATGTATTAACTACACTTCAGCCAGGCCAATTAATGGTGAAGTTGGTAAAAGACGAGCTTACCCAATTAATGGGAGGTGATGTTGAAGGTATTAATTTGTCAGGTACCCCATCGGTTGTATTGATGTCTGGATTACAAGGTTCTGGTAAAACAACCTTTTCTGGGAAACTAGCTAATTATTTAAAAACAAAGAAAACCAAAAAACCATTATTAGTTGCTTGCGATGTTTATAGACCAGCAGCGGTTGACCAATTACATGTAGTAGGGGAACAAATAGGTGTTGAGGTGTTTTCTGATCGCGGAAATACCGATCCGGTAGCAATTTCTAAAGCAGGTATTGCCTACGCTAAAGCAAACGGGCATAATGTAGTCATTATCGATACCGCTGGACGTTTAGCTGTTGATGAAGAAATGATGAATGAAATTGCTAATATCCACAAAGCAATTCAACCGCAAGAAACCTTATTTGTTGTAGATGCCATGACAGGGCAAGATGCTGTAAATACAGCAAAGGCTTTTAATGATATTCTAAATTTTGATGGGGTAATTCTTACCAAATTAGATGGTGATACCCGAGGTGGAGCAGCAATTTCTATTAAATCTGTTGTCAACAAACCAATTAAATTTATAGGTACTGGTGAAAAGATGGATGCTATTGATGTATTCTATCCTTCACGTATGGCAGAACGTATTCTTGGAATGGGTGATGTGGTATCACTTGTGGAGAGAGCGCAAGAACAGTTTGATGAAGAGGAGAGCAGAAAAATCCAAAAGAAAATTGCTAAAAATCAGTTTGGTTTTGACGATTTCTTGAGTCAGATACAGCAGATTAAAAAAATGGGTAGTATCAAAGACCTTATGGGGATGATTCCTGGAGCAGGAAAAGCTTTAAAAGGTTTAGATATTGATGATGATGCATTTAAGCATGTAGAAGCTATTATACACTCCATGACGCCTCTTGAACGTTCAACTCCTGCAAAATTAGACGCAAGTAGAAAAAAACGTATTGCAAAGGGTAGCGGTAGAACAATTCAAGAAGTAAATCAATTACTTAAACAATTTGATCAAATGAGTAAAATGATGAAAATGATGCAAGGTGGTGGCGGTAAAAAAATGATGCAGATGATGGGTGCCATGAAGGGCATGAAATAAAACTTGAGTCAAAAAAATATACAATCACTTCTATTTAAATAAACACTAGCCAACAAAATGAAATTATTAGACGGTAAAAAGGTATCTAACGAAATTAAAGAAGAGATATCTGTTCAAGTTGCTAAAATGCGCGAGAGAGGCGAGAAAGTTCCACATTTAGCGGCAGTTCTTGTGGGTAATGATGGGGCAAGTTTAACCTATGTGGGTAGCAAAGTAAAATCTTGCGAGCGTGTTGGTTTTGAGTCTACTTTAGTTCGTATGCCGAGTACAACCTCAGAATTAGAGTTGTTAAACAAAATAGAAGAACTCAATCAAAATGATGATATTGATGGTTTTATTGTGCAATTGCCTTTACCGCCACAAATAGATACCCAAAAAGTATTATTGGCCGTAGACCCTGATAAAGATGTAGATGGTTTTCATCCAATGAATTTTGGAAAAATGGCTTTAGACATGAGCACATTTATACCAGCAACTCCATTTGGTATTTTAGAGCTGTTAGAGCGCTATAATGTTGATACCAAAGGAAAACATACGGTTGTTATTGGCAGAAGTCATATCGTTGGACGACCTATGAGTATTTTAATGGGGCGTAAAGGATGGCCTGGAAACTCGACAGTTACACTTACGCATAGCCATACTAAAAATATTACTCAAATCATTTCTCAAGCAGATATTGTTATCTCAGCCTTAGGGGTGCCTAATTTCTTAAAAGCAGAAATGGTTAAAGACGACGCTGTAATTATAGACGTGGGTATAACCAGAGTAACAGATGATACTAAAGAAAAAGGGTATTATATAACTGGTGATGTGGATTTTGAAAACGTGAGTAAAAAGGCTTCATTTATTACACCTGTTCCTGGAGGTGTTGGCCCAATGACTATTGCTATGCTGCTTAAAAACACACTATTGGCTAGAGAACGACATAGAAGTAGAAAATAAATTATGAAAAATTTTAAAAACCCGACAATCAAAAATGTCGGGTTTTTTATTGCTCCAAATTATATGTTTTTTGCTTTTTAAGAATCCTATTATTCGTAGTAAGGTAATAAAGTAAGAAAATTAGCGTTAAAATTTAAACAAACCTAAAAGATGGGTAATAAATTTCCTATACCAGAAAATGAATCGGCTAGACTCCGAAAGTTACAGTATTACGATATTTTAGATACTGAGGCAGAAGCCATGTTTGATGATTTAACTAAATTGGCAGCACAAATTTTAAAAGTGCCCATTAGTGCAATATCATTAATTGATGAAAATAGACAGTGGTTCAAATCGATAATTGGGTTAGATGCCAGAGAAACTAGTCGTGATATATCGTTTTGTCAGTATACTATAATGGATGAGGATGTTTTTGAGGTCCCTGATACACTTATTGATAAAAGATTTATAGATAATCCCCTTGTAACCGGCGAACCAGAAATGCGCTTTTATTCGGGTGTGCCTCTGCGCGACAATGAAGGTATTACAATTGGTTCCTTTTGTGTAATAGATAGAAAACCCCGTAAATTTAATACAGAACAACAAAATTTATTAAAATTGCTCGCTAATACAGCATTAAAACTGATCCAACTTAGGCGAGAGAGAATAGAGGTAGAAAAATTATCTGTGCTAAAAGATGAATTCATTTCCAATATGAGTCATGAAATTAGAACCCCTTTAAATGCCATAATGGGTTTTAATGATTTGTTAAGAAAAACGCCATTAAATATGGAGCAATCGAATTATCTTAATACAATTAATACGGCATCACAAAATCTTAAAAATATTATTAATGATATTCTAGATGTTTCTAAACTAGATGGCAATAAAATTCAATTAGAAGAAAGACCATTGTCAATAGCAGCATTGGTTCAACATATTGTTAAATTACAATCACCCAATGCCAGAGCAAAAAAAATAAAGCTATTAACAAGTTTAGATCATGAGTTGCCCCAATTTGTTTATGGTGATGAAACTAGACTTAGTCAAATACTAAATAATTTAGTGAGCAACGCCTTAAAATTTACCGAACAAGGTTATGTAGAAATAAGAACACTGGTCACCTCAAAGGAAATTGGAATAACCAATATAACATTTGAAGTTAAAGATACCGGAATTGGTATTTCTTCTGAAAAAAAGCAAAAAATATTTGAAAGATTTGAACAGGCAGAAACAAGCACTTCACGACTTTACGGTGGTTCGGGGTTGGGTCTAAGTATTGTAAAAAAACTAGTTGCTTTATATGGAGGTGAAATTCATCTAGAATCTGAGGAAGGTAAAGGATCTTTATTTAGTTTTGAATTAAAGTTCAAAGATTGTACAGAATTTCAACCACAAATTGAAACTTTGAAAGTTGATTTAACTGAAAATCTATTTGGAGAACATAAAATTTTATTAGCAGAAGATAATTTTCATAATCAGCTTTTGGCCAAAAGCTATTTTAAGCGTTGGGGAGCCGAAATTACTATAGCCGAAAATGGAAAGGTTGCCATTGAAGCTTTGTTGAAAAACGACTATGATATAATAATTATGGATTTGCAAATGCCCGTCATGGACGGTTTTATAACTACCAATAAAATTAGGCGAGAATTAAAACTTAAAATCCCAATTATTGGATGTTCGGCAAATTCTGAGTCTCTAGAAATGAAAAAATGTCTTGCAGCTGGCATGAATGATTATATTTCTAAACCATATAGTGAAGAGGAGCTTATTCAGACTACTTTTAAAAATATAGGCTTGAACCAATTAAATTTAGGGCATCAGGAAAAATATAATGAGGATTATGACGATTTTTCAATAGTCATTGCTCATTTGAAAAACACCTATGGAGTTGACATGATTTATGACACTAAAGAGTTTTTTTTAAAGAGAACACCGCTAGATATTTCAGAAATTCAATTGGCTTTAGATAAGAAAGATCTGTTATCTTTAAAAAATAAAGCTCATTTTATTGCAGGAACTATGGGTGCGCTAAATTTTCAAAAGGGAGTTGAATTGGCAAAGAATTTAGAAGAAATGGCTAGAAATAATCAGTTAGCCAAATCTATTGACTTGGCAGAAAAACTTATATTACATCTTAAAAATGCTATAAGATGTTTTGAAGGTGCTAAAGTTGCATAAGGCATTAATAAATGAATTATGCATAGGTAATTTTAAAACATATCTCTATTTGATTAGCACTCAAAAAATACATTGAAATATAGTATGTATTTGATAATTTAGATAAGATGTTATTTTTTAACTATTTTAGGTTTTTGAAATTTACTAAATTCCAATGAGTTTAAGCTTAGAGCCGTTTTTTGAAAAATCCTTGGACCTATTATGCATTGCTGGATATGATGGCTATTTTAAAAAAATAAACCCAGCCTTTATTAAGCTGTTAGAATATTCCATTGAAGAACTTCAGTCAAAAAAAATTAGTGAATTTATATACGAGGAAGATAGAAAGTTAACTTCTGGTTATAGAAAAATTCTTAAAAAAAGCCTTCCATTATTAAATTTTGAAAACAGGTATGTAAGTAAGTCTGGCAAAATTATATGGCTGCATTGGACCTCAATTCCGCTTCCTAGCGAAAATGTTATTTATGCAATAGCCAAAGATATAACCTATAAAAAAAAATTAGAAGAGGAGCGCGCTTTGCATTTACTTAAACTAGATCGAAATAATCAAGAGCTTAAAAATTTAAATTACAAAACATCACACGACTTAAGGTCTCCGGTAAATAATTTACTTACCCTTTGTAATTTATTGGATTTGAATAAAATTTCGGATCAAGAGACCTTGAAAATTTTTAATCTTATACAGCAGTCTGCAGAAGGTTTAAAAGTATCATTAAATAATTATATGGATTCACTTACTAAAGCTGAAAAATCTGAATCGGCCTTGGCAGTTGTAAGGTTTTCCATAGTATTGCAGCAGGTAGAACAATCTATTAGTGCATTAATTCTAAGTGCTAATGCTAGTATTACTCACGATTTTTCAGAAATTGAAAGTGTACCATTTAACCATTCTTTTATGGAGAGTATATTTTTAAATCTAATTACCAATTCCATTAAATACACAAGGCCGGAAGTATCGCCAAAAATAACTATTGAAACAAAATTAATTGATGGTCAAAAAAAGTTAATTTATACTGATAATGGGCTTGGTTTTGATATGGATTTGATAGGGGATAAAATATTTAAACTAAATCAAAGATTTCATGATAATGCCGATAGTAAAGGAGTGGGGCTTTATTTGGTGCATAATCATATTACCTCATTAGGCGGTACAATTACTATTGATAGTAAGGTAAATGGGGGGACAATCTTTACTATTAGTTTTAAATAAATTACTTAGCAAACAACTGTCCAATATCTTTAAATGCTTTAAACTCTAAGGCATTGCCAGCAGGGTCCAAGAAAAACATAGTAGCCTGTTCTCCAACCTGACCTTTAAATCTAATGTAAGGCTCAATAACAAATTTCACGTTTTTTGCTTTTAATTCCTTTGAAAAAGATTCAAAAACTTCCCATGGTAATACTACACCATAATGTGGAACAGGAACATCATGACCGTCCACAGGATTGTGGTGTAATTCTTCGGTTTTAGATTTTGGTTTGTAATGAATTACCAATTGATGGCCAAACAGATTAAAATCTACCCAATGATCACTACTTCTACCTTCTTCACAGTTAAGAATATCGCGATAAAAAGTTCTACATTCTGCAAGATTATGAACAGGAATTGCAATATGGAAAGGAGTTACATTGGTCATAAGATTATTTTAATTTAAATGTATTTATTTTTTACGATTTTAAAAAATCGATAATTTTAGTATTCACTCCTTCTTGATGTAATGAATGTCCGAGGCCTTGAGTTTTTACAAGGGTGCTATTTTTCCAATTTTTATGTATCTGCTCTGAAGCCCTAAAAGGTGCAATAAGATCGTATTCATCATGAATTATTAATCCTTCAGGTGATATACTTTGTGAAAATTTTGAGATTGAAAAGTCATCAATCATAAAGTTGAAATTTTGCTTGAAATACAAATCCAAACTTTCTTTTACCTTAGCATTAAACCTTAAAAGGTTTTGGTAATGTCCAATGATTTCAGAAAGTTCAGATGGAGCACCTAATGAAACAATTTTTTCAATGGTGTTCCTTGGATTTTTGTATTGATTGTAAAGCGTAGTCATTCCACCAATAGAATGTCCAATAATATATTTAGGATTATAATTGGCAATAATTTTATTGGTACATGTGGTATATAAAGGAACATTCAAAATAGTTCCCGAAGAATTACCATGCGCAGGGGCATCAAAAGCAATAATGTTATAGTTTTCCTTTTGCAGAAATTCAATCAAATTTCGCCATCTAAACACATTGCTTTCCCAACCATGTAAAAGCAGAATTGTTTCATTGTTACCTTGCCAATGGTAAGTTTGTAGAGCTAAATCATCAACTTGTATAATATCGCTTTTGGCGCTATCCAGATATTCTTTTTGGTGTTCTAATACCTTTCCTTTTCTTGGAGAACAGAATAAGGTAAATGCCTTTTTTGCAGCTTTCTCTTTTGAGAATAATGCCACAGTATTAAAATAACTACCGTAAGCTAGGGGAATGTATTTATTTAAAAGTTTTTTCATAGCAATTGTTTATTCACTTTCTCTGTGCACTTTGTTAAACTCAAAAGCGGGTAAACAAATAGCAATATACTCACAAGGCTCACTAAACGGGTTGGAGTATTGAACTCTAGTATTTTTGGTTATTTTAATAGATTGTCCGGCTTCTAATACAACAATATCATCCGCTACAATAAACTGTTTTTTGCCTTTTATAATATAGGTGTATTCGTCAAATTCTGGAGTTTGAAATGGCTCTTTCCAACCAGGAGGGGCAATCATATGCGCAAGGCTTAAATTAGGGTCTTGCGTACTAGCTTTTCCAAAATGCTCTTCTATTACTTTACCATCAGTTGTAGGTACCACAAAAGGTGATTTTTGAATCGTATACTTTTTCATGCGTAAAACTTAAATGTCAAAAATATATTTTTTGTTTGGCTGTTTAGGTTGTTTTTGATTGGTGTCCTCGTTAAAATCTCCTAAACTAAAAGACAGTACCCAATAACCTGATTATTCCCAAGCGAGCATCATGTACTTTATTTTAGCAGCGTCTGGTATTTGTACCGCTTCAATATTTAAACTAGCATCATAACGTAAACTTTCCGGCAATTCTTTTTTGTCAATAGTAAAATATAACCCAGAATCTTTAATCAAAATCACCACATTATTCATAGAAGTAATTATCTTTTTAATAGTATACTTCTCTGAAATATCTTTAAAAGTGCTATTGATTGTTAAGCCTTTATCTGTTTTGTAACGTGGATCGTAGATTCTTATATTTTCTATGGTAGGAACACTATCTTTTGTTGGTGTTAAGCTTAATAATTGATTGCCTCCTTTTTCAAAAAGCTCTATTTTATCATAAATAAAACCGGCTTGTATGCCTGTTGAAGTTGAATCCGTTTGTGGTTCAATTTTAATATTTAGTCCTAGATTTAAATTAGGAACTCCGTTTTCCGCAACTATCGAATCTGTTGCAAAAATTGATTCTAATTCGGATACTTTAGTGTTTTTGTTGATTTTGCCAATGGAGTCTTTGGTTATTTTAAAATCGGCATTTTCATTTTCACAATTAAATAAAAGAAGAGAAGTTGCAAATAGCGCAACCAAAAGTGTTTTTTTCATTTTAATAGAATCAATTTTTAATTTTATTGGTTTTTTTAACGCATTACTTTTTTTAGCACTCCTAAAACTCCTCGTATGAAGGTAGCGCTCGTTAATACTTTAATTACTGGATTTTGTCTGTTGCTAGTGCTTCTAGATCTTGAGCTTGTTTTTGGCTGGCTCTTTTCTTTTTCGGCAAGTTTATCTGCTCGTTCAATTTTTTCATTTAGAATTTCATAAGCACTTTCACGATCTATAATCTCTTCGTATTTTTTAACTAGTTTAGAACTAGAGGTTAGTTCTTTTAATTCCTTATCGGTTAGCACATCCATACGGCTCATAGGCGCACGTAGCATGGTAGCGGCTAAAGGTGTTGGTCTACCTTTTTCATCTAGTGCGGAAATTAGTGCTTCACCAATACCTAATGATGTTAAGACCTCTTTAGTGTCATAATAATCCGATTCTGGATAATTCTCTGCGGTAAGTTTTATAGCTTTTCTATCGCGCGCAGTAAAAGCTCTTAAAGCATGCTGTACTTTTAACCCTAGTTGCGCTAATACATCATTTGGAACATCTGTAGGGTTTTGGGTTACAAAGTATACGCCAATACCTTTAGAACGTATTAGTTTTACAATATTCTCTATTTGATCTAACAATGCTTTTGAAGCTTCGTCAAATATTAAATGTGCTTCATCTATAAAAAGCACCAATTCTGGTTTATCACTATCACCTTGTTCTGGAAAGGTGCTGTATATTTCTGCAAGTAAACTTAACATGAAAGTGGAAAATAATTTAGGACGATCTTGAATATCGGTTAACCTTAAAATATTAATATATCCCTTTCCGTTTTCATCAATTCTGGTTAAATCATTAACATCAAAAGATTTTTCTCCAAAAAATAATTCGGCACCTTGCTGTTCTAGTTCTATTACTTTTCTAAGAATAGTGCCTGTTGAGCTGGTGTTTATACGACCATAACTTTTGGTAAATTCTTCCTTACCGCCTTCTGTGGCATATTGTAAAACCTTTTTAAAATCTTTTAAATCTAATAGCGGTAATTTATTGTCATCACAATACTTGAAAATTACAGCTACTATACCTTCTTGTGTTTCGGATAGATCCAAAATTCTTGATAAAAGCACAGGTCCAAATTCTGAAACAGTTGCTCTTAATTTAACACCATCTTGTTCAGAAAGCGATAATATTTCTACTGGAAATCCTTTGGATTCAAAAGGTATTCCAATTTTAGCATGGCGTTCTTCTATTTTGGCATGCCCCGGACTTGGTTGTGCTAAACCACTTAAATCACCTTTAAGGTCCATTAATAGCACTGGAATGCTTTTTTCGGATAAATTTTCGGCAATTACTTGTAATGTTTTTGTTTTTCCGGTACCAGTAGCACCAGCTATAAGCCCATGTCTGTTTAAAGTTTTTAAAGGTATTTTAACAAAGGCATTGGTAAGTGTTTCGCCATCTAAAATAGCAGAACCCATTGTAATATAATCGCCTTTTGTGGTGTAGCCTTCTTCTATATATTTAAAGAAATCGTCTTTTGTACTCATGTGCTTAATTTTGCATAAAAATAAGGGATTTTTAGGCAACTTTGAAAATGTAATTGGGCTTAGTTTTTTTCAGAGTTTACAATTTTAATTGTACTGCTTAAGAATCCCAACTAAAATGTATCTTTGCCGAATGATAGAAAATGATGTTTTGACATTGGTCAATAAAGGGGAGATGTTGCCCCTAATGGAGGAATTTTACACTATTCAAGGTGAAGGATTCCACAAAGGAACTGCTGCTTACTTTATTAGAGTGGGTGGTTGCGATGTAGGTTGCCATTGGTGTGATGTTAAAGAAAGTTGGAATGCCGAAACGCATCCGCCTACCGCAATTGAAAGTATCATTTCTAATGCTGCAAAATATTCCGATACCATTGTAATCACAGGAGGTGAACCACTTACTTGGGATATGGGACCATTAACCTTAGGGCTAAAAGAAAGAAATCTTCAAACACATATAGAAACTTCAGGTGCTTATCCGCTTTCTGGAGTTTGGGATTGGATTTGCTTATCACCTAAAAAAAATAAACTTCCTGAAGGGGAGATCTATGATAAAGCCCACGAATTAAAAATCATCATTTTCAATAAGCATGATTTTATTTTTGCAGAAGAACAAGCAGCAAAAACAAATAAAAACTGTATTCTGTATTTGCAGCCAGAATGGAGTGTTCGTGATAAAATGGTGCCGTTAATTGTTGATTATGTGATGAAAAATCCAAAATGGAAAGTTTCTTTACAAACACATAAATATCTTAATATTCCTTAATTTGGGACTATCCGGATAGGGAAAACAAGCTTTCAATAGCAATTAGTTCTTGACATTACACGGATTAATTACCATTGGTTCTCGATACAATTATTTTTTAATGAAAGAATTAAAAAATAATCACTCGAACTGACATTTTAGCTTTGAATTTTATTGAATTTCAGGTTCAATTTTTTTAAATTACCATCAACCATCAACCATCAACCATCAACCATCAACCATCAACCATCAACCATCAACCATCAACCA
>NZ_FWXO01000003.1:0-251504 GCF_900176415.1 Cellulophaga tyrosinoxydans | reverse complement strand
ACCATCAACCATCAACCATCAACCATCAACCATCAACCATCAACCATCAACCATCAACCATCAACCAATTTTATCTACCACCATTGGCTTTTAAATCTAACAAGCACTCGGTATCCAAATCAGGAACTTGTCCGTTTTTAGCGGTTAACATTTTTCCCATGGCACTGGCGAATTCTAATTCCGCACGCATTAGGCAGTTATCTTGATTGCAATGCTGGCTAGGAACAATTTCTGTTGTTCCATCATCATTAGTAATTTCCATTTCACCTTCATGCGGATTAACCATATCCGATCCAATGTTTACGAGGCCAAAAAGATGACCAAATTCGTGATTTAAGGTTGCGGTTTCAACTGTACCCGTGGAAATTAAAATACTCTTCCCTGCTAATTCACGCACGGTTGATTCAAATATTACCATTGATGTGTTTCTGAATGCTGCACCTAGCGTTACTAAATCTGCTTCAGGTTCATCACCATCAGAAGGAGCATCAGCAAAATATATATAAATAGCCAAAGTGCTACCAGAGTTATACGCTGTTCTGTTTTCCTGAACTATTTTATCAATTTCAGAAATAGTAAGACTTTCTTTCTCTGGTGAGTCAAGTTCTTGATATTGAATTTCTATGTTTTCTTTGAAAGTGCGCTCTTTTAAAAATTCTATTAAATCAGCTATGGCAGTTGTGGTGGGCTTAAACCCTTGTACATAACCAATTTCTAATATTAATTTATCATACTTAGTATTAGATAGAATATCACCTGCCGAATCACCAGTGCCCAAAAGGTTCGTAGATTTATCAATTTTGGTAACTTCTTCCTCTGAACTATTGCTTTTAGAACAGTTTAAGAAAACAAAAACAGACAATAAGGCGAGTATGGGAATGATTTTTTTCATAGAATTTTCTTTACAGCATTAACTAACTTAACGTAGACGGCACATTTCTATTGTAAATTTAAGGTAAGTTTAGCTAAAAAGTCAAAATGTTTGCCTTCTGCCACTAATTCACAATTTAAATGATTTGCAATTGCAGCTCTTTGTAAGGTATTGTAATCTAAATACAACCAATTAAAGGGTTTGCTTTTAGCGTTTTTATATGTCATTTCAAAAGTTACCTCACCATAATATTCAATATCATCAGGTATCCAATATCCGCCATCTTCATCTTCTTCGAACATATATAAAATATCACTTGAATCTAGTAAAATCTGCCCATTTGGCTGTAACAAAGTTTTTAAATGCGTAAAAAAGGTGTTTAGTTGATTAAGTTTTCCGGCTAATCCAATGCCATTCATTAACAATAAAAGTGTATCAAATTTTTCACCTTTAAAATCATAGAGATCAGTAGAAATAGTATTTTTAATGCCTCGAAGTTTACAAACTGTAATAGCGCCTTCAGAAGCATCTAAAGCGGTAACCTTAAAGCCTTTTTCTTGTAAATACAAACTATGACTGCCTGCTCCGCATCCAATATCTAAAACCGATCCTTTACATAATTGTAAGGCCTTTTGCTCTAGTTTGGGCATTGTTTTGTGATTTCTAAACAAATAGGGAATAGGGATTATATCTTCTTCATCTAAAGAAGAAAATGTTTGAATATCCGAAGTATACTTCCCATTTTGAAAGTCTAAAACAGCAGCACCTAAAATATCAGTTTGCATTTAATTTGTAATTTGCAGCAAAATTCAGCTATTTAAATTATAAACAAAAATAAAACACTACCAGATGAACGTATTACAGAAAATTTCAGCGCTATTTTTATTCATAACTATAACCTGTTGTGCGCAAAAAACTACATTTTCAGAAGATGTTGTAAGCTACATTGCAAATAATGGTACCGAAAAACAGTATAATTATGCTTATGATGAATTGTTAAAGATGTTGGAAAATCAGTTTCCTGAAACGGAGGCTAATGCTGAAGGTTGGAAATATATGAATGCCAATAAAGAAAAACATGTTTCTGAAATGATTACACTTTTAGCTCCTGTTTATGAAAAGAATTTTACACATGAAGAAATAAAAAGTATGAATGCCTTTTATTTAACCGATGCTGGTAAACAATTGGTAGCAGATGGGAGCAAACTTTCTGAGGCTCAAAAGCAGGAAGTAAATGAATTTTATGCTTCTGCTACAGGAAAAAAAATCATGGAAAAACAACCCATTTTAGCTGCTGAAATTGGTAAAGTTTCTGAAGGATGGAGTCGTGATTTATACGAAACAGCATTAAGTATGTTAAAGTAATGGAGGAGTTTTTAAACCGACTTCCAAAACTCGCTAAAGAAAAACAGAACGAGAATAAAAAGTTTTTTGCGAAGCTTAAGAAAAAGACACCAAAGAACTTGGATTACCTTATGCAAGAACTGCATGAAGAAGAATTTAAGCGTACCGATTGCTTGGAATGCGCCAATTGTTGTAAAACTACAGGGCCATTATTTACCAATGCTGATGTAGAACGCATTGCTAAACATTTTAAGCAAAAACCACAGCAGTTTATTGATCAGTATTTGCGGATTGATGAAGAGAACGATTATGTACTAAAACAAGTGCCATGCACATTTTTAGGAGCAGATAATTACTGTTCTATTTATGATGTTCGCCCAAAGGCCTGCCGAGAATTTCCGCATACAGACCGCAAAAAGTTTCAACAGATAAGTAATCTAACAATTAAAAATGTGGCGATTTGCCCAGCAGCTTTTAATATAGTTGAAGAAATGAAAAGGCGTATTGGTTAGTAGTATTAGAAGCCAAAGTATCGATGAAATTTTCTATATTTAGGTTTATGGAAGCACTTATAAATTATTTTGAATCAATACCTTCTGCCCATAGATCTTTAATACTGGTTGGTGGAATCACATTTTTTTGGCTATTAGAAGGCGCTATTCCTTTAGTGAGGTTCAACTATAAAAAGTGGAAGCATGCCCTACCAAATTTATTTTTTACATTGACCACCATTGTGATAAATTTTGCCTTAGCTTTTTTATTATTAAAAAGCAGTGATTGGACCGTTGAAGCCAATTTCGGAATTATCAATTGGATACCATTGCCATTCTGGGCGTATGTGTTGGTTGGTTTATTGTTAATGGATTTCTTTGGCGCCTATCTTGCACATTTTACAGAGCATAAGGTAAAACCTTTATGGATGGTGCATTTAGTACATCATACAGATCATCATGTAGATACTACAACAGCAAATAGGCATCACCCTATAGAAAGTGTTATTAGGTTTGTGTTTACCTTGTTTGGTGTGATTATAGTTGGTGCGCCGATAGGTATTGTTATGTTGTACCAATCATTATCATTAGTAGCAACCCAATTTACACATGCCAACATAAAACTACCCAGAAAAGTTGACGATATACTAAGTTGGGTACTGGTGTCACCAGATATGCATAAGGTACATCATCATTATGTGTTGCCTTACACAGACTCTAACTATGGTAATATCTTCTCGATTTGGGATCGGTTATTTGGTACGTTTATGAAATACGATCGCGATGACATAGTTTATGGTGTGGACACTTTCCCAGACGAAATAGAAAATGGTAACATTGGTTAACTTTTAAAACAACCTTTCCATAAGTATCGAAAACCAACAACGGCTAAGGAATAACCGTTACTTAATATTCTAAAAATAGTACATGGTTGGGATTGGTGTGGTTTTCCGATATTTTAAAATCATAAGAACCAACATTTTTAAATCCGCATTTGGTATAAAAACGGATTGCTTTTTGGTTTTCAACCCAAACGTTTAACCAAATTCCTAATTGACCATGGCTTTTGGATACGTCAACATTAAAATCGAATAATTTGGCTCCCAAATTCTGACCGTAAAAGTTTTTTAAAAGGTAAAACCGTTCTAATTTGGTGATGTTTTTCGAGTCAATATTTTCGTTGGCTTGATTCAAAACAATCTTGGAATATCCAGCTATTTGATTGTCAAAATAAATAAGATGATACAAGTTGATTGGATTTTTCAACTCCGCAGCTATAGCTGAAGTAGTATAAGTTTTGGCTATATAGGCATCAATATCTACTTTACTGGCGCTATGTCCGTGTGCTTGTAAAAAAGATTCTTTCCCAATTTTTGATATAAGCTCTGCGTGTTCAATCCTTGCTTTAATAATTGTCATCAAAAAGATTTTGTAAAAGTGACTCTAAAAAGAAAAAATGGTTTATTTATATATCAAATACTTACTTCTAATCATCTTGAATTTTTCTAAATCGGGCTTCCAGGTTTTACTTATTTCTTCGGCGGTCATTCCTGCTTCAATTTGCATTTGTAATTTCTCTGTTCCTGCATGTTTGGTAAATCCACTGGTAATGAAAAACAAACTTTTATCCTTGGTGCTATTGTATGCGTCAATAATCCATTTTAAATCAACTGCATTTAAAGCTGAGGTATCTTCTTTGGTTAAATCTAAACCATAACATAGTTTGCCATTATGTTTTGGCGATTGAGAACCAAAATTTGGCACTGGAGTATAAGTAAATGTATAGTTATTTTTATCTAAAAATGGTGCGCCAAGTCTTTGAAATTGAAATTCTGTTCCACGACCAGCATTTATGTTAGTCCCCTCTAAAAGTCCTAAACTTGGGTATAATTTTATAGCTAAATCATTGGGTAAATTTGGCGAAGGTCTTATGGGTAAACTATAAAAACTATCATGTGTATAGTGGTCTATTGGAATAACAGTAAGATTTGCTTTCTTGCCGTCTTCTAACCATCCTTCTTCATTAATCATTTTGGCATACTCACCAATAGTCATTCCGTATACCAAGGGAATTTTTGTCATTCCTAAGAACCCAGTATGCTCGGCTTCCATTGTTGGTCCGTCTACATAATGCGCATTCGGGTTTGGTCGGTCTAAAACCACTACAGGAATAGCATTCTCAGCGCAAACCTCCATTACTAGTTGTAAGGTGGCAATATAAGTGTAGAAACGCACACCAACATCTTGAATATCAAACAAAACCAAATCTATTCCAGCAAGTTGTTCTTTCGTTGGTTTTCGGTTTTTGCCGTATAAGGAAATAAGTGGTAAACCTGATTTCTGATCTATACCATTTTTAACATGTTCTCCAGCATCTACATCTCCTCTAAAACCATGCTCAGGTGCAAATACGTGTTTTATGGAAATTCCCAAGCTTAAAAGAGAATCTACTAGGTGTGTTGGTGTTTTTTTAGTGAAAATAACACTTGTTTGATTTGCAACTACGGCTATTTTTTTGCCTTTCAAAAGGGGCAAGTAAGTTGCCGTTTTGTTAGCTGCAACCACAATAGGAGTGTCGATTACCTGTGCTACTTTTATTTTTAAAGATTCTTGGGTGTCAATTGTAGACTTCTTTGCCTTTCCGCATGAAGAAAACATCAAAACCAATAATAAAAATGTATTTTTGAGACAAGGAAAAAGCATCATAAATTGAATTTAGAATATTTTATAGCAAAACGACTTTCGGTTGGTAAAGGCCATAAAAATAGTATTTCGGCCCCAATAATAAAAATAGCGATAGCGGCTATTACAATAAGTATTGTAATGATGCTAATTGCCATTGCAACCGGCGATGGTTTAAAAATGAAAATCAGAGAAAAAGTAGCCGCGTTTAACGGGCATATACAGATTAGTAATTTTGATAATAATAACTCAGATGTCTCGGTTGTACCCGTTTCGCTAGAACAAGATTTTTATCCGGAATTTAAAAATATTGAGGGAATTAACCATATTCAAGCGGTTGCCAGTAAAGGGGGAATCGTTAGAACAGATGATACGGTAGAGGGTATTTTAGCCAAAGGCGTTGGCAAAGATTACCATTGGGATGTTTTTAAAGAGTATTTGGTAGAAGGGAAGCTTCCGGATTATAGTGGCGAACGTACCGATGATGTATTAGTTTCTAGATTATTGGCAAACCGACTTAAATTAAAGTTAGGAGATACCTTCTTGTCTGTTTTTCTTCGAGATAATGATCCTTCAAAAGTGCCGAATCAACAAAAATCCAAAATTGTTGGTATTTACGACAGTGGTTTTGAAGAGTTTGATGCTACATATGTTTTTATGGATATTCGCCATATTCAACGTATGAACAAATGGGACGAAAATCAGATAGGAGATTTTGAAGTTTTTTTAAAGGATTTTGATGATATAGATGAAAAAAGCAAAGAAATTTATGGGCAAACCCTTTCTACGCTCGATACCAAAACTATAAAAGATAAATACGGGCATATTTTTCAATGGATAGATTTGTTTGACTTTAACACGGCTTTGATTATTGGAATTATGATAATTGTTGGTGGTATCAATATGATTACAGCATTATTGGTGCTTATTTTAGAGCGTACACCAATGATAGGCGTATTAAAGGCCTTAGGTTCTGCCAATTGGAGCATTCGTAAAATATTTTTGTACAATGCGGCCTATTTAATAAGTATAGGTATGTTTTTGGGTAATGTAATTGGTTTAGGTATTATTTGGGCACAAGATAAATACCGGATGTTTAAATTTCCCAATCCTAAAGAGTATTATATAGAATACATTCCAGTACACATAGATTTAACTTCTATAGTATTATTAAATATAGGTGTCATGGTTTTATGCTTATTAATGCTAATTGTACCATCGTATATAATTACTAGAATTACTCCAGTAAAAGCAATAAAGTTTGATTAATATTAAATTAAACAAAACACTATGAAAAAAATAGTTTCCATTACCTTTTTGTTACTGTTAACATTAGGGTTCGTCGCCTGTTCTAAAGATGATAAAAACACTTCTGAAAATAATAATCCAATTGCAACAGAAGATTTGCTGCCACTATTCAAGGTCAATACAAATGGTAATACTATTGTGGACGAACCAAAAGTAAACGCATTTTTAACAATCGATGTTAAAGGCGTCTTTTCTCAAGAGAGTGCTATTGGTATAGAATTTAGAGGTTCTTCATCATTAGCTTTCCCTAAAAAATCGTATGGTTTCGAAACTCGTGATGCCAATAATGAAGATCTAAATGTCCCTTTATTAAATTATCCAGAAGAAGAAGATTGGATTTTATATGGTCCCTATAGTGATAAATCATTAATCCGTAATAAACTTATTTATGATTTATCCCGAGATATGGGCCGTTATGCTAGTAGAAGTGAGTTTGTAGAACTAGAGATAAATGAAGAGTATCGAGGAGTGTATGTATTTATGGAAAAATTAAAGCGAGGATCCGATCGTATTGATATAAATAAATTAAAAGAAGATGAAAATTCTGGAGAAGATCTTACTGGAGGTTATATTTTAAAAATTGATAAAATATCGGCATCTGATGCATTTGGAGAAAATGGGTATAATAGTCTAAATTCTTTTAAATCGAGCTATACACCGCGAAATGCAACAGCTAGTCAAGAAATTAACTTTCTATATGAATATCCTGATGCTGAAGATATTACATCAGAACAAAAAAGCTATATAAGCACTTATGTTCGCGATTTTGAAAATGCTTTAAACTCAGATCAGTTTCAAGATGAAATTCTAGGGTATCAAGCGTATATTGATGTAGACAGTTTTATAGATTTCTTTATTCTTAATGAACTTTCTAATAATGTAGATGGCTATAGATTGAGCACCTATCTACAGAAAGAAAAAAATGAAAAGCTAAAAATGGGCCCTTTATGGGATTTTAATCTGGCTTTTGGCAATGTAGATTATTGCGAAGGTGCTGCTACAAATGTCTGGGCTTACAAATTCAATGAGCGTTGTTCAGGGGATTATTGGTTAATACCATTTTGGTGGGACAGGTTATTAGAAGATCCTGCATTTGTTCAAAAATTGCAAGATCGTTGGGTAGAAGTCCGTAGCACTAGCTTATCTAATAATGCAATTTTAGGTAAAATTTCTGCCTATGAAACAGTGTTAAACAAATCAGGAGCTATTGAAAAGAATTTTCAAAAATGGGATATTCTATCTACTTATGTTTGGCCAAATAATTTTATTGGTAATACCTACAATGCAGAAATAGAATATATTGAGAGCTGGATAACAGCAAGAACTGCCTGGTTAGATCAAGCCATAAATAATTTGTAATTAATTTTCGATATGAAAAAGTTCGTATTCATTTGTTTTTTAATGTTTTTTTCAAGCAATGCATTTTCGCAAAAACTTGGAAAAGTTGAAAAAAAAATCATTGCATCGGTAGAAAAAAATAATGCTGAAGCCAAACAATTTCTAGAAGAGGTTGTAAATATTAATAGTGGCACCTTAAATCTTGAAGGGGTTAAAAAAGTAGGTCTTGTTTTTAAGGATGCTTTTGATGAAATCAATTTCAAAACTAGTTGGATTGATATGCCAATGGAAATGAATAGGGCAGGGCACTTGTTTGCGGAAACAAACGGAAATAAAGGTAAAAAACTACTGTTAATTGGGCATTTAGATACAGTTTTTGAAGAAGATAGTCCTTTTCAGAATTTTGTTATGATTAATGATAGTATTGCTCATGCGCCTGGTGGGAATGACATGAAAGGAGGTAATGTTATTATTTTATATGCGCTGAAAGCATTGCAAGAAAATGGACTGCTAAATAATGCACAAATTATTGTGGCTTTTACAGGTGATGAAGAAAGTACAGGTGATCCATTAGAGATTAGTAGAAAAGATTTAATAGATGCCGCAAAGCGAAGCGATATTGCTTTAGGTTTTGAAACTTCTACAGGATTCAACTACGCAACTGTAGCAAGACGAGGTTCTTCTGGATGGGAAGTAGAAGTAAAAGGGAAGCGAGCACATTCCTCGGGAATTTTTAGTGAAAACGTTGGGGCAGGAGCTATTTTCGAAATGTCCAGAATTCTTAATAGTTTTTACGAGGAGGTAAAAGGTGAAGAAAATCTCACATTCAATCCGGGTATTTTACTTGGAGGTACCTTTATCGATTACGATGTAAAATCAGGCAAAGGCAATGCTTTTGGAAAAACAAATGTGGTGGCACAATCGGCTATTGTTAAAGGAGGATTACGATTTATTTCTGAAGAACAAAAAGAAAATGCAAGAGACAAAATGCGTGAAATTGTTGCAAATAATCTACCACATACCACGGCAACAATAAAATTTGATGATAGTTACCCTGCAATGGAAGCATCCGAAGGAAATTTAGCACTTTTAAAACAATTAAATCAAGTTAGTTTAGATCTAAAACAAGGTAATGTAATGGCGTACGATCCAGGTAAAAGAGGTGCTGCAGATACCTCTTTCGTTGCGGCATATGTAGATGCTTTAGACGGCTTAGGCACCATGGGCACTGGAGCACATACTCCAGAAGAGACTGTGAATTTAAATACCATTGAAGCCTTAACAAAAAGAACTGCTATTTTAATTTACAGACTAATTAATCAGTAATGCTATGATAAATTTATTTTTCGAGAAACAATCAGCGCGTATAGAAGCGGGAGAATTAGTGAGTTATAAAGTGAATGATCATGAGTATATTCATCAAAAAGGTAACCCAGGTTGGCGAAATTCTGATACTGAAATGTTTCCTATAATAGGGCCAACAGCAGAGGCTAATTTTAGGGTTAAAACGCCAAAAGGTATGGCGGTTCAAGACCAACATGGCTTGCTTCGAGAAATGGAATATACCTTGGTTTCTTCAACTACTAATTCGGTTGTTTTTAAAAAGGAATATAAAGCTGGAACAGCAATAAAAAATTCAAAATTCCCTGCAAAATCTTCTCAAGAATTCTTGCAATGGCCCTACGATTTTGAGTTTAATAAAACTTTTAAATTATCAAGTGATGGTTTAGAGGTGAATTTTGTAATTAAAGGGGAGCAAGAAATGCCTTTTATGTTAGGCTATCACCCTGCGTTTAATTTGGTGACCGAAAAACCTGTCATTATAACTAGGGATAAAAAAATAACGCTTGATGAAGTTTTGGCTGTTGGTAGCAGAGCCTACGAGGTAGAAAATTGCAACAAAATACAACTGAAAGATAAAAATACAATTGCCATTAAAACTGAAGGGTTTGGAAGTTTTATGCTTTGGACCGAAGTTAAAAATATGATTTGTATTGAGCCAATAACATTCTATCCATATGCTGTGGCACAAGAAAAATTGCACGAAGGCTTTACAAGATTAAAAAACGAAAAAGCGGTGTTTAAAATGTTTATCTCCATTGGTAAATAACCGATACATTTCTTTGGTAACACAAGTTACTTTAAAGAAAATATAATTACTATAACTTTGACGGATGCAAAAATTCATTCCGATATTGCAATGGTTGCCTAACTATAAAAAGGGCAATTTTCTTAAAGACCTCATAGCAGGACTAACCGTAGGCATCATTTTAGTTCCTCAGGGGATGGCTTATGCCATGATTGCGGGTTTGCCTCCAGTTTATGGTCTTTACGCTGCGCTAATTCCGGTTTTAATGTATATGGTTTTAGGTACATCTAAACATGTATCTGTGGGTCCGGTTGCCATGGATTCTCTTTTGGTAGCCGCTGGTTTGGGAGCTTTAAGTATCGTGGGTGTCGAAAACTATATTGCAATAGCTATACTTCTAGGATTTATGGTGGGTACCATACAACTGCTATTGGGTGTATTGAAAATGGGTTTTTTAGTTAATTTTTTATCCAAACCAGTAATTAGCGGTTTTACATCTGCGGCGGCATTAGTTATTATTTTTAGTCAATTAAAGCATTTAATTGGGGCACCAGTTGCAGATAGTAATAAGTTTTTAAAAATGGTGCTTAACGTATTTCAAAAGTTAGGAGAAACCAATTTTTACGATTTAGCCATTGGATTATCAGGGATTGCAATAATTCTTATCTTTAAGAAAATAGACAAACGCATTCCTGCTATTTTAGTAGTTGTAGTGCTCAGTATTTTAGCAGTATTTTTTTTGAAATTAGAAAATCATGGAGTGCATATTGTGGGGACAATTCCAACAGGTTTGCCAAGTTTTGAAATGCCCATTTTTAATTTTGATGTGGTTTATGATTTGTGGCCTATTGCCTTAACCTTGGCTTTGGTAGGGTATTTAGAAACAATATCTATAGGTAAAGCGCTGGAAGAAAAGTTAGACGAAGATACCATAGAACCAAACCAAGAATTAATTGCATTGGGAGTTTCTAATATTATAGGTTCCTTTTTTCAATCGTATTCCTCTACGGCTAGTTTTTCAAGGTCAGCAATTAATGGTGATGCGGGAGCAAAAACCAATTTATCAGCTCTTTTTAGTGTGCTACTCGTTGTAGGAACCTTATTATTTTTAACACCAGTGTTTTACTATTTGCCGAAAGCAGCTTTAGCAAGTATCATCATGGTTTCCGTTATTGGTCTTATCGATTTGAACACTGCTAGGCAATTATGGACAAAGCGTAAGGATGAATTTGTAATTTTATTAATTACTTTTTTTATCACCTTATTTATAGGTATTCCTCAAGGTATTTTAATAGGGGTATTAAGTTCACTTTTATTGATGGTTTACCGAACTTCTAATCCCCATTTTGCAGTTTTAGGAAATATCACAGGTACCGATTATTATAAAAATGTGTTGCGTTTTGCTGATGAAATAATAGATAGAGAAGATTTATTAATTGTTAGGTTTGATGCGCAATTATACTTTGGCAACGAAGCATTTTTTAAAAATCAATTATTGAAAGAAGTCGATAAAAAGGGCCCTAAGCTTAAGGGTGTAATATTGAATGCGGAGGCAATTAATTATATAGATTCGTCAGGCGCACAAACACTTACAAAAGTTATAAAAGAAATTCATAACAGGAATATATTATTCTACATTGCTGGAGCTATTGGACCCACACGAGATATTATTTTTAATAGCGGTATTATTAATGAATTGCATAAAGAGTTTTTATTTGTAAAAATAAAAGAAGCTGTTGCTTGTTTTGATGATCCAAGTTCTGTAACCAGTTTAAAAGATAAAATAGCGCATCAAAACCAGTTTAAAGTGTAACATTAGTTACTGACTTAAGGGTAGAAATGATGTATTTTTGTATAGATATTTTAAAGAAGAAGCATTATGAAAATAGAACAAATATATACAGGTTGTTTAGCGCAAGGCGCTTATTATATAGAAAGTAATGGCGAAGTTGCTATTATAGATCCATTAAGAGAAGTAGCTCCTTACATAAAAAGAGCTGACAATGATAAGGCAAAAATAAAGTACATTTTTGAGACACATTTTCATGCCGATTTTGTGAGTGGTCATGTTACTTTAGCCAAAGAAACAGGTGCGCCAATTATTTATGGACCTAATGCCAACCCGTCATTTGACGCAATAATAGCAAAAGACGGACAAGAATTTAAGTTAGGTGAAGTAACCATAAAAGTGTTGCATACTCCAGGGCATACTATGGAAAGTTCTACTTTTTTATTAAAGGATAAAAATGGAAAAGACTATGCTATATTTTCTGGTGATACGTTGTTTTTAGGAGATGTAGGTCGCCCAGATTTAGCTCAAAAAGCAGCGCATATGACTCAAGATCAATTGGCTGGACTACTTTTTGATAGTTTAAGAACTAAAATTATGCCTTTGGCTGATGATGTTATTGTTTATCCAGCACATGGTGCAGGTTCCGCTTGTGGAAAGAATATGATGAAAGAAACGGTGGATACTTTAGGGAACCAGAAAAAGATGAATTATGCGCTACGTGCGGATATGACCAAAGAAGAATTTGTTAAAGAAGTTACCGACGGGCTTTTACCACCACCAAAATACTTTCCTTTAAATGTAAAAATGAATAAGGAAGGATATGAAGATTTTGATGAGGTTTTGGAGCGTGGCGCAACAGCCTTATCGCCAGATGCTTTTGAAACGGCAGCTAATGAAACTGGTGCTATCGTATTAGATGTGCGCAATCAAAACGAATTTGTAAAAGGACACATTCCACGTTCTATATTTATTGGCTTAAATGGCGATTTTGCACCATGGGTTGGTGCCTTAATTGCAGATGTTGAGCAGCCATTGTTATTGGTAACTCCAGAAGGTAAAGAAGAAGAAGCTATTACACGATTATCTCGTGTTGGTTTTGACGGCACTATAGGATTTTTAAAAGGAGGTTTTGACGCATGGAAAAAAGCAGCGAAGGAATATGATACCATAACATCGTTGTCTGCTGAGGAAGTAACAGAAGCCTTAAAAACCAAGAAATTACCAATCTTTGATGTGCGTAAAGAAACAGAATATCAATCGGAACATGTAAAAGATGCTGAAAACACACCTTTGAGTAGTCTTAATGATTATTTAGCTGAATTTCCTGAAAAAGGAGAATTTTATGTGCATTGTGCCGGCGGTTACAGATCTGTCATTGCAGCATCAATATTAAAAAGCAGAGGTATTCATAATTTAATAGACGTTGCAGGAGGTTTCGCAGCCTTAAAATCTGCAGGAGCAAATGTTACGGACTATGTGTGTCCTACCACATTATAAAATCAAATTTTAGAGCATACTAAAAACCATCAGTATTTTACTGATGGTTTTTTTGTATAACCTGATTTTTATCATTTTTAGTAAATTTCAACCACACTATTTTAGCCTAAAATATGCAGGTAGCATATCAATTTAAAAAAACATATAATTAGATGAAAGAACTTGCAATCTCTTTAGTAAACTGGAATAATGGTATTATTATGATTGGGATATTTGCTGCAGTTGTAGTGGCATTAGTTTTAATTATTATCGCATTTATCAATAGCGAAAAGAAGAAAGAATCTTAATAAGATTACGCTTTAAAAGTATACACTTTAGTGCCATTTTTCGATACATAACTCGCAATTAAACGCTCCGTTTCAAAAGTGTTTTTTTGTCGTTTTACAAAAGGGAGTATATCGTCTAAATGCTGCAAAGAAACATCGTTTTCAATAAACCCATAGCCAATGTAGCTGCTTTCCTGTATAACAATTACGGCAGATTCATCATGACTTCTACCTTTTTCTTTAATAATGTAGTTTTCATTTTTGAGTAGCATGGCATTAATGGCTTTTTTGACCTTGTCATTGTAAATTTCAATGGGTTCTTCACCTCTGCAAATGCCTTCGCATGCTAAAATATCGTAGTGCGAA
Organism: Cellulophaga tyrosinoxydans; assembly: GCF_900176415.1. Lineage (GTDB taxonomy): Bacteria > Bacteroidota > Bacteroidia > Flavobacteriales > Flavobacteriaceae > Cellulophaga > Cellulophaga tyrosinoxydans. Next base: position 237,460 of record NZ_FWXO01000003.1, on the reverse strand, counting down.
CACTGACTAACGTTTTCTTGTAAATGACAAAATTTAGGGCATAGCTTAAATTCCTTACATAGCTCTTGCAAAAATATTCGACTGTCTGTTTTAGAGTATAAAGTATAGAATGCATTAGGCGCCATTTTCAAGGTGTTCCAGGCAAGATGTATGATACCATTTCTATCCTCGTAACTAAAAATGCCAAAAGCCTCCACTTTTCTTTTTTGCGACCTGTTAAATTCTGGATAATGATGTTTTATAGCATCAGATTCCATTAATAATGCTACAATTTCGCTTCCTGAAAGCTCAAAATCTATCGCGGTAGTTTCTTGGCACATTTGAATCTCCTTAGTTGATTTATCATAAAAATGACTAAGCACACGTTTTTTAAGATCAATAGCCTTCCCTACATAGATAATTTTTCCTTTAGCATTTTTAAAATAGTAAACTCCAGGTTTGTTTGGGAGTTTTTCAAAATCGGACTTTGGTAATCCTGGTGGTAATGTGGTTATTTGGGAGCGAGCATTTAAAAACGTTTTAAATACTGTTGCAGCACCTTCAGTATGGAGTAGTTTTTGAAAAAGTAAGGTGGTGGCATGTGCATCACCTCTGGCTCTATGCCGGTCTGTTAGCGGAATGTTTAGAGCAGTGCATAGTTTTCCTAAACTGTAACTATTATAGCCGGGTATTAGTTTTCGAGAAAGTCGAACCGTACAAAGCTTTTTTCTATTAAAATCTATTCCTACAGTATTGAACTCGTGTTTTACAATGTTATAGTCAAAGCTAACGTTATGAGCCACAAAAATGGTTCCCTCCGTTATTTTTAAAATAGCATCTGTAATTTCATAAAATTTAGGAGCATTCCGAACCATAGCATTGTCAATGCCAGTTAAGCTTGTAATAAAATAAGGAATTTCAGCTTCTGGATTAACGAGTGTTGTGAACTCATCTACAATATCATTTCCATCGAACTTAAAAATAGAAATTTCCGTTATTTTGTTCCCTTTAATACCGTTTCCAGTGGTTTCTATGTCGATAATTGTATACAAATAGCGCTAAATTTTAGTCAAAGTTACTATAAATTTTTAGCTCCTATTTTCTTTAAAATATTTTTAAAAGATATTGATTTTTTTACGTCATTTGTTGCTTAAATTTTTGTGTTCAAGCCTTTGCGATGAGCACGATGACAACACTATTAAAATTCGGGTTTTTGAAGATTTCGAAATCAATTTCAAAAGCATTCCATGGTGTGGAAAACCGAAAAGAGGAACAGATTTCAATACTATTTTATTCCTATTCGTCCATTCTGTTTGAAAGCAGAAAAAAGGACTCTGTATTAGTTTTATCTCCACTTAAATCTATTGAATAGCTAAACATAGCCTAATCTATACGGTGCATTTTTCGTACTAGGTACGACGCGCATAATATCTAAGTCTTTGTTAATATATAAATAATATAAATTTTTTTACACCATGATAAAATCAATTGCGATTTCAATTTTCTTTTTAATGACTTCTTTTGTGAGCTCTATTCAAGATCAAACTGTTGTTACTATAGTTTACGAAGGATTAGATGACGGAGTGTATTATTTTTCATCTGAGGAGGATTTTAGTACCTATGCTTTTAAAAATATTGACGAAAAAGCAAGTCAGAAATATAATTTAGCTGATAGAAAACTAATTGGTAGTACCTTTAAGGTAACTTATGAGTCTGAAGAATTGCTAAATGAGGATAATGAACCTTATGAAGTACTTACATTAATTGACTTAACAAAAATCGAGAAGAAATAATTAAAACAATTAAGGCGCATTTTTTTCAACTTGCGCCTTTTTTTTAAGCCAAATTACATTGAATAAAAAAGTAGAAAAAAGCAGAAAATTTCTTTTTATATCGCGTTGGGGTGAATCCTTAGATATTGCCTTGGCAACCTTAGAAGAGGGTAATGAGGTTAAACTGTATATTGAAGATAAAGCCTCAAAGGAAATAGGGTATGGCTTTGTTAAAAAGGTTCAAGATTGGAAAAAGCACGTAGATTGGGCAGATGTATTAATTTTTGATTATACAGGCAATGGTAAAATTTGTCAAGAATTACGAGCGCAAGGCAAATTGGTTTTTGGAGGCACAGAATATACCGATGCATTAGAGCTAGATCGCAATTTTGGTCAAGCCGAATTAAAAAGGCATAAGATAAATATTTTACCTTTCAAAGAATTTGCCACCTTCAAAGAGGCCATAAAATACGTAGAGAATAACCCAAATGCTTATGTAATAAAACCATCGGGCGAAACACAAGAATTAAAACAACTTTTGTTTGTTGGTAGTGATGATACGGGCCAGGATGTTATACGTGTTTTAAAGGCTTACGAAAAATCTTGGGGCGACGATTTTGGTACGTTCCAATTACAACGTAAAGTAAAGGGTGTTGAAATTTCTGTATCTGCTTTTTTTAATGGATCACAATTTCTGACTCCAATAAATATCACTTTTGAGCATAAAAAACTATTTCCAAAAGAACTAGGAGTTTCTACAGGCGAAATGGGCAGTAGTATGTTTTGGGTGAAAGATTCCCCAATTTTTGATAGAACTTTAAAGAAATTTGAGCCCATATTAGCAAAGAATAAGTTTTACGGGCATATAGATATCAACTGTATCGTAAATGGTAATGGTATTTATCCTTTAGAATTTACATCACGATTTGGTTTTCCTCAAATTTTTATTCAAAGAGCTGGGATTACCGAGCCTATAGGAGAGCTATTATATAAAGTGGCTTCAGGTCGTAATTTTGGAATTAACGTTAAAAAGGGATTTCAAGTAGGGGCATTTGTAGTAGTGCCACCTTTTCCTTATGATGATAAAAAAACATTTGAACTATTCTCTAAAGACGCGGTTGTAATTCTGAAAAAAGATAGTTTAGAAGGCATACACCCAATGCATTTAAAAAATGTAAATGATCAATGGTTAATTACGGGTAATACTGGGATAGCACTTTTAGTAACAGGCACTGGATTAACTATGAAAGATGCTCAAAAAATGATGTACAACCGTATTAATAATGTAATCATTAATAACTGTTATTATCGTACAGATATAGGAGACCGTTGGTTCGAGGATTCTGATAAGCTATGGTCTTGGGGACTTTTATAAATTAGTATTATGGCAGTAACCTTTGCAAAACATACCGATAATCCGTTAGCCTTTTTTAAAATACTTCCCTTAGATTGGATAGAAGCTTTAGATCTGGTTTGGGAAAATGCAAAAAGTTCTTCGGAAATCTATGTGATTAAAGAGGATGGCGATATTATTACCGGAGGGATTTTATTTAAACAGTACACCCAAGATATGGCATTGTTTAAAAAAGAAGCAGAGGAGCTTTTAGCAGTACATAGTTATTATATCGGGTATTTATGGGTGAATGAAACCCATAGAGGTAGAGATTTAGGCACCCTATGGTTAGATTCAGTTAAAAGTAGCTATCCAAAAGCAAAGTTATGGTTGACTATTGAGGAAGAAAATCTTAAAAAGTTTTATCTTAAAAATAATTTTCAAGTAGTTCAAGAAGTGGAAAATGGAGATGTAAAGGAGTGGTTATTGGTATATTAGAGGCAATAATCCAGTAAAATACTGATGCTGTTATTGGGCGATTATAAGAAAATACCTACTTTTGCAGAAAAAATTGTTCACTGATTATGAGTATAGATACCATATGCCTGATTGATGATGATCCTATTTTTGTTTTCGGTACCAAAGTAATTTTAAACAATAACAGTTTATTTTGTTCCTCTATTTTGGTTTTTGAAAATGGACGAGAAGCTTTAGATAGTTTAACGGCACTTTTGAAATCTGAAAATAAAATTCCGGAAGTAATTTTTCTAGATTTAAATATGCCTATAATGGATGGCTGGGAATTTTTAGACGAATTGTGTAAAATCCCAGATATCAACCTTAAAACAAAAGTATATATTTTAAGTTCCTCTATTTCTTCTAGAGATATTGCAAAATCTCAGGAATATAAAATAGTAAAGGATTTTATAAGTAAACCTCTTACCGAAGAAAGATTTAGCGCTTTACTTGAGGAAATAAAAACTCAGGATTCTCAATTGAATTAGCTGCAATAATATATTAAGGGTATTTTTAATAAAGCATGCCATAATACTATAGGTGACTAAAAATTATGGATAATAATTTCAATCATTGTTGATATCTAAAACCTTACGCACACTATCTATAACTACTTGACTTATATAAGCAATTTGTTCATCTGTTAATTGTGGATAGATAGGTAGGGAAATTTCATTTTCGTATTGCGCATAGGCATTAGGATAGTTTTTCATGTCATATCCCATGTTTTTGAAAACACTTAATAAAGGTAAGGGTTGAAAATGTACATTGCTTGCAACATCATGCTCCGCAATTAAGGCAATAATTTTATCTCTCGTATTTTCGTTCGCATTTTTTATGCGTAAGGCATATAAATGGCAGGAAGAAGATTTATCATCGTTTTGATGTTGCGGTAGTAAAGCCCAATCTTCATTTGAAAAATAGGAATTATACTTTTCAAATATTTCAAACCTTCTAATTAAAGTATTGCTACTGTACACTTTTAACTGACCAATACCTATTGCTGCTAATACATCGGGCATGTTAATTTTTAACCCTGGATAAATAATATCGTAGCGCCAAGATCCCGCCTGGCTTTTTGTAAAGGCATCTTTTGTTTGGCCATTTAGAGAATAGCACCTTAAAGTTGCGTACACTTCATCATTACTAAAAGGTTCAGGAAGATTCAAACAAACAGCACCACCTTCAGCAGTTGTAATGTTTTTTACCGCATGTAAGGAAAAAACAGTCACGTCGGTTAAATTCCCGCTCTCTTTGCCTTTATATTTAGCTCCAATGGAATGTGCCGCATCGGCCATAACTAGTATTCTGCCTAATTTTTTTTGTACGTCACTAGTAGCATTAAACAACGCTTTCTTTTGCTGTACTAAATTATTTATTTCGTCGTAATCACATGGCCAACCTGCAATATCTACAGGGATTATTGCTTTAGTTTTAGACGTTATTGCGTTTGCTATGTTTTTTACTGAAATATTAAAGTCGTCATTAATATCTACTAACACAGGCTTAGCCCCTGCGTGCATTACTGCAAGAGCAGTAGCACAATACGTATATGCTGGTATAATTACTTCATCATCTTTTTGAACACCCAACCAGTTTAAAATCAACATAGCTCCAGAAGTCCATGAATTTACACAAAGCACTTTTGGTGCTTTAGCTAAATCGGCAATCATGTTTTCTAATTGATTAACTTTAGGTCCAGTGGTAATCCAACCGGAATCTAATGATTCGTTTACCTCTGCTTTAACTAAGTCATTAATAAAAGGTGGTGAAAAAGCTATTTTCATAAAGTAGGGTCTATTGGAGCAGTAAGGGGGACTATTGCTTTTTTATTTAGTTTGGTTTTTGAAAGGCTAAATTTCATTTTTTTTACTAGTTATACGAAAACTTACTGCGAATGCACTTGAAATTCGATAAAGTGTTTTAAAGGTGAAATCAATATGCTTTTTTTTCACCTCGAATAACATTCAATATGGTATAATAGATTATTAAAATATCTAATCTTGGCGACCATTTTTCTAGATAAAATATATCTAATCGCACGCGGTTAAGGAGGTCAGATTTTTTTTCAATTTCACCTCTATATCCCCTTACTTGGGCTAAACCTGTGATACCTGGTTTTACAAAATGTCGAACAAGATATTTATTTACCAATGCTTCAAATTCTTTGGTATGTAACACCATATGTGGTCTAGGGCCAACTACGCTCATATCCCCCATAAAAACATTGATAAATTGAGGTAGCTCGTCAATATTAGTTTTCCTCATAAATTTACCCAGTTTGGTAACACGCATATCATTTTTCTTAGCCATTTCGGTGTCGGCATTTTTATTGGGAGTCATGGACCTAAACTTTATACATTTAAAGGTTTGCATATTTGCTCCATGTCTTTCTTGTATAAAAAACAAAGGACCTTTAGAATCTATTCTCATGACAATATAAATAATAGGGATTAACCATGAGAGTATAAAAATGATAACTAAGCTAGAAAAAACAACATCAAACATTCTCTTAATAATGTTGGCATATTCCATTTCTAAAGGCGATTCTCTCATGTTTAAAACAGGTACAGATCCATAAAGTTGTAGCGACATAGATCTTGTCCAAATTTCTTTATTATCTGGAATTAACTTTACCTTAATTAAATGGTTATCGGCAAAAGTCATTAATGCCATAAACTCCTTTTTTGAAAACTTTGACGCTATGCAATAGATTTCATCAATTTTATGATCTACAGCAAATTTTAAGGCATCATTAGTTTCGCCTAAATAAGTAGCACTGGTAGAAGGACTATCATCAAAATAACCAATGTATTTATATCCAAGAGTGGGTTGGTCAAAAATAGTTCTTAGTTTTCTAAGATTGAGATCTCTCCCAATAACGATTACTTTTACATACTTCCCGCCTTTGGTTCTATACCTAGTTCTAGCCAAATAAAATAGGTATTTATACAAGATTAATAAAAATGCAAAACCTATAAATAAAATAAGATGATGATAAATAGAATAATTAGTGATTTTACGGATGGCGAACAAACAGAAATAACACAAACCATAAATAATTATTAGTTTTATAAGTTTAGGGAATTTGGTGGTAAATTTTTCAAATTTATTTTGCGCGTAGATATTAAAACTATAGGCGCAAATTAGCCAAGTTAGGTTGTAGTATAAGAGATTAATTGGGTCGGTGTATAATTCGTGAGAAAATAGGTATAACCCAACATTTAAAGTAATTAAATGAATGAAAAACGATAACGGGAGGATAAAAAAAGAATTTTTCATTTTAGTTTCTTAATACTGTAATTGGTTAAAAAATGGGCAACTTTTTCTACTGTTGCGTTTTTTTAACTTTAAAGAGAATTTTAAATTTTTCGTTTACTAAATAATAACCAAATACAAATCCATAATAAATATAGCGTTTCCACATGCGCTTTGGTTCTTTAACCAATCTCCCTAGCCATTCTAATCCTAGATTTCGCCATTTTTCACTTGGTCGTTCCACAGTGCCTGCGTAAAAATCAAAAACTGCTCCTATAGAACATATAATATTGGAATTTATTTTATCATGATTTGCTGCACACCATTTTTCTTGTTTTGGAGCGGTCATTCCAATGAACAAAACGTTAGGTTCAAATTGGTTTACCTGCGCAATCATTTCTAAATTATCACTTGGTGAAAATTCCGGTTTAAAAGGAGGAGAATACGTTCCCACCTTTATATTTGGATATTCTTTTGAAAGTCGATCTTTAATTTTTTCTAAAGTGGTTTCAGAGGCCCCTAAATAAAAACAACTACCACCTTCCACATTAAGTTTTTGTAATAGAAAGGCATGAATATCTGCACCAGCAATTTTTTTTATTTGCTTACCATATAAAAATTTTGATGCCAAGACTACACCTATACCATCAGGCAATAAAATGGTAGAGCTTTTGAGTGCTTTTTTAAAAGCTCCATCCTTTTCCGCTATGCAATATGAGTATTGATTAATGGTATTCACTACAACATGCTCATTAAATGGTATGGTAGTTAAATCATCAGAAAATAGATTATAACCCAAGCACCTAATGTAGTCTGGTTTTTTCATATGGTTAGTTTAGCAATACAAAGCACGAAAATAAATATTAATTAAATAGTATTAATCTGCAAAAGGTAATTATAACTGTTGAATTGTGAAATTTAGTATTGGCAAAGTCGTTATTTTTTATTTAAAAAGCTTCATTTTTAATAGGTGAAAAATAGGTAGCAAAACATACGAGTTTTATTTGCAGCACAATGGGTTGCAATTGTTTTAATTTTAATTGTTTCTTTATTTAGTACCTATGCAAGTAACATCTAAACTGCTTTTATTGTGCTTATATCGATTTTAAAATAATTATCAGCAGCAATACTTGATAAAATTAGATATAAGAGAGTAGTTTTGTAAAAAAAATAAAAATAGCCTAAATTGGTTTTAGGCTTGATTGTTATAAATAACCGAAACAAATTTTTTTCAGGTAATTTGCACAATCTTTTAGTAAATATGAAGTTTTAGAATAGAATTAATTAACTATAAAAATTATAAAATTGAAAAATAAGGTAGCATTTATCACTGGAGTTACAGGTCAAGATGGAGCTTATTTAAGTGAGCTTTTATTAAAAAAAGGATACATCGTTCACGGATTAAAGCGTAGATCATCACTTTTTAATACAGATAGGATAGATCATTTGTATCAAGATCCACATATTGAAAACAGAAACTATGTTTTACATTATGGTGATATGACGGATAGTACCAACCTTATTCGTTTAATACAAGAAATTCAACCAGATGAGATTTATAACCTAGCGGCTATGAGTCATGTACAGGTTTCTTTTGAAGTACCTGAATATACTGCCAATGCAGATGGTATTGGTACCTTACGTATTTTAGATGCTGTACGCTTATTAGGTTTAGAAAAGAAAACAAGAATTTACCAAGCGTCAACTTCAGAATTGTATGGTAAAGTACAAGAGGTGCCGCAATCAGAAACAACTCCTTTCTACCCACGTAGTCCGTATGCCGTTGCAAAAATGTATGCGTATTGGATCACAGTAAATTACAGAGAGGCTTATGGTATGTATGCTTGTAATGGGATACTTTTTAACCATGAATCTCCTATAAGAGGGGAAACTTTCGTAACACGTAAAATTACTAGAGCAGTATCAAGAATAGCCCTTGGTTTACAAGATAAATTCTACTTAGGTAATTTAGATGCTCAAAGAGACTGGGGTCATGCTAAAGATTATGTGCGAATGATGTGGATGATTCTTCAGGCAGAAGAAGCTGAAGATTGGGTAATTGCTACCGGTAAAACTACACCAGTACGTGATTTTGTACGTATGGCATTTAGTGAAGTGGGTGTAGAATTAGAATTTAAAGGCAAAGGCGTTGATGAAAAGGCGTATGTTGCTAAATGTAATAACCCAGAATATCAATTAGAAATTGGTAAAGAAGTTTTATCAGTAGATCCTAAATATTTTAGACCAACTGAAGTAGAGCTTTTAATTGGTGATCCAACAAAAGCAAAAACAAAATTAGGTTGGGAAGCTAAATATGATTTACCAGCATTGGTAAAAGATATGATGCAAGGCGATATTAAGTTAATGAAAAAAGACCAATATCTAAAAGACGGAGGCTTTACAACGTATAATTATTTCGAATAGATTTAATTGCTTCGAGTTAATCAATTTAGAATACTAGGGTAAGATTAATTTGTATCGAGAAGCAGTATGTTTAAAGAAAATAATAGATCAAAGAAGTAACTAAAATGTCACTTCGAGTGAATTATTTTGGAGCAATAGCGGAAGAATAATTTGTATCGAGAAGTTTTGTGTAAAACAAGAGCTCTCGATACAATTTTTTATTAGTAATTGTTTTAATAGACAGCGGTTAGTAAAAAATTAAAGTTGCAACAAAATGTCACTTCTAGTGAATTATTTTGGAACTATTGCGGAAGAATTAGTGGTATCGAGAAGTATTTTGTCGAACAAGGGTTCTCGATACTAATTTTACTCATTTCAATCGTAAAATTCACTCGAACTGACAGGGTGGTTTTATTAAGAATTAAAAGAGTAGAACGTAAAAATTGTGTCAGTTCGAGTGATTTTTGATAAAAAATTGTATCGAGAACAGGTTTATAGCCAAAAAGGTTCTCGATACTAACTGTACTCATTTCAAGCGTAAAATTCTCTTGAAATGACATTAAAGAGTGAAAATAAAAAGAAAACACAACCATTAAAAATGAATAAGAATTCTAAAATTTATATTGCTGGACATAGAGGAATGGTGGGTTCCGCTGTTTGGAGAGCATTAGAAAAAGAAGGGTATACCAATTTAGTAGGTAAAACCAGTAAGGAACTAGATTTAAGAAACCAGAAGGCCGTAAATGACTTTATTGCAGCCGAAAAATTTGATGGCATTATTGATGCCGCTGCTAAAGTGGGTGGTATTTTAGCAAATAATGATTTTCCATATCAGTTTTTAATGGAAAACATGCAAATACAGAATAATTTAATACAGGCTGCCCACGAAAACAATGTTCAAAAATTTGTTTTTCTAGGGAGCTCTTGTATCTATCCAAAATTAGCACCACAACCTTTAAAAGAAGAATACTTACTTACAGCGCCATTAGAACCAACGAATGAATGGTATGCCATTGCAAAAATATCTGGGGTAAAATTATGTCAGGCAATACGTAAGCAGTTCGGAAAAGATTTTGTGAGCTTAATGCCTACCAATTTATACGGCCCATTTGATAATTTTGACTTAAAATCATCGCATGTATTACCGGCCATGTTACGTAAGTTTCATGAAGCTAAAGCCAATGGAAATACACCGGTTACGTTATGGGGTAGTGGTACACCAATGCGCGAATTTTTACATGTAGACGATATGGCACAAGCTGTAGTTTTTGCGGTAAAAAATGTATTACCAGATTACTTGTATAATGTAGGTACGGGTACCGACGTAACCATAAAAGAGTTAGCCGAAACCATACAAAAAACAGTAGGGCATACAGGTGAGATAGTTTGGGACAGCACAAAACCAGATGGCACACCTCGTAAATTAATGGAAAGCGATAAAATGAATAAATTAGGCTGGCATGCCAAATATTCTTTAGAGCAAGGCATAACGGATACCTACGACTGGTTTTTGTCGAACTTGGATAAAATTAAAGAGGTTAAGCTTTAGTGTGTTTTCGTGGCTTAAGTAATTTTAGTTTATGAAAAAAAATAAACACTATAATAAAATCAACATTGGGAAATATTTTATCTAAAATTATAGATTTTGTTGGTTTTGAACATGTTAGAACTAAACAAATTGTTAAACATATTGGCTGGGCTTTTATATTTAAAATTGGCACTATTATTTCAAATTTTCTTCTTGTTCCTCTAACGATAAATTATTTAGACACTGAAAACTATGGAGTTTGGTTAACACTTAGCTCTTTTATTATGTGGTTTTCTATATTTGATATTGGCTTAGGGCATGGTCTTCGAAATAAATTTGCTGAAGCGAAGGCAAAAGAAAATTATCAAGATGCACAGGCACTTGTAAGCACGGCGTATTATACAATTGCATGTATAAGTATATGTATGATGGTGATATTTTTTGTAGTTAATAATTATATTAAATGGTCAACAGTTTTTAATACAAGTGTAGAGTTAGATAAAACATTAGATATTTTATTACCTGTGGTATTTGTTTTTTTTGCCATTCAGTTAATCGTAAAATTAATAACTACGATTTATCAAGCCAATCAAAATCATTCAATTGATAATAAAATTCAGTTTTTTACACAAATATTATCTTTATTCGCTATATGGATTTTAACTAAAAGTAATGAAAGTTCTCTATTAATATTTGGGTCTATTTTTTCAGCTATTCCTGTGATTATTTTAATTGTTTTAAACACTTATGCCTTTAATTCAGAATTTAAAAATTTTAAACCTAGATTTCGTTTAGCGAGTAAGAAGTATCTTAAGGATATTACGGGTATTGGTTTTAATTTTTTTATCGTTCAAATAGCTGCATTAGTTTTATTTTCAACAGATAATTTTATTATTACCAATCTTTTTTCTCCAGAAGAGGTGGTGCCCTATAACATTGCATACAAGTATTTTTCAATACTTTTAATGGTTTTTGCGATAGTGACAACTCCTTATTGGTCTTCTTTTACAGATGCCTTTGCTAGGAAAGATACAAATTGGATTGAAAATTCAGTAAAAACGTTAATGAAAATATGGTTATTTGTACCAATAGGGTTAGGATTAATGTTGTTTTTGTCTGATTGGTTTTATGAATTATGGGTTGGTGATAAAATAATAATACCATTGCAATTATCCTTGGCAATGGCTCTTTTTGTGGCCATTATGACATTTAATATGATATATGTTAATTTTATAAATGGCGTTGGAAAAATTAGACTTCAATTATACACATCTGTGTTAACAATGTTTCTAAATATTCCTTTAAGTATGTTTTTTGGAAGATATTTGGAATGGGGTACTACGGGTGTAATCTTGGCAACTTGTTTTTGTTTGGGGTATACCTTACCATTATGGCCGATGCAGTATAAAAAAATAATAAATGGCACTGCTGTAGGTGTTTGGAACAAGTAAATAAATAATAACATGAAAATTCTTTGGTTTAATGAAACGGGTTCTTTATACGATCATGGTAAGAATAGTTATCATGGTATTGGTTGGGTAGAGTCCCTGGAGTTATTGGTTGCAGAAGCATCTGATTTGGATCTAGCAATTTGTTTTTTTTCTGAAACAGAGAACAAAAAAGTTAAAAGAGGTAGTACCACGTATTATCCACTAAAATATAATTCCACGAGAATTAACCCTTTTTCTAAATTACTAAAAAATTGGAATGGAGATCTTGAAGACATAGATTTAAAAAGTGATGTGCAAAAAGTTATAGATGATTTTTCTCCTGATGTCATTCACGTTTTTGGTACGGAAGGATCTTTTTCAGTTGTTCAAGAATTTACAAATATCCCAGTTGTTTATCACCTGCAAGGATTAATTAACGGTTGCATTAATACATTCTTCCCTGTTAATCAATCTAAATGGAATTTTCACTTAAATCCAAAATATATTTTAAATACTTTGAAGGGTAATAATCCAGGTTTCGACTTTAAAAGGTTTCGGAACCAAGCCTTAAGAGAAGCTAAAGTTTTAGAAAACGCTAAGTTTGTAATGGGTAGAACTCATTGGGATAGAAAAGTGGCAGAGTTATATAATATGCAGGTTAAATATTATCATGTAGATGAAGTTTTAAGGCCAGTGTTTTATGAAAAGCATAATTTAGAACAAGGCAAGTCTAAACTTAGAATAGTATCTACTCTATCTCCAACAATTTATAAAGGTATAGATCTCGTTTTGAAGGCAGCCCAAAAGCTAAAAGAGTTAGCTAAAATAAATTTTCAATGGGATATAATAGGGCTTAGTGAAAATTCACAGCTTCTAAAGCATTTTGAAAAATCGGATAAAATAAATCATAAGAAAGTAGGTATAAAATGCCATGGAGTAAAAAGTCCGACTGAGCTAATTGAAATATTAAAACATGCTAATGTTTATGTACACCCTTCTTATATAGACAATAGTCCAAATAGTATTTGTGAGGCTCAAATTTTAGGGTTGCCGGTAATAGCTTGTAATGTGGGCGGTATAGCTTCTTTAATTCAAAATAAAGAAACTGGTATTTTGATCCCCTCAAATGGTGTTTTTGAATTAGTTCATGAAATTACAAGATTAGCATTGAAAGATAATACTGTAAATATACTAGGTAACAATGCTCGTAATATAGCTTTAGAAAGACATGATAAGGAAAAAATACTTGCTGATCTTATTAATGTTTATAAGGATTTAATCCATAAGAGTTTTTATAAAAAAGCTAATTAAATTAAACTAATTAGAATTTCATTAACATTAATAATTTTGTTATTCTTTTTGTTGATATGATTGTCAAAATATTAATTTTTATAAATATCAAAAATGCAGATTACTAGATTAAAAATAGAGTATGCCTTTTTGTATTTTACCGTTATTTCGTTAGTAGTTACGGATGCCTTAACAGTGATTGAAATAAATGGAACATTCAATTACCAGTTACAATATGGAACATATATCATTGCATTTTTGAATTATATTTCAGTGTTTATCTTTTTTAGAATAAAAACTCTTTATGGTTTGTCAGATGTAAATAAGTCGGTAGTAATATGTTATAATATCTGGTTATTCTATCTTATTTTTTCGCTATTTCGAGGGTTTTATCTAGCTGAAGATTATTGGTCATTTAAATTTTTTTCTTTAGAATCTGTTTTGTTTACTTTAATTGCATTAGTATTTTATTTAGGACAAAACCTGACATTTTTTTGGTCTATTTTGCAGTTTTATTTAAAAAAAATATTGTTGTTTGGTTTTTTGTTAATACCATTAACAATCTTAACAGATTCTGAACTTTATGGTAGGTTAATGTTACCAACTGTAATTTTTATTATTTTCATTCCATATTTGAAAAGAAAGTGGGTGATTTTAATATTAACAGTTGTAACCGCAGTAGTGTTAGTAAATAGTTCGTGGAGGGCAAATCTAATAAAAATTGCAATTTCATTTCTAATAGTGAGTGTTTACTTTTTTAGAAGGTTTTTTAATAAAACAATAATTACCATAATTTGGTTATCCTTTTTTATTACACCTATTATTTTCTTATATCTAGGATTGTCGGGAAATTATAATTTATTTCAAGAAGCGAGTAAAAACGAGGATTATACTTCTAAAGGATCAACTGGAGAAGAGGAATCTTTAAGCGCTGATACGCGAACATTTTTGTATGAAGAAATAATATTAGATGTTGCTATTAATGAGGGAATTATTTTTGGCAAAAGTCCATCTCAAGGATATATTTCAAATTTTTTTTATGACACTGGTGGAGCCGTTAAGGACTTAAGATATAAGTCAGAGGTACATATTTTAAACCTATTTTTGTATTTCGGTATTTTTGGAGTTTTACTTTATTTAATACTGATTCTAATTGTATCATATTTAGCTATATTTAAGTCAAATAATTGGTTGGCAAAAATGCTTGGGTTGTTAATATCTTCTCGATTTATGATGGCATTTATTGAGGAATCTACTACATATGATTTAAATTATTATTTTTTTTGGCTTTTGATAGGATTGTTAAGCTCCAATCAATTTAGAATATTAAATGATAAGGAAATTAGTGTTTGGCTTTTACATGGGCCTAAGTTTTTAAAATTTAAATATTTACAAGCACATATAGAAGATAAATAAATGAAAAAGTTTGTTGCAGTTCTCTTAACCTGTCACAATAGAAGAGAGAAAACATTAAGTTGTTTAAATTCGCTTTATGCCGCTACGTTACCAGCAAACCATTTGCTGACTATATTTTTGGTGGATGACGGCTCAAATGACGGTACTGCTGCAGCGGTAACAAAAGAGTTCCCTGAAGTGCGTATCCTGCAAGGTAATGGGGAATTGTATTGGAATCGAGGCATGCATTTGGCTTGGCAAACTGCACAAGAAGCTGCAGATTTTGATTTTTATTTATGGTTAAATGACGATGTCAAGATTAAGCCTAATGGTATTGAGGTATTGTTGAACAATCATGAAAACTATCCCAATAGTATTATTGCTGGCGTCATGGCTTCAGAAGTAGACGGTAAAATTACCTATGGAGGTTTTGATAAAAACGAGAAACAAATAGTTTTTGATGCCAAGGAACCTTTGCCTTGCTTTTATATCAATGGGAATATGGTTTTAGTGCCAAAAATAGTAAAGGATAAAACGGGTATTCTAGATCCTATGTTTCCACATGCTACGGGGGATTTTGAATATGGTTTACGAGCTAGAAAAAATGGTTTTGAAACAAGAATAAGTTCAGGTATAGTAGGGTATTGCGAGTCTAATCCGCTACCGCCAGCATGGCAACGACCAGAAGTTAGCCTTATTAAACGAGCAAAGTCCTTATATGCGCCAACCGGATATTGCCATCCTTTTTACTTTTTTAGGTATGAATTACGACATTTTGGAATTTTTAGAGCAGTAAAACACTTTTTTACATTGCATTTACGAATGTTGATGCCTAGCCTATGGATTACAAAATCTGTTTAAAACACTCTAGCAGAAATAATTTATTTTAAATGAAGCAAAAAATTAAAAAATTTATTAAAGGCCATCCTTTACTTTTAAAGTATACTAGAATAATTTTAAATCCAGGGAAAAAATTGCCTTCTTTTAAAAAGATAATGAAAGGCAAAAATAACACACTTAATATAAGTTCATCGGCGATATTAAGATCATGTATTATTGAAATTACGGGAAATGGCAATAAAGTTTTTATTGAAGAATCTGTGATATTAAATAATGTTAAATTATATATTATAGGAGATAAGAATAAGATACATATTTCTAAAAATGTTTGGTTTAATCGAGGAGGCGTTATTTGGATAGAGGATTGTAATTGTAGTGCTTTAATTGGGCAGAATTGTAAATTTGAAGATGTACACATTGCAGTGACAGAACCTAATTCAAAAATAACGATTGGCGATGATTGTTTATTTGCATATGATATAGATATAAGAACTGGAGATTCTCATTCAATAATTGATACCAAATCAAATAAACGCATAAATTTCGCAAAAGATGTTTGTATAGGTAATCACGTTTGGGTAGCCTCACATGTATCTATTTTAAAAGGAGTGAATATAGCGGCAAACACCGTAATTGCAACAAGAAGTACAGTTACAAAGTCTTTCGATAGAGAAAATATTTTAATAGGTGGTTCGCCCTCTAAAATATTAAAAGAGGATATTAATTGGGATATAAATAGACTTACCCAGTAGTAGTAATTATACTATTATAAACCAAACTATGTTAATTTTTTAAAACATTTATATGAAAAAAAAGCTTTTGGTTTTTCATAATGCACTAGCTCCTTATAGAGTTGATTTTTTTAACGCTCTGCATGATAAATATGCGGCGAATTTTTATTTTGAACTGCAAAATGTTAGTGATCAAAAGTTTGATCAGGATAATATTAAAAGAAAATGCAGCTTTACTTGTAATTATTTAGAAAAAGGTTTTGGTTTATTTGGAAGGACAATACGATTTGGAATTATTAATGCAATAAATAGGCATAAGCCTGATATAATATTTTGTAATGAGTATAGTCCGGTGACTTTGGTGGTATTTATTTATACTAAATTATTTAAACCAAATATAAAAGTTTACACTTTGAGTGATGATAGTATTATGCAATCTATTGATAGAAAAGGAATTCGTTCTATTTTGAGAAGTATTGTAACCAAAAATATAGAAGGAGTAATATTTACAAGCAATGAGGTTTCTAATTGGTATTATGAAAATATTTCAAAAAAAACAAAAACACTAGAACTGCCTATTATACATAATGAAGAAAAAATAAGATTAAATTACTCAAAAAGTATAGAGGTAGCCAATCAAAATATAAAGAAATACGAATTATCAAATAATAAAATTCTATTATTTATAGGCCGATTAGTAGAAGTTAAAAATATTGATTTTTTAATTAAAGCTGTTTCCAAAATACAAGAAAATAATTTTAAACTGATTATAGTAGGTGAAGGAGAGTTACGGGATAAGTTAGAAGACCTGGTGATTTCTTTAAATTTGAGTTCCAAAATTATCTTTATTGGAAGGAAAGAAGAAGAGGAATTGTATAATTGGTACGTATTTTCGCAAGTTTTCATATTGCCAAGTATTTATGAACCATACGGTGCGGTTATAAATGAAGCCTTAATAGGGGGTTGCCATATTTTATGTTCGGATCATGCCGGTGCTGCAAGTTTAATAGACAAAAGTAATGGTCAATTGTTTAATCCAGAAAATGAAGCCGAGTTAGTTGAAAAAATACAGAATACATTAAAAAATATTAAACCATTAGAAGGTGAAGTTAAATTTTTAAGGGATAATAAAATGCCTTTCACTTTTCAAGAAATGATTCAGCAATTTTTTTTAAAACTGGAATGAAGAAAATACTTTTTATATTGCATTTACCTCCTCCTGTTCATGGAGCAGCTATGGTAGGTGGGTTTATCCGAGACAGTAAAATTATTAATTCTACATTCACTACTAAATTCATTGATTTAGGTACATCTGCTAGTATTCAGGAAATTGGGAAGAACGGAGTAAAAAAGTGGATGAGATTTTTAAAAATATTTAAAGAGACGATAACTAGCTTGCTGGTTTTTAGACCAAAACTGGTATACATGACATTAAACTCTCATGGTAATGGTTTTTATAAAGACTGTCTGGTTGTTTTGATTTTAAAAATTTTCAGAACAAACATCATCTATCATTTTCATAACAAAGGAGTAGCGGATTATCAAGATAAATGGTTCGACCATTTATTATACCTATTGGTGCTTAAAAACGAAAAAGTAATTCTTACTTCCCCTTATTTATATTATGATATTAAAAAATATGTAAAGGAAAAGAATGTTTACTATTGCCCCAATGGAATTCCAATTATAGATGATTCTCCTAGTTTAATAAAAAAAGATAATGATAAAGTCCGACTCTTATTTTTGTCTAATTTACTAAAATTCAAGGGTTTGTTTGTGCTTGTTGATGCATGTAAAATTTTAAAAACAAGAAAGGTGGTATTCCAAAGTGTGGTTGTGGGTGGTGAAGGAGATATTTCAAAAGAAGAATTTGAGAATATAATTAAACAGAATAATATTTCGGATGTATTATTTTATGTAGGTAGAAAATATAATGAAGAAAAAGCAGCTGAATTTAAGAATGCCGATATTTTTGTACACCCTACTTTAGATGATTGTGCTCCAATTGTATTGCTCGAAGCCATGCAGTTTTCATTGCCAATGGTTTCTACTTTTGAAGGCGGTATTCCAGATATTATTCAGGAAGGGAAGTCCGGTTTTTTGGTGCAAAAGAATGACGCCACAAGTTTAGCGGATAAGATTGAAATTTTAATCAATGATGAATTGTTAAGAGAAGAAATGGGGGCTTATGCAAATAAGCGATATGCAACGCACCATACCTTGGCTGTTTTTGAAGAAAATCTAGTGTCCATTTTAAAAGCTCCTTTCAATTAAAAGGGTTCCTTTTAGGAGGAAAAGCCGCTAGAGTGACAATTTAACGTATTAAAAAACCTTGCACCGAAACAAAGCCTAAGTAAAAAAGCGAATACCTAACTTTGCAAGTTGATAGCCGGAGCAGAAAGTTGGAAAAAATAAAAATTTAACACTAGCCATAATAGTTATAATAAGATGAGTAAAAAACCTTTTAGTTTAGATCTCGAGGAAAAAGAAGATGTTTTTGATTTAAAAAAATTCCTTTTAAAATATTACAGGCAATGGCCCTATTTTTTACTCGGGCTTATTTTGTGTGTAGCTGCAGCACTTTTTGAAATAAGATATACGCCGGTTAATTACCAAACCGTTGCTAAAATTAAAATTACAGATGATAAGCAGGAAACCGATATAGCCTCGGAAGCGGCTGCAATTTTTACGGGAGGCACCAACGTAAATTTAGACAATGAAATTGAAGTTATACGTTCTTACCGATTAATAGAGCAAGTGGTTAAGGAACTTCATTTAGATGTTTCGTATTACGATTTAGGTACTATTAAAACAACGCAAATTTGGGAAGTTCCTTTTGATTTAAAAAGAGTTACTCCAGATGAAAGTGTTTATGAAGATTCTAGCTTTAAAATCAGCATTCATCCGAATTATTTTAAGATAATTACCGATAGTGAAAAGGAAATAAAGGTACCTTTTCAAGAAACAGAAACTAATGTAGATGGTTTACCATTTACCATCAGATTAAAGGAAAATGAAGATTATAGAAACTACGAACAAGTAAAGTTTTTAGTTACTATTTCTCCTGTAAAAGATGCTGTACTAAATCTACTAGATAATTTATCGGTGGAACCTACGAATAAGAAGAGTGAAATTCTCACTTTATCTCTGGCAGGTGAAAATGCGCAACGGTCTGAAATTGTTTTGAATGAAATTATAAATAAGTTTAATAGAGACGGTATTTTAGACAGGCAGTTGGTCTCCAAACGCACTATAGATTTTATTGATGAACGTTTTTTATACCTAACGCAGGAGCTAGATTCTATTGAAGCAGGAAAACAAGATTTTAAGCAAACCAACAGTTTGTCATACATTGAAGCAGATGCTAGTGTCACCCTACAGAATAAGTCACTAACAGAGAATGAATTAGTAAATGTACAAACGCAAATATCAATCGCGAGACTGTTAAAGCAGTCATTGATGAATCAGGACAACTATAGTTTGCTTCCTGCAGATATTGGCGTTTCAGGATCAAACCTTAATTTATTGGTTGCAGAATATAATAATCTAGTTTTAGAACGAGAAAAATTATTAGTTAGTGTTGGGGAAAGTCATCCTACCTTAAGAGCCATAACTACACAATTAGATAGGTCTAAGACCAATATATTGGCAACGGTAAACAGTTATCAAAATCAATTAAAAGCTTCCCTATCTCGATTAACTACTGAAAGCAATATTACCAATAGTGATTTTGCTAAATTACCAGAAAAGGAAAAGGCATTGCGTGAAATAGAGCGTCAGCAGAGTATAAAAGAGAACTTATTTTTATTATTACTTCAAAAAAGAGAAGAAGCCGCAATAAAATATGCGGTTACAGCACCATCAATTAAGGTGGTAGATTTTGCCATTACCGATGATTCGCCTATAGCCTCAAAGAATAAAATGCTGTTGGGTTTTGCTGTATTTCTAGGCTTATTTATTCCTTTTGCGATTATCTATTTAATAGATTTTTTCAGTACAAAAATAAAGAATAGAGAAGATGTAGAGAAAGTAACACCTGAAGTACCTATAGTGGGTGAAATGCCATTTTTTAAAAATAAAACTAGTTTTGTCGATGCGAATGATCGCTCGGTATTATCAGAGTCATTTAGAATATTAAGCACAAATATTAATTATCTGATGCCTAAAAAAGACAAAGGTTTGGCAAAGGTTATTTATGTAGCTTCATCTGTTAAGGGAGAAGGAAAGAGTGTAACTTCTTTAAACTTGTCTTTAACCTATGCTAGCATACAAAAAAGGACATTATTGATTGGTGCCGATTTAAGAAACCCGCAATTGCACACGTATTTTGACATCAATAAAGATGTGGTAGGACTATCCAATTATCTATACGATAATACCATCAAAATAGAAGATTGTATTCATGACGGATTTGGTAAAAATGAATACCATAAGGTGTGTTTTAGTGGATCTATTCCATTAAATCCAACACAATTATTATCCAATAATTCTTTCGAAAAGTTTATAAACGAAGTGTCTAAACAGTTTGATTATATTATTGTTGATACCGCTCCTACAGTTTTAGTTACAGATACGCTGTTGATTTCGGAATTTGCAGACATAAGTTTATATGTGATTAGAGCAGGGCATACCCAGAAAAAAGTATTAGATTTTGTGAAGGAATTAAATACCTCGGGAAAAATTAAAAATATGGTGTATCTCATGAATGATATTGGTAAAGAAAAACATAATGACTATAATTATGGGTACGGGTATGGTTATGGAGAGAGCAAAAAGAGCAAAAAGAGTAAAAAATAATTAAATTTTACGCACAACACTTAGAACTCATATGGACTTTTAGTATAAAAAAAGTTGATATGAGTTTTTTATTATTCTTGTATATGTGTGTTTTTTTGAATTAAGCTAGTGTAAGAATGAAAATTGGTATAGTAAAAAATAAATTTGAAAGTTTCACCAACAGCGAGCTGCGGATTTTAAAAGAAATTCATGCGAATACCAATTACGAATTAGCGACATTTCTTTATGTGTCAGCTGCCGAAAATTCGGACCAAAATCAACAAAGTTCTTTCTTGCATAGGGCAAAAACTAAATTGGCAAAGTGGTTTTTGCAAAAACAAATACGTATTGAACAAAATTACTTTTTTAAACCCGTGGCAACGGTTACAGAACATACGCTTGGCTTTAAGTTAAAAGATATTCAACAGGTAGACATTTTAGATTCGGCTCATGCCGATGATTTATTTTTTTTAAATTCACTGGGTATTGATCTTTTATTCAATTTTTCAGCTGTAAAATTACATGATGAAATTGTCTCATTGAGTAAAAATGGCGTTTGGACTTTTGATTATTCCAATGCACAAAACTGCCCGAAGTATTGTACTACATTTTGGGAAGTTCTGCATAAAGCACCAATGATTGGAGTTTCTTTAGTAGGGGAGAAGATGGGCCAAAAAGAAAGTTATTTAGTTGATGAAGCTATTTTTAACAGGTATTGGTCTCTAGCAAATACGAAGAATACTGTAATTGAGGGTTCTGTTTCCCTTCTTCTTAAAAATGTAAGATTACTTCAGGAAAATTTAGTGGCTACCAATTTTTCTCAAAAGCCTACTGCCGTTAAAGTTAAAGAACCTGCTTTAGTGCCTGTTTTAAAATACATTTTTTCGTTTTACGGAACACTTTTAAAGAAATCTAAAGAGCGAATACAAACGAAGGTGCATGGCACACGTTTTCATTGCTGGACCTTGTTTACGGGTCATGGAAGTTTTTTAACTGCAGATGTCAATGCGCTAAAGCCAGTAATTTTGCCCAAAGGTGAACAATGGGCAGATCCGTTTTTGTTTGAATACGGGAAGCAAACCTATGTGTTTTTTGAAGCTATACCCAATAGTACAAAGCGCGGAAAAATATCGTGCGGAATAGTAGAAAATAATGAAATTACTCATGTTGTTGATGTATTTGATTTTCCTTATCATATGTCATATCCATCTATTTTTCAGGAAGGCGATGATATATTCTTGATGCCAGAATCATCAGAAAACAAAAAATTAGTAATTTATAAATGCAGAGATTTTCCAAAAAAATGGGAATTATATGCTAATGCATTTGAAGGAGAAGTAATATACGATGCTACTTATTATACAGATATTGACCAGAATAAATGGTTATTTATAAATAAACAAGCAGATGTGAATGCTCCTATGGAAACCGAATTATTTATTTATAGAATAGACTCTTTAAAATTAAATCACATGGAGCCACATGCACAAAATCCAGTGATTATAAATGCTGCCATGGGACGAAACGGAGGTGCTATTTTTTGCGATAGTACTGGTGTTTACAGACCTTCGCAAGTGAATGTAGATGGGGTATATGGCAGGGCATTAAGCATTAATAAAATAGAGAAGCTTACCATAAATGAATATGAAGAAAGACAAATAAAGATCATAAAACCTGATTTTTATCCTGGTCTGTTAGCTACGCATCACCTGCATCAAACAGGCGATAAATTTGTTATAGATGCTGCATATATTAAATTGTAAATCTTACCACTATTTTGTATTTATAGGCTGTTGGGAGGCCTTAAGCGATCGTAAAGGTCTTTTTCGTTCAAGAATTTAAATAGTATTTTCACTTCAAAATTTTATAAAAAAGAGAAAAGACTACAATAGGTATACATTTTCAATACCAAGTATTCCTACTGCAATAATAACTATATGTGTTGTGTAGGTAATAGTTACACAAATGTTTTTTCGTTCATTTAAATTTAGACAATATTATTTGTAACTTTAAGTAAACTTCTAACGGAATGAATTTTTTTAAAAAAATAGGATTAGGTAATACAGTAATGTTGGCATTGTGTCTGGTGATTATTCTCGTGGCAGAATATGTATTTATTAGCGTTGATGAGCTCCACGGAATTTTCATTGGCTTATGGGCACCAACATTATTAGGGGTATTAATATTAGTAAAACTTATAGATAATGGAAGGTAAAGATATTGTATTGTGGTTTTCCATTATTGTTTTTGTTTTGGTTGCCATTTGGGCTATAGCAATGATCAGTAGCTATAATAAAATTGATAAGGATTAAAGTAAAAAATACACTTCTAATTTTTGTCTAAAGCAATGCATATGAAAACTAATTATGCATTAGCTTTTGTTTTGCAAGAAAGACTTATATTTCCTTTTCACCAGACATCTAAAAAACAAAAAAGCCCGATCAAGTAAACTTATCGAGCTTTTAATGTATTAGTCGCAAATCAGTTGCGATTAATCGTGGAGCCGGGGAGAATCGAACTCCCGTCCAAACAAGCAATTACAATGCTTTCTACATGTTTAGTTTTCATTTGTTTTTCGATGCAAAACCGACTGAAAACCGCCTATTTTACACTTAGCTTCTTAAAGTTTTAGTGATAATACCAAAGCAATACTATCCTTGTGTTGACATTTCTGGTGCTCCTTAAAGAATCGCCGCCAACAAGGGCTATTCAGGAACATCTCGCTTCTCTACCTAGTAGAGACGAGGCTAAATCCTACTGTAATTCGGATTAAGCGGCAAGAGCGTAATTATTTTCGCCAATTAAAAGTGTGGAAAATGAGATTTACGAGCTGTAGCCCAGCGCTCGACATGCTTACATCCCAATTGGTCTCGCTGTCAAAACCAGGCGGCCCCTTATTGAAATGTTTATTTTCAAAGAACAAATCCTACTACATACAACGAAATTTTGCGGTAGCGGACGCCAAAGGTAGTTCAAAAAGTATTCCAAAAAAAGTTTTGCACGCCATCTTGTCATTTGTTACATTTGAAACAGATATTAATCATAAAGTTATATTTTAAAAAATTAGTCTACTTGGTTTACGATGCTTCTATTTCTAAAGAAGCAAAAACATAGTAACACTAAGCAATTTGAAATAATGACCATAGCACTAAAGTATTTTATATCAACCAAAAACTTAGTATTCAAAACCCAAAAAGTATGAAATTCGGAATTATAAGAGAGCGTAAAAACCCACCGGACAGAAGAGTGGTTTTATCACCTGAGGCTTGCAAAAAAGTACTGCAAACATACCCAAATGCAGAAGTGTGTATAGAGCCATCACCCATTAGAACCTTTGCGGATGCAGATTATAAAAATCTTGGACTTACGGTTGATTCCAATATGGAAGATTGTGATGTTTTGCTTGGGGTGAAGGAAGTGCCTATTGCTTCGTTAATTCCGCATAAGAAATATTTCTTTTTCTCTCATACGATTAAAAAACAGCCCTATAATAGAACACTTTTAAAGGCGGTTTTGGATAAGAAAATAGAATTGTATGATCATGAGGTTATAACCAATGAAAAAGGACAACGTCTAGTAGCTTTTGGCAGGTATGCCGGTATTGTTGGTGCGTATAATGGATTGAGAGCATACGGACTTAAGTTTGAATTATTTAATCTGCCAAAAGCTGAAACGCTTGGGGATCAAGCGGCATTAATCAGTGAATTGCAAAAAATAAAGTTACCAGCAATAAAAATACTTTTAACCGGAAGAGGTAGAGTAGGCAATGGCGCTAAAGAAATGTTAGATGCGATGAACCTAAGAAAAGTTACTGTTTCTGAGTATTTGGAGCATCAATTTAACGAGCCTGTGTATTGCCAAATTGACGCATCTGAATACAATAAGAGAAAAGATGGGTCTCGCGGTAATAAAGCAGATTTTTTTGCGAATCCGCAGGAATATAAGTCCAATTTTTTTCGGTTTGCTAAAGTAACAGATTTATACATAGCCGGCCATTTTTATGGTAATGGTGCCCCGTATTTGTATTCTCGCGAGGATGCCAAACATCCAGAATTTAACATAAAGGTTGTGGCCGATGTTAGTTGTGATATTGACGGACCAGTTGCGACGACTATAAGACCTTCTACAATCGCGGATCCTATTTACGGATATAATCCACAAACAGAATCTGAAATAGATTACAAAGATGCTAAGGCTATTGCGGTTATGGCAGTAGATAATTTACCATGTGAATTGCCTAGAGATGCTAGCGTTGGTTTTGGCGATGCATTTTTAAAGAATGTGATTCCTGCCTTTTTTAATGATGATAAAAATGGAGTATTAGAACGGGCAAGAATGACTCAAAATGGCAAACTAACCAAACGTTATGCCTATTTACAAGATTACGTAGATGGTGTTTAGGTGTTAATTTGCAGGAATATTTTTCTTAACTAGTAAAGGCTTTATTAAAAGAAATGAAATCCACATAAATCCACCAAAAAGAATAGTCCAAATCCAGGTTTCTTTCATGAAAAGAGTGTGAAAAATACTATAAAATAGCGTATCGGGTTTAGTGAATATATCCCAAGAATTAAATCGTAGAAAGCGGCCTAGGAAGATACCAAATCCACCTAAAATGCAAATAAGTCCAACAACGGAATGGGTGATTTTGGTAGAATATTTATTTTGAAGTAATTTAAAAATATCCAACATAGAAATTATTCCAATCAGAAGTCCATTTATTGCAAAAACTAGTATTAGGGTAAGGTCGAACCATTGTATGCCATAATCGTTATCCACATGCTTTAAATCGGTAACAATGTAAGGGCTATTGGGTATAAATAAAAGCCAAAGAATAATAAATAATACGCCCAAAAATTTAGAATTACTTATTCTTGAACTATAGCGTAGACTTTTTGAAAACACTAAGGGTAATAGAGCTAAAAAAAGATTCCATAAAAGAAAAGTAAACAATATGGTTTGCGTACTTACCACACGAATGATTAGCAAAATTAGTCCTACAACGGTTAGTGTAATGACAATTTTGTACCTGCGATGCGCTTTTATTTGAGCAATAATGGAATTCAATTTATCTTAATTGTAAGTTGATTATTACAACGTGAATTCTTGTTATTTGTTGTTGCCATTTTGCAAATCATTTTTTAGATGCCAGATTGTTTTAAAAGCAATAATTTAAAAAAAAAGTGAGTTTCTAAACCATAACATAAAAACTTTTTAAAATGAAGAAATTATTTTGGTCACTTGTAGTATTAATCACTTTTGTAAGCTGTTCTAGTGATAACGATGATTCTAGCAGTATTAGTAATCAAACCCTAACCGGAACGGTGGAAGGCCAAGCTTTTACTTTTATGGGTGGTCAAGCTTTTTTTAGATCTAGTACAAGTACTGAAGAGATTACAATTTATTTAACCAATGAAGATTTAGGTTGTGAGACTGATTTCTTTGATTATGAATTAACCATTTCAGCTACAGTGCCAAATATGGTGGGCGTTTATACAGATATTAATATTGTGACTCAAAATGGCAATAATACACCATTCAATAGTTTAGGGGAGACTGTGGAGATTACTTCGGTAAGTGCAACTGAAATTTCAGGTAAAATGAAATTAAATAAAGAAGGAAGTGAAATGTTTGCTGAGAGTATTTTTGAAGGCTCTTTTACAGTTTCTATTTGTGAGTAAATATAAACTACAAAAAAATAATAGAAAAGGGTGAACAAAATGTTCACCCTTCTCTATTTATAAACTATTTACCGTTTTTCTAATAGCCACTAGATTAGTTAATAGTTTTTCTAAGTGATCTAAATGTAACATATTAGCACCATCACTTTTCGCGATTGATGGATCATAATGTGTTTCCATAAAAATACCATCAGCTCCAGTAACAATGCCTGCTCGCGCTATAGTTTCTATCATGTCTGGACGTCCACCTGTAACACCGCTAGTTTGGTTAGGTTGTTGTAAAGAATGGGTAACATCTAATACCACTGGGGCATAGGTTTTCATAGTTGGTATGCCTCTAAAATCTACAATCATATCTTTATAGCCAAACATGGTACCTCTATCGGTAATTACTACCTGTTCATTTCCAGAATCGGTAACTTTAGTAACTGCGTGTTGCATGCTTTCAGGACTCATAAATTGGCCTTTTTTTAGGTTTACTACTTTTCCTGTTTTTGCTGCAGCAACTACTAAATCTGTTTGACGAACTAAAAATGCAGGAATTTGTAAAACATCTACATATTCAGCAGCCATCATAGCATCTGATACTTCATGAATATCGGTTACGGTAGGTACTTTAAACGTTTCAGAAACTTTTCGTAATATTTTAAGCGCTTTTTCATCGCCAATTCCAGAAAAAGAATCTACTCTACTACGATTTGCTTTTTTAAAACTTCCCTTAAAAATATACGGAATTTGTAATTTGTCTGTAACGGTTAGTACTCGTTCTGCTATTCGTAAAGCCATATCTTCACCTTCTATAGCACAAGGGCCGCACAATAAAAAGAAGTTATTACTAGTCGTATGTTTTATTTGAGGTATCCTTTCTAGATTCATTTTGTTTGTAATAATTATTATAACAAAGATAATAGAAATTATATCTATTTGGAGTCTCTTGAAAACGCTCAAAATCAGGGTAATAAAAAAATCTTAACTTTAGGTTGCACTTAAAAAAATAGCAGTACCTTTGCCGCGAAATTTAGAGGGGAGTTTTCCCAAAATATAGAGTTATGTCAGCAACAAAGAATATTGCCATTATTGCACACGTAGACCACGGTAAGACTACTTTGGTAGATAAAATTATGTATCACTGTCAATTGTTCAGAGAGAACCAAAACACAGGTGATTTAATATTAGATAACAATGATTTAGAGCGTGAAAGAGGTATTACTATTACTTCTAAAAACGTTTCTGTAGTTTACAAAGGGACTAAAATTAACATCATTGATACTCCTGGTCACGCCGATTTTGGTGGTGAGGTAGAACGTGTTTTAAACATGGCAGATGGTGTTTTGTTATTGGTTGATGCTTTTGAAGGGCCAATGCCACAAACTAGATTTGTATTACAAAAAGCGATAGATTTAGGTCTTAAGCCATGTGTGGTAATTAATAAAGTAGATAAAGAAAACTGTACTCCTGAAGAAGTTCATGAAAAAGTTTTTGATTTGATGTTTGAATTAGGTGCAGAAGAATGGCAGCTAGATTTTCCAACAGTTTATGGTTCAGCTAAAAATAACTGGATGAGCGATGATTGGAAAAATCAAACAGAAAATATTGAGCCATTATTAGATATGGTTATTGAGCATGTGCCAACTTTTGAAGCTAAAGAAGGAACTACTCAAATGTTGATTACTTCATTAGATTTCTCTTCATTTACTGGGCGAATTGCTATTGGTAGATTGTTGAGAGGATCTTTAAAAGAAGGTCAGCAAGTATCTCTGGTAAAAAGAGATGGTAAAATTGTAAAAACAAAAATTAAAGAGTTATACACTTTTGAAGGTCTTGGTAGATTAAAAGTTGAACAAGTTCAGGCTGGGGATATTTGCGCCATTGTAGGTTTAGAAGGTTTTGAAATTGGAGATACTGTGGCAGATATAGAAAACCCTGAAGGATTAAAAACTATAGCTATAGATGAACCTACCATGAGTATGTTATTTACCATTAATGATAGCCCATTTTTTGGTAAGGATGGTAAGTTTGTAACTTCTCGTCATATAAAAGATCGTTTAGAGCGTGAATTAGAGAAAAACTTGGCTTTACGTGTAAATGCTACGGATAGTGCTGATAAATTTTTAGTTTTTGGTAGAGGTGTATTACACTTATCTGTTTTAATCGAAACCATGCGTCGTGAAGGTTACGAAATGCAAATTGGACAGCCACAAGTTATCATTAAAGAAATTGATGGTGTAAAATGTGAGCCAATTGAAGAATTAACTATTGATTTACCGGAAGAAGTTTCGGGTAGAGCGGTAGAAATGGTTTCTATAAGAAAAGGAGAAATGACAAGTATGGAGGCGAAAGGTAACCGTATGGTGTGCCAATTTTTAATTCCATCTAGAGGTATTATTGGCTTAAGAAATCAATTATTAACAGCTACAGCTGGTGAGGCAATTATGTCGCATAGATTTTTAGAGTATCAGCCTATGAAGGGTGATATTCCTCAACGTCAAAATGGTTCACTTGTTTCTATGGAATTAGGAAAAGCTATTCCTTACTCTATTGATAAATTACAAGACAGAGGTAAGTTTTTTGTTGATCCAGGAGAAGATATTTACGAAGGTCAGGTTATTGGTGAAAACTCTAGAGGTGATGATATGACAGTTAACATTACTAAAACAAAAAAATTATCTAACGTACGTTCTTCAGGAGCAGATGATAAAGCTAGAATTATTCCTGCAATCAAGTTTTCTTTAGAAGAAGCTTTAGAGTATATACAAAAAGACGAATATGTAGAAGTTACTCCTAAACATTTGCGTTTAAGAAAAATATATTTAACAGAGAATGAGCGTAAGCGAAATAAAATAGCATAATTTAAAATTTTTATACTAGAAAAAGCCACAATGAAAGTTGTGGCTTTTTTTATGTAATGGTTTTCAAAATGCTGCGACTACTAGTTCTCATAGTAAAACTATTAGAATGAAAATTGACTTTAAATTAATTGCAATAGCACTATTGCTTGTTGCTGCAGGGTGTAAGGATAAGCCAAAGAATGAGCTAGTAATGGAAGATACTAAAGTAGTGGCTGCCTATCCTATATCGGAAAAATGGATTGCAAATAGAGTTGAAAAGGCTAAGACAAGATTAAATGCTTCGGAGGCTGGTAAAGTTATATGGAACGCAATGGAAGCACAAGGGGGTTTGGCAACTTGGTATGCTAACGGTTACTTAACATTTAGATTTGATTACCAACCTGAAGATGGTTCAACACGAAGAAATTCTTACCAAACTATAGATACATGGAATAACAAAGCAAGGCATGCCAGTTTTGAAGATAGTACGGCAATATTTGGCTGGGATGGTAAAGAAGCTTGGGTAAAGGCTAAGGATACTACAGCATTTGAATATGATACACGTTTTTGGGCTTTAACACCTTTGTATCTAGCAGGGCATCCTTTTGTTTTAGATGGTGAAGGTGTAAATCTTGAACTTCTGGATCAGAAGGAGTATAAAGGAAACTTGCAAGATGTGGTTAAAGTTACTTTTGAAGCAAATGTAGGCGATGCACCAGAGGATTATTATGTATTATATTTTGATACAAATACGCATATAATAAGTGCTGTTAGGTATATTGTTTCATATCCCGAATATTTTCCGAATGGAGGTCATTCACCAGAAAAAATAATGGAAATAATAGGGCAGAAGAGTTCTAAGGGCATTCTTTTACCAACTGGATTAAAAACGTATTGGTTAGATGAGCACGAGGAAATGGGTGCTTACATTACCAAGATAGATATTAGTGATGTTGATTTTATTCCCCAAGTGCCTGAGGGATATTTTTCTAAACCAGAAGGCGCTAAATTAGTGCCAAGTAAATAGGAATAAATGAAATAAAAAATGCCTCAATTTAAATACAAAATTGAGGCATTTTTTTATAGTAATTTTTTTAGATAGGTTTTTTCATGTGAGCCGCTGTTGCAGCACCAATGATACCTGCATAATTTTGTAGTTCTGCAGGAATTACCGGAGTATCTATTTTTATATATTTTTTGTATTCTTCAAAATCTTTAGAGGTTCCTCCGCCAAGAATTATTAAGTCTGGAGATACTATTAATTCTATAGCTTCAAGAAATTTATTGAAACGTTTACCCCATTTTTTGTAACTTAATTTTTCCTTTTCTTTAATTGAAGCAGCTGCATAATGTTCAAATTTTTCGTATTTCTTATACGGTATCTGCCCCAATTCGAAATTAGGTAGTAACTGACCATTATAAAAAGCGCCACTGCCTAAGCCCGTACCAATAGTTATCATAAGAACTAGTCCTTTCTGTCCTTTTCCCACACCGTAATTCATGGTTGCATAACCAGCAGCATCAGCATCATTAATTACAGTAACCGGTAAGCCAGTAAAATCACTAAAAAGTTCTTCGGCATTAACGCCTAGCCATTCTTTGCTCAGATTTCCATGCGCTTTACAAATACCTTTTTTAATAATCGTTGGAAAACCACAGCCAATAGGTCCGCTATAATCAAAGTGTTTTACTATTTCAGCAAAAACTTTAGCCATTTCCTCTGGCTTTCTTGATTTCGGAGTTTCTATTCTAAAGCGTTCTGTTAGTAATTCGCCTGTTTCGGTATTTACTAAAGCTCCTTTCATACCAGAGCCTCCAATATCAATTCCTAATAATGTCATGAAGTTAATGTTCTAATGTTGAACAAAAGTAACGAAAAAATATGATGATTTTAAGGGCTAGATGATCATCAAAGTAAGATGCCTTTCTGAAATAAATAATCAAATATTAATTGATCAACCTCGGAAACCTTATCTCTGTCTTTGTATTGTAGCCATACAATTTCTTCTATTTCGGATGCGGCTTCAAGCTCGCCTAAATAGGTGCCAGAGTAGCAGGTCATGCGAACTAGAGTGCCTTTTTTATGTGTATCGGCTTGTGCTTCAAAAACGCCAACAAATTCTAAAGATTTAACTATTAAATCTACTTGTAGTTCTTCTTTTATTTCTCGGAGTAGCGCTGCATGATCAGATTCATTTTTTTCGCGCTTGCCGCCTGGGATATAATATTTTTCTTTGCCAAAACTCCTTGTGCTTAAAATTTCAAAATTAACGATGTGAATCCAAGCCAGTTTGTCTATAATTTGTTCCGAAGGCTCTATATAATAATCAATAGAGTTTAATGTGTGATTAGGGTCTATTTTGTCGAGAATCCAATCAATGGCTAATCCAAACTTGGTTAAGGTTTGTAGTTGTTTGTTTCTGCCTAAAGCGCTGGAGATGGTTTCGTCTCTATTTCCAAATTTATAGCCATTGGGTTTTATCCAAAGTAAATTTAAAAGATGTTGCATTACTACATTGCCCAATTGGTCTACAGAAATAGCAATTTTTAGGCTGTATTCGCCAATACCTTTAACGCCTTTGGTGAATAATTTGTAGAAAAATGCATAAATAAAACCAATGGGTACCGTAATAAAAAATAGTACAAGTGATATTAGAAATAAGAGAACACCAATAAAAGCGTTCGTTTTTTTATCGGGTTGATTGGTCTCTTTTTTTAAGATCATTAAAAGTAGTTCTTGGTCTTATCTATTATGAAAATAGCATAAAATAAGTTTGTGTTACATGGCTTTTTGCACTACTTCAAAAACCTTATTTCCGTCGCATTTTAAAGTTTTAGAAGGGTATTTTAATAAAAGTGCATAATCATGTGTTGCCATTAAAATGGTTCTTCCTGTCTTGTTAATATCTTGTAATACCTTCATTACTTCCACACTAGTCTGAGGATCTAGGTTGCCTGTAGGTTCATCGGCTAATATTAATTCAGGATCATTTAAAAGTGCTCTGGCAATAGCAATTCGCTGTTGTTCACCTCCGGATAGTTCATGCGGAAATTTAAAGCCTTTGGTTTTCATGCCTACTTTGTCTAAAACCTCTTCAATTTGAGAATCCATTTTAGATTTATCTTTCCATCCCGTAGCCTTTAAAACAAAAAGTAGATTGTTGTTTACAGTGCGGTCTGGTAATAGTTTAAAATCTTGAAAAACAATACCCAATTTTCTTCTTAAAAATGGAATATCTTTTTCTTTTAAGGTTCTTAAATCAAAATCAACAACACTACCTGTACCTTGTGTTAATGGGAGATCGCCGTAAAGTGTTTTCATGAAACTACTTTTGCCACTTCCTGTTTTGCCAATTAAATAGATAAACTCTCCTTTTTTAATTTCTAGATTTATATCATTTAGCACTAGATTTTCTTTTTGAAAAACAGCAACGTCTGTTAATTTTAAAATGCTTTCAGTCATGGTAGATAAATGTTGATATAAATATAGTAATACCATATTAAAATTAAAGTAAACTTTAAAAATATAGTTGGTATTCTTCTTATACTGGAACCTTGTTAATTTATAGTATTAATTTACTTAAAAATCTGTATATTAGCCAAGAACAAGTGTTTTTTTAATATCAATATGTAGCTATTATGGAAGGCAACCGCCATAAAAAAGCTGGTCAGAATTTTGAAAATACAAAAGCAGAGCCCAATGGGCACAATGAAATTGATGGTAAAAAGAATTTTTCTGAAGGCTTATTAACAAATTCTAAACTCGAATTTCTTTTAAAGAAGGGGGATGAAAGCGAAATTTATACGCGCACAATACTTGATAGTATGGGTGATGCTATTTTTGTTAAAGATGAGCAGAGTAAGCTTATATTAGTTAACGATTCGTTTTGCGAATTATTTGGGTTATCTAGAGAAGAGATTATTGGAAAAACATTAGCAGAGCATGTCTCTGATGAAGAAAGAGAATTGTTTTTGCAAATAGATAGGCAAGTACTTGCTGATGGAATTGAAAATATAAATGAAGAAACGCTTACCTTAAGAGGTGGTGAGCAACAAATTATTTCTACACGAAAATCTAGATTTGTTGATGCAACTAACAAAAAGTATATTATTGGTGCCATTCGCGATATAACCGCAAGTAAAAAGGCAGAACAAGCCTTACAAGAAAGCGAAAAACAATTACGAGAATTAAATGCTACTAAAGATAAATTGTTTTCGATTATTGGACATGATTTACGGAGCCCGTTTAATAACATTTTATCACTAACAGAAATATTAAGTAACGACGAAAATAATACGAATCCCGAAACATTGGAATTGTATTTGGGCATGATTAATTCTACTTCAAAATCTACCTTAAAACTTCTTGAGAATTTATTGGAATGGTCACATTCGCAAACAGGACAGATAAATTTAAAATCTGAGAAAGTAAATGTGATGGCACTAATTATGGAAGTTCAAGAATTGGCACAACACATAGCAAAAACTAAAAACGTAATTCTTCAAGAGCCAAATTTACAGCCAATAGAACTATTTTCTGATGCTAAAGTGCTCAAAACAATTCTAAGAAATTTATTATCTAATGCAATTAAGTTTACCAAATCTGGCGGAAAAATTGCAATATCAGTTATAGAAAAAAATAACGATGTAGAATTTGTAGTTTCAGATACAGGCGTGGGAATGAGTAATCAAGTATCTCAAAAATTATTCAATATTGCTACAAACATGTCTTTGCCTGGAACAGCAAATGAACAGGGTTCCGGTTTTGGATTAATACTTTGTAAAGAATTTGTAGAAAAATTAGGAGGTAAAATTTGGGTAGAAAGTCAATTGGGTAAAGGGAGTGATTTTAAATTTACAGTACCAATTTCAAAATAGATTTCTCTAAATCTAGCATTTACTTTTTGATAAATAAATCTTAAAGTTTTTCAGATAGTTCATTAGACCTAAATTAAATTAAAATAAAAAGTATCTTCGTATACTTAGGTACAATATTTGTCGTTATAATTTAAATACGAGGTATTTCTTAACTGTTGGAGAACACTATGCTAAAGAAAAAAACCGCGCTAGTGCTTAGTTTATTTGGAACTTTGCATCTTCTTTGCGCACAAGAATCAAAAATTTATACTCACGATAATAGAGAGTATCAACAAGCGTTGACGCTTTATAATAATGAACAATTTCAAGCAGCTCAGGCTATTTTTGAACAAGTTCAAAATTCTACCAAAGATCTCGAAACAGAGGCAAATAGTGCGTACTACGTTGCCAATGCTGCAGTAAGGTTAAATCAGCTGGGAGCGGATAAGCTCATGGAAGATTTTGTAACCAATTATCCAACATCAACTAAGCGAAATTCGGCATATGCAGATGTAGCGGAATATTATTTTGAAACAGGAAAATATCCATATGCTTTAAAATGGTATAAGAAAGTGGATCAAAGTTCACTTTCTCGTTCAGAGATGGATAAATTCAATTTTAATTACGGTTATGCCTTATATTCTTCAAAAAATACAACGGAGGCTGAAAAGTATTTAAATAAAGTAACTACCTCTCCGGTATATGGGTCTCAAGCGAAGTATTATTTAGGATATATTTCTTACGAACAAAATGATTATGATGCCGCAAACCAACGTTTTGATCAGATTACCGATCAGAAGGTTTTGGAAGAAAAATTATCCTATTATCAGGCCGATCTAAATTTTAAATTAGGAAAGTTTGAAGAGGCAATTGCCTTGGCTAAGAAGCAGTTGCCGAAGGCTGATAGAGCTGAAAAATCAGAATTAAGTAAAATTATTGGAGAAAGTTATTTCAACTTAAATCAGTTCGATAATGCTATTCCTTATTTACTGGAATATAAAGGTGTTAATGGTAAATGGTCCAATACAGATTATTACTTTTTAGGGTATAGCTATTACAAACAAGGCGATTTTAACAACGCTATTCAACAGTTTAATAAAATTATTGGGGGTACCAATAGTGTATCGCAAAACGCCTATTATCATTTAGCAGAATGTTATTTAGAATTGGATAAAAAACCAGAGGCGCTCAATGCATTTAGAAATGCATCGCAGATGGATTTTTCACCGCAAATACAGAAAGATGCATTTCTTAATTACGCAAGATTAAGTTATGAGATTGGTAACGCTTATGAAAATGCACCTTCAGTCTTAACCAATTATCTAGAAAAATATCCTAAAGATGAACATACTGCTGAAATCCAGGAGCTTTTGGTGGATTCGTATATAACTTCTCGAAACTTTGCTGGAGCTATGGATTTGTTAGAGAAAAATAAATCTTATGCAAGTAAAGCTACCTACCAAAAGGTAGCATTCTATCGCGGTGTAGAGCTTTTTGTTAGTGCAGATTATAGTGGTGCAATAAATGCCTTTGATAAATCTATTGGTAGTGCTGAAGATCCTAAATTTAAAGCTCGTGCTAGTTTTTGGAAAGGCGAAGCGGAATTCAATAGCAATAAATTTAACGAGGCATTAAAGAGTTATACGGAATTCCAGAAAAATCCGCATGCGAAGTCAACCAGCGAGTCTAAAGATTTGGATTATAATTTGGCTTATACCTATTTTAAGCTTAAACAGTATACAAGTGCAGCAACGAGTTTTAATAATTACGTTGCCTCTAGTACTGATACGGATAAAAAACATGATGCTTATTTACGTTTAGGAGACAGTTATTTTGTGTCTAGCAAATATTGGCCTGCCATAGAAGCCTATAATAGTGCGTTAGATGATAGTGGTAGTGAAAAGGATTATGCGGCATTTCAAAAAGCTTTGAGCTATGGATTTGTAGACAGAGTAGCAACAAAGATTGAGGAGCTAAATTCATTTGTAACTAAATATCCAAAATCTACACTAAAAGATGATGTGTTGTTTGAGTTGGCTAATTCTTATGTTCGCGCCAATAAAGTAGATGAAGGTATTCGTATTTACGATAAATTAATAAGTGAGTATAAGGGCAGTACATTAGTGCCTCAAGCGATTGTTCGTCAAGGTTTGGTGTATTATAATTCTAATAGAAATGAGCAAGCCTTAGCTAAATTTAAAACTGTTGTTAGAGATTATCCAAACACACAAGAAGCTATTCAAGCGGTAACCACCGCAAAACTTATTTATGTAGATTTAGGTAGAGTTAATGAATATGCAGAATGGGTTAGAGGTTTAGATTTTGTTGAAGTAACCGATACGGAATTAGATAATGCTACCTACGAATCTGCCGATCAAAAAAAGTTAGAAGGTAATACAGAACAAGCTATTCGTGGCTATGAAGGTTACCTAAAAGAGTTTCCTAAAGGAATACACGCTTTAAAAGCTAATTTTAATTTAGCACAATTGTATTACGCTAAAGGCGATAAAGATAAAGCGCTTAATTTTTACAAAAATGTTGCCGATAGAGGAGCTAGCGAATATGCTGAGCAATCCTTAACAAGGGTTTGCGAAATATATGTTGGTAAAGGTAATTACTCAACAGCCATTCCATTTTTAGAAAAGTTAGAGCGTACGGCTAACATTCAACAGAACGTAACCTTTGCGCAGTCTAATCTTATGAAAGGTTATTTTGAGCAGAAAGATTATAACAATACAATTTCTTATGCAGAAAAGGTATTGGCAACCGCTAAGATAGATGACCGTATTAAAAGTGATGCTCAGATAATGATAGCTCGTTCTGCCATTAAAACCAATAATGAAGAGAGAGCTAAGGAAGCTTATGCTAAAGTGTTACCTATCGCTAGTGGTGAATTAGCAGCGGAGGCATTGTACTACGATGCTTATTTTAAAAATAAAGCACAGGATTTTGAAGCTTCCAATACGTCGGTACAGAAATTAGCTAAAGATTACTCGGCTTACAAAGAATGGGGAGGTAAAGGCTTAATACTAATGGCAAAAAACTTTGATGCCTTAGGTGATGCTTATCAAGCAACCTATATACTAGATAGTGTAATTGCTAATTTTTCGCAATACCCAGAAATAGTAGCATCGGCTAAAAGTGAAGCATTCAGAATAAAATCAAAAGAGGCTAAAAGCAATTCGTCTGTAAATCCAGAAAATTAATATCAAGTTGCAAAAGAGACATTATATGCAGAAGTACATAAAATTAGTAAGCCTTCTTTTTTTGGGCATTTTTAATTCAATATCGGCACAAGAGAAGAGCAAAGATAGTTTAGGTACAGAGACAGTGACTGTAGTAAACACGTATAAGCCCACAATTTCTGATGCTTTTAAAATAAAATCCCTACCCGTAATCAATGATTCTATTGTACTACAGAAAAAGAAAATTACGTACAATATTTTCTCTGTTCCAGTGGCTTCAACTTTTACGCCGGCAAAAGGGAAAGCTTCCACAGTAGATAAAATTCCACCACCAGTAGTATATAATTCTTATGCGTCATTAGGTTTTGGAACATTTGATAATGCTTTGGCTGATTTGTATACAAGTAGAGCTTTAAATAGAGACGAACAATTAGATTTAGGTTTAACACACCATTCCTCAAGAGGTCAGTTAGATAGTATTGCTTTAAATAATGCTTTTTACAATACGAAGTTAATAGCTGCTTATAAAAAACGCGACACCGATTTAAATTGGGGAGCTAATTTAGGCTTGCAACATCAATTATATAATTGGTATGGAATACCTGTTGGTGTTTATACGGATGAGGAAATTAATGCTATAGATGCTAAACAAAACTATTTTAATGCGGAGATTTCGGGTCATTTAAATATGGATGATTCTTATTTTAGAAAAGGTGAGGCATTAGTTCGTCGTTTTTGGGATGCCACTAAATCTGGTGAGAATAGAGCTATGCTTAAAGCAAAGGCTCAATTTCCAGTTCAGGATGAAAACTTAACGGTAAAAGCAAAATTTGATTATTTAGGCGGAGTATTTAAAAATGCTGACGTTAAAAATGTTGCGAATACACCGGAAATAAATTATAGTTTATTTCAAGCAGGTATTGGGCCAAGTATTGAAATTTTAAGAGATGATTTAACCCTTAATCTAGGTTTGAATTTAGTTTTTGGTGTGGATTCTGAAAATAGTGATAGTAACTTCTTTATATATCCAGATATTACCGCAAGTTACCGTGTTTTAGATGAAACTGTTATTGCTTATGGTGGTATACAAGGCGAGCTAATCCAGAATTCGTTTTATGGCTTTGTGGAACAAAATCCATTTGTGTCACCTACATTGTCTATACAGCCTACTGATCAAAAATACAATGCCTACGCAGGTATTAAAGGTCAACTATTACCAAGTTTAAGTTATAATTTAAAAGCAACGTATAAAACGGAGAATAAAAAGCCTTTGTATAAATGGAATCCTTTAAATTCATTTAGAGATGATGAAAAGGGGTATTATTATCAAAATTCCTTCGAGGTGTTTTATGATGATGTAAAAACACTGGGAATTTTCGGTGAAATAAATGTAGATATAAAAAGGAATTTCTCTTTGAGTATGAATATGGAAGCAAATACGTATACCACAGAGACTGATAATCCAGCATGGAATTTACCTAAAGTAACAGGGTCGATAATAGCAGATTATCAATTAAATAAAAAATGGTTCATGGGAGCATCAATTTTTTATGTTGGTGAGCGTCAAGATTTACAAAGTGAAGTGGTTCAGAACGTACAACCTGCCGATTTTCCATCGGAGATTAGAACATTAAATAGTTTTTGGGATAGTAATGCGCATTTAGGATACCGTTTTAACGAGCAACTTTCTGTTTTTGTTAAAGCCAATAATATTGCAAATAGCAGTTATATGCGATGGGCTAATTTTCCAGTTCAAACCTTTCAGTTACTTGCTGGAGCAACCTATAAGTTTGATTTTTAAAGTTTTATACCTATCTTTATATTAGAAAGGTTAGTTGTAATTAGTTCATAGCTAGAAGAATGTATTCTAGCTATAGTACTTTTACATTCAACGCTAATTGAAAATATTTTGCAGCATATTTTCTGAGATTTGCCTTTCTAATAAAAAGTAAATAGATGAAAACAATTCCCAAATCGCTGTTTTTATTTTTTGGCTTCACCTTTTTTTTGCTCAACGGACAAAATTTAGTGAAAAACCCAAGCTTTGAATCCAATATTAAATGTCCAGATTCTTTTGGTTCTTTAAGTGAAGATGTGAAGAATTGGCGAAAGCCATCTTTAGGTACTACAGATTATTTTAATACCTGTAGTGAAAAACTACCTGTTGAAAATAATTTTATTGGCTCGCAATTACCATTTGATGGTAATGCCTATGTGGGTCTGTATTTGTATGCTCCAAAAGATTATAGAGAATATATTACTGCAGAACTGGAAACAGCACTAGAGAAAGATAAATTATACAAAGTTTCGTTTATGGTGAATTTAGCAGATGAGGTTGAGTTTGCAATTCAAGAATTTGGTATACTTTTTACTCAAGCGGCATTTGAAATCAATACTTCTAAAAACATTGCTTTAGACTATATGCCATCCGGAGGTATAATCAACTACAAAGAAATAGCCAATGCTAACTTTTACAAAGATAATACCAAATGGGTGGAGATTTCTACTACCATAATGGGGAAAGGTAATGAGCGTTTTTTAACCATAGGAAATTTTAAAAATAATGACCAAACCTTAAAGCAAGTCGTAAAAAAAACGGCACGAAAATCTTCTTATTATTTTGTAGATATGGTTTCGGTGATAGAAATCCCATCTTATAATCTAAATGAACTTTACGTAATAGAAGATTTGCTTTTTGATTTTGATGAAACCTATATTCAAATTTCATACAATCAACAACTTGTAAACTTGGTACACTATTTAGCGCAACATCCAGATTTAAATGTGTATTTATACGGACATACAGATTCTAAAGGCTCAAAGGCTTATAATGATAACTTATCGGACCAAAGAGCATTAACTGTGGCTAATTTTTTAATGAAATTAGGATTAAGTAAAGATAGGATTTCATGGAAAGGTTACGGTTTTAATAAACCTGTAGTAGACAACCAAAAAGACAATCTTAGGTTTAAAAATAGAAGGGTGGAGTTTTTAATTGCGAAACCTAATAGTAATTATGCCAACACCATCTACGAAGATCAAAATTAAATTTAATATTTCTTTGATAAAATCAACAGTATAATATACTTAACTTTCGCATTCATTTTATTCTTTGCAGTTATAACATATGAATGCTACTATTAAGAGAAAAAAACAAGCTAAAGTATTGCGTATATTTAGAAAAGTTCACAGACTATTAGGGGCTTTTTTATTTATTTTTTTCTTTATAATAGCTGTTTCGGGCTTGTTACTTGGATGGAAAAAAAATAGCGGAGGAATTATATTGGCAGAAACTAAAAAAGGAACTTCTGGAGACTTAAATAAGTGGCTACCTTTAGAAGTGCTTTATAATAAAGCCAATGATGTGGTGAGTGATTCTATACATTCTGATAAGGTTATTACCTTAGATCGTGTGGATATACATAAAGATAAAGGAGTAATAAAATTTATATATCAAGATTATTACGGCTTACAATTGGATGGTGTTACAGGAGATTTATTAGAATTTGGCAAGCGCCAATCAGACCTTATAGAAAATATACATGATGGTTCTGTATTAGATACGTACTTCAATACTTCGGGTAGTCCATTTAAATTGGCCTATACTACTTTAATGGGTATAGCTCTCTTACTTTTTACAATTACAGGCTTTTGGCTATGGTATGGACCAAAACGTATGCGAAAAGCATAAACATGCTAATTTTTATATAGTTGCAATGAATGCGACAGATTCTTCACAATGGTTAAAATTAGATTTTTTTAATGTTTTACGTATTGAATATTAGTGTACATTCGCGGCGCTAAAATTAGATGTAATATGTCTATAGAAAAGAGGGTTAAGGCAGTAGAATTATTGTATGCTGGTTTAGATCAAGAGATTGCTACTTTTCAATCAAACACAGGCTTGCATTGTAAAGCAGGTTGTGGTAAGTGTTGTACACATGCCGAAGTAGATGCATCTCCATTAGAGTTTCTCCCATGGGCATTTTATTTATTTTTAAATGGAATTGCTTTAAAAACCTTAGAAGAATTGAATTCTAAATCCAGTCCTATATGTCATATTTACCAGCCACTTTCTGTAGTAGATAGTACAAGTGGTAAATGTAGCGATTATAAATA
Source organism: Cellulophaga tyrosinoxydans (assembly GCF_900176415.1). Taxonomy (GTDB): domain Bacteria; phylum Bacteroidota; class Bacteroidia; order Flavobacteriales; family Flavobacteriaceae; genus Cellulophaga; species Cellulophaga tyrosinoxydans. The sequence continues at coordinate 195,539 of NZ_FWXO01000003.1, read as the reverse complement.
TCGAGGCTTAATCTGTAGATTGTTTGGTTACGGCGCTAGTAAAGATAAATTTGGAGAATTACGTTTAGCAACTTGTAAAATTATAAAGGAAGGTCAGGTAGAAAACTACGAGGCTTCTAAACTGGCCATGGCTAATGGATTATATGTGCCCATTTTTACAGATTATTACATGAATCTTTCTCAAATAGATTTTGCCTTGGGTAATAAAATAGTTCCAATAAACAAGGCACTAAAGCTTGCTATAGAAGAAGTTTTGCAATATTACGCGTATCGCCCTTTTCCAAAAGGATATAAAAATTGCGCTTAATTTTTTAAATCTATCTCTTTTAAATTTTCAATACGGTTTCTTATAAGGAAAGCATCAATAGTTTCAAAATGTTCAATGACACGTTTTTCTTTGAACTCAAATACTTTTTGTGATAAGCCTTGAAGAAAATCTCTATCATGAGAAACCAAGATTAATGTGCCGTCAAAATCTAAGAGCGCTTCTTTTAAAACGTCTTTAGATTTTAAATCTAAATGATTCGTAGGCTCATCGAGAATTAAAAGGTTTACAGGTTCCAATAATAATTTCACCATAGCCAAGCGTGTTTTTTCACCTCCAGAGAGCACACTTACTTTTTTCTCAATATCATCACCCCCAAACATAAATCTGCCTAGAATATTCTTTATTTGCGTGCGCACGTCTCCTTTAGCTACTTCATCCACTGTTTGGAAAATTGTTAATTCTGGATCTAACAATGAAGCTTGGTTTTGAGCAAAGTAGCCCACCTTTACATTATGACCTAGAGAGCATTTGCCTTCAAAATCTATTTCGCCCATAATTGCTTTGATCATGGTAGATTTACCTTCTCCATTTCTACCTACAAACGATACCTTTTCGCCACGTGAAATACTCATGTTTGCATTTTTAAAAACAACATGATCTCCATAGGTTTTAGTTAAATCGGTTACAGTTACCGGGTAATCGCCAGAACGTACCGAAGCGGGAAATTTTAATTTTAACGCGGCAGTATCAATTTCATCAATTTCAATTATTTGTAACTTTTCTAACATCCGCTCACGAGAAGTAACCTGATTGGTTTTGGAATAGGTTCCTTTAAATCTATCTATAAATGCTTGGTTATCTGCAATAAATTTTTGCTGCTCTTGGTAAGCCTTTATTTGGTGACTACGACGATCTTCTCTAAGTTGTAAATAATGAGAATAGTTTGCCTTGTAGTCGTAAATACGACCCATGGTAACTTCTATTGTTCTATTAGTAATGTTATCAATAAAAGTTTTATCGTGAGAAATTACCACAACGGCTTTGGCTTTATTCAATAAAAAGTCTTCAAGCCAAATTACAGATTCTATATCTACGTGGTTTGTAGGCTCGTCTAGTAGAATTAAATCGGGCTTTTGTAATAAAATTTTAGTAAGCTCAATACGCATACGCCAACCGCCACTAAATTCACTTGTTTGGCGGTGAAAGTCTTCTCTTTTAAATCCTAATCCAGCTAAAGCTTTTTCAACTTCGGCCTCGTAATTAATTTCTTCTAAAGCATAATATTTTTCCCCCAAATCAGATACTTTTTGGATCAGTTTCATGTAGTCATCAGATTCATAATCTGTCCGGGTCTCTAATGCTTTGTTTAAATCATTCATTTCTTTTTGCATTGCAAAAACTTGGGCAAATGCTTTAGAAGCCTCTTCGAATACAGTGCAATTGTCTTCAGTAAGCAAATGTTGTGGTAGATAGGCAATAACGGCATCTTTTGGAAAACGTATATTTCCTCTTGTAGCTTTTTGTTCACCTGCAATTATTTTCATCATGGTGGACTTACCAGCACCATTTTTTCCCATAAGTGCAATCTTATCACTTTCGTTTATTACGAAAGAAACATCACTAAAAAGTGTTTCGCCACTAAACTCTACTGCAATATTATCTACTGAAATCATCTTGAAAAATTAAAGATGCAAAACTAATTAAATCTTGGTTGGGATACTATAAATTTATTAGGTCTTAATCGACATAAATAGAATCAATAATTTTAAGTCATCTTTATTAGTTTTGAATGAAAGTTGCTAACTTCTTTATATAAAGTTACTTATGAAATTAGTATTTAAATTAAATATTGTATTTTGTCAATATATATCTTCCCCCCAATATTATTTGAGTACATTTTTTAATTTAATCCTAATAAAACCATCCAAATGAAACGGATATTAATAATGCTGGCAATTTTTAGTTGTAGCTGTAATTTAATTAAAGAAAAAGTAGATTTAATTGTCGTAAATGCAAATGTTTACAGAGTAGATAAGATGTTTTCTAAGGCACAGTCATTTGCAATAAAAGACGGAAAATTTTTGGCAATAGGAAGTAATCAAGAAATCGAGGACAAATACATGGCGGATCAAGTAATTGATGCAGATGGTAAAACCATTGTTCCTGGTTTGATTGATGCACACTGCCATTTTTACGGACTAGGTTTAAATCAGCTAGCAGTTGATCTAGTAGGCACCAAAAGTTTTGAAGAAATACTGGATAGAATTAGCCTGTTTAATGAAAAGAACAAGAGTGATTTTATTTTTGGTCAGGGATGGGATCAAAATGATTGGGAGGATAAAAAATTTCCAACCAAAGAATTATTGGATGAAGTTTATCCAGATATTCCTGTAGTTTTAGAACGAATAGATGGTCATGCATTCTTAGTTAATCAAAAAGCATTAGCTATGGCGGGTATTAATACAGATACTAAAGCTGTTGGTGGAGAAATTGTTAAAGAAAATGGTCAATTAACAGGTGTATTAGTTGATGGGCCAATGGATTTAATTGGACCAATCATGCCAAGGCTTTCAAAAGAATCAAAAATACAGGCTTTAAAAGACGCTCAAAGCATTTGCTTTAGCAATGGCCTAACAACAGTAAACGATGCAGGCTTGTCTAGAGAAATTATCGAATTGATAGATAGTTTGCAACAATCGGGAGACTTAAAAATAAGAGTATATGCAATGGTGGCTAATTATCCTGAAAATTTAAAATATTATCTCTCTAAAGGAATTATTAAAACAGATCATTTAAATGTAAGGTCTGTAAAAGTTTATGCGGATGGAGCCTTAGGGTCAAGAGGGGCTGTTTTAAAATCTTCTTATTCCGATCAAGCAAATCATTTTGGTGCCATGGTTACACCAGTGAATGAAATAGAAAAAGTAGCTAAAAAAATTGCGAAATCGGACTATCAAATGAATACACATGCTATAGGAGATTCGGCTAATTTGGTGGTGTTAAAAGCTTATAAAAGTGTGTTGAAGAATAAGGAAAATCGCAGATGGAAGATAGAACATGCTCAGATTATATCAACGACTGACTTCGATTATTTTAACGAAGGAATAATTCCTTCTATACAACCTACACATGCTACAAGCGATATGTACTGGGCAGAAGATAGATTAGGTAGTGATAGAATGGTAGGAGCTTATGCCTATAAGACTTTGTTAGATAAGGCTGGTGTAGTAGCATTAGGGACAGATTTCCCTGTGGAGCAAGTGAGTCCGTTTTTAACATTTTACGCCGCTGTTGCAAGAAAAGATAATGATGGTTACCCTGAAAAAGGATTTCAAATGAAAGATGCACTTAGTAGAGAAGAAGCATTAAGAGGTATGACTATATGGGCTGCGTATAGTAATTTTGAAGAGAATGAGAAAGGGAGCATAGAAGTAGGAAAATTTGCTGATTTTGTAATATTGAATAAAGATCTTATGGCTATTCCAGAGAAGGAATTGCCAACAGTATCAGCAAATCATGTTTTCATTTCTGGTAAAATAGTGGAGTAAAAAATATAAGCACAAAAAAAGCCTAAAGTTAAACGTTAGGCTTTTTTTAAAATATTGTTTTAGTGTTTATTCTTTACCACTAACAGGTACCGAAACTCTTGTTTTTCCCCAGCCTAGAACTAAATCAGCTCCTTTGTCCTTGTCGTTAAAAGTCATGGAAAAAGCATCTAAAGATTCGCTTCCAGCACTAACAGAACCCATAACACGAACAATATCAGCAGATTCATCATAGGTATAAGAACCCCACTGATTAAGTTTACTGTTTAAAATAAATGTCCATTCTTTTGCTCCAGGTATAGTAAATAGTGAATACGTTCCTGCTTTTACTTCTTTTCCTCCAAAATCTACATCTTTGTAAAAAGTAATCTCAACCGCTTCATTTGCACCAGTTCTCCAGACTGAACCTGCAGGAGCTAATTCTGCTATTGTTCTGCCTTTTAATTGAGGTCTACTGTAAGTTACTTTAACTAGTTTGTCTGCAACTTTGTAACTAGTTGGAAACGCTGCAACATCCATAGGGCTTTTGTCTAGGCCACTAAATTTTTGTGCAGTTGCTGTAGAAGCAAAAACCAAACATACGATAAGGGTTGATAAGGATAGGAATTTTTTCATAATCATAATTTTTTAAGATAATTGTTTTTTTATAACGCTAACTGGGTACTAAGTACGTGCTATTTATCTAAACTTACAAAAAAAGAGAATTACTTGCGAATATGTGTAGTAATGATTTCATAATAAAATAGATTTTGTATTATTTGTTTTAAATTAAAACTATTTTAGTGATTAATGTTTTTTTATAGAAGCATAAAATGCATCTTTGCTTTAAAATTGCTTATAATATATTAAGATATGTGTGGAATAGTATGTGCATTTGATGTAAAGGAGAGTACTGAGGATTTAAGACCTCAATTATTGGAAATGTCCAAAAAGATTAGACATAGAGGGCCAGATTGGAGTGGAATATTTGCTAATGATAAAGCAATTTTAGCGCACGAACGTTTGGCAATTGTTGATCCTGCTTCAGGAAAACAGCCTTTGTTTAGTCAAGATAAAAAATTAGTGCTTGCTGCTAATGGTGAAATATATAACCATAGAGCGCTTAGAAAACAATTTGAAGGAAAGTATAACTTTCAAACGGAATCTGATTGCGAAGTAATATTAGCCTTATACCAAGAAAAAGGGGTTGATTTCATTGATGAAATGAATGGAATTTTCGGATTTACTATTTATGATGTTGAGAAAGACGAGTATTTTGTTGCTCGTGACCATATGGGAATTATTCCTTTATATATGGGATGGGATAAAAATGGAACGTTCTATGTAGCTTCAGAATTAAAGGCTTTAGAAGGTACATGTACCAAAATCGAACTTTTTCCTCCAGGACATTACTTACATAGTTCTGATGGGGAATTAAAGAAATGGTATACCAGAGATTGGATGGAATATGATGCAGTTAAAGATAACGAAACAAGTATCGCTGCAATTAAAGAAGCCTTAGAGGCTGCTGTTCATAGACAGTTAATGTCGGATGTGCCTTATGGAGTATTGCTTTCTGGTGGTTTAGATTCTTCTGTAACTTCGGCGATTGCTAAAAAGTATGCGCAGAAGAGAATAGAGTCTGATGATACAGCAGATGCGTGGTGGCCTCAATTACATTCGTTTTCAGTTGGTTTAGAAGGTTCTCCTGATTTGGCCGCTGCGCGTAAAGTTGCGGATCATATTGGAACCGTGCATCATGAAATAAAATTTACCATCCAAGAAGGATTAGATGCTATAAAAGATGTAGTGTACAATCTTGAAACGTATGATATTACTACAATTAGAGCTTCAACTCCAATGTACCTAATGGCAAGAGTAATTAAGTCTATGGGGATTAAAATGGTATTGTCCGGTGAAGGTGCAGACGAACTATTTGGAGGCTACTTGTATTTTCATAAAGCACCAAATGACAAGGAGTTTCATGAAGAAACAGTTCGTAAATTAAGTAAGTTGCATATGTACGATTGTTTGAGAGCTAACAAATCACTTGCAGCTTGGGGGATAGAAGGTCGTGTGCCTTTCTTAGATAAAGAATTTATGGATGTGGCTATGCGCATAAACCCTAAAGATAAAATGATTAATGGTGAGCGCATGGAAAAATGGGTTGTTCGTAAAGCTTTTGAAGATATGCTACCAGCAAGCGTAGCATGGAGACAAAAAGAGCAGTTTTCTGACGGTGTAGGTTACAGTTGGATCGACACCTTAAAAGAAGTAGTTAAAAATGAGGTTTCTGATGAGCAGTTAGCTAACGCTAAATTCCGATTCCCATTACAAACGCCTACTTCTAAAGAAGAGTTCTATTACCGATCAATTTTCGAATCGCATTTCCCTTCAGATGCGGCGGCACTTTGTGTGCCTCAAGAAGCGTCTGTTGCTTGCAGTACTAAAATAGCCTTGGAATGGGATGAAGCATTTAAAAATATGAATGATCCATCTGGTAGAGCAGTTGCGAACGTGCATTCAGATGCTTATGTAAAAGCGTAGATTTATAAATAAGAATTACCACTGTTTTCAGTTTTAATTATAATTAGTCCGTAAGAAGCACCCAATTTGGGTGCTTCTTTAGTACTATATAGATGTAATTGTTCAGCAAGAAATCTATAATTATATTTTCCACAATTATTGTTGATAACTTCATGCTCTGTACTGCTGCTAAAACCTTATTTCGCTGAGGTATTGTTTATATTTGTAAGATTGCAAAATTTATATTGAAACCATTAATTTTATGAGCGAAGAAGCAAATAAAGACGAGCAAAAAAAGAACAATTATTCCGCAGATAGTATTCAGGCCCTTGAGGGAATGGAACACGTTCGTATGCGTCCTTCCATGTATATTGGAGATGTAGGAGTTAGAGGTTTACATCATTTAGTATACGAGGTGGTCGATAACTCAATAGATGAGGCAATGGGAGGTCATTGCGATACGATTACTGTTGCAATAAACGAGGATAATTCTATAACTGTTAGAGATAATGGTCGTGGTATTCCTGTAGATATACACAAAAAAGAAGGAGTTTCTGCGCTTCAGGTTGTAATGACCAAAATTGGTGCAGGAGGTAAGTTTGATAAAGATTCCTATAAAGTATCTGGTGGATTGCACGGTGTTGGTGTGTCTTGTGTTAACGCTCTTTCTAAGCATTTAAAAGCTACGGTATTTCGTAATGGAACCATTTACGAACAAGAGTATGAAAAAGGTAAAGCGCTGTATCCTGTAAAAAGCATTGGCGAAACAGATATTAGAGGTACCGAAGTTACTTTTTATCCTGATGATACTATTTTCACTCAAACTATTGAGTATAGTTATGAAACCCTTTCTAATAGAATGCGTGAGCTTTCTTATTTGAATAAGGGAGTTTCTATAACCATGACAGATAAAAGGCAGAAAGATAAAGATAGTCCAAGTGGATTTTTAGAAGAGCGTTTTTATTCTGAAGAAGGTCTAAAGGAGTTTATTAAATTTTTAGATGGTAACCGTGAACCATTAATAAAAAGTGTTATTTCAATGGAAGGGGAGAAGAATGATATCCCTGTTGAAGTAGCAATGGTGTATAATACTTCCTATACCGAGAATTTACATTCGTATGTAAATAATATAAATACGCATGAAGGTGGAACCCACTTATCTGGTTTTAGAAGAGGACTTACAACTACCTTAAAAAAATATGCGGATGCGTCAGGAATGTTGGATAAATTAAAGTTCGAAATTCAAGGAGATGATTTCCGTGAGGGACTTACTGCGATTGTATCTGTAAAAGTTGCAGAGCCACAATTCGAAGGGCAAACAAAAACAAAATTAGGAAACCGAGAAGTTTCAGCAGCAGTGAGTCAGGCTGTGTCTGAAATGTTAACCGATTATCTAGAAGAAAATCCTGAGGACGCTAAAATTATCGTTCAAAAGGTAATTCTTGCGGCACAAGCAAGGCATGCAGCGACTAAGGCTCGTGAAATGGTGCAGCGTAAAACGGTTATGAGTATTGGAGGTTTACCAGGTAAGCTTTCGGATTGTTCTGAGCAAGATGCTTCAAAATGTGAAGTGTTCTTAGTCGAGGGAGATTCGGCGGGCGGAACTGCAAAACAAGGTCGTGACCGTATGTTTCAAGCTATTTTGCCATTACGAGGTAAAATCTTGAATGTAGAAAAAGCCATGACGCATAAAGTTTTTGAGAACGAAGAAATTAAAAACATATATACTGCTTTAGGGGTTTCAATAGGAACAGAAGAGGATAGTAAAGCTCTAAATCTTGAAAAACTAAGATATCATAAAGTAGTCATCATGTGTGATGCCGATGTCGATGGTAGTCATATTGAAACACTAATTCTTACTTTCTTTTTCAGATATATGCGAGAGTTGATTGAAGCAGGTCACGTATATATTGCTACGCCACCACTATACCTTGTAAAAAAAGGAAACAAGAAGAAATATGCTTGGAATGATAAAGAGCGTGATGAAATTGCTGAAAGTTTTAATGGTAGCGTGGGTATTCAGCGTTACAAAGGTCTTGGAGAAATGAATGCAGAACAATTGTGGGATACCACAATGAATCCGGAATTTAGGACATTAAGACAAGTAGTAATTGATAATGCAACAGAAACGGATCGTGTATTCTCTATGTTAATGGGCGATGAAGTACCGCCTAGACGAGAGTTTATCGAGAAAAATGCTGTTTATGCGAACATTGATGCATAGAAAATATAGGTTACACAACAAAAACTCGCACTACTAGTGCGAGTTTTTTAGTTTTATGGCAAAATATAAAACTATGAGACATTTCTTTTTGGCTATATTAATGATTTCAGGATTATCAAGTATGGCTCAATCCAATGCTAATGATATTTTTGCTGCTGGTGTTGAAGATGCAGAGCGTTTTACCAACGATTATTTCGGACCTTTATCGGAAGGAGCACTATACAGTATTTCAAATGGATGGTATAATTCAGGAAAAGCTAAGCCATTAGGTGGTTTTGAGATTTCAATAATCGGTAATATGGCAAATTTTAAGAATAAGGATGATAAAAAAACCTTTGTATTAAATACTGCAGATTACGAGAATCTGCAATTTGTAGATGGTAGCGCTTCAAATGTGGTTGCATCTGCTTTAGGTGATTTGGAAGGTATTAGAGTTTTTGTAGAAGGTGAAATTGCTCCAGGAATAACACAAAGGGAAGAATTTGAACTCCCATCAGGTTTATCTGGGGAAGGTATAAATTTTGTTCCATCAGCATTTATACAAGCGAGTGTGGGGCTAATAAAGGGGATAGAATTAAAAGCTAGATTCTTGCCTAAGGTAGATACAGATGATGTTTCCGTAGGATTTTATGGAGTTGGTTTACAGCATGAATTAACCAGTTTATTACCTGCAGAAAAAATATGGCCTGTAGCTATATCTGGTGTCATAGGGTATACGCACTTAGATGGTTCTTATGATTTTACAGATACTGGTGTCATAGCAGGTCAGGATCAAAGAATAGAAATGACTATGAACACTTGGACATTTCAAGCAGTAGTATCTACAAAATTACCGGTGATTAATTTTTATGGAGGAATAGGGTATTTAAAAGGAAAATCTACCACAGATTTTTTAGGAACTTATGAAAGTGGCTTTATAACATCGCCAAGTGTGGAAGATCCTTTTAGTTTAACTAGAGAGGTTAATGGTGTTACCGCTAATGTAGGAACTAAATTAAAACTTGGATTTTTTAGATTACATGCAGATTATACCATTGCAGCATTTAATAGTTTATCATTTGGTATAAATTTTGGGTTTAGATAATTAATTTTTATATACTATATAGCCACCTATTTAAGGTGGCTTTTTTGTTTCTACTATTCAATACTATTTTTTACTGCGATCTTGTTTATATTTTGGTTGGCACTAGATTCACTTAATTTCTTAAAGAGGTAAACCAAAGTTTATTGCCATTTTTTCTATTCGCCTTTACATAAGTTGGAATAAAACTATTTTGTAGTTTCATATGCTTATTTTTACTAACTATAATAGTTATTTGTGTATTAGTATATAAAATATAATGAAAGATATTTACGATTATTTTAATGCTATTTCTCCAATTAATAAGGCTACCTGGGAGGTGTTAAAAAATATTTTCAACGAACATTCTTTAAAAAAAGGAGAGTATTTCGTTAAGGAAAATGAAATTGCAAAAAAATTCGGATATCTAAGAAGTGGTGTTATTCGGGCTTTTTATAGAAATAATAAAGGGGCGGAATATAATAAACACTTTTTTGTGCAAAACAGTATGGTTGGAGGTTATTCTTCATTGGTGTCTCAGCAACCCAATAAAATAAACCAACAGGCTTTAACGGATTGTGAATTGGTTATAGGAGACTTTAATGAGCTTACTAGTTTGTTAGATAAACATCAAGATTTGGAAAGGCTTTTGAGAAAGATTGCTGAGGGCTATTTTGTGGATAAAGAAAAGCGTGAAGTCGACATAGTTTTGTTAGAAGCTAATGAACGCTATGCAATTTTTCAGAAAGAATATCCGCAATTAGAGCAATTAATACCTCAATATCACATAGCATCTTATCTGGGTATAACACCAACTCAACTTAGTCGTATTAGAAGATATAATACTAAAGCTTAGTTTTCTTTACATATGTAAATGCTGGGTTATAGCAAAGCCATTTTCTTTGTGATTCAAATATAACAATACTATTATGGATCACAACAAGAATACATTTATCAATCCAACAGCCCTATTTAATCCTAGTAATTACGGGTTTTCTCACATTGCAAAAATACCGGAAGGGAAATCTCTCTATTACTTTTCAGGACAATGGGCATCAGACGTAAATGGTCAACTAGTTTCAATTGATTTTGAAAAGCAAGTACGTCAAACAGTAATTAATATCAAAACCGCCCTAAATGCAGCAAAACTATCAATAAATGATGTTGTGAAGCAAACTGTCTATATAGTAGATTTTACAATGGAGAAAAAACAAGTGTTAATTGATGTTGCTTCTAAAGAATGGCATGCGGAATATTTGCCAGCTAGCTCAATTATTCCTTTACCACTATTGGCAACAGCACCAAATTGTTTAATAGAAATTGAAATTATCGCCGCTAAATAAATTATAATGAAATCAATAATTTTAATGATCACATTTACGATAATAACCAACGTAACTCTTTGTGCTCAAAGTAAAAAAATACTTTTTATTTTGAGTACCGCTGACACTTTGGAACTTAATAAGGGACAAAAATTAAGACAAACAGGAGTCTTTTTAAACGAATTTTATTTGGCTTACAGATCTGTTTTAAAAAACGGCTATGCAGTGGATATTGCAACTCCAAACGGAATTATTGTATCAATAGATGAAGAAAGTATAAACGATAAATATTGGAAGAACAATTTAGATATTAAGGTAGAAGCGATAAAATATATTAAAACAGATAGTGGTTTTAATAACCCAATAACGCTTGAAAAAGCCATTGAAAATCACAATAATTATATTGGAATGATAATTCCTGGAGGGCAAGGTTTAATGATAGATTTAATGGATAGTAGAAATATTCCAATTCTTTTAAAACAATTTGCAGCAAATAACAAACCTACAGGACTTATTTGTCATGCACCTAGCCTTTTATTAACAATTCCAGTAGCAGAAAACCCATATTTAGGTTATAAAGTTAATGCTGTATCGACTATGGAAGAAATTGTTATTGAAAAATTTATAATGAAAGGTAAACCAAAAATTAGAAAAATTGCGAAACGCTTAAGAAAACTAGGATTAAAATATAGAAGTGGTTTACCTAAATCAAATTTTGCGATTAAGGATAGAAATTTAATCACCAGCCAAAATCCTTTTTCAAGTAAAAAATTTAATACTCTTTTTTTAGCAGCGCTTAGGGAATATTTAGAATTTGAAAAAAAATAATAAGCATAATCTTTACTTTATACTAGTAAATATGCAATGTTGAATATAGAGCTTCATTGCGCTAGTGTTTTTTTTTTTTTTTTTTTGCCTTTCTGCCAACAATTTATATGCCCCTTATAAACACAAAAGCCACCTTGACAAGGTGGCTTAAGGTTTACTTTTTATTTTATTGATTTTATTCTCTTTCGGCTACAATTTCGCCATTGCTATTTTGTAAAAAAGTATTTGAAACCAATGTCACAACATCATCAGATTTTTCTAAGCCTGGATATGAAATGGTGTAAATTCCATTTTCTTTTTTCCAACTGAAATCAGTTTGCGCTGTAATAACATTATTTTCATATTGATGAAATCTTCCTAAGTAGGCGTCATTAAAAATCCATTCATATTCTGTTTGGACATTTTTTTGATCAATAGAATTGTTAGAGATTGTGTTGACCCATATTCCAATAACTGGATCATTGTTTGTTGCTGGCTTTGAGCAACTTGCAAAAACAAGTATAGCGCAAAGCATCAAAAGTGGGGAGTACTTTTTCATACTAAGTAGGTTTAATTTGGGACGGTAAACTTAATAAAGATGAATGGTTTTAGGGTTGTTTTTTCGACCAATGGTTCAAATGCCTTAATGTTTTCGTTGAATGGGCCTTTTTTTTAACATAATAAGAAATAATTTTTCCTTAAAAAATTAACAAAAAGAGAATTTAAAAGTTGAAAATCACCGTCATTTTTCTATTTAAATTCAGTATTTTTGCGCCAATATAAAATCAAATTTAAAATCATATAAAATGAAAGTAACAGTAGTAGGAGCAGGTGCTGTTGGCGCAAGTTGTGCTGAATACATCGCTATAAAGAATTTTGCATCAGAAGTTGTATTATTAGATATTAAAGAAGGCTTCGCAGAAGGTAAGGCGATGGATTTAATGCAAACGGCATCATTAAATGGTTTTGATACTAAAATAACAGGTATTACAAATGATTATTCTGCAACTGCCGGTAGTGATGTAGCGGTTATTACTTCAGGTATTCCTCGTAAACCAGGAATGACAAGAGAAGAGTTAATAGGTATAAACGCAGGTATCGTAAAAACTGTAGCTACTAGCCTAATTAAACACTCGCCTAATGTAATTTTAATAGTTGTTAGTAATCCTATGGATACAATGACTTATCTAGTGCATAAGACTACTGGATTGGCAAAAAACAAAATAATTGGTATGGGTGGTGCTTTAGATAGCGCACGTTTTAAATACCGTTTAGCTGAGGCATTAGAAGCACCTATTTCAGACGTTGATGGAATGGTAATAGGTGGTCATAGTGATACAGGAATGGTGCCTTTGACAGGACATGCAACACGTAATAGTATAAAAGTATCAGAATTTTTATCTGAAGAAAGATTAAGTCAAGTTGCGGAAGATACTAAAGTTGGTGGTGCTACTTTAACAAAATTATTAGGCACAAGTGCTTGGTATGCTCCAGGCGCAGCAGTGTCTAGCATGGTTCAGGCAATTGCTTGCGATCAAAAGAAAATGTTCCCTTGTTCTACTTATTTAGAAGGGGAATATGACTTAAATGATATCTGCATAGGTGTTCCTGTAATTTTAGGAAAAGACGGTATTGAAAAAATAGTGAACATTCCATTAAGCGCTGCAGATAAAGCAAAAATGCAAGAAAGTGCTGAAGGTGTTAAGAAAACAAACAATTTATTGGAGTTTTAATACCAATAATTCATCAAATTAATAAGGGCAGTAGTCATTTTGATAACTGCCCTTGTTTATAAATGTAAAAATATATTGTCAATTCCTATCTTAAATGATATATTTGCACGCTTACAAAAAAAACCAGAAATTAATATAGTAACTAATGCAGAATAAAGGACTTATAAAGCTTTTCGCTTTTTTGTTTGGATTGGTGAGTATTTACCAATTGTCTTACACGTTCATTGCGAATAATGTAGAAAAGAAAGCAGCTGAAAATGCCGTAAACACTATTTCTAGTGGTACAAATGATTATATCGAAAAAAGAAAAGAATCTGAAATAAGATATCTTGATTCTATCGGTGAACAATCTATTTTAGGTTTTACTAGCTATAACGATGCTAAAAAGAAAGAACTTAACAAAGGATTGGATTTAAAAGGAGGTATCAACGTAACCTTACAAATATCAGTAAAAGATATTTTGAAAGGCTTAGCAAACAATACTTCAAACCCTATTTTTAATAAAGCTTTAGCTGATGCTGATGCTGCTTCAAAAAATAGTAGTGATACTTATGTTGACCTGTTTTTTGATGCTTTTGATAAAATAAAAGGAGATACGAAATTAGCTTCACCAGAGATCTTTGCTAATAAAGGTTTAAGTGATGTGGTTAATTTTCAAATGACTGACGATCAAGTAAAACCTATAATTAGAACCAAAATTGATGAATCTGTTGTTTCAGCTTTTGAGGTTTTAAGAGAGCGTATTGATGGTTTTGGTGTTACTCAACCTAATATTCAAAGAGAAGGAACTTCGGGAAGAATTTTAGTTGAATTACCAGGAGCTAAAGACATTGCTAGAGCGCAAGAATTGCTTTCTAGTACTGCGCAATTGGAATTTTGGGAAACCTATAGATCTGATAATCAGTATTTAAATCAGTTTATTTTTGAAGCTAATGAAAAGCTTAAAACATTAGTAGAGGTTGATAAGCCTGAGACTGTAGCGAAACCAGAATCTGAAATTGATTCTTTATTATCTGATGTAGCTCAAGATTCTATCGATTTTGCTAGCGAAGTAAATCCATTAATAAAATTATTGATTCCTGCAAATACAGGTAATTATTCATTTATAAGCGCATCGACTAAAGATACTGCGCAAATCAGTGCTTATTTAAATATGCCAGAAATTCGCAGATTGGTACCTAAAGAATTACAGTTTGTAAAATTCTTATGGGAAAGACCAACTGAGGGATCTGAAATTGTTGGATTGTATGCTTTAAAATCTAATAGAGCTGGAGTACCAAGAATTAGTGGCGATGTTGTGAGTGATGCTCGTGATGATTTTGATCCTCGCGGTAGACCTGCTGTTAGTATGAGTATGAATACTAAAGGGGCTAAAGAATGGCAAAAACTTACCAATGATGCTAACTTAAATGGAACGGGTATAGCTATTGTGCTTGATAATAAAGTATATACAGCTCCTGGTGTTTCTCAAGTAGGAGGTATTTCAGGTGGACGTTCAGAAATAACAGGTTCATTTACTATAAATGAAACTAAAGATATTGCTAACGTTTTAAGAGCAGGTAAATTACCAGCAAGAGCTGAAATTGTACAATCTGAAATTGTTGGACCATCATTAGGTCAAGAAGCAATTGATAGTGGATTTAATTCTTTTGCCATTGCAATGATTATTGTTTTGGCATGGATGATATTCTATTACGGTAGAGCAGGGGTATTTGCTGATATTGCTTTATTATTCAATATTTTATTAATATTTGGTGTATTAACAAGTATCAAAGCTGTTTTAACTTTACCTGGTATTGCGGGTATCGTTTTAACCATAGGTATGGCAGTAGATGCGAACGTAATTATATATGAACGTATTAAAGAAGAAATAGCAAAAGGCAAAGGCAAATCGTTAGCAGTAGCAGATGGTTTTAATAATGCATTGTCTTCTATTTTAGATGCCAACATTACTACTGGTTTAACAGCTATTATCCTTTTCATTTTTGGAACAGGACCTATAAAAGGTTTTGCAACTACGTTAATCATAGGTATATTAACTTCATTGTTTACTGCCATATTTGTAACACGTTTACTAATAGATTGGTATTTATCTGCTAAAGAAAGAAGACTAGATTTCTCTACAGGATTAACAAAGAATTTATTTAAGAATATTAATATCGATTTCTTGTCAAAAAGAAAGATTGCTTATGTGTTTTCTTCGGTATTATTACTTATTGGTTTGTATTCATTGATATTAGGTCCAGGTTTACAACAAGGGGTAGACTTTGTGGGTGGTAGATCTTATCAGGTTCGTTTTGAGCAACCGGTGAACCCTTCTGAAATGGCTTCTGAATTGAACGTAGTCTTTGGTAGTGGTACTAATGTTAAAACTTTTGGTGATAACAACCAGGTAATGATTACTACTCCTTATAAGGTTGATGTTGAAGGTATTGAGGTTGATAGTGAAATTCAACAAAAATTATTTTCTACAATACAAAAGTATTTACCAGATGGTATTACTTATGATGAGTTTACAGTTGCTAGTGATACTAAAGCTGTAGGTATAATGAAATCTACGAAAGTAGGTCCTACAATAGCTGACGATATTAAGAACAATGCATTTTGGGCTATTATCGGTTCTTTAGCGGTGGTATTCTTATATATACTTTTCCGATTCCGTAAATGGCAATTCTCTCTAGGAGCTGTTGCTGCGGTATTCCATGATGTATTGGTAGTATTGGGAGTATTCTCTGTATTTGGTAAACTAATGCCATTTAATATGGAAATAGATCAAGCATTCATAGCAGCAATACTTACAGTAATTGGGTATTCATTAAACGATACTGTAATTGTTTTTGACCGTATTAGAGAGATCGTGGCGGAAAGAGGTTGGAAGGCTGGTGAAAACACCAATATGGCTTTAAATAGTACCTTAGGAAGAACATTAAATACTTCTTTAACAACTATAGTTGTACTTGTAGCAATTTTTGCTTTCGGTGGAGATTCATTACGCGGATTTATGTTCGCAATGATAGTGGGTATTGTAGTTGGTACCTATTCTTCATTATTTATCGCAACTCCTATAATGTTCGATACCTTAAATAAGAAGACGCAAGAAGGTTTAGAAAATGAATAATTTTTAGGCTCTTTAAAGAGTCAAAATTACTATAACAAAACCCCTAAGAATTTATTTTCTTAGGGGTTTATTTTTTTATGATATCTGATACATTGGAAGATTAAAAATAAAAGAACTCCCTTCTTTTGGCTTGCTTAAAACAATAATGGTGGTTTCGTGCAAATCCATTATTTTTTTAACGATTGCTAGGCCTAATCCATAACCTTGTTTTGTGGTTTTGTTTACTTGTTTATAACGGTCAAAAATATAAGCTTGTTCATTAGCTGGAATTCCAGAGCCAGTATCCGTTATATTTATTTCAATATTATGGGTTAATTTTTTTAAAGATAAAGTCACCGTGCCTTTATGTTCGGTAAATTTAATAGCGTTTTCTAAAAGGTTTTGTAAAGCTCTTTCCACAAGACTTATATCTGCATAAACCATACAATTAACATCGGGACAGTCTAAGCTTAATTTTATGTCCTTCTTTTGTGCAATAACTTCAAATTTTGCTATTAAATCATATGATAATTCTGTAATTGAAAATGGCTCTTTAATAGGTGTTATTTGCTCTGCTTCTAGTTTAGAATATTCGAAAAGTTGATTAATTAAATTGGAAAGTTTGTCTATATTATCAATTGTAATTTGAAGGTATTCGTCCTTTTGTGTTTCAGTTAGAGAATCTTTTTTAATCTGTAAAGTTTCAATATATCCTTTTAGCACTGCTAAAGGTGTTCGTAAATCATGTGAAACATTAGCTATTAGTTCTCTCCTTAATGAATCTACAGATTTCATTTTATCCATATTACTTACTATAGTGTCTGCCATGTCATTAAATGAATGGGCAAATACTTCAATATCGGATTTTTCAGGATTCTCAATTCTGGCTTCTAAATCTCCCTCTCTAAATTTTATTACAGTACCGGTAATTAGTCGAAGGTTTTTGGTTAAAAACCAAAGGCTAAGTAAGCCTATAAGTATAGAAAAAATCATAGTTAATAAAGTAGCTCCTATACCTAATTTCGCAAAATAAGATCCCAATAAACTATCGCTTATGTGTTGAAAATCTTCGCCCGCTAGAATAATATAGATAAACCCTTTTCTACCGCCTACATCATAGGGTGCGGCAGAAAAAATTTTTTGGGTACCTGGGTTTTTTGGATCTTCGCCCTCAATAAAAGTTTTTCCGTTATTCGCAATAAAGGATTTTATTGGTGTTAGCGAAACCGATTTTGAAGGAGAATTTTCAGTGTGATCCAGTACTACTGAATATAGAATTTCTCCAGTATTATTTAGTAAATAAACTTCAATACTCCGGTTTACCGCCATCATATCATGCATTAAATCACCAAAAAGTGGTTTGTTTACACTACCGTCTTCTAAAAATGGCGATGCATTTGAAAACTTCTCCTGTATTACATGATTTGCCACATTAGCGTTTACTTGTTGTATGGTCGCCTTATTGTATTTGTTAGCATAATACGCTGTAATGAAAATATATGAAACTCCCATCAAGAGAACAAGCAAGCCAAAAGCAATAGATATTTTTTTAATCAGTTTTGGTGTAAGTGTTTTGTATTTAGTATCCATGCGAAATTTCTTCATTAAATTTATAGCCAACACCCCAAGTGGTTAAGATATAATATGGGTTGGTCATGTCGGATTCTATTTTTGCTCTTAATCTATTTATATGAGAGTTTACCGTATGCTCGTAACCATTAAAATTATAGCCCCAGATGATGTTTAATAACTCTGTTCGTGAATAGTTTCTACCTGGATTATTTGCCATTAGTACAAGTAGTTCAAACTCCTTTGGTGAAAGTTCAATTTTGGTATTATTCACAAGTACTTTTCGTTTATCAATATCAATTGTAATACCTTCAAAAGATAGTACAGAAGAATCTTTTTTTTCTGATTTAGGAATATTAGATCTTCTCATAACAGCTTTAATGCGTGCTAGTAATTCTCTAATACTAAAGGGTTTGGTAATATAATCGTCAGCGCCAATTTCTAAGCCTAAAACTCGATCAATCTCTTCAGATTTGGCGGTTAACATAATTATTGGAGTATTTTTCTCAGCTCTAATTTTTTTGCAAACTTCAATTCCGTTTAGACTTGGTAGGGTTATGTCCAAAATTATTAAATCGTAGTTATTTTCAATAGCCATTTTTAAGCCTTTGGCACCATCCATTGCTTTGGCAGTAGTATAAATTAAGTCGTTAAGATGTATCTCTAAAAGTTTTATTATCTCAGGATCATCTTCTATTATTAAAATATTTTTCATAGTTAATTACGAATGAAGTTAAAATATATCACACAATTATCACAAGAACCCATTAATTTTAAGTAAGTTATGATAAAAAAAGAAATAGAATGCAATTGAACTTTGCATAGAGAATTAGTAGTTCTAATCAACAACACCTTACAAAGCATCTGAATAGTTGAATTAGAGCTAAAAAATAATATACTATTTTGTAATAACTCCTATGGAGCCATTTTTGGTTTTCTGAAGTTCAAAAATGTTCTTTGGTTGCAATCCTACTTCGTTTCTATGAGAAACAAAAATAATCGCTGTGGAAGTTTCTTGAGAAATTTTATTGATAAGAGCTACAAATAGGCTTGCGCTAGCATCATCTAAATTCTCTGTTGGCTCGTCTAAAATAAGTAATAGTGGCTGTTTTATCATGGCTCTTGCCACCATGATTAATCGCTGTTGACCCACAGGTAAATCTATAAACAAAGTATCTTTTTTGCTATAAAGGTCTAATACTACTAGCCATGCTCTAGCGGTGTTAATTTGTTCCTCAGTGGGGAGTTTGTATAAGCCTATAGAATCATTTAAACCGGAAATTAGCATGTGTTCTAAAGTATGCTCTCCATAGAAATTATGTGTTAAGGTCGGCGCATAGTATCCAATTTTCTTTTTAATATCCCAAATACTTTCTCCACTACCTTTTTTTTGATTAAATAAATATAAATCTTGCCCATAACCTTTACTATTTTCTCCAGTAATCATGGAGAGTACTGTGGTTTTACCGCTACCATTTGCACCTTTTAATTGCCAAAATTCGCCTTTATTAATTTTCCAATTAATATTTGTTAGTATTGGTTTGTCATGATAGTTTACACTAACATTTTTTAAATAAATTAAAGGGTCTTCGCAGGCATCAATCTTTAAGATAGGTTCTGGTATTTTAATTGAAAATTGTTTCTCTTTAACTAGATTACTGTTTAGGTTAATTTTTTCTAAGCTACCCGATTTATCTAATTTATAGGTGTTACTGATAAAATTAGGAGCATCATTTTTTCTGCTTAGTAAAACTATTAGAATAAGTTCTTTAGATAGGTTTTTTAATGTGGTTGATAAACTTTGAATGGCTTCCTGGTCTAGATTATCAAAAGGATTATCAAGAATTAGGTAATCTGGTTTTGTTGAAATAAGGTATTCTAATACTATTTTTTTACGCTCACCTGTAGACATAGATTTTAGTGATTGCGTAATGGATGAAGTGGCAATTTTTAAATCGTGATGTTCTTCTTCATAAATAAGTTCTTCTATTCTATGCTTGGAAAGTACATCTCCGCGTAGCTCATTTAATGCTGCAAATTCTGAAAAATCATTAGTGTTTAAGATCGAATCTATAAAACTTTTAGTGTTCGTTTCATTAGCTATTAGTATGGAATAATGCTGCATTTTAAACTTAAATTAATTCTTTATAAAATATATTATCTCAAAGGGCAACTCTAAAAATATAGACTTGATTATCGTGATAGGTAGTCTTTTTGTCAATTTGCATGCCTATACTTAATGCTACTTTTTGTGAGGGTATATTATCTATTTGTATAATAGAGATTAAAGTGTCTGCTAATTTATTTGTGGTTGCAAAGAGCTTACATTGCTGTGCTGCTTCCATGGCAAAACCATTATGCCAATAGTTTGGTAATAAGGAATAGGCAATTTCTAATTCAGACTTATTATCCACTTCTTGAATGAGCAATCCACAAAGCCCAATAAAGTTATTAGTTTTCTTTTCTATTAGTGCCAGTTTACCTCCTAAATCATGATTATAGCGATAAAAGGTGCGATCAAAATCAGCTTTACAAGCATCGACAGGGTTGTTTGGTAACCCTGACCAGTATTGAGAGGTTCGTTTATCTTGATGAAATGGTAGCCACAAATTAAAATCTGCGGCAGTTAGTTTTCTAAAGCTTAGTCTTTCTGAAGTTTCACCATTCATTAGAAAATTCATCTCAGGAAGAATTTAGAGCTTTTTAAAAGAAATACTATCCTTTATTTCTAAGAGTAATTTTTCTGCTAAACCTGCATTTAGCTCCAAAACATATTTAATTGGTACTTGAGACGACAGCCCTTTTTCATTAAATGGTTCTGCATTTTCTTGAAAACTGGCTATTTTAAAGTCTTCATCAATATAAATAATATCTAAAGGTATTTCGGTATTCTTCATGTAGAAAGAATGCATAGCCACATCAGGAAAAATAAAAAGCATCCCACGATCCTTTTGCATGGATTTGCGATACATAAGGCCAGTTTCTGTTTCGTATGCAGTTTCCGCAATTTCTATATCAAATTTACCTATGATGGAGTCAGTTTTTGATTTATAAATGATTAGTTCACCTTCTTTTGTAAATTCTATTGGTGAAGTTTTTATAACTTGTTTGGCCTCCTCTTTGCAAGAAAGAAAGCTAATTAATAGTAATGCTCCTAATAATAGTTTTGTATAATTCATTTTTTAAGACTTTGTTGGTCTAAACATAAAATATAAGCCAATTGCTATAAATGGTAAGCTAAGCCATTGTCCAATGGAAAGTAATTGCATGCTTTCATCCAATGAATTTTGGCGTTCTTTAACGTATTCAACAAAAAATCTGATCGTCCAGAGGAGTACTAAAAATGTACCGAATAAAAACCCTGGTTTGTCTTTTTTGTCTGTTTTCCAATAAAAATAATAAAGGATTATAAAAACAAAAATATAGCAGACACCTTCGTATAACTGAGCTGGATGACGGTAAGGAATCCTTTCTAATATTGCAGAAAACTTCGGATTTTTCTCTATTAATTCATAAGCTACATTTGCTGTTCTTGCTTTGGTAATTTGCATGGCTTCATATGCCGGTAAATCATCAGAATTACGAACAAATTTTGTCGCGAAAATAAAAGACTTGTCTACAATTTTCCCATTAATTTCTGAATTGAAAAAGTTACCCAAACGCACAAAGAATGCTCCAATAGCCGAGGGTATTACTAATCTATCTAATAACCATAAAACTTTAAATTCAGGATTTTTACGGGTATATAAATAAATTGCGATAATAATACCAATGGTAGCACCGTGACTTGCTAAACCTGTAAAGCCGGTAAATTCATACCCATTAATAAATCCGAAAAGAGCTTCATTGGCATTTTCTTTTATCGGTAATAATATTTCTATTAAATGATTTTTATAATAAGACCAATCGTAGAAAAATACATGGCCTAATCTTGCGCCTAACATGGTAGCTAAAACGGTATAAATAAATAGTGAATCTAATTGTTCCACTGTTTTTTTCTCCTTAAGAAAAATCTTTTTCATAATTACCCATCCTACCGCAAAGGCAGCAATCCAAAGCAAATTGTAATATTTTATTTGAATGAATCCAATTTTAAAGAGGGTGTCATTCGGATTCCAAGTAATTCCTAAAAAGTACATTATTGTTTATTTTGATGGGCTAAGATAAGAAAATAGAAAGTAGCTCACTATTTTGGTGGTAAAGAAAATAGTAATTAAATATGAAAACGTACAAATGTTTTATGGAACGGGATCATAACCTTTTCCTCCCCAAGGATGACAGCTGAAAATACGTTTTAGGGCTAACCATCCACCTTTGATTAATCCATGCTTTTTTAGAGCTTCTAGCGTGTATTGAGAGCAAGTGGGCGAGTAGCGACAACTCGCAGGAGTATATGGTGAAATTACTAATTGGTAAAATCGCACCAAAAAAATAAAAGGGGCGATAAGAATTTTTTTCAATACGTTTTTATAAAATTACGCTATCAGAATTTTATTTATGAAACACTAAAAGTGGTTCCTTCTTTTCCATCTTTAAGTTGAATTCCTAAAGCTGCTAATTGATCTCTTATTTTGTCAGATGTTGCAAAATCTTTATTGTCTCGGGCTTCTTTACGTAATTGTATGAGCATGGTGACAACACCAGATAATTTATCAGAATCAGCATTTGCATCATTTTTATTTTCCAATCCTAAAACATCAAAAATAAAAGCATTTAATGTTTCTATTAAGAGTGCTTTGTCAGATTGAGTAATGGTTTCATTACCTTCTTTAATCGCATTTATGTGCTTAACAGCTTCAAATAAATGTGCTATTAATGTTGGTGTATTAAAATCATCATTCATAGCATCATAACATTTCTGTTTCCATGCTTCAACGTTAAAATCGGAGCTAGATGTTGTTTCTAAATTTTCAAGAGAATTAACAGCCTCCATCAATTTTTGATATCCTTTTTCAGACGCTAATAATGCATCATTGCTCAAATCTAAAATACTGGTGTAATGCGCCTGCATCATAAAAAAACGAACAACAGTAGGGGAAAAGGCTTTCGATAAAATGGAATTTTCTCCTGAAAATATTTCGTCTGGTAAAATGTTATTGCCAGTAGATTTCGCCATTTTCTTTCCATTCATGGTCAGCATATTGGCATGTAGCCAATATTTAACTGGCTCAACACCATTACACGCTTCCGCCTGTGCTATTTCGCACTCGTGATGCGGAAATTTTAAATCCATACCACCGCCGTGAATATCAAAGGATTCCCCTAAGTATTTAGTACTCATTGCGGTACACTCTAAGTGCCAGCCAGGGAAACCATCACCCCATGGAGATGGCCATCGCATAATATGTTGTGGCTCTGCTTTTTTCCAAAGTGCAAAATCTTGAGGGCTATGTTTTTCATCTTGTGCGGCAAGCTCACGGGTATTGGCAATCATGTCTTCTAACTTGCGACCACTAAGCTTTCCGTAATTATGAGATTCGTTAAACTTTGGAACGTTAAAGTATACTGATCCATTTATTTCATAGGCATAGCCTTTTTTAAGAATATCTTTAATAATTTCAATTTGTTCAATTATATGCCCGGTTGCCGTTGGTTCTATGCTAGGGGGTAAAAAATTAAACTTTTGAAGAATATTATGAAAGTCAACCGTATATCGTTGTACAACCTCCATAGGTTCTATAAGTTCTAATCTAGCTTTTTTGGCAATTTTATCTTCGCCATCTTCTGCATCATTTTCTAAATGTCCAGCATCAGTAATGTTTCTAACATACCTTACCTTATAACCAAGGTGTTTAAAGTATCTAAAAATCATGTCAAAAGACATGAAAGTTCTGCAGTTGCCTAAATGTACATTGCTGTAAACTGTTGGTCCACAAACATACATTCCTATAGCTCCTTCATTTATGGGTTCAAAAATTTCTTTCTTTCCTGAAAGTGAATTGTAAACTTTTAAAGCTTGGGATTTATATAACTGCATTCGAAAAGAGATTCTTTAAAATTTTGTATCTAATTTAATGAAATTTAAAAATTCGCGTCGGGTAGCTTCTTCTTTAAATTTACCGCCATATTCAGCAGTAACTGTGCTGCTTTCAATATCGCGAATTCCTCTAGAGTTTACACATAAATGCTTTGCGTCTATAACACAAGCAACATCTTGCGTATTTAACACTTTTTGAAGTTCGCGAACAATCTGAATATTTAATCTTTCTTGAACTTGAGGTCTTTTAGCAAAATAGTCTACAATTCTATTCATTTTTGAAAGCCCTACTACAGTTCCATTAGAAATATAGGCCACATGAGCTTTACCTACTATGGGTAAAAAATGATGCTCGCAGGTGCTATACAGTGTAATGTTTTTTTCCACCAACATTTCACCATACTTGTATTTATTCTCAAATGTGGATGATTTTGGTTGTCTCTTTGGGTGAAGTCCTGAAAATATTTCATTTACGAACATTTTTGCTACCCTATTTGGAGTTCCTTTTAAGCTATCATCTGTAAGATCTAGGCCCAATGTTTCCATAATTTGAGAAACATTATCTTTAATTTTCAGAATTTTTTCTTCGTCACTTAAATCAAATGCATCTTTCCTTAACGGGGTGTCTTCTGACGTGGAGATATGATTGTCACCCAATTCTTCAAAACGTTCTTCTAATGTACTGTCAATTTTCATTTTAAATCATCTCTTAAGAGGTGCAAAGATATACATTATCTAATATTTAATAGCATGTTTACCTAGTTACACAACATTAATTAGTAAAGCCTAAGTCGTCTCTTTAGTTTTATACTTACTAAGGTGCATGCCCTTATGAAATATTTTATTGCGTTTATTTTTATTTTAGTATTAAGTAATGCTGTTGCACAGATTTCACCAGATTGTACAACGGCTATCCCTATTTGTAATAATACCCCAGTAAACAGCGGTACGAATAGTTATGGTGTGGACGATTTTAATGGTGCAAATACCTCAGGTTGCTTAGAAAAAACGCTATCTGGAGCAATAGAATCTAATTCTGCTTGGTATAGGTTTAGAACCAATGCAACAGGGCAATTAGGTTTCAATATTAGTATAGATACATCGGAAGACTGGGATTTTGCATTATATAGATCTAGTGATTGTAATAATTTGGGCACTCCAGTTCGTTGCAATTTTAAGGATAATAAAGATGAAAATTCATTTATTGGTGTAGGTGAGGATCCAACGGGGAATACAAACAATAATGGCTATGAGGCATGGTTGTCTGTTACGCCAGGTGAGGATTATTATTTGTTGATTAATAATTTTTCCAATATAAATTCTGGATTTTCAATTCAGTTTTCAGGTAATATTTTCACTACTAATCCTTACGACGCTTTAGATTGCTCTATTATTAGTAATCTTTTAGGGCCGCCAATAGCAGCATGTGAAGCAGATTATATAGAGTTAGATGCAACAACCTCTGATGCATTAAGTTATTCATGGTATAAAAATCTGGGGAGTGGTTTTGTTCAAATTGCCGGAGAATCTAACCCAACCTTGGTAATTTTAGATTCTGCCGAATACCGAGTTGTGGTGGCAAGAGCCGCAGGTAATATTATAAGCGATGTTCAGGTAGGTTTTACGCCAAATCCAATGGCAAATAGTGTGTCGAATAAAGAATTTTGCTACGATGAAAGTTCCATAGATTTAAATGCAGTGGATGCCGAAGTTTTAGGCGCACAAAATCCACAAGAATTTGTTGTTTCGTATCATAGTACATTTTCCGACGCTGTTAATAATGTTAACGGTTTAGATAAAAATCATCCTAAATCAAGCGGAACGGAAACTATCTACATAAGAGTAACATCCTTTGAAAACCCAAAATGTTATGATGTTTCTCAAGATTTTAATATTGTGGTTTCTGAAGAAATAATTCAAGATTTTCCGAGTATTGTTTACTTATGTGAAGATGTATCAACAGCAATACTTGGTGATGATACCCCTAATGCAAATTATACTTATTTGTGGGATTCAGGGGAAACAAGCGCTGTAATTACTGCCTCAGTAGCTGGAACATATACACTAACTATTTCAACAAATACTGGTGGAATTACTTGTAGTGAAAGCTTTACAATAGAACTTGTAATTTCTAATGCTCCTGTAATTTCCAATGTTATTATTAGTGATTTACAAGATAATAATACAGTGACTATTGAAACCTTAGAGATTGGGGATTACGAATATCGCATAGATAACGATGCCTATCAAGATTCTGCATTTTTTGAAAATGTACTACCTGGTTTACATACGGTTTATGTTAATGATATAAAGGGTTGTGGTATAGCCTCGGAAACAGTAGTTATTGTAGGATTTTATAAATTTTTTACACCTAATGGAGATGGTGTTAATGATAACTGGACTGTAGAAGGGCTAGATACTCTAGATTCGCCCTTACTAAGTATTTTTGATCGTTATGGTAAGTTAATTAAACAATTAAACACGTCGCAACCACTGTGGGATGGCTATTATAATGGCGTTCAAATGCCAGCCTCTGATTATTGGTTTCAGTTAAGTTTTTTAGATGCTAATGGAGAGCGTGTTCTTGCAAAATATATTAACAATCATTTTGCTCTAAAGCGATAGCTTCTTTTTGTAGTTGCATTTCATCGATTAAATGCAAAAAATGCCGACCAAATATAATATTCTGCCGTATATAAAGTTAATATACAATACCAGACGTTTTATTAAAATGAGATTACTACTTTATATTGTGTGCTTTGGGTTGTGTTCAACTACCATAATTGCACAAAATTCTCCAGACTGTAGAACGGCCATACCAGTATGCGCAGATATGCCATACATAGGTACAGCTGATGGTTTAGGTGATATAGAAGATTTTGATCCAGAAGTTATTAACCAAACCGGTTGTTTAGAAAAAGGAAGCGTAAGTTCTGCTAATATAGAAAACAATACATCTTGGTTTGTTTTTAGAGCAGGTACTGATGGTCAAGTGGGTTTTGATCTTGAAGCACTATCTACTACTGCAGAGTGGGATTTTGCTGTTTATGGTCCAGATGTAGATTGCGAACAAATTAGCAATGGTACTGCCGAGCCTATTCGCTGTAATTACGAAGTAAACAATACAAGTTTTACCGGTTTAGGAATAAATCCTGAAAATGGAGATGAAGGCCGGCCAAATCAAACCCAGAGTTTAAATACATATGACGAATATTTGAATGTAGTTGCTGGTGAAATCTATTATATATTAATCAATAATTTTAATACCAATTTTGATGGTGACCCAGAACCTTTTGAGTTAACTTTTACGGGAAGTTCTGTAAATGCAAATCAGAATACAGCGATTGATTGTACCCTACGTGATGAATTTTTAGGATTAGATATTATAGCTTGCGAAGATGATGCTGATATTACCTTAAGTGCACTACGTTCTCCTGCAGGTCCAGATATTGCAAATATTGTCTGGTCTGTAGATTATGAAGATGATGGTGTTATTGATGCTACATTGTTGAGTGGGCCTTTAGCAACTGCAGAAGAGTTAATAGTAACTACTGATATTGCTAGTTCTGGTAGGTATTTTGTGGAAATTACTACCAATATGGGTATTACTATACTAGATGATATATTAATTACCATATTTGGTACGCCAGTTTTAACGGAAGTTATCGTTACCGATTATTTGGTTGATAGTAACAATATTGAAATTATTGTTGAAGATCTTAGAGGAAATGGGTCTTTTGAATATGCAATAAATGGCGGTGAGTTTCAAGATAGTCCTATATTTTTAGATGTCCCTCCAGGGGTTAATACAGTAATTATTAATGATAAAAATGGTTGTGGTATAACCGAGCCAACAGAATTTTTGGTTGTAGGTTATCCTAAATTTTTCACTCCAAATGCAGATGGTATTAATGATGATTGGAATATAAAAGGAATTGAAACATTGACAGATCCAGTTGTATTCATTTTCGATCGTTATGGTAAACTATTAAAGCAATTAGATTTTAATACAGCTTGGGATGGTACTTACATTGGTAACCCAATGCCGGCATCGGACTATTGGTTTAGATTTGAGTATGCGGAACAAGAAAATGGCATTTTAGTAGCCAAAACACTTAAAAATCATTTTTCTTTAAAACGATAAAGACCCGCTTTCGCAGGTCTTTTACTATCGGAATAACTTTTTTGAGAGTTAGAAGTTTAACGTGTATGATATAGTTACATTAGTATTTCTTCTAGTATTATTTAAAGCCGGAGTTGGATCTGTGCTTAAAACATTTTCTCTATAGTTTTGCGAATATCCATTTACTGCTAAATCAAGTTTACTAGGTCCAAAATTATATCCAATTCCACCAGAAACTCCGTTTAGATCACCAATGGTATTATTTAAATAAGGACTTTGCTCATA
This sequence comes from Cellulophaga tyrosinoxydans, assembly GCF_900176415.1. GTDB lineage: Bacteria > Bacteroidota > Bacteroidia > Flavobacteriales > Flavobacteriaceae > Cellulophaga > Cellulophaga tyrosinoxydans. The sequence continues at coordinate 167,024 of NZ_FWXO01000003.1, read as the reverse complement.
ACGATAACCACCTCTTAAACTTATTTGTTTAATTCTATATTCGCCACCCAATCTTATGGCAGATACTGCACCTAGTTGTGCTCTCATGTATTCATTTTCTGCTGCAAAATTTGCATCTGAAACTGGTTTAAGTTCTGCTTGTGACATGTCTTGATAGCTATAGTCTAAACTTATTAAGCCTTCTGTGCCAAAAACTAATGCCATACTACCTGTTAGTTTTCCAGGAGTTTTGATTGTATATCTTGGATACAGATTTATAACATTAAAATTTATAAAATTGATGTCGACATCAGCTAAAGTAGAATTTATTCTTTGAGAAAAATCATCCTCTAGTCTATACCAAGTTGGTGACTGATAGCTTCCGCCAATACGTAAGCTATTGTTAACTTTGGCAATAGCTCCTAAACTAAAAGAAAATGCGTTGCCTTGGGTTTTTAACAAGTTGTCAAACGTAGTAAATTGTACTTGTGAGTCTGCTAAGTAACTATCCTCAGTAATTTCTTTTAGCTCTTCGTAATAAATAGAATGTACATTTAATGAGGCGCCAATATATAAATTGTCTTGGTATTGCGAGGCTACATTTAAAGTGTATTTGTCATTATATCCAGTAGTGATTTTTCTATAGTTTTGGCTTACTGTAGTGTAATTTGCTAAGCTTGAATATGATGTATTGTTATCATCGTTTGGATCATCAGCATCTATTACACCACCAAAAAGTCCTAAAAAGGCTTGTTGTTCTATAAATCCTAGACTAGAACCTATATCAAGATATGCTTCTTCTATGTATTCGCCATTTTGTAATAATAAAGGTCCTAAAGGAGTGCCTTGCGCAAAACTTAAAAAATAAGTATCCAATCCGTTTTCGGTTCGAAAATTACTTGATTTATAATTGCTAAAGTTTTGAACCCTATCAAAATTAAGTCCTAAGCTAATTTTTTTCCAATCTGCATTTTGATTGTTGTTTTTAAAAACAAAAACACCACCAATTTGGTTTATGTCAAAGGTATTGTCCGTAGTAAAAGGCGAGACAAATGCTCCGTAATTACTTTCGTTTTTTACATTATAATTGGTTCCAGTAAGCGTAAACTGGCTGTTATTAAACACAGCAGAACCTGCTGGGTTTATATTAAGTGAGGATAAATCCCCTCCAAGTGCGCCAAATGCGCCACTCATGGCTTGAAATCGGGCAGTACCTTGCGTGTTATCTTTGCTGTATCTTAATACATCATCTATATTTTGAGCTTTGGCGCCAAAGCATGCTAAAGCCATCATGAAAATTATATTTTTTTTCATCTTCAATTTTTTTTGGAATTAAAACAATCTACTAATTTCCTCTTCCTCCTCTGCTAGAACCAGATGATGATCTAGAGCTACCTCCACTTGAGCTTCCACTGCTTCTGCTTGAGCTGCCAGATGATCTATAGCTTCCACTACTGGATGAAGATCTGCTGCTTGAGCTACGAGTTGTAGTAGGAGCACTGCTTCTAGAGCTACTGTTTGATCCTCTATAGGTACTATTGCTAGAAGATCTAGAGCTAGATGATGAACTCGAAGTACGAGGTGTATACGTTCTTGTTGTTGTGCTTCTTTGATACCCATTGCTTGGTGTAGTACCTCTGTATGTTGTACTACTTCTAGAACTTCTATTATAACTAGGTTGTACTCTAGTGCTTCTAGCTGTTCTGTAACTTGTATTTCTATTTGAAGTAGATCCGTTTCTATATGCGGTATTGTTTCTAGAGGTATTTGAATAACGTCCAGTTGTGGTGTTTGATCTTCCTCTTAACGGAGTATTCTTATAGGTTCTAGTTGATCTATAACTATTTCTGCGTCCATCTGCATAAGAATATGTCCTGTTGCGATAGATATTATTATAGTAATGAGGATAATAATTTCCATAAAAACCAGCATAACCATAAGGATTACCCCATCCCCAGTTATTCCAGCCATATCCATAATAGCCTCCCCAGCCCCAATTGTTCCAGCCCCAATTGTTCCAACCAAAACCGTTGAAGCCTCTCCATCTCCAGTTATTCCAGCCCCATCCGGCGCCATAATAACCGTCCCAGCCCCAATTATTCCAGCCGAAGCCATAGTTTCCAGCCCAACCATTATTTACATAGTTAATAGTTAAGCTACTTGGGTTATCTCCCCATGCTCCATAACCATTATAATCATTGTAATCGTTAATGTAATTGCCATCAGCACCTATTGCAGCATTATCTTGTTCTTGTCCGTAATAGCCATCAATATCTGTAAAAATTTCACTGTCTAAAATCTCTTGATATTCGTCTGCTTTTTGTCCAAAATAATTAGCATATGTATTATCTTCCTGCGGGGCTTTCGTAGTTGGTCTTTCTGTATATCGCTGATTATTATTAGAATAAATGCCATCGTTGTCATAATACGATGATTGCTGATAGCTACCACATGAGGCAGCTAAAAGTGCAATAAATGGTATTGCAAAGGCAATTCTAATTTTTTTGTGGGGTATTGGATGTATCATCATTAGAAATTTAATTGTTGAACAATGTAAAAATAGTTAGTTTTACCGAACTATTTTCTTAAATAAAGGTACAAGTTTTGTGCCAAACTAGATACTATGAGTAAAAACTTAACGAAAAGAAGCGAAGATTATTCTAAATGGTATAATGATCTTGTCGTACAAGCAGATTTAGCTGAAAATTCAGGTGTTAGAGGTTGTATGGTTATAAAACCATATGGCTATGCGATATGGGAAAAAATGCAGGCAGCATTGGATAAAATGTTTAAAGAAACGGGGCATGAAAATGCTTATTTTCCGTTGTTTATTCCCAAATCTTACTTGAGTAAAGAAGCTAGTCATGTAGAAGGTTTTGCCAAGGAATGTGCTGTAGTTACGCATTATAGATTAAAAAATGCAGAAGATGGTAGTGGAATAATCGTTGATCCAGATGCTAAATTAGAAGAAGAATTAATAGTGCGTCCAACTTCTGAAACCATAATATGGGATACTTATAGAAGATGGATACAATCTTATAGAGATTTGCCTATATTAATTAATCAATGGGCTAATGTAGTACGCTGGGAAATGCGTACACGTTTATTCTTGCGTACTGCAGAATTTTTATGGCAAGAGGGTCATACAGCGCATGCTACAGAAAAGGAAGCTATCGCAGAAGCAGAACAAATGATGCATATCTATGCGGATTTTGCAGAAAATCATATGGCTATGCCAGTAGTTAAAGGTGTTAAGACGGAAACAGAACGTTTTGCAGGCGCTTTGGAAACCTATTGTATTGAAGCTTTAATGCAAGATGGTAAAGCATTGCAGGCGGGAACCTCTCACTTTTTAGGTCAAAATTTCGCAAAAGCATTTGATGTAAAGTTTGCTACTAAAGAGGGCACTCAAGAATATGTTTGGGCTTCTTCTTGGGGAGTTTCAACTAGATTAATGGGAGCTTTAGTTATGACTCATAGTGATGATAACGGATTGGTTTTGCCTCCAAAATTAGCACCTATTCAAGTGGTTATAGTTCCTATTTACAAAGGAGAGGATCAACTTGACGCTATTGCAGAAAGAGTTGCTCCGTTACTTAAAGAGTTAAGACAAAAAGGTATATCTGTTAAGTTTGATGATAGAGATTCATATAAACCAGGGTTTAAATTCGCAGAATATGAATTAAAAGGTGTTCCTATTCGTTTGGCAATTGGTCAACGCGATATGGAGAATAATACATTTGAGGTTGCTCGTAGAGATACTTTTGCCAAAGAAACAGTAAATGCGGATGCTGTTATTGAAAAAATTGAATTTTTGCTAGAAGATATACAGAATAATATTTACAAAAAAGCACTTGATTATCGCACAAATCACATCACAGAAGTCAATTCTTACGATGAATTTAAAAAAGTTTTAGAAAATAAAGGAGGGTTTATTTCGGCCCATTGGGATGGTTCTAAAGAAACAGAAGAACAGATTAAAAACGATACAAAGGCCACTATACGCTGCATTCCACTTGATGCCAAGCAAGAAGAAGGTGTTTGTATCGTAACAGGAAAACCATCTTCAAAAAGAGTATTATTTGCTAAGGCATATTAAAAATGTAAAAAATAATTATTAACTATTGCAATAGTTAAAAATAGTTGTATTTTTGCATCCGCAATTGCGCAAAGCAATGGTCCGTTCGTCTAGGGGTTAGGACGCCAGGTTTTCATCCTGGTAACAGGGGTTCGATTCCCCTACGGACTACAAATAAAACAGGAATTATGTTTGGATTATTAATTTAAACAGGTTCCAACTAAACAACGGTCCGTTCGTCTAGGGGTTAGGACGCCAGGTTTTCATCCTGGTAACAGGGGTTCGATTCCCCTACGGACTACTTTAAAAATTAAGGGCTAAATGCTCTAATTAAACAAAACAAAAATAAAATGGCAAATCACAAGTCAGCATTAAAGAGAATTAGAAGAAACGAAGCAGTACGTTTACGTAATAAATACCAACATAAAACAATGCGTAATGCATTGAAAAAGTTACGTGCTGAAGAAGATAAGAAGGCTGCTGAAACTTTATATCCTACTGTAGTAAGTATGATTGATAGATTAGCAAAGCGTAATATTATACATTCTAATAAAGCTGCTAACTTAAAAAGTAAACTGTCTAAGCAAATAGCAACCTTAGCATAAGGTTATTATTTTTAGTAATATTGAAAGCGTTCTGTCGAAAGATAGAACGCTTTTTTGGTTTTTAGTCATTATAAACTAGCATTAGTTTATTTAAAGAATATGTCGTGTAGATATCTCCCAGGCATAAGAGTAAAGCCACCTGCAATAATTAAAGCACCAAAATATAGCAGAATCATTTTTCTTTTGTGTGACTTGATATTACCTTTTTTTATGGCAATTATTGCTGTTGGTACAGTGTAAATTGTTAATAGACTAAATAAATGTATCCAACCAAAATGATGCAAAAACTGTCTCCCCACATGTGCTGGTAAGAAGAGACTAATGAAGGCAGTAAAAAACATTAGTGCTAAATACACTTTTCCAATCATGCGATGTTTATTAGTGCCTTTTTGAAACAGTAATAAGTAAGCGCCGATAATCAAACACGGGGTAACAGTTGCTAAATGCATTAACATGAGTATTTTGTAGCTAGTCATTTTTTAATTAGTTTGTTTCAACTAATGTATGTCTAAATCTAAATGGAGAAATTTTTGATTTGCTCAAATGTAGAAATGCACTACTGAACTGTTTAATTTGATTTTCTTATTCGTGGCTTTAAAAGTAAAAATCCAGTTATAAAGCATCCATACATGGTATAAAAGACAGCTTCATGAAAAGGTCTTAGCTGATAATATAATGCTTCATTTTCTTTTGTGATATAACTGTACACAATATTTATTGGAAAATACACCAATTGAAAAATTATTATTCCTAGACTTATCCAAAATAATAGACGTCTAAACAACTCCGGATTTGATTTATTTTCAAAAATAAAAAACACAGCACAAAATATTAAAAGCAAACTGCCAAAGGTGTCAGAAAATAATTGCCTCTCGTTAATTATACTCCTAAATGAAGCATTTAAGAGAGCGATGATTAGGTAAGTAATAAAACCATAGGCAATGCTGCGCTTTACCTTTTCACTGTTAATATTCTGCCAGAAGACATAATAGAAATATCCAAGGTAAATAAAATGGTAAATATAGTATATGATATAATTGTAATTTGAGTATAAACCCGTTATAAAAGGATTCATTTTAGGGTCTAATCGTATGATAAGACCTAATATTTCGGTTAGTAATACATACATTAATAAAATAGGAAAGTATTTTAATGATGTGTCGAAATACTTTTTGTAGGTGTATAAAGAAACCAAAATTGTTGCTAAATAGAGTAAAATGGAAGTGTCGAGAAAAATGGATTTAAGCAAACTTGGTAATCTTTAATTAGTGGTACAAAACCTAAATATAATTATATCACTGCTAATTTAAGCTTTTAGTTTCCCTTTCATTCTTAGTAGTCCATAAATAAAGCAACCATAGGTTACAAAGACAAGTGCTAAATGAATTTTTGGTAATATATAATTCATTTTAACAGTTTCAATTGTGGAATAGGAATATAGAATATTTATTGGGATAAATCCTATGTGAAATACTAATAAGCCTACGCTTATCCAGAATAATACATTTTTAGTAAAAAACGGAGTGTTTTTATTTTCTTTCAAGAATAATATAATACTGATTACAAGAATAATTACGCCAATGTTATAAGAATATAACTGAGGATCGATAATTATATTAGTTGCTAGCGCATTTACAATAAAAGCTAAGATATAGGCTATGCTGCCAAAAAGTATAAATTGTTTGTTTTTTTTATGGGTGCAATAATGCCAAAATAAATAGAAAAAATACCCAAAAAACATAAGATCATAAACAATGAAAATTATGAAATTATATCTCGCATATAAATCATTAAAAAACGGATTTTTGTTCGGGTCTATATTAATAATTAAGCCCAACAATTCGGTAAGAAATATGTACATTAAAAGAACTGGTAAATATTTTAATTTAGAATCAAAATATTTACCATATCTCAAAATTGAAATTACTAAGGTTGCAAAATAAATTTGCAAAGGAGGATAAAGTAGTATTTCTTTTAACAAAACATATTATTTATTCAAATCAATTAAAATCTGGCCTGTAGGGTGGTGGCCCCATGGTTGTTTTATTCATAATTAAACTCTCATCATCACTATATGCGTTTAAATTGAAATTTGGCACTATTGAAGCGTAAGATTTATTGGATGTATTAGAACTACCAATTTTGTTATCCATAATGCCAGGGTAATCACGAATTAACGCGGCCTCTTTTTTGCCATCACCTAAATTTTTAATGTAAAAAGCATAGTTTATAGAATCCTTTTTAATAGTTGGTACTATAAAAAAAGAATTCTGCCGAGGGTGTTCAATTTTTTCCCTGTCTGGAAATTCTTTCTTATCAGGATACGTAGAAAAATAAAACCGCAAAGTTTCTACTTTAACTCCTGCTTCTTTTGCTTCTTGTTCAACATAAGCAATGTAATTTTTCATATCCTCTATAGAATAATCGCCAAATCTTGAAGCAATAAATCTTGACCCATCTTCTAATGGAGCTTCAGTGTTTTCAATTAATTCAGCCCTTTTCTTGGTGTAATTATCGTAAACACTTTTTGCTTCGTTTATTAAAATGATTTGTTTAGGAGGTTTTACTTTAACTGGCTCTAAAGGTTCTGGAGATTTTTTTTGGTCATTGCAGCTTATAAAAATGGTGCTTGATAATGCAATAACTCCAAAAATAATTTTGATTTTCATGATATTGTAATTTTTTAAGATTAAAAACTAAATAACTATTACTCTAAATATTTTTGGGGAACTTGAATGTACTGTTGTGTAAATATATCTGAAAAAAATGAATAAATTAAATTATCAACAGGCTTTTGACTTTTTCTCAATCTGGTTGATTATAATAATATTTAGTAAAGTCTGGGTGCTAAAAAACCCAATGATAAAATCATTGGGTTTTGATATGTTAACCTAAAGAGGTGCTTATTGACTCATGGTCATTAAAAACTCTTCGTTATTTTTAGTTTGCTTAATGCGCTGCTCAATAAACTCCATTGCTTCAACAGGATTCATATCTGCTAAATATTTACGCATAATCCACATACGTTGTATCGTTGCTTCGTCAAGTAAAAGATCATCTCTACGGGTGCTTGATGAAGTAAGGTCAATTGCAGGGAAAATTCTTCTATTAGATATTTTACGATCCAATTGTAGTTCCATGTTACCAGTACCTTTGAACTCTTCAAAAATAACTTCGTCCATTTTAGATCCAGTCTCTGTTAACGCTGTCGCTATAATAGATAATGATCCGCCACCTTCAATGTTACGAGCTGCACCAAAGAAACGTTTTGGTTTGTGTAATGCATTTGCATCAACACCACCACTTAATACTTTTCCAGAGGCTGGTTGTACAGTGTTATAAGCTCTTGCTAAACGTGTGATTGAATCTAAAAGAATTACTACATCGTGTCCACATTCAACTAAACGCTTTGCTTTTTCTAATACAATATTTGCAACGCGTACGTGTTCTGTAGCTTCTTTATCGAAAGTTGAAGCTACAACCTCGCCACGAACATTCCGTTGCATATCGGTTACCTCTTCAGGTCTTTCGTCAATAAGTAATATAATTTGATAAACTTCTGGGTGATTGGCCGCAATACCATTTGCAATATCTTTCAAAAGCATGGTTTTACCAGTTTTAGGCTGCGCAACAATCATACCTCTTTGCCCTTTACCAATTGGAGAGAACAAATCAATAATACGAGTTGATATAGAACTCTGACGATCAGATAAATTAAATTTTTCCTGAGGGAATAACGGTGTTAAATGCTCAAAAGCAACTCTATCACGAACTACTTGAGGGTCTAAGCCATTAATTTTATTTACTTTAATAAGTGGAAAGTATTTTTCGCCTTCTTTTGGAGGGCGTACATTTCCTAACACAGTATCACCAGTTTTTAAACCAAACAATCTAATTTGAGATTGAGAAACATAAATATCATCTGGTGAAGACAAATAGTTATAATCAGATGAGCGTAAAAAACCATAACCATCTTGCATGATATCCAGTACGCCTTCACTAGCTATTATGCTATCAAACTCGTATTCTGGTTCTTTATATCTGTTTTTTAAATCCTTATCAAAGTTGTTATTTTTCTCCTGTTTCTGACGCGGATTAGGCTTATTTTGATTAGGATTGTTATTACTCTGATTTTGATTTGGGTTATTTTGATTGCTATGTACAGGAGTTTTCTTTTGAAAATCCTTTTTAGCATGCTTTTGATTCGGGTTTTTTGGGTGAGGAGTAGGGGTATTTTTTGTATTCTCCACTGTTTTTGCCTCCTCAGAATTCTGAGTACTCTCTTTGGCAACTGCAGGTCTAGGATTTGGCTTATTTACTTTGGGTTCGTTGGATTTTTCTGTTTTTCCATCGGACTTGTTCGTATTAGAAGCAATTCTAGGTTTTTTAGGTCTTGGTGCGCGTTCGCTAGTTGGTTCTTTGGTTTCTGGCGCAGTTTTCTTAATCGCCTCTTGAACAACTTTTGGGTTGGCAGCCTGAACATCTAAAATTTGATAAACAAGGTCAAGTTTTTTTAAGGTTTTGTACTTTGGAACCTTTAGGCCATCAGCAATTTCCTGAAGCTCAGGAAGCTTTTTTGATTTTAAATCTGAAATCTCAAACATTAATTGTTGTATAAATTATACGTCTCTAAAAAATTGAAGTGTATTTAAGTCTAGATATTTATTGGACTTGATATCCGAGTAAATGGTAAGTAATCTACTATTACACGACAATATTACAAATTATTTTCAATATTTCATTGATATTTCTTAAAAAGACAGTTATTTTGCAGCTAGAATTAAGTTTTTAACGAATGATTCAGAGAATACAGTCTATATATTTGCTTGTGGTTATACTATTAACCGCTGTTTTACCGTTTTGGGTTAACCTATGGTCAGATGAAAATGGTAAGGAAATATTTGCTCAGCATGATATTTTAATATCGGGAGCATTTTTTATTTCTGCAGTATTAGCATTTATAGCGATATTCTTATACAAGAAAAGACAAAACCAATTTGTTGTGAACAGATTGAATATGATATTGAACCTTTTTTTACTAGGATTTTTCGTTTATCGATCACTAAATTTATCTGGAGAAATTTCGGTTTCTGAGAAGGGTATTGGGATGCTGATTCCTATTTTTTCTATCGTTTTTTTAGTCTTGGCCAACAAGGCAATTAGAAAGGATGAGGATCTTGTAAAATCTGCTGATCGCTTACGTTAAGCCTAACATCTTAGTAGTATTAGTGCGTCAAACCCGGGGTAGTGCCCGGGTTTTTTATTTAACCTCTTTTGCCAAGTTCTATTATTTCTAAATCTTTTATGTTTTCATCATCAATTACAAACTGTAACATGGTGCGTGCTTGATGAAAACCATGTGTTCCACAAGCACCAGGATTCATGTGTAATAAATTTAGTTTTTTATCCCACATTACTTTTAAAATATGTGAGTGTCCACTTATGAATAGTTTTGGTGGATTGTGTTTGATTTCTTCCCTAATTCTAGTATTGTATTTGTTGGGGTATCCGCCAATATGTGTGATCCATACCGCTACTTTTTCACACATAAACCTGTAATCTAAAGGAAATTCTAACTGCGCTTTATGATCATCTATATTACCGTAAACAGCTTTCAAAGGTTTTATTTTTTTAAGTGTATCAGTAACTTCTAAAGATCCTATATCACCTGCATGCCATATTTCATCGGCTTTTTTCGCATATTTTAAAATAGTGTCATCCAAATGGCTATGCGTGTCAGAAAGTAAAAGTATTCGAGTCATTTAATAGTGTTTGTTAAAAAGTCAATTAAAAAAGCAATTTGTAATTTTATAATTGGAGTGAAAATGTAAAACATCAGAAAAAGTTATATCGCTTTTCTTTAGTACTTTTGTCGCTAACAAAAATAACATATTCGATTGAGATATTTTATCTGTTTTTCTTACTTCGGTAAGCATTATCACGGTTGGCAAAAACAACCAAATGCGATTACTGTACAAGAGGTATTAGAAGATGCGTTATCAAAAATTTTAGGTAAGACTATAGATGTTATGGGTGCTGGTAGAACAGATGCAGGCGTGCATGCAAAACAAATGTATGCACATTTTGATTTTACCGAAATTGAAGATACCCATAATTTAGTTTTTAGACTGAATGCCTTTTTGCCTAAAGATATTGCGGTAGAGAATGTTTTTCAAGTTGCAGATGAAGCACATGCTAGGTTCGATGCTGTTTCTAGAACATATGAATATTGGATAGTACAGAAAAAAAATCCATTTTATGCCCAACAGGCTTATTTAGTTAAATATCCGTTAGCTATTGATAAAATGAATGAGGCAGCAAAATTGCTGTTAGACTGTAAAGATTTTGAATGTTTTTCTAAAAGCAATACAGATGTAAACACGTTTTTATGCGATATTAAAGAGGCGCATTGGGAATATGTTAATGATGTGCTGGTATTTAAAATTACCGCTGATAGGTTTTTAAGAAATATGGTTCGTGCTATAGTAGGTACGCTTCTTGAAGTAGGATTAGGTAAAATGGATTTAGGCACTGTTAAAGCTATATTAAAAAGTAAGGATAGGCGTAATGCAGGTGCTTCGGCACCAGCAAAAGGCTTATATTTGACAAAGGTTTTGTACCCACAAAATATTGTAAAAACACATGGATAAAACATCAGGAAAAGCTTTTGATATTGCATTATTTAAGCGTTTGGTAGATTATACCAAACCTTATCGTATTACATTTTACGGTGTTGCCATTGCTGCAATATTATTATCAGGTTTTGCGGTAATGACAGCTATTATTGTTGGTAATATTGTAGATGAAGCTATTACTTTAAAAGATGCGAATAAGCTATTGAATTTAACCATTGCAATGATATTAGTGCTTTTGGGGCAAGTTATAAGTCAACTTGGGTTTAATTATTATGCCAACTGGTTGGGAGAATCGGTAATAAAAGATATAAGAATTGCATTGTTTTCTAAAATGCTGGGTTTTAAAATGAAGTATTTTGATACCTCTTCAATTGGTGTTTTAGTGACCAGAGCAGTTGCTGATATGCAACGTATTGGCGAAATTTTTAGTCAAGGTTTTTTTGTGATCGTCGCCGATTTGTTGAAAATGGTTGTTGTTGCAGGAGTAATGCTTTATCAGAGTTGGCGATTAGCTCTTTTAGTTTTTATACTAATGCCTATTATTGCCTATGCTACTCGATTATTTCAAAAGGCAATGAAAGTTGCTTTTACCGAAGTAAGGGCAGAAGTGTCTAATCTTAATTCCTTTGTTCAGGAGCGTATCACTGGAATGAAAATTGTACAATTATTTAATCGCGAAGAAATAGAGAAGGAAAAATTTCGCAAAATCAACGAAAAACATCAAAATGCTTGGTTAAAAACGGTTTGGTATAACTCTATATTTTTTCCAATTGCAGAGATAGTATCCTCAATCGCTATAGGGTTAATTGTTTGGTATGGCGGCTTGTTGAATATTGCCAATGTTGGTCCAAACGAATACGGATCTATTTTCGCATTTATATTACTGTCTGATATGCTTTTTAGACCCTTACGTCAAATAGCAGATAAATTCAATACATTGCAAATGGGTATGGTTGCTGCTAATCGAGTTTTTAAAATTTTAGATACCGAAAGTCAGATTGAAGATTCAGGTACCATTGAAAACGTAGATGTAAAAGGTGCCATTGAATTTTCTAACGTTAGATTCGGTTATTTAGAAAATGAGGAAGTGCTTCATGGTATTTCTTTTAAAGTAAATGTGGGTGAAACTGTCGCCATTGTTGGCGCAACTGGAGCAGGAAAATCTACAATAATAAATTTATTAAATAGATTCTATGAAATTAATTCTGGTGTAATTAGTGTTGATGGAATTGATGTTAAAGATTTTAAGTTAAGCGCATTGCGATCCAAAATTGCAGTGGTTTTACAAGATGTATTCTTATTTGCTGATACGATTGCAAATAATATTTCATTGAAAGATGAAAATGTAACTATAGCACAAATTGAAGCTGCTGCCAAGCAAATAGGGGTTCATGAATTTATTACTAGTCTCCCTAATGGGTACGATTATAATGTTAAAGAGCGCGGAACTATGCTGTCTAGTGGTCAAAGACAGTTAATAGCATTCTTGAGGGCATATGTAAGTAACCCAAGTATTTTGGTTTTAGATGAAGCAACATCTTCTGTAGATACCTATTCAGAACAATTAATACAGAAAGCCACCGATAAAATTACAGAAGGGAGAACATCAATAATAATTGCTCACCGTTTAGCAACCATTAAAAAGGCTGATAAAATTATTGTAATGGATGCAGGTAAAATAGTTGAGATCGGTACCCACAAACAGTTGCTTAAAAATGGTGGTTATTATAGCAGTTTATATGAAGCTCAGTTTTCTGCTGAGGAGGTAGCTTAGTACATAAGCATTGCCTGTGCTTCTTTTAAGTGTTTAAATGTATCCGTAAAAAATGCTAAGTATATTCCTGTTAAGATCATTATTATAAAGAATAGGATTCCAAATATTAAAACAAAAAGTAGTAGTTTTAAGATAAGTTGTTTCCAGTTTAATTTAAAAACTTTTTTATATACATAAGAGAAGTATAGTAATAAAGTAAATGAATTGATCATTGCAATATAATAGAATAACTGACTATTCCATACGCTTAGTATGTATAAACTATTTACAGTAATCGACATGTGTGCGTATGCGTAAATGTTGATTACAAAGTGTTCGCTTAAATTAAACTGTTTCTTATTGTAAAAGACTATTCTAGAGATCAAGGACAAAAATGGAAGCATAGCAATATAAAATATGCTTTGATACTCCATCGAGAGATTTTGAAATTGTTTGCCAAATTCCATTCCAAATTTTTGTGAAGGATCTGAGTTATTTATGGTCATTTGTTCAAACTGATAATTCATTGCATCTGGAAAGAATTTTTGAATTATAAAGTATAATATTCCTCCTAAAAAAACAGCAATAGTAAAATAGGAAACGGGATTCATATACTTTTTCCGAACGCCATTTATATAGCCTCCAATAACAGCTTCGGGCTTCGTGAATAAGTGTTTAAAAGTTAAGAGAAAAGTATTGTCTAGATTAAAAAAACGCTCTGTAAAATCATACCAAAGATTTTTTATGGTAATACGGTTTCTTATTACTTTGGCGCCACAATTAGAACAATAGGAATAATCAGTGCGCAAAGCAAGATTGCAATTTTTACATTCCATGGTTAGTGGTAGTTTAGTTGGTTGGTTTATAAAAGGTCTTCTTTTATAATATTAGATAACTCTATCATGTCTTTATAGAGAACAAATTCACCGTTTTTAATATAGGTTATTGTTCCTGTTTCTTCACTTACAACTAGCGCTAATGCATCAGTTTTTTCAGTAATTCCTACGGCTGCTCTATGTCTTAAGCCAAATCGTAATGGAATTGTTCTTTCATTAGAAACCGGCAATATAACTCTTGTTGCCACAATATAGTTGTTTTCTATTATTGCAGCACCATCATGCAATGGGCTATTTTTATAAAAAATACTTTCAATAATGGGTTGCGTAATTTCAATATGCATTTTATCGCCAGTAGATTTTACAAAATCCAAAGAGTTGTTTCTTTTGATAATTAAAATAGCGCCTGTTTTTGATGCGCTCATTCTTTCACAGGCACTTAATATGGAATTAATGTCTGTGCCAATAGCGGATGCCTCTTGCTTTAAAAATTTAAAATGTTTTATAAAGCTTTTTTTATTCGAAAAATTGGTGGAACCAATCATTAATAGAAATTTTCGAATTTCTTGTTGGAATACAATTATTAATGCAATTAATCCAACCTGCATAAAACCACCAAGAATACTACTAATCATTCTCATGTCTAGTAGTTCTGTAAGTTTCCAAAACCCCCAGACAATTACAATACCAATAAATATATTGATGGCAACCGTTCCTCTAACCAGTTTGTACACATAATATAATAATATCGCGACAAGTAGAATGTCGATTATGTCAGGTATCTTAAAATCTAGAAAATTTAAAAAATCCAAGTGTAAGGTTTTTGTAAAATTAGGAAAAATAGATGAACTAGAACTATGTATTTACAGTCTTTAATTGCTGAATAAGTTTTACACATTCTACCGCTTCTTTTACATCATGCACCCTTAGTATGTTTGCTCCTTTTAATAATGCAACGGTATTTAAGACTGTTGTACCATTTAAGGCGTTTTTCGCATCGGTTTCTAAAATTTTGTAAATCATAGATTTTCTACTTACCCCAACCAATAATGGCTTATTGGTGTTTTTTAATATATTTAGATTTTCCATTAGTTCATAATTTTGAGCTGTGGTTTTAGAAAAACCAAATCCAGGGTCGAGTATAATGTCTATTATTTTTTTACTTCGGGCAGCTTCAATTTTTTCAGAAAAATAGTTAATCACTTCAGTAAGTAAATTGTTGTAATGGGAATTTTGCTGCATATTTTGCGGTGTACCTTTCATATGCATCATAATATAGGGCACCTTATGTTTTGCAATGGTCTCCATCATATTAACATCAAGATTACCAGCTGATATATCATTTATAAGAGCCGCTCCAAATTCAATACATTCTTCAGCAACTTTACTTCTAAAGGTGTCAATAGATAGTAATATTTCAGGGAATTCTTTTTGTAATAAAGCTACAATTGGTGTCATTCTCCTTAATTCTTCAGTTTCAGAAACGTGTTCAGCACCTGGGCGAGAACTGTAAGCACCAATATCTATAAAAGTCGCACCTTGAGAAATCATTTGCGTTACTTGAGTAATAATCTCTTTTTGGTTTTTATATTTGCCACCATCATAAAAGGAGTCGGGCGTTAGGTTTAGTACTCCCATTATTTTAGGAGTGTTTAAATCTATCAGATTTCCTTTGCAGTTTATGGTCATTTTTATGCTAATTAGTTAAGATTTTAGTTAACCGACCAAGTTTAAAGCGCTATTCTTGAACAATTAAAAATTTTGAACGAAATTTACACAAATTACAAATAATACATGCAGAAAACATCAGAACAATACGATGCAGTAGTCAAAATATGTAGAGATTTATTTTCTAAAAAAATGAAGGACTATGGTAGTGCATGGCGAATTTTACGATTACCTTCGTTAACAGATCAAATATTTATTAAAGCGCAACGTATACGAAGTCTACAGGAAAATGCGGTTCGTAAAGTAGATGAAGGCGAACAATCAGAGTTTATTGGAATTATCAATTATTCCATTATGGCATTAATCCAGATTGAAAAAGGTATCGCGGATCAACCAGATATGAATACAGAAGAGGCAGTAGCACTTTTTGATAAACATGTGGCAATGACCAAATCTTTAATGGAGAATAAAAATCATGATTATGGCGAAGCTTGGCGTGATATGCGTGTAAGTTCATTAACAGATTTAATATTGCAAAAGCTCCTTAGAGTTAAGCAAATAGAGGACAACAAAGGTAAAACACTAGTGAGTGAAGGTATCGATGCTAATTATCAAGACATGGTAAATTATGCCATATTTGCAATGATACATTTAACATCAAATTCTAAATAATTAAATGAAGTATTTAGTAGGTATAAGCAGAATATTTGTTGGAATATTATTTATAATAAGTGGTTTTATTAAGCTTAACGATCCTGTCGGATTTTCATTTAAACTAGAAGAATATTTTAGTTATGGCGTATTAAACCTTCCGCTGTTTGAACCACATGCTTTAAAAATTGCTATTGTTGTAGTTATTTTTGAGGTTTTATTGGGTGTGCTTTTAATTCTAGGGTTTAAAGTAAGGTTTACAGTTTGGAGTTTATTGCTAATGATTATTGGTTTTACTTTTTTAACCTTTTATTCGGCTTATTTTAATAAAGTTACCGACTGTGGTTGCTTTGGCGATGCTTTGAAATTAACTCCTTGGCAATCTTTTTACAAAGACATTTTTTTACTTTTCTTAATTGTATTCTTATTTGTGGGTATAAAATATATAAAACCACTTTTTGGATCCGGATTTAATAGAATCATTACTGGGCTTTCAATTTTCGGCTGTATTGCTTTTGTGTATTATGTATTAAATCATTTACCAGCTATAGATTTTAGACCCTATAAAATTGGCGCAAACATAGAAGAAGGTATGTCTGTGCCAGATGATGCTCCTAAAGCTATTTTTGATTATGCTTGGAAATTTAAAGTAAATGGGGAAGAAAAAGTTATAGTCACTAGAGGAGATTATCCAACTGTTGATGGCGATTTTATTGATGTAGAAACAACCGAAGTTCAAGCAGGATACGAACCTCCAATTCATGATTTTACAATTGAAAAAGATGGAGACGATTACACAAGTCAGTTTTTGCAAGAACCAAAACTTGTTATGGTCATTGCTTACGATTTAGGTAAAAGTAATTACGAGGCATTTAATGAAGTAAAAACAGTAACCGACGATGCTATAAAAAAAGGGTATAAAGTAATAGGTATGTCTGCTTCTGGTGAGGACTTTACATTAAAATTGATAAAAGAATATAAATTGAATTTCGACTTTTATTTTACCGATCAAACAACCTTAAAAACTATTGTAAGATCTAATCCAGGTGTTCTGGTGCTTGAAAAAGGAACTATTATACAAAAGGTACATTACAACGATTTAGATGAAATTCAATTACAATAAGTCACACAAAAAATAAAAAACTAACAGTTAAAAATAATTATAATGAGAAGTAAGATAGTTGCAGGAAACTGGAAAATGAATAAAAATAATGCTGAAACCGAGGTTTTGTTGGCTGAACTTTCTGCTAAATTACCAGATACCAATGCAGAAGTAATGGTTGCACCTACATTTGTTAATCTTGCAGCAGCGGTACAAAATCTTGATTCTTCAAAAATTGAAGTAATTGCTCAAAATATGCATTTTGCAGAAAATGGAGCATATACAGGTGAAATTTCTGCGGATATGTTGCTTAATATTGGTATAGATACAGTTATTATAGGGCACTCAGAAAGAAGAGCTTATTTTGGCGAAACTGATGAAATTTTAGCTAAAAAGGTTCAGGCGGCCTTGGCTAAAAATATGCGTGTAATGTTTTGTTTTGGCGAGGAATTGCAAGATCGTAAATCCGATAATCATTTTAAAGTTGTAGAAAGTCAGCTTAAAAACGCATTATTTTCAGTAGATGCTAGTGCATGGAAAAACATCATTTTGGCATATGAGCCGGTTTGGGCTATTGGTACAGGTGAGACTGCTTCTCCGGAACAAGCGCAAGAAATGCATGCTTTTATACGACAAACAATAACTAAAGCTTACGATACTGCTATTGCTAATAATGTATCTATACTTTATGGTGGGAGTGTAAAGCCGAATAATGCAGTAGAAATTTTCTCTAAGCCAGATGTAGATGGTGGTCTTATAGGAGGAGCATCATTGGTTGCAGATGACTTTATTGCTATTGTAAAAGCAATTTAAGAAAACAATAATTTATAAAATATATGGGCATTCTTTTTAGGAATGCCTTTTTTAGATTTAAAAAGTTATGGAAAAAGACAATAGCTATATCGAGTACAACTTTAAAATTAGTCCGTTACAACCAGCTTCTGATATTTTAATAGCGGAACTTGGGGAGGTGCTTTTTGAAAGTTTTGTTGAGACTGAAGATGGCGTTTTAGCTTATATTAAAAAAGATGATTGGTCTGATGATATTCTGAATGCTATTGAAATTCTTTCAAACCCTAACTTCGAAATTGATTACGACTATAAAGAAATTGAACAGGAGAACTGGAATGCCACTTGGGAGCAAAATTTTAGCCCTATTGAGGTGGATAACAAATGTGCTGTTAGAGCTCCTTTTCATGAAAAGACTAATGTAGAATTTGATATTGTTATAGAGCCAAAAATGAGTTTTGGCACAGGACATCACGAAACCACACATATGATGCTGCAACACATTTTGAATCATGATTTTGAAGGAAAATCAGTTTTAGATATGGGAAGTGGTACTGGTGTTTTAGCTATTTTGGCGGCTATGAAGGGCGCTTCGGTTATAGATGCTATAGATATTGATAATTGGTGTTATTTAAATGCCAAAGAGAATGTAGAACGTAATAACTGCGAGCATATAACTGTATTGGAAGGCGATGCAAGTTTATTAGCGGGAAAAAAATACCAAGTAATTATTGCAAATATTAACCGTAACATTTTACTAGAAGATATCCCAAAATATGTTGAATGTTTAACTAATGATGGTGTTTTATTTTTAAGTGGTTTCTATACTGAAGACATAGAAATAATTACTGCTAAATGCCAAGAATTTAAACTTAAGTATGTTTCTAATTTAGAACGAAACAATTGGGTAGCAGTTAAATACACTAAGTAAATAATTATAAAATTGTATTTTTTTGATTTTAAAGAATTTGTATATTAGTATAAAATTAGGTCTATGAGCACTAAAGAAAAGATCTTAGAAGATTTACTTTTAGAAGAAGAAACGCAAAAACAAAACGAGATTGTCCTGTTTAATGATGACGTAAATACTTTTGATTTTGTTATCGAAACCTTGATAGGTGTTTGTGATCATACGCCAGAACAGGCAGAACAATGTTCTATTATTGTTCATCATAATGGTAAGTGTACAGTAAAAACTGGTGATTATGATGATTTAAAACCGCGTTGCACCAAATTATTGCAGGCAGGTCTTAGTGCTGAGATTGTTTAGATTGCTAGATAGCTATTCATTATCTTTAAGGTCATGTTGACCTAATGGTTTAAATAACCTCATGCTACAATTTTTTAAAAAAGCAGTTTATTTTTTAAGTATCACATTTTGCTTTTCGCAAGAACTACCACCTATAAATAATTTTACGCCATTAGCCTATAATGGTGGTAACCAAAATTGGAGTGTTTCTCAGGCAGCCAATAAATACATCTATGTTGGTAATAACTATGGTTTATTGGCCTACGATGGCGCTTTTTGGCAAACCTACTCTTCACCAAACGGATCACAAATTAGATCGGTTAAAGTAATAGATCAGCGAGTATATACGGGTTGCTATATGGAATTTGGGTATTGGCAAAAAGATAATTTTGGCAACCTTAAATATCAATCTTTAGTACCCAAATTAGACATCCCGATGATTGAGGATGAAGAATTTTGGAATATTATACAATTAGATAAATGGGTGCTTTTTCAGTCTTTACAAAGAATCTATGTTTATGACACACAAAATGAATCTTTTAGTATAATAAATTCGGAAAGTGTTCGTGCGCGAATTTTTAATAATAACGGAGCCGTTTATTTTCAAAAATCTAATGAAGGACTTTTTAAAATCGAAAACGGTGTTGCTAAGCTTTTTTCGAACGATTCCGTTTTTAAGGAGAATATTGTTATAGGTTTATTTGATAGTAAATCAGGAAAAATAGCTGTTACCGAAAAAAATGGTTTTTATCTAATTGACAAAAATAGCGTAACCAAATGGCAGATTGCTGCAAATGCAGAGTTACAAGACCTAAACGTTTATAGTAGTATCCAGTTAAAGAACGGTAATTTTATTTTAGGGACTATTTCTGATGGATTGTTATATATAAATTCTTCTGGTGAGCTAATAGAAAAAATAAATCAGCAAAAAGGATTGTTCGATAATACTGTGCATTCAGTTTTTGAAGATGCGGATGGCAATCTATGGTTGGCGCTTAATAACGGAATTAGTGTTATAAATTTGAGTTCTCCATTCAACGAATATCTGGATAAAATTGGCAAATTAGGGGTGGTTTATACCGCAGCTATTTATAAAGACCATTTGTATTTGGGTACCAATCAAGGTTTGTTTTATAAGCTAAAGAATGGCGATGAAGAATTTAAAATCATTGAAAATACGAACGGGCAAGTTTGGTTTTTAAAAGAATTAGAGGGTGTTTTGTTTTGTGGTCATAATGAAGGCACATTTGTTGTGGACAAAAATAAAGCAAAACAGATTTCGACATTTCCGGGTGCTTGGGATATAAAGAAAATCCAGGGGAATGATAATCTTATAATTCAGGGAAATTATAAAGGGCTTAGTATTTTCGAAAAGCAAAATAATCAATGGATTTTTAGAAATAAAATTGCAGGATTTGATATTTCAAGTCGATTTTTTGAGTTTACAAAAAGTAACGAACTAATTGTAAACCATGAATTTAAAGGTGTTTTTAGGCTTGTTTTAGATCAAAATTTCACCAAAGTCCAACAAGTTATCGCAAAGCCAGTAATGGGTTCCGGTGCGAGTTTAGTTTCCTATAATGATGCCATATTATATACCTCAAACAACGGGGTTTTTAAATACAACGAAAAGCTCAAGGACTTTGAACGAGATAGTTTGTTCTCTTCTTTGTTTTTTAAAGATGATGATAGGCCAATTGGTATTATAGTTCCCGATGAACAAAATCGTAAATTATGGGCATTTAGCGATAAGAATATTATTTCCGTAGCTCCTAATAGTTTTAATGGGATTATGGAGGCAAATAAAATAGCGATTCCTAGTTTTTTTAGAAGAAGTATTGGAGTGCAAGGTTTTGAGAACAATACTTTTATTACTGATAAAAAATACCTAATAGGAATCTCCAATGGCTTTATAACATTGGATTTAAATAAAATAAAATCAAAAAAATACACTATTGCTATAAATTCTATTGCTGTACGGAATAGAGACTCTATAAAATATCAGCAAATAGAACTGCAAAACAAGGAAACGGAATTCGGATATAGAAATAACAATATTGCTTTCAAATATAGTGTTCCGAATTATGAAAAGTACGCTGAGGTTAATTACCAATATCAATTATCAGGTACTAATAATACATGGAGTTCATGGTCACAAAATCCAGAAGTATCCTTTGAAAATCTAACTTATGGGGATTATGTTTTTAAAGTAAGATCAAAAATAGGGAATGATTTTAGTGAGAATATTGCCAGTTTTTCATTTCAGATTTTACGTCCATGGTATGCATCGTATATGGCGATTGTGATATATTTTATCACATTTTTGTCTTTGGGGTATGTTGTGCACAGAATGTATAGAAGATACTATCGCAAACAGCAACAACTGCTTTTGAAAGAAAATCAGAAAAAGCTAAAGCGTAAAAAGATAAAAGCTGAAAAGAAAATTATTCAAATTAAGAATGAAAAACTTAGTCAAGAAATTGATAATAAAAGTAGAGAGTTGGCTATTTCAACCATGAGTATAATTAAAAAGAATGAATTTTTAAACACTATAAAATCTCAATTACAAAACAGTAAATCACCAGGTCAAATAAATGCCGTTATAAAAACCATTGATCGTAATATTAATAATGATGATGATTGGAAACTATTTGAAGATGCATTTAATAATGCGGATAAAGAATTCTTAAAAACTATAAAAGAGAGGCACCCAGAACTAACTCCTAATGATTTAAGATTATGTGCTTACCTAAGGCTTAATTTATCATCAAAGGAAATAGCGCCATTACTCAATATTTCAGTTCGTAGTGTTGAGGTAAAACGTTATCGATTAAGAAAAAAAATAGATTTGCCACACGAAAATAGTCTAACGGACTATATCATAAATTTGTAATACATATACAAAGTTTATTTTTACCACAACATTGCCCATACAAAAACAGTTTTTGGGGTATTTCTAAGTACTGCTAAGTTTCACCCAATAATGTTCATTTCTACTGATTTATATACGTATATGGTATTTTTAAGTTGTTAAAAATGTCATATGTATATTTTTTGTTGTGGTATTTTATTTAATTCTCAGTTTAATTAACGATAAATTGTGATTTCTAAAACACAACATATGAAACACATAATTTTGTTGCTCTCAACAATATTTTTCACCACAATATCTTGGTCACAAGAATTCACTATTAATGGAAATGTAAAAGACTCCAATATTAATGATGTTTTGCCTGGGGTAAATGTGGTTGTGAAAAATCAAACTAGAGGAACTACATCAGACTTTGATGGGAATTTTACATTGGATAAGATTAAAGTCGGCGATGTATTGGTTTTTTCTTATATAGGTTATACTACTAAAGAGATTGCTATTAAAAACGCTAATTTCTTAAACCTCACATTAGATGAAGATGTAAGTGCTTTAAGCGAAGTTGTAGTGGTTGGTTATGGTACCCAAACTAAGAAAGAAATTACTGGAGCAGTTTCGGTGATAGGAGCTGAAACTATCGAAGATTTAAATCCTACAAGAATTGAGCAAGCATTACAGGGTCAGGTTGCAGGTGTACAAATTACATCAGAATCTGGTTCTCCTGGTAGTGGTTCTTCAATAAGAATTCGTGGAATTTCTACTAATGGCGACGCACGTCCTTTAATATTAGTAGATGGTAATGTTATTGAGGATTTAAGTGTTGTGAACCCTGGAGATATCGAAAGTATAAATGTTTTAAAGGATGCAACTGCGGGTATTTATGGAGTAAGAGCCGCAAATGGGGTAATTTTAATTACTACCAAATCAGGGAAAAGAAATACCGATTTAAAATTTAGTTATGATATGTATGCTGGTTTTCAGGAAACGTCCAGAAAAATACCAGTATTAAATGCTACCGAATATGCCATTATAATTAACGAAGCATATGCTGCAGGTGGGCAAACCGCGCCTTATCCCAATGTAGCTAATTTAGGGACAGGAACAGATTGGCAAGATGAAGTTTTTCAAAAAGCTCCAGTAATTAACCATAACCTTACCATAAGCGGAGGTACCGATAAATCTTCCTATGCATTTAGTACTTCATTATTAACTCAAGATGGTATAGTTGGTGGTAATAAAGCAAATTTTAAAAGATTTACAAGTAGAATAAATTTTGATACAGATGTATTTAAAAATTTAAAACTAACAACAAATTTAATATATACCGGAACTAATAAAAAAGGTCTTAATGAAGGCGGCTTGGGTTCAGTATTATTTAATTCTATAAACAATTCACCTACGCTAGCAGTGAAAGATGCTAATGGAAATTACACGTTATCGGAAGGACTCGGTAATGAAGTTGTAAACCCATTGGCACAAATTGAAAATACCTTTAATTCTACTGTAGTGGATAAGCTTAGTGGCGTTTTAGGCTTAAAATATTCATTTTTAAATGATTTTACTTTTCAAACTAATTATCAATTTAATTATGCTGAGGTGCAAGGAAGATATTTTTCTCCACTAGCTTTTTATGGTTCAGGGAAAGTTTTTAATAATGAAGACAGACCTTCTTTATCTGTCAATAAAGATATTTTTAGAGATTACACTTGGGATACGTTTATAAATTATGATAAAACATTCAATGAAAATCATAATTTTAGTGCCACATTAGGGATGTCCGTTTTTAAAACAACCGGATTATTTTCAGGGAGCACTCAAGGATTTTTTACTGAAGAAATAGACTTCGCTAGTGCAGAAATTGAAAATACCGTTGATCAAAGAAATGGATTAAAGTTAAGTGGCGCCGCAGATAGGTTCGATGAACGCTTATTATCCTATTTCACAAGATTACAATACAATTACAAGGGCAAGTACTTGTTGTCTGGAGTTCTAAGAAGAGACGGTTCTACCAAATTTGGACCTAACAACAGATTTGGATATTTTCCTTCTGGTTCTTTAGGTTGGGTGGTTTCTGATGAAAACTTTTTAGTAGATAGTAAAACAATAAACTTTTTAAAGCTTAGAGCTAGTTACGGTATTTTAGGTAATGACCGTATTGCATCTAATGCCTTTAGAGGCTTATTAAATGGTGAAGCTGCGTATGTTTTAAATAATCAATTGGTTTTTGGTAGATCGGTAGGTATTCTTCCGAATCCAGAAATACAATGGGAGCAGCAAGAAACTCTTGATATTGGTATAGATTTAAAGCTATTTGATAATAAGATAGATATTACTGCAGATTATTTTAAGAAAACTACTAACGAATTATTATTGCAGCCACCAGCATCAGGAATATTAGGTGTGTCTGCTCCTGGTTCATCTTCTCCAGTTGTAAATGGAGGAACTGTGGAAAACACCGGATTCGAATTCGCGATAGGATATAAAAAATATTTTTCAGACGACTTTAATATCGGAATAAATTATAATATAACCTTTTTAGAAAATAAGGCTATAGCAGTAAATAATGGCTTAGGTTTTATTGCTGGAGGTGGTTTTGGAGTGGGTCAAGATTTACCATCTAGATTTGAAGAAGGTAAACCTTTGGGATACTTTTTTGGACTACAAACAGATGGCATTTTTCAGAATCAAGACGAAATAGAAGATCATGCTATACAAGCAAATGCTGCTCCTGGTGATTTACGTTTTGTAGATACCAATGAAGATGGCGTTATCGATGCTGATGATCGTGTGGATATTGGTAATCCAATTCCAGATGCGACCATGGGTCTTAACTTAACTTTTAACTATAAAAATTGGGATTTTAATTCCTATGCATTTGCTTCTGTGGGGAATGATATTGTTCGTAATTATGAGCGTGTTCAACCTTTAGTAAACAAGTCGGTTTACACCTTAAATAGGTGGACAGGTGAAGGAACTTCTAACAAGGTTCCTAGAGTAACAACAGGAGCAACGGGTAACAATCAGTTTTCAGATTATTTCGTAGAAGACGGTTCTTTTATTAGAATACAAAATATCCAATTAGGCTATTCACTGCCAATGAAGGTTGTTGATCGTTTTGGAATGTCTAAACTTCGTTTTTATCTGTCAGCAAATAACCTATTAACCTTAACAAAATATAGAGGTTACGACCCAAGTGCTTCATCAGGAAGTCCAATAGGCGCAGGAATAGATTATGGATTTTACCCAGTGCCAAGAACCTATTTATTAGGAATTAACTTAAAATTTTAATGCTATGAAAATGAAAAATAACACCATAAAATATACACTTCTCTTTTTGTTTTCTGCACTTGTTACTAATTCATGTAGTGATGATTTTGTTAATGTAGAATCATTTGATGAAAATTCTGAAAATTACTTTAATTCAGAAGAAGATTATCAAGCTGCCTTAATCGGAGCTTATGATTTGCTACAATCTACTTACTTGAATGTAATGTTAGGCGAAATTGCTTCGGATAATACGCTAGCTGGTGGTGAGAGTGCTACTGATGTGCCTGGAATACAGGAAGTTGATAATATGACACATACACCATTAAATGACCAACTTCGAGATATTTGGGGATGGATGTTTGCAGGTGTAAATAGAGCCAATTATATTCTTGAATTTAAAGATAAAACCGATTTTTCTGGCAAGGAACAAGTAATAGCTGAGGCTACTTTTTTAAGAGCTTATTATTATTTTGAATTGGTAAAATGGTTTGGAGATGTTCCTTTGGCTGTTGATAAACGTTTGCTTTTTGGTGATCAAAATACCATTGAACGCACGCCAAAAGCACAAGTATATGCGCAAATAGAAATCGATTTACAATTTGCGGCTGATAATCTTCCTTATGTTCAAACAGAAGTTGGTCGTGTTACTAAAGGTGCCGCTTTAGCGCTATTAGGGAAAGCATATTTATATCAAAATAAATTTTCAGAAGCAGCTGATGTTTTTGATGAATTAATTGATGAAGGCCCTTATGATTTATTGACGGATTATACCACCATGTTCGAAAACGATAATGAAAATAATATAGAATCTGTTTTCGAAGTACAATATACAGATATTGAAGGTGCTGGTTTTGGTTGCTTGCAATGTAGTGAGGGTAATGTTGCTGTTGGTTTTAATGGTATTAGAAATTACTCGGGCCCTTTATTTGAATCAGGTTTTAGCTTTAATGTACCTACTCAAAAAGTAGTAGATGCTTTTGAATCTGGAGATTTAAGAAAAGATACGGCCATTTTGGATATTGTAGCTTGGGCTGCTCAAAACAGTGATGTCGCCTATGTTGAAGGGTATGAACACACAGGGTATTACAACAGAAAGTATATCTCGCGTAAGGGCGATTTAAACACTGGTGATGCCAACTTAACAAATCCAAATAATTATAGATCTATTCGCTTTGCAGATGTTTTATTAATGGCTGCTGAGGCGCATAATAGAAAATCTCCTAGCAACGATGCTCAAGCATTACTTTATATAAACAGAGTAAGGAATCGTGCCTTTGGCGATACAGATCATGAATTAGCGGTAACGGGTGCAGCCTTAACCGATGCAATAGCTCTTGAAAGGCAAGTAGAATTAGTAGGTGAAGGCCACAGATTTTTTGATTTGGTTAGAACTGGTAGAGCTGTGCAAGAAATAACAGGATTTACATCAGGAAAAAATGAAGTATTTCCAATACCATCCATAGAAATAGAATTAGCAGGTAATCGTTGGAATCAAAATCCTGGATATTAATAAAACTAAACTCAAGACAAATGAAACATATGAAAAAATTACTAGTGTTTTTTATAGCAATAGGCTTGCTAGGTTCCTGCGAAAAGGAAGAAACATCATACGCGCTACAAGAGGTATCTGCTCCATCAAATTTAAAATCTATTTTTGATATATCACAAGATGATACAGGTACAGTAACCGTTACACCAACGTCTGTTGGCGCTACAGCTTACGAAATATACTTTGGAGACGTAGCTGATGAAATAGCAACAAAATCTGCTCCTGGAGAATCTATTTCTCATGTATATGCAGAGGGTGAATATACCTTGCGTATTGTTGCCATTGGATTAACTGGATTAACAAGCGAATTAAGTAGAGTTGTAGTAATATCGTTTACTCCTCCAACAGATTTAACAGCAGAAATTGATGTTACCCCAACTAATCCATTTGAAATAACGGTAACTCCAAATGCAAATAATGTAACTGTTTATGATATTTATTTTGGTGATGTAGAGAACGAAGAGCCCACTACCATTATGGCGAGTGAATTTGTAAAGCACTCTTATGCAGAGGCTGGAGAATATACTGTGCGCATTGTAGCTCGTGGAGCTGGTTCAGCTACTATCGAAATTACTGAAACAGTAATTATTTCTGGTGCATCAGACCCAATAGTACTTCCAATAACTTTTGATAATGCAGCTATTAATTATGCATTCGAAACTTTTAATGGAGCATCATTTGAAGTGGTAGATAACCCTGCGTTTACAGGTGCAAATACCGAAGCTTCTAAAGTTGGAGCAATCACAAATTCAGGAGCAAATTGGGAAGGTGGTACTTTTACCTTAGGTACACCTGTGGATTTCAGTGGTACTAATAAAACGATAACTATGAAGTTTTGGTCAGATGTAGCACTGCCTGTATTATTAAAATTTGAAGGCGGCGTAAATGGAGAGCGTCAAAATGAAGTTGTTGCTACACACGGAGGAACTGGATGGGAAGAGTTATCTTTTAATTTCGCCACAGATGCAGTTAAAAGTTATATAGATGGTTCTCAAGGAGTAGGAGAGGCTTTTGTTCCGACAGGGCAATATGCCACAATGGTTATTTTTGTGGATGGGCCTGGGAATACCGCAGGTACATTTTATATAGATGATATAGTGAAAGAAGCGGCTGCAACTTTGCCTTTAGAACTTCCAATTACTTTCGATATATCCTCAGTAGATTATGCTTTTGGAACATTTAATGGCGCACAATATGAAGTAGTAGATAACCCAAGTTTGACAGGAGTAAATACAGTAGCATCAAAAGTTGGTGCAATAATTAATTCTGGTGGTGCTTATGAAGGTGGAGCATTTAATTTAGGTGTGCCAGTAGATTTTTCAAATAGTAATAAAACAATCACTATGAAATTTTGGTCAAATGTTGTGGTTCCAATACTACTTAAATTTGAAGGTGGAGTTAATGGGGAACGTCAAAATGAAGTAGTTGTAACACATGGTGGAACAGGTTGGGAGAACTTGAGCTTTGATTTTGCCACTAATGCAACTAAAAGTTATATAGATGGTAGTCAAGGAGTAGGAGAGGCTTTTGTTCCAACGGGGCAATATGCTACAATGGTTATTTTTGTGGATGGGCCTGGGAATACCGCAGGTACCTTTTATATGGATGATATAGTTTTAGGGTCTGGTGGTTCTACAGGAGGTACAGGTAAAACAACTTTTCCAGTAAATTTTGAATCTCCAACAGGAGGAGCAAGCTCTTTATGGAATATTTTTGAAAATGTGGACAATCCTGCATTAGAAATAGTTTCCAACCCAGATGCATCTGGAGTAAACACATCAGCAACTGTTGCTAAATTTACAGCAAGACAAGCAGGGCAATCATGGGCAGGTACTGAAACCCCTTTACAAACTCCTTTTACTTTAAGTGCCACAAACAGTACGGTAAAAATTAAAGTATGGAAATCTGTAATTAGTGATGTAGGAATCAAGTTTGCAAATGGCGCAGGAGGCTCAACAGGAGAGATTAAAGTGCCTAACACTAAAACCAATGAATGGGAAGAATTAACATTTGATTTTTCAGGGGTAATTGGTGATCCAAATAATACCAATATTGAGTTTTTAGTGGTGTTCCCAGATTTTAATGCGAGAACCGGAGAAACTGTTTCTTATTTTGATGCCATTACTTTAAATGCCGCTGGCGGTAGTACAGGAGCAACTGCACCTACAACAGCAGCACCTACTCCTTCGGTTTCTGCAGCAAATGTAATATCTATGTTTAGTGATGCTTACACCAACGTAGCAGTAGACACATGGAGAACAGACTGGTCACAAGCCAATCTCGAAGATGTAATGATAGCTGGTAATGCCACTAAAAAATACGGTGCTTTAGATTTTGTAGGTATTGAAACAACTACAACGACCATCGATGCTAGTGGAATGACGCATTTTCATACAGATGTTTGGTCTGCAGATTTTGATTCATTTAGTATAAAGTTAGTCGATTTTGGTGCCAATGGGGTTTATGATGGTGGTGGAGACGATGTAGAACATCAAATAAATATAACTGCTCCTGCCAAAGGGCAATGGGTAAGTTTAGATATTCCATTATCAGATTTTACTGGATTAACTACAAGAGGACATATTGCTCAATTGATTTATGTGGGGACCCCAACAGGAGCAAATACGGTATATGTAGACAATGTATATTTTCATAATTAAAAAATAGATCTATGAATTTTTTTCAAAATATATCATTCGTTTTTCTAACCTTACTAATGTTCATTAGTTGTCAGGAAAAGGAACCTATTTTACCTACTATTTTAGAACCAACTAATTTAGTGGTAGATGTAGAAATTGTAGGCGCTGATGCTGCTAATCCGTTTGGAGATGGTAGTGGTGTTGTAAATTTTACAGCATTTGCTGATAATGCTATTAGCTATCAATTTATAAACAATAATGTTACCACCGTTGCTCCGAATGGTGAGGCATCTTATAGTTTTAGTACTACAGGCGTCAATACTTATACCATAATGGTGATCGCTACTGGAGCAGGAGGCATTACGAATAGTCAATTAATTGAAGTTGAGGTTTTCGCATCTTACGAAGCTCCTGAAGATCTTTTGCAAATGTTAGTTGCTGATGGCAGTAGAACTTGGAGAATTAAGTCTGAAGCTAACGGTCATTTTGGTTTAGGACCAGTTGGTGGAAATATACCAACAGAATGGTACGGAGCGGCGGCAAATGAAAAATCGGCTACAGGAATGTATGATGATCGGTATATTTTTAATGCAGATGGTAGTTTTACGTTTATTACTAACAGCGTAAATGATGCCAATGGGGTTGACCCTTCAGGTACCGTTTTTGGTCGTGTTAATTTAATTAATGAATTAGGTGCTCATAATGAAACTCCAAATGGAGCAGATATAGAAAATTATCCTTTAAATGATTTTACAAGTCAATGGTCACTAAGTGCGCCAGATGGTCTTGAAACACTAACCTTGTCAGGAACTGCATTTTTAGGGTATTACACTGGAGGTAACCATCAATACCAGATATTTAGCAGATCTGCAAATGAAATGGTTTTAAGAACTGTAGATGGTAATACTGAGTTTACCTGGTGGTTTATATTAATAGCAGATGACGCTGGTACTCCAGAGCCTCCAACAGTTGATGTTACCTATTCCAATTTAATTTGGTCTGATGAATTTGATACAAACGGCGCACCTAATGCTGCCAATTGGACCTATGATATTGGCACAGGAACAAACGGATGGGGAAATAATGAATCACAATATTACACCAACAGAGCGGATAATGTAATTGTGGAAGATGGCATGCTTAAAATTATAGCTAAACAAGAAAACTTTAGTGGAAGTAGTTATACCTCGGCCAGACTAAAAACTCAGGGCTTATTCGATTTTACTTATGGTCGTGTGGATATACGGGCCAAATTACCAGAAGGTGGTGGTACATGGCCTGCGTTATGGATGTTGGGATCAAATTTTGAAACAGTTAGCTGGCCTGCTTGTGGAGAATTAGATATTATGGAGCATGTTGGTAATAATCAAAATGTGGTTCAGGCTGCTATTCATACGCCTTCAAGTTTTGGAAATACTACTAATAAAGGAGAAGTTACCGTGAGTAATGTTTCATCAGAATTTCATGTGTATTCTATTAACTGGTCGGCTAATGAAATTTCATTTTTAGTGGACGATGAAATATATTACACGTATAATCCAGCAACAAAAGATAGTCAAACATGGCCTTTTAACGCGGATCAATTTTTAATCATGAATATTGCAATGGGTGGCAATTTAGGTGGCGCTATAGATAGTGCCTTCTCTCAGTCCACAATGGAGATCGATTACGTAAGAGTTTATCAATAAATTGAGTTGAGCATAAAGGAGTGAGTAAGATGTAATGAATCTTAATTGCTCCTTTTTAATTTGCTTATATTTGAAATTGCTTGCAACTAGAACCAAACTTTTTTAAAATGAAATTGAAATTAATTATTTGTGTTGGATTGTTCTTAAACCTAGGTAACAGTCAAGTTTCGAAGAACAGTTTAGATCAGAAGGTAGACTCGCTTTTAAATCTAATGACGCTTCAAGAAAAAATTGGGCAAATGAACCAGTATAACGGTTTTTGGAATGTTACTGGTCCTGCGCCAACAAATGGAGATGCAGCAAACAAATACGCCCATTTAAAATCAGGTTTGGTAGGTTCTATGTTGAATGTACGCGGAGTAGCTGAAGTCAGAAAAGTGCAAAAAATTGCAGTTGAAGAAACTCGATTAGGTATTCCTTTAATTATTGGTTTTGATGTAATTCATGGTTATAAAACACTGAGTCCAATTCCACTGGCAGAAGCTGCAAGTTGGGATATGGAAGCTATTCGCAAGTCTGCAGAAGTAGCTGCGGCCGAAAGTGCTGCAAGTGGAATAAATTGGACCTTTGCTCCAATGGTAGATATATCTCGAGATGCAAGATGGGGGCGGGTTATGGAAGGTGCTGGTGAAGATCCCTATTTAGGAAGTAGAATTGCCTACGCTCGTGTAAAAGGTTTTCAAGGAGATGATTTAACATTGCCACATACCATTGCAGCATGTGCAAAACATTTTGCAGGTTATGGATTTTCAGAATCAGGAAGAGATTATAATACTGTTGATGTTGGTACTTCTACACTTTACAATACTATTTTTCCTCCTTTTCAGGCGGCAATTAAAGCAGACGTGAAAACATTTATGAATGCCTTTAATGAATTAAACGGAATTCCAGCAACAGGAAACTCTTTTCTTCAGCGTGATGTTTTGAAAAAGGAATGGAATTATAATGGCTTTGTTGTTTCTGATTGGGGGTCTATTGGTGAAATGATTAACCATGGTTATGCTAAAGATGGGAAACAGGCTGCTAGTATTGCAGTAAATGCTGGTTCTGATATGGACATGGAATCATACGTGTATGTAAAATATTTAGAGGAGTTAATTGACGAAGGCAAGGTCGATGTTAAATTAATTAATGATGCTGTAAAACGAATTTTAAGATTAAAATTTGAATTAGGTTTATTTGATGATCCTTATAAATATTGCAATGAAGAACGAGAAAATGCAGTTATTGGAAGCAAAGAAAATAATGAAGCAGTTCTTGATGTTGCTAAAAAATCTATAGTTCTCTTAAAAAATAAGGGTTCGTTATTGCCATTAAAGAAAAGTGGTTTAAAAATAGCATTAATTGGTCCTTTGGCAGCAGATAAAAATAGTCCTTTAGGAAGTTGGCGTATTGCAGGAGATGATAATACGGCTGTTTCCGTTTTAGAAGGATTACAAAAATATTCAGGCAATATTTTAACCCACCAAAAAGGAGTGGAATTAACTATTGGTAAAAATGCATTTATTACAGAAACAAAAATAAATACTACCAACCGAAAAGGAATAAAAGAAGCAGTAGAAGCTGCTAAAAATAAAGATGTAGTAGTAATGGTATTAGGTGAGTATGGCTTTCAAACAGGCGAAGCACGGAGTAGAACATCTTTAGATTTACCTGGCTTACAAGATGAGCTCTTAAAAGCAGTATATGCCGTGAATAAAAACATAGTTTTGGTTTTAATGAATGGTAGGCCTTTAACTATTAATTGGGCAAATGAAAATATTCCAACCATAGTTGAAGCATGGCATTTGGGAACTCAAAGTGGGAATGCTATTGCTGAGGTACTTTATGGTGATTATAATCCGAGTGGTAAATTACCAATGACTTTCCCTAAAAGTGTTGGTCAAATTCCAATTTACTATAACTATAAAAATACAGGAAGACCTACAAATCCAGGAAATGATATTGTTTTTTGGTCGCATTATAGCGATGAAAGTAATGAACCATTGTACCCATTTGGTCACGGCATGAGTTATGCGAATTTTGAATATAGTAATCTTATATTAGGTGCTACATCAATAAAAAATATAGATACTTTAACTGTCTCTTTTACCTTGAAGAATACTAGTAAATATGAAGGAAAAGAGGTGGTGCAATTATATATAAGAGATTTGGTGGGTAGTGTTACCAGACCGGTAAAAGAACTTAAAGATTTTAAAATGGTAAACTTGAAACCTAATGAATCACAAGAAGTAACCTTCGAAATTTCAAAAGAAACGCTTCAGTTTTATACGGCTAATAATAAGTGGGAAGTTGAACCAGGGGATTTTAAAGTTTTTATAGGTGGAAGTTCAAAAACTACACTTGAAGCCGATTTTTCTGTAACCGAATAATAGCATGAAGTTTAATACCATAGTAAAAGCATTCACCATATTTCTTATTTGTGTTGGTTGCAAATCTAAATCTACGCTAATTTGGGAAGATAATTTTGATGGCACCACTTTGAATGAAAAGTATTGGAATTTTGAATTAGGTGATGGTTGCCCAAATTTATGTGGTTGGGGAAATAATGAAAAACAGATTTATACAAAAACCAACCATGAATTAAAGGATGGATTTTTGCATATAAATATTAAAAAAGGAGCTAATAATTATTCTTCTACACGTATAACAACCAAGGGCAAGAAAGAGTTTAAATACGGTAGCATTGAAGCGCGTGCAAAATTGCCATTAGCGAAGGGTTTATGGCCTGCATTTTGGATGTTAGGGAGTAATATTTCTGAAGTAGGTTGGCCTCGTTCAGGGGAAATAGATATTTTAGAATATATTGGTAGAAAGCCAAATACCGTTTTTAATACCTTACATTTTCAAGAACAGTTTGGCGATAAGGCCTATACTAAAACAACTGAAATAATAGGAATAGAAGAAGGTTTTCATGTGTATGCAGTAAACTGGAGTCCAGATAAGATATCGTTTTTTGTAGATGGAAAAGAATTATTTAGTTATAATCCCACTCTTAAAAATAAAAATAACTGGCCTTTTGACCAGCCTTTCTATGTTATTTTAAACACTGCGGTAGGAGGTAATTTGGGTGGAAATGATATTGATGACCATCTCTTTCCGCAAAAATTTATAATAGACTATGTTCGTGTATATTCTCACTAATTCGTAATTAGATTAATGAGGTAACTTACCTTTTAAAAGACCATAAACAAAAGTGCCTAATGTTGCCGCCGCAATAACAATTAGCATGCTAAACACACCTGTGCCTAAAAGAATGTACATAGGTCCAGGGCATGCCCCAGCTAAGGCCCAACCTAAACCGAATATAGCACCTCCAATAATATTTGCTGTGTAATTTTTTTCTTTTTCAGGCAATTGGATAGTTTGCCCTTCAGTACTTTTAACGTTTAGTCTTCTAATAAGCCATAGAGACAAAGCACCTAACACAACTGCGGATCCGATGATTCCATACATATGAAAAGATTGAAATTTGAACATTTCAAAAATACGGTACCAAGAAACAGCTTCAGATTTTACTAATACAATCCCGAAAAATATACCTACGAATAAAAATTTTAAAAACTTCATACTTAAAATATTAAGGGGATTAGAAAATAGGTCATGATTATGCCTCCAATAAAAAAGCCAACAACGGCAATTAAGGAAGGTAATTGTAAATTACTCAACCCAGTAATGGCATGACCAGAAGTACATCCGCCCGCATATCTAGTTCCAAAACCAACCAAGAAACCAGCAATTGTTAGTATTGAAATACCTTTTAAAGTTAAAATACTGTCCCAGCTATAAATTTCTGAAGGTAAGAGTGATGCTCCAACGTTTTCAAACCCTAAAGAATTTAAATCAGAAACTGTTTCTGGGTTCAATTGTATAGGTGATCCATCAGACAAAAAATGCACAGCTATAAATCCACCAATAATTGCTCCCAAAACAACGGTTAAATTCCATCGTTGCGCTTTCCAATCAAACTTAAAAAAATCAGCATATTTTCCTGCCCCACCAATAGCACAGAAAGTTCTTAGGTTAGATGACATTCCAAAGGTTTTACCAAATAGAACTAGTATTAGCATTGTTAGGGTAATTAGTGGGCCAGAAACATACCACGGCCAAGGTTTTAATATAAAATCCATTTAAAATAATTTTCAGCAAAAATATAAGAAACAGCCATTAATTGGTCATGATATTTTAGTTTTCTAAATCTCAATAGTTGCATTTATAGATTTTCGATAAATAATATTAGTTTCAATTATTTGTGTTGTATAGCTTTCTTTTGAATTATTTTCTATTCTTTTAATTAAATTAGCGGCAGAAATTTTACCTAATTCGGTTTCATTTTGATTGACGATGGTGAGTGGAGGATTGCTATTTCTTGATAAAATACCATCTGTAAAACCTATAATGGAAATGTCACCTGGGATTTTAAAGCCTTTGGAAATAGCTATATTCATGGAAAATATTGCTGAAAGTTCGTCTGAAGTAATAATGCCATCTACCTTCTTTTTTGATAAAATATTTTCTATATCTTCCCTAGCTTGTGAATAATCCGTAAAGTTATAAATAAGCGGTGCTACAGTACCATTAAAAAAGTCAGTTATTGCTTGTGTATAACCATTTGCTCTTTCCAAACCAACATTTGTATCAGAAATAGGCGAAATAAAGATTACTATTCTGCAGGACGAATGCAACAATACTTTTGTAGCATTATAAGCGGCATCAAAATCATTAATTATTACTTTATCGCAGTGGATTTTATTTGAGGTTCTATCAAACATAAGTACTGGTAGGCCGTTGTTTATAACCGATGTAATATGATCGTAATTGCCTTTTGTCTGAGTTTCTTTTGAAAGTGATATTAAAAAACCATCAACACTTCCAGAAGCCAACATTTCCATGCTTTTTACTTCTTTTTTATAAGATTCATCAGAAATACAAGTGATAATATTGTAACCTTTTTTGCTAGCTTCATGCTCAATACCAACTAAAACTTTGGCAAAATAGTGTGTCAATATATTTGGTATAATTACACCAATGGTTTTTGTTTTTTGCGATTTTAAACTTCTTGCAGCTGCATTGGGTCTGTAATTATATAACTTGGCAATGGCAATAATTTTTTTGCGTGTTTCTTCGCTAATTTCTCTATTGCCAGATAAGGCTTTAGAAATGGTTGAAACGGAAAAATTAGATATGACAGCTAACTCTTTTAAAGTAATTTTTTTGTTCATATCTAATGTAATATTTATAGTTTGCTATAATGAATGGTACTAAGTTCTCTCAAACTTTTTGCCGCTTGTTCAGCAGTAATATCCCTTTGCGGATCGGCAAACATTTCATATCCAACCATAAACTTTTTCACCGTTGCAGATCTTAGTAATGGTGGATAAAACGACATGTGAAAATGCCATTCCGGATGATCTTCTCCGTCTGTAGGTGCTTGATGAATTCCCGCAGAATATGGAAAACTTGTATTAAATAAGTTATCGTATTTTATGGTCAATTCTTTTATGATTGCAGCAAAGGAAACTTTTTCATCTTCATTTAACAGTGCAATATTCTGAATATGTCGTTTTGGTATAATCATAGTTTCATAGGGCCATATTGCCCAAAAGGGCACTAATGCAAGGAAATCTTTGTTTTCTACAACGATTCGTTCTTTGGCCTTTAATTCTTGCTCAATGTATTCTAAAAGTATACTTTTTTTGAAGCCTTTCCAATAATTTGCTTGATTTTTAGTCTTTTTTAAAGTTTCTTGAGGAATAGATTCTTGAGCCCATATCTGACCGTGTGGATGTGGGTTACTACATCCCATGGTATCGCCTTTGTTTTCAAAAATTTGAACATGATTTATAAACGGCAATTTACCGAGTTCTAAGTATTCTCTTTGCCATAAAGAAATGACTTCGACAATATCCTTTTCTTCCATAACAGGGAGTGTTAAAGAATGGTCTGGTGAAAAGCAAACAACTTTACAGACACCTTTTTCAGATTTTGCCTGTAAAAGATTATGCTGTAATTCTCCTTCAGGTACTTCGGGCATTAATGCGGCAAAATCATTGATGAAAGAATACGCTTTTTTGTAGTCAGGATTCTTTTTCCCACCCATTCTGGTGTTAGTAGGGCACAAATAGCAATTTTCATCATAAGTGTCTTTTAAAGGTGAAACAGTTTTTTCAACTTTTCCCTGCCAAGGTCTTTTTGTTCTGTGTGGAGAAACCAAAACCCATTCTCCTGTTAAAATATTAAACCTTCTATGTGGATTTTCATTAAACGTATTATCCATTATTTTTGTTTTTTAATAATTGTACCAGAGTCAGGCATTGCTAAATAGGCATCTAGATCTATGTTAAACTTTTTACGATAGGCTTGTGACATTTCTTTTGTATAAGCTTCAACAACATCTTTATGAATTAAATTAATGGTGCAGCCGCCAAAACCACCACCCATCATTCGTGAACCTAAAATAAATTCTTTGTCTCTCGAATAGTCTACAAGAAAATCTAGTTCTGGGCAACTTACTTGATATTTGTGTTGTAGCCCATCATGAGAGCCATACATAAGTTTGCCAAAAAGTACTAAATCATCATTTTTAAGGGCATTAGATGCAGCAATTACGCGATCGTTTTCTTCTATAATATATTCGCATCTGTTGTATATAACTGGATCTATTTTTTGTTTTATTTCATCTAGCATTGGTTTTGTAACATCTCTTAGCGAAGCACTATTTGGATGTTTTTGCTGAATCATTTTTAAGCCTTCTAAACATTCATTCAGCCTGGTATTATACTCACTATCTGCAAGACTATGAGAAATATTGGTATTCAGTAATAACAATTTATAGTCATGGAGATTTAAAGGAATATATTTTGATTCTAAACTCCTGCAATCTAACATGATAACGAATCCAGGTTTGCTCATGACTGAGGCGTACTGGTCCATAATTCCACATTTTGTTCCTACGTAATTATGTTCTGCAGCTCTTGATAACACTACAATATCCTCTTTTGAAAGCCCTAGATCAAATAATGCATTTAAACCAGATGCTAACCCACATTCTAATGCAGCTGAAGAACTTAGTCCTGAGCCAATAGGTAAATTACTTTGTATGATACAATCAAAACCAGCTATTTTAGTTGTTCTATTTAGTAGTTCGTGCATTACTCCCAAAATATAATTTTCCCAGTTTAAAGGGCTTTTAGCTATATTTGTGAGCGAAAATAATAGTGTTTCGTTATTGTTTAAGCTATGAACTTTACATTCAGTTGGTGAGCCATTTTTGCGAAACTTTAATATTATTTTTTTATCAATGGCGGTGGGCATTACAAAACCTAAATTATAATCTGTGTGCTCTCCAATCAAGTTTATTCTGCCTGGCGATTCAACAGTTAAATCTGGTAAAAATTCGTCAATAAAAGTCATAATAGCGGATGATTTTAAAGCAAATATAAAAATAAATGTATATATTACGTTTATTAATTTTTAAAGGATTAATTTTTTTTGGTTTTGAGCGATAAATACAAGCATGGAGAAAAGATTTTAGTAGCAGTGGATTGCATTATTTTTGGATATGATCATGGCACGCTAAAACTTTTGCTTTTTAAAAGATTATTAGAGCCACTTAAAGGAGGTTGGTCTTTAATAGGTAGTTTTATTTTGCCCAACGAATCTGTAGAAGAGGCGGGTAAGCGTGTTTTACATGAAATTACTGGCCTAGATGAAGTTTATATGGAAGAACTAAAATCATATACTGCGGTAGATAGGGATCCAGGGGCTCGTTGTATTTCTATTGGACAATTTGCATTAATTGGTTTAGAAAATGAAGAAACTTTAGAGATTAAAGATGGTGTGCAATGGCATAGTGTTTCTGATTTACCAGAATTGGTATTGGATCATAATCAAATGGTTGTTGATGCTTTGGCTCGCTTAAGAAATCGTGCGCAATACTATCCTATAGGATTAGAATTGTTGCCAAAGAAGTTTACCATACCTCAATTACAAACACTGTATGAAGAGATTTTTCAGAAAAAATTTGATAGTAGAAATTTCAGAAAAAAATTATTGTCTTTAAACATACTAATCCAGTTAAAAGAAAAAGACAAATCTAGCTCCAAAAAAGGTGCCTTTTTATATGAGTTTGATTATACTAAATATAGAAAACTAAAAAATAAAGGCTTCAAATTTTCTTTGATTTAATTGGTGTTTAATAATTCAAATAATAAATTTCTGCACTTATTATTTTGTTCATCAATATATATTAATAGGATGTCTCTATCTCTCCATGGCATTCCTTTCTAAGTTCAAAATTTTCAATATTATTTATTTGAATTTATGTATTATTTATAGTTTTTATATTCCAGTTAGTTAGGCCAAAACTTACTAACTTTTACTAAAACGATTATAACTCGTAATCTTAGTTACATTTATTAAATATAATAATAGTATTAAGGTCGTCTTTAAAAGGTAAGTACAGAAATTATTTTTTGTATTTCGGAATAAATTTATATTTTTGGCACATACCAGAACAGACCAGTACGGATTGTAATTATGCAAAATAACTTTAGTTTTTTTATTGATCATGATAGCGATATCCCAAAATATCAGCAAATTGTTGATAAAATTAACCAATCAGTGGCTAAAGATATCTTGGCAGTTGGTGATGCGATACCGTCTGTGAACAGTGTGTGTCAAGAACACAAACTTTCTAGAGATACCGTTTTTAAAGCTTATACAATTTTGAAAGAGAATGGAGTAATAAAGTCTGTTCCTAACAAGGGGTATTATATTGCTAGTAAAAACAGAAAAGTACTTCTGGTATTAGACACCTTTAAAGCATATAAAGAAGTGCTATATCATTCTTTCGTAAATGAAATGGAAAATGATATCATCACAGATGTGCAATTTCATCATTATAATATTGACAATTTTAAGACCATAATAAATAATAGTCTTGGTAAGTATTACAAATATGTGGTTATGGGTTTTGATCATAAATTGGTGTCTAAAACCTTAGCTAAAATACCTAATGAAGATTTATTATTAATAGATTGGAATATACATGCACGTAGTGACAATAATTACGTATTTCAAGATTTTGGTAAATCGTTTTATGCCGCGCTAGAAAGTGTGACAACATCGTTTAGAAACTATAGAGAGCTTCACTTTTTATATCCAAATTACACAAATCATCCTAAAGAAACGCTAGAATATTTTGATAAATATTGTAAAGATTATGGTTTTGTAAGTGTTATAAAAATGAACCCTAAGGAGTATGTTATTGAAAAAGGGATAGCTTATTTAAGTGTTAGCGATCGTGTGTTAGGTACTTTTTTAGAACAGTGTAGAGCCAAAAATTTAGAACCAGGTGTGGACGTTGGTTTTTTGTCTTACAACGATACACCAATGAAAAAATTCATTTATAAAGGTATTACTGTGGTTTCTACCGATTTTAACCAGTTAGGTGTTAGTGCAGCGAAGTTTATTAATTCAGATAAGCCTATTCAGGTTTACGTACCTACGAAAATAATTTTAAGAGATTCATTATAACATTATGTATTACATAGGATTCGATTTAGGAAGCTCGTCTATTAAAGCGGCTTTAGTAGAAATTAAAACAGGGAAAAGTCTTGGAGTTGTTCAAGAACCAGAAACAGAAATGAGTATGCTTGCCTTAAAAAATGGCTGGGCGGAGCAAAATCCTGAAGAGTGGTGGAAACATATTTGTAAGGCTATAGAACGTTTAAAAAGAAAATATGCTGTATCAATAGCAGATATTAAAGGAATAGGAATATCCTATCAAATGCATGGCCTTGTTATTGTTGATGAAAATGGTAAGCCTATTAGAAAAAGTATTATTTGGTGCGATAGTAGAGCAGTAGAAATAGGTAATGCTGCATTTGCAGCTTTAGGTCAAGAAAAATGTGCAACACATTTATTAAACTCACCGGCCAATTTTACAGCTTCAAAATTAAAATGGGTAAAAGACAATGAACCAGACCTATATGCTAAAATTCATAAGTTTATGCTGCCTGGAGATTACATTGCTTATAAATTATCCAATAAGATAAATACGACTATTTCAGGTTTGTCTGAGGGCATTTTTTGGGATTTTAAAAATGATGAATTAGCGCAATTTCTGCTCGACCATTATGGTATAGACAAGGCATTAGTACCAGAAATAGTGGATACGTTTGGATTGCAATCTACTGTTGATGAAAAAGGGGCCGAAGCTAGCGGTTTGGCTGTAGGTACGCCAATTTTTTATAGAGCTGGCGATCAGCCTAATAACGCATTGTCTTTAAATGTTTTTAACCCAGGTGAAGTAGCGGCAACAGGAGGTACTTCTGGCGTCGTCTATGCAGTAACCGAGAGCTTGTCTGGAAAAGAAAGTACGCGTGTTAACAATTTTGCACATGTAAACTACACTAAATCCAACCCAAGAATTGGTAAGTTGTTGAATATTAATGGAGCAGGTATTCAGTATCGTTGGTTATTGAATAATCTCGCGGTGAATTCTTATGAAGAGATGAATAACCTAGCTTCTGAGGTTACCATAGGTTCCGATGGCGTATGTATGCTCCCGTTTGGAAATGGTGCAGAACGTATGCTTAACAATATGAACATAGGCACTAGGTTAGTCAATGTTAATCTAAACAACCATCACAAAGGCCATTTATGTAGAGCAGCTCTTGAAGGAATTGCTTTTTCCTTTGTTTATGGTATGGAAATATTAAAGTCAGACGGGATTAATGTTAATGTAATCCGAGCTGGAAATGATAATTTATTTAGATCAGATATTTTCGCTAATACTGTTGCAACCCTTATAGGTTATGAAATAGAAATATACAATACCACTGGAGCAATTGGAGCGGCTAGAGCAGCTGGTTTACATGAAGGCGATTTTGATACCTATGGTAAATTAATCATGGATAATGATCATGTAATGACGTTTATGCCTTTTAAGGATAAAGAACCTTATCAAAAAGCATATGAAAATTGGAAAAAAGAATTAGAACTCGTTTTAAATAATAAATAATATAACAAATTAAAAATCAATAAAAATGGCAATTTTAGGAGATAAAGAATATTTTAAAGGTATTGGACAAATTAAGTTTGAAGGTAAGGATTCCGATAATCCGTTAGCTTTTAAATACTATAACCCAGAACAAGTGGTTGCTGGAAAAACAATGCGCGAGCATTTTAAATTTTCTGTTGCTTATTGGCACACATTCTGTGGGCAAGGTGGTGATCCGTTCGGTCCAGGTACGCAAAGTTTTGAATGGGATAAAGCTTCTGATCCTATTCAAGCAGCAAAAGATAAAGCCGACGCTGCTTTTGAATTCATTAGCAAAATGGGTTTTGATTATTTCTGTTTTCATGATTACGATTTAGTTCAAGAAGCTTCAACTTTTGCAGAATCAGAAAAAAGACTGGCTACAATTACTGAATATTTAAAACAGAAAAAGGCCGCTTCAGGTATAAAACTACTTTGGGGAACCGCCAACTGTTTCTCTAATCCACGTTATATGAATGGTGCTGCTACCAATCCTGATTTTAATGTAGTATCAAGAGCAGGTGGTCAGGTAAAATTAGCCTTAGACGCTACTATGGCATTAGATGGTGAAAATTACGTTTTCTGGGGCGGTAGAGAAGGTTATATGTCGTTATTAAATACCGATATGGGTCGTGAATTAGACCACATGGGTCAATTTTTAGTAATGGCTAGAGATTATGCTAGAGCAAAAGGATTTAAAGGAAATTTCTTTATAGAGCCTAAGCCAATGGAACCAATGAAACATCAATACGATTTTGATTCTGCAACCGCAATTGGATTCTTAAAAGAGTATGGTTTAGAAAAAGATTTTAAAATTAATATTGAAGTAAACCATGCCACCTTAGCGCAGCATACATTTCAGCACGAAATTGCTACAGCAGCAAAAGCGGGTATGTTAGGTAGTTTAGATGCTAACCGAGGCGATTATCAAAATGGATGGGATACAGATCAGTTTCCTAATAATATTCAAGAGACAACAGAGGCAATGCTTGTGTTCTTGAAAGCAGGTGGCTTACAAGGCGGAGGTGTTAATTTTGATGCCAAAATCAGAAGAAATTCTACCGATATGGAAGATGTATTCTTAGCCCATATTGGTGGAGCAGATACTTTTGCAAGAGCTTTAATAACTGCTGATAAAATCATTACATCATCTGCTTATGATGATTTGAGAACAAAGCGTTACAGTTCTTTTGATAGTGGAAAGGGTAAAGATTTTGAAGCTGGTAAATTAAAATTAGAAGATTTGTATAAGCTAGCACAAGAAAACGGAGAATTACCGTTACAAAGTGGTAAACAAGAATTATTTGAAAATATTATTAATCAATATATATAATATTTGATATGGAATCTTCAAGACATTCTAAATACTTAATACAACTTACACTTGTTGCAACATTAGGTGGTTTACTCTTTGGTTATGATACTGCGGTAATTTCAGGAACCGTAAGTGCATTAGATAATTTTTTTGTTATGCCATTCGGATTAAATGAAATGTCGGCGAATTCGCGATTAGGCTTTTTAGTATCCAGCGCATTAATTGGTTGTATTGTTGGTGGGATTTCTAGTGGATTTATTAGTAATAAATTAGGGAGAAAAAAAGGATTGTTGCTTGCAGCAAGCCTTTTTCTTTGTTCGGCATTAGGCTCTGCAATGCCCGAAATGTTTATAAAACCTGTAGGTGAAGGTGATCATACGTTTATCTATATTTTTATATTTTATAGAATAATTGGGGGTATAGGTGTGGGTTTAGCATCTATGCTTTCTCCACTTTATATAGCAGAAATTGCACCTGCAAAAATTAGGGGAAAGTTAGTTTCTTTAAATCAATTTGCTATCATCTTTGGAATGTTGATTGTTTATTTTGTAAACTATTATATTGCAGGCCAAGGAGATGATTCTTGGTTAAATACTGTTGGTTGGAGATGGATGTTT
This sequence comes from Cellulophaga tyrosinoxydans, assembly GCF_900176415.1. Lineage (GTDB taxonomy): Bacteria > Bacteroidota > Bacteroidia > Flavobacteriales > Flavobacteriaceae > Cellulophaga > Cellulophaga tyrosinoxydans. Next base: position 122,691 of record NZ_FWXO01000003.1, on the reverse strand, counting down.
GCTTCAGAAATTATACCTGCAACTTTATTTCTTATTTTTTTATTCTTTGTTCCAGATACTCCGCGCTCTTTAGTACTTAAAAATCAACCAGAGAAAGCGTTAAAGGTTCTTGAAAAAGTGAATGGTAAAGAAACGGCACAGAAAATATTAAATGAAATACAAAATACAGTAATACACCGTTCTGGTAAATTGTTTTCTTTTGGAATTGCTGTAGTTGTAATAGGTATTTTGCTTTCGGTTTTTCAGCAGTTTGTAGGTATTAATGTGGTATTGTATTATGCGCCAGAGATATTCAAAAACATGGGGTCTGGCACAGATACGGCATTATTACAAACCATAATTGTTGGTGGTGTTAACTTAATTTTTACTGTGCTAGCTATTCTTACAGTAGATAAGTTTGGTAGAAAACCTTTAATGATTATTGGTGCTTTAGGTATGGCTGTAGCAATGTTTGCACTGGGAGCTACATTTTATTCGCAAACTGTAGGTGTTTTAGCATTAATATGTATGCTGGTTTATGTAGCAGCTTTTGCTATGAGTTGGGGTCCAGTAACATGGGTCTTGTTATCCGAAATGTTTCCAAATAAAATTAGAGATAAAGCATTGGCAGTAGCAGTCGCTGCGCAGTGGATAAGTAACTATCTTGTTTCTTGGACTTTTCCTATGATGGATAAGAATAGTTTTCTCATTGAAAAGTTTCATCATGGTTTTGCATATTGGATTTACGGAATCATGGGATTAATTGCCATGTTTATTGTTTTAAAATATATCCCCGAAACTAAAGGTAAAACCCTTGAAGAAATGGACGGTATGTGGAATAAAAACTAAAGATATTTTTTAAAAATTAAAAATAGAATAAGTTCCTTAAAAAGATTTATTCTATTTTTTTTACCTAATAATATGGTAATCAGATTTTTAAATTAACAGAAATAAAGGCTATTCACAACTAGTTTTTGATAGGCTGTTATATATAGTTACACGCTAATCCTACACTATATATTGGAGGGAAAGAATATGCTTCAACTTCTGCAACTGTATATTTTATATTTTTTTGATGCTTAAATATAGCCTCAAAATCAATTTTTTTACTCACCCCTAATTCCTTGTAATCCTTCGCATGCCGACTAATAAATCTATTCGGATATTTTTCAGGTTATTCCGAAGGGTTAACTCCAGCAATATGTATCCAGTACAATTCTGCTTGAAAATGCACATATTCCGGGTTAGTGTGTTTAATAAAATAGTCATACACACGAGTGTTATCAATACACAAAAGTTCATCTGCATGATTATGAAACACAAATTCAATTCCGGCCTCTTTGCACAGCTTTCCAATGTTATGTATCAATACGATTGCAATTCTAAAGTTATTTAAATATATATTAAAAGGCACGATATAAGATATATCCATTTTATCAATTAAAATAGTGCAACTTAGTAAGACTATGTTTTATAATTGATTTGATTAGGGCAAAAAAAAGAATCTTGTATTTAAAATGTTAGTTGTGTACTATTTATAGTATAGAGCAAAAAAAAAAGAGTTAGTATTTAATTTTGCTAACTCTTTTTAGTGACCTCGACTGGATTCAAACCAGTAACCTTCTGAGCCGTAATCAGATGCGCTATTCAGTTGCGCCACGAGGCCGTATTTTTCTCCCTTAACGGGCTGCAAATATATTTCTTTTTAAATTTACAGCAAAATTACAACCATCAAATTATATGGATTTTAAAAAGTATATTCGAGATATCGTCAATTTTCCAAAGCAAGGTATTGTTTTTAAGGACATTACACCGCTATTAAAAAATGCTGAAGCAATGCATTCTGCAGCAAATTCTTTGTTTAATCTTATTCAAGATAAAAAAATAGACAAAGTCGTGGGTTTAGAAAGTCGTGGTTTTTTATTTTCACCGCTACTTGCCGTAAAATTAGGTGCAGGTTTTGTGCCTATAAGAAAACCGGGTAAGTTACCTTCAGAAGTTATTAGTACCTCTTTTAATTTGGAGTATGGAATAGATACCTTGGAGATTCACAAAGATAGTATCGCACCTGGCGATAGAATATTGTTGCACGACGATGTATTGGCTACAGGAGGCACGGCAGAAGCAGCATGTAAACTCATTACCGATTTAGGAGGTGAAATAGTCCAATGTAATTTTTTGATAGAATTAGATTTTTTAAATGGCAGAGAAAAGCTTTCAGAATATACAATTGCTTCTTTAATTCATTATTAGCTAATAGCATTAGTAGTAACAAAATAACGCCAACCAATTATAGCTAATTGCAATTTAGATGCTTTGGCAAGGTCTAGTCTTTTTTTAGTATAAGATGGTAATATTAGCTTATTTACCTTAGCTAAAAATTTAAAGAAAGACTTTTTCATTTTTAATACTTTTTGACAAATATAGCATGAAATTTCACAAAAATATAAAGACTATCCCATGGATAGTCTTTATGATATATAGGCCTATATGATTTTTCTTATGCAAAAGTCATGATCAGTGACAGCATTAATAGCAATAATAACTTAGCGAGAGTAATCATAGTTGTGTTGTTTAAAGGTTAATAAATAGTATTAATAATCGATTATTCAATTAAGATATATAATAGTAATACTATTAACAAATTCTACCTATCGATTTATTAAATTTGAATACGATTTTGTAACTAAAAAAATAATTATAGTTTCGATATTTAACTTTATTGCTTCAATTGTGTGATAAATATTAAGTTATTATTGTATTAGTGTTTAAATATGTAATAATTATAGGGTGTTTTTGGTGCTATTTTTATTCTACAAGGAACAAATCATTTAAAGAGTGAAGTTTTATAAGCTTTTCATTTTTTTTATTAACCTTTGAACTGTATTTTTTTTAGTAACTAAATAATTGTCACCATGCTTTCTTAATTTCAGAAAAGAGGTTATAATTCTATTATATTTGTTAAAAAATATAGATCAATGTTGAACTTACTATTTATCATTTTAGGATTATCATTTTTAATAATGGGAGGTAGTTGGTTATTAAAATCAGCGGTAGCTTTATCTCTTCGTTTAAATATACCAAAAATAGTTATCGGAATGACAGTGGTGTCCTTTGCTACTTCTGCTCCAGAATTAATAGTAAGTATAAAGGCAGCTTTAGACGGTTTTCCAGATTTGGCTTTGGGTAATGTAGTAGGATCTAATATTGCAAATATTGGACTGGTTTTAGGTATTACTGTTTTATTGGGTGCAATAGATGTTAAAAAAGGATTTTATACTACGGATTGGCCTGTAATGATGATTGCATCAAGTTTGTTTTTCTTTTTTATATACTTTGATCATGAAATTCAGCAGTATGAAGGTGTAATCATGTTGGTATTTCTTTTTGCTTTTTTAGTTTATTTACTTCGTTTTCAAAAACCAGCGGTTGAAGATGAAATGCCAGAAGATGATGTTTTATTGCCTAATTATAAGACGGCTATGTTCTTACTACTTGGAGGTGTTGCTTTATGGGGTGGTTCAGAGCTACTGATTAATGGAGCTGTAGGTTTAGCAAGTTATTATGGGGTTAGTGAGCGTGTAATTGCAATTACCGTGGTATCTGTAGGGACGAGTGTGCCAGAATTGGCGGCATCGATAATCGCAGTTATTAAAAAAGAGAAAGCCATTTCTTTGGGAAATTTAATAGGTTCTAATATTTTTAATCTTCTTGCTGTTTTAGGTATTACCTCAATTATAACTCCAATTAAAGCCGTAGATTTAGGATTGTTAAACAATGATGTATTTTGGATGCTTGGTATATCATTCTTGCTTTTTCCTCTAGTATTTTTTCCAAAACGTATGCGTTTAGGTAGGTGGGAAGGTTTAGTGCTACTGTTTACCTATTTGTTATTTGTATATTTTACCATTCAATAATTATATCTAATTAGGTAATAAAAAAAAGGGCTATTGAAATTTCAACAGCCCTTTTTTTGTATAAAAATTTATGCTTTGTATTAAACCTTAGCGGTTTTAACAGTTTTGATAATTCTTGCAGCAATTTTGTAAGGGTCACCGTTTGATGCAGGACGTCTATCTTCCAACCATCCTTTGTATCCTTTTTGTACTGCAATAATTGGAATACGAATAGAAGCTCCTCTATCTGATACTCCCCATGAGAAATCATGTATAGATGCTGTTTCGTGTTTACCAGTTAAACGTTGATCATTAAACTCACCGTAAACCTCAATATGTTCTTTTACTAATGGTCTAAATGCTTCGCAAATTTTAGCGTAAACTTCTTTGTCTCCACAAGTTCTTAAAATAGTGTTAGAGAAGTTTGCGTGCATACCTGAGCCATTCCAATCCATATCTTTTCCTAATGGTTTAGGGTGGTATTCAATATAGTAACCATATTTTTCAGTTAATCTATCTAATAAGTATCTAGCTACCCAGATTTCATCACCAGCTTTTTTTGCACCTTTAGCAAACAATTGAAATTCCCATTGTCCAGCAGCAACTTCTTGGTTAATTCCTTCGAAGTTAATACCTGCTGCAATACATAAATCTGCATGTTCTTCTACTAAATCTCTACCATGTGTGTTTTTACCACCAACAGAGCAGTAGTATAAACCTTGTGGTGCAGGATAACCACCAATTGGGAAACCTAAAGGTAGTTGAGTCTTAGTATCCATAATGAAATATTCTTGCTCAAAACCAAACCAGAAGTCATCATCCTCGTCGTCAATAGTAGCTCTACCATTTGATACATGAGGAGTTCCGTCAGGATTCATAACTTCAGTCATTACTAACCATCCGTTAATTCTTTCTGGATCTGGGTATATTGCTACTGGAACAAGTATGCAATCAGAAGATCCTCCTTCTGCTTGTCTCGTAGATGAACCATCGAAAGACCAATTGCCTAATTCTTCTAAAGTTCCTTTGAAATCTTCATGCTCTTCAACTTTGGTTTTGCTACGCATATTTTGCGTTGGAAAATATCCATCTAACCAGATATATTCTAATTTAATTTTGGCCATAATATTTTGTTGTTATTATTCTTTTAGATTGCAACAAAAATAAATTTTTTTAGCTTTACTTCCATTTTTTTAGGGGGTAAATATTTAAAAATTCATTATAATTGGATTTGATGGTACTTTTTATGGGGTATTTTACAATTATAATATTTTTTTAATGTTTAAATTATTAAATCGCTAATTTTGCTGTTTTTAAATGTAAGGTTATGAATATGTCTAAAATAAGATTTAATGCAATTTCAAAAAGTCAAGAGAGACCACGCATTACAATAGAAGAAAAAGGGAGAAGATCAGAGCTTTTCGGGCTTAATGTTTTTAACGAAGAGAAGATGTTGCAATACCTTACTAAAGATGCCCTCGATAGTGTACATAGTGCTATATTTTCGGGCTCTAAAATTGATCGGAAAATTGCAGATCAGGTGGCTGAATCCATGAAAGCTTGGGCAATATCTATGGGTGCAACGCACTATACACATTGGTTTCAACCTTTAACTGGTGCTACGGCTGAAAAGCATGATGCTTTTTTTGATTTATTACCAGATGGTCGAGCCTTGGAAAAGTTTGGTGGAGGCCAGTTAGTACAACAAGAACCAGATGCTTCTAGTTTTCCGAGTGGAGGAATTAGAAACACTTTTGAAGCGCGAGGATATACGGCTTGGGATCCTACTTCCTCTGCTTTTATTTATGGCACTACATTATGTATACCTACTATTTTTGTTTCGTATACGGGCGAAGCTTTGGACAATAAAGCACCGCTTTTACGTGCTTTAAGTGCTGTGGATGAAGCAGCAACGGCAGTAGCGAAATATTTTGATAAAAACGTGTCTAAAGTCAATGCAACTTTGGGCTGGGAACAAGAATATTTTTTACTAGACAAAGCTTTGGCAATCTCAAGGCCTGATATATTAATGACGGGTAGAACGTTAATTGGGCATCAAGCAGCAAAAGGGCAGCAATTAGATGATCACTATTTTGGTGTAATACCTGATCGTGTGTTGAGTTTCATGAGTGAACTAGAAAAGGAGTGTACTAAACTGGGCATCCCTGTAAAAACAAGACATAATGAAGTGGCTCCAAATCAGTTTGAGCTTGCTCCTGTTTTTGAAGAGGCTAACCTTGCGGTAGATCATAACCTGTTGCTAATGGATATGATGGATAAAATTGCCGACAAGCATAATTTCAAGGTGCTGTTTCATGAAAAGCCCTTTGCAGGCATTAACGGGTCGGGTAAGCATAATAACTGGTCTTTGGCTACAGATACAGGGGTAAATTTGTTGAGTCCTGGGTCTACACCTATGAAAAACCTTCAATTTTTAACGTTCTTTATCAATACAATAAAAGCTGTAGACACGTATGAAGAGTTGTTAAGGGCTTCTATTGCGTCTGCTAGTAATGATCATAGATTAGGTGCTAATGAGGCGCCACCAGCTATATTTTCTATTTTCGTAGGAACGCAATTAAGTAATGTTCTAGATGAATTGGAAGGTGTTTCACAAGGAAAATTATCTCCAGAAGAGAAAACCGAGTTAAAACTTAACGTGGTAGGTAAAATTCCTGAAATTCTACTGGATAATACAGATAGGAATAGAACTTCACCGTTCGCATTTACAGGAAACAAATTCGAAATGCGTGGTGTTGGAGCTAAAACCAATTGCGCAAAACCAATGACGGTTTTAAATACCATTGTTGCAAAGCAATTAATAGATTTCAAAAAAGAGGTTGATGCACTTATAGATAAAAAGAATCTTAAAAAAGATGAGGCCGTTTTTAACATTTTGCGTGAATACATTAAAACATCAAAAAGAATAAGATTTGATGGAGATGGGTATAGTGATGAATGGGAAAAAGAAGCCATAAGAAGAAAACTTAGCAATAATAAAAACACCCCTTCTGCAATTCAAGTTTTGACCTCAAAAGAAAGTTTGGAATTGTTCAAAAGCATGAAGGTAATGAGCGAGGTAGAAGTCGCGGCTCGTAAAGAGGTAGAGTTAGAAACATATATTTTTCAGTTGCAAATAGAAGGTAGAGTATATAACGAATTGGTCTACAGTTATGTAATTCCCGCAGCAATCACCTATCAAAATAATCTTTTAAAAAATGTTATGGGATTAAAAGATATTTATGGCGCGGCGCACAAAAAACTTACTGATGGTCAACTCGCAATTATTGAGCAAATTGCCGAGCATATAGCCGATTTGAAAAAGCAAACCGATATGATGACTGATGCTCGAAGAAGTGCCAATAAGTTAAAAGACATTAATAAAAAAGCATACGCGTATTGTGATAATGTAAAACCATATTTTGATAAAATAAGAACGCATTGCGATAAATTGGAAAGTGTAATGGATAATAATCTTTGGCCATTGACAAAGTACCGCGAATTACTATTTCAGAAATAAAATCACAAAATTTTTAAGTAAAAGCACACATTTAGGTGTGCTTTTTTTTATGTTTCCACTATTTTTGTTCAAAATCAATATTCATGAGTTCATCACACAGTGAAAGATATAATCAAAGAGGGGTATCTGCATCAAAAGAAGATGTGCATAACGCCATAAAAAATATAGATAAAGGCTTATTTCCTAAAGCTTTCTGTAAAATTGTTCCTGATTATTTAACTAATGATGATGAATATTGTTTAGTGATGCATGCCGATGGAGCTGGAACAAAATCATCACTGGCATATATGTATTGGAAAGAGACTGGTGATATTTCTGTTTGGAAAGGAATAGCGCAGGATGCTCTTATAATGAATATTGATGATTTAATTTGTGTTGGCGCTACGGATAATATTATACTTTCTTCTACTATCGGAAGGAACAAAAATAAAATTCCAGCAGAAGTTATTTCGGCAATAATCAATGGAACAGAGGAGCTTATTTCCGATTTAAAAAAGCATAGTATAACCATACATTCCACAGGAGGAGAAACTGCCGACGTGGGTGATTTGGTACGAACAATTATTGTTGATTCTACTGTTACTGCACGTTTAAAACGGAGCAATGTTATTGATAATGCCAATATAAAAGCAGGTGATGTTATTGTTGGATTAGAGTCTTTTGGACAAGCTAGTTATGAAAAAGAGTATAATGGCGGGATGGGAAGTAACGGACTTACCTCGGCTCGGCATGATGTTTTTTCAAAATATTTGGCAGAAAAATATCCGGAAAGTTATGATGCAGAAGTGCCTGAAGATCTAGTATATTCAGGAAGAATAAAACTTACAGATACCGTAAAAGGTACGCCTTTAGATGCCGGTAAATTGGTTTTGTCACCAACTAGAACTTATGCTCCTATAGTTAAACAAGTATTGGAGCAATATAGTAGTGAAGAAATTCACGGTATGGTACACTGTAGTGGTGGGGCCCAAACTAAAATTCTTCATTTTATAGATCATTTACATATTATAAAAGACAATCTTTTTGAGGTGCCACCATTGTTTAATCTTATTCAAGAGCAATCCGGTACAGATTGGAAAGAAATGTATCAAGTCTTTAATTGTGGTCACCGGTTAGAATTTTACGTTAGTCAAGATATAGCTCTCGACCTTATACAAATAGCTGATAGTTTTGGAGTACGCGGTAGAATTATTGGTAGGGTAGAAGCTAGTGACGAAAAGAAACTAACTATAAAAAGTTCAAAAGGTACTTTTCAGTATTAGTATATACGAATACCTCTTTTTTTTCGTTGTCTCAATAAAAGAGATCTATTATGGAAAGAAAAGCATTCTTAAAAACTTTAGGCGCCGGAGCAGCATTTGCATTAACTTTTTCATGCCTCCACGGCTGTTCAGATAAAGGAGGCGGAGAAGAACCTCTAGTGCCAGAAATTCCTGAAGGCGGTTTTATAATAGATTTGAATGCAACTACTTCTGCTAATCTTCAAAATAATGGTGGATTTATTTTTGTAAAATCAAAATCAACATTTACACAAAACGATGTAATTGTAGTTCGTAATTTGGAAGGCAATTTGGTGGCTGCTAGTAAATATTGTAGCCATGAAGGTAATCCAAATGTAGAGTTTCTTTCTGAAGATGGCGGAATTTATCGTTGCGATGTGCATGGATCAAGATTCTCGCAAGATGGAACACCTTTGAATTCAATAACGACAAATCCTCTTAAAATATATAACACGGAACTTTTAGCAGATAACAAGCTAAGAATCTTCGAGTAATTATTTAAAAGTAATAAGCTCAAGGGCTTGTGAAATTCAAATTCATTTGAGTATATTTCACCTAAAATTTTGTTTTAGGTTGAAAAAGATCCCCTTAGTGCTCTTGTTGTTTTTTGTTGTGATGCTTTCAGCACAAGAGAAGAAATATGTGACTATCCAGCGCACCCATAATTTAATGGGAACCAACTTTGATATCGTTATTGTTGCAGAATCCGAAACGGCGGCTTTAAAAAACATAGACTACATAGTCAATGAAATTAAAAGAATTGAAAAATTAATTTCTTCTTGGGATACCTCTTCTGAAACTTCATTAATAAATAAAAATGCAGGCATACAGCCTGTAAAAGTGAGTGCTGAAATTTTTGATTTAATAAAACGTTCTATTTCCCTGTCTAAACTAACCAAAGGTGCTTTTGACATCACTTTTGCTTCGATGAACACTGTTTGGAAGTTTGATGGTAGTCTTAAAAACTTACCAAGTCATGATGAGATAAATTCTTCTATAAGCAGCGTTGGCTATGAAAATATTATGCTAAATCAAGAGCTTTCTACGGTTTTTCTTCCAAGAGTTGGAATGAAAATTGGATTTGATGCTATAGGAAAAGGGTATGCCGTAGATAAAGCCAAAGAATTAATGCAATCTAAAAAAGTGTTTGCTGGGGCAATTAGCTCTACGGGCGATTTAGTTACCTGGGGTAGGCAAGCATCTGGCGAAAAATGGATTTATGGAATTGCTAATCCGCAAAAACGAGAAGATATTCTTACTTGGTTGCCGTTAGATGAATCTGCTGTAGCAACTTCGGATAATTATAAAAAATACATTGTATTTAATGGTGAAAAATACTCGCACATTATAGATCCAAGAACAGGATATCCAACCAAAGGAATCAATAGAGTTTCTGTATTTTCGAAAAGTGCGGAATTTAGTGACGCCATTGCAACAGCTATTTTTGTTATGGGGGTTAAAGCAGGTTTAGAATTTGCAAAACAATTAGATAATATTGAAATTATTATTGTTGATGTAGAAAACCACATTCATAAAACCAACGGAATAAAAATTGACGCTAGTAATTAATACTATTTCTCCACTTCCGTTTAAAAGTAACTAAGTTTTTTTGTGTAAGCGAGATTTTTACAGCTTTAAAAGGATAAAAAATCTTAAAAATAAGAACCTAAATTTTGCACTATGATTTCGGTAGTATTTATCGTAAATTTGCAGAAATTGTTAGCCTAATCATGTTAGATAAATTAAATATAGTAAAACAGCGTTTTGATGAAGTGTCAGACTTAATTATTCAGCCTGATATAATTTCCGATCAAAAACGATATGTGGAATTAAATAAAGAATACAAAGATTTAAAAAATCTTGTAGACAAGCGCGAATTATATATTGAATTTACAAATAATATAGAAGAAGCTCAAGAGATTATATCTGATGGAAGCGATGCAGAAATGGTTGAAATGGCCAAGATGCAATTAGAGGAAGCTAAAGCTGCTTTACCACTTTTAGAAGAAGAGATAAAAGTACTTTTAATTCCGAAAGATCCAGAAGACGCGAAAAACGTTGTTGTTGAAGTTAGAGCAGGTACCGGAGGAGATGAAGCTAGTATTTTTGCTGGAGATTTATACCGTATGTACACTAAGTATTGCGAATCTAGAGGTTGGAAAACCAATGTTATAGATTTGAGTGAAGGTACTAGTGGTGGCTATAAAGAGATTCAGTTTGAAGTTACTGGCGAGGATGTTTATGGTACTTTAAAGTTTGAAGCAGGTGTTCACCGAGTTCAGCGTGTGCCACAGACAGAAACACAAGGTCGTGTACATACTAGTGCAGCAACAGTGATGGTGTTGCCAGAAGCGGAAGATTTTGATGTGCAAATTGATCCAAAGGATGTTCGTATAGATTTCTTCTGTTCTTCAGGACCAGGAGGACAATCGGTGAACACAACCTATTCTGCGGTACGATTAACGCACTTACCTACAGGTTTGGTGGCACAATGTCAAGATCAAAAATCGCAGCATAAAAATAAAGAAAAGGCTTTTAGAGTATTGCGTTCTCGTTTGTATGATCAAGAATTAGCTAAAAAGCAAGAAGAAGATGCAGCTAAAAGAAACTCTCAAGTAAGTAGTGGTGACCGTTCTGCAAAAATTAGAACTTATAATTATCCTCAAGGAAGGGTAACCGATCATAGAATTGGACTTACGCTATACGATTTACAGAATATTGTAAATGGAGATATTCAGAGAATTATTGATGAGTTAAGTCTTGTTGAAAATACTGAAAAACTGAAAGAGGCTTCAGAAATTTTTTAAGAAATGACCACAAAACAGTTAATAGCCCAAATCCATAAAAAAAAGTCATTTTTGTGTGTTGGTTTGGATGTAGATTTAACAAAAATTCCAGAGCACTTATTAAAAGAAGAAGATCCGATTTTTGCTTTCAATAAAGCAATTATTGATGCTACTCATGAGTTTTGTGTTGCTTATAAACCAAATACGGCATTTTATGAAGCATACGGCATAAAGGGTTGGATGGCTTTGGAAAAGACTATCAACTATTTGAATACGAACTATCCAGAAATATTTACAATTGCTGATGCTAAGCGAGGTGATATTGGAAATACATCAACCATGTATGCAAAAGCATTTTTCGATGATTTAGGCTTTGATTCAGTCACTATTGCCCCTTATATGGGTAAAGACTCTGTGGAGCCATTTTTAGCATTTGAGGATAAACATACTATATTATTAGCTTTAACCTCCAATGAAGGTGCTTTTGATTTTCAAACTAAAAAATTAGAAGGTACTGCCCTTTATAAACAGGTATTAGAAACTTCAAAGACCTATAAAAACGCGCAAAATTTAATGTATGTGGTTGGAGCAACCAAAGCAACCTATTTACAAGAAATTCGACAAATAGTTCCGGATAATTTTTTATTGGTTCCTGGTGTTGGTGCGCAAGGAGGGAGCTTAAAAGAAGTTTGTAATTATGGAATGAATAAAAACGTGGGGCTTTTAGTAAATTCTTCTAGAGGAATTATTTATGCATCAAAGGGAGAAAATTTCGCACAAGAAGCTATGAAAAATGCGAAAGAGTTACAAAATCAGATGGCGCAAGAATTAGCGCGAAAATTCTAATTATAATTCGTTCAATAATTTTTCTAATTTTTGAGCTTTAGACTCAAAAAAATCACCAAGTCTTGTATTTGCATATTTTATATTGTTTGCTTTATCAGCAAAGTTTTGATATAAATATTCAAGTAGGGCAACAGATTGTTCTTCGTTGTTCATTGGTTTCACGGAACCAACTTTACAGTATTGATTTTGCATAGCTTTATTTTTTTCTCTCTTTTACAAATATACGTTCAAAACACGTATTTAGATGTTTAGAAATCGTTATATCTATCTATAAATCAGATGTTTTGTATAAATGGATGATCTTTAATGATGAATGGTAAAAAAACGCGATAATTGGTTGAGAATTGTATTGTTTTGCGAGTTATAGAGATTCTAATTTACCCTTTTTAACTAATGCAACACCTTCAGCATTTTTTCAAATTGTTGCGTTTTTGACTCAAAAAATTCAATCCTTTTTTTGTTCAAAGGACTTGTTGTAATTGATTTTTCTTTAAAAGTTTCATATAAATCTTCTATAATTACAGCTTTAGATTTATGTGTAAAGGCTTTAGAAGATCCTACTTTGCAAAATTGATTTCTCATATACTGTTTTAACGCTAGTTTTTAAAGGCCGCAAAATCGTAATGTTCAATTTAAATGACGCTATTTTAAGGATGCATTTCTGTAAATACGATAAAATGTATATTTTAACGATGAATGGTATGTTTTTAGTAGAATACTGAGTTTTGAGGTTCTAGACAATCAGAAAAATAAACTACATTTACCAAAAATCGAAAAGATTGCTAAGTTATACCAAGCACAAGCATAAAACTTCAAATAAATGGGTGACTTTTGTTCATGGAGCAGGAGGTAGTTCTACTATTTGGTATAAACAAGTTCGGGAATTTAAAAAGCATTTTAACGTGCTGCTTTTAGATTTAAGAGGCCATGGAAATTCTAAACACAATTTTAAAGATGTGTTTAGCGATAAATATACTTTTGATTTTATTACTAATGATATTGTTGAGGTTATAAATCATGAAAAAATTGAGAAATCGCATTTCGTGGGAATCTCATTAGGTACCATCTTAATCAGAAATCTTGCAGAAAAGCATCCTGAAAGAGTGGAGAGTATGATCATGGGTGGTGCAATTATGAAATTGAATTTGCGATCACAGGTATTAATGCGCTTAGGTGTTATCTTTAAATCAGTAGTACCCTATATTTGGTTGTACAAATTTTTTGCCTTTGTAATAATGCCAAATAAAAATCATAAAGAATCTAGATTGCTTTTTGTTCGCGAAGCCAAAAAATTATATCAAAAAGAGTTTATTCGTTGGTTTAAACTTACCTCTGAAATTAATCCTTTATTACGTTTTTTTAGAACAGTAGATATTAAAATACCTACTTTGTATGTAATGGGTAGGGAAGATTATTTGTTTTTACCTACAATTGAAAAAATAGTAGCAAATCATAGTACTTCAGACCTATTTGTTGTTGAAAAATGCGGACACGTAGTAAACGTTGAACAACCTATGGTTTTTAATAATACCGTTATATCTTATTTAAGACAGTTATAAAAAAAAAGCAGTCAATTTTTTAAATTGACTGCTTTTTACATTTTCACTTATTAAATTCTTTTTATTAGTTTCCGTAACCTGGATTTTGAACCATTAATTTATTTGTATCCATTTCAGATTGTGGTATAGGCAATACCAGTGAATTATCATTCCATGGAATACTTCCTACATTTTTTTGCATTCTTTTCGAGTCATTTAAAATAAAACCTTCAAAGGCAAGCTCTAATTGTCTTTCGTTAAAGATCAAATCCAAAGTTAAAGGCCCTACTAAAGGTAATGCTCCAGATCTTCCGCGTAAAGCATTTATTTCGATTAAAGGAGCTAATCCTACAGAAGTATTCTCTCTGAAATTACTTTCCAACCTAATTAAGTGCATTTCCGCAATTCTGAAGATACTTATGTTTGCAAATTGATTAGTGTATTTAAGTGTTAATCTTCGATCGTTTACAGGATTTATATATGTAAAGTTTGCTCTTTCGTCATTTGGATCGTCGAACAAATCAAGATAGGCATCTTCGATTATAATATCGCCACCTCGGCCACCATCAAGTTCTGATGCATAATGATTGGTTAAATCATGACTTCCTGTTTGGCTTGTAACTTGGAATGCGAAAATATCTTCCGAACTATCGGTGTCATTATTGAAAGCACCAGCAAAACCCGAAGTTACTAAACTATGACCACTATTTACTAGCACATCATTAGCAGCATCTCTAGCAGCTACATAATTACCCTGTTGAAAATAAGTTCTAGCTAACAAAGCTTGTGCAGCATATTTATCGGCATAAAAACTATTTGTGTCAGGTAACAAATTGTAGGCGTCAGTGGCATCAGAAATTATCTGATCATAAACAGCTTCAACAGAACTTCTCGGAATATCTTGGTTTAGTGAATAATCTACAATACCTACCAAGCGTAATGGAACGCCTAGTTGATCATTAACTTGGCCAGCGATATATGGTGCGCTGAAGTTACGTACTAGGTCTAAATAGTTTAATGCACGTAAAAACTTTGCTTCACCTTCAATTCTATCGCGCTCTTCTTGACTGCTTGTTACTATTTCTAAATTATCAATAACTAAATTGGCTTGGTTGATAGTTTCATATGAATTGGTCCATATATCATCAACAAAACCATTATCGATTAAAACATTTTTTACAAATGCTTGTCTAAATGTTGCAAATGAACCTGTCCAGAAAACTTGATCAGATGTACCTAATAAGTCGGTGAAAATTTGTAAATCTCCTCCGTAAGTTGCTGCTTGTCCAGCCTCGTCATAAGTACCAACTAGTATAGCTGCAATATTTGCTTCGGATGTAAAAGCTAATTCCCCAGGTAAATTGTCCGTTGGGTTTATTTCTAATTCATTTTCGCATCCTATTACCATAAATAGGATAGAAAAAACGGATATAATTTTATGTATTTTCATGATTATTGGATATTTAAAAATTAATATTAACACCTACGGTTACTGTTTTCGCTGGAGGAGATGAATAGAATGTTTCACCTGGTGTATTTTGACCATCTACATCACTTCTCGCTTCAGGATCTTCAAAAGGATAGTTAGTAATAGTCAATAAATTGATTGCTGTTAGGTAAACTCTAAGTTTGCTTAATCCCATTTTATCAATTACTGTATTTGGTAAAGAATACCCTAAACTTATATTTCTAAGTCTAATAAAATCAGCATCTCCTAAAAAGCGAGTTGAGTGAGCTGTACCATTACCAGCATACAATCTAGCTTGAGGAATATTGGTAATATCTCCTGGTTGTTGCCATCTATTTAATTGGTCAATACTTTGATTGTCAAAATAATCTGCATTTACAGATTGGTATATACCACCACCATTGTATATACTTGCTCCCCATTCGCCTTGAAAAGTAAAGGTGAAATCGAAATTATCAAATAATAAGGTGTTCGTTAAACCTGCAGTTAGTTCTGGAAATGGATTCCCAGCAACAACACGTTGTGCTTCATCAGGATCATTTGTAGTATCTCTATTGATTGAACCATCTGGGTTTTCGGTGTTTAAATAGTAAAGTGCATCTCCGTTAGCTGGATCAACTCCGGCATATTCTCTAAGATAAAATGCAGCAACGCTTTCTCCAACTCGGTTAATGTGCCTTCCTGTTACTATATCGGCATTTTCATTCGGTAAGGACTTTAATTCATTGGTGTTTTTGCTTATATTAAAATTAGTGGACCAACTAAAATTATCAGTTTGTATGTTTTTAGTGTTTAAAACAAACTCTATACCTTGTCCTGCTAATGTTCCAATGTTTTGATTAATACTTGATGCTCCACTACTAGGTACTAGTGGTACACTGAATAATAAATCTTTTGTATCTTTTTTATAATAATCCAATTCTCCAGAAATACGATTATCTAAAAATCCGAATTCCACACCAAAATCTGACTGTTCAGATTGTTCCCATGTTAAATTTGAATTACCTGGTTGAGCAGGGGCTAAACCTGGACGTTGATTGTAAGAAACTCCAGAGAATAAAAATAGAGAAGGATAATCACCACCTATGTCAGCATTTCCTAATTTACCCCAACTTGCTCTCAGTTTTAAAAAGCTAAGGGTTTCTGAACTTTTTAAGAAATCTTCTTCACTAATGATCCACCCTCCAGAAAAAGCAGGAAAAGTACCAAATCGTACATTGCTACCAAATCTTGAGGAACCATCGCGACGAATACTCGCCTTTAATAAATATTTACCATCTAAATCATATGTAGCTCTCGCGAAATAGGATAAAAATGAACTTTTTAAGTTAACTCCAGTACCTGCTGTTACTTCAGCACCTCCACTAACTGTCGATAAATCGTCAGATGGGAATTGTTGGCTCGTAACACTTGTAATTCTACGATTGTATTTAATAAATTCAGTACCAGCGACAACATTTATATTGTGTCGGTCATTGAAAAGTTTGTCAAAAGTAGCATAATTACTAAAAGTGTAACTTTCTGAACCTAAATCAGAAGCGAAAGCCTCTCCATTAGTTGATTGAAAAAGAGCATTCTGACCTCTGAAATTATCTTCTGTTTGAGAAAAAAGATCGTATGAGAAATCAGAGTTAAGGCTTAAAGATGGTAAAAATTTATATTCACCATATGCTTTACCTACTGTTCTGCGAATTATAGTTTTAAAAAACGCATTTTCTGCATCTAACAAGAAGTTTCCATATAAAGTACCTGGATTTGGTGTGCCATCATCAAGTCTTGCCGGAGAAAGAGGTGATTGAGCAATTGCCTGAAGTGGTGTTGAGAATGCATTGTCATTTGCGATACGATCAATCTCAGTTCTTGAAAAACTCATGTTCATGCCTGCTTTGAACTTTGTGGTTAGCTGATGACTAAGATTTACTCTTGCATTTGCACGTTCTAATTCATTACCTCTGATTATACCAGTGGTATTATTATAGGCACCAGAAAAGAAATAGGCTGTTTTTGCATCGGCACCAGACATAGAAAAATCAGCGTCGGACTGATATCCATTCTGAAAAGCTATATCCGACCAATTAGTGTCAACTTCACCACTTCTCCAATCTGTATCACCCGCTAGAAAATCGAAAGTTGCTTCCGCTTCAGCTTGCCCTTCCTCAGGAGTAAAGAATGGACTGTTTCTTCCAGCCTCTGTAAAAAGTTCAATATACTGCGCTGAATTTAGCCATTTTCTTGTGTTTGTAGGTTCACTAAAACCTTGTGATACGTTTAGACTAAATTTAGCTTTACCTTGTTTTCCTCTTTTGGTTGTTATAAGTACAACACCATTGGCACCTCTTGCACCATAAATAGCTGCAGAAGAAGCATCTTTTAAAATATCAATAGACTCAATTTCATTCGCACTTAAAGTTAATAAAGGGTTTGTTGGTGCGCCATTTCCAATATCTGTGCGACCTCCAGTAGGATCAATTAAAGGAATACCATCTAATACATATAGAGGTTGTGTACCGCCACTCACACTCGCAGCACCACGAACTCTAATATTTATTCCTCCTTCAACTTTACCATTGGTTTGTGTTACTTGAACCCCTGCTGCTTTTGCAACTAAAGCGTTTTGTAAGTTAGGATTAGGAACTTCTGAGATATCGTCAGAGGTTAATTTAGAAATATTGTCTGTAAGTGTTCGTTTACTTTGAGTTCCATAACCTACAACAATAACCTCTTCTAGTTGAGATGCGTCTTCTTCTAGTTGTACATTAATTGTATTTTGAGAACCTACAACTTGTTCTACCGTTTTTTGACCTAAATATGAGAAAACCAGTATATCTCCTGATTTTGCTCTAATGGAATAATTACCATCAAAATCGGTTTGGGTACCACTAGTACTTCCTTTAATAAGTACATTTACTCCAGGAAGAGGTAGACCTTGTTGATCATTTACTGAGCCAGAAATAGTTTTTTCCTGACCGAAAGTAACTTGAAGTAGCAGTAGAATTAGCACCTTCAGAAATACATGAAGTTTTGTTTTCATCTTTAAGTTTTTTATGAATTAGTACATCTAAATTCATAAAAAAGTCTTAATGCAGCAAAACTATTATCATAAATGTTTTGAAGTGTTAGCTTCTTTTATTTTTCTGCAAAAAAAATGACATGAAAAATGGTATATAATAATTAAAACCATAATTTTTTGACATAAAAAAACCGGTGCTCCCACCGGTTTTAGACTAACTAACTCAAATTACTCACTCAATAAAAAATATTCAAAATATTTTAATGGAAATCTTACTAAAAACTAAACTATATTTTTTGTTAGTATGTGATTTTAAATGTTAGATAGTGTATTTTTTTTAGCATAAAAAGAAGCAGTTGTTTTAACAGACTGCTTCTTTCTTTTATTCTCAATAAAATTAAAAGGTTTGATTTAATCCCTTACTAATCTTTCATAAAATTCTCTAGTCTGACCAACTCCTCTGAAATAACCAGTAGTGGTTTCGACAATATGTTTGCCATTAGGCATTAGTGTAGCTTTATTTGTAGTATTATCACAAGTAAATTTTTCAAATTGGCCACCAGCACAAGTCATTATAGGAGATCCATTTAGTAAAGTTGGTTCACCTTCTAAATCGTTTGGTAAAATAGTTATAAAACCTGTTGCATCATCTACAGTAAAATAATAAGTACCTCCACCATCAAACGGGCCAATACCTGGATGTGCATAAAGCCCTGGACTTATTGCAGATATTACTACTTTTCTTCCGGCAAAACTAGAAGGAGTGCCAGCTCTTAGACTATAAAGTCCTTCTTCAACGGTATAGGTGCCAGCAAGTGTGTTGGCATCTAATGCTTTTACTGTAAGCGCAAAAGTATTATTATCAGAAACTGATTCTGATGAATCAGTAATTTCAAGAACAATATCCTTAAAATCAAAAGCAACTAAATTAGCTGGTAAGATTTTTATTGATGCATTTGCAACTTTTTGTCCTGCAGGAATTGTGAATGTTGTTGTAGTTAATTCAAATTCAACACCTTCTTTAGCAGCAGAGTTTGGGCTAGTTGCAATAGTAACTTGAACATCTCTATCTAAAGGAACATTAAGTCCTCCAAAAAAAGTAATAGGAATTTCATAATCTATTGAAGTGACTGTTGGATCTTTAATGATATTAATTTCTCCTTTTGGACTTTCGAATTGAGCTAAAATAGGTCCTTTTCCAAAATCAGTTTCATCTTGGTCAAGTATCGCATCACAAGATATAAACATAGTTGTTAGCACAATGCATGCTAAAACATTAAATTTATTAATTATATTTTTCATTGCTTTTATTTTTATTTCCAAAATGGATTGTTAGTAAACGCATCTGCTGCTGTTTGTGCGGGAACATTATTTGAATTTCTACCGATCTCTGAACTTGGATATAATAAGCTAACAGGTCTAACTCCCCCAGATTCAGCAGGTATTGGTAAATTAGCAGGGAATCCGGTTCTGGTTTTTTCTATCCATAATTCAATTGATGAAGTACCGTTTAATGCAATCCATTTTTGATTTATAATTGCTGCGATTTTATCAGAAGAAGCTGCCCAAGAGATGTTATTGGTATTTTGTCCGTAATAAGTCTGTGCTGCTGTTACAGATGCAGCATTGGTTGCTCCAACACCTAAATATATATAAGATTCTTCAATAGCCTCTTCATATAAAGCTTGAGCATCGGCATCAGTACCAGCAATATAACCTCTTACTATAGCTTCGGACTGCAATAATAGAGCTTCTGATAATAGCATAATAGGTTGATCTTGGTCGGCACTTTTTAAAAGTCCTGGTCCAACTTTAGCTAAATCGTCACTTGTGAATCCAGTTCCTGGAAGGATAGTAGATTGTGGAGCTCCTTTGAAGGCGCCACCATTAGCTGCTCCTGTATATAATCTTTCCAACCGATCATCATTAGTGTTCGTTAAGTAGTCAATCGTAAAATCGCTACCTACAGTGTAGTCACCTCTATTAGTTTGTAAATTTGTGTTTACATTTCTAAAATAACCATAGAAAGGACTTTGTCTGTTTTCAGCATCTGAATATCCAGGATTAGAGTTTACATCAGCAGTAATATAACCAGCACCATTAGCATCAATTAAAGCTATTTGCTCACGAATGTAAGCATCTTGGCCAGTATTACTTAAACGCACTAGCATTCTTAATTTAATTGTATTAGCAAATTCTGCCCAATGTTGCATATCACCACCAAAAATAATGTCTTTTGTGTCAGGATTTTCAGCATTGCTAGGTAAATTAAGAGCTAAATTAGCTGCCGCTGTTAAAGCATCAATGTTTGCTTTATAAACTGTTTCAGCATCATCATACTTTGGTGTTGTGTTAGCACCTCTTTGATTAGCTTCTGTGTAAGGTACATCACCATATAAATCTACTAAATACTGGTATTGAAAACCTTTCAATGTTTTAGAAATTACTTGGTATGCACTGTAGTCAACAGCACCAGTTGGATCTTCATACGTTTCTATATAAGTAAGATTTTTGAAAATATTAACATACGAGGTTTCAAAAATGTTAGAATAAAAACCTGTAGTTATCGCATACCTTGTTAAATCTCCATTAGCAGACCAGTTAGATGGTGTTGCCCAGTTGTAAGCAATAGATTGGCCTAGATATGTCATACTTGTTGCGTTTAAACTTGCAAGACTTGCTTGCGCAACTGGTAAAGTTAAACTAGGTGTTGAAATCGCCGGATCATTTGGATTTTCATTGACATCTAAAAACTCACTACAACTAACGGATACCACCAGCATGGATAATATAAGTAGTGTAAATGTTATAAATTTATTTGTTTTCATATTTTTTTTTTAAAAAGTTATGTTCAAGTTAATACCATATTGTCTGGTAGGTGGTGTTTGTGATTGTGTACCTACGCCAATAGCGTTACCTGTAGTAAAGTTAAATTCTGGATCTGTATAAACGTTATCTTTAGGTCTGAAAGTAAACAAGTTTCTTCCAAATAAGCCCATTGAAAGGTTTTCAATTCCAAGTTGCTCTAAAACTTTAGCGTCAAATGTGTAAGAAAAAGAAACTTCTCTAATTTTGAGGGTAGTCGCATCCGTCACATAATTCGATCTTACATCACCGTAAGCATCCCAAAATGCATTACCACCTCCAGATGTTAATCGATCAGTATTAGGTACAAAACCACCATTACCATCAGAATAAACTGAATTAGGAAATACAAATGGCTGTCTTCCAGCACTAGCACTGTGTTTAGTTAATCCGGTAAATTCTAATGCATTTACGATATCATTAAAAAATACATGCCCAGTTCTGTAATCTGCAACCGCATAAAAACTCCAGTTTTTGTATCTAATATTCGTATTTAAACCCATAATAAATTTAGGAGCAGTTTGTCCTTGAGTAGAAAATTGTGCATCTCTTATAGGATCTCCATTAGCACCTACAATTACTCTACCTTGATCATCTCTAGTGTAATCAGATGTTCTAAGTTGTGGATAAGGCTGCCCTACTTTTGCAATTACTTGTGCGTCAGAAAAACCACCAATTTCTAATTCATCAACACCTTCAGAAATACTGATAACTTCAGAATCTTGACCAGTATAATTAATACCCATATCCCATGTAAAATTATCAGATCTTAATATAGTTCCTTTTAAGTCTATTTCTAAACCTCTGTTTTCAATTTCACCAATGTTGATTAAACTACTTGATGCACCTGATGCCAAAGAAGTTGATACAGGAACAATCTGATCAGTTGTATTTGTTTTATAAGCAGTTAAGTCAAGATTTAACCTGTTTCTGAAAAACTTTATTTCAAATCCAGCCTCAATAGACCTTGTAAACTCAGGACCTAAATTAGGATCTGTGTCTCTGCTTGATTGTGATAAACCAGTTATACTACCATAAGGGAAATTAGCTGGAGCAAAAAAGGTATTAGCAGTTGCGTAAACACCTGGATCATTACCTGTTTTTGTTATGTTAAAGTTAAGTTTTAAGTAACTTAACCCTTGGTCTGTTTTAATACTAGGTAATGCATCGGTAGCTATAAAAGAAAGACCGGCACCAGGATAGAAGAACGATTGATTATTTGCTGGTAGAGTTGAAGACCAATCATTTCTTGCTGTAAGGTTTAAAAATAAATAGTCATTAAAACCAAGTGTTAAATCACCATATACCCCTAATTTTCTATAAAATGAAGAAGATTGCCCTCCTATTAAATCTCCTGTTCTAGTAGAAACATTATAAAAATCAGGAATAATTAAATCATTACCAGCTACATTAATAGTGCTAGATGATTGTATTCTTGTGTTCTGACCTAATATAGCATTAAGAGAAAAAGAATCTGAAAACTCAGGATTAAATTTTAACAATAAATCATTGTTAAATCGAGAAGAATTCGATAAATCATCTCTTGTTCTAGCTCCATAAGGATCCATAGAGGCATACGTACTTTGAAGTTCAAAAGCATATGTATATGCGCCAAATTCTCTTTTAAATGTTTCGTTTCCTCCTGTATATCCTGAATTGTTAGAAATGGTTAACCAATCATTTACTTTATAATCTATTGTGGTTAATAAATTAAATTCTTGATAGTCAGTTTTTTCTCTTTGGGTATCTACAATAAACCAAGGGTTTTCATAAAAACGGTAGTAAGAAACTTCATTTCTAGTAAATTCTCCTGTTCTCCAGTTTTTTAGTTGATCTAAAGGTAAGTGTAAAGGTGTGTTTAAAACGTTCCAATAAACAGGTCTATCTTGGCGGCCGCCGTTACCAACAAGATTTGCATGTGATCTAAAGAACGATAAGTTACCGCTAACTTTAAGTCTATTAAATTCACGACTAGCTTTTAAACGTACATTGGTTCTATTATATGTGTCATTTGGTACTGTACCTTTTGTATTTACTTGGTCTAGAGATAGTAAAAAATCACCAGTTTCATCACCACCACTTAAAGTAATTCCATGACGAATTGTTGAACCCGTATCAAAAAAGTTTTTATGATTATTTTTTATTGGACTGTAAGGTACTTGCCAAACACGGCCATCATCTAAGGTTTCACTTGCATCAACTAATTGACCATCATATCTAGGACCCCATGCAACATTTTCGAGAGGATAAAGGGTTCCATCAGGAAATCCGCCAGCACCAAATTGGTCTTGAAGTTCCGGTAAATACGCTACACTTTCTGCCTGATAAGATGTTACATAAGTTGCTTTTAACTTTCCCTTACCTTTTTTAGTTGTAATCACGAGTACACCGTTGGATGCTTCCGAGCCGTAAAGAGCAGACGCATTAGCACCTTTTAAGACACTTATGTTTTCAATATCATTAGGGTTAATACGATCAAGCACACCTCTAGATGATGGGAACCCATCAACTACAATAAGGGCTTCGTTATTACCTAATAATGAACGGTTACCTCTCAATACTACTCTAGTATTAGGGTTTGCTCCGTTGTTTACGGTATTAATCTGTAAACCAGATACCTTACCAACCATTGCAGTGGCAACGTTCACTGCTTTTGTTTTCGTTACTTCATCATTATCCAATTTAGAAACTGAATAAGATAATTCTTTTGGTTTTCTTTCAATACCTAATGCTGTAACAACAACCTCTTCTAATGCTTGTGCATCTTCTAATAATGTTACATTAATTGTGTTGGATGCACCAATGGTTTTCTCAACAGTTTTTTGACCAATGTAAGAGAAGATCAATACATCTCCTGTTTTTGCATTAATGGAATAATTACCATCAAAATCGGTTTGTGTTCCTAATGTGGAACCTTTTACTAATACACTTGCTCCTGGAAGTGGCAAGCTTGACTGATCCGTTACCGTACCAGTGATTGTTTTCTGTTGTCCATGAATCATCAAAGACAATAGAAAAATCTTAAGAAATAAAAAATACTTAATTCTCATGAAGATTAATTTTGAGTTAGTTATTAATAATTAGTCTATAGTAGGTTTAAAAAGCTAGTCTAATTTTTTAAGGAGTAACTAATTCAAATAAAAAATGAATCATCAGTAAATGGAATCACTTGTGATTTTTCAACTAGCTTTAAAACCTACTTGCAAAAGAATGAAAGTGGAGTTGCTTATAGTTAATTTCCGACCTAAGTAAACTATTCCCGATGGAAATTACCATTTACAAATCTTCTAAATTATTCATTTTTAGAACTTTGCAAATCGTTTGCTAATTGTTAAAATTTTAAGATAATAATCTGTTAAAGAAGATTTTTATTTTCTTTTGCCGCCAATTTTTGGTATTCAAGAGGAGTTTTGTTGTGTCTCTTTTTAAATGCTTTATAAAATGAGACTTTGTTGTTAAATCCAGATTCAAAAATAAGGTCACTAATTAAAATATCTTTCTTAGAATCATGAATAATTCTAACCGCTTCATTAACTCTGTAATCATTGATTAGCTCATAATAGTTTTTGCCAAACTCCTGATTAATTGTTTGTGAAAGACTGTAGCGATCGGTGTTTAATTTATTGGCAAGATCTTCTAAGGTTAAATTGTTGTCAAGGAACACCTTCTTATTCTTAAGTAGCTCTTCTAATTGAATTTTTAATGACTTAAGCATGTCTGTAGTTAACCCAGAATTTTTATATTTTTCTTTATCAAAGTTTTCTATGTCGTTAACAATAATGTTAGATTGTAGAAATAGAATTATACTAATAATATTAATGAAAATGGAAAAGAGAATTGCAGCAAAGTAAATGGTTAATGTATTTACTGTGATATCATTAGAGAATAAGGCTCTAGTAATTAATAGAACTAAAACAATAGAGGTGAATACAATTAAAGTGATAAGCCAATTTTTATTTATTTTTTGTATTTCTTTCTTGTGTTTAAGTCCAAAATAAATTAATAAGATTAAATAGATGGTTGTATGTATGGCTTTTAAGCTTAGACTATTAATTAGGTCTAGGGCTATTTCTGATGAAGAGGTATAAACGATAAGCGCACAGACTAGTATAATTATACTCGGAATATAATGTGCTATAATTTCGAGTTTATTGTTTGTTGCTGTTTTTTTAATATTATTCTTTAGATATAGAAATAATGAAGGAATCCAAAGATAAAATTGCACTCTAAAAAATGATATTCTTGGGTTGTAATTAAGTCCTTCCCACCAAAATAAAGCTAATTCTAGCAGCATTAAAGAAACACCAGTTAGAAAAATTCCGAAGTATAAATTATTAGAATTTGTGCGTGTGTGTTTTAAAATAATCCGCAGTGCTATAAAGATTCCTAATATAGCATTTAATATAAATAGCCAATTAATAAAATTCTTTTGAATGCTATTATCAGGTTCTTTAAAAATAACAGAACTTTCGCTCTCTGTATTTGAATATAGGTCTTGTGCAATACTAATATTCTTAAATAATAATGAATAAGTTACCATTACATCATGGCTGGAAGAATTACTATTAGTAGTGTTGAGTATAAATTCAACTTTTTGAAAGTAATTTTGTTTCTGGCTTTTAAGTGTATTGGTAATAGAATATGTGGTTGTAAGGATAAAGAAACATCCAAAAAAGAATAGTACTTTTTGCACTTATTGTATATTTTAGGAATTCGTAAAAGTAGTGGTTCTTTTGCAATAATATTATTGTACTTCTCTTAAAATCGAGTTAAAATTTTGATTTTCTTTAAAGAATACAGGTGTTTAAGAATAATACAAAATAAAAAAAACCGGTGCTCCCACCGGTTTTAGACTAACTAACTCAAAAAATTACTTAACTCAAATATTATTTTTCAAAAGTAGTATCAAATTAACTCCAATAGGTTAAGCTAACCTTAGCTAATTGTTAATAATACTGTATAGCTATATAACGAGTCTTTTTTTAAGTTATTGTGTCTTAATGGTTTTATTTTAAACAAGTTACTTGTCTTGTAGGGCAAAAACTTTTTGTAATAACGCTGTGGTTCTTGAGGCTGTTTTAGTTCTAATTTCCTTTTCTTCTACAGATATCATGGTGTATACACCTTTCAAAGCTTGTTGTGTAACATAATCTGTTAAATCAGGATTGACCTTAGTTACAAATGGAATATCATTATACTTGGTTATTAAATTATTCCATACTTGATCAGCGCCAACTTTTTCAAATGAATTTTTTATAACTGGATTAAAAGACGCATACAATTGTGTTTCAGTTGTAGATTTTAAATAATTTGTTGCAGCATCGTCACTACCAAGCAAAATTTGTTTGGCATCATTAAACGTAATTCCCTTGACTGCATTTACAAAAATTGGTGTAGCTTCTTGTACTGCATCTTCTGCTGCACGGTTTAAAACTTTTAGTCCTTCATCAGCTAAGTTGCTTAACCCCATTTTACGTAAAGTGTTATCTACTTTTTGTAATTCTTCAGGCAATAGTATTTTTACCATTTCATTTTTAAAGAAACCATCTGTCTGCGTTAATTTAGTCACTTGTTTTTCTATGCCAAAATTTAGAGCTTCTCGCAAACCACTTGCTATTTGATCGTTTCCAATAACGCCTCCTTGTGGTAGTTGATTTACTACTTGTTGTAATTCGTTACAACTAAAAAAGAAAAGGCAAAGACTAAATGTTAAAATTTTATTTTTCATTTAAAAATGTATTTTAATTCGATTGTATTACTGGAATTTAAGAGAAAATAACTGTTTTATTATTATAAACCATAGTTTTTCGTTGTATATGCAATTTGACAGCTCTTGATAGTACTATTTTTTCCAAATCGCGACCTTTAGCTATAAAGTCTTCAATGGTGTGGGTGTGAGAAACTGTTGTTGTATCCTGTTCAATTATTGGACCAGCATCTAATTCTTCGGTAACATAATGGCCTGTAGCTCCAATAATTTTAACACCTCTTTTAAATGCGGCGTGATATGGTTTGGCACCTGCAAAGGCTGGTAAAAATGAATGGTGAATATTGATTATTTTGTTTGGATAACGATCTATTATTTTACTAGTTACTATTTGCATATATCTTGCAAGAACAACAAAGTCTATTTCGTATTTTTCTAACAATTCTAATTGCTTATTTTCAGCTTCTGCTTTTGTATCCTTTGTAACTGGTATATAGTAATAAGGAATATCAAATTGTTTGGCAACAAATTCTAAATCGGTATGATTGCTTATTATAAAAGGTATATCTACAGCCAATTCACCTGAGTTAAATCTACTAAGTAAATCGTATAAACAATGATTGTATTTAGACACAAATAAACCCATTCTTGGTTTTATTTCATCAGAATGAATGCTCCACTTGATTTTGTACGTGTCAGTTAATTCACTATCAAATTTATTCTTAAAAGCAGATAGGCTTAATTGATCCTCTGAAAATTCACTCTCTATTCTCATAAAAAGCTCACCTGTGGCTTTATCTACATGCTGATCTAAATATATAATGTTTCCACCTTGTGCATGAATAAAGCCTGTTACTGTATAGATTATGCCGGATTTATCTGGGCAATGTATTAAAATTGTAGTTTTCACAAGTAATATTTAAGCAGTAAAATTATGATATTGAAAAGAATAGCACCTAATGAATAGGTATTTTTACAATATTGCAAATAGTAGTAGATAATATTTGCGTTTTTCGTAAATTGCAGGGGTTAAAAACACCTTTTATTGCTAATGGAACAAATTACACCATATTCCCCGAAACATAAAATACGAATTGTTACTGCTGCTTCACTTTTTGATGGACATGATTCTGCTATAAACATTATGCGTAGAATTATTCAGGCCACAGGCGTTGAAGTTATTCATTTAGGGCATGATCGCAGTGTTCAAGAAATGGTGGATTGTGCTATTCAAGAAGATGTAAACGCTATTGCTTTAACCTCTTATCAAGGTGGGCATAATGAGTATTTTAGATATATGTACGATCTGCTAAAGGAAAGAGGCGCGGAGCATATCAAAATATTTGGTGGAGGTGGAGGAGTGATTCTTCCTGAAGAAATTAAGACCTTAATGGATTACGGAATTGCAAGGATTTATTCTCCTGATGATGGCAGAAGAATGGGGTTGCAGGGCATGATTAACGATTTGGTAATGCAAAGCGATTTTCCAGTTCCAGCATTGAAATTACCAAATAAGGTCTCTGTAACAGAAGCTTTAAAGTCAAAAGATATTAATACCATAGCTAGATTAATTTCTTTAGCCGAAAACAGACCTGAAGAATTTAAGGTGCAATTTAATGGTGTAAAAGTGCCAGACACCATTCCTGTATTAGGAATTACAGGTACGGGTGGTTCTGGTAAATCTAGTTTGGTAGATGAATTGGTACGTCGTTTTTTAACCGATTTTCCTGAAAAAAGAATTGGTTTAGTGTCGGTTGACCCGTCTAAAAGAAAAACTGGAGGTGCTTTACTCGGGGATCGTATTCGGATGAATGCCATTAATAATGATCGGGTTTATATGCGTTCTCTGGCAACTAGGCAATCTAATTTAGCGTTATCTAAATATGTAGAAGAAGCTGTTCAAGTATTGAAAGCTGCTGAGTTTGACTTAATCATCTTAGAAACCTCTGGTATCGGGCAATCCGATACTGAAATTATTCAACATTCCAATGTTTCTTTATATGTGATGACGCCAGAGTTTGGAGCCGCAACACAATTAGAGAAAATAGATATGCTCGATTTTGCTGATGTTGTAGCCATTAATAAATTTGATAAAAGAGGGTCACTTGATGCTTTGCGCGATGTAAAAAAGCAGTATATGCGCAATCACAACCTTTGGGATACGCATCAAGATGACTTGCCTATTTTCGGAACAATGGCGAGTCAGTTTAATGATCCTGGTACCAACAGATTGTATAAAGTGGTCATGCAAAAATTAGTAGAAAAAGCAGGTGCAGCATTGCATTCTAGTTTTGATTTCATGACCGAAGATGGGGAGCATTCTTTTGTGATTCCGCCTGCACGCACCCGTTATTTGTCTGAGATTGCTGAGAGTAATAGAAATTATGATAAAAATGGTATTGGGCAGGTAGATGTGGCACAACGACTTTATGGTATTTTTCAAGCTATTTTATCACTATTGAATATTAAAGGAGATGCCTCAGAGCAAATGTATTTATCTAAAAATGGTTTAGATGAAGACGAAATTGCAAAAGTGCCAGTTACTAATGAAAACAAAGAGTTTTTGTCTTTATTAATTAAGGAATTCGATCGTGTTAAATTAGATTTAGATCCGTACCATTGGGAGTCCATACTTAATTGGGAAGCAAAAGTAAAAACCTATAAAGATCCAGTTTATACTTTTAAGGTGCGTGATAAAGAATTAAAATTAGATACACATACCGAATCACTTTCACACACACAAATACCTAAAGTTGCTTTGCCTAAATATAAGGCTTGGGGAGATTTATTAGGTTGGATGATTCAAGAGAATGTACCAGGGGAATTCCCTTATACTGCAGGTTTGTATCCGTTTAAAAGAACAGGAGAAGATCCAACTAGAATGTTTGCAGGTGAAGGAGGACCAGAACGAACCAATCGTCGTTTTCATTATGTAAGTTTAGGTTTGCCGGCAAAACGATTATCCACCGCTTTCGATTCGGTTACATTATATGGTAATGACCCAGATATTCGTCCAGATATTTATGGTAAAATAGGTAATGCAGGAGTTTCTGTTTGTTGTTTAGATGATGCTAAAAAACTATATTCTGGTTTTGATTTGACCAATGCAATGACTTCGGTAAGCATGACAATTAATGGACCAGCACCTATGGTCTTAGGGTTTTTCTTAAATGCGGCAATAGATCAAAATTGTGAGAAATATATCAAAGAAAATGGCTTAGAAAAAGAGATTGACAATAAAATAGCTGCCATTTATAAAGGTAAAGAAGAAAAAAGACCTACTTATAAAGGCGAGCTGCCTGAAGGTAATAATGGCTTGGGTTTAATGCTCTTGGGTGTTACAGGAGATCAAGTATTACCAATAGATGTTTACAACACCATTAAAACAAAAACATTACATGAAGTAAGAGGAACAGTACAGGCAGATATTTTAAAAGAAGATCAAGCACAAAACACTTGTATATTTTCTACTGAATTTGCACTTAGATTAATGGGAGATGTGCAAGAATATTTTATCCAAAATCAGGTTAGAAATTTTTATTCCGTTTCAATTTCAGGTTATCATATAGCGGAGGCAGGTGCAAATCCTATCACACAATTAGCGTTTACCTTATCCAATGGCTTTACTTATGTAGAGTATTATTTGAGTAGGGGAATGGATATCAATGCTTTTGGGCCTAATTTATCATTTTTCTTTTCTAACGGTATTGATCCTGAATATGCAGTTATAGGTCGTGTTGCTCGAAAAATATGGGCAAAAGCCATGAAAAATAAATATGGTGCGGGGCCACGAGCGCAAATGCTTAAATATCATATTCAAACTTCAGGGCGTAGTTTGCATGCTCAAGAAATAGATTTTAATGATATACGAACTACGTTACAAGCTTTATATGCTATTTATGACAACTGTAATTCATTGCATACCAATGCTTATGATGAAGCAATTACAACACCAACAGAGGAATCCGTTCGTAGAGCAATGGCGATTCAACTTATAATTAATAAAGAATTAGGATTAGCTAAAAACGAAAATCCATTGCAAGGTTCATTTATTATAGAAGAATTGACCGATTTGGTAGAAGAAGCAGTATTATTAGAGTTTGATAGAATCACAGAAAGAGGTGGTGTTTTAGGTGCTATGGAAACTATGTATCAACGTTCTAAAATTCAGGAAGAAAGCTTGTATTATGAAACATTAAAGCACACAGGAGAATTCCCAATAATTGGGGTAAATACTTTTTTAAGTTCTAAAGGTTCCCCAACGGTGTTGCCAATGGAAGTAATTAGAGCTACCGATGAGGAGAAAAAGGCACAGATTGAAACCTTAGAAAATTTAAAAGAATTAAATTTTGATAAATCTGCTAAAGCACTTGCTAAAATTCAGAAAGCGGCTATGCAAAATGAAAACTTGTTTGAAAAATTAATGGAAATAACAAAGGTTAGTTCATTAGGCCAAATTACCAATGCTTTGTTTAAAGTAGGCGGACAATACCGTAGAAATATGTAGTAAAAAAAAACGCTCTTGTTACAAAGAGCGTTTCCAAATTTTATAAGTCTTTTTGAATATTTTTAGTTCTTCTCTTAGAAGATTTAAATATTCTTTTTCTTTTACACCATCTTTCTCAAGTCCCATGCAATAAGAAAGTATGTTTTTGGTCATGGTGTTAATATGGTTTATAGTCGAAATTCTTAAACTAGGAGATTCGCAACGTTCAGCTAACTCTATTTTTTGAGGAATTAAAATAGCATCAGTCAATATGGCATCAGCAATAATATCTCTTAGACTTTCTGATTTGTATAAATGCAATAAATCTTTATTATAGCTCACATAAGTAGCAATCTCTCTACTTATATGGCATAAGTCTAAAGCTTTCCTGTATACTGGAAGTGTACTTAAATTTCTGTAGGGCATTTTCGAGCAATTTTTTATAAAATTACAACGAGATTGGAAATATTATCTTATTAATACATGGTATTTTACTAAATTAGCTTTAGATTATAAATTATTTAAATCAAAAACCTTTGAATCAAAAGATAGATGAATTGAATTGGGGAATCTTAAAGAGTCTCCAAAAAAACGCCAGAGAATCCTTTGCAAATATTGGAAGAAAAGTGGGTTTAACGCCTCCTGCTGTTGCAGAGAGAATTAAAAAAATGGAAGACCTTGGGATTATTAATGGATACAAGGCAGTAGTGTCTCATACCCAAACTGGTTATCAATTAAAAGCAATAATTACTTTACGTGCTTTTATGGGAAAATTAAAGCCATTTTTAGAAACTGTCAAAACTTTTGAAGAGGTAATTAATTGTTATCGCATAACAGGTAATGAAAATATTATAATGGAGGTGGTTTTGAAAGACCAATTTCATTTAGAAAAATTCATCGATAAACTAATTCAGTATGGCGAAACTAGAACACATATAATTTTGTCTGAGGTTATTTCTGATGCTCCAATAGGAAAAAAGACTAAGGAAATTTAATAAATAAGCACAAGAACACTTGTTTATTTTGTAGATTTAAATAAAAATTTGGCTAGGTTTTTGATACCTTTTACTATATGAAAAAAAGAATATTTTGTCTATTAATTACTGCTTTTATAACCATTAATGCAGTTTCTCAAAAC
Organism: Cellulophaga tyrosinoxydans; assembly: GCF_900176415.1. Taxonomy (GTDB): domain Bacteria; phylum Bacteroidota; class Bacteroidia; order Flavobacteriales; family Flavobacteriaceae; genus Cellulophaga; species Cellulophaga tyrosinoxydans. The sequence goes on along the minus strand of NZ_FWXO01000003.1, from coordinate 90,172 downwards.
ATATCATTAAAAAAAGGTGTTGTTTTAGATTCTATAGAAATTACGGATACAGATGGAGAGAATTTTGCGCTTTTTCTTCCAAAAAGTTTCAATTTGGATCAAAAATGGCCAATCGTATTTGTTTTTGATTTGAAAGGGAATTCTAAACAATCAATTCAAATGTTTGCGGCAGCAGCAGAGAATCAAAATTACATTATAGCCTCTCCTAATCAGCTAAATGATTCATTATCTATTTCAGAAAATGTATTACTTACAAGTAGAATGATGAACTTTGTGCTTAGTACTCTACCTGTAGATAGCCAACGTATGTATACTGCCGGTTTTACAGAAGGCGCCAAGTTTGCATCTGTTCTTCCTGTGATCATTAAAAACATAAAAGGGGTAGTGTCGGTTGGTGAACCAATTGGGAATACCGATGTTTTAGATTCAAAAAACTCCTTTCATTACATTGGACTTGTTGGCGCTGATGATTATAATTTAATCGAAATGCAATTGAATGAAAAGATGTTGAATTCATTACGTTTTCCTAATGAATTATTCATTTTTGAAAATGGCAGCGCTCCTACTTCTTTAGAATATATTGAAAAATCGCTTGTAGTCTTTACTTTAGAAGCTATGGCTAAAGGTGTTGTGCAAAAAGATGAAGCATTTATAGCTGAAAATTATAAAGCAACTTTAGCCTTAATTGAAAGCTTAATCGCAAGAAATAAATTAATAAAAGCAAATAATTTAATCTCCGAATCTTTAAGTATTTATAGATCTTTGGTGGATACAGATGCACTCAAAGCTCGGCAAAAGAGTCTGCAGAAAGATAAAAATTATAAAGCCTTAAAACGTAGTGAATCTGGCTATTCTTTTAAAGAAATGTTGCTAAGAGAGGATTATGATTATGCGTTATATGAAGATGTATTAAACTATAATTTTAATAATTTAGGTTGGTGGAATTACCAAATGCAAGAACTAAAAAAATATTCATTGAGTGCAAATTCTTTAGAGGCTCAAATGGGCAAACGTTTAACAGGTTTTGTCAATCATTTAGTGGATAGTAATATTAGGGAGTTAGGCGCGGAACCTACAGTAGATGAAGAAGGAATAAGTTACCTATGGATGCTTAAAACTATAACTAATCCTAAAGAATATGCTTCTTATATAAACGTAATCTCATATGCTGCTAAAGTTGAGGATTATGGGACTGCACTATTTTATTTAGAAGAATTATTAAAAGCAGGCTATCAAGATAAGAAAGCATTATACGAAATAGAACATTCGGCCTTATTACGTATAACTCCAGAGTTTAACTTATTGGTTGAAAAATATTTAAAAGACGCGCGCTACGAGGTTATTGAGCAATAAAGTGTGGGGTTTTTGCAGCATCCCAATCAATCACTAAGCCTTTAGCTAAATCTATAGCAACTTCTTTCCCATAAAGCAATTCGCATAAGTATAGAGCAGCGTCAAAACTTTTTGCTCCACCAGCTGAGGTAATGTATTTTCCATCGTGTACAAAAAATGAATTTTTCTTTACATTTAATTGAGGGAACATTTTTTCATATTTTTTAATATCACTTGGAAATGTTGTGGAAGCAACGGTGTCTAGCAATCCTGCTTTTGCCAAAACAAAAGCCCCATCGCAATGACTGGTCATGTACAAAGCTTTTTCATTAACGTTTTTAACAAAACTTAGCATCACTACATCTTCCAAATCACTATCCATATGATGTTCTGCACTAGGTATAACTAATATATCAATTTCAGGTAAATTGGTTTTTGTATAATCAAAATCTGGCAAAATACGGATACCTTCAAAAGTTGTTATAGGATCAAGTGTATTGGCAACGGTGAATACATTCATGGCCTTGATATTTTTACGATATTGTGTATGCTGAAAAATATCAAAAGGAGCAGTTAATTCTGTATTATAAGTACCATCCATAATTAAAAACGCCACATTATAACGGTCTGGCTTAATTTTTAATTTAGCATTGTTTTTGTTGCTAGAAGTATAGGAATTTTCGCAAGAGAAAATACCTAATGAAAGTATGACTAAAAATAAGGTAGATTTCATGACTTTGTTAATTTGCCTCGAAAGTACAAACAAAAGTAATATCACCGTCAAAACTATGCTAAGAATTGAAAATTGTTATTTCTGTATGCATTTCATTAGGAGTACAATATTCACTTTAAACTTGTAAGACAATATATAATAAATTGTATTTTTGATTAAAATCATATCTATGAAATTAGTAAACTTATTTTTTCTATTGGTATTGCTAGGTTGTAATGGAGAGAAAAAGTACCATGATTTAGCCGAGCATAATTTAGAGCAAGTAGCGTCTAAGGCAATAGAAGATATATTAGAATTTCAACGTGAGCTTAATAAAGAGTATAAAGATCCAGAGACTTCTCCTTTGTATGATAAGGACAGGAAAAATTTTAAAAGTTTAGATTTTTTCAAACCAGACACAACCTTCAGAGTTGTTGCAAAATTTGTTAGAACGCCAGATGCCTTGCCGTTTTATATGCCTACCACCACTAGTCGTAAATCAACAGAAGCAGTTTATGGAATTGCTTATTTTAAAATAAAAGGCAAAGATTATCAATTAGAAATATATCAAAATCAAGAATTAATGTTGCAAGAAAAATATAGAGATTATTTGTTTTTACCTTTTTCAGATAAAACCAATGGGAATGAAAGTTATTCGGGAGGTAGGTATATAGATCTAACCATCCCAGAAGGAGATACTATCTTACTGGATTTTAATAAAGCTTATAATCCTTATTGTGCCTATAATAAAAAATATTCGTGCCCAATTGTTCCTAAAATAAATACACTAGATGTAGCTATTAGGGCAGGAGTAAAGGCATTCAAAAAACACTAAAATTTAACTAAGATAAACGCCTATCTAATTTTTTAGAATTAGTAGATTTCGCTATTGTATAGGTTAAGTAGTGTAATATGTTGTCTTAATTAAAATTGTTTAATTTATTCCAGCATTACCACTCTCTTTAGTGCGTATTCTATAGGCTTCAGTAACTTCAGAAACAAATATTTTTCCATCTCCAACATTGCCTGTGCTCGCTGTTTCTAATATGGTATTTACAGTACGCTCTAAAAACTCATCAGAAACAACTATGGTTAAATACCTTCTTTGTATATCAGATGTGCTATAGGAAATTCCACGATAAATTTGACCTTGTTTTTCGTTGCCAACTCCAGTTACATCCCAGTAACTAAAAAAGTTTACTTCAATTTTATGAAGCGCTTTTTTAACTTCATCAAATTTTGACTTACGAATGATTGCTTCTATTTTTTTCATAAAAGAAATGTTAGATTCACTTACAAATGTAAAAGAAAAAAAAGAATTATAGCGTCATTGTTATTGGTGTTTATTATGGGTATAACTTGGAAAAAATAGAAGCTAAATATAGACTATTGAAGTTTGTGGAAATTTTTTAATGTAATAGAGAAATGTTGCTTTTATACTAATGCTTTAGAATTATGTTTCTAATAATTATGAAACAAAAAAGAGGCCTTCTTAACTAAGAAGGCCTCTTTCTATCAACTTAAATTATTTTGTTTAGAACGAGTAAATAGCTGCAATTAAGAAAGATGATAAGCTTTTAGAAGCAGCTCCATCGTTATCAAAAAATGCGTCATCAGAAGTGCTATCTAATCTCAATTCTGGCTTAATAGTTAAATTTTCAATAGAATAGCTACCAGTTAATGTAGCAGTAAAAACGCTAGAATCTTCTACACCTGTTCCTATTGCTCCGTAATCACCACTTTCAGCGAAGTATTCTCCTCTTAATCCAATTTTAAAACTATCAGAAGTTGCTAATTGAGGGTAAATTGCTGCACCAAAGAAGCCTACACCATCATTGTCTTGGTACGCTGCATTAAGTCCTAAATAGAATGTGTCAGATAAATCAAAACCACCGGTATAATCAATTTCAAAACCTAATTTAGCATTGCCATCATAGTAGAAATTTAAATATTGCCCTGAATACCCTAATTGAGCTCCTAATGAATAAGCGCCAGGTACTGATCCACTTGTGCCATTGAAGTTTTCATCTGTAACATTCATAACAGCTAACATTAAGCTAAAATCTTCAGATAAAGCAAAATCTGCTTTTAAACCCACGTGTGAGAATGGTCCATAAGAGAATAAGTATGATGTGCTATAGTTAAAATTAGCAGCAGGTGAAATTACTTCGTAGCCTAAATACGTGTTAAAACGACCTACGGTAAGTTTAGTTCCCTCTGATACATTCCAGTAGGCATACAATTGGTTTACAAATATGCCAGCATCACCTCCAGCTGCTTGTAAAGCTCTAGGTCCAAATGCTAAGTCGGCAACAGCTCCAGTTTTAGCTCCTTCGTAAGAAGCGATAACATTAGCCATACCTAAAGCAAATCCTGATTCATTTGCAAAAGACGATCCAGGAGCTTGAGAACCAACATCTGAGGAGCTTAAATTTGTTCTATAATAAGCATCTACAGTTCCAGAAATAGATAGTGGTTTTTTTTCTTCTTCAGCTTCTTCTTGTGCGAAAATAGCGGTACCTGCGAATAAAGATGCAACTAAGAAAATATTTTTTACGTAATTTGTTTTTCTAATCGTTTTCATAAATTAATGATTTAGTAAATCTGTTGTTTAGAGATTTAGATGAGATTTAATTTTTAATTGAAAATGTGTAAGTAGCGGAGCGTTCTGCAAAACGCTCCGTTTTCTTTTTATTAATGTTGATTCATTCTAAAGTCAGGATAAGCATCCATTCCATGTTCATGAAGATCTAAACCTTCCATTTCTTCTTCTTTAGAAACTCTAATTCCAGCTGTTTTCTTAATTACTATAAGTATGATAAATGCAGTTATACAGCAGAATGCGCCAATAACTCCAATTCCTGTTAATTGATAAATTAATTGATCCACACCTGCTTTTGCTCCAAAGATACCAACAGCAAGTGTTCCCCAAATACCACAGATAAGGTGTACAGCAATTGCTCCTACAGGATCATCTAATTTTATTTTGTCAACCAAAGCAACAGCACCTACAATAAATATACCAGCTAATACTCCAATAATTACCGATTCATTTGGCGACATAAGATCTGCTCCAGCAGTTATACCTACTAGGCCTCCTAAAATACCATTTAAGAACATGGTTAAATCTAAATTTTTGTATAGAATAAAAGAAAAAAGCATAGCGGATACACCACCAGCTGCAGCTGCCAATGAGGTTGTTACTAACACAAGAGAAGTGCCTGCAGGATCTGCAGAAAGTACAGAACCTCCGTTGAATCCAAACCATCCTAACCATAATATTAAAACTCCTGCTGCTGCTAAAGGTATATTGTGTCCTGGTATAGCTTGTGGTTTACCATCTTCGCCAAACTTTCCAATTCTAGGGCCTAATAGATAAACAGCAATTAAAGCTGCCCAACCACCTACAGAGTGTACTAGGGTAGAACCTGCGAAATCATGGAAACCACCTTCTTCACCACCTAGTGTAGAAAGGAAACCACCACCCCATTGCCAAGAACCAACAATTGGATATACTAATCCTACGTATATAATGGTAAAGATCATAAATCCACCAATTTTTACACGTTCAGCTACAGCACCAGAAACAATAGTTGCTGCGGTTGCTGCGAACATTCCTTGAAAAAGAAAATCTGTCCAATACGTATACCCGCCACTTGCATATTCTGGTGTCATTCCATTTTCTCCTGGATCTAAACCAAATCCAGCAAATCCTAAATATCCATTAAAATCACCTGGATACATTAAGTTAAATCCTCCAATGTAGTAAAGTAAAAGTCCAATGCATATTATAAATACGTTTTTAAAAAGTATATTAATAGTGTTTTTTTGTCTCGTTAGTCCTATCTCTAAAAAAGAGAAGCCTAAATGCATGAAAAATACAAGTGCTGTACATATCATCATCCAGACGTTGTTTGCGGTAAATAATCCTGCTTCCATATTCTTATATAGTATTAATTTATTAGTTTGATTTAGTTGATTCCTGCTTGACCACTTTCTTTGGTTCTGATTCTGTAAGCTTCTGTTACTTCAGAAACAAATATTTTTCCATCACCAACATTACCTGTGCTCGCGGTTTCTAAAATGGTATCAACCGTTCTTTCTAAAAACTCGTCAGAAACTACAATGGTTAGATATCTTCTTTGAATATCTGAAGTACTATAAGATATTCCACGATACACATGTCCTTGTTTTTCATTGCCAACTCCAGTTACGTCCCAGTAACTAAAAAAGTTTACTTCAATTTGATGTAGCGCTTTTTTCACTTCATCAAATTTTGATTTTCTAATTATTGCCTCGATTTTTTTCATAATTGATTTGTTGATTAACAAAACAAATGTATGTCAAAAAAATAAAGACCCCCTAAAATTTAGGGTTAACATGTCGATTTTTATAATTATAATAATTTAAACCCCAAAAATTTATGGGTATCTATAAATTAATCTATAAATAATATTTATTTGATTATACTAAAATGTTAAATAATGTGAAATTGTAGGGTAAGTAGATTTTTTTGCTTGTTTTTTTGAGAATTGTTCAAAAACTAACAAGAAAAGGTGTAAATGCTTAAAAATTTAAAAAGAACTGAGTTTATTGTGTTTTTTATAACAGAAGTAGGAAAAAGGCCTGTCTTTTAAACAAGTTTGGAAAGCCAAATACCAATTGAAATAGCAACAATGCCAATAACAACACTGCTTATAGTGTATATAGCAAAGTTAATTAGATCTCCATTCTTTAGAAAAGTTTGGTTTTCAAGCGCAAAAGTAGAGAATGTTGTAAAACCACCGCAAAAACCAGTGGCCAATAATAATGTTTGATTTTGAGTGAGGTAATTGTCCTTTAAAGAAAAGCCTAAAATAATTCCTATTAAAAGACAACCTAAGATATTAACAAGAAAAGTACCGAAGTAAAAATTGGAGTAGGAAGTATTTAGTGCTTTACTAATTATATAACGTAAAACGCTTCCAAGGCCTCCTCCTAAAAAAACAAGTAGAATGTGTTTCATACTTTAAAAGTATAAAACTACACTGCTTTTTTGTATTTAGCCTCAATAATATTTAAAGGATATATTTTTGTAGGAGAATAATCTGCAATATTCGAATTTGTTTTTTGTGTTCTTTTCTTATTAGAATTTACACTAAATAGCAATAATGCTGCATTTAAACCTACTAGAACCAATAAAATACTGAAAAAAGTTAACATATAACTGACATTTAAGTATTACAACGCAAAAATATGACTTTTCTTACATTTAAAAATTTAATGTTGTGTATTTTCTAATTTTTGTGGTGTACGCAATTTTTCAGTTAATTTTTCAGCAAATACTTAATTATGAACAAAATTGCTATAAAGATTATGAACGTTAATCCAATCCATTTAACACCTTTATAATTTTTTAAATGTAGATTTTTGTCTTTTCTATAGGTGAAGTATATAATTATAGAGAAGCTAACGAAAAAAAGAGCGGCAAAAATTAGTTGTCCCGTACTGAACATATTTTTTATTTTTATGCAAAAATAACTTAATCTAGATTAGATGAAAAATAAACTTAATGCGGTAGCGCTTTTTCATGAAACTTTTGGAATGGGAGTTGCCACTACAATGAGAGCAGATTTAGGGCCGGATAAAAATCTATTGCGTTTTAACTTAATGGATGAAGAAAATAAAGAGTATTTAGAGGCGGCTCAAGAGAATAATTTAGTTGAAGTTGCAGATGCTCTTGGAGATATGCTGTATATTCTTTGTGGCACTATTTTGGAGCATGGAATGCAATATAAAATAGAAGAAGTTTTTAATGAAATACAACGTAGTAACATGAGTAAACTTGGAGCCGATGGCAAACCCATATATAGAGAAGACGGTAAAGTCTTAAAAGGGCCTAATTATTTTCAGCCCAATATTAAATCTATTTTGGAACAATAATAATAAAGCCGCTCGATCAGAGCGGCTTTATTGTATGAATAAAATTATGTTATAATTTGTATCTCCAACCAAACTTGTCTTCAGCTCGGTTGTATTGTATGTCTGTAATTCTATTCTTTAAACGCGTAGCATAACTTTCTTGTAATTCAGGCAAATCATAATCTGTACCCTTATGCCCAAATGTTGAGATAGGTGAAATTACTGCAGCAGTACCAGCGCCAAACATTTCTTTTAACGAGCCATTTTTAGCAGCCTCAACAACTTCGGTTACTGTAATTTTTCTAACTTCAACTTTAATATTCTCATCTTTAGCTATCTCGATAATACTTTTTCTTGTTATACCGTCAAGAATACGATCACTTGTTGGGCCAGTAATTAAGGTGTCATTAATACGAATAAAAATATTCATAGCACCAGCTTCTTCAATGTATTCATGCGTATTATCATCTGTCCAGATAACTTGATTATATCCTTTTTCAATAGCTAATTGGGTTGGATAAAATTGTCCAGCGTAATTACCACCAGCTTTTGCATAGCCAACACCACCATTTGCAGAACGTGAATAAGTTTCCTCTATTAAAACTTTAACTTTTCCTGAAAAATAGGAACCAGAGGGAGCTAAACAAATCATAAACTTATACTCGTTTGCAGGAGAAGCATGAAAACCTTGGCCAGATGCAAAAATAAATGGTCTTATATATAAGGAACTCCCTGCTTTTTTTGGAATCCATTTTTCATCTAAGGTAATTAATGCGCTTAATCCTTCCATGAAATAGTTTTCAGGAATTTCAGGTATAGCCATTCTCTTTGCAGAAATATTTAATCTTTTATGATTGTCCAAAGGTCTAAATAACCAAATTGCTTCTTCAATATCTTTATACGCTTTCATGCCTTCAAAAATGGATTGACCATAATGAAAGATTTTTGCCGAAGGATCCAAGGTTATAGGACCGTAAGGAACAATTTTAGGATTTTCCCAAGCACCATTTTTATAATCGCACACTAGCATATGATCGGTAAAGACGCTCCCGAATGCCAGATTGTCGAAATCTACTTTATCAATTTTCGAGGTTTTACTTTTTTCAATTGAAATTAGGCTTTTTGTACTTGTCTCCATTGCTTTTAAGTTTAAAGGAATAAAATTAAGGAATTCTATCAATAAGACTTCTTTTTTTATTTAAAATTGTCCAACTTTGTACATATTACTCAAACTTTAAATATTATGAAAAGAATTAACATTTTACTTGTATTTATCTTGCTTTTTGCAGCATGTAAAGGACAAAATAAAGAAGCCAATACCGAAGTAGAAACCAAATCAACGACAGAATATACTTCAATTGGAGTGGCAATAGATGAAAATGGCGCAATTTTGAGTGATGAAATGACTTCGAAATTTCAAAATTTAATAGTTTCTGATACTTTAAAAACCAAATTCTCGGCAACGGTAACAGAAGTGTGCCAATCTAAAGGATGCTGGATGAAATTAAAATTAGAAAATGGCGAAGAAGCAATGGTTAAGTTTAAAGATTATGGGTTTTTTATGCCTAAAGATATTGCTGGTAAAGAAGTTATTGTAAATGGATTAGCATTTATAGAAGAAATGTCTGTAGAAGAGCAAAAACATTATGCCGAAGATGCTGGAGAATCTAAAGAAGTAATTGCGGCTATTACAGCTCCAAAAAAGACGTATAGGTTCGAGGCCGATGGCGTTTTATTAAAAAAATAATTTGGAACGCAAAATAATAACAACTTCAGATGGTTCCACAACAATACAATTAGTGGAGTGGAATGAACAGTATCATTCTATACATGGTGCCATCCAAGAGGCATATCATGTATTTATTAAAAACGGATTGTCGCTTTTTAAGAATAAAGAAATACAACTTCTAGAAATTGGTTATGGTACTGGATTAAATGCCATTATTACGGCTATTGAATCAGATAAATATCAATTAAAAATAAACTATTGTGGAGTAGAAGCCTTTCCTGTTGCTATGGAGGAAATTGTGCAATTAAATTATATTGACCAGTTAAATGCTCCAAATTTTCAAGATCAATTCATGAAAATGCACAGTAGTGCTTGGGAAAATGAAATTGCCATTTCTGATAATTTTAAGCTTACAAAACAGAAAAAAGAATTTCAACAAATAAATCAATCTAATTTTTTTGACCTTATTTATTTTGATGCGTTTGGTGCACGTGTACAGCCCGAATTATGGACAGAAGATATCTTCCAAATTATGTATAAGGCACTGAAAAACAATGGGGTTTTGGTTACTTACTGTGCTAAGGGTAGTGTCAGAAGAGCAATGCAGGCCGTAGGTTTTTTTGTAGAACGTTTACCTGGCCCTCCTGGTAAAAGAGAAATGTTGAGAGCAACAAAAAAGTTAAGTTAGTTCATGTTTAAACCGTTGCAGTGTTTATGTTAAACCTTTTTTAAATGCTCAATGACTGGTGTCAAAATCAGCTATCTTTATAAAAAAAGAAATGAAAATACTCGTAACAGGCGCAACAGGTTTAGTAGGTAAGGCGATTGTTGCAGAATGCCATAACAACGCTATTAAGGTACATTACCTTACTACCAGCAAAAACAAAATTGTTTCTAATGAAAATTATAAGGGATTCTACTGGAATCCAGAAGCCTTAGAGATAGATTTGAAGTGTTTTGATGGAGTAGAAGCGATTATAAATTTGGCAGGATCTTCTATATCTAAAAGATGGACAAACAGCTATAAGAAAGAAATTTTAAATAGTAGAATTAACGCTCTAAAGACATTGCATAAAGGCTTAAATGCCATTGAGACAAATAAAATAAGATCTTTCGTGTCTGCTTCTGCAATAGGAATTTACCCTAATTCATTTAATAAACTTTATCACGAAGATGATGAGTTTCCTTTAGACGGGTTTTTGTCCGAAGTGGTAAATGCTTGGGAAAAGGAAGTAGATACTTTTGTAGCCTTTAATGTAAACATTGTAAAAATCAGAATAGGATTGGTATTGTCTAGTAACGGTGGTGCATTGCCAGAAATGGCGAGACCAATTAAATTATTCGTAGGTTCGGCCTTTGGCACAGGAGAGCAATGGCAATCTTGGATACATGTGAAAGATTTGGCACGTTTATTTCTATTTGTTATAAAAAATGAACTTGCTGGAATTTATAATGGTGTTGCTTCAAATCCGGTTACAAATAAAAAATTAGTTGCTCAAATAGGAACAGTATTGAATAGGCCTATTTTTTTTCCAAAGGTTCCAGAGTTTGTTCTTAAAACTATACTTGGTGAAATGTCTGCATTACTATTAAGTAGTCAAAGAGTTAGTAATAAAAAAATAATTGAAGAAGGGTTTACTTTTAAATTTGAAAATGTAAGTGCTGCCTTAGCATCAATTTATAAAAAATAATACTGCCAAATAGGTTGCTAAAACTACTTTTTTAATGTGCAACCGCCCAACTCTCTTGAAAATTTACCTTTTCGTCTTTTATTGTTACAAAGTTTTGTGACATTTTGACATTTTTAAATAATTGGCAGTACTTTTGCCAATTGTAAACTGCAGATTGAAAATAGATAAAATCCATGAGTGATAAAAACAATATTGACGAAATACTAGACGGTAATTTAAACGAAGAAGTTCAGGATAAAGAACAAGAGCAAGTTGAAAATGTTGAAGTTGAAGAACTTTCTGTTGAGGATCAATTAAAAGAAGATTTGGCAAAAGAGAAAGACAAATTTCTTAGACTTTTTGCTGAGTTTGAAAATTACAAAAAACGTACGTCTAAAGAGCGTATGGATTTATTCCGTACTGCTGGTCAAGAGGTAATAGTTGCACTTTTACCAGTTTCAGACGATTTTGATAGAGCACTACAAGAATTGTCAAAATCAGAAGATAAAGAAATGTTTAAAGGCGTTGAGTTGATTCAAAATAAATTTAAGCAAGTATTAAAAGCAAAAGGTTTAGAAGAAGTAGAAGCTAAACCAGGTGATGTTTTTGATGCTGACTTACATGAAGCTATTACCCAAATACCTGCCCCAGATAAGAAAATGAAAGGTAAAATTATAGATGTAATCGAGAAGGGCTTTAAATTAGGAGATAAAATTATCCGTCATCCAAAAGTGGTTGTTGGTAATTAATAAATAGATATGAAGGAAGATTATTACGACATATTAGGCATTAGTAAAGGAGCGACAGCAGCTGAAATTAAAAAGGCATATCGGAAAAAGGCGGTACAATATCACCCAGATAAAAATCCTGGAGATGCAAAAGCTGAAGAGATGTTTAAAAAAGCTGCAGAAGCTTATGAAGTGCTGAGCGATGATAATAAAAAAGCAAGATATGACCAATACGGTCATGCGGCTTTTGATGGCGCAGGTGGCTTTGGAGGCGGCGGTGGCATGAATATGGATGATATATTCAGTCAGTTCGGAGATATTTTTGGCGGTGCTTTTGGCGGTGGAGGTTTTAGTGGTTTCGGCGGTGGCGGTGGCCAACGACGAGTAAAAGGGAGTAGTCTTAAAATAAGAGTTTCGCTTACTTTAGAAGAGGTTGCGAATGGTGTAGAGAAAAAAATTAAGGTAAAACGTAAAGTACAAGCAAGCGGTGTTACCTATAAAACTTGTAGTACTTGTGGTGGTAGAGGGCAAGTAACAAAAATTACCAATACCATTTTAGGTCGTATGCAAACTGCGGCTACTTGTAGTAGTTGTGGAGGCGCTGGTCAGTTAATAGATAAAAGGCCACATGATGCAGATGCTCAAGGAATGGTGGTTAAAGAAGAGACTGTATCTGTAAAAATACCAGGAGGTGTTGAAGATGGAATGCAGTTAAAGGTAAGTGGTAAAGGTAATGATGCTCCAGGAAATGGTGTTCCTGGCGATTTAATTGTTGCTATTGAAACCTTAGAACATGAAACTTTAAAAAGAGAAGGGGATAATTTGCATTACGATTTGTATGTGAGTATATCTGAAGCTGTTTTAGGTACTTCTAAAGAAATAGACGCTGTTACAGGTAAAGTTCGTATTAAATTAGAGCCAGGTATTCAATCTGGTAAAATATTACGATTAAGAGGAAAAGGAATTAATAGTATTAATGGTTATGGTGCAGGAGATTTACTTGTGCATGTAAATGTTTGGACACCTAAAACTTTGAATAAAGAACAAAAAGAGTTTTTTGAGAAAATGCAGGATAATGAAAACTTTATTCCTAGTCCTGAAAAATCAGATAAATCATTTTTTGAAAAGGTAAAAGATATGTTCTCTTAGGTATTTTATTAATTTTTAAAATAAAAAACTTATATTTGAAATAACGTTGGGCAACTAACGTTAATTTTCTTTTTCATAGCAATTTTTTTCCCATCCTTGATTACTTGAGGGTGGGTTTTGTTTTTTATAAGAAAATACATACAAAAACAAGGTGCAAAAGTGAGGTGTTAATTTATTCTTTAAACAGAATCCCACTTTTAAATCAATTCAATATCTTTGGTAAAATTGTTTGCATGAACCATATTTTGGTAGCTAAAGAAGTCAGTAAAAAGTATGGCAGCCATATTGCTTTAAATAATGTTTCTTTAGAAATTCCTGAAAATAGTATTTACGGCTTACTTGGGCCTAATGGTGCTGGTAAAACTTCTTTAATTAGAATTATAAATCAAATTACATATCCAGATTCAGGTGAAGTTTTCTTTAACGGACAAGCTCTAAATCCTGAGCATATTTCTATGATAGGCTATTTGCCTGAAGAAAGGGGTTTGTACAAGAGCATGAAAGTTGGGGAACAGGCGTTGTACTTGGCACAATTAAAAGGATTGTCTAAAGATGATGCCAAGAAGAAACTAAAATATTGGTTTGATAAATTTGAAATAGGGGATTGGTGGAATAAAAAAGTACAAGAGCTATCAAAAGGGATGGCTCAGAAGGTACAGTTTATAGTTACGGTACTGCATGAACCTAAACTTTTAATTTTTGACGAACCATTCAGCGGCTTTGATCCTATTAATGCAAATATGATTAAAGATGAAATTTTAGAGTTAAAGAATAATGGAACTTCTATCATTTTTTCTACACACAGAATGGAATCTGTTGAAGAGCTTTGTGAATATATTACGCTAATTCATAAATCTGAAAAAATACTTGACGGTAGTTTATCTAGTATAAAAAAGGCATATAAAAAGAACATTTTTGATGTTGGCATGCAAACTAGTAATTTTCAAGAGATATTGAATGAGTTAACAAAGCGGTTTATTATTCTAGATTCGCATATTGATGCAAAAGAGAATCAATTAAACTTTAGCCTACAATTGGAAAACCTTAGTACACAGGAGATTTTAACTTATCTCGCATCTAAAGCACCAATTAATCATTTTTTAGAAAGAATACCTACAGTGAATGATATTTTCATACAAACCATAGAAAGTAAAAACTCTAATGCATAAACTCTTACTAATAATCAAAAGAGAATATTTGGCCAAAGTCCGAAATAAATCTTTCGTTATAATGACTTTTTTAAGCCCAATTCTAATGGTTGCCATGGTTGTTTTAATAGCTTTTTTAACAAAGCTAAATGATGGGGATAAGCAGATTATAGTTGTTTTAAATGAAAGTGATTATTTTGGAAATGAATTTGTTACGACTGAAAGTACATCGTATGTTAACTTTAAAAATATTCCGTTAAGTGTAGCTAAAGATTCTACGGTAAATCTTGGCTTTTACGGACTTTTGCATATTCCTAATGCATCTACTTTAGAGGAGATTTCTGAGCAAACATTTTTTTATACCAAAGAAGCTCCAAGTACAATGGTTCTGGATAAGTTAGAACAAATTTTTAAAAACAGATTAGAGCAAAACAGGTTGCAGGAACTAGGTGTATCAAAAAAAGAATTTATCGAAATTGACAAAGCATATGCTATTAATACGGCAACGTTTTCTGGAGAATTAAACATAAAAGGTTTTAATGAAATTAAAGCTTTTATTGGTGGTGGTTTTGGCTATTTAATAATGATGTTCATTATTATTTATGGTGGTTTTGTTATGCGCAGTGTAATAGAAGAAAAAACAAGTAGAATTATTGAGGTTATAATTTCATCTGTAAAACCTTTTCAATTAATGATGGGTAAGATCATTGGTACGTCATTGGCAGGTATAACCCAATTCGTTATTTGGATAATTTCTGCATCAATACTTTTAACAGTGTTAATTTTAGTTTTTGATGTAGACCCAGCAAGTTTCGACACCACAAATCAATTAGCCAAAAACGGAATGCCAGCGGCAACATCTGTATCTAATATTAGTGAAAAAGCTATGGCTCTTGGTGCAGAGATATATAAAATTCCTTGGGTAATGTTGATAAGCTTTTTTATGGTTTATTTTTTGTTAGGATATTTAATATACAGTTCTATTTACGCAGCAATAGGTGCAGCTGTAGATAACGAAACAGATACGCAGCAATTTGTTTTTCCGGTTATTTTACCATTAATGTTGGCAATTTATGTAGGATTCTTTTCTGTATTTAATAATCCCCATGGTCCAATAGCAGTAGCGTTTTCATTATTTCCATTAACATCTCCAATTGTTATGCTTATGCGGCTATCCAGCGGAATAGGCGAAGGTGGAGTGCCGGTATGGCAAGTAATATTATCAATTACATTATTAATTATTACTTTTATTGGTATAGTTTGGTTAGCTGCGAAAATATATCGTGTAGGTATTTTAATGTATGGAAAAAAACCTAGCTATAAAGAACTTTATAGGTGGTTAAAGTATTAGTAAATGATGCAACAAAAAGCGGAAAAAGTAAAAGAAATAATAGAAGAAGATATTTGGGGTTCTATACAAGATTTTCTTGAATTGGGTTTCCATTTTGGTAGTGGCGACAAACAAATTCATATAACAATTGGTTTGCTTTTGTTGTTGTTTGCGGCTTTTGTTGCAACATCTTTTATTTTAAAATGGTTACGATATTTGTTTACCCGAAAAATGGAAGTTGATGATAAAAATAAATTTATCAGCGTTTTCAAGTTTATTCGGTATGTAGTATATGTGGTGGTGATATTATTTACCATGAGTGCTGCAGGAATAAATATAACAATATTACTTACTGCATCTGCAGCACTGTTTGTTGGTTTAGGTCTTGCCTTACAAGAGCTATTTCAGGATATTATAGGTGGAATATTTATCATCGTAGATAAATCTATGAGTGTTGGAGATATAGTAGAAATAGATGGTAAAGTTGGTAAGGTGTTTGAAATAAAACTAAGAACAACAAGGTGCATTACACGAGATGATAAAGTAATTATCATTCCAAATCATAAATTCATTGGAGAAATTATTTATAATTATACACAAAATCATAAAACAACAAGGGAAACAGTAAGCGTAGGTGTGGCTTATGGAAGTAATGTAGAATTAGTTACCAAATTATTAGAAGATGCAGTGCATCAACAAAAAGGAGTATTGAAAAGCCCTAAGCCTTTTGTGTTATTTCAAGATTTTGGAGATTCGGCTTTGCTTTTTGATATTAATTTTTTTGTTAGCGATAGCTTTTCTTCTCCTAGAATTAAAAGCGCTATACGTTACACCATCAACGCTAAGTTTAAAGAAAACAATGTAAGTATTCCTTTTCCTCAGAGAGATGTTCATTTGTTCCAACAATCTCCCGTTCTAAATATGAAGAAGGATAAACTATAATATTTAGAATGATAAATAAGAGAATTTGGAGTACCGTAATTATTTTTTTAATTACGATTTCTGGAATAAACGCTCAAACTCCTGATGTTTTTAGACTTGAGTATATGAGTATGCCTAAAAATAAAGACGAAGTAGCTTTAACAAGGTTAAAAATAGTGGCTAATGTTCCAATTAAAGTTGGTAAAGAAGATAATTTTATCATTGGAGGAGAATATAACAAATTCGCTTATGTATTGGATCAGGAAGTGGCTTTTGATAAGGATGTTTTTAAAGATTTTCATGTGATAGATCTTAATTTGGCTTATATGTATCGGTATAATGAAGATTGGCGTTTTATTGGGGTGGTTACTCCAAGAATTTCTTCCACATTAAACGAACCCTTGCAAAAGAATGATATTGCCATGAATGTCACTGTTGGAGTATTGAAGGAGAAAAAAAATGTTGAAAAGCCTACCAGATTGGTTTTGGGATTGTCCTATAATTCTACTGTAGCTTTTCGAATACCACTGCCTGTGCTGTATTTTGAAAAGAGATTTGATCCTAAATGGGCATATGTAATAGGTGCGCCAAAAAGTGCTTTAAAATTTTATCGTACAGAAAAAAGTGTGTTTCAAACCGAATTTATTTTGGATGGTTATTACGCAAATCTCCAAAATAATATGCTTCTTCCGAACGGCAATTCAGCAGCGGCCATTTCTTCCTCTGCCGCTTTAATTACATTAGGCTATCAACATACCATAGCTAAAAATATGTTTGTTTATGGTTTTATGGGGCATACACTCTTTAATAATGGAGTATTACGCAATGAAGAAAGAAAAGAAAGCATTATATTAAACAACGAATCAAGTTTCTATTTTAGAACTGGTTTTAGAATAGGACTTTAATAAATTATAATAAACAATCATGTCAAGAATACTTGTAATAGAAGATGAAGCAGCCATAAGAAGAGTTTTAGTTAAAATTCTATCTGAAGAGAGCGATACGTATACAGTTGATGAAGCAGAAGATGGTTTAAAGGGTATAGAAATATTAAAAAAAGAAGACTACGATTTGGTGCTTTGCGATATTAAAATGCCAAAAATGGATGGTGTAGAGGTGCTTGAAGCATGTAAAAAAATTAAACCAGAAATTCCTTTTATTATGATTTCTGGCCATGGCGATTTGGATACGGCTGTAAATACAATGCGCTTAGGTGCATTTGATTATATATCAAAACCACCAGATTTAAACAGATTGCTAACTACGGTAAGAAATGCATTAGACAGAAAAGAACTGGTTGTTGAAAACAAAATATTAAAGAAAAAGGTTAGTAAAAACTATGAAATGGTAGGGGAGAGCGATGCTATCGGTGCTATTAAAGACATGATAGAGAAAGTTGCCCCTACAGATGCTCGTGTTTTAATTACAGGTCCAAACGGTACGGGTAAAGAACTGGTAGCACATTGGATTCATGAAAAAAGCCAGAGAAGTAGTGCGCCTTTTATTGAGGTTAACTGCGCGGCAATACCTTCGGAATTAATTGAAAGTGAGCTTTTTGGTCATGTAAAAGGAGCTTTTACTTCTGCGGTTAAAGATAGAGCTGGTAAATTTGAAGCAGCTAATAATGGAACCATATTTTTAGATGAAATTGGCGATATGAGCTTGTCTGCTCAGGCAAAAGTGCTAAGAGCTTTGCAAGAAAGTAAAATATCTAGAGTTGGTACGGATAAAGATATAAAGGTTAATGTTAGAGTAGTTGCGGCTACTAATAAAGATTTAAAGACAGAAATAGAAGAAGGTAGGTTCAGAGAGGATTTGTACCATCGACTTGCGGTGATTTTAGTTAAAGTTCCGGCTTTAAATGATAGGCGTGATGATATTCCACTGTTAATTGGGCATTTTGCAGAAAAGATAGCAGCGGAGCATGGAACAGCTCCTAAAGTATTCACCGAAAAGGCAGTTAACTTATTAAAAGAATACGATTGGACTGGTAATATTCGTGAGCTTAGAAATGTGGTAGAGCGTTTAATAATTTTAGGTAACGCAGAAGTTGATGTAAACGATGTTAAATTATTTGCGAGTAAATAAAAATCAGAATTATTTACAACCTTCTAATTTTTTTAGCGCTGCGGAGGCTATAGCTTTTGTTCTTAAATTGTAGTATTTCTTGCCTTCTGTTAGATCATCTTTTAGAAGCGCTTGTTCGCATTTTTTATAAATATCGGTAGTAAATTTTGTTGCTTCTTTACAATCAACACTTTCAACTACTAAGTTTAGTGATTTTTCAAATTTTTCTAATGAAACATCTATTTTTTGACGAAGTTCTCTATCTGTAGTTATTTTATTACTTAACTTTTCTTCATCAGAAGTTTTAATATTTAAAGTAAGTAAATCTGCTTGATAATTACCTTGGTGTGTATAATGTTCGTGTAAAGATTCTAAACTGGATGCAGTGTTAACTAAAGCTCGTTCTATTAATAAATGTGCGGCTTTTATAGTAGATGTTTTTGTTGCTTTAATTAAATTATCTAAGCCATCAAATAAATTTTTCGATGCATAACTACAACCACAGTCTTTTAATTTTTCTCTAGTTTTTTCAATAGCATTAATAGCTTTGTAAACCTGAAACTTGGCTTTATTAAGATCTTGCTCTGAGAGTGCCTTTTTAGTTTGTGTCTCTATAAACTCAATATTAGAACCCACATATTCGCAAGCTCTATCTGTTGTAAAAGAGGTAAATAGCAGAAATGCCAAAAGGCATAGTATATTTGAAATACTTCTCATTAGGTTAAGATTTTAAAAAAGTAACATTTGGGATGTTGCTTACGTAAATTTAATATCAAATTACCGTAAAAAACTATTTTCTCGATGTACGCCAGTTTTTTCTGTATAAGAAACTCAAATTATGCTAATTTTTACCTAAAATTGATAGTTTTAAAATTATAGAATATTAAAGTCTATAAAAATATTTTATATTCATACCATGAAGGACATTGATATAGATTTTTACCGTGTTAAAGATCAAATAAGTTTAGATAATTGCAATACTTATGAAAATTTTGGCGAAGATGATGATGATCTTAAAAAGCAATTAGACAAAGTAAGAAGAGAATTAGGCGAGTTTCAAGATACCTTATATGCACATGGCAAATACAGTGTTCTGGTCTGTTTACAAGGTATGGATACTGCAGGTAAGGATAGCCTAATTCGAGAAGTTTTTAAAGATTTTAATGTTCGAGGAGTTGTTGTGCATAGTTTTAAAGTGCCAACAGAATTAGAGCTTAAGCATGATTACATTTGGAGGCATTATATTGCATTACCAGCAAAGGGTAAAGTTGGTGTCTTTAATCGTACACATTATGAAAATGTATTAGTAACCAGAGTGCACCCTGAGTATATTATGGGAGAACATATTCCAGGGATCCATTCAGTCGAAGATATTGATGATGTTTTTTGGAAAAAGCGTTTTGAGCAAATAAATAATTTTGAAAAGCATATTGCAGATAACGGAACAATTATTTTTAAGTTTTTCTTACACTTATCTAAAGAGGAGCAAAGACAGCGACTATTAAGAAGATTGCAACTTCAGAAAAAAAATTGGAAGTTTTCTCCAGGAGATTTAAAAGAACGCCAACTTTGGGATAAGTATCAAGAATGCTATGAAGATGCATTAAATAAAACATCAAGACCACATGCTCCCTGGTACGTTATTCCTGCAGATAATAAAAAAGGAGCTCGTCTTATAGTAGCCAATACATTATTACAAGAGCTAAAAAAATATAAAGATATTAAAGAGCCAGAATTAGATGATAAAATTAAAGCTAATATGGAAGATTATAAGAACCAACTACAATCAGAAAAGGAATGAAAAATATAGTATTTACAATAAGCTTATTATGTGCTTTAACAACTTTTTCTCAAAAAACTGATGAGCAACAAATAAAATCAATTTTTGATACGTCATTAAGTAATGGAAAATCATACGATTGGTTAAACTATTTGTCCAATCAAATTGGGGGTAGATTGTCAGGTTCTGTACAAGCGCAACAAGCGGTTGATTATACCAAAAAACAACTCGAAGATTTAGGTTTGGATAAAGTTTGGTTACAACCAGTAATGGTTCCAAAATGGAATAGGGGAATTCCAGAATTTGCTTATTTCGAAACTGATCCAGGTGTTACTACAAATATTCCTATTTGTGCTCTTGGAGGATCTGTTGCAACACCTTTAGGCGGACTTAAAGCAAATGTGGTTGAAGTAAAGAGTTTAGATGATCTTGCTATTTTAGGTAAACAACGCTTACAGGGTAAAATAGTCTTTTTTAATCGCCCAATGGATCCAAAAAACATTAGCACCTTTACATCTTATTCTAGTTGCGTAGATCAACGCTATGCTGGCGCTGCAGAAGCGGCTAAATATGGAGCAGTGGGTGTTATCGTAAGATCTATGAATCTTAGACTAGATGATTATCCACATACAGGTTCAATGAGTTATGGAGATATTCCTGTAAAAGACCGAATTCCTGCTGCAGCAATAAGTACAAATGGTGCGGATTTATTGAGTATATCTTTGCGTTTAAATCCGGATATAAATTTCTTTTTTAGACAAACATGTGAACAATTTGAAGACGTTGAATCTTATAATGTAATTGGAGAAATAAAGGGAACTACATATCCAAATGAAGTAATTGTTGTTGGAGGACATTTAGATTCATGGGATTTAGGGGATGGAGCGCATGATGATGGCGCAGGTTGTGTTCAAAGTATGGATGTTTTGCGCTTATTAAAAGAAACCGGATATAAGCCAAAACGTACAATAAGAGTGGTTTTATTTATGAATGAGGAAAATGGACTTCGAGGGGGCAATAAATACGCCGAAGTAGCAAAATCTAGCAAAGAAAAGCACATTTTTGCACTAGAAAGCGATTCGGGAGGTTTCTCTCCAAGAGGGTTTTCATTTGATTGTAATGAAGATGATTTTAAAAAAATAGCATCTTGGAAAAATTTATTTGAACCTTATTTTGTCCATCTTTTTATAAAAGGATACAGTGGTGCGGATATTGGACCTTTAAAAAATCAAGATATTGTTTTAGCAGGTTTAGTACCTGATTCTCAACGTTACTTTGATCATCATCATGCTGCCAATGATACATTTGAGCATGTAAACAAAAGAGAACTTGAACTTGGAGCTGCTTCAATGGCAAGTTTGGTGTATTTGTTTGATAAATATGGAAACGATATCAATTAATTGATGTAAAGATTTTATAAGCCATTTTATTTTTTAGATGGTTTTATAAGATCTTTACAATGTAAAGTATTTTTTTAGGCAAAAACTTAATAGTACCTTTGTCGCTCACAAAAAATGAGCAAAATGAAAGACGGAATCTACGCAAAATTCAATACTTCAAAAGGAGAAATATTAGTAAAGCTTACACATGACAAAACACCTGGTACTGTTGGTAACTTTGTTGCTTTAGCAGAGGGTAATTTAGATAACAAAGTTAAGCCACAGGGAACACCATACTACGATGGGTTAAAATTCCACCGTGTAATTCCTGATTTTATGATCCAAGGTGGTTGTCCACAAGGAACAGGAACAGGTGATGCAGGGTATAAATTTGATGATGAATTTCATGTAGAATTAAAGCATGATGGTCCTGGAGTACTTTCTATGGCTAATGCAGGTCCTGGTACAAATGGTAGTCAATTTTTCATTACACATATAGCAACACCTTGGTTAGATAACAAACATACTGTTTTTGGACATGTAGTTGAAGGTCAAGACATTGTTGATGCTATAAAACAAGGCGATAAAATTGAATCTTTAGAAATTGTAAGAGTTGGCGCTGAAGCTGAGAAATGGAATGCTGTGGAGGCATTTAGAACTTTTGAGGGATCTAGAGAGAAAAGAATTGCAGAAGAAAGAGCAAAGCAAGCTGCAGAATTGGATAAGGTATCTGCTGGTTTCGAAGAAACAGAAAGTGGATTACGTTATAAAATTATTCAAAAAGGAAGTGGTAAAAAGGCAGAGCCAGGAATGCAAGTTTCTGTACACTATGAGGGGGCTTTAATTAACGGAACTGTTTTTGATTCATCATACAAAAGAAAAGAACCAATAGATTTTCAAGTTGGTGTTGGTCAAGTGATACAAGGATGGGATGAAGGTATTTGTTTGTTGCAAGTTGGTGACAAAGCGAGATTTGTTATCCCTTCAGATTTAGGGTACGGAAGTGCTGGAGCTGGCGGAGTAATACCTCCAAATGCTATTTTGGTATTTGATGTAGAATTAATGAAAGTTAGTTAACCCAACTTTAAAAGACTATAGAATTATAAATGGCTCTCAATTTTTGAGAGCCATTTATAGTTTAGAAGGTTTTCTATTAACACTAAAAAGTAGTATTATAATATTAATTACAACCAAAATAGATAGTATAGAAAAAAATGTAATCATTATATAAACTTTAAAGTTTTGTATTTACTTATAAAACACTTTAAGGGGTGAAAACCCTACTTTAAAGTCCGTTTATGTTTAGAATTATTTACACTTAAGATTAAGAGGAGAATATTTATTGCTAATAATAAAAATAAGATTCCGAAAAAAGTATTCATAGTATTGGATTAATTGTATAGTAATTCTGGGGGAACTTATTTGTTTTATATAACAGATGCAGAATGCATAAAAGAGTTGCGTGTAAATTATAGATTTTTGTAAATATTTGTAAGTTTTTAATGTCAGAAGCTGTCAGGGTAGGTGTTTTGTCTAAAATTGTATTTAAAAAAAGCCCGACCAATTGGTCGGGCTTCTAATCAAAAAAAAAGTTTTACGTATGTATTATAGTACTCTTACATTTACTGCGTTCAATCCTTTTTTACCTTGTTGTAGTTCAAATTCTACAACATCACCTTCACGAATTTCATCTACTAATCCAGAGATGTGTACAAAATGATCTTCGCTTGAGCCCTCTTCAGTGATAAATCCAAAACCTTTAGAATCATTGAAGAATTTTACTGTTCCTTTATTCATTATAAAATATTAAAAAAATTAATTAAGTCACAAAGGTAGTGTATTAAAATTTAACACAGTGATTTTTTGATAGTTATATTTAATAAATAACTATTTATTTACAATGATTACTAGGGTTTTATAAATTAGGCTGAGGTGTCATGCGTAAATAAGGCTTTATTTCTTCAACTCCTTTGGTGAATATCTTCTTTGCATCGGCCGTAGCAATAGCAGGGCTAACAACAACGTTATCACCATTTTTCCAGTTCGCAGGTGTCGCAACTTTATGGTATGCTGTTAATTGTAACGAATCTATTACGCGTAATAGCTCGTAAAAATTTCGACCTGTAGATGCCGGATAAGTAAGTATAAGTTTTACTGTTTTATCTGGTGCAATTATAAATACCGAGCGTACCGTTAGTGTACTATCAGCTTTTGGGTGAATCATATCATATAAATCTGATACTTTTCTGTCTTCATCCGCTAAAATTGGAAAATTTACCGTTGTATTTTGCACCTCATTTATATCTTTAATCCATTCGGCATGAGAAGCTGCGCTATCTACGCTTAAGGCTAACATTTTTACATTTCGTTTGTCAAATTCATCTTTAAATTTAGCTGCAGTTCCTAATTCTGTAGTACAAACTGGAGTAAAATCAGCAGGATGTGAAAATAGGATACCCCAACTATCACCTAGGTAATCATATAAATTTATCATTCCCATAGAGCTATCTACTGTAAAATCTGGTGCGGTATCTCCTAATCTAAGTGTTGCCATTTTATGTTGTTTTTAGAATTATTTATTAGTCTATAAAATTAGTGGATTAAATAATAAAATTCCACTTTTATCAGGTTAAAAATGTATTAAAATTTACTATTTTTAAAATATGGAAAGCACAGCACTCGAAAAATTAAAATACCCCATAGGTTATTTTACTTGCCCAGAAACTATTAGTGATGAACATATTAATAGTTGGATTAATGATTTAGAATTATTACCCGTTAGATTAAAGGATTTGGTGGAACATTTAAATCAAGAACAACTGGATACTCCTTATAGACCAGGAGGTTGGACGGTAAGAATGCTTATACATCATATTGCTGATAGTCACCACCACAGTTATACTCGTTTTAAGTGGGCTTTAACTGAAAAATCGCCTGTTATTAAAGCCTATGAAGAAAAAGACTGGAGTCTGCTTTTTGATGCTAAAACAGCTCCAATTGAGCTTTCATTAAATTATTTAATTGCATTACATGCCAAATTAGTTTATCTATTGAAAGGTTTAACAACTTCAGATTTAAAAAGAGAATATATTCACCCTGATGGTAATATTCATGTAAGTGTGGCTGAAAATATTGGTAAATATGCTTGGCATAGTAACCACCATCTAGCACATATTAAGGGGCTAATTGCTAGTAAAGGTTGGTGATAATCATTTAATCCATTTAATATTACACCCCATGCTAGGTTTTTGAATGCTAGTGTTCATCTTATTTTCTAAAAGGCAATCAAGTGCATTTTTTAAATCCGATCCAGTCAAAGGAATAGAATTTTCAGGGCGAGAACCATCTAATTGCCCTCGGTAAACTAACGCTAGTTTTTTATTAAATAAATAGATGTCTGGTGTGCATGCTGCGTCGTATGCTTTCGCAACTTCTTGAGTACTATCAAATAAATAGGGAAAGTTATAGCCCATTTGTTCTGCATTCTTTTTCATTAAATGCGGAGCGTCTTGCGGGTAATTAACAATATCATTACTCGAAATGGCTACAAAATTTATCCCCTTCGGTTTATAGTCATTAGCAATTTTAATTAGCATTGGGTTTACATGAATCACATACGGACAATGATTACAAATGAATAGTATAACAGTACCTTTAGGACCTTTTAATTGGTCCAAAGTATATTCTTTTTCAGTAATGGTGTCTTGTAACTTAAAATTTGGTGCTATAGTGCCCAACGGCAACATATTGCTTGGTGTTAATGACATTGTAAATATTTTTTAGGTTAAAGTTATTAGATTTTTTTAAATTTCCATGGTTAAGCTGTTAATGATTGAAAGTATAATTAGATATTGTGATATATGAATACCTTGAGTTGGTCAGATTTTGAAAAAGTGGATATGCGTGTAGGTACTATAGTAACTGCTAATGATTTTCCTGAGGCGAGAAATCCTGCTTATATTTTAGAAATAGATTTTGGCTAAGAAATAGGAATAAAAAAAACATCAGCTCAAATTACTAAACTTTATGCTAAAGAAGAACTTATAGGACAACAAGTTGTTGCTGTAGTAAACTTTCCCAAAAAACAAATTGCAAGTATTATGAGTGAATGTCTTATATTGGGAGCCGTAGATAATAAAGAAGTAACCTTGTTGCAACCTGGATTAAAAACTAAAAACGGACTTAAAATTTCATAAATAATTGACAGATTCACTATTAGATAGCCTACATATTAATTTTGACGAACAATCTCTCTGGGTATTAAATTTTGCATTGGCCCTAGTTATGTTTGGGATAGCATTAGATATTTCGGTATCAGATTTTAAAGACTTATTAAAAAAACCAAAACCTATTTTTATTGGTGTTGTAAGCCAATTTGTAGTTTTACCTTTTGTTACCTTTTTATTAGTTGTACTTATAAAACCAGTACCAAGTATCGCTTTAGGTATGTTTATGGTTGCCGCTTGCCCTGGGGGAAATATTTCTAATTTTATAACCCATATGGCTAAAGGAAATACTGCTTTATCTGTTTGTTTAACCGCTATTGCTACCCTACTTGCCATAGTAATGACGCCATTAAACTTAGAGTTTTGGAGTTCACTTTATGGGCCAACTTCCGAGATTTTAAAGAATATTGCAATCGAACCTAGTAAGATGATACAATTGGTATTTTTACTATTAGGTGTTCCCCTTATTTTAGGGATGCTGGTAAATCACTTTTTTCCTAGTATTGCAAAGAAAGTTGCCAAAGTCTTAAAGATATTATCGCTTGTTTTTTTTGTAGCCTTAATTTTTCTCGCGCTTTACAAGAATAGAATAATTTTTATGGATTATGTTGTGTATGTTTTTTGGATAGTTGTATTTCATAATTTACTTGCTTTTTTTACCGGATTTTCCATCGCTAAAGTATTTAGGTTATCATCTGAAAATATTAGAACAATCACCATAGAAACAGGTATACAAAATTCTGGTTTGGGGCTGCTTTTAATTTTTACATTTTTTGATGGATTAGGAGGTATGGCCCTTTTGGCAGCTTTTTGGGGAATCTGGCATTTGGTGTCAGGCCTTATGTTGTCAAGTTTTTGGAGTTCAAAAACGATTATTGAAAAAGAAGAAATAGCTTGAAAAAAGTAGGATATTCCGCAATTAGGGGCTTGGTAAAATGCCTCTTACACCTGTACTTTGGTAAAATTAAAGTATATGGTATTTCTAATATCCCAAAAGATAAACCGGTTTTATTCTTGCCAAATCATCAAAATGCGTTTTTAGACACTATTTTAATTGCCACTAAATGCAATAGAAGTCCGTATTTCTTAACACGTTCTGATGTTTTTAAATCGCCTGTCCTTAAGCCTATTTTTGCTTTTTGTAAAATGATTCCGATTTTTAGAATGAGAGACGGAATAAGTTCTTTGAAACACAATCAGCAAACTTTTGATAGTTGTAGTTTACTATTAAAAGATAAAGAAGCAGTGGTTATTTTTCCTGAAGCCAATCATAATTTGGAGCGAAGGGTAAGACCATTAAGTAAAGGTTTTACAAGAATCTTATCGAATACCTTAGAAAAGTATCCAAATTTAGATATACAACTAATTCCAGTTGGGGTAAATTACAAGAATGCTGCTGATTTCCCTGATAGGGCAGCGGTTTATTATGGCAAACCTATAGCAATTCAATCCTATTATAATAAAAATGATGTTCCAGCGTCTATGAATGCTATAAAAGCTTTAGTTTCTGCTAATTTAAAAAAACTAACCACACATATTGAACCAATTGGGTACAACGAAACCTTAAATAAATTGACGGCAATTGGAGTAGATTTTTTAAAGCCTGCAGAAGTGAATAACACCATTCAGAATTTGGATCATAATGCAGATCATCTTAAAGAATCTCAAAACAAAAGACCTTCAATAAACATTCAAAGAGTTGTATTTAATTGTTTAAACCTTCCTTTAATTCTTCTATGGAACAACGTAAAATTAAAAATTAAAGAAGTAGAGTTTAAAAGCACGTTTAGGTTTGCGTTTGGCGTACTTTTTTATCCTATTTACCTTTCTTTTTTATTCGTAATAGGTGCATTACTTTATAATCCCATAGTGGCAGCTTATATTGTAATTGCAGTTTTTGGGTATAATTTAATCTTTATCAAAACAAATTAAAAGGCTATTCTTGGTAGTAAAAGAATAGCCTTATTAATTTACATAAGCTTGCTAAAATAAATAGCATTCATAAATAATTTATTTGTTCCGTACCAAAAGGCTCTAAAGTTGGTATTATCTGTAAACGCAATTACTCTACCACTTCCTAAACGTTGCACTTGAAAGGGTACACTGTTTTTTAGTAGTTTAATTTTTTCTTCAGAAATATAACCACTTAGCAAAGGATTATAAGTGTACTGTATTGGGTTATTGTAGCTGTTTTTATTTGGTTCTATATAAATATTGGTATCGCGAAAAAGTGCTAAATTCTTATTTTTATAGCCAAAATTTATAGGATGGGATCGGTCTAAATTTGCTTCAAATATAGCGCCTCCATTAACCTGAGCGCCTAAGTAATTTTGCCTTTGATCAAAACTTATATTTTTAGCTACTAAAGTGTCTTTTTTAAATTTCAGGTCTATAAATTCGTTCTTCGCCAACCATTCTGTAGTGCTACAGAAACCAATTAATGTACCGCCATTCTTAACCCAAGTTTTTAGTTTTTCAGTAACAGATTTGTCTAATCCACCATAAGAATTTGGAATTACTATAGCTGTATATCTACTTAAATCAACCCTATTTAAATATTCGGTATCTAATTTTGTAAGCTTAGTGTCATAGCGCTGATCCAATAAATGCCATATTTCTCCTGCATCATAAGAGGTAATACCGCTACCTACCAACATGGCAATCTCTTGTTTTTCTACAGTTTCAAAATCACCGCTACCCAAATCTATTCCCATGGCATGCCCTGTTCCTACAGAAGTTATGTTAATAAAACTTTCTTCGGCAATTTGAGTTAATACTTTGTAAAGTTGGTCTGAATCTAGTTTTTGATTCTGAACAGGAATTAAAATGGAGCCGTAATCATACGTTTTTCCCTCAACAGTAAAAGGTGATTTTCCAACTTTTACGCGAATTCCGTTATTTAATAATTTATTAAGGGCTTTTGGCGTGTAATATTCATTCCATTCAAATAAATAAGCATAATTAGTTTGAGTGCCAATTGTACCCTTTAATGGAGGTAATTCGGTAATTTCTGACGCTGCATTACTAAAGCTATTTAGTTCTTGATAATCAAGGTTAAACGCTAATGGAAATGTCCATCCAGAGATATCATAAAACAAACTATCTGTAAATGATGTGCGTTTTTCGAACATTGCGTTTACAAGTCTAGCATTTCTTTGATTCATCGGAATGATATAACTAGTCTCTTTTTTAAACAATTTGCCATTAGTATTCAAATCATTTGAAAGGGTGTTGAATTTTATTTTATGACGTTGTAATATTTCAGCTAAATGCCAGGCTTTTGCAGCATCTTTAGCATCACCAAATACAATTGCTTTAGTTTTATTCTTAGCGGCCTCCGTTAATGCATCTTTAAAGAAGTTTTGTTGATAAGTCAATATCTTGACGCGCATTTTTTGAGCTGCCTCAATGGTAGATAGAGCTGTGGTGAACTGATTGCGAATAGTAAAAGGAAAGGTTAGAATTCCATTATCGCTTTCTTGTATATGTCCACGTGAACTGGCTTGTTCAAATAAAATTCCAATACCACCATTTACATCTGGGAATGTGGAACCTTTTCCATAATAGTAGTCATCGTAATTTTCTTCAGAATAGTATAAAGAACCTATTTTATCTAATGCTTTCGCATGATATGTTCCAATTTCGGCTGTTAGTTCTTGATTTATCTTTGGTGTTAAAGGATGCACTCTACTTGGTTCTCCTGGTTGAAAAAAGAAGGTAGAATTGGTTCCCATTTCATGATGATCTGTTAAAATATTAGGCATCCATTTATGAAAAGTTTCAATTCTTGCTCTACTTTCTGGTAGTTGTACTGGAAGCCAATCTCTATTCATATCAAACCAATAATGATTTGTACGCCCACCTGGCCAAACTTCATGATATTCTCTATCATTACTATCAGGGTTTAAATTGTTGCTTTTGTTTGTGTTAGCCCAATATGCAAAACGTTGCAATCCATCAGGGTTAAATGATGGATCCATTAGAATAATAGTATTTTCTAAAAGTTGCTCAATTTCCGTGCCTTCAGCTGCAGCTAAATAGTATGCATAAGCCAATCCTGCATTTGCGCCACTAGGCTCATTTCCGTGAATGGAAAATCCTTGATAGACTACAATTGGCATGTTGCTTACATTGGCATTGCTTCCTGCTTGGGTTGTTAATGCTAGATGATTTTTTTGAATTTCGTCAATATTTTGATGGTTTTCAGGAGAGGTAATGGTCAATAATAACAATGGTCTGCCTTCAAATGTGGTACCTCTTTCTTCGATGGTAATTCTATTACTAGATGCCGCCAGTGTTTGCATGTAAAACATGAGTTTGTCATGCGTAACATGCCATTCTCCAACCTCATGACCAATCACATCTGCTGGTTTTGGAATATTCGGATTATATGAAATACCTTGAGGAATATAATAATCCAATGTTAAATTCTCTTGAGCTACTAACCCAAGAGTGCAACTTAAAAAGCAGAGTGTTACGAGTAGTTTTTTCATATTGGTTGTAATTAGTTTTTATAAAAATAAAAAACGACTCTTGATTATAAGAGTCGTTTTCCTTTTTTTTTTTTTTTTAGATTTCTACGATTAAATATCGTCAAAATTTACATCAGTAAAACTGTCTGTAGAAGATGTAGTTGGTATATTCTCAATTTCTTCATCTTCTTTCTTAAAATCTTTCTGATGACGCTCAGAGATTACTTCAGATCCTTTTTCGTCAATAATGTAGTCCATCATTTCATCTAAATTTTCTCTAAAAGCAGAAAAATCTTCTTTGTAAAGATAAATTTTATGTTTCTTATAATGGAATGAACCATCATCATGCGTAAACTTTTTACTTTCAGTAACTGTTAAATAATAATCTCCAGCTTTAGTACTTCTTACATCAAAAAAATACGTTCTTCGTCCAGCTCTTAGAACTTTAGAATATATCTCTTCTTGATCCATTGAATCTTTTTCCCCCATTTTAAAAAATCTATAGTTAATTATTAGTGTACTTCCAAAATTGGAAAAAAAAAGCTAATCTGACAACCTTTTTTTAGTTTTCTTTATCAATCAATTGAGCATGATAAAGATCTTTGTAATAGCCATCTATCTCTATTAGAGAGTTATGCGTGCCAATTTGTAAGATTTCACCTTCTTTTAAAATAATAATTTTATCAGCGTTTTTTGCAGAAGATACTCTATGACTTACAATTAAAGTGGTTTTATCTTTAGAGGCATTCTTTAAATTATTCAATATTTTTTCTTCTGTTTCTGTGTCTACGGCTGATAGGCAATCATCAAATAAATAAATCTTAGGGTCTTTTAATAGTGCTCTAGCTATAGATACACGTTGTTTTTGCCCGCCACTGAGGGTAATTCCGCGCTCACCTAATATAGTATCATATTTTTTATTGAAGCCCATTATGTTTTTATGAACAACTGCTTTTTTTGCAACTGCAATTATTTCTTCATCAGTAGCATTTTCTTTGCCAAATTTTATATTGCTTTTAATGGTATCAGAAAATAAGAAGGCGTCTTGTGGTACGGCACCAATTTCCGTTCTGATACTATTTAAGTTTAATTTTTTAATAGGTACATCATCTAATAGAATTTCACCAGAACTTACGTCGTATAATCTGGCTACAAGGTCTAAAATTGTCGATTTTCCAGAGCCTGTTTTTCCAATTATTGCCACTGTATCTCCTTTTTCTATTGTAAATGAAATGTTTTTTAGAGCGGTGATTTCTGTATCTTCATACGTGAAGGTTACGTTTCTAAATTCAATCTTTCCGTTTAGTGGAGTGTCTTCTAAAACATCATTTTTAATAGAAGGCGTAATACTTAAAAATTCATTTATTCTCTTTTGAGATGCCTCAGCACGTTGTACAATAGATGTTAACCAACCAATTACAGCAACAGGCCAAGTAAGCATGTTTACATAAATAACAAATTCTAAAATAACTCCAATAGAGGTAATTTCTCCATTAATATATTGTTGCCCTCCAATATAAATTACAAAAATGGTGCTGATACCTATTAGTAATACCATTAATGGAAAAAACCACGCATTTACTTTCGCAAGATCCATGCTCTTATTTTTACCTTCAATAGCTAAATCGGTTAATTCATTGTTTATTTTGTTTTCAAGGCTGTAGGCTTTTATAACCGAAATACCAGAAAAAGATTCTTGTGTAAAGGTGGATAGCTTGGATAAATATTGTTGAACAATTGTACTTCGCTTATGAATAACCTTACTTATTTTATAAATTAAAACCGATAATATAGGTAATGGAAGCAAAGTGTATACGGCTAATTTTGGGGCAGTCATAAACATTAATGGTACAATTGTGGCAAAAAGCGTAATGGTGTTTATTCCATACATTAATGCTGGTCCGGCATAATTACGGACCTCACTAACATCTTCACTGATACGATTCATTAAATCGCCCGTTCTATTTTTTTTATAGAAATTTAGACTCAATAATTGATAATGATCAAAAACTTCATTTTTTAAATCGTATTCTATAAAGCGAGACACTTTTATAATGGTTTGGCGCATTAGAAAGGTAAACAATGCTGCAAGCAAGGCCGTACCAATTATAATAAGAATATGTTGCAGTAGAATTTCTTTAGCCTCAGACTTAGAAATTAGATCACCACCATAACGTTCTAAAACTTCAATAGATTTTTTTACATACGAGGGTGTAACTAATGAAAACACTCTTGCTACAATGGTAATAAATATTCCTAAAAGTAGTTGTACGGCATACTTTTTAAAGTATTTATTAATATATTTTAATTCCTTCATATGTTAGGCAAACAGAAAAATAGTGTAATTAATTAGCGCAAAGAAGCAAAGATAATTGTTTAATATAAAAACATATGTTATTAAACTTATAAGATTATAGATTCCTTTAGGTAGTATTGAAAATATAGTTCTATTTTTGCATCTTCAAGTTTAACCAATTTAAGTTCTTTAAAAATGCTTACAAGAAGGCATGTGAGAGTAAAAGTAATGCAATGTATCTATGCATTAACCAGATCCAATGATGATTCTTTGGAAAAACAGCAGAAATTTTTAAAGTTCAGTATAGAAAATACATACGCTTTGTATCTATTACTATTGAGTCTAATAAAAGAGATTCATTTACTAGCAAAAGAGCAGGTAGAGCTGTCTTCAAATACGTACTTGACAAACACGACTGATAAATTTCCGGATAAAAGTAAATTTGTAAACAATAGTTTTCTAAATCTTATTGCTAATAACAAGGCTTTACAAGAAGAGCTTGAAATAAGAAAACTTAAGAACTGGTATTTAAATGATGAGTATGTTAAACTGCTTTATAAAGAAATTGTAAGTAGTGATATGTATTTAAAATACATGTCTAAAAAAGATTCTTCTTTTCAAGATGATAAACAATTGATAGTGGATATTTTTAAAGACATTATTGCGCCTAATGAAAAAATATATGATCACTTTGAAGATGATAGGCTTACTTGGATAGATGACCTTCCTCTAGTGAACACCTATATTTTAAAGTTATTAAAAAAGACAAAAGAAACCGCTCCAGAATCTTATTTTTTACCTTCATTAGTGAAAGATGAAGAGGATATTGAGTTTGCTAAGAGGTTATTAAGCAAAACCTTACTTACTAATGAAAAATTGGTAAAAGAGATTGAGGGGAAAACTCCAAATTGGGATAAAGACAGAATTGCAGATATAGATGCAATTCTTCTTAAAATGGCCATTTCAGAATTATTAAACTTTCCATCGATACCAGAAAGAGTAACTATTAATGAATATTTAGAATTAGCCAAAGAGTATAGTACACCTAAGAGTAGTACTTTTATTAATGGTATTTTAGATAAACTTGTTAAGGAGTACCAACAAGATGGAAAACTTAATAAAATAGGAAGAGGGTTGTTGTAAATATTGTTTATTTTTGTTCAAATTTTAAATATTTAAACTGTTATGAAAAAAATAGTTATCACGTTAAGTTTATTGGTAATGGTTGGTTTGGCGTCTTGTAAGGAAGATGCAACTAGCAAAATTAATAACTCCAATGTTGAAGTTGCTCAGCAGAGAGATGAAGCAGCAAAGAAACTACCGGTAATGTCTTTTGAAAAAGTAGAGCATGATTTTGGTACCATTGTACAAAATACACCACAAGAAACTACTTTTAAGTTTACAAATACAGGTGATGCTCCTTTAATTATTACTGATGCAAAAAGTACTTGTGGATGTACTGTGCCAGAAAGACCAACAGGACCTGTTGCTCCTGGTGAATCAGGAGAATTAGTAGTGAAGTTTAATGGATCTGGAAGTAATGCAGTAACTAAAGTTGTAACGGTAACCGCTAATACAGAAAAAGGTACAGAACAATTAAGAATTAAAGCATTTGTAACACCTATTGATGGAGCTCCAGTTGGCCCATTGAAAAAATCTTAAATATATTATGTTAGAAAAATATCCATTCCTTCCTTTAATTGCCATTTTTGTAGTATTCTACTTTTTTATGTTGGCACCTCAAAGAAAGCGCCAAAAGCAAGAGAAAAAGTTTGCGGAAGAACTTAAAAAAGGAGATAAGGTAATTACCAAAAGTGGCATGCACGGAAAAATTGTAGAGTTAAGTGATAAGGATTCTTCTTGTGTGTTGGAAACAATGGCCGGTAAAATTAAATTTGATCGCTCAGCAATTTCTATGGAAATGAGTGCTAAATTAAATGCACCAGCTGCGGCTGATAAAAAGTAATTTATACATGAAAGTATAAGAAAAAGCACCCTTAGGGGTGCTTTTTTAATTTCTGTAGGCATCGTTTAATCCTTTTCCTTCGGCTAATAAATCTAAACTTTTTAAAAGTCTACTTTGCTTTGTTTTTTCTTGTTTTGCTGAAGTAATATACTCGCAATATTCTTTTCGTTTATAAGGTGTTAGCTCTTTAAAACACTTTTTTGCTTTTAAATTATTGTTCAAGGCATTAGATAATATGTCGGGTACAATAATTTTTTCGACTTTCTTGTGCTGTGTTTTTGGTATTAAATTATTTTGTTGCAATAAAATGGCTTCATTAATGTAGCTTAGAATCAAAGGTTCATTTATTTCCTCTAAACTAGTAAATTTCCAATGCCGCATAAATTTGGTTTTTCCCTCTTGAGCGTTTTCTAAAACCTGACTAGCATCTTTTAAAAGCGATCCGTGGTAAAACCAAATGCCAAAATGGTTTTTAAATGCAAGAATTCCGATTACATTTTTGTTGTTTACTGTATATATCGGAGCACCCCATTTTAAGGTTTCTGACAGTTTTGTGGTTTTAACAATCTCACGAAGCCTTAGTAGTCCTTCTCTGAAGGGTTGTTTTTTTTGAAAATAAGCTTCAATTTTATCGGCGTCGGACATGATTTTGAGTTTTATTTGGCAGTGAGTTCACAAATTTTAACAATCACTTTAACAGCACTTTGCATGCTCTCTACTGGAATATACTCGTATTTTCCATGGAAATTATGACCACCAGCAAAGATATTAGGGCATGGTAATCCCATATAGCTTAATTGAGAGCCATCAGTTCCACCTCTTATTGGTTTTATAATGGGCTTAATTCCAAGAACTTCCATTGCATTTTTTGCAATGTCAACAATGTGCATTACAGGTGCTATTTTTTCTTTCATATTAAAATATTGATCTTTTATTTCAAGATCAATAAAGTCACCATGTTTAGCGCATAAGTTTTTTTTTATTTGATGCATTAGTGCTTTACGTGCTTCAAAATTCACTTTATCATGATCCCTAATTATCAAATCAATTTTGGCTTTTTCTATCTCACCAGAAAAATTGTGTACATGAAAAAATCCTTCTCTTCCAGTTGTCTTTTGTGGAACTTCATTTTCTGGTAAAAAAGTAATGAATTCATTAGCAATGGTAATGGCGTTTACCATTTTGCCTTTAGCATACCCAGGATGAACGCTTTTACCTGTAATATTTATAGTTGCGCTAGCTGCATTAAAATTTTCGTATTCTAGTTCTCCAATTTGACTTCCATCCATAGTGTATGCCCAATCTGCGCCAAATTTCTTTACATCAAATTTATGTGCTCCTCTTCCAATTTCTTCGTCTGGAGTAAAGCCTATTTTAATAGTACCGTGTATAATTTCGGGGTTGTTTATTAGGTATTCCATTGCAGTGACAATTTCTGTTAAACCAGCCTTGTCATCTGCGCCAAGCAAGGTTGTACCATCAGTTGTAATTATGGTTTGACCTTTGTATTGTAATAAATCATCAAAATAATCTGGAGATAAGACTATATTTTTTCCTTTATTCAGTGTAATGTCTTTTCCATCGTAGTTTTTAATGATTTGTGGATTAACATTTGTACCGGAAAAATCTGGCGAAGTATCATAGTGAGCGATAAAACCAATGATGGGGATATTACTTTTGCTAGCATTGCTAGGAAGTGTTGCCATAATATATCCATTTTCGTCAATGGAAACTTCTGGTAAGCCTATGTCTTTTAAATTATCCACTAATTTATGAGCTAAATTCCATTGTTTTGTTGTGCTAGGTGTGGTATTAGAATTGGCATCACTTTGTGTGTCAATTTTCACATAACTTAAAAATCTATCTATGATATGCTGCATCTTTTTTTGATAAAAATACAATTTGAAATTTAGTATTTTTTCTAAAGGGTATTCTTTTTTAAAAGTTTTATCAGAAAATACTATTTTCCAGCTTTGGATGAAGGTTGTGATTTTTATTTCTGAAAATGCTGTACCTGCAGTATATTTTTTTGCCAAAAAACACGTTCTTATGTCTATATTAGCTGTAAATTCTAATTCTTAGTAATGAACTTTAAATTTTTGTTATCGGTATTTATAATGACCTTTTTAAGTGTAAGTGCCATTTCTCAGACTTGTATTTTAGATATTGGGAGTAAAAATGTGGAGAATATCACCAAAACTTTTCAATTAAATAAGGAGCAAATACATTCACTAGATTCTTTGAGAACTCAGTTAATTTCGGAGAGAGATTTACAAGAAAACGAAGTTAAAAAATTGCTTGAAACCCATCCGCAGAGTACTCCAGATGAACTTTTAATTCTTGCTAAAAAGCATAAGGCACTAGAGGATAGTATGTTTGAAACTACTATTATTTATGATCAAAAGTTAATTTCGCTTTTTAATGCAAAACAATACGAACGGTATGTTTTATTGTGTACTTCGGCAAATAGAACTCCGATTTCTAAACAAGAGGAATAACGTTTATTACAGTGTTAATAAAAATAAAGTAAGGTAGTCAACTTGCTGACTGATGTTTGTATTTTTGTCTAAATTTAGCATTGGTATGTACAAACTTATTTTACGCCCAATATTTTTCTTATTTGATCCTGAAAAAGTACACTACTTCTCGTTTTTCATGATTAAACTTTTTGGAAAATTAGGACTTACTAAAATCATAAGATCTATTTATGTAATTGAGGATAAAAAACTAGAACGTGAGTTATTCGGAATTACATTTAAAAATCCAGTAGGTTTGGCCGCAGGATTTGATAAAAATGCTAAACTTTATAATGAATTATCCGATTTTGGATTTGGATTTATAGAAATAGGTACGCTAACCCCAAAGCCTCAAGATGGGAATCCTAAAAAACGTCTGTTTAGATTGGTTGATGATAAAGCTATTATCAACAGAATGGGCTTTAATAACATGGGAGTTTTAGAGGCAGTCGAAGAATTAAAGAAAGAGCATCGCGTAATTGTTGGTGGTAATATTGGTAAGAATAAAGTAACTCCTAACGACAAGGCTACATTGGATTATTTAATTTGTTTTGACGCTTTGTTTGATTCAGTAGATTATTTTGTGGTTAATGTGAGCTCACCAAATACGCCTGGTTTGCGAGAGTTGCAGGATAAGGAGCCACTTACGAAACTGCTTATTGAACTTAAAAAAGCAAATACCAAATTAGCTGCCAAAAAGCAGGTTAAAGAAAAACCTATTTTATTAAAAATTGCTCCAGATTTAACCGATAGTCAGTTGTTAGATATTATTGATATTGTGGCAGAGACAAAAATTGAAGGTATAATAGCCACAAATACCACAATAAGTCGTGATAATTTAAAATCGCATCAATTATTATTGGAGGAAGCTGGTGGAGTTAGTGGCGCTCCATTAAAGAATCGTAGTACCGAAGTGATTCGGTTTTTATCAGAAAAAAGCAATAAAGCATTTCCTATAATTGGAGTAGGGGGTATTCATTCTGCTGAAGATGCGCTTGAAAAATTGGATGCTGGAGCTGATTTAATTCAACTTTGGACAGGGTTTGTTTATGAAGGCCCTTCTTTAGTGAAGAAAATTAATAAAGCAATTTTGGAAAGGGGTTATTAATTACTCCAATAGTCAACCACTAACACATCTTCTAAATAAGGAGTAAGAATCGCTCCAAATGCTTTGTGGTCTGGATGCGGTAAATAAATATCACGGTCCGTTTCACTCTTAAAAGTCAATAAAAAGCAATGTGTAAAGCCTTTATTTAAATTTTCTGGGCTATTGTTTAAACCCCATTCATAACCTTGTATTTGTGGAATTTTATTAGGTAAATTTTTAAAGGCCTCTTCTATTTCTTTTATTTTTTCTGAAGGCGTGTTGTCTTTAAACTTGAATAAAACTACATGTCTAAGTAGACTGTCGTTTTTTTTATTTTCCATATTACTATTTTCCTTGTTGATGATTTTGTTAGAAGTGAAACTAGTAATTAATAAGGATAAAAATAGTAGTGTAAAACAAAGTTTAAATTTCATTAGTTTTGATTTTAGAATGAAAGATATGAAATAACATTGGCAATTAATTTTATTCTTACTTTTAAATCAAATTACTACTAATTACCTTCGCGTTGAACTACGAAATTCTCTTGACATTCATACTTGCTTCCGCAGCATTAGCCATTTCACCAGGGCCAGATAATATTTATGTATTGATGCAGAGTATTGTTAATGGGAAAAAGTATGGTATCGCAACGGCTTTAGGTTTAGTGTCTGGTTGTTTGGTACATACAACTTTATTAGCTTTTGGTGTTTCTGTTTTAATAAAAGAAAAGAATTTTATTTATTTAGGAATAAAAATATTTGGAGCCATGTATTTACTTTATTTGGCTTATATGGTATTTAAAAGTCCTGCTGAGATTACAATTGGCAATCAGAAAATTGAAAATAAAAGCACTGGGCAGTTGTATAAGCAAGGTTTTATAATGAATGTGTTAAACCCTAAGGTTACCATATTCTTCCTAGCTTTTTTCCCTGGTTTTTTATTTAGTAATACAATGTCTTCAGTATACCAATTTTATATACTTGGTTTTATATTTATACTAGTTTCTTTTTTAGTTTTTTACTTTATTGCTGTTATGTCCAGTGCAGTATCTTACTATATAAAATCACATAAAAATATAGGAGTAATTCTTAAATGGGTACAAATTGTGGTATTTATAGGCATTGCCATATATTTATTTTTTTCAAATAAATAATGGTAATTTTGGTGTTAAGACAAAACTATTCCTATGTCAGAGAAAGTAAAAATAATTGAATGCCCCAGAGATGCTATGCAAGGAATAAAAACCTTTATTCCTTCGGCTCAAAAGGTAAAATACATTCAATCTTTACTTGGCTGTGGTTTTGATACTATTGATATTGGTAGTTTTGTATCTCCAAAAGCAATTCCACAAATGGCAGATACGGCAGAGGTATTGTCACAATTAGATTTGTCGAAAACTAAAAGTAAATTATTGGGGATTGTTGCGAATGTTCGAGGCGCAGAAGATGCTGTTGTACAAGAGAAAATAGATTTTTTAGGATATCCATTTTCTATTTCGGAGAATTTTCAAATGCGAAATACACATAAAACTATTGCCGAGTCTGTAGACACCTTAAAGGAAATATTAGAAATTTCTGATAAAGCCAACAAAAGAGTAGTTACCTATATTTCCATGGGATTTGGTAACCCATATGGAGATCCTTGGAATGTTGAAATAGTTGGCGAATGGACCGAGAAGTTGGCAGCAATGGGTGTAGATATTTTGTCCTTATCAGATACTGTAGGAACATCAACCCCTGAGGAAATAACATATTTATTTTCTAATCTTATTCCAAAATACCCGCATATAGAATTTGGTGCACATTTGCATACCACACCAACCAAATGGCATGAGAAAATTGATGCCGCTTATAAATCGGGTTGCAGAAGATTTGATGGAGCAATTCAAGGTTTTGGCGGATGTCCTATGGCAAAAGATGATCTTACAGGAAATATGCCCACTGAAAAAATACTTTCATACTTCACTTCAGAAAAGGCAGATACCAATGTTAATTGGATGGTATTTGAGGCAGCATTTAATAAGGCTACGGATTTGTTTTCGGTCTATCATTAAATTTTTATTGCTAAAAAAAGTGTAGATTATTACTTTTTTTTAATGCGCACTAAATTTATTTAGATTTATTACAAATAAGTTTGCACGAAATATTTTTTGATATTAGATTTGCAGCTGAAAATTTTATTTAAATTCAATCTTAATAAAAATTAATAATGAAAAAAAATATTTTACTAGTACTTTGTTCAGCACTGTTATTTGTTTCTTGTGATAAAGATGATAACAATTCTGGGGATAATAGCAAAGAGATTTTAAATCCAGCATTGTATACTTTTGAAAGAGACGGTGCTTCTACAGTTAGTTTTGATGGGCAAACTACTAGAATTTTAATGGCTGGTGAAACTACGAATGCCTTTAAGGCTTTTGATACAGCAACTGAAGCTTCTATAAAAGCTATGTTCGCTCATGAAAAAGATGCAGTAGATTTTTCACTAACTGAATTAAACAGTTCTGATAAGAGCATCGAGAGTAAAGTAGCTGCTTCTTCAGATTTTTTTGCAGCAAATACCACAGAGTCTGCAATCATAAAAGGTGAATTTGCTGCGTATATCGAAGGGCAGATAAATGAAGTTTTTCCTAATAAAGACGTAGTTGCTTCCGCAGGTGTTGCAGGTCAAATTGCAGATGGTACTTCTACAAGATATATAAATGCACAAGGTTTAGAATACAATCAAATGTTCGCTAAATCATTATTAGGTGCATTAATGGTAGATCAAATTTTAAATAACTATTTGAGTACTTCTGTGTTAGATGCTGAAAATAATCGTTCAAATAATGACAATGATGTATTAGAAGCTGGTAAAACTTATACAAGCATGGAGCATAAATGGGATGAAGCTTATGGGTATATTTATGGTACTTCTGCCAACGCTGCAAATCCAAATTTAACCATTGGCTCAGATGATAAGTTCTTAAACGAGTATACAGGCCGTGTTAATGATGATTCAGATTTTGCTACCATTGCAGCTGATATATTTGAAGCTTTTAAATTAGGTAGAGCTGCTATTGTTGCTAAAAATTATAATGTTCGTGATGAACAAGCAGAAATAATTCGCGAAAATATTTCTAAGGTTATTGCTGTTAGAGGTATATACTACCTTCAACAAGCTAAAACTAAAATTGAGAACGACCAAATAACTGGTTCTTTTCATGCATTGTCTGAGGCTTATGGTTTTATTTACAGCCTTAGATTTACAAGAAAACCAGGAACAACTAGTCCATATTTTAGCAAACAAGAAGTGGATGGATTACTTTCGCAACTTTTAGGCGATGGAGCAAATGGTCTTTGGGATTTAAAGGCAACTACCATTGATAGTATTTCAGCGGCAATTGCAGCGAAATTTGATTTTACTGTTGCTCAAGCAGCGAGTGTAGAATAAAAAAGTAGAATACATAAAATACAAAGCCTTATTTCATTAAATAAGGCTTGATGTTACAAAATGTTAGTATGAAAAGAACAAAAGTATTAGGATTTATCTTTTTGAGTTTAATAGTATTTGCTTGTTCAACAAGTGATAATGGAGGTGGAACCTCAGAAGTTGAGGATAATTTCAACCGGAGTGCAATGCTTGTAAATTGGGCAGATAATATTATTATTCCTGCGCATAACGCATTTAATATAGAGGTTGCGGCCATGGTTCAGGCATCTACGGTATTCACAGAATCCCCATCAGAAGTAAATTTGCAAAGTTTACGTAGTGCATGGAAAAATGCCTATTTGGCTTTTCAAAGTGTGTCTATGTTTGAAATTGGTAAAGCAGAAGAACTAAACTTTAGAAATAGGTTAAACGTATATCCTACAGACGTTCAAAAAATAGAAGAAAATGTAGCAAGTAATACCTATAACTTTTCATTACCATCAAATATTGCTATACAAGGTTTCCCGGCTATTGATTATATGATAAATGGTTTGGCGGAGACCGATGCTGAAATTGTAGCTTATTATAATTCAGATGCTACAACGGGCTATAACGGTTATTTAAATAAACTTACAACTACAATTTTAGAGTTGTCTACAACAGTTTTAAATGATTGGGAAGGTAGTTATAGAAATAGTTTTGTGGCTGCCACAAGTTCTTCAGCTACTGGCTCTGTAGATAAGTTGGTTAATGATTTTCTTTTTTACTACGAAAAATCGTTAAGAGCTGGAAAAATTGGCATTCCTGCAGGAGTTTTTTCTGCAGATCCATTACCAGAAAAAGTTGAAGCTTTTTATAGTAAAGAAATTGGAAAAGATTTATTATTAGCTGCAATTACAGCCTCTAAAGATTTTTTTAATGGTAAAAGTTTTACTTCAACGACAGAAGGAGAAAGTCTAAAATCTTATTTAGATTTTTTAAATACTATAAAGAATGGTGACGATTTAAGTGCGCTAATAAATAATCAATTCAATGTTTCAAAGTCAAAAGCAGAGGAGTTGTTGAATGATTTGGCACTTCAAGTTACTACAGATAATTCTAAAATGACCGCTACTTACGATGAATTGCAGCGCAATGTTATTTTACTTAAGGTAGATATGTTGCAGGCGCTAAGTATTAATGTGGATTTTGTTGATGCTGACGGAGATTAATAGGTATGAATTTCAATGCTTATTTAAATAAAGAAACTAAGGCCGCTAATTTAGCGGTCTTTCGTGTTTTATTTGGATTGATGATGTTTTTTAGTACTCTTCGGTTTTTGAGTTATGGTTGGGTAGATAAATTATATATTCAACCTAAATTATTTTTTTCTTATTATGGTTTTGAATGGATTAGGCCATTAGGCGTTTATACTTACGCCTTATTCATTATTTGTTTAATAAGTTCGTTTCTAATTGCAATAGGGTATAAATACAGATATAGTATCATCATCTTTTTTTTATGTTTTACCTATATCGAATTGATGGATAAAACCACATATCTTAATCATTATTATTTTGTGAGCTGTCTTAGTTTTCTAATGATTTTTTTGCCTGCAAATGGGAGATTTTCTTTAGATGCCTATCTAGATAACTCAATTAACCAAGAGTATATTCCCAAGTGGAATGTAGATGGT
Source organism: Cellulophaga tyrosinoxydans (assembly GCF_900176415.1). Classification (GTDB taxonomy): domain Bacteria; phylum Bacteroidota; class Bacteroidia; order Flavobacteriales; family Flavobacteriaceae; genus Cellulophaga; species Cellulophaga tyrosinoxydans. Next base: position 46,677 of record NZ_FWXO01000003.1, on the reverse strand, counting down.
ATAAAAGTAATGCTATTCATAGTATATTTTTATGCAGGTTTAGCGAAATTAAATAGTGACTGGTTGGTAGACGCTATGCCCCTTAAAATATGGTTGCCTTCAAATTATGATTTACCCATTTTAGGAAATCTATTGCAAAAAGAATGGGTGCATTATGCCTTTAGTTGGGGAGGAGCATTATATGATTTGATGATACCATTTCTGTTACTATATAAACCCACACGTTGGTTTGGTTTCTTCCTGGTAGTGGTTTTTCATTTACTTACAAGTATTTTGTTTCCGATAGGTGTATTTCCTTTTGTCATGATTGTAAGCGCTTTAATTTTTTTTGATAGTAGTTTTCACGAAAAGTTAATTGCAAAGACTTCAAAACTTTTAAAATTAAAACCACTGGATAATATAACAGCTAAACAAAAAACAACTAGTAAAATTCCGCTGTTTATAATAGGGCTATTTCTTTTAATACAATTACTTTTGCCATGGCGTTATTTACTTTATAAAAATGAACTTTTCTGGACAGAAGAAGGGTATCGTTTTTCATGGCGAGTAATGTTAATGGAAAAAGCAGGCTATGCTCAATTTAAGGTTGTTGACAAGACTAGTGGAAAGTCATTTTTAATTAATAATAATGATTTTTTAACATCTTTTCAGGAAAAGCAAATGAGTACGCAACCCGATTTTATTTTGCAATACGCTCACTATTTAGCAGATCATTTTTCGAAAAATGGTAAAAAGGATATTGCGGTTTATGTAGAAAGTTACGTTGCTTTAAATGGAAGATTGAGCCAGCCTTATGTAGATCCTAATGTGGATTTGGCAAAAGAAAAAGATTCTTTTGCACCAAAAAAATGGATACTTAGTTTTAATGATGAAATTAAAGGACTTTAAAATAATTTTAGGCATAGTTTTTTTGTTGCTTGCTTCTACAGCACAAAGCCAATGGACTATTTCAGGTACAATTACTAGCGCAGATTCTTTAGAGCCTGTTGCTAATGCTGAAGTGTATATTTACGAACTCTCTAAAAAAGTAGTAAGCGAGGCAGATGGAACTTTTCAGTTTAATGATGTTAAACCTGGCAATTATAAATTAGTGGTGTTTTCATATGAATATGCGATTTCTGAGCAAAATTTAAATGTTACTGATAATACTACTATATCTATCGCATTAGAAGCACTAGGAGAGCATTTATCAGAAGTTGTTCTGGTGGCAAGAAAGGAAAAAATATTTGCTTTAAATAAGCTAAAAGCGGTAGAAGGCACCTCCATATACGAAGGTAAAAAAAGTGAAGTAGTTCTTGTTGATAATTTAACAATAAACCTGGCTAGTGGTACGGCAAGACAGTTGTATGCACAGGTTGCAGGATTAAATATTTACGAGAATAATGATGCTGGCTTACAATTAAATATTGGCGGTAGAGGTTTGGATCCAAACAGAACAGCTAGTTTTAATACCAGGCAAAATGGATACGATATTTCTGCCGATGTGCTTGGATATCCAGAAAGCTATTATACACCACCAGCAGAGGGTTTAGATAGGATCGAGGTTATTAGAGGGGCAGCATCATTGCAATACGGAACACAATTTGGAGGTTTGGTTAATTTTAAAATGAAACAGCCAAATTCAGAGAAAAAAATAGAATGGATTACAAGGCAAACATTGGGTTCTAACAATTTGATAACCAACTTTAGCAGCCTAAGTGGAACGGTAGGTAAAACGCAATATTACGCTTTTTATAATTTTAAAACAGGAGATGGGTTTAGACCAAATTCAGAATTCGATTCTTATAATGGTTATGCACACGTAAATCATAATTTTTCAGATAGGACCAAAGTTTCATTCGAGTTTAGTTATTTAAATTATTTGGCGCATCAACCAGGTGGCTTAACAGATCAACAATTTGAAGATGATCCAACTTTTAGCAATAGAACAAGAAATTGGTTTAACGTAGATTGGAAATTATATTCTATGAAATTAGATCATTCACTATCTGATAAAACTGATTTTAGTTTAAACTTATTTGCATTAGATGCTTTTAGAAAATCAGTTGGTTTTAGAGAAAATAGAGTTTCACAAGAAGATGATTTAACTGCTCCTAGAGAACTAATAGTTGGTAATTTTAATAACTGGGGAGCCGAAGCAAGAGTATTGACCCGTTATAGTATATTGGATGCGAACCATGTGTTTTTAATTGGCTCAAAATACTATCAATCAAAAAATTCAGAACGCCAAGGACCGGGAACAAATGGTGCTGATGCCGATTTTAGTTTTGCCGATAATGACTACCCAAATTATTCAAGACAAAGCGATTTTGAATTTCCTAACTTGAATTTAGCGTTGTTTGCTGAAAATATTTTTAATGTAACAGATCATTTATCAATTACTCCAGGGGCTCGTTTTGAATATATTAAAACAGAAAGTAAAGGAGAATACAAGCAAATAAATTTGGATAATGCAGGTAATCCAATTCTAAATGTAGACATACCTGATAATCGAGATTTTGCCAGACAATTTGTTTTATTAGGTGTTGGCATAAGTTATAAACCTTTAAATTATTTGGAGTTATACGGAAATTTTAGTCAAAATTATAGATCGGTAACCTTCAATGATATCCGTATAAATAATCCATCCTTGGTAATAGACCCTAATATTTCAGATGAAAGTGGGTATACATTTGATCTTGGTGCTAGAGGTAGATTGGGTAATGTACTATCGTATGACTTAGGAGGGTTTTTATTGCGATATGATAATCGTTTAGGAGTTGTTTTAAGAGCGGTGAGCGATATTCAACAAGAACAATTTAGAGGTAACATAGGAGATGCTGTTACCTATGGATTTGAAAGTTTTATAGATTTTAATTTATGGAAAACAATTTCTAATAATGAAAATGGGAAACTTAACCTCTTTGTAAATTTGGCTTTAACTGATAGTGAGTATATTTCTTCTGAAGAAAACAATATAGAAGGGAATAAAGTAGAATTTATTCCAAATGTTAATCTAAAAACAGGCTTGAGTTTTGGATACAAAAACCTATTGGGAAGTTTGCAGTATACCTATTTAGGTAGTCAGTATACCGATGCTACTAATTCTCCAAGAGATTTTGATAGTCAAAGTGGTATTGTTGGAGAAATACCAGCTTATGATATTTTAGATCTTTCTTTTTCATATTCTTTTTCGTATTTTAAATTAGAAGCAGGAATAAACAATCTTTTAGATAAAAACTATTTTACTCGTAGAGCTACAGGCTATCCAGGCCCTGGAATTTTGCCATCACAAACAAGAACGTTTTATACAACATTACAGTTTAAATTATAAATTTTTTAAATTTAGTATCATCGAGTAAATCAAATCATCATATATTTTTAGCGTCAAGGAGTTTAACCAATAAAAATCGTATATTTGCACGCAATTAATCTTTAATTGCCATGCAAGCACATCTTGATAAAATAGTTGGAGAAGGTCTTACTTATGATGACGTACTCTTAGTCCCAGCTTTTTCTGAAGTACTTCCAAGAGAAGTAAATATTCAAACAAAATTCACAAGAAACATTACTATCAATGTTCCAATAGTTTCCGCAGCTATGGATACAGTTACTGAGTCAAAAATGGCAATAGCTATGGCGCAGGAAGGTGGTATTGGAGTGCTACACAAAAACATGTCTATAGAGCAACAGGCAATGAAAGTTCGTAAGGTAAAAAGAGCTGAAAGCGGTATGATTATCGATCCTGTTACTTTACCAACAACTGCACTAGTTCGCGATGCAAAAGCAAACATGAAAGAATTTGGTATTGGAGGTATTCCAATAGTAGATGCTTCAGGTAAGCTCATAGGTATTGTTACAAATCGTGATTTACGTTTTGAAAAAAATAACGACCGACCAATTTCAGAAGTAATGACTTCTAAAAATTTAGTAACTGTTGCAGAAGGAACTTCTTTGGAACAAGCCGAAGATATTTTACAAGAAAATAAAATTGAAAAATTACCGGTTGTAAATAAAGATTACAAATTAGTAGGTTTAATTACTTTTAGAGATATTACAAAACTTACTCAAAAACCTATAGCTAATAAGGATCAGTATGGTCGTTTAAGAGTTGCAGCTGCTTTAGGTGTGACACCAGATGCTGTGGATAGAGCAGAAGCTTTGGTGAATGCCGGTGTAGATGCCGTAGTTATTGATACTGCACATGGCCATACTCGTGGAGTAGTGGATGTGTTGAAGAAGGTAAAAGCAAAATTTCCAAATTTGGAAGTAATTGTTGGAAATATTGCAACAGGTGAAGCAGCTAAATATTTAGTTGAAGCAGGTGCAGATGCAGTTAAAGTTGGAATAGGCCCAGGATCTATTTGTACTACACGTGTGGTTGCAGGTGTTGGTTTTCCACAATTTTCTGCAGTTTTAGAAGTGGCAGCCGCAATAAAGGGTAGTGGAGTGCCTGTGATTGCAGATGGAGGAATCCGTTATACTGGTGATATTCCAAAAGCTATTGCAGCTGGTGCAGATACCGTAATGTTAGGCTCTTTATTGGCTGGTACAAAAGAATCGCCAGGGGAAACCATTATTTATGAAGGAAGAAAATTTAAATCGTACCGAGGGATGGGTTCTGTTGAGGCTATGAAACAAGGATCTAAAGATCGCTATTTTCAAGATGTTGAAGATGATATTAAAAAATTAGTACCGGAAGGTATTGTAGGTCGTGTACCTTACAAAGGAGATTTGTTTGAAAGTATACATCAGTTTGTAGGTGGATTAAGAGCGGGAATGGGCTATTGTGGTGCGAAAGATATTGCTACATTACAAGACACTGGCAAGTTTGTAAAAATTACAGCAAGCGGTATAAATGAAAGTCATCCGCATGATGTTACCATAACAAAAGAATCACCAAATTACAGTAGATAAATAATCAAAGAGGCCTTTAGCGCCTCTTTTTTATTATATATATTATGGAATCAATTGTATCTTCAGCATGGTTGGCGGCGTATTTAAATGACGCAGATTTAATTATTCTTGATGCAAGTGTAGCGTCAACAGTAACCGGACATGTATCTGAACATAACAATACTAGAATTATGGGTGCTCGTGCATTTGATTTGAAAAACGATTTTTCAGATAGTACTAGCTCTTTGCCTAATACAATGCCTTCCTTTGGACAATTCCAAGAATCATGCAGAAAACTGGGGATAAATAATTCTAGCAAAATAGTGGTCTATGATAATTTAGGGGTTTATTGGAGCCCTAGAGTATGGTGGATGTTTAAGGCCATGGGGCATGAAAAAATTGCAGTATTGGATGGTGGTTTGCAAGATTGGATGAAGAATAACTACCCAATTTCGGAAAAATATGAAAAGCTCGAAATTAAAAAGGGTGATTTTACGGCTAGTTTTCAAGACGATATGGTGGAGGGTTTTAATAAAGTATATACAAATACACTGACTCAAGAAGCGCTATTAATTGATGCCCGATCTAAAGGGAGATTTGAGGGTACAGAACCTGAACCAAGAAAAGACTTACGTAGCGGTCATATTCCAAATTCTGTAAATATCCCATATGAAACTGTTTTAAATAATGGAAAATTTAAATCTAAGGAAAAGCTAGAGAAAATTTTCAAAGACCTTAAAAGCGACAAACGACCTTTGATATTTAGTTGTGGTTCGGGAATAACTGCCTGTATAGTATTATTGGCAAGCACTTTAGTACTGGATAAAAAAAATTCTGTCTATGATGGTTCATGGACAGAATGGGCTCAAAAAGTAAACTAATATTATTTTCCTTCAGAATAGGTCTTCCAATCTTTTTCTTTATAAATGTTGTCGCCAAAATATTTAGCGATATTTAAAAAAGGTTCTGGCTTTTGGTATCCAGGAACGGGTGAAAGCATATTCATTTTTTCATCTAAAAAAATAGTCGTTGGGTAACTAAGTTTGCCTTGCATTAAAGCAGCAGCAAATTCATGATAACCATTTCTACCAGATGCAACAAACTTAAACGTTTTACCTTTAAATTCGATAGGATCTTTACCTTCCCCATCTAATTTAACCATATAAAAATTCTTTTGCATGTAAGCAGCTACAGTGGCATCTTGAAAAGTGTCTTTATCCATTTTTTTGCACCATCCACACCAGTCGGTATAAACATCAATAAATATTTTTTTAGGATTTTTATCTGTTTCCGCTAATTTCACAGCTTCTTCCCATGATAACCATTTTACTTCTTGGGCACTAATGGTTATGGAGTTTAAGCTTAATACAAAACAGAAAATATACAGTAAGGTTTTCATTGTAATCTTTTTTACTTAGTCAACTAACTTAAATAAAACTAACGTTTTAATATTGATTTTATTTTCTGACCACTGTTAAAGCCATATTAAAAACGAATAGCTGTAAAACAAAAAAATCCTTGGTAAAAGGATTTTTTTTGTTGAATCTATTGGGTTCTATTATTTTACGGCAACTTTTTCTTTTTTAGTTGTGAAAAGATTTTTAACATCAACTTGATTTCTTAAAATATCATCAAAAGTCTCTCGTTCGCGTATCAAAATAGCTTCGCCATTGTGCCACAATACTTCTGCAGGTTTAAATCTGCTGTTATAATTGCTAGCCATAGTAAAACAATAGGCTCCTGCGTTTTTAAAGCAAAGAATATCACCTTCCGATATTTCGTTTATACGACGATTACTTGCAAAAGTGTCTGTTTCACAAATATATCCTACAACAGAATAATAGCGCTCTCTTCCTTCTGGATTTGATATGTTTATTATTCTATGGTAAGAGCCATAAAGCATTGGACGAATTAAGTGATTGAAACCAGAGTCTACACTAGCAAATACAGTAGAAGTGGTTTGCTTTACTACATTTACTTTTGCTAAAAAATGTCCAGCTTCACTCACTAAAAATTTTCCTGGCTCAAAAGCCAAGGTAAGTTCCTTACCATATTCTTTACAGAAAGCATTAAATTTTTCTGTAAGCTTTTTACCTAACTCTTCAATGTTAGTTTCGATATCAGCTTCTTTATAAGGTACCTTAAAACCACTACCAAAATCAATAAATTCTAAATTTTTGAAATTTTTGGCAGTTTCAAATAATATTTCAGAGGCATATAAGAACACATCAATATCTAATATATCACTACCAGTATGCATGTGAATACCATTAATATTCATTTTGGTAAGTTCAACAATACGCAGTAAATGAGGAATTTGGTGAATGCTTATTCCAAATTTTGAATCGATATGACCAACAGATATGTTAGAATTGCCTCCAGCCATAACATGTGGATTTATTCTAATACAAACGGGTACTTTTGGATATTTGCTTCCAAATTGTTCTAAAATGGACAAATTATCAATATTGATGCTCACCCCTAATTTAGAAGCTTCTTCTATTTCTTCTAATGAAACTCCATTAGGTGTAAATATGATATTTTCTGGTTTGAAACCAGCTAAAAGTCCTAATTGCACTTCTTGAATAGAAACAGTATCAAGTCCGCTACCAAGACTATTCATTAACTTTAAAATAGTGATATTCGAAAGTGCTTTAGCTGCATAGTTTAGTTTCAATTTTTTAACTCCACTAAACGCGTTGGTTAGTCGGTTAAACTGAGATATAATCTTTTCTGAATCATAAACATAAACTGGATCTCCGTATGTTTTAGCTATGTTCAATAAATCTTTATTAGTCATTGCAAATTTATTTAAAGAGCAAATCTAGACTACTTCTAGCTTTTGAACAAAATATTTAACCAAAAATTCAAAATACAACAAATTGTTATATATAAAACAAAATTTAATAAATGAAACTTTCTATGGTAGGGGTTGTTTAGTTATAAACAATTGGGCTTGGTTTTATTGGGAAATTCGTGTGGTATTGTGATAATAAATGCGTTATAAAGTTCATTTCTTTAGGAGGTATATTAGAATGATTAAAAATTTAAACCAGAGTATTATAATTTCATTAGGGTAATTAGTATTGGTTTGTTATTTTTGTGCACGTAAAATTAAGACACGATTTACTTATGAATCTTCACGAATATCAAGGAAAAGAAATTTTAGCAAGTTTTGGGGTGCGTATCCAACGTGGAATAGTAGCTCACAATGCAAAAGAAGCAGTTGATGCAGCAAAACAATTAACGGCAGAAACGGGAACAGGTTGGCACGTTATCAAAGCTCAAGTACACGCTGGTGGTCGCGGAAAAGGTGGCGGAGTTAAATTGGCTAAAAATTTAAAAGAAGTTGAAGAAATTGCAGGACAAATTATTGGAATGAATCTGATAACTCCACAAACTTCAGCTGAAGGTAAAAAAGTGCATCAGGTGTTAATTGCAGAGGATGTGTATTATCCTGGGGCAAGTGAAACTAATGAGTTTTACATGTCGGTTTTATTAAACCGTGGTACTGGAAGAAATATGATTATGTATTCTACAGAAGGTGGAATGGATATTGAAGAAGTTGCAGAGCATACACCACATTTAATTTTTACTGAAGAAATAGACCCAGCAGTTGGATTATTACCTTTTCAAGCAAGAAAGATTGCCTTTAATTTAGGTTTATCTGGAAATGCATTTAAAGAAATGACAAAATTTGTTTCTTCTTTATATAAGGCATATGTAGAAAGTGATTCTAGTATGTTTGAAATTAATCCAGTATTAAAAACTTCTGATGATAAAATCATGGCAGTAGATGCAAAGGTATCTATTGATGATAATGCATTGTTTAGAAGAAAGCAATATGCTGAAATGCGTGATCTTCGTGAGGAGAACCCTATTGAAGTTGAAGCTGGTGCTTTAGGTCTTAATTATGTAGATTTAGATGGTAACGTTGGCTGTATGGTTAATGGTGCTGGATTGGCAATGGCAACCATGGATTTAATTAAGCAAGCAGGTGGTGAGCCAGCTAACTTCTTAGACGTTGGTGGTACTGCTGACGCTAAAAGAGTTGAGGCTGCTTTTAAAATCATTTTAAAGGATCCTGCGGTAAAAGCTATTTTAATAAATATTTTTGGTGGTATTGTACGTTGTGATAGAGTAGCACAAGGTGTTATTGATGCTTATAAAAATATGGGTAACATAAACGTTCCTATTATTGTTCGTTTACAAGGAACTAATGCAGATATTGCAAAAGAATTAATTGATAATTCTGGGTTAGACGTTCAATCGGCGGTTCAATTCCAAGAAGCAGCTGATAAAGTAAAAGCAGTATTGAGTTAAGAAATTAAAAACTCAAAAATAATATCTTAAAACGGACAATGTTAATTTAACATTGTCCGTTTTTTTTTTTTGCTAATAAAATGTATTTGTTATTTCATTTTCTTCATCATTAAAAGCGAATTCCGCTTTAAAATCTAAGTATTTTACAAAAAGTTTAATCAGTTTACAATTATACAAAATGACTGTAATTGCAATTTAGTTTAAACTTTGAGTTACGTGCTTTAAATCTTGGTTAAGGCTTTAGAACTTGTTCCTTTTTACAATTTTTTAGGTATAATTTTGACATGAAAATAAAAGACCTTGGTGGAGTTAAGAATGTGTTAAAGTAAAAATTAAGTGTAACATTATATTCCACTAGTCGTCTTTTATATATCATCAATTAATCATTTTATCAATCTTAAAACAAATTATCATGAGAAAATCAAGTTTATTTTTAGTAGCTGCGATGCTACTTTTTGCTGGGTCTATTTTTGCTAATGATGTAAAATCAGAAGATAACCCAAGAAAAAAATTGTCAACACAAATTGCTGAATTGTTAAGGGATAATTCTATAGTTGTCCAAGGTGAAGAAGTTGCAACAGTGCTTTTCACTATTAATGAAGAAAAAGAAATTGTGGTATTATCTGTGAAAACAGATAGTGGAAAATTAGAGCAGTTTGTAAAAGGAAGATTAAACTATCAAAAAGTTACTCTTGAGGACTATCGTGAAGGTAGAACTTATTCTTTGCCGGTAAGAGTGTCTGAATAGGTAGTATTATTATGTTGATTATTAGTAAAAGTCCTAAGATTACTTAGGACTTTTTTTGTTTTTGTACTTTCCGTGTATAATATTTTTATCCACTTTTTTTTCTTGCTTAGCTTTAAAGTCCGGATCATAGCTTTTTTTAAAGCTTGGTCCTTTTTTAAGATTTGCTAAAGTTACTTTAGGATTTTTAGGACTCTCTTTTGTTCCTCTGAAATGTATTACCAATCCGTTTAAAAAATTACGTAACACCTGGTCACCACATTCCATGTAATTCGGGTGATCTTCTTTTCTAAAGAAGGCACCTAATTCTGCTTTAGACATTTTAAAATCTACCAATTTTAATATATCTACTATTTCGTCATCTCTAAGCATTAACGCTACACGTAATTTCTTAAGGATATCATTATTCGTCATTCATTAAAATTTTGCCGCAAGGTACTATTTTAAATAATAGGGACATTAATTTTCAGTGTTCTACATCATATTTATGGTGTCTTATTCCTTAAATATTTAAATAAAATGGAGAAAAAGCACCATTATAAGACAAAATGACATTGTTAATCACATTAAAAACGACATATTGACATGTTTTTATCTCTGGTATATAATTTGTCAATTAACATATAAACAATGAATAAAGTTTAATTAAAAAATTGATATTATGAGTATAGTAAATAGAAATCAGGTTTCGTTTCCAGCATTAATGAATGAAATATTCAAACCAGATTGGTTTGGAGGAGCAGAAGTGTTGAATAGCAAAATTCCTTCAGTAAACATTAAAGAAGATGAAACTTCCTTTGTTCTAGATTTAATTGCACCTGGAAGAAAAAAAGAAGACTTTAAAATTGAAGTTGAAAATGATCTTTTGACAGTCACTTCTGAGCAATCCAATGAAGTTGTTGATGAGAAGGAAGAAAATAAAGTAAAGTATACAAGAAAAGAATTTTCATTTTCATCATTTAAAAGAAGTTTTACCTTACCAGAAACTATTAATGTAGATGCAATTAAAGCATCGTATGAAAATGGAATATTAAGTTTTAATCTTCCAAAAAAGGAAGAAGCTTTACCTAAGCCTAAAAGATTAATTGAATTAGGGTAAGTATTAAAGTTTTATGAATATCATAGATTTTCATAATGATTGGTTGGTTAGTTGGTTAGGAACGTCTCGGTACTTGTATCGAGACGTTTTTTTACTTTACGGGTTCATTTAAAATAGCTAAACACGTAATAATACCTTCTAGAAAGTTTCCAATACGTAAATTTTCATTAGGACTATGAATATTGTTATCGGGATTAGGTATTCTAACAGAAACAGCGGGAATGTTTAATGTGGTTATAAATGGCGACATTGGTTGTGAGCCTCCGGTGGTTCTCATGTTTACTACAGCATCACCAAAAACTTTTTTCATAGCCTTATTTAGTAAATTGCCAATTTCTGAATTCATTTCTGTTCTAAATGGTAAGGATCCCAATCTAAAGGTAAAAGAGGCAAGTTTAGGATACTTAATTCTTTCTTCGGCGGTAGGTATAGAGTCAACCAAATGATACCCATTTTCCTCGATATAAGTTTTTAGAGATTCCATTAATTTTTTCCCATCAGATTCTGGCACCAAACGCATGTCTATTTCGGCTGTAACCTCCGAGGGAATAATTGTTCTTACTTCTTTCCCAACCCATCCAGAACTTAATCCTCTAATGTTTAACGACGGATATTGTAAAGATTCTTCATAAGATTCACCAATGGCATCAGGTATAGAAATGCCTAATCTTGCCATAATACTATCTTTATTTTCTAGTGTTCGCTGTAAGATTTCTTTTTCTTCATTACTTAGGTTGATTCCATCATAAAACCCTGGTAAAGTAACTTTGCCTTGGTCGTTTTTTAAGCCACCTAAAAGTTTAGTGGCTTGAAACACTGGATTAGGTGCATAATTGCCATATTGACCGCTGTGTAAGGGCTCTATTGGACCAAAGAACTTTATAGTGGCGGTTGCAATTCCTCGGGCACCATAAGTAAGTGTAGGAAGGTTAGAAACATGTCTTGTACCATCCATAATAAATAACATGTCGGCAGAAAGTAAATCCTTATTGTCTAATACGGCTTTAGGAAGCGTTGGAGAACCCATTTCTTCTTGAAAATCCATTATTATTTTTATGTTATAAGCCTGTTTTATACGCTGTTCTTGAAGAATTTGTAATGCTGCTATTAGCGACATTGCAGGTCCTTTTGAGTCCGAAGAAGAACGAGCAAAAATTCTCCAATCCGGATTAAATTGTTCTTGGAGTAAATTCATGTCTATAATTTGCCATGAATTATTTTGCTTTTCTTTTAAAACAGGCTTAAACGGATTTGGCTGATCCCAAGCCAAAGTATCCACGGCTTGCCCGTCTATTTGCATATAGAACAACACCGTTTTAGCACTTTTACGAACAATTTTTTGTGCAAATAGGAGTGGAGCTCCCGTTGTTTCTATTCGCTTTAGTTCAAATTTTAAATCTGAAAATATTTTTTGACAATAAATTAAATTATCCTCAATCTGATCTGGATAATGGCCATCATTCGGTAATTCTAGAAAGGCGTTGTAGCTTTCTATTGCTTTTGGAAATTTTTCCTTTGACAAGGCATAGATTTTTTCTTTTGATAAACTTTGTGCCTGTGCAGAAAAACTTATCAAAATAAATAACAACCCATATAAAGAGCGAATTGAATTCATGGTCTCAGGTTTTAATCAAGAAAAGATAACTAAATAGTTGATAAAATAAGAAGAGTTTTTAAACCTTTTCTTGAAGGGCCTTTATTTGATCTCGTAATTTAGCTGCTTGCTGAAAATCTAGTTCTTTAGCTGCTTTTTCCATATCTTTTCGTTTATCACGAATTAATTGGTCTATTTGTTCTTTCGTTAAATAATCTACATCTGGTTCTGCTGCACGTAATACTTCCTTCTCAAAATGATAGGTAGAAACTGAATTTTTAGATAAGGCACTGTCCAAACTTTTATTTAGCGCTTTAGGTACTAAATTGTGTTTGGTGTTATAAGCAATTTGCTTTTCTCTTCTATAGTTGGTTTCATCAATAGTCTTTTGCATACTATTGGTAATTTTATCGGCATACATAATAGCCTTACCATTTAAATTACGCGCTGCGCGTCCTACTGTTTGTGTGAGTGATCGATTACTGCGTAAAAAGCCTTCTTTGTCAGCATCTAAAATAGCTACTAATGATACTTCGGGCAAATCTAAGCCTTCACGTAGCAGGTTAACACCAATAAGTACATCAAAAATACCTTTACGCAAATCTTGCATGATTTCAACTCTTTCTAAGGTATCCACATCACTATGAATGTATCTACAACGTACATTAATCCTATCTAAATATTTGGCTAATTCTTCAGCCATCCTTTTCGTTAATGTAGTTACTAAAGTACGTTCGTCTTTTTCTGTTCGTTGTTGAATTTCTTCAACTAAATCATCTATTTGGTTAAGGCTAGGTCTTATTTCAATTATTGGATCTAGTAATCCTGTTGGCCTAATTATTTGCTCTACATATACACCCTGACACAGTTGTAATTCATAATCTGCAGGTGTTGCACTTACAAAAATAACCTGATTTTGTAAAGCTTCAAATTCTTCAAACTTTAAGGGTCTATTGTCCATAGCCGCAGGTAATCTAAAACCATATTCTACAAGATTTTCTTTTCTAGAACGGTCGCCTCCATACATGGCATGTACTTGAGAAATGGTTACATGGCTCTCATCAATAACCATTAAATAATCATCCGGAAAATAATCTAAAAGGCAAAAGGGTCTTGTTCCGGGTTCTCTTCCATCTAAATAACGCGAGTAGTTTTCAATACCAGAGCAATACCCTAATTCACGAATCATTTCTAAGTCAAAACTTGTGCGTTCTTCAAGTCGTTTAGCTTCTAGAGGTTTTCCTATTTCTTTAAAGTAATCTACTTGCTTTACCATATCATCTTGAATTTGATGAATGGCATTTTGCAAAATGTCTGGTGAGGTAACAAACATATTTGCAGGGTAAATATTAAGGTTTTCGTAATTTTCTAACTTGCTATTTTTTAAAGGATCAAAAGCTTCAATTTCCTCAATTTCATCACCAAAAAAGTGAATTCTAAACGCATGGTCGGCATAACTAGGAAAAACATCTACAACATCTCCTTTAACACGAAAATTACCATTTCTGAAATCCGCGGTTGTTCTAGAATACAAACTTTGTACTAATTGATGTAGAAATTTGGTTCTAGAAATAACCTGATCCTTTTTTATAGAAATAACATTTTTTTGAAATTCTATAGGATTTCCAATACCATATAAGCAAGAAACGGACGCAACAACAATAACATCTCTTCTTCCAGATAGTAATGAAGATGTAGTGCTTAAACGAAGTTTTTCAATATCTTCATTTATAGATAAATCTTTCTCAATATATAAACCAGATGTAGGTATATATGCTTCTGGCTGATAATAATCATAATAAGAAACAAAGTATTCTACAGCATTTTCAGGAAAAAACTGCTTGAACTCTGAATATAATTGGGCTGCAAGCGTTTTGTTGTGTGCTAAAACAAGCGTTGGCTTTTGCACATTTTCTATAACATTAGCCACGGTAAAGGTTTTTCCTGAACCAGTTACACCAAGTAATGTTTGGTATTTTTCATCTACTTCAATTCCTTGTACTAATTGTTTTATAGCTTGGGGCTGATCTCCAGTAGGTTTGAATTCAGATACGACCTTAAATTTCATACTATAAAATTACGAAAGTTGATTGGTATTAGAATTAAGCGTTAAAAAAAAAGTATATTTACTTTTGTCGTTTCTGTGTATTAAGCTATAATAGAGGGATTTAGAGATGTATGAATTAAAATTATTTACCATGTTTAAAATGCTATTTTTTCTACTAATAAGTATAAGTGCTTATGCTCAAGACGTTTTAGATCAAGATTTAATTAGAGGTACAGTTTTTAAGAGTTTTGATTTGGGAGGCGGAGCGTTAGTAGGAACGCCATATATTAATGAGGAATTTTTGCCTGCCAAAATTAATGATGGTAAAGTGTTGTATTTTATGAGATATGACGCCTATACTAATCAAATGGAGGCACAGCAGGAAGATGGGATTTATTTGGCGCCGATGTCTTATAACGTGACCATAAACTTCACTACAACTGATAAGACGTATCAAGTATTTGATTATTTTGTTGATGGTGAATTTACTACTGAGTTTTTTGTGGTTTTAACTAAAGGAAGGCATAAACTTTTAGTATTAGAGGATGTGAAATTTTTTGAAGGAGTTAAAACCAGATCTACTTTGAAAGAAGATACACCTCCTACATTAAAGCGTGTAACAGACAAATTTTTTGTTTCACAGGCTGATCATAATGCCGTAGAATTACCCAGAAAAAAGAATGATTTTCTAAGTTTATTTAAAGAAGATGCTGAAAAAATTGAAGCCTATATGAAAAAAGAAAAATTGGGAAATAAATCAAAAGAGGATCTTATTAAAATCTTTGAGTTTTATAATTCATTTTAAACGTTATTATCGCTTTAGAGCAAAATGACCTTTAAAAATTCTACCATCTTCTAAATTTACTTTGAACCAGTAGTCCGAAGCCGGTAAAGGCTGGCCATTAAAATTACCATTCCAGCCACTATTTTTTGGAGAAATATTGGCTACAAGCGTACCGTAACGATCATAGATGGTAATTAAGCTATTTGGTTGAAACATATCGTCAACACCAATTATTTGCCAATTATCATGGGCGCCATCGCCATTTGGAGTGAAAAATTTTGGATAGCCTATAATGGCAATTTTTTCATCTTTAACGCCGCAGCCATTTTTATCTTGAACATAAACGGTGACAAACCCAGGTAAAAGATTTTCAAATTTAGGACTTTCTTGAAAGTTGATTCCATCTATAGAAAATTCATAGTCACCATCACCTGAAGTGAAAATTTCTATGGTATTTTCATCAGATAGATCTTTAATTTCTATCGTTTCTATATTGGCAATATTAGATGGTTTAACCTCAAAATTAGTGCTGTTTTCACATACCATTGTTCCGCCATTGGTAATATATTCATAACCTAATTCTAGTTGATAATTTCCAATTTCATTAATAGCTATAAATGTGGAGTTTGAGATTATAGTTTCTATGCCATTTTCTACTTTTATCCATTTGTATACATCATAACCATCCGGAGCGTTTAAAACCAGATCATTGCCATCTGTACATAAATAATGAAGCTCAGGAAAAGATAAAATCGGAGTAGAATTTACGATTAACGCTATTTCATCTACACCTTGACATTCATTCGAATTTTCTAATCGTACATACAAGTTTGTCGATGCTGTTGTTAATATGCCAGAAACTGCATTTTGCTCTAAAGAAGCATCTGCCAAAGAGGTATAGAATGTTGCCTCTAAATTTGGATAGTTAAGGAGTTTGATCATTTCTAAATCAAAAGTGCCTAATTCTTGCGAATCATTTGCATTATTGTCACAAGCATAAAACGGACTTTGTGGATTTATACTAACTGTTGTTGGTAGTATACTGATTTCCACTATCCCTTCAGAATCACACCATTTTGTACTTGTAGCCTTGTAATATATTGTTTGGTTTAATGGTGTTGTGTTTATATAGCCAATTGTATTTGTAATTGGCGTATTACTGGCTAAATTTGCAGCGTTTTCATAGAACGTAAAAGTAAAATCTCGCGAATTTGTTTCGTAAATGTAAGCTTGCTCGAGATTAATTGTTGTGATGCCATCGGTAGAATTATCATTATCTATATCGCATTGTACAATAGTTAAGGTGCCATTTGGAGGAGCGGGATTTACTATAATTGCTGATTCTCCTAGTATTGGGCACACTTTAGGGTCCGCTGAGGTTATTTTCAAACTATATTTTCCAGCTTCATTTAGGCTGGCATTAGATATGTCTAAAAAGTAATTATTTGGATTAGCGATTGGGTTGCCGTCTTTTTCCCATTCGTAAATAGCGCCAGGAATGTTGTCTGCTTCTAGAATAAAGGAATCTCCTTCACAAATTTCCAAAGTTGCACTTGAGGTACCATCAGGATTCCTAATAAGATCTGTTTTATTGAAAAATGATTGTATAAATGGAGGTAAGCCTTGCATGACATTGTTGCCAGCTAAAGAGACTGCATTATGTACATAATTTACGGCTAAACCTTTTTCACTAGGTTTATTAATAACACTTAAAAAAGGAATTCCTTCGGTATAACTATTAGGGTTTGCTCTATAAATTTTACCATTCTCCGCCATTTGTAAAGCACCTCTATACGCTGCTCTTTGATCTATAATAACAACAGAACCCGAAATATCTGGTGCATTTAGATCGTATTGTAATAATAAAGATTGACTCACATTTTCATTGGTAAATGTGTTTAAATATAAGAAACGACCTTCTGTAGAAAATTCGACACCATATGCTTGATTTTCATATCCAGGTACCGTTAATTGTAGCTGATTTGATAATGTTCCCGTTTCTGGTTCAAAATCATAAATGTATACGCCATCGGAGACATTCGCACTAACCATTTTCTTGCCATCAGATGATAATTTTAAATACCCTCTTGGATCGCCAATGTTCAAATTTGCAAAAGTATTGCGCACTGCGTTTGTATTTACACCAGATGTGTTAACCTCAAAACAATGATAGGTGTTGAAAAAGTCAGGAGAACCATTTTCTGCTGCCAATGTTATTACCCAAATAGATTTGTCAAAACAATCTTTTATAACACCGGTAATTTTTTCAGAACTATCTTGTAATAAATTCACATTTTTTTGAACAATAGCACCGTTTCCGCCATTCATTGAAATGTCTAAAACAGAATAATTAAGACCGTAATCAGGATCATTGTCATTAACTGAGGTATCAACCGTAAATATGTAGTAGATGTTAGGATCTTCTGGTTTTGGTACCATGATTGCAGATTGCGTACTGGATGGATCTCCATACAATCCATTTCCGTTTTGAACAATTTGATGGTTTTTATTATATACTGTTATACCGTCTGTATAAGCTAATAAATTACCGTCTGCATCAGAAATAGAAGTACAACCTTCAACGGTATTTAGTTTGCCATTTGTTAATGGGGTAATACTGCCATTATTCGTAAAACGCACACCAGCACCTTGGCCAAAATACCAATTAGATGTTTCTCCTTGACTATAAATAGTACTATAGGAGCACAAGCATAGTAATAAAATTAAAAAGTAGTTTTTTTGCATAGCGTTTCTCAGACGCTACAATATACTACAAATCTCTTTTCTTTAATAACGCGTACGATAAATATATGAAAATAGCTGTCCAGCCTAAAACAATGAGTAAATCATACCAATGCACAGCATAATCTCTAGACAAATCTGTGCCTAATTGTGTACTTAAAGATTGCACGGCCTTAAACTTGGTTACTGGTTCGACAATAAGGTTAGACATGGCCTCTAGTGGCATAAAGCGCATTACTGATTCTGAGCCTTCTTTGCCAAAAAGTTTCCAAGCAGAAATTCGCACTATTAAGTTTTCAAAAATACCCCACCAAAGTATTAAAAAGCCTAATGCAAAAGCGGATCTTTTTACTAATAAGCCCAAAAATAAACACATGGTGAAAAAACCAAGTAACTTAACAAAATAGCCCAGAAAATACTCCAAATCTGAGAAAATAATCGCTATTTCAGTAAAATCTGAATATAGTAATCCTAGGACTAAAGAAACTAAAAACACAAAAATTGTGGATAGGATTGAAAAGCTAATTACCATTAAAAATTTACTCATAAGAAACTCTTTTTTTGAGAGTCCGTCGATTAAATTTTGTTTAATAGTTTTGTTGCTATATTCATTAGCCATCATCGACACAATTACAATAGCAAAGAACAGTTTAAGCCAAGAGGCAATCCAAGTATTCATGTGCCAGATATAGGGAAAATTAAATATTCCTTGATCGGCAATATTGAAAACTATCGGTGGCCTATCTATCTTTATCATAGCTATTAATGCCATACAAAGTATGAGGCCAAAATATGCGAATATTAGAAATTTACTAGCTCTATTATTCCAAAGTTTTATAAATTCTATTTGTAGTAAACGTATCATTTTAAATGTTTTAGTTGGTTGGGATACTTAATTGCTGGAGTTATTAGTAAGTGCTAAAAATTGCTCTTCTAAACTTTCTCGTCGTTTGGATAAATGAGACAGTATAATTCCTTTTTCGAAGAGTATTTTATTAAGTTCCTCTGCTTGTAAATCCTCGTTAAGATATGCAGTAATTAAGCCGTCAATATTTTTTACAGATCCAAAACTGGAGTTGCCTTCTAAATAATCTAATAGCTCTTTTTCTTTTTTAGTTCTAAGCTCAAAAAAGCCATGGCTTGCTAGCATAGTATCTACACTGCCAGAATATAATTTTTTGCCTTTGCGTAGTATAACTACATGACTACAAACTTTTTCTACTTCGTCTAATAAATGAGACGCTAAAAGGATTGTTGTGCCTTGTGAAGCAATTTTTTTAATAATTTCTCTAATTTGATGAATTCCTTGCGGATCTAAGCCATTTGTTGGTTCATCAAGAATAAGTATTTCAGGATCGTTAAGTAGGGCAGAGGCAATAGCTAAACGCTGTTTCATCCCTAATGAATACGTTTGAAATTTACTGTTTTTACGATCTAAAAGTCCAACTAATTCTAACTTTTCTTCTATTTTAGTTTCAGGAACCTCTTTAATTTTACAAACTAACTTTAAATTCTGAATTGCCGTCATGTACGGGTAAAAGTTGGGTCTTTCTATTATAGCCCCTACTTTTTTTAATGCCTCATGTGTTGAGGTTTGACCGTCAAACCAACTAAATTCCCCAGAGGTTTTATTTACAACATTCAATACAATGCCCAAAGTGGTAGATTTACCACTGCCATTGGGTCCTAAAATGCCGTAAACATTTCCTTTTTCTATGATAAAAGATAAATCACTGACTGCTGTTAGTGCACCAAATTTCTTGGTTAAATTGGTTACTGTAAGTATCGTATTCAAAATAGCGCTAGTTTTAGGTTGTGTATGTTTGACGAATTAGATTGCTAATTGTTACAACTTACCTAAAAAAAGAAAAATGAAATAGACTTAAAAATGAATTTAAAGTTTATGTTTTTTGAACCCGATAGGTAATTCTTCTATTGGTAATTACATTTTTAACTCGTACAGATAGTATGCCAACCGCAGAAGTGGTAGTACCGCAGACATAACTATTGTTTGCAATTACTACTCTATATTGATAATTATTTTTAGTCAGGTTGGCATTTAATACCGTTAAATTATTTGTTTGCGCACCTGAATATTCTGATCCGTTAGTTAGATTACTAAAACTAGCACCACCATTTGTACTAACTTGCCATTGGTATGAACTAGCATTTGATGCATTTGTACTAAATGAAGCATTGCTAGTATCAAATACTAAGGTACTAATTGGTTGTGAACTAATACTAGGTGCAGCACTGGCTTCTTTAAATTCGTATGTACCATTAGAATTATTATCGGCTGGAACAGCGTATGTTGCAGCTACAACCGTACCATTGGAATTTACTGCTGGATTTCCTACTCCATATCTTCCGTCATCGCCACCATCAGCATTGGAATTATTGTAAGCTTCATTAGCATCAGAGCATCCATCTCCGTCACTATCTAAATCTACACGATCAAAAATACCATCACCATCAGTGTCTGCACAAGCATTACTCGGTGTTAAACTAACATTGTCTAAAAAAAATTGATCGTGTGGCTGTGCTGCTGATATTCCTTCAAAACGTAACTGTGTTGTATTTGATGTGGCGGTAAATGGTATAGAGACAACAGTAGTATTAGATAAATTTCCACCACCTATGTCTGCAGTATCCCCGCCATTTTCTATACTCATTTGGTCTGAAATTTTAGAATATAGCAGAACTCCATTTAAATAAACTCTCAGCGTAGAAGAATTTACAAAACTAGATATGGTACCTACTTGAAACGATAATATATACGTAGTTCCTGATACCACATTTAAATTTTGGTATAATGCTCTGGTTCCTGTATTATAACTTTCATAAAAAGCATATAGTCCTGAACCGGGTTCTTGCCAGTTACTGCCATCTGGTGTCCATCCATTAAAATACCAAGATGAAAAATCACCATTGAATACAACATTAGCACCCGAGGCTGCCCCACATTCCACAGTATCTAATATACCATCATTATCATCATCAAGATCATCACTATCAATAACACCATCTAAATCGGTGTCATTATTCACTCGTACTGTTGCACTAGGACTATCTGTAGTCAAGTTATTATCGGTTTGATTTTGGGTGTGAGTTGCTGTATTTGTGAACGACTGAAACTCTGAGTTACTTGGTAATTGATTGGCTGTAGCTATAATAGTTATAGATTCTAGTGCACCTGAATTAAGAGTTCCTACATTCCAAACAGGATTAGTCCAACTTCCAACAGTTGGGTTTGCTGAAACTAAAGTAAAACCAGAAGGCATAACATCTGTAACGTTTAAATTAGTTACGGGGTTAATGCCAAAACTCTCCACAGTAATTCTAAATGTAACGGATTCACCTTCGAGAACAGCAGTTTTATTAGCTGTTTTTTTAATAACAATATCCGGATTACAATAATATGCAGCAATCGGTTGTGAGTCGTAGGTACAGGTTCCTTTTCTTACTTTAACATAATAATCTCCAGCTGTTGTGGGTGTATATTTTGCAAAAATTGCTCCAGGAATTAAAGCACCATCACCATACCACTGATACGAATCGTATGTACCTGAAATAACTTCAATATCTGCGCCAGGTAGGCAACCGCCACCAGAAAGTTGTAAGCCAACCACAGGTACCGTATCAAACCCAGAAAAATAACCTGCAATTCCTCTATTGGCATTCACTCCAAAGAAACCGACCGCAATGGGTCCCGTTGATTGAACACTAACATTACCAGTTAAGTTAGGTAAATAAAAAGTTTTCCAATCTGTAGTTCCCGCAACATTTAAAGGAGTGGGTAATGTAACATTTCCTGACCCATCTTTTACAGTAATATTACTATTAGGTGTAGATGTAGAGGCAATTATGGTAATTCCTCCAGTTAATGTTGTTCCTGCTGCATCGGTAATATTGGGAATATTATCCATATTATCAGGCAATAAACAGTTTACTGGTGCCACAAAATTTAAACCTATAGTTTGTACTCCAGAACTACCCGCCAAATTCTGGTAGGCGTAAGCATCTTTTGATGTTGTTACTAGCATATTAGCACCTGGTGAACCACTAGAATAATTAGTGCCAGGCACAATAAAGTAATCTCCAGTATTTATTGTAGCAATAGGAGTTGTAGCACCATTTACAAAAATGTCTGTATTGTTTTGAGTACCAATAATAATGGGAAATTCAGTGTCATCACGACCATTACCACGTATAAAAACGTATTCTTTTCCAAGTTTATTTTCTGGTACAGGTTGATCAATTCCCGCATCACGACTACCACTAGAGGATGCTACAACACCGTAGTTTAATCCACCATTACTAATAGCAATATTTTTAGTAGCATCAATCGATGCACCTAACCATCCATCTATATTTGCAGTTGTTTGAGTAGTATACGCTTCTAAGACAAAAGATTCATTTTTGTTTAGTGTAATTTGTATCGTATTACTCGTTATTCCACCTCTATTATTTTGAAGTCTAAACTCGCAATTTGGATCATATCCTGAAATGTCTACAACAGTATTGTCTTCAGTGGCCATTATCCCCAATGAGGTAGATATATCACTTGTTGTAGCATAATTTGGTGCGCCACCCCATTTAAATTTAGTTCCTAAAGCTTGTCTGCCCTTAGATGTTAATGAAGTTGCTTGTGCGCTAGAAGAACCACGATAATTAACATAGAATTTTTGTCCTCCGGGCGATTCAAATCGTAGTCCACTATTAGCAAGGACTACTCCTGTATTATTATCTCTAACCATAGTGACATCATTGTCACCATTAGCTAAATTATAGATACCTGGATTTAAATTTGAAATAGAAAAAGTTGCTGCTGGGGTTGTGGAAGTGCCAATATAAGCATTTACTATAAACGCCGTGGTTTCTGGAGTAGACAAATAAATGGTCTGTTCCTTTACTGATGAATTATTACTTCCTTGTTTTAAAGGTGGTAAATAATGTAAGTCACTCAATTGAGTATACCCTAGATTAACAAACAATAGTAGAACAATAGCTACTGAATAAGAATGCTTCATTTTTTCACTAGGACGATGCCCGAAATATATGTTACTTTAAGTAAAGAACGTATACTATATTTTAATGATAAACTGTTTGTTGTAAAAGAATAAATACATGTTGCATAGGTGGTTTTATTAGCTATCAGTAAAGCTAAAATGAAGAAAAAAATAATCAGCAGCCTAAGGCTGTATAAGATTGATGTTAAATCAATTTCTTTTGATACGATACGTTATTCTTCTGTTGGTAATTACCGAAGTAGGATTAACCATATTCACTGTAATTGTTTCCGATGGGTCATCGGTTGTAATATTGGTATCTATTTGATCTTGACTGTTGGTTACCGTGTTTGTATAATTTGCAGAAGAAATGTAGATATTTTCAAGCCCTGCTTTAGTTACTAAAATTAAAGTTTCAAGATCCCCTGGATTCATGTTTCCTACATTCCAGTTTGGATAAGAGAATGCACCTTTAGAAACTGAAGATGATAGTAATTCTAATCCAGATGGAAGTACATCTGTTAGTACTAAATTAGTTACAGGATTTATGCCTAAAGTTTCGACAGTAATCGTAAATGTTACGGTATCACCATCATAAACAATATTTTGATCTGCATCCTTATTTAGCACTATATCTGGGTCGCAATAATACGCTGTTAACGGCTGCGAGTCATAAGTACAACCACCTTTGGTTACACGAACGTAATAATCGCCAGCTTGACTTGGCGTATATGTTGCGGAATTTGCACCCACAATTAAATTACCATTTTCGAACCACTGATAGTTATCAAAATTTGGATCTACAACTTCCACATCTGCTGAAGGTAGACAACCACCTCCAGAAACTTGAAGTTCCACATCTGGAACCGTATCGAAACCTGAAAAATAACCAGCGATACCTCTAGCTCCATTAAAACCTATAAATCCGACCGCTATGGGTCCTGTAGATTCTACACTAACATCTCCGGTTAACCCGGGTACGTAATACGTTTTCCATAAAGTTGTGCCCGCAACGCTAGTTGAACTAGGAAGTGTAATTGGCCCTGTTCCATCCGTAACTTGAATATTAGCATCTGGAGTAGAGGTAGAGGCAATTATGGTTACTCCTCCAGACAATGTTGTTCCTGCTACATTAGTGATATCTGGAATATTATCCATAATATCGGGTAGAAGACAGTTGACTGGCGCAACGAAATTTAATCCTTGAGTGTAAATAGCACTAGATCCAGCTATACATTGATAAGCGTAAGCGTCTTTTGAAGTTGTTACAAACATATTTGCCCCAACTGAATTAGATGAATAAAAACTGCTTGGTATTTCAAAGTAATCACCATTATTAATTGTTGCAATTGGAGTAGCGGAACCATTCACATAAATCGCAGTATTGTTTTGAGTTCCGATAATTATAGGAAATTCTGTTTCACCACCTGATCCTCCATTTCCTCTTACAAAAACATATTCTTTTCCTAATCTGTTCTCAGGAACAGGTTGGTCAATTCCTGCATCTCGGTTACTTGAATTTGCTTGTCGCCCATAATTTAAAGAACCATTGCTGATAACTATATTTTTATCGGACACAATTGAGGCTCCAATCCAACCTTGGCTTTGAGCAATAGAAAAAGAGTTACCCATGTAGGCTTCGAATACAAATGATTCATTAGCATTTAAAGTAATTTGATATGAGTCTGCTGTAATTCCATCTGGATCATTGCCTAACCTAAATACGCAATTTGGATCATAACCAGTTAAATTTATGGTTGTATTATTTTCTGTTGCCATGATGCCCACGGTATTGGATTTAGAAACGTGAGTTCCTAAATTTGGAACACCTCCCCATTTAAAACGGGTACCCATAGCTGCTCTACCTTTTGAAGTTAATGATGCTGCCTGTGATCCAGAAATACCTCGGTAGTTTACATAAAATTCATTTCCGCTCGGTGATTCAAATCGTAATCCACTACTATTTAAAACAATCCCCGTATTAGCATTTGTTACCAAAGTAACATTATTATCCCCGTTAGAAAGATTATACACCGCCGGACTAGTTTTTGATATTGAGAGTGTTGCTATTGCTGTAGTGTTTGTGCCTAAATATACATCTACATTAAAGGCGGTTGTTTCTGGAGTAGATAAATAGACTGCCTGTTGTTGAATAGCTTGGTTATTACTCCCTTGTTTTAGGGGTGGCAAGTAATGTAAATCACTTAACTGCGCAAAAACATAGTTTGTTGAAAGGAATACCAGTAGAAAAAATAAATAAAAATACTTCATGAACAGGTCAAATGTTTTCTAGATTTTTCTAGTATTTACAATTGATTTCTTGCAAAATAGCACATATATGATGTGAAGTTCAATTAAATGTTGTGAATTTTGAATTAGCTGTGGTTTGAGGTTGAATAGTTAAAAACGTTACAGTCTATTTAGTCATAAAATTAAAAACCGAAAGAATTATTCTAAATAATTCTTTCGGTTTTATATAGGCTTAATTTAAAAGTTTTCTATCTATACAGGGTGAAGTTTCCTACGAATTCACGTGTGTCTTCAGCACCATTTAGCTTAATAATATACCAGTAATCCCCAGTTGGTAAATCAGTGTTCTGGTATAGTCCATCCCAACCTGCAGCATTATCTTCAAGTTTGTAAATTAATCTACCATACCTATCAAAAATATTAATCCATATGTTAGGGAAATGTTCAATATTTTTTGGGATCCAGTAATCATTAATTCCGTCAGCATCTGGTGTAAAGAAATTTGGTATTTCTATATCTATAAATTCCATTGCAATGGAGGCTACCGACTCACAGCCATTTTCATCAACAACACGAACAGTATAGGTAGCTGTACGTTTTATATAGAATGTATTATCTTCACCATTCTCAATGCCATCAAAATAGTAGGTATATCCTTCTTTACCACCTACAGCAGTCGCCGTAATTTCATTAATAGCTCTTTGTTCTAATGTTAGTACAAGAGGTTCATATGCTTCTACATTGAAATCAAATGTTCTAATACAACCATTTGCGTGAGCAATAGTTAAATAATGTGCTCCAGGCGCTATGTTGGTAAAGTCAGGATCCATTACAAAATCATTTGGATCCATTGTATCTAAACCGTAAAGAACATCAGCACTAATACTTGGATCTTCAAAATCAATAGCAAGACTGTTGTTAGGAGTATCACCAGTACACTCGTAGACTACTGTAAGCGTGGTGTTTAAATTTTCACCTCCTTCAACGATAATAGCCTGATTAGTAATACAGTTATTAGCATCTTTTACAAAAACGGTGTAAGTTCCAGCCGCTAAATCTTGATAAAGTGTTTGACCTTCAACAAAATCTGCATCATTATCTGAATTTAAACTAGTGCTATATGGTCCAGTGCCGCCATTTATGGTTAAGCTAATGGTACCATCTTCATCGCCAGCGCAAACTTCTGGAGTGGTTGTAGCAACAAACTCCAATAGACTAGGCTCAGTAATTGTGATTTCTAATTGTTCAAAACAACCGTTTTTATCTTGAGCAATTATGGTATAAGTTCCTGGTCCTAAATTAGTGAAGGTGTTTTTGGTATCGAACTTATTAAGATTTGGCGATATGGCATATTGGTAATTACCAGAACCTCCACTTAAATTAACAACAATACTTCCATCATTTTCCTCAAAACAACTCACATTTGTCACAACAGGGTCAACTATCAATGGTGTTGGTTCTGTAATGTTTATTTGACTTGAAATAGTCTCACAATCTTCACTTTGAACGTTTATAAAGTATACACCCATTGGTAAATCTGCAAACACCTCAGAATTTTGATAGGCTCTAATTTGATTAGTTAAACCGGCATCTGCGAATAAACCATATTGATAATTTCCTAATCCACCATCGGCTCTTACGCTTATAACTGCGGTGCTTTCGCCATTACAATTAATTACCGCCGCTGTTGTATTTACAGCCAGAGTTAATGTCTCTATAGGATCTACAACTACTGTATTAGAAACCGTTGAAATACAATTGAAACTATCTCTAATGTAATAGGTATACGTTCCAGCTGTCATGTTTAGGAAAAGATGCGTATCACTACCATTAGTTTCGTTCATAGCATTAAATGTAACACCATCAGTACTCCATGTGTAGGGTGCAGATCCGCCAGTGGCTGTTAATTGTAATTGTGCCCCAACTGTGCAACCTAAAGGTGATAACATAACTAGTGAACCTTTTGGTTTTATAGGATTAATGATTTCTACAATAGAAGATTCGAAGGTACAATTCATATCATCTATTACACTAATACTGTAATATCCGGCCCCAAGATTGTTAAATGTTGCTGAGGTTTGATTAGCAGTTGACTGCAGTAATGTACTTCCTAAAGCATCATTATATCTGTTTAATTTATATCTGTAATTAGTAGTAATATTTCTTGAATTTACACTAATACTAACAGATGCATCCGTATCACCTGCACAAACTAAATTTGTATTACTAATTGTGCCAGATATTGGATCAGGAAGCAATAATTCAAATACATTTGTGAAAGTATTAGAGCATCCTAAAGCATCTACAACAACTACTGAATAACGACCTGCTGTTAAATTTTGAAATTGCTGAGCATTTACATTTGTGACAGTTCTACTAACACTAGTATCATCGTTTGTTAAGGTTATAGTATAAGGTGCTAATCCACCATTTGGATCAATAATAGCCGTTCCTTGGTCATTAGTACAACCTACATCCTTTCTAGCTATAGGCGCTAGTGTAACCGGAGCACTTGGTGTAGAAATACTGAATACTCTATTTTGCGGACAATTTGGTAAGCCGTCCTGAATTACTTCTACTCTATAATTTCCAGCAGCCACATCAATTGCAGGAGTTGGACCAGCATTAGGTGAGCTTGCTGTAAAAATAGCGCTACCATCATCTGAAGGATCGTTAGGAGTATTGTTTGTATTGTACACTCGATAGGTATAACTTCCGGTGTACGTAGCGTCACTCATTGTAAGTCTAATGCTACCATTGTCCCCATAACAAACTGCATCTGACAATTTCTCTACTAAAACAGTAAATGTATTTGGCGCTCGCACTACATGTTGCGTAGTTATAACACAACCTGTAATACTATTTCTAACTTCAATGGTGTGCGTGCCTGGTTGTAAGTCTGGGAAAATATTTGATCCTTGTACAGTACCTGAAGGCAATAATCTAAAGGTATAATCTCCTGGATTAGTCGCATAGGTTGAAAGACGCCCAGTTACCGAAACGCTAATATCTTCACCTGCATTGATACAATTTATGGCTTCAACAACACTTGTAGAAGCTGAAATAAGTTGATCATAAGGAGCTACTGTAACGGTTTCTTCACCACTACAACCATTATTATCTATAACACGAACAATAACATCACCACCATTGAAATCTGTATACTGGTATGTAGAAGACGTATTGTTTTGTAAAATAGTTCCAGTTGCTACATCAATAAATTCAAATCGAACATAATTATTGCTACCTCCAGTTATACTTGAAGCGTCCAATACAATAGTTGCATTGTTTGTAGTATTATTAGTAGTACAACCAAATTCATTCACTACTGGTGTTGTAAATGTAATAGGGTTAGGTACTCCAACCACAACAGTATTAACAACAGTTTGGCAGCCATTAGGTCCTGTTCCAGTTACTTGATAAGTTGCAGCAGGCAAATTAATAAAAGAATTTGTTGCACTGTCATAACTACCATTATTGGGCACTAAACTGTAGCTTAGTGGATTGTTGCCATTGTTAGTTTCTGCAATAGCAATAGTTCCATCAGTTGATCCATCGCAACTAACATCTGTAGGTGTTGCTGTAAAATTGGGTTGAACAGCCGCAGGAACTTCTACAGTAAATACTCTAGAACATTCAGGTCCGGAAGTATTGTTATCATAAACGGTAATCGTGTAAATGTCTGCCACAGAAACCAAAACTATTTCTGGTGATGTTAATGCTTGTCTTACTCCTAAAGGACCAGAAGAATCAGCAATGATGTAATCATAATTGCCAGATCCTGAGATTGCATTAATTTCTATTTCTGCTTCCTGACCTGGACCACAACCTAAACTTGAAACCAACGAAGCCGTTGCTTGCAATCTTGGATGTACAATTACAGGACTAGTAGTGTATATAAACGTACAGCCATTACCATCTTTAACAAAAACAGCATATGTTCCTGCAGTTAAATTATTAAAAACGTTGTTGGTTACATAATTTAATCCGCCATCAATAGAATAATAAAGAATGGAAGAAGAAGGACTACTGGCCGTAATTGTAATACTTGGTTTGGTACTGCAATTCTCTACTGCTACGCTCGTAATAGTTGGTGGAAGGGGCATAGTCATATTTACACTACCTATAGCATAGGCACCGCAACCATATTGATCACTAATGGAAACATTGTATGTGCCCGTAGGAGAACCTGCAGGAATTTCAATTGGATTATCTGTTGTACCAGAAATAGCGCTAAATGGAGCAGGACCTGTTACTGTGTAATTATAGCTGCCGCCACCACCATTTATATTTTCAATCGCTATTAAACCAGGATTGTCACAAGTCATGTCTTGCAGTTTATTTAATGCTGCAGTTATAGGATTTAATTCAATTAATTTTAGGTTTTCCGATGCTGAAATACAGGTGTCTGTTGTGCCATTTACTTCGGTTACAGTTATATAATAATCATCAGGACTTAAGTTACCAATAGTAATTGAAGAATTATAGCCAATAATAGCACCAGGAAGTCCTGGAGTAAGTCCATTACCACTAGAACGGATAATAGTTCCACTTAAATTGCGTAATTCCCATCTCATGTTAAGCTCGGTAGGAGCTTGATTGTCAATAAGAGTATATACAATTTGACCGTTATTTAGGGCTGAACATGATGGTGTAAAAGTCGCATCAATATCTATTGGATTGGTGTTCAGTTCTGCAACGTTTTGGTCGCTCTGTCTGATACATCCATTGGCATCTTTCACATAAAAAACATAAGTTCTACCTGGAATTAAACCATTAAATACTTCTGGGTCTCCTAAGCCTCTTGCAGGTGTGGACCATGGGTTGGCAGGAGTAATAGCATTAAAGTTTGCTGGATCATCACTATAAGTATATTGATATGGAGCTGTACCTTCATTCCCCTGTACAGTAACAATTAATTCATTACAGTTTTTAATAACCGTAGAAACAGTAATATCTAGATCATCCAGTGGAAAGTTTATGGTGTATTGTGGGAAATCTACTCTACATAAAGTATTTCCGGAACCATCAACTGTTCTAATAGATGGGTTAACCGTATTACCAGATGTTAACGTATAAGCAGGTGATTCAAAAGTATCAGATAATTGCCAAGTGGTTCCACCATTGTGACTAAACTGTAAGGTTCCGCTAAGGGTTGTAGTATAGTTTATAAATCTAAATCCTGTTGCAGGTGCACAATCATCTGATAATATAGATTCTAAGTCTGATATTAATTCATCTGGATTACCAATAGTTACTGGTGTTTGAGTACTGGTACAACCAGAAGCATCAGTAACATTAATAGTGTAATTTCCTGGAGCAAGATTAAAGAATGTTCTTGTATTGGCCGATAGGCTACTTGTTGTTTGGTTGGAAGCACCTCCATTATCCAGATCGATAATTTGATAAGTATAAGGTGCAATTCCTGAGCTAACAGATACTGTTATTCTACCATTGCCATTATAGCAAGATGGATCCGTTGCTACTGCGTTTATGGTTAATGGCGTAGCAGGGTTTATGGTAACCGTTTCTGAATATTCACAATGAGGATTTGCTGCATTGTTATCCCAAACATAAACATCATAAGTACCTGCGTTTGCTGCAGCAACTGTATATACATTTGAAGGACCAAAATCTGAAAAAGAAACACCAGTACCAGTTGGTACAAAAGCATAGGCTAAATTACCATCACCACCAGTTGCATTAACAGTAATGCTACCATCTGCGCATGAACTCACATGATTTAAAGTAATACTAGCATTTAAAATAGGTTGAATATCAATAGTTTTAACTACAGAAACACAACCATAAGCGTCGGTTACTTCAACGGTATAACTTCCATTTGCTAAACCACTAAAAGTATGTGTATTAGAAGTTGATGGGCTAGGAGTAATCCATGCGTTTCCATTAATTCTAAAAGTGTAACCAGTATTACCAGAAGTTACCGTTGCTGTAATTGTAGCGTTATTACTACCATCATAACATGCAGTTGCTGTCAAATCAAAGTCAACATCTTGATAACGATCTACAGTTATTGCTACGGTTGTAATTTGCTCGCAACCTTTAGCATCTCTTACTCTAACAAAGTAATCTCCTTCAGTAATATTGTTGAAGATTTTGTTTGTTTGGAATGGTCTTACAATAACATTTCCAGCTTGTTCTAGTTGATATTGATAAGCAGGGTTCCCGCCTGTGGCTGAAGCAGTAAGCGTTGCTCCAGTGTTAAAACATGTGTAATCTGCAGTCTGACTTAAGCCAGGAATAATAGCTGATGGTTCAACCAAGGTAACATCAAAGTTAGTCGCACATGCATTGTCACTTACCTTTCTAACTAATACGGTATACAATCCATCTGCTAAAGTAGCTGTGGTTGTAATAGGAGATACTAAAGAGGTGGTCCAGTTAGTGCCACCATCAACAGAATACTCAAATCCTGTGGCTGTATCAAAATTTAATACTTCAAAACGTATGCTACCATCAGAACCAGCATTACAACTTGGGTCTGTTTTGCTTAATGATCTTGCGCTAAATTCTTTATTGTCTTCAACAATTACAGTAATATTTTCTGTTTTTTCACAAACTTCTGGTGTTTGATATGCTAGAATGTCATCCAAGATAAGATCATTTCCAAAATCACTATTTAGGTCACTTCTTATAACAATTCCTACATTGGTATTAGCACCAGGATTAAAAGTTACCGTGCGGTTATGCCAATCATTTGCATTAGTATTTTTTGGTATTTCTGCAGTAGATGTACTTGCAATAATGTTTCCACTAGTATCAATTAATTCTATAAGCATTCTTGGGTTATTGCCATTACCGCTAACCTGCATTAGGTTGTAGGCATAGAGTGATAAAGTAATTTCTCTGTTTGGTAATACTTCTAAATTATTTTTCTGCCATAAAATACTTTTGCTGACAGGAGTTGCGTAAACATCAGAGAATGTACTTATGTCGACCACTAAGAAACGACCATCCGTTAACCCACTATGATCATTAGGACTTCTCCAAGCTGGGATTGGATTGGTAACAAAGTTAGTAACCGTATATTCTCCGTTTACTAATATTCCTGCAGGCCCACGATTACAATCTGTTTCAGCGCCACTTTGTGGTTCATAGCAATAATCAGATCCTATTTCTGCAATTTGCGTAGATATTCCTGCTCCAAAATTTTCAAAGAACAAGGTGCTTTGCGCAGGTGTGATAGTGCCAGAATAACCAATAGAAATTGTTTGCGTACCATTCGAAACACCGGTAAAAATATTATTATCTATCGGCGTATTATTTGCGCCGTTTAATTGATAGGTATAATTAAAATCTGTTGTATTGGATGGAGTAACTGTTATGGTGCCTAATCCATTACAATCATAATCAATTGCGCTTGTAAAACTAGGATCTGCTGAAGGAGATGGAACGGTTATTTCCATTTCATAAGTACACTCTAATCCATCACGTAATACTAAATCATAATCCCCTGGAGCTAAATTTCTAGCGTTAGCTGCGGTAAATGTTGAGCCACCATCAAAACTATATTCATAGATGCCATCGCCTCCTGTAGGGTTTAATATTTTAACCAATGCACCAGTAGGATTACATGATGCATCTTCTATTATTGCAGCAGAAGCAAGTAATCTAAAAGGTTGATCTATTTCGTATTCGATACTTGTTTCACAGCCTGTTGTTTCCGTTGCGCCACTTGCATCCATTACGGTAATAGAATATATGCCTGCAGCTAAATTTTCAAAAGTATTTGTGGATTGATAATTAATTCCACCGTTTAAACTATATCTATATGGTGCTGTGCCACCTGTAACCGAAACAGTTAATGTAGAACTTGAGCTATCCGCACAAATAATTTGACTATGGGAAGGAGTTATGCTTGGAGTGCCAAAATCCTCAACACGAACCGAGTTAGAGAATGCATAACAACCATTGCCATCTTTTAAAATAAAAACATAGTCTCCCTCTTCATTTGGGTAATAAGTAATAGGAGAACCTCGATAACCAAATAAGAAACTAACTTCAGTTGTATAGGCTGAAGCAGGTACGCTTATTTCATTACTATAAAGAGCTACACCATCTTTACTCCAAATAGCCATTTCATAATTTGGACTTGGTAATCCTCCAGAAGGAGTAAGATTAACAATTCCAGCTGTACAAGTAATGTTTTCAGATGTTACCGCATTTAGTTTTAACTCTTCAATAATTCCGACTGTGATATCTTGTGAATTTGAGCAGCCATCTTGTGTTGTAGTAAGTACAATATAATTGCCTGCACTAACTCCTGTAAATTCGTAAGAGTTATCATTTTGTGTAGGATGATTTTGAACAGGAGAGCCTAAACCGCCATTACTACCGTCATCTAAACGTAACTCATAGTTATAATTTGGAAGTGCATTTTCTACTTGTACGCGTATGGTTCCACCAGCATTACAATCTTCGGGAGTAGTACTAATATTCACTGTAAAATCTTCTCTTCGAATACCTATATCTTCTGTTTCGAAAATACAACTTCCCGCAATTGGTGCATTGTCACTTGGGTTAAGTTGTGTTATTTGCACCTTGTAAGTACCACTATTGGCAATATTAAAGTTAGGGCCGTTATTAGCAGAGAAAGGTATGATAACCGTGTTGTCTAATGCATTTACTAAACTAAAGCCATAACCAGAACCTACATTTGTTATCCTAATATTTCCATCAGTTGCACAAAGTATGTTTTTTGAAGTATAGTTAATATCTAATTCGTTTTTAAATACTGAAAAATAGAAACGACTGGAACATCCGTTCGTGTAATTTAAAACAACTCTGTATTCACCACTATTTGAAACCGTGAAATTGTTTAAATTAGATACAGTTGTCCAAGAGCAAGTTCCGTTTTTGTTACCACAATCTTCACCACTATCCGTACAACTGTTTTCATCTAGCAATTGCCATGAAATACTTTGTGCGTCTGTAATTCCCAATTGAATAGTAGCTTCATCAGATGCTCCACAAAGAAATATTTTTGGTAATAAATCACCATCTATAGAACATGTTACAATTTCACCCTGTAAATCATTATCTGGGTTAGCGTCACTATTTACTTGGTTAAAATAATCTACAATAGGATTTGTTTGGGTGGTTCCAAAGCGTTCTACTGTGATGCGTTCTACTAAATTAGGACAACTACCATCTGATATTTTTTGTACTATAAAGTTACCAATTACCGTGGTGCGGTATGTTCTTGGATTATTATCTGGATTGCCATCATTTAAAGCAGTATCACCAGCATCGATAACGCCGTTGTTATTAGTATCTAAAAACCAGTTGTAAGATACATAACCAGCACCAGCCGTTAATATGGTAAAATCTCCACATAATTGTACTGTTCTAGCTTGGTTACAGGCAGTTAAATCATTAAGAATAGAATTACTAGCTATTTCTGGCGTACGTGCACAGGCAGTTATAGTTGTAAGTCCACCTTCATCTGTAAAAGTTCTTGTATTGATTGCCCCTTGGTAAGTGGAATAGGCTATGTTTTCAAGGTTTGATGAACAAGCCGCAACAAAATCTGTACAATTGGAGGTGATTTTAACTCTTATTCTAATACTATATTCTGTGTCACCAACTTCAACTAAATTATTAGGGATGGTAAATACTACGTTTCTTGTATTGATGTCATACGTATACGTCGTTCCTGGTGCTCCAGATACATCTACATTCTCCAAGGTTACATTGTTGGGTAAAATATCTCGAATAGTATAGTTTAAGGCATTATCATCTCCTGTATTTTGAAAGCGTAATACGTATTGTAATGTTTGACCTAGGGTTACTGATTGACCATTAATATTGGTTCCGCCTAAATTTTCAGAAGTGTTACCTAGTAGGATTTCTGGCGCTAGTACTCTAACGTATGACGCAGCAGAAACGGTTCCGTTTGATGCATTTACAGCAGGAACACCCGTACCGTATTCACCACCATCACCACCATCAGCATTGTCACTTTTATAAAATTCATTTGCATCACTACAGCCATCGCCATCACTATCAAGATCTAAATGATTTGGTAAACCATCAGCGTCTGTATCACAACCTGCAGTTCTTAAAATTCCACGCATATTGGTTGGTCCTGTAACCATCTGTCCAATAGTTACCGTATTTGTGCCCGATGCATTCCAGTTAACCGCGGTTGCAGGGGTTGTTAGAACCATCGGCAATAATGTTCCATTACTAGTTTTAGCTCCAAAGAGCATTAATTCTCCTGCTTGATTAATAACAAGTCTTATTAATGGAGTAGCTGTAGAACCAGATAATGTATATACTTGTGAGTTTCCATTTTGACCATAACCATAACCGTCTAAG
Source organism: Cellulophaga tyrosinoxydans (assembly GCF_900176415.1). GTDB lineage: Bacteria > Bacteroidota > Bacteroidia > Flavobacteriales > Flavobacteriaceae > Cellulophaga > Cellulophaga tyrosinoxydans. The sequence continues at coordinate 10,868 of NZ_FWXO01000003.1, read as the reverse complement.
AAAGTAGCGAAATTGCCAGAAACTGCAGATTGAAATTGAATTTCACCAGCAATATTGGTTCCATTAATTTGTAAATTGAAGGAATTGTCAAGGTTAAAAATATCTAAGACTAAATAATTATCAATAGTAACAAACGTATTGTTAAAGGAAGCCCCATTTGCAATATTTAAAGATAAATTACTGCATTCTTGTTCATCATAAATTCCATCATTATCATCATCTAAGTCAGTAATATCTTTTATTCCATCCTTATCATAATCGTTATGAACAGTTATATAAGCAGAAGGAGAATCTTTGGTGATATTTGTATCAACTTGATCTTGTGTATTTGTTGCTGTATTTACCAAACTTAAAAGCGGTAAAGTGTTTATTTCATCTGCCAGAACTTCCAGTCTTAAAATAGCCGATTCACCACCGTTTAATGTTCCAATATTCCAAGTGTTACCACTCCAAGACCCAGTTATCGTTTGCGCTGTCACTAGGGTAAGTCCTGTTGGTATGTTGTCTGTAATTCGTAAATTAGTTAAAGGACCTGCGCCTAGGTTACGAACACGTATCGTAAACGTGGCAGTTTCGCCTTCCATTATTTCCGATTTATCTACAGTTTTATTGATAACCACATCTGGATCGCAGTATAGCGCGGTTAAAGGCTGTGAATCATAGGTACAAGGACCTTTGGTTCCTCTGACGAAATAATCTCCAGCGCGCATCGCTGCATAACTAGGACCGTTGGCCCCAGGGATAGCAACGCCATCCTCGTACCATTGATACGCATCAAAATTTCCTGTAGCCTCATATATTTCAGAACCAACAAAACAACCGCTTCCACCTCTTACATCTAAGGTAACCTCCGGAACGGTATCAAATCCTGAAAAATAACCTGCAACTCCTTGATTACCATTAACACCAAAAAATCCAACGGCTATTGGACCAGTAGATTGTACTCTAACGTTTCCGTTTAAATTAGGAATATAAAAAGTTTTCCAATCGGTAGTTCCAGCAACAGCTTGTGAAGCTGGCAACGTAACATTTCCATTTCCATCAGTTACAGTAATATTTGCATCAGGGGTATTGTTAGCGGCAATAATAGTTACGCCTCCTGTAACAATTAACCCAGCTATGTTTCTAATATCAGGAATATTGTCCAAAACATCAGGTAACAAACAGTTTACTGGTGCTACGAAATTAAGTTCTGCGGTTTGAGCTCCTGTACTTCCAGCCAAGCATTGGTACGCATATACATCTTTTGAGGTATAGATAAACATATTTGCTCCAGCAGTACTTGAAGAATAGTAAGTGCTTGGTACTTCATAAAACTCACCATTGTTTATAGTTGCAATTGGCGTTGCAGACCCATTCACAAAAATTTGTGTATTATCTGCAGTTGCTATTAATAGTGGAAATTCTGTCCATCCGTTAGAGTGACCATTTCCACGTACAAAAACATATTCTTTACCTAATTTATTTTCGGGTACTGGTTGATCTATACCAGCATCTCTGTTACTATTATTTTCTTGTCTACCAAAGTTCAATGAACCATTACTTATTACAATGTCTTTATCTGCTTCAATGGAAGCACCTATCCAACCTTGGCGGCTGGCTAATGTAGGAGTATTACCCACATAGTTTTCAAAAACAAAAGATTCGTTAGCATTAAGAGTTATGGTATAGCTATCTGCTGTAATACCTGCAACATTATTACCTAATCTAAAAACGCAATTAGGATCATAACCAGAAAGTGTTACTCTAGTATTATTTGCCGTAGCCATAATACCTAATGTGTTAGATTTTGATACTTCTGCACCTAGGTTTGGCACACCTCCCCATTTAAAACGTCGACCTAAAGCCACTCTTCCTTTAGAAGTTAGCGAGGTAGCTTGTGCTGAAGAGTATCCTCTATAGTTTACATAAAACTTGTTGCCACTTGGAGATTCAAATCGTAATCCACTATTATTTAAAACAATACCAGTATTCGCATCAGTTACTAAAGTAATGTTGTTGTCACCGGTGGCCAATGTATATACTGCTGGACTTACATTCGAAATATTGAATGTTGCAATAGGAGTAGCTGAGGTTCCTCTATAGGCATTTACAGTAAACGCTGTTGTTACAGGAGTAGAAAGATAAACTGCTTGACGCTCTATTGCGGCATTATTTCTTCCTTGTTTTAAAGGTGGCAAATAATGAAGATCACTCAACTGAGCAAAAGAAATACTACTAAAAGAAAGTAAAGCAAGAAGGAGAAGACAGTATTTTTTCATCTATTTATGGTAAATCAAGACACATTTTAAGATAAAATAAGGCCTAATTCAGCTAACGGACAATTCTATGTTGTGAACTGACTATCCGTTGTAGTGAACCATTAATTGTATGTTGCTTTGGATTTTCTATTGTAGGAAATTTGCTGTTTTCGTAAGACATATTTCATAAAATAATAACTAGGTTATTTTAGGTATTTAGTTGCTTTTTTGGATTTAAATAATAACTTTAGAAGAAATCAATATTAAAATAGCTTTTATGTCTGAAGAAAGATTAATGTCTAAAAAAAAGCCCGCTTACCCAGTAAGTAGCAAATTAGAGAGCTATTTAAGACATTATAATCGTACTATAGAAATTCCGATTTTTTACGAAGATTTATTGCGATTTTCAGGATCTATAGTTGTTTATGATTCTAACGATGAAGATAGTTTATGGGTTCGCGTATATTATTCGGAATTTGAAAGAGCTGAAATAGATCAAAGCCTAAAAAAAGTATATTCTATTTTACTTTCCGATGGGGGAGACCAAATTTTTCAGTATTTGAATGTAGATGCTGTGGACTACTGTACTTTCGGTAACTCTAAACCCTTTAGAATTAAAGTTAGAAACATTCTGAATGATAACTTCACGTATTTTTATGTAAAAAAAACCGATGCTTCAAGAATCTATGGATTAGAGCTAGAGCATATGTTATCTCCTTATAATTTAAACTTTTTGGTTTACAAAAACACCTTAATAGAAGAGCATATTGCTGGTATTCCTGGCGATGTATTTATAAAGGAAATGTTACCAAACTGTACAGAACCTGATAAAGCGCAACTATCTAAAGAGTTTGTGAAATTTAATGAACGTTGTATGATTAGGTTGCTTGGTGACATGCGATCGTATAATTATGTTATTGTACCTACTCATGATTTTGATCATGTAGTATATAAGATAAGGCCTATAGATTTTGATCAACAATGCTTTGAAGGAAAATTAAAAGTATACCGCCCACAGTTTTTTAAAGAAAACTACCAAATGGTAGAATTGGTACGCTCTAAGCTCCAGAAAAAATCAGTAGATCAATATAAATTAGAAGAACGTTCTATTGTCGCCAAACGAATTAAAAGTTCGGGTAATAGAATAAAACGACTCATGCGAGCATGTGTTGAAGATGATATATCAACACCTGAGAATATAGAATTATTAAAATCGCAAATCTATGATCTAACCTTAGATGTAAACTTTAAAAAATGCTCCAAAATGGGCGAGGTATTACATCTAGCCTTAGAGTTTGTTTTAAATAATTACGAAGATGTAAGTATGAAACAAATAATGGAGAACAAAATTAATATCTAATGTTTTAGCTTTTTTGCTCTTTATTAAAGTATACTAAATAGTAATACATTTGTTTTTCTTCATCCCAACCTTTTTCCACAAATTTTTGTGCAGATTCTGGATTTATAAAATCTAGCTTAATCTGAATATTGGTGTCTAGATTAATTACGTTTTTTATTTTCTTTCTTGCATCGGATACCGCTTTATTAGCAATATCGAATGTAGAAACGTCTTCTACACTATATTTTGGACCTTTTTCTGTTTTATAATGTTTAAACTCAGGGATAAGATCTGGATTTTCCATTACTTCGTTAAGAAAATTGCTTTCTTCAAACAAATCATTTTTCGCAAAATGATTTACTGCTCTATTCATAAAAAGCACTTCTTGTTGCTTATCCTCTGCAGGCAATACAACATCTTTTGCGAAATTTTGACAGAATTTTAAATAGTTTTTGGTTTTAAAATTATCATCAGATAAGGCTTCAACACCTAAAAATTCTTCTAGCCAATATTTTGTATCATAACGGTTGCTATCAACCGATAAAATTTTATAACCTTCTTCTTTATTAGAATTAAATATTAAACAACCCTTATCAAGTTTATTAATATTTATTCCTTGCTGAATAATAATGTCTAGATTACTACCTTTTTCTTCAAACTGTATAAAATCGTGCTTTAACTCGCTTTTAAAAATACCAATGGCATTCACTTTAACATTGTCCAACAGAACACCACTTAAATAGGCAATATAAACTTCACCACTTTTTATGTGTGGATGGTTGGACTGTTCATATAAGTAGGATGCAATTTTTTTAGAGTTTGCATGTAAGCTATCCGGATCTGTAAAAATAGCAGATACTATCTTATACATTTCATTAAACTCAACATCAACATCATTTGAAAAATGAAAGTAATTTTCTTCTTTCTCACGAAAGGGCTTAAAAAAGTATTCTTTTAAAAGTCCTGTTGTTTCATCGTTTAGAGCAAATGAGCCCTCAGATAAAAATATTGCTTCACCTTTGTTTTTATTCCCAACGCGGTGAAGGGAAATGGTATCTATTTGAGTGGCGTATAAATTAATCATAGTTTATAATTCGGGAAATAAAAATATTAAGTTAAGGTATTAGAAATTAGTTCCAATTTTCATCAAAATCTAAATCTTCGTAATTTTCATAGGTATCATCAAAATCAAAAGAAGGATCAGCTTCAAACCTTTTTTCTGGAGGAGAATCTGGGATTTCACCAAAACTAAATAAGATGTTTGGATAAGTTCTACCATCTTCCTTTTCGGCAATATCCGCTAATTCTACAAAGAAAGTCCACATGCTTAAAAAATCGTACACATAAATTAGCTTTGGCGTATTTTCGGTTATGATGTCTTCTATAAACGTTTCGTTCATTAGTCGCACATCAGAACTACCATCACTTATATCATGTAACGCAATTTCTTCATCTTGGTTCCACTCTTGATCGCAAGTATAAAAAGAAGCCATTTCATTACCTAAAAATCCAAAGGCTTGAGTTATGGCATTATGAAAATCTTCTAAAGTATTACTAGCCTCTATTTCTATATCTCTAAAGATATCTTCTTCGGTATCTAAAATTATACGAATCTTATAAATCATTCTATTGATGTTTTAATAGTGCTGCAAAGTTACAAAGTTTTGACACTTCGTTTGGCATTTATTGCTTCTAATACCAAATAGAATTGTGCACCAAAAAGTAATGAGGCCATTACTAAATGTATCGTCTGACTTCCGAAGGGAAAATTCATATAATACATGGTGATACCTGATATTATTTCTGATAATAACAATATAAGAACCCAATTTATTTTTTTATAACCTAAGTTAGATTTGTGGATTAGAAAAGCGATATATAAATTCAATAAAACAACCAAAACAGAAAAAGATCGGTGAATATAAAATTGAAGTTCTGGTTTTTGAAGCCATAAATTTTTTGCTTGTTCTCCATGTAAATCTATTTGATGATCTACAAACTGACGCACTTGTGTTCCTAGAACTATTTGAATTAAGGTTAAAATGATCGCTACACCTAGTAATTTGATTAGTAGATTACTATTTTTTCTATTTTTACGCGATTTTGAAGCTTTAAAGATGATGTAGAGGAGCATGGCCACAATAATTAAGGCCATCATCATATGTAGTGTTATTTTTACTGGCTCTAATACAGAATACACCACTGTTGCACCTAGCCATGCCTGAAAGCCCATTCCAAAAACTACTAACCAAGATAATATAGGTATTACCTTGTTCTTTTTCCAAAACCATAAAGATGCAATGGCCAATACCAAAGTTGCTAACCCAGCTAACGCACCTAATAGCCTGTTAATATATTCTATCCATGTATGCCAAACATTAAATATAGCATAGTCATGTTTAGTATAATCTTCCCAATTTGCATTATTAAAGTTTTTGGTGGTTGTAAAATTAGATTTAGCAATTTTTAAAGACTCTTCGTAAATTATGACCTGTCCTTTTTCAAATGCTCTATTTTCTTGCCATTCCAACACAGCTTCATCTGTTGGGGGAATATAATAACCAAAGCATTTTGGCCAATCAGGACAACCCATTCCACTGCCTGTCATTCTAACAACCGCTCCCGCTATAATTACTAGATAAACTAGTATTAAAGCTGTTTTAGCAAATTTTTTAAAGTGCTTTTGCATGCTTATAATTTAGGGTACAAAATTACTACTCTTTATTAAATATTGACTACTGTAGATCAATAGATTTTTCAGTAATTTTCAATTAAAAAAGGCAGAGAATCTAATGTAGATTTTCTGCCTTTTTACTCTTATAAAAGGAAGTATTTATTTGATTACTAAAAATACAGATCTTCTATTAAGTTGATGTTCTTCCTCTGAGCATTTAGTTGTGTTATCGCAGTTATTAGTTAAATTAGTTTCGCCAAAACCTTGCGCAGATAATCTATTTTCATCAATACCTTGAGTGATTAAATATTGTAATGTTGCTTTAGCTCTTCGGTTGGATAAAGCTAGGTTATAGTTATCATTACCTCTAGCATCTGTATGCGATCCAATTTGGATATTAGTATTAGGATATTGCTTTAAGTAGGTTACTACTTTTTCTAAAACCGCTTGAGCATCTCTTCTAATGTTAGCTTTATCAAAATCAAAATAGATTTTTTCTAAGTTCAATTTTTTAGCTAAATCATCTCCTGTTTCAGCTTCATCTAAGCTAGATTTAAGACTAATATTAAGGTTGTTTAATTCGGATTCTCCAGAATTGGTGAAATTAAATGTAGTTTCATTGTAGTCTGTTTTAGCTGCAACAATGGTGTAGTCACCTTTGGTACAATCGCCTTCTAGGGTAAAATTACCATTAGAATCAGAAACGCCTTGAATAACAGTTTCACCTTCAGCATTTATAACAGTAAGTCGAGTATCTGGTAGGAATTCACTCGTTTTTTCGTCTTTAACTATTCCTCTTAAAATAGTGATGCACGAAAAATTAAGCGGCGTATTTTCAACGAAGCTATAAATATCATCACTGCCTAAGCCATCTTTTCTGTTGGAAGCAAAATATCCTTTACGAGTACTTTCATTGATTATAAAAGTAAAATCATCTTCTTCGCTATTAACAGGAGCTCCAACATTTAAAACAACTCCGTTATCTAAGTTATTAAGATCAAGTGCAAAGATATCTAAGCCACCAAGTCCTGGATGCCCATCTGAAGCAAAGTATAATTTGTTAGAGGAAGATATAAAAGGAAACGTTTCACGTGCTTCGGTATTAACTTTAGGGCCAAGATTTATAGGAGTACTATAAGTGCCATCGTCATTAATATTAACCATAAAAATATCAGAAGCACCTAATGTTCCTGGCATATCAGAAGCAAAGTATAATTTAGATTCATCAGGGGAAAGGGTGGGGTGCGCAACAGAATAGCTGTCACTATTAAACGGTAATTCTATAATATTATCCCAAGTGTTATTTATTAATGATGCTTTATAAATTTTTAATCTACTAACCCCTTGTTCATCTCTTGAGAATGCACCATTTTCAGAATTATTTCTGGTGAAATACATGGTTTTTCCATCTTTGGTAAAAACAGTGGAAGACTCGTGGGTTTTTTTATTTAATTTTTTAGAAAGAGGCGTAAGTTCTGTAAGATTTTCATGATTATTGATGGTAGCTTCATATAAATTTAAGAACGCTTTTCCGGTCCATTGGTGAATATTTTTGCTAGTAATGCCAGAATCCCTAGCTGTTGAAAACACCAATTGCGAACCATTAAAAGAAGGTGCGAAATCTGAGGCTGTAGAGTTTATGCTACTACTTTTAATGGTATACCTACCAGAGTTTTCTTTTATCTTGCTGAGATAATCTTCACTTTTACCAAATATTCGTCCACGATTATCTTGTGATTTAGCAGTTTCAAATTTTCGCATCCAATCATCCGATTCCTTATATTTTTTTAAGGATTTAAGACTCTGGGCATATTTGTAGAAATATTCAGCATCTAGAGTAGTATTATCTAAACTCACTAATTTTTCAAACCAACCAGCAGCAGCTTCATAATTGGCATTAAAATAATTAGCGTTGCCTAAGTTTTTATATACATCTTCATTAGAATAGCCTTTAGCGATTAGTTCTTCATAAGAAGCAATAGCCTCTTGATAAATAAAATTATCAAACAACGCATTGCCTTTTTTAATTTGTTTTTCTTGTGCATTACCAACTATGGTAAGCAGGGTAGTACAGATTACAATATATTTTAGTTTCATGTTCAATTGATTTAGAAGAATCTTGGTGTTAGTACTTTTTTGTATCTCGTTAAAAACTCGTAACGAAGAAAGACTTCAAAAGATCCATCGTTGAAACGCGTAGCGCCTAAATCAGTAGTTTCCCTGTCATAGGCTAATCCTAACATAAGTTGATCTGAAATTTGAAAACCAGCCAATAAACTTACGGCAGCATCCCATCGGTAAGCGGCACCTACAGAGAATTTTTCATTAATTAAGAAATTTGCAGAAACATCTACTTGCAAAGGAGCACCTTTAACTGCTTTTGCCAATCCAGCGGGTTTAAATTTTAAATTAGGATTTATATCAAAGACATACCCTGTAATTAGGTAAATATTTAAACGCTCTTCAGCTAAAAAAGAAGAACTATTAGTGCCTGAATTATCAAAATGTTCTGTTTGTAAAAAATTAGGCACAGATAATCCGGTATAAAACTTATCGGTATGGTAGTAAATTCCTGCTCCAAAATTGGGAGAGAATTTATTGTCAATATTAGGTAAATTGGTCTCAGCTCCATAATTTCTAAGTTTTGTAAAATCTATGTTTAGAAAATGCCCACCCGCTTTTAATCCAAAGGAAAGTTTACCTTCTTCGGAGGTAGGAATGGTGTAAGAAAAAGCCGCGTCAAAATATGTGTCTTGATTGGTTCCATTCCCTATTTCATCATTAACTATAGACAAACCCAGTCCCACTCTGTTAGAAACAGGGGTATGAAAGTTAAGCGTTTGTGTAACAGGTGCTCCATCTAGACCTACCCATTGAGAACGGTGTAGCGCACCAATGCTGAATACTCCTCGAGAACCAGCATAGGCAGGATTTACGGCAATGGTATTGTACATATATTGTGTGTATTGTGCATCTTGCTGAGCACTAACCGATTGAAAACCAGTGATTATTAGGATGATTATGATATATTTTTTCATGGTATGTTTTATCTTAATGACTATTAATTATATTTCTTTTAACGATTAATGTATAGATAACCTGATTTGTTTAAATTTTCACCATTATTTACATAATTAATAACATAGAAATAAACGCCTACAGGTAATTCGGAATCTTTATTAATCGTAGCTCTTCCACTTGATGTTCCTTTGAATGTATTTGAAACATTGTCATAACCTGACATTTCATATACAATTACTCCCCAACGGTTATAAATTTGAACCGTATTGTTTGGGAAAGATTCGATATTTTCAATTCTAAAGAAATCATTAGTTCCATCATTATCAGGCGTTATAATTTCGTTAGAAACGGCAATACCAGATTCCACTACTTCAGAATTACAACCTGCACCAAGCGTCGGTACACCACCTATAGAATCGCAAGGATTAAGAGGATCAGTACCGTCATTAATTTCCTGACCATCATTAATAGTATCACCATCTGTATCGGCATTATCTGGATCAGTTCCAATAGCATCTTCTTGAGCAGTGGTTAGACCATCCGCATCACAATCACTATCGGGAAGAGCATTGCCACCAATATGATCACAATCGTCTAGAGGATTAGTTGCATCGGTAACTTCTTGACCATCATTTATGCCATCTCCATCTGAGTCAGGATTATTTGGGTCGGTACCTAAGGCTACTTCTTCACCATCTAGCAGACCATCAATATCGGAATCCGGATTATTAGGATCCGTACCTAAAGTGGTCTCTTCAGAAGTTGTAAGTCCGTCGGTATCACAATCACTAGTATCTAAAGGAGTTCCACCAATAGAACTACAATCGTCTAATGGGTCTGTATTGTCAATATTTACCTCTTGTCCATCATTTATACCATCGCCATCTGAATCCGGATTGTTCGGATCAGTTCCTAAGGTAACCTCTTCGTTATCATTAAGTCCATCGCCATCAGAATCAACAGAAACGGTAACTGCACCCATTCCGCTATTGCCAGCAGGATCAGTAGCAGTAATATCAATTACATCTTGATCTACCAGAACTGGGAAGCTTCCAGAATTAGGGGTTGCTGTTTCAGTGTCTAAGCTCCAATCTCCATTTCCGTCAGTAGTAATTGTATATGTAACGTCAGGTGTGCCATCTGCATTAGTGTCTAAGGCTATGGTTAAAGTTTCATTTGGATCTCCTTGACCAGTTAAAACAGGAGTAATATCTATAGTGGCGAAACTATCAACCAAAGGATTTGTTAAATCTAGTGTTGCACTATCTGTTACGCTATTAGATCCTACATTTCCAGCTACATCGGTTATATAAGCATTTACATCAATAGTTCCATTATCACCAGGATTTGATATAATTACATTAATTGTTCCATTAACAATATCTGTAGCTGTCAGTATGATATTTTGAGTGTTTCCATTTCCATCGGAAATTGTTACAGTATCTCCTTCTACAGCATCTGCAGGAAGTGTTAGCACTGCATCAATATCGCCAATCAATTCATCTTCGGAAATTAAGCCTTCATTATTAACGTCTTCCGTGATTTCTACAATTGGAGCACTCGGCGCTGTAGTATCAATAGTTAATTCTAAAGT
>NZ_FWXO01000009.1 GCF_900176415.1 Cellulophaga tyrosinoxydans | reverse complement strand
TTATAAACTATAATTCTCTTGTTAACCTTTGCTCGCGTTTGATTCGATCTCTCTGTAATGGATCTAGGTACTGTTCAGATTCTAAGAAAATTATAGAAGGGTGGGATTTCTATGAAACGATATCATTTTAAATGTATCTAGCCGAGAACTCGCTATCCCTTCTATTTTAGTTTAATGTTCAGTATCTAAACTACTACTTTTTAAAAAGTAGTAGCTCTCTAAAAGTTTTAATTCTATGAAACGATATCAATTAATTTGTATCTAGCCGAACCTCCTAATCTCTTAAAAATATACTATCTTCAAACTAAGAAACAAACATACGAGCTGAGACCGTTGTGCAACATTAACAAGAAAATGTCAACATATAGTAATACTTTCTAATTTGATAGTATTACTATTAAATTTATGTTAATCATGATTAAAGGAATCAAAATTAATATTACTTTTGTTAAAGTATTTACCTAATTAATTAAACAATATGAAAAAAATTACATTACAATTAGTTGCAATTTCAGCAGTATTATTTTCAACATCCTGCCAAGAAACAAAAAAATCCGAGCCTATAGCTCAAGAAAGCCAACAAGAACTTGTTGAAGAAAAAGTAGTCGAAAGTATTATGACCGCTGAAGACCAAGCCGGAATGACACCAGGTGAAATTGTTGGTCGACTGAAAAAAGGAAATGAAAATTTTATGAATAATAATCTTACACAACGTGACCATTCTGCTCAACGTAGGAAAGCGATGATAGGGCAATATCCAAAGGCTATTGTTCTTTCTTGTGTCGATAGTCGTGTACCTGTAGAAGATGTTTTTGATTTAGGTATAGGTGATATTTTTGTTGCACGTGTTGCAGGTAATATTGAGAATGCAGATATAGTAGGCTCAATGGAATTTGCTACGGCAGTTGCAGGCTCTAAGGTAGTTATTGTAATGGGACATACTGCTTGTGGTGCTGTAAAATCTACCATTGATGAAGTTGATGCAAAATCATTAGGGATGAACGCTCTTGCAGATTTGTTAGATGAAATAGAACCAGCTATTAAAGAAACAAAGTTTGAAGGTGATAGAACGACTAAAAATATTGAATATACCGACCTTGTTATCAATAATAATGCAATGCGTACCGTAAAAAATATAAGACAGCAATCACCTACAATGGCCAAAATGGAAGATGACGGTAAAATTATGATTGTATCTGCTCTTTACGATATGGAAACAGGGAAAGTCACCTTTAATAAAGATTAATTTTTTTAGTTTGTTTGTACAGTAACTACAGTAAAACGTTGCACAACAACGTATATAAAAAATAGCAGTATTAGCGCAAGCCATTAGGTTTGCGCTTTTTTATTATCTTTCCTCTAATATCGGAAAAGTGTAGCATTTAAAATCTGCTACTTTTCATATACAAAACCGTTGTACCACATTTAAGAAAATCTTGTAAACTGAATGAAAATTTTCCCTACTAAAACACATTCTATTACATTAATTACTGATAGTGCGGCAGCAATATCAGAATTACAAAAGAAAACCCTATCGGACGATCAATTCGTTGCTGACTGGAATAAGCAAATATTTATTGGAAAAATAAATGACTCTGAATTTGAACTAAAACTGTCCAAAAAAGTTTACGGAGCATTCTGCGTTATTAAAGGCAAGCTCGAAAATAAAAATGGACTCTTAGAAGTTGGAATAACTAAAAACTATAAAATCGTATTAATAATACTCCTTCTATACCCACTTGTTGGATTTGTTATATCATTATTAACAAACGGATTTAAAAACTCAATTGAACTTATATTTCCGACCATAATGTTTATCCTAGTTCTACGGTTAGTGTTTATTGAATTTGGTTTTAGAATCATTTCTAAAAATGGACTAAATAAGTTGAATGAAATAATTGGAATTGGAATGGAAAAAAAATAAAAACGTGGTACAACAACACCTATAAGTAATGCGGTGGCTTGGTGTATAAACCAATGGTTTGTGTATATTTATGTGTCCGCAAAATCTTTAGGATTTTGCTCTGATGAAAAAAATTAAAACAAAACAAAAAGCTTTTGCTACGTGCTCAGACGGAAACGAAAAGGTTTCCTTGCCTCCGCACTACTCATAGCTGCAACGTTATGGGCAATTACCGTAAATAAAATAAACGAAGTTTTGCAAAAAAAATATTTTAATTTAATATAAAACAGATATGAACAATAATTTAGACAATAACAATAAGGCATTTCCTAAAGGTCATTTTGTAGGAATGTGGATGGGAATAGGAATTGCCATCTTTTCAGGTCTTGGTATACCCATCAGTATTATCACCAAGAATTTTGGTTTTGTCGGAATTGGAACCGCAATTGGTATTGTCTTCGGATTATTAGTAGGTCAATCAATTGAAAATAAATACAGCAGAGAAGGAAGAATAAGACCATTGACCGAATCTGAAAAAATTAATAGACAAGGTGTGTTGAATCTTGGAAAGAAAATTACAATATCAATTGGATTAGTGCTACTCACGATAGGTGTTTTGCTTTTTTCGTTTATGTATTTTAAAAACTAAAAAGCCTAAACCATTTGCCTAAATAGCAATCTCGAGGACTAAATTCGGATTGATTAGTGATGTCAATAAAAACTTTAAGGTTGAGGTTTTTGCCAAGCTGCTTGCCTACTCTTCCCAACTTAAAATTTTCAGTTTGGGCTACCAAAAACCAAAGTATCAATTGAGCAAAACGACATTTAAGGTGGAAACATATTTATGGTAACGATAGTAGAAGAAAACTTTCTATTTGGTCACATAATATTCATCAAGGAGAAGAAATAAAACAAGAATGACAAAAAATAAAAACCGCCCATAACAACGCATATAGCTTATGGCGGGTGAACGGCAGTCAGCAAGGTTTTCGCTTCGCAGCCAGCTTTGGTTTCGGTGGAAAGGAAAGTGCTTCGAAACCGCCACAAAGCCATATGCAAACCGTTAGCAGTAATATAAAATGAATTACTTTCTCATAATCTTTTTAGTATTTTCTTCGTATTTCATGTTTGGTCAGAAACAAGGATATTCAATAGATATTCAAGCCAACACAGGTGTGACGAGTAAAGGATTTGGAATAAAAATTGAAAAAGGAATATCACAAGCTAAAGTATTTTTAACCCGTAGAGATAGCGTTGGAGTTTGGGATAAAAAAGACAAGAGAAAATTTAATCGTTTAGAGAAGAATATACTTAAAGGAAGAGTAACTGTTGATTACGCCTCACTGGTGATAGATTCTTTAAACTTGAAATATAATTATAATAGTAAGGATAGTTTTTCAATAGATTTATCCAATCCATTAATTCAATTAACGGATTCAATATTTGTAACGTCAAAAAATATTTTAGAAAATTATAATCCTCATCGCATTGTGATGGACGGAACTTCTGTTAGAATTCAACTTAGTGACAATGATAGCTTTCGTAGAATATCGGTGAGAAGTCCTTCGCCAGATTCCCACACGTTAATTTATAAATTGATTACTAATGTTTTGATTTATTATAGACAGCAAGGACCTCAAATTTTGAAAACAAAAAACGAAACTTCTGGATATTAAAACACTACTGCTAACATTACCTATATCAAATAGGGCATAAAGTATTAAATTTAATGGCTTGGGCTCGTTTGCTAAGCCCGCCAAATCTTTTGGATTTGGCTTTTAAAATGAAAAAGATAAAAACAAAACAAAAAGCTTTGGCTACGAGCGCAGACGGAAACGAAAAGTTTCCTTGCCTGCCCTACTTGCCATAGCTTAGACGTTACCCACAATTATGAAAAAAACTTTTTTGCTTATTTTATTATTTTGTTTTGCAATCGTTAGTTCTCAGAATATTTATAATTATGAAAAAGAAATTAGTAATAAAGAATACTATGATTTTAAAGAAATTGACTTTGAAAATACAAATGATAATTTAAAACTTTCTGGAACCTTAATAACACCAAAAACTGTTTTTGAAAAAATAGTAATTATCGTACCTGGAAGTGGACGAGACACAAGACACTCTCATTTTGTGTTAGCAGAAGAATTTTTAAAAAACAATATTGCCGTTTACAGATTTGACGAGCGTGGAATTGGAAAATCTGAAGGAGATTATTCTGAGTTAGCGGGAGATTTGTCAACTGATTTAAGCTACGCATTAAAGGAATTACAAAAACAATTTCTCGATAAAAAATTTGGGATAATAGGACACAGCCTTGGTGGAATTGCAACTCTTAATGTTATTAATAATGATTTAGATTTCGTCATTTTAATTGAAACACCAATTATAAAAAATGGAGCTTTTCTAGTTAACCAATTTGAAAGGAATTATGAAAATAGTATTCCAGAAGTAATGCGCAAGGAAAAAACCAAAACAGAAATTACGTCATTTTTGAAAGGATATATAGACTTAATAAGTAAAAGCACACCTAATTCTTGTAAAAAGGAAATAAAGAAGTATATCAGAGAAAAAGGATTTAATAAAAGGTTTATAGTATTGTTAAAAGACACTTTTTTAGTAGAAATGGCTAGAACTAATTTAGAACATACAGTTAAGGATCTTTCTATAAAAACTTTATATCTTACAGGAACAAAGGATAAAATTATTAATCACCAGCAAGAAGTTGATTTAGTAAAATCTTTTAGAAATCCTAATATTGAAATAAGAGAATTTGATAGTCTGAATCATTATTTAACCAATAGAAATGGTAAAGTTGGCTCATCACTTTACGAAATGGATAAAGAACCGCTCAATATGATTATTAATTGGATAATAGAAAAATAACTGTGGGTAACACCGTGTATAATTAATGGCTAGTCCTCGCCTACTTACGAAAATCCTCGCGGATTTTCTATCTGGTTTTTATTTGCTAAATTAGTTGCTTACACACGCCACTAATCATACACAAAACCGTTGTGTGTAATTTGAGAAAATTCAATGCAGAGAAGAGAATTCATAAATAAAAATCAACTTTTTGAACTAATAGAATATATTCTTGCGGACTCTAAAACCGAATTCTATGAATCATACTCTGAAAAGGAAAAAGAAATAGTTCGGATAAAAACGTATTCTGAATTTCTAAAATATTTCGAAAACTCTATTTCTGAAAATAAAAAGCATTTAGGATTTGGTATTTACTATCCTGAAGCAAAGGGCAAATTCTATATAAATAAAATCAAACTCAACCCAAAATATTGTAACGGGAAAACCTACAGATATAATACAAATGGATGGGGTGTGATATACGTGCATCTGGATTTACAAAAAAATGAAAATGAAATTGAATGTAGAATTTCTGTAAACTCCAAGACCAGAGCCCAAAACTGGACTAGTACTAACCCTGAATTTGGGAACCCCGAATTATGGGAATGGAAAATTGTGGAAAGTAACGCAAGAAAAATAATCAACCGACTAAAAAAACTACACACAACAAAACCTATAAGTAATGCGGAGTTTGGTGTTTAATCCAAAGTTCTGTGTATATTTAAAGTGTCCGCAAAATCTTTAGGATTTTGCTCTGAAAACAAAAAATAAAACAAAACAAAAAGCTTTTGCTACGTGCGTAGACCGTAACAAAAAGGTTTCCTTTCCTCCGCACTACTCATAGCTTGAACGTTGTGTGTCATTTACAAACAAAAAATGGAAAATAAAACATATAAGAAAATATCTAATTGGTACCGAAAATTCCAAATTAGTAAATCACCTCAAATGAATTTAGTTTGGGGATTCTTTTTGTATACGCTCATTGGATTTATTTTACTGTCTATTCCTTTATTTCACAAAACCGACATATCCTTTTTAGATAATTTGTTTATTTCGACTTCTGCAATTTCAACTACTGGACTTGTAACTATAAGCGTTTTCGATTCCTATAATTTTTTCGGTCAGTTTGTTATTATGGCATTAATACAAATTGGCGGAATTGGATATATGACGCTAACGACATACTATTTAATATTTACCACAAAAAAAATTACTCATTGGCATAGTAAGTTAATAGGAACGGAATTTACATTACCTAATACAATTCAAATAAAAGATTTCATCAAAAGCGTTATTGTTTTTACCCTAATAATGGAAACTATTGGAGCTATACTTTTCTATTTTGCCTTTACCAATTCTGGAATGGGCAGTTCAAAAGCAATTTGGTTTTCAATTTTTCATAGTATTTCATCGTTTTGTACAGCTGGATTTGGATTGTTTAAAGATGGTTTCGAAAGCTATCAAGACAATACTTTTATTAATACAATTATTTCTGTATTAGCAATTTCTGGTTCTTTGGGTTTTATTGTAATTACAGATTTGTGGTATCGAATTAGGGGTAAATCAAAAGAAATTTCGTTCACAACTAAAATCATTATTTATGGTTTTTTGTTTTTGCTTTTTTTAGGTACTTTACTCATTTACACAACTGAGTCATCATCTATTCTTGGCTCAAATAGTTCACTAATGACATCTTTCTTTCAAGCAATGTCAGCTATGACAACAGTTGGATTTAACACGATACCTATCGGTGAATTATCTTTACCAATATTGTTACTTGTAACCTTTCTTATGTATATCGGAGCTTCGCCTTCGGGAACAGCAGGAGGAATGAAAATAACGACATTGACGGCAATGCTATCGATATTGAAAAGCAGATTGTTTGGTCAGAAAAAAATCACATTTTTAAACCGACTCATTCCATTTGAGAGAATATATGTTGCGACATCTACTTTTATGCTTTACACGAGTTTAATTTTCTTGTTTTCATTTTTACTTTCTTACTTTGAAAACTTTTCTTTTGACAGCATATTATTTGAAGTAGCATCCGCTTTAGGAACTGTTGGATTAAGCACAGGAATTACAGGAGATTTATCTAACATTGGGAAAATATTGATAATTATTTTAATGTTTATTGGACGGGTTGGAGTTCTAACTTTTGGATTTGCTTTGTTGCAACAAAAAGAGAACGATTCAAAAAACATCAGAACTGATGATTTGGCTGTTTGAAAAAATTAATAATAAGAAAAATAGAAAAAACGCCACACAACAATGGCTATAAGTAATTGCTTGTTCTCGCCTACTTCTGAAAATCCTTGCAGATTTTCAGTTTAGTGTGTACTTGCAAAGTTAAGTGCTAACCCACGCAACTACTCATAGCCCAAACGTTGGCAAACATTAAAAACAAATATTATGAAAAGAATAATTTTATTTATTAGTTGCGTTCTTTCAATTTTTGGTTGTAGCTCAGACGATACTTCAGAACCAATTAACAATTTGGAAAATGTCACTAATCCGAAATATACTCTTAAAGAGAAAAATGAACCTAATGATCTTGTTTATACGCAGGAATATTCAATTGATGAACAAGGAAAAATAACTTCAGAGAGTTATACTAATTTTTACAATCCTCAATTTAGTTACTTAAGTACTTTTGAATATAACGGTAAAGGTCAAGTGATAAAAGAAATTAGAGATGGCTCTACTAATTTTACAATTACTTGGACAAATAATTTTGCGGAAGTTTATAATATGCAAAACCAAAAAATAGCTGAATTTAATTTTGATGGAGAAAGACTTAACGAATATAAAACTGAATTTAATACAAATAACGTCCGAATCAGAAAGCTGAATTATGACTCAAATAATAATATAATTTCGGTAGAAAATGAAGAAGAAATCTTTGTTGAATTCTTGGACTATGAATTACCTAAAAGAAACCCCTTAAATCTTATTCAGTCAATCGGAATATTGAGGATAGACTATAATCCTTTTTTTAAAAATATCTTTAGAACAGAGAAAGTTTACCCTTTTGAAGGAGATGATTTTAGTCAACCTTTAACTTTTTACGAATACTTTTATGAATTTGATTCAGAAAATAGAGTTTATCAAATAGAAGATGAAAAAAGTTTAATTTACACATCAGAATTTGAGTATGAATAATAACGATTTGCCAACAATGCCTATAGCAAATAGGGCATAAAGTACTAAATTTAAGGGCGCGGGCTTATTTACCAAGTCCGCCAAATCTTTTGGATTTGGCAATTAAAAAAGAAAAAATAATTACAAAACAAAAAGCTCTGGCTAGCAGACCAGACGGAAACGAAAAGTTTCCTTGCCTGCCCTACTTGCCATAGGTACTGTGTCAAAAAGCAAGCTTTTTCTTTAAAATTTTAGGAAACAAGTTGATTTATCAATTTGTTATCCTGCGCAGCAAGAGTATTATGCTTTTGCTGCTTTTTTTTCTCAAAATCTGAATTATAAACTTCTTCATTCTTCCATAAGGTGAACATCAGGATTAACAACTTCCGCTGAACTGCTATTAAAGCCACCAAGGGCTTTGCTTTCTTTGGCTTAAGTCTATTGTAGAATTGCTTTAATGTGGGATTACAACGCACACAAGTCATCGAAGGCATATGTAAGGCCGCTCGGATATGACTGTTTCCCTTTTTACTAATTCGGGTTTTCCCTTTAA
>NZ_FWXO01000002.1:582560-587822 GCF_900176415.1 Cellulophaga tyrosinoxydans | reverse complement strand
GGGAAAACCCGAATTAGTAAAAAGGGAAACAGTCATATCCGAGCGGCCTTACATATGCCTTCGATGACTTGTGTGCGTTGTAATCCCACATTAAAGCAATTCTACAATAGACTTAAGCCAAAGAAAGCAAAGCCCTTGGTGGCTTTAATAGCAGTTCAGCGGAAGTTGTTAATCCTGATGTTCACCTTATGGAAGAATGAAGAAGTTTATAATTCAGATTTTGAGAAAAAAAAGCAGCAAAAGCATAATACTCTTGCTGCGCAGGATAACAAATTGATAAATCAACTTGTTTCCTAAAATTTTAAAGAAAAAGCTTGCTTTTTGACACAGTACCTATGTCAAGTAGGGCAGGAAAGGAAACTTTTCGTTTCCGTCAGGTCTACCAGCCAGAGCTTTTTGTTTTGTAATTATTATTCTTTTTAATTGCCAAATCCAAAAGATTTGGCGGACTTTACAAACACGCCCAAGCCATTAAATAAAGTACTTTTGCCCTATTTGCTATAGGCATTATTAGCATACGTTATTTATAGGGTTTTGATAAGCACATAATCTTTTTCAAAGTCTTCAACTTCTAATGAACTTTTGGCTCCACAGTCCCCCATTTTATATTGAACCTCTGGTCGTCCAAAGTCCTTGTTTTCTCGCTTAAAACAATTTGTTTTTTTCATAACAACATACACACGTCCACTTTTCAAGTTGTCTTCGCTAGTCTCGAAACCTAAATTAAAAGGAATTGTTTTAGAATGCGCAAAGTCGTTTCCGTAATCTGCATAGTTGCCTAAATATGAACCATAATCTTTCCAGCGTCTAAATTCGTAGCGAAGTGTTCCGAGCAATAATAATTTGCCATCGAAATATTGATAAGCCAAAATTGGTGGTAATTCTGGATTTTTAGATTCAGAAGAAATCGAAAGTCTTACTAAAACGTGCTTATTTCCTCTCGTTGCATCACGTAATGAATACTCCCGTCCGTGGTCATCAAATGACCATCGCTTACCTGTCCAGACTTTTTCAAACCTTAAAGAAAGGTCTCCAAACTTTACAGTAGTTGATGGTTTTAATACTTTAAATCCAAGTGCTTTTTTTCGCTCTTCCTCAGCTCTTTGTTTTTCGGCCTCTATTTTTCTCTTTTCAATTGCTTTGTCCAATCCTGCAAGTTCTTTAGATGCTGTCTTGAAATAATCTGTGTCAGGGTACTTTGATTGGATTTCTTCGTACTCCTTTCTTGCTCCTGAAAAATTTCCGTCCGCAAATAGTTTTTTTGCAGTTAGAATTCGTTGGTCAGGTGTGTTCAGAACATCTGCTAATTCTGTTGAGCAGTTTGTTAATTCCTGTTTTGTTTTTTCTAGTTCGGCTTTGGTTTTTTCTAAGTCCGTTTTTAGTTGTTCGTCCGAACAACCAAGTATCGCAAAAAAGGCAAAAGGAAAAAGTTTGGTTGAAAGTTTCATTTTTGGTTGGTGTTTTATAATGTATGGTAACAAGGGGATATACGCAATGTCGGTTATATAGTTGTTTATTATTTTTTCTCCCAAATAAAACATACATCACCCACAATTTCCTTTAATCAAAGAAATAGCAAATGGTGTTCAATAAATTTTTTTGGGGGAGTGTTAACCAAATATAAAAATAAAAGCAACACAAATACTTGCGGGAAACCGCAAAACCTTAAAAAAAACACAGAAAAATCTCACACTGTTGTAAACTGGTTTGTTGTACGGTGGGTTACGGAGTGAAGCACGTAATCTGGTAACTACAAACTGAAGTAGAAATCCGCCAGTCTTTAGGGTTCGGGTTTTGTACGTAGGGGAGAATTAGTACTAAATTTTAATAGGGTTTTGTGTAGTTTTTATTTGCTTTGTAGCACGTTAACGGCATTTAAAATATTCCTTTTATCTTTTTCTAAATCGTTAGCAATACTTCTAAAAAATGTTTGTCTATCATTGGGATAATTCAATTCATAATGAACAGGAATTCCAATGTTTTCATAACATTTATCATTATTATCTGTATAAACTTCATTTGAAAGTGAAAAATACCAACCGTTTGGCAATGTCTTTTGTAAAGCATCTGAAATTGCTCCATTTGTATGTGAGCCAATACGTTTCAAATTATTTAATTCCATTGAACCTAATGCCATCATATCTGTTGCGCTTGCAGACTGTTGGGAAGTCAATAAATATACTGGTTTTGTATAGGGTTGTTTAGTAGGCTCTAAATAAATAGGTGTTTTTATAGTGTAGCCGTTATTGTGTCTTGCTTTTTTAATTGCGATTTGTTTTCTGTCAGAATTAAATCGTCTCAAAATTTCTAATGCTACAACATCTTGTCCACCACCATTAAAACGAACATCAATAATAATATGTTTTGTTTCTTTAAGGTCTTGCATTACCGAATCCATTACTTTACTTATTCCAGCAACTTCTTCTGAAATTTGTTGTTCGTAACTTAAACGATCAAATGCGTCCATATACGTTGAAACAAATCCATTTTCTTGGACAAGGCTATCGTTTAAATTTAAATCGGCATATAGATACATTGCTTTAATTTGAATATAGCCAACATTGTTTTCTATCTTTCCCCATTTCATAAGCCAACTATTTTTGGTCAAATCCTCTTTAAGATAGAAATCGGCAACGATATCTGCAATCTCAAAATCGCCATATTTTTTTAATACTTCTGTTTCTTCTTCCGCTATTTCTGATTGAATTTGATTTGCTGCTAATTCGTAAACTTCATCTGTTGGTTCTATGGAACCGTGATTGTCTTTTAATTTTTCAATCATATCTTCCATAACTAAATATAAATCAACTTCTGTGCTTTTTGAATTGATTTTGTTTTTTGAGTTTATGTATAGACTATCCCAATCAATTTTATTGAGGTCAAAATAGGCATAGTGATTTTTATAGGTATTTGCAAAAACCTCGAAATTATACGAGATATCGTTTTTATCTTTTGAGTTTTGATTGCAAAAGTCTGGAAGCTCTTTTATCCTTGCATAGCGATATTTGTTGAATCCACGCTTTATGATTAGCGTATCATTTGAAACTTGCATTGAATTTTTGACTTCTGAGATATTGCCTTCTTTTGCTGGTAAGCAAGAAAAATCGGTTATGTCAAAATATTCGTAAGAAGTAGCATCTATTTTCAAAATCTCGCCATAACCCATAGATTCCCAAATTCCTTCAATTGAGTTGTTTTCTTCTTTATTTGGTTTACAACCTATTACTAAAATTAAAAAAAATAGTAGAGAGAAAAGAATATTATTCGATCGCATAATGTTGATTGATTTCTATTCTAAAGATTACAATTTTTAATGTTTGTTACAGTTTTTCTTAAATGCATCACAAGATAGGGATAACTGCATGTGTGCTGTTATTTTTAATTTATTCACACGCCACTTTTTTTCTCAAAAACATACATCACCCACAATTTCTATTTAACAAAGAAATAGCAAATGGTGTTCATTAAAATTTTGGAGGAGTACTCGTTCTTAAATATAGAAATAAAAACAAAATAAAAGCTTGCGGGAAACCGCAAAACCTTAAAAAAATCACAGAAAAATCTCACAGAATAGTGCACTGTGAAATGTAGTATAGTTATAGTAGCTATTTACCAAGCAATGGGGAAGTAGTCTTTCAAGAATTGCCCTGCCCAATGCTTGCCTGTATTTATGCCATCAAAAAGTGGGTCCATGACCCGAGCAGCACCATCTACAATATCTAAGGGTGGTTGAAAATCGTGTACTTCTTGTTTCATTTTTGCCATGGCCGCTGGGTCTTCATCGGTAACCCAACCGGTATCAACGGCATTCATAAAAATACCTTGCTTTGCCAAATCGCCTGCTGCCGTATGGGTTAACATATTCAGCGCTGCTTTGGCCATATTGGTATGTGGGTGTCGCGATTCTTTAAACGCACGGTGGAATTTGCCTTCCATAGCCGTAACATTGATAATGTGTTTTTGTCCCGTGTGTTCTTTTTTCATCAGTTCCGCCAGTCGGTTGCACAACACAAAAGGGGCAACGGCATTCACCAATTGCACCTCAATCATTTCAGTGGTTTCTATTTCGCCTAACTTCAAACGCCAGCTGTTGGTATGGCGTAAATCTACTTGCTGTAAATCGGCGTCTAGTTCCCCTTCTGGGAATATTTCTTTAGCCACCAAGGCTTTATCAAAACTATAGGGAATCTGCGATAATTTTGCCGAAGCTCTCAAGCCTATGCCTGGTTCTGGGCCGTGCCACGTTACTGGCATATTCTGGTTGGAAGAGGCTGCTGAGGTGAGTGCCGAGAGTTCTTCCAAACAGTTGACATGATCACTCAATAGGTCTTGTGCAAACTTAGGGAGTTCCGAAATGGGTCGTTCTTCATTCGCCATTAAATGGTGGTAGAAGCCCGAAGGTCGGCGTACCGTTTGTGCCGCATTATTAATCAGAATATCTAACTTCTCGTAGTTTTGCTCCACATAATTACAAAAGATTTCTACACTGGGTATATGGCGTAAATCTAATCCGTGGATTTTTAGTCGGTGTCCCCATTCCATATAATCGGCCTCTTTAGAATAACGCAAGGCGGAATCCACTGGAAAACGAGTAGTCGCGATTACCGTAGCGCCACCACGTAATAACATTAAGGTAATATGATAGCCAATTTTTAATCGTGAGCCAGTAATGACAGCTACTTGGCCTTTTACATTGGCATTCTGAAAGCGTTTAGCATAGTTGAAATCGCCACAATCGGTACACATGGTATCGTAAAAGTGGTGCATTTTGGTAAATTCTTCTTTGCACACGTAACAATTACGAGGAATTTCTAGTTCTTGCTGTTCTTTTTGCTGAATTTCAGCCGCTTGCAGCAGTTTTGGTGCGGTAAAAATATGGGCTTCACGTGCGTTTCTAATGCCTGTTTCTTTTCGGGCTACGCGATCTTGCTTCGCTTTTTTGCGAGATTGGGCTTTTTGAGCGTCTTTTTTACGACGGGAGAATTCATCACGATTTGGTCTTGAAAACTGACCGGTAACTTTTAGTAATTCGGTTCGCTGCGCTAATGGAATATCGAAAATCTGGTCGGTATGGGAAACGAGTTGTGCGAGTATGGCAATGCATTTATCAATCTCTTCTGAGGAGATAGGAGTAGGGTTGGGGGTATTTGCATTGTCCATTTAGGTTGCTTTTTTATGATGGCGTAAAAGTAGTGTGTTATAGCTTCTCGATACAAATTATTTCTTCGCTATCGCTACTAAATAATTCACTCGAAGTGACAT
>NZ_FWXO01000002.1:0-580656 GCF_900176415.1 Cellulophaga tyrosinoxydans | reverse complement strand
CGATGCTTCTCGATACAAATTATTTCTTCGCTATCGCAACTAAATAATTCACTCGAAGTGACAATAAGGTTGATTTTTGATATTTCTAACTTCTAACTTCTAACTTCTAACATCTAACATCTAACAACTATCAACCAGCAACCCACAACCAACTACTCCAAAACCGTAATGCGTACTTTTTTCTTTTTAAGCTTAGTGTTGCTTAATTTGTTCACCAATTCGTTGGCTATAGCCTTTGGAACAGCGACAAAAGCACAGTCTTGTTTTAACTCAATGGCACCTAACTGATCTTTGGTGATTCCGCCTTGTTTAAAAAATAACCCTGCGATATCACCTTTTGATATTTTGTCTTTTCTTCCGCCTGAAATGAATAGGGTTTCCCAATACTGCGGTTTGCGAATGGCTTTGGCAGAAATATTTAATCTGTTTGGATTTTTTACATATTCCGGAAAATCTTCTTTTTCCCATTTTAGAACATAAGCCGTTCCTTTGGTATTAACTCGTGCTGTACGTCCATTTCTATGCGTGTATTCTTGTAAAGTTTGCGGCAACTCGTAATGGATAATATGTTTTAATTCTGGCACATCAATTCCCCTAGCAGCTAAATCTGTTGCAAGTAATAATTGGCTGGTACCATTTCTGAATTTTATCAGGGCACGGTCACGATCATGCTGTTCCATTTCAGAAGAAAAACAAGAATGACTGATTTTATTTTTAGTTAAAAACGAACTTAAATAAGTAATGCTATCTTTTAAATTGCAAAAAACAATCCCTTGGTCATTGCCGATATAATGAATTAAATCGAGCAAGGTTTGCGATTTGTTTCGCGTGGCAGAAATTACTGTTTTGATATCTAGCTTCAGTGCCTTTTTTTCTTTTAAATAATTGATTAAAACAGGCTGATCTAAACGTACAAAACTCGGAATTTCTATATTCTGTGTAGCCGAAGTAAGAATACGTTTGTTAATGTGCGGTACATTGGCAATAATGCCTTTCATTTCATCATCAAAACCTTTATCCAAACACTTATCAAACTCGTCTAAGATTAAAGTTTTAATGCTTTTTTTAGAAAAACGGTCGTTATCAAAATGATCTAAAATTCTACCTGGTGTCCCAATTAAAATTGCAGGCGTGTGTTTCAGTTCTATTTTATCTTTTGCCATAGTACGCCCACCATAAACGGCATTTACTTTAAAGCCAGTTCCCATTACGCGTAGCACTTGCTCTATTTGTATGGCTAACTCGCGAGTAGGCACTACAATTAAGGCTTGTACTTCATCAATCGTTGGGTCTAAAACCGCAATTAACGGTAGTAAAAATGCCAATGTTTTTCCAGTTCCTGTTGGGGAAAGAATAATGGTATTGGTTGTTTTTTCTATAACCGCAATAGCTTCTTCTTGCATTGGATTTAGTGCAGTAATATTCAGTTTTGCTAAAATATCCTGCTGATCTTTTATCGTATTTGCCATTGCAATTAGTGGTTTTTTGTATTCGGATTTGCTTCTTTAGGAAGAAATGTACCTGTTTGATCTAAGTAATTTGCCAGTACTTTTTCTATCAATTCTTCTTTTGTTAAATGATGAAAAATGGTTTTTACTTTATCCTTAAATTCTTCCGAAACTTCACGATTCGGTTTTGTTTTAAATATTTTCTTAGCCCAAAGTAACGCATTAGTTTCTTCTATACTCGCAGCGTCGGCTTTCTTAATTTTATGGAAAGTAATCCCTAATTCTTTTTCGAAAACCGGAATATCCGCCACTTCTTCCTGCTGAAGAATAGTTAACGAAAGTCCTTTTGCACCCGCTCTTGCCGTTCTACCACTTCTATGTACATATAAATCATACGTTTCAGGAAGGTGGTAATTGACTACGTAAGCAATATCTTTTACATCAATACCACGGGAAGCTAAATCGGTCGCTACTAAAATAGAAATATGTCCGTCTCTAAACTGACCCATTACTCGGTCACGTATTGCTTGTGTAAGGCTTCCGTGAAGTGCGCCAGAAGAGAATTTATTAATGGCTAAATTTTTGGCTAGTTTGTTTACGGCAGCCTTGGTTTTACAGAAAATAATACCTTGTTTCCCTTCTCTAGCGCTTAAAAAGTGCAGTAATACATCCAATTTTTCAATTGGTTCTACTACAATATACTGGTGGTCAATGCCTTGATGCCCAATAGTTTCCATATCGGCTTCCAGCTGCATGACATTTTTATTCAAGTAATTTTGCACCAATTGTTTAATGGAACCCGGCATGGTAGCCGTGAACAAAAAGGTTCTGCGGTCTTCCGGTAATTCCTTTACAATAGGATCTAAGTCTTCCTTTAAGGCCGTGACCATTTCATCGGCTTCATCTAAAACCAAATAATGGGCATTTTTTAGATTGATGGCTTTCTTCTGAATTAAATCTACCAATCTACCTGGAGTTGCTACCACCACATGTATGGTGCTTTTTAGCTTTTCTATCTGAGGTTTTATAGGCGTTCCACCACAAATGGATATAATTGATATGGCAGGCGTATGTTTAGCAAACGACACTAAATTGGCATAAATCTGTTGTCCTAATTCACGCGTTGGTGCTAAGATAACCGCTTGTATTTTGTTGTTTTTTACATCGATTAATTGAAGCAAAGGCAAGCCAAAAGCGGCAGTTTTGCCCGTTCCTGTCTTAGCAAGGGCAACAATATCTTTCTTTGCGGTTAAGATTAACGGAATGGTTTTTACCTGAATATCTGTTGGAACAGCAATCTGTAAATCGGTTAAACTTTGTTGAAAGGCTTCGTTAACACCAAGCTTGGAAAACTTCTTTGACATAAAATAATTTTGGACAAAGATAGCTACAGTTTATTTGGGATTGGGTTTTATTCGGGGATAAGTAACAGTTTTATACTCGTTTGCCTTTTTCTAACTGTCTAGATATTCTAGTTTCTTATTTTTTTAGAGAAGTGTTTTTTAGATCGCTTCAAATTTCCAATAAAGGTTATTTGGCATGGGAGCTTCAAAAGTCTGAGTAAGCAAAGAATCTTTTAATTGGTACGTTATTTTCCAAGCATGAAGACAAATAGATAACGGAAGATATACTTGATCTGAGCCATATTTTTCATCGCCGATAATGGCCAAACCTTTATTGGCTAATTGGGCGCGTATTTGATGGAATCTACCTGTTCTTGGTTTAATTTCTAATAGGTAGCCAAAATTATTCTTGCCAATTACTTTATAAGAAAGGGCACAGTTTACAGTACTGTTGGTTTTAGCGGGAAGGATATAGGATTTTTTTTCTATGTTATTCTTTTGAAGAAAATCGGTTAAATTTTGATTTCCACTAGGTGGTTTATTTTTAACGACCGCTAAATAAGTCTTTTGTATTTTTCGACTGCTAAAGAGTAAATTAAATTCAACAAGAATGCTCTTTTTTTTGGCAAAAATTAAAAGGCCACTTGTAACCCGATCTAACCTGTGAATAATACCAATAAATGGTTTAGGCTTGTTTTTTATAAGATGAGTTAGTACCTGCTGTTCTACGGTAGACTTTTCGAACGGGTTATTTTCACTGATTAAACCAGCCAATTTGTTAACAATAAGATAATCGCTGTTTTCATATACTATTTCAAGATCAAGCATGGGCAATCGTCTTTTTAACTGTTAGAATAGTAAATGGGTCTGCGAAAAGTATAGCTACACGATACTAATTATAGTTCGTGTGGTGTGGTGTAATGTTATGTAAAGATAACTACAGTTCGAATGAAACTAGTAGGTATAATGATTTATTTAAAAAACAGCTATTTTTTTGGTTTATGTAATTTCACCTAAAGGTTAGCGGTTTATTTCTTAAACATAAAATAAACGGCTAGAATTAAGAATATAAATGAAATTACATGATTGAGTCTAAAGGTTTCTGTTTTGAAAACCACAAGGGTAAATAGGGCAAAAACAACCAAAGTGATTACTTCTTGTATTACTTTTAATTGTATTAGGCTAAATGGACCGCCATTACCACTAAAGCCAATGCGGTTTGCTGGGACTTGAAACAAGTACTCGAAAAGAGCAATTCCCCAACTGATGAGTACAATGGCTATAAGGCCTAGTTTATTAAACCATTTCCATTCTGCAAATTTTAAATGGCCGTACCAAGCAATTACCATAAACGAATTGCTTAAAATTAGAAGTCCAATGGTCCAAAATGCTTTCATCCCTTTTTTAGTTTTTTTGGTGTGCAATTACGGACCAAAAATACATCAGGAAACAACATGTTGTAATTATTTCATTTCTTTTTTAACTAGGCTAATAATTTTAGTCGCTTTTTCAAAATGATCTAATTTATGGGTAGCAATCCACCATTGCGCAACCTCCATTAGTAACTCAGGATTGTCATTTTTATTGGCAAAAAATGCGTAGAAAGAAAGTCCGACGTTTTCTCCTTTTTTAGCAATTTTATCTTGGCAAACGCTTATGATTTTTTGCTGGATTTTTTCAGTCATTTTTAATGAAGTTACCTCTTAAGCTAAGTTATGGTATTTGATTGTTTAAAGCGCATTATCTATAATTTCCTGAACCACTTCTGGGTTTAGAAGCGTACTGGTATCACCAAGATTAGAAATGTCATTACTTGCAATTTTGCGTAAAATACGTCGCATAATTTTACCACTTCGCGTTTTAGGTAATCCAGATACAAACTGAATTTTATCTAGTTTGGCAATAGGACCAATATGTTCCGTAATTTGCTGGTTAATTTCTTTACGAAGGTTATCACGATCTCGAGTTTCACCAGTTTCTTTTAGAATAACATATCCGTATAAGGCATTTCCTTTTACGTCGTGCGGGAAACCAACGATCGCAGATTCTGCCACAGCAGGGTGTTCGTTTATAGCATCTTCAATAGGCGCAGTGCCTAAATTATGTCCAGAAACAATAATAACATCATCCACACGACCCGTAATTCGGTAGTAGCCCACCGCATCACGCAAGGCACCATCACCAGTAAAATAATTGTTTTTAAAAGCCGTAAAATAGGTGTCTCTATACCGGTGGTGATCTCCCCATATGGTACGGGCTATTGCCGGCCATGGAAATTTAATACACAAACGCCCCTCTACTTGATTGCCTTTAATTTCATTGCCTTCTTCATCCATTAAAGCAGGTTGAATACCAATAAAAGGCAAGGTGGCATAAGTTGGTGTTGTTGGGGTTACATACGGTATAGGTGTAATCATAATTCCACCAGTTTCGGTTTGCCACCAGGTATCTACAATAGGACTTTGTTTTTTGCCGACATTGTTGTTATACCAATGCCAAGCTTCTTCATTAATGGGTTCCCCTACAGAACCTAGAACTTTTAGGCTCGATAAATCATGCTTTTCAACAAATGATAAATTCTCTTTTGCTAAGGCTCTTATTGCTGTAGGAGCAGTATAAAACTGATTTACTTTATGCTTTTCTATGACTTCCCAAAAACGACCCGAATCAGGATAAGAAGGAATACCTTCGAACATAAGGGTAGTCGCTCCATTAGCTAAGGGTCCGTAAACAATGTATGAGTGACCGGTAATCCAACCTATATCGGCGGTACACCAATACACATCATCTTCTCTATATTGAAAAACATTTTTGAACGTATAGGCGGTATACACCATATATCCTCCAGTAGTATGTACCATTCCCTTTGGTTTGCCTGTAGAACCAGAGGTGTATAAAATAAATAATGGATCTTCGGCATCCATAATCTCCGCAACGCAATCGGCATAGGCTTCATCTAAAAGTGGTTGTAACCATTTGTCACGACCCGCTTTCATATCAATTTTAGTATTGATCCGTTTAGCCACGAGCACATTTTTTACTCCAGGGCATTCTTCCAATGCTTTATCTACAATTCCCTTTAAATCTATTGTTTTATTACCACGATACGATCCGTCAGAAGTTATCACGAGCTTACAGTCAGAATCATTTATCCTAGTAGATAGGGCATTAGAAGAAAAGCCAGCAAATACCACAGAATGGATGGCGCCAATACGCGCACATGCTAAAACGGCAATGGCTAGTTCAGGAATCATAGGTAAATAAATACAAACACGATCGCCTTTGTTTACACCATGGTCTTTTAACACATTTGCCATACGACTTACTCTTTCATGTAACTGAAAGTATGTAATATGTTCCGCTTCTTCATCTGGATTGTTAGGTTCAAATATAATGGCCGTTTTAGTACCACGAGTAGGTAAATGGCGGTCAATACAGTTTTCTGTAATATTTAGTTTAGCACCTTCAAACCATTTAATTTCTGGTTTTGTGAAATCCCAACTAAGTACGTTATTCCATTTTTTACGCCATACAAAATGTTCTTCCGCAATTTCTTCCCAAAAAGCTTCAGGATTTCGAACAGATTTACGGTAAACTTGAAAATATTCTTCTAAATGTTTGATGTGGTAATTACTCATGCGCTGTATGTCTATAAATTAATGAACATTATCTAATTGAGATTGTACATTAAAACTTGTTTTATTAATTATTTCATTGTTTACGAGGCACTGTTTAATGTCCAGTTGCTTCTTTTGCTCCACTTGGAATACGAATGTCTTCGACAATATCTTGAACATCTTGCGGTGGTTCTGGAGTAAATCTCATAACAACTAATGCTACTATAAAGTTAGCAATCATTGCGATACTACCAAAGCCTTCTGGAGAGATTCCGCCTTTGCCAAAATTAAACCAATAGTCCGCTGGCGTTCCACCACCAAACCATCCAAATTTGAATTTGGTCATATAGAAAAGCATCAATAAAATTCCGACTACCATTCCAGCAATAGCACCCTCTTTATTCATTTTCTTATAAAAAATACCAAGTACAATTGCCGGGAAGAATGATGCAGCAGCGAGTCCAAACGCCAAGGCAACCACTGCGGCAACAAATCCTGGTGGATTAATGCCAAAATAACCTGCGATGATCACAGCAATAGTTGCTGAAATTCGAGCTGCCCATAGTTCACCTTTGTCGGAAATATTAGGTTTAATTATTTTCTTAATTAAATCATGTGAAACCG
Organism: Cellulophaga tyrosinoxydans; assembly: GCF_900176415.1. GTDB lineage: Bacteria > Bacteroidota > Bacteroidia > Flavobacteriales > Flavobacteriaceae > Cellulophaga > Cellulophaga tyrosinoxydans. The sequence continues at coordinate 573,624 of NZ_FWXO01000002.1, read as the reverse complement.
ATGATGATATAACCAATAGCAAACCGGCTGCAGTAGAAAGTGCAGCTGCCAATCCGCCAGCGGCAACCAAGGCAATAACCCAAGCTGGTAAATTGGCAATTTCTGGATTAGCGAGTACCATAATGTCATTATCAATGGTTAATTCATTTTTAGTTTTATCTGCTACGTACTGAATTTTACCATCGTTGTTTTTATCATCAAAGGTCAATAAACCAGTGCCTTCCCAATTTTTAAACCATTCGGGCATATTTGCATATGATTGATTGCTTACGGTATTAATTAAATTTGTTTTTGCAAACACTGCTACTGCAGGAGCCGTAGTATATAAAATGGCAATAAGCAATAATGCTAATCCAGCAGATTTACGGGCATCTTTCACTTTTTTCACTGTAAAAAATCGTACAATAACATGGGGTAATCCTGCAGTACCGACCATTAAGGCTAAAGTAATTGTAAATATATCGATAGTAGACTTTGAGCCATCGGTATAGTTATTAAAGCCAAGTTCGGTTGATAAGCCATCTAACTTTTCTAATAAATATAATCCAGAACCATCATTAACCGTAGCACCCATGCCTAATTGGGGAATTGGGTTTCCTGTCATTTGTATGGATATAAAAATAGCGGGTACCATAAAAGCAAAAATGAGCACACAATATTGTGCCACTTGCGTATAGGTTATTCCTTTCATGCCACCTAGAACCGCATAAAAAAGTACAATGACCATTCCGATAATTACCCCTGAATTGATATCTACTTGTAAAAATCTAGAGAATACAACACCAACGCCACGCATTTGTCCCGCTACGTAGGTGAAAGAAACAATTAGGGCACAAATAACGGCTACAATACGTGCTGTTTTTGAATAATACCGATCTCCAATAAAATCAGGGACTGTGAATTTTCCAAATTTTCTCAGGTAAGGAGCTAAGAGTAGGGCAAGGAGTACGTAGCCACCTGTCCATCCCATTAAATAAACAGAGCCATCATAACCGGCGAAGGCAATAATTCCGGCCATGGATATGAATGATGCTGCTGACATCCAATCTGCCGCTGTGGCCATACCGTTTGCTAGTGGAGAAACTCCACCGCCGGCCACATAAAATTCTTTCGTTGATCCAGCTCTAGACCAGATGGCAATGCCTATATAAAGTGCAAAAGTGAGTCCGACTAAAATATAGGTCCATGTTTGAACTGTCATAATAATAAATTTTGGTTGGTAATTTATTCGTTGTAGCCGTATTTTTTATCGAGCTTATTCATTAGTCGTACGTACACAAATATGAGAATAACAAAAACATAAATGGAACCTTGCTGCGCAAACCAAAAGCCTAATTTGAAACCTCCAATTTGGATTTGGTCTAGCGTTTCTTTAAACAAAATTCCTGCTCCATAAGAAACAGCGAACCAAATGGATAGCAGTATAATTAAGTATCTGACATTTTCTTTCCAGTAGGCAGTTGCTTTTTTTTGTTTTTCAGACATTAGATTGGTTTTAGTATTTGTGATGTTCTAATATAGCAAATTGCAATCAAAATACTGATGATTCATTTAACAAGCCACATAGATAACTCCACTAGAAGAGTCGCGAGTTGCTCCAGTAACAGAACAGAGTACATTTGTTTCTTTTCTGAGGCGTAAAACACCCATTAATGCAAAAATAAGCGCCTCTTTAAATTCAATTATCGTTTTTGAAGGAACATCAACGGTTACTGTGTTACCTAATTTTAGTTGTAAACTTTCAATTAAATAATTATTTAGTGCACCACCACCTGTTACCAAAAGCGTGTTTTTTGGGCGGGTGGTATTCTGTAAAATATCTTCAGCAATTTTCTCACTAACATGCATCACCATAGTGTGCAGAAGATTTTCAAGAGCGTCTTCGGTATTATCAATTATAGGAACAACTTTGTCTATAAACCATTCATATCCGATAGACTTTGGGAAAGGTAAATCATAATATTCCAAAGCATTTAATGCTTTTAACATGGTGGAATTTATACTGCCTTTGCGAGCTAATTTACCCCCTTCATCATAGGCTAGTCCAGCTTTTCGGGTGATGTAATTAAGGCCCATGTTGGCAAGCCCGATATCATAAGCAATCCTCTTATGATGAAAATTAAACGATATGTTGCTGATCCCACCAAGATTTAAACAGAAGTCGTAATCATTAAAAAAAAGTTGATCACCAATTGGAACCAAAGGCGCTCCTTGTCCGCCTAAAGCCACATCATTAGTTCTAAAATCACAAATTACCTCAATTCCTGTTTTATTGGCGATATGTTGTCCAGAACCTATTTGAAAAGTAAATCCTTTATGGGGTTGATGATGAGTAGTATGACCATGACTTGCAATATAATCTACATCAAGATTTTGTTCTTCAATAAATAATTTTGCCTGTTGCCCAAGCCAAGTACCGTAACTGTTGTGAAATTGTAATAACTCAGCAGCGGAAAGCGAAATAGAATCTTTTAATTTTGTTTCCATTTCAGTGGTGTAGGAAACACTTTTTGTAGCTTTAATTTCAAATTCCCATTTGGCCTTTTCCTCCCAAATATGGCAGTATGCTAGGTCTAATCCATCTAAGGATGTGCCTGACATAAGTCCAATAATTTTATAAATTTTCATTGTTAAATAGATTTAATAGAAACCGGTATTTTACCTGAAGCTTCAATTTCTTTTAGAACAAATTGTACTGCGGTTTCTTGAAATTCTTTAAAATTCTGATAGGCAATTACAATAGCCTTTGCTTTATCAATTTGCAAATGATTTAAAACATAAGGATTACCAAAAAGGTACAAAATCACATTTTTAGTTTCAAATAATTCATTAATTAAGTCTAATTGCTCTTTAGGAATATCAAACAAGTTAGCTGGTTTTGCTTTTGGAGGAAATAGTGCCAAAAGAATGTTTTTTTCGTTTTTGGTTTGTTGCCGTAGTACTTCAACAGAATTTTCGAAGGTTGACATTAATGGAAACGTTTTTTTATCTGCTAATGTTTTAAAGAAAATAGACGGAGGCTTGCTTTGGTTGATTTCTAAACCAATAAAATCTTGCGTATTAAAAGAGCCAGTAGTGCCTTTAAAAAGTGTTAAACTTGCCCTTGCAATTTCTTTGTTTACTATAGAGGCTTCACTTAATTTTGCAGGATTATCACATGCTTTGAACGCCATTTCTTTTAACCTCCAAAGGCGTTCAAAACTTTCTTCAACCTGACTATTTGAGGCATTTTCTACTATAGTTTGGATGCCTTCTTCTATATTTTCGGCAAAACATAATACATCATTTCCCGCATCGAAAGCCAACCATTCTAACTCCCCTTTAATAGGATAGTTTTTTGATACGGCATGCATATTTAAGGCATCAGAAATGACCACCCCTTTAAAATTCATTTCCTCTCTTAATAAATTCTTCAACATTTTTTTAGAAAGACTTGAAGGAATTGTGTCACCATCAGCTAGAGCAGGAATAGATAAATGACCCGCCATGATGGTAGGAACGCCTTCATTGATTAATTGTTGAAAAGGAAATAGTTCATTTGCTACCAAATCATCCTTAGATTTTGATATTAATGGCAGTCCCAAATGTGAGTCCACCGCAGTATCTCCGTGGCCAGGAAAATGTTTTAAACAGGTTATTACGCCTTCATGAGCTGATCCCTTTATAAAAGCAAGGGCTTTTTGGGTAACGTTATGTTTTTCTTCTCCGAAAGAGCGATACCCAATAACAGGATTATTAGGATTGTTGTTGATATCTACCACAGGTGCTAAATTCCAATGAATTCCTGCAGCCTTGCAATCTTGAGCAATTTGTTGCCCTACTTTATAAATTAAATCGGTTTTGTTTGGAATAGCCCCTAGTGTAATGGCATACGGATATTGGGTAGTATTCTCAATTCGCATTGCCAAACCCCATTCCGCATCAATACTGATTAACAAAGGATATTTTGCTACAGATTGATAGCGTTGGATTAGTTTTTTTAATGTGGCAAAACTATCTTCATTGTATACAATTTTCTTTTTGCCCTCGAAATTAGTTGCAGCACTAGCGCGACTATGAAAAAAACATAAACTTCCAACATGGTGCTCTTTTATTAATTGTTCTATCGCTAGAATTTCTTCTTCCGAATCATTAATAAAAGCTGCAGGCATAAATAGTTGACCAATTTTTTCAACTATAGAAAGCTTTGTTTTTGCTTGTATGTATGGAATAAAATTATTCATTACTCACAGTTTCTTTCTTTCCGAAATCGGCAGGATATTGTAAATATTTTAATAGGAACAACGCTGGCAATGCGGCTATTACTACCCAAACAAAAAATCCGCCATAGCCTAACCAATTTTGAATATACCCACTAATCATTCCAGGCAGCATCATTCCTAAGGCCATAAATCCAGTGGCAATAGCGTAATGCGAAGTTTTAGAATTACCGTTTGCAATATAAATTAAGTACATTAAAAATGCAGCAAACCCAAAACCATAACCAAATTTTTCGAGCACTACTGTTGTAGTAACGGCAACAATATTTGTGGTTTTTGTAAGCGCTAAAATGGCATAAAATATATTAGGAACATTGAGGGAAAAAATCATAGGCAGCATCCACTTTTTGAGTCCATCTCTGGAGATTAGTATGCCACCAAGGATGCCACCAACGGTAAGTGCAATAACACCAATAGTTCCAAATAAGAGTCCTAATTCTTTAGTGCTATAACCAAGGCCTCCTTTATCTGGGGTATCTAATAAAAATGGAGAGGCCATTTTAACTAATTGTGATTCTCCTAATCTATACGTAAGAATAAAGGCAAGAGCAATACCAATTTGTGGCTTTTTGAAAAACGAGATAAATACTTCAAAAAAACCTTTGGGCTTGTCTAAAGTTATGTTATCTGAACTTTCATATTTAGGTGCTGCAAAAAAATTAGAAATTGTTAAAACTAACATTAGAAATGCAGTAGCGGTCATGGTTATACTCCAAGCCTTGGTGTTATCACCATATTTTTCCTCTAAAAAGCCAGCACCAAAAACTATTAGACCTTCCCCGGTAACCATTGCTAAGCGGTAAAATGTACTTCGCATACCAACAAAGAAAGATTGCTTCTTTTCTGTTAGTCCCAACATATAGTATCCATCAGAAGCAATATCATTGGTGGCTGATGCAAATGCAGCCATCCAAAAGCAAGCAAGAGTGGTTATAAAAAACATATTAGAAGATATGCTGAGGCCCACACCAAAAAGTGCAATAGCTATTAGTAATTGCATAGCCAAAAACCATTTTCTTTTGGTACTAAAAAGATCTACTATTGGGCTCCAAAAAGGTTTTAATACCCAAGGTAAGTACAATAAACTGGTGTATAGTCCAATATCTTCATTACTTACCCCAAGGTTTTTATACATGATTACCGATACGGTAACCACCAGTACATAAGGCAAGCCTTGAGTAAAATATAAAATGGGCACCCAGGCCCAAGCTCCTTTATCTTTTTGAATCATTCGAAATTAGTTTGAGCTAAATGTAGATATAAAATTAAAAAGAGTAATATAAATGCAATATTTAAGATTTTAAACAAGTTTTTTGAGATGATTTTTTCTTAAAATTTATAGCGTACAAAACTTTCCATTGCTTCGTATTCGGCGAGTCCTAATGCATTATATTTTCGTGCGGTTTCTTTATTACGTTGTTCTGCTCGTTGCCAAAACTCTCGTTCATCATTTCCCGGAAACATTGCAGCATCCTTTTGAGATTGATGTTTAAAAATGGCATTCTTTTTTCTTTGCATGTCTTTAGGGCCAATTGGCACGGTCATTTCCATGTCTGCAACATCCCATTCTTGCCAAGCGCCACGGTAAAGCCATAGATAACAATCGTCTATCCATTTTACTTTATCTTTTTTGAGTTGTTCAAATGCTTCAAAAACAATTTTTAAACAAACTCTATGGGTGCCGTGCGGATCGGATAAATCGCCAGCCGCAAAAACTTGATTGGGTTTTATTTTGTTTAAAAGATCATAAGTAATTTGAATATCAGCCTGTGAATGTGGTTTTTTCTTTACCGTACCAGTTTCGTAAAAAGGTAAGTTTTGAAAATGTGCATTATCTTCTTCAACGCCACAATAACGGCAGGCGGATAACGCTTCCCCTTTTCTTATAAGTCCTTTTATTTTCTGAATTTCAGGACTATCTATTTGTCCAGGAGTTTTATTTTTTAGAAAATCTCTAATCTTATCGAACTGTTTTATTAGTTCATGATTATTTGGTTGCATATCTAGGGCAAAGTCCAAAAAACGGATAACTTCATCATCAAAAACAGCAATATTACCAGAAGTTTGATAGGCCACATGTACATGGTGTCCTTGATCCACTAATCTTAATAAGGTACCACCCATAGAAATTACATCATCATCTGGATGTGGACTAAAAATAAGTGAGGTTTTCGGAAAGGGACTTTTTCTTTCAGGTCTGTTATGGTCATCAGCATTTGGTTTTCCACCAGGCCAACCAGTAATAGTTTGTTGTAATTGGTTGAAAACTTTTAAGTTAATACTTTCTGCAGAACCAATATCTGCAACCAAACTACCCATGCCAAACTCACTATAATCTTCATTGGTAAGTTTAAGTATGGCTTTGTTCAGCTTTTCGGATAACCAAATTGTAGCTCTTTTTATTAAGGTATCATTCCAAATGCATTCCGAAACTAACCAAGGTGTATGTATTCTGGTTAAGTTTGATGCGGCAGCTTCATCTAGAATAAAATCGCAATTAACGTGGTGTTGCAGAAAAGTAGCGGGTATAGACTCCTTTATTTCTCCTTCTACTGCATGTTTTATAATTAACGATTTTCCTTCACCCCATGCCATAAGGATAATTCTTTTGGCTGCCATTATGGTACCTACACCCATTGTTATGGCTTTTGCGGGTACATTTTCTAAACCAAAAAAGTCACTTGCGGCATCTAATAAGGTTACTCGGTCTAAACGTACAACCCTTGTTTTACTACTTAAAGATGAACCCGGTTCATTAAAGCCAATATGTCCAGTACGGCCAATTCCTAAAATTTGAATATCTATTCCGCCATTTTTTTCGATTTTAGCTTCGTAAGCGTCGCAAAATTCTTTTACATTTTCTTTTGTGCAGGAACCATCTGGGATATGAATATTTTCTTTTAAAATATCAATATGATCAAATAAATGCTCGTTCATAAATCGCACATAGCTATGAATAGAATCGGGTTGCATCGGAAAATATTCATCTAAATTAAATGTAATTACATTTTTAAAACTTAGCGATTCTTCTTTGTGGAATTTTACCAGATAATCATAAACTTTGGTAGGAGTAGAGCCTGTAGCTAGTCCTAATACTACATTATCGCTGGTTTTTTGTCGTTCTTTAATTAAATCTGCAATTTCTCGCGCCACATATAATGATGCTGCTTCCGAACTATCATAAACGTGCGTATTTATCTTTTCAAATTTTTTAAGTTCCGTATCTTTTTCTAATGTGTCGGGCATGTTATTAGTGTTCTTTTTGTTTTGTGTTTTTTTGAGTTTGAAATTCGTTCTTAAGAACATTGCTATTCAAAAATAAACAAAAATTTTGTCTTTGCAGTTTTTTGCAATTATTTTATTTTAATCATTATAAACAGCATAAAACAGCATTTAATTAAATATATTTGTAGTATATTTCAATGTTAAATAATTAGATAATCAATGTTAAAAGAGGAGCGACATAGGGTTATAATCAATGAAGTAGAGCTGCATAACCGAATTCTACTTTCAGATATTGCTGAGCAAATTGGAGTATCAATGGATACGATTAGAAGAGATGTAAAAGAGCTTGATGCAGATAAACAACTTAAAAAAGTACACGGAGGTGCTATTGCATTAGGTTTTACAAATTATGCCACTGAGAATAAGAATATATATGCCCTAGAAGATAAAATTAAAATTGCTACTAAAGCATTGTCTCTTATTAATACAGGGAATACAATATTAATTCATGGGGGAACCACCTGTTTAGAATTGGCAAAGTTGATACCTAATAAATTGGAAATTACCTGTTTTACAACTAGTCTTGCTGTAGCATTGGAATTGTTAACCAAAAAGGGAGTAGATGTGTTTTTTATTGGAGGAAGATTATCTAAAGACTCTCAAATTTCTATTGGTGCTAATGCAATACATCAACTTTTAGATATTACTTTTGATTACAGTTTTATTGGAACAGGATATGTAGATATAAATTATGGATTGACAGAATTTGATTTGGAAAGTGTACAAGTGAAAAAAGCTATAATTAAATCTTCAAAGAAAACTGTACTTTTGTCCATATCTGAGAAATTAAATTCTAAACATCGGTATAAAACGTGTGAAATTAACGCCATTAATACCATGATAACGGAACTAGATCCAGATGATATGTTATTAGAAAATTTTAGAAAACAAGACATTCGTTTGTTATAAGCTTATGAATTTTAAAAAAATAACCGAAACTCCTTCAAATTATAATGATTTGGAGCAAATGGATACCAATACCTTATTAAAGAAAATAAATGAAGAGGATCAAAAAATTGCTAGTGCTGTGGCATTGGTTATTCCTCAAATTACAAAATTAGTAGATGCAGCTGCTTTACGTTTTGAAAAAGGTGGTAGATTATTTTATATCGGGGCTGGTACAAGTGGACGTTTAGGGATATTAGACGCTTCTGAAATACCACCTACTTTTGGAATGCCACATGAACGTGTTGTTGGAATTATTGCTGGAGGAGATTCTGCCATTAGAAAAGCCGTTGAAAATGCTGAGGATAACACCACTCAAGCGTGGGTAGATTTAAAAGCACATAATATTAATGAAAATGATGTACTTATAGGTATTGCAGCTTCCGGTACAACTCCTTACGTATTAGGCGGAATCCACAAAGCAAAGGCTCATGGGATTCTTACTGCAGGTATTACCAATAATCCTGGATCACCTTTAGCAATTGCTTCGGATATTGCTATTGAGATTAATGTTGGGCCAGAATTTTTAACCGGTAGCACACGAATGAAAAGTGGTACTTCTCAAAAGTTAGCGCTAAATATGATCTCTACTGCACTGATGATTAGAATTGGTCGTGTAAAAGGTAATAAAATGGTAAATATGCAATTAAGTAATGAGAAATTAGTAGACAGAGGTACTCGTTATTTGGTGGAAGGTTTAGGTATTTCTTATGCCGAGGCCGAAAAATTGCTTAAAACCCATGGATCGGTACAAAAAGCTACTGAGGCTTATAATGCCCTATGATTATTTTTTTGTAATTAAAGAAACTTCTTCAGGGGTTACTAGTTTATCTGATTTATTTCCCCAAGAATTTAGAATATAATTCATAACATCTGCAATTTCTTCATCTTCCAATCCCATAGAAGGCATAAGTCCGTTGTATTGTACCCCATTTACAGTGAGTTCTCCTTTTTGACCGTATTTTATCCCTTTAATGCTTTCCTCTCTGTTCTTTTTTAAATAGTCAGACTTTGCTAATGGAGGAAACGCATTTTTTACACCTTCGCCTTCTGTTAAATGGCAAGTAACGCAGAAGTCTGCATAAATAGCTTTACCTCGCTTCATACTTTTTTCCAATTCGTTGTCTTGAAATAAGAAGTTAGTTAATAGTGATATCGCAACTAGATAGATTAAAAAAAATGATTTCATAAGGACAGTTAATTCTAATTTATAGGATTGAGTTTGTATATGCCTTTTCCTTCAACAGCAATATAAATAAGTCCGTCTGGACCTTCTTTTACATCTCTTACTCTTCCTATTTCTGGTAATAATATTTCACGTTTTTCAACTTTATTGCCATCCATAATTAATCGTTCTAAATATTGAAACTTTAAAGAACCTACTAAAAGATCACCTTTCATTCCCTTATACTTATCACTTGTAATCATTGCCATGCCGCTCGGAGCTATGGATGGAACCCAATAATGTATAGGTTGTTCCATGCCTTCCATTGCTGTTTTGTCAGTAATTGGAGTACCGCTATAGTTAATTCCATATGTAATTACTGGCCAACCATAGTTTGCGCCTTTTTTAATAATATTAATTTCATCTCCTCCTTGTGGCCCATGTTCATGATCCCAAATTTCACCAGTATTCGGGTGCTTTATTAATCCTTGCGGATTTCTATGGCCATAACTATAAATTGCCGTTTTAGCGCCTGCGGAGTTAACAAATGGATTGTCTTGCGGAACGGATCCATCATCATTTAACCTGTAAATTTTTCCACCATCTTTAGTAATATCTTGAGGATTAATATCTCTTTCACCCCTTTCACCTATAGAAAAATATAAAAAGCCATCATTGTCAAACACTATTCTTGAGCCAAAATGTTGTCCGGCGGTTGTATTAGGAGATGCTTTGTAAAGTAGTTGTTTTTCAGTTAAAGCATTGTCTTTTAATTTTGCTCGCATTAATGCTGTATTACCGCCTTTTTCATCTCCTTCCGGAGAAGCATAGGTAAAATAGATCCATCCATTTTCATTATAATTTGGATGTAGAATTATATCTAATAATCCGCCTTGTCCTCTTTGGTAAACTTCAGGAACATTAGAGATTTCTATTTTTTCTCCTTTACTAAAATGAATGATTTTTCCTTCTTTCTCGGTTATTAACATGCTATTGTCGGGTAAGAAAGTTATACCCCACGGAATCTGTAGGTTATCCACAAAAAGTTCTGCGGAAAATGGGGGATTTTTTGCCTCTATTGCCTTATTATCTGCCTGCTGAGCGCAAGAAAAATTAAGCGTTACAACGATTAAATATAGATGGATAATACTATTTTTCATATCTTAACGTTAGATAATTTATATAAGGAATTTAATTTTTAATAAATATAAACAGATTTTATAAGTATAAATAATTACACTAAAGAATATTGTTGATCCCAAGTCTTAAATATTCTTTTTAACCTACGAAACCTATGCTATCCAAAAAATCAAGACAATCTTGCTACTTTCTAGTACTTGTTGTTTTCTTTTTGATTATCACTTCAGTTTTTTCGAACACTGAAATTTATAAGATAATCAAAGTATCTTCAACAGAACTTATAAGTTCTCTTGAGAAGAGACTACCTAAAGTTAAAAGTACTCAACAGAAAGATGCTAAAATTACTTCAAACGGAAATGAAGTAGTTTTTGAAACTCCACCTTTTTTTGCAACTATAGTAGCCAATGCAGATGAAATTGTTACTTGTACCAACGATGGTGCAACACTAGCTCGTTTTAATCTATGTGGTAATTTTGATACGCGTATAATTGCTTTAGATCAAGCCTATAGTACCTACCAGTGGGAAAGATTAACTACAGGATCTTGTCCTAGTTTTAATATTGATTTGCAATGTCCTACATATACTTGTGCAGGCTCTTGGGTTGCAGCAGGTTCGGCATCTACATTGACTTTAGATCCAAATACAATACCTTCAGGTACAGGTGCAGAGTTTAGAGTAAGAGTTAATGGAGGATCTTATTACTATATAAAAGTAAAAAAGAGTACCATTAGTCAGACCTATGTTAAGCGTGATTATATCTGCGGTGTTGATGGAAGAATACAAATAACCAATCTTTCAAGTGCTTATGAATATGCAATAAATAGTGGTTCAGGTTTTGGAGCATGGCAAGGTGCAATTTTTGATAATTTAACTCCTGGAACATATATCGTAAAAGCTAGATTAAGAAACACACCAAATACGTGTGAATATCCATATGAACCTATTGTAATAGAATCAAGAGAAATAGATATTGATGTTACCGTTAACGATGCGCAATGTTTTGGTGAGAATGGTAGTATTGCGGTACAAGTAAACGATGTTCCTGGTCCATATAAGTATACCTTATTAGATAGCAACGGTTTTCCACAAGAGTTTACATCATTTATAGCGAGTAATACGTATAATTTTGCTGCTGTAGGTTTTGGTACCTATAGTGTACAAGTTGAAACACAACAATGTAAAGGTGATGCAGCGAATGGTATTGCAGCACCAAGACAAGATTTAGATACAAGCGGTAATCCTATTGTTATAGGAGATGGATTAGTTGCACTTGCAGCATCAACCGAAGTAAATAGTAGCTTTGGATGTGCTAACATTACTAATGTAGATATTATTGTTAGAACTTCAGGTGGAGCAGGACCTTATACTTTTACTGTAAATGGAGGTGCAACGAGTAGTCCGTCATATACAGGACAAACAACGTATTCTGTTTCTAGTGCTGGAGATTATAATTTTTTAATTACAGATGCTAACGGATGTACAATAACAGCATCGGCAAATGTTCAAGAACTAACTCCGCCAGTCGTATCTGCAACAGGAATAGATGGAACTTGTACCAATGGTGGTGCTAAAATTAATTTTAATGTAACCGATGCAAAGGGTTATAATTTATCATTTAGAACTTTACCAACAGACCCTTGGGTATCTTCAACGCAAATATCTGTTTCAGACGGGACTTATAATTCTTTAGAAGTTAGATATCAACAAGGTAGTTTTTCATGTACTATGATTTTACCTTCCGTTACCGTAACTAGTGATGCTACAGTAAATGGTACAGTTTCTAAACTATCGGATCAGACTTGTAATGTAGGAGGCGGAACTACTGGAGGAAGTATTCAGTTTGGTGCAGCAAGTGGTGGTTCTGGAAGTGGATACCAATATAGTGTAGATGGTGTTAACTTTTCTGGCACTCAATTGTTTACTGGTTTAGCACCAGGAACCTATACACCAATTGTTCGTGATAATAGTGGATGTAGACTTGAATTAACGCCTATTGTAATTAATCAAGTAGATCCGCCAACAAATCTAGATTTTACTCAAGCGAATATTAATTGCGCATTAGGAACCACTGATGTACAACTAACGCCAACAAGTAATGCAGCAATTGCAAACTATAGTATTATAAGTCCGAGTACCGTTAACAATGGTGCTAATGCTACCTTTACCGGATTAAGTACATCTACAACCTATACATTTAGAATTACGGATGTTAACGGTTGTATGTATACAGAAAGTTTTACCCCAGTGGTAATAAGCTCAATACGCGCCAGAGTAAAATCGGGCGGAGATTTAAGAGTGTGTAATGGAGCCACAGATGGTAGTGGTGCTTTTATCATAGATGGTTTTGCAACGAATTATACCTATCAAATAAATGCGGAACCAGTTAGTGCTCCACAGAATGCGGCACAAGTAGATTTAGTTTCTCGTGGTGCTGGTACGTATACTATTACGGTAACCGATGTGGATACTGGTTGTACAGATACCGCCTCTATTACAATAGCTCAATCAACAGGAATTACACTGGCACCAACTATTACAGCTATGAGTTGTTCTAATAGTAATATTGGTAGAGTAGTGGCAAATACAACTGGAGGATGGGGTAGTTATAGATATACCTTAGTTTATCCAAATGGATTTACTGTTGGTCCTACATCAAACAGAACTTTTGGTAATTTAACCATGGCATCTACACCAACTACACCTTATAGATTAACCGTAGTTGATGCAGAAGGTTGTACCGATACTTTTGAATTTCAATTAACACCGTTAAGTTCACCAACAATTTCAATAGCATCGGCCAACTTATGCTACGAACCTGTTGCAGGGGCTTCTGTAACGGTTAGTGCCACTGGTGGAGCTCCAGGTTATTCTTATAGAATAAATAATGGAACTTACCAGGCAAGTGCTACTTTTTCAAATTTATCACCAGGTACACACACTGTTGAAGTTAGAGATGCCAATAGTTGTACAGATACGGTTTCAATTACTATAAACAGACAATTAAGAGTAAGTACTTCTATAGAAACTGAAATTCCTTGTGGTGGCGCTCCTGGAGAAATTCGAGTAAATATTTCAAACGGATATTTATCTAGCGCAACGCCAAAACAATATCAAGTGAGTAGTGATAATGGGGTTACTTTTGGGCCATTATCAAATTTTACAGCTAATTCATTTTTATATCCTGTAACGGTAGGTGGAAATTATGTTTTTCGTGTAACAGATAACCAAGGTTGTGAAGCTTTTTCAGAACCCTTAGATGTACAAGATCCATTAAATATTGCAGCTACAGCAGATCCTATACCTGCAAGTTGTGGTGATCCAAATAGTGGTGGTGTTAGAATTATTCCTGATGCGACTAGCGGTGTACCACCATTTCAGGTAGATTTTGGAAATACAGGAACGTATACAGATCAAACGGTGTACACTGGCTTAACAGCAGGAGCAACCTATAATTATACAGTTCGTGATGCTAGAGGATGTGTAACTAGTGGTTTGTCTATTCTTATTCCTACCAGCCCAAACGCTGCACCAAACGCAACAGTTTCTTCTACAGATGCATCTTGTAGTGTTTCTGGTACCAACGCAGGAACCATAGAAATCACCAATGTTACTGATGGGACACCAGATTTTACATATATAGTTTATAACAGTTTTGGTATCGAAATTTTACGTGTAGGACCAACAGCTAATACCGTTGTAAGTATTTCTGATCCACTATTAGTTCCAGGGAATTATACCGTGAGAACTGTAGATGCTTTAGGTTGTAGTGATGTAGATTCTGTAACGATTAGTCAAATAGATTTAACGGTTGTGCCAGATCCAGTAACACCAGTATGTAATGTGGCTGGTTTTACAAATACTGTTACCATTGTAGGTGGCGTAGGACCAAACTTTTTAATACGTTTGGCAAGTGATCCATCAGCTCCAGTTACTCCAAATTTACCACCACGTAGGCACACTTTTAATGGTTTGCAATTAGGTGTTACCTATATTGTTGAGGTTATCGATTTAGGCACAGGTTGTGTTTATTTTGAAGAAATTGCACCGCAAGATGGTCCTACACCTTTAGATATTGTTGCTACATCTCCAACGGCATTTTGCGATGATTTGGGGAATGGAAGAACAGAGTTTACGGTAACAGAATTTGTAGGTCCTGATTTAGTGATAGATTTAATAGATCCTTTAACCGGAGCAGTTTTACAAACACATAATGCTGCAGGACAGACAGGTGGGGCAGGTTCAACTTATTCAGGAGTTTTCGATATTGCCCCAGGAAGATACACCATACGTGTTACTGACGCAGACACTTGTACAGATGCTACGCTTATTGATGTAGTTTTAAATATGCCTAATCTAGATATCATTTCTAATATTCCAGCAAATTGTAATGCATTAGGTCAGTTAACCGTACGCGGTAGTGGAGGTGCAGGCGGCCCTTATAGTTATGCCTTTGTGCCTGCTGGAGCTCCAGTCGATAAAGATGGTACTGCAACACCAGCTGATCCAACAGATGATTTTACGAGTGCGAATACAGCAGTTTTACCAGGAAGTTTGGCAGGGATTGCCTATGATATCTGGGTGATTGATGCTAGAGGATGTACATTTAATGTGTCTGAAGATATCATTTTATTACAACCGCCTTTACCAGCCCCAACTGTTATAGTAAATAATCAGTGTGCAGCTTCTGCAGCATCTTTTGCTATTACAGTTACAATGCCGGGGAATATAGATACACCAAACTTTACATTAAATGGTGAAAGCAAATTTGGAATCTATAATGCTGTTAGTGATTTATGGGAAGCATCGTATACCGTTGGAACTCCAGGAAATTACACAGTTTCCGTTGTAGATGCTAATGGCTGTACGGGTTCTGGAACCGCTGAGGTATATGAATTCTTATCCGGTACTGGAGAATTTACAGCGATTCCAATTTGTAATAATCCTGACGGAACGATAACAGTAACTACGAATGGTGGTAGTGGTAACTTTACTTTTGAGCTTCAAGATAATCTTGGGAATGCTATAGGCGGTGTTCCGACAAACAATACTGGTGTATTTGTTAATCAAAGTCCTGGAGAATATTTAGTTTTAGTCACTGACAATTTAGTGAACGATGGAACGGGGTTCTGTTCTTTCAGTGTACCTGTTAATTTAGATTTGGCTGTACCGCCAGTAATTGAATCTGAGATAGTTCAAGATATTAGTTGTAATGGGTCTAATGATGGTAGTATCACTATAATTTTACAGGCAGGTACTGATGTAGATCAACCTATAGAGTTTATTTTACGAAACACAGTTACTTCAGCAGAAGTAACAAGAAATAACACAGGTGTATTTAACGGACTTGCACAAGGTAGTTATCAGGTAGAAGTGCTAACAGAACGTAATTGTTCCGTATTGTCAAGTGTAATAACCATAAATGAGCCAGCAGTATTTGAAATTTCGGCAACCAGCACTCCGTTTACTTGCGAAATTGGAGCAAACAGATTTAGTTCTTCAATTATAACAGTAAATATTGACCAAGTTGGTACAGTAGGTATTGGTTATCAGTATAGTATTTCGGGTTATGAAAATTATCAAACTTCAAATACATTTGAAATTATAGACAATGGTTCTACCCAAGTAATTACAGTTTATGCAATAGATGGCAATGGTTGTAGAGACGAATTTACGTTGCCTGCAATTGCACCACCATCTGAAGTGCAAAGTGTGTTGGCAGTACAATCAGTACTTAATTGTGAAGACCCAGAAACTGTTAGAATAACAGTAACAGGTACCAATAATTTTACGGTAGAAACAACATCAGCAGTTGCAGTGGCAGATGTTACAAATTCAGGAAGTAATCAATTTGTAGATATTGATTTACCAGTATCAGGAGAATATTTATTTGTAGTCCGTGATAATGTAACAGGATGTTTATATCCATTACCTAGACATGATGTGATTGATCCAATAAATCCTATTGCTACAATTACTGAAGCGAAACCTGTTCAATGTTTTGGTGATTCTAATGGAGAACTTTTTATCAATGTAATTAATTATACAGGTGTTTATGAATATACGGTATACCGTAGTGATGATGTAACGCAATCTACACCTATTACTACAGGAACGTTTGATACCGCAAATTACCCAGATGCAATAACAGGAGAAGATGCACGAATTACCGGATTACCTGGAGGCAATTTTTATGTAAGAGTAAGAGCGTTAGCAGTGCCTAAATGTATTGATGATAGTAATGTAGCAAATATTAGAACACCTAATGGACCATTAGCTGTACCATCAATAGAGATTGATAATGTTACATGCGATGATAATGCAGGTATAATAGTTGCAACAGGTCAAGGTGGATGGGATTCGTCTCCTTATAATTATCGTCTATTACGTGAAGATAGTGCAGGTACAATTACCATTGGTAGTGTAAACTATACTGAGGTATATCCTTATGCTTTGGCCAATCAATTTAATGGCTTGTCTAGTGGAAATTATAGAGTAGAAATAAGAGATGTTGAATTATGTGAAAACTTCTTCGACATAACTTTAAACCCTATAGATCCAATTATTGTGGGGATCCGTGAACCTCAAGGACTAGTTTGTCCAGATGGAAATAACGCGGTACTTGAAGCCTATGATACTACCACAGGTGATGCTATTACAGCGACAGCTGGGGCAAGCGGAGGAGTACCTGGTTCAGGTTATAAATACCAATTATTATATTTAAATAGTAATAATAATACCGACGTTGTTTCAAGAAGTGGACTTCAAGATTCACCAACATTTGATGGTGTAACAAGTGGTTTTATTAGTGCAGGATGGTATGCCATAGAGGTGTCGTCAAGTTTTAATTGTATAGGAGTTTCCCCAGCGTATTACGTTGTGCCTCCACCGCCAATAGACCCTAAATTAGTTCAAGTAAGAGCACCTGGTTGTGGTGGTGCTGGACAAATGCGATTAAGTATTGAAAACCCAGAAGTTGGTTATACTTATGAATATAGATCAGTGGCTGCAAATGCTAGTGATCCTTTTATTCCAATGACAGGAACCTCTGTTTTAATTGACGGTGTCCAAGGATTCTATCAATACGATGTTCGTAAGGTTGGAGGCGCTGGAGCTTGTACAAGTTTACGTTCGGAAGGGATTACCTTAGTAGATGCACAAGCGATAGAATTAGTAGCTAATTTGCCTGATGATATTTCCTGTGCTACTGAGAATGACGGTAGAATAGAATCGTTCTCATCTGGTGGTGTTGGTAACGAAATGTATACTTTATATTTAGGAAACCCAACTCCTGCTTCATCAGCGTATACAGCATTTAATCCTGATCCTGCGGCAACAATTGTTAGAGCAGCACAAACCGATGGAACTTTTGAGGGCTTACCTGAAGGTACCTATTATATTGGTGTAACTAGTGGAATTAGTTGTGGAGATGTTGAAGGACCTTTGGTAATTACAAGACCTGAAGCTATTGTTTATAGAATTTCTACAACAAATATTACTTGTAACGGAGATAATGATGGGTCAATTACAGTGGAAGTACTTAGTGGTGGAGAAGGATTAATCCAATTCGCTATTAATCCTAATTACAATGAATTTTTTAGTGACCCTGCAAATCCAGGGGTATACACCTTTGAAAATTTGGCAGCAGGTTCTAACTATGAAATCTTAATACAGGATGAAGAAGGATGTGGCGAATTTGTCACGATACAGCCTATTACTGAACCAAATGTTTTAACAATATCTGACGTTGTAACGCAACCAGAAATTTGTTTAAACGCTTATGATGGTGAAGCTCAATTAACCATTACAGGTGGTACACCGTTTAGAGACATGGTTACCTTCGCTAACTATTATGAAACACGAATTGAAGGAGTAGGTTTCCCTGCTGTTGATCCAACAGATCCTAATCAAGGGTATGTTCGAAATGATGATTTACTTTTTACGAATCTACAAGGTGGTGAGTCTTATCAGGTGTATGTTCGTGATGCAAATGGTTGTACTACAGAACGTTCCATTACTATTGGTTTAGGTGTGAATTTAGAATCTACTGCAATTGTTGAGTATGGTTGTGATGGTATTTTCCCAAATAGTACTGTAACTATTGAAATGACAGATAGTTCAGTAAGATCAGAGTTATTATTTAGTCTAGATGTAGATGATATGTCTTTGGCTTCAAGTTCTAATACATTTGGAGATTTACCAGCAGGCGATCATATAGTGTATATCTACCACAGTAATGGTTGTATGGATCAAGTAAGTTTTACGTTGGACGAGTATTTTCCATTAACATTATCTGTTTCAAAAACTGGTCCGGATGAGATGACCGCAATTGCAACAGGCGGATATGGTAATTATGAGTATTCATTCCAAGGAGTATCTCAAGGAAGCAACAATATTTTTAATCTAATAATGGATGCCAATGTTGTTGTGCGAGTTACAGATGAAAGAGGTTGCGTTGCATTAGTTACCATGCCATTTAATTTTGATTCTATGGTAGAGTTTCCAAATTTCTTCACACCAAATGGTGATAATATGGGAGACACTTGGGCACCAAAAAATAGAGAATATTTCCCTTATATAGAGGTGAAAATTTATGATCGCTATGGCCGTGTAGTGGCAATTTTAGATCAAATTCGTTCTTGGGATGGAACCTATGAAGGTAATGAATTGCCAACAGGTGATTATTGGTATGTTGTTAATGCAAACGATATGGATAAGCAGCGTTATGTTGGGCATTTTACATTGTACAGATAAACCCTAATTAAATATTAAAAATTAAGGCACTTGATTCAAGTGCCTTTTTTGTTTTTATAGTTTGATATGTAAAGTATTGTTGTATATTTGCAGTCCGAAAAAAGAAATGTTTGTAAAATATCATTCTTTTCGGGGTGTAGCGTAGCCCGGTTATCGCGCCGCGTTTGGGACGCGGAGGTCGCAGGTTCGAATCCTGCCACCCCGACCAGATTCAATCCAATCATGCAAATGGTTGGATTTTTTAATTTAGAATACTAGGTCGCAGGTTCCCTCGAATTCACGGAACTTCCACCCCGACGAATAAACCTCTGTAAAAACAGAGGTTATCAATTCAATTTAAGCGTATGTGTTTTATTAGAATTTTCACTACTCTTCGAGTACTTTTAATTCTGCTTCGTATTCTTCAATATATTTAAAATCATGAAACCAATAGGTAGATGATATAATTTCATAAACTAGCTTATCTCCTTCAGTAGCTGTCTTTTTATATTGCCAAATAATGTCTTTTGCATCTGGAAAATCTTCACCATTTAGCTGATCATAAAAAAGTCTTTTGATAAGTGTGTTTTCTGGCATTCCTGAGGTTATTAATCGAATTAAATTAGCTTCAATTTCACTCTCGAAAACCGCTATGCTTTTTGGGTTTTTAGCCGTAAATTCTATTTGCATTACCACAGCTTCTGGATGTGGAAATTTACCATTATAAGCATCAAATAGAATTTGTGTTGCATTAAAAAACTCTTCATGCATGGAAAGATCTGCGTATTCTTCCCAAATTTTTTCTTCTACCATTTCATTAGAAATATTATCTCTCTGACCAGCATTTAATCGATCTTGAAAAATATATTCCAAGATTAGTTTTGCCGCTTCTTCAGGTTCATTGTCTGAAATAGATAATAAACACATTTCTTTTAATTCATTAGGGTTTAATGCGGAAGCATCTCCTTAATCCATAATTTCTAAAAGCTTTTGATAATCGGTATTAGACCATGCATTTGGCAATTCATTTATTACTTCAAAGCTGGTAGGATGAATTGAAAATACGTGTTTCATTTATTTTATTATGCTATTTTTAATTTATTAGTAAACTATTTGAGCAGTAAACGGTTCGGACCATTTAGAAGCTCTTCCTATGGCAGTAGAAAGTGTTGCAAAGGCTTCTATTTTAACTTTATTCTTTTATTGTTGGCGCAGTCCATTTTGTGGTGCCTACCTTTTTAAGATTTGCTTTATTTATAGCAGAACTAGATCTTTTCTTATCATAAATCATGGCAAATGTCATTACCAAACTCGTGGCAATGATTACAAAAAGTAAAATCCCAGAATCAAAACCTTCTATTTGAGCCTCTGCTGGTATGGCATAGAATAAAAGTACCGTAATAAGTCCTCTTGGAGCTATAAATAATTGTGGCAGCATATCTTTACCAACAAAAATCAACATCAGGACAGCTCTAATACTATAAATTGATAGTATTATTAATGAACTTATAATAGCTACATCTAAATTAAATATAGATGTAATAGCAATGCTTAAGCCAAAGATCACAAAAAAGAATGTTCTTACTACAAATGCAGTTTCTGCCGTTATGGTATGCAGTTCATGATAAATATGATGTGCCTTTTGGTAATCTAATAGTTTAGATAGTTTTCCTTTAAAGAACAATTTCATGTTGGCAATTACCAATCCGAATATTAAGATGATAATTAACGATGATAAGTGCATTTTCTTTCCAACAGCATATAAAAGCAAGAGTACTGCGATTAATAAAAATAACTTAACCTGACTTTTTATTTTTTGAAAAATTATAATGATGGCATAACTAGCCACTAGTGATATTACTATGGTTAACAGTAAATTTCCTGTAAAACCTATAAAGCCAGTATCTTCAGCGGGGTTAAGTTTGCCTGCTAAAAAGTAAAACATCATAATACCGATAATATCTGAAAAGGTGCTTTCGTAGATATGGAATTCTTTTTTATGCGATTTTAAGTCATTTACACTAGGGATGATAATAGCACTAGATAAAATAGATAATGGAGTGGCATATAACCAAGCGGAATGCATAGTCATGTCAGGAATGTATTGATACAATATTAAAGCAGCAACCCAAGCCGATAAAAACAGCCCTAAAAGAGCTACAACAAAAGATTTTAATATAGGCATTAATTTTTCTCTCTTGAGCTCTAATTCTAATGCGGCCTCTAGCACAATCATGATAAGACCTACAATACCTAATATTTCTAAGATTGGAAAAAAGTCTATTGCGTCGCTGTTGATGTATTTTAGTCCAAATTGTAAGGCTACTCCCAATACAATAAGCATTAAAACAGCAGGAATATTTGTTTTTTTGGAGATTGAATTAAATAAAAATGATAATATAATTATAATTGAAACTTCAATGATAAGATTATATGAAGATAGAATTTCCATTATTCGGTGGTATTGTTGATTAAACTTGTTTCTATATTTTGTTCTTTTAAAAAGGAGATTAAATTTTCAGATGAGATACCTTTCTCCAAGGTATATTGTAATTTGTAATTCTCTGATCCGGGAATTTCACTAACTATTGGTGCTTCTTTAAAATTAAAAATTGGGTTATCAAAAAACATATCTAATAATTCTGGTTTAGAATATGGTGTTTTCAAGTATAAGGTTTGTCTAAGTATAGTATCGTTTTTAGAATTTATGGTATACCCACTTTTATCCAATTTAGAGTAGCTTATAAAATTATCGCCCTTTTCAGTATTCACAATAATACCAAAGGGTAAAAACTTTTTTATATCTCCTGTGATATCTGCTATTGTTACAGATACTCCTTTATCTAAAATAGAATTTACTTTATAAATTACACCGCCCACATAATTCTTAATATAATAATAGCTAATTGCGCCTATAAAGACTAGAAAAATACTATGTACCACATAATTTATTGATATAAAACCTAAAAGCACCAAGAGTAAACCAATAGGTTGGTATAAGAGAATAATTTTATTAAGAATTTTTAATATTTTTTTATTTCCTCTATTGGTTAAGATTATCTTTTTTAAAAGAAACTCTAGTAGTCTTATAAGCCAATATCCAGCAAATAAGAGTACTATTAAGTTTCGTAGTCCTAACCATGAATCTAATGTAAGTGTGTTTTCCATTTAGTCTATGATGTCTCTATATTTTAGTATTTGGTATATGTCATAATTAATAACAGGATTAATTTTTAAAAATCCATTATCATCTCTAATAAGCACTTTATTATTTAGTAAACGTTTTAAACCCGACTTAAAATTAGTTTCATAATTAGCTCCAATAAAAGACTTAAACATTTTTTCATTGCTATAGTTATAGAGCAAAGTATATTTTAATACGATAATTTCTTCTCTAGTGAAAAAATCCGGGAAACTTGTTGCATTTTCCTGGTATTGTATGGATCCATTTTCAGTAACTGTTGTTCCATAGGTCCATGACTGTAAAACTTCGCCAAGATTATTATTGTATTTTTTGCATAACTTAGTTACATGGGCAACAATTTGTGTATCGGACAAAGGTTCATTATTGCTATTTATCAAAGTTCTATGTGTGGCACTATGACGCACTAAAACTGCTTTGCAAATTTCTTCTAATGTAC
The DNA here is from genome assembly GCF_900176415.1 of Cellulophaga tyrosinoxydans. Lineage (GTDB taxonomy): Bacteria > Bacteroidota > Bacteroidia > Flavobacteriales > Flavobacteriaceae > Cellulophaga > Cellulophaga tyrosinoxydans. The sequence goes on along the minus strand of NZ_FWXO01000002.1, from coordinate 550,458 downwards.
TTTTATTGAGGTCTATATGTGTACTAAATGCATTGGAAAAATTGGATCGTTTATTTAAATGGGCACACATTGATGAATTTGTGGAAACGATAACTAGCACATTATCAGACTCTGACTCAATAAAATTTATTAGAGCTCGTGTGTTATTAAGCAAACTAAACTTATCATCGCGCCATAATTCTAAATCGTCTATTACCAGAATTCTTTTTTGCGAAAACGAATTGTTTTTTACGGCATTTAAGGCATCTTTTAAATCATTTGAAGTTTTAAATTTTCTACCCTCAATGGTAATGCTGTCATTAGGACTTAATTTTAGTATTTTTTGATCTGTAAAAATATCTGAAGTGTTTTCTAAAAATGTAGATTTACCAGAAAGGTTATTACCCAATACCAGAATAGATTTGTTAAAACCATCATTCCATTGGGCTACAGTATCTTTTAATTTATTTTCTTGCTGAGTTCTAGTAACAAGAAATAAATCGCCAATAAATTTTTTGTTTAAAAAAAGCGTATCGTAATGTGCATTAGCTTCTTTAAACATTCTTTGAGCAATACAATTAGCTGCCTTTTCTAAATTAGCTTGTGGATTATCTAAAACCACTTTGTCATAACTCTGGTTAAACTTTGCAATTAAGTTTTTAAAACCTTTTTGAATAGTTACAAGTATATTGCCCGTTTCTACAGTATACTGGTTTAAGGAATTTTGTATAGAAACATCTAGAAACTCATTAGAATTATAACTATTACACACCAAAAACTCTTTAACTAATAATGATTTTATTTGTGCAACAATAGAATTTTGGCGCTCTATATTTTCTTGTAATGTGTTTTTGGTGTTTTTATAGGCTTCTAATTGCGTATCAAGATGTATTAAATTATTATTTTCTTTGCCTAGATTAAGGCTAGATTTTAAATTTAATAACGAGTGTTTTATAAAATTATTAATACTATTATTTTGTTCCCAAACATCAGAAAGTAGCGGAAGTAGATTATAATCCATCCACTTTTTTACGCTTTTATTAAAATCTATTTTCTTTTCTAATAAGTACCCTTCGTTGGTTCCAATCGGAATAGCGTAAGATTCCAAATTATTAATTTTTGATTCTATCGCTGAGGTGAATTCTACGTTCGTTTTGGCATCATTTGCACTAATTTGTGTCAAGCTTTTTTCTATCCAGGATAATATTTCTTTACTATTTTCATTCCCTTTAATAACAGCAATTGCATTGGTTGAAATCTCTAGCAACACTTGCGATTCTAAACCAATTTTTTCAATAATACTATTGGTGTCATTTCTAATTTCATTAAATATTTCAATGTTATTAATGGTTTTCTTATTGGTGTTGGTAATCTGTGAAAACTGCGATAATAGTATATTAAATTGTTCTTGATATACCTTCCATGGAGATAAATGATGGCGTGTTTTAGAGTCAATAATCTTCTTAGCATTAGTTTTATATGTACTTTTTACTTCTTTTTCTATAGTTGAAGTAACATAATTAATTGCGTTTACTAACAACGTAATTGATTCTTCAATTAAATTTTGTAAAGCCGCGATTGAAGCAATATTTTCTATTGTTTTATGATGTCCAATTTGCAGTTGTAACAATACATCACGATGAATAATAATAAGGTCTTTAAATGATTCTGGAAGTACATATTGTAAAAGATACTGGTCTATTTCAATTTCAGATGCTTCATTAGACTCAATTGCTGCGGCATGACTATTATATTGGTGACAAATATTTGAAAAATCTACAAGTATTAAATCTTTTAGAGCTTCGATTTTAGCTCCTTGAGTTAACTGATCTTTATAAGAATTTAAATGCGTAGTTAGCCATTGTAAATCCGATTTCATTGTAGGTTCAATAGGTTTAGTTTCAGTACTTATCATAAATGGTTAATTCAATTGGGTATTAGGGCTAATCATATTGCATTTTAAGATAGTTGTTTTTTTAAAGAAATACTTAAAATTCATGATATTTTTAAATATCGTAATATGAAAAAGATGTTAAAGGTTATAGTAAAAGTGGTAAGAATTAATAGTAATACATAGGTATATTGTTATAGGTATGTAACACCCACACTATTGAGTTTATATCTCAACATTTTTGTGAAATTAATATTTAACTAATATATTTTATCCTAAATTTAAAATGCTTGATTAATCTAGTTTAAGGGGATAAATTTTGGTTACTAATAGTTTATTTACCGCTATTTTTTAGTCCTAATTTATGTCCAGAAACCGCATAGTATAAAATGATAATATAGCAAGGTATTAAAATCCAATATCCTTTTGTTGATGCCGTTGCAATTGCCATAGCTTCATCCATACCTTCGGCAATATAAGTGGCCTTATTACTATCCACTAATTTACCATATAATGGCGGTAATACTGCTCCTCCTGCAATTGCCATGATTAGTAGGGCAGAGGCTGTTTCGGTAAACTTACCTAATCCTTTTAAAGTTAAAGGCCAAATAGCAGGCCAAACAAGTGCATTAGCAATACCTAAACTGGCCACAAAAAGTACTGAGGTAAAACCAGTTGTAAAGACCACACATAATGATAAAATTATCCCCAAAACAGCACTCAATTTTAAAGCTAATGTTTGACTCAGATATTTAGGAATTAAAACTGCACCTAAGGCATATGTGCCCACCATAGCCATTAAGGTCATAGAGGTGAAGAATTTAGCATCTTCAGCTGAAATTCCTAAAGAAATTCCGTAGGCTATAATAGTATCACCAGCAATAACTTCCACACCAACATACATGAATAACGCTAAAACACCCAACCATAAATGTGGAAATTGAAAAATACTTGTTTTAACCGTTTCTCCATCCTTATGTTCCGCTATAGGTTCAGGCTCCACTTTTGGTAGTGGTGCCTTTAAAATTAGTAAGCCTAAAATGAATAATACAACCGCCATAAGAATATAAGGAGTAACAACACTGTCGGCCATTTGGTTTAATAGTAGCATCTTTTCACTATCGGAAACTGATTTTAGTTTTTCATTAATTTCATCGATGCCTGATAATAATAGGGCGCCAAAAATTAAAGACCCTAAAGCACCAGCTACTTTATTTGCAATTCCCATAATAGAAATGCGTTTTGCCCCGCTTTCAATGGGACCAAGAATGGTAATGTATGGATTAGATGCAGTTTGTAATAAGGTCATTCCAGCACCTTGAATAAATATACCAGCCAAAAACATCCAATAGGTTCTTGCTTCAGCGGCAGGAATAAAAACCAATGCGCCTATACCCATCAAAAATAATCCTAAAGACATGCCTTTTTTGTAGCCTACTTTTTTGAGTATGTATGATGAAGGTAGTGCCATTACAACAAATGAAATATATGATGCAGAAGCAACTAAAAGCGATTGGGCAGATGTTAATTCATTTATGGTTTTCATAAACGGAATTAAAGCACCATTAATCCAAGTAACAAATCCGAAAATAAAGAAGAGACCGGCAATAATTAAAATAGGAATAAGCGTGTTATTTTTCTTTGGTTCGGTTACTGCAGACATATCTTATTGGTTGTGTTGGTTTTATTTGCTTTTCTAAAGTAAGAAATTCTTGAGATTAATTAATTCTGATTAAATCTAATCAAAAGCAATTAAAACCTACCCATAAAATAATGATTAATTTATGGGTAATCTATAAAGCTATTGTACCTTATACAGAATAGAAAATTAAATGGTTTTGCTGTAAATGGATTTACAATACAAATTCATACACCTGTTCGTATTGCGGAATTTCGGCATTCCAGCCATACACATCTCTTAGTTTTACCTTAAAAATGTCTAAGGCATTAGGTTCGCCATGAATAAGAAAAACTTTTTCAGGTAAATTTTTAAGTGCACTTAACCAATCTATTAATTCTCCTTGATCGGCATGTGCAGACAAACTTTCTAAATGGTAAACCTTCGCAGCAATTGGATAGTATTTGCCATAAAGTTTTAGTTCATGTGCACCTTCTAATAATTGGCGACCTCTAGTACCTTCCGCTTGATAACCAACTATTAAGATGGATGTTGTTGGTAAGGCAATTAATTTTTTTAAATAGGTTAAAACACGCCCACCTGTTACCATTCCGCTACCAGCTATAATAACCTTTGGTCTTGGGTTGTCAATAGTTTTCCAAGTATCTGCATATGAGGTTATAATATTAAAATGATTACTCATTGCTCTATATTCTGCTTCGGAAAGCTTATGCCAGTTGGTGTGTTTCTCGAAAACCGAAAGCACGTTATTTCCCATGGGACTATCTATATAAATAGGGATATTCGGAATTTTATTCTTTTTATACAATTGCCACAAAGTGTACATTAAAGATTGAAGTCTTTCTACCGCAAAAGAAGGAATAACTAGATTACCACGATTACGAACTGTTTTATTGATAAGTTCTATTAAAAGTCCTTCAACATCTTCCTCTGGGTGCAGTTTATTACCATAGGTACTTTCTATAAATAGGTAATCTGCCCATTCAGGTTTTTCTGGAGCTGCTAATAGTGGATCAATTTTTCTACCAATATCTCCAGAAAAGACAAAAAGTTTGCCGAAAATTTCTAGTTCAATAAAAGTAGCTCCAATGATATGACCGTTATATCTATATTTAAATTTTATGTGCTCCGAAAGTTCGATCCATTTATTTTTAGCACGTGCCTCAAATTTGGAAATTGTTTTTTCCGCATCCTTAATGGTATAAAAAGGGAGTGCTGGCTTATGTTTGGAATATCCTTCTTTATTAGCTTTTTCTGCTTCTTCTTCGTGTATTTTAGCACTATCTAATAAGATAATCTGTGCAATTTCTAATGTAGGTTCTGTACCTAATATAGGGCCATGAAAACCTTCTTTAACTAATCTTGGTAAATATCCGGTATGATCTAAATGCCCATGTGTTAAGAGAACAACATCTATTTTTGAGGCATCTATAGGTAATGGCAACCAATTAATTTCTCGAAGTTCTTTTAGGCCTTGAAAAACACCACAATCTACCATAATATTTAATTCTGGAGTTTCAATATAAAACTTAGAGCCTGTTACTGTGCCAGAAGCGCCTAGAAAATGAATTTTACAAGTGTTCATAGTTTTAAGAATTACAAAGTTGATTTAATTCATCGAGTATTCTTTTTTTTCTAAGATTAGAAATACCCAAATGATCTAGTAAAAATTTATTTTTCCATAATTGCCTACACAAAACAATATCTCTACTTAATATAAACTGTTTTTCTCTATTGGTTAAAAGCGTTGAAACTGTAATGGGGTAGAGGCTTAACCTATCAATTCTATCTTTAAGTCCTTCATTTTTTGGAAAATCCCAACTTAATAAATACAATCCTACACATTTACCGTACGCAAGAGCATCTGCAGTAAAACGAGTATTTGTTACTACCCAGCCAGCATCTAAGGCGTTTTTATTTTTAAGTGTTTCCCAATGTGCTTTTACATCATTATACCGAGAATGAATGTAAAGCGGTATTTTTACATTACAATTTCTACCTTCTTCAGAATGAAATTTACATTCAATAATTGTAGTTGTATTATTCTTTTCAGCAATTACATCAATTTCATGATTTACGCAATTACCATTTAAATGTTGATTAACTGAGGTGTTGTATCCAGAATTAGATAAAATTGCCGCCACAAAACGTTCAAAAGGAAAACCTGTTGGTCCTAATTCGTATATGGCTTTTTTAAGTTTGTATTTTGATGCAAAAACCGATTTATTCTTTTTTAAAATGGCATAAGCACGATTGTAAATTTCATTGGTAGTAATGCCTTCATAAAGTTCTTCTTTTACTTTACTTACTATTTGCTCCACTAGATTATGATCAGCACCACTATGTTTTAATGACTTGCGTAATTTATCCAAAGAGAAAAGCATTTTCTCACCAGAGGATTTTATTATTTCAATTCCTTTTTCTTGCATCAAACTACGTATTTAAATTCACATCCATTTCAGGTATTTTAAGCAATTGTAAAGTAGTTGAAGCAAAATTTACTTTGCCATTGGTGTTTTTAATTGCTTCTTGTATACGTTCAAATAATTCGTGCTTAGTGGCTCGTCTACGTTTATAATCTGTAATGTAACGAAGGTTAATTGCAACCCAATTATCAGTTAAAGTAATTGCTAAGGTCGGATCTAATTTAGAATCTTCTATATAGTACCGCTCAACCATTTCTTGCCATTTTTTAATGGAATTCTGGGTATATTCCGCTAAGTAATTGCTGGCTTGATCCAGAATAACTTTTTTAGCTAGTTCTCTATCTGATTCATAAGTGATTAATACATTTAATTCATCCCAAACAAAAGGAAAATCCATAGAGTAATTTTTGATGGGTCCTTTGAACACAAATGCATTACTAATTTTCACAATTCTACCAGAGTAATTATCACTACTTACCCATTCACCCATTTCCATAAGAGTTGTATAAATACTATCAATATCTATAACATCACCTTTAATTCCATTAATTTCAATCCGGTCGCCAGGCATATAAACACGTACAAAAAATATATAAAAAGATCCAGCAATACTTAAAATTAGTTCTTGCAGGGTAAACGTTATTCCGGCTGTAAATAAACCAATGATTACGGTGTAATCTTCTAAGTTTTTTACCGTAAAAAAAAGAAGTATAAGAATTACAATTAATACATAGCCAATAATTTCTATCCCTTTTTGAGCTTTGTATCTAATAGCTACATCTGCAATTCTTTTTTTAAGTATTTTTCTTAGAAAACTAATTGCAAAAACTATAAGAATAATCCATAAGAGTAAAGTGCCAAATTTAATTACGGCTGGATTATTTAAAAAACCATTAAGTGTGTCCATAGATTGAGCTCTTTAAAGAGCATGTCGTATTTATTATTTTTTAATGTAGGGCTAAAATTGGAGTAGTAGCATCATAGCCTATTTCTTTTACCAAAGGTTTAGAAAATACACTGCCAAAAAAGAAATGTTTTTTATTTATAAACGCAATCATATCACTATTTCTGCTTGCTACAAATGTTGTTACTCCTTGCGCTACATCAATATTTTTTAAATTATGGAACGTACATTCCACAGTACTAAGAATATCTTCTAGTAATTGCTTGTTTTCTTCTTGGGTTTTAGATAAAGTTTCATTCTTGCTTATATGCAAAACTCGTATTGCAGCATTATGCATACGAACAATATCTATGAGATAATCCATTTCTTTACGTTTATAGCTTAGTTTAAAATCTGTTGGAAATACAACTTCTTTCAATGGGCTAAACCGAACATTCTCAGGAACAGCAAGAACAGGACATTGGGTGATTTTCTCCATGGTTTTAACAGTGTTACTGCCAAAAATTACGCCTTTAGCACCAGTTGCCCCTTTGGTACCCATCACCACAAGATCAATATCTTTTTTAGCAATTAATTCTTCTATTGCAACAGATAAATAGTTAAGTGTGGCTGTTGTGTGGTATGTATGTTTAGGATTGTCATTATGTAATTCTAACATCTCAAGAAGCTTAGTGAAGGATTCTTCAGAAGCAGCTTTAGTGGAGTCGTATTCTGCGCTTCCTGGCTCTGGCATAATGAGCGTATTAGTTGTATAACTATCTAAATGAAAAACATTTAAAAAGTAAAAATCACAATTTTGTTTCGCATAAAGATCCAGTGCATATCGGGTGGCATTCAATGCGTTTTTAGAAAAATCGGTAGGGATTAATATTCGCTTGTTCATGGTATTATTTTTTCTGATAGTTTTTGAAAATTAGTAAGAATTGCTTGAGCCAACTATGACAATTGTCATTCTTAAGTTTTGTGATGAATAAGTGATTTTATTATTTCTGGGGGATTACTAAAAAAGGAATAGTAATATGAAAGCCAATTTTTTTAATAACAGGTTCTATAAATAATTTTTCAATAAAGCTGTGTTTATTTTGTACCATGACTAAAAGGTTAATCTTATTCTTTTCTTGAAATTGATTTACAGCAGGTATAATTTCATTATCGGCAACCGAATGAAAAATAGCCATGTTCACCAGAAGCCTATCCAATTGTTTTTTATTTTCTTTCTGGACTATATTTAATTCAATTGTTTTTCTAACGTGTAGTACGTTTATTCTAGATTTATGTTGTCTTGCTATTAATAGCAAAGGTTCCATCTCCTTTTTTGGATAGCTTATTTCAAAGTCCGTTGGGAATAATATTTCTATTGGAGCCTCGTATTCAAATTTTGGTGGAATGGCAATAACCGGACATTTAGATTTTTTAATTACATTAACAGTATTACTACCAAATAAAATTTCTTTTGCACCAGTAGCTCCAGTAGTTCCCATGACAATCATATCAATATTTTCTGATTGAGTCATTTCCGTAATTTCATTAAGTAATGTATTAAAGGCCGTATGAATAATAAATGTATGATTGGTGTTGCTATACTGATCTTCTAATCTCTTTTTGAGTTGCTCTAATTTTAGTAATGAAGTCTCTTGTAAAACATCTCCCAAACCAATCTGCCCTGGGCTTCCGAGTAAATACTCTGTTTGGTACACTGGAGGATTAAAAGTGTGAAGTAAGTAAAAGGTACATTTTACGTCTTTATAGACAAGTAATGCATATCTAATAGCTTCAAAAGAGTTGTCAGAAAAGTCAGTGGGCAATAATATTTTTTTCATGATAGAATCATTTTGTGTATCGCATAAAATTAGATGAGTTTTTTTCTAAAAACCATGATATTGGTCAGTTGTAAGGGCTTTAGATTTTTGTAATTTTAAAATTTAAATACAGTAAAATGAAAAGTAGTTTTGATAAAATAATAGATTCTGAAACACCAGTTTTAATCGATTTTTTTGCCGATTGGTGTGGTCCATGTAAAATGTTAGCACCAATTTTAACCCAAGTTAAGAGTGATCTTGGTGATAAAATAAAAGTAATAAAGATTGATGTAGATAAAAATCAATCTTTGGCGGCAAAATACCAAGTAAAAGGTGTGCCAACCATGCTTTTATTTAAGAATGGAAAACAGGTTTGGCGGCAATCTGGAGTATTGCAAAAAAATGATATTATAAAAGTAATTGAGCCACACCTAAAATAAAGAATGTTTTTTTTATTCATGTAATACCAAAAATGGAATTTTGGTATGATAACTTATTTCCTCAACTGTTGGCCTAAACAAAATGCGTTCTAAAAAGTTTAAATTTTTGGCAATCATAACCAGCATATCTATTTTTTCAGCCGCTATGAATGACTCAATAGCAGTATCTAGATTTTTACCATTTATAATATGAAAATTAGCGATAGCCTCTTGAAAATAATCATTTAAAAAATCTTTATTTTTTAGTTGATCATGTGACTGGTCCCCGTTTTTATTTTCAACATATAAAAAATGCAATTTTGCCTTAGTAATTAGACTAAGCTCTTTAATAATAAGTAATTGCCTCAAAGAGTATTCTACTAGAAAATCTGTCGGGAATCCAATTTTTTTTGGTTTTTTAAATGCTACATTTTCTGGAACTGCCAAAACCGCACATTTAACTTTGGTAATAATATTGCCAGTATTACTACCGATTGTTACTTTTTTAAGGCCTGTTGCGCCTTTGGTACCCATGATAATTAGTTCTATTTTTTTAGATTTTACAGCATTTTTAATATGGTCTATAAAAAAGCCATAATGAGCAGATGTCTTAAATACATGCTTTTCATTTATGGGTAAATGTTCTATTCTCGTTAAAAGCTTTTTTAATTTTTCATTGCTTTCTTTTAGCAAATTTTCCTCAATTAGTTCTGGAGGAATAACCAATGCTGTTTCCCCACTTATTGTAGAAATAATTGGGCTTACATGTATAATATGAAAAGTGCAATAGGTTTTTTTTAAAAGATTTACACCATATTTTATAGCGTTCCACGAGTTTTCAGAGAAATCGGTTGGTAAGAGTATATTTTTCATTTTAAATGAACTTAATGGTTATCGTGGTAAATTTTGAAGTACTAAAAAAGGAATCTTAATATGCAATCCAATTTTATCTATGGTAGATCTATAAAGCATATCTTCTAAAAAAGAATGCCTGGAATTTACCATTACTAATAAGTCTATTTTTTTTTCATCAATAGTATCCATTATGGCTTCGACTTTATTTTTTACTGGCGTACGATTAAATGATAAATAAGCTTTGGATAATGATTCTTCTAGAAAGCGTTTATTATCTATTTGACGTTGACTTAATTCTTCAAAATCAGAAATATGAAGGCAAAAAACTTTAGACTTAAACTCAGCGGCTATGGTGTTTAATAGTTTTAGTTCTCTTCGCCGATATGGTAAAGAATAATCAGTAGGAAAAAGAATATGCTTTGGTTGATTATAATGGTAAGTTTCTGGCACCGCTAATACGGGGCACTTCACATATTTGAATACCTGTACTGTATGGCTACCGAAGGTAACTTTTTTGACATCTGAGATGCCTTTCGTACCCATTATTATTAAATCTATATTTATCTTATCAGTAAAATCATTTACAGCATCCACTAATGAATCAAAAACAGCGATACTTTCATACTTGTGTTTAGGATTGTGTTTTTCGGTCTCAATTTTCGTTATAAGGTCGCCAAGTTGCTCTTCTGATTTTTTTTGAAGAGTTATTTTCTTTTGTGTAACAGTTAAAGCTGTTTTGGACTCAACACTATTGTAGACTTCATCTGCAAAAGCATGTAGAAAATAGAAATGGGTTATTTCGCAATTATAAAGTTGCAAAGCATAGTTAATGGCATGCATTGCATTATTAGAAAAATCAGTTGGAATAAGTACAGCTTTCATTACAATATATTTAAAATCTGTTTAAATATATTTCTAATTGTACCTTTAGCCTATGATATTTATCATTGTTGCTTGGTACTTAAAAAAAGAATTACTCGTGTACTACAAATAATGGAATTTTTGTTTGAAAACTTAATTTTTGGATGTGGTTATCAAATAAAATTTGCTGAATAAAATTAATATTTTTAGCAGCCATTAAAATCATATCTGTTTTGCCAGTAGTGGTAAAATCTTCAATAGCATTCTTCACTTTCATATTACCTGTCCGATGAAAACAGTGGTAGTTTTCAAAAACTTCTTCTAAATAATCTTGTAAATACGCTTTGTTTTTTTGTTGAACTACGTTTATTTTTTTTTTTGTAGACGAGTTGATTATGTGTAAAAACCCTTCATTCATATGCAATAACTCTGTTATGGTATTTAGAATACTATAGGAATAGAAAATGTTATAATCTGTAGGAAATGAAATGTTTTTTAATTCTGTATAGGTAGCATTTTCTGGCACCACTAAAAGGTTTACAGGTACTTTAGTAATTACATCTCCTGTATTACTGCCTATGATTTTTTCTTTAATACCCGAAGCACCTTTGGTGCCCATTACTATTAAGTCTATTTTTTTGCTCTGAACGGTTTCTCTAATTTTATCAATAAGATTTCCATATTCTTGTATTGCCCAAAAATGGTGCTTCCTATTAGAATTCGATTCTTTTATTTTTAAAAAGTTAGATTTAAACTTTTCTTTAAGCATTAATTCTTTATTTGTGCCAAAGCTTAATAACGAATTACTGACTATACCAGATTGATTTAGGTTGCCAACATGTAGAATATAAAAACTACTAGTAGTGTTCTTAAACAACTCTTTAGCATAAGCTAAGGCATTTAAAGAATTTTCAGAAAAATCAATCGGGACTAATATATGCTTCATTAAAAAAAATAAAATTCTAGATAACAAAAGTATTTAGAGGTTTTTAGTTTTTTTATGACAAATATCATGTGCTTAGCACTACAGTTAGAAATATATGAAACTGATATTTTTTTTCTGCTAATTAATATACTTTAGGGCTTTTAGCTCTATTATTTTAATATTACGACCTTCAATTTCTATTAACCCTTCTTTTTTAAAACCAGATAATGTTCTAATTAAACTCTCGGTAGCAATACCAGCAACACTTGCTAAATCACTTCTAGATATTTTTAAAGGATCATTAGTATTACTTGTCATTATTTGAGCAAATTGCAAAAGTGTTTGTGCAGTTTTTTTACGTACAGAACTATAGGCCATTTGCAGTAGTTGTTGTTTAATATCTGCAATATTGCCCGTTAGGAGTTCCATTAGTTCTATGGAAATTGTATGATTTTTGGAGAGGATATTTTTTAAATTTTCTTTTGAGATTCCTGCTAATGCTACCGGCTCTAAAGCAGTTGCAGATTCTTGATAGGGTACATTCTTTAAAAACGAAGTAATGCCTAAAAAATCATCGGCGCGATATAAGGAAGTTATTAATTCTTTTCCTTCTTCATCCATTGCGTGGCATTTTACCACTCCTTTTAATACAAGAAAAATGGTGTTGGAAGGCATCCCTTCTTGGTAAATAGCCTCTCCTTGTTCAAAATGTAGTTCCTCGCCATTATCATCAAAAAAATTCTTTAATTCATGGAGTGTAAGTATACTATCGTTTTCTGCTTCTTCCTGATTTTCTGCTATTCTATTTTTTAAAATTTTATGTTTTGCGATTCTACTTTCTATAGCACTAATTAAATCTTCTTCCTCAAACGGTTTGGTCAGATAATCATCTGCACCTAAATCCATTCCTTTTCTAATTTCTTTATGTTCTGTTTTTGCAGATAAAAATATAAAAGGGATATGTTTGGTTAATTCTGATGTTGAAATTTCTTGTAGAACGCCATAACCATCAACTTCAGGCATCATTATATCGCAAATAATAATATCCGGTAGAGTATCTTTTGCTAGTTGAATTCCTATTTTACCGTTCGGTGCTGTTTTTACGGAATATCCGGCAAGCTCCAATAGCTCTTCAGTGTTTTCGCGTAAAGCTTTATCATCTTCAATTAATAAAATATTTTTCATCTTCTCAATGCTTTAATACTTTAGGTATGGTAATTTTAAAAGTAGATCCTATATTATGTTTACTTGAAAAATTTAATTCTGCGCCTATATTTTCAAGATGTTGTTTCGCTATATTTAAGCCAATACCCGTTCCCTGAGTTAAAAGTGCATTTTCAGCTCTAAAATAGCGATTAAAAATGTGTTTTTGTTCTTCGTCTGGTATACCAATACCTTTGTCCACTACACTTATGGTAGTTTCTTGGGTATTATTTTCCACCACTATTTCAATATTGGAGTCTTCTGGAGAATATTTTATAGCGTTATGTACTAAATTAGATAGTGCCAATTCCAGCGTTTTTTCATCAAAATTTATAAAAATATCATCAATATTTCTTGGATATACAATGTGCTGTCCTGTTTTTAAAAGCATGTTGGAATTGTAAACAACTTCGTCTACCAATTTACTCAGCGGAAATTCTTCTACCTTATAATTAACTTTACCTGAATCTAAACGCTCCACGGATAAAAAATCGGTTAAAATAGTGTCCAGATAGCGTACTTTATTTTTGATAGTATTTACATGTTTGTCTCTTTTATCTTGTTGCTCCGTTAATGTGTACTTGGCTAACAGTGTAATAGAGGTCAATATACTGCTTAATGGCGTTTTGAATTCATGTGAAACTAAAGATAGGAATCTGGTTTTTAACTCGTTAAGTTCTTTTTCTACAGCTAAGGCTTCCGTAAGTTGTTTGGTGCGCTCTTGAACGGTTTTTTCAAGTTTTAAAGTGTAATTTTTACGGTCTGTTATGTCTAGAATTATGGCGAGAAAAATATCTTTATCTCCAAATCTTGAAAGTTGTAAATGTACTTCTACTGGGTACTGAGTTCCATTTTTCCGTTCGTGGATGGTTTCGAACTTTAATTTTTCTTTTTCCTTTTTTAATAATGGCGCAATTATTTTTCGAAAGTCAACTTCATTATAATCAGGTTTTATGTCTACAGGAGTAATTTCTTTTAATTCGGATAAGGTATAGCCAATATTAGCCTGAGCTCCTTGATTGGCATTAATAAATTGTAATGTTTCCTTATCAAAAAGATATATTTCGTTTTGAGATTCGTCAAATATTTTGGCCCAATGTTCTTTTTCTTGTTGCGATTTTACGCGCTCTGTCACATCATTTTGTATGGCAATTATATTGGTAATAATTCCATTACTATCTTTTATAGGTGTTACATATAAATCATTATAAAATAATGTTCCATCTTTTTTATAGTTGCGAATAATACCTTGGGTACTCTCTCCCTTTTTAATGGTGTCTTCCAGCAAATTTCTAATTGCAATGTCCTCTTCATGTACTTTTAGAAAAAGACATTTTTCGCCTAATATTTCTTGTTGAGTATATCCTGTTAAAGTTTGAAATGACTCGTTGGTGAATATAATCGGATTTTCTTTTTGTAAAGCATCCGCAATGACAATTCCGTTTGATGCAGATTGTAATGCTGCACTTTTTGTTTTCAAATCTTTCTCAATAGCTTTCCGATCTGTAATGTCTATAATTAGCGCCATTACGTAGGTCTTTCCATTTAATTCAAACGGATTCAAACCCGCTTCTACAGGAAACTCTACACCGCTTTTATTAATTCCGTACAACTCACGGCCATGACCCATTTGTCGTTTTTGTTTTTTACCAATAAAGCCCTCTACATGTTGGTCGTGATGTTTATGATACCTTTTCGGAATTAAAAGATCAAGTGGCTTTCCAATAAGTTCGTCTTTCTTATAACCAAACATTTGTTCTGTAGATGTGTTAGATGCTACTATAATTTGCTTGGTATTTACAACGATAATTCCTTCAGAGACACCCTCAGATAATAAATTAAATATGGTACTGTTTTGTTCAAAAGACTGCATATTTCAAAGTTAAAACTTTAAACTGATTTTTATCATGAAATATTAAAACACATTCATTTAAATTTAACGAAATCAAAAATTTCAGTAAATGGTACATTCTCAAAAAACAGGAATAAAATTTTATGAAAATCTAGGTAAATTGTTCTTTTCCGTAGCTATGGTCGATGGTGCGGTACATATTAAAGAACTCGATAAACTTAAAGAATTGGTAAAGGAAGATTGGCTTGCTATTGATGCTTTAGAGGATCAGTATAATACAGATGCTGCCTACCAAATTATAAGTGTTTTTGATTGGTTATTGGAATATGAAAAAAGTAGTGAGCACTGTTTTAAAGTATTTGTAGACTTTTACAAAGACAATTCTAGTTTATTTACTGAAAATATTAAAAGCCTAATTATGCAAACTGCCAATGAAATTGCTTCATGTTACGCTCAAAAGAACAAATCAGAGTTGGTTATTCTTGCCAAATTACGTTTGCTTTTTAAGGATTAGAATTTGATTGATTATTTATCCAATCGTATAGCTCATAGATATCTTTTTTATGGCAAAGTTCGCTCCCTGGAGTCATAGTTGCGGCAGTGCCGCAAGCAACACCAAATCTAGCCATTTCACTAAATGATTTACCCTGAGCAAGAAAATGAACCATTCCTGCAACCATACTATCTCCAGCTCCTACTGTGCTATTTTGATGAACAGTTGGTGCGTTAATATGTTCCATAATAGATTCAGTTATTAATAATGCGCCTTGAGCTCCCATAGACACCACTAAGACCTCACATGGATTAGTCCGTAAAAATTCTTTTGCAATGACCTCTAATTCTGCAAAAGTGATGCTTTCAACACCACATAATCTACTAAGTTCACCTAAATTAGGTTTAAGTAAGTATGCACCTTCTTGTGCGCCAAGAATTAGGGCTTCACCAGACGTGTCTAATATAAATTTTGCATTTTTATGTTTAGCTATTCTAGATACTTGCGCATAAAAATCAGTTGGCATACCAGGAGATAAACTACCACTTGCCACCAAAAAGTCACCTTCATTTAATGATTCGTTTAGTACTTTTAAAACTCCTAAACATTCTTCATTTGATATTTGGGGTCCAGGCATACCAAATCTAAATTGTTGGTTTGTTGCAATGTCTGTTACGGCTAAATTTTCTCTAGTATAGCCTTTAATTGGAATACAGTTTTGATGTATTCCGTTTTTTGTTAATAGCGAAGTTAAAAATATTCCTGTATGTCCACCAGCAAGATAAATACATTCCGAATTTGTATCGAGCTCCTTAAGTACCTTAGATACATTTATTCCCCCACCACCTGGTTCAAAAATAGGTTCAGAACAGCGTAATTTACTATTTGGTTTTATGCCATTAACTGTTGCACTTTTATCAATTGCTGGGTTTACCGTTAGTGTTAGTATATTTTTCATATAGTTTATTATATAGTTTTTGTTCGCTTATACCATTTAACAACTTCATACCATAGTACGGCGAAAAGCCCTGTGAAAAATGAGACTGAAATTTGCGTAGCATTTAAGGTTTCAAATTCAAAAAATTGAGTAAATGGTTTTACAAATAAAAGTAATACGGCTAAAAATAAAGTTATAGTAATAATTAATGGTACAAGGTTGTTTTTATATTTAAAGGTTGTCCATATAGAAAAGTAAAAAGAACGGTTTACTAATGTTAAAAAAATATTTGAAAAAAGTAAAACCATAAAAACCATTGTTCTTGTAACCTCTTCATTATAGGAAAGGTAAACAGCATACTGATACACTAATAATGCGCCAATTGTTATCGCTAAACCTTGAACAATACTAGTAATTAATTCTCTAAAATTAAAAAATGTACTAGAAAAGGGTCTAGGTTTTTGTTGCATTGCATTTTTTTCTAAAGGCTCGTTTTCATAGATTATGGAGCATGTGGGTCCCATAATTAATTCTAGAAGAATTACATGAGTAGGGGAGAATATATTCGGGTAAATCCAACCTAATGCCAGTGGAAAAAATACGGTTAAGATTATGGGAATATGGATGGATATGATATACTGAATTGCTTTTTTTAGGTTGTTATAAATTTTTCTACCCATGGCAATACTGTCAATTATCTTAGAAAGATCATCATCTACCAATATTAAAGATGCTGCTTCTTTAGCTATTTCAGTACCTTTTTTTCCCATAGCTATTCCAAAATGTGAGGCTTTTAATGCAGGACCATCATTAACACCATCACCAATCATGGCCACAACTTCACCATTTGCCTTAAAGGCATTGATTATCCTTAGTTTAGCATCAGGAAACATTCGCGAAAAAATCTGAGTTGTTTTTACCTGTTCTTGTAATTCCGTTTCACTAAGTTTCATTAAATCATCACCTGTCATGCCCATGTCATAGCCTTTAAACGCTACTTGTTTAGCAATGGATAAAGCTGTTGTTGGGTTATCACCAGTTACTAGTTTCACCTGAATGCCTGCATCGTCAAATTTTTGGAGTACTTCTTTTATATTTTCTTTAGGAGGATCATAAAATGCTACAATTCCCTTAAAATCAAATAAAAATTCTTGCTGCGTTTTTGGATAATTTTTGCCATCAAATAGAGCGGTGCCCACCCCAAGTAATCTATACCCTTCGTTACCTAATTTTTTTATGGTTGTTAGTAGTATTTGCTTTTGATTGGGTAAAAGATCAGCTATTTCTAAAAATGCCTCTGGTGCTCCTTTTGCAGCGATAATTAAATCACCATTTTTATTTTCAAAAAGATGGGTCATCATTGGGGGTTTACCACCTAATGGATATTCATGAACCATGTTGTAGTTTTTTCTTTCGTCTGAACTGCATTGGTTCGCATATGTTTCATGTATGGCAATTTCCATAGGATCAAAGGGGATGGGTTCACTTGCCCACATTGCCGTGGTAATTAAGTCTAATTCCTCTTGGCCTAATTTATCTTGTAACGTAGATATTTTTTCATTTTTTATAGTAAAGAGCATTGCTAGGCTCATTTTATTTTGAGTAATAGTACCCGTTTTATCAACACAAATTACCGTAGTGCTTCCCATGCTTTCTACGGTTTTTATTTGTTTAACAATGATTCCCATTTTCATTAAACGCCATGCGCCCAGCGCCATAAAAGTGGTAAACGCAACAGGAATTTCTTCAGGTAAAATACTCATCGCCAGCGTAAGTGCTTTGAGCAAACTATCGAGTAGGTCAAAGGATTTAGCATAGTTTATTCCCCAAACCAATACAAAGGTAGCGCCACCAAAAAGCGACATTTTTTTTACAAAGTTGTTTATTTGTAATTCTAATGGTGTTTTTTCATCTTGTATTGCCTCGAGACTTTTTCCAATTTTTCCTAATTCTGTTGCGTCGGCAATTGCTGTAATAGTCGCTATTGCTAGCCCACTGGCAACTGTTGTTCCAGTGAAGATTTTATTATTGTTTTTTTCTGAATCTTTAAAAACAGATAAAGATTCTCCGGTTAATAAGGATTCATTGGCAGAAAAATCATTCGAATGTACAATGGTGCCATCTGCCGGAATTACATTACCTTCTTCAACAATTATACTATCTCCAATAACCAACTCATTACTATGAATTTCTATGATTTTACTATTTCTAATCACTTTAGCATTAGGTTGGGTAATATCTTTAAGTTTTTCCAATGCATTTCTGCTTTTTGAATCTTGATAAAATGATATTGATCCAACAAGAACAATGGCCATAGCTAGAAAAATACCATCGCCAAAATGACCAGTAATAAAGTAAATGCTTGATGCTACTGCTAATAAAATTACCATGGGTTCTTTAAGAATACTTAAAAAAGCATCTAAAGTGTTATTCTGTTTTTTATAATTTAGGATGTTTTCACCATGTTTTTTTCTTGAAGCCAATACTTCTTTATCGGAAAGTCCTGTTATACCGAAATCTGTAGGGTCAATCATATATTGTTTACACTTTTGTAAGCCCTAAATTAATGGAAATAAAATAGTTGAGACTGATAAATATCATATTTAAGCACAAGTGTTTGCTTTAAATTAGATGCACATTTCTTCTGGATAGTTCTTACTGACCAAGAGAGAAACACACAAAATAGTTGTCTTAAAAATATAAGGTTTATGGAAGCTAAAGTAAAAAACGATTTTAGAACAGTACATGTTCTTGCTGCTCAAAAATATGTGGAATTAGTTGCGTTTAAAAAAGAAGGAAATATTAGTTCTTTTAATGATTTGTTGATGCAACTTATTCCAGAAATAAAAAAGTATGTAAAAGGAAAATTAAAATCGGCGGAAGCAAAAGGTCTATTAGATAAAAACCGGTATAAATCTGATGATATTATAGATCAGTTATACATAGAATATTACGAACATTTTGATGAAGTTAAAGAAGATACCTTCTTATATGCATGGTTATTTAAAAAAGCAGATGAACTAATTAATGATATACTATCAGAAGAAGAATTTGATACATATTTCTATGAAAATATAGACAAATTTTCTAAACCTGAATGGGATGAAATGGAGGAGAAGTACAGTACCGATGGGGATGGCGATTTTGTAATGTTAGACGAATTTGATAATCAAGAATATTCAAAAAATGATTATTTGTTAAACCATGTATTTATTGATGATGCAGATGATGAAATTATTGCTGCACTTGATAAAAAGTTAAACAAAGAAAATGTAAAGAAGCATTCAGCTTTAGTGATTCAAAATTTTCCTAAGCCAATGAAAAAAGTGTATGAACTCAGTACGGCCTATAAATTTACTGTACCAGAGATTGCAAAAATTAGTAATTATAGTATAAAAGAGGTAGATATTTATTTGAAAAATGCTCGTAAGAAACTTAAAAGCAGTTTTATAAACAGATTTAATTTAAACATATAATTATGCCACTATTATTAAAAAACCCGAAAAAGGATTTACTCTTAAATGCTGGTTTTAATGTTTTACATCAAGAGAGTAAAGAATGGTTAGATACCATTGCATTTTGGAAATACGAAATCAATTTTTTTACAGAATTGCTAAATAAAAAAGTCAATAAAACTTCAGATTTTAGCCAGCTTCTAAAAACCTTAGATAAAATTCATTTAGAATTAATGGATTATTTGGAAAAAGATATTGTTGCACACGAAAAATATCTTACGGACTTAGAGGGCTTAAAGGATGGTTTTTCAGAAATTGCTTATAGAGAGCAACATAAAAAATTGAGTGAAAGTATGGCGCTTTTCACTGAAGATATAAAGGAGTTTAAATTAATGGTTTTTGGCTACGTTAAAAACTTATAATTAGCTATAATTCTATATCTAAACCTATGGGACAATGATCAGATCCCATTACATCAGAATATATGTCTACTGATTTTATTTTATCGGCAATAGATTTACTCACCAAAAAATAATCAATACGCCATCCGGTATTCCGTTCTCTAGATTTAAAACGGTAACTCCAATAGGTGTAGGCAATTTTTTCTGGATGAAGTAATCTAAATGAATCTACGAAACCAGAATTAATAAAATTATCCATACCATCTATCTCTATTTGAGTATAACCAGCAGTTTTGTTGTAGTTGGCTTTATCATTTTTTAAATCTATAGGTTTGTGGGCAACATTAAAATCTCCACAGGCTATAACTGGTTTTTTCTTTTCTAAGTTTTTTAAGTAAGCCAAAAAATCTTTATCCCATTGTTGACGGTATTCTAATCTATCTAATTTCTGACCGGAATTTGGTACATAAACGTTTACCAAGTAAAAATCATCGTATTCAGCACACATAACTCTTCCTTCCAAATCATGACTTTCAATATTTATGTCAGATGTAATGTTTAAAGGCGCTCTTTTACTTAAAATAGCTGTGCCGGAATAGCCTTTTTGGTCTGCAGAATTGGAACTAAGCTTGTAAGCATCTAAAGGCTTTAATGCTGCTGCAACTTCGTCATCTTGGGCTTTGGTTTCTTGAAGACATAATACATCTGGAGCCATAGATTTTATAGCTTCAAAAAAATCTTTTTTTACCACAGCACGAACACCATTTACATTCCATGAAATTAAACGCATACTTTTTAGCTTAGAATTATTAGAAAATAGAGGATGAAGTTACTAAAATTCATTATCATTTAAAAAATAGAATGTAAATCACTTTAAGAATATATATAGTATTCCAAGCACTACAATTCCTCCAAAGGTATAACCTACTCGTTTTCGTGTTTCACTAGATCCATTAATTATACTTATTCCTAAATTTACAACCATATGGTATAGAACTCGCTTAAACTGCCAATTACAAACCCTAAAATTGTAACCATAGGAAAGGTGCGAATACCTGAAAAACCTGTCTCTTGTTTTAATTTATTATACTCCCGTTCAAGACCAATAATAATTCCAATACCTATACTAATTAAAATACCTAGCATATAAGACCCCATGATTTCACTTAAATATTGTTTAGTATCCATAAGCGATTATGAGTTTCTATTTTTAAAAATGGAATAAATTATGGCGAAGCCTAATATAGCTGATATTAAAAAACCTAATGCTCCTAAAACGGGAATTCCATTTACTCTAGGCGGCATATCTGCTATCACTAGAATAGAAGAACCGATAGATAATGCTGCAATAATTATAGCATATACCATGCGATTCATTGCGGTTTTTAGGGTGTCTTTAAATTCATTTAATCCTTTGTGTTCATGAACAATGACTAGTTTTCCATTTTTAATTTTACCAATAATGTCATTGATATCTTCTGGGAGTGTATCAATTAAGTTGTTGTATTCTTGAAAGCGTGATATACTTTTATTAAAAAATCGTTTTAGACTTAATCGCTTTCTTAATATGGTAGCCATATAAGGCTCTAAATTGTCGGTAATATTAAAATCAGGATTCAGTTTTAATCCAACACCTTCAATAATTACCAAAGCGCGAATAAGCATGTATAAATAATGAGGAATAACAATTTTATTAGTGTATAAAATATTTTTAAACTGGTTTAAAGTAGTGCCCAGTTTTATATTTTGAATTGCAATATTGCTAATACCTTCTAAAAGTTCATTTAAGTCATATTCTAAAGATTTTTCATCTGGAATATCTGTACGTAACGCTATCTTTTTTAATACTATTATTATTTTTTTTACATCGTTTTTGAAAAAGGCCAACAACAAATCTTCTAAGGCCTCTTTGTCTTTTGGCATAATGCTACCCATCATTCCATAATCAATAAAACAAATTCGTTCTATTTCAGGAAGCACAAAAATATTACCAGGGTGTGGGTCGGCATGAAAGAAACCAAAATTTAGAATTTGTTCTAAATATAAATCTACACCTAGCTTTGCTACTGCTTTGGTATCTATATTATTTTCTTCTAATTTTTTAATTTCTGAAACTTTAATACCATCAATAAATTCCATACAAATAATATGGTCATTGCTAAATTGTTGATACACTTTAGGTATATAAATGACTTCATTGGTTTCAAAATTTTTAGTAAATCGAAGCATATTGTTTAGTTCTTGGGTATAACTAAGCTCTTCGTTAATACTTTTTTCAAAAGATGCAATAAGTTGAGTTGGCTGCAGATGCTGTGCTTGGATACTATATTTTTCTAAAGCATTTGCAACATCTTTCATAATAGAAATGTCGCGGGTAATAGTTTCTTTTATATTGGGTCGTTGAATCTTAAATATTACCCATTCTCCTGTTCGTAATTGTGCTTTATGCACTTGAGCTAAAGAGGCAGCCGCTAACGGTTTTGGAGATAAGTAGGAGAAAAATTCGCGACATGATATTTTGAGCTCTTCTTCTATTTTTTTTTCTACATCAAAATTTTCTAAGGGTTTTACATTATCCTGTAGTTTTTCAAGTTCTATTAAAAGCTCAGGTGGGAGCATATCTTCACGATTGCTAATTACTTGTCCCATTTTAACATAGCTCGGCCCTAATTCTTCTAACACCATGCGTATGCGCTCGTAAGTGGAGTATGAAAGTAATTTATGCGTGTCAGGGTGTTTTTTTAAGTAGAAATCTGGTATGATATTTTTTAAAGTTGTTGTAGCCAGTACATCTTCAAAACCATATTTTGTAAGCACGCTGAATAGGGTGCCATATCGTTTTAAATCTTGTGTTTTTGGTAATTTTATTGAAGACATTTTTGTGTAACCTTGCTATTTGTGCGCAATGTGAAACAAAAATAGGGTGCAACATTTTATTAAAATATGACAATAGTCAGACGTGAATTCGAGCAAAAAGCAAAACTTACCTTGGTGTTCAGAATTTATAATACTTAAATTCTAATTGTTTGTCTATGATTATTCTCATAGTTTAACTGTAATGATTACTATTATTTTGTGTTTTATTAAGTTTTATATGAAAGCATTATATATCGTATTATCCTTATTATTCATTTCTTGTGGAGGTAAACAAGAGAAAACGGTGCCCACGGTAAAAAAACTGTCCGAATCTGTTTACGCCTCTGTGACTATACAGCCAGATAGTTTGTATGAAGCACATGCGGTTGTGAACGGTATTCTTGAACGCAATTTAGTAGATGAAGGTGCTTTAGTAAATAAGAATACCCCTTTAATGCACATCACCAATTCTACAAGCGCATTGACATCTGAAAATGCACTTTTATCACTACAATTATCTACAAATAATTATCAAGGAAGTTCAAACTTACTTAAAGAAATTAAAGAAGATATTGAAACAGCAGAATTAACACTAAAAAATGATTCGGTAAATTTTAAAAGACAAGAAAATCTGTGGAGTCAGAATATTGGTTCAAAAATAGAGTATGATACCAAAAAGTTGGCGTACCAACGAACTAAAAACCAATTAAAAGTATTGTATAATAAGTTTTACAGGACTAAAAAAGAACTAGAAACGCAAGCTAAACAAGCGCAAAACACGTACAAGTCTTCTAAAATTAATACAGATGAATATACTGTAACGAGTAAAATAAATGGAAAAGTTTATGCACTTTATAAAAATACTGGTGAGATTGTAACAACAATGGAACCTTTAGCTTCAGTTGGTAGTGCTACCGATTTTATAATTGAAATGCTTGTGGATGAGGTAGATATAGTAAAAATAGAAAAAGGTCAAAAAGCTTTAATCACATTAGATGCCTATTCGTCTGAGGTGTTCGAAGCTCGAATAACTAAAATATATCCTCAGAAAGATTCACGTTCTCAGACTTTTAAAATTGAAGCTTTATTTATTACGACCCCTAAAAAGCTTTACCCTGGATTATCTGGTGAAGGTAATATCATAATAGCTGAAAAAAATAACGCATTAATTATTCCTAAAGAATATCTTCTAAATGGAAATTCTGTGATCACCAATAACGGAGTAGTGCAAGTAGTAACAGGATTGCAGAATTTAAATGAAGTAGAGATTTTAAAAGGAATAGGTGCAGAAACCGAAATAATAAAACCAGAATAATGACCAATTGGCCTGTTATACTGAACATTGCAAAAACTCATTTGCTGACCAAGTTTAAGTCTACTTTAACGGCGGCACTTGGCGTAACTTTTGGTATAGCCTCTTATATTACTTTGGTAAGTTTTATGACTGGCTTAAATACCATGCTAGATGATCTAATACTAAATCAAACACCACACGTACATTTATACAATGAAATTAAACCAACTGCCAAACAACCTGTTGCCTTGTATGATGATGTACAGCAATCATTTCAATTTATACATTCGGTAAAGCCTAAGCAAAATCAAAAAAAAATTCATAATGCGCTGCCAATTTTAAATTATCTTAAAGAAGATAAAAACGTAAAAGGTGCAACGCCACAGGCTAGAGCACAGATTTTTTATATCTCTGGCTCTAATGAATTAGGAGGTAATTTAATTGGAGTAGATATAATGGAAGAAGTAAAACTTTCTAACATTAGCGATTATATAGTAAATGGTAAGCCCGAAGATTTAAAAAATAGCGATTCAGGTATTTTATTGGGGGCGGGTTTAGCTGAAAAAATGTCCTTAAAAATTGGAGATCGAGTGCAAGTTAGTACGGTTAAAGGAGATCTTTTTCCGCTTAAAATTGTTGGGATATATCAGAGTGGTATAGCAGATATTGATAATTCTCAGAGCTTTGTAAATTTAAAAACGGTACAACGCATTCTGGGTGAAACTCAAAATTATATTACTGATATTAATATAAAACTAAATGTAATTGAGAATGCTCCCGTATATTCAAAAAAACTTTCTAGTCTTTTTTCTATAACCGCCACTAGTGTTAATGAAGCTAATGCGCAATTTGAGACCGGTACAAATATCAGAAACCTTATTACTTACGCAGTATCTATTACCTTATTAATAGTTGCAGGGTTCGGGATTTACAATATTTTAAATATGTTGATTTACGAAAAAATGAAAGATATTGCCATTCTAAAGGCAACAGGGTTTTCGGGTAAAGATGTGCAACTAATTTTTATGAGTCAAGCCATGATTATTGGTATTGTAGGTGGGTTATTAGGACTTGTCTTAGGGTTTATTTTTTCTGTATTAATTGATCATGCTTCATTTAAAACAGAGGCATTGCCAACGATTGATACGTATCCGGTAAGTTTTAGCATTAGCTACTATGTAATTGGAATTGTATTTGCGCTTATCTCTACTTTTATTGCGGGTTATTTACCATCAAATAAAGCTAGGAAAATAGATCCTGTAAAAATAATCAGAGGCACATAATTTAACCTATGAATTTAGTTCTTGAAACCAAAAATATAAACAAGCATTTTTTAAAACCTAAGGATTTTCATGTTTTAAAAGATATTTCTTTTAGTGTAAAAAAGGGAGAATTTGCTTCTATAATGGGTAAATCTGGTTCAGGTAAATCTACCTTACTCTATATATTATCTACCATGGATACAGAATATACGGGTAGTTTGTATTTAAATAATGAATTAATAACAGGTAAAAATCACCAAGAACTTTCACGAATTAGAAATAAGTATGTAGGCTTTGTATTTCAGTTTCACTACTTACTTTCAGAATTTTCAGTTCTTGAAAATGTAATGCTACCAGCCAAGAAACTTGCAGAGAAATCGCACCAGGAAATTGAATTTTTGGCCATGGAGAAATTAAAAATGCTCGACATAGATAAACTTGCATTACAACGAGCTTCTAGAATATCGGGAGGAGAAAAACAACGAGTTGCTATAGCCCGTGCTTTAATTAATAATCCCATAATCTTAATGGGAGATGAACCAACTGGAAATTTAGATAGTAGAAATGCAGATAATGTATTCAACATATTTAAACAGTTAAAAGAAGAGCAAGGTTTGTCTTTATTAATTGTTACGCATGATGAAGATTTTGCAAAGAAAACTGATAGAATAATTCAAATGGAAGATGGTAGAATTGTATCTTAATCCGCTATTAGTCTCTGGTTAAAAATCCTGTAATGATAGCCTCTAATGTGCTTTTTCATTTTGATAAGAAGACACTAGAAAATTATGTAATGGCATATAACTAGTGTATTAAATCAGTAATTAAAACCATATAATGACTATAACGTAAGATTAAAAATCATCAAGTCTGTTGATTTTTTGCCGCAATAAACGTATTTCATTTTGCAAGGCTATATTGCGCTGAAGAAGTTGATTTATAGCCTCTAGTCCCTCAATATTAATTTGAAGGTCTTGGTGTAAACGTACCATTTTTTCAACCTTTGGCAATTCTTCAATGGTAATAAATTGATTATTATCGATAATTTTTATTTCTATAATATCATAATTGTGTAGCTCAGTAACAAACGAAACTTCTATTTCATGACCACTACAAAAATCATTAAGTTGTATTAATTGTGTATCCATGTGTTTTATAATTACAAGTTCGTGGCTTCTAGTTCTTTAAACAATTTTTGCTGTTTTTCTGTTAAGTTCGATGGTATTTTAACCTGAAAAGTAATGTACAAATCTCCAAACTGATTGTCCTTTTTGTAACGAGGTAACCCCTTACCTGTTAATTTTATTTTAGTGCCATTTTGAGTTTCGGGTTTTACTTTTAGCTTAACTTTTCCAGTTAAAGTATCAATAGTTATTTCATTGCCCAAAACGGCAGTGGTAAGCGGTATTTCTACAGTTTTATAGAGATCCGCTTTTTCACGAGTGAAACTGGTGTTGTTATTTATGTTGAATGTTATATACAAATCTCCGGATGGCCCTTTATTAACGCCAGGACCGCCATGTCCTGTAATTTTTATTGTTTGACCATCTTCTACACCAGCAGGAATTGTTATGCGAATATTTTTAGAATTTACAGTAAGCGTTTGTTTTTGAGTAGTTAGTATATCGGTTAAATTTAGATTTAATTCAGCATTATAATCCTGTCCTCGAAACTTAGTACTCTGCCGTGACGACCTAAAATTTCCACCTGCAGAACCACCAAACATACTTTCAAAAAAATCTGAGAAGTCCTCTGCTGAACCACCTGAATACTTGTATCCTCCAGCGTTGCCTCCATAAGCTCGCTGATTAGCTTTTTGTTTTTCAAAAGCTTCTGCATGTTGCCAATCTTTACCATATTCGTCATACTTTTTTCTATTTTCAGCATGACTAAGCACCTCATTGGCTTCGTTTATTTGTTTAAATTTTTTTTCAGCTTCTGCATCATTCGGATTTAAATCTGGATGATATTTACGGGCTAGTTTTCTATAGGCCTTTTTAATCTCTGCTTCAGAGGCATTTTTGGTTATTCCTAATACTTTATAATAATCAATGAATTCCATAGGAATCGCTATGTTTTAAATAATGTAGTTATTTTTTTAAGTTAATAAAATCTTATGACATTAACTTAAAGTTGCTATAAAAATAGGAACGCTTTTAGAATTTAGATATGATAAATATCAGACTTCTAATAAAACGGAAATAAAATAATTTTATTCGGTATTTTTAGAAGTTTTTCACTGATGTATTTTGTCGATGAAGAAACTATTGTCAGGGTTTATAGAAGATTTTGACACAAAAAATTTGGAGTAAATTTTTTGTGTTTTTTGAGTTTAGATGTCAACTTGCTCTGATTTCATATTAACTTTTACATCGTTCACAACATAAGTTTTCTTCTAAACATGGATTATTCTTTTTTTACATAGGTAATGAACTATTGCTATTCTTGATAATCAGAAGTTTAATTGGTTGTCTAATATTTTGGATTGGAAATAGTCGGGTATAATTAATAAGAATAATTTGGGCAAACTAAGTACTATTTTCAGAAAAATACTTTATCTATTTTTTGCAATTATATGTTTTCAACAAACTCATGCGCAAAAAACTGGAACATGGACTGATGTAGGGTCTGGGGTTTGGGAAAGTACTAGCTCAGACGGTTTAGTATTAGTAAGAGCACAACAGACAGGTGGGGCTACCATTACTGGAGCCCAAACTATGGGTTGTTCTTCGGAATCTTATAGTGATCCAACTATTTTAAACAATCCTTCTATCGCCTTTAATATTGCCAATTCATCTGGAACAATAACATTTAGTTTTATTGAAATTTCAACAGGCCTACCTGTAAATATTTTGAAACCTATTCTACATATTGATAAACTGGGTACTCTAGCGGTTGCGGGTGATGCCTCTGCTATCATTACATTATCAAGTGGTACATGGACAGAATTAAATTCGAATGGAAATGCTTTTGATTCTAGTTCAAATTCAATTCAAGCGGATTTAGGATTTTTGTTGTCAGGATTAGGTGCCGAATGCCCATTTACTACAGGAGGTAGTCTTCAAGTTAATAGTTTGGTCAACAACATTACACTGGGCAGCTCTATTCAAAGAGCTTTTCTTGGTTTAGGTGCTAATGATGATGACATTGAATTTGTTATTTCAAATTTAGTTATAGACCCCTGTACTTATGGTGCTATAGTGGGTACACCTACAGCAGAAGACCCAGATGCAGATGGTATAAATAATAGTTGCGATTTTGATGATGATAATGATGGTATTTTAGATGCAGATGAAGGAAAATGCACCCCATTAAAATCTGGTGCTTGGGCAATTTCTGGAACAACAGCATCATATAATTACGGAAATGGTGTTATTGCCAATGTTACCACAACCAATTCAAATAATTTCACTAACGGAAATTTCACGACAACAGGGAATAGTTTTTGGTCCGAAAATTTAACAAACAATGCCTCATTAGAGGCTACATATATTTGGAATAGTACAGTAACCATTAATTTTGTCGATGGTTTAGGAAATCCAATACAGGTAAACAAACCTTTAATACATCTAGATCGCATAGGTGGACAATCAGGTGGAACACAAAACTCTGCTAGAGTTACTTTATTAAATGGCGCTACATGGTCTAGGATTAAAGGTACATTTGATTTTGTAACAACAGCTACTACCGCTGTAGATGGAGGCACAACATTACCATCATCAGGAGGTAGTTATTCTTCAGAGAGTACTCAGAATGATGCTAATGGTACTGCTGCAGGTACATTACAAATAAATCAGAAAGTTTCTTCTATTTCTTTGCAATTTGTAGAAACGGGATCTGGAGGTACAGGTGATGCTATAGAATTGATAATTGCTGCTTGTAAAGATACAGATACAGATTTAGATGTAGTACCAGATTATCTAGATTTAGATAGTGATAATGATGGTATATATGATGCCGTTGAAGCTGGGCATTCTATAGTGTCTACTTTGGGTCGTTTAACCGGAGCTGTTGGTACAGATGGTATCCCTAATGCAGTACAATCTTCAGGAGGTGGTAATTCTGGCGCAGTAAATTATACTTTAGCCGATTCTGAAGCTACCCCAGATGGTATTCCTGATTTTCGAGAATTAGATGCGGATGCCGATGGCTGTAATGATGTTCTAGAAGCCGGTTATACAGATGATAATTTAGACGGACTTTTAGGGGATGTTCTTACCGTTGTTGATGCTAATGGGTTAGTTACGGGCACTTCTTTAATAGACGGTTACACCACACCAACGAATGCAGATAGTGCGATAGGCAATACAAAATTTGATTTTCAGCAAGAAGGTCAAACCATTGTAATTGCAAATGCGGCGGGACAACCTAAAAATGTGACGACCAATGGTAGCACGCCTATAAATTTTAGCGTAAATGCTACAGGAAATTTTTTAAGCTACCAATGGCAAGTTGATGATCTATTAGGCGGGGGATTTGCGGATATAGATCCAGCAAATACTACAGATATTTATACCAATAGTGATACGGCAACACTAACTTTAACTGGTGTTACAGCATTACAAAATGGATATCAATTTAGAGTAATTATAACCGATACTTCATTTATTTGTACTTCACTAATTTCGAATAACGCGGTATTAACTTTTAATAATTCGTTACCAAGCGCACCTACCGTTACTATTATCGAAGACCTGAATAATGATGGTGTTTTAAACAGTTTAGAATTATCAGGATTAATTGATGTTACTATAGATTTACCAATTGATGCAGAAGAAAATGATGTATTAACTATTAATGGTTCAACCTTAATTTTAACAGCGGCTCACATTAGCGCAGGTCAAATAACAACAAGTTTTACAAGTCCGGGAGAAGGAAATACCTTAACAGTTACAGCATTTGTTACTGATGATATTGGAAACATTGGAGTAAGTGCAGACGATTCTGTAACTATAGATACAACAGCACCAAATATTCCAGTAGTAACTTCTATTAGTACTGATAACGGTGTAAGTGCGGCAGACGGTATTACATCAGACAACACCTTAATCATTAGAGGAACCTCCGATGCAAATACGCTAATATCTATATTTTTAGATGGAAATCTTATAGGAACAACAACAAGTAATGGTGCGGGAATATTTGCGCTAGATTATACAGCTACAACAATTCCAGACGGAAGCTATAATTTAACAGCTCATGCAACAGATGCTGCAGGAAATAGTAGTGCAATATCTGCTAATTTTCCAATAACCATAGATACTTCGTTACCTAATACACCAGTCGTGACAGCTATCAGTACAGATACTGGTAGTAATACATCAGACGGAATTACATCTGACAATACCTTAGAATTTAATGGAACTGCCGATGCAAATAGTATTGTTACAGTTTTTATTGATGGTACAAGCATTGGTACTACTACAGCCAACGGTTCAGGAATCTGGTCTCTTGATTATACGGGCACGACATTGGCAGATGGTTCTTATATAATTACAGCGCAAGCAACAGATGTCGCTGGAAATAGTAGTGCAGTTTCTGCTAATTTTCCAATAACCATAGATACTTCGTTACCTAGTACACCAGTCGTGACAGCTATCAGTACAGATACTGGTAGTAATACATCAGACGGAATTACATCTGACAATACCTTAGAATTTAATGGAACTGCAGAAGCAAATAGTACTGTAACTGTTTTTATAGATGGTACAAGCATTGGTACTACCACAACCAATGGTTCCGGTAACTGGTCCTTTGATTATACAGGTACTACACTAGCAGATGGTTCTTATGTTATTACAGCACAATCAACAGATGCTTCAGGTAATCTTAGTGCTATTTCTGCTAATTTTCCAATAGTAATAGATACTTCGGTACCAAGTACACCTGCGGTGACATCTATAAGTACTGATACTGGTTTGAGTAGCACAGACGGAATTACATCAGACAACACTTTAATCATTAGAGGAACCTCCGATGCAAATACGCTAATATCCATATTTTTAGATGGAAATCTTATAGGAACAACAACAAGTAATGGTTCTGGCGTTTGGACATTAGACTACACCGGAACAACTATTGCCAATAATGCTCATATATTAACAGCACGTGCAACAGATGGTGCAGGAAATGTAAGCGCCACTAGTCCTAATTTTCCAATTTTTATAGATAGAAGCCCTCCTTTTAGACCAAATATTAATTATATAACAACCGATACTGGAGCAAGTTCTGGTGACGGAATAACGTCCGATAACACCTTGAATATTTTTGGTGCTTCTGGTGGAAACGATCAAATACAAGTTTTTCTAGATGGAGTTAGTATTGGTTTTGCTACAGCGAATAGTACAGGACAATGGAATTTAGATTATACCGGAACAGTAATAGCTGACGGTTCTTATATTCTCACGGCGCAAGCAACAGATTTAGCAGGAAATAGTAGTCCAATTTCATTTAATTTTTCAATTACTATTGATACTGCTGTTCCAAGCGCCCCTGTAGTTACCGCAATAACAGATGATAATGGTAGCAGTACAACTGACGGAATAACTTCAGACAACACTTTAGTTTTTAGTGGTACTGCAGAGGCAAATAGTAGCGTACAAGTATTCTTAGATGGTACTAGTCTTGGAACGGTTACAGCAAATGCTTCCGGAATATGGAGTTTTGATTATACTGGCACCACACTTGTAGATGGTTCTTATATTTTCACTGCACAAGCAACAGATTTAGCAGGGAATGTAAGTGCATTATCTTCTAATTTTTCTTTTACAATAGACACGACAGCACCAAGTGCATCGGTAATAACATCAATTAGTACAGATACAGGTGCTATTACTACAGACGGTGTCACTTTGGATAATACCTTAGTTATTGGAGGAACTTCAGAAGCTAATAGTACAGTAGAGGTGTTTTTAGATGGCGTAAGTATAGGTTATGCAACAGCAAATGGCTCTGGTATATGGAGTTTAGATTATACAGCCATAACATTAGCTGATGGCGATTACGTATTAACATCATTAATTACGGATGTTGCGGGTAATAGTGGTGTGATTTCGGCTAATTTTCCTATAACCATTGATGCAACCTTACCAATCTTAACATTAACAATTAATGATGTTACTGCAGATAATACTGTAAATGCCAGTGAAGCCTTAGGAAATATAACTATTACGGGTATGGTCACAGGAGAATTTTCTTCAGGTGATAGTGTAAGTTTAGTTATTAACGGCGTACCTAGTACAGGAACGATAAATGCTGCTGGTGCATTTAGTATAGTAGTTTCAGGAAATGATTTAGCCTTAGATTCGGATACAACAATTGCAGGTAGCGTAAGTACTACTGATGTTGCAGGTAATATTGGTTCTGCAACAGCAAATAAAGTATATAACGTAGATACCACGGCACCAACTCCTATTCTTACAATAAATAATATTACAGCAGATAATATTGTTAATGCAAGTGAAGCTTCTGGAAATATTACAATAACAGGTACTGTCAGTGGTGAATTTACTTCTGGAGATACCGTTAGTTTGGTAATAAATAGTGTAACCACTACAGGTACAATTGATGCCTTTGGAATATTTAGTATTGTAGTATCTGGTAATGATCTAGTATTGGATGCAGATACAACAGTTGCGGGTAGTATGACTACAACTGATTCTGCAGGAAATACGGGTATTGCAACATCGAATAAAGTCTATAGTATTGATACCACTTTACCTATTGCTACACTTACAATAAATCATATCACCTCAGATAATATTGTTAATGCTAGTGAAGCTTCTGGAAATATAACGGTAACTGGTACCGTAGGTGGAGAATTTACGAACGGTGATTTGGTAAGTTTGGTTATTAATGGAGTAACAACTACAGGAACTATAAATGCTTCAGGAATATTTAGTATTGTGGTTTCAGGAAATGATTTAGCGCTAGATGCGGATACAACGGTTGGGGGTAGTGTAAATGCTACCGATGCAGCAGGTAATTCTGGAACAGCAACCGCCAATAAGGTGTACAATGTAGATACTACTTTGCCAATACCAACTTTAATAATTAACGACATTACTTCGGATAATACTATTAATTCTACAGAGGCTGCGGGATCAATTAGTGTTTCGGGTGCTGTTGCAGGAGATTTTACTACTGGAGATACCGTTAGTTTAGTAATTAACGGGGTTACAACTTCAGGAACAGTTAATGGAACAGGTGCTTTTACTATTTTGGTGTCAGGTAATAATTTAGTGCTTGATGCGGATCACACCGTTGTTGGTACAATTTCTACCACAGATACCGCAGGGAATGTAGGTGTTGGTACTACGAATAAATTATATAATGTTGATACCACCGCTCCTTTAGGCACAAATGTTACGGCAATAAGTCAAGATACAGGTAATAATACATCAGACGGAATTACTTCTGATAATACCCTAATTATAAGTGGAACCGCTGAAGCAAATAGTAGCGTTGAGGTATTTTTAGACGGTATAAGTATAGGTTCAACTACAGCTAATTCTTCAGGTATTTGGAGTTTCGACTATACAGGAACAACCCTTGCAGACGGGAATTATAATCTTACCGCCAGGGCCACAGATGCTGCAGGAAACATAGGTGGTTTGTCCACAGTTTTTCCTATTACAATTGATACTTCACTGCCAATATTAAGTCTTACCATTAATGATATAACAGCTGATAATACCGTAAATGCAACCGAAGCTGCAGGAAATATTACAATTACAGGTGCCGTAAGTGGAGAATTTTCTACTGGGGATTTGGTGAGCCTTGTAATAAATGGGATAACAAGTACGGGGATTATAAATGCTTCTGGAGTATTTAGTATTGTAGTTTCAGGAAACGATTTAGCACTTGATTCAGACACAACCGTTGCAGCAAGTGTTACTACAACAGATACTGCTGGTAATATTGGTACAGCAGCAGCAACTAAAGTATATAATATTGATATAACAATACCTGTTCCTGTTTTAACCATAGATGACATTACAGCCGATAATACAATTAATGCAACCGAAGCATCAGGAACTATTACTATTACAGGTACGGTCACTGGAGATTTTGCTAATGGAGATACCGTAAGTTTAGTCATAAACGGAGTAACTACTACAGGAACAATAAATGCTTCAGGCGTATTTAGTATTATAGTATCAGGCAACGATTTAGCTCTTGATCCCGATACTACAGTTGCAGGAAGTTTTTCAACAACAGATACTGCTGGAAATATTGGAACGGCTACAGCAAATAAAGTATATACTGTAGATACTACTTTACCTATACCAGTATTAACTTTTAATGATGTTACTGCTGATAATACACTAAATGCAACCGAAGCAGCTGGTGCTATTACTATAACAGGTTCTGTTTCAGGTGATTTCGCTAATGGGGACACCGTAAGTTTAGTCATAAACGGAGTAACTACAACAGGAACAATAAATGCTTCAGGAGTATTTAGTATTGTAGTTTCGGGTAACGGTTTAGCCTTGGATTCAGATACAACGGTTGCAGGAAGTTTTTCAACAACAGATACAGCTGGGAATGTTGGCACGGCAACTGCATCAAAATCTTATAATGTAGATATTAGTATTCCAATACCAGTTTTAATCATAAATGATATTACTGCTGATAATACAATAAATGCTATTGAAGCTTCAGGTACTATTACGATTACAGGTACCGTTTCGGGTGATTTTACAACTGGTGATACGGTTAGTTTAGTTATAAACGGAGTTACCATTACAGGAACGGTAAATGCCTCAGGAATATTTAGTATTGTAGTTACAGGAAACGACTTGGTTTTAGATGCAGATACTACGGTTGAAGGTAGTATAACTACTATAGATGCTGCAGGCAATTCTGGAAGTGCTACAGCAAATAAAATTTATAATGTAGAAGTTGGTTCCATTAGTACACCTATAATAACCGCGATAAGTACAGATTCTAATATTCCTACAGATGGAATAACATCGGATAATACGCTGTTTATTTTAGGTACATCTGAAGCAAATAGAATTATTGAATTATTTGTAGATGGCGTAAGTATAGGGACTACAACGGCAGACGCAAGTGGTAATTGGACTTTTGATTATACAACTAATGTGTTAATCGATGGCGTATATTCATTTACTGCTCTAGCCTCTGATATATTTGGAAACGTAAGTACACTATCTGCAATTTTTACAGCGGTTATTGATACGCAAGTACCAACAGTAGAAGATCAACTGACAGATGATTTAACACCGATTATTACAGGTACTGGAACGCCTAATGAAAATTTAACCATTGCAATAGATGTAGATGGTGACGGCACTCCCGAAGCCATTTATACAATAACTACTGATAGTTCTGGTAATTGGAGCTTAGATTTAGATAGTGCAACACCAACTAGTGGTGGATTACCAGTACTAGATTATCCAACTATCTTAAACATTACTGTTTCAGATGTAGCTGGAAATACGGGTACGGGAGAAATAACGATAACAAATGATTTTGATAATGATGGTCTTACTAATAGTGAAGAAAATATGCTTGGTACAGATCCATATAATCCAGATACTGATGGAGATGGCGTTCAAGACGGACAAGAAGTTTTAGATGGTACAGATCCATTAGATGATTGCGATTCTTTAAACGGAACACCATTACCTACCACAGATTGTGATGACGACGGATTAACTAATGCTGAAGAAGAACAGATAGGTACAGATCCTTTTGATCCTGATACCGATAACGATGGCATTTTTGATGGTCAAGAAGTTACGGATAAAACAGATCCTTTAGATGCTTGTGATTCTATTGGTGGAACACCTCCAATAGATGTAGCCTGTGATATTAGTATCGCTAGCGATTTAGTTACACCAGATAGTAATGATGGTATTTTCCGAATCATTAATATTGAAGCTTTTCCTGAAAATAGTGTTGAAATATTTAATCGCTGGGGTGCAAAAGTTTACGGTACAACAGCCTATAATAATGCAAATAATTCTTTTTCTGGACTGTCCAATGGGCAAGCGGTTATAAAGGCTAAAGATTATTTGCCAGCGGGCACCTATTTCTATGTAATCAAATATGTGAAGCGTGGAGAGGCAAAACAGAAAACAGGTTACTTATATATTAATAGATAATACAACGAAATTCATGAAACTTCGTAACTATATAAAAATAATACTAATACTCGCGCTAGTGATGCTACCGTTGTTCGGAACAGTTACTGCACAACAAGACGCACAGTATACGCAGTATATGTACAATACTTTGGCCGTGAACCCTGCCTATGCTGGTTCTCGTGGAGCTTTGAGTATTGCGGCATTACACCGCTCGCAATGGGTCGGATTAGATGGGGCGCCAACAACACAAACCTTTAATATACATAGTCCAATTTCTAATAAGGTAGGAGCGGGTATTTCTATAGTAAATGATGAAATTGGTAATGGAACAAATCAAGATACTTATTTTGATGCTACTTTTTCATACACTGTATTAACTTCTGAAAACAATAAATTATCTTTTGGATTAAAAGCTGGAGGACATTTTTTGAATATCGATTTTAATAAATTAAGAAACTTTAATCCGTCTACAGCACCACCAGGTATGGAGACAATTGATAAGAAGTTTTCACCAAATTTTGGAGCAGGCGTTTATTTTCATAACGAGCGTTTCTATGCCGGACTTTCTATTCCTAACTTTTTGGAAACAGAACATTTTGATAATTCATCAGGATCAACATCTTATATTGGAACAGAACGTATGAATTGGTATCTAATATCTGGTTATGTTTTTGATTTAAATTATAATTTAAAATTAAAGCCGGCGATTCTTTTTAAAGCAGTTAATGGAGCTCCATTACAAACAGATATATCTGCAACTTTTCTATACAATGAAAAATTTTCTATAGGCGCCGGATACCGTTGGGATGCGGCCTTCAGTGCTTTAGTAGGCTTTCAAATATCAGAACGCTTTATGGCTGGTTTAGCTTATGATCGTGAAACAAGTGCATTGGGTAGTAAACGTTTTAATGATGGATCTTTTGAAGTTTTCTTAAGATACGAATTCAAATCTCGAAATAGAAATGCATTAACACCAAGATTCTTTTAAGCATGAAAAAAACAATATACAATTACTTACTATGTTTTTTTGGCGCGTTATCTTTTGGTCATGCTCAAGATGCTGGTTTGAAGAAAGCAGAAGAAAATTTTAATAATCATTCTTATGCCTTAGCCATTGCTAGCTACGAAGAATTAGTTGCAAAAGGGTATGAGTCTGATGTAATTTTTAAGAATTTAGGTGATGCTAATTTCAATAATGCCAATTACGCAAAAGCTGCCGAATGGTATGGCAAATTGTTCGATTTAAACGCAGTATCGGTTGGTGCTGAATATTATTTTAGATACGCCCAATCGTTAAAATCATTAGAAGATTATAAGAAGTCTGATGCTTTTATGAGAAAATTTCAGAAAATAAAGAGTCAAGATTCCAGAGCACAGAAATTTGACGAAAATGCTGATTATTTAGAGCAAATAAAATCTAAGACCTTACGCTTTTCGCTTAAAAAAATTAATATTAATACAAAAGAGTCAGAGTTCGCCCCATCGTTTTACCAAGGCAACCTAGTTTTTGCAAGTGCAAGAGATACAGGGTTATTGGTAAATAATATTCATAAATGGACAAACAAAGCCTACCTAAATTTATATAAGGCGGATTCTACTAATGAGGAAGGTGCTTTTAAAATACCTGAAGTATTTGCTAAAGAACTAAACTCAAAAACCCATGAATCATCAACAGCATTTACTAAAGATGGGACTACGGTATATTTTACTAGAAATAATAGTAAAAAGGGCAATTTTGTAGAAGACGAAACGGGATTAAGCAGACTTAAAATATACCGAGCAACACTTCAAAACGGGGTTTGGGGAATGGTAACCGAATTGCCATTTAATAGTGACAATTATTCTACGGCACACCCAAGTTTAAGTGCTGATGAAAAAACATTATATTTTGCATCAGATATGAAACCTAGTTATGGTGCATCGGATATTTTTAAAGTAGCTATAAACGAGGATGGTACTTTTGGTACACCAGAAAATTTGGGCAAAACTATTAATACCGAAGCTCGAGAAACTTTTCCATTTATGGCCTCAGAAGGAACTTTATATTTTGCTTCAGATGGGCATCCCGGTTTAGGCGGACTTGATTTATATAGTTATGATTTTGATAATGATGAAGTTTCCAATCTAGGAGAACCTGTAAATAGTAAAGAAGATGATTTTTCGATTGTTTTAAATGATGAAACGTTAAACGGATTTTTTGCCTCTAATCGTGCAGGTGGCATGGGTGATGATGATATTTATGCATTTACTTTTGAAAAGTTAATCCCTAAAACTACAGAGATAACCTCGCAAATTAATGGTACCGTTATCGATAAAAAATTAGGTACTCCAATACCTTTTGCTAAAGTTACTATCTATGACTATGCACAAAATAGTCTTGTTGAAATTGAAACAGATAAAGAAGGTAAATTTACTACGCCTATAGAATTTCCTAATAAAAAATACCGCTTTGTAGCTGAGGTTGATGGATATAATGATGAAACAGCTTATTTAATCACGCCAATTGATGCCATTGATGAAACTTTGCAAGAACTGAATTTTTTAATTGCCATGGAGAGAGGAGATGAATCTTCTGTTATTGGTGCAGATTTAGTTGAAATATTAAAATTAAAACCCATTTACTTTAATATAAATAGTTCCTATTTAAATCCGGAATCTTACTTAGAACTTGATAAGGTTGTTAGCTATATGAAGGAGAATCCTAACGCTCGTGTTGAGGTTGGATCGCATTCCGATAGTCGCGATAGTGATCACTATAACCTATGGTTGTCGGATCGTAGAGCAAAATCAACCGTGCAATATATAGTGAGTATGGGTATTTCTGAAGATAGAATTACCGGTAAAGGCTATGGTGAAAAACAATTGGTAAACAAATGTGGCAATGATGTTATTTGTTCAGATGCAGATCATGCTTTAAACAGAAGGTCTGAATTTATTGTATATCAAAAATAAGCCAACAGTTTTAGCTTTTTATAGTTCCAAGCAAAATAATGAACTATGGGCGTGATCATTAATACTATTTTAGTGTAAATCATTAATCGTCTGTTTTATTTCACTTTATAAAAGCTTAATTTTAGACCAAACTAAGCTTTTATGATAATCCATAACTTTGAGCAACAGAATTCTATATTAAACAAATTCATAGCCGAATTAAGAGATACTACTATTCAAAAAGACAGTATGCGCTTTCGGAAAAATATAGAACGAGTGGGAGAGGTGCTGAGTTATGAATTAAGTAAAAGTTTGCAATACCAAGAACATTCTATTACAACTCCTTTAGGAGAAAAAGCAATACCATTAGCAGCTTCAGATATTGTTATTTGTTCAATTTTGAGAGCTGGGCTGCCTTTTCATCAAGGAATACTTAATTATTTTGATGACGCTGAAAACGGCTTTATTTCAGCCTATCGTCATCATGAAAACAACTCAGATGATTTTGAAGTAATAGTTAATTATTTTGCTGCGCCTAACTTAGAAGGAAAAACTTTATTATTGGTGGATCCAATGCTTGCCACTGGTAGAACTTTAGAGAATGTTTTAAAGGGATTAAAAGATCATGGTACTCCAAAACAAATCCATATTGTTTCGGTAATTGGTTCTACAGAAGGTGTTGACTATGTGGATGCAGTTTTTCCTAAAACCACCCATTTATGGATTGCGGCTGTAGACGAAAAACTAAATACGAAAGGCTATATTGTCCCTGGATTAGGCGATGCCGGCGATTTGGCTTATGGGCAGAAACTCTAGGCTTTTTTCCATGCTTCAAATTCTGCTCTAATGTCGTCATTGGTAAGTGGATATAATCCTATAATTTGATGTCCAGCATTAACTTTTTCTAAAACAAAGTTTTCAAACAGTGTCATTTGTACAGCTTCTTCGGCTACAGAATCTGCAATGTTAGCTGGTATTACCATGACACCATCATCATCACCCAAAATTATATCACCAGGAAAAACAGCTACATCACCACAAGCAATAGGATCATTTATAGCAATAGCTTGATGCAGTGTTAAATTGGTTGGAGCCGACGGCATTTGATGAAAGGATGGCATAGCCAATGCCGCAATTTCGGCAGAATCGCGAAAACCGCCATCGGTAACTAAACCTGCTACACCACGTACCATTAAACGAGTGGCAAGTATAGAACCTGCAGAGGCAGCTCGAGCGTTTTTTCTGCTATCTATTACCAATACACTTCCTTTAGGGCATTCTTCAACGGCTACTCGTTGCAAATGTTTTGGATCTTGAAACACCGTAATCGGATTTAAATCTTCGCGTGCCGGAATGTAGCGCAAAGTATAGGCTTCACCCACCATGGTTGGTTTACCTTTTTGCAAAGGAGTTACTCCTTGTATAAACTGATTTTTTAACCCTCGTTTAAAGAGTATTGTCGCTACCGTAGCTGTACTAATAGATTTAAATTTTTCTCTCGTTTCTTTGGATAGTTTGGTCATGGGTATTTTTAATTTACTATGCTTGTTCCCAAGCAGTTTGTAGATAAGTAAGATCTTTTTTTATGCGTTTTATAACTTCATTTTTAGCTATAGTTATGGTGATTTCTCCAGTTTCTGCACCTCCTAAATCATGCTCACAATGTAATGAAATCGCTGGATTGGTAATACCCATTTTTTTGAGAAGCGAAAAGTAGCGTTTAAAATCTACCATTCCTTCGCCTAAAGGCACGTTCAGCGGTTTCCATTTTCCGTTTTCTTGTCCCCATTTAAAATCTTTTATCACAATGGTTCTGATGTGTGGTTGAATCAAATTAAGACCTAATTCCCAACATGTTCCACCTTCTACTACGGCATGGCGAATATCATATTGAGCACCTAAATATTCTGGATCGCAATCGGAGAGTATTTGCTGTATATCCCATATGGGAGCACCTACATGCATTCCCGCATGGTTTTGATAGACTCCAGTTATTCCAGCTCTTTTATTTAAGGCTTCTAATTTAGAAAACAGCATTTTATAATGAAGTATGCTTTCTGGAATGGACATAGTATCAGGATATGTTAGCCATCCCATACGATAATTTTTAAATCCTAATTGGCTGGCAGTATTTACAATAGCTATGCTATTTTGGTCTTTGGAATCTAAAACGTTTGTAGTAATCATTTCTGGTGATAAACCATAAGTTTTCATAGCTGCAACCACTTTTGGTAAATCAGTTTCCACATTCTCAGGGAGTACATGCCCCTTGTCCCTTACCGTAACATCTAAGCCACTAAAACCCATTTCTGCTGCGGTTTTAGCCATTTCGGTGTATTCCAAAAATTGTAAATGTTTCGAAAAAAGATGTACGTTAAGTGGCTGTATGGCCACTTTCTTAGTTGTTTTAGGTAAATTATGAAAACCGAACAATGGAATGGAAGCTAAACCAAGAGCGGATAGCTTCATGAATTGTTGGCGCGTGTATTGGTTGCTGGATTGATCTTCGTCTGTTTTTTTCATAGAAAACTATTCTTTATGGTGCTAAAACTTGCATATATCAATAATATACTTATTTTTGGTAAACCAATCTGGATAACCAATTTAAGTATTTATTCTTAAAGTCACCCTAGAATTTAAGAAAATAATTCGTTTAAAATCAATCTTATGGATCAACCAAAGCAAAAAACTTCATTGATTAAAAAAATTATTGCACTTGTTTTAGCCTTTGGCCCTGGGATTTTTGCCATTGGATATACTATTGGCACAGGTAGTGTTACTTCTATGATTGTGGCAGGTAGTACCTATGGTATGCAATTGCTTTGGGTGTTATTGCTTAGTTGTGTTTTTTCGGGTGTTCTAATGTATGCTTATGGTAATTATGCTTTGGTAACAGGAGAAACAGCTCTTTTTGCATTTAAAAAACATTTAAAATGGGGGAAGCTAATAGCCATATTAATCATCTTAGGTATTTCTTTTGGTCAATGGAATTCATTAATGGGAATTCTGGGTATTTCAGCAAATATTATTTATGAAATAATCGTCATATACTTTCCAAATTTATCAGGTAATAGATATGAAGTAGTTTTAGTGGTAGCAATACTGGTTATTGCTATTATGTACGGTTTACTCTTAGTTGGAAAATACACATTTTTTGAAAAGATTTTAGTGATATTCGTTACCATTATGGGGCTATCATTTATAATTTCATTATTTATGGTATATCCTTTACCTATTGACGTGGCCAAAGGATTAATTCCTAGTATTCCCAAAGTAGAAGGTGGTAAAATGATGGTAGCTGCCTTTGTTGGTACCACCATGGCTGCAGCTACTTTTTTATCAAGACCATTATTTGTTAAAGGAAAAGGATGGGATATAAGCAATTTAAAGCAACAGAAGAAAGATGCAATTATTGCTGCCACACTTGTTTTTATTATCAGCGCATCGGTTATGTCAGTAGCTTGTGGTGCTTTATTTCATCAAGGGCAACCGGTGACAAAAGTTTTAGATATGGTAAATACTTTAGAGCCAGTTGCAGGTAAATTTGCATTAACCTTATTTTTCTTTGGAACCTTAAGTGCTGGTTTGTCTTCTATATTTCCGTGTTTGTTGATTGCCCCAATACTTTTGGCGGATTACCAATCTGGGGAATTAGATACGTCTTCTAAACAGTTTAAAATAATCACTGCTATTGCTTGTTGCTTTGCGCTAATAGTTCCTATTTTTGGTGCTAATCCCATACAAATGCAAATACTCTCACAGGTATTTAACGTTTTTGTATTGCCTCTGGTTATTTTAGGGATAATACTTTTAGTCAATAA
Source organism: Cellulophaga tyrosinoxydans (assembly GCF_900176415.1). Taxonomy (GTDB): domain Bacteria; phylum Bacteroidota; class Bacteroidia; order Flavobacteriales; family Flavobacteriaceae; genus Cellulophaga; species Cellulophaga tyrosinoxydans. The sequence goes on along the minus strand of NZ_FWXO01000002.1, from coordinate 507,141 downwards.
TGCCAAATTAATGAAAACTTACAAAGCAGGTATTTGGCTTAATATAGGTTTGGGAGCAGCGTTATTCTTTTCTCTTGTAATCTCTTACAATGGAATCGTAGCACTGTTCGACTTTTTCTAGTCTTTCAAATAATATAAATCACCATATTTCATTTTATTTAGCCTATAGTTTGAGGCAATAGATGTAGGAAACAGCCATAAATGGTACAATTATGAATAATTCTATAGGTCTTTAGCCATTCTATACATGCCTTTCATGTTGTCTAGCATATAGTCTATTTCAAGTTTAAATTTTGATACTCTTTTAAAACCCATATGCTCATAAAAATCAATTGCGGTTTGTTGCATTTCCATGGCTTCTAGCCATAATACAGTTTTTATATTGGATTTATAATTTGCTTCAAGCCAACAAATAAGTTTTTTGCCGATCCCTTTTCCATGTAAGTTGGAGTCTATATAGATACGATGTAGTTTAATTGCATTCTTTGCTGTAAAACCTTCTAGGGGTTCGTTGGTCAAGAATCTTAGAATGCCTACCTCAGTGTTCTTAAATTTTATAAAGTAATAGCTGGAGTTAGGATTGCTTAATTCTTTTTTTAAATTCTCTTTAGAATATTGAGAATCTAAATACCAAGTGCCATTGTCTGGCCAATAGTGTGCATATACGGGAGGATATATTCTGGACATAAGTTCAAATAATGTTTTTTGATCTTTTAATTGTATAGTTATTAGACTTATGTCTTCAGAAATTTGGTGCATTGTTTTTTGAATTTGTCTCAAATCACATTAATTGTTAAAATGTTAAGTTAACGCTTAATATATATTATTTACTAATGAATTTAGCACATTAATTTAACTTTTTAGTAGTGATAATTTGTTTGATTATATACGTGATTTTCTAGTAGTACAATTGTATAAAAATTCCAAAAACTGCTATAGTAAGGCATAGCGGGGTAAATAATTTGGTGTCTATTTTTCCGAAAGCTGTTTTCCGAATCTTTTTGAAAACACCAACATATTTAAAATCACCAACTGCTCGCAAAAGAAATAATATAGGAATTATCCATCCTCCATATTTTAGTATCCATTCAGGTAAATTATACTGCAATATTCCAGATTTAAAGGCATAAAACAATGCAAATGTTGTTAACCCAATAGCCACTATAGCACTATCTATTTTTTTTGGATTTAATACTCTTTCACCATTTTCATTTGTAGGTAATGATGCAGCAAAACCAAATGTACCACCAATAACCCAATTGAAATGTATAAGGGCAAGTACTAGAAATATACCACTTAATATTACTGATAAAATCATTTTTTTTATTTTTTTCTCTTATTAGTATTCCGCTTTAACACTATAGTTTGCCTTAGGAATACCTTAAAATTATGTTTTTATAACTCAGTATTATTTAACCAGCGCTTATGATTTGATGCCGATTTTTTAGCCCATTGGCGCGGGCGCGGGCCAAAACACTCTAGTATGGCATCAACACCAATAACGGTGCCTTTGGCCAACCTGCCAAGAAGAGCTATGGGAATAGTGTTGTTTTTGTTTTTTGAGATTAAATAAGCATTCTCATCAGTTGCAACGCCTAAATCATCTTGAACAACTTTTATTAGATCATCTTCAAGCATATTTTTTATAAGTGCCGATTTCACCTTTTTTATTTTTGGCGCATCTAAAACCGAATCAATCATCATTGTTGTTGTAATTGTATGATCTGAGGAATGAAATTCCCATCCTTTAGATTTTAAATTAATAGTAGGATCATTGATCATTGTTAAATTCAAGATGCCTACGTCTGCTAGTGCAACTAATTGTTGTATACTTTCTACTGGAGGCCCGTAGGAATATCGTTTTGTAGATTCATCTAAACCAATTATTTCTGCAAAGACTTTATCCGAACATTCATTAAAAGATAATTGCTTGTATATAGACGGTTGGCAATGGCGCCATACTTAGCCTATACAATAATCTAAACTTATTTCTTTTTTACCCGTAGCCATATCAATGAAATTTTTCATTCTTTGAGCCACTGGAAGTTTTTTAGAAGTGATAAGAAAATGCTCCACATTCTGGTCTTCCAACCATTCGATAATTAGTTTTTCTATATCAGATTTTAATAGTTGTTTAGTGTCAATAGTGTTCGGTAAGTTTGTGTAAATAGTTGCTGCAATCTTTGCAAATGATGTCAACAGAAAACTATAATTTTTCGCTGATTTTTGAATCTTTCTATTGCCGATTTGCTCTTCAAAAGTTAAGATAGAAGCTTCAGATGGTGTAAAACGACCATCAATTTTCGCATTTAGAGGTTTAGGAACAGGGGGCATTCCATCTAGGGAAAAAGGAACGAATATATCTTTTAAATTTTCATTGGATTTATAGACGCATAATTTTGTAGCATTATCTATTATTGTAAATGTGCCAAACTTTTCAGCTATTGCTCTTACAACATCTATCATTGCTAATCCAAATCCTCGGATGCCAATACTACTTTTGTGATTTAGATTTTTATGATGCAAATAACTAGTCACTGGATAAGGCGACTTAAATAATTTGAGATTTTCTTTATTCTTGACAAATTTTTCCCATTCCAATATCTGTTTGGATAGTTCTGTTGGTTGATGTCCAATAGTTAATAAAACTTCATCACATTCTGTTTGGTTATTTGCCTTGGTAATAATTTTTATTTTTTTATTCGGCATCCACTGAATTTCTTCTACTAATTCTTTATAAAGTGAAACTATGCCTAGTTGTTGTAAAGGTTCAATTAGCGATTGAAATCGTTGCGACAAATACGCTCCAATCTGTGCTCGAGGCGGATAGGTATCTGCTTCATCTACACTTATTACATTAAAATCTTTCTGAATCCATTCGTGATAAGAAGGAAATGATTCTATTTGTAAAGTATTGGTTTGTATTACCTCTCGTTTATTTAAGACTAAAACTCTTTCTGTAATATTGATCCAATTGGAAGTATTTTGATTTAATATATAAACAGGGCCGTTTCCAAAATTTCCTGTGGCTTCGTAAAGAAAAATATGGATATTAGACAGACTATTATTTTCGGCTAATTCTGTAATGAAGCGTTCAACGGCATAGCCACCTCTGGGTCCAATGCCAATTATAGCTATGTTTCTTAAGTTTGTCATTTTACTTGTTCGGCTTATAGGTTTTTATACCAATAATAAACTTTTTTTGGGTAATGAGCATACTATTAACTACAAGAATTATAGCCACAATGGTTTTTAATAAATCTTACAGCTATACCCTCCAAAGGTATTTTATGATAGCTGTATTTACTGAATTTTAAATGACATACCTAATTGTATTTATTCTTTAATGAAAATTAATTATTTTTCAGCATCTGCCAATTTCTTAGTATCAACATATTGTTGAAAAGCAATTATTTTTGCATCCTCATTTAATGTCCATAAATGGGCAGCTTGAGCATTATACGCTTTTCCAGTTGCTTTTACTTTAGCATCATATCGCAGAGTAGCTAATACCATATTATTACTCATGTTGTGGGTTTTTACATCCTGTAATCCAAAGTAGTCATGATTAGCACCAAGTCGTTCAAATACGCCTTCTAATATTGCATCAGGTCCATTGTATGGATTGCCATCTGCAAGCGAATTACTCTCGGCTTCATTCCATTGGATTTGAGGATCCATTAAACCCAGTACCGTAGGTATGTCACCAGTTGAAAAAGCCTTGTACAATGAGTCAATAATTTGAACGTTTTGTTGCATTGCCATGATTTTTATTTTTACGGATTAATAATAAAAATTTCACTACCTATTTTTTATTGGGTAGGGAGGTGTTGTCACTTCTTTAGCCGGATTCTCTTTTAATTGTTTTAATACTATTTCAATGGCTTTTTCTAATTGTGGGTCATGACCTTTTATAACTAATTCGGGCAATTGTTCTACCGCTATATCAGGAGCAACACCTTCGTTTTCTACACGAAAACCATCTTCTGTATAAAAAGCAACGTTAGGTGCAGAAACAATACCACCGTCTATAAATTCTGGATACCCTAAAACACCTACAAGACCACCCCATGTAGTTTTACCAACAATGGTTCCTAATTTAAATTTGCGAAACATCCATGGCAAGTAATCACCTCCGGAGCCCGCAGTTTCATCTATTAACATCACTTTTGGTCCTTGTATAGATGCACTCGGAGACTTTAAATCTTTACCATATCTAAAGTTCCAATGGGCTTGTTCAGGTCGCTTTAAAATATCGATATAATAATCAGCTAAAGATCCACCACCATTAAAACGTTCATCTATAATGATTGCTTTTTTATTGGCTTGTGGATAAAAATAACGTTTAAAGTATTCAAACCCAGCAACCGATGTATTTGGAACATAGACATAGGCAACTTCACCATTGGTAGCCTCATGTACTTTTTTCATATTCCCTTCTACCCAATCTCGATTGCGAATGGCCCATTCTGTATCTAAAGGAGTCACTTTATAGGTTCTGGCATTACTTCCGTCTGCATTTGCACTCACCTTTAAATCGGTTAAGGTATTGGCTGTGTTTTCAAAAAAGCTATATAAATTATCGGAACCAAATACATTTTTGCCATTAACAGCTATAATATAATCTCCTTCGGCAACAGCAACGCCGGGTTCTGTTAGCGGAGAACGTAAATCTGGAGTCCAATTTAGGCCTCCGTAAATTTTTGTTATTTGATAACGATTGTTATTCACTTTATAATCCGCACCTAATAATCCACCCGAAATTTCTTTGGGTTTGTGTAAATCATCACCACGATATTCAAAACGATGATGGCCAACCGCAAGCTCACTAAACATCCATTGCATTACTCTGTACAGATCATCTTTGGTGTTCGCTTGTGCGATTAGTGGTTGGTACTTACTTTTCATTGCTTTCCAATCTACACCATGCATACCTGGATCGTAAAAATAATCACGGTTTACGCGCCATGCTTCATTAAAAATATTGCTCCACTCATCTTTCGGATTTATTTTTATAGAAATGGCTGCAAGATTTAAAGGACCATCTTCAGACTTTTTTCCAATATCTGAAACAAACCAAGCTCCGCCAGCACTATACATCATTTTTTCGCCACCACCTGCAATTTCAAAATTGTTTAGTGCAAATAATTCTTCCGCCTCTCTTTTCTCAAAAGTAAATTTGAACAGCTTTGAATCTTCTGCATGGAATGATGATGATAAATAATACAATTCACCTTCTTTTACACTTTTTAGATTGCTATACACACCAGGTTTAATAGGTAGAGCCACCATTCTATTTTGAATGCCATTCCAATCTATTTTTAGTGTTTTTGAAACAGGAATATCGGCTTTTTTCTTTTTAGAAGTATCTTTTTCAATATTTTCATCAGTTTTATCCTTAGGCTTTTCTTCGTCATTAGCTTTTCTCAGTGGAGAAATTACATCTTTCTGTAGCGTAATCATATAGATTGATGTAGTAAGCTCATTATCTATATTAGACTGGTCGAACCAATTTACTAATGGCCCTGCATCGGTAGAAGCAGTTAGATAAATGTATTTTCCACTTGGGTCAAAAACTGGGTTGGTTACATTAGAAAGTCCATCAGTAAGTTCATAAGATTTATTTTCTGATACGGAATACAAGAAGGCCTTTTCAAAATTGGTATCGCTTATTTTCGTATAGGCAATCCAATTAGAATCAAAAGACCAATCGCTAAATAAATCACGAAGATCACCAGGAATAAAAAGAATGTCCTGAGCAATTTTTGTTGTTTTTTTTGTGGCTATATCGGTTACATATAAATTACGGCCATTGTCCACATAACATACTTTTTTACTATCGGGAGACCAATGCATATTTCCATAGAAACCTGTGCCTTCTAACGTAATGCTAGCTACAGTACCGTTTTCGTTATTTCGTATATGTAAATTATATTCACCAGAAGCATCAGATAAATAAGCAATGTATTTGCTATCCGGCGACCAAGAAGGGAATTTCTCATGAACACCTGTAGTCTGAGTTAAATTGACAACATCACCTTTTTTTGCGGGAATACTTACAATTTCACCTCTAAAATCTACAACTACTCGTGCACCAGTTGGTGAAATATTGGCGGATCTAACATATTCTTCACCGGAAACAAAACGTTCTCGCAAATCTAAAATATCAGTGGTAATATTTAGGGTAAGTTTTTTATCATTACCGGTTACGGCATCGTAAATATGCAAAACACCTTCATTTTCATAAATGATTTCGTTTTTAAAAGCCTTGATATTCGCAACAGGAAAATCTGAATAATTGGTTAGTTTCTTTATGTTTTTTGAGTTTACATTGTAACTGTATAAATTAAATTCACCATCTCGATCACTTCTAAAGTAGACATCATCACCCATAAATTGTGGTTGCGTATCATTACTGCCATTTGCGGGTTTAGGAATTTCCGAAATTTTATGGTCCGTAGTGTTATAAATCCAAATTCTAGCTTGACTTCCTCCACGGTAATGTTTCCATTGATTAAAAGCGTCGTAAATAGTGGTATAGGCAATGTGTTGCCCATCTTTAGCATAGCTAGCCCAAAATGCATTTGGAATTGCTAATTGTGTTATAGTGCCTCCTTGAGTAGGTACCGTATAGAGTTGTAAATATCTGTTTGTGTGTGAATTTCTTTGAGATGCGAAAAGTACACTTTTACCATCGGGCGTAAAATCTCTAACATAATCATTATAAGGGTGCCAGGTTAATCTTTTTGGTATTCCACCATTAGATGGCACAATATAAACATCATAATTACCATCATATTCTGCATTAAAAGCAATCATACTCCCATCAGGAGAAAAAATAGGGTTCGATTCTATGCCATGATCAATGGTTAAGCGGTTAGGGTTGCTACCATCTTTATTAGCCACCCAGAGGTCTTGAGCATAGATAAAAGCAATTTGAGTATTGCTCAAAGCAGGTTGTTGCATTAGTTTTGTTTCGGTCTGTGCAGACGCAGAAAAATTAAGGAGTATATGAATAGCGATGGTAAAAAGTACTAAAAAATTACCCTTATCTTTTTGGTTTTTCATTTTCGTGAAGATTTTGCGTTAAGAATCAATGGTATTACTATGTTTTAAAGGCCTTTCTATGGCATTTAGTGAATGCTAAAAAAGCATTCTGGGGGGAAGTACTGCTTAAATGTACTTAAAAAAATGGAAATTTGAGTGAAGAATTATACTAGAGTAGAAGAAATAAATAAAGGCTTGTCTATTAAAACAAGCCTTTTGAAAAGTTTATGCAACCAAAATTAGAAAGAGTAGTGGAAATATAAGACCCGCCAAGGCCAATTTCCATCCACGTTTTTTAAAGGTGTGCTTACCATGTGTTACTAATAAGGTACCTGTTACGGCAATAACAATTAGTGATATACCAAAAATATCGGAATAATAAATCCACCAATTACTCGTGTTTTTATGCAAACCCATCGTTTGACTTATAATAGGAGTTTTAATAAATTTTACTATTTCTCCTTTGCCTGTTTTAATGTCTATGGCAACTTCGGTATTTTCAAAAGCCAATCTTAATTCGCCTTTCCGGATTAATTGGCGTTTAAACTTATCTTCAATATGAAGTGTTTTTATCAAACTTTTGAGTTCAGATTCATCTAATTCACGGCCTTTGGTATTTAAGTGCACTTCAATCATTTCTGATTCTAGAGTATACTTATCCGGATGCCAAGAACTTCTATGATTCATTAGTATGCCTGAAAATGCAAAGGAAATAATTAGGCCAACATAAAAATAGCCTAGATCTCGGTGTAATGCTCTTAGTTTGTATGCTTTCATTGTTTAAAAGGTGTAGGTTAATGAACTTAAAAAGTTACGAGGAGCAATAGGATTAAGACTATTGTCGTCATGTATATTGTAGTTTAGAACATTAGTAACATTGGAAAGTTTGGCGCTAAGTGTAAATTTTTTAAATGTATAAGCTAATGTTGTGTCTAGCATAAAATAATCTGAAAGTGGAATTAATTTTCTGGTATCATTTTCTACTTGAACTCTATAATTTCTACCTGCATATCGTTCTCCAAAATACGTGCTTATGAACCCTATTTTTAGTCCGTTTAAAGCACCTGAAGAAAATGCATAGTTGGCACTGGCATTGGCAGTATGGTTTGGATTATAACGTAATAGATCACCAACAATATAAGTGTTCGTTTTAGTGTACTTTGTTTCATTAAAACTATAGCCAGCTAATAGACTTAAGTTAGATGTAGGCCTGTAGGCAATATCGATCTCCACACCTTTACTCTGTACTTCACCCACTAATTCTTTTATATTTGTATTAGAATTACCATTTTCCAAAGAAGTTTGTGCAAGGTTGCTATTTGTTATTTGGTATATGGTAACGTTGGCTAAAAGTTTACGGTTAAAAAGTTCATTTTTAATGCCAATTTCATACTGATCTATTAGAGATGGGTCTAGTGCATTTCCATTGATATCGGTTCCTGAGTTAGTCTCGAAAGAATTGGAGTAGCTCGCAAAAATTGAATTTGTTTTTGTGGGTTGTAAAATTAACCCAAAACGAGGCGTGAATGCGTCATCATAATTATTGGTAACTGCATTTGTAGTACTAGAGTAGGTAAATACTTCACTTTCGGTGTCTTGATAGGTATAACGAACGCCAGCTAATAATTTTATATAATCATTTAGACCAACTAAATCTTGAACATATAGGCCAAAACGTTGAATTGGTGCGGAGGTTAATGTATTTTGATTCATTTCAGGAATATCATTTCTAAAATTGGCATAGTCCGGGTTAAAAATATTTATGTTATCATAAGAAATGCTATTGTAGCGCAACGTTTTAGTCTTATAAATTTCAGTATCTACTCCAGTTAATAATTGATGTGTAAAAATACCTGTTTTAAACTTTCCTTTTAGATCCAGTTGTTGTAAAAGATAGTTGTCTTGCGCTTCATTTCGTTGGACACTTCTAGCCCAAGTACCATCCTCTTCGATGGTTCCACCGGAAGTGTTAGGCCTTGTATTGGTAAAAAGCTCCGTATTATAATGACGAACAGAATTGATAAAAGTAAGATTCCAGTTTTTAGCTATAGCATGATTTAAGGTGATAGTTGCTGCTGCTTGTTGAGCATCATTATAGCCCCATTTTACACCAACAAATTGTTCACGTGGCAAATCAACCAATTCATAGTTTATTATCCCTGCACCAAAATCTGGCGTTCTGCGATCTTTAATATAATCTGCCTCTACCAGTAAGGTGGTTTTGGAATTTAATTTAAAAAAAAAGGAAGGGTTAAAATAGGTAGTCTCAGAATTTACAAAATTTCTAAAACTATCCGCTGCTGCATAAGAACCATTAAAACGAAAAGCTACTTTCTTAGAATCGCCAATTGGTCCGTATACATCAAAAACTGGTTTAAATAGATTAAAACTACCAGAAGTAATTCCCATTTTACCGCCAAAATCAAAACGAGGCTTTTTTGTGATAATATTAATAACTCCTCCGGCTTCTACGTTACCAAATAAAATAGCTGCGCTACCTTTTAGTACTTCCATGCTTTCAATGCCACTTGTTTCGGTCATCATTCCACTGAAATAGCGAACACCATTTTTAAACGTATTGTTAGAACCTAAATTATAACCACGTGCAGCAATTTCTTCTTGATAACCACCTGTTGTTCCCTTGATATAAACACCGTTGGTATTTTTTAAAATATCGGTAATCGAATTTACCTGTTGGTCTTCTATGGTTTGTTGCGAAATAACTACCGCGCTTTGAGGTAAATCTAAAACCTTAATGCCTGCTTTTGTGGCATTAGGAGTTTTGTTAAAAATGCTACCTGAAACAATAATTTCTGAAAGTTTACTTGCATTCTCCTCAAGAATAATTATAGGTAAGGTGATCTTATTTTTATCTATTTTCACCATTATATCCTTTTTAAAGTAGCCAATAAATGAGATAGATATTTTATAGCTTGTTGATGCCAAACCTGTAATTGTAAATTCTCCTTCACTATTGGTAATTGCATGCTTATTGGAGTTATTTATAATTACTGTTGCGCCCTCTAAGCCTTGTTGATCGGAGTTAACTACTTTACCATGAATAGTATAAGATTCTTGTGCATAAGACCATTGAAAAAATAGGATGCAAACGAAGATGATTTGTGATATGTTTTTCATTTTTATTTAGATTGATTAAAAATAACACGACAAATCTAAAAACAAATTTAATATCTCACAAAGCTTATTTAGATTAATTAAAAATAATTATAATTTTAATTGTAATTAAATGTAAATCAATTGATTATAGCTATGTAAAATAAATTATTTTTCCTGGAATCGGAATGTGTATTGTGATATACGCAATTTTTTAAATATAAAAATGGAGGCAAAGCTGAATAAAACGAGGATCAAAAAAATTATGTAATAGTATTATTAATTACCCTCTAAAAACATCAGTTTTTTCAATAGTAATACTTAGATCGTCTATAGAAATAGGGTAATCTTTAGGGCTCGTTAAATTAAAAAAATGCAAGGATCGTTCTCGTTTTATCTTACCTGAAAGCATTTCTAAATCTATATCACCGCTTTCTTGTTGCCATGTAAAACAAGAATACTCTTCTATTTGAATAACACGATGGGTGGCTTTGTAGACGGCAATATACGTATTCATTTGGTTTGGGGAGTTTTGGAACTTATTAGGTTTTTAATATGGGGTCAAGATAAAAAAAATAGCCAAAAAACAAGGCTTATTCTTAAAAATATCGACGTAAAAGATTACAAAAAATAAGTGTTTACAATACGTGTTTTTTAGGAATTGCATTAATTTATTTGATAAATTAATCTAAAGAATACCTCTAGCCTTAATCTCTAAATACTTATTAATGGTATTTATTGTTAAATTCTCTGGTCGGGTAAGAATGGTCTGTATTCCGTATTGCTGTAATTCTTTTTGCATTAGACGTTTTTCTAAAGAAAATTTTTCAGCTATGGTTTTGTGGTAAATGCTTTGTAGATCTTCAGCATCAGAAGTAATTAAATCTTCCAATTCTGTGTTTTCAAAAAAGATGACCACCAATACGTGTTTTTTAGCAATTGCCGTTAAAAATGGAAGTTGCCTTCTTAGTGCAGAAATATGCTCAAAATTTGTGTAAAAAAGTAGCAAACTTCTATGATTTACTTTTCGTTTTATATGAGCATATAACAAACCAAAATCCGAATCGGTAAATGCGGTTGTAATGTTATAGAGCTTTTCTAAAATAGTATTCAGGTAGGTGAGTTTTTGAATAGCAGGCAAAAAAGTTTCTATTTTTTTAGAGAAAGAAATCATTCCCGTTTTGTCGTTTTTTTTCAATGCAACATTGGAAAATGCTAAAGTAGAATTTATGGCATAATCCAATAGTTTTAAGCCATTAAAAGGCATTTTCATAACACGACCTGTATCTATAATAGAATAGATGGGCTGCGATTTTTCATCTTGATACTGGTTTACCATTAACTGACTATTCTTGGCGGTTGCTTTCCAGTTTATAGTTCTAAAATCGTCACCTGGTATGTATTCTTTAATCTGTTCAAATTCTTGTGTATGCCCAATTCTACGAATTTTTTTAAGTCCAAATTCTGTAAGATTATTGCTAATAGCTAAAAAATCATACTGTTGCATTTGAATAATACTTGGGTAAACGGGCACCATTTGGTCTTTTTGAAAAACATATCTACGCTTTACAATACGTAAGGTTGTAGATACAAAAACGTTTAAGTTACCAAATACATATTCCCCTCTATCTACGGGTCTTACGGTATACTCAAAATGACGCTTTTCTCCTTTAATTAATTCAGTTACATAATTAAAATCTCTTTTTTGAAATTGAACAGGTAATTCATCAATGATGTTAATCAGTACTTTAAATGGGTAAAAACTCTGATAGTTAAGTGTTATTGGATTTAAATCGCTGTTGGATAGTTTTTTGGGAGCACTTCTATTAGCATCGATACCATTTTTAGTGGCATAGAGTAGAAAAATATCTAGAAAAAATAAAGCGAGTAAGATAAATGTTGCAACCCAAGCAATAGGGTATAATGGTTTTACCCAATACGAAATAATGAATACCGCCGCAAGAACTGCGATATACCTAAAAAATGTATTATGTATGTAAAACGATTTTAAAAATTTCATTTATTTTTTTATAACTTCTAACTTCTAACTTCTAACTTCTAACTTCTGATTTATCTTGGTATTTCAACAGACTCCATGATCATATTAATAACACTATCTGTACTCATACCTTCCATTTCTCGTTCGGGAGTTAGTATTACACGATGATTCAAAACTGGAACTAAAGCTTTTTTTACATCGTTAGGTATCACAAAATCACGCCCTTCTATGGCCGCAAAAGCCTTAGCGGCATTTAACGTAGCGATACTTGCTCTTGGTGATCCTCCTAAATATAAATGTGGATGATTACGTGTTTTGGCAATCACTTCCGCGATATAGCGTATGATTTTTTCTTCAACTACAATTTCCTGTATTTTTTGTTTGTAATCTTGTAGTTCTTTTGGAGTGAGCACCGGTTTAATAAGACCTTGAGGTTTCGTGCCCTTTCTGTCATGATGTGTTTGAATAATTTTTACTTCTTCCTCCAATGATGGATAATCCACTTTTATTTTGAACAAAAAACGGTCTAATTGCGCCTCTGGTAATGCGTAGGTGCCTTCCTGTTCAATTGGGTTTTGTGTAGCAAGTACCATAAAGGGAGCTTCCATTTTATAAGTGGTACCATCCATAGTAACTTGTATTTCTTCCATTATCTCGAACATAGCGGCTTGTGTTTTTGCAGGAGCTCTGTTTATTTCATCAATAAGCACAACATTAGAAAAAATGGGTCCTTTTTTAAACTCAAATTCTGATGTTTTAACATTAAAAATAGAGGTACCAAGAATATCGCTAGGCATTAAATCTGGTGTAAATTGAATTCGACTAAAATCTGTTTTTAGCGTTTTGGCAAACAATTTAGCAGTTACTGTTTTGGCAATACCCGGAACACCTTCAATAAGCACATGCCCATCAATTAATAGCGAAACAATTAATAATTCTATAAACTTATCTTGGCCAATTATGACCTTGGCAAGTTCTTTTTTAATTTCTTCAACTGCATTCTTTAACTCTTCTAATGGAATGCGATTATCAAAATTCAAATCGTTTGTATTGGATTCATTATTTTCCATGTGCTCTGGCTTTAAATTTTTCTATAGATGAATTGAGTTTTATTAACTCGTCATCGGTTAGTATTGTTTTATTCTTTATTGCATTAAATTGCGCAAAAAGCTTTTCTATTTCCGCTGGTTCATGATGCGATCTTGAGGCAAGATTTGTATAGAATTCAGTATCTTGAGTTTGCGTACTCATATAAAAGTGTGTGCGAATATAATCTAAGAAATAGTCTATTTTATGCATAGCTATTCCCTTGCGTTCCCCTTTTTCGTAATACATATCGGCAATGGTACGGGTAAATGCTAAAGACTGATTTATTAACGGATTTACCACAGGAACCGCACGTTGTTTACGTTTTCCTTCAAAAATAACATAAAGTAATGCTCCTATTAGAATTATGTAATAGGCCCATTTTAGCTCTTTTGTATTTAAAAAAATGTACATGGGCGAAGTATAGAACTTTTTACCACTCTTATAATAAGCATCAAAATAAATAGGGTGGCTATCATCTAAATAAGACAGTAATCCTGCCGTATAATCACTATTGTTCTCCTTTAAAATGTAGTAATTAGTGAAGGCAATAGGAAAGGTAGTTAATATAATTTTTCCTTCTCCAAATTTTTGTTGAATGATGTTTGGATGGGTTTCGAAATTAGAATCGGTATCAGAATCGTTCGAAACTTCACCAATAATAATAGTATTCAGGGTATCAATTTCGCTAAAATACATAGTACTGTAGCTTTTTTTAAACTGATACTTGGTTTTTAAATTTAGATTAGGATTCACCAATTTGTATTGAAATTGATGTTCCAATCCTTCATCACCAAACAGACTAGCCGTTTTTAAATTTAAGGTGTCTAAAAGAGGTTCTTCAAAATTGGTCGATGCAATAAATAAGGTATTTCCTTTTGCTGTCCATTCTAACAATTTATCTAATTCGGATTCCGCAAAAGAAACGGTATTATTTATAAAAACATAGGTGCTAGCATTATCGTTATTAGATTTTAAAAACGTAAAAGGAGGGTCACTAACATCGTGAATGTTTTTAAATTTCTTTTTAACTAAATCATGTAAAACAATTGTGCCATAAGGAATTTTATGATGCGAAACATACGATGGGTACCAATTAAGTTCCTTTTTCTTATTGTATTGTAAAAATAGAATAAGCGCAAGTGTTACCACACCAATAATTATATATACCGTTTGCCTTTTACGCATTTTCTATTATGTTTTTTCTAAGCGCGTTAAAAGCAAGGGCTGCTTTTTGGTACTTGGGTTCATCAATTAAAAAATCGCCATACCACACATATTCGTAGAGGCGTGTGCTAGCTTTAAAGGGTGTTTTTAGATTTTCTTTGGTGATTTCATCTAAATAATCTGAGTTGGTTTTTTGCAATTCCCAAGCAATAATATCTTTCTCACTCAATAATTTTAAAATTAATAAATACGAATAGCGAATGGCAAGTCTATAATTTTTATCAGCCACTGCTTGTTGTATTAAATCATCAATATTTTCATTCCGAATAATATTTTCTTCCTCTGATAAACCTACTGCATTTTTATTGAGTTGTGCATTTTTTAATGATTGCATATTGGCGTTGATAAAAAAACGAATCAGTAAAAACAACAATAAAAAAATTAGCAAATAGGGTAGTAGATTCAAAAAGAAAGCCAAAGGACCTTGTGCAGCATCTATCCCAAAAATCCATTCAAAAAATTTACGGATTTGATTTACCACCCACGCCCAAATTTCATCAAGAATACTAGGTTCTTTTACCTGCTCTTCATAATTATAATCTGGATTGTCTCGATAGCTTTGTAAATCATTATTGCTTATTTTTTTTATTTCTAATGGTGCCTCATCATACTGCACTTCAAGAGAATCTTGTTGCGCAATACAAGGCATTTGAACAAAGAAAACAAAAGAAAAAATAAGCAAAAATCTAAGCATATACTTAATTATCTAGATCTCTTCCTAATTTTTTAATACGCTCAAAAGTACCTTCGTTATTTTTAATTTCATTTAAATTAAAATAGATTAAGGCAATGGCAACTAAGGAAATTATATTCAAAATAAACTGAGCAAGGGTAGATATTAAATTAAGAATTATATATACTGGATCTACAAAATTTCCGAAATTTTCAGCATCCATGGCTCCTGAGAAAATACCCATTTTAGCATATTGATAGATAATGGCTGGCAAACCAAAGGCATAAGTGGCAATGGTGACAATAATACCCACCACGAAGATGGTAGCAAAGGTGATCCACCAATGATCTTTAACGAGATCAAAACTATATCCAAAGGCATCTGTAACATTGCGTTTGGAGAAAACCATAATGGCAAAACTTAATGATAATGGAACGTATAAAAATATTCCTGGAATACAGCACATGATAAAGCCGATACCAACCGAAAGTCCTACGATTATACCTAGCCCAATAAAGTTCCAGAAATTTTTATAGGCATTACTTCTAATTTCTTCAAAATTAATAACTCCGTTATTCTCTGAGTATGATTTTATATAATACAAGGTAACGGCTTGAGACATAACATAACTTGCTAACCCAGAAAAGATTAAAACAATTAAGGCTAGAATAAAATAAAGACTCGAAAACGCTTCAAAAGGATTGCTAGCAGAATTTACATCAAAATTTAAGAACTGGCTAAAGCTCGAAAAATAGAATCCATAACTTATTAGAAATACTAAAATATACGGCCCTACAATTTTTAGAAAAGTGTTAAAGAAAGGTTTAAATTCTACTCTTAAAAAAGCGAAAGTATCTGATAATATATCTCCTAATTCTCTTTTTTTCTTTAACTCAATGTATTGGTTACTCATGGGTGGTTGCTTTTTTATGTAATTGTTTTGGATATATAACGTAATAAAATAAAATTAATGCTAAGGAGCTCGAGATAATAAAAATGGCTAACCAATCGGGCATTTCGGTATGCCGTGTTACAAAACCTTCTAGAAACCCTGCCATTATAAAAAATGGGATAGTGCTCACTACTATTTTTAAACCATTACGAACACCTCTTTTAAATGATTCTAATCTGGTATAGGTACCAGGGAAAAGTAATCCGTTGGCTAAAACAAGACCAGCGCAACCGGCTATAATAATAACTGAAATTTCTATCGTGCCATGAATCCAAATGGTACGCACGGACTCCCATCCTAATCCTTTTTCAAAGAAAAAATATTGAAAACTACCCAGCATTAATCCATTTTGCATAAGAATAAAAAGTGTGCCAATACCTAATAATATACCGTAAATAAACGCCATTAAAGCAACTTTAATGTTGTTTATAGTGATACCTAAAAACATATTAAACTCTCCCATTTCTTTATAAACTTTCATGGGGTCATTATTCTCTATGTTATCTAGTGTCATATTTACATAGCCGTCTCCTAAAATAGCTCGTACAAAATCGCCTTCATTCGCTGATGAAAATGCTCCTACGGCAGCAAAAAAAAGAAAGATCAAAAAAGCAATCAATAACTCTCTTTGGTGCTTGTAAAACATAGTTGGAAATTCGGTTTTCCAAAAACTTACAATACGATTCTTAGATTCTCGTTTAGTCTTATAAATTTGCCGGTGTGCTTGCGCAGCAAGAGCATTTAAGAATATTTCGGTATTACTTTTAGGGTAGAATGTTTTGGCATAACTTAAATGATCTGTTATTTCAATATAAAGGTCGGAAAGTTCATCAGGATTTATTTCTGTTTTCTTTGCCAGGACACTTTCAAAAGTAGCCCATTTATCTTTATTTTGCTTAACGAAAGCTGCCTCGCGCATTAACCTTAGGATTTATCCAAAGAAACTAAAATATGGAACAATTTCAAATAGAAACCGCTCAAAATATTAGCATTAGTCAAAATACAGCTCATTTAGGTGATCGTATGCTGGCTTATCTAATAGATAGCCTAATTATTACGGTATATATTATTGCAGTGATAATGGCTTTGGTAGCTTTAGATGTTGATGTGCGTGATATGTGGGCATTGTATCTTTTAATGTCTTTACCTGCTTTCTTGTATTACCTTTTATTAGAAACTTTTAATAATGGGAAAACTATTGGAAAAAGTGCCATGAAAATACGTGTAGTAAAATTAGATGGTTCTAATCCTAATTTTGCGAGTTATTTTGTGCGTTGGATATTGAGAATTTTAGATGTATCATTAACCTCTGGAGGAGTTGCCGTTTTGACAATTTTAATAAAAGGAAATGGGCAGCGTGTAGGTGATATTGCTGCCGGAACTACTGTAATTAGCGAGAAACAAAGAATTACCTTAAGACAGACTATTTTACGAGAAATACCAGATGATTACAAGCCCAAATTTCCGCAAGTAACCATTTTTGGTGATAGCGAAATGCAAACTATAAAAACTATGTACGATCAAGCTAAAAGAAATGGCGATCATAATGTAGTGGTAAAACTGAGCGAACGAATTAAAGAAGTAACCGGAATATCTACAGATTTAATGGCCATTGAGTTTGTAGACACTGTAATAAAAGATTATAATTATTATACACAGCAATAAACCTTATGTTCTACTTAATTATTGATATTTTAGGGACTATTGCTTTTGCCATTTCTGGTGTTATGGTTGCTATGGACAAAAAGCTAGATTTGTTTGGAGTTTTTATCATTGCATTTGTTACATCAGTTGGTGGTGGTACATTACGAGATTTACTTATTGGTAATACTCCCGTAGCTTGGTTAAAAGACCCCACTTTTTTAATTACAATTTTAAGCGCTGTAGTTATTGCTATTGTTTTTAGAAACAAACTTAAATACCTCCGCAAATCTCTTTTTTTATTCGATACTATTGGTATTGGATTGTATACTATGGTTGGAATACAAAAAGGATTATTAATAGGTCTTTCGCCAATAATGTGTATAGGTTTAGGAACTATTACAGCAAGTTTTGGAGGAGTTATTCGTGATATTCTGTGCAATGAAATTCCTGTAATTTTTAGAAAAGAAATTTACGCGACTGCTTGTATTCTAGGTGGTGTGGGTTATTTTTTATTACGAAAATTACCGATTACTGATGCCTATCCGTATGTTGGTGGAATTATAATTGTAATAGGAATTAGACTTTTAGCCGTTTGGTTTAAAATTGCTTTACCTAGTATTTATAAAAACTGATTTAGTAGTGCTAAGTTCAAAAAGGTTTGTTTACAAACTAAAAAGCACCAATTAAAAAGCTTCAGCTTTTAAAATGTAAATATTTTGTACAGGCCAATCTCCTTGTTCCACTGGCTGACTATTTATTAAGTCTACCACGTCCATTCCTTCTATAACACGACCAAAAGGTGTATAACCAGCATCTAAATGATAAGATCCAGGTTTGGTTACTACAATAAAGAACTCAAATGGTGATGCTAATTTGTGGGGATTGTCGGTTTCACTACTGGGCATCGATATGGTGCCACGATCATGTCGATAGCCTTTTTTGGTGTCTGGGGGTAATAAATAACGTCCTATTTCATTTCGCTTACGAGCTGTTTCGACGTCATCTGAGTTCCCTCCTTGAATAATGAAGTTTTTTACAACTCTATGAAACATGGTGTGATCAAAATAGCCTTTTTTACTTAAATATATAAAGTTGGCCTTATGGTATGGCACATTATCATACAGCTGTATGGTAAAGCTACCTAGATTAGTGGTTAGCTTTACTTTATCTTCTTTTAAGGTTTTAGAATATTCAAAGAAAAAAGGAATGGCATTATCTTCATCTAAAACAAACGCTTCTTCTACTTCCTCTTTAATTTCTGTGGCTTTTGTTTGAGAACTATCTGTTAAAGTTTCGGTTTTTGTAGTATTCGGTTTTTCTTTGGTTGGTGTATCTTTACAAGACATTACTAAAAATGTTGTGAATAGCGTAATAAGTAAGAATTGAATACGTACCATGAATTTTGAAGATTTTACTAATAGGATTTCAAAAATAAAAAATCTCCCGCTTCCAGGCGTAGATTCTCATTATAAAATGGCACCAGAACTTCGTATTGAAGAATTAAAGCGGATATCCGAACAAACCAAGAACCCCAGAAATGCAGCAGTTATGTCTGTTTTTTACCCAAATAAGTTTGAAACCACTAATTTACTTCTCATTCTAAGAAAAACGTATCAAGGAGTACATTCCAATCAAATAGGTTTTCCTGGTGGAAAGGTAGAGAAGGAAGATTCAGATTTAATGCAAACTGCCTTACGAGAAACTCATGAAGAAGTGGGAATACATCCGGACCGCATTGAAGTGATTAAATCGTTAACACAAATCTATATTCCTCCTAGCAATTTTAATGTGCAGCCTTTTATAGGATTGTATAAAAATCCGAGTCCATTTATCATTCAAGAAGACGAAGTAGAGGCTATTGTTGAAGTTTCTTTGTCAGATTTTATGGACGATAGTTTAGTTTATCATCAAAAATTAACAACTTCTTACGCAACCAATATTGATGTACCTGCCTTTAAATTAAATGGTTACACCGTGTGGGGAGCAACCGCAATGATGTTAAGTGAAGTAAAAGAGCTTTTAAAACAGGTACTATAATACAGATTTTGTAATTTAGCAGATACAAAATTAACTTCAATGCCCCTATTTAAGAAGAATCCTTTCGGACACAGCTTGTTTTTAAAAAAATGGTTGATTCGTATTTTAGCCTTACTATCTCACAGGCGCTATAAGGGTTTTAATACCCTAGAAATTGAAGGTGCCGATATTATTAGAAAATTACCTGGAACCAACGTTTTGTTTGTAAGTAATCATCAAACTTATTTTGCAGATGTTGTTGCTATGTTCCATGTATTTAATGCCAGTTTAAAAGGTAGGGATAACAACATCAACAACATTGGATATATATGGAATCCTAAACTGAACATGTATTATGTTGCAGCAGCAGAAACCATGAAAAAAAGTCTTTTAACAAAAATATTGGCGTATGCAGGTTCTATAAGTGTGGAACGTACTTGGCGTGCTGAAGGTAAAGATGTGAATAGACAAGTAAAAATGAGTGATATTTCTAATATTGGAAAAGCACTTAATGATGGTTGGGTGGTTACTTTTCCTCAAGGAACAACTACACCTTGGAAGCCATTGAGAAAAGGAACTGCACACATTATTAAAAAGTATAAACCTGTTGTTGTGCCCGTTGTTATTGACGGATTTAGAAGATCGTTCGATAAAAAAGGACTTCGAGTAAAGAAAAAAGGTATTCTACAATCTATGGTTATAAAAGAACCTTTAGAAATAGATTATGAGAACGAATCATTCGAGTCTATTATAGAAAAATTGGAATATGCTATAGAACAGCATCCATCTTTCTTGAAAGTACTTTCAGAAAAAGAATTAGCATTATTAGAAGAAGAAAATCAAGCTAGAAAATGGCGCGCTTAAATTTCTAGTTTTTTTAATTCCTGATAATTTCTATTTAGCTTTCGTAATAAAAGTCCGTATAATAAAAAGTATACGGTACCCATTATAACGGTCATGACTACTCCCAAAATACCTATTGCTATGATTAATGTATGTTTAAGCTTTTCGGGCGACATTTTCTTTACATTATCGCCCATTTCTGAAATAAGGTTAGAAAAATCATTATTTAGATATATGCCTAGCATGAATAGTAAAACAGTAACTAGTATCATTGCTAACGAAAAAATAATATAGTTTTTTACCGTTGTTCTTGTTTTGATAATTTTAGACATTAAATTTTTGGCATTGTCTAAAACTGTTATTTCTTTATATCTGCTGTAAAATTGATATATAAAATAGAAAACAACAAGGTAATAGAAAACTGAAAAACCAATAAAATAGTTATCGAACCCTGTGGAACCAAAAATATTTAAATTGTTTCTAGTGGAGGGTAGGAGATATAATAAATGAGGCAAGGCAAACTCTAAAATGCTAATAACAAATATCCATTTAACAATAGAAGAAGATTTCTTCCAAAGCATACTGTAAATATCATTATATGACAACTTTGGATGTGCTACATCCTTTTTTTGCCAGTCTTTTTTTAATAATTCTAGTTCATCCATCATAATACCCTTATGGATTTAATATGGTTCTTAATTTACCTTTAATCCTGTTCATTTTTACCCTTGCATTTACTTCAGAAATACCAAGGGTTTCAGCAATCTCAGTATAATCTTTGTCTTCTAAATAGAGAAAAACTAACGCTTTATCAATGTCGTTTAACTGTTTTACTGCCTTGTACATTAATTTAAGCTGTTGTTCTTCGGTTGCATCATATTCATCTGCTTGTATTTTAAAAATTACAGATTCATAATCAATTGTTTGCACTCTTTTCTTGGATTTTCTGTATAATGTTATTGCGGTGTTAAGTGCAACTCTATACATCCAAGTACTAAATTTGGCATCACCTCTAAACTTAGGGTATGCTTTCCATAGCTGAATGGTAATTTCCTGAAATAAATCGTTGTGAGCTTCTCTATCATTGGTATACAATGTGCAAACCTTATGAACAATATTCTGATTGTTCTCTAGTTCAGTAACAAAAGCATGCTCTAAATCTTTACTCACTTTGTGGTTGGTTGTTAGCTATTAGTATTCTAAAGTTTTATTTTGTTACACCAAAAATTAAAAAACCGATAATAAATTTTATTACCAGTATTGTGTCTTGTGATTTTAAGCCTAATTTCTATAGTTTAATGCAGGTGCTCTATCTCCAAGTAGCGGAATATATTTAAAGTCGACACCTCTTCGTTCTAGAAGTTCGGATTTGGCATTTTTTATTAATTCTTCATTCTCAAATAAATCAATTGCCGTAAGCGCTAAAGTTTTTGCTGCTACCATCATACCTTTAGCTCCTATAGAGGTACCTCCAGCAGCTACTGCTTGCCAGCTATGTGCTGGTGTGCCGGGAACCCAAGTGGCAGTGCTTAAACCCGCGGTTGGAACCGCAAAACTTACATCACCAACATCTGTAGATCCAAATGCTCTCGCTTCAGTTTGGTACGGTTGAATGTTTTCAACAGTCTTTAAATCGGTTTTTTCTAGCCCCAAGGTTTTTGATATTTCGTCAGCAAATTTCTTTTCTTCATCGGTATATGTAAAACCACCTACGGAAGTTAAATTTTCGAACATAAGCTTTTGAACGGTAAGGTTTGGCAGTAATTCATAGGTGCCACCAATCATTTCAAAATCCATAGTCGTACCTGTTCCTATAGCAGCGCCTTCTGCTGCTTTGGTAATGCGATTAAAAATGTCTATTACAACATCTCTATTATTATGGCGGGCATAATAATATACCTCCGCATAATCAGGCACTACATTTGGCGCTTTACCACCATCGGTAATTACATAATGTATTCTCGCTTCTTGAGGGATGTGTTCGCGCATCATATTCACCATCATATTCATACTCTCCACACCATCTAAAGCCGATCTCCCTTTTTCAGGTGAGGCAGCAGCATGTGCTGAAACACCATAGAATCTAAATTTTGCAGACTTATTAGCTAGTGCTGCGCCAGCATTTGCTGCGTTTTGGTTATTAGGATGCCAGTGTAGTGCAATATCAACATCATTAAATAAATTTTCTCTTACCATATACACTTTACCTGATCCACCTTCTTCCGCTGGACAACCGTAAAATCTAATAGTGCCTTTTACTTTATTGTTCTTTAGCCAATCTTTAACAGCAATTGCTGCTGCTGTTGATGCGGTTCCAAATAAATGATGACCACAAGCATGACCGGCTTCAGCACCTAAAGATTCTTTTTTGGAAACTGCTTTTTGAGATAATCCAGGCAAAGCATCAAACTCTCCTAAAACAGCTATTACTGGAGCACCACTGCCATATTCGGCAATAAAGGCTGTTGGCATGCCTGCCACTCCTTTTTTAATAGAAAACCCTGCATCACTTAATGTTTTCTGTAATAAAGCACTACTTTTTTCCTCTTGATAGCCCATTTCTGCATACTTCCAAATATTTTGCGCTATGGCTGTATAGGCCGAATATTTAGAATCTAACGATTTTAGTACCTCTTCTTTTGTAATTTGAGAATTACCCATGGAAAGACAACATAAGGAAACGAGAAAAAAATAGATTTTTTTGGTCATAGTATTGGATTGAAAATTATGTTGTTATAAAAATACCAATTTCTTTTATGTTAGCTAGTTCTGAATGATTAATTTTGATTTCCATGAGCGCAATGAATATTCCAAAAAGTAGTTTTCCCCGAATAATAATTATTGGTGGTGGTTTTGCAGGTATCGCCCTTGCTAAAAAATTAAGTAAAAAAGAAGTACAGGTATTACTTATAGATAAAAATAACTACCATACCTTCCAACCTTTATTATATCAAGTTTCTACAGGTGGTCTAGAACCAGATTCTATTGCATATCCTATTAGAAAGGTGCTCAAGGATTATCCGAACTTTTTTTTCCGATTAGCTAATGTAGAAGAAATTGTTCCTGAAAAGAAAGAAATTATTACCAATATTGGCGCTATTCATTATGATTATTTGGTATTAGCAACAGGATCGGAAACCAATTTTTTTGGAAATACAGAAATTGAAAAAAACGGAATGGAAATGAAGTCCATTCCACAATCATTAAATTTAAGAAGTTTAATTCTTGAAAATTTTGAGCAGGCCTTGTTAACCGATGATTTACACCAACGAGATGCGTTAATGAATTTTGTTATTGTTGGCGGTGGACCAACAGGTGTTGAACTTGCGGGTGCTCTAGCCGAAATTAAAAAGGGAATACTACCAAAAGATTACCCTGATTTAGATACGCGACGAGTACAAATAAATCTAATCCAATCTGGAGACCGCATACTTAAAGAAATGAGTGAGAAGGCATCTAAGAAGGCGGAAGATTTTCTAGAGAATTTGGGCGTTCAGGTTTGGAAAAATGTTCGCGTAAAATCGTATGATGGTAAATTAGTTTCTACAGAAACAGAATTGTCTTTTGAAGCGGCTACACTTATTTGGGCTGCTGGAGTAAAAGGAGCTGCTATTAAAGGTTTAGATGCCAAAGAGTTATTAATTCGTGGTAATAGAGTAAGAGTTAATGAGTTTAACCAAGTTATTGGTTTTAATGAAATTTTTGCTGTTGGTGATATTGCTGGAATGGAATCAGAAGAATTCCCATGTGGGCATCCCATGATGGCTCAGCCTGCAATTCAGCAAGGCAGAAATTTAGGGGAAAATTTGGTGAAATTATTACAACAGAAACCTATGCAGCCATTTATTTATAAAGATAAAGGAAGCATGGCTACAGTGGGTCGTAATAAAGCTGTTGTAGATTTAAAAAACTTTAAATTTCAGGGAGTTTATGCTTGGTTTGTTTGGATGTTTGTGCATCTGTTTTTCTTAATCGGTTTTAGAAATCGAATGGTGGTATTTGTAAATTGGGTGTATAATTACATTCGTTTTGATCGAGAGGCACGCCTTATTATTAGACCATACAAACGCGATTATACTAGGTTTAAAGATTGATATACAAAAATTTAAAAAGATTTTTATAATCCTAAAATTTAGTTCCTATTACTTCTTGGGTGAAAATCATTTAATACGGTAGCTAAATGCAACCTATCTACATGCATGTATACTTCTGTTGTAGTAATGCTTTCATGACCAAGCATTTGTTGAATGGCTCTTAAATCGGCTCCGTTTTGTAATAAATGCGTAGCAAAAGAGTGTCGGAAGGTATGTGGACTAATAGTTTTTCTTAAACCAATATGTTCCGCAAGTTTTTTAATGATGGTGAAAATCATTGCTCTAGTTAATTGCCTACCTCTGCGGTTTAAAAAAAGAATATCATCATATCCTTTTTGAATAGTTACATGTGATCTTATTTCATTGGTATAGATGTGAATATATTTTTTATTGATTTCACTAATAGGCACAAAACGCTGCTTATTTCCTTTTCCTGTTACTTTAATAAAATCTTCATCAAAATAAAGATCTGATATCTTGAGATTAACTAACTCCGAAACTCTAAGACCACAACCATACAAGGTTTCTAGAATAGCTCTATTGCGCTCTCCTTCTGGCGTAGACAAATCAATAGCACTAATAAGTTGATTAATTTCTTCTTCCGATAGCGTATCAGGTAGTTTACGTCCTATTTTAGGCGACTCTATCAGGTCAAGAGGATTGTCTTTTCTATAATCTTCAAAAATTAAATAATTAAAGAAACTTTTAAGACCTGATATAATTCTAGCTTGTGAGCGTGGATTAACCTCTTTTGCAATTTCGTAGATAAACTGTTGAACAGTTTCTTTTTCAATAACATCGGGTGTAACAGTTATTTTGTTTGTTTCTAAAAAAAGGATAAGTTTTTCAATGTCTAGTGAATAATTGGCAATGGAGTTTTCAGCAAGCCCTCGCTCTATCTTAAGGTAATATTGATAATCTTGTATTGCTTGCTGCCATTTCATGCATCAAATATACTGTAACCATTATAAAATTACTTTTTAAAAACAAAGAAAAATAGTGATTAAAATGTAAGATAATTATCATATTTTATCACGTAAGCAACGTAAGAAGTAATTTTCACAACTATTTTTAGTGATTAAATTATTTAAAAAATATGTTCGCTGTAAATTAATAATAACAAAACCATTAAATTTAAATTTATGAAAAAAGTTTTTTTAGTAGCCGTATTAGTTTTTGCTGGCATGTCAAACATTAAAGCTCAAGAGAATGTAATTAAGGTAAATCCATTAGGACTTCTTTTTGGTTCAGCACAATTAGGTTATGAAACGGCACTGAATGAAAAATCCGCTGTTGAATTATCTTTAGCCTATTCTAGTGTAAAAGCAACAGTAGGCTCTGATAGTGATGCCAAAGCCACAGGATTCGGCGCAGAAGGTAAGTATAAATTTTACTTTTCTTCTAATTATGATGCTGTTCGTGGATGGTATGCTGCACCAGTAGCGACTTATGCAAGTACAAAAGCTTCATCTGATGATAGCGAAGGTAAGCTTAGTTATTTTGGTGTAGGAGCAGTTGCAGGATACCAATGGGTATTTGGTGGAGGAGATTCTGGATTTGCATTAGATTTGAACCTAGGGGCTCAGTACATTTCTGCAAATACTAGTGGAGATATTTCTGGTGTGACCATTGACGGTATTTTGCCAAGATTAGGTCTATCTTTAGGATATGCATGGTAATCCATAAATTAAATAAAAAAAAGGGCTAGAATTAATACTAATTCTAGCCTTTTTTTATTGCTATTGTTTTAGTCTTAATAAATCCTTTTGCTAAACTTATAGGTTATTCTTAAAATATAAAAATGTTAGTGAAATTTCACTAACATTAAAACTTAAAAAAAATAACATTTGAATATTTTTTTTATTGTTTTTTAAAAATAGATTTGATGTTTATAAATCATTAATCATTAAACAGTTTTAAAATGAAAAAATTAATAGCTTTTACAATTGCATTATTTGCATTTGGTTTAATACAAACAAATGCACAAACGAATTATAAAACATCTGTCGGATTGGCAATAGATTTTGGTACAGGAGTAACTTTGGTAGGACCGAGTGCTAAGTACTTTTTTGAAACTAGACAAGCTGGTGTTGCAGAACTGATTTTTGGAAGTGGATACACAGGATTTACACTTTTGTATCAGTACCATGGTGATATTTCAGCCCAAGATGGCCTAAAATGGTTTGCCGGTGCTGGTCCTTCATTTACTTTTATAGGTGGTGGAACAAATTTTAGTGCTAGACCTATTGTAGGTGTAGATTACAAGATTGCAACAATACCTTTAAATTTTTCATTTGACTGGAGACCAGATATTTTAATCTCTGATGATGGCGGATTTCAAGCTGCTCGATTTGGTTTGGGTTTTAGATACGTAATTAACTAAGACAATTATATTTTATATAGAAAAAAGCAGAAGGTAAATCTTCTGCTTTTTTTATGACTTATTTTTGATATTTTAGCAGTATGAAAATACTAATACTTAACGGTCCCAATTTAAATTTGCTCGGTAAGCGCGAACCAGAGGTTTATGGATCAACTACTTTCGAGGAATATTTTACCAAATTACAATTTAAATTTACAGCTATTGAATTAGAATATTTTCAGTCTAATATAGAGGGAGAAATCATTGGTAAAATTCAAGAAGTGGGCTTTACTTATGATGGTATTGTATTAAATGCCGGCGCGTATACCCACACTTCAATTGGCATTGGCGATGCGGTAAAAGCAGTAGAGACTCCCGTTGTTGAAGTGCATATATCTAACACCTATAAAAGAGAAGATTTTAGGCATGTATCTTATATTTCTCCAGTAGCTAAGGGAGTTATACTTGGCTTTGGATTACAAAGCTATGACCTTGCTATTCAAAGCTTTTTATAATTTATTTTCGGAACTATTCTTTTGCTCCGCAATAATTGTTTTTTCGCTTTTAGTTTTTAAATAGCCATTTACAATTAATAAAGCGCCAATACTACTAAAAAACCCTGCAACACCAATTTTACCGGTCATATCGTATATAAACCAAAGTAATGAGTTTAGACTTTTCTGTTCGGTAGAGTTTTCCCAAGCAGCTAAATCAAAATACATATATATACCGAAAGCTATTAATGCTAGGCCTATTAACAATCCGCTTATTAAATGGGTATTTGGGTTTCTAGAACCTTTCCCTGTGTACATGTTTTCCATAATTATTCGATATCAGTTATAAATCCTGAAAATTTTTGATTAGTATAATCTAATCCAAAAACTCCCCTTTTATTAAGTTGTTTTAAGTTTACTTCTATTGTTTCTCCATTGAAATCGGTATCTTGTTTGTCAAAATTAAAATTATGGTCTTCTACATAATCTTTGTTTCGCTGTAGCCATGCAACATTGCCATCTACCTTTTTTACCAAGAACCAAGTAGTTCCAGACTGTTTCACACTATGATTCTCCATTAAGGTATAAAGGACTTCTACTTTATCACCAGGAGTAATATTTTCTAACCTTTCGTTGAGCACTTCGGTTTGGTGCATATTGTATTTTGCGTAAGCGATACCTCCTAGAATAAACAGTGTAAGGATTCCGAATATGGTGTAAAACCATTTTTTGTTTTCTACTTTAAACCGAATTTTAGTTGGTTTTAATTTTAGCTTTTTCTTCTCTACATTAAAATAGTTTTCGATTTCATCTGTCCAAATAACTGGTGGAATTTCTGTTTTTGTATGGGTGCAATATAAAATACCGGTTACTCCTTTTGTTGTAGTCTCCAAAAAGCCCGATTGTGTACGTACTTGAAAAAACTCCAGCTCTAAACTATCTCGATTACCACAATTTGGGCATTTGCAGGGTATTTTTTTTGTACCAACTAGGTCGTAATACGTAGTAATATGATAATACATGGTTAGGCTATTTATTAATAACAAAGATGTTACTAATAAACAGTTTGTATATCACTGTTTTCAGTGAATTATTTACTTAGGCAGCCAAAGGCTTCAAGTATTTTTTATCTATATAAAACGTACCAAACGGAAGCAAAGAAGCAATGAATAGAATTATAAACCGTTTTAAACTCCATTTTTTTTCCATGCAGAAGAGTACGGCAAGAATTACATAAGCGATAAATAAAAAGCCATGGGCATAGCCTATATAAATATTTGGTTCGGGTATTTTAAAAATATATTTTAAAGGCATGCCTATTCCAAATAGTAACAGGTAAGAGATTCCTTCGGCAATGGCAGTATAGCTAAATAATTTAAGCATTTTGTTTTCTTTTATATTTTGATGTATAAAAAATGCTGTGTTTGTGGCACAGCATTTTTAATTTTATAATAATAGTGTAAGCGAAATTTATAAGTGAATAACCTCATCATAAGCATCGGCAACAGCTTCCATAACCGCTTCACTCATAGTTGGGTGTGGATGAATTGCTTTTAATATTTCATGACCTGTAGTTTCTAATTTACGTGCTACAACGGCTTCAGCAATCATGTCAGTAACACCTGCTCCAATCATATGGCAACCTAACCATTCTCCATATTTTGCATCGAAAATAACTTTTACAAATCCGTCTGGAGTACCAGCAGCTTTGGCCTTTCCACTCGCAGAGAATGGGAATTTACCAACTTTAATATCTAAACCTTTATCTCTTGCTTGTTTTTCAGTTAAACCAACTGAGGCTATTTCTGGTGAGCAATACGTACAACCAGGTATGTTGCCATAATCTAACGGATCTACATGTAAATTAGCAAGTTTTTCCACGCAAAGAATACCTTCAGCAGAAGCAACGTGTGCTAATGCAGGGCCAGGAGTAACATCGCCAATAGCATAGTAGCCAGGGATATTGGTTTGGTAGAAATCGTTAACTAAAATTTTATCACGATCGGTTACAATACCTACATCTTCTAATCCTATGTTTTCAATATTTGTTTTAATACCAACAGCAGAAAGTACCATATCTGCTTCTAAAACTTCTTCTCCTTTTGCAGTTTTTACAGTTACTTTAACACCAGCACCAGCAGTATCTACTTTAGTAACTTCTGAAGAAGTCATGATTTTTATACCTGTTTTTTTAAAGCTACGCTCTAATTGTTTTGAAATATCTTCATCTTCAACAGGTACAATATTTGGTAAATATTCTACAACTGTTACTTCAGTTCCCATAGCATTATAGAAATAAGCAAATTCAATGCCTATAGCACCACTACCTACTACAATCAACTTTTTAGGCTGACTTTCTAAAGTCATTGCTTGTCTGTAGCCAATAATTTTTTTACCATCTTGTGGTAAGCTAGGTAATTCTCTACTACGAGCTCCAGTAGCTATTATGATATTATTTGCGCTGTATTCAGTTACTTTACCATCAGCATCAGTAACTGAAACTTTTTTCCCTGCTTTAAGTTTTCCAAAACCATTTATGACTTCAATTTTATTTTTTTTCATTAAAAATTGAACTCCCTTACTCATGCCATCAGCAACGCTTCTACTTCTTTTTACAACAGCGTCAAAATCTTTATCCACGTTCGATGCTTTTAAACCATATTCTTCAGCATGCTGTAAATAATTAAAAACCTGAGCAGACTTTAGTAATGCTTTAGTAGGGATACATCCCCAATTTAAACAAACTCCACCTAGAGATTCTTTTTCTATGATAGCGGTTTTAAACCCTAATTGAGAAGCTCTAATAGCTGTTACATAACCGCCTGGACCACTTCCTAAAACAATAATATCAAAATTGCTCATGTATTTATTTTTATGATGATTTAATTTGAAGTTGCAAAGTTACAAAATAGGACGTAAAGCGATAAACAGATTTGAAAAATTAGTCAATAGATTTGTGATAATTTAAAAATTAAAAAACAAAAAGCCTCTTTGGAACAAAGAAGCTTTTAGAAAACTAATCAGTAATTTCTTATTTATCAGCAACAAAGACCAATGCGGCTCCATTAATACAATGTCTTTTTCCTGTAGTTGTTTTAGGGCCATCATTAAAAACATGTCCTAAATGACCACCACAAACAGCACAATGTTCTTCAGTACGTTCATAACCAATGTTGTAATCTACATCAAAAGCAACATTGCCTTTAATTTCTTGGTCAAAACTTGGCCAACCTGTACCTGAATCAAATTTGTCTTTACTTTTAAAAAGTGGTGTGCCGCAACCAGCACAAGAATAGGTGCCTTTTTCTTTAATCTTTAAAAGATCACTTGAAAATGCTCTTTCAGTTCCACTTTGTCTTAATACATAATATTGCATGTCATTAAGTTGTTTGCGCCATTCGGCATCCGTCTTAATTACTTTGTAACTTTCTTGCTCTTCAATAGATTCATCCATGACAATTTGTTTGTCTTGAGAAACTCCCTTGCATCCACTAATAATAAGAACAATACCTACGATTACTTTTTTAAACATAGCTTTGTTTTTGAGTTTTAAACAATTTTCTTTTTTATTCAAATTTACGGAGGTATTCACTGTGAGGATGTTAAAGTTATGATAATAGTACAGATGGCAAAAAAAAATCTCCATGAAATAAAAGTTTTCATGGAGATTATATATAAGTTTAAATTACTTAGTTTATTGTGCTAAAATCTATTGTTTGGATATTGTTTTTACCAACTAAATTTATAACATTATCAATATTTGAAGTGTCTATCGTACCAATTAAATCGCTTGGTACTACAATGATTCTAAAAACTTGATCTAACATAAATTCTGGGCTAATAGTAGAAAGGTCATCACTTTCAATAATAATGTCCACATCAGCAATGGTGTAATTAAAACGGTATTGTAAAAAACCACCACCTTCAAAGAAAATAGTAGCCGTTGGTAACGGTTCCCAAACATCAAAACCATTAAAAACGTCTTCTAATCTATAAACAAGTACTGCATCACCATTAACTAAATCTTGTGGAAATGTATAGTTGATGGTATTGGTACCAACTGCAAAATCAACATTATCTATTTCGTAGGTTGCGCCTACAATTACTTCACCATCTAAACCATCAAAACCTGGAGGCCCTTGTGGACCTTCGCATGAAATTGCAAAAACGGCTAAAAATATTCCAAGTAATGTAACTTTCTTCATAATCTTTTATTTTTAATTATCTATTTGTTATATGTTTCCTTGTCAAGGATAAATCAAAAAGCGTTCCAATTCTATTGATTTTTTATTTTTTAATTCATAAATCTAACGTGTTTAGTGATTAACTATTATATAAACTTGATTATATTGCAGTAAATAATTTAACTCATGCCAAACGTAGAAGTACATAGTTTGTTTACAGAATTTGATATAAACCTTTTTAAATCGGGTAAGCATTTTAAATTATATGAGAAATTGGGGTCACACCCTATGGAATTAAACGGAGTTAAAGGAACCTATTTTGCGGTTTGGGCTCCTACAGCAAATTCTGTTAGTGTTATTGGGGACTTTAATTTTTGGAAGGTAGGTGAACATGAGTTAAATGTAAGATGGGATGAAAGTGGTATCTGGGAAGGATTTATTCCAAATGTTACTAAAGGATCCTTATACAAATACAATATCAGATCCAATAATTTCGGAATTAGAACAGAAAAAGCAGATCCTTTTGCAAGGTATTGTGAGCATCCTCCAAAAACAGGGTCTATTGTTTGGGATGGTGATTACAGCTGGGAAGATAAGGCTTGGATGGGCTATAGAAAAGATAAAAACAGCTTAGATAAACCATATGCTGTGTACGAAGTGCATTTGGGTTCATGGAAACGCAAAAATAATAATGACTTTTTATCCTATTTAGAACTCGCTGAAGATTTGGTGAAGTATGTAAAGGAAATGAATTTTACGCATGTAGAATTTATGCCAGTTATGGAATATCCATATGATCCATCATGGGGATATCAATTAACAGGTTATTTTGCACCAACATCTAGATTTGGAAATCCAGAAGAATTTAAAGTTTTAGTAGATAAACTACATCAAAATGATATAGGTGTAATTTTAGATTGGGTTCCATCACATTTTCCTGAAGATGCTCATGGTTTGGGCTTTTTTGATGGTTCACATTTATACGAACATCCAGATAGAAGAAAAGGATATCACCCCGATTGGAAAAGTTTAATATTTAATTACGGTCGAAATGAAGTCCGTGCTTTTTTAATTAGCAATGCCATGTTCTGGATGGATCAGTTTCATATTGATGCCTTACGTGTAGATGCCGTTGCTTCTATGATTTATCTTGATTATTCTCGAGAAGAAGGGGAGTGGGAACCAAATATGTACGGGAATAATGAAAATTTAGAAGCCATTTCTTTTCTAAGAGAAATGAATCAGCAATTGTATGCAAGTTTTGATGGTATACAGACCATAGCCGAAGAATCAACTGCATTTTCTGGGGTGTCTAAACCCGTAGATCTTGGTGGTTTAGGTTTTGGCATGAAATGGATGATGGGTTGGATGCACGATACCTTAGAGTATTTCAAAAAAGAACCCATTTATAGAAAGCACCATCAAAACGACATTACTTTTAGCATGACGTATGCATTTTCTGAAAACTTTATGTTGCCGTTTTCCCATGACGAAGTAGTTTATGGTAAACAGTCTTTGTTATATAGAATGCCAGGAGACGAGTGGCAGCGTTTTGCTAATTTAAGATTGCTTTTTGGTTATATGTTTACACACCCCGGAACCAAGCTTGTTTTTATGGGCGGAGAGTTTGGTCAATCTTCAGAATGGGATTTTCAAAATAGTTTAGATTGGCATTTAACACAATATGATTTTCATGCGGGTGTACAAAATTTTGTTAAAGATTTAAATGGTTTTTACAAGAGTTACCCTGCGCTTTATGAAAAACAATTTAGCCCAGAAAGTTTTCAATGGATAGATTATGGCGATGCGGAGAATTCTGTTTTAGCGTATATACGTAAAGGACATGATACTAAGAATGATCTAATTGCTATTTGCAATTTTACACCTCTAATAAGAGAAAATTATAGAATAGGAGTACCAAAGAGCACAAAAATTGTAGAAGTTTTAAATAGTGATGCCAAAAAATATGGTGGTTCCGGAAGCCATAATGATAAGATTCAAGTAAAGAAAACGCCATCACATGGTTTTAAGAATTCTATCGAAATAACACTTCCACCTTTGGGAATAGTCATTTTACAATAATATATTTTGGTTATAACGTAATAGTTCATAATTGCTGAAAACATAGTTTTATTATTCGCGCATAATATCCGTTTTTTGTGGTTCTATAAAATAATCGGCTATGATTACCAATACAGATCTGGAATATAAAGGAAATTTATATCCCAATGAAATTGTAGATTTTAAGCAAGAAACAGATAAAATTTATTTTACTACTGCTAATGGAGTAGTATTGCAGATAACGGTTTTGCGAAACAGCATGATTCGCTTTAGATACACAACCGAATATAATTTTGAACCCGATTTCTCTTATGCACTTAATAAAAATGGACTTAGAGGGTATGATGAACTAAATGTTAATGAAACCGCCACAGAGTATATAATACAAACCATTAGAATGAAAGTTCTAGTGGATAAAAAAACCTTACGTACTCAAATTTCTGATCCAGCCGGCAACATAATAAACGAAGATGAACTAGGTTTTCATTGGGAAGAAAATTATGAATACGGCGGTAATATTGTTAAAATGAGCAAGATTACCAAAACGGGAGAAAGCTTTTATGGAATGGGCGATAAAGCCACGCATTCCAACCTTAAAGGCAAAAGAATTTCCAATTGGGTAACAGATCAATATGCCTATGGCAAAGACCAAGATCCGCTCTATAAGGCTATACCTTTTTATGTAGGATTAACGGATAACAAGGCATACGGAATCTTTTTTGATAACACCTTTAAAACCCATTTTGATTTTGCTAATGAAAAAAGAAATGTAACTAGTTTCTGGGCAGACGGTGGCGAAATGAACTACTATTTTATTTTTGGTCCAGAAATGGAAAAAGTAGTAAGGTTATATACAGATTTAACGGGTACACCAGAACTTCCACCACTTTGGGCTCTAGGCTATCAGCAGTCTAAATGGAGTTATTATCCAGAAAGTAGAGTTAAAGAAATTGCAAAGAACTTTAGAGATTTAAAAATTCCTTGTGATGGTTTGTATTTAGATATAGACTATATGGATGGGTTTAGATGCTTTACCTGGGATAAGAAATTATTTCCTGACCCAAAGCGTATGATTTCCGAATTAGCTAGTGATGGGTTTAAAACCATCGTCATGATAGATCCAGGTATTAAAATAGATCGTGATTACTGGATTTACCAAGAGGCTATGAAGAATAATTATTTTTGTAGACGTGGTGATGGGCCGCTAATGCATGGTAAAGTTTGGCCTGGAGAATGTAATTTTCCAGATTTCACCAATCCTAAGGTGAGAAAATGGTGGGCCGAGTTGTATAAAGAATTTATGGCCGATATTGGAGTTCATGCCGTTTGGAATGACATGAATGAACCAGCCGTTATGGAAGTGCCAAGTAAAACAGCACCATTAGATACGCGACATGATTATGATGGGCATTTAACCACACATCGTAAAGCACATAATATTTATGGTATGCAAATGGTTCGTGCTACCTATGCAGGTGTTAAAAAGCACGTTTATCCAAAAAGGCCATTTGTAATTACACGTGCTGCATTTGCAGGAACTCAGCGTTATGCATGCACATGGACTGGCGATAATGTTGCTACCTGGGAGCATTTGTGGCTTGCTAATGTGCAAGTACAGCGTATGTGTATGAGTGGTTATTCGTTTGTTGGTTCAGATATTGGTGGTTTTGCAGAGCAACCAGATGGAGAACTATTTGCAAGATGGGTACAGTTGGGTATTTTTCACCCATTTTGCCGTGTGCATTCCAGTGGCGACCATGGCGATCAAGAACCTTGGTCATTTGGTACCGAAATTACAGATATAGTTCGAAAATATATTGAGTTAAGATATCAGTTGTTGCCTTATTTGTATACGATGTTTTACAAGTATTCCAAAGAAGGATTACCTATGTTGCGCTCCTTGGTTTTATATGATCAAGAAGATCCACAAACGCATTTCAGAACCGATGAATTTATATTTGGACAACAAATACTAGTATGTCCAATACAAGAGCCAAATTCTAAAGGGCGCAGAATGTACATGCCTAGAGGTAAATGGTATGATTTTTGGACCCAAGAGGTGGTAACTGGTGGAATGGAAAAATGGATTGTTGCCGATTTAGATAAAATACCTCTATTTGTTAAAGAAGGGGCTATTATTCCAAAATATCCAGTTCAGCAATATGTTGGCGAACTAGAAATAACAGAATTGTTTTTAGAGGTATATTTTAAACTAGGTATTGAGAACTCAACAGTATATGAAGATGCTCAAGACGGGTTCGATTATAAAAAAGGCAGATTTAGTTTGCGTAATTTCAAATTGCATGGTAAAGAAAATGAATTAATTATTCAACAATTTAAAGATGGTACCTTTGCAACAACTTACGAAACCTTCAAAATAAAATTACATGGATTACCATTTAAAATTGTAACCATAATTATTGATAATGAAAAAGTTAGCTTAACCGATGTAATGTTTACGGGTAACAACACTTTAGAGGTTACAAAAGAATTTACAACCCTGCAGATAATAGGAAATTAATTTTTTTGTAATTTTAGCTTCTAAACATTAACTATATTAAAGTATTGAAGATTTAATGAATCTGATTGATTTTCAGTAGTTTAAAAACACAGAATTTATTTATTATGAAAAAAATTGTTTTAATACTTGCTATATTCTTAGGTGTATCGGCATGTAAAGTAAATCCGTTTACAGGTAAAAAAATGTTAAACATGTATCCCAACAGCCAAATTTTCCCAACGGCTTTTGCGCAATATGATCAGTTTTTAACAGAAAATAAAACAGTAGAAAATACTGCTGAAGCTAGAATGATAACCACAGTAGGACAAAGAATTGCTTCTGCAGCTGAGCGATGGTTAACTGCAAATGGATACCCTGGTTATTTAAAAGATTATAAATGGGAATATAACTTGGTTCAAGATGAAACTGTAAACGCTTGGTGTATGCCAGGAGGTAAAATAGTTTTTTACACTGGTATTTTGCCAATTTGTAAAGGAGAAACAGGAGTTGCTGTTGTAATGGGGCATGAAGTTGCGCATGCTTTAGCGGATCATGGTGCTCAACGAATGAGTGCAGCTACTTTTCAGCAATTAGGAGCAGTTGCTGGTAATATTGCCATAAAAGACGAACAAACAAGAAATACATTTAATCAAGCATATGGTTTAGGATCGCAATTAGGTGTTATGTTGCCTTTTAGTAGAGGTCATGAAACCGAGGCTGACAGAATTGGGCTTCAGATTATGGCTATTGCAGGTTATAACCCAGATGAAGCTGCGGAACTTTGGAAAAGAATGAAAGCAAACAGTGGAGGAGAGGCACCACCAGAATTTATGAGTACACACCCTTCAAATGACACGCGTATTGCAAATTTAACGGCGTGGGCACCATTGGCAAAAGAAGAAGCTGCAAAATTTGGAGTAACATCTTTTCAATAAATACATGAAAATAAAATTTTAAGTAATATATTCAGCTGTTCCTTTAAACGGAACAGCTTTTTTTTGCAACAAAATCACCAACCACAAACAACCAATTTTAGAATGGCAAGAGTTCAAGCAATTAAAGGGAGTAAAAAACTATTAAATGCATGGGCATTTTATGATTGGGCTAATTCGGTGTATACTTTAACCATAGCCTCTTCAATTTTTCCAATTTTTTATTCTGCTTTATTTTCATCTAAAGATGAATTAGTACATGCATTTGGTTATGAAATGAAACCAACGGTATTAATTTCAATTGTAACAGCTTTTACATTTTTAACTGTTGCTTTTTTATCTCCGTTATTATCAGGAATCGCTGATTATGTGGGGAATAAAAAAATGTTTATGAAGTTTTTCTGCTATGTGGGTAGTATTGGTTGTATTGGACTTTATTGGTTTAGTTTAGAAAACATTCATTGGAGCATACTATTTTATTTTATGGGCTTAATTGGGTATTGGGGGAGTTTGGTTTTTTATAATTCTTATCTGCCAGATATCGCTTTTGAGCATCAACAAGACAGTATAAGCGCAAAAGGTTTTTCGCTTGGATATATTGGTAGTGTTTTGTTGTTGATTTTAAATTTGGCTATGGTAATGATGCCAGAAATGTTTGGTTTTAACATTGGCGAAACAGAAGAATCTTTAAATCTAGCCAAATTTGAGCCTATGAAAATTTCTTTTATTACTGTTGGAATATGGTGGGCTTTGTTTAGTCAGTATACATTTTATGTATTGCCTAAAGGAGTCTCTAACGGACATAAAATTACAAGAAATGTAGTGTTTAATGGTTTAAGAGAATTAAGAGAAGTATGGCGTAAACTAAAGCTTAATTTACGATTAAAAAGATACCTATGGGCATTTTTTGTTTTTAGTATGGCCGTGCAAACCATAATGCTAATGGCAGTGTATTTTGGTGAAAAAGAAATTAATTGGGCTTCAGATTCTGAAAAAACAACAGGGCTGATTATTAGTATTTTAGTGATACAACTTGTAGCGGTAATTGGTGCAATCATTACCTCAAAAATCTCTGATAGCATAGGAAATATTAAAACCTTAATAGGTGTAAACTTTATCTGGTTGTGTTTGTGTTTTTATGCCTATTTTATGCAATCACCGATACAATTTTACATTGCAGCTGGTTCTGTTGGATTAGTTATGGGAGGAGTACAATCTTTGGGGCGATCTACGTATTCTAAATTTTTACCAGAAACAGATGATACTACTTCCTATTTTAGTTTCTACGATGTAGCTGAAAAAATAGGGATTGTAATTGGTATGGTGATTTTTGCAGTAGTAGATCAAATCAGTAGTATGCGACACGCCATTTTGTTTTTATTTGTTTTCTTTCTGGTTGGTATCATATTACTGTTTAGAGTGCCAAAAGAAAAGACCTCTTAAAAATAGAGGCCTTTTGTAATACTGTTCGATTATTGATTGTAATTCTTTAATTAGAGTTCCAATTTTGTTATCCTTTTGAAATATCTCCAGAACCAGAACTTTTTGTATCAACTTTTTCAGGATTACCTCTATAATTAATATCTCCTGAGCCTGATACTCTTGCTTTTATACTTTTATTTGCAGTAACTTCAATATCGCCCGAACCAGAAACGCTAACATCTACATGATTGGCAGCAAGTTTAAAAGCATCAATGTCACCTGAACCGGATATAGATAAATCAAAAGTATCTGTATTTCCAGTTAATTCAATATCTCCAGAACCCGAAATACTTGTCTTTAATTCTTTTACGGCTAAATCTAAGCTGATATCACCTGAGCCAGAAATTGTAGCTTTAAATGAATCGGCAGTCAACGTTTTTTCAGATGTGATATCTCCGGATCCAGATAAATAAACTGAATTAATTTGTTCAACCGGTATCGTTATTTTTATTCCATTTCTATGTGAAGGTTGAAGATTAACTCCCTTTTCAGTTTTTAAAATTAACTTACCATCTTTTACCTCAGTAACGATATACTCTAGTAAATTTTCTTCACCAGTAATGGTAATGTTACCTTCTTTACCCTCTATAAGTTTCACATCAAAAAATCCAGCCATATCTAAGGATTCATAATCTCCGACAGATTTTTTTATAGTAGTTATATTGCCATTACCTTTAATTCTTTTGCCCCATTGCGCTGTACATGAATTTAGTGCAATTAGTAAAACGATAAGTGTAGTTATATTTTTCATAAGTTGTTTTATTAGATATGTTTAGTTTTTTGTGAATGAGATTCCTCCGTATTCGCTTGTTATATTTACAGTGTTTGAGCTGTTAGAACTGCCATAGTACCCTTTGTAATATTTTTCACTAGATTTTTCGCGGCTAACATTTATCTGAAAATCATCCTTACCGCTAACACCTGCATAATCGGTACTTATTTCAAAATTAAAATGATAATTAGGGTCGTATCCTATTTTAATACCTGTGTAATCTGACCGTATGGCAATATTACCTGCATCCGATGCGATTTTATTTATTTGAATGCCACCATAATCAGAAGTGATATTTACATTACCATGGATAGTACCTAGTTTTACATTAATATAATCGCCATTTCCTGAAATGTTTTTTGCTTCTCCAATATCTATCTTGCCATAATCACAAGAGTAGGTTAGGTTTTGCATTTTATTTATGGTAGAATTGGTGTAATCTGCACTTATATCTAAGTCTCCAGCTTTTTCAATGGTGAAGCCTGAGTAATCCGCCGAAATTTTACCACTGTTTATATACCCTATTGTAGATTTAGAAGTATAATCAAAAGATAATTGATTGTTTCGACCGTGTAATTCGCCTATTTCTAACCTTCCATAGTCGCATGCTATTTTAGCATGACCATCGATACGATCTAATATAATACTGCCGTAATCATTATTTAAATGAACACTGTTTTTTACTGGAACTTTAATGTTATAATCAATCTGCATATTTACATTGTTGTTGTTGCCCCAGTTAAAATTCCAGCTGCTTTTGCTGTCATTGAATATTGTTTTGGCAGAAACCATGCTGCTAGATGCTTCAAAATCTACGTAAATTTCATTTAGTTTTTTCTGAACCTTCTCTTCGTTGTTGCCGTTAACCTTAATATGAACTTCTATCACAATCCGGTTTTCATTCCAAGAAGTAATATTTAAATTTCCATAGCTGTTGCTAACTTTTAGTAAGGCATCAGAATTAACTGAATATTCTTTCTTAATTGTTTTCTCTTTAGTGTGCTTTCCTTTAAAATCATTATGAGCTAATAGATTTAAGGGTGATACTAATAAGATAAGTATGCCGTATTTATATAATAGTCTTTTCATTTTCTGAATTTTTTATTTTTTTAATTTCATCTACTTGATTTAAAACATCTTGTAATAAATCTATTCGAGTTTGAAAATTGATAATCATGGCGCTAAGAATAAATTTGCTATTACCACCATTAATTAAATCTAGTTCAAGGTTTTTATAGTCTTTTTCTAGCTTAGTAAGCTGGATCATTGTGTCTTCAATGATTTTTTTTGTTTCGGGGGTTTTCTCATTTTCTAATTTGTTTATTTCTTGCTGAATTACATTGGCGAAATAAAATTCTGTTTTTGATATTTCAGGAGAAATTTCAACTACCTGTTCTGTAATATTTGGTGTGTTATTAAAAAAGACTATTCCAAGGCCAAATAATACTATAAAACTTGCAGCTATAGCGAAAAACATGTTGTAGTTTTTCTTAGGAGCTTTAGTGCTAGTCTCTCCAAGTGTATTTAATTTCTCTAAAAATCGTAATTCATGACCTAGAGTAGGTTCTTCTGTATCAAAAGTTCCTTTCAAGGTGTTAAATAATTGATCTATGTTATCTTTCTTCATTTTAATTCGCAATTAATTTTTGTCGTAAACTTTCCTTTGCTCTTGAAATTGTTGTTCTACAATTGGCATAGCTTAAGTTCATAATAGTACTTATTTCATCATAATCATACCCTTCAATTAAATGTAAGGTCAAAGAAACTCTGT
Source organism: Cellulophaga tyrosinoxydans (assembly GCF_900176415.1). GTDB lineage: Bacteria > Bacteroidota > Bacteroidia > Flavobacteriales > Flavobacteriaceae > Cellulophaga > Cellulophaga tyrosinoxydans. The sequence continues at coordinate 465,888 of NZ_FWXO01000002.1, read as the reverse complement.
AATTGTCTTTTAACTGTTTCATGGTTTCCATCACTTTTTGAGCCTTTTGTTCTGTAAACACATAATCAGAGGCAATCCCGTCATCATCTTCGACCTTATAGATTACATCGTCCAGCGCAACTTCATTTTTTTTCTGTTGCTTTCTGTACTGATAGATACTGTTGTTTATTACAATACGTTTTAACCAAGATCCAAAAGTGACTTCACCTTTAAAGGTTTCTAATTTGGTAAATGCGCTTAAAAACGATTCTTGCATAACGTCTTCTGCAATGGCACTATCTTTTACAATTCTAACCGCTGTGTTGTACATAGCTTTGTAATACCTATTGTAAACTTCTAGTTGCGCACTTTGTTTCCCGTTTAAACACAATTGCAACAATGCATCAATATGTTCTTTTTTGTGGCTCAAAAAATGGTTGTTTTGTAGTAATGATGAATGATTTTATGTAATGTTACACTTTTTTTTAATTTTTTTTATCTGTTGGCATAACAATTGCCTTTTGTAATAGTAAAAAAATGCTAATTATCCTGTAAAGTCAATGAATATAGGGTAATGTTACAATAAAATATTATTAATTATTTAATTGAATTCTGCACTACGGTGACAGAATGACCGAAATATATATATGGGAAATTCTAAATTTTCAAATTTTGACAATATGTCGTTGCAAGGTATAGATGAAGATTCTGAGTTAATACCTTTATTAACAGCAGAAGATGAAGAGGAGATGAACAGCGAGGTATTACCTGAAACTTTGCCAATATTGCCATTACGTAATACTGTTTTGTTTCCTGGTGTGGTAATACCAATTACTGCAGGTAGAGATTCTTCTATTGCTTTAATAAAAGATGCAAACAACGGCTCTAAGGTAATTGGGGTAGTTTCTCAGAAAGATGGTGAAGTTGAAAACCCAGGAATTAATGATATTAATACCTTAGGTACTGTCGCTCGAATTTTAAGAGTACTTCAAATGCCAGATGGTAATACCACTGTTATTATACAGGGTAAAAAACGTTTTGAAGTAGCAGAAGTGCTTACCGAGAAACCTTATATGACTGCAACTATTCGTGAAGCAAAGGAAGATCGTCCGGATCCGATGAATCCTGAATTTAATGCCATTATTGAATCTGTAAAAGAATTGGCACTTAAAATTATAAAGGATAATCCAAACATTCCTAGTGATGCTTCATTTGCTATAAAGAACATTCAAAGCAATTCATTCTTAATAAACTTTGTATCATCTAATCTTAGTGTTGATGTTAATGTGAAACAAGAGTTGCTTGAGATCCCTAGCTTACAAGAGCGCGCTTTAGCTATGTTGAAGTACATGAATGTTGAGCTGCAAAAACTAGAGCTTAAGAATGATATTCAGTCTAAAGTTCGTACCGATTTAGATCAGCAACAACGTGAATATTTCTTGCATCAACAGATGAAAACTATTCAAGAAGAGCTTGGAGGAGGTTCTTATGAAGAGGAGATAGAGGAAATGCGTGTTAAGGCCAAAAAGAAAAAATGGGGTAAAAAAGTTGGTGAACATTTTACCAAAGAGTTGGCAAAAATGCAGCGTATGAATCCTCAAGTTGCAGAATATAGCATACAAAGAAATTATTTAGACCTGTTTTTAGAATTGCCTTGGAATGAATTTTCTAAGGATAAGTTCGATTTAAAAAGGGCTCAGAAGATACTTGACAGAGACCATTACGGATTAGAAGACGTAAAGCGAAGAATCATAGAGTACTTAGCTGTTCTTAAACTGCGAAATGATATGAAATCTCCAATTTTATGTTTTTACGGACCTCCTGGTGTGGGTAAAACATCTTTAGGTAAATCTATTGCAGAAGCCTTGGGTCGTGAGTATGTAAGAATGTCTTTAGGAGGGCTCCGTGATGAAGCAGAAATTCGTGGACATAGAAAAACGTATATTGGAGCAATGCCTGGAAGAATTATTCAAAGCTTAAAAAAGGCAGGTAAATCTAACCCTGTTTTTATATTAGATGAAATAGATAAGTTGTCTAATAGCAATCAAGGTGATCCATCATCAGCAATGCTAGAGGTATTAGATCCAGAACAAAATAGCGAGTTCCATGACAATTTCTTAGAAATGGGTTATGATCTTTCAAAAGTTATGTTTGTTGCAACGGCAAATAATTTGTCATCTATACAGCCTGCATTATTAGACCGTATGGAAATAATAAATGTTACAGGCTATACTATTGAAGAAAAAGTAGAAATAGCTAAAAGACATTTGTTGCCTAAACAATTAAAAGAACACGGACTTACAGATAAACATTTAAAAATAGGTAAAGCTCAACTAGAGAAAATAGTTGAAGGTTACACAAGAGAATCTGGTGTACGTTCTTTAGAAAAGCAAATTGCCAAAATGGTTCGTTATGCCGCGAAATCTATAGCAATAGAAGAGGATTATGAGGTTAAAGTAAGCAATGAAGTTATTGAAAAGATATTAGGTGCACCAAGAATGGAGCGCGATAAATACGAGAATAATGATGTTGCAGGTGTCGTTACAGGATTAGCTTGGACCAGCGTTGGTGGAGATATTTTATTTATAGAATCTATTTTAACTAAAGGAAAAGGCATTTTAACAATTACTGGTAATCTTGGTAAGGTTATGAAAGAATCTGCCACCATTGCCATGGAATATATAAAATCTAACTGCGATTTATTTGGAATAGATGCTGGGGTGTTTGAAAATTATAATGTTCATATACATGTGCCTGAAGGTGCTACTCCAAAAGATGGACCAAGTGCTGGTATAACTATGTTGACCTCGTTGGTTTCTCTGTTTACGCAGCGAAAAGTTAAAAATAGCCTTGCAATGACTGGTGAAATTACATTGCGTGGTAAAGTATTACCAGTAGGCGGTATAAAAGAAAAAATACTTGCTGCAAAAAGAGCTCGTATTAAAGAAATTATACTTTGCGAGGAAAACCGAAGAGATATTTTAGAAATAAAAGAGGAATACTTAAAGGGCCTTAAATTTCATTATGTTTCAGAAATGCATGAAGTAATAGCTTTAGCAATTACAAAACAAAAAGTAAAAAATCCGAAAACATTATAATCACAAATAAGATAGAAAAAAAGGACAGTTGTGAGCACATGACTGTCCTTTTTTTCTTTAATAAATTTTAAATATAAACTCGTAAAGTATTCATTTCTTTATATTTTTATACTATGCAGAAAAAAATTACCATAGCAATAGATGGCTATTCTTCTACAGGAAAGAGTACTATTGCTAAACAATTAGCAAAAAAACTTGGATACATTTATGTGGATACAGGTGCCATGTACCGCGCAGTAACATTGTTTGCTATGCAAAATGGGTTTATAGATTCGGAAAAGACCAACGCATCTGCATTGGTGAAATTACTACCTAAAATAGATTTAAAGTTCGTGTACAACAAAGACCTGGGTTTTGCTGAAATGTTTTTGAATAACGAAAATGTAGAAAAAGAAATTCGGAGTCTTGATGTTTCTAAAAATGTTAGTCAGATTGCAACCATCGCAGAGGTGCGCTATAAATTGGTAGAAATGCAAAAAAAGATGGGGATTGAAAAAGGTATTGTCATGGATGGTCGCGATATTGGCACTGTAGTTTTTCCTGATGCTGAGCTTAAATTGTTTATGACAGCTTCTGCTGAAAAAAGAGCAACCAGAAGATATAAAGAGTTGTTAGATAAAGGCGATAAGGTAACTTTTGATGATGTGCTTAAAAACGTGCAACAAAGAGATTATATAGATTCCAACAGAGAGTTCTCTCCTTTAAGACAAGCAGCAGATGCGATAGAATTTGATAATAGCGATATGGGGCTCGAAGAACAATTTGAACGAATATATAATTATGCAATTCGTGTAATAGAAAAACAATAAAAAAGGCACTCGAAAGAGTGCCTTTTTACATTTAATAAATCTAAATATTATAAGTTTGGAATAACTAATACTTGATCTGGATGAATAACATCTGGATTTTTCAAAATACCAGTATTTGCTTCAAATATTTGCTTGTATTTCATGGCATCACCATAGTAATGCTTCGCAATTTTACTTAAAGATTCTCCACCTTTAACAGTATGTCTATGATAAACAGAACTATCTGCAACAGTAATATTAGCTTTTATATCAGAAGGACTTTCGCCACCTAATTCTTTAATTTTATCCCAAATAGCATTTTTCTCGTAAGGAGTAGCTGCCTCACCTATAATTTTTAAAACACCACCTTCTTCAGTTACATCACCACCTTTAATTCCTAATTGTTCACCAAGATTTAAAACTCCTTGATATTTAGCTTTTACGCTCATGTTATATTTTTTTAACGGTTAATATTGAGTCTTAAAGATACAAAATATAATAGAGAGATGCATATGAAAACAAGCATATTTGTTAAGGAAATTTCTATTGTATTTTATCTTAGGTATTTAGCTTGTGTATTTTTAAAAAAATATGTAATTTTGCACACCTTTTTAAATTAGAAGAACAAGAGGAGAAGGGAAGTTTTAAACAAAAAATGTATAACTACTTTTGTAGTATTGGTTTAACTCTTGTAAATACTGCAGAATACAAATTATTAATCAGCAAATGGCTGAAGAAAAAAAACAAGCTGAGGCAGCAGAAGCTACTCAGGCAAAAGTACAGGCACCTGTACAAGATCCTCAAGAATTTTTAGAAAACTTTAACTGGACGAAGTACGAGCAAGGTATTGAGCAAGTTGATGATGCAAAACTCCAAGAGTTTGAAACATTAGTTGCTGAAAACTTTGTAGATACTGTAAATGAAGAAGTAGTAACTGGTACTGTAGTATTTATTACAGATCGTGAAGCTATTATAGACATTAACGCAAAATCTGAAGGTGTTATTTCACTGAATGAATTCCGTTACAATCCAGATTTAAAAGTTGGTGATAAAGTTGAGGTTCTTATCGACATCCGTGAAGATAAAAGCGGTCAGTTAGTATTATCTCACAGAAAAGCCAGAACTATCATGGCTTGGGATAGAGTAAATGCTGCTCACGATAAAGAAGAAATCGTTAATGGTTTTGTTAAGTGTAGAACTAAAGGAGGTATGATTGTAGATGTTTTCGGAATTGAAGCATTCTTACCAGGTTCTCAGATTGATGTGAAGCCTATTAGAGATTACGATCAGTATGTAGGTAAAACTATGGAGTTCAAGGTTGTAAAAATTAACCACGAATTTAAAAACGTAGTTGTTTCTCATAAAGCACTTATTGAAGCTGATATCGAAGAACAGAAAAAAGAAATCATTGGTCAACTAGAAAAAGGACAAGTATTAGAAGGTGTTGTTAAAAACATTACTTCTTATGGTGTGTTTATTGATTTAGGTGGTGTTGATGGTTTAATCCACATTACAGATCTTTCATGGTCTAGAATTAACCACCCGAATGAGGTTGTTGAGTTAGATCAGAAATTGAACGTTGTTATCCTTGATTTTGATGATAACAAGTCAAGAATTCAATTAGGTCTTAAGCAATTAGAGAAGCACCCATGGGAAGCTTTATCTGATGAAATTAAGATAGGTGATAAAGTAAAAGGTAAAGTAGTTGTTATTGCTGATTACGGCGCATTTATTGAAGTAGCTGAAGGTGTTGAAGGATTAATTCACGTTTCTGAAATGTCATGGTCAACTCATTTACGTTCTGCTCAAGATTTCGTAAAAGTTGGTGATGAAGTAGAAGCTGTAGTTTTAACTATGGATCGTGATGATCGTAAGATGTCTCTTGGTATTAAGCAAATGACTCCAGATCCATGGACTGATATTACTACTAAATACCCTGTAGGTTCTAAGCATAATGGTATTGTAAGAAACTTTACAAACTTTGGTGTATTCGTAGAATTAGAAGAAGGTATTGATGGTTTAATCTATATCTCTGACTTATCTTGGACTAAGAAAATTAAACATCCATCAGAATTTGTTACTGTAGGTGATAAATTAGATGTTGAAGTTTTAGAGTTAGATGTTGAAGGACGTAAATTATCTTTAGGTCACAAACAAACTACTACTAATCCTTGGGATAAGTACGAAACTGAATTTGCATTAGATACTGTTCATAAAGGAACAATAGCAGATGTTGTTGACAAAGGTGCTACAATTGATTTCAATGAAGACATTCAAGCATTCGTGCCAACACGTCATTTAGAGAAAGAAGATGGTTCTAAATTAGGTAAAGGTGATTCAGCTGACTTCAAAATTATTGAGTTCAATAAAGAATTCAAGAGAGTTGTAGCTAGCCACACTGCTATCTTTAAAGCTGAGGAACAACGTATTGTTAAAGCTGCGGTTAAAAAAGCTGCTGCTGCTGCAGACGAAGCTAAACCTACTTTAGGTGACGCTAACGAAGCATTACAAGCGTTAAAAGATAAAATGGAAGCAAGCGCTAATAAGAAAAAGTAAGCTTCTAATTTTAGAATATAAAAGCCCGAACAAATGTTCGGGCTTTTTTTGTGATGTAAATTTTAGCTCTTGAAAAAGGAATCTATATATTGATTCAAATTTTAAAAGATAATTTGATACTTTTGTAATTACAAAATTTCGGCATGAGTCAAAAAGTATTGCTTTCCTCAAAAGAGATAAACATAATTCTTCATCGCTTGGCTTGTCAGCTTTTAGAAAATCATTTAGATTTTAAAAATACCGTTCTTATAGGTATTCAACCTCGTGGTATATTTTTAGCACAACGACTTACCGATATTTTAAAGTCGGAATATGGAGTTAAAGATATAAATCTAGGTTTTTTAGATATTACCTTTTATAGAGATGATTTTAGAAGGGGAAATAAGACACTAGAAGCTAATAAAACTAATATCAATTTTCTTATTGAAGATAAGAAGGTTGTGCTTATTGATGATGTGTTGTATACAGGCAGGAGTATAAGAGCAGCACTTACAGCTTTACAATCTTTTGGGAGACCAATAGAAATTGAATTACTTACACTGATCGACCGTAGATTTAGTCGTCATTTACCAATTCAACCCAATTACAGAGGCAGACAGGTAGATGCTATAAACAATGAAAAAGTAAAAGTGATGTGGCAAGAAAATGATGGAGAAGATGCCGTTTATTTAGTAAATACCACATCATAAAGGAGTATTAAGAATAGGAAAAATAAGTATATGAGCGAGTTAAGTGTAAAACACTTGTTAGGAATTAAATATCTTAAAGAGCAAGATATTCAGCTCATTTTTGAAACTGCGGATCATTTTAAAGAAGTTATCAATAGATCTATTAAAAAAGTACCTTCTTTACGTGATATAACAATAGCAAACGTATTTTTTGAAAATAGTACTCGTACAAAACTTTCTTTTGAACTTGCTGAAAAGCGATTATCTGCAGACGTAATTAATTTCTCAGCAGCACAATCATCCGTAAAAAAAGGAGAAACTTTAATAGACACGGTAAATAATATTCTTTCTATGAAGGTGGACATGGTGGTTATGCGCCATCCCAATCCAGGTGCAGGAATATTTTTATCAAAACACGTTAAAGCATCTATTGTAAATGCTGGTGATGGTGCACATGAGCACCCGACACAAGCGCTATTAGATTCGTATTCTATACGAGAAAAACTAGGCGATGTTGCTGGAAAAAAAGTGGTAATTGTTGGTGATATATTACATTCTAGAGTGGCACTTTCTAATATTTTTGCACTTAAGCTGCAAGGCGCCCATGTAAAAGTTTGTGGTCCAAAAACCTTAATACCAAAATATATAGAATCTTTAGGAGTAGAGGTTGAAACTAATTTAATTAAAGCCTTAAATTGGTGCGATGTTGCTAATATGTTGCGTATTCAGAATGAAAGATTGGATATTAGTTACTTTCCTACTACAAGAGAATACACCCAACAATATGGGGTGAACAAAAAAATATTAGATAGTTTAGATAAAGAAATTGTGATTATGCACCCCGGTCCTATTAATAGAGGGGTAGAAATTACTAGTGATGTTGCAGATTCCAAACAATCCATTATCTTAAATCAAGTGGAAAACGGAGTAGCAATACGTATGGCAGTTTTGTATTTATTAGCTTCAAAAATAAAGTAAACAATTATGATCTTTGATTCTGACGGTACTACAACAGTTGTTTTTCAAGAAAAAGCAACATTAAAAACATTCTTAGAGAATTTAATAACAGGATATGACAAAATAAAAAATGATCATATTATTATTAATCTGTTTTCATTCTCAAAACTTTCTAAAAACGATATTTTGGAGTTTTTAGAACTATCTAACAAACATCGAAAAGCACAAAAATCATTTGTACTTGTAACCGATGCTATATCTTATGATGACGTTCCAGACGAGATTTGTGTGGTTCCAACGATTCAAGAGGCAAGAGACATTATTGAAATGGAAGAAATAGAACGCGATTTGGGCCTATGATTTATCTAGCCCAGGTAAATATCGCTAAAATGATTGACGAAATTGATAGCCCTATAATGGCGGATTTTGTCAATAGTTTAGACCGTATAAATGCCTTGGCGGAAAACAGCCCTGGTTTTGTTTGGCGATTAATAGAGGAAGGTAACAATGCAACTTCAATTTCTGTTTTTGATGACAGATTTATTATTGTAAATATGTCTGTTTGGAAAACAATGGACCATCTTTTTAAATTCACCTATTCCTCGGATCATGTTGAAATATTTAAACGTAGAAAAGAATGGTTTCATAAAATTACGGAAATGCATATGGCATTTTGGTTTATAGATGAAAAAACTATACCAACACCAGAAGAAGCTAAAAAACGTTTGGCTTATCTTCAAGAGCATGGAGAAACTCCATACGCATTTACTTTTAAAAGCAAATTTACCGCAGAGGATGCAGCCAACTATAGACCAATAAATTAGAATACCTTCATGAAATTAACCATACTTGGTTGTTACGCTGCCACTCCTAGAACATTAACAAATCCAACTTCACAAGTTTTAGAGATCAAAAATCACATGTTTCTTATAGATTGTGGAGAGGGCACACAAGTACAATTAAGAAAACAAAAAATAAGATTTTCTAGAATCAATCATATTTTTATATCGCATTTACATGGAGATCATTTTTTTGGTTTACCAGGATTAATTTCTACTTTTAGATTGCTTGGTAGAGATAAAGAAATGCATATTTACGGGCCAAAAGGTATACAAGAGGCCATTACCTTATTATTAAAATTAGGAAATTCTTGGACTAATTATAATCTAGTTTTTCATGAACTGTCTTCTAAGCAACCAGAAGTTATTTATGAAGATTCTAAAGTTACAGTTAGTACAATACCTCTGGACCATAGAGTGTACACAAACGGATTTTTGTTTAAAGAAAAATTAGCCGCTCGTACTTTAAATATTGATGCAGCTCAAAGTTATGGCATAGACAAATGTTATTTTCAAAATATTAAAAATGGCAAAGACATTGTTTTGGATGACGGGCGTACCATTTTAAATAAGGAATTAACACTAGATCCGCCAAAAGCAAAAAGCTATGCCTTTTGTAGTGATACAGCTTACAAACCTGATATTGTACCTTTAATTAAGCATGTAGATGTGCTTTATCATGAAGCTACATTTTTAGATTCGCAAAGCGAGCTAGCTCCAAAAACAAAACATTCTACCGCAAAAGAAGCTGCGTCTATAGCTAAACAAGCAGAGGTTGGCGAATTAATTTTAGGCCATTACTCTACGCGTTATACTTCTATAGAATTGTTTAAAGAAGAAGCAAATGAGGTATTTGCTAATGTTTCTCTGGCAGATGATGGTAAAGTTTTTAATTTCACGTAATTATTAAGAAATAAGTTATAATTAACGCATAGACTCTTCTTGTTTTCCTATCTTTTGCAGAACTTTGTTAAAGTTGAAATTAGTATTTTTAAAAATGCAGAAAGATTTAGGTAATTACAGAAAAACATACGAAAAAAGTGAACTTTCCGAAAAAAGTGTTACGGATAATCCAATGGAGCTTTTTCAGAAATGGTTTTACGAAACTGAAGCTTCTGAGGGTGTAGATGAGCCAAATGCTATGACGATTTCAACAATTGGACTAGACGGTTTTCCTAAGAGCAGAATAGTTCTTTTGAAAAAATATACCCACGAAGGTTTTATTTTTTATACAAATTACAATAGCGAAAAAGGCAAGGCAATTGCAAATAACCCTAAGGTGTGTCTTTCTTTTTTCTGGCCTAATATGGAAAGGCAAATTATAATTAAAGGTGTTGTTGAAAAGATTCCAGAAAATTTGTCCGACGGATATTTCGATTCTAGACCAGATGGTAGTAAATTAGGTGCGTTAGTATCAAATCAAAGCGAGGTAATTTCCTCTAGAGAAGAAATAGAGGATAGGCTTAAAGAACTAGAAAATAAATATCAAGGTAAAGAAATACAACGACCAAGTCATTGGGGAGGGTATATTGTGAAACCTATTTCTATGGAATTTTGGCAAGGGAGGCCTAATAGGTTACATGACAGAATTAGATTTGCCTTAGAAAATATTGACTGGAAAATTGAACGATTAGCGCCTTAATAGAAATAATTTTGAAAAGCATAATCTATTGAAAAAACTTATATTAATGCGTCACGGAAAGTCTTCTTGGGATTTTCCAGTTTCAGATATAGACCGGCCTTTACAGGTTCGTGGAATTAAAGATGCACAATTGGTAGCAACAGAATTTTTAAAATCTAATTCCAAAATAGAGGCATCTTTCTCAAGTCCTGCAAATAGGGCTTTACACACTGGTATGATAGCTATGCGAACGCTACAATTACCTTTTGCAAATTTCTTAATTTCGAATGAATTATATGATTTTTCAGGTAAATCTGTAATGGATTTTGTGAAAAATTTAGATGATAATTTAACTTCAGTGATTATTTTTGGTCATAACCATGCACTCACTGAAATTTCAAATCTTTGGGGAGATGTGTACATTGAAAATGTTCCAACAGCAGGATTGGTACAATTAAATTTTGAGATAGATAAATGGCGGGATACATCGGGCGGAAGAACGGAAAAAATGATATTCCCAAAACAATTTAAGTAGTTTTATGAATAAAAATCAATATCAATATATCAATAGAGAAATCAGCTGGCTGCATTTTAACAAACGCGTATTGCAGGAAAGTGCAGACAAAAAAGTTCCTCTGATTGAAAGGCTTCGTTTTTTGGGAATATTTTCTAATAATCTCGATGAATTTTTTAAAGTTAGATATGCTACAGTAAAGCGTATTGTTGAAGCAGGTAAGACAGGTAAAAGTGTTTTAGGCGGTGAGATAGCCAAAGACTTATTGGAAGAAATAACCAATATTGTTATTAAACAGCAGGCGGAGAGTTTAAAAATTTTAAAGCAAATTGAAGACGAACTTGAAACCAAAAATATTTTCATCATTAAAGAAGATGAAATTTCAGAAAAACAGGCTGAGTTTGTTAAAAATTACTTTATTAATCAGGTAAGTCCTGTTTTAATGACTATAATTTTAAATGACCTTAGAGAGTTTCCAGTTCTAAAAGATACTGCAGCTTATCTGGCTATAAAAATGGTTTTAAAAGCGGAGAAAGGCTTAGTGAAATCGGAAAATAGATATGCGTTAATTGAAATCCCTAAAGGGATAGATCGTTTTGTGGTATTACCAAAAGAGGGAGATAAAAATTACATTATTATTCTTGATGATTTAATACGCTACAGTTTAGGAAGTATTTTTAATATGTTCGAATATAAATCTATTTCTGCACACATGATTAAAATTACCCGTGATGCTGAATTGGATATGGATAATGATTTGAGTAAAAGTTTTATCGAGAAAATATCTAGTAGTGTTGAACATAGAAAAATAAGCGACCCAGTACGTTTTGTATACGACAAAAGTATAGCTAAGGATACACTAAACTTCTTGAAGGATAAAATGAATATTGAAGACACTGATAGTGTTATACCTGGTGGTAGATATCATAACCGAAGAGATTATATGAGTTTTCCGAGTCTTGGACGCCAAGATTTGCTGTATGATAAAATTGAAGCATTGCCTGTAAATGGTTTATCTATGGAAGGTAGTATTCTAGAGCGGATAGCAGCTAAAGATTATTTACAATATACACCCTATCACACCTTTGCTTATATCATTAAATTTTTACGCGAGGCGGCACTTGATCCAAAAGTTAAAACCATAAAAATTACAGTTTATCGTCTGGCAAATAATTCGCAAGTAGCTGCATCTTTAATTAACGCTGTTAAAAACGGTAAGCAAGTAACCGTGCAAATTGAGTTGCAAGCACGTTTTGATGAACAGGCAAACATTGAATATGCAGAGCAATTACAAGCTGAAGGCGTTAAACTTATTTTTGGAGTTCCTGGATTAAAAGTACACAGTAAAATTTGTCTAATAGAAAGAGAGGAAGACCAAGTATTAAAACGTTATGGTTTTATAAGTACAGGTAATTTTAACGAAGCCACTGCTAGGATTTATACAGATTATACGTTATTTACTGCAAATGACGATATTTTAAAAGAATTAAATAAACTATTCGACTTTTTTGAGACCACCTATAAAATTAATAAGTATAAGCATTTAATTGTATCACCACATTATACTAAAAACGTTTTTAAAAAATTAATAGATGCTGAAATTGCAAATGCTAAAGCAGGGAAAGAGGCCTATATAAAAATCAAAATGAACAGTTTTACTTCCTATAAGATGGTAGATAAACTTTATGAAGCAAGTAATGCCGGAGTAAAAATACAACTTATAATCAGAGGAATTTGTTGTTTAATTCCTGGGGTAAAAGGTATGAGTGAAAATATTGAAGCTATTAGTATAGTAGATAAATTTTTAGAGCATCCAAGGTCGTTTATTTTTGCTAATAATGGTAAACCCAAAGTGTATATATCTTCAGCTGATTGGATGACGCGTAATTTAGATTATAGAGTAGAAGTAGGTTGCCCAATATATGATGAGGATATTAAACAAGAATTAATAGATACATTTGAAATTTCTTGGAAAGACAATTTAAAAGCTAGAGTTTTTTCTGATAAACAAGATAATGCTTATCGCAAGATTAAAGGAAAAGAGGTGCGTTCTCAATTCGCACTTTATGATTATTACAAAGCCAAATTAGAATCTTAAAGAATAGGAATATTGAAAGTTAGAAAATTTTCAGCAATAGATATAGGGTCCAATGCAATTAGATTATTGACTCATAACATTATTGAAGAAAAAAACAAGAAGGCACAGTTTAGAAAAAGTTCACTAATTCGTGTGCCAGTACGTTTAGGTGAAGATTCTTTCACCGTTGGAGAAATAACTGATAGAAATGCGGATCGTATTGTAGAAACAATGAAGGCATTTAAATTGCTTATGGATGTTGCTGGGGTGGAGAAATATATGGCTTGCGCAACATCTGCAATGCGAGAGGCAAATAATGGTTTAGAAATCATTAAACGCGTTAAAGATGAAGCAAATATTACTATAGAATTAATAGATGGTAAAAGAGAAGCAGCCATCATTGCCTCCACGGATCTAAAGCAATTAATGCAGGCAGGAAAATCTTATTTATATATAGATGTTGGCGGAGGAAGTACCGAATTTACTGTTTTTACTGAAGGTAAAATTAAAGTATCCAAATCGTTTAAGTTAGGCACAGTGCGTTTGCTTAACAATATGGTTGGTGAGGCTACTTGGCTAAAATTAGAGAGTTGGATTAAGGAACATGTAAAAAGTATACCCGATATTTCAATTATAGGATCTGGTGGAAATATCAATAAGCTTCATAAAATTTCAGGAAGAAAAGAAGGGGAGCCGTTGTCTGCCATATGGTTAAAAGCGCAGTATAATTTTTTAGAAAGCTTAACCTATGAAGAGCGTATTTCAGAATTAGGCCTTAACCCAGATAGGGCAGATGTTATTATACCGGCCACTAAAATTTTTCTTTCTGCTACAAAGTGGAGTGGTGCTAAAAAAATACATGTACCTAAAATTGGACTTTCTGATGGGATTATAAAAACATTGTATTATGCCACAGACAATCCATTGGAATAAAGTCTATCCGTGAATACTACTTTTATTTCCTAATTTTTTCATGATATCGGCTTCGTAAACAAGTAAATCTTCCCATTTTTTATTAACCTCGTTACGGTCGCCATATTGTCGAGCAAATTTTAAAAACATGGTATAATGATTGGCTTCGCTTATCATTAACTTATGATAAAACTCGGCCAAATCTTTGTCTTTCAATTCTTCTGAAAGTAATCTAAACCGTTCGCAGCTTCTAGCTTCAATGAGGGCTGCGTAGAGTAATCTATGTACTAATTGAGTAGTTCTACTGCCTCCTTTGGGGAAAAATTTTAAAAGCTCAATTACATATTCATCTTTTCTATCCCTTCCTAAAATTTTTCCTCTATCTAAAATTCGATCATGAACCATTTTAAAATGCCCCATTTCTTCGCGGACTAATGAAATCATTTCTTGTACTAGTTCGGTATATTCAGGAAAAGATACAATTAGCGATATTGCGGTGGCTGCGGCTTTCTGCTCGCAATAAGCATGATCCGTAAGAATTTCGTCAATGTCTTTTTCTACAATATTTACCCATCTCGGGTCTGTTGGTAATTTTAGTCCTAACATTTTTTACTTTTTAGTACATGGTGATAGGTGGTATTTATCTTTATAAACCTACTTCACGAACATAAACTGTTATAAATCCAAATCAAATTCCCTTCTTAAAATATCAATCGCTGGATTTTTTTCTCTTAGCTTTTCATATTTTTCTTCGGGCGTAAAAGCAAACTTTTTAGCTGTTGCTTCGTTTATGGTAATTTTTAATTTTATAAAATGATTATCTAGCTTTAATCGTAAATACTCAATTAAGTCATACTGTTCTCTTTCAATTTCCTTTTTCATTGTGCTATTTGGTAATTCTATCCAAATAGTGGTAGCATCTCTTAATTTAGGAATATCTGTATTTAAGTTAGAAGCTAGAATTTTTTGACCTTCCTTATCAATTTGGTGAACAAAATCTGCCCAATGTTTTTGCATTTCTTCTTCGGTAAATACGGACCTTGGTAATTTACTTTCGTCAATTATAGTGTCTTTTTTATTTAGCGAATGTTCTTTTTTCAGTTTTAAACTAGACAATGATAAACCAGATACTCTATTCTGAGGAGCTTTAATCGAAATTTTGGTTTCGGATACTGTTTCCTCTTGGGATAAATCAGGTTTTACAATTGTGGTTTGCTGTTCTTCTAATTCGGTAGGAGATTCTTTAGTAATAATGTTGGATTCTACTTCTTGAACAGGATTTTCAATAGTATGATCTAATTTTTCATCAACTATTTCTGGTAATTCTTTAGATGTTACTAGTGCATCTGATGGTCTTTTGCTTGTAAAGGGACCTCCATTTTTGTAAAATGAAGCTGGGGCAATATAGTTTAAGAAATTAGAATTTTTTTTTTCTCCATCAAAATTGATAGAGGCTAATTTCATTAAGGCTAATTCTACCAAAAGTCTTTGGTTTTTGCTAGACTTGTATTTTAAATCACAGTCATTTGCGATCTCTATACCTTGAAGTAGGAGCGTGCTACTCGTTTTTTTAGATTGTTCTAAATACAATTTCTTAGCCTCTTCACCCACTTCTAATAGATCTATAGTAGATTGATGGTGGCATACCATTAAATCTCTAAAATGTGAAGCTAAACCAGATATAAAATGATGTCCATCAAATCCTTTGGATAATGCATCATTAAACAAAACTAGTAATGCAGGAATGTTATGTTCTAAAATTAAATCGGTAGCGGTGAAATAAGTATCGTAATCAAGTACATTTAAGTTTTCAGTTACGGCTTTTCTAGTTAATTTTTTTCCCGAAAAACTAACTACTCTATCGAAAATAGATAGAGCATCGCGCATAGCGCCATCGGCCTTTTGTGCAATAATATGTAAAGCGTCATCTTCTGCTTCTATTTCTTGATTTTCAGCAATATATTTTAGGTATTCCGCTGCATCTTTAACGGTAATTCGTTTAAAATCAAAAATTTGACATCGCGATAAAATAGTAGGTATAATTTTATGCTTTTCCGTAGTGGCTAATATAAAAATAGCATGTTTAGGTGGTTCCTCTAATGTTTTTAAAAAGGCATTGAATGCCGATTGTGAAAGCATGTGAACCTCGTCAATAATATATACCTTATATTTTCCAACTTGAGGAGGTATACGAACTTGGTCTGTTAAATTACGTATATCATCCACAGAGTTATTCGAAGCTGCATCTAATTCAAAAATATTAAACGCAAAATCTTCATCTTGACTTTGGGCACTATCCTCGTTAATTTTTTTAGCTAAAATTCGTGCGCAAGTTGTTTTACCAACACCACGAGGTCCGCAAAACAATAATGCTTGTGCTAAATGATTATTTTCTATAGCATTTAATAAAGTATTGGTAATAGCTTGCTGGCCTACAACATCTTTAAATGTTTGAGGTCTATATTTACGCGCAGATACTACAAATGGTTCCAAATACTGATGCTGTTTTAAATAATTATACTGTAAAATACAGCGTAGTACAAATATAAAAATAGCTAGTTATTATATAGCCGATTTAAGCATTATTAGCTGTTTATTTATCAACAATTGAATTACCTTTGCCAACAGCAGGTCATCTTATCGCGGTTTGTATTTTGCAAAACGAGGAAAGTCCGGACACCATAGTGCAACATAGCGGGTAATACCCGTCACTCTAGTTCGCTGGAGGAGGACAAGTGCAACAGAAAGCAGGTACAGGTAATGCTGTAGTGAAACCAGGTAAACTCTATGTGGTGAAACGCCATGTATATCAGCTTTAAGAGCTGCACGCTCGTGCTGAAGGGTAGGCGGTTTGAGCTTTTAGGTAACTAAAAGTCTAGATAAATGATAAGAATTCTGAAGTGATTTCGGAAGACAGAATCCGGCTTACGACCTGCTTTTTTATTAAAAAGAATTTATCCTCTTCTTCTTTCTAATAAAATCATCATCATTAACCCTAACAATATTCTTTGTTCATCATCTTGGTCAATATCTGTTAACTTAGATACTTCAAATTTTCTACCAAAAAACGAAGCCTCTTTCTTCAAACGAGCAACTTTCTTGCCTTGTAAATCAGAAACTATATAAGATGGATTAAATAAATAACCAGTAAAAACACCTAAAATGGGAATTTGCCCTAAAACGCCATCCAGTACTTTAATCCAAGCATTTTCCTCGCGAATATGGTACTGTAATTTTTGATGTTGATCAATTAACTCGTAATGCGCTTTCCATAATGAAGCCCATCCTTTTCGCCCAACTTTTCCTAGTTCTTTTCCTTCGCTATCGGTAAAATTATAAGCAGTAGAAAAATCTATCCATTTATCTGCCTTTATTTTAAAGTTAAGTTTTCCTTGACCTTCATTTTCGAAAATGGAAATATCTTCCTTTAGTTTAAACAGTTTTTGTTTCACATAAGCAACGGTTTTCCCGGTGGAATCAGTAGCGGTAAAATCATTAGTGAAGGTAGAAATTTGAAATACAAATTTAATAGGAAAGCTTAAGTTGTTCATGGTTAGTTTTTAATTATGAAAGATAACGCAAAGGTGTTTAGGTTTCGTATTTAAGTAGCTTTAAAAAAACTAAATACACTAGCCCCATATTTTCTTTGGTTATTAAAATGTGGCAGTTTAGACAAATCCGTATGTTTAGAATGTTCTATAACTAAAACACCATCTTCTAATAGTAATCCTCTGGAAAATACTAGTTCGGGAATTTTACTGAAATCGGAAAATTCTAGGTCGTATGGTGGATCTGCAAAAATAATATCGAATTTACTACCGCTCTTTTCTAAGTAACTAAAAACATCAGATTTAATGGCACTAATAGGCAACTCTAACTTTTCTGTGGTTTCTGATATGAATTTTATACATCCATGATTCTCGTCTACGGCAGTTATGGAAGCGCAACCTCTTGAACCAAATTCAAAAGCTATATTGCCTGTACCTGAGAATAAATCCAAGACGGAAATATCGTTAAAATAGTAGGTGTTATTTAGAATATTAAATAAGCCTTCTTTAGCCATATCAGTAGTTGGTCTTACTGGCAACTTGTTAGGGGCAGTTATTTTTCTTCCTTTATGTTTTCCTGAAATTATCCGCATTAAAGAGCGCTTAGTGTAGTGAAATCTATGGTTTTATTATTGGTGTTCTCTATATGATAAGATAGGTTAGACGGTATATAAACGTCTACATTTCTAATATATTTATAGCATATAGTGTACAATGCATCTCCTTCTTCAATAGCACCAAAAAGTCTAAGTTTAAGCGTTTCAGTATCTAATTTTAGTTGTTCAATTGTAAATAGAACGTAGTAGATAAAATCTTCTTTGGTCTGAAATGTAAAACTATTAAAGAATAAGAGTTTTTTCTGTGATAGTATTGTAATATCTATTTGTTGTTCTAAAACATGAACATAAGCAATTGTTTCTTTACCGCTATTAAAGTTGCTTAACAAACTTTCGATTAATACAGTGGCACTATGTTTGAATTCGAATGCACCAAAGAGTTCAAAAATGTAGTTATTTATATTTACAAAAGGTATGTAAACATTAACTATGTCATGATCTATAATTTCATCAAATGAAATATGATCATTCGCAAGAATCTTAGTGTTGAATTTTAAGTAATTAGCCAGCTCGTTTTCATTGAAGAGTACCTTAGGGACTAAGCTAAATAAGGTGTTTCTATGTATTACAGTAACTTCCGAAAATTTGACCTTGTGCAGGCTATTCTGCTCCACTAATTCCTTAAGTCTTTTAAGTACTTGAAAAGGATTTAGCTGTTCAATAAACGATACACTTTCTTGTTTAATAATGCTATTTTCAACTGAATCCAAGACACAAAAAGAAAGTCCATTCAAACTAATCTGAATGGACAATTTTTTATAACTCAATTCAGAGTTTTCTGTATTTTTAATTTCTTTCTTTTTTGTCATATATCGGTGGCCAGTTACCATTGGTACTTACCTCTTCCATTGATCCAACGCTAATGAAAGGACCATTTACTTCTTCAACATTTACTAAAGTTTTTTCTCTTGCAACCAAATCTTTTGGCTGATCGTATAAAACAACTTCTTTTGGTACTTTTGCTATAAAAACAGAGGCTTTGTAACCACTTTTGTCAATTGTACCTGCATCCATTGTAAATTTTTCACCATTTGGAGCTGTTGGAACATTCATTAAAGTTTTATAACGAGTATCATTTTTAAATAATGAATCTTTAACCGATACAAAACCTAAAGTATCAATAATCTTCTTTTCAGTAAGCATATCAATACCAAACTGCTTATTAAATTCTAAATAAGAGGTATCTCTTTGTTGGGTAATAGTATATTTTCCAGTTTCGATAAAACTAATTAAAGAGTTAAAATCTTTAGCATATCTGCCGTTTGCAATTTTATAAGCTTCCTGTGAATTTCTAATATCTTTTAAAGAATTAATAACTTGTTGGAAACGTTCTTGCTTAACATTGCCAAATTTAATAGGCGCATTAACAGAGTTGTAAATTAAGTATCCAAAACCAATACATGCAATCCAAAGTATAATTTGTAAAACGGTCTTCATTTTTTTTTCGTGTTAATTAATTTAAGTGGTTACGACAAATCTACAATTTTTTTTTAATCACAAAAGTATTTGGGCTTAAAAATCATCATTATCTTTGAGCTTATATGAAAGCTATAGATTCTGCTTCTTTTTATAACATCTTAAAAGAAAAATTTCCCCATCAACCTACCGTTAAGCAAAGCACGGCATTAGAAAACTTGGCTACTTATATATTATCCAAAGAAAAGGAATCTGTTTTTTTATTAAAAGGATTTGCGGGAACAGGTAAAACTACTATTGTTGGAACTATTGTTACTAATTTATGGCAAACCAATATGAAAACGGTTTTAATGGCGCCAACCGGCAGAGCTGCTAAAGTGATGTCTAATTATTCCAATACACAGGCATTTACTATTCATAGAAAAATATATTTTCCCAAAAAACAGCGGGGCGGCGGCGTGCAGTTTGTTTTAGCTCCTAATAAGCATAGAAACACGGTGTTTATTGTAGATGAAGCATCTATGATACCCGATACTCCAGCGGATTCTAAATTGTTTGAAAATGGTTCTTTATTAGATAATTTAATTCAGTTTGTGTATTCCGGACATGGTTGTAAAATAATATTAATTGGCGATACCGCCCAATTACCACCTGTGCGATTAGACTTGAGCCCTGCGCTTGATGCTAATAAAATAGGCCTTAATTACAATAAGGAGGTTACCGTTTTGGAGTTAGATGAAGTTGTTCGTCAAGCAGAAGATTCGGGCATATTATATAATGCAACTAACCTGCGTGAGCAATTGCAAAGTGAGTTTTATGACGATTTTAAATTTGATGTAGCTCCATTTAAAGACATTGTTCGTTTGGTAGAAGGTAATGAAATTCTTGAGGCAATAGAGGACTCCTATGCCGTAAATGGCAAAGAGGAAACGGCGTTTATTGTGCGTTCTAATAAACGGGCAAATTTATATAATGAAAACATTCGTCAGCGAATTCTCTATTTAGAAAACGAGATTTCAGTAGGGGATTATATGATGGTTGTTAAGAATAATTATTTTTGGTTAAAACCAAATTCCGAAGCAGGTTTTATTGCAAATGGTGATATTATTGAAGTTTTGGAAATATTTTCAATTAAAGAGTTGTATACTTTCAAATTTGCAGAGGTCAGCGTAAAAATGGTCGATTATCCAAATCAAGCACCGTTTGATACTGTTTTGCTATTAGATACTATATCAGCTGAAGCACCATCGTTACCTTATGAAGATGGTAATAGATTGTATCAAGAGGTGATGTTGGATTATGAAAATGAAACGTCTAAATACAAGAAGTTTTTAGCCGTAAAAAACAATCCATTTTTTAATGCATTGCAGGTGAAATTTTCATATGCTATTACCTGCCACAAATCTCAAGGAGGGCAGTGGAATACAGTTTTTATAGAGCAACCTTATATGCCAAATGGTTTGGATAAAGAAAATATGAGATGGCTTTATACTGCTTTAACTAGAGCAAAGAGTAAATTATATTTAATAGGATTTAAGAACGATTTTTTTCTTGAATCATAAAATACTATTTTAGTTGAGTAAAATTTAAGAATGACAACAGAAACAATCATCAGTATATTTCTAGGAATAGGACTCGCCGCATCTGTAGGGTTTAGGGTTTTTATGCCTTTATTTGCCCTTAGTTTGGCTGCTTACTTTGGTAAATGGGATTTGAACGAAAGTTGGCAATGGATTGGAAGCCTAGCGGCGGTAATAACTCTTGGAGTAGCCATGCTGATTGAAACCTTTGCCTATTTTATTCCTTGGGTAGATAATGTTTTAGATTCTTTTGCGGTACCATTGGCAGCCATTGCGGGTACTGCTGTAATGGTCTCGACAATTGCAAATTTAGATCCTGTTGTTACTTGGTCGCTCGCAATTATTGCAGGCGGGGGTACTGCAACTGCTATTAAAGGGGCATCCGCTACAAGTAGATTGGCATCAACCGCATCCACAGGAGGGCTTGCTAATCCAATAGTTTCAACGGTGGAAACCGGAACAGCTATGGTGGTTACTACAGCTTCTATTTTTGCACCTATATTTGCTGGTATTTTGGTAGTTATTATTCTGGCATTTGTTTTTTGGATTTACAGAAAAGTACGACCAAGAAAAGCCTAATACAAAATTCATAAAAAAGACTAATGAAGAGAATTGCAATGATACCAGCACGCTATGCTGCATCACGTTTTCCTGCTAAGTTAATGCAAGATTTACAAGGTAAACCGGTTATCCTTAGAACTTACGAAGCTACAGTAAACACTCAGTTATTTGATGATGTTTTTGTGGTTACAGATAGTGATATCATTTTCAATGTAATTGAAGCTGCGGGAGGAAAAGCGATCATGAGTATTAAGGAACACGAGTGCGGTAGTGATCGTATTGCTGAGGCTATTGAACATATGGATGTTGATATTATTGTTAACGTTCAAGGTGATGAACCATTTACTGAAAAAGAGAGTTTAGCTAGTGTTTTGGAAGTTTTTGATAATGATCCAAATAAAGAAATAGACCTTGCTTCGTTAATGGTTAAAATAACCGATTGGGACGAAATAAGCAATCCCAATACCGTTAAGGTTATTGTAGATAATAACAATTTTGCATTGTATTTTTCACGCTCGCCAATTCCTTATCCAAGAGCTAAAGATGTAGAAAGTATCTACTACAAGCACAAAGGAATATATGCTTTTAGAAAAAGAGCATTGATGGATTTTCAACGCTTGCCTATGTTGCAGTTAGAGGCAACCGAAAAAATTGAAGCGATCCGTTATTTAGAATACGGAAAGAAATTAAAAATGGTAGAAACTTCCGTTCTTGGAATTGAAATTGATACTCCAGAAGATTTAGAAAGAGCTAAAAAGGCATGGAAATAGATTTGAAGAATATTACAGTGATTGGTTTTGATGCCGATGATACGCTATGGGTAAATGAAACTTATTTTAGGGAAGCAGAAGAGAAATTTGCTAGCTTATTAGATGCCTACGAAACAAAAAACACCATAGATCAAGAACTCTTTAAAATGGAGATAAAGAACCTTGAACTTTATGGTTATGGTATTAAAGGCTTTGTATTGTCTATGATTGAGTCTGCTTTAGAATTATCTAATAATAAGGTATCTCATGAGACTTTAAATAAGATTTTAGACATTGGAAAAGAAATGATTTCTCACCCTGTAGAATTACTTGATGGAGTAGAAGAGGTGCTGAAAGAGCTTTCTAAAAAGTACAGACTTATAGTGCTTACAAAAGGTGATTTATTGGATCAAGAGAGAAAATTAAAAAGGTCTAATTTGTTGCACTATTTTCATCATGTAGAAGTGTTGAGTGATAAAAAAGAACAGAATTATCAAAACCTATTAGACCATCTAGAAATAAAAGTAGATGAATTTTTAATGGTGGGAAATTCTCTTAAATCAGATGTGTTGCCTTTAATCAATATCGGAGCTAAGGCTATACACGTACCTTTTCATACCACATGGCAGCATGAAGAAGCTAACGAAAATGAAACCAACGGTAAGGAATACAAGACCATTAGTGAGTTAAAAGAGTTATTGAAGTTTTTATAGCCTATGAAAGTATTAAATTTAGATACTTGGGACAGAAAGGAGCATTTTGAATTTTTCAACACCTTTTCTGATCCTTATTTTTCGGTAACGTCTAAATTAGATGTTACCCAGGCTAAGTCATATGCATCGGAGAAAAAAATATCTTTCTTTGCCGTTTACCTTCATGCATGTATGCAGGCAATCAATAGTGTGGAAAATTTTAGGTATCGTATTGTAGATGAAAAAGTAGTGTGTTATGATATAATTCATGCATCTCCAACAATACTAAGACCCAATAAAACTTTTGGCTTTTCTTTTATACATTATAATCCCAATTTACAGGATTTTGTGGTAAATATAGCTAAAGAAAAAGAGCGTATATTTAATAGTAGTTCGTTGTTCCCGCCAGTAAACTCGTTAGATTGTATTTACTGTTCTGCAATGCCTTGGATTGCTATTACGGGTCATAAAGAACCTGTTAAAGGAGAAAAAGAATCTGTGCCAAAGCTGGCGTTTGGTAAAGCAGTAGCTGTTAATGGTGTTTATGAAATGTCTGTTGCCGTAAGCGTGAATCATGCATTAGTAGATGGCTATCATTTAGGTTGCTTTTTCGAAAAATTTCAAGAATATTTAAATTCATATAAATTATAATTAATGAAATATAGGAATTTTCCAATGGTACCAAGAGTTATTTTTGGTAATGGTAGTTTCGCACAATTGGGTGAAATTATCATGCCTAAACGCAAAAACTCCGAAGCGCCTTTCATCTTTCTTATTGATGCTGTTTTTGAAGGAAAAGCATTAGTGACTGAAATTCCGTTATTATTTAATGACCAAATAGTTTTTATTTCTGCCGATGAGGAACCAAAAACCCAGCAGGTTGATGCATTGGTGAAATTAATAAAGGAAACGTATAATGAATTGCCTTCTGGTATCATTGGTATTGGTGGTGGCACATTATTAGATTTAGCAAAGGCAGTTGCTATAATGCTTACGAATTCCGGCAGTTCCTCAGAATATCAAGGTTGGGATTTGGTGAAAAAACCAGCTATTTATCATGTTGGTATTCCAACTATTAGCGGCACAGGTGCTGAAGTTTCTAGAACGACTGTGCTTATGGGGCCGGAAAAAAAGTTAGGGATAAATTCAGATTTTACGCCATTTGATCAGGTAGTTCTTGATCCAGATTTAACTCTGGGTGTGCCAAAAGAGCAATGGTTTTATACGGGAATGGATTGTTATATACATTGTATAGAATCGTTAAACGGCACCTTCTTAAATGCCTTTAGCCAAAGCTATGGTGAGAAGGCGCTTGAATTATGTCATGAGGTATATTTAAATGATATTTCAATGGCAGAATCAAGAGATAAATTAATGATGGCTTCGTGGCACGGAGGCATGAGTATAGCATATTCGCAAGTAGGTGTGGCGCATGCTATGAGTTATGGATTATCCTATTTGTTAGGTGTAAAACATGGCATAGGCAATTGCTTGGTTTTTCAGCATCTTGAAGAGTTTTATCCTGATGGAGTAAAAGTATTTAAACAGATGCAAAAAAAACATCAAATTCAGCTTCCTACCGGCATTTGTGCTAATTTAAGTGATGAACAATTTGATTTGATGATTAACGTTTCCTTTGGATTAGTTCCTTTGTGGGAAAATGCCTTAGGCGCAAATTGGCAAGAAATTATGACATATGATAGATTATTGGCGTTGTTTAGGAAAATATAATTTTCAGTATTGAGTATTGAGTATTGAGTAAATAGTATTGAGTAAAAAGTATTGAGTGAGAAATAAATATTTATTCAAGAGTAAGGACTCAATGTAAACCTCTATCATTGAAAAACTTAAAATCTTAAACTTGAAACATTTTAATAAAAATGAATTCCAAAATCAAAACCCCAAAAAAGAGAACATGATTCAATCCATAGCAAAGTTTATTTATTTTAAAATTATGGGTTGGAAACTCGTTGGAGAATTCCCAAAAGTAGATAAATGCGTATTTATTGTGGTGCCGCATACCAGTTATGCCGATTTTTTCTTGGGCATATTAATTCGTGCGGTATGGCAAGAAGAAATAAATTTTATAGGCAAAGAAAGTCTGTTTAAACCACCATTAGGCTGGTATTTGCGTTGGGTAGGTGGTGCACCTATTGTCCGAAATAAAAATAGTGATACCGTAGCTGCCATTGCAGCCATATTTAAGACCAAAGATAAATTTAGGTTAGCCTTGTCTCCAGAAGGTACACGAAAAAAGGTAGACGAATGGAAAACGGGCTTTTATTATATTGCTAAGTCAGCAAAGGTGCCTATTGTTATGGTTGCGTTTGATTTTGGCCGTAAGCAAGTAAAAATGTCCGAGCCCCATTTCACTACCGACGATAAAGATGCCGATTTTGCATTGTACAAAGCATTCTTTAAAGGTGTAGTAGGTAAAATTCCTGAGAAGAGTTATTCTTAGGTATATTTTATATTGTAAAGTATTAAAATCGATTTCCAAAATTTAGAAAATATTGAGCATCAAAAAATATAACGAAATAAGGTCTTCACTAAAATGGTCAATCTATGAAGAACACGCTTTAAGTCTAAAACTTGCTGCTGATGATTCGTTTGAAAAAGGAAAAGAGATTATGCAAATTAGGGATCAAAATGAACGAATTCATGCACTTGGCTTGTTTAGAGGTAGTATGCTTATGTATGCAGTTAGTTTGGAATTAATACTAAAAGCTAGGGCTTTATTTGAGGAAAAGGACAATATTCTGAGTGGACGAATTTGCACATTTAAAGAATTTATGAATCAATGGAAATCAAAAAATGCTGATGGTCATGGTTATATGGATATAGTAAATCATTACAAAATAGAGTTGTCTGAAAAAGAAATTGAACTTTTAAACAATTATCAAATATACACTAGCTGGGCTGGTCGTTTTCCTTTTCCAAAAAAGGAAGATGAAATAATGGAAATGGAAAAAAATGGAAGATTTAGTGGAACTGCAAAAACTAAACATAACCAAGAAATTCAAGAGTTCTTAAATAAACAAATGGCGGCAATGAAAATATAATGCTTTATATCAATATCTACAATCAAGAATTACCTTAGAGCAAAATTAAAAGGTCTGTGTATATTTATAAAATCGCTAAAACTAATTGCAATAGCATTGAAAAGGAAATAGTAAAACGAAGTAAAAAGTTTTTGCTACGTATGTAGAACGAAATAAAATTTTCCCTTGTCAATGAAATGGGCTTAGTTATTAAGGTGAAATTAATTTGAGCAACTTATGAAAACAATTTTATCACTACTGATTTTTCTAACCATTGGTTATACAAGTCAGAAAAAACAAAGCATAATTGAATTTCAAGGTAAAACTGATCTAGAAAAATATGACGAATTAATTTGGAGTGGAATGCTTCATTTTAAAGATATGGATTTTGAAAATTCATTGTCTAATTTTCAGGCAGCATTTAAAATTAAAGACGACGAAAACGCAACGGATTATTTTTATGCCGCTGCAGCAGCTTTAAATTTAAAATTGGATGAAATTGCAAAAAACTTGATAATTACTGCTATCCGAAAAACAAATGCATCTGAGATTTATTTTGATAGCTTTAAAGAATTTAATTCTTTTAGACAAAATAGATTGTTTTCAGATATAAAAGCAGATTATGCCAATTTTAAATCAGACTATATTAATAATCTTAAATATCCAGAAATATATAAGGAAATTGAATTATTAGCTGAAAAAGACCAAAAAGTAAGAACTGATGGTAGTAGTAAGAAAAAAATGCACAAAATTGATAGTCTAAATATAGAAAGACTCATAGCGATAAATAAACAATATGGTTGGTTTGATAAACAATGGCTTTTATTATGGCATCAAAGAGGGACTCATAGAGACGATAATTATGTTTGGAATTACTTTAGACCATTGATTAATGATAAAATTGAGAAAGGAGAATTAAGGAAAAGTTATTGGGCCAGATTTGATGATGAAAAATCTATTAGTGAAGGAAAAAGAGTTCAGATATATGGCACATATTGGCATAATTATGACCAATTTCCTGTTGAGAATGTAACTAAAGTAGATAGTTTAAGAAATTCAGTTGGGTTACCACCTTTGGCCTACATGAAAAAAGTTTATGATATACCATTACCTAATGGATATAAAGAAAAACTACCACAAGAAATGTATATAAAAAATTACTAAAGTTATAGTTAATACTGCGGTTTTTACTCTTATGGGAAGTTTTCAAATTTTATAATTTGCATGCTTATAGGCATTTGCAAGATTATTTTAACTATATGAAAAATTTGATTTATTTAGTGTTGATTATTAGTTTCTTTAGCAGTAAAGCTCAAGAAAAAAAATGTTTGAATTATAGGACGGGAAAGTTTAATTATGAACTAGAGAATAGGCCGGAATTAGTTATTCGGACTGACTCAACTCAAATTGAAATAAATCCAATTACAAAAGTTGAAATCTATTCATCAATTAAATGGGAGTCGGATTGTAAATACATAATGACGTACACAAAAATATTAAATTATCCTGAAGGCACTAGTCATATGATTGGGCAGAAAATAAACGTAGAAATAATTAGTACGGATTCTGACGGGTATATAGTACACGCAAAAAGTCCTTTAATTGACAATATTTTGGGATTTGTAAAAGTGGAATAATATATACTGTTTACAGCAATACTTTTAAGTAATATAAAATAAACTTAAGGTTTATAGTCAATAGTTTATTTATATTTATATGTCAGAAAAGTAGATAGTCTCCAAGCATTGGGTTCGCTCTAGTGAAAAAAACAGTAACAAAACAAAATGGTTTCCTATTCAAAGCGTTTCATTTAGTCCAACTTTTACCATCTATTTAAATAAACTCGTTAATGAAGATTACAAGTTTTTTAATGTTAATTATAATTTCTACCATAACCTATGGTCAAGAAATAGATACACTTACTTTTTACTCAAAAGCATTCCAAGGAGAAAGAACTGTCTACATTCATAAACCAGAATTTTACAAATACAAATCGGAATTAGTGAAAATTCCTGTAATCTATTTGCTGGATGGACAAAATGAATGGTTTGTTAATCCAACCATTTCTGACATTCAGTATTTACGCTTCACAAAAGAAGTTCCAAGTGCAGTAATTGTTGTAATTCCATTAAAAGATAGAGTTAAGGAATGTGCCATTGTGGACTTAAAGACTAAATTACCATTAGATAAATTTATAACCGAAGAACTAGACAAAGAATTAAAGACGTACAACCTCAGTGATTTTAAAATAATTATTGGGCACTCTTTTTCAGCATCATTTTCGCTCTATTCATTTTACAATCATCCAGACTATTACACCTCTGTAATTGCAAATTCGCCATTTGACGAAATGCAAATGCTGGTTGAAGGATTTGAACAAACGGATACAATCGATAAATCAAAAATTTCAATCGCTATAGGCAGTATCCATAAAGATGATGTTCATAGAAAGAAATACGATAAATTAAAAAATCAATTTCCATCATTTTATAATTCGATTAATACTTTTGAAGCTAATTATTCTGCTCATAATGCTGTTCCAATTGCAGCAATACCCACTTTGCTGACAAAAGTATTTCAAGATTATAGAAGTCGCTACTTTGAAATTGCGAAAGTGAATATGGAATATAAGCTGGTGAAAAAACCAGATTCAATATCTGAGGAGTTGAACAAAATAGAAACTGCTTCTGTAATTGGAAATTATTATTATCCACCTGAAATTTCTGATATTAATGGTATTGCATCACGCTATTGGAACAATGAACTTGAAGATTATGCTACTAAAATCTATGAGCTTGGCTTAAAATACTACCCCAATTATTATGATTTTTATTTGTCTCTTTATGAGTTAACACTAAATAAGGACAAAACAAAATCTAAAGAACATTTAGAAAAGGCAGAATTTCTTTTAAAAACAGTCGAAAATAACTGGAAAGGAAAACAGGAAATTATTGATGAAATTAAAGCAGAAAAAATAAAAAACGGCTGGTAGTAATAGACAATACCCAAAGAAAAATCAATCAAAATCTATTTTTAAATTCAGCGCTTTATGAAAACTTACCTTTTATCTAACCTATTGCTTTGGTTATTAATTACTGCAGTGCCAGCAACAGTGTTTTCGCAATCTGACGTAACTATTAAAGAGGTAACCTTTGTAAGTGAAGGTGTTACCCTAGCAGGATCTATCGTAACACCCAAAAACCCTTTTGCAGCAGTGGTAGTTGTTCACGGATCTGACCCAGTAAAAAGAGAATTGGAGTTTGCAAAACGTCTTGCCAATGAAGGTATTGCTGTATTGACTTACGATAAACGTGGAGTCGGAGCATCCGGTGGTGTATATGTTGGACCAACGGTTGGAACGAATAATATTGACAAAACTAACTTAAATTTATTATCCCTCGATGCAAGTGCTGCAGTGAGTTTATTTAGAATGCATTTGAAAGATAAAAAAATAGCAATCGGTTTAGTTGGTTTTAGTCAGGCAGGTTGGATAATCCCAATCACTGCAAACAAAAATCCACTAGTTGACTTTATGGTTTTATTTAGTTGCCCTACGATTACAACTTTAGAACAACTGCGTTTTCAGTTTTATACCAATGGAGACAATAATTTTTGGGTAAACCATACAGAATCGGATGCTCGAGAACATGTTAAAAATGATCCAGACCGGTATCAGTTTGCAGCAACGGATCCAAAAGAATCTTTACAATCGCTTTCCATTCCAGGCCTATGGCTTTTTGGAGAAAAAGATATACAGATTCCAGTAAAGATGTGTATGGAACAATTAAATGCATTCAAAGCACAAGGAAAACCTTTTGAATATGTCTTATTCCCATCCTTAGGGCACAGTACAGCTTTTGCTAGCGATACCACACCTTTTGATATTTCCATTGCATGGATTAAACAGAAAACCTTGAACATCAACAATATTAAGAGCAAAAAGCCTCAAGAAAAATAAAGCACAGGTTTTAATAATTGTCTTAAAGAACATTTTTACTAAAATTCATAACTGAAAAAGCCTGTTGATTAATCGTCAACAGGCTTTTTAAATTGTTATGTAGAAACGTTTACTCTTGCATAGAATGGTACACATTCTGCACATCGTCATCTTCTTCTAATTTTTCGAGAAGTTTTTCAACATCGGCAATTTGTTCTTCGTTTAATTCCTTGGTCACTTGCGGTATACGTTCAAATCCGGAAGATAATATTTCTATTCCTCTGGCTTCTAATTCTTTTTGAATAGCTCCGAAACTCTCAAAAGGTGCGTAGATTAAAATCCCGTCATCATCAGCAAATACCTCTTCAGTACCAAAATCTATCATTTCTAACTCTAATTCTTCTGGGTCAATACCTTCTGCTGGTATTCTAAAATTACAGGTATGATCAAACATAAATTCTACAGAACCTGAGGTGCCTAAGCTACCATTACATTTATTAAAGTAACTACGAACATTGGCAACCGTTCTCGTATTATTATCGGTGGCAGTTTCTACAAGAATAGCAATGCCGTGTGGCGCATAACCTTCAAAAAGTACTTCTTTAAAATCGCCTAAACTTTTGTCACTTGCTCTTTTAATAGCGCGCTCTACGTTATCCTTTGGCATGTTAACTGCCTTGGCATTTTGTATTACTGCTCGTAATCTAGAATTAGAATCTGGATCAGGACCGCCTTCTTTTACGGCCATAACAATATCTTTACCTATACGCGTAAAGGCCTTAGACATTGCGGACCATCTTTTCATTTTACGTGCCTTTCTAAACTCAAAAGCTCTTCCCATTTCTAAATCTGATTATAAAATTAGTAGCACAAATTTAATACAATTTGCATTTTTAACAAGTATAAGTTAGCGTAGATACTATTCGCTATCAATAATTTTTTCGATGGTATGGGCTAACTTAAAATCTTTATCTGTTACGCCTTCTGCATCATGTGTATTCAATCGTATATGAAGCGATTTGTATACATTGGTCCAATCTGGATGATGCCCTTGTGCTTCGCATTCAAAAGCAATACGTGTCATTACGGAAAAAGCTTCTTTAAAATTCTCAAATTCAAAGGAGGTTTCAATAGCACCATCAACATATTCCCAACCGTCTAGTTGTTCGAGTTTTTTTTCTATTTCAATTAAATTTAAAGCCATCATAGTATTCTATTTTAAAGGTGAAAATTGCTTGTAATTAAGCAATTACATGATCATTAATTATTTCTTCGTAACTAGTTTGATAGTTTTTTGGTAACTGATTTTCTTTAGGTAAAACAGCTAAATACCGTTCTTCATTGGTTGTGTAAACACGTTTAAAAAGTGGGCTAAAATTCCCTACACGTTTTAAAATTTCTTGTATAAACTCTTCATGATGCACCAAATCATTACTGCCTAAATGAAAAACACCACTTTTATTTTTGCTAATTAAATAATGAATCTGTTGTGTAAGTTTACTATCATGAGTTACATTAATTACCAAGTTCGGAAAAACTTCTACAGGTTCATTATTAAGAATATGGTTTTTCATTTCTCTAATTCTAGGTGATGCATTTCCGAAAACCATCGGCAATCTTAAGATAGCCATTTTTTCTTTTGGTAGTCGCAGCAACATATTCTCTATCTTTATTTTTAAGCGACCATAAATACTTTCTGATAAGGTTTTATCATACTCGTACGATGGGTATTTACTATAGGCGTCGAACACATTGGCTGATGATATAAAGTACAATTTACAAGTATTGTGTAATACATATTCCACTAAATGTTGATGTGCTATTACCTGTGCTGTAAAATTACCACGTAAAGCGGAAATAATATAATCTGGCTTAACGGCTTCTAAGATCTCAAAAATATCATCTTCCTCAAGATTATAGCTGAAGAATTGTTTATTCTTTTCAAAACTTTTACGTGCAGTAAAATAGGTGCCGTAGGTATTAAAATAGTTGCACAACTCTTTATAGATTGCATTACCTATAAAGCCGCTAGCTCCAAGAATAAGAATCTTTTTTTTCTCCACTTTAAAAAATTGATTGGCCAGTAGCAGTAGTTAGTTTCTCTAATGCTTCCATTCCTAATTTAGAATTACCTTTTTTATTTAGTCCAGGGGACCATGTAGCTACACAAAACTTATTGGGTAATAACGCAACAATACCACCTCCAACGCCACTTTTACCTGGCAAACCTACTTCAAATGCAAATTCACCTGCTTCATCATAAAAGCCACAAGTAAGCATTAAAGCATTAATTCTTTTAATCTGACTTGTGGTTAAGTAAGTTTGCTCTTGCATGCATTTGCCACCATTCATAAACATAAAAAATGCTTTTGTAAGTTGTTGGCAATTCATTTGAATAGCACATTGGTGAAAATAAAAATCAAGAACTGTATCTACATCATTTTGAAGGTTATTGTATGATTTTAAAAGATTAGCGGCTGCAATGTTTCTAAAGCCTGTTTTCTTTTCTGAATCAGTAATAGTCAAATCAAAATTAATACTAGTATCATTAGTGATTTTACGCACATAATTTAGAAAATCTTCTTTTGGATTTTTTAGATTAGAAAGTAATACATCTGCGACGACTATTGCTCCTGCATTGATAAGTGGATTTCTTGGTATTCCATTTTCCAATTCTAAAAGTGACAAATGGTTAAATGGATCCCCAGAGGGTTCAACATCTACTCTAGACCATAACTCATCGCCAATTAGACTAAATGCTAAACTTAAGCTAAGGACTTTTGAGATACTTTGTATTGAAAATACTTCTTGAAAATCGCCAGACGAAAACTCTAGTTTTTCAGCATTTATTAAGTGTATTCCGAATTTGTTTTTATCTATTTTAGATAATTCAGGAATATAGGAAGCAACATCACCCCGATCACTCGAAGTAGCAGCTTGACTATTTATAGTATTTAAAATGGCTTGATAATCAATCATTATTTTTTATAAAACGGTAATTTTACAACCGTTGCAGGAATGGCGTTTTTTCTAATCTGTATATAAATTTTAGACCCTATTGTTGCAAAAGCGGTAGGTACGTAGCCTAAACCAATTCCTTTGCCCATTGACGGAGACATAGTGCCTGAAGTTACAATACCAATTTTTTCCCCCTGATCATTTACAATATCATAATCATGTCTTGGGATTCCTCTTTCATCCAATTCAAAAGCAATAAGTTTTCTTTTAGATCCAGTTTCTTTCTCCTTGGCAAGATTATCGCTATTTACAAAGTCTTTAGTGAACTTAGTTACCCAGCCTAATCCAGCTTCAAGAGGAGAGGTGGTGTCATTTATATCATTTCCGTAAAGGCAGTAGCCCATTTCTAAACGAAGGGTATCTCTAGCCGCCAATCCAATTGGTTTAATACCAAAACTTTTACCTGCTTCAAAAACTTTATTCCAAACTTGTTCTACTTCTGAATTCTTACAATAAATTTCAAAACCTCCAGAGCCTGTATAACCAGTCGCGGAAATAATTACATGTTCTATACCTGCAAAATCAGCAACCTCAAACGTATAAAATTTAATAGCGGCTAAATCTACAGATGTTAAAGATTGCATCGCCTCAACAGCTTTCGGGCCTTGAATGGCTAATAAAGAATAGTCTACCGAAAGATCGCGCATGTCTGCATTAAACTCTTTATTGTATGTAGAAATATGATTCCAATCTTTTTCAATATTAGAGGCATTAACTACCAATAAATATTGTTCGTCTTTAATTTGATATATAATTAAATCATCTACAATACCACCTGTTTCATTAGGCATGCAACTATATTGCGCTTTGCCAATAGTAAGTTTGGTAGCATCATTAGAAGATACTTTCTGAATTAAGTTTAGAGCATTTGGGCCACTAATTAAAAATTCTCCCATATGCGATACATCAAAAACACCAACGCCATTACGTACTGTTTCGTGCTCTGCATTCACTCCTTCATAGGAAACAGGCATGTTATAACCTGCAAAGGGCACTAATTTTGCTCCTAATTTCTCATGTACGTTTGTTAAAGCTGTGTTTTTCATTTTATATAATTTTGCTGCAAATTTATTGAAAATACCTAAGAATATTTCATCTTAATTACGCTATTCTTTAAAAGTATATTGTCTACGGAACTCCTTTAAATTATCTAAATACAATAACTAATAAAATATAACATACATCTATTTTAACAGGAAAAATATAGGTACTGTAAATAAAAATCCTTATAATTGGCGAACCAAATTGGTAAACCAATATGAATTTGTTTGAAATGAATAGGTATCAGATTACAAAAAACAACTTTAACATGCACATGATAGGTGCCATTTTGTTCCTATTTATAGGTGTTAGTTGTTCAAAAGATAAGATGATAAATGCTGATGATACAACAATGGTGGAAGAGACTACGGAGATTCCAGCTGACACATCAAATACGGATACTACTTCATCAACAGGAGATACGAGTACATCTGGTGAAACAGCGGGAACAGCTTCTAAACCCGCAGATTTAATGGTGAATTGTAGCCAATGGAAAATTACTTATCCCGATGGAGTAGAAGATAAGACCTTATGTCCGGAGGAGAATAACGAATACTTTTTTGTTAATGAATCTAAGAACGGTATTGTCTTTAAAGCACCTATACGCAGTAGTAATAATACCACAGCAAATTCTACCTACATACGATCAGAGCTAAGGGAACGAACAGCGGATGGTAATGCAGATATTTATTGGACCACGGCTGGGAGTCATACTATTTATGTGAAACAAGCATTTACACATTTACCTATAAATAAAAATCACGTGGTGGCTACGCAAATTCATGGAGATAAAGATGCGGGAATAGATGATGCTATGGTTCTACGTTTAGAAGGCACACACCTTTTTCTGAGTTTTAATGGAGGGAAATTACGTAGTGATTTAACCATAACCAATAATTATACTTTAGGCACAACACATGAAGTTATTTTTAAGATTGTAGATGGAAAACACTATTGTTATTACAGTGAGGATGGTACTTTAAAAAGTAAATTGAAAAATGGTACCGCATCGACTTATTTAATAAAAGAAGGATCTTCGGATGTTTTAATGAATCTTACTTATGATCAATCTTATTTTAAAGTGGGCAATTATACCCAAAGTAATTCTCAGAAAGAAGGTGCTGATACAGATAATGCAAATAATTATGGCGAAGTTGTTGTTTATGACTTCTTTGTAGACCATAAATAATACTAATAAACACTGACCATTAATTAGTTTTTTAGTTGATAATAAAAAAGGGTAATACCAATGTAGCGGTATACCCTTTTTTAATTTTTATAGCAGCACGTATGCTTAGTTTATTAAATAGTTTTTCAACTCGTCATAAGTAGAAATGTTGATCGACTTTTTCTTCTTATTCATTTGCTTTAATATTTTTTCAGGAATATCTATATTCTCTTTGATGGTGTCTTCTACCGTATCTAAAAATTTTACAGGGTGTGCTGTTTCTAAGAAAATGCCATATGTATTTGGATTATTTTCTTGATACTTTTTAAGTCCTAAAAACCCGACAGCACCATGTGGGTCGGCAACGTATGAAAAATCGTTATACAGTTCTAACATAGCTTCTTTAGTTTGCTCGTCTGTAAACGAATAAGCAGATAAATTTGTGGAAAGCGTATTAAAATCATCTTTAAACATATGTCTAATTCGGATGAAATTACTTGGGTCTCCAACATCCATTGCATTTGAAATAGTTGCTATAGATGGTTTTGGATCGTAGCTTTTCGTTTCCATGAATCGAGGTACTACATCGTTAACATTTGTGGCGGCAATAAAATGTTTTACCGGCATTCCAAGTTGTTGCGCCATAATACCTGCACAGATATTACCAAAATTACCACTCGGTATAGAGAATACAATATCTTTTCCTTTTGATTTTGCTTGCTTGTAGGCAATTAGAAAGTAAAATAATTGCGGTAACCAACGTGCTACATTGATGGAGTTTGCAGAGGTTAATTGCTTTTTATTAGTGATTTCTTTATCTAAAAACGCAGTTTTAACCATGGTTTGGCAATCATCAAAAGTACCGTTTACTTCTAATGCGGTAATATTTTTACCTAAGGTTGTAAGTTGTTTTTCTTGAATATCACTCACTTTTCCACTTGGGTAAAGGATCACCACCTTAACACCATCTACGCCTAAAAAACCATTGGCTACTGCGCCACCAGTATCACCAGATGTAGCAACTAGTACAGTAACATCATTCTTTTTATTTTCTGAAAAATGACCTAGACATCGAGCCATAAATCCTGCTCCAACATCTTTAAACGCTAGGGTAGGACCATGAAAAAGTTCTAGAGTGCCAACATTTTCATTAATATCCACAATTGGGAAATCAAAGTTTAAAACTTCCTCTAAAATCACTTTTAGTTTGTCATCATCAATATCATCAGAAACAAATTGATGTATTGCTTTATAGGCAATTTCCGTATTGCTTAACGAGCTTATGTTATCAAAAAAATCTTTAGGCAAAGGTGTTATTTTCTCAGGAAAATATAAACCACGATCAGGAGCTATTCCTTTGATAACGGCATCTTTGAAACTAACATTTGGGGCTTTTTTGTTGAGGCTGTAAAAGTTCATTTTTTATATTATTTGGAGTTTTTGAGTTTTAATTTATAACTGCTTTTATTAACAATCATCAGTATCTTCATAATACTGCATGGCGTCTCTTAATTTGGTAAAATCATCAATAGTGGTATTTCGGATTAATGAAATATCTTTTTGAGAAGTTTTTTCGTTTTTTATAATCCCTTTAAATTGGGATCCATTTTGTTCAATGAATATATAATTGGTATATCTACCTGAATTCCAGTAATCATCAACGAATAAAAAACCGTTGTTGTTATTGGCAAAGACTTCAAATTTCCGCCAAACAGTTTCATCATTATCGGCATCAAGAAAACGTACTATACTTTTATAATATATTGCTCCTGTGCATTCTTGTATAAATGATTGTATATAAATCTGAATTGGTTTCCCGTTAAATGTACCTTCAAATACACTTTCCTTTTTAATTTCTTGACCAATAGAAATTATTGGCAAAAAAAGGATTAGCAGTACTAAAACTAGTTTTTTCATAGCTAATTATAATTTTTTAATTGCTTTACGTAGTGGTGCTTCTATAAATTGATAGCTTAAACCAGCTACTAATATTAGTAGTACTAGTGAAGTATAGAATTTAGTGGTCTCACTTGTAATATTGCAATCTTTTAAAATTGCTCTGGTCCAAGCGAATATTGGATTTTGTAAAATATAAACGCCATAACTTATTTCACCTAAAAAAATGAATGGTTTGTATTTAGACAAATTTGTTAAGTGTCCCTTATTGGCGGAAATACACAGAATAATAGGAATGAAAACTAAGGCTAATAAACCATTATGAAAATTAAAATAAGTATTGGTGTAGAGTATTACTATTAATAGTATGCCTAAAAGTAATATCCACATATCGAAATTTATAGATGCCCTAGTGCTATTTTTTACAAAATACAAGCCTGCTAGATTCCCAATTAAGAATTCGCTCAAGTGCATAGGAGGAAAATAGAATAAAAGTTCATGACTAACCGATGGGTAACCTTGATAATACGTGGAAAAAATACCTAAATGAAATATAATCTGACTTACAATAAATATAGAGAGAATTGGAATAGCTAGTTTTTTAAGACTAATTTTTGAGTAATACCTATTGAATATTACAGGAAACAAGGCATAAAAGAAAAACTCCACAGCTATGGACCAGGCAGGATAATTATAAGAAAGTGCTTTACCTGGTAACCAGCTTTGTATCATATTAATATTCAAGAACAAATCTCCTAGTTCACTAGGTCTGTGATAATAGGTCTTAAAAAAAAACAAAATTACGAGTGCCAATACGTATACAGGATAAATTCTGGCAAATCTATTTTTTATATAAGCCAAGAAATCAACCTTATTATACTGATGATAGGCAATAATCATTATAAAACCAGATAATAAAAAGAAATAGCTAACGGCAATATTACCTTGCTTAAATAGTGGTTGTAGTATACTAGCGTTAAAAGGATAGATTTCTAGACCGTAATGATAAATTACTACGGCGATAGCAGCTATAAATCTAGAAAATGTTAACTGATCTATCCTCAATTTAAATTGATTTAATTAGGTTTAATAATCTATAAAATCTTTATTCCCTCGGCATTTACTTTAGATACATGAATATCATAATCAATTCCAATTTTATCATACACTTCAGACATGGCATTGGCAACTTTTTTTGCTGCTACTTCCCCTTTGCTCAAAGCAAAGATAGAAGGTCCAGATCCTGAGATACCACTACCAAGAGCTCCAGCTTCGATTGCTTTTTGTTTTACAGAATCAAATCCTGGAATAAGTATAGAGCGTATAGGTTCTACAATATGATCTTCTAAAGACCTACCAATAAGATCATAATCTTCAGTAAATAAACCAGCAATAAGTCCGCCTACATTACCCCATTGTTTTATACCGTCTTCTAAAGAAATTGTTGTTTTTAAAATACGTCGAGAGTCTGAGGTCTTAACTTCGATTTGTGGGTGAATCACTGTAGCAAAAAGCTCTTTTGGCGTATTTATTTTAACTATATCTAATGGCTGGTAGCTACGTACCAATGTAAAACCGCCAAAAAGGGCAGGAGCCACATTGTCAGCATGTGCTACACCACTAGCTAAACGTTCCCCTTCCATAGCAAATTTTACTAATTCAAGCGGAGTAAAAGGCTTTCCAATAAGTTGGTTCAT
Source organism: Cellulophaga tyrosinoxydans (assembly GCF_900176415.1). GTDB lineage: Bacteria > Bacteroidota > Bacteroidia > Flavobacteriales > Flavobacteriaceae > Cellulophaga > Cellulophaga tyrosinoxydans. The sequence continues at coordinate 426,918 of NZ_FWXO01000002.1, read as the reverse complement.
TGCCCAAACAGCGCCAGTGGAACTAGCTGCGCTGCTGCCAATTCCACTACCTGCTTTTATTTTTTTATAAATTTCTATTTCAAAGCCGCCGTTATAATCAAAAGCCGCTAATAAAGCCAAGCCAGCAACTCCTGCAACATTTTGTAAGGTTTCGGTTGGTAAATCTTGACCTGTAAGTTTTATTATTTTAATTCCTTTTTCTTGGGTTTTTCTAACCACCATTTCATCACCAACAGAATCTAAGGCAAGACCTAAAACATCAAATCCGCAAGAAACATTTGCTATAGTAGCCGGACAAAAAACTCTAATTTCACTTGCTTGCATAACTCCTACTTAAAAATTTCCTATCCTAATAATATCGGCAAAAATACCCGACGCAGTTACTTCTGCTCCAGCACCTGCGCCTTTAATAATCATTGGCTGATTTGGATAACGTTCCGTATAAAATAAAACAATATTATCACTACCTTCAAGATTATAAAAATCATGCCCTTTTGGAATATGCTGTAATCCAACACTTGCTTTTCCATTTTCTAATTGAGCAACATATTTTAATTTGCTTTCCGTATCGCTTGCCTCCTTATACATTTTCTGAAAGCTATCTTCGTGTTTAATCAAAGATGTGAAAAAGTCTTCATTGTTTTTTGTGTCCAAACTTTCTTGTGGTAAGAAGGGTTTATTGGCAATCTCTTCAATATCAATTTTATTTCCACTCTCACGGGCCAAGATTAATATTTTACGCATAACATCAATACCGCTAAGATCTATCTTCGGATCTGGTTCGGTATACCCTTGTTCTTGAGCCTGTTTCACTATATCATGAAAAGTAGACTGATCATTAAAGTTATTAAAAACAAAGTTTAAACTACCGGAAAGTACTGCTTGAATTTTTAAAATTTTATCACCCGACGCAATTAAATTTTTTAAGGTATCTATAATAGGTAATCCTGCTCCAACATTTGTTTCAAATAAGAAGGGAGCATTGTATTTACGCGCTAAATCTTTAAGATTTTTATAATTGTCAAATTCTGATGAACAAGCAATTTTATTACAAGTAACTACAGATATGCTGTTTTTTAAATAAGAGGCATAAGTCTCGGAAACTTCTGCACTAGCTGTATTATCTACAAAAATGCTATTTCTGTAATTTAGTTTTTGAATTTTTTCAAAGAACTTTTGCTTATCGGCTTTCTCACCTTCTTTTAGTTTCTCTTCCCAATTTTTCAGTGAAATCCCGTCTTCTTCAAAAACCATAGTTCTTGAGTTAGAAATTCCGATTACACGAACATTTAATTTTAAATTATCCTTTAAAAATTTACGTTGTTGTTTAATCTGATTCAAAAATTTTGTCCCTACATTTCCAACGCCCATTACAAATAAGTTTAATTGTTTGGTGTTGTCTTCAAAAAATTCTTCGTGTAGGGTGTTTAATGCTTTTTTTACATCGTCTTTAACAATCACTGCGGAAATATTGCGTTCTGATGCTCCCTGTGCAATGGCTCTAATATTAACATTGTTTTTTCCTAAAGTGCTAAACATTTTACCACTTAATCCTTGGTGACTTTTCATGTTATCACCAACAAGGGCAATAATGGCTAAATCACGTTCAGCAATTACAGGTTTTATTTTGCCTAGGGAAATTTCGTATTCAAAGGCTTCATTTACAATTTGTACTGCTTTATCAGAATCATTATCAGCAATACCAACGCATATGGAATGTTCTGATGATGCTTGTGTAATTAATACAACACTAATATTAGATTGCGATAATACTTCAAAAAAACGTTTAGATATTCCAGGAATACCAACCATACCTGATCCTTCTAAAGAAAGTAATGCAATGTTTTCTACATGACTAATTCCTCTAACGGTTTTGCCAAGTTCATTTTTGTTTTTTGTTATTAATGTTCCTTCATTGTCAGCATCAAAAGTATTTTTGATGACAATAGATATTCCTTTAGATAAAACAGGTTGAATTGTAGGAGGGTAAAGTACTTTAGCGCCAAAGTGCGATAATTCCATAGCTTCTTCATACGATATATGCGGAATCGCCATGGCTTGTTTTACTATTCTAGGGTTTGCAGTATACATACCACTAACATCTGTCCAAATCTCCAATAATTCTGCATTAATTGCACTGGCTACAATGGCAGCAGTATAATCCGAACCTCCTCTACCAAGTGTAGTAGAATCTCCATTTAATGAGGAAGCTATAAAGCCCGCCATAACAATAATATCTTGTTCTACAGATGAAAAATAGTTTTTGCAATTTTCATTAGTAACCTTAAAATCAACGGTGGCTTTGCCGAAATTTCCGTTTGTTTTTATGAGTTCTCGACTGTCTTTGTAAGTGCAATTAAGTTTTTCTGAAATAAAATATTCACTAATAATATAGGAAGATAAAAGTTCGCCAAAACTTACAATTTTATCTGATAGTTTAGGAGTAATTTCTCCAATTAAATAGGCGCCTTCTAGAAGTGTTTCTAATGTGTTAAGTTCACTTTTTACTTTGCTTAACACCTTGCTTTGTTGCAAAACCGGTATCAGTTCCTTGATGGTGTTTAAGTGTCTTTCCTCAATTTCTTTAAGAGTAGATTTATACGCCGTATTCTGCGCAGAGGCTAGTTTTGCTGTATTTAGTAATAAATCTGTAACTCCACCAAGAGCAGAAACTACAACTATATTTTTATCGGCTTGAGATTTTGATACGATATTTTTTACGAGGGCTATATTATTTGCGTTTGCAACAGAGGTGCCTCCAAATTTTAAAACTTTCATTATGTGAAATAATTATGTTGACTAAAAATAAAAATGCATGTATATGCGAAAATGGACGAGTATGTAGCAGATTACCCCAAAGGGGTAGTGGTGCTGTTAGTGATAGTAGTATCACAAGCAATAAAAAATGTAGAAAAGTTAATTTTACAATCCATTATTAGGTCTTTATATCTTTTAAAGATATGCTCAAATGTAGTATTTTTGATTTCTTTATCAAATGATTTCTGAAATTTTTATGGAATCGTCAAATTATATGAAATAATTTTATTAAATGAAGATTTTTAACGCCAAACAAATCTACGAAGCTGATAAATTTACAATAAAGAAACAACAGATTTCTAGCGATGAGCTCATGGAACGAGTTGCTATTCAAATTTTTAATTGGTTGCATTTACGCTTGCAAGGTGCCCCAGTAAAAATTCATTTATTTTGTGGCATTGGTAATAATGGAGGCGATGGAGTAGCGGTTGCCAGGCACCTACAGGAGCACGGTTACCATATTCACGTGCACATTGTAAATTACAGTGATAAGCGTTCGGATGATTTTTTGCTGAACCTGAACAGGTTAAAAGATCGTAAGATCTGGCCAAATTTTATAAATAGTGATTCTGAATTTCCAGAAATCAGTAATGAAGACATTGTAATTGACGCAATTTTCGGAATAGGTCTGAATAGAAATCCAGATGCATGGGTGGTAAAGTTAATACAGAATATAAATGCTTCCAACGCATTTGTGCTTGGTGTGGATATACCTTCTGGCCTGTTTACCGATAGGGCAGTAGAAATAAAAGAAGGAGTAGTGAGAGCAAGTTATGTGTTAAGTTTTCAAACACCAAAATTGGTTTTTTTCCTTCCTGAAACAGGTATTTACAGTAATCAATGGGAGATTCTTGATATAGGTATTGATCCTGAATACTTAATGAATACTGCAGTAGATTATGACTTGATTGGTAAACATGAAGTTTTACCCTTATACATACCTAGAGAAAAATTTTCACATAAAGGTACTTATGGACATGCACTAATTGTAGGAGGAAGCTATGGTAAAATTGGCTCAGTACAATTGGCCTCCAAAGCGTGCTTATTAACAGGTAGTGGTTTGGTTACGGCATATTTACCAAAATGTGGCTATATACCTATGCAAACTGCATTGCCAGAAGTAATGATTATTACTGATGAAGATGAAAAGAATATAAGTACTATTAATTTTGAAATTTCGCCAAATGTAATTGGAATAGGGATAGGTTTGAGTACTGTAAAAAATACACAAAAAGCTTTCGAAGAATTTTTGAAAAAAAATACATTACCACTGGTAATCGATGCTGATGGGATCAATATTTTGTCCGAAAATAAATCTTTTTTAAAATTGTTGCCCGCACAAACCATTTTAACACCACATCCAAAGGAGTTAGAACGTTTAATAGGCTCTTGGAAAGATGATTTTGATAAACTAAAAAAAGCCAAAGCTTTTTCCAAAAAGTACGATTGTGTTTTGGTGCTAAAAGGCGCTCATACCATTACGCTGTATAACAATAAAGGATATATAAACACAACGGGTAATCCAGGAATGGCAACTGCCGGGAGCGGAGATGTGTTAACAGGGATTATTACAGGGTTAATTGCACAAGGCTATTCTACTGAAACTGCTGCAGTCTTTGGAGTTTATTTGCATGGAAAGGCAGGAGATATAGCCGTAGAAAATTATGGGTATCAAGCATTAATTGCTAGTACAATTAGTGATGCCATTGGCGATGCTTTTATAGATTTATTTAAAGCTCCAAATCCAGTACCTGAACAAGAAGAACCAATTGAAGAATAAAAAAAAACCTTCCGTTAAATGCGGAAGGTTTTTTTAAATTATTTATTGCGAACACGGCGTTTTACCCATGCTAAGGCATTTTCATATTCAATAAAAAATTTCATTGGATTTTTATAAAAAAGCTTTTCAATTTTAAAATTATGCATGTCAATTTCCTTTATAGAAACAACTGCAAAAGCTTTTAAATTTTCAATTTCTCTAATATAACTATAGACGGTGGGGTCTATAGCATAAGAATTTTTTCTAAGGCTTATATATCCAAAGTTTTTTTCCCTAAAATGTATTTCTGCTATTCCTATAATTTGATACGCCCTTTCTAAAGATAATGTTGCTCCCTCCTCGAAAATGGCAACCATGTAATCATCGTATACTTGTACAATACCAGTTTCTAAATGGTATTCTCGAACGACGATTTTGTTTTTCGATTGTTCAATTCTCATTCTTCGTAAATTATATAGTGTGTCTCGGTAACGAAAATATAACTAAGCTGAAAAATGTTAAAAAATACTAGATAAAGAACCTAAATATCGTACAAGTAACTAAAGTATATAGTTTTTTTATAAAATTGAAAGTAAAAGGTTACAATGAATTGAGTTGCGACTTATTTTGAAAATAGAATTGAATTAATAATTCGTAATTATTATTTTAATTTTTTCTGAATTTTTAAGTTTGGAAGTCAGAAATTTTAATTCTGATATTTTTGTATAAAAAAAGGAGAGCAATTTGCTCTCCTTTTATTGTCTTTCAATAGCGTTTTAAGCTTTTGATTCTTTCTTAGATTTTTCAATTTTAATGGTAAGTTCTTCCTTGTTTTCATCCAAGTCCATAAAAATTGTATCACCTTCTTGTAATTTTGAATTTACAATTTCCTCGGCTAGTACATCTTCTATGTATTTTTGAATAGCTCTTTTTAAAGGTCGTGCTCCATATTGCTTATCAAATCCTTTTTCAGCGATGTAATCTTTAGCTTTTTCAGAAAGCTGTAATTCATATCCGATATCTTTAATACGAGCTAATAGTTTACGCAATTCAATATCAATAATCTTATGAATATCTTCTTTCTCTAATGGGTTAAAGACTACTACATCATCAATTCTATTCAAAAATTCTGGTGCAAAGGCCTTTTTAAGTGCATTTTCAATTACGCTTTTTTGGTGACTATCTGTCTGCGATTTCATGGCGTTTGTACCAAAACCAACGCCTTGACCAAAATCCTTCAACTGGCGTGCACCAATATTGGAAGTCATTATTATGATCGTATTTCTAAAATCAATTTTACGACCTAAGCTATCGGTTAAGAACCCGTCATCAAGCACTTGCAACATCATGTTAAATACATCTGGATGCGCTTTTTCTACTTCATCTAATAAAACAACTGCGTATGGCTTGCGACGAACTTTTTCTGTTAATTGCCCACCTTCTTCATAACCAACATAACCTGGAGGTGCACCAACCAAACGAGATATAGCAAATTTTTCCATGTACTCACTCATGTCAATACGAATAAGCGCATCTTCAGAATCGAACAATTCTTTTGCTAATACTTTTGCTAATTGTGTTTTACCAACCCCAGTTTGACCAAGAAATATGAATGAACCAATAGGTTTGTTAGGATCTTTTAATCCTGCTCTATTTCGTTGTATTGCTTTTGCAACTTTAGCAACTGCTTCATCTTGACCTATTACATTACCTTTAATAAGGTTAGGTAATTCAGATAGTTTTGTAATTTCTGTTTGCGCAATTCTATTTACAGGAATACCGCTCATCATAGAAACAACGTCGGCAACATTGTCTTCAGTTACAATTTCTCGATGTAATTTGCTTTCCTCTTCCCATTTTTCTTGAGCAATGGCAAGATCTTTTTCTAATTTTTTTTCGTCATCACGAAGTTTTGCGGCTTCTTCATAACGTTGTTTTTTAACAACACTATTTTTAAGCTCACGAACATCTTCTAGTTGCTTTTCTAATTCTAGAATTTGTTTTGGAACATCCATATTAACAATATGAACTCTAGACCCAGCTTCATCTAATGCATCAATAGCTTTATCCGGAAGAAAACGATCCGTCATGTATCTATTGGTTAACTTAACACAAGCAATAAGTGATTCTTCTGTATAGATTACATTATGATGGTCTTCGTATTTACCTTTAATATTTTTCAGAATTTCAATAGTTTCATCTACCGTTGTAGGCTCAACAATTACCTTCTGGAATCTACGTTCTAGAGCACCATCTTTTTCAATATATTGTCTATACTCGTCTAGCGTTGTAGCTCCAATACATTGTATTTCTCCTCTCGCTAGTGCAGGTTTAAACATGTTAGAAGCATCTAAGCTCCCTGTTGCTCCGCCGGCACCAACAATGGTGTGTATTTCATCAATAAAAAGAATTATATCATCATTCTTTTCAAGTTCATTCATAACGGCTTTCATTCGTTCTTCGAATTGCCCTCTGTATTTTGTACCTGCTACTAATGAAGCTAAGTCTAAGGTAACTACACGTTTGTTGTAAAGAATACGGGATACCTTTTTATTAATTATACGTAGCGCTAAACCTTCAGCAATGGCACTTTTACCAACACCTGGTTCTCCTATAAGTAAAGGATTGTTTTTCTTTCTTCTACTTAATATTTGCGATACACGTTCAATTTCTTTTTCTCTACCAACAACAGGATCTAATTTATTTTCCTCTGCCATTTGTGTAAGATCACGACCAAAATTGTCTAGAACCGGAGTTTTAGATTTTTTACTTCCTTTTTGGTTCGATGCTCCTCCAAAACTTCCTTCTTTACCTTCGGCTGCATCATCAGCATCATTAGGGAAAGATTCAGATGTTGGGGAGTCTACATAATCATCATCACTTGTAATCATTGACTTAAATTGCTCTTTAACCCCATCATAGTCTACCTTTAATTTGTGTAATAATTTGGTAGTTGGGTCATTTTCATTTCTTAGTATACACAACAATAAATGTGCAGTATTAATAGAAGAACTTTGAAAAAGTTTAGCTTCTAAAAAAGTTGTTTTTAGTGCGCGCTCAGCCTGTCTAGTTAAATGCAAATTCTTTTTATCTTTTTGCATTGGTGTAGCGCTTGGGTTTGCTGGACTTAAAATTTCGACCTTTCTTCTAAGGTGATTTAAGTCTACATCTAAAGCGTCAAGAATACTAATTGCTTTGCCACTTCCATCACGTAATAGGCCAAGCATTAAATGCTCAGTTCCTATAAAATCATGACCAAGTCGTAAGGCTTCTTCTTTACTATAAGCAATTACATCTTTTACTCTAGGTGAAAAATTATCATCCATATATTTTCCTTTCAACATTAAAAATAGTAAATCTATCTGAAACTAGAACAAATACCATACCTATATTCGATAAATTATATCTAATTGACGGAAAAAAACATACAAAAGTAACAAAAAGCAATTCATTTTATTAAAAATCTAATATTGTTTAATGTTGATAAATTCTTAAATAAACTACTGGAGAATTGTTTTGAAAGCTTCGATTTTCTGTATATTGGCATGTTTTTTAACCTAGTAAATAATATAAGAATTTAATATGGCAGAAGGAGAAAAATTAATTCCTATCAACATTGAGGATGAAATGAAATCCGCATACATTGATTATTCAATGTCGGTCATTGTGTCACGTGCGTTACCAGATGTTAGGGATGGTTTAAAACCAGTACATAGAAGAGTTTTGTTCGGAATGTACGAATTGGGTGTTCGATCTACGAGTGCTCATAAAAAATCTGCACGTATTGTGGGTGAGGTTTTAGGTAAGTACCACCCTCACGGCGATACATCAGTTTACGATTCCATGGTGCGTATGGCACAAGAATGGAGTTTAAGATATATGCTAGTTGACGGTCAAGGTAACTTTGGTTCTATTGACGGTGATAGTCCTGCAGCAATGCGTTATACAGAAGCACGTATGCGTAAAATTGCGGATGATATGTTGGCAGATATAGATAAGGATACAGTAGATCATCAATTAAACTTTGACGATTCTCTGCAAGAGCCAAAAGTATTACCAACAAGAATTCCAAACCTTTTAGTTAATGGTGCTTCTGGTATTGCGGTAGGTATGGCAACCAATATGCCTCCTCATAATTTATCGGAAGTTGTTGATGGTACTATAGCGTATATAGAAAATAATGATATTGAGATTGATGAACTTATAACCCATATTAAAGCACCTGATTTTCCAACAGGAGGTATAATTTATGGTTATGATGGTGTAAAAGAAGCTTTTCATACAGGTCGCGGAAGAATTGTCATGCGTGCTAAAGCGTCATTTGAAGAAGTTCAAGGTAGAGAAAGCATTATTGTTACTGAAATACCATATCAGGTGAATAAGGCAGATATGATTAAAAAGACTGCCGATCTTATCAATGAAAAGAAAATTGAAGGTATTTCTACTATTAGAGATGAATCTGATAGAAACGGAATGCGAATTGTGTATATTATAAAAAGAGATGCTATACCTCATATAGTATTGAATACACTTTATAAATATACTGCATTACAATCATCTTTTAGTGTAAATAATATTGCACTGGTTAACGGAAGACCGCAAATGTTGAATGTAAAGGAAATGATTCATTATTTCGTTGAACATAGACATGAGGTAGTAGTTCGTAGAACCCAGTTTGAGCTTAAAAAGGCAGAAGATAGAGCTCATATATTAGAAGGACTAATTATTGCTTCTGATAATATTGACGAAGTAATTGCTATTATTAGAGCATCATCGAATGCTGATGAAGCACGCGAAAACTTAATGGAGCGCTTTAAACTGTCAGAAATTCAGGCTAAGGCAATTGTAGAAATGCGTCTGCGTCAGTTGACAGGTCTGGAACAAGATAAATTACGTTCAGAATACGAAGAAATTTTAAAGACTATTGAAGATTTAAAAGATATTCTTGCGCGTAAAGAGCGTAGAATGGAAATCATCAAAGAAGAATTAGCTGAAGTAAAAGCTAAATACGGTGATGAACGTAGGTCTGAAATAAACTTTGCTGGTGGTGATTTAAGCATGGAAGATATGATTCCAGATGAACAAGTTGTAATTACAATTTCTCATGCTGGTTATATTAAAAGAACACCATTATCAGAATATAAAACTCAAAATAGAGGAGGAGTTGGCCAAAAAGCTTCTTCTACCAGAAACGAAGATTTCTTAGAACATTTATTTGTGGGTACTAACCACCAATATATGTTATTCTTCACACAAAAAGGTAAGTGTTTCTGGATGCGTGTTTATGAAATACCGGAAGGCAGTAAATCTTCAAAAGGTAGAGCAATTCAGAACCTAATAAGCATAGAAAGTGACGATAAAGTAAAAGCCTTTATCTGTACGCAAGACTTAAAAGATGAAGAATATGTTAATAGTCACTATGTGATTATGGCAACTAAAAAAGGTATTGTTAAGAAAACTTCATTAGAGCAGTATTCTCGTCCACGACAAAATGGTATTAATGCTATTGGTATTAGAGAAGATGATGAATTACTAGAAGCAAAATTAACTACTGGAACAAGCCAAATATTCTTAGGTTTAAAATCTGGTAAAGCTATTCGTTTTGAAGAAAGTAAAACCAGACCTATGGGTAGAAATGCCTCTGGAGTTCGCGGGGTAACTTTAGCTAATGAAAACGATGAAGTTATCGGAATGGTGTCTGTACATAATTTTGAAGAAGAAATACTAGTAGTTTCTGAAAATGGTTATGGTAAAAGATCTAGTATAGATGATTATCGCGTAACTAATAGAGGAGGAAAAGGTGTAAAAACAATTTCCATCACCGAAAAAACTGGTGGATTAGTTGCTATAAAGAATGTATCAGATACTGATGATTTAATGATTATTAATAAATCTGGTATTGCAATACGTATGAGTGTAGAAGATTTACGCGTAATGGGTAGAGCTACTCAAGGTGTACGACTAATTAATATAAAAGGCAATGATTCCATCGCAGCAGTAGCAAAAGTAATGAAAGACGAAGATGCTGTTGATGAAACCGATGTTAATGATTTAGATGTGAATCCAGAAAATGGCACGGCTATTGATACTAATGAAACCGAAACAGAATAATAAACACTAAAATTAAATTGAAATTAAAGATGAAAACTAAATTATTTATACTTGCAGCTATGTCTTGCACAATGGTTGCATTCTCGCAGAAGAATGAATTAAAGAGTGCTGAGAAAGCTATAAAATCTGGTAGTGCTGCAGAAGCTAAAGCAGCTATTGAAAGTGCTTCTGCATTAATCGGAAGTGCAGATGAAAAAACTCAAGGACAGTTTTACTTTTTAAAAGGAGAGACTTACGCAATGTTGGCAAAAAAAGGTGACGCAAGTGCTTTTAACACTGCAATAGAAGCTTACAATAAAGTTATTTCACTTGAAAGTGCTTCTGGTAAGGCAAAATACACTGCAGAGTCAAAACAAAAATTATCAGGTATGACTGCAGATCTTGTTAATGCTGCTGTTGAAGATAATAATAACAATAAGTACAAAGAGGCTGCTAATAAATTATATCTTGGGTACAAATTAAGTCCTTCAGATACAGTTTACTTGTATTATGCTGCAAGTAGTGCAGTTAATGGTGGCGAGTACGAACAAGCTTTAGGATATTACAATGAACTTAAAGACTTAGGTTATGATGGTTCTGAGGTTAAATACACAGCTGTTAACGTGGCAACTGGTGAGACTGAAGAAATGAATAAAACACAAAGAGATCTTATGGTTAAATCTAAAACTTATAAAGATCCTAAAGAAGAAAAATCTCCATCAAAGAGTACTGAAATTGTTAAAAATATTGCTTTAATATACACACAATTAGGTCAAGATGATAAAGCATTAGAAGCATATAAAGATGCTAGAGCAAATGACCCTAAAGACGTTAACTTAATTTTGAATGAAGCTAATCTTTATTTCAAATTAGGTGATAAAGATAAATTTAAGTCTTTAATGGCGGAGGCAACAGCTTTACAGCCTGACAATGCAGATTTATTTTACAATATTGGAGTAGTAAGTATGGAGCAAGGTAATATTGAAGATGCAAGAAATGCTTATAACCGTGCAATTGAAATTAATCCTGGTTATGTAAATGCGCAATTAAACCTTTCTACAACTTATGTAAATGAAGGTAATGGATTGATTGATGCAATGAATTCATTAGGTAATTCTAGAGCGGATATTGCTAAATATGATCAACTTAAAAAACAGAAAGATGATTTCTTTAAAAAAGGTGCTGATATATTAGAGCAAGCCTTAAAATTAAATCCAGATAATCAAGGTATTTTAGAGCAATTAAAAAATATCTATGGTGCTTTAGGAGATAATGAAAATTTCATGAGATTAAAGAAATTGATTGGAGAATAATCTAATTTCAACTACTAAAAAAGAAAGCCTTTGCAATTTGCAAAGGCTTTCTTTTTTTTAAATGATTTTTTTTATAACTCTTAGTTTATGAGTGTAAGATTTTAATTCTGCATTAAATATACCTGTATGATCAATACGATCTATTCTTACTTTACCACTTGAGTGTATCACATAGTTGTTTTGCATGATTATACCTACATGATCAATAATGCCATCATTATTATCAAAAAATGCCAAATCACCAGGTTCGCTTTCCTCTATAAAACTTAATGGCTCACCTTGAGTAGCTTGTTGGGCAGCGGTTCTAAGTAAATGGTAGCCATTAATTTTATAAATCATTTGAGTTAAGCCAGAGCAATCGATACCAAATGGAGTTTTTCCACCAGATAAAAAAGGAGCATTTAAATATAGCAGTGCAATATTGATAATTTCATTTTTATCAATTATTTGTTCAATATAATGACCTTCGTACTTATGCTGCAGTAGCTGAGCGTTTTCAATAGTTGAGCCTATTACTAATGGAACCAATATTTCATCAGATGTAGTAATGAATGAAACTAAATCGCTCGAGAATTTATGCGGTTTAACTTCATTTATTCTATTGTATTCTTCCTCAGTTATTAAATGCAATTGCTGGTTATTTATCCAGCCTTCACAATTATCATAAGCAATTCTAACTTTACTGTAGAATTTGCGTGTGTCGATTATTTTAAAGTGATCCCCGTATAGTAATTGTGTAATTAATTCGCTACAGTCATCAGCTACCGATCTAACTGGTACAACACTAAGAGGGCAAATGCCGTATTGCATATGAACGCTTTACAGTTATTAATTTCTTTGTATAATTAATGCTGAAGCACCGCCTCCTCCGTTACAGATGGCAGCTGCTCCTATTTTCCCTTTTTGTTGTTCTAAAACATTAATAAGCGTAACTAATATTCTTGCTCCTGAGCATCCTAGTGGATGACCTAATGATACAGCGCCACCATTAACATTTACATTTTCATCTGTAAGCCCCAAAATTTTCATATTCGCAAGGCCAACAACAGAGAAGGCTTCATTAAACTCAAAAAAATCAACTTCGTCGATAGTTAAATTGGCCTTAGCCAAAGCCTTAGGTAAAGCTTTAGCAGGAGCTGTTGTAAACCATTCTGGTTCATGGGCAGCATCAGCATAGCTAACAATAGTTGCTAAAGGTTTAATATTTAATTCTTTTGCTTTTTCTTCACTCATTAAAATTAATGCTGCGGCACCGTCATTTATAGTAGAAGCATTGGCAGCTGTTACGGTACCATCTTTTGTGAATGCTGCTCGTAATGATGGAATTTTATCTAGTTTAACATTTTTAAACTCTTCATCCTCGGAAATAATAATGGCATCACCCCTACGCTGTGGAACCTCAACTGGTACAACTTCATTCGAGAACTTACCTTCTTTCCATGCTTGCGCAGAACGATTGTAAGACTGTATAGCAAAATTGTCTTGATCTTCTCTAGTAAAATTATATTTAGTAGCACATGCATCGGCACAAACGCCCATGGCATTATTGTCATAAGCATCAACTAAACCATCTTTTTGCATTCCGTCTATTAAAGTAGTTGGACCAAATTTTTGTCCATTTCTTAAATGTACATAATGAGGGATTAAGCTCATATTTTCCATACCTCCGGCAACAATAATAGATGCGTCACCAATAGCAATAGCTTGAGCGGCTTGCATAACTGCTTTCATTCCAGATGCACACACTTTATTTACTGTAGTACAAGGGACGGTATTTGGTAATCCGGCAAAAATAGCAGCTTGTCTGGCTGGTGCTTGTCCTGTGCCAGCTTGTACAACATTACCCATAATTACTTCATCAACTAAATTAGCATTTAAATTAATTTTATTTAAAGCTCCTTTAATTGCGATAGCTCCTAATTGTGGGGCGGTAACACTTGATAAGCTGCCCATAAAACTACCTATTGGCGTTCTAACTGCTGATACAATAACTACTTTTTTCATTTTTCCTTAAATCTTTTGAGTTCTGCGAAATTAATAAATTAAAGTGCAATGAACCGCCAACTGTCTAAAAAAACAAATTAAAAGTGCGGTAACGTAATTTTTTCAAAAATATATTTTGCTGTTTTTACAGATTAGATGATGATCATTGTTTGTAAAATCATTTGTTACGCTTATATTTTCTATTTTTGATTTAAGTTTGCCAATCTTATGAGTACATTTTTGGATAATCTTTATAAAAATCAATCTGTATTATATAAATATTTTATTTATGTAATTTCTACGGTACTGATTGTTTTCTTTTTTCCAAAAGGAGGAAAGTTTAAATACGAATTTCAAAAGGGAAAGCCATGGCAGTATGAAAATTATTACGCCCCTTTTGATTTTTCTATTAAGAAGACTCCTGAAGAAATCCAGAAAGAAAAACAAGAAATAAAAGATCATCAAATTCTCTACTACACCTATAACCAGAGTGTAGCCAACGAAGTATACTCAGATTTTGAAAATGAAATTGATGTACTTTTTTCAGATAATAGTCAAAAAGCCTATTTATTAAAAGTCGGTAAGGAGCTATTAGATGAATTGTATTTAAATGGAGTTATAGATGATGAATCTGTTAAATTATCTTCAAATGTTGTAAACCTTATTAAGAATAATATAGAATTAAAGGTTAATACAAATCAGTTACATACTAAGGCAGATATTAATGGATTGATTAATAAGGTGTTAAATCAAAAAAACTTAGAGGAATATAAAAAACAATATCAACGATTGTTTTTTGATGTTGTAAAACCAAATGTCTTTTTTGATGCCGATTGGTCTAAAAAAGTGCTTGAAGATGAATACTCTAAACTATCCTATACTAGAGGAACTGTTGACCATGGTAAATTAATAATTGCAAAAGGGGAAGTAGTAGAATCAGAAAATTATAAGATTTTAAATTCTATTAAAAGTGAGTTTGAGTCTGAACTTTGGGCGGCTAATAATTACTACTTTATATTATTTGGTTATTCCATTTTAGTAGCATTAGTACTTATGATGCTTCTTTTATTCTTAAAAAAATATCGAGAAGATATTTACGAAAATAACACCAAAGTAACTTTTATATTTTTCAATATTTTATTGATGGTTTTTATAACCACATTGGTTGTAAAATATGATGAAGCCTTTGTTTTTGTGGTACCACTTTGTATACTTCCTTTAATATTAAAGACGTTTTTCGATGCTAGACTAGGATTGTTTGTCCATGTTTTAACCATATTAATTTTAGGCTTTGTTGTACCCAATAGCTTTGAATATATATTTCTTCAGATAATTGCTGGTATCGTAACCATATTAACAGTGTCTGAGTTATACAAGAGAGTAAATTTGTTTATTTCAGTAGGGCAGATAACTCTTATATATTTAGTAAGTTACTTTGCTTTTCACATAATACACGAAGGTAATTTAGAGAATATTCAATGGTTCGTTTTTGGATTGTTTCTTTTAAATGGCATGTTTATGCTTTTTGTTCTGCCATTAATTTACATTTATGAAAAAACTTTTGGATTAGTATCAGATGTTTCCTTATTAGAATTGTCGGATACCAATTCCAAGTTGTTAAAGGAATTATCTAATAAAGCGCCAGGAACTTTTCATCATTCTTTGCAAGTTGCCAATTTGGCAGAAGCAGCTGCTAATGAAATAGGAGCTAACGCTATGCTGGTTCGTGTAGGGGCACTTTACCACGATATCGGCAAAATGAATAATCCAACTTTTTTTACTGAGAATCAGATAACGACAGTTAATCCTCATGATGAGCTAACACCATTGGATAGTGCTAAAATAATTTTAGCTCATGTTATAGATGGTATTGAGATAGCGCGTAAAAATAATATTCCAGACCGAATAATTGATTTTATTAGATGTCATCACGGAACAACTCTTGTCTATTATTTTTATAAGAAGCAGCAACAATTAGAAGGTGTTGTAAACGAACAGGACTTTAGGTATTCTGGGCCGATACCATTTTCAAGAGAAACGGCAATTTTAATGATGGCGGATTCTATTGAGGCAGCGTCTAAGAGTTTAAAAAATCCAACTTTTTTAATTATTGATGAATTTGTAGATAAGATAATTGGTTCTCAAATGAATGCCAATCAATTTTTAAATGCGAACATAACTTTAAAGGAAATTGAGTCGATTAAGAAGATTTTAAAGCAAAAATTGACGAATATTTATCACCTAAGAGTCGAGTACCCAGAGTGATAGTTTTTTAGTTTAAAAAAAATCAAAAAATAGTTGTGATATCGTTGGTTAAAAAGTACATTTGCAACCGCATTTTTAATGCACATTATTTGAAATTACTGGAGAGGTGCCGGAGTGGTAACGGAGCAGATTGCTAATCTGTCGACGGGTAACTGTCGCCAGGGTTCGAGTCCCTGTCTCTCCGCTTTTTTTGAAATTAAAATTTGATTGTTGCCTTTAAAGCAACTTTCGGGGTGTAGCGTAGCCCGGTTATCGCGCCGCGTTTGGGACGCGGAGGTCGCAGGTTCGAATCCTGCCACCCCGACCAAACTAAATCCAATCATGCAAGTGGTTGGATTTTTTTATTTTAAGAATACTAAGTTGTAGGTTCCTCCTAATTCTCGGGACTGCCACTTAGACCAAACTAAATGCAATCAAGCAAATAGTTGAATTTTTTATTAGGAGTGATTATCGTAAGTTTATTAATCTATCAAATCTTTCTTACTTTTCAGTCGTTAATTTTACTAATAAGCAATATTTTAAAAATTGGTATTACTATTCTAATCCAAACCAAAAGCTTGCTTGGCGATCTCTAATTCTTCATTAGTAGGTATTACTAAAACTTTTACTTTTGAGGCGATACTATTTATTTCGTTAATAGTAGAACTTCTAGTTTCATTTTTCTTGGCATCTAAAACAATTCCTAAGTAATCCATATCTGCACAAACCATTTTTCTTAAAACGGCAGAATTTTCTCCTATACCTGCAGTAAAAACAATAGCATCTAAACCATTGAGTGCTGCACTGTAGGCACCAATATATTTTTTAATTCTATAGGCATTCATTTCTAAAGCCAAAATACACTCTTTGTTGCCTTTTTCAGCTTGTGCTTGTATATCTCTAAGATCACTGAAACCTGTTAGTCCAAACATGCCACTTTGCTTTGTAAGTAGGTTGTTTACTTCTTCGAGCGAATAATTAAATTTTTGCACTAGATAAAATATAAGCGCATGGTCAATATCACCACTTCGAGTTCCCATAATTAAACCATTAGAAGGTGTAAAGCCCATACTGTGATCCATACTCATACCATCTTTTACAGCTGTAACACTACAACCATTACCTAAGTGTATAGATATGATTTTAGAATGATTCAATTGTAAATATTCAATAGCTTTTTCGGAAACATACTTGTGGCTAGTACCATGAAATCCATATTGTTGAATGTTATGTTTATTATAAAACTCATTTGGAATAGCATATTTTTTTGCTTTTTCAGGTATAGAATGATGAAAAGCAGTATCAAAAACAGCCACTTGTTTAGCATTCTTGAAAATTTCTTCAGCCAGAATAATACCTTCAAGATTAGGCGGATTATGTAAAGGTGCCAGTGAAAATAGCTGTCTTATCTTTTCCTTAACGGTAGCATCTATTAATGTGGTTTTGATAAATGGTTTGCCTCCATGAACCACACGATGACCAACTATGGCAATTTCATTTGCATTTTTGATAACTCCTTTTACAGGATCAAGAAGTAAATCGGCTATTTTTTGAAGTCCAATTTTATGATTTTCAATGTCAAGGATTTCTTCTAAGGAGTTTATGGCTGTTTTAAATTTTATTACAGCTTTATCTGTACCAATACGCTCAACAAGTCCTTCGCACACCACTTTTTCAGATGGCATGTTTATTAGTTGATATTTTATTGAGGAACTTCCTGAATTTATAATTAATATTTTCAATGGATGGAAATTTATAAGCCTTCGGCTTGTATTGCTGTTATGATGACGGTGTTAAAAATATCTTCAACTGTACATCCTCTACTTAAATCATTAACAGGTTTATTTAACCCTTGTAGCATTGGTCCAATTGCTAAAGCTCCAGTTTCTCTTTGAACTGCCTTATACGTGTTATTACCAGTGTTTAAATCTGGAAATATAAAAACACTTGCTTTTCCGGCTACTTCGGAGTTAGGTAATTTGCTTTGCCCTACTTTACTATCAACAGCTGCATCATATTGAATAGGGCCTTCAACCTTTAAATCGGGTCTTTTAATTTTTATTAATTCGGTTGCTTTTCTTACGCGATCTACATCTTCACCAACACCTGATGCACCCGATGAATAAGATAACATAGCTATTTTAGGTTCAATACCAAAAGCTGTACTTGTGGCTGCCGAAGAAATAGCAATTTCAGATAGTTGTTCTGCTGTTGGGTTTGGGTTTATAGCACAATCACCAAAAACCGTAACTCTATTTGGAAGGCACATGAAAAACACCGATGAAACTATAGAAACATCTGGTTTTGTTTTGATAAACTGTAAGGCAGGTAAAATAGTATGCTGTGTGGTATGTACTGCGCCTGAAACCATACCATCGGCATGGCCTTTATAAACCATCATAGTGCCAAAATAAGAAACGTCTTCCATAAGATCTTTAGCCATCGCTAAATTTACATTCTTATGTTTGCGTAATTCAAAAAGCGTAGTGGCGTAGTCCAAGAAATACGAAGATGTTTTTGGATTTATTATATTTATATTTTCAGTATTAAACTCAATATCTAACTCTAGCATTTTAGCCTTTATCTGATCTATTTCACCTAAAAGAGTTAAGGTAACAGCATCAACATCTAAAAGTTTTTTAGCGGCAATTAAAATACGCTCATCTGTACCTTCAGGTAATACGATATGCTTTTTAGCTGATTTTGCTCTTTTTAATAGATTGTATTGAAACATTCTTGGAGTAATACCTTCTGCCTTGAAAGTTATTAAACGTTCAGCAAGTTCATTTACAGGCACATATTTTTCAAAGGCTTGAATTGATGTAACTATTTTTTCTGTATTGTCAGCATAGATTTTAGGTTTAATAGCACCAATCTTATTGGTAACCGCAAAGGTGCCTTCTTTTACTGAAATGATTGGAATAACATCAGAAAGACCTTCTATTAATTGAATAATAGAATCTTCTGGAATTAGTCCACCTGTAAGTACAATACCTGATAAATTAGGATAGTTAGTAGAAATGTTGGCTTGTAATGCCCCTAAAATAATGTCTGCACGATCTCCTGGCGTAATTACCAGACCATCTTTTTTTAAATGTGTAAGATAATTTCTTAATTGCATAGCTCCAACACTAAAACCATTAGCTTGGTTGTTTAAAAAATCTTCACCAAACAATACTTTGCCTTCAAGTTGATCAGCTATTTCTTTTACTGTTGGATTTCCTAAAACCGGATTGATTGGAATAGCTCCTATTAATACTTTTTTTGGTAATTTGTTTTTTAACCCGTCTACAACGCTTTCTAAATTCTCAGGTTGTACTTTATTGGCAACAGTTAATAATACCTCAACACCCTTTTCTTTGAAAGAATCGAATGCCATATATAAATTGCCCACCAATTCATCTAAAGTTTTTCCAATACCACTGGTAATTAAAACAGCAGGAATACCCAAGTTTTTTGCAATTAGGGCATTAATATCCCATTCTATAATAGCACCTTCTCCAGAAAAATCTGTTCCTTCTACCAAAACAAAATCAAAACGATCTTCTATGGCTTTAAATTTATGGATGATATGACTTATTATTTCATCATCCTTATCTTGATTTTTTAACTGTACTACTTGATTTCTTGTATACGCATAAGCATCAATAGGTTTTAAATCTACGTCAAAATGCGATAAAATGGTTTGAATATGGTTGTCGATTTTACCATTCTCAAAATCGTCTATTATTGGACGGAAATATCCAACTTTTGCTGTTTTACCTAATAATAGTTGCATTAAACCTAATGAAACTATTGATTTACCACTATTAGGTTCAGTAGTGGCAATATATATGGCTTTACTCATTAATGGAAAACTTATGTGCTCTCAAAGTTAAGAGTTTCTTTATGGGGTAACAAGTACAATAATTAATAGTATTTGAGAACTTGTTTAGGGATTTTTTAGGCTTCTTTTCTTTTTCCTGTAATTTCATCGATGTGAATACGAAACACAATTGGTATTCCTCTAGAATATAATTTATTGGAGAATTCATTTATAAACTCCGTTGACTTGTGCTCCTTTTTTAATATTAAGCTTTTTACACCATCACTAAATTTATGAAGTAATTGTTTGGCATCTATTCTATCCATTTCTTCAAATGTGCCATGTGCTAAAACCGATTTCCAGTTTGTTATTGAAGTGATCTCTTGTACATTAAAAGCCACATTTTTATGCTTTCGCATTTCCTGTATTTTATGTCCTTCAGCAGAATAGCTTATGATGCATTTACTTTCTTGATCGTAGAAATACGTAATAGGAATAACATAGGGTATATCATTTGCCATATATCCTAAATTACCTATATAATCATCTAATAGCACATTTATGCATTCATTTTCGCTCAAATCTATCATGGATTGGAATATTATAAATTATACCTACAAAGCTACAATGCACTTGTTTATCCAAATATGACATTTGTCAGTTACCAAAAATGTGTATCAATAAAAAACCTCCTAACTTTTAAACTAGGAGGTTATATTTTTACAAACTATTTCTTATTTATAATGCACAGCAATTTTTGCTAATTGCCCCACAATTTTAATAGAATCTTTCATTGAAAGTTTAGAACCATCTGCATGTATCCATCTTTTTAATGGTTGCTCACAAATTAACTCTTGAACCTTATCTTTTCCGTAATGTTTGCGCATACGCATGAATATTTCAACATCAAAAAGCCAACGGGTTATAAACTTTTTATTAAAAACAAGTTGAGCTATTTCTTTATCCATTATTTTGGCACCGCATTGCGTATCGTTAAATGGCATTTTTAGAATAGATCTTATAATTAAATTAATTGTTTTACTAATTATTTTTCGAGCGGATTCTTTAGTAATATTTGCGCCCATTCTACTCATTCTAGAACCACTTACAATTTTGAAATTGGAATTTTCCATTGTTTTAACCAGATCATCAAAATCTCTAAAATCTGTGGATAAATCCGCATCTAAATACCCTATGTAATCTAATTGTGGATCGTTTGCCAAATGCAATACACCCTGACGAACCGCCTCAGCTTTTCCTCCATTTTTGGCACAATCGTATATACTTATTTTATTTTCGTTTCCTTTTCTAAGTTCTTCCAAAACTTCTAATGTTCTATCAGTACTACCATCATTTACAAAACATAAATGATAGCCAAGATTGCTATGAACAAAGTTTTTAAATTCTTGCCCCGAAAGTCGTTCTTCTTCATTATAACAAGGTATTACAACGCCAACGCAATATTGCTGAAGCATTTGTCCTTCGCTTTTTTGAGTGATTGATTGTTCTCCAACAGGAGTACCAATCATTCTTTTGACTCTAGCAGAAACTTCACTCAAGCTAACAGGTTTTTTCATGTAATCATCTATCCCTAAATCAAAACCATCTACGATAATTTTTTCATCTGTATTACCAGACATAACCATAATAGGAGTTTTAGATTTTTCTTCAATTCGGATATGTTTTACTACATCCAAACCAGATAACCCAGGCATGTTAATGTCTACTATGACTAAATCTGGTAAAAATTGCTTAAAAATATCAATTCCTTTTTGTCCAGTATCAGCAGTTTTTACGTCATATCCTAATTCAATAAGTCTTTTTTCTAAAGACATAAGAATTAATTGTTGGTCATCAATGGCTAAGATTTTCATAGGTTTTGGGTTTAATAAATTGTGATAATTGTGTGGTACAATAGTACTATCTAGATGATTTGTTTTTTTAATTACTATGTTTATTTACATTTTACTGTAGTTCACTAACTGATATCTGTAGATAAATAAATCTTTAATTACGATATGTAAAGTTTATAAAAGATGTAAATTCTTACAAAAAACAAAGTAAACAACTATTGTATAACGAAGTTTTTAGTTTCTTGTTGTATTACCTTATTAAATTTATTATTTTATATATTTGGTGGTGTTATATTTTCCTACGAAGCTTTCTAAATGAAGAAAAAAACTAATACCCTTTTAATTCTCTCGTTAATTGTAGGGCTTGCATTTCATGGATCTGCTATTTTCTTTACTCTAGAATCTACCTATGATGCATTGATACATTTGTTCTTTGCGGATCATTATGCCGATAGTTGGTTTGATCCATGGGAATATAGATGGTATACTGGATTTACGGTACAATCATATCCTCCTTTAGTGCATCAAGTTATAGGAATACTCTCATATATTGGAGGACTTAAATTTGGTATGTATACCGTAGCACTTATTGCAATAGTCCTATTTATCACAGGCGTATATAGGTATACTTTATTAATGACAGGTAGTCGTAGAATAGCCGGATATGGATCTGTTTTAGCGGTTTTTTCATCCACTTTTGTAGAAACACTTCATATTTTTGGGCAATTACCTAGTATAACAGCCTTATCTATTCTCCTGCATTCCATGACCGAAATTTATCTTTGGATAAAAACCGGGAAGATAAGGTACTATTTTACAACGGTTTCTATGCTTGCTGTAACCGTAACTTCTCATCATGTTACGCCTATTTTTGGAATGGTTTTTTTTATAGCTCCATTAATGGGAATGGCCGTTATGGATGCGGCTAGAGAAAGAGTAAACTCATATAAAGAACTTACTTTTAAAGTATTTATAAATACCACAATCAAGCACGTAAAACGAATTGCCATTTTTGGATTTAGTGGTATTTTTCTAATTGTATTTTGTATTTTTCCCTATTGGTATAATTCTAAAAGAAACCCAATTACCCAAGTGGCTATACCACATGGATCTCGTGATAATTTTTTAGAAATTACCTCTTCAGGTCTTGTCTTTTTTGTGATCCCTTGGGGTATCTTATTATTTGTAATGCCTTATTTTTTCTATAGGTTTTTCAGTAAAAGATATATTTTCTTTGGACTTTCTTTTGCGTTATTAACAATTTTAGGAACAGGTGGTACAACGCCAATTCCTTTACTTATGTTAGGCGATGCCGCCTTTAATATTCTCACATTAGATAGGTTTACACTTTGGGCAACCGTAATGGCACTACCCATATTTGCAGAATTTGCTTATAGAATGGTGGAAGGAGATATAAAAGTTCTTATTCAAGAAAAATTTGGTGGTGTTTTTCATAGGGTGCTCGGTGGGTTAGTTGCAGGTGGAATGTTATTTATGGTGCTATTTACTATGACTCTTGGGTATTTTAGACCATCACAACCGGCAAAAATTAACATGTTGCCTATAGTGAATTTTTTAGGAGCAGATTCGCATGATTCATGGCGCTATTTGCCTCTAGGTTTTGGCGATCAAATGGCATGGCTTTCTGCGCAAACAACTGCTATGACCGTTGATGGTAATTACCACTCCGCAAGACGGCTTCCAGAATTAACAACAAGAGCCATAGAGCGAATTGAAAATTCTAAATTTCGTGGGGTAGAAGGTATTGGTTCTTTACAGCAGTTTTTAACAGTACCCGAAAAATACAATCTAAAATATATTTTTTCTAATGATAAGTTCTACGATCCTATATTATATTATTGTGGATGGCAGCGTTTGCAACAATTAGAAAACGGAATCATGGTTTGGGAGAAATTAAATGTACCTCCTATACCGCAAATAATGCCAAAGGAAGATGTGCCTACTATCATGAAAATTATGTGGGGTATTATTCCCATATCAACTGTACTTATTGCATTTTTTATAAACATTCAACTTATTTGGGTGCGACTTCTTAAGTCTAAAAAAATAGAGCCTCCATCATTTATGAAATTAGAGTTGCCTTATAATAAGTTCCCCAAAAAATTGCTCTATATATCTTTTGTTTGGGCGTTTATGCTATTACTGTGTTTAGGTTATGGAATTTATTTGTTTTATGTTAAAAATGTAGCGCAATACTCTGCCAATAATGTAGTGGAAGCTTATTATGATGCCTTAGATTTTAAAGAATTTTCTACAGCTCATTCCTATTTAGATCCTGAAAGTAATGTCGATATTGCTCAATATATGCTAGAAGTATCGGTTACCGATGGCATTCTGAGTTCTTATGCTAAATTAGATTCCTTAGGTATTGAAATTTATGACGAAACACCAACTAGTGCAAAGGCTAAAGTTGTCACCAGATGGATTACACCTTTGGAGAGTATTTATAGCAACGATTACCATGAACTAGTTAAGAGAAAAAGTAAATGGTATATAAAACCATCAAAATTTGATAATGATATTCCTCCAGATCAGTTATTTACGGCGAATGGCACCACTTTTTATAATCATGGTCGAAGAAAAATAACTACACAACAAACCTATCATGAAGATGTGTTAAAACAACCTGTTTTAGAGATACTTAGTGCTAAGTTGGTTAAAAATAGAGGTCAGTATAGTATTATAGGAGAAATTCAGAATGTAGATAATGTTCCGGCTGATGTGGTTATTAAGGCAACACTTTATAATGGCATGAATAAAGAGCTGGCAAATTATAATGCTAAATACCACATGAAGCATAAATTAATGCCAAAAGAAACCACTGCATTTAAAATAAATTTTGAAGGAATTGCATGGTCTTCCACCAAAGATACTTTGCCACCAACTTTTGATCCTGATCAGTTTACACCAGTAGATTTTGACGAGCAACCCACAAAGTTTAATATACAGTCTGCAGGTAATACTGCTAATACAGATTTGTATAAACATGTTGCTTTACAAGATTTGGAATATACCAATCAGGGATTTAATGGTGTGCTCTTTAACTCGGGTGTACAAGAAGTTACTATTCCGCAATTAATTGTTTCTTATTACAATAAAGAGCATGAATTACTTTGGGTGGATCATAAATTTATTCCTGAAGGTGTGCGAATACAACGAAAGCAGTTTTTTAATTACAAGCCTACTCAATTAGATAGTTTAGAGGTAATTAATACTAGTTTAAAAAATTGTTTTGTAAATGGTTTACCAAATGCCGCGATTTCAGATAAAATATTCCCAAATCGCGATTTTACCCATAGTTTTGATCAAACACAACCCTTTAAAGGAGTTGGATTTGATTATTTAAAATTTGAGATTAACAGTTATATAGGGAACCCAAAATAATATGTATAAAAAATTAATTATTTTATATATTCTATTTGCGCTAGGATGCTCTTCTAAAAAAGAGGAAGCTCCAAGGACTGTGCCTATAAAAGCTTCATTGGTTACTCAAAAAACAAACTATAAAGCTGGGGATTCTATTCGACTTGTTTTTACTGCGGACCAACAATCGGAAAATATAAAATTGCATATAAAAAATGCATTTGGAACTTTGTTATTGCCTTATCAAAAGCAAAATGACCAAATTGTTTTTACACTTCCCACAAATTTCACCCGTAAAGCAGGGCTGTGTTTTTGGAAACTAATTCAAGAAAATGAAACATTACTGAAAGGGAATATAGATATCATTCCTATGACAGAAAAAGGCACTAATATGGAGACCTATTTTGGCCCTCGGAGCATCACCGCAGGCGATAATGATTATTCCATGCTAGTCATAGCGCCAACTGATGTTTATGACAATACAGTTAGTAATAGCACTGAAGTAACTATTAAAACCCAATTTTTAGAAAAAATTAGTGATATAAAAGTCGCTACGAACAATTTAATGGCGTGGTATAATGTTAGATCGCCACGAAAATCGGGTAGAGTTTTAGTTACGGCTTTATGTAACGGTACTACCTCAAACGAATTGACCACAATTGTATTTCCTGCTAATTCAACCGATTTTAAAATAGACGCCATCATGGATCATGATTTTGCTGATGGCAATCAAATTATAAAATTTAAATCGGATAAAATAAAAGATGAATTTGGTAATGTAGTAAGTGACGGTACGCTAGTTACTTTTATGATTAAAAATCAAAAAGATGCTTATTTATATACTGTAGGAACTACTATAGACGGCGTTGTAGAGGCTAGAACGTTACACCCTGCTGCAGCTGCCGAATGGAATATACAAGCCTATATTACTGGAGCTTCTAAAAGCAATGCTATAAATGTCTCCTTTAAAACAGCGATTGCCGATTATGAAATCTACTTTTCTAAAGGCAATAGAAATTTAGATATAGGACCACTGAAAAGTTTTATGAAACAGCTTGTGCCAGATGGTATTTTAGTTCAGTTAGATATTTATTCTTCTACTGGGGAATTTATTGAAACTAAAAAAACAACTACCAAAAAAGGAGTGAGCAACATATTTTTAAGTCCGGAGTATTTACCAGATGGCACCTATAAATTTATAATCGAAGCTGTGGGTATTAAAAAAGAAATAATCAAAGAAATTAATGGCGGTTAAACTAAATAAAACACTTTACAGAACGATAATTATAGTAACCTTTGTTGCTATAAATGCCTTGATAATATCTGGTATTGGCTCTGCGATGGTTTTTTTAAACACCGGTGCAGACCGTACGTCTATGCTGCATTTAGAAGTGCCTATGGATGAAGTGTACAGGCCTAAGGTGGAATGGGTAAGCTTGGAGAATCCTGGTAGGCCAATGGAGCAACAAACCTTGGGAGAAATCACCAATGATTACATGAATGCATGGCATGTTCGGAATATTGCTTTTAAGAAGAACGATTATTACGGTATTGAAGATTTTTATACAGATAGTGCGCGTGTTCGTTTATACGAAAATATAAATCTTAACCTACAAAACAATAACTGGTATAAGCGTACAACACTTAACCATAATCCTGAGATTGATTTTTATAGTACCGATGGTACCATGGTTGTTTTTAAAGATCACAACGTTACCGAATATCAAGAAATCTATTCTGGAGAAGATTTACTTTTTACAGAAAGAGATACGATTAGTTATCATGTAATGATGCTATTGGAAGATGGTTTTTGGCGTATTCGGCATTTAAAAGAAATAGAAAATATTAAGGATACTACCAATTATTCTAACCGAGATATTACTTCTAAAATTGAAAAAATTAAAAATTTAAAAGGGATAAATTATTATCCAAAAGATTCGCCATGGGATACATTTGGCAAACATTTTAATGATACCATAATAGATCAAGATTTTAAAATTATTCATAAAATGGGTTTAAATACCATTAGAATTTTTATTCAATATGAAGATTTTGGAAAGAGTATGGCGAACTATAAAAAAATAGAGCTTCTTAAAAAAGTATTAGATGCAGCGGAAAAGAACAACTTAGACGTATTAATAACGCTTTTTGATTTTTATGGCGATTATGATGTATCTAATTGGACTTTAACTCACAGACATGCAGAGGCTATTGTAAATGCTGTTAAAGAACATCCTGCCCTATTAGGTTGGGACCTTAAAAATGAACCAGATTTAGATTTTGATGCGCGAGGTAAACATCGGGTTCTTGGGTGGCTAGAACAAATGATTATAAATATTAAACAATTAGACCCAAATCATCCGGTAACGATTGGTTGGTCGTCGCCAGAAGCTGCTGTAGAATTATCTGATGATGTAGATTTTGTATCGTATCACTACTATAGAGCGGTGGGTGATTTTAAACAAGCTCATGATAAATTAAAATCTTTAGTGCCGAATAAGCCTAAATTGTTACAAGAATATGGGATGTCTTCTTATAAAGGACTTTGGAATTTATACAGAGGAGCAGATGAACAAGGACAATTAGCCTATTATGAAGAAATGCAGAACATTCTGTATAAAGAAAATATTCCGTTTATGTTTTGGACCTTATACGATTTTAAGAGTGTGCCAAAATCAGTTGCAGGTAGTTTGCCTTGGAAAACTAAAAAACAGCACTTTTTTGGATGTTTAGATACTATTGGTAATCCAAAACCTGCTTTTAAAGTATTATCAAACATAAAGGGTAGACAATAACAAGTATCGCTCCCCTTTACTACACATAACCACTAACCAAAAGTTTAATTTTTTCTAAACGTTTTTACTGGAGATTATAGTAAAGAGAGATCCTAAAATGTGGATCTCTCCATTACAACACATAACCACTAACCAAGTTTTATATATTTTTAAGCATTGTCCTTTTGTAATTCGGGCAAACCAGCTTTTTTGTTAATTATTTGATTAAAATTATCTAAATACATTTCTGCAATTGTGGACATAGGTAAGGAACAAGCAGCCGTATAATTAGCATGGCCTAAACTTCTTCTATATGTATCATTTGTAATAATATTTTGAATTGCATCTGCTAAAGATTCTGGATTATCAGCATCAAAAAATTCACCACGATAGCCTTCTTCCTTAACCAAAATACTTAGGTCTCCTAAATCAGGTAGTGCTACCGCATTTCCGTAACTACCAGCTTGGTGCAATACTCCTGAACTACCTGTTGTAGAAGTATATGGGAACACTACAACTGCACTATCTCTGAATATTTTTTCAACATCTTCTTCCGCTACATAACCTGTAAATCTTATTTGCTCAACAGCACTATAGGTGCTTTTTACATTGTCTAAGTAACCCGGAGTATTTGGGCTATCTGTTCCTGCAATAACAATTTCAATATTTTCTTTTGTTCTTTTTCTAATGATTTCAATAGCTTCTATTAAAATCTCTACTTTTTTATAGGTTCCAAATTTACCAAATGCCATTACTTGTTTTGGACCTTTTGGCAAATCGTAAGATGGAGTGGGAGGGGTTTCAAACGCGCCATGGGGAATTAAAGCAATATTTTTTGCCTTATATTTTTTTTCTAAAATAGTAACATATTTACTTATTGTAACTGCAACAACATCAGAAGCAAGTACAAATCTGGTTAAAGTAGTTCCTATAAAATTATAGATTTTTTGTAGTATTTTGTTTTCAGTAAAACCAGCATTTTCTAAATCTACTTGTTCTAAAATATTATGTAGTAATGATATTGTTGGAATACCTCTTAGTCTACATATAGCAGGTAAAAGCAGTCCTAATGCCGCAGGTATTTTTTTATCTCCAAACTTTAAAAACTGAAGGTTAAAAAATACTGCATCAGGTTTGGTTTCTGATAATGCTTTGTTTACACTAAAGATGTTTTTGTAACTATTAAAACTCCAGCATTCTTTTACTGTAATTTTACATCCATTCTCTTCAAAGTTAAGGTCTTTTGCACCTTCGGTTTTATCACAAATTAGAATTAATTCGGTTACTTGTTCTTGTAATCTAAAATGTTTAACTAAATGGTATCCGTACTCTGTTAAAGTTACTTTACTAGGCGGAAATGCTGTTACAATTGCTAATTTCATTGGGTTTGTTTTTTTTGATTTGGTATATGTATTTTTTATAAATGTGATTTTTTAGCCAAAAAATAAGTGATTTGCACACCTAATAATATTGCCATGGCTATTATTTGTACTTGTACTACAATTTCAAGGCTTTCATGAAATAGCATTACTAAAACTATTTGCGACATGCCCAGGAGTCCGGATAAAATAACCGGAACATAATGATCTAATGATAAAAAGTAATAAGCGAAAATATTTCCAATAGCAAATAATGATGTTGCTAAAGCATATTGCCATAAAAGTCCTGCCATCGAAATATAGGCATCACCAAACATAATAGTGATAATAAATTCTGGCATAATATAACATGCAATAACAATAAATGCCGATAACAATGCTATATAACCCACATATTTAAATAAAGTAGGCGCTGTGGGTTCACCATCTTTTTGTTTTTGTACAACGGTTGGTAATAGCAACATAACAAACATCCATGCAACAAAGTAAACTACACGACCAATAAGCGCAAGTGAGGCATATAATCCTGCGTCAAGTGCATTGAAGTAATGTTTTACTAGTAGAATATCGCTATTGTTTATAATTATTTGGGTGAACTCATAACATGCTGTCAGCAGCATAAATTGAGTTACTCTCTTCGAGTTTTTGGGTAATAATCTAGCTTTACTTTTAAATGAAATATCCTTTAAATTAGAAGGAATTAAACCAAATAAGAATGATAAGCCTATACCCAATGCCACTAAAAAAGATGGCTCCCATGGAATTAAAAATAAAAGAGCAAGTGTTAAAAGTAACCTACTCCACATTTCAGTTTGATAGGTAATGGATAAGTTTTTAAAATCTTGGTGTCCTTGAAAAGTACCTCTGTTAACGCTCATAAAAAAATACAAGGGAATGCCAATTCCAAATAAAACAAACATCCAATGGCTTTGGGTATGAAAAATTGCTTGTAAATTTTTAGAGAAAATAATTACGAGTGCACCTGCAAGTATTCCGAAAATTGTAGCTTGTTTGTAACTCCTATTTTTAAAACTAAGCCATTGATCACCAGTAAATAATACTGCAAATTTTGCTGTTGCTAACTGAAAAGTCATGCCAACGAATGATAGTACTAATAATAAGGTAATTAGTAGTGCGGCTTCGGCAAACGCTTCTGGGCCTAAAATTCTACCTAATAATAAATTGTAAATATAATTACCACCATTTACTACCAATACACTAACCATGAACAGTTGTTCAGGAGAAATTTTTCGTAATAATAGTTTTATGGTTGTCATTTTTATGGTCGTTAGTTATTTTATAATTGAATAGGCGTTAGCCATTCTTATATCTATAGATAACGTTTAATCTTTAAATTATTGTAAGAATATACTTATAAATTGAATAATTTTATAATTTATACAGCCTTGTTGTCTATTCTTGAGATCAAATTTGATGATTTATACCTTTTTTATGTGGCCGCTATAGCTCAATAGTAAATTACTGTAGACGAATGAAAGTTTTGTTACTTCCAGAAAAAATCTTAAGGTTCTAGTTTTATGGTAACAATGAAAATTAGCATTGCACTAATATTTTAAGAAAAACATCGTTATCATAAGTGTAGTAAAAAACGTACAAAATGTTTAAAAACAATTTTATCCTTTTAATGATTATATTTTTTGGTCAATTAATATTTGCGCAAGAAATGGATATTAACAAAGGGTTTCAATTATTAGAAAAAGGAGATTTTGAGGAAGCGGAGACTTTTTTTAACAACTATTTAAAAACAGATCCGGATAATAAAACAGCAAAACTTTGTTATGGTAGGGCAGTAGGTTTAAGCGGAGAACCCGCTAAGGCCAATGCAATGTTTAACGCTTTGCTAAAAGAATATCCTGGTGATTTTGAAATACAGATAAATTATAACGAATCTTTTTTATGGGATAAAAAATATGAAGAAGCAAAACCTTTATATAAAGAATTAGTAGCACAGTATCCAGAAAATTTTGGAGCAGTTCTGGGGTATGCTAATACCTTATCTAATTTAAAAGAATATCCCCAAGCTTTAGAAATAGTAAATAATGCGATTGCCCTACAACCAACAAATGAAAGCGCAAAGGTTTCAAGAAAGTATATTAAACTTGGCTATGCTAATGCATTTGTAAACCAGCAAAACTATGAACAAGGATTACAGTATTTGAATGAAATATTTGAGGATTTCCCAGAAGATAAAGATGCCTTACTAAATTTAGCCAACGTATACCTTATTATAAAAAGTACTGAAAAAGCAAAAGAAACCTATAAACGATATGCTACAAATCAAAAAGATTCTATTACTGCTTTAAACGGTATAGCTTTAGCCGAACATATTGGTGAAAATGATAAAGAAGCCTTACGCGTGGCAGAATTGGCTAAAGAAAAAGTACAAGTGGTTAATGATGCAAAGCTTACGGAACAAACCCTAGATCGCTATGTACAAGCATTAATTTGGAACAACAAATATGCGCAGGCAAAAACAGAGATAAAACAATTAGATATAGATTATCCAAATAGAGACTGGGTTGCAGCATTGAAAGCAACATTGGGAATGTATACTGCAAATTTTAAATTAAGTCTTGCTAATTACGATGAAATATTAGGTCGAGATAGTACCTCTTTTGATGGGAATTTAGGTAAAGCAAATGCCTTATTTGCTTCAGACAGAATAATTCCTGCTTATTTGGGAGCTTTTCAAACTTTAAGAATCTTTAAGGATCAAAAAGATGCCTTAAGTTTTATTGATAAACTAAATGTACAATTTACACCAAGCGTAGAAGAGCATGTTGCTTACACTTTTGATAATGGTAATAATGTTGCTTTTTCGAGTAATACTAATTTTAATATTCCTATAACAACTAAATTGCAAACAACTTTTAGCTATCAATTTAGAACCACAGAAAATTCGGTTACGCTTAATAAAGCAAGCTCCCATGTATTAATTGGAGGTATTACTTATAAAATATACCCTAAGACAAATTTAAAAGCGGTATTCGGAATTAATAACTCACGATTTACAGATCAATCTTATACCCAGCCTATACTAGATTTAAAATTACAAATGGTACCTTTTAGACTGCAGAATTTAGATTTAGGTTACCAAAGAGAAGTACAGAGTTTTAACGCTGAATTAATAGAAAGAGAGATTGTGATGAACCATTACGGGCTGAATTATAATTTGGGCACCAATTTTAAATTAGGATGGTACACACAATTAATGCATACGCAGCAAACAGATGATAACGTAAGAAATTTACTGTTTACATCACTCTATTATAATGTATTTAAAAAACCGGAATTTAAAGTGGGTGTAAACTATCAATACATTACTTTTCAAGACCAAGTGCCAACAATTTACTTTAGTCCAAGTAAGTATCAAGCCCTAGAAATATTTGGAGATTTAAGAGTTGATTTTTCAGAGAAAACCAAATTTATGTTATCTGCTGCTAGCGGATTACAAAAGGTAGAGGAAGATGAGCGTACAGTAATTTTTAGAGCTGAAACAGGAGTACAGCATCAATTTTCTAAACGATGGAGTGGTAATGTATATGCAAAATATAGTAATATAGCCTCTGCCACAGCTGCTGGTTTTGAATTTACTGAAATGGGATTAAAAGTAAAATGGTTATTTTTAAAAGAACCTTTCTTTTACAAGAAAATAAAACCCAACGATTTGTAAATAATTAAATTCATTAATTCTTCAAAACAAAAAATGCCACCTAAATTTAGGTGGCATTTTTTTAACTTAATCTAACTAAAACTAAACTCTATCTGAACTTAAAATATAATGGGTTTTACTTTGCATCATTGAGGATTGTATTTTTTGGTTTTGTTTACCAAAAATTGAAAGAACAATATTTTTACTGGCAGCTTCTTTATATAATACTTCGAGGCTTTTGGCTGCTGAGGTGTCAATGCTCGTGACATTTTCAATACTTATCATGATTGAATCTTTTACTGTCATCAACTTTTGAATGTGATTTCTCAAATGTGAAATGTTTTGCGACCCTAGGTGGCCAATTACGGAATGTATACCATAATTTTCTTGAATTTGTAATGCCATAATACTAGTAGGTTTTTAAGTTTTAATATTTAACGAGAAAAATAACAATATATTGTAAGTAATAGACTACATATTTTATATATTTTAATATTGCCCTCTTTAAAAAGGTATAACCAAGAAAAATTATACTAACAAGGAATTATTAGTGCTAGGTATACTAGAACTATAATTTAAGAATGAGGATAATTAAGATCTGAAAGCTGAAAGTTAATTTAAAAGTATGGAGTGGAGAAAGGTAAGGTAAAGTGGGGGGCTTTGTATGATTTTATAGAAGATTTAATCTGCGCATTAATTCTGGTCTATTTGACCTACTTATGGGAATTACACTTTTTTCTATTAAGACACTATTGTCTTCTATATCTATAATTTTTGTAAAATTGATGATAAACGAACGGTGTATTTGTAAAAATATATTCTCTGGAAGTTTGTCTTTAATACTCTTTAATGTATTATGAACTCTATAGGTTTTCTTTTCTGTTTTCACATCAATATAATCACCTTTTGCTTCTATAATTAAAATATCGTCAAGCTTAAGTTTAATTAGTCGACGATCAATATTTATGTAAATATCTTCCTCAGCGTTAGAGGCAGTTTTTGTGGAAACTTGATCAGTAACTGTTTTTTTACTTAAAGCACTTTTGATTTTAACTATGGATTTTTCAAAACGCTCTTGTGTAATTGGCTTTACTAAGTAATCTACAATTGGTTCGTACTCATAGGCCTCTATAGCAAAATTCGTGTCAGAGGTGGTTAGAACTATTCTAGGAGGATTCTTTAAAGTTTGTACAAAGTCTATCCCAGAAAAGCCAGGCATATGAATATCTAAAAATACCACATCAACGGTATTCTGATTTAGAAACTTAATAGCATCCATGGCATTTGAAAAGGAATCTATAACGTCTAATTCTGGAACTTTTGAACAAAGTTGTTCAACAATCATACGAGCAGCAGCTTCATCATCTACTATAATACAATTCATAGATTTATAAGTTTTTTATATACAATTCAATTTTGTTCAAGATAATTAAAAATTTATCGTTTAAGCTAAAATCTTTATTTTTTAAGTTTTCTTCAAACGTTACAGCAAGTTTATAGTCATCCGTTAAACTTAGTATATTAAGCTTATGCTTTAACTTATGTACTATTGATGCCGACGCTAAATGATCTTTATTTGCTATAACATTTAGGTACTCTTGTTTTTCAAGTGGAATTTCTTCTTTAAGCACGTTGATGAATTTTTTTTCAAATTCTTTATCATCACCCGATAGGTCGTGTATATAATTTAAATTTGGCTGTTGTTCCATATTATTTTTTTAAAGTAAAAAAGAAAGTTGTTCCTATATTTTCTTTGGATTCTAACCATATATCACCTTCATAAATATTTACCACTTTTTTAACCAATGCAAGGCCAATTCCTGTGGCATTAGAATTATTTTCTAATTTTTTAAACATATTA
Organism: Cellulophaga tyrosinoxydans; assembly: GCF_900176415.1. GTDB lineage: Bacteria > Bacteroidota > Bacteroidia > Flavobacteriales > Flavobacteriaceae > Cellulophaga > Cellulophaga tyrosinoxydans. The sequence goes on along the minus strand of NZ_FWXO01000002.1, from coordinate 391,983 downwards.
AAAATACTTTCTTTATGCTTGTCAGGTATGCCCTTTCCGTTATCGGAAATAGCAAATTTCCAGAAATTGTCATCTTCTATAAGGGCAATAGTGATAAGACCATTTTCTTTATGTTCTGTTGCTGTAATGGCATTAGTTATTAAATTTTTAAAAACTTGTTCTATTTTATATTTTTCAGCAAGTATTGTTGGGAGGGAACTTGAAATATTAATTTTTGTTGTCTCTGGAAAATATATCGTATTTTTTATTTCTTCTATAAGTTTATTTAAATCTAAATTAATCTTTTCTTCATCTAAAGAATCGATTACTGCATGTTTCAAAATACCGTCTATTAGTCCGTCTATTTTTTCAATATTTTGGGAAACTAGATTACAGTTTTCAATACTAGATTCTGAAAATTTGGCCTTTTCTTCTTCCATAATCCAACACATAAGGGCGTTGATATTTCTTATGGGTGATTTTAAATCATGAGAAACCATATGGGCATAATTATTCAATGCTTCGTTTTGGCGCTCTAAATTTTTCAGCATGGTATTTTTTTCAGCTGTCATTTTAACAATATCATTTGCCTGCTGTTCTATCTTAGCGGCAATTTCTAATGCATCAAATTCTAATTTATCTTTTGAATTAGTTGCACTGGTATTTGTATCATCTTTAGAATTGTTTAAAACTGCAAGTGCCTTCTCAAGAATATTTAATGTTTTTCTTTGACTTTCTGTTTCGGCTCTTAAGTCTTGATTGGCTTTAAAAAGTTCTTCGGAGCTTAAATTCATAGCCCTTTGCACCATCATAGCTTTTTCATCATAGTCGGTATACGATCTATCTATGGCATCTAAAAAAACAGCAACCTCCTCAGAATTTTTTAAATTTTCTGGTAAATATTTTCGTATTTGTCTTTTTAAAAGTGAGTGCATTATTCGCTAATAAGTGTTAAAGTCATTGTTTGGTTGTGCAATTTACATCCAATTTGATTAGTAAACGGTGATAATTCTCCATATGAGTAAAAACCTGTTGTTACAGCTTGACTACCTATAGTTTCAATGACCTCTTCAATTTCTTCTTCCGTACGTTGGTTCATTACCAGTTTTCTACCTATGCAACTAACTAATAACGCAAGTTCCGGTTTTTTTGTTCTGTTACGCATGGCATACATAGCGGCTTTAGAAGCTCCTTCGGCAATATCATCTACTGTTGACATCATTAATTGCACGGTAGAGCCTTCAGGCACATCTCCTGCCAGTATCATTGTATTTTCTTTCTCATCAATATTTAGAATGGTACGTACTACCGTTTCATTGCTATCTTTTACACGTAAACTTAAAGGATATAGCAAAGCTGCTTGCGGTAGTTCATTTGCTTTATCGCCTAAGTACTTTTTATATAAATCTAGCGCAGGCTTACCGTCTAGCTCGTATAATACATTTTCTTTTGACTTTGTAATGTTACGAATTGGACCAAACGGACTCCAGCCTCCATAATTTGCACAGGTTATTTCTAAATCATGACCATACAAGCCTATGGCTACAATTTCACCATGCTTTGGATTGGCATTATAAGATGCTAATGTTTTTTCAAATCTAGTGTCATCTCCACATAAACCACCTGTTATACTTACTTTATCATTACTATTTTTTTCTAATCCATGAATAAGCGCACTACCATTTACTAAACTTCCATCGGAAACTATAAACAAATGTTTTAATCCCTCTTTGTTGAATTTACTGGCTAAGGCTTCTCCAAGTTTTTCAGAATTATTATCAAATTCTTGAATGTTCTCTGAATGGATAACATACCGACTTTTTTCAAATTCAATAGCTGTTATTGTAATACTTTCATCAAAGACATTTTCGCCTAAAATTTCTCCAGAAGTAGTACCAAAAACGATATGTCCATCAGGAAATAAAGCATCTATTTCTTTGTGAATTGTTGAAGACTCTAGTGAAAATCTATTACCAAAAACTAGTACTAAAGGATTTTTTAGATGTAGTTTTTCTGATGTAAAGTTCCAATCTTTCCCTTTTTCTTTTATTGCTTGAACTGTTTTCATAATTATTTTTTAAGGGTGAAGAAAAAGGTTGTACCTACACCAATTTCACTTTCTAGCCATACCTTACCTTGGTATAGATCAATTATTTTCTTTACAATAGAAAGTCCTATTCCTGTTGATCTTTCTTTGTTTCCAACGGACTGGAATATTTTAAATATTTTTTCATGATATTCTTTGGGTATTCCAACACCATTATCTTTAATACTAAATTCCCAATGCGTGTCTCTATCTTCGCATCCGATTTCTACTAAACCTTCTTCACGTTCTATATGTACTACGGCATTACTCAAGAAATTTTGTATTAATTGATGAATTTTAGTTCGGTCTGCGAATAAAGTGGGCAGCGTACTTGTGGTTACAATTTTTACATGCTCAGGGATAAAAATAATATCGGTTATTTCTTTTATAACTTCATTTACATCTACCGATGAATTCTCAACATTATCACTACTAATGGTGGAGTATTTTAAAATACCATCAATTAAACTATCCATGGCCTCTACTTTTTCCTGCATCATAGTTAAATTGTACTTACCATTTTCGTCTAATTTATCATGATAATCTTCATTTAACCAAGTACAAAGTGCGCTTATACTGCGTAAAGGAGATTTTAAGTCATGCGAAACTATATGCGCATATTCTTGTAAACCAATGTTGCTTTTCTCTAATTCTTGTACTAAACTTTCTTTTTGTAACTCTAATCTTTTTTGCTCTGTAATATCAAGATGTATCCCTAAAGATCCAATAACACGCCCCATTTCATCATAACGAGGAGCACCACTAATAAGCCAATGTTTGGATTCTCCTAGTTGGTTTAAAACTTCAACCTCATATGAATCCGATTGGCCTTTAAGTCTATTTTCTGCCTTTTCAGCTATTATATTTTCATTTTTAAATTTAAGTATCGATGTGGCTTTTTTTCCAATAAGGTCTCGCTCAATATAACCGCTCATTTTGCAAAAACTTTGGTTTACTAATTGTATAATGTCATCATTATCAACTTCAACCAAACCTAAATTCATGTTCGCAATTATACTACTGTATTTTTCTTTTTGAATTTCTAAGTTTTTCTTGTAATTACGGGCAATGGTAACATCGGTATAGGTCCATAAATTTCCATTGTAGATCCCCTTGTTAAGAATAGGAATAAAATCACGTTCTAAAATACGACCATTGGCCAATTCTATTTCATCTGAGAGGACAAGTTCTTTGTTTAGAATTATTTCATTTATTCTTGCCATCTCCTTTTTAGGATATTTAAATAAATGTTTGTTCTCTTTGGTTGCATTATCACAATTAATCCCTACCAATCTGTGAGGTGGAGTATTAATATCTAAAAAATGACAAAACATCTTATTGGTTAGTACAATATTTCTATTTTCATCTTCCACTAAAATACCGGTATGTAAATTAGCGATTAAAGAGGAAAGTCGGTTTTCAGAATTTTTAAGTTGTTCTTTTGCTTCTAACTCTTTGGTAATATCTTCAATAATAGCAACTTTATAATCAATATTGCCTTTAGTGTTTTTAACTGCGCTTATCGAAGTTTTTGCCTGAATATAGCCGCCATCTTTTTTTGTGAATTTTTTCACTACCGAAAAATTATCTAATTCTCCAGCATTCATTTTTTGCATTAAAGAATTTGCCGTAGTTTCATCTTCAGCTTGCGATATACTATGTAATGATTGTGTTTTGAGTTCACCTTCTTCAAATCCAAGAAGATTTAATATAGCCGTATTTGCTTTAATTATTGTATCATTATTAGTAAGAATAATACCTAGAGGAGAATTCTCTACTATAATGTCTAATTGTTTGCGTTGCTCTGCAAGTAGTTGTTTAATTTCAGTTTCTTGGCTAATATCTCTAAGTATGCCTTGTGCTCCAATAGGTTCACGATCTTTGTTATAAATAAGACTGCCATTAACTTCAACATACTTTTCAGCACCATTTTTAAGTTTTAATTTTGGGCGATAATTTTTAATTGTACCAACCTCAACCAAAGTCTTAAAAGCACTGTAGGTATATTCAATATAGTCTTCATGTACATATCCACTTAGATTAATTTGATCTTTTACATTCGATAATCCAAAAAAATCTTTCGCAGCATTATTCATTTTTATAATCGTACCTGTTAAATCCATCACTACATATGGATCAACAATGTTTATAAAAATACCTTCAAGTTCGGACGATTTTTCAGAAAGCATATTTTCTAACCTACTATTTGCTTCTTGCAAATGACGTGTGGTATCATAAAGTTCCTTAGATTTTGATTCTAAGATGCTTTCTGCCTGTTTTCGGGCTTTTACCTGCCTATCTAGGGCTTTTTTTAATAATAGAACTTCTTTGTTATCCATTTTGGATAATATCAAATTTAACTTCAGTTCCGTCCTCCTTTAAAAGTTCAAAGGTGATTTTGGCCTTTCCATTAAAATGTTCAAAAGTTTTTTCTATAAGTCCGTGCGCTAAACGATATAATCCTCGAGATGAAGAATAGATCATCGAAATTGATGAATCTGTTTTTTCCAGAATTTTGAATTTTGGTAATTCAGCATCTGGATATAATTTTTTAACGTGAACATGAATATGATCTTCTATAGCATATAAAAGATCAATTGGATTATTGTAATTAACAATAACTTCGGGGTGAGACTTACCTAAACCATTAAAAAGATAGAGGCCAAAGGCATAGATTAAATCTCCCATGGGAGCTTTTACTTCATCGCTGAGATGCGTAATTAGGCTTACCATTTCATTAAAACTATACGTGCCAACAGAGGTATAAATACCTTCCGATGGTAAATCAGATTTTTCAATAATGGAATCAACTACTTCAAGACCAAATTTGGCTTCAACCATTTCTAAAAACTCTGTAAATACAATACCTTTCATAAATAAATATTAATAATTCGCTAAAAGTAGGAAAATTAGTACCTTTTATGAAAAAAATGTTGTGAAACGTCGATAATCCTATGCCTTTACTAGCTCATTAGTTTGCCAATACTCAAAAACGGCTTTTAATTTGGTCTCGTAATCTTCATATTTTAAAGGCTTAATAACATAACCTGCAATACCAACCTTATAACATTCTAATAAATCGGCTCTATTTTCGGAAGTTGTAAGAATTATTGTTGGTAGGTATTTATAATTAGCATCTGCTTTTAATATTTTTAGAAATTCTATACCACTCATTCTTGGCATATTTAAGTCTAATAATATAATATCTGGTAGTTTTGAACTAGCTTTTAAAATTTCTAAAGCTTGTTCACCGTTTTTAGCTTCTACTATATTGTGCTTTAATTGAAGTTTAGAAACCGTTCTTTGAAGTTTCATTGTTTCAATAGCATCGTCTTCAATAAATAATACGTCCATAACATTTGTATTTAGATGACAAAGATTCATTTTTATTAAAGAAGTACTCTGTTGGCTGTAGATGAAACGCACTTAAGTGTCGACGAATGGTAATTACATGTCGATTAGCATTTTTAGTATTAGCTTATTTTAGATTATTTGCTTGGGTATTTATTGTGTAGTTTATTTTCTAATGGAATATTTGAGTTTATATAATCACATATAGATTAAAAATAGTATTTTCATCATACTATAAAATTATCATTTTGAATCCATACTTAGTTTTAGGCATAATCGCCATATATTTCCTTATTTTAATGTCTATTTCATACTTCACATCAAAAAATAGAAGTGACGAATCTTACTTTACAGGAGACCGACAATCACCATGGTTTTTGGTAGCTTTTGGTATGGTAGGCGCTGGATTGTCTGGAGTAACATTTGTTTCACTACCTGGTATGGTGGGCAATAACAGTTTGTATTTTTTTCAGTTTATTTTGGGCAATGTAGTGGGGTATTTGTTTATAACCTTTGTACTAATCCCACTATATTTTAAATTACAATTGGTATCAATTTATGGATATTTAAATAACAGATTTGGTAATAGTTCTTATAAAACAGGCTCTTTGTTCTTTTTGGTTTCTCAATCTTTCGGGGCCGCGTTACGACTTTTACTAGCTGGAAAAATATTGCAATTTGCGCTTTTCGATACATTGAATGTTCCCTTTCCTGTAACTATAATTATTATTTTACTACTTGTTTGGTTATACACCAATAAATCTGGAATTAAGACAATTGTTTGGACAGATACCTTACAAACTGTTTTCTTAATATTAGGTGCAGTAATTTCTATTTACTCCATTGTAAATTCTTTTGATATCACTTTTGCTGAAACGGTTAGTAAAATTGCTAAACACGAGTATTTTAGCATATTTAATTGGGATAGCGGTTCTGGTAATAATTTTTTTAAACAATTTATAGCCGGAATTTTGGTAGCCATTGCAATGATTGGTTTGGATCAAAATATGATGCAAAAAACACTTACCTGTAAAAACCAATGGGATGCTCAGAAAAATACACTAACCTATAGTTTAATACTTGCGGTAACACAATTTTTGTTCCTAGGGCTTGGTGTGCTACTGTATATTTATGCCAATAAAAACGGAATTCCATTAGCTACAGATGATGCCGGATTACTCTTGAATACAGATACGCTTTTTCCTAATTTGGCTTTAAATCATTTAGGAGTTATTGCGGGAATTTGCTTTCTATTAGGAATTATTGCAGCTTCTTTTTCAAGTGTAGATTCTTCTTTAACAGCATTAACCACATCATTTACTTATGATTTTTTAGATATATCGCACAAAACAAGTGTTGAAAGAAAAAAACTAAAAAACTGGGTGCTGTTCGGATTTTCGGTATTGGTCTTTGCTATAATTATGCTATTTGCAAACAGTAAAGGCGATGTGATATCTTTAATCTTTAAAGTTGCAGGATATACTTATGGACCTTTACTTGGGTTGTATATGTTTGGAATGTTTACAAAAATAACAGTAAATGATAAGTGGGTTCCAATAGTTTGTTTATTAGCACCAATAACAACTTATGCGTTGAGTGAATATTCTTCGCTTGTGTTAAATTTTGATTTTGGATTTGTTAATATAGCCGTAAATGCCGGTATAACCGTTTTAGGTTTATTACTTTTAAGAACTAAAAACGAATTTAATTAATATTTAATTATATGATAAAAACTGTAAGTTCTTTAGCATTATTTATGTTGGTTGTTGCAAATTGTTTAGCTCAAAAAACAACGGTAATGACCTATAATATTAGGTTAGATGTTGCTTCGGATGGTGAAAATGCATGGCCAAATAGAAAGGATTTTGTGCTAGAACAAATCAAGTTTTATAATCCAGATATTTTTGGTATTCAAGAGGGAACTCCAAATCAGACCAAATATTTAAATGATAGTTTAACCCAATATAAATATATAGGTATAGGTCGTGATGGTGGAGATAATGGTGAATATTCAGCTATTTTTTATAATGCTGAAAAGTTTACTGTAGAAAATGAAGAAACTTTTTGGTTATCGGAAACACCAACTAAAATTTCTAAAGGTTGGGATGCTGCTATTAATAGGATATGTACTTTTGGTTTATTCACCAACATAACTACGAATGAAAAATTATGGGTATTTAATACGCATTTAGATCACGTTGGTAATGAAGCTAGAAAAAATGGATTGGCTCTAATACTGGAAAAAATTAAAGCAGTTAATACCAAAAATTACCCAGTAGTGTTAACGGGCGATTTTAATTTAGAGCCTAACAACCCAATTATTGATGAAGTAAAACTGGCACTTAGCGATACTAAGGAAATTGCTCAAGATGTGGTATTTGGTCCTGAAGGTACTTTTAATGGTTTTCGATTTTCACAACCAGTAACTAGAAGAATTGATTATGTATTTGTTACATCAAAAAATATAAATGTTGTAAAGTATGCTGTTTTAAGTGATTCTAAGGATTTAAAATACCCATCGGATCATCTTCCTGTATATGTAGTATTACAACTTTTCTAAAAATTAATCTTATTTAATGTATTAATTTTTAGCATCTTAAATATTATTTTTAAAAGCATAGAAATTAACTTAAAATTTAATTGCAAGTTATTTATTGAAAACAGTATATTTGCACCCGCAAACAAGTAGAATTAATTTTGCTTTTTGCAATGGTGGCATAGCTCAGCTGGATAGAGCACCTGCCTTCTAAGCAGGCGGTCGAAGGTTCGAATCCTTCTGCCATCACAAAAAAGCCTCTGAATTTTCAGAGGCTTTTTTGTAAATTATAGTAAGTAATTAGCTTAGATTTTAAATACGTACTACATAGCGCTAGTCTGTTCCTTATAAGTACTTTCAAATATTTTATCTGCATTGGCAGATTCAAAACCGTCGCGTCTTTGTTCACGTGTAAAATTTGTTAAACCTTTATCCGCAAAATCCTTTAAAGGTAAACGTTCTGCAAATTCAACATAGCTTCCTGAAATTTCATAGGTTTCTCCGTTTGCAAATGTGGCTTCGAAAGTTTTTGCAACTGTACTGCTTTGTTTTAATAATCCGTCAGGACTCACTTTAATTTTACCGCCAGCAGTATTTAATTTAATCTGTAAACTTTCAAGAAATACATTAAATTTTTCAACTGTATTGTAGTTCTCTGGTAAATCATGCACACTTATAGTATAATGGTTTAAATAATAACGGTTATAAATTACCCATGCGGCATATTCACTTTCATCTGCTAAAGTTAAGTAATCGGATAGCGTTGGTAATTCCCAAAGTGCTTTTGTAAAGAAAGCTCCAACTTCTGTTATATTGTCTAAATCTATAGCATCAACAGGGTCACTGGTAATATGGTTGGTGTAGCGATAAATTATTTCTTGAATAGTTTCAGACAAGTCTTTTATTCTTAATTCGCTCATGAAAATTCGTGGTAAATGATCCGCTGGCGGTGCATACCAATAACCATCTAATTTTTTTCCTTCAAAATAGTAGTAGTCTTTTTTTTCATATCCATAGTATAAGAATATTTTTTCAAAAGAGGTAATACCTAAATTTGGAACACCCAAGGTTCTAAAGGCAATATGGTCATTTACGATTTCATTTTCATCAGTAATAATTCCTTCAGATATCATGCCATTCGTAACTTTTAATACATCTGGAACGTTATTCTTATAAGGAATGAATAGTGCATCAAGTATGGCTTCAAAAACTTCTATTTTATTATTTTTCATGGCAAACGTTATTTTTTGACAAAAATAACTGTACTTTTAATTTGAAACAATTCTTATTATAGTAATAATGATAAGTAGAACAAATCAATTAGAATTGCGCTTAATGCGTTATTTTCTGGTATTGGCGGAAAATTTACATTATACCCAGAGCGCAGAGCTTTTACTAATGTCACAATCTGCATTGAGTCAACAGATAAAACAGTTAGAGGCAATTCTTGGTGTGCAATTATTTAAAAGAACCAACAGAAAGGTTGAGTTAACTAAAGCAGGGGAGTTGTTAATACCGCAAGCAAATAGCATATTAAAGCAAGTAGATGATTCGCTTGCATTTTGGCATTCGCAGTTAAATGGAATAGAAGGACAGTTAACTATTGGTTTTGTAGGCTCGGCTATGTACCGCTATTTGCCGCCCATAATAAAAGCGTATAGTACGGCGAATTCAAGAATTAATTTAAAATTAGAGGAACTTATAAATAAGGAACAATTAAGAGCGCTAGAGAACGGCACTATTGATGTGGGCTTTATGCGGTCTAATTCGGTAACCTCCAATATGCAACTTAAATTGGTTTATACTGAAAATTTCTCCTTAGTCTTGCCAGAAGATCACCTATTGAATGCGCAAACATTTACTAATTTGGGCGAGCTCGCTGAGGAATCTTTTATTCTTTTCCCAAATGAGAATAGTCCGCTGTATTATCAACAAATTTTAAATTTATGTGCAGATCATGGTTTTAGTCCAAAAATTTCCCACAAATCTATTCATGGTCCTACTATTTTTAAATTAGTAGAAAATAAAATGGGAATTGCTATTGTACCAAATTCGTTAAGAGACGAATTTAATTACAAAATTAAATTTATAGAATTAGTAAATGTAAAGCACACCACATCTCTTTTTGCCGTTTGGAAAAAAGAAAATGAAAATCCTGCTTTACATCAATTTTTAGCACAACTTTAGCACTAGGTGTTTTGTTTTACTTGCTTATAATTCATTTTTAATACGAAGAAGAATTAAATTGTGAATTTTAATTTTTATTGCGTATTTATTGATGGTTAATCGTTTAAATAAAAATTTAAAATTGTACATTTGAAATCAATTTAGCAATAATTAAAATTAAAAAGTAGGTTGATTTTCTTTTACATTGGCCTAATTCTAAAACTAAAACAATATTTAAAAAATGGCACAGTACACTCGAATTGAAGTTGCAAATGTGATGAAAGAGAACGGAATGGTTCCGTTGTTTTATCACCCAAATATAGATTTGGGAAAGAAGGTTTTAAAAGCATGTTATGATGGTGGTTCTCGTTTAATGGAATTTACCGCAAGAGGAGATTTCGCTTTCGAGGTTTTTTCTGAATTAAACAAATATGCTATAAAAGAACTTCCTGGAATGATTTTAGGTGTTGGGTCAATTACCGACGCAGCTGCCGCATCTATGTTTATGCAAATGGGTGCTAATTTTATAGTTACGCCTTCTTTAAGAGTAGATATTGCTCAAGTCTGTAATAGAAGAAAAGTATTATGGTCTCCTGGTTGCGGTTCATTAACAGAAATTAATGCAGCTGAAGAATTAGGATGCGAAATAGTAAAACTTTTCCCTGGAGATCTATATGGTCCTGGATTTGTAAAAGGAATTAAAGGCCCTCAGCCTTGGACAAGTATTATGCCTACTGGAGGTGTTAGTACTGATGAAGCTAACCTAAAAGGTTGGTTTGATGCTGGTGTAACTTGTGTGGGAATGGGCTCTAAATTAATTAGTAGCGAAATATTAAAGAACGAAGATTACGCAGGTTTAGAAAAAACGGTTAGAGAAACTTTAGCGCTTATTAAAAAGTTGCGCGCAAAATAACAAAGTTATTTATTATAGTATTTTGTACAACCTCACTCGCACTGCTAGTGAGGTTTTTTTAGTTTAAAAGTCTAGATTTTGTATCTTTTGTTCTTAATCTAGAATAGCATGTTTAAAAAACATTTATACTTTCTGTTTTTACTTTTTTTTGTAGTTTTTTTTAAAAGTAATGCCCAATCCAAATTAGTTGAAGACAACTTTGTGGTTCAATCCAAAGCTAAGATTAATTATTTTTTATATTATCCAGAAGATTACCAAAAGACTACCAATAAAAAATATGGAATCTTACTTTTTTTACATGGTTCAGGAAGTATTCCTAAGACAAAAAACGAAAAATTTTTAGCTCCCGATTTGTTAACTAACGGTACTAAGTTTCCCTTCTTGATTTTGGTTCCACAGCATTTAGATGATAGAAAAATGTGGAATATAATTGCCGTGAAGCAATTATTAGATAGTATAGTGAAAAATAATAGAGTAGACCCTTCAAAAATATACTTATCAGGATTAAGTAGAGGAGGAGTAGCTGCTTGGGAGATGGTAATTGAATATCCAGATACCTTTGCTGCTTTAGCTATAGTTAGCAGTATGGCGCCTTCTCCATACGCACATTGGATGAATAAAAAATTAGCAATCCGAGTATTTCATGGTGAGGATGATACGGTTATTCCAGTTTCAGAAGCAGAGGAGATGGTTGCTCGCTTAAAAAAAATGAATTACAACGTAGCGTTTACAAAATTGAAAGATAGAGGTCATGATATTTGGGATACCGTGTATAATAATCTTGAATTATATTCATGGTTCGATAAGCAAAAAAAAATGTAACTTAACTTCATATTTTTTAACACCAAAATAACCAATACATGCAAATAATAGAATCTTCAACCATTTATGATGTAATAATCGTTGGCTCTGGTGCAGGCGGAGGAATGGCAACAAAAATACTTGCTGATGCAGGACTAAAAATTGCTGTAGTAGAAGCTGGTCCATTTTTTGACCCGGCAGATCCAGAACACCAAACCCAATTAAAGTGGCCTTATGAATCTCCTAGAAGAGGCGCAAACACGGTAAGGCCTTTTGGTGATTTTGATAGTGCTTATGGAGGTTGGGATATAGAAGGAGAGCCTTATACTAATGGCGACGGTTCTAACTTTAGATGGTTTAGATCGCGAATGTTAGGAGGAAGAACTAACCATTGGGGAAGAATATCACTACGTTTTGGGCCTAAAGATTTTAAAAGAAAAGATCAAGATGGGTTGGGAGATAACTGGCCAATTGGTTATGAAGATGTAAAACCTTATTATGATAAAGTTGATAAATTAATTGGAGTTTTTGGTACAAATGAAGGATTGCCAAATGATCCAGACGGATTTTTTCTACCACCTCCAAAACCAAGATTGCACGAGTTATTCTACATAAAAGGGGCTCGAAAATCCAACATTCCTGTTATTCCTTCTAGAATGTCAATGCTAACCAAACGTATTAATAATGAGCGGGGCATATGCTTTTACTGCGGGCAGTGCTCGCGTGCATGTTCGGTTTATGCCGATTTTTCTGCGGGTACTTGTTTAATTTTTCCAGCTCAAAAGAGCGGTGGACAAATAGATTTATTTGTTAATGCTATGGTGCGAGAGGTTACCACTAATAATGAAGGGAAGGCAACAGGAGTATCTTATATCAACAAAGAAGACCGGAAAGAATATAAATTAAAAGGTAAAATAGTGGTACTAGCTGCCTCAGCATGTAGTTCTGCACGGATTCTATTAAACTCAAAGAGCGAACAACACCCGAATGGTTTAGGAAATAGCAGCGATATTGTTGGGAAATATCTTCATGATTCTACAGGAGGTAGTAGGTCTGCATTTATTCCTGATCTAATGAATAGGCAAATGTATAATGAAGATGGAGTAGGAGGAATGCATGTATATACACCTTGGTGGTTAGACAATAAGAAATTAGATTTTGCTCGAGGTTACCATATTGAAGTATGGGGAGGTATGGGCATGCCAGGGTATGGGTTTGGATTTAATCATAATGATTTTAATAAATACTTTGGTTTAAAAGTAGGAGGTTATGGAAATCCATTACGCGATGAAATAAAGAAATATTATGGCTCTACCGTTGGTTTTGGGGGTAGAGGGGAATCTATACCACAAAAAAATAATAGATGTGAAATTGATCCAACTACAGTAGATGAATTTGGTATTCCAGTCCTAAAATTTAATTATCAATGGACAGAACACGAGATTAAACAGGTGGGTCATATGCATGATACATTTGAAGAATTAATCCATAATATGGGTGGTGAAGTTTTAGGAGGTAAGCCTTCGCGTGCCGAGAAAAACGGAATATATGCTCCAGGAGAGATTATTCATGAAGTAGGTACAACAAGAATGGGTGATGATCCAAAAACTTCTGTTGTAAATCAACACCAACAATTACACGATGTAAATAATGTTTTTATTGTAGATGCAGGACCATTTGTTTCTCAAGCAGATAAAAATCCTACATGGACCATACTTGCACTTTCTTGGAGAACATCGGATTATATTATAGAACAATTAAAAATGCAAAATATTTAAGGTTATGGATAGAAGAAAAAGTTTAAAATCGATAATTTTAGGTGGAGTTGCAGGTGGTTTAGTATTGCATGGTTGCAAGCCTGAAAATTTAGCAGACTCAGATGAAGCAGTTTCAAAAGCTGCTGAAGTTTTTTTTGGCAGAACTCCTGAAGAAAAAGAACTTATTGATGAACTTAATGCGGAACAATTTTTTAATGAGCATGAATTGGCAACGCTAAAAGTTTTGTGTGATTTAATTTTACCTGCTGATGAAAAATACCGCAGTGCTTCTGATTCTGGAGTAGTGCCTTTTATAGAATTTATGGCGAAAGATTATCCAAATTTTCAAACTCCTTTAAGAGGAGGATTAATGTGGATTGACCATGAAAGTAATAAAAATTTTAGTCTAGAATTTAAATCCGCTACGCTATTACAACAAAAACAAATTTTAGATACAATTGCCTATCCAGATATTACAATAGCCGATAATCAAAGGCCATTAGGCGTTCAGTTCTTTTCTTTAGTTAGGAATCTTACCCTAACTGGTTTTTATACTTCTAAAATAGGAATTGAAGAATTGGGTTATAAGGGTAATACACCAAATGTATGGGATGGCGTGCCTGAGGAAGTATTAAAACAACATGGCGTTGCGTATGAAGAAGAATGGCTTGCCAAATGTGTGGACCAATCTAAACGTAACGAAGTCGCCAAATGGGATGATAAAGGGAATTTATTGACTTAATTATCTTTCAGCTATTTGAGTAGAGATAAAAAAACCAGAGCTTAACTCTGGTTTTTTCTATTATTCTTTAATGGCTAAACCAACCATAGAATCTGCAGTACCGTAATATAAAAACCATTTGTTTTTAAAATATACTAAGCCTTCAATAAAGGTTGTTCCAGCGGCATATTGTCCAGATATTTCATGAGGAAGATCTGGACATATAAATGGTTCAGCTAATCGATCTAACATTTTGCTTGGATTATTTTTGTCAAATAAAACCTGCCCACCACAATAAGTGCCTTTAGGTACTTTATTTGTTGCTCCTTCATCGCTTAAGTTTTTACCATTATAAAGTAAAAGAATACCATGTTCTGTATATAATGCTGGCGGTCCAGGTTCAGTTAAATGACTATCAAATTCATTTAAGGTTGGTGTAAAGGAATGTAGTAATTCGCCATTTTCATCTAATGTAGGTTCCCAATTTAATCCATCTTTGGAAGTGGCCATATTTACAAATAGTTCCCCCCAATACATTACAAATTTTCCATTTATTTTTTTTGCAATTAGTCGTCCATCTACCAATTCGGTAACCATAGATCCAGATTTGCTCCAAATATTTAAGAACTTACCCTTATTGCTTTTTTGAAATACCGGTCCGTTTTTAACCCAAGTTTTTAAATCTTTGGAATAGGCACTAGACAATCGGGCAACATCTTTATTCCAACTAGTGTATAACATAATATATGTTCCATCTGCAGTTTCAACAACTCGTGGATCTTCTATCCCCCCTGGATAATCCCACTGATTAAATTCGTCATTAGTGGGGAAAAGTACAGGTTCAGGATATTTAGTGAAAGTAATTCCATCTAAACTATAGGCTAGTCCAATTCGTGAAGTACGCCCACCTAAAATAGCATTAGGATTGTCTTCTGCTCTAAAGAGCATAAAAACAGTATCATTTTTGACTATTGCAGCAGGGTTAAAAACATCAGCTTTTTGCCACTGTACCAGTGTATCAGTAATTGGATCATGAAAAACAAAGCTTGAATCGGCTCTCATGATGGGATTTATATCCGTTTTTTCAAATCCTAAAAGCCACTTTTCTTTGGGTTGCGATTGGCAAGAAAAAATAAGAACAGCCAAACTGGCAAGGGTAATACATTTTTTAAATAGCATATTTTGATTTAAAAATTATAATTGTAACAAGTTCTAATTGAAAACTTTCTAGTAATTTACATCAAATTAAAATAAGAGCCTGATTTTTAGTAAAGTGAGCAAGATAATTACAAGTTTAGCGGTATTATTAGTAATGTTTAGTTGTAAAGAACAAGCAGCTAAAAAAGATATAACTTCAGAAAATAAAGCGATAATAACCCATACAAATAAAGAGCCTATAGAAACTATTTCTAAAGTAGCTTTAGACGAAGTACAAAAGTTGAAATCTCTAGATGGTTTGGCAGATACTACTTTTATTAGATTGGCAGATTACAGCAATGATTTCGCTTATGATATGCGTTATGCTACGACAAACAATTTTCTAAAAGCGAAAGTTTATGATTGTGCAGAATGTTATACGCGTGTTAAAACTGCTAAAGCCTTAATAAAGGCGAACAATGAATTTTTGAAAAAGGGCTATAAAATTAAATTTTTTGATTGCTATAGGCCTAATTCTGTGCAGTATAAAATGTGGGCCATTGTGCCAAACCCACAATATGTTGCTAATCCAGTAAAGGGTTCTATTCATAATAAGGGAGGCGCCGTAGATATTACATTGGTAGATTTAAAAGGGAATGAAGTAGATATGGGAACCGATTTTGATTTCTTTGGAAAAAAGGCTTACCACGATAATACCAATTTGCCTAAAGAAATATTAGCCAATAGAGTTTTGCTTAAGGAGACCATGGAGGCCTACGGTTTTTGGTCTATTAGAACAGAATGGTGGCATTATAATTTAAGTGCAGCTAGTAACGAAAAAATCGCCAATTTTAAATGGGATTGTACGGACTAAATTTTCGTGCAGACTAGCACAATATATTTTTCATTCATGTTTTTTGTAAAGAACATATAGACGTCTCCACCATCTTTAATTTTGTGCTTTTTACGAAGATTAGCAACTGTTTCGGGGAAATTACGTGTGGTAATATTTGCTTTTGAACAACCTAATTTTTGAATTTCTTTCTTTTGGTAAGGTACCACTTGTTCTATCTTAAAGCTTCTACCGGGAAAATGTATCAATTCATTTGAGGTATATAAATGACTATGCTCGTGTAGTTTTTTAAGTTGATACTGATTTCCAACTGTTTTAAATGCACCCGATTTTAAAACAGCGCTATTGGGCTCGTACAAATATACTAATGGCTCAGATAAATCTGAAACCATTTCTTTTTCATCATTTAAGGCAAAACTGAAAACTTCATTCGATGATTTAGAAATATTAATTGTTTTAATATTTATGCTATTAATATACCCCTTTTCTAAAATCCAAAGCAACTCTTTTACATCATTTTGTATGGCAATAACATGAATTTCTTTTACGAATTTTAGTTCGTTTATTCCTATAGTAAAATCTAAAAGGGGAGAAGTCTTAATTAAAATATTAGACGATTTATTAAAAAGTAAATCTAAATTTTCAGGAACATTTGGCAAACAATCTGAGAGTAAAAATACTTTTTCTTTGCTATCATTTCTTCTTGAAGGATCTATATAAATCCAATCAAAATTTTGTGTTGTTTTAGCTGAAAAATTTAGACCATTTTCAGCTTTACAAATGATGTTATTTACACCTAAAATATTGTAATTATAAGCGGCAATTTTAGATAGATTTTCGTTGAGTTCGCAATGGTAAATTTCAGTGAATTTTTGACTAAAAAAATAGTCGTCTACACCGAAGCCTCCAGTGATGTCAATCAGTGAATTTCCATTGATTAAATTAGCCTTATATTGTGCTGTAGTTTCAGATGAAGTTTGCTCAATATTTAACTTATTAGGGTAATATATATTTGGAGTTTTAAACCATGTTGGAAGCTTTTGTTGGCATTTTTTTTTAGCTTCTAATTGTTCTACCAATTCTTTCTGGTTTACACCTGTAAATAGTGATTTTTTTAGTAAAACTGACATCGTGTCAGTGTTTATATTTTCCAATATAAATTCCTGTACACCAGTATTTAATATATTTTTATTCAAAGTATTACTATAAATTATTCGTTAGCGATTTCACTAACTTGTATTCCGACAAAAACTCCTTTAAAATTACTTTAATAGCGGTGTAACCAGGTACTGCAACGATCATTCCAACAACTCCAAATAGTAATCCAGCAATAATTATAACTAAGAAAATTTCCAATGGATGGGACTTAACACTGTTGGAAAAAATAAAGGGTTGTGAGAAGAAATTATCTACCAATTGGCCTATCACTAAACCTATGATTACATAGCCTGCTTTTGGTAGAATTACAGCACTAAAATCTGCCCCTAAATTAGTCGTCATTGTAAGCACAATCATGAGTACTCCACCGATGATTGGACCTATGTATGGAATGATGTTAAATAGGGCACATAAAAAGGCAATTACAACAGCATTTTCTATACCTACTAATAGTAATGTTATGGTGTAAATTATAAACAAAATAAACAGCTGTAAAAGCAATCCAACAAAGTATCTTGACAATAAATTATTTATCTTATTTATAGAGTTTTTCATTTTACTTTCATTGCCTTGAGGAACGAGCATTAAAATTCCGTTTTGAAAAAGTGTGCTGTCTTTCAAAAAGAAAAATGAAATAAAAAGGACAGAAAATAATCCTATGCTTACAGTGCTTAAAACGTCTAAAAAAGAATTAAGAAAATTAGGAATAAATCCAATATCTAATCCGTCTAAAATATTTTTTTCTAAATGCGATTCTTTAATAATTTGATTGACCACTGTTGGTGACGAACTAAAATATTGCGTGACTTCGAAATAGAGCACATTTAAGTTTTCTTGCAATTTATCTATATCTAAAAGAGAAAGATTTTTGCCCTGTTCTGTTAATAATGGAATGAACAAAGCAATGATGCCTGCAAATACTCCTATAATTAATGAAATGGTAATAACAACCGCAAGGGTGTTTGGGAATTTTAATCTTTTTCGTAAAAATAGCACAATGGGTCTTCCAATTAGCGCAAATACCGAAGCAATGCATAAATAGGCCAGTACAGATTGAATTTTGTAAAGAAAGTAACCTAAAAGAACTATAGCGGCTAAAATGCCTACAGCCCTTAAAATTCCGTTGGCAATAGTTTTTGAAGTCATTTTTTAGTTTTTAAAAACGTATTGGATAATATTAGCGCCCATTTGCAAGGCCTTTTTTCTAGTTTCGTCAGAATCATTATGCACTGCAGGATCTTCCCATCCATCGCCTAAATCACTTTCAAAAGTAAAAAGTAGTATAAGTCTGTTTTGGTCATAAATACCAAAAGCTTGGGGTCGCTTACCGTCATGTTCATGAATTTTAGGCAAGCCTTGTGGGAATTTAAAAGTTTGATTAAATATTTCATGATCAGCAGCTAATTCTACCAATTCTTTATCCGGAAATACTTTTAATAACTCTTTTTTTAAATAAGGCTCCATGCCATAATTGTCATCTATATGCAGAAACCCACCGGCTAGCAAATAAGTTCTTAGATTTTCAGCATCTTCATCTGAAAAATACACATTTCCATGCCCAGTCATGTGCACCATAGGATATTGGAACAGATTGGTACTATTGGCTTCTACTGTAGCAACTTTAGGGGTGAGTTTTGTTCCTATTTGGGAGTTGCAAAATTTAATTAGATTAGGAACTGCCGTAGGATTAGCATACCAATCACCACCGCCACTATATTTTAATATGGCAATCTCTTGAGCATTTAAACTATAGAAGGCAAATAGCGGAATAAAAAATACGATTCTTAAATAACACTTCATTTAATTGTTGTTAGGTCTCTGTAATATAGACTTGTATAAAAATACTATAATTACAGGAATGATTTTGATGAAAGTTTTTAAAAATAGTTTAGACTTTACATCAAGATTTTATTAGTAATTAATTATGGAGAAACAAGCGCAGGCATAAACTGCTGCTGTTTCTGTTCGTAATCTACTGGAGCCAAGAGCCACTGGTGAAAAACCTTTTGCCAAAGCTTTAGAGATTTCTTTGCTTGAAAAATCACCTTCAGGGCCAATTAATATGGTTGCATTATTATTTTGTACCAAACTATGTTTCAATTCTTTTTTATTGGTTTCTTCACAGTGGGCTATAAATAAATCTCCATTGATTTTAGAATTCATGAAATCAGAAAAGTTAATAGGCTCATTTAAAATAGGAATATGGTAATGTAGCGATTGTTTCATGGCAGATTGTAAAACCTTATGCAACCGGTCTAGCTTAACAATTTTGCGTTCGGAATTAGCGCAAATAATAGGTGTTATTTCTGTCACACCAATTTCTGTTGCTTTTTCTAGAAACCATTCAAAACGATCATTCATTTTGGTTGGCGCTACGACCAAATGTAAAGAGGGTTCTTTTTTTTGCTGGTATGTACTACTAATTATTTCGACGGTACATTTGCGCATATCTGCCTGAATAATTTTAGCTTCAAACAAATAGCCTTGTCCATTAGTAATATGCACTAGGTCTCCTTCTTTTTTACGTAGTACTTTAATAATATGCTTACTTTCCTCTGTGGGAAAAGTGAATTTTGGGCTATCTTGTACTACATCGGCATTGTAAAAAAGCTGCATATTTTTACTTGTTTTAATCTATAATTTTAAACTAAGCCTGTTCTAATCTAGGCTAAAGTCAATGTCCTAATTCTTCTATTATTGTAAGACCTTTTTTTAAATGTAACAAAGTACTTTTAGTTGGTTTTTCCCAATAAATTAAATGCTAAAACAAATATTTACTCGTTAATTACATATCTAGCTTTGGCTGTAATACTTTGGTCCGAGAAGTTGGCATCTTTATATTTTAAATAACCTACAATACCGATCATAGCAGCATTATCTGTACAGTACTCGAATTTAGGGATAAATGTTTCCCATCCGTGTTTTTTTTCAGCTTCAAACAATGCCTTTCTAATGCCAGAATTAGCGGAAACACCGCCACCAATAGCTACTCTTTTTACTCCCGTTTGTTTTACCGCTTTTTTAATTTTGGACATTAAAATATCGATAATTGTATATTGAATAGAAGCACAAATGTCATCTCTGTTATCTTCTAAAAAATTAGGATTCTCCTTGGTATGCTTTTGTGTAAAATATAAAATACTTGTTTTTAAACCGCTAAAACTAAAATCTAATCCGTCCACCTTTGGTTTTGGAAAGGGAAATGCCTTAGGGTTACCTAATTGGGCATATTTATCAATTAAAGGACCTCCTGGGTATGGCAACCCTAAAATTTTAGCACTTTTATCGAATGCCTCGCCCACAGCATCATCTAAAGTTTGACCTAAAATTTCCATTTTAAAATAATCTTTGACTAAAACAATTTGAGTATGTCCGCCACTTATGGTCATTGCTAAAAATGGGAACGCTGGAATTTTGGAATTTTCTTCTTCAATAAAATGCGCTAAAATATGCGCTTGCATATGATTTACCTCGATTAATGATATGTTTAACCCTAGTGATAATGACTTAGCAAACGAGGTTCCAACTAATAATGAACCCATAAGTCCAGGTCCACGCGTAAAAGCTATGGCAGATAACTGTTTTTTATCGATATTTGCTTTGGCTAAGGCTTGATGTACGACAGGAACAATGTTTTGTTGGTGTGCTCTTGATGCAAGTTCAGGGACAACACCGCCATATTCCTCGTGAATTTTTTGCGTAGCCACAATGTTACTGAGTTTTTTATTGTTGCATAATACTGCAGCAGATGTGTCATCACATGAAGATTCTATAGCAAGAATATAAATAGTTTCGTTTTCCATTAAAGAGTGGAATAAAAATTGAGGTACAAAGATAAAACATAAAAGTCCTATCAAAAAACTGCGTAAAATATTACTTAGAACTTTACTTGTAATAATCATTACGTGTCTTTTAACGACTTTTATTTTTTCTATACCAGCGGTTCAAACTGCATTAGCGTTAAAAGTTACTACAGCTATAAACGAGGAGTACGGTACTAATATATCTTTAGATAAACTTAAATTATCATTTATAACTTGGGATACCGATTTAAAAGGTATTTATATTCAAGATTATAAGAAAGACACCTTGTTTTACATCAATAAATTAAACACCTCTATTTTAAATATTAAGAATTTAATTAATGGAGATTTAGAATTTGGTGCTATTGAAGTAGATGAGCTAAAGTTTAAGTTAGTTACCTACAAAGGGGAAACTACCTCAAACATTAATGTGTTTATAGATAAATTGGATGATGGAAAACCAAGAGCTCCAGGCACACCACCATTTTTATTTACCGCCACAAATATTGAAATTAGAGATAGTAATTTTAAATTAATTGATCAAAATTTTGAAAAGCAAGAGTTATTAAATTTTAAACAGTTGAATATAAATGCCAATAATTTTGAAATTATTGGCCCAGATGTTTCCATGGATGTGGAGAATTTAGCTTTTGTGAGTAAAAGAGGTCTAGCCGTAGAAAAAATGTCTACTGCTTTTACCTATTCTAAAGAACAAATGAATTTTGAGTCACTTGAGATTGCCTCAAAAAAATCTAAGCTAAAGGGAAATCTGAAAATGGATTATGGACCTGGTGATTTTCTCGACTTTTTAAACAAAGTTAAGTTTACAGCAGATTTTACAGACTCACAGGTTTCATTTGATGAAATTAATTTGCTTTATAATCAATTTGGCAAAGAGAAAGATGCCTATTTTTCTACTAATGTGGAAGGAGTATTAAACGATCTTACGTTGGAAAATCTCTTTTTAACTTCGGATAATACAGGAATTAGAGGAAATTTTAATTTTAAAAATCTATTTACTGCAAAAGATCCATTTGTAATGGAGGCAGAAATAAAGAATATTTCATCCAGCTATTATCAATTAAGAAGCTTGTTGCCCAATTTGTTAGGGGAAACATTACCATCAGCTTTAGAAAAATTAGGTGAGTTTACTATAAGAGGATCAGCTACAGTTACAGAAAACACTATAAATTCTAAAATAAACATCAACACAGCCATTGGTAGTAGTTATTCCGATCTGGAGCTAACTAATATTAAACAAATAGATAATGCATCATACAAAGGGTTTTTCTCACTTATTGATTTTGATTTGGGCTATTTTGTCGGCAACAAACAGCTTGGAGTGGCAACCTTTGATTTTAATGTAGAAGGGCAAGGATTTATAAAAGAAACCTTAAATACAGAAGTTATTGGAGATGTGTATTCCATTAATTTTAATAAATATAATTATCAAAACTTAAAGGTTTCGGGTATTTTAAAAGAACAATTGTTTGATGGTTTGCTGGTGTCAAACGATGAAAATATAAAATTCACTTTTAAAGGATTGGCTGATTTTTCAGATGAAGAGAACAATTTTAATTTCATTGCAGATATTGAATATGCAGATTTGCAAAAACTAAACTTTATAAAAGACAGCATTTCTATTTTTAAAGGAAATGTAAATATGGATATCGCTGGTAATACACTAGATAATATTGTAGGCGATGTAAAGTTTTCAAAAACAAGTTATCAAAACAAAAATGACACCTATTTTTTTGATGATTTTAAAATTTCTTCCTCTTTTGATGAAAATAATTCACGGTCTATAGAAATTAACTCGCCTGATATTATTACTGGCTTTATGAAAGGTAATTTTAAAGTTGCGGAACTAGGAAAGTTAGTTACAAATTCAGTAGGGAGTATTTATACCAATTACAAACCTTATAAGATCACATCAGGACAAAAGCTTTCCTTTAATTTTAAAATTTATAATAAAATTGTTGAAGTCTTTCTGCCCGAAGTAAAGTTTGGAGCTAATACGTTCATAAAAGGAGATATCATTGCAGATGAAGGTGATTTTAAACTAAATTTTAAATCACCCAATATAGAAGCATATGGGAATGTACTGGATAGCTTAGATGTGAAGATTGACAATAAAAACCCATTGTTTAACACGTTCGTTTCTGTTGCAGACTTATCCACAAGTTATTATGATGTTAAGGATTTTAATTTAATTAATACCACACTTAAGGATACCTTATTCTTCAGAACAGAATTTAAAGGCGGTAAGAATTTTACAGATAATTTTAATTTAAACTTCTACCATACTTTTGATGAAAACCGAAGATCCGTAATAGGGTTAAAACCATCAGATATTAGTTTTAAAGGAAATACTTGGATGCTTAATAAAGATGGTGATAAGAAAAACAAAGTCATTATCAATAGCAAACTCGATAGTATTAATATCGAAGAAATAGTGATGAATAACGACTTAAATGAGCAAATTAGACTACGCGGACAAATAGCGGATTCTACATTTAAAGATTTGCAATTAGAGTTTAAGATTGTTTCTTTAGATAAAATTACCCCAAGTATTGATAGTCTAAAATTAGATGGTCAAGTAAATGGAACACTGCATATTAGGCAAAAAGATAAAATATATAGGCCAACCTCTAATTTGAATATCACAGATTTTTCTGTGAATGATATTAGACTTGGAAATCTAATAATTGATGCGCTAGGTAATAGCGATCTTACTAAAATTGCAGTTTATACAAGGTTAAGTGATAAAGGAGTTGATAAACTAGATATCAATGGAAATTTAGATATTAGTGGAGACCATACCATGGCTAATTTACTAGCAACATTTAATTCATTCAATTTGGAGCCCTTCCGACCCTTAGGGGAGCCAGTTTTATCTAATATAAGAGGTTTTGTTTCTGGTAATGCTAAGATTACCGGTAGAATAGATAACCCAGATATTAATGGTGTACTAAACTTGTCCAATGCGGGTATTGGTATTCCTTATTTAAATGTAGATTACGATTTAGGTTTTAATTCTCAAGTTGTACTCGCTAATCAGACCTTCGATTTTAGAAATATTCAATTAACAGATGTTGCTATGGGGACACAAGCAACATTAAACGGAGTTATTAATCATAGTTATTTTAAAGATTGGGATTTAGATTTGAGTGTGAATACCAATAGCAATCGATTCCTTATCTTAAATACAGTCAATGCTGAAGAGACATTATACTACGGAACGGGTTATTTAAATGGATATGGTAGAATTTATGGCCCAACCACAGCATTAAATATTGATGTAGTTGGGGAAACAGCAAAAGGTACTTCATTAAAAATTCCTATTAGTGATGTTGCGAGTATAGGCGATTATTCATTTATAAATTTTATTTCTAAGAATGAAGCTGAAGAAAATGAAAAACAACGAAAAGATGAAAAATATGAAGGGCTAGAGCTAACTTTTGATTTGGATATTACCCCCGACGCAGAAGTAGAAATTATCGTTGACCCAAAAACAGGAAGTAGTTTAAAAGGTACAGGTGCAGGATTAGTTCAGATGGAAATAAATACCAATGATAAGTTTATCATGGAAGGTACCTTTGTTGTGGTTACAGGAGAGTATAGGTTTAAATATGGTGGGGTAATAGATAAAACATTTAAGGTAACACCAGGTGGAACAATTAACTGGGAAGGTGATCCGCTTGATGCGCAATTAAATATGCAAGCCGTTTATGCCTTAAATGCAAACCCAGCACCATTGTTAGACAATTCTGGGTACTCCAGAAGAATACCAACGCAAGTTATTGTAAGTTTAAAAGAATCTTTAGAACAGCCAAAAATTGAGTACGAAATTGCTTTTCCGGGCGTAAGTTCCATTATAAAATCGGAGTTAGATTATAAATTACAAGATCCTACGGTTACCGAAAATAACGCATTTTTTCTACTGGCTCAAGGTACTTTTGTAAATGAAGCTAATGGAGGAATTAATCAGCAAGCCTTAACCGGTAATTTGTTCCAATCAGCAACAAGTATTATAAATTCAGCTTTAGATAATACTAATGATAATTTTGATATAGGTGTAGCTTACGAACAAGGGACTTCTGCAAGTTCTTTATACCAAACAGAAAATAGAGCCATTGTAAATTTTGCCACAAGTATTAGTGATAAATGGATGTTTAGCGGAAGTTTGGGTATTCCTGTTGGTGGAGGAAATGGTATTACGCAATCTGCTGTGGGTGGAGATTTTGAATTGCAATATTTAT
The DNA here is from genome assembly GCF_900176415.1 of Cellulophaga tyrosinoxydans. GTDB lineage: Bacteria > Bacteroidota > Bacteroidia > Flavobacteriales > Flavobacteriaceae > Cellulophaga > Cellulophaga tyrosinoxydans. Next base: position 366,460 of record NZ_FWXO01000002.1, on the reverse strand, counting down.
TTAATGAAGATGGATCTCTGAAAGGAAAAATTTTTAATCGCCAAAATACCACACAACAACTAATAGGTGATGTGCAAGGCTACACACAAGGATTGGGGTTATCGTATCAAGTAGATTTTAATTCATTTGCGGAACTTCGAAAAAAACTATTCGCAAGAAAACAAACCCCTAAAAAGCCTATTGAAACAGACTCAATTCTAACCGAAAAGGCAAAGGATAGTTTAATGAGGTATAAGGCCAAGCCTAAGGCAAAATCTTAAAATTTAGTTCATTTTTATAGCATTTTAGTTGTTCATTTTTTCTTTTTGACCCCTCACTTTGTTACGAAAACGTTATAGGTGTAAACTATTATTAATAAAGGGTTTGAACCCTTATTTTAATCAGAAAAGTTTGCTAAATTTGTTTTTTTTAGAAATTGATGGGCGGAAAAATAACGAAAATAGGCGTGTTTACTTCAGGAGGGGATTCCCCGGGAATGAATGCTGCAATTAGATCAGTAGTACGTACGTGTGCATATATGAAAATAGACTGTATGGGCATATACAGAGGCTATCAAGGAATGATTGAAGGAGACTTCAAACCAATGGACGCTAGAAGCGTTAATAACATTATTAATAAAGGAGGTACAATTTTAAAGTCTGCGCGCTCTATGGAGTTTCAGACTAAAGAGGGTAGAAAAAAGGCTTACGATCAACTTCAAGCAGCTGGTATAGATGGTTTAGTGGTAATCGGTGGTGACGGTAGTTTTACTGGAGCACTTATTTTTCATAAAGAATATAACGTGCCTATTATAGGAATACCTGGTACTATTGATAACGATATTTTCGGAACCACGTATACTCTAGGTTTTGATACGGCTCTTAATACAGTGGTAGAAGTTATCGATAAAATTAGAGATACTGCTAGTTCACATAACCGTTTATTTTTTGTAGAGGTTATGGGTAGAGATGTTGGCCATATTGCATTAAACGCAGGTGTAGGAGCAGGAGCAGAGGAGATTTTAATTCCTGAAGAAAATCTTGGTTTAGAACGTTTACTGGAATCATTAAAGCGTAGCAAAGCTTCTGGAAAATCTTCTAGTATTGTTGTTGTTGCTGAAGGAGATAAAACAGGGAAAAATGTTTTTGAACTAAAAGAATATGTAGAGACCCATTTACCAATTTATGATTGCCGTGTTTCTGTGTTAGGGCACATGCAACGAGGAGGTTCTCCTTCTTGTTTTGATCGTGTACTGGCAAGTAGAATGGGAGTTAAGGCAGTAGAAGCTTTAATGGAAGGCAAAACAAGTCTTATGGTAGGTATTCAAGACAATAAAATAACCCTAACACCTATTAGTAAGGCAATAAAGGGGCATACCAAAATAGACAAGGAACTCATGAGAGTTTCAGATATAATGACTGTATAATTTAAATAATTTAATAAAAATAAAATGTCAAATTTAAAAATAGGAATTAACGGATTCGGTAGAATAGGTAGATTAGTATTTAGAGCTAGTGTTGCTAGAGAAGGTGTAGATGTTGTTGCAATTAACGATTTGTTAGATGTAGAACATTTAGCATATTTACTAAAATATGATTCTGTTCATGGAAAATTCGATGGTACTGTTGAGGTAAAAGATGGTCATTTAGTAGTTAATGGAAAAACGGTAAGAATTACTGCAGAGAGAGAGCCAAAAAACATTAAATGGGATGCTGCTGGCGCAACTATCGTTGCAGAATGTACTGGAATATTTACAACTTTAGAAACTGCACAGTATCATATAGATGGTGGTGCTAAAAAAGTAGTTATTTCTGCTCCATCTAAAGATGCTCCTATGTTTGTTATGGGTGTTAATCATACAGACGTAAAAGCTTCAGATAATATAGTTTCGAATGCATCTTGTACTACCAACTGTTTAGCGCCATTAGCTAAAGTTTTAAATGATAGTTTTGGTATTGAAGAAGCATTAATGACAACGGTACACGCAACAACAGCTACTCAAATGACAGTAGATGGTCCATCTAGAAAAGACTGGAGAGGTGGTCGTAGTGCTATGTTAAACATTATTCCAGCATCAACTGGTGCTGCAGTGGCAGTAACTAAAGTTATTCCTGCTTTAAAAGGAAAACTTACTGGTATGGCTTTCAGAGTACCAACAGCGGATGTTTCAGTTGTAGATTTAACCGTTAAGTTACAAAAAGAAACTTCTTACGAAGAGATTAAAAAAGCTTTTAAAACTGCTTCTGAAGGAAGTTTAAAAGGTATTTTAGGATATACTGAAGAGGATGTAGTTTCTCAAGATTTTATCGGAGATGCAAGAACTAGTATATTTGATGCTGGTGCAGGAATTGAATTAAATTCAAAATTCTTCAAATTAGTATCTTGGTATGATAACGAATCTGGATTCTCTAATAAAATGTTAGATTTAGTTCAGCACGTTTCTAAATTATAATTTTAAATTTATAATAATCCTGAAAGTAAGTGTAAAATTGCTTATTTTCAGGATTATTTTTACTACCAAATACATATGATATTAATTGTAGATAGTGGCGCAACTAAGTCCGATTGGATTGCTCTAGACAATAAAGGGGAAAGGTTATTTTTAACCCAAACTTTAGGATTAAGCCCTGAAGTTTTAACCAGACCTGTTATTGAAGATAGATTGGCTAACAATTTTGAACTTTCTAAGAACAGCGAAAAAGTAACACATTTGTATTTTTATGGTGCAGGCTGTGGTACGGAGCGTATGCAAAACTTACTAAAAGATATTTTTAAATCTTTTTTTCCAAATGCTATCGCTGAAGTTAGAGAAGATACTTATGCAGCTATTTATGCTACTACAAATATTGGAGATCAGAGTATTGTATGTATTTTAGGAACAGGATCTAATTGTAGTTATTATGATGGAGAAAAATTACATCAAAAAGTAACTTCGTTGGGCTATATTCCTATGGATGATGGAAGCGGTAATTTCTTTGGTCGCAAACTAATACGTGACTACTATTTTAATAAAATACCAAAAGATCTTGCGGAGAAATTCGCAAGTGAATATAATTTAGAGGCAGATGTTATAAAAGAAAATTTATACAAACAGCCTAATCCAAACACGTACCTGGCAACTTTCGCTCGCTTTATTGTAGAAAATAAGGAGCATCTATATTGTAAGGGAGTAATAGATAAAGGTTTTCAGCAATTTATCAATAACTACATTATGCAGTTTGATTTGGCCACTAAAGTGCCAATTTCTTTTGTAGGTAGTATTGCATATTATTTACGTGACGAATTGAAAAAGTCATTAGAACGCAATGATTTAATAGTAGGTATTATTTTACAAAAACCTATTGATGGTTTGGTAAAGTTTCATCAAAAGAGAATGTAATTCTTTCTAAATAAACAAAAAGGCATCTAGTTTTCAAGATGCCTTTTTGTTTTTATAGGTAATTTGAATGCTTATTTTACCGCAATCATTGAGATTTCGACATTAACAAATTTAGGTAAGTTGGCAACTTCTACCGTTTCTCTGGCTGGTGCCGTGTCTGCATCAAAATAGCTGCCATAGACTTCGTTTATTTTGGCAAATTGATGCATGTCTTTAACAAATATGGATGCTTTTACAACATGTTCAAAGGTCATTCCGGCCTCTAATAGAATGGCTTTTAAATTCTCCATGGATTGTTTTGTTTCTTTTTGTATATCACCCTCAACCAATGTATTAGTTTTCGGATCAATAGGGATTTGGCCAGATATATATAGCGTGTTTCCCGTTAACACTGCTTGATTGTACGGTCCAATAGGCGCAGGTGCATTTGGAGTGTTTATTATTTTTTTCATAATAGGAGGTATAAAATTTATTTTATTACTAAGTACTGTAGTTTTTTAGGATAAAAAAATTGTCCATCAACCATCAACCATCGACTATCAACCATTCACCATCAACCTACCTTCTCTGGCTTTGTTTATCCCATTTAAGGTCTTGCAGAATTGAGCTAGAAATACCAATAAAGAAATCCCATCGTTCGTAGGTACCAAATGGAGTCCAATTAAAACGTAAATTAAAACTGCCAAGTTCTCTTTGGAATCTTAACTGAGTTATGGTAAAACCACTATTTGCAAAATCGTATCCAGAAGAAGCACCTACTTTCCATTTAGGGGTAAGCTCTATATTACCAGAAAACATTAAACTATGACTATTAATTGTATTTTGTCTGTTTGGGTTGGAATACCCCACAGTATAGGCTAATCGCAAATCCCAAGGTATTTTATTGGCATAAAATTCGGTTTCCTTTTCTTCTTCAGCGGTATCATTCATATTTGGTCTACCATTGTTCATAAAGTCTGGATCACCAAATAAATCATCAGTTCTACCGCCACTCGCCGCACCATAATCAAACGGATTTTCTTCTTTTTCTATTTCTTTTTCGTCTTTATCTTTTTTCTCAAAATCTTTACTAGAAAAACCATAACTAATATTGGCTCGAGCATTAGTTAATCTAACTAAACTTCCTCCATTGGCTTTATTGAAAGTATTAATTCTGTCTCCATTATTATCAATAGCATATGGATCCATAGTACCGGCAAAGTTTATGGTCATTTTTTTATTGAAAATGGCTGTACCTCCACTAAAACTTATGGGACTTAGTTTTAAAGAATCTGCATTAAAATTATAACTTGTAGATAAGTTAAGGTTATTAAGAATTGATATTTTTTTAGGTTCTGTATCTGTAGAATCTTTTGAGCGTACTTTAGCTTCAAGTGTATTGGCTAATGAAAAACTCATGGAATTGGATCTGTTTAAACTTGGAGCTCCGTTTAGTGTGCCTTCAAAACGGCTATAGCGTTGTAAATTGCCTCCTGAATCATAGGTTAATGCTCCATTACTGTCTAGTAAATTCTCATAGAATTGTTCAAAAGAAGGTGTATAACCGTAGCTAATACTTGGTCGTAAAACATGTCTTAATTTTTGGATCTTTTTATCATCACCAAAATTAAACATCCCGTATATGGTGGTACCTATACTTGCGCTAAAATTGTAATTGTTATAGCGATCAAAACTATTTATTGTGTCAGCTACTGATTCTACCTTTGTAGTGGCATCAGTTTGTCTTGTGTACGTTTGTAAGGTCCAAACATCTTCATAATTACCACCAACAGAAACACTAAAATATTTAGCAATTTTAAAGTTAGTGGTTATGGGTAATCTATGCTTTGCACCAACTTTAGCATTGTCAAACATTCTAGCTGTTAAGAAATCGGTGTCATTAGTTTTTAATGTGTTTGACGCATTTACGTCATATTGAAAGTTAATATTCTGTATGATACCTTTTTTTACACCATCTCTATTCGCAAAAGGATAAATACGCTCCATACTAGCTTGGAACGTTGGCAAAGTCATATCAATATTATCAGTGATTGATGCACTTGTTAATTGCCTATGTGATGCCGTTAAACTCATGTTTACTGAGGGGTATTCTGGAAAAGTTTTAGAATACGAAATAGAAGAGGACAGGGTATTATTTTGCGTATTAGATAAATCCTGAGCTCTTAATGAATTTTGATAGTATTGACTACTCCCTAAGTTTACCGATGCTGAAAATCTTGAGTTTGGATTGGCTTTAGTGTCTTGTGAGTGGTTCCATTGTATGTTGTAACTAGTACTTCGGCTATAGTCATCAAAGCCTTTTTGGCTATTTACAATATTTTGATATTGAAGGTTAAAACCGCCTCTAAATTTATAACGCTTTACATAAACCGATCTGGAATTTAAACCATAACTTCCATTAGTATATAAATCCCCCGTTAGCTCCAAATCTGCATAGTCGCTAATGGGAAGATAGTATCCACCGTTTTGAATAAAATACCCTCTATCCGCTACATTACCAAAAGTTGGAAAAATAATCCCTCCAGATCTTCCTTCGGTCATTGGGAAATAGGCAAAAGGCAAAGCTATTGGTGTTGGAACATCAGCAATGTACAAGTTGCTGAATCCTGCTATAACCTTCTTTTTTGGAACAAATTTGGCTTTATTTACTAAAATGTAATAATCCGGATTTACGGTATCTTTTGCTGTGGTTAATCTACCTTTACTTAAAAAGTAAACTGAGTCATTTTCTTTTTTTGTAATCTGCGCATATACTTTCATGGCATCGCTGCCCAGTGAACCTAATCCGGCTTGTTGTTCGGTTCTAGAATTCCAAATTAAAGCTTTTTGCGTATCAAAATTAAAACGAATAGAATCTGGAATAACCACATTCTCACCTTGTTTAAAAAAAGGTGTTTGCGTATAGTTCCCTAAAGAGTCTTTTAATCTACCCGCATAAACTTCGTTTTTAATATAATCCATTATAATAATACCAGCCTTTAGCTGCGTATCTTGATATTGAATTTCAGCTTCGTTATATAAATAGATTTTTTGATCTTTCTGACTAAGTTTTACATAGTCTTTTGCGGTGTATTTTATCTTATCAAGTAAAAGAGGTTGTTTTTTATTAACAGAATCTATTTTAATAGAATCTACTACGGTAGTATCTTTAATAGCGATGGCAGAAAAATCTTTTGTAGCAACTATAGAGTCTTTGGTTGATTTTATGGGTAAAACTACGACCTTATTTTCTTGTGCAAATAGGCTTGTAATACCACTAAACAGTAGTATTAATAAAAGAAGAAGATGTTTGTTTGATTGCAAGGCTATAAATCCTATTTTTGTAATAGTTTGTCTTGTCTCTATGACGATTTAAATCGAAGCCAAACTTACATATATTTTTTGTTCTGTAGCCGCTACATTACAATAAATTTAACCATTATTACAAATATTATAACATATGAATAAGAAATATTTTTATCTACTACTTGTTTTGTTTGCTCCTTTATCTTTAACATCATTTAGTAGTAATAATATAAATTCTTCAGTGCAAGAGCCTTTTATTGTAGTGCTTGATGCTGGCCATGGTGGTCATGATCCAGGAAATTTGGGGAACGGCTATTTGGAAAAAAATATAGCATTAAAAATTGTTTTAAAGGTTGGCGAGATATTAGAAAAACAACCTAATGTAAAAGTAATTTATACTAGAAAAGAAGACACTTTTGTCGATTTATATAAGCGTGGAGAAATAGCCAACAAGGCAAACGCAAACCTTTTTGTGTCGGTTCATTGCGATTCCCATACCTCAGAGGCACATGGTGCGGGAACTTTTGTTCTAGGGTTGCATGCCAACAAGCAGAATTTTGAAATTGCTAAAAAAGAGAACTCTGCTATATATTTAGAAGATAATTATGAAACTCGGTATGCAGCATATAACATTAACTCTCCTGAGTCCGTTATAGGATTAACTATTATGCAAGAAGAGTTTTTAGATCAGAGTATATTGTTAGCAAAAACAATGCAGGATAATTTTACAACTAACTTAAAAAGAGTTGATCGTAAAGTTAAACAAGCGGGATTCATTGTTTTGCATCAAACATTTATGCCAAGTGTTTTAATAGAAACAGGATTTTTAACGTATAAACCTGAAGGAGAGTATTTAAATTCAGCTAAAGGGCAACAAGAAATGGGTACGGCTATTGCTAATGCCATTATAGATTATAAAAAGAAGCTAAGCTCAAATGTTAGTTCGGAGCCTGTTATAAACACTCCAAAAGAGAAAGTAGTGGTAACAGAAGAGGTGAAAGAAGTAGCACCTAAAATAACCCCTAAAATTGAAGACAAACCTGTAGTTAAAAAAGTAAGCGATAAAGCAGAGATTGTTTTTAAAGTGCAAATTTTTGCTAGTGGTAATAGTATGTCTGTTGCCGCCAAAAACTTTAAAGGACTAAATAATATTTCTAAAGAAGGGTATAAAAACTTATATAGATATTTGTATGGTAGTACTGAGTCTTACGATTATGCTAATAAATTAAAAGAAGATGCAGAAAGAAAAGGCTATAAAGATGCCTATATTGTGGCCTATAAAAACGGCGAGAGAATATCTGTTGAAGAAGCACTGAAATCCAATTAAGGAATTGTACGTCGTCTTCAAAAAAATATTTCTAATTTTGTTAAGAACCCTAAATTCATTCAATTGAAAATATCAAGAGAAATTAAAACAGGAATAATTGTAGTTGGTGGTATTCTATTATTTATAATGGGATTCAGTTACTTAAAATCAACATCTATCTTCGATAATAGCAAGGTATTTTATGTAGTTTATGATAACGTAGGAGGATTACAACCTGGAACACCAGTATCCATAAATGGTTATACTGTTGGTAACGTTAACAATATTAAATTTAAGGATAATTCAGGTAAATTATTAGTTACTTTTTCGGTTAATAATGAATTTGAATTTTCTAATCAAAGCAAAGCAGAATTATACGATACGGGAATAATCGGAGGAAAAGGAATACAAATAATTCCTATGTTTGATGGTTCTCCAATGGCAAAATCTGGAGATACTTTAATTTCTTCTGTTAAACCAGGTTTAACAGATTTGGTTCAGAAAAATCTAGCTCCTTTACAAAGTAAAATTGAGGGAGCAGTTACTAATGCGGATTCTCTTATGATTAATGTGAATCAAATTTTAGATACCAAAACAAAAAGAGACCTTAGAGAAAGTATAAGTGGTTTAAATGTGCTTGTTAAAAGTTTTCAAGGAAGTGCAAATAATTTAAATGCACTTTTAGCTGATAATAAAGGGGAGTTAGATACAGCAGTACAAAATATTGCCAATATAACTTCAAACTTTTCTAAACTTTCAGATTCTATATCGCAAGCTGGTTTGGTGGATACTATGAAGAATTTAGAATCTACTATAGCTAGTTTAGATGCTATGTTGGCAAAAATAGAACAAGGTAATGGTACCATGGGTAAATTAATGACGGATGATGAATTGTATACTAATTTATCCAACTCAACAAGAGAGTTAGATTTGCTATTACAAGATTTCAGATTAAACCCTAAGCGCTATTTAAACGTTTCTGTATTTGGTAAAAAGCAAATAGATTATGAAGTGCCCGAAAATGATCCAGCCAAAACTATTCAAGATTAAATTATGCAGTACATTCCACAAATTATATTTACCCTTATTCTTATAGCAGGTGTTGGTTATTTTGCATCTAATGTTAAAAAATTATTCCGGAATATTAAATTAGGAAAGGCTATTGATGTAAGTGATAACAAACCGCAACGTTGGATGAATATGGCAAAAATTGCCTTGGGCCAGACGAAAATGGTCGTTAGGCCAATTGCAGGATTTCTTCACATTATAGTCTATGTTGGTTTTATTATTATCAATATTGAAGTATTAGAAATTGTTATCGACGGAATTTTTGGCACGCATAGAATTGGGCTTTCGGTTTTAAATGAATCTGTTTACGGATTTTTAATAGGCTCTTTTGAAATTTTGGCGGTGCTTGTTTTAATCGCTGTTTTTGCTTTTTGGATTCGTAGAAATATCATTAAAATTAAACGTTTCTTAAGTTCAGAAATGACTGGATGGCCAAAGAATGATGGAAACATAATTTTGTACTTTGAAGTAGTATTAATGTGTCTTTTCTTATTTATGAATGCCACAGACACTTCATTCCAGAATTTAGACTCTGGTAATGTTGTAAGTCAGTTTATAGCACCATTTTTTGATGGAATGTCTGAAAACAGCTTGCATATGATGGAACGTACGGCATGGTGGTTGCACATTGTTGGTATTTTAGTGTTTTTAAATTATTTATATTTCTCAAAACACTTACATATACTGTTGGCTTTTCCAAATACCTATTATGGTAAATTAAGACCAAAGGGTCAATTTTTAAATAATGAAGCAGTAACAAAAGAAGTAAAACTAATGATGGATCCTTCAGCAGATCCATTTGCAGCACCAGCAGAAGATGCGCCTGTACCAGAGAAATTTGGAGCATCAGATGTTACAGATTTAAACTGGGTTCAATTACTGAACGCTTACACTTGTACGGAGTGCGGACGTTGTACAAGTGAATGTCCTGCGAATTTAACGGGTAAAAAACTTTCTCCACGTAAAATCATGATGGATACTCGTGATAGGCTTGTAGAAGTTGGAAAAAATATTGATGCTAATAAAGGAACTTTCGTTCCAGATGGCAAACAATTACTAGGAGATTATATTACTAACGAAGAGTTATGGGCTTGCACCTCTTGTAACGCTTGTGTAGAGGCTTGTCCTGTAAGTATTGATCCATTGTCTATAATTATGGATATGCGTCAGTATTTAGTAATGGAGCAGTCTGCAGCACCATCAGATTTAAATAACATGATGGGGAATATTGAAAACAACGGTGCGCCTTGGCCTTTTAATCAACAAGACAGATTAAACTGGGCTAACGAATCATAAGAAATTTAGCATATGAATACGAATATAAATGTGCCAACAATGGCATCTCTTTTTTCAGAAGGTAAACAACCCGAAGTACTTTTTTGGGTGGGTTGTGCTGGTAGTTTTGATGATAGAGCAAAAAAGATTACAAAGGCTTTTGTTAAAATACTTAATAAGGCAAATGTAAGTTTTGCGGTATTAGGTACAGAAGAAAGTTGTACGGGAGATCCTGCAAAAAGATCAGGGAATGAATTTTTATTCCAAATGCAGGCAGTTACTAATATTGAAGTTCTTAATGCCTACGAAGTAAAAAAAGTAGTAACGGCATGTCCACATTGCTTTAATACATTAAAGAATGAATATCCTAGCCTAGGTGGTACATATGAAGTTGTGCATCATACACAATTTTTAAAACAATTATTGGAAGAAGGGCGTATTACCATGGAAGGTGGCAAATTTAAAGGTAAACGTATTACTTTTCATGATCCATGTTATCTAGGTAGAGCAAATGATGTGTATGAAGCACCAAGAGATTTAATTAGAAAGTTAGACGCGGAACTTGTGGAAATGAAGAGTTGTAAAACTCGTGGTTTATGTTGTGGTGCTGGAGGAGCTCAAATGTTTAAAGAACCAGAAAAAGGAAACAAAGACATTAATATTGAGCGTACAGAGCAAGCTTTAGAAACAAAGCCGGACATTATAGCGGCTGGTTGCCCTTTCTGTAACACGATGATGACCGATGGTGTTAAGAATAAAGAAAAAGAAGCAAGTGTTGCAGTAATGGATATCGCTGAGTTAATCGCTTCAGCGGACGATCTTTAATAATATAAAACATGTTAGTAGATTTTAAAGACTTACCAGATTCTTCTAGAATTTGGATTTATCAATCTAACCGTAGTTTTTCGGAAGTGGAACTAGTGGAAATTCGTGCTGCATTAGATCAGTTTTTAAGCGAATGGACTGCGCATGGTAGCGACCTAAATGCAGGTTACGAAATACCTTATAATAGATTTATAGTTATCGCATTGGATCAGAGCATAGCAGGAGCTACAGGCTGTTCTATTGATGCATCTGTAAGGTTTATACAATCTTTAGAGCAAAAATATGCTGTAGATTTGTTGGATAAGATGAATGTATCTTATAAACAAGGAGAATTTGTAGCCTATAAAACATTGTTAGATTTTAAGAAAATGGCTAAAGACAAATCTGTTTCTAAAAAAACAATTGTTTTTAATAACCTAGTTACTAATAAAGAAGAGTACCTAAACCATTGGGAAATACCTGCAGAAGAAAGCTGGCATAATAGATTTATGTAATAAGTAAAACTATTAATTACGTCGTAAAACCCTAATTTTATTATAAACAATCGATAAAATGCAATAAAAGGCATTATTTTTGGTTGACTATTTTTCAGACGTATAATTTATGATTAAACAATCTTTCCTAATTTTATGTATTAGTGCTGTTTCATTTGCCTTTGGGCAAAAAAATCCACTAGTGGTAAAAGATAGTCTTGCACAGAAGCAATGGGTAGACGCAACCTACCAATCCATGTCATTAGACGAAAAAATAGGGCAACTATTCATGGTTAGCGTAGCTTCAAATCAGAATAAAACAGCAACAGATAAAATAAAGCAGCTTATTGCAGACCAAAAAATTGGTGGTGTTATTTTTTCTAACGGCGGGCCAGTGCAACAGGCAGAATTAACCAATACCTACCAAAAATCGGCTAAAACACCGTTACTTATTGCGATGGATGCGGAATGGGGTTTAGCCATGCGATTAGACTCTACCTATGCCTTTCCTTGGAACATGACCCTTGGAGCTATTAAAGACAGTACAATCGTAGAGAAAATAGGAAAGCAAATTGGGAAGCACGCTAAAAGGCTTGGTGTTCATATAAATTTTGCTCCCGATGTAGATATCAATACAAATCCGCAAAATCCAATTATTGGGAACCGGTCATTTGGTGAGGATCGAGAAAATGTTGCTAGAAATGGTATTGCTTATATGAAAGGATTAGAAAGCGAAAGCATACTTTCTAGTGCTAAACACTTTCCTGGGCATGGCGATACTGAAAAAGATTCGCATAAAACCTTACCACAAATTCCTTACAAAAAAGAAAGACTGGATTCCATTGAAATGTATCCTTTTAAAAAATTAATCAATGCGGGGGTAAGTTCTGTAATGGTTGCTCATTTAAGTGTGCCTGGTTTAGAAATGCAATCAAAAATACCATCCTCTTTATCGGAGCAAATTATTTCAGGTATTTTAAAAGAAAAACTAAAATTTAAAGGACTAATTTTTACTGATGCCTTAAACATGAGTGGGGTAGGCGAATCTAAAAAGCCTGGTGATGTTGAATTAGCTGCTTTTACAGCCGGTAATGATATTTTACTAATGCCTAAAGATGTGGAAACTGCAAAGGCGAGATTAGTAAAAGCTTATGAAAGTGGTAAAATATCTGAAAACCGACTAGCGCTTTCTGTAAAGAAAATTTTAATGGCAAAATACAAAGTAGGGCTTCAAAATTATAGCCCTATCGATGTTAAAAACCTTTATAATGATTTGAATAGCTTGGAGAATGATTTGATTTATGAAGAAGCCATAGAAAACGCCATAACTGTCGCGAAAAATGAGTTTGATTTAGTGCCTTTAAAAAAGCTTGAAAATAAAAAAATCGCTTATGTACATATGGGCGATGATGATGGAGATATTTTTTATAAAGCATTAAAAGAATACACTAATGTTACTAAAGTAGATCTCACCGAAATTTCTTCATTTACCAAAAGTATTGCAGCGTATAATGTTATCATTGTAGGGCATCATAAAAGTAATGAAAGCCCCTGGAAATCGTATAAGTATTCCAGCGAAGAAATTGCATCATTAAAAGAGATTTCTAAGTTAAGAACATCAAATTTAATTTTGGCCGAGTTTGCAAAACCCTACGCACTATTAGATTTGGATTTACAAGGAGTTAATTCAGTAGTAATCGGATATCAAAATAGTAAAATAGCTCAGGAGAAAGTGGCTGAAGTTATTTTTGGTGCCATCGGTGCAAACGGATTATTACCAGTAACAGCAAATCCCGACTTGCCGGTTAATAAAAGCATTAAAATAGATTCGCTGTTAAGACTAGGTTATAGTTTTCCTGAACGTGTAGGTGTAAATTCTAGTAAACTAGCTTTGGTGGATAAATTGGTGCAAAACGGAATAGATTCACTGATGTTCCCTGGAGCTCAAGTGTTGGTAGCAAGAAAAGGAAAAGTTATTTATAGTAAATCTTTCGGCAAACCCACGTACGATTCAAAAGAATTCTTGACTAATGATTATATTTTTGATCTCGCTTCATTGACCAAAATACTATCTACATTACCACTTCTTATGAAGATGGAGGAGCAAGGTAAATTATCTTTAAATCAGACTTTTAAAGAACTAATACCAGCCTATGAAAACACAGATCTTAAAAATGTCACGGTGCTTAAGGCGCTATCACATTACGGTAGGCTACCTGCTTGGATTGCTTTTTACACCAGTACTTTAGATAAAAATAGAAAGCCATCGGGAGAATTTTATAGAGACAAGCCATTACCTGGCTATTCTATAAAAGTAACGGATAAATTATATTTAACAGACGCTTATAAAGACTCAATTTACAATAGAATAGGAAGACAAGAACTAAAATCTAATCGCTATAGATATAGTGATATTGGTTACTTTGTGTTCCATAAATATATTGAAGATTCTTATGGCGACGGACAAGATAAATTAGCAGACAGACTAATTTATAAACCATTAGGAGCCAATAATACCACCTATAATCCTTTAGATAAATTTCCGAAAGATATTATAGTTCCTTCTGAGGAAGATAATTATTATCGGTATGAACGTGTTCAAGGCTATGTTCATGATATGGGAGCGGCGATGCAAGGTGGAGTAGGTGGGCATGCGGGATTATTTAGCAATGCTAATGATATTGCTAAAATAATGCAAATGTATCTTCAAGGAGGAGTGTACGGTGGAGAGCGCATTATTAGTTCTAGAACGGTAAAGAAGTTCAACACTTGTTATTTTTGTAAAGAAGATGTTAGGAGAGGTGTAGGTTTTGATAAGCCAGATGCAAGATCAGGAGCTCCAACTTGTGGTTGTGTTTCACCCAAAAGTTTTGGGCATAGTGGCTTTACGGGAACGTATACTTGGGCAGATCCGGATGAGGAATTAGTTTATGTATTTTTGTCTAATAGAACTTATCCATCGGCAACCAATAACTTGTTAATTAAATCGAGTTTAAGAACCAGAATTCAGAAAGCAATTTATAATGCAATCGAAAATTAAATACTAGCTTTAACTGTAATTTTGCCCATTGTTTTTCGACCTATTAATTTTACTTAAAAATAGTAATCGTAGCTTTTTATTTTTGGAACATGTTCTAATTAAGAAATAGAAAATTACATCTGATAATTATAAATAAAAAGAGTACAGATGAAAATTGCCATTGTTTGTTATCCAACATTTGGAGGTAGTGGAGTAGTAGCCACAGAATTAGGTATTGCTCTAGCCAATAGAGGACATGAAGTACATTTTGTAACCTATAAACAACCAGTACGATTAGAGTTGTTGAGTAACAACATTTATTTTCATGAAGTGCATGTGCCAGAATACGCTTTGTTTCATTATCAGCCCTATGAATTGGCATTGTCAAGTAAATTGGTAGATACTGTAAAATTGCATGGGATAGATTTATTGCATGTACACTATGCCATCCCTCATGCATATGCAGGTTATATGGCTAAAAAAATGCTGCAAGAAGACGGTATTTTTATTCCTATGATTACCACTCTACATGGAACAGACATAACCTTAGTTGGTAAACATCCGTTTTATAAGCCAGCGGTAACTTTTAGTATCAACAAATCGGATATTGTTACATCGGTATCCCAAAATTTAAAAGACGCTACACTTGATCTTTTTACTATTGAAAATGATATAGAAGTAATCCCTAATTTTATAGATGTAACCAATTACGATAATACTTTTACCGATTGTCAACGATCACTAATGGCAAAAGATAATGAGCGTATCATTACGCATATTAGTAACTTCAGAAAGGTAAAACGAATACCAGATGTTATTAAGATATTCCATAAAATTCAGAAAAAAATTCCTGCAAAATTAGTGATGGTTGGAGAAGGACCTGAAAAAGAAAAAGCAGAATTACTTTGTGAGGAATTAGGAATTGCAGATAAGGTTATTTTTTTAGGAAACAGTAACCAAATAGATAAAATACTTTGTTTCTCTGATTTATTTTTATTGCCATCAGAAACAGAAAGTTTTGGTTTGGCTGCGTTGGAGGCAATGATTAATAAAACACCAGTAGTTTCAAGTAATGCAGGGGGTATACCAGAGGTCAATATACAAGGTGTTACAGGTTATTTAAGTAATGTTGGAGCAATAGACGAAATGGCTAAAAATGCCATTCAAATTCTCGAAGATGATGAGGTTTTAAATACGTTCAAGGAAAGGGCATTTGAAAATGCAAAAAGATTTGATATTAAAAATATCCTCCCAATTTACGAAGCTGTTTACGAAAGAGCTCTTCAATTTCGATTTAAAAATATACACTAAAAATGAAGTATTTTGTTTTGTTATTATTTTTAGTTTCATGTAATGCACAAAAAAAAACCGTAGCTTATAGCACTAAAGATAATGGTAAAGCTCCATTAGAATTGTTGCTTCGCGATAATTATAGTGGTTTAAAAACACCTCAAATTTTAGTAATCAAAGAACCTAATACACTTCGTGATTTTTATTCCCAAATTAATAAAACAAGAAAGCCAGGCCTCGCAATTCCAAATGTAGATTTTAATTCAGAGACGGTAATTATATATAGTCTGGGTGAGCAATTTAATGCTGAAGCACCTAGCTTGCAAATACAAAGTAGTACAAGTACATCTGTAAACATAACTATTCTAGACAGTATTATAGCAGAGGATAGTGGAGCTATTACAAGTCCGTTTTGTGTTTATAAGCTTAAGAGTAACACTAGTAATTTACTTTTTCTTAAATAATTAATCTTTAAGGTATTAAAAATACCTCATATCGAATATTCATACACTTTAAGGTAGTTTCTTTGAAGGGGATGATGTGCTGTAGTACTTTTATGGTTCATTATCCCCCAAACTTATGTGTATGAGTACTTTTAAAACAATCTGTATTGTTATTCTTTTTATGAATTTTACTGGTCTAGTTGCCCAGGAAATTCCTGTGTTAACAACTAAAGATTCGGTACTAACAAAGTATTGGACTCTTGGTTTAGGTTATAATATTGTAGATGATACTGCGACTCCGTTTGGGAGTAGATTATTTAATGCCAAAGAAACTTGGAATTCTGTTCCTTTTCCATCATCCTTAAGTATTGCTCGATATTTTAAAAGCGGTTTGGAGACAAAACTGGTGGCCTCATATAATCGTTATAAAGTAGGAAAATTAATTGACGGTCAAATTAATACAACCGAGCGCAAGTATTATGCTTTAGATGGGATGATAAGTTATGATATTAATAAAATTGTAGGCGAAACTGGCTGGTTTGATCCATTTATTCAGGCAGGTGCAGGGTATAGTGATATAGGAAATTTAGGTAGAACTACAGCTAATGTTGGTTTTGGGTTTAATACATGGTTTAATGATCATTGGGGATTAAATTTCAATACCATGGCAAAATATGGTATTAAAAAGGGCACAACAAGACAAGTGCAACATACTGCCGGAATAGCCTATAGATTTGGAATAGAAAAAGAATTAACGGACCAAGGAGCTGAAAAACTAGCTTTAATTGAAGCGCTTAATTTAAGGCAACAACAAGTTCAAGATTCTATAGCTAAAGCTTTGATTTTGGCGCAACAACTTGCTTTTGAGAAAGAACAAAAGCGAATAGCTGAATTACGTAAGACAAAAGAAGATAGTTTGGCACAGCAAAAACTAGAATTGCAACAACAAATTAATTCCATATCAAATGTATATTTTGACTTAAATTCTTCATATTTGACACCGAGTGCTAAGAATATTTTATCGAAATTAGCAGCTATATTAAAGTCTAATCCTACCATGATTATAGAAATAGCTTCGCATACTGATTCCAGAGGCACAAAAGCGTATAATACATGGTTGTCAGAACGCCGCGTAAATAGAGTAATCGAATTTTTAGAGAAAAATGGTGTTGGTCACAATCAATTAAAAGGCAAAGCCTACGGAGAGGAGCAGCTTGTTAATGATTGCGATGATCATCATATCTGTACTGAGGAAAAGCACAAAGAGAATAGAAGATCCGAATTTATATTAATTAACCAATAAATTAAAAACGCAAATGTTATTTAACTCAATAAGTTTTGCAATTTTTTTACCAGTGGTATTTATTTTGTACTGGTTTGTTTTAAATAAAAGTTTAAAAATTCAGAATATGCTCGTTCTAGTAGCGAGCTATTTCTTTTATGGTCTATGGGATTGGCGCTTTTTGTTTTTAATATTTGCCAGTACTCTTGTGGATTATTTAGTAGGCATAGCAATAGATAATAATAACGAGAACCTCAAAAGAAAAAAAGCATGGCTTTGGGTTAGTGTAATTTTTAATATTGGACTTCTAGGCTTTTTCAAGTATTACAACTTTTTTGCCGACTCTTTTATTGACATGTTTCAACTTTTTGGGTATAATATAACAAGTACTTGGACCTTAAATATTATACTTCCAGTTGGTATTTCATTCTATACTTTTCAGACGATGTCTTATTCTTTAGACATTTATTACAACAGATTAAAACCATCAAAAGACTTTTTATCCTTTGCGACCTTTGTTGCTTTTTTCCCTCAACTAGTTGCAGGACCAATTGAAAGAGCTACAGATTTATTAGGTCAAATTAGTAGTAAAAGGGTTTTTAGTCAAAACCAGATTATTGAAGGTTTAAAACTTATTTTATGGGGTTTGTTCAAGAAAATGGTAATTGCGGATGCTTTAGCTCCAATGGTAGACGATATTTTTACTAATTACAGTACCTATCCGGCATCTACCTTAATTCTCGGGGTAACTTTATTTAGTTTTCAAGTATACGGAGATTTTAGTGGATATTCAGACATTGCCATTGGAACATCTAAATTATTTGGAATTGAATTAATGTCGAATTTTAAATTTCCAAATTTCTCGAGAAACGTTGCAGAGTATTGGCAACGTTGGCATATTTCATTATCAACCTGGTTTAGGCACTACATTTATATACCATTAGGAGGGTCGCGAGTAAGTAAATTAAAATCAGTACGAAATATTTGTATTATTTTCTTGGTCAGTGGTTTTTGGCATGGTGCTAATTGGACATTTATTTTTTGGGGTGCTTTTCATGCACTTGCCTTTGTTCCGGTATTTTTACTGGGTAGAAATGCTATTTATAAGGATAGCGTTGTTGCGGAGAATTCATTTTTTCCAAGCTTTGTAGAAATAGGTCAATTGCTATTAACTTTTGCCATTGTAACGTTTTCACGTATATTTTTTAGGTCCGAATCGCTTACTGATGCATTTGGTTATATCTCTAGAATAGGATCGGATATGAGTTATGCCCCATACCAACATCCTTTAGGTTATCGAATGACAGATTATTTTATTTTGGTACTATTGTTTGTGCTGTACGAGTTTAGAATGCGAAGAGACGAACGTAGTCCGTTTAAGTTCAAAAATAAATATGTGCGTTTTGCAGCGTATACTTTAGTAATATTCGCTATACTATTATTTTATGATAGTGGTTTTGATAGATCATTTATTTACTTTCAATTTTAATCATGAAAAAATTAATATTAAAAATAGGTTTATATGGTATTTTATTTGTGGTAGCATTGGAATGTTTAACACGAATATTTTACTTAGGAGAAGACAAGCCAAATCGGTTTTTAGATAAAAACAATGTCGAGAAGTGGGTGCCTGGGCAAGAAGGGTATGCCATGACCGGTAATAGAAAACAGAACTTCATTAAATTTCACATCAATAAATCGGGCTATAATTCGTACCATGAATTTGCGCCAACTAAAGATAAGATTGAGGTAGCCTTGGTTGGAGATTCATTTATAGAGGGCTTTCATCAGCCCTACGCAAGATCCACAGGACGAAAAATTGAGGATTCTTTTAAACAACAATTAGAGGTATATGAATATGGCTATTCTGGTTATGATATGGCAGATCAATTGCATTTGATGTATTCCTATAAAAACGATTTTGAGTTGATTGATTATGTGTATATAAAACTGAAGTTTAATAACGATTTAATGAGATCTAAGTATGAAGTATCACACTCCAGATTAAACATGCAATCGCCATTGAATAATTTATTAAAGAAAAGTAAACTATTAATTTATTTAACTGATATTGGTTTTATAGATCCAATTAAGAGTTTTATTGGTAAAACAAATGCTTTCATACGTAATAACAAACCACAGAAAGCAGCTCCTGCTGTAGATCAAAATAAAATAGATAAAGAATATTTGGCTAATTTTGAAAGTCTTGTGGATTTATATGGCTATGACAAAGAAAAAAATGTGCTGCTTTTAGATGTTGAAGAAACTAGTCCTTTATTTATAACTTACTTAAAGGAAAATAATTATCAGTATATAGATTTCGGAAATAAAATTAACCATTCCGATAAGCCAACTACATTGATATATGATATGCATTGGAATAATTATGGGCGCAAGATTATTGCCGATTTAATTACTGAAGATTTACGTAGTAAAATGAATTTAAATAAGTAAGCGCAAGTAGAATGAATAAATTATTTGCTAAAAAATGGTATGTGGTTGCAGTTTTTACACTAGTATTAGCACCTAATTTATTTGTGGCTATTGCCGGTGTAGAAAGCTTTCCCTTTACACAAGCACCCATGTTTGCGCATCATATAGACAAAAATTCAGATTTCTATGTTTTTAAATTTGAAGGGGTAACAGCAGATAAAGAAATTTTAAACCTTGAAAAATATTATGGTACTAGCGAGCGCGATTTTGTGCGACATTTTTTCGGTAAAGCCTATGGCGTAGCTTCAGGAATAAATCCATTTAGTAATAAATTAGGGGAAGACACAAAGGAAAAGTTCGAAGCAAGAATGCGAACATTTTTCAAAAATTATACAGCTTTTTTAAAGAAAGAATATAATTTATCTTTTAATGAAATTCAACTATCAATCAAAAAAGTAGATTATTACCGAAACGATGTATCCAATTATAATCTAATAGGAATATATAATTGTAGTACTAATCAATATATGTATGGTGAAAAACGTAGTAGCATCAATAATTAAATTACCTGTAACACAACCGCTATCTTTGCTAAGGTTTTTTCTTTCCTTGCTTGTTGGGCTATATACCTATAATTCCTGTCTTAGTTATTTTTTTACTTTTAAAAATATAAAACAGTACGAGCTAAATGCTACATGGATAATTGAGCTATTTCCAGAAAGGCTTTTTGCCTTTTTACCACAAGATTTAGTGTATTGGAAAGCCATTTTAGTGCTGGCAATAATTGGCAGTGCAATAGGTTTTTTGGGTAGGATAAGTTTATTGCTATTGGGCACAATTACGTTTATTTTTTATGGTTTTGATGAAGGCCTTGGTAGTTTTGATCACCAAGTATCTTTTTCATCACAAGTAATTTTTATATTGGCATTAATACCGGGGAGTATGGGCGTTTCCATAGACCAGTATTTTATCAATAAATGGTTTAAAAAAGATAGGTTTTATTCCGAAGCTAGAACTTATAAATGGGGAGTTACCTTACTATTGCTATTACTTATACTTACCTATTTTACGGCAGGTATTTCAAAATTACGATATGGAGGTACTAATTATTTAGACGGTAATACCATTGGTTTTTATATTCAAGATCATACGTTTGAATATCCTCAAGGAAAGCATAAATTAATTATTGGAGATCCAAGTTTGCCAAAAACTAGTAAATGGAAAGACGATTATGGCTTACAAGCATATACCTATTCTAATATTCAAAAATCACTAACGGTAAGAAAAGTTCAATATTGGATTGTGGAGCAGCCTTGGCTACTGAAGGGTATCACTATATTTACCATTATTTTTGAACTAGGCGGTTTTATTGTATTTTTTGGTAGTAAATATCGTAATTGGTATTTGTTTTTTGCCTTTTTGTTTCATACCACCATTGGTTTTTTAATGGGATT
The DNA here is from genome assembly GCF_900176415.1 of Cellulophaga tyrosinoxydans. GTDB lineage: Bacteria > Bacteroidota > Bacteroidia > Flavobacteriales > Flavobacteriaceae > Cellulophaga > Cellulophaga tyrosinoxydans. The sequence goes on along the minus strand of NZ_FWXO01000002.1, from coordinate 344,949 downwards.
TACATTTTACCAGTACCGCTTAATCATATTATGTTTAATGGATTGGAAGGCTATTTATGCATATGTAGCACATCTAAAATGGGTGCAACCTTTTCTTAATAAATTAAACATCAAATCTATATAAGGGGAAGAAGGAAATTGTATCCGTTTCTTTTTCTTGCAAACTAGGGTTTTGAGCTACCAGTTCATTGTATTTTTCATGATTCACAATGTACTTCCAAATCTTAAACTGCTTAAAGTCGTCAGAAAAAGACGATTTAAAACTGTATAATGAATCATTATTACTGCCTAAGCCACCACCTAAATTAAAATAAGTATACCCTTCATTGGTGCCGCTAATTCTTGCTGCGTCTATTAAGAGACGTATTGGTGTTAAATGCAAATAATCGGTTAAAGTACCCGATAAATGATACTGCACAAATTTAGAATTTGTTTTTATGATCATTGCTGCGGATATAATTTTTTGAGTTTCGTTTAGAACGGCGAAGGTAAATTCAGTGGTAAATTCTGTTGAATTTGCAAATTGCAAAAAGTACTCATCATTAAAAAAATAATGTTTTTTTGCATTTACGCGCTCCATATTTTCATTGTATAAGGCTATAAAAGTATCAATATCCTCTTTTTTATTACTCACAACTATACTTATGTTTTTAAGTCCCTTTTTAAGGTATCTTTTTGTGGTGTTGGAGTAATGCTGCACTTGTTCTTCAAGTGTTTTGGTCAAATCTATATTCACCACTCTGCCCAAATCTTCAATGCTGCCCAAGTTGGTAATAACCTTTTCTTGCATCGGAAAGTAAGGATGCAATCTTGAAAAAACACTTATTATTTTTTTTTCATCAAAATAAGTGTTTAAGGCCATATGAAATTTCGAAAAATCATAATCTTCAGAGACACCAGAAACCAGTGGGCCACCATAACCATACACTGATGTTGCATCACAATAAGCTGAATTCGCTATTGTTCTAATTAACAGAGGTAATGCAATTAGTACATTTTTTTCTCTATAAACCAATAATAGAGGCTCTTCTTCTTCCTTTTTAGATAACTGATGATAATCATAGGTGTGATAGAAATCGTAATTATTAATTTCTTGTAATATGCTATACCAGTCTTGTTTTGCTGTTACTACATTGATCATAGAAAAAAGAAAAGTTAATTGGTTTTTGGTTTTCTATATAACGGAAAAAAATCGTTTATAATATCTTTTTCATTAAGGGTATAGGTGTATTTAGTACTAAGCGTAACTAATTTCTCGTAAACGTCTTGTTTAATTATTTTTCTTCCAGTATAGAATACAACATCTTCATTTTTAGGAAAAAAGCTCTTTTTGTATTTGTATAAACTATCGCCATTTATTCTTCCTCCTCCTAAAACATAGTTTTTAAAACCTTGAGTTTTCCCCCATTTTAAAGCTTCTATTTTTAAAAAGTCGTTAGGGCGTAAGTGAAAATATTCACTTACTGTACCTCCCAAAAAGGAATACATGGTGTCACTGTTAAGTAAAACTAACTCAGTGGAGATGGGAATAGCGTCTTTATAAATTATGATAATCGCATTACTGGCAGGATTTGCCTGTATTAATTGTTTAAAATAATTTAGCGTAAAATAATAATTGTTAGCAGCATTGTTACGCTCCATTGTTCCTATATAAATCGTATGGAAGGTGTTTATTATTTCGTCTGAAATTGCTTGGTGGTAAATTTTAGCCTCTAAACCATTACCCGATGCTTTTCTGTAATTATTTCTAACCTTTGGTACAAATGAGTTCCATTGTTCTTCGTCATTATCAATAATAACACCTTTAACATTGTTTAGTGTAGCTGCAATAATCCCGGAATAATTTTGGTGATTGCCATCAAGATTAAAACGCATGAACTCTGTAACAACATTGTGTTTATTGTACCACGCATCCACCAAATGCCAAAAATTTATTAAATCTTCGTTTTTCAGTTTTTCATTGTATAAAGGACCGCTATATCCGTAAAAAGAACTTACATCATTATAGGTAGTATCTTTATGATCTATAATTATTTTTCGTAAAGCAAATGGCATTAAGCAAATGACCTCGTTGTTTTTAGAAAGTATAAAATATTTTAATTGCTCTGTTTCACTGTTTTTTACATTAAACAATTCTATTTTATAAAAGGCATCAAAACCTTTAAAATTTTTGAGGTATTTTTTATACAACTCAATGTCTTCTGCCGTTTTTAAATCATGACATGCTAGGTCAAATCCAACTATTTCCATCGCGTTTACCTTTAGTTTTTGGTGTTCGTTTGCAATTGCTATAGGGAGATTTTCTTTTTTTTCTTTAAGTATACGTAGCGTTTTAGCAGGCACGCCAGCCACTACATGATTATCTTCAATGTTTCTAATTACTACAGCTCCAGAGCCAATTAATGCATTTCGTCCAATTGATGTCACTCCAGTCATAACGGTAGAACTAATACCGAGAAAAGCCTTTTTCTGAATATGTATGCCTGCACCAACATTCACTCCAGTAGATATAAATACGCCATCTTCTAAAATGGTATGGTGAGCAACTTTACTGCCCATACTTATAATTACATAGTTTTTAATTATGGTATGCGGCATGATCATAGCGCCTGGCAAAATATATACCCCTTCACCAATAGTTACATCATCATTTAATAAAACAGAGTCATGAATAAAGTTAGGTATTTCAAAACCTGCTTTTTTAAGCTTTGATAGGTACTTTGTTCTTATATGATTATCACCTATGGGGCAAAATACTTGGTGAATGGGTTGTGTTAAATTATTTTTCAGAAGCTTTTCCATTCCTCCTAATACAGGTAAACCATGTATTAGCTTTCCCCAGCTATCTTCATTATCATCAAAAAATCCAAGAATAGTAAATCCTTGTTCCGTGAGATAGGTTAAAAAAACTTCGCCATAAGTGCCACCACCTAATATTACCGCATTCTTCATGCTAACGTATTGTATGCTTCATTAATTACTACCGGTAAAGGTAGTCATATTTAAATTTTCATCGGCATTTACACCTTCTCTAATTACTACTTTTTTTGCGGTTAAAAAAAGAATTTTCATGTCTAATAAAAACGATAGGTGCTCTACATACCATACATCTAACTCAAATTTCCGCTCCCATGATATGGCATTACGTCCATTTACTTGTGCCCACCCAGTAATACCAGGTTTTACATTATGTCGCTTAGCTTGTTCTTGGTTGTATAGTGGTAAATATTGCACTAACAGTGGTCGTGGTCCAATAAGACTCATATCGCCTTTTAGTACATTTAGTAATTGTGGAATCTCATCTAAAGAATATTTTCTAATAAAATTTCCAAATTTGGTTACGCGCATATGAAACGGTAAAAACTCACCATTGGCATCTTTTTTATCGTTCATAGATTTAAACTTTATTACCTTAAATATTTTACCATTTTTACCCGGGCGAGGATGAAAGAAAAAAGGCTTTCCATTGTTGGTAAATAGCAGTACAAGAGCTACACCTATAAAAAATGGGGATAAGCATACAAATGCGGTAAACCCTAGTATTAAATCTATCAGTCGCTTAAAAAATAAAGTGTACATGGTTATTTTTGGTTTTTTTTACTTTTTGTCCAGTTATTCAAAATTAACGTAATATGCTCCATATCTGTTTTAGTATATCGAAAATCTATATGAATGTTTAATAAAAATTTATCTTCTATATTATCTGGCCAAAGTTCGGAAGGGTAAATATGGTGTTGTATTAAATAGCTTTTTAGCTCGTTAAATGCGCTACGCTCCGTAAATACCAATTCCAATCCAAAGGTAAAGTTATTTTGGCATGGTATTATTTTAAAAATAGAAGAAGGTGCTAAAGTAGTAGTTACCGCAGTCAGGTTTGCTTTTTTATAGGTACTGTAATCTTTATACAAAAATTCTTCAATGATTATTTGGTGGGGCTCCTGCATTTTTACAACCGTGTATTGTTGGTGCAAAAAATGCTCATATTGTGCCACTAAATTTAAATAATCTGGTTTGGTGTACTCTGTGGAACCGTTTAATAGTGCTGTTTTCATTTCCATAGCTCGAGAAATCCTATCCCATGCAATGGTAAAATCTGGCTGTTCACTACTCTGCTGTTCTAATTGCGGAAGCTTACCTTTAGGCTTCCAAGCAATCCCGCCTAAAGCAATGGGCAATGTTTTTCGTAAGGATGCAAAACAATAATCTGCAGTGCTCTCTAAACAGCTTTTGCTCAACCACCCATGCGAATGGTCTTCAATATAAATTGGCCTGTCCGTACCTTCAGTAATGGAATAATTGTACACCCCCCAAAAATTATTTAAAATAACAATATCGCTACTAGATGCAAATACCGATGTATCTAGTGTGGTTTTTTCATCAAAGGGATTGATTGGGTAGGTTTTAATATTGGAATATACCTGTTGGAGCCACGCCGTAACATGCTGACAGTAGTACTCTGGGAGCCAAATTGTAGCAACATGCTGTTCCATTTGAATAGCATCTATGAGATACCGAATAGCATGTCTGCCGGTATAAAATAGGGTGTAATCTGTAATATGGCGCTTTAGATCAAAGGGGGTAAGCGAATTTGAAGCTACCAAATTAAATGAAGAACCTAATCCTAATTGGGTAAGATGAGTACTAGCCATGATGAATTTTAATGCAAATAAATTAAAAATTATACGGACTTGTTTCTAAAAAAGGCTGTAATGTAAAATTTACGGTTAAATAGCATTTGGGTTTAGTTGACAGTTGACAGTTGACAGTTAACAGTTAACAGTATTCCGTTGTCATTTAGTAGTACCCAGTAGTCAGGATTGCGTATAAAGAAAAGAATTGAGGTTAAAATGTAATAGCTAACCCGTTGTGCATTTTGATGCTATTTTTGATAGGTAATGTCGTTTCGAGTGATTTTTACGCCCTTTTCGGGAGGGAAAATAGTATCGAGAAACTTTCCTGTTCCAAAGTGTTCTCGATACACTTACTTTTTCAATGAAATAATTGAAAAATCAAGTTCTCGAACAGACAATTTCTAGCTATACGTCCATAATGCACAATGGGTTAATAGCTACCTAATTAGGTAATATTCCACAGTTTACATATGGCATGTGACCTTCAACTGTGAAAATAAAATTTAAAATTGCAGTAAAGAGAAATAAATAAGGCTATTAATTGTGAAAATTTAGTTAAAAAGGTGCAGTTCAACGATTAAACTGTTAAAATGCGTCCAATTTTATCGATGAAGTCATCTAAATCTTCGTTGACTAACGTAACTACATTGAATTAAAAAAAAAATTGATAGAGTTAAAATGTTAATTTGTTTGTTGATAAGTATAATTTAGAACCTTTTTTAATCTAAAAATTAAAAATATCTTGCAGTTCAACGAAAAAAATGGTATTTCAACTCTTTTTAAAAAATCTTGTATAATTTTATCGAATGATCCAGTTACATAAAGTAAATGATTTTTCCCCAAGAAATCAAAAAGCTATGAAGAATACCAAAAATGCCCTACTTATGAATATTTTTATATTCAGTTTTTTCTTTTTTGTATCCTGTACAACAGACTCAGAATTTTTTACTGATGCAATTTTAGAAACTCCCGATGAAATAATTGATGAAGTAGAAACACCAGATTCGGAAGAAACAGAACCGGTAATTGATTATCAGAATGGGATATTAACTTTTGCAGAAGATAAAGTCATTACCTTAGACCTTGAAAAAGGGGCTTCTAGTTACACTGGAAAGTCTTTTGCGTTAAAAAGTATTACACAACCTAAATATGGTAAAGCAGAATTAGACGCAAAAAATGCTTTGGTACTTACTCCGGCAGCCGATTTTCATGGCGTAGACAATCTTAGTTATACTGTAGATGTAGAAGATGCTTCAGGTACTGTTACAGAACGTGTTAATACCTTTAAAATTACAGTTACTCCAGTTAAAGATGTTGTTGATGATGTAGTAAGTACGGAGTATGAAACCGCTTTAACTATTGCACCATTGGATAATGACAGGTTTACCAACAAAGCCAATGTTAAGATTACAGAGCTTAGTTTAGCTGCGAAAGGGAAAACAGTTTTAAACACCAATAACACCATAGCTTACACCCCAAATAGTGGTGCTAAAGGTGTAGATGAAGTATTATATAAAGCTACCATTACGTATTCAGATGGTGCTACCGATGTGGAAACGGGTAAAATTACCATTACAATTGCAGCGCAAGCAGTTGCTCCAGGAGAAAATTTTCCAAACCCTAATGAAATAAAGGGAACCTACTACCCAGAAACAGCAGCAGATATGGCTGATGCGAGTAAAGCTAATTTTAAAGCAATCATAACTAAAGCTTTTAATTGTTCTAATTGTAAAATGGCGCCTAACCAGACCATAGAACCCGCTGGGGGCTTAATTTCGGGTACCAATATAAACCTGAATGGGGCGTATATTATAAACAATAACAAGCAAGTTTTTTCTGCAAGTTCTACGTTTAGTGCTATTTATGAAAAATCTAAATTGAGCCCTGATACTTTTGGTGGTTTTGCCAATGATAGTAAAGACGATACAGATGCAATAGATGCATTAATAAATAATAGCGCTTATGCTTTAGGTGTAACCGGAGGAAAATATATAAAAAATGCACCATCTGAGTATAAAAGACAAGGTACTTTTGATTGGGATTTAAACGGTGCTGAAATTGAAACAAATAATAATTCCAAATTTAGAATTAATACTTTCGATGTAGATTATGTCTTTACCATGACTAATCTTTCCCCAAGAATATACAACGGAGAGTTTGATGGTACCAATACTTATGGCCGTTTATTTTGGTTAAAAGGCCAACAAACCTTTTATTTTGCTGACTTAAATGTACATGATTATCATTCAACATCAAATGCGCGTGGGATAGCTTTTAAAACTAGTTTATATCCACAAACTTATGGTTTTACTAAAGGTGAATTTTATAGGAATACAATTGATAATATTAGTTCTGACTCAGATGGTACTGCCAACAATGTAAACGGATTAAGTAAAGGATTCAATATTGCATTGTATGAAGACGGTACTGCAAACGTATATTTAGAGGGTAATACAGTTACAAATATTATAGGTGATGATGCAGAATGTTTATATATTGCCCCACATGGTTCGGCAACAATGAATAATAATGTGAATTTTTATTTAACCAACGAAACTTACAAATACGCCAAACGACGTCAAGCTAAAATAACTGTTTCTAATGTTCATATAAAAGATAGTTATTTCGAGGCACCTTTAGTAGAACAAGATTTTAATGGGCAAGCAGCGACAATTCTTGGTGTTTTTAGTACAATATCTGGTCAAACTAATAAAAATTTCGAATTGATTAATTGTGATATCGTTTCAAAAGGTGTACATAGAATGAGCGGTTTGTCTATAACTGAAGTTGAAAATGCAAAAATTCAAAACAATAGATTTACTTGGAGTGATATATCTAATTATGCTGGAATTAGTTTTGGCAGTGCTACATCTGGTTATAATGGTATTTTAATAAATAATTCTATTAGGGATAACACATTTACTAATACGGGAATTCAATTTTCTAGTTTATTTGATGTTCAAAAATCTCCATTGACAATAGACAGTAATATTTTTAACTTTGATTACACAGGTTTCAATCCTGGCAATTATGTAGCTGCTTTAAGATACAAAGGATATGGTGTAGATACAGTAAATGAGGAAGTAGTTTTTATAAATAATATAATAAATTTTAAGGCTACTAGTTCTTTCAATTTATTTACTGGAGTTGTTGTTAGTTTACAATCAAGTGTTGAAAATCTAACCATAGAAAATGTAACAATAAATTATTCTGGAGTGGTTCCTACTACATCATTTGGATATATTGGTTCTTCTTCAAATGCTAATTTCAACTCAAGTAATACTATTCAAAATTGTACAATTAATGGAGCTAGTGCAATAGCTGCTATAGAAATTAGTGGAAATGATAAATCTGTTAATATTAAAAACAGTTATGACGCTGGAGGTAATAGTCTTTCTATAAAATAAGTATTTAAAAAAATACAATAATTAAAAGCTGATATTTTTAACAATTGTTAAAAATATCAGCTTTTTGTTTTGGTTGTATATTATGATTATTTGCACTAATCCGATTGCTCCTACTTTTCATAGAATTAAATGCATTATTTCTATTAGATTATTCATATTTGCATAGAATATTCAAATTTTTATTTTTAAATCAAAGCTAAAACCTGTCGTTCTTAAATATTCATAAAAATATGATAGTTAAAATTAAAAAAATATTGAACCAAACAGGGTTTATGAGATATTTGAAAAATACCTCATGGTTAATGGGTGAAAAAATTATTCGTTTAATTGTAGCTTTAAGTGTAGGAGTGCTTGTGACACGTTATCTTGGGCCTGAACAATTTGGTATTCTAAGTTATGCACAAAGTTTTGTAGCTATTTTTGCTGCATTTTCAACTTTGGGTTTAACGGATATTGTTATGAGGGAATTGATTAAATCTCAAGATAAAAAGAATGAACTTTTAGGAACATCATTTATTTTACAGACTTTCGGATCCTTATTTATAATGATATGCTTAACGATTGCAATAATTGTCAATGATAATAGTCCTCTTACAAATAAAATTATAATCATATTAGGTTTAATAACTTTTTTAAACAGTTTTGGTGTTATTGGAGCATTTTTCAATAGCACAGTAAACAGTCGAAAAATAGCACTACCCAGTTTAATAGGATTGATTATATCTTCAATTTTAAAAATTATTTTGATTTTCCAGGAGGCTTCATTAATCTATTTTGTCTATTTATTAGCCTTTGACATAGCTTTTCTTACTTTCGGGCAAATTTGGTATTACCAACGGGAAGGTTTTTCTATTTTTCAATGGAAATTTTCATGGTCCGTTGCGAAAGAATTATTGAAGGATTCATGGCCCTTGGTTTTAAGTAGTATTGTTATCTCTATTTATATGAAAATAGACCAAGTAATGATTCAAGAAATAATGGGTAATAGTGCTGTTGGGCAATATTCTGCGGCAGTACGTTTAAGTGAAGCGTGGTATTTTATCCCAATGATTATTTGTAGTTCTTTGTTTCCTGCCATTGTTAATGCAAAGATGAAAGACCATAATTTATATATGGATCGCTTGCAACGTTTGTATGATTTAATGGTTATTCTTGGATATAGTATTGTTATTCCTGTTTTGCTGTTTAGCAAATGGGGAATTAATTTTTTGTATGGTGATGCATTCGCCCTAGCTGCTCCTGTACTCAATATACATATTTGGGCAGGGGTATTTGTTTTTTTGGGGGTAGCAAATCAAAAATGGTTTATCAGCGAGAATTTACAGGCGTATAATATACTTTGTTTAGGTTTTGGAATGGTGGCAAATATAGTTCTAAATTTAGTGTTAATTCCTAAACAGGGGATACTTGGAGCAGCTTATGCAACTCTAATTTCGCAATTTATAGCGTCTGTTTTAGCACCAATTTTCTTTAATAAAACCAGAGAATCATTTTTTATGATGCTTAAATCAATTTTTTTAGTTAACTATTTAAAACTCATATTCAAAAGATAATTAATAGTATAATGAATCAAGTCTTAAAGTATATTTCAAAACTAGGGTTTGTAAATTCTATTTTTATTTTGGGAACGTTATTAAATATAATGAGCTTGGGATACTTATTTGGATATATAGCAATAGTTTTAATTTTTTTAAGAAATAGTTTCTTAAAAGCAGCAGTAGATCGTAATCTTCTACTTCTTTTTGTTTTTGCTATAGTTTACGCTTTGTTTTATGCAACTAATGCATGGAAAGGTTCCCAATTTATTGTCCTATATATGTTTATTCCACCAACATTTTATTTGTGGGGTAAATATATGGCCGGTATATCTGTTAAGACAAAGACCTTATTTTTAGTATTAATTATTTTAACTGTTATTTACTCGTTACCAGCGTTAATTTCAGTTACCCTAAATATTATAAAAGGTGGTTTTGTGCAACCAGAAAGGAATATACCGATGTTTTGGGGTGGAGAAATTGTAAGTGCAACTCAAATGGCTGCTTTTTTTGTTTTTAATATGTGTATTCCTGCATTATTATTAGTAAGTTATAAAGAAATCCCAAAAATTTTACTAATGCTTTTAATCTTAATTTTTATATTAAGTGTAGCCTGCGTACTTCGATTAGGAAGTAGAACACAACTAGCAATTATTATTTTATCTCTACTAATTAGTTTGATAATAGCAGCACCTAAAATGAGTTTTAAACAAAATTTTAAGATTTATTCAGTTCTTATGGTAATTATATTCTTTATAACCACTCAAATTTCGTTTGATTTAGATTCTGATATGTTTGCCAGTTTTGCAGGCCGAATGAAAGATGATGGAGCTGGTGACTTAGCAAGTGGTGGAGGAAGAACAAGACTATGGGCTAAATCTCTTGACAATTTAGTTGAACATCCTTTAGGTTGGGATCTAGAAGAATTTGGATATTCCCATAATTTGTGGTTAGATGCTTTACGCGTTGGGGGCATAATTTCATTCGTATTACTTATTTTATACTTTTTAAAAGTGTTTAACTTAATTCGTAAAATAATAATGAACAAAATTGTACCAATATACTTTCAAATACTCTGTTTAACATATATCGTTGGATTTTTTTCTTTATTTATGGTAGAGCCAGGTATTGATGGGACATTTACACTTTTTATTTTATTTTGTCTTTTTGTTGGATTAATTCGGCAACATTATTATGATATTTTGGAAAACGCTGTATTTGAATCAAGCACTATGTAATTGTATCATTTTTATAATAAAGAACAATATTTGTTAAGCTTATAAGTTAAATAAGCAGAGTTTAGTTATGACTTGTGTAAATTGCATCATATTTCTAGATATAAACATACTAACCATTACAAACTAAATAATTATGTGCGGAATTTTAGGAACAGTTCCTTTTACGCCTTACGAAACTTTTAAACCAGCCTTAGATACCCTTTACCATCGTGGACCAGATAGTTTTGGTATTGAGAGTATAGAACACGATGTTACGCTAGGGCATAGACGTTTGTCTATTCTCGATTTATCGGAAAGTGGACACCAACCCATGAAAAATACTGATGGTAGGTATACGGTGGTTTTTAATGGAGAAATTTACAATTTTCTAGAAATTAAAAAAGAACTTTCAGACAAAGGCTATACCTTTAAATCTACTTCAGACACTGAGGTTTTAATTTATGCCTATATGGAATGGGGAGAGCAATGTGTGCTGAAATTTAATGGCATGTGGGCTTTTGCCATTTGGGATAAAGAAAAAAGAGCATTGTTTATTTCAAGAGACCGTTACGGCAAAAAACCCTTATTTTATGCACAAATAGAAGGGAAATTTGTTTTTGCTTCAGAAATGAAAGCCATCTATCCTTTTCTAAAACAAATAGAAGTCTCCGATGAATTTCATTGGATGAAAAAAAATATTTTCTTTTATGAAGCTACAGATAAATGCTTAATAAAAGGGATAAAACGTTTTCCAGCAGGGCATAGTGGTGTGTATAAAGAGGGGAAACTAACCAGTTACCGCTATTGGAACACCCTAGACCATTTAGTGGCTGTGCCAAACACCTATGAAGAACAAGTAGAACATTTTCGTGAGCTTTTTATGGATGCCTGTAAATTGCGTATGCGTTCCGATGTTACTATTGGTACTGCATTAAGTGGTGGGTTGGATAGTAGTGCTACCATAGCAGCAATGGCAAACTTAGCTAAAAATAGCAATAGTTATTCTAAGGATTGGCAGCATGCCTTTGTGGCGGCTTTTCCAGGCACTCCTTTAGATGAATCTAAGTACGCAAAAATGGTAACTGACCATTTAGGCATTGGAGCCACTTTTGTAGATATAAAACCCTTAGAGCATTGGGATAAATTAGAAGATTATTTTTACTTGTTCGAAGACCTTTATATTACCTCACCTTTACCCATGATCATGCTTTATGAATCGGTAAAGAAAAATGGGGTAACCGTTACGCTAGATGGGCATGGTGCAGATGAGCTATTAAGTGGGTATCAACAAGGGAATTTAGAAGCCTTATGGGATGCTCGTTTTAGTCCGTCTAAAACAAAAGATATTTTAAATATTTATCAAGATGCCATAAATGAAGATACGGTGCAATATGAACGCACCAGTAGTTCAAAATTGTATACCAACTTCATGACTAGAAAATTGGCGAAAAAAGTATTAGGCAAAAAAATGCCTTCATCGGATAATCAACATCCAAATTTTGGCAAATTAGACAATCATGCGCAGTATTTATATGCCATGTTTCATGAGAATATTTTGCCAACCCTTTTACGCAATTACGATCGCTATGCGATGATTAATAGTGTGGAAATACGCATGCCGTTTATGGACCATAGGATTGTGAATTTCGTGAATTCGTTACCTTATTCAAGTAAAATTGGTAATGGCTATACCAAGCGTATTGTGCGCGATGCCTTAGATCCATATTTACCAAAAGAAGTTACTTGGCGAAAATCTAAAGTAGGGTTTAGCTCCCCCATTGTTGATTGGATGCAAAATGATTTAAAGGAATGGTTTATGGATACCTTAAACGAAACTTCGTTTTCTGAATCTAATTTAGTGACCAATCCAAAGGAACTAAGAACCAAAATGACACAAATAATAGAAGGTAAGAACAATAGTTTTACTGAAGCACAAAGCTGTTGGTCTCAGTTTTCTCCTTACATCTGGGAAAAGGCGGTATTAAAACGTAATGCTTAGGGGTTTAAAAGCAATTAAAACACCTTACTAATTAAGGAAAATGATAGTAAAAAAGTGGATACTTTCTAATAGGTTACTTACCAAATTGGCAATTTATTTTAATCGAATACGATTAAAAAGTAAAAAGCAAATTACCTATGGTAAAGGAGCATTTATTGGATTTTCGGTAATTTGTGAAGGGCGAAATGGTTTTGGAGCAGATAGTAGTATAGTGTCATCCTATATGGGTTATGGCTCTTACATTGCGCAAAACACAAAAATTTCAAAAACCAAAATTGGGAAATATAGTTCCATTGGACCTAATGTAAGCTGTATTTTTGGACGTCATCCTGCAAGTACTTTTGTATCCACGCATCCCGCATTTTTTGCACCAAAAACACCGGTAAATTTTTCCTATGCAAGGGAGCAACTTTTTCCTGAGTATCCTAATCCTATAGACGACGAAGGCACCTATACCATTGGAATAGGAAATGATGTTTGGATAGGTGCTAATGTGTCCATTTTAGATGGTGTACGTATTGGTGACGGCGCTATTGTGGCCGCCAATTCATTAGTCAATAAAGATATTGCACCTTATACGATAGTTGGTGGAGTGCCTGCAAGAGAAATTAAAAAACGATTTACCGACGATGAGATTCAGTTTTTGTTAGCCTTAAAGTGGTGGGAAAAACCACAAGAATGGATAACTAAAAATAGCCACCTTTTTAAGGATATAAAAGATTTTAAAAATAACTTTTCTAATGAACGTGAATAATACGCCAATAGTAATTGTTGCTTATAACCGACCCCGTTCTCTAAAAAGATTATTGAGTTCCATAGAAAAAGCGCATTTTATTGCTACCAATATAGACTTAATTATAAGTATAGACAAAGCACCAAATAACCAAGAGGTTTTAGCCATTGCAAATGACTTTGAATGGAAATTTGGAACAAAAAAAGTGCAATACCAAAAAGAGAATCTAGGCCTAAGAGCGCATATATTACAATGTGGTGCCTTAAGTGAAACCTATGGTTCTGTTATTGTATTGGAAGATGATTTGTATGTAGCGCCAAATTTTTACGAATATGCTACGCAAGCACTTAATTTTTCTTTGGATAAAGAGTGTATAGGGGGAATATCTTTATACACCCATCAGTTGAACGTGCATACAAAAGCTAATTTTCATGCTTTAGAAGATGGTTATGATAATTGGTATTTTCAGTTTGCTTCATCATGGGGACAAGCTTGGACTAAAGCGCAGTGGAATGGCTTTATGAAATGGTATGAAAAAAGTCCAATCTTAAACAATAATAAAGAATTACCAGATTATGTTAAATTGTGGTCTGAAAAATCTTGGTTAAAATATAATATTAGCTATTTAGTAGAAAAGAATCTCTTTTTTCTATATCCGAAAGTTTCTTTGACTACTAATTTTAGTGATGCCGGCACACATGTAGGCAAGGATAGTACAATTTATCAAGTGCCATTGGATTATTCAGCGCCTAAAACTTATAAATTCTCAATAATTTCCAAATCACTTGCAGTTTACGATGTGTTTTTTGAAAGTAAATTAATTGCTAAAAAGCTGGGTGTTGATGAAAGTACTATTTGTATTGACCTTTTTGGTTATAGAAAAAATGCGAATAAAAAATACCTCCTAAGTTCAAAAATATTAGATTTTCATATTGTAAAATCGTTTGGAAAATCTTTAAAGCCTATTGAAGCGAATATTTTTGAAGAAATAGTAGGCTATGAGTTGTTTTTATATGATACTGAAATTAAGGAAAGAAATATATATAGAGATGATGTAAAAAGACGATTACGTTATAATAAAATACATATAAAGCATGAAGATGCTCTATATCTTGTTAAAAGTGAATTAAAAAGAAAAATAGTCAAAGCATTCAGTATTATTTTTAAAAGATAATCTAACTCTATCTTTTTTAAAATTCTGCCGTTCATGAATTATATATTAATCTATTAAGGTTCATTATATCGTAATATTGCATATGCTTATCTATTAATGTTTTTATTAAGAATTAATTCTACTAATTTTGTAGGAATAACTGAAATAAACCTTTTGTAATTTTTTTTTACAAAAATAAAAACCAATATGCTAAATATTGCAATACTTCTTACTTGTTTTAATCGTAAGGCAAAAACACTAGCAGCATTAAACACGCTTAAAGAGGCTATTAAAATTGTTGAACAGAACTGTAAAATCACAGTTTATTTAACGGATGATGGTTCAACAGATGGCACTTCTGAAGCTGTAGCTTTAAATTTTCCAGAAGTAAAAATATTACTAGGTACGGGAACAATGTATTGGGCTGGAGGTATGCGGAATTCATGGAATGAAGCACTAAAAGGTAATTATGATGGCTATTTGTTATTAAATGATGATACGGAACTTTTTAACAATGTATTTAAAGTTTTAATTGAAACCCATGAATATTGTTTATCTAATTATAAGAAAGGCGGAATTTACATTGGATCAACTCAAGATAAGAAAACTTCTAAGTTGTCTTATGGTGGAAACATTTTTACAAATAGAAACAAAGGGAAATATGTAAAAGTAATTCCAAACGAGAAGGAACCACAAAAATGTGAATTAGGTAACGCTAATATCATGTATGTTGATCAAAGTGTTATTAAAGAAATAGGTATTTTATCGGACGGATTCGTACATGGACTAGCTGATTTTGATTATACCTTAAAGGCTATTAAAAAAGGCATTCCAGTATTAGTAGCACCATATTATTTGGGTTTTTGTACAAATGATCATGGTGATAAATATTCAAAATTTGTTAATTCATCTCTCATTGAAAGGTTGAAATTTTTATATAACCCTATTGGATTAGATTTTAAATCCCATTTACAATATATGAAAAATAATTTTCCTTTGAGATTACCTGTAGTGTTCTTTATGGGGTATTTTAAGGTTTTGTTCCCAATGTATTATGTAAAAAAAATATTGAAAAGATAATTGCATGATACTTTATAGCTAAAAATAAAAATGATAGTTAATCATTACTAATGACAAAAAAAATATTATTTGTAACCTATAAGCTTCAGAATTATAGAATTCCAATATTTAATATAATTGGGGCAAAAGAAGATATAGAACTTACTGTTTTACATTCGGATAAACTGAGTGAATCTAAAAATAAGGCTTTTAAAGAAATAACAATACCCTATAAAAAAATTGGTCCTTTAACTTTTTATGACAAGTCATTTAGAGAATTGATCAAGAGTTATGATGTGGTGGTGTGCATGTTTTATTTACAAAACATGTCTTTTTTCAGATTGATATTATCAAAGAAAAGGTCTTTTAAACTTATTTTTTGGGGTATAGGAGTTAGAGCAAGTTATGAAAGTAATTTTGATGCGCCCACTTTTTTTAATAGGATTAGAAGTTTTTGGGCAAAGAAAAGTGATGCCATGATTTTTTATACACAATATGCAAAGGATAAGTATATAAGAGAAGGGTTTTCTGCTAATAAATTATTTGTAATGCATAATACTGTTGAAGTTAATAATTACAAAGAAGATGTTTCATTACGGAAGGATTTATTATTTATAGGTACATTATATAAATCTAAAAAAATATTTGAACTTTTAGAAGCCTATGAATTCGCAAAACAATCTACTCCTAAAATGCCAAAATTAAATATTGTAGGTAAGGGAGATGAATTTGATAACATAAAAAATTGGATAGAAAATACAAATAACCAGAACAATATTATATTACATGGAGCTATTTATGATGAGGATATTTTAGAAAAAATGTTTACTACTTCCATTGCATGTTTTTCACCTGGTCAAGCTGGATTATCAGTGTTAAAAAGTTTTGGCTATGGTGTGCCTTTTATTACTCATGAAAATGCAATAACAGGTGGTGAACGCCTAAATATTATTGATGGTGTTAACGGAATACTATTTAAAAAAGATGATGATTTAAAAGACATTTTGATTGACATTTCATTAAATCCTAGCAAATTTGTGACAATGGGTGAAAATGCGAAAAAATTCTATGACAATGAAAGAACTCCAGAAAATATGGCTAATGGCTTTATTGATGCTGTGGATTATACTTTAAATCTAAAAACAAAATAGCAATGAGTTATTTAAAATCGCTTTTTTCTTTAAAAAAGATAACGCATAAATTGTTATCACCGATAACTTTCTGGGATCCTAAATCAACATTTACAAAATTATCTGAGATTAGAAATTTAGTAAAATTGTATGACAGCCAAATAGGTAATTATACAAGAATCAACTCTAATTCACATCTTCTGAGAACTACTGTTGGTAATTTTTGCGCAATTGGGAAAAACTCAATTATAGGCTTGGGAAGACATCCGCTGAATTATGCTTCCACACATTCTATTTTTTACAAAAAAAACACCATGAGAAATGATTGGTTTAAGACAATAGAATTTGAGGAGGGATTACGTATCAATATTGGAAATGATGTTTGGATTGGAGTTAATAACATAATTATGGATGGTGTTACAATTGGAGATGGAGCTGTAGTAGCAGCCGGTGCTGTGGTTACTAAAGATATTCCTCCATATGCAATTGCAGGTGGTGTGCCAGCTAAGGTTATCAAATATAGATTTAGTGAAGATGTTATTGCTTTTTTATTAGAACTTAAATGGTGGAATTTTACAGATGAAGAAATCTTTAAAAATATAGAATTCTTTAGGGATCCCGAATTAACTCTTGAAAAGCTTAATAGTTATTTTCCTGACGTAGCCAAAAAATTAAATAATTCTAATTAAATATCAATTAATTGAAAAAAAGAAACTTAATCATATTCGGAACACGACCAGAGGCTATTAAAATGGCACCTTTGGTAAAAGAATTTCAGAAATCTGATCAATTTGAAACCAAAGTTTGTGTTACCGCACAACACAGAGAAATGTTAGATCAAGTACTGGAGTTTTTTGAGATTACACCAGATTATGATTTAAACTTAATGAAACCAGGTCAAAATTTATATGGCCTAACAGCGGCAATTATTACCGAATTACAACCTGTTTTAGAAGATTTTAAACCAGATTACGTGTATGTGCATGGCGATACTACTACGACAATGGCAGCTAGTATTGCGGGCTTCTACTCTGGTGCTAAAGTATGTCACGTAGAAGCTGGCTTGCGAACCTTTAATAAATATGCCCCTTTTCCAGAAGAGATTAATAGAAGTATTACTGGGAGAATAGCGGATTATCATTTTGCTCCTACGCAAACCTCTTTTGATAACTTAATTCGTGAAAATGTTGCTAAAGAATCGATTTTAATTACAGGAAACACGGTTATTGATGCATTAATTACAAGTGTAGGTAAAGTAGATAACATTAAAGATCCAGAAATTGAAAATTTAAAGCAAACTTTAGATTTTAATAAAAAAATAATTTTGGTTACTGGACACCGACGAGAAAATCATGGACAAGGTTTTATCAATATATGTGAAGCCCTGCGGGAGATTGCAGAAACGCATCCAGAGGTTCAGATTATATATCCAGTACATTTAAATCCGAAAGTTCAAAAACCAGTATATGAGATTCTGGAAAATATAAAAAATGTAAAATTAGTAGACCCATTAGCTTATCCTGCATTTGTTTGGTTAATGAATAAATCTGAATTAATAATTACAGATAGTGGTGGCGTTCAAGAAGAGGCACCAAGTTTAGGAAAACCAGTATTGGTGATGCGTGATACTACGGAGAGGCCAGAAGCGGTTGATGCAGGAACGGTTATTTTGGTAGGAACGGATAAACAAAAAATTGTGAGCGAAGCGCATAATTTACTTGTGAATAAAGAAAAATATAACCAAATGAGCAAGTTGCATAATCCATATGGTGATGGTAAAGCTTGTGAAAAAATTGTAGAATTTATAGCTAAATTAAAATAATGAAAAATCCAGAAGTAGTAATGATAGGTTTAGGGTATATAGGTTTGCCAACAGCAGCCCTAATAGCTCAAGGAGGGGCCTATGTTCATGGGGTAGACATCAATCAAAATGTGGTGGATACCATAAATCGTGGAGAAATACATATAGTAGAGCCAGATTTAGGGAAAGCTGTCTCAGAGGCTGTAGCTAAAGGATTTCTAATGGCGGATACAAAGCCTGTTTTAGCAAATACTTATATCATTGTGGTACCTACCCCATTTAAGGCGAAGAACGAACCGGATATTTCATTTGTACAAGCCGCTACGACAGCAATTTTACCATTATTAAAAGAGAATGATTTATATATAATCGAGTCTACTTCTCCTGTTGGAACTACAGAAAAAATGATGGATTTTATATATCAGTCGCGCCCAGAATTAAAAAATAAACTTCATATAGCATATTGCCCAGAACGCGTATTGCCTGGCAACGTAATGTATGAATTGGTACATAACGATCGTGTTATAGGTGGGATTAATGACAAATCTACAGAAATGGCGGTTGCATTTTATGCCAAATATGTAAAAGGAGAATTACATAAAACCAATGCAAGAACAGCCGAAATGTGTAAGCTGGTAGAAAATTCTTCCAGAGATGTGCAAATAGCCTTTGCGAATGAACTTTCACTTATTTGTGATAAGGCAGATATTAATGTGTGGGAACTCATTAATTTAGCCAATAAACATCCTCGAGTTAGTATATTACAACCTGGTTGCGGCGTAGGTGGGCATTGTATTGCTGTGGACCCATATTTTATAGTTTCGGACTATCCAATGGAATCAAAAATTATAGGTACAGCAAGAGAGGTAAATAATTATAAATCGTTCTGGTGTGCTGAAAAAGTGCAGAATACTAAATTACAGTTTGAATTAACACATGGCAGAAAACCTAAAATAGCATTAATGGGTTTAGCCTTTAAACCGGATATTGACGATTTAAGAGAATCTCCAGCTAAATATATTGCACAACGTGTGCTGCAAAATGCCAATAACGAAGAACATTATATTGTTGAACCAAATATTAAAGAACACAACGTATTTAAACTTACGGACTATAAAGATGCTTATGCGAAAGCAGATATTGTAGTGTTTTTGGTAAACCATAAAGAATTCAAAACTTTAGAAAAGAACAATGATAAAGTTATTTTGGATTTTAGTGGAACAATGAAAAAGTAAGAATTAATTAATGACATTATCATGTTTAAAAACAAAACATTATTAATAACAGGAGGAACCGGATCGTTTGGTAACGCGGTATTGGATAGGTTCTTAAAAACCGATATTAAAGAAATACGTATTTTTTCTCGTGACGAGAAAAAACAAGACGATATGCGTAATTCGTTAAAAAACGAAAAAATAAAATTTTACATTGGTGATGTACGAGATTATGACAGTATAAATCGTGCAATGAAAGGTGTAGATTACGTGTTTCATGCAGCAGCCTTAAAACAGGTGCCCTCATGCGAATTTTTTCCGTTAGAAGCAACCAAAACAAATGTTTTCGGCACACAAAATACGATCGATGCCGCTGTAGCTAATAATGTAAAGCGGATTATTTGCTTAAGTACCGATAAAGCAGCATACCCAATTAATGCGATGGGTATAAGTAAGGCATTAATGGAGAAGGTTGCTGTGGCAGCATCTAGAAATATAGCAAACGATAGCACTATTGTTTGTTTAACTCGTTATGGCAATGTAATGGCTTCTAGAGGGTCGGTAATCCCTTTGTTTGTAAAACAAATTAAAGATAATGCGCCATTAACTATTACTGATCCAAATATGACGCGATTTTTAATGTCATTGGAAGATGCGGTAGATTTGGTGATTTTTGCCTTTACAAATGGTAATCAAGGCGATTTATTTGTAAATAAAGCACCAGCTAGTACCATTGGTGAACTAGCACAGGCGCTTAAAGATATATACAAAGCTGATAATGAAATTAAGGTGATTGGAACCAGACATGGGGAAAAGTTATATGAAACTTTATGTACCAGAGAAGAAATGCAAAAGGCGGAAGATATGGGAGAGTTTTACCGTATTCCAGCAGATAATAGAGATTTAAATTACAGCAGATATTTTTCAGAAGGAGAAACCGATATTAGTACCATTGAAGATTATCATTCACATAATACCAATCAGCTTACTAATACAGAATTAAAAGATACCTTACTAAACTTAGCGTATATTAAGGAGAATTTATAAGGATGGCAGTTTCAAAATTTAAGGGTGCTATACATTCGGATGAACGGGGAAAACTTATTTTTTTTAATGAGTTTTCTATGGAACCTATAAAAAGGTTTTATGAAATTAGACCGAGTAGCACAGAAACAATAAGAGCATGGCAGGGGCATTTGATAGAAACTAAATGGTTTTATTGTACTGCGGGTTCATTTGTAATGAATTTATTACCCTTAACTGAAAATGGACAGCCAAACACTAGTTTAAAAATAGAACAGTATTATTTAACAAGTGATGAACCTTTGGTATTAAAAGTGCCAGGAGGCTATGCATCTGGTTTTAGAGCAATGGAAAATAATGCTAAATTACTGGTCTTTTCCGATGTGAGTTTGGGAGCATCAAAGAATGATGACTTTAGATTTCCTGAAAATGCAGTTGGTGCAGATTGGGGGGAGATGTAATTGAAAGAGAAGAGCAAGTAATAAAAAATGTCAGTTCGAGTGAAACCCTGAAAGTGGTTTTCTATTGAGAACCATTGAGAAGACATAATGCTTCTCGATACAAATTAGTTTTCCGCTTCGGCTCCAAACTAATTTACTCGAAGTGACAAAGTGTAAGTTATAAAACATGTCAGTTCGAGTGAAACCCTGAAAGTGGTTTTGTATCGAGAACAGTATGGAAGTCACAAAGTATCTCGATACCAATTTGTTTTAACAAAATGCTCGAGATCAATAAAAAATGAAGTAATAAATAGCGAAGTAAATAACGCTACAACATAAAGTAATAAAATGAAAAAAGTAGGTATAACTGGCCAAGCAGGCTTTGTTGGAAACCATCTCTATACAACCTTATCTTTGGACGATACCATTGAATTAATTCCATTTGAACGTTCCTTTTTTGAAGACACAAAACAATTAGAAAACTTTGTATCTTCTTGTGATGTCATCGTTCATTTGGCAGCTATGAATCGTCACGAAGATGCAAATGTTATTTATGATACCAATATTGCATTGGTAGAAAAACTTATTGCAGCTTGTGAAAAAACTAAAGTTACACCACATATTATTTTCTCATCTTCTTCGCAAGAAATAAATGATAACCTTTATGGTAAATCTAAAAAAGAGGGAAAAGAAAAATTCATTACTTGGGCTGATCATAACCAAGCAAAGTTTACCTCACTAACGATACCTAATGTGTTTGGACCATTTGGAAAACCAAATTACAATTCCGTAGTGGCTACCTTTTGTCATAAAATAGCACATGGGGAAGAGCCAACAATAATCAATGATTCAGAAGTTGGGTTAATTTATATTAACGAATTAGTAGCAGTATTTATAGCCGTTATTAAAAACACAGCAGGTGTAACTAGTTTATCACCGAATAGTACAGAATTGCTTATAAAACCTAATCACTTTAAAAAAGTATCAGAAATACTTGCGTTACTCAAGGGATATAAAAAAGATTATATGGAAAATGGAATTTTTCCTAATCTTGAATTGGCTTTTGAAAAAGCCTTGTTTAATACGTTTAGATGTTATGTGCCTGAGACGCATTATCCAGTAAAATTTACGAAACATACAGATCCAAGAGGTTCATTTGTAGAAATAGCACGTACACAAACTAGTGGGCAATTTTCGTTTTCTACAACGGTGCCAGGAATTACAAGAGGAAATCATTTTCATACAAGAAAAGCCGAACGTTTTGCTGTAATAAGCGGAAAAGCATTAATACAATTGCGTAAAATAGGTACAAATGAGGTTATAGATTATTATTTAGATGGTAGTGAACCGGCATATGTAGATATGCCTATATGGTATACACATAATATTAAAAATATAGGCGATGAAGAATTAATTACACTATTTTGGATTAATGAGCCCTATAACCCAGAAGATGCGGATACGTATTTTGAAAATGTTTAGTATCCAATTATATAAAAAATAAATACATCAGAAAGATGAAAAAACTAAAAGTGGTAACTGTAGTAGGAACAAGACCAGAGATTATAAGATTGGCTTGTGTTTTAACGGCATTAGAAAATAATGAAGCCATTGAGCATACTTTAGTTCATACAGGTCAAAATTATGATTATGAATTAAATGAAATATTTTTTGATGATTTAGGTATAAAAAAGCCAGATCATTTTTTGAATGCTGCAGGAACAAATGCCACAGAAACCATTGGGAATATTATCATTAAAATAGACCCTATTTTAGAGCAACTAAAACCAGATGCTTTTTTAGTATTAGGAGATACCAATTCATGTTTATGTGCAATACCTGCCAAAAAAAGAAAAATACCAATTTTTCATATGGAAGCAGGAAACCGTTGTTTTGATCAGCGTGTTCCGGAGGAAACCAATCGTAAAATTGTAGATCATGTTGCCGATATAAACTTAACGTATAGCGATATCGCGAGAGAATATTTATTACGAGAAGGTTTGCCAGCAGACAGAATAATAAAAACGGGTAGTCCAATGTTCGAGGTATTAATGAAATACAAAGCTAAAATAGATGACTCCAAAGTGTTGTCTAAGCTTGGATTAAAAAAAGGGGAGTACTTTGTGGTAAGTTCACATCGCGAGGAAAATATTAGTAATCCTGAAAATTTTGCTGGATTAATTACCAGTTTAAATTTAATTGCAGAAAAATATAACTATCCAATTATCGTTTCAACACACCCAAGGACTAGAAATATGTTGGATGCTAAAAAACTGGAAGTTCATAAGAATGTTCAGTTTTTAAAGCCATTAGGTTTCTCTGATTATAATGCCTTACAATTGCATTCTTTTGCAGTTTTGTCTGATAGTGGTACAATATCAGAAGAATCATCTATACTCAATTTTAGAGCACTGAATATACGTGACGCACATGAACGTCCGGAGGCAATGGAAGAAGCTTCTGCGATGATGGTGGGTTTAAACCCTGAACGAATACTACAAGGTTTAGTAGCTCTTGAAGCTCAAAAAGTAAATCCTGAACGTAATTTTAGACCTGTTTCGGATTACTCTATGCCTAATGTGAGTGAAAAAGTGGTACGAATTATAGTATCATATGTAGATTATATAAATAGAGTAGTTTGGTCAAAATAGAATTATGAAAAAAATAGTTTTCCTTGCTTTAGGGTTTCCAGACGTAGCGAAATACACCAATTTGTATACAGATCTTATTCATGAGTTTCATCATAATGGTCATGATGTTTTGGTAGTAGCTCCGGCGGAAAACGCTAAGGATACAGGATTGAGATTAGAAGGGGGCGTTAAAGTAATTAGGGTAGCCACATTGCCCTTATTTAATGTTGGTATTATTAAAAAGGGGATTGCTAATATTTTGCTTTCAAGTCAGTATAAAAAAGCCTTAAAACAACATCACATTACATTAGATTTTGATTTAGTGTTAATGCCAACACCACCTATAACCTTAACTAAAACGGCACATTGGATAAAGAAAAAATCTGGCGCTAAATTGTATTTAATCTTAAGAGATATTTTTCCGCAAAATGCGGTTGATTTAAAAATGTTGAATAGTAAAGGTTTAATTCATGCTTATTTTAGAAAAAAAGAAATAGAACTTTATAACGTTGCGGATAGTATTGGTTGTATGTCACCCGCAAATGTGAATTATATTAAGAAGCACAACCCAGGATTAAACCCTGCAAAATTACATTTATTACCAAATTGGGAGAACTTGCCAAATTATTCTGAAGAATCTAATGCAGATGAACTAACGACTAAATATGGAATAAAAGATAAGTTTGTGGTAATTTTCGGAGGAAATATTGGAAAGCCACAGAAAATGGAGAATATAATAGACTTAGCAAAAAGTTGTCTAGATTATCCCACAATTGTGTTTTTTATTATTGGAACAGGTACCGAAAAGCAAATGCTAATAGATTTAGTTAAAAATGAAAATTTAACTAATGTTATCTTGGAAGATAAAATACCTAAAACAGATTATAATAAATTATTACTTCATGCTGATGTAGGGCTAATATCTTTAAGTGAAGACTTTACTATACCAAACTTTCCATCTAAAGTTTTGTCTTATTTTGGCAATAAAAAACCTGTATTGGCTTCGGTGGATTTGAATACTGATTTTGGAACTATTCTAGAAGAAACAAATTCAGGACTTTGGGCAGAAGCAGGAAAGACCCAACTATTAAAAGAAAAATTAGTTCAGCTATATAATAACCCTGATCTACGCTCCAAAATGGGGGAGAATGGATATCAATATATGAAGGAAAATTTACAGCCAAATCACGCTTACGCAACTATCATAGCTGAGACAAAGTAAATTTCAAATGAATTAATGGGTTTTTAAAATAGCTGCAAAATAATTGATTGTATTTTTTAACCCTTCTTGCAAAGGAATTTTTGGTTCCCAACCATTAAGATGAGCTTTGGCTAAACTAATATCTGGTTGGCGTTGTGTTGGATCATCTGAAGGTAGAGGAAGGTAGATTAATTTAGATTTGCTTTGTGTTAGCTGAATAATGTTCTGAGCTAATTCTAACATCGTATATTCAATAGGGTTGCCAATATTCACGGGTCCTATAAAATCATCTGGTGTATTCATCATGCGTATCATGCCCTCAATTAAGTCATCTACATACTGAAAACTTCTAGTTTGCGTACCATCGCCAAATATGGTGATATCTTTATTTTGTAAAGCCTGCATTATAAAATTAGACACTACGCGACCATCGTCTGGCTCCATTTTTGGACCATAAGTATTAAAAATTCTGATTATTTTAACTTTAACATCATTAGATTGATGATAATTTACAAATAACGATTCTGCACAACGTTTGCCTTCATCATAACAGGAACGGGCTCCTATTGGATTTACATGGCCCCAGTAATGTTCTGGCTGAGGGTGTAATTCAGGATCTCCATATACCTCGCTGGTAGAAGCTTGTAGAATTTTTGCATTTATTCTTTTAGCTAATCCTAACATATTAATGGCTCCTAAAACAGAAGTTTTAATAGTTTTTATGGGATTATGCTGATAATGTACCGGAGAAGCTGGGCATGCTAAATTATAAATTTCATCTACTTCTATAAAATAAGGCATAGTAACATCATGACGAACAACTTCAAAATAAGGATTGTCCATTAAATGTATGATTTTACTTTTTCGGCCTGTAAAATAGTTATCTAGGCATACAACTTCATTGCCTTCATTCAATAAACGTTCACATAAATGGGAACCAACAAATCCTGCTCCGCCAGTAACTAAAATTCGTTTCATAGTACTAATTTTTATAGCCTTCCATTAACTTTACTTGTAATGACGCCTTTAACATCGTAAAGAATTCCTTTAGGCTTTAATAAAGAATTAAAATCTATATTTAAAAATTCCGTATGCGCAACAGTTAATACTACAGCATCAAATTTTTCTTTTGGAATAATAGTACTTGTTTTAATTTGATATTCTCTTTCTACTTCAGTAGGGTTTGCCCATGGATCATGTATGTATACCGTTGTGCCAAAATCTTTAAGGTTTTGAATTACATCTACAACGCGTGTATTTCTAACATCGGGGCAATTTTCTTTAAAGGTTATACCAAGTAACAAAATAGACGCTCCTTTTATGCGAATATCTTCTTTAACCATTAGTTTAATGACTTCAGAAGCTATATAACCTCCCATACTATCATTTAATCTTCGTCCTGCTAAAATTATTTCAGGATGATAACCAAATTCTTGTGCTCTTTGTGCTAAGTAATATGGATCAACACCAATACAATGACCACCAACCAATCCTGGTTTAAAAGGTAAAAAGTTCCACTTAGTACCAGCAGCTTCCAAAACAGCATGAGTGTCGATATCCATAAGATTAAAAATTTTAGCTAATTCGTTTACGAAAGCTATATTAATATCTCTTTGTGAATTTTCAATAACTTTAGCTGCCTCAGCTACTTTTATGGATGGTGCTAAATGAGTACCTGCTGTAATAACAGATTTGTATAAATTATCTATTCTAATTCCAATATCAGGAGTGGAACCAGAAGTTACTTTAAGAATATGCTCTACTGTATGTTCCTTATCTCCTGGATTTATGCGTTCGGGAGAATATCCTGCATAGAAATCATGATTAAATTTTAAATTACTTACTTTTTCCAAAACAGGAATACATTCATCTTCAGTAGCTCCAGGATAAACAGTTGATTCGTAGATGACAATATCCCCTTTTTTTAAAACCTTACCTACAGTTTCACTGGCCTTGTATAATGGAGTTAAATCGGGTCGATTGTTTTTGTCTACTGGCGTAGGAACCGTAATGATGTAAATGTTACAATTTTTAATGTCGCTGATTTCATTGGAGCAGTATAGTCCATTATTATTATTAACATTATTTTTTAATACGGATTTTAAAGTATTGTCATCAACTTCTAAGGTAGAATCTTTTCCTGTATTAATTTCGTTTACTCTTCTCTTATTAATATCAAAACCAATCACGGGGTATTTTGTTGCGAAAAGACGAGCCAAAGGCAAGCCAACATAACCTAAACCAACAATGCATATATTTTGTAAACTCATGGATACTATTTGTAAAAGCGAATTTAAAGAATCTTATGGCATTTAGCTATTTTATTATATTAAAAATAAAATGGAAATTGAAGATAAAATCTAGGACTTTTTAATATTAGGGTAAAAGTTGGTGTACCAATGAATAAAATTTTTAATGCCTTTTTCGACAGGAGTTTTAGGAGCGTACTCGTAATCTTTAATTAGATCATCTACGTTAGCCCATGTTTTAGCAACATCGCCTGGTTGCATTGGTAAATATTCTTTTTCTGCAGTCTTGCCTAAATTCTTTTCAATTTCAGCTATAAAATCAGTTAGTTTTATACAATTATTATTTCCTATATTGTATACTTTATAACCTTCATTTAATTTTACTCTCTCTTCAGAATTTTTCTCTATAATTCTTGTTAAACCTTCCACGATATCATCAATATAGGTGAAATCTCGTTCCATTTCGCCATTATTGAACACCTTAATAGGTTTGTTATTAGCAATAGCTTCAGAAAATAAAAATAATGCCATATCAGGTCTACCCCAAGGTCCATACACTGTAAAGAAACGAAGTCCGGTAGTTGCAAACCCAAAAAGATGACTATACGTATGGGCCATTAATTCATTACTTTTTTTACTTGCGGCATAAAGGCTAATAGGGTGGTCTACAGTATCGGTAGTTTTAAAAGGTATCGTCTTGTTTAGACCATAAACACTGGAGCTACTGGCGTAGACTAAATGTTTAATATGATGATGCCTACAGCATTCCAATATGTTTAAAAATCCAACAATATTACTATCGATATAAGTTTCTGGATTTTCTATACTATAACGAACTCCCGCTTGTGCTGCTAAATTGCAAACAACATCAAAATTTTCATTTGCAAAAAGGTGAGGTAAATTTGTTCTGTCTTCAATATTTAGTCTAATAAATTTGAATCTTGAAGAAAATTTCTCACTTGATAATAGGGTGTTAAAAGCTAAAGATTCAGTTGCAGTAATGCCTAATTCTTTTAAACGAGCTAATTTTAGTCGTATTTCATAATAATCATTAATATTATCTAATCCAACTACGTCATGTCCATTTTCTAATAGCTTTAAAGCGGTATGGAAGCCTATAAATCCTGCGGCACCAGTTACTAATATTTTCATTTTGTAGTGTTTTAAAATAGTATTTTTTGCTAATTATACTTGCCCAATTCTGTAATAATTAAAACCAATTCGCTCCATTTTTTCCTTATCTAATAGTCTTCGTCCATCAAATAGAAATGCTGGCTTCAACATTTTATCATAAATCTTTTGCCAATCATAGGTTTTGAATTCATCCCATTCTGTTAATATGGCAATAGCGTGTGCATTTTCAATATTTGCAAGAGGGTCTTTAACAACTTTTACCAAATTTTTATTTTCCTCTGGTGTTCGCGTATTTAAATAATCTAAATCTCTAAATACGGTTTGTTCTTTTACCTGTGGATCATAAACTGTAAGTTCAGCTCGCTCTTCTAATAGGGCATCTGCTACATATATTGCGGCAGATTCTCGGGTGTCATTAGTGTCTTTTTTAAATGCCCAACCGTAAAAAATAATTTTTTTACCAGAAACAGTATTGTATAAAGTACTGATGATATTGTCTGCAAATCTACGCTTTTGATAATCATTCATTATGATTACTTGTTCCCAATAGTCTGCTACTTCTTGTAAACCTAGACTTTGTGAAATATATACTAAGTTTAGAATGTCTTTTTGAAAACAGGAACCCCCAAAACCTACGGATGAATTTAGAAATTTATATCCTATTCGTGAGTCGTAGCCAATTGCTCTGGCAACTTCCTCTACATTTGCATCGGTTTTCTCACATAGGGCAGAGATGGAGTTAATAGAAGAAACACGTTGCGCTAGAAACGCATTAGCTACTAATTTGGATAGTTCAGAAGACCATACATTAGTTTGCAAAATACGATCTTTTGGCAACCAGTTTTCATAAACTTCACTCAATAGGTTTTTGGCTTTTTGACCAGAAGGTGTTTCATCGCCACCAATTAAAACACGATCGGCGTGAAGCAAATCTTGGATTGCTGTACCTTCCGCTAAAAATTCTGGATTTGAAAGAATTTCAAAATTTACACCATTCCCAGTATTATCAAGTATATTTTTAATAGCCCCGGCGGTTCTAACAGGTAAAGTAGATTTTTCTACAACAATTTTGTCTGTTTTAGCTACCTTAGCAATATTCCTAGCACATAGTTCAATGAACTTTAAATCAGCTGCCTGCCCTTTTCCTTTTCCATAAGTTTTTGTAGGCGTGTTAACGGAAATGAAAACGACATCGGCTTCATCTATAGCTTTATCAACTTCTGTGGAAAAAAATAAGTTTTTATTTCTTGTTTCTGCTACTATTTCTTTTAAACCAGGTTCATATATTGGTAAATTATCTAAGTTAGAATCATTCCATTGTGCAATTCTGTCATGATTAATATCGACAACGGTTACTTGTATATGAGGACATTTTTTTGCAATAACTGACATAGTTGGGCCGCCAACATAGCCAGCACCAATACAACAAATTTTGGTTATTTTTTTCATGTATTAAGGAGCTAAATATTTTAAAATGCAAATATTGTATTTTTTTTTAGATGAGCCTTGTATTATTGGATAAATAGACTTTTTTAAGGATAAAGAACCGGGTTTAGTTCATAGAAAATATAATTATAGTAGTTAATCGAATAATTACTAGCTTAAACGAAATATGCCGATTATACCATTAGAAACAAAAAACTATGTTTATTTTTACGATAGAATTATATTAACTAATGAATACCAATGACCTACGATAAAATATGGCTTTCCTCTCCTCATATGGGGAATAATGAAGAGAAATATGTAAAACAGGCCTTTGATACAAATTGGGTTGCTCCTTTGGGTCCAAATGTGGATGCATTTGAAATGGCTATTCAAAAGTATATTTCCAATGAGGTGCATGTTGCGGCCTTAAGCTCGGGTACTGGAGCAATACATTTGGCTCTTGAAATTTTAGGTGTTGGTCAGGGAGATGAGGTTTTATGTCAGAGTTTTACTTTTTCGGCATCAGCAAACCCTATTAAATATTTAGGCGCACATCCAGTATTTATTGATAGTGAACGAGATACTTGGAACATTTGTCCAGAATTATTAGAAAAAGCAATTAAAGATCGAATTTCTAATGGTAAAAAACCTAAAGCAATAGTTGCAGTTCACTTATATGGTATGCCATATAAAATAAATGAAATAAGAAAAATTTCAGAAGCTTATAAAATTCCAGTCGTGGAGGATAGTGCTGAAGCCCTAGGTAGTACATTTAAAGGGATAAAGTGCAGTAGTTTTGGAGATATTGGTATTTTATCTTTTAATGGTAATAAAATAATTACTACTTCTGGTGGAGGTGCATTAGTCTCTCTAAACGAAGTATATAAAAAGAAAGCAATATTTTTAGCTACACAAGCAAGAGATGACGCCCCGCATTATCAACATTCTAATGTTGGCTATAATTATAGAATGAGTAATATTTTAGCAGGGATTGGTAGAGGGCAAATGGAAGTGATTGATGATAGAGTTGCTGCAAGAAGAGCAAATTATGCCATGTATTATAAAGAATTGTCTGGAATTAATAAAATTGAGTTTTTAGACGAACCTAAAGATTATTTTTCAAACAGATGGCTTAGTTGTATTTTATTACCATCTTACGAGTTACGAGAAAAAATACGTTTAGAATTGTTGGCCTATAATATTGAATCGAGACCTTTATGGAAACCAATGCATTTGCAACCAGTTTTTAAGAATTGTTTAAATTATACCAATGGAACTTCGGAAGATTTATTCATGAGAGGTTTGTGTTTGCCAAGTGGTTCTAATTTAAAAAAATCTGATTTAGAATTAATAATATCATTAATAAAAAAGATCCTATTATGATACAAAATTATATAAACAGTACGGTTAGTAAGTACGCATCAAAATGGTTGGTGTTATTTATTGATATTTTAATTGTCTCATTTGCCTTTATTTTATCTTATTTCATTTTGTTTAATCTAACAATGAATTTTGATGTAAATAAGCTTTTTGTTCAATTACCCTTTATCGCATTAATTTCACTAATCTCTTTTTTAATAATCGGATCTTATAAGGGAGTTGTACGTCATACGGGGGTTAGAGATGTTTATAATATTTTTAATGCCATCTGTTTATTAAGCATAATTACAATAATTTTAGTAGTTGCCAACAGAAAATATGATTTTCTTGGAGACTTTACAGTTCCTTTAACCATTATTATTATTCATAGTTTACTAAGTTTTATTGGATTAACAGCTTCAAGATATTTGTTTAAAGCTATGTATGTTAATTTTGTTGCAAGTGGTTATAAAACAGCAACAAAAAATGTGTTGATCTATGGAGCCGGGGAATCCGGTATTTTAACCTATAATGCGTTAACAAATGCTACAAAAAGTAAAGTTAAAGTTGTTGGCTACATAGATAAAGATGATCAAAAAGTAGGAAAGCTTATTAATGGGGTACAAGTATACAATAGTGATGTGCTTACAGAAAGTTTTATCTTAAGAAAGGATATTTCTGAGGTGATTTTTTCCATTCAAAATATAGATCATAAAAAATTACGAGTTCTAGTTGAGAGCTTGGTAGACTTCCCGGTATTGGTTAAAATTGTACCTCCAGTTGAAGATTGGATTAATGGTGAATTAAAACTTTCACAAATAAAGCAAGTACAAATTGAGGACCTCTTGGATCGAGCTACGATTGATATTAAAAATTCGAAAATTGAGGAAGAACTAAAAGATAAAACGGTTTTAGTTACTGGTGGTGCAGGATCAATCGGTAGTGAAATTGTTCGACAAATATGTAGCTATAATTACAAATCTTTAATTGTTATAGATCAAGCTGAATCTGCTTTATATGATTTACAACAAGAATTAAAACAAAACGGATTTCACAATTTTATTCCTATTGTTGCTGACATTAGGGATAAAAATAGAATGAATAATATTTTTCAAGAATATGGTCCTAATTTGGTGTTTCATGCTGCTGCATATAAACATGTGCCGCTTATGGAATACAATGCCTATGAAGCCATAAAAATAAATGTAGCAGGTACTAAAGTAGTTTGTGATTTGTCAGTTCAATATAATGTTGAGAAATTTGTTTTTGTTTCTACAGATAAAGCAGTGAATCCTACCAATGTTATGGGTGCTACAAAGCGTATTGCTGAAATGTACATTAGTTGTATGCAGCAATTAAACAAAACAAAATTTATCACCACGCGATTTGGAAATGTATTAGGTTCAAATGGTTCTGTAATTCCGCTATTTAAAAAGCAAATAGATAAAGGAGGTCCTTTAACGGTAACTCATAAAGATGTTACTCGTTTCTTTATGACTATTCCAGAGGCATCTCAATTAGTCTTAGAAGCGGGAGCTATGGGTACTGGAGGAGAGATTTTTATTTTTGATATGGGAGAGTCTGTAAAAATATTTGATCTCGCCAAAAATATGATTAAACTTTCTGGTTTAAAATATCCAGAGGATATAGATATCAAGGTAACAGGATTACGCCCAGGAGAAAAACTATATGAAGAGCTTTTGGCTAATGGTGAAAATACGTTGCCTACGTATCACAAAAAAATTATGATAAGTAAAGTACGAGAATTAGATTATGCTAATATTCGTTCAAATATAAATCAACTTTGTGTTTCAAACATGTTTTTTGATACCGATACGGTACGTTTAATGAAAGAAATTGTTCCAGAATATATCTCTAAAAATTCTGAGCTTTGTAAAATAGATGATGAAGTGCGCAAAAAGGAAGAAAACAAAGACACAGATATTTTAGAAGATAAAATTCTTCAATCTTAAACATTTTGTATACTTTTAATCTTTAAAACTAATTATATGTTCAACACTAACCGAAAGCTTAATTTAATATTATTACTCCTATCAGCTACAATATTTTTAACCTCTTGTGGATCAAAAAAGAAAGTAGTTTATTTTCAAGATGTTGGTGCTTATGAGACCATAGTAGATCAAACACCATTTATTTCTAAATTTAAAGTAGATGACGTGGTTAGTATATTTGTATCTACCTTAAATCCTGAGGCAAGTGCGCCTTTTAATCTATTTAGAGGTGGCAGAGAATCCGGTGGAGGGGGAATGCAAGAACAAGTAGATTATATAATAGACGAAAGTGGAAGCATAGACTTTCCGGTTATTGGTAAAATTAAAATTGCAGGATTATCATCAGAGGAGGTGCGCGAATTATTGACTCAAAAATTGTCCGATTATTTAAAAGATCCTATAATTAACATACGTTTAAAAAACTTTACTATTTCTGTTTTGGGAGAAGTGAATAGACCAGGAACATATCCTGTTAATGGGGAACAAATTACAATTCTTGAAGCAATTGGCCTTGCAGGCGATTTAAATATAAAAGGTATACGTAATAATATTTTAGTAATTCGTGATTTTAATGGAACATTTGTACATCATAGAATAGATTTAACAAGTAAAGAAGCTATGAAATCTCCCGTTTATTATTTAACACAAAATGATGTGGTTTATGTAGAGCCTAATAAGTCTGCAATTACCAATTCTTCATTAGATAATAGAGCTACATTAATGGTATCAATAGCTTCAATTTTAATTTCATCTACAATTCTGATCCTTACAAGAAATTAATAGTTTCAGTTAAATAATATTTTTCAAATGAGCTTGAATTCTGGAATTTCTCCAAATGCAAATAATATGGATATTAAGACTGTCCTTCAAACGTACTTAAAACATTGGATTTGGTTTTTGTTAGCTGCGATTATTTCCATTGGACTTGCATTAATATATTTACGCTATACCACTCCTCAATATGCAGCAGAAGCTAAAATACAAATTATAGAAGAAGATGGTGCAGCCTCAGAATTAAGTGTTTTTAAAGATTTGGATATATTTTCTCAAAGCGGCAATGAAGTGCTTGATGAAATAGAGATGATAAAATCTCGTTCCAATTTAATAGAAGTTGTGAAAAAATTAAAATTAAATATTACCACTACTGCAATTGGTAATATTATGAGTTCGGAACTATATGCACAGCCAAGGCCATTTAAGATTAATTTTTTAGCTGCGGATTCCACTATCAATAACTCTAAGTTTAGTTTTTTTATAACGTATTCTTCAGAGACCACATTTGGCTATACAGAAGATGAAGATGTGCCTGTGAAAGTATTATCCTTTGGTAAAAATTTTAAAACACCAGCAGGAGATATTATAATAACTCCGACAAGTACTAATGTAAAGGCTTACAAGGGCAAAAAATTTCAAATTAGTATAAATCCAGTAGGCGAGGTAGCTCAATATTATCAAAGCAAGATAAAAATTAATCAATTAGATAAATTATCGAATATTGTTACTATTAAATTAACAGACCCGATACAAAATAAAGCTATTGATATTATAAATGAGTTGGTGAAAAATTATAATGCCAATGGAGTTGCCGATAGAAAATCTGTAGCTGACAAAACCTCTGATTTTATTAATGATAGAATAACTCAAATTGCATCTAATTTATCTTCGGTAGATCAAAATGCTGTTGATTTCATGACCAATAAGGGGATATCGGATATCGGATCTCAAACCAATATTAATTTAAGCGCAGGGGCATCTAATCAACAAGAGTTAGAAGATGCAAGATATCAATTAATGGTGGCGGACGCTATGAGGCAAGAGGTTGATAACCAAAATGGATATCAGCTATTGCCATCAAACATAGGGTTGGCGGACCAATCTATTACTAGTAATACTGCAACTTATAATCAATTAGTAGCAGAGCGTAAGCGATTACTTGAAAGTTCTAATGAAAAAAACCCGATAATTGTATCTTTAGATCAGCAAATCTCTGGTTTGAGAAGTACTATCAAATCAAGTTTAAGTGGAATGACTGAAAACTTGAGTTTAAAACTAAATAGTTTAGCCGGGCAACAATCCAGAATAAATTCTAGTTTATATTCAGCTCCAAAAAATCAACAGGCTTTAAGAGATATTACAAGAAAACAGCAAACCACTGAATCTTTATACTTGTATTTACTGCAGAAAAGAGAGGAATCACAAATTGCTTATGCCTCTGCAGCGGCAAAATCTAAAGTAATTGATGCTGCTTATGCCTCTAGTCGTTTTCCAGTTTCTCCAAAGCGAAATGTTGTTTTATTAGCTTCTTTAATTATGGGGCTTATAATTCCGTTTTCTATAATCTACGCAAAAGATTTATTGGATAATAAAGTTCATAATAAAATTGGATTAGAAAAAATTGCAAAAAACATACCCGTTTTAGCAGAAATTCCTCATTTAGGCAAAAAAGAATCAAAGCTTATTTTAGACAATGATCGTTCCATACTTGCAGAATCACTAAGAATATTAAGAACCAATTTAGATTATGTTATTAAATCTAAGAAAAGTAAAGGCAAGAATAATATTATATATGTTACTTCAAGTGTTTCTGGAGAGGGAAAAACATTTTTAGCTTCTAATTTAGCAATGATATTTTCGAATACAGGAAAGAAAACTTTGCTAATCGGTGCAGATATTAGAAATCCTAAATTATATACTTTTTTTAATAATAATAGTGTAGATCAAAAAGGAAATGCTGTTAGAGGTAACTCTATAGGTTTAACCGAATTTTTATATGATTCTGCAACTGAGCTTAATGAAATTACCGAGAAAATAGTAAGTGGTTCAAATGCTATTGATATTATTTATTCAGGAAAAATTCCGCCAAACCCTTCGGAATTATTAATGAGTGATCGTATGAAGACTTTATTGGATGAGGCTTCAGAAAAATATGATTATGTAATTGTAGATACAGCGCCATTATTAGTAGTCACAGATACCGTGCTCATAAGTGAATATGCTAGTCAAATTGTATATGTTGTGAGAGCTGGTGTAACAGAACAAAAAGTAATTGATTACCCATTGAATCTTGTAAAAGAAGGCAAATTAAAAGAATTATCTTTTGTTGTTAATGATGTTAAAAATACAGATTTAGGATACGGTGGTAAATATGGTTATGGTTATTCAGCAGAAGTGAAAAAATGGTGGAAATTTTGGGCTTAACTAAAGTTGTAAATAGTCTTGTCTATTATAGGAATTAGCCTATCAATTGTTTTTTGTTTGAGTTGAATTTTTTTAAGTTCTTCAAGGTGATTCAGGTGATGTACATCTGAAGCTAAAAAATCAATTTTACCTTCCTCCAATAACTTGTTTGCACAACGCTTTACACTATCACCATAATACCCTCCTAAGGATAATATGTTTAGTTGAAACAATATGCCTGTTTGTTTATACTTATCATATTTGTTGGTATTATGTAAGTAGTTATAACGTTCTGGATGAGCAAATATGGGAAAGTATCTCGCAGAACCTATTTTTTCTATAGCGGTGTCAAAATTTAGTGAAGGTTGTAAATAAGACATTTCTACAAGCAAGTAATTTTTTTGAATAGGCATTATCTCTGATCTATCTAAAATATTTTCAAAATTACCATCTATCATATGTTCGGCGGCAGCTTCTATTGAAACCTGTGTCATTTCTTCTTTAATTAATTCATTTTTCACTTGAATTAATGATTGGTTTATAGTTTGAAAATTGTTTGGATAATAATTATCCATAATATGTGGTGTAGCTATAAATTTTTCAATACCTATTTCGGAAAAAGCTTTAATTAAACTAATAGAATCTTCTACTGTTTTTGCTCCATCGTCTATACCTGGGAGAATATGATTGTGAATATCAACAAAACCGTTTAGTAGGTCTACTAGAAAATGTTTTTTACTGAAAATATGAAACATTGAAATTTAATTTTTTACAAAAATACCTTATATAAGCGAACAGTACTAAATACTATTTATAAGATTTAGTTATTTTTTATGATTCCAATTGATGCTTTATAATTTTGGTAATACTACTTTTGCAAAAAAAAAGTGGTTACAGATTTTATAATTGCAATATTATGGAGTATCTCTCCTTTGGGAGAAGCTAAACTGGGTATTCCTTTTGGTTTATTGAAAGGATTAAATATCTATTTAGTTTTCCTATTTTGTTTTATAGCTAACGTACTTGTTTTTCCTTTAATGATGTTTTTCTTAGATAAAGTAAACCATTATTTTCTACGATGGAATTTTTACAAAAAATCTGCAATTTATGTTGCCCGAAAAGCTAAAGTTGGTTCTGGTGATAAAATTAAAAAATATGGTTTTTGGGGACTTATGTTTTTTGTGATGTTGCCTTTGCCAGGAACAGGTGTTTATGCTGGTAGTATTGCTACATACCTTTTTAAAATTGAACGTAAAAAAGCCTTTCTAGCAAACACAATAGGTATTTTCTTTTCTTCTCTTATGATTTGGATTCCTTCTGTTTTGAAAATCAAGGGTATTTTCTAAAATTATTCTTTTCATTACCTATTCCTATTCTATTCTTTAGTACAATATAATTTGGCTAATGCTATTTCAATAAAATGATAGTAACATTATGTTTTTTAATATGGAAATATTCCATAATTTTGGATTAAATCCAAATAATAATGAACCGCACCATATTGCATCTAGATTTAGATACATTTTTTGTTTCCTGCGAGCGCTTGCTTGATAGTAGTTTAAAAAACAAAGCTATCATAGTTGGCGGTACTGGGGATAGAGGAGTGGTGAGTGCTGCTAGCTACGAAACACGTGCCTATGGGGTGCATTCTGGTATGCCCATGAAAATGGCACGGCAACTTTGTCCTCATGCCATATATATTAGAGGCAATGCAGGTACCTATACGAATTTTTCAAAACAAGTAACAGAGATTCTTCAAAGTGA
The DNA here is from genome assembly GCF_900176415.1 of Cellulophaga tyrosinoxydans. Lineage (GTDB taxonomy): Bacteria > Bacteroidota > Bacteroidia > Flavobacteriales > Flavobacteriaceae > Cellulophaga > Cellulophaga tyrosinoxydans. Next base: position 306,653 of record NZ_FWXO01000002.1, on the reverse strand, counting down.
AGTGCCACTTTTAGAAAAGTCTAGTGTAGACGAGTTCTATGCAGACCTTACAGGAATGGATCGGTTTTTTGGTTGCTATAAATTTTCTTCTGAACTCAGAAACAAAGTATTTCGCGAGTCTGGATTACCAATATCTATTGGTCTTTCTATAAACAAAACAGTTTCTAAAGTAGCCACCAACGAAGCGAAACCTAATAATCAACTAATGATTGATATTGGGTATGAAAAACCATTTTTAGCCCCTTTATCCATAAAGAAAATTCCACTAGTTGGAGAAAAGACATATAGAATTTTCTGCAATATGGGCGTTAAGAACATTCATACCGTACAGCAGATGCCATTAGAAATGATGACATCGGTATTTGGTAAAAACGGACAAGTAATATGGCAACGTGCTAACGGTATTGACAATACGCCCCTAGTGGCTTACCACGAACGTAAATCAATCTCTAGCGAGCGTACCTATGGACAAGATACTACCGATGTTGTGGCGTTGAAAACCACCATTGTTGCTATGGCTGAAAATTTAGCATTTCAGCTTAGAAGAGGAGGAAAGCTTACTTCTTGTGTGACTGTGAAAATTAGGTATTCAGATTTTCAGACCTACTCCAAGCAAATCAAAATTCCATATACCTCTGCAGACCATCATTTAATCCCTGTAGTATTGGAGCTTTTTGAAAAATTATACAATAGGCGCATGTTAATACGTCTTGTTGGGGTGCGTTATAGTGCTTTAACCGCAGGTACCTACCAGATTAATTTATTTGATGATGAGAACAAAACCGTGAATTTGTATAAAGCCATGGATGCTATACGTGTTAAATATGGCGATAGGAGTGTTATGCGTGCTATAACTCTAGGGGATAGTGCGCGTACCATTGGCAACTTTACCAATCCTTTTAACGGAGAACCACCTATTGTTTTGGCGCACAGGCACCAATAATACTTAGTTAATACAACGCAAAAATGTACTTAAACAACCATTCATATTATAGTTTACGCTATGGAACGTTATCTGAAATAGAGCTTTTAGAGATAGCGCAACAGCATGGTTGTACACATTTTGCACTTACCGATATTAATAACACCTCTGGGTGTTTAAATTTTATAAGAAAAGCTCCTGATTATGGTATTACTCCTAGTATTGGAATAGATTTCAGGAATGGTGCTGATCAATGTTATGTAGGTTTAGCAAAAAATAATGATGGTTTTTTAGTGCTAAATAATTTTCTATCTGAATATTTACATAACAAAAAAGACTTTCCAGAAAACGCACCACTACTTGAAAATTGTATTATTATTTATCCTTTTGAAAAAATTCTTCTTCTAGAAAAAACAACTTTTTTAGAACATGAATTTATAGGTGTAAAACTTACGGATATTCATAAATTACGTTTCTCAAAATTAAGCAGTTTTACCCATAAGTTAGTTGTGCTACACACTGTTACTTTTCGTAATAAGCGCCATTTTAATATCCACCGGCTTTTACGGGCTATAGATACTAATATGTTGTTAAGTAAGCTTCCGGAAACACAACAAGGCAGTCCTGACTGTAAAATGATTCCGGTAGAATTTATCGAAAAAGCATTTGAAGAGTATCCGTATATTTTAGAGAACACAAAGTCATTGTTGTTGCAGTGTAGTATAGAATTCAATTTTACTAAAACAAAAGAAAGTCAGAATTTAAAGTGTGTTTTTGGTAGTCTAGATGAAGATTACAAAAAATTAATAGCACTTTGCGAAATTGGCTTACCCAAACGCTATGATTGTATTACTCCAGCTATAAAACAGCGTTTAGAAAAAGAACTTGCGCTTATAAAGCAACAGAATTTCGTCAGCTTCTTTTTAATTAATTGGAAGATTATACAATACGCAAAATCTAAAGACTATTACCATGTAGGTCGTGGTAGTGGTGCTAATAGTATTGTGGCTTATTTGCTCGAAATTACCGATGTAGATCCTATAGAATTGGATTTATATTTTGAACGCTTTATGAACTTATACCGCGCTAGTCCACCGGATTTTGATATTGATTTTTCTACATGGGATCGTGAAGATGTTACGCGTTTTATTTTTGAAGAATTTAGTACGAACAACCAAGTGGCACTTTTGGGGGCTTATGTAACTTTTAAGCACAGTGGAGCAGTGCGGGAGTTGGGAAAAGTATTCGGACTACCAAAGCATGAAATAGATAAGCTCAGTGATGGAAAATATGTTATAAGTGAATTAGATGAACTCTCGGTTTTGGTTTTGCGTTATGCATCCTATTTAAATGGAAAACCTAATTATTTGAGTATTCACGCAGCTGGGATTCTTATTTCAGAAAAACCAATACATTATTATTCGGCAACACATGTACCGCCAAAGGGTTTCCCAACGGTACAGTTTGATATGCATATTGCTGAAGATGTGGGTTTGCATAAGTTCGATATTTTAGGTCAGCGTGGTTTAGGAAAAATAAAAGATGCAATTACGATTGTTAAAGAAAATCATCCAAGTGTAGTGCTGCCAGATATTCATAATGCAAAGCCTTTTTTTAAAGATGCTAAGATTAATGCCATGATTGAGCAAGCGGAATGTATAGGTTGCTTTTATGTAGAATCACCGGCTATGCGAATGTTGCTAAAAAAACTAGGCGTAAGTGATTATTTAACCTTGGTGGCGGCAAGTTCTATAATACGCCCTGGAGTGGCAAAAAGTGGCATGATGCGAGAATATATTTTACGACATAAAAATCCAGAACGCAGAAAAGAAGCACACCCAGTATTATGGAGTATAATGCCAGATACCTATGGCGTTATGGTATACCAAGAAGATGTGATAAAAGTGGCGCACCATTATGCTGATTTAGATTTAGGAGAAGCAGATGTATTACGAAGAGGAATGAGTGGTAAGTACCGTTCTCGTGAAGAGTTTCAGGCAGTGAAAGATAAATTTGTTGCTAATTGTAGAAAAAAAGGAGAACCAGATGACGTTATTTTTGAGGTTTGGCGACAAATAGAAAGCTTCGCTGGTTATGCATTTGCCAAAGGGCATTCTGCTTCTTATGCCGTAGAATCATACCAAAGTCTGTTTTTAAAATGTTATTATCCATTAGAATATATGGTGGCTACTATTAATAATGGTGGCGGATTTTATAACATTGAAACCTATGTGCATGAAGCTAAAATGAACGGCGCATTAGTGCATCCGCCATGTATAAATACCAGTAGTATTGAAACTATAATTCGTGGTAAAGAAATTTATCTAGGCTTTCAACATTTACAAGGACTTGAAAAGTACACCATGCTTAAAATTGGCAAGGCACGTTTAAACGGAAAATTCACTTCTTTTGATGATTTTACTACTCGAGCAGCACTCTCAATAGAACAATTAGATATTTTAATACGGATAGATGCGTTCCGTTCTTTACAAATAGATAAAAGAAGTTTATTGTGGCAGGCACATTATAAAAATAATCATGTGCCTGTGCATGAATTGCAGCAACAATTATTTAAAGTAAAAACCAAACATTTTGAGTTGCCTAAGTTTACAATTACCGATTTAGAAAATGCGTTTGATCAACTAGAGTTATTAGGTTTTACTTTGTATGATTCTTTTATGTTGCTTCAAAAACCTCCTACAAGCACAATTACTAGTAATGATCTTGGTAAGTATCTTCATAAGACCATTGTAATTTATGGGTACTTGGTTACTGTTAAAAATACAGGAACATCAAAAGGAGATCGGATGTATTTTGGCACTTTTTTAGATCAAAACGGACATTGGATAGATACCGTACATTTTCCACCTGTAGCTGCAAAATATCCTTTTAGAGGCAAAGGTATTTATCGCATTACTGGCAAAGTAGTTTCTGAATTCGATTTTTTAAGTATAGAAGTTACCATGCAAGAACGTATGGTTTATATTTCTGACCCAAGATTTGATAGTACGTATAACCGAAAAACTACCCCAGAGGAGCAAAATAATTTTCGTTTATTAAAATAGTACTATGCACCATCTCTGTAGAAGAATTTATTTTTTTATCATGATAAGTGTTAACTCATTTTCTGACAATTATCATCTATTAAATTTAATTAAGTATTTATCTTTGCCGAGATGAAAAATTTTATAGTCATAATACTAACAATTACCATGCTGTTTAAGCCATTTTGGCCCGTAGTAGAGTATGTTGTAAATTATGATTACATAGTTAATGTCCTATGCGAAAATAAAGATAAACCAGAACTACAATGTAATGGTAAATGTTATTTAATGACAAAATTGGCTCAAGAGACAGAGCAGCAAAAAGAAAACCCTTTTGGTAAAAAACAATCTAGCTCCGAAATTCAGAATATTGTTTTCTATCAAATAAATTCTGATTATAATTTAGCTTCACCATTAGTTAATGGTGACACCAAAATATTTAAAGTACCTGTAGTTTTTATATCCGGTCTTTTTACTCAAGACGTTTCAAACCCTCCAGAATTCATCTAGTTTTTTTTTCAATGTATTTATCTAACTAGACTAATTGGCTCTAAGTTAGAGAATACCCTATATTTTAATATTTGTTAAAAAACAACAGATGAAAACAGAATTTGATGTTAGGTCATATCCTAAAAATAGGATATGCCTAAAAACCAAAGCACTATTATTATCCACTATTTTTGTAATTGCATTTCAGCTGAATGTATTAGCTCAAGAGCAAGCAGTAATTATTGTAAATGACACTATACTTCCTGTAAATCTAGATGAAGTTATTGTTATTGCTAACTACAAAAATGCCTTAGAACATAGAGCACAAAATAAACCACTTTCTACTTTAGATGAGTATTTAGAGTCTTCAAAAAAGCTAAATATGATAAAGAGAGGTGCTTATGCATGGGAACCCGTTTTGAACGATATGAGTTCGGAACGCTTAACCGTAAGCATAGATGGTATGCGCATTTTTGGAGCATGTACTGATAAAATGGATCCAATAACTTCTTATGTAGATGTTTCTAATTTAAATGACATCCATGTAGCAAGTGGACAACAAGGAGCGGAGCATGGTGCAACAATTGGAGGCTCAATTGATCTTCGTTTAGAGAAGAGTAATTTTAAACCAACCGGATGGGTAGGTTCTTTTGAAACAGGCTTTGAATCTAACAATGCGTCTAGAATTATTGGCGGAGAATTGAATTATTCCAATGATAATTTTTATATAGATTCAGATGTGATTTTTCGTAAAGCAGATAATTATGTAGCTGGTGGAGGAGAAGAGGTTAATTATTCTCAGTTCGAGAAGTATAATTTATCTACAAACGCTGGTTTCAAAATTGATAACGATAAAAAACTACTGGCTAGCTTTATTTTTGATGAAGCTCGTGATGTTGGTTATCCAGCTTTACCTATGGATGTTTCATTAGCTAGAGCATTTATTGGTTCTGTTAGTTATATTCAGCCTAAATTTATTGGGGCATTATCCGATTGGGATTCTAAAGTTTATGCCAATTCCATAACGCATATTATGGATGATAGCAAGCGACCAGATGTGCCTATTAGAATGGACATGCCTGGATGGAGTGATACCTATGGTTATTATTCACAAGCAAAATTAAAACTGGAGAAGCATGCATTTTTGTTTAAAATAGACGGATTTTATAATCGGTCTCTTGCCGAAATGACGATGTACCCAAATGACCCTAATGAAAATGAAATGTTTATGTTAACATGGCCAGATGTTAGAACCCTTAACTCCGGTTTGTATGCAGAAGATATTTTTGATTTAAATGAGGGAACACTTAAAATTTCTTCTAGAATTACAGTTCAAGGTTTTACTATTGCAGATGAATTTGGGTTAAATAGTTTACGAATTTTTTATCCAACAATGCCGCAGCGTCAAACTCGGTTTTTGAAAAGTTTTTCATCGTTGTATGCTACAAAAATGGCCAAGGCAGATGTAAAATTAGGTTTGTCTTACGGAGATCGTGCACCTTCTGTCTCTGAGGGTTTTGGCTTTTATTTGTTCAATAGCTTTGATAATCATGACTATATTGGTGATCCTAATTTGGAGAACGAAAAATCTCTTGAGGGTAATGTTTCGTTTTTGTTTCCTTTTAAAAACTTTAAGTTAAACCTAGAAGGCAATTATTTTCATACAATGGATTATATCATTGGTGAGGTAAGTCCAGATTTAAGTGTTATGACCATTGGAGCCGATGGTGTTAAGATTTATAAGAATTTGGAGTATGCTAACCTGTACAATGTATCAGTAGATGGCACGTACCAAATTACACCAGGTTTTTCTTGGAACGGATTTATATCTTACCATCGAGGTCAAGATCAGGATAATATTAATCTTCCCTTTATTAGTCCATTTGCCTATAGATCTTCAGTCCAATATGTTAAAGGAAGTTTTTCAGGAAACATAGCTATGAATGGAGCTGCAGAGCAGGTTAATTTTAATCCAAGTTATGGCGAAGACCGTACAAAGGCCTACACTATATTTTCAGTATCATTAGGGAAAACCCTATCAATTTCAGACAATTCATTATACTTAAAAACAGGTGTTGAGAACATTTTTGACACCAACTATTCCACGTATGCAGATTGGAAAAATATACCTCGAATGGGGAGAAATATATTCTTAACCTGTTCTTACACAATCAATTAATAAATTTTAATAAACAATACATCATGAAAACAATAAAAACAATTATATCCATTTTTCTTATTTCAATTTCATTAACTTCTTGTTCCGATAATGATGAAAATAATGAAATTGATCCACTTACTGAATTAAATATGCTAACTAGCCTACAAGCTAATACTCATACATTAGAATTGTATTCTGCTCAAAGCCAATTTACAGTAGGTTATAATGAACTTTTTATACGTATTAAGGATGCTTCAGATATGTATATTTCTGATGCTACTATCTCATGGAATCCTGTAATGCATATGACTAGTATGATGCATTCTTGTCCAAAATCTGAAGTTTCTAAAACTGATGATGCATCGGTTTACTCAGGTTTTATCATTTTTCAAATGCCAGGTAATGATACCGAATATTGGGATTTAACTATTAATTATACTGTAAATGGTGAGAGTTATACAGTAACTGAGCAGATTGAGGTTAAAGCCCCTCTTGATGGTATGCAAAGAGTTTCTGTGTTTACTGGTTCAGACAATGCACGTTATATACTTGCTATGATGCCTTTGGAGCCTAAGGTAGCGGTGAATGATTTTTCTGCACTATTGTATAAAATGGAAAGCATGATGGTGTTTTCACCAGTAATAAATCAAACTATAGCTTTAGATCCACGTATGCCAAGCATGGGCAATCATAGTTCACCAAACAACGTAGATTTAACCTATAATACTACTGAAAAAATGTACGAAGGAAAATTAGCATTAACAATGACTGGTTACTGGAAATTAAATTTAAAATTACTAAATGAATCTGGTGATGTTTTAAAAGGTGAAGATATTACGGAAACAAATTTAAGTAGTAGTTTATATCTTGAGATAGAGTTCTAAAAAGAAAAACAAAGTTTTCTTTAAAGGCTGCCCAATTGGGCAGCCTTTTTTTTATAGGGGCAAATTGGATTTTCCAATTTTTATATCGTTCACCAAATCATGAATACTTGTGGTTTCTAGTTTAGAAATAAATCGAGACTTGGTATTACCAACCATGTTATGTAATGGACAGGGATGATCAGAATTGCAATTTTGAATACTTAAAATACATGATTTTAATCTATGTTCACCATCAATTAAATCTACTATTTTAATTAATGAAGTCTGTTGGTTTTCTGCTGTTAAGTAAAAACCTCCATTCGGACCTTTTACAGATGAGATAATATCATGCCTAGAAAGCTCTTGCAAAATTTTAGATAAATAGGCTTTTGGTACTCCTGTAGGAGCACTAATTTCTTTAGCCAATATTTTTTTGTCTACAGTTGAATTTACTGCCAAATATAAAACCGCTTTTATGGCATATTTAGTTGAAATAGATAGCATAACGTATATTTTAAACAAATATAAAGATAAAAAGACTTTTTTATCCTTTAATATGACATTTATCATATTTCATCAACTTAAAGTCGCATAATTTTGGAGTATTAATCTTAACAACCTAATATCATGAAAATAGCATTTAAGAGTTTAGCATTACTTTTTTCTTTAGCCTTACTAAGCTGCGGAGGAAAAGAAGAAAAAAAAGAAGGGTTTAGTGTAAATCGTAATAAGGAAAGCGAAAAGACTGTCGAAACTGCTCCAGTAAGTAACGAAGTTCCAGCTTCACAAAGAATTACTTTGGATGACAAAGGAGTAGGGCAGATTAAATCAATCACCTTAGATGCAGAAATTAACCAAGAAATGGCAGCAGCAGGAGCAGAATTGTACAACACAAATTGTACTGCTTGTCATAAATTAGATAAGCGTTTTATTGGACCATCTCCACAAGGTATTTTAGAACGTAGAAGTCCTGAGTGGATTATGAATATGATTTTAGATCCAAAGTTAATGACAGAACAGGATCGTTGCGCTAAAGATTTGTTAATTGAGTTTAATGGTGCAGCAATGTCTAATCAAAATTTAACTGTTGAACAAACAAGATCCATACTCGAATATTTTAGAACCCTATAACTATATGATTATGAAAACAACCCACCTAAAACTAGTATTTGCCTCACTTTTTACATTGATGTTAATTAGTTCTTGTAAAAATGAAAATAAGAAAGAAGCAATAACCAATGCTGCAGAAAGTTCAACACCTAGCGCTGATTCTCATGAAAGCGGACAAGCTTTTATTAATGATGAAAGTTCAACACCAAATGTTTTACAAATTGCCATTGGATCTCCTGATCATACCACATTAGTGGCAGCAGTACAAGCAGCTAGTTTGGAAAACGTATTGGTTAACGCTGGACCATTAACGGTTTTTGCACCAACGAATGCGGCTTTTGATGCTTTACCTGCTGGCACTGTTGAAAACTTGTTGAAACCTGAGAATAAAGCGGCTTTGGCAAATATTCTTAAACATCATGTAAGTGCAGGTAATTATACGAAAGATTTTTTGAAGAATTTTAAAAAGCTCGGACAAGCAAATGACCAAAATACATCTGTTGAAGTAAAGGGCGATGATGTCTTTATAGGTGGTGCTAAAATAATAGCAAGCATCCCTGCTGGTAACGGTATTGTGCATGTAGTTGATAAGGTAATTCTACCTCCAACAGAGTAAAAGTATAAATAGCTAATAACAAATATTAAACTAATACAAATGAAAAATTATAAGCATTATTTAATCGCACTTTTGGGGTCAACGGTACTCTTTAGTTGTGGTAATCAAAACGGAAAAAGTTCATCTAATGGTGCACTTAATTCGAGTAACGCAGAAAAAGTGTATGTTGCTCCAGGCGAGCACGACGAATTCTATGCTTTTATGTCTGGAGGTTATAGCGGAAATGTAACAGTTTACGGTTTACCATCAGGTAGAATGTTTAAAGAAATTCCTGTTTTCTCCCAGTTTCCAACGTCTGGTTATGGGTATTCTGAGGAAACAAAACCTATGTTGAATACCTCTTTTGGTTTTGTACCTTGGGATGATGCGCATCACCCAGATATTTCACAAACTAATGGAGAATTAGATGGCAGATGGTTATTTATAAATGGAAATAATACACCAAGAATTGCACGTATTAACCTAAGTACTTTTGAAACCGAAGAAATTATCGAGGTTCCAAATAGTGCAGGGAACCACAGTTCATCATTCATAACTGAAAATACGGAATATGTGGTTGCAGGAACTCGTTTTGCAGTGCCTGTACCACAACGTGATATTCCTATTAAAGAGTATAAAGGTAATTTTAAAGGAGCTTTATCATTCATTAGTGTAGATCCAACAAGTGGCCATATGGCAATAAAATTTCAAATTTTAATGCCAGGATTTAATTATGATCTTTCTCATCCTGGAAGAGGAAAATCTCATGGATGGTTCTTCTTTACAACCTATAATACAGAGGAAGCTAATTCATTATTAGAAGTAAATGCTTCACAAAATGATAAAGATTTTATTGCAGCTATTAACTGGAAGAAAATTGAAGAATATGTAAACAATGGTGGAGGAACTAAAATGCCTACTAATTATGCACATAATGTTTATAATGAAGAGAGCCATACAGGTACTACTACTATGGTAAAAGAAGTATTGACTGTAGACCCAACAAAAATACCTGGAGCTGTATACTTTTTACCTACTCCAAAATCACCTCATGGTTGCGATGTAGATCCAACAGGAAATTACATTATTGGTAATGGTAAGCTATCAGCAGATCTTACTGTGCATTCATTTGATAATATGATTGCTGCTATTGAAGGTAAAAAGTTCGATGGAGAAGCTTATGGAATTCCAATTTTAAAGTTTGAAGATGTTTTAGGAGGTACTGTAAAAAGTGGTGGATTAGGCCCACTTCATACTGAATTTGATGACAAAGGAAATGCATATACTACCTTCTTTATTTCTTCAGAAGTTGTAAAATGGAAATTAGGAACTTGGGAAGTAATAGATCGCAAGCCTACATTTTACTCTGTTGGTCACTTGATGATACCTGGAGGAAATTCAAGAAAACCATTTGGTAAATATGTAGTAGCTATGAACAAGATTACTAAAGATCGTTACCTCCCTACAGGCCCGGAGATGGAACACTCTGCCCAGCTGTACGATATTACAGGAGAAAAAATGGAACTAATTTATGATTTCCCAACGCATGGAGAACCACACTACGCGGCAGGTATTCCTGCAGAAATATTAGCACCAAAGTCTCAAAAAATATACAGACTTGCTGATAACAAAAATAAGTATGCAACCCTAACAAGTGCAGATGCTAGAGTAGAACGTATTGGAAAAGAGGTACATATTTATATGACCACAATACGTAGTCACTTTACTCCTGATAATATTGAGGGGGTTAAGGTTGGAGATAAGGTTTATTTCCATATTACAAACCACGAACAAGATTTTGATGTACCTCATGGGTTCTCAATAATTGGACAAAACACTTCTGAATTATTAATAATGCCAGGGCAAACAAAAACATCGGTTTGGGAGCCTAAGCAAGTAGGGGTGTGGCCATTCTATTGTACAGATTTCTGTTCTGCATTACACCAAGAAATGCAAGGCTATGTAAGAGTATCACCAGCCGATTCTAATATTGAACTTTCATGGTCATTAGGAGAGTAGGCATCTAAGTTTACAAATTTATTTTCTTTCAAATCTAAAGCGGGTAGCTATTTTATCTGCCCGCTTTTTACTTCAATAAAAACAACCTTCCACAGCAAAATCAATTAGTAATTTTTAATACACTTTAAGATGAAAAAAGCAAGTATACTAATGATCATTGGGTCTTTATTTCTCTTAGGATTATTTGTCTTCCCATTATGGAATATCATGTTGGGAGCACCACAATATCCTGAACCATTAGGAATGAATATTCATATTGATGGAATTAAAGGTTTTAATGAGTTCGACATTCAAAATATTGATGGTCTTAATCATTATATAGGAATGAAAACTATTCCTAAACCAGAAGAAATGTGGGAATTTAGCACGTTTCCTCTTGTAATTGCTGCTATGGTATTTCTTGGGGTTTTAATTGGAGTTTTAGGTTATTTTAAAAAAGTAAGTTATAAATGGTTTCTTGGTTGGTTTGTTTTTATGTCTGTTCTTGGGGTTTTGGGTATGTATGATTTTAATGCTTGGATGACGGATTACGGAACCAATTTAGACCCACATGCCATAATGAAAATAGCTAACCCCGATGGAACACCTATGACCTATAAACCACCCTTATTTGGTAATGCTAAAATGTTAAATTTTGATGTTACATCCTTGCCAGATACTGGAGCATGGTTAATGTTTATAGGTATGTCACTAACGGTAATAGCATTTTTTGTTGGAAAAAAATCCGCTAAAAGTATTAGCTAGAAAACTTTAAAATAGTAAAAATGAAAAAATATTATTCTTTTATAATCTTAAGTGTATTTACAATTGTCTCTTGCAGTATAAAACTAGACCCTATAAATTACGGTAGTGATGGTTGTCATTTTTGTAGTATGACCATAGTAGACAAACAACATGCCGCCGAAATTGTAACAGATAAAGGCAAGAGTTTTAAGTTTGACGCATCGGAATGTATGATGAATCATATTAAATCAATTGATCAAACCACAATTTCTATGTTTTTAGTTAATGATTTTAACCAACCAGGAACTTTAATTGATGCTACAGAAGCTACTTTTTTAATCAGTAAGAATATACCAAGCCCTATGGGTGCTTATTTAAGTGCGTTCAAATCTAAAGAGGCAGCTGAAACAATACAAAGTTTAAATGAGGGTGAGCTATACACTTGGGAAGCCCTAAGTTTTATGTTTAAAAAAGATAGGTAAAAGTAAAATATTTATGTCCAATAAATATATGAAGTAAATCATTCTAACTTTTAAAATATCATAATAAACAACTAAATATGTATACAACCAACAAGACCATAAAAAATCAGCCGTTTGATAAGCTTCAAGTAATGAAGATTGCCAAAACAGATAAATTAGAGTTATTGAGTATAAGTTTAGAAAAAGATGCTATTTTTCCAACACACACTTCCCCTACAGATGCTGAGCTTGTGGTTTTAGAAGGAACCATTATTTTCCATATAAACAATACCCAATACAAGTTAAGTAAGCAAGATCATTTTAGTTTTCCAAAATTAGTGGAACACTGGGTGAAGGCTGAAGAAAATTCTAAATTTTTGATTATCAGATAATGTATAAAATCAATCGAATATTACTTTTTATAATACTTGCTATTGGTTGTAGTATACAAGCAAAAACAATTCCTGTTTGTGTTTCTTGTGCAGTTACATCTATAAAGGCGGGAATAGCTATCGCTAAAGATTGTGATACTTTATTAATTAAAAAAGGCACTTATAAAGAGTACAATATTCTTGTAGATAAACCATTAACCATAATCGGCGAAGATTTCCCTGTTATAGATGGTGAGGATAAAGGAGAAATTATACGAATTGTTTCGGACGAGGTTACCATAGATGGGCTTTTTATAATAAATGTAGGCACCAGTTACACTTCGGACTATGCAGCTATCCGGGTGGTTAAAAGTGAACATTTTTTAATACAGAATGTGGTTCTAGAAAAATTATTTTTTGGTATTTATCTAGAAAAATCTAATAATGGAAAGGTTTACCATAATAAAATAATTGGTGATGCTGTAGATGAATATAATTCAGGAAATGGCATACAATTATGGTATTCTAAAAATATTGAGGTAGACCGTAATATTGTTCAAGGTGTGCGTGATGGTATTTATTTAGAATTCTCCGATAATATTACAATTAATAATAATATTAGTACTAAGAATCTTAGATATGGACTTCATTTTATGTTCTCTAATGATGATACATATTCTAATAATACATTTGAAAACAATGGAGCAGGGGTAGCGGTTATGTTTTCTAAACGTGTGAAAATGTACAATAATATATTTAAAAAAAATTGGGGAACTGCGGCCTTCGGGATACTTTTAAAAGAAATAAATGATTCTGAAATATCAGGAAATATATTTGAAGAAAATACCATAGGAATTAATATTGAGGGCTCTAATAGAATTAATTATACCAATAATAGTTTCATAAATAATGGTTGGGCAGTAAAAGTTCGTGGAGCTTGTTACGAGAATAAGTTTACGAAGAATAATTTTATGTACAATTCATTCGATATATCTTACAATAGTAATTTAAATGACAATGTTTTTGATCAAAATTACTGGAGTGAGTATACCGGTTATGATTTAGATAAAAACGGCATAGGAGATGTGCCTTATAGACCCGTAAAGTTATTTTCTTATATCGTAAACCGAACACCAGAAACAATAGTCTTATTACGTAGTTTGTTTATGGATATTATTGATTTCTCAGAAAAAGTTTCCCCTGTTTTTACACCTGATAATCTTCTGGATGCTAATCCATTAATGAAAAAAATAAAATGATTCAAGTAGAAAGTTTATATAAAAAGTTCGGAAAAAACAAAGTTTTAGAAGGACTAGATCTGCATATTCAAAATGGAGGAATATTCGCAATTTTGGGTCCAAATGGATCTGGTAAAACTACCTTGATTAAAGCTATTCTAGGCATGGTATTACCCAATAAGGGAAAAATATCAGTACTAGGCGATTCCATAAAAAATAAATGGAAATACCGTCAAGAAATAGAGTATTTGCCTCAAATCGCCAACTTTCCAGGGAACCTTAAGGTGAAAGAATTAATTACAATGATTAAAGATCTTCGAAACAAACCAAGTGAAGAGTCTCATCTAATAACATTATTTGGGTTGGAGCCATTTTTAGATAAAAAATTGGCAAATCTTTCTGGTGGTACTAAGCAAAAGGTGAATATAGTGCTCACTTTTATGTTTAATAGTCCAATTATTATTCTTGATGAACCAACTAACGGGTTAGATCCACAAGCTGTAATTCACTTAAAAGAGCTTATTCAAAAAGAAAAGCAAAAGGGGAAAACAATTTTAGTAACCTCACATATTATGCAATTTGTTGAAGAAGTTGCTGACAATATTGTTTATTTATTAGAAGGCAAAATTTACTTCAAAGGCAGTATTGCGGAACTCATGAAAATGACAGACCAAGTAGATTTTGAACATGCAATAGCAACCATAGCAAATACCAAAACCAATGCTTAAAATATTAAAATATAGTTTTTACGATTTAATGCGTAGCCGATGGAGTTACGTTTATTTCTTATTTTACCTAGTTCTGGGTTTTGTATTATTATTTTTAAATAATGATGTTTCAAAGGCAGTAATAACACTTATGAATATAATTATTGTGTTGGTTCCTTTAATAGGAACAATATTTGGAGTCATGTATTATTACAATTCTAAAGAGTTTACAGAACTTTTATTAGCACAACCCATAAAGCGTTCTTCTATATTTTTAGGACAATATTTTGGTGTTGCTGGTTCGTTAACACTAAGTTTGGTACTGGGTTTAGGCATACCCTTTGTGTTATATGGATTATTTAAGAGTGATGTAATTTTCAATTTTACTTTACTTTTAATAACTGGTGCCTTTTTAACCTTAATTTTTACCGTATTGGCTTTTATCATAGCAATATCTAATGAAAATAAAATAAAAGGATTTGGCTATGCGGTTTTGACATGGCTTTTTCTAGCAGTTATTTACGATGGATTGTTTTTAATGTCGTTAATAATTTTTGAGGAGTACCCATTAGATTCACTTTCATTAGGTGCCATTTTATTTAATCCAATAGATTTAGCGAGAACGCTAATTCTGTTAAAACTTGATATTTCTGCACTTTTAGGATATACTGGAGCTGTTTTCAAGCAATTTTTTGGAACAAACTTAGGGCTATTTATATCTATGGGTGTATTAATATTGTGGACAGTTCTTCCAATAGGTTGGCTTACTTTTAAAGCAAAACATAAAGATTTTTAAGAGGACTAATTCTAAATATAAAAAGGCGTAATAGTGTTAATACTACTACGCCTTTTTTAATTAATTGATTACCTATTTTATTATATTGACTAATGCAAGGTATTTTTTTTAAACTGTTTCTAATCTTACTAATGGTGTAACCATTTTTTCTATGTTTAAAAGGCCTTCTTCTAATTGATTAAACATTTCATTTTTTATATCCGTAAAGTACTGCCTTTGATTTCCAAATAAATCTTGATAATACTGTATACCATCTTTTAAGTTAGCGGCAAAATTAAGAATGTATTTGTTTTGTTTATCCGTCGGTTGCATTGCATTTTCGGTAATTAAATCTCTTAAATAATCAGTATAAATGGTTAATTCTTTAATGTACATATTAGGACGATCATTTCGGCTTATTACGTTTTTTTTACCATAAATATGATCTATCATTTCATTTAATGTAACCGTTTTGTCAAAATAGGCCATATTAGGTCCAGGACACACAGATACACCCTTTCCCTCGGTTTTGGTATCTAAACCATAAGTGAGTAGAGCAGACGTGCCTAAACCCACACAAGTGCATGATTTTTCTGTTATTTTATTTAGGTAGTAATTATGCTTTTCGGTGTCTAAATTTTGTTCTTCTAACTCCTTTATTTTTAAATGTTGATACTGTCTAGAGGCTGTGCAAATACCACTTTCTATAAAATCTTTATTCAGCGCAACAAACTTCTTTGGACAAGAACTACCTGGTCTTCCTTTTGCTATAAGTTTTTCTTTTTCTAAATCTTTTGTGTTTCCTTTTAGACTATGAAAAGGAATGCCCAATGGTGAAATGTTACTTAAATACAAGTCATTCTCCTTAGCAGCCAATAGGCTATTTAATGTGGTATTATCAACTGTTGTTGCTTCTGGGACCAATAGAAAAGGAGTGCCCCAACCAACAGAATCCATGGCGTAATATTCAATTAAAAAATTGTGCTCCTCAGAAGTTCCAACACCACCTTGTGCGGTTAATTTTAAAGGTAGTTCTGTCTTTGGTATTGCTAAGTTCTTACTGGCTAAAGAGGCGGTGAGAATATCAAAAACACTATTTTTTAATTCTGTTTTATTATTTTTAAATTGTTCTAAAATTGGACCTAAGAGATATCCATCTGTAGCAAATGCATGACCACCACAATTTAATCCAGATTCTATTCGATATTCAGAAACCCAAAGACCTTTTTTTGCCAAGAATTTTCCTTGAATTAATGCAGAACGATAGTCACTTACTTTTAAAACTATTTTCTTTTTTATAAAACTATTTTCATCAGGATAAAAATCTTTAAACTGTTCTATATAACTGTATAATCTAGGATTCATACCAGCCGAAAGTATTACAGAAGAACTTAAATTACTATTTGCAAAACCTCTTAGAGCTGCATGAGCATCATTATATTCGGTTGATAGTTTTACTTTTTTTACGTAATTATCTTTATCAACCTTAGTCATAATATTCACATCAATACTACCCATTTTTAGGTTTTCATCTGACCATAGTTTTATTTCGTTATTGGAAAAACCATTTTTTATAAAACCATGGAATTCTTGTTTTACTTTAGAAGAATCTGGTAGCATCGTAATATATTTTTTTACTTCTGAGGTAGATTCTGACGTAAAGTTTTTTAATTCTTCAAATTTACTAAGTGCTAACTCTTGAATTAAATTTAAGTAAGCAGTGATTCGTTTTGCCCTAAAGTCTTCTGCTTTTTCAGATATTTCAATGTAGGCGCGTTCATATTTACTACAATACATTTTTCTTAGTTTTTCAAGAAGAATGTCGTCTACTAATGAAATAACAGAATCTATGCCATATTTTGAAACTTTTAAAGGAGAATCAATGGTAAAACCTATTCCCATAACAGGAATATGAAAGGAATGTAATTTTGTCATAATTGATTGTTTTTACGGTAAATTTCATTTTCGTTTTTTAACATAATTCACCGCTATAAAAATTCAATTATAAGCTCAAATAAAATATGATTTTTATCAGCTTATTTATGTGCCAATAAACTGTTACTTTTGATAAAAAATAAGATGGTAATTAGTGTAAAAAAACAAGTTTATCTTGCTTTTACTTACTTTATAATAGCAGCATTCTTTGGGGTTGTTCTCCGTTTGTTTCATGCCATAGATTTACCAATTAACTACAAGTTTATAGTGCATACGCATTCACATATTGCTCTTTTAGGCTGGGTGTATTTAATTTTAACAACCTTATTATATCATGTGTATTTAAGCAATCAAAGTATATCTAAAAAACATAGAAATCTGTTCTTATTTACCCAAATTACTTTGATTGGAATGCTAGTCACATTCCCTTTTCAAGGATATGCCCTTTTTTCAATTATTTTTTCAACTCTTTTCTTAATAGCATCTTATTTGTTTACTTGGTTTTTTATAACTCATGTATCTGTTTCAACTAAGGCAAGTTATTCATATAAAATTATAAAATCGGCTTTAGTATATCTTGTAATTTCGAGTATTGGCCCATGGGCTTTGGGTGCGATCATGACAATGTTAGGTCCTTTGTCTATTTGGTATCGATTAGCAATTTATTTTTATTTACATTTTTTATATAATGGGTGGATGATACTCGCACTTGTTGGTTTGTTCTTTTACATTCTAGAAAACAAAAAGATAACTATAAATAAAAAGACTTTTACTAGTTTTTATAGATTGATAAATGCAGGTGTTATTTTATCATTTTTCTTATCCATACTATGGATAGAACCATCTTTATTATATAATGGTTTAGGTGGATTTGGAGCACTTATACAACTAATAGCAATTGTATTTTTAATTTGTGAATTAAGAAGCAATGATCAAAGTATTTTAAATATTTTCACTGATTTTCAAAAAATGATTTTGAAAACAGTTTTTGGCTTATTGGTACTTAAAATGTTGTTGCAATTAATTACAGCCTTACCATATTTTGCTATGTTGGCAGTGAATTATTTAGATTTCACGATAGGTTATTTGCATTTAACCTTTTTAGGGATTATTAGTTTGAGTATATTTTTCTTTTTGGATTATTTTCAAATTTTAAAAGTAACCAAAGGACCTTATTTTCTATATATTACCAGTTTTGCGATCACAGAATTACTGATTTTTTATAAAGGCTTCGCATCATGGCAAAAAATCTCAATTATTGAAAACTATTATAGTGCTTTAGCGTTCTTTAGTGCTTTAATACTTATAAGTATTGTTTTAATATTGGTTTTAAGAAAAAAAGCTTAAAGCAAATGAATACCAATTAAAACACTGCAGAACAAAACACTAAGGATTAAAAGATTAAAAGTGACTTTAGTGCTTAATTGAGCTAATACAGCTGCGTTAAATAGCATGCATATGATGGTTACTAAAAATAATTCGCTAAGTAATACAAATTTCGAAACCTCACTTTTTAAGATCATCATTGCAGCTACGGAGCCTAAACAGCTTTGACCAATAATGGCAATTGCAGAATAACCAAGCTGATTATTTTTAAATTCCTCCAAAAAGTTATTATATATTCTCATAACTGTTTAATTGCTTTTAATGCTACGGTAATACGAATTTTTCACCATATAACCGCAGCATTTATTGATTAGTCTATATGAAATAGAAGTTCTGTTTCTAGTTTTTCCGCTTTAGGAAATAGAATATTATTTTCTAAATGAATGTGCTTATGAAGATCTTCTTGGAATTCTTTAAGTAATGCAAAGGAAACAGTATAGGTGGCACATGCATCTTCAGATGGCGTATATCCATTTGTTAATAGTTCTATTTGGCGAAACCTTTCGCCTTCATTGTCATGCTCATGCATCATATTTTGAATTGGGTTTTGTACCGTAACAAAAGCAGGAGCATTTAGTATTCCTTTATGTTTTTTAGAAGCCACCATTTTCTTTATATATGGGAATAAAATAAGTTCTTCTTTTTTCATGTGCATGGTTAATTCTCCAGCACAAGCTCTAAACAAATTATATACTTCGTCTAATTCGGGGTGTTTGTTTCCGTGTACGTTATTTATCTTTTCTAAATACTGTAGCAAAACAGGAATTTTATCCTCTACGTATTTATGATGTGTATTCTCAATATAATTAGCTAATACATCTAAAGACCATGTTTTATAGTCTGTATCATCAATAGTTTTAGTTTGTAAATTATCCAATGCATTATAAACTTCCAGAGGATCTATTTGCTTTTCTTGACAAGCTTTTTCAATACTTCTTCTTCCGTTACAGCAAAAGTCAAGGCCAAATTTTTCAAATATAGCGGCGGTTCGGTAATCTTGCGCAACAATTGCACCAATGTTTTTGTCTATTATTTGTTCCATTTCTTATGTTTTTTATATATTAATAGGATAAAATTGTCCGAATTCAATTTAAATTTTTTTTTATCGTTTTAGATACGTTAAACCAACATCTAAACCTTTTGTCATTGTCAATAGGCTAGTGGTTTCTAACATTTTTTTTAAATCATTTCTTATGCTTATAAAATTATCATGTACAGGGCAAGGTTTTTTGTCATTACACGTATGTAAGCCTAATCCACAACCAGTATACACTTTATTACCGTCAATTGCATATACTATCTGACTCAATTTTATTTTAGAAATCTCATCTTTATCAATTTGAAATCCACCCATTGCACCCTTTACGGAATCAATAATGTTATTTTTTACCAATTGCTGTAGAATTTTGGCCGTAAAAGCTTCAGGTGAATTTATTTCTTCAGCAATACCTTTAAGACTTACCCGATTGCTTTCCAAAGATTGGTGAGCAATATAGATAGTTGCTTTAATTCCGTATTCACAAGCTTTTGAAAACATTACAATATGATTACTATTCTATTGCAAAGATACATTAGTTTTTAATTCAGACAAAATTATCCGAATTAAATTATGGAAATAAAATATTAGTCAGTTTACTTTCCAATACAGAAGTTAGCAAATATATTACCCAGCAGATCATCACTTGAAATTTCGCCGGTGATTTCTCCAAAATGATATAAGGCTTGGCGAATGTCTATCGCCAACAAGTCACCAGAAAAACCAGCATCCATTCCATTTTGTACTTTCTGTATTTCTTCTAAGGCTTTTAATAACGAGTTATAATGCCTAGAATTAGTGACTATAGTTTCATTATTTCGTAAGGCTCCTGTATTTATTAAACTCAGCAGTTCGGATTTTAAATCTTCTACACCTTCGCCAGTTTTGGCAGAAATAAATATGGTTGATTGTTGCAGGTTGTCAGTTTTTAGTTGGGTTTTTAAATTTAATATAGCTGCTTCGTTGAGCAAATCAAATTTATTTACTAGAATCAATACCGATTTTAAGGGGTATAAGTTTTTTATTTTTTCGACTTCAATTTTTAACTTCTCTAAGGCACTGTCGGCTGTCAACTGAGAACTGTCCACTAAAAATAGTACCACCTGTGCCTGCTTTATTTTTTCAAAGGTTTTTTTAATTCCAATGCCTTCAACAACATCTATTGTTTCACGGATTCCAGCAGTATCAATAAACCTAAAACCAATTCCGTCTATTGAAATTTCATCTTCGATGGTATCTCTTGTAGTACCTGCAATATCAGAAACTATAGCGCGATCTTCATTTAATAAGGAGTTTAATAATGTAGATTTTCCCACATTTGGCTCACCAACAATTGCCACAGGAATACCATTTTTTAAGACATTACCCACTGCAAATGAATCTATTAATCGTTTTAAAACCAATTGTATTCTATTGATTAAATCTTGAAACTGATCTCTATTGGCAAATTCTACATCTTCTTCTGCAAAATCTAACTCTAATTCTATTAATGATGCAAAATTCATTAATTCAGCTCGTAATTCTTTTATTTCATTACTAAAGCCACCACGCATTTGCTGTATTGCAATTTGATGGCTCGCAGCATTATCTGAAGCAATTACATCGGCAACCGCTTCAGCCTGACTCAAATCTATTTTACCATTTAAGAAAGCACGTAAAGTAAATTCCCCTGGCTCTGCAGTTTTACAGCCATTTCTAAGGAATAATTGAATTATTTCTTGCTGGATATAGGTAGAACCATGGCATGATATTTCAATTATATTTTCTCCTGTATATGAATTAGGCCCTTTAAATACAGATAGTAAAACTTCATCTAATACCCGATTTCCATCAACAATATGTCCTAATAATATGGTATGGCTTTTTTGTTCCATTAACTTTTTACCTTTAATGGACTTAAAGTGTTTGGAGGTTATCTGGATAGCGTCTGTGCCAGAAATACGTATTACCGCAATAGCTCCTGCTCCTGCAGGCGTTGCTAAGGCAATAATAGATTCGTTTGAAAACATAATGAAATTTTAAATGCAAAATTAAGCAATTAGATTTAACCTAGAATCTATTCGTTTGTTCAAAGAACAGTGATTTAGTTGATCGAATATTAACATTAATATATGATCATGAAGCTGTATTATTTTGTTAAAACCATGTGCCGAATTTGTATCTTTGCCTAACATTAATCATTATAAAATTTAAACTATGAAAAAGCTATTAGTAGTAGCAATTGTATCATTATTTGCCATTGGCAACTCATATTCTCAAGATACTCAAAAGACGAAAGATTCTCTTTTAGTTGTTTCTAATGTTAAGAAAGACTCCCTTATAGCTATTGAAAATGCAAAAAAGGATGCGGAAACTTTAAAGCGTATTGAACAAGCTGAAAAAGAACAAAAAAGGTTAGAAAAGGAAGCTGCAAAAGCTAAAAAAGAACAGAAAAAGGCCGAAAAAGAACAAAAAAAGCTAGAAAAAAAGCAAAAACAAGCCGAAAAGCTTCAAAGTGATATCTCTGGTAAAAAGAAGGATATTGAAAAGAGCGAAGACAAGATTAGTAAATATGAAATGAAGCTGGCTGAAGGAAAACGTAAGGGTAAATTATCTCCTGTTGATATTCAAAAACTAAATGATAAAATTGCCAAGGAAAGAATAACTATTTTAAAGGATACAGAAAAACTTAAAAAGTTAGAGCGCAAGCAATAAATTTAAGTTGTTGTAACATTTTTGGTTTTCGTGCGTCATATTAGTACATCAATCAATTAAAATCAAAAATCATGCAACGAGAAAACAAACAATTATTAGTTCTTACACATTTAAGTCAGTTGTTAGACATTATTACTGGATTCGGAGGGTTTATAGTTCCGTTAATATTATGGTTAACCCAAAAGGATACGGTGGTAAATATGGATGAAAATGGCAAATCAATACTCAACTTTAGAATAAGCATGTTTATTTATTTTCTAATTAGTATTCCTTTAGTTTTATTATTCGGTCTTGGATTACTTGGTATTCTAGCAGTAGGATTATTAAGTTTTATTTTTCCAATAGTAAATGCTGTTCGTGTTAGTAACGGAGAAAATCCTTATTACCCAATGAGCATTAAATTTTTGTAAACTATAAAATCCAATAAATTAAAAGCCCCAATTACACCTGTAATTGGGGCTTTTTGTATAAAATTAGGTTGGTTATTAATTGTTAAGCATTACTGGCATTACTAGCATAGTAACCAATTCGCCTTCATCTAAACCATCTACAGGTGTTAAAATACCCGCTCTATTTGGTAGACTCATTTCTAAAGAAACATCATCAGATGTTAAGTTAGCTAACATTTCAACTAAAAATCTTGAGTTGAAACCAATTTGCATATCATCACCTTGGTAAGAACAAGTTAAACGTTCTTCTGCCTTATTACTGTAATCTACATCTTCTGCAGAAATATTAAGTTCTGCTCCAGCAATTTTTAATCGTATTTGGTGCGTTGTTTTATTTGAGAAAATAGAAACTCTACGTACTGAACTTAAAAACTGATTTCTAGAAATAGAAAGCATATTAGGATTCTCTTTCGGGATTACAGCTTCATAATTAGGATATTTTCCATCGATTAAACGGCAAATAAGTTCTGTATTTTCAAAACTAAATTTAGCATTACTATCATTGTATTCAATAGTAACATCAGACTCACTACCTGCTAAAATACCTTTCAATAAGTTTAATGGTTTTTTAGGCATAATGAATTCTGCTACTTGAGAAGCGGAAATATCTGTACGCTGGTATTTTACCAATTTATGGGCATCTGTTGCAACAAAGGTTAAACTCTCTGGTGAAAACTGAAAAAAGATACCACTCATTACAGGTCTTAAATCATCATTTCCAGCTGCAAAAATGGTTTTGTTAATAGCAGTAGCTAAAATATCTCCAATAATTGTAGTAGAACTTGGATTGGATAATTCTACCGCTTTTGGGAATTCAGCACCATCGGCATAGGCTAATGCATATTTTCCGTGGTTAGAGCTAATTTCTACCGTATTGTTATCTTCAACAATAAAAGTTAATGGTTGCTCTGGAAAAGTTTTAAGAATTTCTAATAATAATTTTGCAGGAACGGCAATTAAACCTTCATTATCTGAATCTACATTTAAGATAGTACTCATAGTAGTTTCTAAATCCGAGGCAGAAACAGTAAGTTGGTTTTGCTTTAAATCGAACAGAAAATTATCTAAGATAGGAAGTGTATTGCTATTGTTGATTACACCACCTAAAACTTGTAATTGTTTTAGTAAATAGGTACTAGATACTATAAATTTCATTCTTTATATGTTTTGTTTTCTCTTAAAATTCTTTCAATAAATATACTTTCTTGAATATAAAATCCTTGAATTTTCTAATCATTGCAAGAAAAACAAAGATATTTTAATTGTTGTTTTTAATGAAACAAACTTATCAACACTTATCATCTTTAAAAAAGCATATATAAGTCACTGTTTATAGGGTTAATTTTACCCGTAAACCCACTGTTAATCAATCTAAATCAATGCTACCAAAAAATCAAAGTTTATAAAACCAATTATTTTTTAGGTTACTGATGTTTATAAGTAGGCTTAAAATAGACAATTTCTAAATGAAATCAATGGTAATTGTATCTCTATAATCCAATCCAAGTAGGGTAGAGGCACCTCCAACCGTATTTAAATCGCTTTTATAAATTGCTAGTTCTATAAAATTGGATGAGTTAAATAATGCTAACAAATCTCCAGGTCCATTTCGTTTATCTTTTTCAATATCAAAATTAATGATATCGCTATACTTGTTATGAATTTGGGTAATTTTTTTATTACGAGCGTTTAGTACAAAATTTCTTCCTTTACGGTACGCCTCAAATGTATGGCGTTCTATATTGGTAATTACATTCCCAAAATTGTCTATATAAATAACGCTACCAACAATTCCGTTTCCATTTTCAATAATTCTTGGAGCAAATTCTCGTATATCTTTAAGGTGATCAAAACTTTTACCAACAACTTCCAATGTGCCACCACGAGCAATATGGCAGGCAACTTTTACAAAAACATCTAATACCGGAAAAGAGCTATTTTCTGGGTTTGGAATATTTATTTCTATAACCTTTTCGGGTTTAATTTCTGAGGTTATCAAACCTATTACACCATTGTTTGCAGTTACAAAATATTGACCGTCTACTAGCACTGCAATATGTTGATTTTCAGGAGTTGGCTCTGAATCTACACCAACAATATGTATGGTTCCAGCTGGAAAACTTTTGTACGAATTTTTTAAAATATAAGCACATTCTGCAATATTAAACGGACTTATTTCATTGGATATGTCAACGATTTTGGCATCGGCAATTTCTTTATAAATAGACCCTTTTATAACTCCAACAAAATGGTCTTTATATCCAAAATCAGTAGTTAATGTAATGATTGCCATGTAAGACTGTTGATATGTTTTTTACTTTATCAAACTGATTTTTACTTAAGTTTGTTAAACAAAATTACACAAATTTTAAGGCAACTAATAATTATTATTTATAAGACTTAAACCCATATTCTTTGAACGAGCTAATAATAGAACTTACGGAAATTAGTCCAAGAGATTTTTTTGGACAACAAAATGAAAATATTGACTTAATAAAAAAATATTTTCCTAAACTTAAAATAGTTGCTAGAGGAAGTAAAATTAGAGTCTATGGCGATGATGAGCTATTAGAAGAGTTCAATAAGCGTTTTACCATGTTAACCGAGCATTACGTTAAGTATAATAAGCTTGATGAAAATAGTATAGAACGCCTATTAATGAGTACTGAAAAGGATGATATTTCTTCATCAGACAGTAGTGGTGAAGTTTTGGTTCATGGGGTAAGCGGAAGATTAATTAAAGCGCAAACGGTTAACCAACGCAAATTAGTAGATGCTACAAGAGCTAATGATATGGTTTTTGCTATTGGTCCAGCAGGTACCGGAAAAACGTATACAGGTGTTGCTTTGGCGGTAAAGGCTTTAAAAGAAAAAAGAGTACGGAGAATTATACTTACTAGACCTGCGGTAGAAGCTGGAGAAAATTTAGGTTTTTTACCAGGAGATTTAAAAGAAAAACTAGATCCGTACATGCAACCGCTTTATGATGCCTTACGTGATATGATTTCTCCAGAAAAATTAGCGCTTTATATTGAAAATGGTACCATACAGATTGCTCCATTAGCATTTATGCGTGGTAGGACACTGGACGACGCATTTGTTATTTTAGATGAAGGTCAGAATACCACACATGCCCAAATGAAAATGTTCTTAACAAGAATGGGTAAAAACGCACAATTTTTAATTACAGGAGATCCAGGACAGATAGATTTGCCCAGAAGAACAATTTCTGGACTAAAAGAGGCTTTATTGGTATTGCAAAATATTGAAGGTATTTCAATTATTTATTTAGATGATAAAGATGTAATTCGCCATAAACTAGTTAAAAAAGTCATCGAAGCTTATAAAGGTATTGAGCATCAAAATCAATATTAATAATAAAGGTCAAATTAAATTATAGGAACCTAAGTAATTGGTCTTCAATTTTTCATCAACAGCAATACGCATGAGTAATACAATTATAGATACAAATTTTAATTTTCCCGGACAATTAAGTGTGTATAAAGGAAAAGTAAGAGAAGTATATCGCTTAGAAAATGATGTAATGGTAATGGTCGCTACAGACCGACTTTCCGCTTTTGATGTAGTGATGCCGAAAGGGATACCATATAAAGGACAAATATTGAATCAAATAGCCACAAAAATGATGGCTAATACTGCAGATATAGTTCCTAATTGGTTAACTGCTACACCAGATCCAAATGTTGCTATTGGTCATGCTTGCGAGCCATTTAAGGTAGAGATGGTGATTAGAGGATACATGTCCGGACATGCAGCACGAGAGTATAAAGCGGGCAAAAGAGTACTTTGTGGTGTTGCCTTGCCAGAAGGACTTAAAGAAAATGATAAATTTCCATCACCAATAATAACTCCTGCTACTAAAGCAGAAATGGGAGACCATGATGAAGATATTTCTAGAGAAGACATTTTAAAACGAGGGATTGTTACTGAAGCCGATTATATAATTTTAGAAAATTATACCAGAGCACTTTTTGAAAGAGGTACTGAAATAGCAGCCAATAGAGGGTTAATTCTTGTAGATACCAAGTATGAGTTTGGAAAAACAAAGGATGGTAAAATTGTTTTAATAGATGAGATTCATACACCAGATTCTTCGCGTTATTTTTATGCTGATGGTTATCAAGAAAGACAAGATAAAGGTGAAGCGCAGAAACAACTGTCTAAAGAATTTGTTCGTCAGTGGTTAATAGCTAATAATTTTCAGGGATTAAAAGGGCAAACGGTGCCTGTAATGAGCGATGAATATATTACATCAGTTTCAGATAGATATATAGAATTGTTTGAGAATATTACAGGAGAAAATTTTGTGAAAGCAGATATATCTAATATTCAAGAAAGAATAGAAAAGAATGTATTAGCCTATTTAAAAGGCTAATACATTTTACTCAAAATGTATTGTAGTTACAGAGCCTTTATCGGCATCTACTAAATTTTTAGTATTTTTCTGACTGTTTTTTACAGCGTTTATAGCTATTTCTTTTTCTTTAGAAATAGAATTATAGATAATTGCAGCAATTACAAAACAAATTAAGAATGCTAAGCTTTTAATTTTTTGAAGCGTACTCATAATAAAGGTTGGTTGATTATGAGAGGGAATTTAGTAAAAAAAATCAATAAAAAAGCATTTCATCGATATTTTATTACACTTTATCGATGTTTTTGTTTTTCCGATGGCATATTTTAGTGTAAAAATGGAAGTTTTAATGGCACTAAAAATAGTTGTTTTCTCTGCTAAAAACTATTGAAAATCAGTAGTTTATTTGAACAATTGTTTTAAAGTAACCGCTTTTTTCTCTCTTAATTTAAATAAAATTTTTAAAAATATTATCGCAGTAATATAGGCATCACCCATTGCCGTATGCCGGTCTTTTTTAGAAATAGCATACTTATCAGCGATTTCATCTAAAGAATAATGGGCTTTTTTATTTAGCAAATTACTTTGAATAAGGGTTTTCTTAAATAAATCAGATGTATCTAAATATTTGTTCTTCAGTGCTGGTAAATTGTGTCGTAATAAGGCATTATTAATCATGGTGAGATCAAAATTGGCATGGTGTGCAATTAGAATATTATTTTCTATATAGTTTAAAAATTGCTCCAAAGCTTCTAATTCTGATACTAAAGCCTCGGGATCATTTTTTAAAATGCCATGTATTTTAGCCGTTTCGTTACTATAAACATCTTGCTTTACATATACTTCAAAGCCATTTTTAATTTCTATTTGTTGGTTTTTTAATTTAATTGCGCCAATACACAATATTCTATCTTTAGAAAAATCAAAACCTGTAGTTTCGGTATCTAAGACTACAAAAGTTAAATCGTCTATTTGTTCTGAAATTTTATTTTCAAAACTTTTAGCATATCTATCCCAAAAATCGGGTAGTTGCGATGTTTTATTTTTAAAAAAGTTCAACATTACATTGATTTTAATTGAAACCTTAAAGTGACTAATTCCTGAATTTCTTTGATGGTTTTAAAGGTTCTTTTAAGCTTTATTTTTTCTTCCTTGGATAGCGTATCTAAATTTATATACCTTCCAGAATCATTGTGAGCTATACCTTGCTTGGTTCTAAATTTTAATAAAGCTTTTGAAGCATAAGAGCAGGCTAAATAAATTTCTCTGTTATTGGGTTCAAGTTCTGCTAATTTTTCAAATCGTTCCGAAGTATTATTTATAGATTTTATATGGTGTGATAATATTAGTACCCTAGCAGCATCGGTTAGTGGTCTCAACGCTCTATTTTTCACATCAAATGAATCTTTATGTGCACCATCTTGCTCTACTAAAAATTGCCTAAAAAAGCCTGTTGGTGACGGGTTTTGCAAAGCTCCTTTGGCAAGATGAACAAAGAATATGGGGTATTTTTGTACCGTATAAAAAATATGATCCGAAAGCCTTGTAGCCAAACTCGTGTCACCGTAAACAGCATTATAATCAAAAAATATAGAGGACAGCAATACTTCATCGGTACCAGGATTTATTATCCAATGCGATGTTGTTTTTTTCCATTCGCTTAGGCTTAAACACCATTGTGGATTAGATGCCATCATTTCTGCCGGACAGTATTCATAACCTATATAATTTAACTTTTTAGTTACTAGGTTAGAAAATTCTAAAAAGTACTCGGTAGTTTTTGGTAATAATTCTTCTGGAACATCTTCAAAAATCAGTGCATTATCCTGATCGGTGTGGAGCATTTGTTCGCTCCTACCTTGACTCCCTAAGGTTAGCCATGCAAAATTTGTAGGAGGTGGCGTTTTCATTTTTTCTAATGAAAGGCTAATCACTTGTTTTATACAAGCATCATTAAGTTCGGAAATAATTTTAGCAATTATGGTCATTGGAATATTATCTGCTAAATATCCTTTTAAAAGCTCCATAATGCTGGATCTTATAGGTTTTAACGATTTTATTTTTTTTACTCTTTTAATCGCCTTTATAAGTACTGCAGGATTATTACCTAAAGACACCATTACATCATGTTTTGATAAAATTCCTATTGCTTTGGTATTTGGAGTGCCATCTTTGGTTAAACATAAATGGCTAATGTTGCTCTTCATCATTGCCATTTGTGCTTGGGTAACTGTTAGAGTTTTTGGATAGGTTATAACGGGAGATGTCATTATTTTACTGGCAGCAGTGGTAATAGGAAATTGGCCAGTAACAATTTTATTTCTTAAATCTTTATCCGTAATTATTCCTACGGGCAGTTTTTCTTTTACTACTAAAATTGCACCTATCTTTTTTTGAGTCATTAGTTCTGCAATTTTCTTTGCCGTAGTGCGTGGCGAGCAACTAATTATTTTTTTGGAATAGGGTACATTTTGTAAGTCCAGTAATTTTAATTCAGAATTAGTGACCTCTACATCAGCGGTATTTTCACTATATAATTTTCCTCTATGACTTTTAGAGTACGGGTTTCTGGTGTTTGAAGCAAAACTCTCTATAAGAAAATTACCTACAGCCTTATTTTCAAGAGCCAGAGGTTTAAAAATCTCGATAGGAATGGCATATAAAATACTTTCTTCTTGGGCTTTAGCTTCTAATTCATAATTTTCATTTGCCATTAAGGGACGTAAACCAAATATATCTCCTTCATCACATAGGTCTACAATGGTAGTTATTCCTGCTTTTGCTAAAGCAATTGCACCTTTATGTACCACATAAAAATGATCATGTCCGGCCTCTTTTTCGGAAAAAACAATACTATCTTTTTCCTTATAAATAATGGTAACCTCTTCCGATAGCGATTGTAAAACACTATTTTTTAATCCATTAAATGGAGGATAGTTTTTTAGAAAATCGGCAACGCGTTGAGATATGGTATTTTTCATAGCTACTATTGTTATGTAAAAATAATGTATCTATTTAAATAAAAATAAGCCTTGTTTTTGGTAAATAGATAAATCTACTTTCTTGATCAAGTGAGCTGTTGTCTAATGAAATTTAATCCTAATGTATAATCAACGTATTTAGAATTTAAATCTTAAGGCTATTGGTAGAATATATATCTCGGAGGAACCAATCCGTTTAGGCGCAAAGAAACCAGCATTTGACCTCTATGATGTGTAATGTGGTCTGCAAGTAAAAGAAAAATTTGCCTCTTGGTTCTGTTTAATCCTAAATAATCTAACCTGTCATTAAGTTCTGAAATATCAAACTTGGAGATAAGCGCTATAGTTTCATCAAAAGTTTTATGGATAGTACTAATCATTTCTTCTTTAGTTTTATCAGCTACTTTAAGTGTGGTATCGGTATTCCAATCTCTAGCGTCACGACCATTCAATAAAGACTGACAATGCCAATCCATTGCCCAGGCAATATGCATTAGGTTTTCTCCAAAACTTGACGATTCTGGAGTAGCTTTAAATTTATATTTTTCTTCAGGCATGAGCTCAGCAACCAGAATTAAATATGTTCTAGAGTTTTCTAATCGCTCTATATAATCCTTAATAAAGTCATCTTGTTGTGCAAATATTGGTGATGCCACCGCAGAGAATAAAAGTATGGTAGTAATTATGATTTTTTTTCTCATGGTATAGTATTTTAAATCTGTAGTGTACATAAATTAATTTTCTTTTAAGTCCCTAAACAGGTAACCTTAAAAGGTGCTTTCTTCCGCCATTTTAACAACACCAACTATTAAAATTAGGTTAGCAAATCTTCGCTGTTCTCCAGTTTGAATAATTAATGTAGTAGCAGGTTCCCATATTTTATCATAAAAAGCCCATCGTTCCATTTCGTCCCAGGTTACGTCGCCAAGTAATTTTTTATAAGATTGATGTATTGCAGCATTTGCTTCGGCAGGTTTCTCCATAACAATAGCACCTTGAATAGGGCATACCTCTAAAATACCTTCCAGTACAGTAAGCGCATCAAGCAATCCTGGTTTAAAATTAAGATGAACCGTTGTGGAATTAGGTCCGGTCATGGCTCCAACGGGCAAATTTCCATCTGCAATAACTACTTGAGCAAAATGCCCGGATCGCGCAAGAACTTCTAAAATTGTAGGATGTATTACTGCAGTTTTTAACATTGATTATTCTTTTGAGAAAAGGGTAAATAGTATTTAGTGTAAAAATAAAAAGCATTAAAAGCATTAAAAGCATTAAAAGCATTACATATTATAGACACCGCCATTAATATCTAATGTTGCTCCTGAAATAAAACCATCATATTCCGATGCAAGATACAATACCGCACGCGCTACATCATCTGCATTACCAGCTCTTTGAATAGGAATGCCAGCAGTTGTTGCAGCTGCCGACTCTTTTGTTGTATGTGTGTTATGAAATGAAGTTCCGAGTATAAGACCTGGAGCCACCGCGTTTACTCGGGTACCTTGTGGACCTAATTCTGCTGAAAGTGCACGTGTAAAAGTTAAAATTGCTCCTTTACTCGTTGAATATGCCAATGATCCTGGATGCCCGCCTTTGCGACCAGCAAGAGAAGCTAAATTAACAATACTACTGTGTTTGTTTTTGGCTAAATAGGCCGATGCAGCTCTGGTTACAAACATCATTGAGGTCAGATTTATATCCATTACCTTATGCCAAAACTCCGTATCCATTTCGCTTAACATACGACGCGCTACAAGAGATCCAGCATTATTAATTAATATATCAAGACTTCCAAAAGCTTCAACTGTTTTTAAGACCAACGCATTTGCATCTTCTTCTTTAGTTAAATCTCCGCTAATGATAATGGCTTTTTGACCTTTGTTGTCCGCGTATTTCATTAATTGTTCTGCAGTTAATGCACTTGAAAAATAATGGATTGCCACATTTGCACCACTATCAATAAAGTGTTTTGTTATCGACTCTCCAATGCCTTGAGCTCCGGCAGTAATAAGTACATTTTTCCCAGATAATTTATTCATGCTAATTTTTATTTCTATTAGTATTAAGCCTTTGATAGCAAGCAATTAGCATGAAAAAGTTACACCAAATACCTTTTAAGATTTTAAAGCCTATTAAATTTAGACTCTAAAGTAATAAATACAATTAGGAAATTAAATCTCATATGAGAAATCTAACATTTAATCTTCTAATGGTAGTTTTAGTTTGCAAACTAGTATACTAATAATCATGTTATAATGAAAATTATTTTGACTTGGAATACCACTTTGCATAAGCTTAAATAAAGTATCTTCTTCTAAAAATTCTTTTGCGTGCATTAGTAATTATTTGATTTTCACTAAACACTTTTCGATTTATTTTAAAAGATCCTTAATTTCAAAAGGTTTGATAAGCTAATCATCAACTCCAGCATCTAAACCATTTTTAATTTCCATTTTTTCAGATTTTGCGCTAAAGAAAATAAAAGGAATTCGTTTATACCTTGAATCTTCTCCCAATTGTCTTAATTAAGGTAAACCCATCCATCTCTGGCATACGTAGATCACATATGATTAAATCTGGTAATTGTAGTTTAATTTTTTCTAAACCTGTATAACCGTTTGTTGCTGTTAATGCAGTATAACCTTCTAGTTCTAAGAGTTCTGAAATATTTTCTCTTATACTTTTATCATCTTATATGATTAATATTCTAATCATGATAATGGTAAATTAAAGGTTGATTATGAAAAATGAGATACTTAATTTACGAAAAATTATCTATTTGAAGGAATAATCTTTGTAAGTAAAAAAAATGTAACATTAAAATTGGGTTTAAACTAATCTAAGTCATTTTAAAACTATAAAAGTGGTGTTGTTTTAGCTGTATAAATAATAAAATAACATTGTTCCTTGAAATTACAACTACAATTACTATTTATAGTAGTGATTTAGTGAAGATAAAGAAGATGTTAAAGAAGCCGATGCCTGGATAATTTACTATTATGCACCTTTAGGCACTAAAATTAAAATTCGATACGATTTAGAAACCTATGATGAAGGACGCGTGATAAAAGTGGTTAAAGATATTTATGGAGACGATTATTAAAACGACATTCTATGCAAAAAAATCTTGATGCGTATATCTAATACTAGTAGCCTCATTCATTGATTTATAAACTAGAAAAGAACTAATTTTTACGTATCAATTAAGTTTTTAAAGCGTTAAATAAGCCCTAAACTAGACACCATATAGATTAAATGCGTGGTGTTCGATGCATTAAAATGGTCTTTTAGTTTACTAATCGTAGCTTCAATAGAACGTATGCTGTTCGGCGAAATGCCTTGTTCTTTTAAAAGTTGGCTTATATCATTTTGCTTATACCCTTTAGCTAAGTACACCAGTATTTGCTCTTCATAGGCATCTATTTCAAAACTATTTTTTTGTTGCAAAACAGCTGTAGCCACCGGACAGGTATAGTTTTGGTTATTATTTACAGCATCTATTCCTTTTTGAAGTTCCTTTAAGCCATGTAATCCCTTACAGATATAGGCGTTAATTTGTTGGTCATCAAACAAACTTTTTATGGCATTATAATCGTCTTCAACGGAAAATACAATCACTTTTAGTTCAGGCGATAGTTCTTTTATGGCCTTAATGAGTTCCTGCCCGTTTTGCAATGTTTTTTTATCTCTAGGGTTTTCAAAGGATAAGTCTGTTATCAAAAGGTCATAAGGTTCATGATCTTGAATGGCTTTTTTTAATTTAAGAAAAGCTTCATCGCAATATTGCGCATGTCCAATATCGGTATATCCTAATTGGAGTAGGGTAGTAGTTACTCCTAAATTATTACTATCAATATCTTCTGAGACAAAAATTTTATGTACTATCATGGTCACATATTAGATGGAAAATGTAATCGTTGCCGAAACTCCTTCACTAGGTTTCGGTTCGAAAATAATATTTCCTCGAATAGCCTGCATGCGGTTTTCCGCATTTTTTAAACCTAATCCAGAAGAATGTTCATTTGGGTTAAAACCAACACCATTATCAACATATTTTACAGTGTATACATTCTTTTGTTTGGCACAAGTTATGGCTACGAATGATGCCTGACTATGCTTTTTCATATTGGTTAGCAATTCTTGTACTACTCTAAACAATTCTATTTTTGTTTGTTTGGGAACGGCATTCCAAAAATCTAATGGCAGTTCTTTGGTGATAATTTTAGTGGTATTGGATCCATAAGATTTTATAAGCGCAGCAAAATCATCACCATAAGAATCACCCGTATTTATAGGGGTAAACTCTTTTGATATATCTCTAATGCGTCTATAAATATGATCTAAATTCTGTAATAGCGTAGTATTTTTTACAGAGGCATTACTTTCATCTTCTTGCTCAATTTTAGCCATTAAATAGTGAATATCATTACCCAATTCGTCATGAATTTTTTTAGCTAAACGCAATTCTGTTTTATACCCTTGTTCTAATCTCTCACGTTTCTTTTGTTGGTTTTTATAATACACAATAAAGCCAATTAAGCAGAGGGCAAACGCAGCGGAAGAAAAAGCAAGAATGGTCTGCTTCTCGCGAATGGCAATTTCTGCACCAAGCTTTAAATTTTCTTTCTCTAGCTGTTCATTGTCATATTTGGTGGCCGCATAAATAGCTCTAATGGCTTGTTTGGTTTTCTCTAGGTTATTTTGAGTTTTTGAATACAGAATAGCGTCTGTAGTAGCGTCAACACCTAAAGCATGCTTTAAGGGCAGAATTAAATCTAATGCCTCTAAAAGAGCTACATCGTTTTTAATTTTTAATGCATTTTCAAATGCCTGCTCGGCATAGCTTAAAGCTTTTTTCTTGTCTTTGTTAAAATAGAATTCTGCCAAATGAATGGTACTAGAAATTAACCCAGTAGCAGAATTCTGCTTTTCTCGTATGGCTAAAGATGCTAATAATAAGGCTTCACTTTCTGCGTTTGATGCATTTTCCAGCCACATAAAATGACCTTTATTACAAATGGCTCTTGCATACTCCAAATCATTCTTACCAAGGGTTTTATTCGCAATACTATCTAGAATAAGAATACTTTCTTGGTATTTTTTTTGACTTGCCAAAATGTTAGCACGCGTAGTCATAATAATATAGCTACTACTCTCTGCTATTTTTGAAGTCGGTTTTTTCTTAAGAAGCGTAAATATTTTTTCATTCCAGCGAAGCGCTTCATTATAATTGCCTAATTCTTTTTGAGAAACAGAAATGGTTTGGTGCAAACCAATAATGACTTCCACTTCATTAGTTGGTTCTACATAGGTTAATCCATCAATAGCGGTGATCATTCCGCCATTAAAATCCCCTAAACTTTTTTGAATATTAGACATGTCTAGCAAGCGATCGCCAATGGCAATACTATCGTTAATACTTAAGTTTAAGATATATGCTTGGTTAAAATAATAAAAGGCAGAATCTAGCTGGTTTATTTTTTTAAAATAAAACCCTTGCCGCCAATAGGCGTTTGCTATAGTGCTACTGTCAGCTAGTTTTTGGGCTTGGTCCAGTAGCTTTTTGGAGTAAAGAATGGCTTTGTTGTATTCCTTTTTTTTAGCGAAAGCCCCAATTTGTTTTTTAATCATAGCCAGCGAATCTGTAGGCTCCATTACAAGGGCATACCCAAGATTTAAGTTATTTATGGTCGCCTTTTCAGCAGCTAAAAGGCTATAGCCACCTATAGCACAGATAAAGAAAAAGGAGGATAAAATTTGGTTTAATTTCATCCTCCCAAAATACAAAAAGTGTTTACAAATTAAGTTGGCTTTTTATTTAATTTTCATCCCCAGGTTCTGCATCTGGATCTTTTTCAATATCCCCATCATCACCTTCGGTTTCAGAAATCGTTTCATACAAATTATCGTTGTTTGAAGACACATCACTTGTACAAGAAATTAATGATATATTTCCTGCTATAAGAACTAACACTAAAACTAATTTTTTCATCTTTTTTTGGTTTAAAATTTGACATAGGTGTTGCTGTTCGGACTATTCCGAAATTTTTGAGACAACACATTTTTGAGTGTATTGTAGTACTCCTCTATTGGGTTGGGAAGTGGAAAACGCTTGCAGTAACCCTTAGCTACTTCCCAATAAACTATTGGTTGGCTGCAGTTGTTTTCCTAATTACAATAGGTATGGCATCATGAGTACGTAACCAATTGCATAGCAAAGAAATGGGGTTTGTATAAGAGTGAATGGAAGAACCTTGGAAAAGAATTTCCAGCAACTTTTTTCCATAAAATTTCCAGAATTGTGGTAATTTTATTGAACAACCAACCTGACAAAAAATGTCTCAATTATTAATCAAACTTGCTTTTGAAAAAGCTGAAAACGAAATTGGATCTTCAGTTAAAAGTCAAAAAGCTCAACATATTTCTGATGTGTTATTAGAGGATTATAAATATTCTATTAGTGAGCGAAGGTTACGAGATTATTTTACCAATTATGTAGAAAACAATAATGCGAATAATGAATCACTCAAAGCACAATTAATTGAACCTTTATGTAAGTATTTAGGCTATGAGAATTACGCGAGTTTTGTTCTTGGCAATCAAACAGAGTTGGAGCCTTTAAGCACAAAAGGAGAAGAAGAAAATGAAAATGAAGAGGTTTCTTCAAGAGGAAAAATAGTAGTAGGGGTAGTGTCAAAAAATAAAAACAGTTTAATTTTATTTTCTTCGGCAATAGTGCTTAGTGGTTTAACGTATTTTGGATTTGTTGAGGAAGAGGAGAATTGTATGATTTGGAAAGAGGATCATTATGAAAAAACTGTATGCACAGGTACGGCTTTAGAGAGGCCTTATGAAGAATTAATATTCAAGGAATTTAGAAAAATTGATCACTTAGATTCGTTAATTTCAAGAAGAGAAAATCAAAAAGAACTTTGGTATGCCAAAACAAAAGGTACCGTTGAATTTTTCACCTATCATGGCTATCATCCCGAAAATAATGAAGATTTAAAAATTGTAACGGATTATATATTCAAAAAATACGTTTTGGGGCAAGAAGATAAATAAATATTGAAGGTCTTTAGAGTTAGGAATACAAACTCAATTTGTCTAAATTTTATTCATAAAGCCAATAGGCAACTCCGCCATGATGGGAACATGCACCTCTGCCTGTTGCTTTTGAAGTGCTGCCATCTCTGCAAACAGCGCCAACCCTTTTCTTTATGGTTTCAACATTGTTTGATTGAGGAATATAAAGTGGTTTCGGTGTTGATAATTCTAACTCTGATGAAGTAGGAGTATTATTTCTAAATCTATTACTGTGATCGGTAGTGTTTTTAGATTGGTTGTCAAATTCTACCGCTACATTAGGTATATGTGTTTCGGGACTAGCTAATTTTTGCTCTCTACAATAGGCGATAAGTAAAAGGAAAGCTAAAACGGCACAAGTTTTAGGATATTTGTTAGCAATACCAATGATAATACCTATAAGTATAATCCCTAAAATCCATGTCATGATCTTTAACTATAAAATTGCTTTTGTTTTTTAAACACACATAAAAAAAACACCTTAAATAAGTTTACTTTTTAGACGGAGAATGCTATAATTAAGCCACTGTTTTATGTTTTCTTACTATAAAACTTAGCGTAAGAAAAATTAGAAGCATAATAATTTTCCCTGTTAGATAACCAAAACCATATGTGGTTAATCTCGAAAAATCAGAAATAAGAATGCTTAAAATATTAATCAGAAGAAAAACAGAAATTAAAATGGAGCCGTAAAATAGGTATTTTTTCATAGGTAATTTTTCAATTAGTTAAGAGAAGCTTGGATAAAAACCAAGCTTCTCTAAATTTAATTATTTTGTTACTGTAGTTACTGTTGGTGTATAAATTCCAAAAGTTATTGCAGAAACTAATCCATTTACAAATGATTGTCTTGTATGCACTGTGTAGTTTTCACTGCCACCTGCCATTTGTTTAGAATCTGAAACACCCACAGGAGCTAATCCGTAAATTACGTAGTGGTTCCATTTTGTTGTTTGGTTGTTTCCTTGCGCACCATTACCTACAACACTTGTGTAAGAGTAACAAGAAGTTAATAACATTGAAGATCCGAATACAATCGCAATCATTCTCATTGAATTTTTAATCATTTTTTAATTTTTAATTAGACATTTATGTTATACTCTAGTAGAGCCTTTTTTAGGTATTAGATGTAATACCAGTTAATGGTAAATGTTAGTTAAAAACTAAATTAGTTGTAAATAAGAAGTCTGCCTTGCGGTTTTCCGCAAGCTTATTAGATAATGGATTATTTTAATTAAATGGACTAAAAGAGGCTTGTCTTTTTTAAAAACCAAAATCTTGTTTAGCTTTTCTCCAATTTTTACTTAAAATTGGACGCGCATAACAGGTATTACCGTTTGAGGGTTCTCCCGAATAATGACAAAAATTTTCTTGATAGTTTTCATCACCAAATTGATTCCATGTCAAAAACGAATGATAAGTAAATGGTCTTACTGGATTAAATGGAATTTGGTCTCCTGTTCTTATACAATAGCCAAAAGTATTAGGTGTTGAATCTGTATATATTGTTTTAGTGTTTTTGGATTTATAATCAGCTAGATCATCTTCTATCTCTCGTGATGGTTTTTCACTGTATTTTTTCTCAATTAATGTTTCAACTTCTAAATCAAAATCATAGTAGTATTTGGTTTTATATTTTTCACCATTAAAAAAAGCTTCAGAAATATCATATAAAATCTGAGATTGTTGATACTCTTTTTGAAAACCAAACATTTTTTTCTTGTACTGAGGTTTTTTTAAAAATACAACTTCACTCTTTTCAAATAGTAATTGATCTGTATATTTTTCAGTTTCTTCAAATAAATTATCTAATGGATTAAGGCTTTTAGAGAAGTAAACACCATACTCAATATTATTAACCATTGAATACCCATATAGGTTTAGAGAAGTAATTAAACCTTCTTTTTCATTACAATAATGTTTAGCATGCAAATCTTTGTTATAAAGAATAGCTACATTCTTAAAATCGCTAATAAATTCAAAATCTTCCTCATTAAAGCTTTTATATTTATATTCTTCATTTTTACCAAATAAGATAAACAAGTGTATTTCGTGTGAACTTTTAACTTTTTCTAGAACGTCTTTAACATACTTATCTAATTTAATGAACGGGGAGATGATTATGATATATTTTTTAGCGTTCCAGATTATGTCTGTTAGTTTATCTTCTAATTCTTTTCCAGTTAAAAAAGTACTCATAGTTGGTTGATTGTTTATAATATTTTGTTCCTCTGAAATATTTTTAACGAATCTTTTCTGAATTTGGTGTTGTAAATTTTACTTTTTTTGTAGGAGAAATTACTTTAAATGCTTAATTGTCTAATTATGAAATATTTACCCCGTCATCCCTTCAATAAAAATTTGAACATATTCTTTCATTTTAGCTAAAATACGTTCCCCAATTTCACGTGCTTTTAATATGCTGGGCCTGTTGTCTAGGCATTTAAAAACATCATCTTTTATAGGTTCTTGCCCGCTGTAGATATAGGTGTCTATTAAGGCTTTAAATTGTGCTTTATCTAAGTTTTCTTCTTCGCATAATTTGCCTAAAGCTAATACTTTTTGCTCTTGCCAATAGGTTTCAAATTCGTCTTGAATGGATTCTACATCGGTAATTTTAGGCAAGTTTTCTTCAATAAACTTTTCAATAAGTTCTCGTTTGCTGCGCATCATGGCATCGCCACCTAAAAGGTCTATGATTGCTTTTTTCTGAATTTTTGCTTCTGAAGTTGTCGCGTTTTTAAGTTTCGCTAAAAGTTGAATTATATAGGCTACATTAATGGTATCACTGTGTATTAATTCTAATTCAAAATCTATATCTGCTAATATTGATGTTTTTTGTTTGGCAGTAGCTCGCCTAACTTTATCGTATAAATCGCGGTATTTGCCTTGGTAATCTGCAAATTCTTGTGCACTTATGGGTAGATCTTCCCAATCAAAATCGGTATACGATTGCAACACATTCATAGCTCTTAAAAGTCTTCTGAACGCTTGTACAAATGCCGCTTCGTCTGGTTCTGATTGTAGATCGTTAACGCTTTGGTAGGTTGGTGTTATTTCTCGCAGTTTTTTTAAGGCTTCATCAAACTTTTCGGCAATTACTTCGTAATCTGGCATGGTAACTACCTCTATAGCCTCTTTATTGGAGAATAGCGTAATGGCATCATCGGTAGCTTTTTTTAGATTTCTAAAACATAAAATATTTCCTTGCGATTTTTGGTCTCCTAAAATTCTGTTGGTTCTAGAGAAAGCTTGTATTAAGCCATGCTGCTTTAAGTTTTTATCCACATAAAGTGTATTTACCTTTTTTGCATCAAAACCGGTAAGCATCATATTTACCACAATTACAATATCTAAACGGTCTTTTTCATCATTAAAAAACTTTTTTTCGCGCTCTTTTAAACGTTGACTTATGTTTTTAAAATACCCTTCAAATAATTTAGGGTCTTTGGTAGAATATGATTTGGAATACATGGCATTATAATCGCCTATATATTTTTCTAATTTATCTCTGGAATGGGTACGTTTATACGCCTCTTTAGGTTCAGCAGCCATAGAAAGTGTTTCATCACCTGGTAGGTAATCTTGTGCATCCTCACTATCTTCATTGCTGCCGAAGGTAAAAATGGTGGCAATACGTAAATCATGTTCGCCTGCTTCTTTTTTCTGCTGAAAAATATCGTAATACGTTATTAAAGTGTCAATACTACTTACGGCAAATAGGGCAGAATAGGTTCTGTTGAAGGTTTTTTGGTCGTGATGCGCTATAATGTAATCCACAATTTTGGTTAAGCGTTTGGTTGAATCTAGCACCTCTTTTTTGTCAATATCTTCTACATCAATATCTACAAATGTTTTGCTAGTGTTTTTATAGCGGCCTATATATTCTATGCCAAAACGCAACACATTTTC
This sequence comes from Cellulophaga tyrosinoxydans, assembly GCF_900176415.1. GTDB lineage: Bacteria > Bacteroidota > Bacteroidia > Flavobacteriales > Flavobacteriaceae > Cellulophaga > Cellulophaga tyrosinoxydans. The sequence goes on along the minus strand of NZ_FWXO01000002.1, from coordinate 265,315 downwards.
ATCGCGGATAGCATCGGTAATTACATATTTGTGTAGGCAATTGCCAAACAAATCTTTGGTGGTACGTTTCCCCAGCTCGTTTTTAGTGGCATTATCGGCAAAAATTGGCGTTCCGGTAAAACCAAATAACTGACTATTGGTAAAAAATTCCGTAATGGTTTTGTGGGTATCGCCAAATTGACTGCGATGACATTCATCAAAAATAAAAACAAAACGTTCGTTTTGTAAATGGGCTAATTTGGTTCTGTTATGCCCAGAAATAGCATTGTTTAGTTTTTGAATGGTGGTAATAATTAAATCTGATTGTTTACGAACTCCTTTTTTATCTTTAAAAGTGCCTTTAAATTGATGCACCAAACTTGAGGTGTTCTCGGTAGTATCTACGCTGCCCTCTTTAAAAGCATTAAACTCCGCCATGGTTTGGTAATCCAAATCTTTACGATCTACCACAAAAACCACTTTGTACACCTCTGGCAAATTCATTAAAATTTGGCTGGCTTTAAACGATGTTAAGGTTTTACCAGAACCTGTGGTGTGCCAAATATAACCGTTTTCGGTACTGTTTTTAACTTGATGGATAATGGCCTCCGTGGCGTAATATTGGTACGGTCGCAAAATCATCATGTTTTTATAGGTTTCATTAATAACCACATAATGCCCTATCATTTTACCTAAATGATTAGGGTTTAAAAAAGTATTGGCAAATTCGGGTAGTTCCGTAATGCGTTTGTTATTTTTATCTGCCCAGAAAAAGGTTTGTAAAACCGATTGCAATTCATTATTTGCCAAATATTTGGTATTGCCGCCATTGCTAATTACAAATAATTGCACGTACTGAAACAAGCTATGAGAGCTCCAGAACGAATGTAATTGATACCTATTTATTTGATTAAAAGCTTCTTTAATTTCGGTGCCTCTACGTTTTAATTCTAGTTGCACTAAAGGCAAACCATTTATTAATAAGGTAACATCATATCTGTTTTTGTATGAGCCTTCCAGCGTAATTTGGTTGGTGACTTGATACAGGTTGTTGCTGCTGTTTTCAGAATCGAAAAAGCGTACGTAACACACTTCGCCATCTTCACGGGTAAAACTAAACCTATCGCGCAAAGTTTTGGCTTTTTCAAACACGCTGCCTTTGGCTAAATGGTTGAGAATGGCATCAAACTCTTTGGTAGTGTAGGTAGCTTTGTTAAAGGCTTCTAACTGGTTTTTTAAATTGGCAACCAAGGCATTGCCATCTGGAATTTTTACAAGGGTATAACCCAAACCAACCAATTGTTGTATGAGGTTGTTTTCTAGTATGGCTTCAGATTGATGACTCATTTATTTTTCTAAAATTAACATATGTTATAAAAAAACGCGTGCATTTGCCTTTCCTATTCTTATACAAATAATTGCTGCAACAGCCCTTTTTTAAACGTTTGTGTTTTACTTATTTGTTGGTTTACGGTTTCTATTTTGTCATCAATCGCTGATAAATAATTGGCTATTTTTTGTTGTTCGTCAATACAGGGATATATAATTTTAGTCTTTCTTGCTCCATCTATCGTAAATGTTGCTACTGTTGTAATTGAAGCATTATCATTTAGTTGTTTCCTGATGAATCTAGTTTTAAAAATTTGATTAAGATAGTTTGAATCTAAACTATCGTTCATTTTAAACCAAATAACATTTCCGTCTTTAAAGTAGAATTTATCAGCTTGATTAACAATATAAAGCTGACCTATTGTTCCTACTCCAGTAGCTAAAATATCACCACTTTTAGGAACACCATATTTTAATTTCAGTTCTTCGAAAAGCTCATCTGTTATAAAAATAGGAGTTCTAAATCCAACATTATTTGACAAATTAATTATCTCACGAGTTCTTAAAAACGGAACACCTTCTTCCTTCCAGTCCTTTTGTAAAACTCTTTTACTGGAACAAATTTCAATTAGTTTTCCTAATAACTTCTCCTCCCAATCGGGGTAATTAATTTCAACAGTTTGCTTCGCTACACTGTGTTTCGCTCGCAAAGGCGGTGTTGGTTTAAACCTAAGTTTACCTGAAAACAGTTGTTGCATTACGCCTTTTTTGTACTGCGCTAATAATTCCTTTTTTTTGGTGAGTTGCTGTATTTTTTCATCTACTGCAGTTAAAAAAGAGGCTATTTTTTGTTGTTCGGGGAGGGAGGGGAATGGGAAAATGGTGCTAGATATATAATCCCAATCTGCTCTAGGCATCTTTGAACCAGATGTTACTAAAGTACTTGCGTAAAATTTATTAGTTTGTACTAATCTAAATAAAAAGTCATTACTAAGTTTTTTGCCTTTCAACACCCATATCTCTGAGGAACATACGCCATCGAAAGGTGCAATAATATGTTTTTTAAGATTTGGACGTAGTTTTCCAAATAGGATTTCTCCTTTTTTGAATTTATTTTTAATACTAAGTTGATCATTTGAATTAAAAATATCTAAAAGAATACTGCTTTCTTTTTCAATACTTTCCATTTCAATACAAGGGTATTCTTCGGTAGATTTTTTTGGATCATGTTTAGCTTTTGCTCTTTCTGCAATTGAGCCAAAATCTTTTCTTGCCCACTCCCCATCAAACTCTTTAAAACGGAGTTTAGGAACCAGTGCGCGTTTGGCAACTACCGGTTTTGTTGTAGTTTCTTGCTGTAATACGGGTGTTGTGTTAGTTGCTGCCATTAAAACGGGGTGTTTATACCTAGTTCTTTACAGAAATTGGCAATGGTGTCGTCGGTGCTTTTGCTTTGCTCTGCAAGCTCTTGAAGCTCTTTGCTTACTGCAACTAAATCTACCGGTTCTTCTTCTTCAAACGTATCTAGATGCCTAGGTATGTTTAAGTTATAGTCGTTCTCTTTAATTTCGGCAAGGGTAGCTACGTGGCTGTATTTTTCTATTTCGGCTTCGGTAAATTGTCCGTTAGTATAAGCTTTGTAGGTGTTAATTATGGCTTGTATATCTTCATCACGCAAAACATTTTGCGTTTTTACTTTTTCAAAATTTTGGCTGGCATCAATAAACAACACTTCTTTTTTGTCTGCTCGTTGTTTTTTTAGCACCAAAATACAGGTTGGGATACTGGTGCCATAAAATATGTTTGCCGGTAAGCCAATTACCGCATCTAAATAATTATAGTTTTTAATTACATACTTACGTATATGCCCTTCGGCAGCACCACGGAATAAAACGCCATGTGGTAATACTACCGCCATGGTGCCATTGGTATCTAGTTGGTGTACCATGTGTTGTACAAAAGCAAAATCGGCCTTGCTGCTCGGCGCTAGTTTTCCGTAGTCCGAAAAACGGTCATCGGTAGTAAACAAAGGGCTAGCGCTCCATTTTGCCGAAAACGGTGGGTTGGCTACAATGGCCTCAAAACGCAGGTCTGTATGTTGTGGGCGTTCTAGGGTGTCTTCGTTTTTAATATCGAATTTTTTGTAATGCACATCGTGCATAATCATGTTCATTCTACACAAGTTATAGGTTGTAGGGTTCATTTCTTGCCCATAAAAACTACTCACTTCTTTTACTTGTTTGGCCACACGCAATAATAAAGAACCCGAGCCACAGGTGGGGTCATACACTGATTTTAGTTTGTCTTTACCTACGGTAACCAATTGTGCTAGAATATTTGAGACTTGTTGCGGGGTATAAAATTCGCCTGCTTTTTTACCTGCACCACTGGCAAATTGCCCAATAAGGTATTCGTAAGCATCACCCAAAATATCGCTCTCTGTGTTTTCAAGGTCAAAATCTATCTCGTCTAAATGGGTAAGAACTTTTACAATAAGTTCGTTTTTATCATTCTCCGATTTTCCGAGTTTAGAGCTGGTTAAATCTAAATCTTCAAACAAGTTACCAAAATCGTCTTCGCTTTCGGTACCCATAGTACTCTGCTCAATATGGGTTAGTACTTTGGCTAGGTCTGCCAGTATAAATTGGTGTTTTCCGCCAGCATTTCCTCTACGAGCAAGCTCGCTAAACAATTCTGAGGGTTCTAGAAAATAGCCTAATTTATCTAATGCAGCATCTTTTACAGCCGCCATATAAACGGCTTCTTGTGCGTGGCCACTAAGTTGTGAGAAGCTAAGCTTATCTGGCGCTAGAATTTCGTTGGCATAGAGTTCCATTTTTTTACTCAAGTATTTGTAAAAAATGAACCCTAATATATAGTCTCTAAAATCATCGGCATCCATTTTTCCCCGAAGGGTGTTGGCAATATTCCAGAGTTGCTGTTCTAGTTGTGCTTTTTGTGCTGTCATTAATTTGGTTTGTTGTGCTTTAATTTATGTTTAAAGATAGCAGTTTAGTTTAAAAAACAACTTGAATAGGTGATAGAAAAGCTTTATTTTTTAGTTATTTTTTTCCTCTTTTTATTTCGCTATCTATGGCCCAATTAAACCAGAATTCATCAAATAGATCGTTCCCCGTTTTTTTATCCCCCGCATTGTCTGCTAGTTGTTCTAAATTCATTGCATGAAAATCGGTGTTTATTAGATGTGATGCATCTTGTCTGTCTAAAGTATAATCTGGTCTTAGAAGAATGTACAGAATAATCCTGTTAGGGTCGTTAGCATAATGTTCTTGAGCTATTTCTTTATACCGCTGCAATTGATTACTATGAATTTTTGAATACATTTTGTTTTCAATAATTATTGCGAATGCTTCGTTATTTACATTGAGTTCTATCCATAGATCTATATTCTTGTGTTGTTTCCAAACTTTTATGTTGGAAAATTCGAGTCCATCGGCATATTCAAAAAGTAATAGTTTAGCAAGTATATTACGCGAAGCGTAGTATACTTTTGTGCTTCTGTTTTGGTGAATAACATCTGCACAACGTATGGTCCAAGACATAAAAAAGTCTATGGTTTCTTCAAATTTATCGGAATTAGAATCGTCTATAAAAAAGCTAGGTAAGGTCATAGTTATTAGTAAAATAGTTTGTGTTTAGTGCACTTAAAAGTGTGTGCTAAAAAACACAAAATTACTGAGGTGGTATTGCGGTTTTCCGCAGAGCACATTATATTTTTATAAATATATTTGATGAGGAACAATCGCCATCCGGATGTGGTTCAGAGTATTTTTTATGAGATAGCTGTGGGTTCTTCGATATATTATTAATGGAAAGTACAAGGATCGATATGCTATTAGGTTCAATTATATTTAAAAAAAATTATGAAAAAATTAATTCTTATAATAATATTTTGCCTTATTACAACTTTAGCTTTTAGTCAATTACATGTTTCTACCAATTCTAGAATTGATTTTACTTGGGACGAAGAAAGTGATGATTGGAAATTTGAAAGTGAAGACCAAGAGTCACTAACCTTTTTTGAATTTAATAAAGAATTCACCATGGTTAAACACACGACTTCATCCTCCACTTCAGGTTTTTTAATTAAGCATCAGGAACATGATGAATCAGACGGAAATAACCAATATATACTTACAGTGGTTAGCGATGTTGGCAATAAATACATGATGATTTTTGATATAAAAAACGAAAATATTCGATTTATACCTGATGATTTTTCACAAATGGTAAAATTTAAAATTAAAAGCTCTTGGTCCGATGAAAAATAATTTAATACTTATTAGTGCAGTTCTGTTAACATCATTAAATTTTGGGCAAAAACTACATCTTTATGGAGGTAATAATCATGAAGTATATTTAGGATGTTTAAACTGCACAAACTATGAAAGTGATTCTATTTGGAATGAATATGGCACCTATGGAAGCAGTTATAATTCTAAATCTATATGGAATGAATACGGAACATATGGTAATGAATATAATTCTTATTCACCTTGGAATTCTTATTCAAATGACCCACCAGTAGTTGTAGATAAAGCAGGAAATTTTTACGGTTATTTTACTTTAAATGAATATAAATCAAATAGAGCGGATTTTAGATTAGCCTTAACAATTTACAAACATCATGAACATATAAAAGAAGACGTTGGAGAATGGTATGAAAAAATATTTGAATAAATAAGGACTGAAAATTCTAAAATATTAATCATTACAGTATTTCTAGCAAAACTTTTTTTAGGTGAGAATTCGTTATTTGTTTTCCTCTTTGTTTTTTATAAGACTAATAATTAAAAAAAGTCCAACTATAACGTCCACTATATTCCATAGCGTTCGCCCTAATGCAATCTTAAATAATGGTTGAAAGAGTAGTGCAAGGGCTACATAAATAACAGCAAAAGCTGTATTGTTGTTTTGATAAGCGTAATAGGCTAAAATGCCAAAACCTACTAGGGCTACAAATCTTACAAGTTCATAATATCCATAGGGCATATTAAATAGGCATATGAAGAATGTAACAGCCAAAATAATTTTAATGCTTTTTTCCATAGGGGTTATCTTATTTTAATTCATTAAATAATAACTGCTGGTATAACTACCGTTTAGAGATTCTATTCCTGCATAATTAGAAACCCTTGATGCATTTACTGAAGCCGTTACTCGGTATTCTCCACTTATTAAATCCACTCTTTGAGTGTTGCCAGATGGAATAATAATGCGCTTGTTTTCTTTACCACTATAGCGAATGGTAAGCGTATAAGGTGTATCGTTCTTTATTTTTATATCTGAATTTATATAGTTAGCAACACCTGATAGATTAGAACTTGGAATTTCACCATGTGTTCCAGAAAAAATATCGTCAACTTCTAATTCAATTATTTTATCCTCTATTTGTTTATTATTAGGATGATCAGGGTACAAAGCGATAAAATTTTTCCATGTCTGCGCACTGTTCTCCTTTAGTGCTTCTGAATACAGATTATTCTTTTGTTCCTCTAATAAATTTTGTTGTCTGGTTTTAGCTTCTACCCTAAATTCAGGCAAACGATTACTGGCAATAAAATCTTGTAAAACTTGTGGGTTTTGCGTTGATTTTATCACTTCCCCAATACGTTTTTTGGCGGCATCTTTTATTTCAAATGAGTTATAATCTGTTATAAAGACAAATAAACTATCAATATCAGTAGAACTAATAATCTTTTTAATCATATAATGTCTTTGAGCTTCCTCTTTTAATATGTAGGCAGTTTCCACTTCATCATAAGTTCCATAATTGTTAATAATAGAATCTAAGAGTACTATAGCGCCTTGCAAATTTTCATTTTCAATTTCGTTTTTTGCTTGACTTAATAGATTAAGAATAGCATTTTTTTCTAATGCTCGAGTTTCTTCAAGATTAAACTCCTTTTTAGCTTCGTATTTACAAGCATTTAATACTATAATGAATAGTAAAAAACTAAAGTATGGTAAAACCCTGTGTGCTGATATATGCTTCATAATAAAGAAAAGTTAGTTTTAATAGAATAAGGTTTATAGTGATCCATAGTATAGGATGTAGGAATGATGGTGCATTTTTGCCAATGATGTTATATAGAAATTTAGAGATGATATAGGAGATAAATAGCAGTATACCATGTACTAATATGAGTAAAGAACCTGATGAAAGAATAGTAAAGAATCCAGATTCATCTCCGATGAGATAAGTTATATAATTCATCACAGAATCGTGTGTTAAAAAAAGCAGAAAGATGATATTTAAATTCACAGCTAGGAGCATATGATTGGATTGTTTTGCTTCAGTTGAATCTTCAGTATTGGTTTTATTATACTTCTTTAGCATAATTTTATTAGCTGCAAAAATGAGCGCTAAATAATAGAACATCGTAATAAGTGTAGTGTACAAAATGGGTTTCATAAGTTGTGTTTTAGTTTAAGTTTAATTCCCAATAATTTAAATCTGATATTTGGGTTGGAAGTTTTCCAGGGATGTAATTTTTTCCAGTAACCTCCCATAAATAGTACTTTTTATTATTAATTATTTTAAAGTGTGGCATATCGGATGATAAGGCAATACCAAGCACGGAGTGTTTATATTTTTGACTGCCAAAAATAACGACATCATAACCTCTTGACTTTAACAAGCCATATAGGAAAATTGTTCGAGAATCGCAATCTCCTTTGAGATTCATCAAAAACTCAGCAGGTGCTTTAATGCCATGGCGAATATTTGGTTCACATGGTTTTTTCAATAATAATTCTCTAATCATTGAATCTTGATATGAAAATGGGTTGCAGCTTTTCTCAACAATTGCATAATATGGAATTGTTTGTACCATGCTAACCATAACTTCGGCAAAGTGTGTCTTTTCTATATTATTTGTAAGCCTTATACTGTCTAGCTTTTGTAAAACACGTACATAATCATCCTTTTTAGCTTTGTGGTATAAATTACTAAGCAAATTAGTATAAGAGGCTTCAGAGGTAATATTAGGTTGAGAATTTTTGTAATTAGTTGCGTTTTTTACTAAGTCACTATTAATTACCAAATCAATTTCATAAGGAATACTATCATAATCTTTCCATTTTACATGATGTACATAATCTATGGTTGTGTTTTCGTTTTCAATTTCTTTTGTCGGAATAACCGTTTTAATCTTTTCCTTTACATGATTACTACGATAAGTATTAAAACTTTGAACAAAATTTGCTCCTCCATTTAATAGTAAAATTAAAAAGCCAAGTCCAATTATCCATTGTAAAATTCGCCATGAAAATATTCTTATAGGTATTAGACTTAGTAGCCAAATGAATAAACCGATTACGGCTAATACTAGTAAGACCCTTCCAAAAAGCAGGAGTAGTAATATAAGAATGGCTCCGTAAAAAAGAGCACTAAAAGCATATCCTAAAATTTCCCAACATCCAATGGCCTCTACACCTAAGGATCTGTTGGTAAATGAAGTGCTTTCCCAGAAATTCTTTCCTCGTTCTAAATTACTACCCTTAAAGCTTGAAGGTTTAATCTTTGTCTTAAAATCAGCTTCAATCGTAATATCCTCATCAGCAATTGTTAGATCAAATTTTTGAGGATAAATAGTATAATTATCTCGCCATGAATTGAACCCGCCATTCATTTCTGGTACAGCTATAATTGTAACAACATCACCTGGTTGGTAACTATCTTTCAACGGATGTACCTCAATACGACCATTACCATGAACTATAGTGGTGATTTCAAATTGTATCTCCGTTTCAACACGTTCTTTGGCAATTTTAATTAATCCATAAACTTTAATCTCAATTGTGGAATTCAGATCACTACCATTTTTGGTGCTATTAAAGCGAGGTCCAATTATATTATGATTGCTATCCACGTAAGCATCATCAACAATAATTTCATCGTAGATAATGCCAAATGGTTTACTATAATCGCCATCAATAATTGTAGGAATTTTATCTGGTAATGCTAGGGTAGAAACCTTGTTTTTATTTATTCCTGGGGGCAATTGTGGGGATAGGTACTTTTGTTCAATCTCTAGCCTAACACTTGAAATATTATCGATAGAAAAGTACTCAGAATGTAATAAGTCCTTTGTTTTTCGACCATAGGCTTTAAATTGAAGAATTCCTTCAACATAATTGTAGTCATCATATTTTATGATTTTTTCAATTACCTTCATCTAAAAGCCATTTTAAAAAGTCATTTCTATTTTTGAGGTCAGGTTTCGATTTTAATCGCGTATTATAAGGAACATCAGTATATGCTGTAGTATACGTCAGATTTTTTTCTGGAAATTTATCAAGCAAAATATCATTATAGGTATGTTTAAAGAGTTCAAAATGTCGATCGATTAGATTTGTCTCGATTATTCTTTTAATTCTATAATAATCAGATGAAATGCTAATTACTATTTTTAGAATTGCAGGTGCAATAAATACCAATATCAAAAGCAGACTTAGCAACCAAGAGGAAAGAACTAACGGTACATTAATTTCAACTTGTTCATTATCATCGAAATGAAATAAGGTGTTTTGTATAAGTATTTTTCGAATAAAAAAATTGCTTTCTTCTTGTCTTTGGATTACCGATCTAAGCTCTCTATTTTTAAGTCGGTTATTATTCGAAATTTCAATTAAAACTTGATTTTTTGATCGCAACTCCGATCTTTTAGTAGCGAGCTTCTTAGCATATTTTAAATTTAGCTTACTATTTACTTTTTGAACTTCTTGATTTTTGAAGGCAACGAGTTCATTTTCTAAGGGTTTTTCAAAAAAAAGATAACTTACAGGTTGAGCAACCAAAAACCCTAAGAAAATTAAAAAACCAATTCTTAATGTATAAGAAATTAGGCGACCGCTCCATTTGGCATTTTCAGTTGGCAAAACGTTGCGACTTAGCGTATGCAATAAGAATAAGTAAAGTACAAAAACAAACAACCCACAATATATGCCAATTACAATATCTGCAGAAGTAGATTCCAAAATTTGATGTACACCATAAGCCAAACTAGCCGCAGACGAAATGCTAATGAAAATTACTAGAATCCCAATTGCACTAAATGTTCTGCGCAAAATTTTCGGGCACTGGCTTAGTACATAAGGATCTTCGCCGGCAAACCACCATAGTTTATTATTGTCTAGAAATTTAAGCATTTGACGAGTACGAGATATATTCATCCGGATTTTCATCGATTTTTTTCTTCTCCCTTTCTTCAAATTTGGAGATAGCATGCTTTGTTATTCTTAATTGAGCATCGTGAAATTCTCTTTGTTCTTCAATTAACTTTTCAGCCGCTAAATACCGTACAAGTTCACGCTGAATACCCTCTTTGTCTTCATAATAATCTTCATCAATATAAATACCATTTTCAGCAAGTTCTAATTGTTTGTAATTATCAGATAAATAATCATAGGGAGATTTGATAAGCATGAGCTTAAAAAATATTGGCGTCAATTCAATGGCAAGAAATAATAATGTAAGAAAAAGGGAAACAGCAGGGTAGTGCTCTTCAGCTAAGGTTACTCTTATGGCTAGTCCATCTAATAATTTGGCCTCTTTAGTAATAGTTTCAAGCTCACTATTTTCTTTACTGAATAATGATTTTCTTTGATTAATTAGAGATAAGTAATTACCATCTTCCTTAATTTCATCTATTTTTTCTTGAATTTTAGACTGTTGTCTTTTGAATTCCTCGCATTTACCTTTGCAACCACCATTAGCTATTTGAAATTCAATCTGTTCTTGAAGTCTATCATAGTCTTCTTGATAATTATCTTTTCTTTTCACGTATGATGAAATGTCTTCATCTAGTTGTGTTAAAATTACTTTATCTGTTTTTCTTACTTTTTCTATTTCATTAGTAATGAAATCTTTTTGAATTGAACTTAAATGTCTATCAATTTCTCCTTTTAAAATACGAATCTCAAGTGGCTTTGATATTGATATGGCTATAATGCATCCCATAATAATTCTAGGCAATGCTCCTTTAAGTTCTCCCCATGTTATAGCTTCCGTACCATCGCCTTTACCAGTACTGGTTACAATAAATCGATCTATATTGTAAATAATTAGTCCCCAAACTACACCAAAAATAATAGCAATTGCTAAGGTTGGATAATGGGTAACTTCTTGTATTGCCGTTGAAACTGTGTCAATAGAATTTGCTGTAGTTTCTGCCAATTTTTCTACATACCTATTTTCGGTAATATCTTTTGGTCTAAAAATTACATAAAATGCATATCCACCTGATAATCCAGCCATTATTGCTGTAGCCACAACTATTCCACCCAAACAAAAATATTTAATTTGATCGCTATATGTTGCTTGACTTAAAATATAGGCATCTCCTCCAGCTGCTTTCCAGAAGAGTTTCATTATTCGTGATGGTTTTGGTGGTTGGTATGTAAGTTTTTCCATTTTTTTAGTTAATTATTGGTTGGTTACTGATTTTAAGGTTGCGCAAATAGTTTTTAATTGATAATTTTTTGTTTTGCCAGCAATATTATTTTTGTTGGAGCTAATCTCTATATTCTTACGTATTATCTTTTTGGGATTTATAATTGGTTTCAAAAAACCTTTGTTCTGTAAAGATTTGTACTGATCTTTATGTTGTTGTACTATTAAAGATTGGCATCTATTAAATTTTCTTATTCTAGTGGCTATTCTTAGTTTTCCAACAGGTACATTAACTATCTTAGTTTGAAAAATGCCAATAGCTTTGACTTCGATTGAAGTTTTATTATCTAACGCGCTTATTTGAATTAAAGAGTTTTTAGGAATCCTCTTGTTATTAGCATAAAGAAAAAGACAATTTTTTATATTAATATGTAAAGAACGCAGTTGATTTTGATTTTCAGAAAAGGGTGTGGCATCAATCACCACCAAGCTGCAGGCATAGAAAGTCAATGGATTCCAATTTTTGAATATTTTTTTTAATGATTTCAAAATGAAGGTTTAATTCTTATCGGATATGAAATTCGTATTAATGTTTGATATAATATTGCGGTTTTCCGCAGTGGCTAGAAAAAATAAGCTAAGACTAGCGCTAAGCGCTACTTTTTAATGCGTAATGGGTGGCTTATTTAGGTAAGAAAGTAAAAAATACCTCGAACAGAAGTAGATGACATTTTTTTTTTAGTTGTGTAACAACGCGAAGCGAATATTTTTTTTAGCTAAGGAAAAGCATAAAAAAAAGCGACTTAGTATGTGCTAAGTCGCTTTTTTATTGAATTTCTGTAGTAGCGAGAACGAGAGTTGAACTCGTGACCTCCGGGTTATGAATCCGACGCTCTAACCAACTGAGCTACCTCGCCATGTTTTTTTTAACGGGTGCAAATATATAGTTTAATTTCTTGCCTATCAAAATTAAGATTGAAAAAAATATTATAGTGCATTTAATTTTTTAATCATATATAAATATATATATTGCTCAACGAAAACAGTTATTAGAATGAGTGAAAAAGTAAAATTTGAAATTGAGTTCGTGATACAATCATCACCTCAATTGTTATATACCTATCTATCAACACCTTCCGGACTTTCTGAGTGGTTTGCAGATAATGTAAATTCAAGAGGAGAAAAGTTTTATTTCATCTGGGACGAATCAGAAGAAGAAGCAAAATTATTAAAAAGAAAAAGTGAAGAATTTGTAAAATTCAGATGGACAGCAGAAGAAGATGAAAGCTTTTTTGAAATGAGAATAATTGTAGACGAGATAACTTCTGATGTTTCTTTGTTTATAACAGACTTTGCAGAAGAAGATGAGGTAGAAGAAGCTAAAATGTTATGGAGAAATCAAATATCTAGTCTGAAGCAAGTTTTAGGCTCTGCTTAAAGTTATTTTATTTTAAAACAATATCTTTGACCTTGAATTTATTCAAGGTTTTTTTATGCTTAATTTTAACGGAGAACTTATTCCGCAACATAGTAACTTTATCAATCAGAATAATAGAGGGCTCCGTTATGGCGATGCTTTATTTGAAACGATTAAAGTGGTAAATACTAGAATTAATTTCTGGGAAGATCATTACCTACGCCTTATGGCTTCTATGCGTATTTTACGAATGGAAATTCCCATGAGTTTTACTATGGAATTTCTAGAAAATGAAATTTTAGAAGTTATAAAAGCTAATAACTTAGAAAAAGCTGCGGCAAGAATACGCATTACTATATGTAGAAATGATGGAGGCCTTTATGCTCCGGTAACCAATGATGTTTCTTATATCATAGAAGCAAAAGCCATTGAAAATGCCTTTTTTACACTAGACGAGAGTTCTTATGAAGTAGAACTTTTTAAAGATTTTTATGTTAATCCAGATATGCTTTCTACCTTAAAAACAAATAACAAAATTATTAATGTTGTAGGGAGTATTTTTGCCCAAGAGAATAACTACCAAAACTGCCTTTTATTGAACAATCAGAAAATGGTGGTAGAAGCTTTAAATGGCAATATTTTTATGGTCGTTGGTAATACTATAAAAACGCCGCCTAAAAAAGATGGTTGTTTAAATGGTATTTTAAGAAAAAAGTTAATCGAAATTATTGGTAAATTACCACAGTACCAACTGGTAGAAGAATCTATTTCTCCTTTTGAACTGCAAAAGGCAGATGAATTGTTTATGACCAATGCCATTGTGGGGATCCAGCCTATTACCAAATACCGTAAAAAAACATACACACATGAAGTGGCTCAAGATTTACTCGGTAAATTAAATGCTGCGGTACGCTTAGGGCAACTGGTGTAGTTTGCCAATTTCGGATTTTTGTACGATTAGTTTAGATTGGGATTTTCTGGAGTATTAGACCATAATAAATAATCGCCACCTAATTCTAGCATATTTTCTTTCCAAAAAACATCAGATGCTTTTTTGAAAATACTGCTTTCGTATTTATTAGGTAAAATAACCCACGATTTAGAGCTTAGTTCTTTATCTAATTGTAAAGAAGACCAACCTGTGTAGCCTAAAAAGAAGCGAATATCATCACTAGAGATAACTTTTTCATTTAAAAGTTCTACTATTCTTTCAAAATCGCCTCCCCAATAAATACCATCGGAGATTTCTACACTATTGGCAATTAGCTCGGGAACTTTATGGATAAAATAGAGATTGTCTTGTTCTACAGGGCCTCCATTAAAAACTTGGAACGGAACATTTATTTCGTTCACCAAATCACTTATAGAATACGCTAAAGGTTTATTTAATATAAAGCCCACAGAACCTTCTTTATTGTGTTCTGCTAGTAAAACTACAGATCTACTAAAGGAAACGTCGCCAGTTAAAGCTGGCTCTGCAATAAGCAGTTTTCCTTTTTTAGGTTTAATTTGTATCATAGAGCAGTGTTAGTTTATCCTAAAATAACACAAAAATCACTAAAAATGAAAACCTAGGCCAAAAAAAAAGTACTTCCGAGGAAGTACTTTAATATATTACTAAATTATTTCTTAGTTTACTGCTTTAGCTAATTCAGCACCAGCTTTAAACTTAACAACATTTTTAGCAGCAATTTTGATAGTTTTTCCTGTTTGAGGATTTCTACCATCTCTTGCTTCTCTTCTTGATACAGCCCAAGATCCGAAACCTACTAAAGAAACTCTACCACCTTTTTTAAGAGAACCTTCAACGTTACCTAAAAATGATTCTAAAGCTTTCTTTGCAGCCGCTTTTGTAATACCAGCGTCAGCTGCCATTGCATCGATTAATTCTGTTTTGTTCATAATTTTAATAAATTAATTGTTGTTAAAATTTCTATACCCTAACAAATTTATAAGGATTTGTGGTTAACACAAGTAAAACAAGGGGAAATCAGCGTTTTTGTTGATAACTCGAATGCTTTGTTGATAAAGTAGGGCTTTTTTTACACTTCATCGAGCCTAGTGATAGCAAGGGTTTAGCCAACATGAGCGTTTTCCTCCAATTTTAATCCATTTAAAACATCTAATGTTTTCATTTTACGTTTTCCAGGAAGCTGTATTTCTAAAAGCTCAATAAAACCACCTGCAACAGCAATCTTAATGGTTTTTTTGTCAAACCAAAGCGATTTTAGCGCTAGCGAATGTTTTTCATTACTCACGGCCACTTCATAAATTTTTAAAAACAATTCCTCATCACCATTATATAATGTAGTCCAAGCTGCAGGGTAGGGACTCAACCCTCTAATTTGATTATAAATAGTTTCAAGAGGCTTATCCCAGTTAATCTCACAGGTTTCTTTATGAATTTTATAAGCTACTTTTTCAATAGGCGTGTTGGGTTGTTTTTTGGTAGTTACTTTTCCAGCTTCAATACTTTTTACTGTATCAATAACCAAATCGGCGCCTAAAACCATCAACTTATCATGTAAAGTACCTGCGGTTTCATCTGGATCAATGGCTATTTCCGATTGTAATAGTATTTCTCCAGTATCAATTTTATCATCTATATAAAAGGTAGTAACGCCAGTTTTAGTTTCCCCATTTATAAGCGCCCAGTTTATTGGAGCTGCACCTCTATAATCTGGTAATAATGAAGCATGAAGGTTAAAAGTGCCAAATTCAGGAATTTCCCAAACCACTTTAGGCAACATTCTAAACGCAACAATTATTTGTAAATTGGGTTTTAGGCTTTTTAGTTCATTTAAAAAGTCTTCGTTTTTTAAATTGGTGGGTTGCATAACTTTTAGGTGATGCGCAACAGCATATTTTTTAACCGCGGATTCCTGTAACTTACGTCCACGGCCTGCTGGTTTATCGGGTGCTGTTATGACACCTACCACTTCATATTTATGCTGTATTAGTTTATCTAAAATACCCACCGCAAAATCGGGAGTGCCCATAAATACAATTCTAAGCTTATTCATTTTTAAACTACTTTATATTTGTTTGTTGCTGTAATTTCTATTATTTCGTTCTCTAAAAGCACTTGTAAGGCACTAAATATAGAGCCTTCTTTATACAATACTATTTTTATTAGCTCACGAGAACTTAAAGGTTCTTTTTCTAATTGTTGGAGTATGGCTTCTTTTACAAGTTCTAATACTTCATCTTTTATTACAGGTGTTTTAAGGCAAATGTCGCATTTACCACAGTTGCTTTTTTTCTCTCCAAAATAGGTTAATAATTGTTGACTTCTGCATATCGTATCATTTTTAATATAAGAAAGAATGGCATCTATATGCTTGGTTTTTTGAGAAAGAAGTACTTCTACCTTTTTGGCGAACATATTTATGGTTCTGTCATCTTCTCGCGGTACTAGAAATATAATTTCTATATCGTTATGCTGTGAAGAATAGGTGATGATTTCATCCTTTTTTAAGCGTTCTAAAACTTTAATAATTTCAGTTTCTGGAACATTGGCTTTTTTTGCAATAGACCAGGTGTTAATTTTTGTTTCATAATCTAAAATACCGCCATAAGTACGGAGTATAATCTGGATGATAGGCGCTATTTTGCTATACGTTTCTAAATAGTCGAAAATTTGATGTAGCGTAGCTATAAACTGAATGCTAGTTTTCTTTGAAAATGATTCGGATAAAGCAATCACAGAATTTTGATCCAAAATCCGCAATCCATTGTAGGTAACAAACGGATTTAATTTATAGGTATCGCAAAATGCATTAAAATTTAATTGATGTACTTCAGTACTCGATTCTCCAAACGATATTTGAAAGTAATTATTTAATTTATTATATAGTAATTTTAAATAAGCAACTGTTGGTAATCCACTTAAAAACTGCTTTTTAACCTGTAATTCGTCGGCCTTATTTATTACAATAATTGCTTTAGATGGCATGCCATTTCGGCCTGCTCTACCAGCTTCTTGAAAGTAATTTTCTATACTATCAGGTATTTGATAGTGAATTACCAAACCAACATCTGGTTTATCTATACCCATGCCAAAAGCATTGGTGGCAACCATTACTCGTGTTTTGTCTTGTAGCCAATTTTCTAAACGGGTTTCTTTTTCCACTTTAGTAAGTCCGCCGTGATAAAAAGTTGCCTTTATTTTATGCTGCAGTAAATAATTGGCAAGTTCATTGGCCAATCTTCGTGTACGCACATATACAATAGCACTTTGGTTGTTTTCCTCTAAAAGTTGTTTTAATTGGTAATTTTTATCTTCGTCCCATTGGACCGAAAAAGCAATGTTATCTCTCGCGAAAGATGTTTTTTCTACCAGCGGTTCATTTAGTTGAAGATTGGTTATAATATCTTTTGCAACTTCGGGCGTAGCTGTTGCAGTTAAGGCTATAATAGGAGCGTTAGGGGCTAAATCTCTTAATATACCACAGGTTAGATACGAAGGTCTAAAATCATTACCCCATTGCGAAATACAGTGTGCTTCATCTATCGCAATAAGATTTACATTCATTTCTTGTATGCGCTGCTGTACCAGATCTTGTTGCAGACGCTCCGGTGACAAGTACAAAAATTTGTAATTTCCGTACAAACAATTATCTAGTAAATCAATTACATCATCTTGCGAAATACCACCAGTAAGCGCTAAAGCTTTTATTCCTTTGCTTTTTAAATTATCTACCTGATTTTTTATGAGTGCTATTAAAGGTGAAACAACAATACAGATGCCATTATTTACCAAGGCTGGAACTTGAAAACATAAAGATTTTCCACCTCCTGTTGGTAGTAGGGCCAGAACATCCTTTTTTGTTAATATTGCCGTAATTATCTCTTCCTGAGATTCTTTAAAATCAGAGTATCCCCAATATTGCTGTAAAATTTCCTTAGGGTCTTTTGGCACTAACTTATTTTTAGTTTTTCAATGATAAATTGTACCCGTTCCTCTACAGAAACCTTGGGCACATCAACTACAGCATATCCAAAACTGGTATACGCATGCTCTAAACAATCATGAATCCGCAAAGCTTCTTCAAAGTTTTCATAGCGTTCGTTGTCCGAGGTGTGTATTTCTTCCCAAGGTGGTAAAAGAAATATCTCGTCATAAACATTATTTGCACAAATGGTAGTAAATTCTTCGGGGTAAGGGGTGCCAAAACAATCTAAATAAGCCACAACATCTGGCAAACCTCTATCGAAAAACACCACTGCATTGTCCAGTTTTTCAGCATCGTGGTATTGTGCTAAACGACCTTCTAATATTCGTTGACTAAAAAGTAGGGGATCGGTTAAAAAAAGTTGCTCAATACCTTCTTCTCTTGCTTGTAGGGTAATAGCTCTAGATATTTCATGAAAGCATAGAAAACCTGCAGCTTCAATACCGGATACTACAGATGTTTTTCCTGTACTTGGACCACCCGCAATGACTATTTTTTTTGGACTCAATTATTTTTTTTTAGTTGCACAAAAGTAATGAAAGCATCGTGAGAAAAAAATTGAAGGATATACTTATCTTTGCAGAAAAAAGTGATGGACACAGAAAATCCCGACGAATTTTATTCAAAATTAAAAACCCGATTAGAGGAAACATCAACTTGGCCATCGGTATACTTATACAAATTTATTGTACCTGCAGCTGGTACGGGCATTAAAGAAATTGAGTCTATTTTTGATAATACTGGTGCTGTAGTGATTAAAAAAAACTCGAAAAACGGAAAATATACGAGTCTTTCTATTAGTTTAGAAATGAAAAATCCGGATGCTGTTATAGAAAAATATAAAGCAGTAGGGCAGGTAAAAGGAGTAATATCATTATAAAACTAGTATATCAACAAGAAATTTGTTAATTTGCAACCTTTAAGAGCATACTTTCCTCTTTATAATTATTAAGAAAAACTTTTCAATTTGAGTTTAGCCAACAACGAAGTATTCAATTTAGAGTACAATACCGAGCGCCCTCAGCTTATTATACCTGAATATGGGCGACATTTTCAAAAAATGGTAGATTACGCAATGTCTATTGAAGATGATGCGGAGCGTAATAAAGTTGCCCAAGCTATAATTAGCGTTATGGGTAATTTACAGCCGCACTTTAGAGATGTTCCAGATTTTCAACATAAATTATGGGACCAGTTGTTTATCATGTCCGATTTTAAGTTGAAGGTAGATTCACCTTACCCGATTACTTCAAAAGAAATGTTGCAAGAGCGACCAGAGCCTTTGAAGTATCCTCAAAATTTTCCTAAATATAGATTTTACGGAAATAACATAAAATTAATGATTGATGTTGCCATTTCTTGGGAAAAAGGTGACAAGCGCGATGGTTTAAAGTATGCCATTGCCAATCATATGAAAAAATGTTATTTAAATTGGAATAAAGATACTGTTGAAGACAAAGTTATCTTTAAACATTTATATGAATTGAGCGATGGTCAAATAGATTTAGCTCAAGAAGGGGAGAACCTTACCGAGAGTGGTCAGTTTTTGAAAAACAAACCTGCGAAACAAAATTCGAACCGCTCAAATAACAAGAAGAACAATAACAGAAATACTAATAACCGTAATAAAAAACGGTTCTAATTTTTCAAAATTAAATGGGGACATTTAAAATTGAAGGTGGTCACCAATTACATGGTGAAATTACCCCTCAAGGAGCTAAAAATGAAGCTTTACAAATATTATGTGCGGTGTTATTAACTGCAGAACCAGTAACTATTCATAATATTCCAGATATTGTAGATGTAAATAAACTAATTGCCTTATTGGAAGATTTGGGTGTAAAAATCCAGAAAAAAGGTCAAGGCTCTTATAGTTTTGTGTCTGACGATGTAAATTTAGAGTATTTGCAATCAGACCAATTTAAACAAGATGGACGTGGACTTAGAGGATCTATCATGTTGGTAGGACCATTATTAGCACGATTCGGAAAAGGATATATACCAAAGCCAGGTGGTGATAAAATAGGTCGTAGAAGACTTGATACGCATTTTGAAGGCTTTATAAATTTAGGTGCTACATTCCGTTATAATAAAGAAGAACATTTTTATGGTGTAGAAGCCAAAAAATTAAAAGGTGCTTATATGCTTTTAGATGAAGCATCGGTAACCGGTACAGCAAATATAGTTATGGCCGCGGTTTTGGCAGAAGGTACTACTACAATTTATAATGCTGCCTGCGAACCTTATTTACAGCAATTATGTAAAATGTTGAACCGTATGGGCGCTAAAATTAGCGGTATAGGTTCTAATTTATTAGTTATTGAAGGTGTAGATACCTTAGGTGGTACAGAGCATACCATGTTGCCAGATATGATTGAAATTGGTAGCTGGATTGGATTAGCAGCAATGACCCGTAGTGAGCTAACCATAAAAAATGTAAGTTGGGACGATTTAGGTCAAATACCAACAGTTTTTAGAAAGCTTGGAATTACCCTAGAACGTAAAGGAGATGATATCTATATTCCAGCACATGTTAATGGTTACGAAATTCAGAATTATATAGATGGTTCTATTCTTACTATTGCCGATGCACCATGGCCAGGATTAACGCCAGATTTATTGAGTATAATTTTAGTGGTTGCGACACAAGCAAAAGGTGAAGTATTAATTCATCAAAAAATGTTTGAAAGCCGTTTGTTCTTTGTAGATAAGTTATTAGATATGGGCGCAAAAGTTATACTTTGCGATCCGCATAGAGCAACAGTTATCGGTCATAATTTTAAGTCCACTTTAAAGGCAACGACTATGGTTTCGCCAGATATTAGAGCTGGAGTTTCATTATTAATTGCCGCTCTTTCAGCAAAAGGAACCTCTACTATTCATAATATTGAACAAATCGATAGAGGGTATGAAAATATTGATACCCGTTTACGTGCGATAGGAGCTAAAATTACAAGAGTGTAAATTTATTCAGTTATATTATTAAAAAGGAAACAAATGAAATGTATATTATTTGTTTCCTTTTTTTATTTTTAAAATGATCATATCAAAATTATTATGAAAAGATATCGTATGGTTTTCTTACTGCTTTTTCTTGCTGCAATTACGATTATTGGGCTGTTTTTATGGTACTTATCTTTTTCTTCTATCAGTGATCTTTCCGATGATATTCGGTTTAAAGGGTACTTGAATAAACCATTAGTTGTTAAACAAACTTCCATATTACAGCATAGCACTGAAAGTGTTAATAGGTTTAGTGCTTACTCCGTAAATAGTTTTTATGAAGACAGCACAACAACCGATGTGAGTTTTCTTAAAAAGTACGCTATAGGCGATACTATAATTTTTACTTCAGCGAAAGGTTATTATAGCAATCACGTAGGAGTTACGTATTATTTATTAGGAAAAGAAAAACTAGATTCTGGCGAAATAATAGAATTTGAATACTACGCAGGCTTTGATTATACTCCTGCAATTTGGGAAACATTGGATGAATTTTTAGAACGACGCAAATTGGAAAATAAAACTTCTAATTAGGCTCGTCTATACTTGATTTAATTTATTCCTCAATCAATCGCATGGATTTAATTCTAATATCCTCTAAAGGCCTATCGAACTCTCCTGTGGCTTGTAAGGCGATAGAATCTACAATAGTTAATCCTTTTACAACTTCTCCATATACGGTATAGTTTTGATCTAAATGTGGAGTACCGCCTATGGTCTTATAAATTACTCTATGCTCTTCGGGTATGGTATAGGGAACAAAATTTTTGGCTGATTTAGCCCACACATTTATACTATCTTGATACTGTAGGTAGACTTCCTGTTTGTTTGAATACATTGCATGTTGCAATGAATCTAATAAGTATTTATATTTCTTGTCATTCTGAATTTCATGCTGTGCCAACCAGTTATTAATACGCACTTCGGCCTTTTCTAATAAACTATCATTAAACACTTTTCCTTGTACAATATAAAATTGCATTCCACTTGATGCTCTTTCAGGATTTCCATCACGTGCTGCTGCCAATACACCCTTTTTATGAAATAAATTTGGATTAAACTCTGCATTTATGGTATAATCAACATCACCATTTCCGAGCGTATCCAATGCAGTGGCATTTTTACTATCAGGATCGCCACCTTGAATCATGAACTCTTTAATAACCCTATGAAACATTACACTATCATAGGCATGAGTTTTGACTAATTTTATAAAATTATCGCGATGTAGAGGAGTTTCATTATACAGTTCTAGGGTAATTAAACCCAGATCTGTATCCATTTCAACCATCGTTCTTTTTTCAATTTCAATTTTCTTTTCTTCTTTTTTTTGATTGCAACCTAAAAGAATTAAAAGAGTGCTTAACAGTAGAATTTGACGAATAAATTGTTTCATGGTTAAAATTTAAATTATTTTTCAACGAGTGTTCCATCAGGATATTTAGCAAATCTTCCTTCGTTTTTATCATGTACATTATCGGCGTGCGGCCAAGGCCAACCTCCAAATTGTGTAACTTGATATTCGTGCATAGCTTGTTGAATCTCGGTATTCGTATTCATTACAAATGGCCCATATTTAGCAACAGGCTCTTCAATAGGTTTCCCTTGCAATAAAAGAAAATATCCAGTTTTCCCCTTAACATTTATGATTACATCAACCGCTGGGTTTAGCTTAATTCCAAAATTTGGTGTAACAGATTTACCTTCTATTTCAATACTCTCTCCTTCGTAAAAGTATAAAGTTCTACTCACCTTAGTATTCGCTTTAGGTAGGGTATAGGTACTGTTTGCATCAATATGAATATTCCATATCGCTACTTCATTATTTAAATTTGCTGCCCAAGAATTTGGCGCAGGATCAGGAGCCTTTGTATTTTGATAAGTTCCTGCAATTATTTTTACACTACTATTTTCAGTTTTAATCACTGGAATATCTTCATGCCAAAGCATTGCAAAATGTGGATCAACATATTTGTCTTTACTAGGCAAATTCAACCAAATTTGGAATAATTCAAGTGTGTTTTCTCTTTCTGAGTTGAGCAATGGAAACATTTCGGAATGCTGAACGCCTCGACCTGCTGTCATCCATTGTACATCGCCTTGACCAAATCTGCCAGCAGCACCTAAAGAATCTGAATGATCACAAAACCCTTTATTTACAATAGTGATGGTTTCAAATCCTCTATGCGGATGTGAAGGGAAACCAGGAATAGTTTGTCCATGATACATGCGCCAACCATCTTTTATGGTAAAATCATTGCCCAAATTTCTTCCATTTAAAGAAGCAGCAGGACCCATGTCTCCGTTCCCTTTTGGATAGTAGTCTAAATGATACACACAAAACAAAAAAGGATCTTGTGTTTGCCAGGGAAAACCCAATTGAAAAATTGATTGTATGGCTGCGTTCATAGCTTAGTTGTGTTTTGCATCGTTTATTTCTATCCAGTATCCTTCAGGATCTCTGATATATATTTGTCGCACTCCATCGGCTCTTATCGTAATAGCATTTTTGGTGCCTGGCCAGTCTTCATAGGAAATTTGTTGTTTTTCTAAATGTTTAATAAACGCATCTAACTTTTGAGTTGATAAGCAAATATGACTGGATTTATGCTTTTTCATCACCACAGTATCCTTATAAATTAAGTGCAACTGCGTATTTCCTACAATTGAAAACCATCTAAATCCGGGATCTTTGGTAGGGTGATCTATTTCTTTTAGACCGATAACATTTGCATAAAAATCGCCTGTAGTTTTTAAGTCGTTAACTATTAATGTGGAATGATCTATTGTAAAATTGAACGTTTGTGCATTTAAAGCAAAAGAGAAAGCTAAAAGAACTATTAGAACTAGGTTTTTCATTGTTTATACTGTTGTTTTTACTAAAATACAACAAACAATTGGGCATTTTTAATTCGTGGCTGTTAAATCAACTTTTCTAAAATTACAAATTCTATTTCCCCTTTGGTATAGTTGCTGTTTGTTTTAAGGAAGCCAAACTTTTTATAGAACTCCAACTTATTAACCCTTGCATTGCACCAGAGTTTTTTTAGTTTTAAATCTTCACAATACGCAATTAAATGATGTAATATTTCAGTTCCAAAGCCTTTGCCTTGTTCTGAAACTTTAGTGGCTAATTTTCTAAACTGGGCGGTATCACCATCAATAAAAAGTGATACAATGCAAATTAATTCTTCCGCATTGAACAAGCCAAAATGTACTCCATTATGGTCCTCAGGCAATTTAATAAAGTCCATAGGATGATTTGGCCACATTACCGTGTGCCGTAAATGATAGGTTTCAGTTGCTGATATTTCTTTAATTACATTCATTTATTCTTCTCGATAGCGATTCATTATTTCTTTAAATAATTCTCCCGTTGTTGGTGGTGTAAATGAAATAGCATTAGCGCCAGCCGCTATAGCCTCGAGTATGGTTTCATCGGATTTTCCACCAGTTGCCAATATGGCTACATCTGGGTTTATGTCTTTAATGCGCTTTATAATATCGGCTGTTTTATTAGCACCTGATACATTAAAAATATCTACTCCAGCTTTAATGCGACCTTTTATATCATCTTTTTCTGATACAATGGTAATCACCACAGGAATATCAATCTTTGCTTTTAAATCTGAAATTAATGCATTTGGCGTAGGTTTATTTAACACCACACCCATTGCGCCTTGAAACTCTGCATGAATGGCTAATTCTAATGATCTTACACCAGTGGTTAAACCACCACCAACACCACAAAAAATAGGTTTATCTGCAGCTAAAATTAGGGCATTGGAAATAACTGGTTGCGGCGTAAAAGGATAAACAGCGATAATGGCATTGGCATTCGTATTTCTAATGACGGCAACGTCTGTGCTAAAAATAAAAGATTTTAATACTTGCCCAAATACATTGATACCAGAACAAGTCTGAATAATTTCTGGTACGGCCACACTATTTTTGCGGAGTCTACTACCAAAAGAAGGGATTTTATCCATAGTCTAATTAAAAATCACTTTAATATGATTTTCAACTAAGATAATTTTTTTTTGATAGCGCCCTTATAACTTTAACAACTTGGAAAGTAAGTGCTAAGAAAGTGCTTCTTTGTAGACTTTCAAGCAGCGTTCTCGAGCTAATTTATGATCTACAATTTTATCTGGATAAGTAAGCTCTTGTAAATCGGGAACCCATTTATTGATGTATTCTTTCTGCTTATCAAATTTTTCAATTTGCGTCATAGGATTAAAAATTCTGAAATAGGGTGCAGCATCAACGCCACTGCCAGACGCCCATTGCCAATTACCGACATTAGCACTTAGATCAAAATCTAATAATTTTTCTGCAAAATAGGCTTCACCCCAACGCCAATCTATTAGTAAGTGTTTGCATAAAAAACTAGCGACCAACATGCGTACCCGATTATGCATATAACCTGTTGTATTTAATTCTCGCATCCCTGCGTCTACAAGGGCGTATCCTGTGGTGCCATGTTTCCAATGTTCAAATTCTGTTTCATTATTACGCCAATTGATACGATCGTATTTGGGTCTAAAAGAGGCGCCAGTGGTATGTGGAAAATGCCAAAGTATTTGCATGAAAAATTCCCTCCAAATAAGTTCATTCCAAAAAGTTTCGTTCTTTTCTAGAATGGCTTTTTTTACAATTTCGCGAACCGAAACGGTACCAAATCGTAGATGGGGTCCTAAGTGAGAGGTGCCATTTTCCTTTGCTGGAAAATTTCGGGTTTTTTCATAATTCTGAATTACTTCTTCACTTACATTGTAATCTGGAATGCTAATCTTTGATGTTTCAAAACCTAAATCAGAAAGGCTAAGATTAGGTAAATCATTCTCGTTAAAAAAGTTTTTTAATTTACTGGAGCAGTCATAAGGCTGCATATCTATTTTAGAATTGAATATGGATTTCCATTTATTCTTGTAGGGGGTGTAAACTACATAAGGATCACCATCATCTTTTACTACTTCGTCTTTTTCAAAAATTACTTGATCTTTAAAAGTTTGAAAATCGATATTTTGTTTCTTTAAAAAATCTGAAATACGCAAATCTCTTTTTGTAGCATAAGGCTCGTAATCATGATTTGTGTAGACCGTTTGTATGTTATAGTCCTTCACAAGTTTTTCAAAAACAGCTAAAGGATTGTCATGAAAAAGCGCAATTGAACTATTTGCTTTGTCTTTTAATGTATGTTGTAATTGTTGTATGGTCTTGTGGATAAAAGTAACACGTGCATCATCTTTTGGTAGATTTTCGAGAATTTCTTTATCAAAAATAAAAATGGGCAGCACAGGATTTTCTGCCTGTAATGCATGAAAAAGTCCAACATTGTCATGTAACCTTAAATCTCTTCGAAACCAAAAAACACTTACTTTTTTACTCATTAAATATTAATTTATATTTAGCGTAGATAAACCTCCATCTACACCAAGTATTTGCCCTGTCATCCAACTACTTTTATCGCTTAGTAAAAATAAGGTAATTGCAGCAATATCATCTGCAGAACCAACACGTTTAAGAGGATGACGTTGCGACATCATCTCTACTTTTTTATCATTATTCAATAAACGTTTAGATAAAGGAGTGTCTACAAGTGAAGGAGCAACAACATTTACCCTTATTTTTGGAGCATATTCGGCAGCAAGAGATTTTGCAAAACCTTCAATGGCACCTTTGGCAGCGGCAACACTAGTATGGAAAGGCATACCATTACCGACAGCAACAGTGCTAAATAATACTATACTAGCACCATCATTCATTTTGGAGATTACAGTTTGTAGCACCTTAACCATACTAAAAAAATTAAGTTCCATATCTTCTTTAAAAGCATCTAGATGTAACATTTTTAATGGTTTCAGATTTATACTCCCTGGAAAATATATAAATCCATGAATTTTATCAGGAATAAAATTGGTATCAAATTCATCGGTTAAAACATCAAAAGGAATATGAGTAACATTCAATCCGGTTAGTTCTTCGTGCGTTCTAGAGGCAATAAAAACATGGTTGTCATCTTGCAATTGTTTTGCAACTGATAATCCAATACCGTGCGATCCGCCTATTAAAAGTATATTTTTTTTCATTTTAAATTGCCTTAATTTCTAGTTCATTTGGTCTATTATCAATTTGTCCAAATAACTCTTTTAACTTGTTTTCTCTAAATTTAAATATGGTGGTTAATTGCTTTTTTATAAAGAGTACTTGCGCTAATTGTCCAAAAATTCCAAAAGGTATTTTGTAATCAATAATGTCTTCCATTATAATACCCCCATTTGTTTCTTTTATAAAATGTTTATGATGCCAAAGAGCATATGGGCCAAAACGCTGCTCGTCTACAAAGTAGTAGCCTTCTTGTACATGAGTAATTTCAGTTACCCAACGAGTGGTATAGCCTTTAAATGGTGAAACAGTATATTGAATTATTTGACCGGGGAACATTTCTTTATCAGCACCGGATAAAATATGAAAACCCATTGAACTGGGAGTAATATTTTTGAGATTGGCTGGATCAGAAAGAAATTCCCAAGCTACTTCTCTTGAAATTGGTAGTGTTTGTTGGGAACGTAGTTGGTACAATTGCATGAATTAAATTTTGTTTAAAGATACATAAAAAATATTAAACAAAAATAGATATTAAACTTAACACCACTTCATGAAGAGCTCCTTATTTAAGGAATTATTAACAGAAGCAGCATAGCTTTTTAATTAGCTTTGTTAAAACAAATAACTCACTATTATGAAAAAAACAGCAATTTTATTTTTAGCATTTTGCGCTTCAATTTCAATGAATGCTCAGATTGTTACGCCACAAGCTAGTCCGTCTGCAAAAGTTACTCAAGTAGTTGGGTTAACAGATGTTTCGCTTGATTACTCGCGCCCAGCGATGCGTGGAAGAACAATTTTTGGGGATTTAGTACCATTTAACAAATTATGGAGAACTGGAGCAAATAAGAACTCTATTATTACATTTAGCACCGATGTAAAGGTTGGAGGTAAAGATCTTAAAGCAGGTTCTTATGCAATATTTACAACACCAGGCGAGAGTGTTTGGGAAATTAATTTTTACAGTGATACAGAAAACTGGGGAACACCGCAAAATTGGGATGCTAGTAAAGTAGCCGCAATTGTAAAGGCAAATCCTTCTAAACTAGGTGAAAAAGTTGAGTCTTTTACCATCGCCATTTCAAATATAACTGCAGATGGTGCACATTTAGAAATATCATGGGATAATACTAAAGTGGCTATCCCTTTTGAAGTACCAACAGATGCTGCGGTTACCGCATCTATTTCTAAAGTTATGGCTGGCCCAGGTTCGGATGATTATTATGCAGCAGCAGTATATTATTTAAATTCTGGTAAAGATATTAATAAGGCAAAAGAATGGATTGATAAAGCAATAACCATGTCTGAGAAACCAGCATATTGGCAGTTAAGACAACAGTCACTTATATATGCTAAAGCAGGTGATAAAAAAGGTGCAATTACAGTAGCTAAAAAGTCATTAGCAGGTGCAGAAGCAGCAGGTAATGCAGATTATGTTAAAATGAACAAAGATTCTTTAAAAGAATGGGGAGGAATGTAATTTAGATTTCAACTTATAAAAAAAAAGCTCCATAAATTTTTTTATGGAGCTTTTTTTATGATTCCACACTTGGTGATTTAAGCATGTTATCGAATGCCTGTAATAGCATAGTGATGGTTATTACTAAAACACAACCAATAAGATTTAATAATAAGTAACTAATCTTTTCTTCACCATCAGGTAAACTATAGATGAATAAATAATAGGTAGCAAATACTAATAGTTGTGTAATAATTGCACCAATAAATACAGCATTACCTTTTACAAATTTAAAGAAGAACGCTAATAAGAAAATGCCTAATACATTGCCGTAGAATATAGAACCAATAATATTTACTAACTGGATTAAATTATCGAATAAATTGGTAACACAAGCAATTCCTATGGCAACTATACCCCATAATAAGGTAAACCACTTGGATACAGATACATAAAATTCTTGAGGCTTTTCGTTATTCTTATCTGTGTGTCTTTTAAAAATATCTAAAGCAGTAATGGTACCGAGTGCATTTAATTCGGAAGCAGTGGAGGACATTGCTGCAGATAAGATTACCGCTAATAAAAGCCCAATGAGACCCTTTGGTAAATAGTTTAAAATAAAATGAATAAAAACATAATCTTTATCATTAGTTTCAATACTACTATCTGCTTGTTTAATAACCGCCTTAGCTGCAAGTCGGTTTTTTTTATCTTTATCATTTACATCTATAATATGTTGCTTGGCATCAATCGTAGCGTCATATTCTTTAATATCTAAAGCGGTTGAATATTTGTCTTGCGCAATTTTTTTCTCAATCGCTAATTCATCATGTGCTTTTTCGAGTAGCAAATAATCCTCTGCATAGTTAGAATTTAATACCGCAGAAGTGGCCGCTGGATTAAAATTTAATGGAGAAGGATTGTACTGGTAAAAGACAAATACTAAAACACCCACTAGGAGTATAAAAAACTGCATTGGAATTTTAAAAATTCCGTTAAAAATAAGTCCTAATTGACTTTCTCTTACCGATTTTCCAGATAAATAGCGCTGAACTTGACTTTGGTCTGTTCCAAAATAGGCTAAGAATAGAAAAAGGCCGCCAGTAATTCCATTCCAAAATGTATAACGCGTAGAGGTGTCAAAACTAAAATCAAGAATGTCTAATTTACCGCTTGCTCCAGCTATTTTTAATGCTTTACTAAATGTGATGTCTGTTGGTAGGTATCCTAAAATAAAAAAGAAAGCCGCAAACATACCCAACATAATGATGAACATTTGTTGTTTTTGTGTTACGTTAACTGCTTTTGTACCTCCTGATACGGTGTAAATAGTAACTATGGTGCCAATAATTATATTTAAAGTAAGCAAATCCCAACCGAGTACTGCAGATAAAATAATTGAAGGGGCGTAAATAGTAATACCAGCCGCTAGGCCTCGTTGAATTAAAAATAAAATTGCAGCTAGAGTTCTAGTTTTAACATCAAAACGAGATTCTAAAAATTCATATGCTGTATAAACTTTTAATTTATGATAGAGTGGAACAAAAACAATACAAATGATTACCATAGCGAGTGGCAATCCAAAATAGAATTGAACAAATCCCATTCCGTCGTGAAAAGCCTGACCAGGTGTAGAAAGAAATGTAATAGCACTGGCTTGTGTCGCCATGACCGATAGCCCAACAGTAGTCCAATTGGCTTCGTTACCACCTAAAACATAATCATTAACATTTTTACTGCCTTTGGTTTTCCAAACGCCGTAGCCAACAATAAAAGCCAAGGTACTTATTAAAATGCTCCAATCTAGTAATGCCATCCTATCTATTTCCTGTCATTATAAAATAAAAAACAATCACATAAATAATATTTAGAATAAGCACTAAAGAATACTCTTTCTTCCAAATAAACTTCTCGTTCATTATTAATTTTTTAATTTTTTATCGATATCAATTTTATCTTTTCCTATAGACAACATATTAGCAAATAGCTTGTATGCTCCGGTTACTCCCGCTGGTAGCTCTCTAAAAAAACTTAGTCCTGTGTAAATATAGTTTCCTTTACCGTATGAAGCTACTAATAAACTTCCAGTTTTAGAACTTTCTCCTTCATCATTCATTCCTAAGATAGGCGTAAACTCTTTAGACCAATCGTTTGGAAAGTATAAACCACGTTCTTGAATCCAACCATCAAAATCTTTTGAGCTTATCTTGTTCGGATAATTTAGTACGGAATGATTTTTTGCTAAAAAGCTTACTTCGGCATTCTCATCAGTAACTCTGTCATTCGAAAGAGTTAAAGGGTATGGGGCTATTGTTTCAAATTGTTTATCCCATCTGCCAGCCGTATTGTACTGCACAATAAGTGTACCTCCATTTTTAACGTAATCTAAAAGATTTTTTTGTTTGAATTTAAGTTCGGAAACGACATTATAAGCACGTATGCCCATTACAATAGCATCATATTTTTGCAATTCGTTAGGAGTAATTGATAATGGATCGATCTTATGAACGGTATAGCCAATTTGTTCTAAGCTTTCTGGAACATTATCGCCCGCGCCAACTATATAGCCAATATACTGTCCTGCTTTTTTTATGTTTAGGCGTACAACCTTCGTTTCCGACGGCATTAAAACGGACTGTTTAGGAATATGATCATATGTTATGGTGGTCAATTCTTTTGAAATTTCTTGCCCATCAATTTTTACAATTGGCGAAATAAAACTTTCTTCCTCTATAGCTGGAGGTGTAAGTGTGAACAATAGTGTTTGTTCATCCCCTTTTTTTGAGATTTCAAAAGATTTGATTTCGACATCAACTTTCCAACCTTTAGAGAAACACAATTGTACTTCGCCTTTTGCATTATCTTTATTAGCCTTTACAGTTACAGGTATTTGTTTGGAGTTACCGTTGGAAAATATTAAAACTTTATCTTTTATACTCGCTGTTGCTTGTGGTAAAACTTCAAAAGGTTGATATAATTCACCTTTATCGGGTTTAGAATACCTGTAAATAACTGGTTTTTTTATCTGAATTAACTGTCCATTAATTTCTAAATTAAAATAAACGTTGTACGCACTAGGAGTTTCTGGTTTTCCAATTAAATTTTGATCATTAATAGTATACGTACCTAAAGTGCTTTTCTCAATTAACCAGTACGGACTTGTATAAGAGGCGGTATTTGGTATTTTTAAATCTAGTGAAAAATTGAATTTTTTATTATTGGATAGCTGGATGATGGAATCTTTTTCTGCCTTTGGAGTATAGGAAACAGATTGTAAAGATATACTAGCATCACTTCTATTCAAGGCTTCGATATTAACTTTGATGTTAGCTCCTGGAATTGCTGTTTCATCGGCCGCAGATGCTTCTAAATACAAACCAGTTACGGCTTCGATAATATGTAATAATTCTTGACTTTTTAAGCTTTTCCAGTCTTCGTCATTACTTTTTTGTAATAAATCATAAGCTTTTAAAAGTTCCGGTAAATGGGTGGCAGGATTTATAAAATTAAAATTATTTTCAATCTTGTAGAGAATATCTCCAATAGCTTTACCGCCATTAATTCTGCTCCATGTAGTATTAATACCTTCAAAAATATCATCTTTATTTTTGGGTAAATCTCCTTTTAAGAGTTCAATATATTCTGTTTCTGAACCTCTACTGGTAAGTCTACCAAACCCTTGACATAAATGTTGACTACTAGCTAAAGATGCTATTTCATTATTAGAAAGACCAAGATTGGGGTAATACACTCCTGTATCAACACTTAATAAATTGGTTTTATCCGCATTATCAAAGTTTTCTTGACTTCCATAAAACCACCATGAAGTATTAAAAAATAGTCGTTTTGGTTGCCAAGTGGTAGTAGTCTTTAACTGTTCTGGATAACTATTTGCATTGCCTGCTAAATCAAAGGCTTCAACACTAAGCATTGCCGATGAAGTATGATGGCCGTGAGTAGAACCTGGCGATCTATGATCAAATCTGTTGATAATTACATCGGGTTTGTAATTTCTAATAATCCAGATTACATCACTCAAAACAAGATCCTTATCCCATATTTTCAAGGTTTCATTTGGGTGTTTTGAAAATCCGAAATCTTTTGCTCGTGTAAAAAATTGCTTTCCACCATCAATTCTTCTAGCAGCTAAAAGTTCTTGAGTTCTTAAAACGCCCAATAATTCTGATAATTCCGGTCCAATTAAATTTTGGCCACCATCGCCTCTAGTTAACGATAGATAAGCCGTTTCTGCTTTTATATTGTTAGATAAATAGGAAATCATCCTAGTATTTTCATCATCAGGATGTGCGGCTATATACAAGGCCTTGCCAAGAAAGTTTAATTTTTGTAATGAAAGATATATGTCTGATGAACTGCTTTTTTTTGGAGCTTGTGAAATACAAATATTAGTTACAAGAAAGGTAACTAGAAACAACCTGAAGAATAGGCGCATAATTTTTAATTTAGTTGGTACTCAAATATAGAAAGATATATAGCTAGCACGCAATTTTTAGAACTTCTTTAACAAAGTTTATGCTATAATTCTTGTGTTTCATCATTATACATTTGTACAAGAGAAACCCCTTTTTGCAAAACTAAACTATTTGGATAAGTTAATATTTCTCCATTGCTTCTTCTTAAATGTAAGTGAAATGCACGGATATCTTCGATAACATAGGTTTCATCACCATTGTAATCTGTTTTATTAATTTCTTTATCAAAAATGCGTATGGTATTACCTATTTTAAAAGGATAAGAAAAGAATATAATTACACCTGCTGTAATATTACTTAAAATTGACCATTGTGCAAATAATGCTACGCCAATTACAGCGAAAATAGAAGCTAAAAGCGCCCCTAAATCTTTAAAATTAACACTCCATATTAGGGTTAATATGGCAATAGTGATAATGGTTAAAGCTATAGAAATATACTTTATAATTAAATTGGTTCTTACTTTATTAAAATCACCAATTTTACCAACTTTACGAACCGCTTTTGTAAAAATAAATTTTAAAACGAGTATAACGCCAAAGGTTATTAGTGATCTAAATAACTCCTCTTGGTGATTTATAAAAAATGTCTTCATGAATTATATTCCTAAACTATCACGCAAAAATAGGTCACTATTTTTATTTTGTTGCCAATATGGTGTTATAATTGTTTTAATTTTTACCGCTGTGGATGTCATTAATTTTGCCTCTGAACCAAATCCGCTTTTAGATGTTTCAGTCCAGCCAATAATGCTATGAGGAAAGGTGGTGGTAAAATCTATTTCTAGCTTTCTTTCTAATTCTGGATAACTAATAGTATAGGTGCTAATAGTATCATTTTTTACGTTTAGTGAAGTAACAGCAGCATATGCTTTAAACTCCTTGTGGCTTAATCTTATAAATTCAAATGAAGGAATAATTTTTAAATTTCCTGTGGGTAAAACTTCAGGATTAATCCGGATTTTATTCCATATTTCATCTTCTAAAGTAGTTTTATCTAATGAAAAATCTTGATCCCCTTCGCTTTCAAAATAGGAATGCGACGTAATTTCATAATTATTTTTATTATTTAATTGTGCATACACCTGTCCACACCATTCCTGGGCGGAAAATGAAACCTTAAGCGCATGCGAATCTTCATTAACAGGTAAAAAGCTGCTAGTCATAATAGTATATGGATAAATACCCGTTAAGTAGTTTTTTGTGCTATTGAGCTTTAATACAGGAATATTTGTAGGTCGATTTTCATCAGCTTTTACTTGTTTTTCTGCGGCAAAAGGTTCGGTTACAAATATTAAAACTGAAGATCCTTCTCTAAGTTCACCATATCTTGCTTGGTTTAATTTATAAGAAGTTATTTCAGCTTTTCCAGAATACCAATAATTTTTAAACTCGGTAGAATGTTTTATCTTCTCCTTTGCAGTTATATTTGTACTTGTCTCGGTTGATGAAGTTGTATCAGCGATTTCTGTACTGACCTCAGATTTTACTTTTCGACATGCTTCCAAAGAACTTATAAGTATCGCAAATAGTACAATAGCTAGTTCAAACCTGATCCATTTTTTCATTGTCTTTTGTTTTAGCCTAAAATTTACCGAAATAAGTTTAGCTTGCCAAGTCCATTAACATTTTATGAACAAGATTGGTTGGTAAACCTACAACGTTGGTATAAGAGCCTTTGATTTCTTCAATTCCGATTAAACCAATCCATTCCTGAATACCATAACCACCCGCTTTATCAAACGGTTTAAAAGTATTTATGTAATACCAAATTTCTTCGTCGGTCAACAATTTAAATTTTACTAGGGTAGTGCTGTTTAATGTTTGTTGTGAGGTATTTGTAGTAAAACAAACCGAAGTAATCACTTCATGCCAATCATTAGATAGTGTATGTAGCATATTATATGCATCATTCTTATCCAGTGGTTTTGCTAAGGATTTGTTTTTATGCCAAACAACCGTGTCGGAAGTTATAACAACATCGTTTTCTTGCAAGGTGTTTTTAAATTTTGAGGCTTTTAAAACCGCTAGATAATCAGAGATTTCTTTTCCTTTTAAATTTTCTGGATATACCTCTTCTACAGATCGGACATCGATAGAAACATCAATATTTAAATCTTTAAAAAACTGTTTTCTTCTGGGAGAGCCAGAGGCTAAAATTATATTTAATTTATTCAATTTGCTAGTCCACATAGCTATGCGTTTTGGGCATCAAAATTACCATACCAATCACCTCTAACTTTTAAAACTTGCTCAATAACATCACGTACGCAACCATTACCGCCACTTTTATGCGAAATGTATTTGCTTACTCCTTTGACTTCTTGAGTAGCGTCTTGAGGACAAGTGGCTAAACCCACTAATAGCATTGGCGGAATATCGGGCAGATCATCACCCATATAAAGTACCTGCTCCGGTTTTATATTATTGGTGGATAAATATTCTTTTAAAGGTGTTTCTTTTTGATGGGCTCCTAAATAAATATCAGCAACACCTAAGGCTTTTAAACGCTCGCGAACTCCTTCGTTAGTGCCTCCAGAAATTATACACACATTATACCCTTTGGTCAATGCCGTTTTTAAAGCGTATCCATCTTTAACATCCATGGTACGTAACATTTCTCCTGTGGTGGTAATCAATAATTTACCATCAGTAAAAACCCCATCTACATCAAAAACAAATGTGGTAATATTTTTAAGGTATTCTTTATAACTCTTTTCCATATTTTTTTTGAATAGATTCGCTTATAAGTTTATAAATATTTTTTTGCTCTTTTGTGGTTAACTGGTCTAAATGTCTTTGCATGGTTTCTACATCATTGCGCCTTGCAGGTCCAGTTTGCGCTTGTAATGGTGTAATATCATTTATTTTTTCTGCAGTTTCTGTAATTAACGGCTTTAAAATATGGAATGGAACTTTGTGCTCTTCGCAAATTTCATTACCCAAGGTGTACATATAATTGCTAAAATTATTAACAAAAACGGCTGCTAAATGTAGATGTTTACGCTGTTCAGAAGAAACTTCATGTACATGATTAGAGATGGTTTCTGCCAGGAAATAAAGGGTCTTTAAATCTTTTTTTTGTGTAGCTTCAATACAAATAGGAATAGCTCTAAAATTTACCAATTTGCTTTTTGTAAATGTTTGCAACGGATAAAAGATGCCTTTATTTTGATGCGGCTTTAAAATAGACATGGCGACACTGCCAGAGGTATGCACGACAAGTCCTTTTTGATTTTTTAATTTTTCAGAAACCTCGGCTATGGCATCATCGCTCACTGCAATAATATAAATATCTGCAATTTCAATAGTATTTGAAATTAGTGAAGTTTTTGTTTTGTTAGCAAAATAAGCCAATGAATCCTCACTTCTCCCAACAACCTGTAAAACATTAAGTGTGTCGTAGGATAAAAATGTATTGAATAAATGTGTTGCAACATTTCCAGTACCTATAATTACAATTGATAGCATATTCAAAAGTACAAATTTTAGAAAAAAAGGAATGAATTATTACACCTCTTGCATAGATATTTCTAAATATAAAAGATAGGCGATTAATAATGAATGTGTTTGGTTTGGAAGTCATTTTAAATTATAAGAAATAATTAACATCTTTAGTTTGTCTTTTTAAGCTGCTAAGGTTTTTTTTGGTTTTAAAAGACCGTACTTTTGCATACCAAAATTCTAATGGTTTATTTTCCATGAAAGCACTTCTAAAAAAGTTTTTTTTCTCCACCCGATTAATGTCCGTTTTGTTTATTGTTTTTGCCACTGCAATGGCCTTTGGTACATTTATAGAAAGTTGGTATAGTACAGATACAGCACGCATTTGGATCTATAACACCATTTGGTTTGAAGCAATCATGGTATTTTTTGTTATCAATTTTATTGGTAACATGTTTAGATATCAATTATTTAGAAAAGAGAAATGGGCCGTTTTGCTACTACATCTTTCATGGATCTTAATTATACTAGGTGCTTTTGTAACAAGATATATTAGTTATGAGGGAATGATGCCTATTCGTGAAGGTAAAACAGAACGCGTTTTTTATTCAGATAAAACCTTCATAAGCGCCAATATAGATGGATTAATTGACGGTAAAAAGCTAAGAAAGCCATTAGAAGATGATATTATCGTAACTCCGGAGGGAATAAAATCTTCATTACCTTGGAGAAACAACTTTAATGGTCAAGATTTTAAAATTTCATTTGTAGAATTTATAAAAGGGGCTGAGGAAGGACTAATACCAGATGAAAGTGGTAATGAATATTTAAAAATTGTAGAGGCTGGTGATGGTCAAAGACATGATCATTATTTAGAAAACGGTAAAGTTGCTAGTATTCATAATGTATTATTTGCTTTAAATAATGCTACCGATGGTGCCATTAATATATTCACCAATGATAGCACCTATCAAATAAAATCTCCTTTTGAAGGCGATTTTATGCGCATGGCAGATCAATTTAAGGGAACATTAGTAAAGGATAGTTTACAAACCCTTCAATTGCGATCGCTTTATAGTACTGCAGGAATGCAATTTGTAATTCCAGAACCCGTGATTAAAGGCTCATACGGAATAGTAAAAGTACCTGCTGCAGAAATTAATGAAAACACTAGAGACGCAATCGTAGTAGAAATAGAAACAAACGGAGAAAAAGTTCAGCAAAAATTATTAGGAGGTAAAGGAGATGCGGAGTATTCTGATATTATTACTGTGGGTGGATTGGAATTTTCATTGCGTTATGGTTCAAAAGTATACGAATTACCTTTTGGTATTAAGTTGAATGATTTTATTGCAGAAAAGTACCCAGGTACGGAACGTGGTTTTTCTTCTTTTATGAGTAAAGTAACGGTAGAAGATGAACGCCCTTTTGATTATGATATTTATATGAATCATGTTTTGGATCATAAAGGATATCGATTTTTTCAGGCCAATTTTGATCCTGATGAAAAAGGCACCGGGCTCTCTGTAAATCATGATTTTTGGGGTACTTGGATTACCTATATAGGATATTTTTTACTGTATATTGGTCTTATGGGAATCATGTTTTATGGAAAAACACGCTTTAAAGATTTAACGGCTTCGTTAAGGAAACTGAATGCCAAAAAAGTGACAACAACTATTGTTCTATTCTTTACAGTAATTTTAGGTGTAAATGCACAAAATGAGCATTCCGAAAATGACGGACATGAACATAAGGCAGCACCAACAGTCCAGCAGATAGATTCAATGTTGCAAAGCACAGTAGTATCTAAGGAGCATGCTGAAAATTTTGGAAAACTGGTAATTCAAGATGATGGTGGGCGTATGAAACCTATAAATACGTACTCTTCAGAATTATTAAGAAAACTTAGCTTTAAGGATAAATATAATGATCTAAATTCTGATCAAGTGTTGTTGTCAATGATGCTGAATCCGGCTATTTGGTACAATACAGAATTTATCGCACTAGATAAAAAAGGAGTTAATGATAGTATCCGAAAAATTATAGATATCCCTAGCGATCAACGCTATGTTAAGGCTACTGATTTTTTTGATGCTAATGGTCAAACTAAATTTGAGCCTTTTTTAGATGATGCATTTAATACTACAAACCCTAATAAATTCCAAACAGATATAAAAGATACATATTTGCGTTTGGGTTTACTGAATAGAGCATTAGGAGGCGATATTATTAAAATATTTCCATTACTGGAAGATGAAAATAATAAATGGATTTCTGCTGTGGAATATCGTTCAGGTAAATATCAGGTTAATGATTCGCTTTACGGTAATTTTATTACGAACGCGGTTCCGTTTTATCTAATTACATTAAAAAAAGCAATTAAATCTGGAGATTACTCGCAAGCGGATAAATTATTAGAAGCTTTTAAGCAAAATCAAAAAAATCATGGGACAGAAGTACTGCCGTCAGACAAAAAAATAAATGCAGAGGTTTTTTATAATAAAGCAGACATTTTTAATAAGCTTTACAGATATTATGCATTGACTGGTTTAGTAATGTTCTTTCTACTAATTTTTCAAATTTTGAAAGACAGAAAAGGTTTGAGAATTGGTATAAATGTGTTTAAAGTAATTATTTGGGCTTTATTTATTTTACATACAGCGGGTTTAATTTTACGATGGTATATATCGGGGCATGCACCATGGAGTGATGCTTATGAAAGTATATTATATGTATCATGGGCAACCATGGGTATTGGTTTGGCATTTAGTACTCGCAGTAATTTAACTATAGCATCTACAGCTTTTGTTGCTGCAATGTTATTATGGGTTGCACACGGTAACTGGATAGATCCAGCAGTAGCTAATTTACAGCCGGTATTAGATAGTTATTGGTTAATGATACATGTAGCTGTAATTGTTGGTAGTTATGGACCGCTAACTGTGGGAATGATTCTTGGAGTGGTCGGTTTAGTGTTGATATTAATGACGAATAATAAAAACAAAAAACGAATAGAATACAACCTAAAAGAAATTACAATAGTTAACGAGATTGTTTTGACAACAGGTTTGGTTATGTTAACCATCGGAAACTTTCTAGGTGGACAATGGGCTAATGAAAGTTGGGGTCGTTATTGGGGTTGGGATCCTAAAGAAACTTGGGCTTTAGTATCCATTATGGTATATGCATTTGTAATACATATGCGCTTAGTTCCTGGTTTGCGCAGTAGATGGCTATTTAACTTTATGAGTGTAGTTGCTTTTGCAAGTATCATGATGACTTACTTTGGGGTAAATTTTTACCTAGCTGGCCTTCATAGTTATGCTAGTGGTGCACAAGTTATTACACCAGCATTTGTGTGGTATACTGTTTTAGGAGTTTTGATTTTGGGTGTGCTGAGCTTTTGGAAATATAAAAAGCATTATTCAAAATAATAATACTTCCAATTTTGTATTTTAGACTGCCAAAGTAATACTTAATTTAAACAACAATTATGGGGAATAAAAAACAAGGTATAAATACGATTTGTACTCATTTTGGAGAACTGAAAGATGAACAATTTAAGGGAGCTATTTCACCTTTATACATGAGTACGTCTTATGCTTTTGAAGATGTTGAAGTAAAACGTTATCCTAGGTATTTTAATACACCCAATCAGGTTGCTTTGTCCGAGAAAATTGCAGCTTTAGAACATGCGGAAGCAGCTATGATATTTGGTAGCGGAATGGCAGCTGTAAGTACAGCATTATTAGCTTTCTTAAAGTCCGGTGATCATGTTGTTTTGCAGAAAACATTATATGGTGGCACCTATAATTTAGTCGTTGAGGAATTTGAAAAATTTGGAATTAGCTATTCATTTACTGACGGACTTTCATCTAATGATTTTGAGGCTAAAATTCAAGAAAATACAAAGGTGCTATACATTGAGACACCTTCAAACCCTTTACTGACTATTACAGATTTAGCTGCGGTAAGTAAACTCGCTAAAAAGCATGGTTTGGTTTCTATGATTGATAACACTTTTGCTAGTCCAGTGAACCAAAATCCAATCGATTTTGGAATAGATGTTGTTATTCATAGTGCGACAAAATATATGGGTGGACATTCAGATATTTTGGCCGGTGCTGTAGCTTCAACAAAAGAAAATATGGAACGCGTGTTTCATTTGGCTAAAAATTTAGGCGGAAGTCTTAGCGATTATACTGTTTGGTTATTAGAGCGAAGTATAAAAACAATGGGAATCCGCGTAAAAGCGCAAAATGAGAATGCTCAAATAATGGCTGAGTATTTATATAATAGTAAAGATATTCAGGCGGTGTACTATCCAGGATTACCAAGTCACCCAGATCATGAATTGGCAAAATCTCAAATGAAAGGCTTTGGTGGTATGCTCTCTTTTGAACTTAATTCAACTATTGATGCATCTCTATTTCAGAAGGAACTAAAATTAA
This sequence comes from Cellulophaga tyrosinoxydans, assembly GCF_900176415.1. GTDB lineage: Bacteria > Bacteroidota > Bacteroidia > Flavobacteriales > Flavobacteriaceae > Cellulophaga > Cellulophaga tyrosinoxydans. The sequence continues at coordinate 224,255 of NZ_FWXO01000002.1, read as the reverse complement.
TAAAATCTTCTATGAGCTTGGCGGGAGTAGAAAGTACCTTGCTATCACCAACGAAAACTTCGCATGCCTTACTAAGTCCTGAAGAACGTGCAAATCAAAATATAGCAGACGGATTAATTCGGTTTTCAGTAGGAATTGAAGAAGCAGAAGATTTAATTGCTGATATAGAACAAGCAATTACAAAAGTTAAAAACTAAAGCCTGTAGGCATTAAAAATTAGAGTACGCACCCATAATACAAAATACATGAAATTAGATATTCTAGCTTTTGGAGCACACCCTGATGATGTAGAACTAGGTTCTGGTGCTACTATAGCCAAAGAAGTGGCCAACGGAAAAAAAGTTGGTATTGTAGATTTAACTAGGGGAGAGTTGGGTACAAGAGGAAGTGCAGAAATAAGAGATGTAGAAGCTGCTGCTGCGGCTAAAATATTAGGTGTAGTTGCACGTGAAAATTTAGAATTTGCTGATGGTTTTTTTGTAAATGATAAAGAACACCAGTTGGCTATAATTAGAATGATTAGAAAATATAGACCTGAAATTGTATTGTGCAATGCTATAGATGATAGGCATATAGATCATGGCAAAGGAAGCAAATTGGTTAGTGATGCTTGTTTTTTAAGTGGTCTAATAAAAATTTATACAAAACTAGATGGTGATGATCAATGGCAAAATCCATGGAGGCCCAAAATAGTATACCATTATATTCAATGGAAAAATATTGAGCCCGATGTTGTTGTTGACGTAACCGGCTATATAGATAAAAAAACAGAAGCCATTATGGCTTATAGCTCTCAGTTCTACGATCCAAAAAGTAAAGAGCCTGAAACACCTATAAGCAGCAAAAACTTTACAGATAGTGTAAATTATAGAGCTAGGGATTTAGGCAGATTAATTGGAGTAGAATACGGAGAAGGTTTCACCACCGAACGCTTTCCTGCAGTTAATAATTTAACTGATTTAATTTAATAGTACTCAAATTTAGCCGACTAGGTGCTTTAAATAAATTTATTATTCCAAATACTTGGATTAAAATTTTTACGCATAGCTATTCCATAATATAAGGTTATTGATGCTATAATTTTAAATATAAAAAATCCTAATATCCAAGTTTCTACCGATGAACCAGTATTGGAAAATAACCCTTTTGGGATTAAAAAGGTGCCAATATAACTCAGGGCTACTATTAAAATTAATAAATTAATGATGTTTTTAAATGGCAGCATTAAAGCTTTACGTAAAGGATGTAAATCTGTACCCCATTTATGAACAAGATAATAATAGTCATTTCCCATTGCCGCGAATAATAAAGGATCATCTTTATCTTCTAGCTTAAATAATTTTGAAGGTGCTATGATCTTATAATTCTTAAGCTTGATGTCGTGTTGTTTTTCAAGATTATTAATTTTTGTGATAGCCTCTTCCGGTATTTGACCTTTAAAATACTTGGTGTCTAAAAATCGAAGCCTATAATCAATACAAATCTTTTTGATTTGCTCAATATGGTAAATCTTATCCGCATCTAAATAATCAAAATTAAAAGTATTGTACTCTTGTCGTGTATCAACGGTTTTACTGTTGAGAATACTCTTCCTTAATTCTTGATTTTTTTTAATGATTTGATAAAATTCACCAATAAGATCTGGACTCTTATGGGCTTTAACGCGTTCTTTTTTGAGTTCTTTTTCTAGATTAATCTTTTCTAATAACATAGCAAGTTTTATTGAGATTACTTCAAATTTACAAAATACTTAAATACTCTTTTCAGAGGTCCTGTTAAATTAATATGTTAAATAAATGTTAATTTCTATGAAATGCATATAATCAACTATGAACGACACAATATATGATGTATATTGTCGAGCATATGATTCATTTTATCGATAAAATGTATCATCCCCAAAACTAAGAACAATACTTAAAGGCACGCATACGCATGAACTACTTAAAATTCCCCCTAGTGTTGCTATTTTCGCTTAGCATTTGTAGTGTTATAGCTCAAAATTCTGCGGATAATAAACAAATGGATCCTGAAAAGTCTATTTACAAAAATGCTAAAGATTCTGGTAATCATGATCTTTTATTGGCTGCTGTAAAAGCATCAGATTTAGATTTAATTCTTGATAATGATGGACCTTTTACTGTTTTTGCTCCAAGCGATATAAACTTTGACAATTCTACTAAGAAAAAAGTGATAGAACTTGTTCGTGTAAAAAACAAAAAAGAATTACAAACACTTTTAGGTTATCATATTGTTGCTGGAAAACTTACGGCTTCTAAAATATTGAAAGCTCTTTGTAGTGGAAAAGGCCAAGCTACATTCACAACAATTTCTGGTGATATATTAACTGCTTCTATGAGCGGTTTAGATATTGTATTAACAGATAAATTTGGTCATAAATCTGTAATTACAAAAGCCGATGCAAATCAATGTAATGGTGTTTTCCATGTAATTGATAGTGTTGACCATAAGCTAAGTAAAGTATAGAATGCTATTATCGTAATTCTGCGCCTAACTTAGTTTCAAATTTTTCTTGAAACTTACCCATTATCTTTTCAATTTGTTTGTCTGTTAATGTTTCTTTTTCAGATTTTAAGGTAAAACTTACAGCATAAGATTTTTTGCCTTTTGGTAATTTAGAACCTGTATATACATCAAATAAACTTACATCTTGTAACAAAGACTTTTCTGTTTCAAAGGATAAATCATACACATCTTTAAAGCTTACCTCTTCGTTTAATAAAAGTGCAAAATCTCTTTTTACTTCAGGGAATTTAGAAATCTCTTTGTACGTTATACTGCTTGGTGCTAATAATTCTAGTATAGCGTCCCATTTGAAATCAGCAAAAAGCACTTCGTTTTTTAAGTCAAATGCTTTTAAAATAGATTTTTTAAGTGTCCCAAATTCCACTAAATCGGTCTTTTGAGAGGATAAAACTAAACCTTCGGCAAATTCTTCTCCATGAGAAACTTTGGAAGTAAGATTGCTAATTCCAAGTCGTCGAAGTATAGCTTCTACATATGATTTTAAAGTAAAGAAGCTAATTTTTTGAGCTGGCGCAACCCAATTTTCATCACTTTTATTTCCAGTTACATAAAGTGTTAAATGCTTGTTTTCAACATATTTAGCGTTGTAAACATGATAACTCTTTCCAAATTCAAAAAATTTAAGGTTTTGACGTTTTCTATTACTGTTAAAAACAACAGACTCTAAACCAGAAAATAATAATGATTTTCTCATAACAGATAAATCATTACTCAATGGATTTATAATTTTTACCGTTTGTTCTTCCTTTAATGTTGTATTTAGATTGTTATAATTTGGATTCGACAAGCTATTTGTCAAAATTTCATTGAAACCTTTAGCTGCTAAAAAATCACCAATGGTTGCTTGTATTTTATAATCTTCAAAAGGTGTTGTAGTGGCTATAGAAGCGTTTAATTTATTTTTAAAATTAATATTGTTATAACCATATACACGCAATAGTTCTTCAATAACATCAACCTCTCTGCGTACATCCACTCTGTAAAAAGGGATTGTAAGACCTAAACCAGTTTCTGTAACGTTATTTAATTTTATTTCTAAAGAAGCTAAAATTGACTTAATAGTATCTTGTGGAATTTCTTGACCTATAAGTTTATTTATTTTTTCGAAGGTTAAAAACACTTGATAATCGTTCTTCTTTGTAGGGTAGAAATCAACTAAATCAGATGTAATATCTCCTCCAGCTATTTGCTGAATTAATATTGCCGCTCTTTTTAAACTATATTCTACGCTATTAATGTCTATTCCACGTTCAAAACGAAAGGAAGCATCGGTGTTGAAACCATGTCTTTTTGATGTTTTACGAATAGAAATTGGATCAAAATATGCACTTTCTAAGAAAATAGAAGTGGTTTCATTGGTAACACCAGAATTTAAACCACCATATACACCTGCAATGCATAATGGTTTTTCGGCATCACAAATCATTAAATCATCCTCATGTAACTCAATCTCAGTAGCGTCAAGAGTTGTAAATTTTGTTCCTTTTGGAAGTGTTTTTACTATTATTTTATGATCTTTAATTTTATTAGCATCAAATGCATGTAGTGGTTGCCCTAATTCATGCAGCACATAGTTTGTTGTGTCTACAATATTATTTATAGGGTTTAGTCCAATAGCCTTTAATCTGTTTTTTAGCCATGTTGGTGACTCCTGAACGGTTAAATTACTAATAGTTACACCACAATATCTTGGTGCCAATTTACTATCAGCAACATTAACATCTATTTTTAATGATCTATTGGTTACAGAAAAATTACTAACCGATGGTGTAATTAATTCAAGTTGAATATCTTTTTGCTTTAAACCAGCTTTTAAATCCCTAGCTACACCTAAATGGCTCATAGCATCGGCTCTATTTGGTGTTAACCCAATTTCAAAGACAATATCATTTTCCACCTCAAAAAGTTCAGAGCAAGGTGTACCAGGTTTTAAATCGCTACCTAAAATCATAATTCCATCATGACTTGTACCTAGACCTATTTCATCCTCAGCACAAATCATCCCATGACTTTCTTCTCCTCGTATTTTTCCTTTTTTTATAACCCATTCTTCGCCTTCTGGGGTAAAAAGCTTAGTACCAATAGTAGCAACTGGCACATTTTGACCTTGTGCAACATTGGCAGCACCACAAACTATTTGAACAGGATTTTCCAATCCTATATCAACCATAGTAATATTTAACTTATCAGCATTCGGGTGTTTTGAACACGACAAAACATGACCAACAACAATTCCTTTTAAACCACCTCTTACAGATTCAAATGGTTCAATGCCTTCTACTTCTAATCCAAGATCGGTTAATAAATCTGCTGTTTTTTCAGCTTCCCAGCTTAATTGTAAAAATTGTTTTAGCCAGTTATACGAGATTTTCATTAAATTGTATTTGCAAACTCAATTTTAGTTTAGGCATAGAAAACTTAAAAAATAGTTTCTAGCGTATTTAAACTTGAGGGTTAGTAATGGTTTGTGTTTAAATTTTAATTAACTAAAATCAATACAAGTACTTAAAAAGTGTGTATTAATAATAAGCGAACAAATATAAAACAATGTGTTTATACATTCAACAGGTATTCGACGGATTTTATTTTTAATTTTTAAATTATAAATTGTTTCTTGTAGGCTGATTAAAGAAAGGATGTTATGAAGAGATTAATTTGCGGAGTCATTGTATTATTTTGTTTTTTAGGATGTAAAAAAGATAATACCAACATTTTAAATGAAGGAAATTGGCTTGTAGAGTTGTCGGTGTTGGATAATCAAAAATTACCCTTTAATTTAAAGTTAGAAAAAAACTTTGATGGAACTTACGAAGGGAAGGTATATAATGCAGATGAAATAATAGTTGTTGATGAAATAAATGTATATGGGGATTCCATTTTAATTCAAATGCCGGTTTTTGAGGGATATTTAAAAGGGGAATTTTCTAAGGATTTTATCAAAGGAGATTTTATTAAAGAAAGTTTAAATAGAATTGTTCCATTTACAGCAACCCACGGAATAGAAAAAAGATTTACCTCAAACAAAACAGCATCGGAGTTAATTTCAGGTGTCTGGGAAACAAACTTCAGTCCTGGAACTCCAGAGGAATATTTAGGCAAAGGTATTTTTGTTCAGAACGGAAATAAAGTAACAGGTACCTTTAGAACAACTACTGGTGATTATCGTTATTTAGACGGATTGGTGTATGGTGATTCTGTAAAACTTTCTGCTTTTGATGGTGCACATGCTTTTCTATTTACGGCAAAAATTGTCAATGACAGTACTTTAAACGGAATGTTTTATTCGGGTAACCATTTTAAAGAGCCTTTTGTAGCCAAAAGAAATGAAGTTTTTGAGCTACCAAATGAAGATTCACTTACATTTCTGAAAAAAGGCTATGAAACTTTTAATTTCTCCTTTCCAAATGACGAAGGACAAATGATTGCGCTATCCGATAACGAATTTCAAAATAAACCTGTAGTAGTGCAAGTAATGGGTACTTGGTGCCCTAATTGTTTAGATGAAACTAAGTTTTTAGTATCCTATTTAAAAGAAAACAAAAATACAGAACTAAAAGTAGTGGCCTTAGCTTTTGAGTATGCCAAAACTGAAGAGGAAGCCTATAAAAGTATTAAAAGATTAAAGGACAGAATAGGAGTGGAGTATCCTATATTATTAGCGCAATATGGAGATGCCGATAAAGATATTGCTCAAAAAAAACTCCCCATGTTAAACCACGTTCTTTCGTACCCTACCACTATATTTATAGATAAAAAAGGATTGGTGCGAAAAATCAAAACAGGTTTTAATGGACCCGCTACTGGCGATAAATTTCTTGAATTTAAGAAGGAATTTAATTCTATCGTTGAAACATTGGAGAACGAATAAACAAAAAAGCCCCTTCTAATGAAGAGGCTTTTAAGCGACTAATTATAAATAAAACATATTTAAATAATAGTGGATTTACCTAATCCAATATTTTCGTAATTCATGTTTAAACTGTCATCTGTATCAACAATATTGCTGGCTATAAAATCGCCTACATTATTGGTTCCGTATTTGCTTTTTGGATTTATATCTGGAGTGACTATGTTTTTCTTAAAAGATTTATTAACCGCAGATACTACGGCTCTAGATTCTTCCTCTAATCCATAATGTTGCAATAGCATTGCTGCAGATAAAATTGCAGCAATAGGATTTGCGATATCTTTACCTTGTGCTTGAGGATAAGAACCATGTATAGGTTCGAACATTGCTTTATCAGTTCCAATAGATGCAGAAGGGAGTAGTCCTATAGAACCCCCGATAACGCTTGCTTGATCAGAAATTATATCACCAAATAAATTTGCAGCAAGAATAACATCAAATCTGCTTGGATTTAAGATCATTTGCATAATTGCATTGTGCAGGTAAATACATTCTAATTCTACATCAGGATAACTCTCAGCAATTCTTTTAACAACTCTACGCCATAATCTAGATGTCTCTAAAACATTAGATTTATCTATGAGCGTTAGTTTTTTTCTTCGTTTTCTTGCCGCTTTAAAAGCTAAGTGGGTAATTCGGCTAATTTCAGATTCGGTATATTTACTCAGATCAGTTGCATAAGAACCATCTGGACTTAAAAACTTTTCACCACAATAAATACCACTTGTTAATTCTCTATATATTACAAAATCTGTACCTCGGAGCACAGCTTCTTTTAAAGGTGACTTTTTGATTAAGGTAGGAAAAACAGCAACTGGTCTAATGTTTGCAAATACACCAAGTTCATTTCTTAGCCTAAACAATCCATCTTCTGGTCTTATTTTAGCATCTGGATTATTGTCAAATTCAGGAGCTCCAATTGCACCAAATAGTACGGCATCAGAATTTTTACAAAGTTCAATAGTGCTGTCGGGTAAAGGGTCTCCGGTTTTATAGATTGCCGCTGCACCAATTAATGCTGTTGTGTACGTAAATTGATGATTAAAAGTTTCCTCAACAGCTTGTAAACACTTTACAGCCTGTGCGATAACCTCCGGACCAATACCATCTCCAGGCAAAAGAGTTATTTTTAATTCCATTAGGCTATACTTTCTATTTTTACTGGACTGCTTTCTATAATTCTATGAATATCTTCGTCTAAAATTTCTTTTTTCTGATCGGCATATTTTAAGAATTCATCATAAACAACATCCAATTGTAATTTAGTTAATTCATAACCAACATTTTTAGCTCTGTAGGCCAAAGCTGCTCTACCGCTTCTCGCGGTAAGTACAATAGAAGATTCATCGACACCAACATCAGCAGGATCAATAATTTCGTAGGTTTCTCTATTTTTTATAACACCATCTTGATGAATACCTGAGCTGTGAGCAAATGCATTGGCGCCAACAATAGCTTTGTTAGGTTGCACTATCATACCCATTTTTTGAGATACCATTCTACTCGTATCATTTAGTAATTTACTGTTGATATTTGTATCAAGGTTTAATCTTGGATGTTGCCTTAAAATCATCACAACCTCTTCTAGTGCCGTGTTACCTGCACGTTCACCAATTCCATTAATAGTACATTCTATTTGTCGAGCCCCGTTAATTACACCCGCAATAGAATTTGCTGTTGCTAAACCTAAATCATTATGGCAATGACAAGATAAAATAGCTTTGTCTATGCCTTTTACATTTTCACGTAAATATTTAATTTTTGCACCATATTCTTCAGGCAAACAATATCCAGTGGTATCCGGAATGTTAAGTACTGTTGCTCCGGCTTTTATAGCTGCTTCGCAAACTCTCGCTAAAAATTCATTATCTGTTCTTCCAGCATCTTCTGCATAAAATTCAACATCTTCCACAAAGGTTTTTGCATAAGAAACGGCTTCAATAGCACGTTCAATAATGGCGTCTTTATTTGAGTTGAATTTAAATTTTATATGTGATTCTGAAGTTCCAATGCCAGTGTGTATTCTTGGTCTCTTAGCATATTTTAGTGCCTCAGCTGCTACTTCTATATCTTTTCTAACGGCTCTTGTTAAACCACAAACAGTTACATTTTTTATAATTTTTGCAATTTCTTGAACAGAGTTAAAATCTCCAGGACTAGAAATCGGAAACCCAGCTTCGATGACATCAACTCCGAGAAGTTCTAATCGTTCTGCAATTACTAATTTCTGTTTTGTATCTAATTTACAGCCTGGTACTTGTTCTCCGTCTCTAAGTGTGGTATCAAAAATTTGTACTTTATCTTTGCTCATTATAATTGCGTAATTTTACTAGTCATTACGAATATATACTTACTCTTACTATATATTTGGGACTCGAAAAATCATTTACAACGTTAAGTTACTTTTAAGGGTATTTAAATAATTGATAAACAAGTAGTTAAACAACATTTTTTACGATGACAAATGCTAATAAAGATTCTTTATTTGTTCTAATAAAATCACTATCCAAGTCAGAAAAAAGACAATTTAAGCTTTATGTGGGTAGGCTAGGGGTGAATACTGATGCTAAATTTTTAGCACTTTTTAATTTGTTAGATAAAGTAAAGGATTATGATGAAAAAGTAATTTTAGATACGAATATTGTAAAAAAGGCACAACTATCTAACTTAAAAGCACATTTATACAAGCAAATTCTTGTTAGTTTAAGATTGAATCCTGTAAATCAGAATATTCGTGTGCAAATTAGAGAACAACTCGATTTTGCCACAATTTTATATCAAAAAGGCCTTTACAAACAAAGCTTGAAGATATTAGATAAAGCTAAATCAACAGCAATTGAAAACGAAGAAAAAAATATTGCTTATGAAATTGTAGAACTTGAGAAAATAATTGAAACTCAATATATTACACGAAGTATTCCAGATAGAGCAGATGAATTAGCCATTCAGGCAAAGGAGCTATCAGCTCAAAATGTAATGACTAGTAAATTATCTAATTTGTCATTACAACTGTATGGACAAATGCTAAAGATGGGATATGTTAGGAGTGATGAAGATTATCAATACATTAAAAAATATTTTGAGAAACATTTGCCGAAGTATAAAATGTCAGATCTAGGTTTTCGTGAAAAACTATGGTTGTACAAGGCACATTTGTGGTATAGTTTTTTAATTCAAGATTTTTTGTCTTGTTACAAATATGCAAGCAAATGGTCCGATTTATTCTACGAACACAAAGAAATGATTTACTTGAATCCCGTTTTTTACTTAAAGGGCAGTAATTATTTATTAGAATCGTTATTTTATGTTCGTTATAGTTCACAGTTTAAAGAGACTTTAGAAAAGCTTGAAGCAACTATCAACGAGAAAGATTTTCCTCAGAATGATAATGTTGCTTCCTTGTCATTTTTATACATCAATAGTAATAAACTTAATCAGCATTTTTTAGACGGTACTTTTGAAAAAGGAGTTTATTTAGTAAAAATTATAGAATACGGCATACAAAAACATCAAGACAGAATAGATGAGCATCATGTAATGCTGTTTTATTATAAAATTGCTTGCTTGTATTTTGGTATGGGTGATAATAGAACTTGTATTCAATATTTAAAACGCATTATAAATAATAAGAATTTAAAAATGCGCGAAGATTTAATGTGCTTTGCTAGGGTTCTAAGCCTTGTAGCACATTATGAAGCAGGCATGGATTACCACTTAGAAGTACAATTAAAAAGTACCTATAAATTTTTATTAAAAATGAATGATCTTCATGCGGTACAAAAAGAAATGATTAAGTTTTTGCGTGGTTTGGGCGAAATTTATCCAAGTGATTTGAAAAATGAATTTCAGAAATTATACGATCAGTTAAAGAAATATGAGGACCATCCGTATGAAAAACGTGCGTTTTTATATCTGGATATTTTATCGTGGTTAGAAAGTCATTTACAAAACAAACCAGTAGCTCAAATAATTAAGGAAAAGGCATTGGCATTGACAAGATAAATCTAAATTTTTGAAGAAAAGCAAACATTTAAATCAGCTTTTAGAAATAAATCTTGCAATGTTTTTTGTAAGTACATCTGGTGCTTTAGGAAGATACATTGCCTTACCTGTTCCAGTAACTATTGGCTTAAGAGCAATACTAGCGTTACTTTTTTTAATTCTGTTTTGTAAGTACAAAGGTATTTCACTTAAAGTAGAAAGAGCCCATTTGCTCCCTGTATTAATCAGTGGATTGCTTATGGGGTTACATTGGTTAACTTATTTTTATGCATTAAAATTATCGAATGTTGCTATAGGTATGATATCACTATTTTCATATCCTATACTTACCGCTTTATTGGAACCACTCTTGCTAAAAACTAAGTTGCAAAAGGCACATTTTCTATTAGGATTTTTGGTTTTATTGGGTATTTATTTTTTAGTTCCGAGTTTTGATCTTGAAAACAACTATACTTTAGCAATTTGTATAGGTACACTATCGGCACTTTTCTATGCGCTACGTAATATTTTATTAAAAACAAAAGTAGCGGCATATAATGGTTCTATGTTAATGTGTTACCAAATGGGCGTGGTTGCAGTAATACTAATGCCCTTCTACCTTACTATCAGTGTGGAGGAAATTATGAACGAGTGGCAAGGAGTTATGCTTTTAGCTTTACTAACCACAGCAATTGGTCATACGATGTTTTTAAATAGTTTTAAGTATTTTTCAATTTCAACAGTTAGTATTTTAAGCAGTGTTCAGCCTGTTTTTGGTATTCTAATTGGAGTAGCCTTTTTAAATGAAATACCAACACGTAACACCTTGATTGGTGGTGCAATTATATTAAGTTCTGTTGTAATAGAAAGTATACGTTCTTCTAGAAAAAAAGCAATTAGTTAGCATTTGTAGCTGCCGGAGTTTTAAGATTATACTGCTGTAGTAAACCATCCGTAAGCTTTTCAAAATCTGCATTTTGAGCCATTTCTCTAACTTTGGTTGGATCAAAATCACCTTTAAAATAAAGAAATGAACCTTGCAGTAGGTTATTGTTGTAAATCAAGATTTCTTTAACACTATTTTTCTTTTCTCTAATGGAAATTACATTTCGTTTTAAATCATCATTTTTTCGGTATACTTCAATAAAATTATTTCCTGTAATACCATTCATTTGATTGTTTAAGAACTCAGTTCTGGCAGGTGTTGTACTCGGAAATTGCATATAGCGTAAATCCTTAGTGTTGCCAATAAGAGATTCTATTTCTGGTGAAATACCACTTAATAAACTAAACATAAATTGCGGTACACGTACTGCGGTTACTTGATTGTCGTTTTTATGTGTATTATAAAAACTGTCAATGGAATTATAGCTTCCACAGGACATTATGAAAAGGACTAGTGCTACAAGAGCTATTTTTTTAAAAAAAATCATGGTATAGTGTTTTGCTAAAAATAAGCAAAAAATTACAGACACGCATTCCAAATAGCTTCATTTGGTGGTGGTGCCATAAAAGTTAGTTTTTCTTTCTTTACTGGATGAATAAAAGTTAAGCTTCGAGCATGTAAATGAATGCTAGCATCTTTATTACTTCGATCTGCTCCGTATTTTAGATCACCTTTTATTGTACACCCAATTGCAGCTAGTTGGGCTCTAATTTGATGATGCCTACCGGTATGTAAATCTATCTCAAGCAAAAAATAATTATCTAATTTCTTTAGTAATCTATACTCAAGAATAGCTTTTTTACTTTCAGAAACCTCTTTGCTATGCGCGTAAGATTTATTTTGTTTCGTGTTTCTTTTTAACCAATGCGTAAGTACGTCTGAGGTTTTTGGTGGTTGATTTTTTACCACTGCCCAGTACGTTTTTTTTGCATCTTTTTCAGCAAATAGCTTATTTAACCTGGGTAAGGCTTTAGACGTTTTAGCAAATACAATCACGCCAGAAGTAGGGCGATCTAAACGATGTGTAACTCCTAAATACACATTTCCAGGCTTTTTATACTTCGTTTTAATATATTCCTTAACAACCTCGCTTAACGGAGCATCACCAGTTTTATCGCCTTGTACAATATCTCCAGGTCGTTTATTAATTGCGATTAAATGATTATCCTCATAAATAATTTGAAGATTTGTTGGAGTAGAAAGTGTTTTATTATCCACTAAAAGTCTAGTTTTTTATGCCTGATACTCAGGATAAAGATTAAAATTACACCTAATGTCACTGATACATCTGCCATATTAAAAATACCAGTTTTGAAAAACCCAAACTTTATAAGAAAGAAATCTGTTACTTTTCCATGTGCAATGCGATCTATTAAATTGCCTATTCCTCCTCCAATTACAAAAGAGAATGCAATTACTAGCCATTTGTTAAGATGCTTTTTTCGAAGAATATTAACTAGTAGAATTATCAGTACAATTACAGGGATTAGCTGTAAAAATAGTATTTTCAGCATAGGAGGGAGGCTTTCTCCAAATCCAAGCATTGCGCCTCTGTTTTCAACATTTGTAAGTATAAAATTATCTTCAACTAATTGTATATAGTCATTTGGCTCAATGCGATTACGAACCATCTTTTTACTTATTTGATCGCAACCAATATTGAGAAGAACAAGAATAAGAATGGCTATTTTTTTCATTTTTAAATGCTACTATTTTTCAGAATGAATATAAGACAATATCAATACTGTTCTTCATTACTTGGGAAATCGCGACTTTTTACATCAGCTACGTAATTAGATATTGCTTTCCCCATTTCTTCAAAAAGGTTCATGTATCGTCTTAAAAATCTAGGATTAAATTCTTGTGTTAATCCTACTAAATCATGCACGACCAATACTTGACCATCTACACCATTTCCTGCACCAATACCAATAACAGGTATATTTACGCTTTCAGCTACTTCTTTTGCGAGTTCTGCAGGAATTTTTTCTAAAACAATAGCAAAACAACCGGCTTTTTCTAGCATTAACGCGTCTTCTTTTAATTTCTTTGCCTCTTCTTCTTCTTTAGCACGTACTGTATAGGTTCCAAATTTATAAATGGATTGTGGTGTTAAGCCTAAGTGGCCCATAACTGGAATGCCCGCGTTTAAAATTCGCTTTATAGATTCTTTTATTTCAATTCCTCCCTCAACCTTAACAGCATGGCCGCCACTTTCTTTCATAATACGTATCGCAGATCGTAATGCTTCTTTTGGATCACTTTGGTAGCTACCAAATGGTATATCAACCACAACCAAAGCTCTATTTACAGCTCTAATTACCGATGAAGCATGGTAGATCATTTGATCTAAAGTAATTGGTAAGGTAGTTTCATGACCAGCCATAACATTACTTGCAGAATCCCCAACCAAAATTACATCTACATTGGCTGCATCTACAATTTTCGCCATGGAATAATCATATGCAGTTAACATAGAAATTTTTTCGCCGTTTTTTTTCATCTCAATTAATGATTTAACGGTGACTCTTTTGTACTCTTTTTTAGCTACAGACATTGATTATAAAATTTTAAAGGATAAAAGTAAGGAAATTGATTCGTATTTATAGACTAGTTCAAGTATCTGTTTCGCTAGTAATTATTACTTTAGAGAATAATTAAAGGTTAACACTATGAAATATAATGTATTAGCAATGTTTTTTTTATTCTTTTCATTGCTTCAGGCTCAAAACGAAGATGAAAAAGCAGTACAAAAGACTATAGAAAATTTTTTTATTGGTTTTCATAATCAAGATGCTACTCAAATAAGAAACACTGTTAATGCCGATGTTATAATGCAGACAGTTAGTAGCGACTCCACTGGAAATACACTTGTTAAAAATGAAAAATTTGAAACGTTTTTAAAATCTATAACGAGTATACCTAAAACTACCCTTTTTAAGGAAAAGATAATTTCTTACCATATTCAAATAGATGGTAATATGGCCAATGCATGGACAATTTATGAATTTTGGTTGAATAATTCATTTAGTCATTGTGGTGTAAATTCTTTTCAACTTATAAAATTTGGGAAGAAATGGAAAATTATTTATGTGATAGACACGCGACGGAAAAATGGTTGTAATCAGGGCGATTAGATTATTTTTTTAATTTTATGGGAATCCAAATCTCTTCTTCAGAATTAGGGTTTGTATTACTATATTTTTCTCCTAACAGTTCAAAATGTTCACGGTCGTCTACTTCATATTCGGATTTTGGCAACCAATCGGTGAAAATTTTGGTAAATGTTACATAAAAAGCACTAGCAGGACCTTGATGAAGAAATACAGCATATAAACCACCTTTTATGGTATACGTTTCTAAACCTTCAGGAATAACATTAAAATTAGTTACTTCAATCGCCGCCCATTTTGTAAATTCTAGATTTGGGTTAAAATTCTCATATTGAAATAAAGTAGGATAGATTTGCATGCTATGCAAATTAGACCCAATTGCATTTGAAATTAGTTTTTTTGTAGGCATGAAACTTTTCCAAAGTTGAGAAGTCGTATTATTAGCGTAAGACATTTTCATATGTTTACCCATTAATTTTGTTTCCGCAAGAATTCTTATTTCTGGAGTCATTGATATCTTTAAAAAAACAACCCTGAAGTCATTACTTTCAGGGTTATAGTTTGAATATTGTAAAGATCTATTTGTTTTTTTTAGCTCTTTTTTCTTCTTTTTTTTCCTTAGCCGTTTTTAAAGGCTCTTTTTTTACATTCTTTTTTGCGTCTTGACCTTTTGCCATGATAGTCTATATAATAAGGTTAATAATCTATTTGTTTTTTGAAATGTAATTCATACTAAAGGTAATAAATACTCTTTTAGCAGTTGTTTTTTTTAATATAAAATTTAACAATCACTTAAAAATACGCCAACTGCTAAGCCACCTTCAGAGGTTTCTTTATATTTAGAACTCATGTCTTTTGCAGTTTCCCACATGGTTGCAACTACCTTGTCTAAAGGCACTTTTGCATCTTCTGGGTTAGAGCCTAAAGCTAGCTCAGCAGCATTTATAGCTTTTATTGCACCCATAGAATTGCGTTCTATACACGGAATTTGAACCAAACCTCCAATAGGATCACATGTTAATCCCAAATGATGCTCCATGGCTATTTCTGCAGCCATCAGGACTTGTTCAGGTGTGCCGCCGAGTAATTCTGTAAGCGCACCAGCCGCCATAGCAGAGGAAACTCCTATTTCTGCCTGACAACCACCCATTGCGGCTGAAATTGTTGCCCCCTTTTTAAAGATGCTGCCAATTTCTCCGGCAACTAATAAGAATTTTTTTATGTCTTTAAAATCGGCTTCATGATTTTCAATTACCATATAATACATTAAAACGGCAGGAATAACCCCTGCACTGCCATTTGTAGGTGCGGTAACCACACGACCTAAAGAGGCGTTTACTTCATTTACTGCTAAAGCAAAACAACTTACCCATTGTAATATTTGCCTAAATTTTACTTCGGTTTGGCGTATGGTAGCTAACCATTCTTCTGGAGTTGAATAAGGTCTTTCTTCCTTTAATTTTTGATGTATATCAAAAGCACGTCTACGCACATTTAGTCCTCCTGGTAATGATCCCTCTGTATGACATCCTGTATACATGCATTCTAACATAGTGTCCCAAATACGATGCAATTCATGATCGATTTCAGCATCGGTACGTAACGATCGTTCGTTTTCAAGAACAATTTCTGAGATGCATTTGTTTTCAGATTTACAAAAATTCAGAAGTTCTACACCAGTGGTAATTGGAAAAGGAAAGGCTTTAAATATTTCAATATTTCTTTTAGCTCTTTTACGCTCTTCTTTTACTACAAAACCTCCACCAATAGAATAGTATGTTGCTTTTTTCTTTTTTCCACTATATAAGGTGGCTTCAAATGTCATTCCATTAGCATGAAAAGGCAAAAATTCTCTTTTAAAAACTATATGAGTTTCTGGATTAAAAGGTAAGGTGCGTTTTCCATCCAACTCAATTTTTTGTTCTGCCTTTATTCTAGAAACAATGCTAGATATATGTTCAATAGGGATGTATTCAGGATCTTGACCAGATAATCCTAGCATTAATGCATAATCCGTTGCATGGCCCTTTCCAGTTAATGATAAAGAACCATAAATCATCACTTTTACCTCGGAAACATCTTCAAAAACGTTGGCCTCTTTTAATTCGTTTATCCATTTTTCTGCTGCACGCCACGGTCCAAGAGTGTGGGAACTTGAGGGACCCACACCAATTTTTAGCATATCAAAAGTACTTATTGACTCCATATTTTTGTTATAAATACAACTTCATGGGTAAATGTACAGACTAATTTCACAATTTAGAAATATATTATTCCGACTTATTTGTTTTAAACTCATCACAATTTGTATTTAACTAACAATGCTGTAAGGTGCCAATATGGTAATAGCACTAGCTAATTGGCGCTTAATAACTACCAGCTATGTCAAGTTTTGGATAATTTAAGTAGCTATTGTAATGATAAAATGACAACCTGTCAGTTTTTGTCTCTTGGCATATTGTTTGTCAACTTGTTAAAGAATAATAAAAAGACTAATAATTAAACAAACATAAAATGAGTAAAATTATAGGAATAGATTTAGGAACTACAAACTCTTGCGTTTCTGTAATGGAAGGTAACGAGGCAGTAGTAATTCCAAATGCAGAAGGAAAAAGAACTACACCATCTGTTATTGCTTTTGTAGAAGGAGGAGAAATTAAAGTAGGTGATCCTGCAAAAAGACAGGCGGTAACAAACCCAAATAAAACGATTTATTCAATCAAACGTTTTATGGGTAATAAATTTTCAGAGTCTAGTACAGAGGCTAAGCGAGTACCTTATAAAGTAGTAAAAGGTGATAACGATACGCCAAGAGTAGATATAGATGGACGTTTATACTCTCCACAAGAATTATCAGCAATGATTCTTCAGAAAATGAAGAAAACTGCTGAAGATTATTTAGGTCAGACTGTATCCAGAGCAGTAATTACTGTTCCAGCATATTTTAATGATGCACAGAGACAAGCAACAAAAGAGGCAGGTGAGATTGCTGGTTTAACTGTAGAACGTATTATCAACGAACCAACAGCTGCATCGTTAGCTTATGGGATGGATAAAAAAGATACAGATCAAAAAATTGTTGTATTTGACTTTGGTGGTGGTACCCATGATGTTTCTATCTTAGAATTAGGAGATGGCGTTTTTGAAGTATTGGCTACAGATGGAGATACACACTTAGGAGGTGATGATGTTGATCAAAAAATTATCGATTGGTTAGCAGATGAATTTAAGAAAGACGAAGCTATAGATTTACGTGATGATGCAATGGCATTACAACGTTTACGTGAAGCTGCTGAAAAAGCGAAGATAGAATTATCTTCTTCTGCACAAACAGAAATTAATTTACCATACGTAACAGCAACCGCTAGTGGACCTAAGCACTTAGTTCGTACACTTACTTTAGCTAAGTTTAATCAATTAATTGATGATTTAGTAAAAAGAACAATTGAGCCATGTGCAACAGCATTAAAAAATGCAGGTTTATCTAAGAGTGATATTGATGAAATTATTTTAGTTGGTGGTTCTACTAGAATCCCTGCTGTTCAAGAAGCTGTAGAGAAATTCTTCGGTAAAAAACCATCAAAAGGTGTTAACCCTGATGAAGTTGTTGCCGTAGGTGCTGCAATTCAAGGTGGTGTATTAACCGGAGATGTTAAAGATGTATTGTTATTAGATGTTACCCCACTTTCTTTAGGTATTGAAACTATGGGTGGTGTAATGACTAAATTAATTGAAGCGAATACTACAATACCAACAAAAAAATCGCAAGTATTCTCAACAGCAGCAGATAATCAGCCATCAGTTGAAATTCATGTTTTACAAGGAGAAAGACCAATGGCGGCAGATAACAAAAATATCGGACGTTTCCATTTAGATGGTATTCCACCAGCACAAAGAGGAGTTCCTCAAATTGAAGTAACTTTTGATATTGATGCTAATGGTATTATTAAAGTATCAGCAACAGATAAAGCAACAGGAAAATCGCAAGATATTCGTATTGAAGCTTCTTCTGGTTTAACTGAAGAAGAAATCAAGAGAATGAAAGCTGAAGCAGAAGCTAATGCTGAGTCTGATAAAAAAGCTAAGGAAACTGCTGATAAATTAAATGAAGCAGATGGAATGATTTTCCAAACTGAAAAGCAGTTGAAAGAATTTGGTGAAAAATTATCTGACGATAAGAAAAAACCTATCGAAGAAGCTTTAGAAGAACTTAAAAAGGCTTACGAGTCTAAAGATTTGGCAGTAATTACTCCAGCTTTAGATAAAATAAATGAAGCTTGGAAAGTTGCATCAGAAGAAATGTATAAAGCGCAAGCTGAAGCACAACAAGGTGGAGCAGCTCCAGGACCTGATGCGGCAGCTGGTGCTCCAGAAGCTGATAATGTTGAAGATGTTGACTTCGAAGAAGTTAAATAAACTACATACATAGTAATAGTAAAAGAGCGCTCTACTAAGAGCGCTCTTTTTATTTGGTATAGCTTTTGTTTTAATTTGATGGAATTACATTTAAATTTGCACTATGATAAAAAACTACTTTTTTAAAATGCCGAGGATTTTTGTTTTGTTAATTGTATTGTGCTATACAGAATCTTCTATTGGCCAAATGGCAAAACTGTTTACTATTGCTGATTTTGACCTTCATGGAAAAGTAAAAACATGTTTAGTGATTACAGATTACGGTAAAGAGGAGTTTAGCTTTAATGAAGAAGGAGTGCTTACCAAATTAGTTACACGCTACAATGATACCGATTATGATATTACCTATTACAAGTTTTCTAATGGTGAGATTAGTGAAAAAAGAGTAGAGAATTATCGTGATGGTCGTTTTGATAAAAATACATCCATTGCAAATATATATACCAAGGATAGCACAAATTCAGGAATTATTGTTACTGAAAAGATATTTTCTTATGCCAAAGAATTTCTAGATCAGTATGAGTATACCTATAACAAACAGGGAGATCTTACTAGTATACTTAGAAATTATGATGATGGTTTAGAAAACACATTGCTCACTTATGAAAGTATTAATGGAGAAAAAACAACCACCTATACTTTAGATGGCGAAGTGCAAAAAACAATAAGGGTATCGGAGCCAAAAATTAAAAATGCCAATAAACAGCGCGTAGAATTAACCAAAGAATTTGTTGGAGGAAAACCATATAAGGCTGTCGAACATATCTATAATCATCAGAACAAATTAATTTCGGAGAATAAATTTGAGTATGATGAGAGAACAAAATCTTTTAAATCAAAAGAACTAAAAATCTTTAGTTATAATAAGTTAGGTATGCTGACCGCATTAAAAACCAAAACAGGTAAACTAGAACGTATAAAAAACTACATTTACCAGTATGATAACGGTGAGAAAGGGAATTGGATTAAGCAGATAATTACACCAGATAATTCATATATAACTCGGAAAATTACGTATTACGATACGAAATTAAGTAAAGAATAATTGGAGTCTAAAATAATTTTATACTACACTATTTTTTTAAAAAATCACCATCATTAAATAGTTAATCGCTATCAAAAACATACAAGGTACATATCAAATTAAAGGCTACAACCAAGATGAAGAACAATCTGGGTATTCTGGTTTTTTAAAATTAATGACAACTGGTAAAAATCGCGTTAATGCAATTTGGACTATTGGAGGAGAGCAAACACAAACCGGAAGAGGGTTCTATAAAGATGATATCCTGGTTATAAACTTTGCTTATTTAGGAGAATTAAGAAACAGACCTAAAACTTTTAAAGGTGTTGTTGTTTATAAATTAATAAATGAAAATATATTGGAGGGTTTTTGGTCTGAAAAATTTGGAGATGACAATTTTCTAGGTTTTGAAGAAGCTAGAAAAATGACAAATGCTGAAATTGCACAAGTGAAGCCCTAATGCTATGTTATTTTATTACAATTATAACACTAAAAATGATTTAAATCTATGTCCATTCCTCTTTAAGTAGGCCATAACAACATGTGTCCCGTTTAAATCCATCTAATAAATATACATTCTTTCTTAAAATGCCTTCTAACGTGCAACCTAATTTTTCAACTGCTTTGCGTGAGGCAATATTTCGTGCATCTACTCTAAATTCTACTTTTTCAAAATTCATAGTATTAAAAGCATAGTCGAGCATCAAATGTTTCATTTGTGTGTTTAACCCTGAGCCATGAAATTCTCTTCCAATCCAAGTGGAGCCTATTTCTAGCACCTTATTTTTCCAATTAATGTTCATATAGCGTGTAGAGCCAGCATAGGTATTATTTCTTTTGTCAAAAATGATAAAAGGAATACTTGTTTCTGCCTTTTGCTGTACCAATGAAGTTTCAACGTAATTTTTTAAAGCTGCTTCAGAATTTATGTCAGATGGGGAATACTGCACAAGTTTTTCTTGTTGTGTAATAGGGTAGAGGTAATGATAATTTTGTAGGGTTAATGGAGAAAGCTTTACAAAAGAGTTCTCTAGTATAATTGGTTCTATTTTCATCTATACTAAATGCTTAATTAGATCTTTTTTTACTTCATGTCCTCCGTTAAAAATATGTATTTCTGCTCTATTATTAAATAAAGAAGTAATTTTTTTGGTTTCTAATTGCATACGCTCTTCATTTAAATATTCATCTTGGTCACCTACAATAATTTTTATAGTAGTATTTTGCTTTTCTAAAAATGTAAAATCTTCAGCTTTTAGTTCATTCGGAATACCACCAGCATACAAAACCAACATATGGCATTTTAATTTATTTAAAACGGTATATCGTGTTGCGATAGATACACCTTGCGAAAATCCAAAAACTATTAGATTTTGATCCTTAGATATTGCTTCGGCCTCAAGTACAGCATTTACATACTGATTAATATTTTGCATTTCTTGAGCAGTATTTTCTTTGGTTAACCAGCTAGCTCCTACATGAACATATTTTCCATTCAGGTAATATTTAGATGGGGCTTGAGGAGCAATAATGTAATTTTCCTCTGGATCCAAATCCTTAAAATACTTTAGAAAATAACGACTTAAATATCCAATACCATGAAAAACAAGCCAGACATGTTTTGTTCTATTAGTATTCTTATTAAGGGTTTCATAGGTATTGCTAGTTTTATAAGTAACCACCTTTTCTTGAGTATTCATTATCTACTATAGGTTTAATAATTAAAAGTATTGAAATTAATAAGAATAATTAATTTCAAGCCTACAATATGCCTTTTGTTGTTATTGGAATCCTTAATTTTACATAAAAAGATTTCATGGACGATTTTAAAGAGAAAATACTAAAGATTTGTAATGATACTTGCAAGGGTACATTAATGGAAACTTTAGATATTAGCTATGTAGATGTAGGAGAAAATTTTTTAATAGGTAGAATGCCTGTAGGACCAAAAGTATATCAGCCCGATGGTGTTTTGCATGGTGGAGCAATGGTAGCACTTGCAGAAAGTGTTGGTAGTGCAGCATCATATATTTTTCTTAATGGACAAGAGGTTACCATTAGAGGTATTGAAATTTCTGCAAATCATGTGAAAAGTATTCGTGAAGGTTATGTTTTTGCGAAAGCTAAGATTGTTCACAAAGGTAGAACAACACAACTATGGGATATTAAAATAACAGATGCAAATGACAATTTAATATCTGTTTGTAAACTTACAACCATCGCATTACCCAAAAAGTAATATGTTTCAAAAATTAATTGAAAAAGCTGAAATACAATTCAGTGCTTTAAAACCTTTTGTGCTTTATAGAAAACCTTTAGAGCAAAATGTAATTGGATTATTTCAAAATGATGATGCACTACATTACGTGCAAGAATATACTAAAAACGGATTTGTTTTTGCTCCATTTAATGCCGATGAACCAACTATATTCATGCAGATTGATGAAAAGGTAATAGTGGTATATGAAGAAGCTAAAACAACTAATGAACCATCTGAAATTAAGGTAGAAGAAGATGATCGCTCTAAAGAATTTCATATAAATCTTGTTAAAAAAGGCATTGATGCGATAAAGAATAATGCCTTTAAAAAAGTAGTTTTATCTCGAAAAATTGAAGTAGGAATTAAAAAATCAGCCTTTGTATTATTTCAAGAGTTACTTGCCAATTATGATAATGCTTTTTGTTATTTATGGTATCATCCAAAAGTAGGCTTATGGTTAGGTGCTACCCCAGAAATACTGCTTAGAGCAGAGAATTCGCAACTAAAAACCATGTCACTTGCAGGAACTCAAAAATATACCGGTAATGAATCACCAGAGTGGGGCATGAAGGAGTTAGAAGAACAAGCACTTGTAACTTCATATATTTCCAAAGCAATAGCACCAGAGGTAAAACAATTGAAAATATCTGAAACAACATCCGTTAGAGCTGGTAATTTATGGCATCTAAGAACCTCGGTTTCTGGTATTATGAATAATAATGCAATACATTCTATAATTAAGGCATTGCACCCAACTCCTGCGGTATGTGGTCTACCTAAAAAAGAAACAAAAGCATTTGTTATAGCTCATGAGAATTATAATCGAGAATTTTATACTGGGTTTTTAGGGGAGCTAAATTTTAAAGAAGAACAATTTAGATCTGGAAATCGCAGAAACAAAGAAAATCAGGCTTATAAAACAATTAAAAACACTTCTTCTTTATACGTTAATCTAAGGTGTATGCAAGTAAAACAAGATAAGGCTTATATTTATGTTGGAGGAGGAATTACAAAAGACTCCATTCCAAATAAAGAATGGGAAGAGACAGTGGCAAAAAGTAAAACAATGCTTAAAGTACTATTAGACTAAAAATCTAGTTAAAATTAATAAATGAAATTCTCAACAATACCATCAGCACAAACCGTTGCACATTATTGCAAGTTATATGGGATTCAAGATATTGTAATTTCTCCAGGATCTAGAAATGCTCCATTAACCATTAGTTTTACCGAAAATAATTATTTTAATTGTTACAGTATTGTAGATGAGCGTTGTGCTGCATTTTTCGCCTTAGGTATGGCGCAACAAAAGCAAAAACCAGTTGCCGTTTTATGCACATCGGGTAGTGCGCTTTTAAATTATTATCCCGCAATCGCAGAAGCTTTTTATAGTGATATTCCATTGGTGGTTTTATCTGCAGACAGGCCATCTTATAAAATAGATATAGGCGACGGTCAAACCATACGCCAAGATCATGTTTTTGATAGACATATTGGCTATTCAGTTAATTTAAAGTTAGATGTTATTCACGCAACGGAAACAATTAAAAATCAAGGTAAGGGTTTAATTTCTGACACAATACCTATAGAAACGCAACAAGCAGCAGTAGAACTTTTTAATACCCAAGAGCTGGAGAAGGCTATTAAAACAGCCATTTTTAGTAGTGCGCCTGTACATATAAACATACCTTTCGAAGAGCCACTTTATGGTACTACGCTCTCTCCAAACAAACAACAGAATAATGAATTACTTAAACCAGTAGAGGAGTCTTTAAATACTTTAGATGATTATGTGTCCTTATGGAATTCTGCCCCGCGAAAATTAGTTTTAGTTGGTGTAAATAATCCAAATAGTGTAGAGCAAAAGTATTTGGAGGTACTTGCGAATGATGATTCCGTTGTAGTTTTAACAGAAACTACATCAAACTTGCATCATCCTAATTTTTTTCCAAGCATTGATAGTTTAATTGCGCCAATAGAAAAGTCAAGTCATAAAGAAGAATTGTTTACGCAATTACAGCCAGATATCTTATTGACATTTGGGGGATTAATTGTGTCAAAAAAAATTAAAAGCTTTTTGCGTAAATACAAGCCAAAACATCATTGGCATGTTAATAATAAAAAGGCCTATGATACTTTCTTTTGCCTAACAAAACATTTTAAGGTTTCAGAGAATACTTTTTTTGCTTCACTTTTTAAAAATCATGTTAGTGTAAAAAGTGATTATTATCCCTTTTGGAGTAAAGTTAAATTGGGCTACGAGCAAAGGAGAGATAATTATGTAAAAAATATTCCTTTTTCAGATATGTTGGCATTTTCAATCACGGCCAAATTAATACCTGAAAAGTATCAATTGCATTTAGCAAACAGTTCTACGGTTAGGTATGCACAATTGGTTGATATAGATAAATCTATTACTGTATTTTGCAATAGAGGCACCAGCGGAATTGATGGATCAACATCAACAGCTATAGGCGCATCAATTTATTGTGAAGAACCTACACTATTAATCACTGGAGATTTGAGCTTTTTATATGATAGTAATGCGCTTTGGAATAGGTATTTAAAAAGCGATTTCAGAATTATTGTTATTAATAATGATGGTGGTGGAATTTTTAGAATTTTACCTGGTCAAGAGGATACTGAAAATTTTGAAACTTTTTTCGAAACTAGGCATACCATAAATATTGAGGACGTATGCAAAACTTATCAATTGGAATATGAACTCGCAACTAATGAGTTTGAGTTAGAAAATAACTTAAGAAAGTTCTTTTTAAAGAGTGCAAAACCTAAGTTATTAGAAATCAAAACGCCTAGATTAATAAATAATAAAATTTTGTTGAGTTATTTTGATTTCATATCTTAGTGAACACATTAATATTCATTTAAAAGAACACTAACAATTATGAGTAAAAGAGACGAATTAATCGTAAAGTATGCGGCGGATATCAAAGATAAATTTGGAGAAACGCCTAATATGGATTTATTAACTAAAGTTGCAATAGGATTAGGTCCAGCAATATATAATGCAGATGCTTCCAAAGTTTCAGGAGGTGATATGAAAGAAAAAGAAACGGTTAAAAACAACTTTCTTATCAAAAAATTAGGAATGAAAGAAAGTGCTGATATGATGCCAGCAATTGAAAGCGTCCTAGAAAAATATGGTTCTTCTAACAAAAATAAGCACAGAGCAGTAGTTTATTACATGTTAGCTAAACACTTTAAAAAAGAGTCTGTTTATAACAAATAGTATCTAAAGATGTTTTTAAAAGCCGTTTCAAATTATTGAAACGGCTTTTTTCGTTTGTTAAAGCTTGTAATCATTAGTTTTTATTTAAAATATAAGTTTAAAACGTACTTTTGTAGCATGATAGAATTAGGTAATTATAATACATTAGAAATTCTTAGGGATACTAGTGTTGGTCTTTTTTTGGGCGATGATGAAGGAAATGATGTTTTATTGCCAAATAAATATGTTCCAGAAATTTATGAAATTGGAGATAAACTAAATGTTTTTTGTTATTTAGATTTTGATGAGCGCCCAGTTGTAACATCCTTAACCCCTTATATAATTAGAAATACCTTTAAATTACTTAAAGTAGTTGAGGTTAATAATATTGGTGCATTCTTGGATTGGGGCCTTGAAAAACATTTACTAGTTCCTTTTCGTGAACAAAGGGTACGAATGCAAGAGGGGCAATGGTATGTTGTTTACTGTTATTTAGATGAAAAATCTTTTAGACTAGTTGCCTCAAATAAATTAGATAAATTTTTAGACAATGAAAATTTAACGGTTGAAGTTAACGAAGAAGTAGATTTGATTGTAACTCGCCAAAATGATTTAGGTTGGGATGTAATTATAAATAATAAACATAAAGGTCTGGTTTACTCCAATCAAGTGTTTAAAAAAATTGGAGTAGGCGATGTAATTAAAGGTTACATTAAAACCATAAGACCTGATCATAAAATTGACGTAAGTCTACAAGCCATTGGGTACGAAAGTGTAGAACCTGCAGCAAATATTATCTACAAGCGATTGCAGAAAGAAGGAGGATATTTGAATCTACATGACAAATCTTCGCCAGAAGAAATCAGTGCCACATTACAAATGAGTAAGAAAATATTTAAAAAAAGTATAGGTACGCTTTACAAAGACCGTAAAATTGAAATTAAGCCAGATGGTATTTATTTGATACAGTAAAGACTGGTATATGCCGTTCATCTATAATAATATGGTATTCAAGTAAATAAATGGTCAATTCTTTTATTTTCATTTAATTAATTTTTACATTTATAGCCCTTAAGAATTTAATTAAAAAGTCACCCCTTAATAACAAGTTGCATATGCCGTTTATTGAAGAAAGCGATCTACTTGATTTACATAAAGATATAGATAAAGCTCAAATACTTAATGAAAGACTTTTAGATCAGATTAAGTATAAAAACAAAGAACTTAGAAATAGTAAAATTCAGAGAAATGTACTTGCAGGAATAACAGGTTTTTTTCTTTTGGGAATTTTTGCCCTTTATATATTTGATGCAGGACGTAGAAGTAATTTAACGCAATCTAAGAATAATCTTGTTGTTACAGATTTGGATAGTTTAGATGCCATTAGAAACAGAATGGAAAATCTTAAGCTAAAGAATGAAGAGTTAAGCAATATAAAAGAGTTTTATTTGGCTAAAGAGTTTTTAGAAAAAGAGAAAATTTACTCAGTACAAGTAAAATCTTTTGTAGATAATAATATAACGCTGGCCTCAGAATCTCTAACGAATACATTATTTGTAAAGACGAATCCATTTTATTCTTACTCCCTAGGTAATTTCGAGACTATCGAGGAAGCTAGATCGTTTAGATACCAATTAGTAAAAATGGGTTTTGAAGATGCTTTTGTTGCATCTTATCAAAATGGCAAGCGAATTAAAATAGAGGATCCCTACTAGTTTTGAGTAAATTAAAAGCTTGGATTAACGCAGCTCGTCTGCGTACATTACCATTATCCATTTCTGGAATTATTGTTGGCGCATCATTGGCAAACATTTATGGTTTCCAAAATTGGTCTATTTTTCTGCTAGCAGTTTTCACTACAATTAGTTTTCAGGTTACCTCCAATTTTGCTAATGATTATGGCGACGGTGTGAAAGGTACTGATAATGACGACCGAGTAGGGCCTAAACGTGCGCTACAAAGTGGCATATTGTCTCGTGCTGAGCTCAAATCAGGAATCATCATTGCAGTTATAGTTTCTCTTATTTTAGCCATAGTATTGCTTTTTTTAGCCTTTGGAAAAGATAAATTAGGTACAATTCTATTGTTCTTGTTTTTAGCAATAGCAAGTATTTGGGCGGCTATTAAATATACTGTAGGTAATTCTGCATATGGCTATAAAGGATTAGGTGATGTTTTTGTTTTCTTATTTTTTGGGTTGCTTGGAGTGCTAGGTTCAATGTTTTTGTTTACTGGTTACCTTACAGTTTTAGCTGTGCTGCCTGCAATTACCATTGGCTTATTGAGTACGGGAGTTTTGAATTTGAATAATTTAAGAGACCATATTTCCGATCAAAAAGCCAATAAAAATACCTTGATTGTTAAAATGGGTTTTAAAAAAGGAAAACTTTACCATTATTTGCTTTTAGTGGGTTCATTTTTAAGCATGCTTATTTTTACTATTTTGAGTGCTTCATCATTGCTTAATTACTTGTTTTTAATACTTTATATTCCTATTTGTATTCACGCTTTAAAAGTGTATAATACAATAGAACCAAAAAGCCTTGATCCAGAATTAAAAAAACTGGCGCTAAGTACTTTTTTTCTTGCTATTCTCTTTTATATTAGTTTTAATAATTTTTCGTAGATTTGAATCACACAACCTTAATAAACCATACCTAATTTGGAACAGCCTATTAAAATTCTTATTGTTGAAGACAACGTTATTATTGCGGATGACATGCAGTCAATGCTTGAAGAAATTGGCTACGAAATTGTCGATAATGTTATAGTATATGAGCAAGCTGAGGAAGTATTAAAATCAAAGCAGGTAGATCTTGTTTTGATTGACATTATTCTAGCCTCTGATAAAACAGGTATAGATTTAGGAAAGCATATTCGTGAGAAATATAATATCCCATTTATATTTGTTACCTCAAACTCAGATCGTGCAACAGTAGAAAATGCCAAAACAGTAAAGCCAAACGGCTATTTGGTGAAACCTTTTGAACAGCAAGATTTGTATACTTCTATAGAAATTGCGTTATCTAGCTTTAATTATAATGAAAAAGCGAAAGATAGTAGCGATTCTAGCCCAGACAATGGTGATGATAAGCCAATGTCTAATTCGGTTTTAAAAGATTCAATTTTTGTAAAGAAACAACATCTATACTATAGAATTCAGTTCGAGGATATACAATTTATTAAAGCTGATAATGTATATTTAGAAGTAAATACAATCGATAAGAAATTTTTAGTAAGATCTCCACTTAAAGATTATTTAGAAAAGCTACCTGCGAATAAGTTTTATAGAGCGCATAAATCATACATTGTTAACGTAGATCATATAGAAGCAATAAATTCTAAAGATATTATGATTAATAATAATCTAATTCCAATTTCAAAGGAATTTAAAGAGTTTATTATATCTGCAATGAATTCATAAGTTTCAGGGCAACATACAAATTATAAAAACCGATTTTTTTAATCGGTTTTTTTATGCCTTAAACTCGATGAAATGCATGATTATAAAATAATTTAAGTTTTTACCACAAGTATTTGGGCATACACAACAAATCAAAAAAAGTAAGACTTCATTATAGTACTTTTGAAATGTAAATATAAAAGATCCCAAATCTTATCATTTTCATAATTGAATTATAAAGACCGAATAATTTATTGTTCGGTCTTTTAAAATTTAATCTTCTTTAAATTCTGAAAATGTTCGTCTCTTTATAGATTGGCGTATCGAATTGATTGTTATTTTTGTACACCACATATTCAATTCAGTTTACAACAATAATTAAATTAGATTAAACTATTTGTGTTATGTTTGGTTTTATAATGAAATCTATTGACCACAGGCAAATCTTTAGATTAATTTTAAGATCCTTTAAGAGATTATTTTTATTAGAATTATCTAAATCAAACCAATTGAAATTGTTTACAAAAAAAAGTATTTTTTATTGTTTATTCTTCTTCATTATCACGGCAACATTTGCTCAAAGTATTGTGGATGAAGATGCAAATCCTTACAAACTATTTCAAAGCTCACCAAACGCCAATGAAAGACTTCAGTTTTTTCTTAAAACGGAGAATAGGTATAGTCAGAGCTCACCTTTTGAATGGAAAAAAACGTTAGAGGACTATTTAAAACAAGCAGAAATAGCCAAAGATTCAACCGCAATTTTTCAATATAAGTTAATGCAAAGCCAGGTTTTATATGACCTTGGAGAATTTTCAAAAAGTGTTGCCTTATCAAATAATTTATATCAGAAAAACAAGGATATACCTCTAGAGCAGAAGAAAATATTATTAGAACTATTAGATAATAGCTACGAAAATCTTAAACTTTATAGAAAACAAACCGAAGTTAGAAAAGAAAAAAAAGAACTTGGTTTAACCGATAATATAACCTTTTATGATATTTACTCAAATCTTGGCATTCCTGATAAAGCTATGGAAGAGTATATACAAGAGGTAAGTAAAACTTTGGATCCAAAAGATTTTTATGGCAATGCGGTATATAATAATAATATTGGCGTTTATCTATGGTTAGATAAAAATCCGCCAACGGCAATTACTAAATTTAAAAGTGCTGAATCATTTATAAATCTCTATTTAAATAGTGTTGTAGATATTAAAACGGAGAATGAATTGACTAAGGGCAATTTATTAAAAGGAATCATAATTGGCAATATTGGGAAGTGCTATGCTGATTTGAAAAAATTTGACGACGCTGTCTTCTATCTAAAGAAAAGTCTACAGATTATAGACGAATATAGAATGGGAGCTAATTCTTCAGATTTAATAGAAAACACTTTATACCTTGCCGAATGCCAGTTGCAAGTAAACGAATTAGAAAGTGCCAAAAAATTATTAGAACGCGACTTTAAATTTTTAGATGCAGAGAACCAATTGAAACGTAATAAGCTATTTGCAGCATATTATGATAAAATGGCAGACTTTGCAAACGCATCATTCTATTATAAAAAGAATATACGCTTAAGAGATTCTATCGCTTTAAATGAAAGAGAAATAATTGGTCAACAATTAGAAGCATTGGTGCAGTCTGAATTAGAAAATTCTAAGGCATTATATTTAGAGTCTAAAGAAAATTTGGAACGTAAAAGTGATGAATTAGCCGCAATGGATAGCAAAATCAGTACAGTTTATATATCACTAATATTTACACTTTTAGGATTCTCGGGTCTTGTATATGCCTATTTAAGAAGTATTAAAGTACAGCGTATTATCGTAAAGCAAAAGCACATCATTGAAGCCTCGTTAGTGGAGAAAGATTCGCTTTTAAAAGAAATACATCACCGAGTTAAAAATAACCTTCAAATGGTTTCAAGTTTGTTAAGCTTGCAAACTAAAAACACACGAAGTAAGGCGGCTATTGAAGCTTTAGAAGAAGGAAAGAGCCGTGTTAAGGCAATGGCATTAATTCATCAGAAATTATATCAGAATGATGATCTATCTGTGATTGAAATGCAAGGTTATATTGAAAGTTTGGTAAATAGTATTCAATCTGTTTATAAAAAAGGAGGACATAAAATTAATATTACTATTGATGCTGAAGGCGTAGAATTAGATATTGATAGAGCTATACCTTTTGGATTAATTTTAAACGAGTTAGTATCCAACTCTTTTAAATACGGCTTTCCAAATGCAGATGATGAAGGTAAAATTTATATTCATATCAGAAAAATAGATAAGGGTGGTTTCTTTGAATATACCGATGATGGTATTGGATTGCCAGATGATATGGAAGAACGTACTGGATCCTCAATGGGTATTCGTTTAATGAACCGTTTAGTAAACCAATTGCAGTCTACTTTAAATATTGATAAACTAGATAAAGGAGTTCGTTTTTGGTTTAATTTTAAGTAAATTAAAGAACTTATTTAGGTTTTTAAAATTATGAAAATTACATTTTTAGGTCACGCAACTCTTCTAATTAAAACAAAGTTAACTACCATTTTAGTGGATCCTTTTATAACGGGTAATTCCCTGGCTAAAGATATTGTTAATGTAGAAGACCTAAATCCAGATTATATTTTACTTACGCATGCACATCAAGATCATGTTCTAGATGTTGAAGTAATAGCAAAAAAATCCAATGCTATTATTGTGAGTAATTTTGAAATTGCAACATATTATGAAAATAAAGGTTTTAAAGTCCATCCAATGAATCATGGAGGAAGCTGGAATTTTGATTTTGGTAAACTAAAATATGTTAATGCTATTCATACCTCTTCTTTTGCCGATGGTACATATGGTGGACAACCTGGTGGTTTTATATTGACCGCTGATGATAAGAACATTTACATTGCAGGTGATACAGCTTTACATATGGACATGAAACTAATTCCGTATACTTACACCTTAGATCTGGCAATATTACCAATAGGAGATAATTTTACTATGGGCGTAGATGATGCAATTTTGGCGTCAGATTTTGTGGAATGCGATACTGTTTTAGGGTATCATTACGATACTTTTGGTTATATAAAAATTGACCATGAAGCTGCAAAAGCAAAATTTGAGAATGAAGAGAAAAAGCTTCATCTTCTAGAAATTGGAAAATCTATTCTAATATAATAGTTAACGAACATTACTTTTGAGTACTACTTTATGCAGTAGCCTTGGAAAAAATCGTTTTAAATAAACACCCATAATTTCTTTTTTACCAATATAAGCTTCGAATTTACTTTTTTCGATCGCTGCAATCATTTTTTTAGCAAATGTATCAACTGGTAGTCCGTTTTTAGTTGCATCATCTTCTTTATTTTGAGTAGAACCATCTGCGGTTAGTGCATTTTTCGCCACATTTGTTTGAACAAAACCCGGACATATTAAGGTAACGGCAATGCCATCTTTTTCATGCTCCATTCGTAATCCATCAAAAAAACCATGAAGTGCATGTTTAACACCACAATATCCAGAACGGTATGGCGATGCAAATTTTCCCATTAAACTAGTAACCGTTACAAAATGTCCACTTTTTTGTTTTACAAATTCTGGCAAGATAGCTTTGGATAGGGCAACGGTACCTAAATAATTAACATCCATTAGTTTTTTGTACACCTCAAAATCTGTTTCTATAATCAATGATCGTTGGCTTATACCCGCATTATTTATTAGAATATCGACCGAGCCAAAAGCATTAATTGCGGATTTTACGTTGTCTTCCATTTCAGTAAATTTTGAAATATCCATGACCAATACACTAATGTTTTCAGGATAGCGGCATTTTTGCTTCACTCTTTCTAATTCTTCTTTATTTCTAGAAGAAATTATAGTTTTATACCCTTTACTATTATATTGGTAGGTAAGTGCTTCTCCAATTCCGGATGATGCTCCAGTTATCCAAACTACTTTTTCTACATTCACTTTCATTTTCAACTTATTTTAAAGCTAAAATATAACTAAATTTGAGCTCACAAGTATGAAGGCATCCTATAAAAAATACATCCTAGATTTTAAAAGACCAAGTGGAACCTCTCGTGGTGTTTTGAACCAAAAAGAAACTTGGTTTTTAATGCTTCAAAAAGATGGTAAACATGGTATTGGTGAATGTGGTATTCTCAGAGGTTTAAGCTATGACGATGTTCCAGATTATGAGGAAAAGTTGAAATGGACCTGTGCTAATATTCATTTAGGAAAAGACGCTTTATGGAATGAATTACAAAAGTATCCTAGCATACAATTTGGTGTAGAGCAAGCTTTTTTATCATTCACTTCTAAAGATCCGTTTGAGTTATTTCCATCAGAATTTCTTACCAGTCAAACTCCCATTTTAATAAACGGACTTATTTGGATGGGTAGTAAAGACTATATGCTAGAGCAAATACAACGAAAGCTGCAAGAAGGATTTAAGTGTATTAAAATGAAAATAGGTGCTATTGATTTTGATACCGAAATAAAACTATTAGCATCTATTCGTGAGAAATACAGTAAAGAAGAAATAGAGCTTCGTGTAGATGCTAATGGTGCTTTTAATTCTACTGATGTATTAGCTAAGCTTGAGCGTTTGTCTGAATTTGATTTACACTCTATTGAGCAACCAATTAAACCTGGTAATTGGCTTAAAATGAAAGAATTGTGCGCTAAAACGCCATTGCCAATTGCATTAGATGAAGAATTAATCGGTGTAATAGATATTACAGAAAAGCGTAATCTACTGAAGACAATTCAACCACAATATATTATTTTAAAACCTAGTTTAGTTGGTGGATTTAAAGGTAGTGAGGAGTGGATTACACTAGCTGAAGAGCATAATATAGATTGGTGGATTACAAGTGCATTGGAAAGTAATATTGGATTAAATGCTATAGCACAATGGACATACACGTTAGGTAATAAATTGCCACAAGGCTTAGGAACGGGTAGTTTGTACACCAATAACTTTGATAGCCCATTAACAGTAACTAAAGGACAACTTTTTTATAATAAAAACAGTAATTGGAAAGAAAATTTAATAGATGATTTATGTATATAGAGCAAGGTTATAAGGGCAAAATTGGACTTTGGAAATATTGGATTTTACCAGTAGGTTTTATTTTATTTATGATAGCAAATTATTTGGCAACACTAATGTCCGATGTTAGTGTTGAGGATTCCATGAAACAATTAATTGAACTTTTAGGTACAAATACAGTTTTAGTTATCTTACTATTGCCATTGGTTATTGGTTTATTTGTGGTTTTGGGATGGACAAAATTAGTACATTCGCAAACCATAGTTTCTTTAACCACTTCTCGAAAAAAAATAGATTGGAAAAGAATTTTCTTCGCTTTTGCCCTATGGGGTCTATTAACTATTTTACTTACTGGAGTAGATATTTATTTAAAGCCAGAGGATTTTGTTTTTAGTTTTAAACCCATTCCATTTTTTACTTTAGTAATAATAGGAGTTTTGCTTATCCCTTTACAAACTAGCTTTGAGGAATATTTATTTAGAGGTCATATGATGCAAGGTATTGGACTGATGGCTAAAAATAGATGGATTCCTTTGTTTATTACTTCTATTCTATTCGGTATAATGCATTTGGGAAATCCAGAAGTAGCTAAATTGGGCTTAGGTATAATGGTGTATTATATTGGAACTGGATTCTTTTTAGGAATAATTACTCTAATGGATGAAGGTTTAGAATTAGCCTTAGGGTTTCATGCAGCTAATAATCTGGTTGGAGCACTTTTATTAACTGCCGATTGGACCGCTTTTCAAACCGATTCTATCTACCGTGATGTTTCACAACCAGAATTAGGATGGGATGTTTTCATTCCGGTTTTAGTTGTGTACCCTATACTGCTGTTTATATTTTCAAAAAAATATGGATGGACCAATTGGAAAGAAAAACTATTTGGCAAAGTGCTTTCAGAAGAAGAATTTACTGCAGAACTGCATTCTGAAGATGATTTTTTAGTGGAAATTCCAGATTATGAATAACAATTATAAGGTAATTCATCCACAATTTAGATTAAACGGAATTGCATTTAGTTTTGATGATTTAAAAGAAGTTGGGTATTGTTTAATTAAAGAAGGTCTTCCTTTTGAAATTGCTATTGGTAATTTTTTAATTGATTGGGTAAATGATGATGCCTTCGTGTACGTTAAAACATCTGGGTCTACAGGAACACCTAAACAGATTAAACTAGAGAAGCAACACATGGTTAATTCTGCCATGGCTACTGGTAGCTTCTTTAATCTTAAATCTGGAGATTCTGCCTTATTATGTTTACCAACCGAATTTATAGCGGGTAAAATGATGCTTGTGCGCGCAATGGTTCTTGGCTTAAAACTAGATTATGTGGCACCGAACTCCAAACCATTAGAAAATAATTCGAAAGTTTACGATTTTGCAGCCATGATACCATTACAATTAGAAAACTCAATTGCCCATATAGAATCTATAAAAAAGTTGATAGTTGGTGGAGCCAAAATGTCTACTGATTTAATACATAGGGTTCAATATAAGACTACAGCTGTTTTTGAAACGTATGGGATGACAGAAACTATTACTCATATCGCTGTCAAAGAAATACATAATGCGCAGCAGATTGCTAGTGAAACTTTTAAAGCGCTACCCGATGTTACTTTTAAAACAGATCAGCGGAATTGCTTAGTTATTCACGCACCAAGTATAGCTACCGAAAAAGTAGTCACTAATGATTTGGTTAATTTAATTTCTTCAACAGAATTTGAATGGTTAGGTCGCTTTGATTCTATAATTAATTCTGGAGGTATTAAATTAATTCCTGAAAAAATAGAGGCTAAATTGGCAGCTATAATTAAAGAAAGATTTTTTGTTGCTGGCATTCCTGACGAGAAGCTAGGAGAAAAATTAGTTTTAGTAATTGAAGGAAAGCCTAGAAAAATAGATTTTAGTTCTTTAGAGTTAACACCTTATGAAATACCTAAAGAAGTGTTTTATGCAACTAAGTTTGTAGAAACTGAAAATAACAAAATCCAACGTAAAAAAACGTTGAATTTACTAATCAAGTAATTTTTACTCACTCAAAAGCATACTTCCCTAATTCTCTATTTTGTTTCATCATTTAGTAAGTTAGTTTTACTTCAACTTAAAAACTCAAAAGATGAAAAATATTCTATTTGCAATTTTAATTGGAACAACATTAACTGTAAATGCCCAAATTACGGAGGAAGCTAAAATTTCTACGTTACCCAGTTTAGCACAAAGTAACCCTTCCATAGAGAAAAATAATTTAGAGGCACCAATATATACTACGGTTTGCACAATGCAAACAAAGGTATTGTCACAAACTAAAGAAGTATATCCCTTCAAAATTTATCAAATAGACGGTGCTTCTATAAATACTCAACAAGATATGTATAACGCAATAAGAAGTGCGGTACCTAGTGTTAGCATCACTAACACTAATTTAAATCAAACCCCAATAATTGCTATGCGAGGCGATTCAAACACCATTATCATTGTAGATGGCGTTCGTTATGATGCTTCAATATTAAATTTGTTAAATCCTTCAGATATTGAAAACATAAAAGTAGTAAATGATGTAGCTGGAAGTAATTATTTTTTAAATGGGCGATATTAAGCACCAATATTTTGTATTTTCATGGCTCCTATATAATGTAAATTAACTTTACTAATGACTATGAAAAAACTATTGATATTGCTTGTTCTTTTTTTCTCTCAAACCAATTACGCACAACAAGTTTTACCAGAAAAAGAGCGTGCTAGAGTAGTAGACGGAATATTAGAAGATAGATTTAATATACTCTTGCCACAATTAATGGATGCAGCAGAAATAGATATGTGGATAGTTATTTCTCGAGAATATAATGAAGATCCCGTTATAAAAACTATGCTGCCTGCTACTTGGCTAAACGCTCGCAGGAGAACTATTTTATTATTTTATAGAAATAAGTCTAAAAATATAATTGAAAAATTAGCTGTAGCTCGTTACAATGTGGGCGAAAGTATCGTATCTGCTTGGGACAAAGAAAAACAACCAGACCAATGGAAGCGACTAATGGAGTTAATTGAAGAACGTAACCCCAAAAAAATTGGACTTAATTTTTCCAAGGATCATAATATAGCAGATGGTTTAGATAAAACAGATTATGATGAATTCATGCAATATCTGCCGAAAAGGAGTCATGCTAAAGTAGTTTCGGCAGAACAATTAGCTGTTCGCTGGATTGAGACTAGAACACCAAGAGAAATGGTAATTTATAACCAATTGGTTGATATTACTCATGATATAATTGCAGAAGCTTTTTCTGAAACTGTAATAACCCCTGGAGTAACTACAACTACAGAAGTAGAGTGGTGGATGCGTCAAAAGGTGACCGATTTAGGATTAGAAACGTGGTTTCATCCAACGGTAGATGTGCAGCGTAATAATGAAAAACTGGTAGACCATTTGTATTCCTTTTCAGGAAGACCTGATGATTTAGTGATTCTACCTGGTGATTTATTGCATTGCGATTTTGGTATTACCTATTTAGGCTTGAATACTGATTGTCAAGAATTGGCGTATGTACTGAAACCAGAAGAAAAAGCAGCACCAAAGTTTTTAATTGATGGTCTAAAAGATGGTAATAAGGTTCAAGATTTTTTAACCGTTAATATGATTAAAGGCAAAACAGGAAATGAAATTTTAGCAAAATCTTTGAATGATGCAAAAGCAGGAGGATTAAGACCTGCAATTTACACACATCCCTTAGGTTCCTATGGCCATTCTGCAGGGACTACAATTGGTATGTGGGACTCACAAGATGGTGTTATGAAAGATGATGGAGAAAATTATCCTTTAAACCCTAATACGGTGTATGCTATAGAATTAAACACAACTATCCATATTCCTGAATGGAATAGAGATATTCGTATTATGCTTGAAGAAGCAGGCTTCTATGGTGAGCAAGGCTTCCGATATGTAAACGGTAGACAAACTGAGCTCCTATTAATTCCTCGCGTAAAAAGTCATCAAGGGAATTAAACTTGAATAACGCCTAAATTAAATTGTTTTTCTATAGGAGCGTGATTGGCTGCTTCAATACCCATGGAAATCCATTTTCGTGTTTCTAAAGGGTCAATAATAGCATCTGTCCATAATCTAGAAGCTGCGTAATATGGTGATACTTGATCATCGTATCTATCTTTTATTTTGTTGAATAATTCCGCTTCTTTTTCTGGTGTTATAACTTCACCTTTTTTCTTTAAGGAAGCTTTTTCTATTTGTAAAAGTACTTTAGCAGCAGAGTTACCACCCATTACCGCTAGTTCGGCACTTGGCCACGCAACAATCAATCTAGGGTCATAGGCTTTGCCACACATGGCATAATTTCCAGCTCCATAACTATTACCAACTACAATAGTGAATTTGGGTACAACGGAGTTGCTAACCGCATTTACCATTTTGGCTCCATCTTTAATTATACCGCCATGCTCACTTTTGCTTCCAACCATAAAGCCTGTTACATCTTGTAGAAAAATTAAAGGAATTTTCTTTTGATTGCAATTAGCTATAAAACGGGTAGCTTTATCAGCAGAATCGGAATAAATAACACCTCCAAATTGCATTTCCCCTTTAGTCGTTTTAACAACTTTTCTTTGGTTTGCAACAATACCAACGGCCCAACCATCAATTCTAGCATAACCCGTTAAAATGGTTTTGCCATACCCTTCTTTATATTCTTCAAAGTCTGAATTATCAACTAAGCGCTTTATTATTTCAAGCATGTCATACTGATCTCCTCTAGATTTTGGTAATATTCCATAAATATCTTTTGGATTCTCTATTGGCTTTTCGGGTTGAATTCTATTAAATCCTGCCTTTTCATAATCACCAATTTTACCAATAATGTTTTTTATAGTATCTAATGCATCAGCATCATCTTTGGATTTGTAATCGGTAACACCGCTAATTTCGCAATGTGTAGTCGCCCCACCTAATGTTTCATTATCAATAGTTTCACCAATGGCAGCTTTTACTAAATAACTTCCCGCTAAGAAAATACTACCAGTTTTATCAACAATAAGAGCTTCATCACTCATAATAGGAAGATAGGCGCCCCCAGCAACACAACTCCCCATAACAGCAGAAATTTGGGTAATTCCCATGCTACTCATAATGGCGTTGTTTCTGAATATTCTACCAAAGTGCTCTTTATCAGGGAATATTTCATCTTGCAAGGGTAAATAAACACCTGCACTATCCACTAAATAAATTATTGGTAATTTGTTTTCTATAGAAATTTCTTGGGCTCGCAAGTTCTTTTTTGCTGTAATAGGGAACCAAGCGCCAGCCTTTACGGTAGCATCATTTGCGACAACCACACATTGTTTTCCTTGAATATAACCTATTTTTACTACCACACCTCCTGAAGGGCAACCTCCATGCTCTTTATACATACCATCACCAACAAAGGCACCAATTTCAATTACATCAGCATCATCGTCTAAAAGATAATCTATGCGCTCACGGGCAGTCATTTTACCTTGAGCATGTTGTTTTTCTATTTTACTTTTGCCACCACCAAGCTTTACTGTGGCAAGACGCTTTTTTAAGTCTGATAAAAGTAATTTATTATAATCTTCGTTAATATTGAAGTTGATGTCCATAGTATGCGTATTTTCTTAATCTGGTATAAAGATAAGGAGTAATATTGATTAACTTTGATATAATAAAACTATAAAATGCAACAAAAAATCCGCTGGGGAATTGTTGGACTTGGAAATATAGCCCATCATTTTGTAAAAGATTTGCTGTTAATTGAGACAGCTGAAATAACTGCTGTGGCCTCAAGAACATTGAACAAAGCAGAAGAATTTGCTCAGGAATATGGGATTGAACATACTTTTGGTAGCTATGAAGAATTGTTTAAATGCCATGAGGTTGATGTAATTTATATTGCTACTCCACATACCTTTCATGCTAAATTGGCAATAGATGCTATGTATTATGGCAAACATGTTTTATGTGAAAAACCTTTAGGAGTAAATCGGGTAGAAGTTGAAAAAATGATAGCCGCTGCTAAAGAAAATGATGTTTTTTTAATGGAGGCATTATGGAGTAGATTTAATCCAAGCATTCTTAAAATAACTGAATTAATTACGGAAGGTGTCATTGGAGGAATTAAATATATTAATGCTGATTTTGCTTTCCCTGCGTTGCACAGAGATGTGGAGAATAGATTATTAAACCCTAACCTTGCTGGAGGATCTTTGTTAGATATTGGTATTTATCCAATTTTCTTAGCATACTTATTATTAGGTAAACCAGACAAGATTATGGCATCATCTAAATTTTTTACTACAGGAATAGAAATGCAAACTGCAATGCTATTTGATTATACTGATGCTCAAGCATTATTATACAGTGGTTTAAATTCTAAATCTGAAATGAAAGCCGAAATTTCAGGAACCAAAGGATCCATATTTATAGACCCTAAGTGGCACGAAGCACAAGGTTTCTTACTTGAAATAAATGGAGAGACAATTCATTATGAATTACCAACAAAAGGAAGAGGTTATTATTACGAAATTCTCGAAGTTCATAATTGCTTAATGGATGCAAAACGTGAAAGTTCGCTTTGGAACTTTGAGAATAGCCTAGATTTAATTACTTTAATGGATACTATACGTAAGCAGACTGGTATAGTTTTTCCGTTTGAGGAATAAATTTTAAATTATTCTAGTTAAAAATTTCTTTAAAAAACACGATATTTGGCGTCACCAACGAACTAAAATTTACAAGATATTATGGGAATGAATAAAAACAC
Organism: Cellulophaga tyrosinoxydans; assembly: GCF_900176415.1. Classification (GTDB taxonomy): domain Bacteria; phylum Bacteroidota; class Bacteroidia; order Flavobacteriales; family Flavobacteriaceae; genus Cellulophaga; species Cellulophaga tyrosinoxydans. Next base: position 183,577 of record NZ_FWXO01000002.1, on the reverse strand, counting down.
TGTGCTAGCATGGGCAACTTTTATAATGATTATTGTGGGATTATCCTTAATTGCACTTGGAGCTTTTAGATATTACGAAGTTGCAGGATACGGATTCGCCGCAGTAGGCGTAGGGTTTTTAGCTGTCGCGTGGGTTTTTAATGCCTTAAAGGGGAGAGTATAGCCATTCTTCAAGAATACATCAAATAATCTTTAAAACAACAATTTACAACTTAACACTCATTATTTACTATGTCTGACGATAAGAAAGTAATTTTCTCAATGTCTGGGGTTACAAAAACCTATAAAACAGCAAATACACCAGTTCTTAAAAACATTTACCTGAGTTTTTTCTATGGTGCTAAAATTGGAATTTTAGGTCTAAATGGTTCTGGTAAATCTACTTTATTAAAAATTATTGCTGGAGTAGACAAAAATTTTCAAGGCGATGTAGTTTTTTCACCTGGGTATAAAGTTGGTTACTTAGAGCAAGAACCGCAATTAGACGAAAACAAAACAGTATTAGAAATTGTTAAAGAAGGTGTCGCAGATACCGTTGCAATATTAGATGAATACAATAGCATTAATGATCAATTTGGATTAGAAGAAGTGTATTCAGATCCTGATAAAATGGATAAGCTAATGGCAAGACAAGCCGTGCTTCAAGATCAGATTGATGCTGCTAATGCTTGGGAACTTGATACAAAGTTAGAAATAGCTATGGATGCCTTGCGTACTCCAGAACCAGACAAAAAGATTGGTATTCTTTCTGGAGGAGAACGTAGACGTGTTGCATTATGCAGACTGTTATTGCAAGAACCTGAAATTTTATTATTAGATGAACCTACTAACCACTTGGATGCGGAATCTGTACATTGGTTAGAGCATCATTTAGCAGAATATAAAGGAACTGTTATTGCAGTAACTCACGATAGATACTTTTTAGATAATGTAGCAGGATGGATTCTTGAGTTAGATCGTGGTGAAGGTATTCCATGGAAAGGAAATTACTCTAGTTGGTTAGACCAGAAATCTAAACGAATGGCTGACGAGAGCAAAACGGCTTCTAAACGTCAAAAAACCCTAGAACGTGAGTTGGAATGGGTGCGTCAGGGAGCAAAAGGAAGGCAAACAAAACAAAAGGCACGTTTAAATAATTACGATAAGTTAATGAGTCAAGATCAAAAACAACTTGACGAAAAACTAGAAATTTATATCCCAAACGGCCCACGCTTAGGAACAAATGTTATTGAAGCGGTAGGCGTAAGTAAGGCATATGGTGATAAGTTATTATATGAAGATTTAAACTTTAAACTTCCACAAGCAGGAATTGTAGGTGTTATTGGACCAAATGGTGCTGGTAAAACTACCATTTTTAGAATGATAATGGGAGAGGAGACACCGGATAAGGGCGAATTTAAGGTAGGTGACACTGCTAAAATTGCTTACGTAGATCAGAGTCATTCTAATATAGACCCAGAAAAAACAATTTGGCAAAATTTTAGTGATGAGCAAGAGCTTATTATGATGGGTGGCCGTCAAGTAAATTCACGTGCATATTTAAGTAGATTTAACTTCTCAGGAAGTGAACAAAATAAAAAAGTGAGTATGCTTTCGGGTGGTGAACGTAACCGTTTGCATCTGGCAATGACTTTAAAAGAGGAGGGTAACGTTCTACTTTTAGATGAGCCTACAAATGATCTTGATGTAAATACTTTACGAGCGTTAGAAGAAGGTTTGGAAAATTTTGCTGGTTGTGCTGTAGTGATATCTCACGACCGTTGGTTTTTAGATCGTATATGTACACATATATTAGCTTTTGAAGGCGATTCGCAAGTCTATTTCTTTGAAGGATCATTCTCTGATTACGAAGAAAATAAGAAAAAACGATTAGGTGGTGATTTAATGCCGAAGCGTATTAAGTACAAAAAGCTTATTAGATAATTATCATTAATCTATATAGTAAAATAAAAAAGCTCCTAATTTAGGAGCTTTTTTATTTGGTATTAAATTCAATTAATAATCCATTTTTGGATACCAATCTAGTTGAATTACTTCAATTGATGGGTCGCCCTCGTTTACTAATTTTTTAAATTTGGAAACATCGCTAACATCGGGCTTACCTCTGTAGTGGTAAGGATACACCTGTTTTGGTTTAAACTCTATCACTGCACTAGCGGCACTCTCCTCTGTCATTGTATAGGGTAAATTCATACAAACAAAGGCTTTATCAATGTTTTTTAGTGCACGCATCTCTGTAATATCTTCAGTATCACCTGAGAAATAGATTCTTTCATCACCTTTAGATAAAACATAACCATTTCCTCTTCCCTTAGTGTGAAAATTTAGAGCCTCCTCGCGAAGGTTATACATTGGAATAGCTTCAATTTTAACTCCGTTTAATTCTTTAGTTTCTCCATTGGCTATAATTTCTAGTTGTGAAGCATACTTTTCAGGCATTAAATCAGCTACAGCTTGTGGCACCACTATTCTAACAGAAGTACTATTTAAAGAATCTAAGGTTTCTAAATTAAAATGATCGCCGTGAATATCGGTAATTAATATTAAATCTGGCTTTTTTTGATTTTCATATGCACTTGCTCCTCCTACTGGGTCCACATAAATTGTATTTTCGCCCCATTCTAAAACAGTAGAGGCATGCTCTATGGGGATAATTTTCAAATCGGTTTCTAGATTTTCATTTTCTATAATTTCCGTTTCTTCTAATGAACTTGTTTTTTTTGTATTTTCTTTACATCCTATAAATAGGATACTCAGAAAAATAATTAAGGTTAATTTTTTCATGATTATATTCTAATTTTTAGTTTAATAATAGTTCCATTTTTATATCACTTCTAGCATAAGGCAAGTCTTTTTCAAGTTCTACTTCTTTAAATCCATGTTTTCTATAAAGATACAAGGCGTGAGGTAGTTTCGTACTCGAATACAATATAATTTTATCCCAATTACTTTTTATGCCTAGGTTAATAGCGAATTTTATAAGTTCTTGACCAATGCCAAGACCTTGAAAGTTAAAGTCTACCGCCATTTTACCAAGTTCGTAAATTTTATCTTCTATCTTAATAAATGAAAAACACCCAACAATTTCATTATTAAATTTGGCGAAGTAGATATAACCATCATTTTTAATAATTACATTTTCACAATCATCTAACAGCTCTTTATCTTTATCTTCAACAAAAAAGAATCGTTCGAGCCATGCTACATTCAAATCTTTAAACCTATCCCTAAATTCGGCTTGGAATGGTATTATAGCTACCTTATTCATTATTAATATTTTTTTAAAGTTACCAAATAGTAAAATATATTTTTTAACAAAAAATCTAAAATATAAAAAGAACCGTATATATATCTGATACAAACAAACAACTTCTTTAGAAGTAAACTAAAAAGAACATTTAATTTTTTAATTATGGCAGAAACTAAAAGTAATAATGGATTAAAAGTATTAGCAGGTTTACTGCTTTTATTATTAGTGGGTACGGTGATATACACCTTTAGTCTTTACAAAGACAAACAAGATACTACGGCAAAACTTAACAAGGAGAAGGAATTAGTAGTAGAGGATTTAACTAGCTTAAGATCAGAATATGACAAAGCTATATTAGAAAGTAATGCAACTAATGAAGAATTAGTAAGTGCAAGAGATAATATTGCAAAATACATTGATTCTGTTAGAACAATGAAATTAGATATTGCAGCTTTAGGTAAATACAGAAGACAAGTAAGTATTTTAACTAAAGAAAGAGAGCAATTAATAAGAAAGGTTGATTCTTTAACAAGATCTAATAGCAGATTAGTAATGCAAAGAGATAGTACATTTGTTGAGTTAGAAAGACAAACTGTATTTAATGATTCTTTAGTAGTTCAAAATACGCAATTGGCTGATGTTGTAGAAAGAGGTTCTGCATTGAACATTTCAAAACTTTCTGTTGATGCCGTAAAAGAACGTAATAGTGGTAAAATGGTATCTACTCAAAGAGCTGCAGCTACTGATAAATTTAAAGTTTGCTTTACTTTAACAAACAATGCAATTGCGAAAGCTGGTGATAAAGAATTTTATATTGAAGTTCTAGATCCTCAAGGTAATGTTTTAGGTGAAAGCTATTCTAAAAAAGCGGAATCAGGAGCTAACGTAACGTACAGTAAGTCTACTGCTTTTTACTATGAAAATAAAGTATTAGATGTATGTGATTATATTAATAAACCAGCTGGAGATTTCCAAAAAGGAAATTACATGGTGAATGTTTATGATAATAAGCTTAAATTATTAGGAACTAGCAAGTTCGCTTTAAAATAATTAGCACTATCCATTAGCAAAAAAGGGGCAAATCTTGAAAAAGATTGCCCCATTTTTTTTGTCTTAAAATATGTTATTTTAAACTTCCAACCATTTCTTCTGGTTTAACCCAGTTATCATAATCATCAGCGGTAACGTAGCCTAAGTTTACGGCTTCTTCTTTTAATGTGGTACCGTTTTTATGTGCCGTATTTGCAATTTCAGCGGCCTTATAGTATCCAATTTTAGTATTAAGGGCTGTAACTAGCATTAATGAATTGTTCAATAATTGCTTTATTACATTATGATTTGGTTCTATTCCAATCGCACAATTTTCTTCGAAACTAACACATGCATCACCTAATAATTCTGCAGATTGTAAAATATTTGCAGCCATCATAGGTTTAAAAACGTTTAGCTCATAATGACCTTGAGTACCACCAACACTAATAGCTACATCATTACCCATAACTTGAGCACAAACCATAGTTAAAGCTTCGCACTGTGTTGGATTTACTTTACCAGGCATTATAGAACTACCAGGTTCATTCGCAGGTATTATTATTTCGCCAATTCCTGAACGAGGACCTGAAGCCATCATTCTAATATCATTAGCAATTTTATTAAGCGCCACAGCAAGTTGTTTCAAAGCACCATGACTTTCTACAATAGCATCATGAGCAGCCAAGGCCTCAAATTTGTTTTCAGCCGTAATAAAAGGTAATCCTGTAAATTTAGCAATGTATTCAGCAACCAAAACATCATATCCTTCAGGGGTATTTAAACCTGTGCCAACAGCTGTTCCACCTAAGGCAAGTTCTGATAAATGTGGCAGTGTATTTTTTAAAGCTTTTAATCCATGATCTAGTTGAGAAACATAACCAGAAAATTCTTGTCCTAAAGTTAGGGGAGTGGCATCCATTAAATGTGTTCGCCCTATTTTAACGACATTTTTAAATTCTAGTGCCTTTGCATGTAAAGTGTCTCGTAATTTGGTTACACCAGGAATAGTTACTTCTACTATTTTTTTATAAGCTGCAATATGCATTCCAGTAGGAAATGTATCATTCGACGACTGTGATTTATTTACATCGTCATTAGGTTGGATTACTTTTTCTCCTTCCCCAATAACTTTTCCAGCAATTTCTTGAGCTCTATTGGCAATTACTTCATTAACATTCATGTTACTTTGTGTACCAGAACCTGTTTGCCATATTACCAGTGGAAATTGGTCATCATGTTTACCTTGTAAAATTTCATCACAAACGGCGGCAATAAGATCTCTTTTTTCTTTTGAAAGAACGCCAAGTTCTTCATTAGTATATGCTGCTGCTTTTTTTAAATAAGCGAAACCATATACAATATCTAAAGGCATTGAGGCAGATGGCCCAATTTTAAAGTTATTGCGAGAGCGCTCTGTTTGTGCTCCCCAATATTTATCCGATGGGACCTCAACTTTACCCATGGTATCTTTTTCTATTCTATAACTCATTTGAATTTTATTTATGGATACTACAAATATATCGTATTGTAATTTTTTTATTCAATGTCTGCATTTTTTTTATAATTTTTTTTAGTATTCGTTTGTAGTATTCATCATTTTCAAAGTATCTTTGCCATATTAAAAAATACTATCATGTTTGAATTTGACCAATACTTAGGTTTTATAGCTTTTTTAACCATATTAACAATTGGTTTCTGGCTAATGATTTTTTTATTAACTTTTGTAATCCCTTATTGGTTAGGTGGTTCTTTATTAGAATTTCTTAAAGAAAAGCGTGACGCTAAAAAAGCGAAGCTAAACGAGGAATAATTATTTGCAGTGTATTAAAGTTTACACTGTTTTATCTTATAAATAAAAAAGAAGCCTATTGGCTTCTTTTTTATTTGCTGTAATTTATCTATTCTAAAATTCTCCTTGACCATCATCATCATTTTGTTGCTGTGGTTGTCTCTGTTTAGTTTTACCTTTTGGTTGGTTAAATCTATAAACAAAACCTAAGGTAAACTGTCTTACTCTCCATTGAAACTCACTGTCTGACGTAAAGAATGCAGTTTCAGTATACGATCTTCTTTTTGCTGAATTAAAAAGATCACTTACGTTAAAAGTTATAGTTCCTTTGTCACTAAATACATCTTTACTAAATGCCATACTGGTAAAAGCAATTCCTTTATTTTTTGTTTGAGAATTTTCACTTGGTCCTCTATAAAAGAAATTAGTTTGCCAATCTATTTTAGAAGGTAATGTTATTTTAGAACTAAAACGTGAGAACCAACTTGTGTTTTTTGCACCATAATCAACATTGTTAAAAATTCCGTCAGTTTCAAATTGGAAGAAGTTGAAACTACCATTTAATCGCAACCATTTTGTTGGATTATACAAAACTCCAGCCTCGGCTCCAATACGTTCATTTGTAGAAAGGTTAATAGGTATTGATCTAATAATGCTAATACCATCAGAGGTGGTTTGTCCCGTTTCTTCTTGTACACGTTCAAAAGAATTCGTTTCTTTTTGATAGTAAATAGATGAAGTTAAAGTTAATTTTTCCCATCTTTTTAGATAACCTAAATCGTATGCATTGGCATAAGCAGGATCTAAGTCCGGATTTCCTTGAAATACGTTGGTTCTACTTGATCTTGATGGAAAAGGATTAATGAAACGTCCTCTAGGTCTGTTTATTCTTCTATTATAGCCTAAAGTGATGCTTTCCATTTCATTCAATTCAAAAGTCATATTGAAAGTGGGGAATAAGCCTAAATAATTTTTATCAAAATTTAAATCTACTTCCGAACCAAGTATTTCTTGCAAAGCTTCGATGTCATATTCAGATTCTACTTTACCTTTTAATTGCGTATTTTCTAATCGCAAACCTAATAGAAATGAGAATTTCCCGAATTTATTTCCATATTGGGAATAAAAAGCATTCACATTTTCATCGTATGTAAACTTATTGGTTAAATCTAAATTTGTTTCAAATTGTCCTGAATTCTGATTTAAAGTATCTAGTTGATAGTCAGTTATAGTTTGTTCAAAATTACCTCTATATCCAGCCTCAAATTGTGCATCACCCATTGGTAAAACATAATCAGCTTGAAATAAATATTCATTCTGAATTTCGTTTTGATAAATATTTTCTCTTGCTAATAAATCATTATTTGGTACTGTATTATTTTCATTAATACGAGTTAACAAGTCTTCGGTATTTTTAGAATATTGAAAATCACTAGTTAGTTTATGACCATTATCATTAAAGTTATTAATATAGTTTAATGATACTTGAACACTGTTGTCATCTTGTTTTTCATCTTCCTTTCTAAAGGTTTGGTTTGTCAAGATGTTATCAATAAATCGTTTACTATCATTATCGGTAATATCGGACTCGTCAGAAATACGGCCAAAAACACTTGCCGTTATTGAAGATTTATCAGTAATAAAGTATTCAATTCCTAAATTACCATTATAACCTTTATCTAATCTATTAATATCTCTATCTTCGATAATTCTATCATAAGTACCATTCACATAGGTGTTATCAAATAAGCCATTTCCTGGTGCTTCTCGATAAGAGTAACCTAGCGTATTAAAGATATTAAATTTGTCTGTTCTTAAATTTAGATTGCTATTAATTTGACTTGAAGTTGGATATCCAATAGTTGTATTAATGGAGCCATTAAACCCTAAAGTTTTTTCCTTTTTTAAAATTATATTTAAAATTCCAGCAGTACCTTCTGCATCATATCGTGCTGATGGACTGGTAATAACCTCTACTTTTTCAATAGCATCTGCAGGTAATTGTCTTAAGGCGTCAGTAGAACCAAATCCAGCCAAGGCTGATGGTCTACCATTTATTAAAATACGAACATTTTCATTTCCTCTTAAACTTATTGCTCCATCAACATCGACAGTTACTGATGGTACATTATTTAAAGCATCACTAATATTTGCTCCGCTGTTGGTTAAATCTTTTCCAATATTATATACTTTTTTATCGAGTCTAATTTCAACGGTAGTTTTTTCACCAACTACTTCAACCCCCTCTAATTCAGCAACATCTGGAGCTAATTTTGTAATGCCTAAATCTATTGATTTTGTTAAATTTTGATTTGGGAGCTTATAGGTTTTATAACCAATATATTCAATACTAACATTATATTTTCCTGGCTGGGCTTCTACTTCATATTTTCCATTAGCATCTGTAATGCCTCCAGAGATTTTACTTGGATTATCTATGCTTTGTAAAACTAAAGTTGCATATTCTAAGGGTTGGTTTGTGTCTTGTTCTAAAACTGTTCCCGTAATTTTAATTGGATTTACTTCTTGTGGTCGTTGTGCGTAAATGGTAAATGTTGAAAATAATAGAATAATAGGCAGTAGTTTTCTCATAGCTTGTTTTAGTTAATCTTTGTTTTTCTTCTTCTTTTTCTTTTTACTTTTAAATCTATCTTTTTGAAGTTGAGCGAAAGCCTCATATTTTTCTTCGGGCAAACTTGCTTTTAATTCTTCTTCTTGATCCTTTACAATGTTTTCCATTGCTGCTCTAGTTTTTTCAGGATCAAGCTTTAAAATTTGTAACTCTATACGTTTTTGAACATATTTTGTCAATATAGTTCTAACGATAGCCTCTTCAAAAGGGTTTAAACCAACTACTTCAGTAATATTCGGCATTTCGTTATCCACAATTTGTTCCGCTGTTAAGGCTTTTGGTTCTTCTTGTGGTGATGGCGTTTGCGGCATGGTATTTCGTTGTCTACCACCGTACCCATTACCATAACCATTGCCGTATTGGGCTTGGATATCTGTAAATGCTGAAAAAATAACTACTATTGCTATTATATATTTTACTTTAGTTTTCATGGTTTATAATGTTATTGGATATTAAAACTAACTTAAGGTTTAAACACACTTGGTTAAATGTTTGTTAAAATGATTTTAAACACTTAACCCTTTATTTTATGCTTTATGAAATTATAGAATGAATGGAAGAAGTAGGTCTGCCAATTACAGCTTTATTATTTGCAATTACTATAGGTCTTTCAATAAGTTTTGGATGGGCGAGTAGTGCATCGATAACCTGCTCTTCTGATAAAGTTTTGCCTTTGAAATTGTCTTTCCAAATAGCCTCATTTTTGCGAACCAAATCTATAGCAGGTATTTCTAATAAACCCAAAATAGCTTTAAGTTCTGATTTAGTAGGAATCTTTTCCAAATATTTTACCACTTCAAAATCTTTTCCTGATTCTTCTAAAATTTGCAATCCTTCTCTTGATTTTCCACACCTTGGATTATGGTATATTTTTATCATCTTAATAGTTATATTATTGAATTTTGATCTTATTCTTTATCTTAATAAAGTATTCAAAGACCATGCCTATCATTTTATTGTTGTAATGTATTACAAATTTTTATGCTATTCTTCTTCTTTTTGCCCCATCATCATTAGATAAGATTTTAAGAATTTATCTATTTCACCGTCCATTACAGCATCAACATTCCCCGTTTCAGTACCGGTTCTTACATCTTTAACCAATTTATAAGGATGCATTACATAATTACGAATTTGAGATCCCCATTCAATCTTCATTTTAGAGGATTCAATTTCTTGACGAGCTTCAAATTTTTTACGCAATTCTATTTCATACAATTGCGATTTTAACATCTTTAATGCTGTTGCTCTATTGTCGTGTTGCGATCTTGAGTCGGAACATGAAATTTGTATTCCGGTGGGTTTATGTGTAAGTTGTACTTTGGTTTCTACCTTATTTACATTTTGTCCTCCAGCACCACTGGATCTAGCAGTGGTAATTTCTACATCTGCTGGATTAATTTCTATCTCAATACTATCATCAACCAATGGATATACATATACTGATGCAAATGAGGTATGACGCTTTGCGTTACTATCAAATGGGGAAATACGTACCAAACGGTGTACACCATTTTCACCCTTTAACCAACCAAAGGCAAACTCGCCATCAATTTCAATTGTAACGGTTTTGATACCGGCAACATCGCCTTCTTGATAATTTAATTCTTTTACCTTATAGCCATTTTTCTCGCACCACATCATATACATCCGCATGAGCATTGATGCCCAGTCGCAACTTTCAGTGCCGCCAGCTCCTGCGGTTATTTGTAAAATAGCAGGTAATTCATCACCTTCTTCAGATAACATGTTTTTAAACTCTAGGTTTTCTATGCTATCTAAAGTTTTAATATAATGCTTTTCTATTTCAGATTCGGAGACACCGCCTTCTTTCTGAAACTCAAGTAGAACTTCAAGATCATTCACCAAGTTTTCGGCAGCATGATAATCATCAACCCATTTCTTTTTAGATTGAATAAATTTCATGTGCTCCTGTGCCTTTTGCGCATTATCCCAAAAGTCTGGAGCTAGGGTTTTTTCTTGTTCGTTTTCTATTTCGATAAGTTTGGCATCAACGTCAAAGATACCTCCTTAACGCACCAAGGCGATCTAAAAGACTTTTATATAAGTCTGTAGTAATTGTCATTTTGCACTAATTTAATAGCAAAAATAAGCTTCTTTTTACTTGAAATCTTAACCTAGGTGAAAAAAGTTTATTTACTGTTGTTGGCTAATAACTTGTACAGAATATTGTGTTTCATTTTGACCTTCGCTGTATACAATTCCTTTTAATGGCGCACAATCTTGATAGTCTTTTCCATGGCAAACTTTGATGTGGTCTGCAGCTACCAAAATATTGTTGGTTGGATCAAAACCCACCCATCCTACATTTGGAATATAGGTTTCAACCCAGGCATGCATTTGTGAATCACCAAAATATCCATTGCCTTGGTGTAAGTAACCAGAAACGTACCTCGCAGGTATTTGATATGCACGTGCAATTGCACAAAATAAATGTGCGAAATCTTGACACACGCCATGTCTTTTAGTTATAATATCTTCTAGTATGGTATGCACATTGGTCACATCTACTTTAAAATAAATATGATTGTAGGTCCACTGGTTTAAATTTGTAAGATTTTCAAATATTGATTTACTATAGTCTAACTGAAATAAACCATTTGTACCATCGGGTAATGTTGTAAAGGGTGTATTTTTTAGATATTGTTCAAAATCAACTTTAAAATTTAGGGAGTCAAGTTCTTGATAATCTAGCTTCGAGTTATCGGATAGATTAAATTTAAATGGATTTATTTCTTTTTTCACAACTTTAAACTCAGCCGTAAAAGTAATTTCTTGAAACGCTTTTCTAGGGTTTACTCGTATAGTATTAAAACCATAGCCATTAATTGAGAACTCATTTATCGCAGCAAGGGAGTTACTAAAATTCGTGGTTACAAAATCTTGTGTTTCGTTAGTTTCAGGAATAATTAAAAACTGCCAATGGGCACTATGCACAATATTTTCATACGTATTTTTAGTACTATAAGTAATAGTATATTCTAGTGACATATTAAGGTAAAATTGCGGCTAAGTTACAGTATTAGAACCGGTTTAATAATTAAAAAATTCATTTTCCATTTTAAGGCTAATTTCGGATAAGTTTTGTAATATATTTTCAATAAATGTTTGAATATTACATTCGATTTCTTCTATGTGTTTAAATTGTATTTCCGAGCGAACTTTACCAATTAGAAAGGCCGTAGAATTTTTATTATAATTTGTTGTGGAATCTAAGACTTTAATATGACGATACACCTGATTTAAGCTATTCATTATAGAACGCGGGCAATTAGGATTAAGAATTAAAAATTCAAGAGTAGATACACTTGTTGGTGTTTTTTTATAATATCTTCTCATCATATCATAAGATTCGGCACATTTCAATAAAGTAGTCCATTCAAAACTTTTACTAAACTTATCACCATAACTCCCTTGAGAGTTTAGTGCATCGTTATATTTTGCATTGATGATTCTAATTATTTGTGTGGCACGCTCCATGTTTATCCCTAACATAATAATAGCATATACAGGATCATGGAGTAGGGTGCCTCGAATTTTACCTCTCAAAATATCCGTCATTTCAGTAATATTCAATGTAAAGTCGTGTAACCCATTTTTCACGAAAACCGTGGAATCATAGTTTAATATGAAATGATAGAATTTGTTAATGGCTTCGTATAACTCTGTTGATATTAAATCTCTAGCGCTGTTTGCGTTTTCACGTGCTAATTTTACATTATTTATTATAGAATATGGGGTATTGTGATCCACGCCAATTTTATATAATACATTTTCTTCCAATAATATTTTATCATCATCTAATTCAGGATCTCCAACCATAAAGCACATGGAACGCAATACAAACTGCCTTGATTGAGATAATTGATTTGGAGCATCTAAGGAAGAAAAATAGTTCACATTTAAATAACGTGCAATATGTTCTGAACGCTCGATATAACGACCCATCCAGAATAAGTTATTAGCGACTCTTGCAAGCATATTTTATTTGTTTTTTAGAACCCAAGTATCCTTGGATCCACCCCCTTGGGATGAGTTTACAATTAGATTTCCTTTTTTTAACGCTACTCGTGTAAGACCACCTTTTAACACAAATTCTTTATCCTTTCCGAGTACTGTAAATGTTCTTAAATCTACATGTCGTTGCTCAAATTCTTCAGTTTCATCTATGTATGTCGGATGAACAGATAAGGACATTATAGGTTGTGCTACATATTTTCTTGGACTTGCTTTTATTTGAGCCTTAACAAGTTCAATCTCAGATTTTGTTAATCTATTTCCAATAGATATTCCATAACCGCCAGCTTCATCAACTGGTTTAATAACTAATTCGTGTATATGCTCTAAAACATATTTTAATTCATCTGGTCTGGAGCAATGATAGGTATGTACGTTGTTTAAGATGGGTTCTTCGCCTAAATAGTATTTTATTATTTGTGGCATATAGGTATAAACTGCTTTGTCATCTGCAACACCAGTTCCGGGAGCATTTGCTAAAGTAACATTGCCTTTTTTATATGCTGCAAATAAACCAGGAACGCCTATAGCAGAATCAGACTTAAACTCTAATGGATCTAAAAACTGATCATCTATTCTCCGATATATAATATCAACTTTTTCAGGCCCCTTTATAGTTTTCATATATACAAAGTCGTTCTCCACAAAAAGATCTCTTCCTTCCACAAGTTCAACGCCCATTGTTTTAGCTAGGTATGAATGTTCATAAAAAGCAGAATTGTACATACCTGGGGTGATGACTACACAGTTTGGAATATCTACTCCCTTTGGCTTTACACTTTCTAAAAGATCCAATAAATTTTCGGCATAATTTGTTACGGAGTACGTTTGGTAATGATTAAAAACGCCAAAGAGTGCACGTTTTAAAGCTGTTCTATTACAAATTACATAACTCACTCCTGAAGGACAGCGAATATTATCTTCTAATACATAGTATTTACCATCTTTATGTTTAATAACGTCAATACCAGAAATATGATTATAAATTCCACCAGGTGGATCAATTCCATTCATTTGATCAAGATAATTGACAGAAGAACTTATCAAATCCATAGGTACAATTCCGTCACGAATAATATTCTTATCATGATATATATCCCATAGAAAAAGGTTTAGAGCTTTACTGCGCTGTATGGATCCTTTCTCTATAACTTCCCATTCCTCAGGATCAATTATTCTAGGAAAAAGATCAAATGGAAAAATTTTCTCTTTTGTTTCTTTATCACCATAAACTTGAAAAGTTATTCCTTGATTAAAAAAAGAGGATTTGGCTTTAGAATTTAATTTCACATAATCTTCAATAGTATGTTCTCCATAAAGATTAAATAATTTCTGATATACTTGTTTTATGGTGCCATCTTCATCAAAAATTTCATCATACAATGCACTATCTCTTTGGTACGCAGAAAATATTTTATTTTCAATATTTGTCATATGAATAGCGTTTCTGTTAAGGTACTGGTTTTCATTAGATTTATTGGTTGTAAATTGATAATAAATACTCTAATTTTTACTATTCAAATAAAAATGAAGACGAAAAATTATCAAAATGCTTAATAAGCAACTTTAAGTTGTTTAAGTCACGTATTTCATTCAATTTGAGTATTTTTAAAAGCTAAAATCTTGATATAATGGCTTATAAAAAATCACCGCTACTCGTATTTCTTTTTTTCTTAACATTTACTATTGCGCAGTTTTCAACGAAAAGTAAAAACTATCAAAAGTTTAATGGTTTTTTTAATTTTTATTACGATAAGGATAATGATAAGTTGTATTTAGAAGTAGACAACCTGAATAAAGAATTTCTTTATGTTTACTCCTTAAGTAGTGGAATTGGGAGTAATGATATAGGATTAGACCGCGGACAATTAGGAAACGAACAAGTAGTTTATTTTAAAAAAGCAGGAAACAAGCTATTATTAGTACAACCAAACCTTAAGTATAGAGCCATTACTGATAATGCCTTAGAGCGTAAATCGGTAGAGCAGGCTTTTGCAAAATCTATTCTTTTTGGATTTAAAATTGAAGAGGAGAAAAATGGCACCTATATTATTGATATAAGCGATTTTTTAATTCAAGATACCCATGGTGTAACAGATAGACTGCAACGCGCACAACAAGGTAGTTACAGTTTAGATAAATCTAAAAGTGCATTTGATTTAGATCGTACCAAGGGTTTTCCTAATAATACAGAATTTGATGTTGTTTTGACTTTTAAGGGAGAGGCAAAAGGAAAAGAAATTAGATCGGTAACTCCGAATGCAGATTTGGTAACCGTTTCGCAACACCATTCATTTATAAAACTTCCAGATCCAAATTATAAATCTAGAAAATTTGACACTAGAAGTGGGTCTTATCCTTTTTCATATTACGATTATTCAACACCTGTTCAAGAAGCCACTTTAAAACAATTTATAACCCGACATCGTTTAGAAAAAAAAGATCCTAAAGCTAAAATTAGTGAGGCCGTAGAACCTATAATTTATTATTTAGATAATGGTACTCCCGAGCCGGTTCGAAGTGCGCTATTGGAAGGTGGTAAATGGTGGAATCAGGCCTTTGAGGCCATTGGTTATAAAGATGCTTTTCAACTAAAAATGCTACCGGATGATGTTGATCCGCTAGATGCCAGGTATAACGTAATACAATGGGTGCATAGATCTACAAGGGGGTGGAGCTATGGTAGTAGTATAACAGATCCACGTACAGGAGAAATTATTAAGGGACACGTAAGTTTAGGCAGTTTACGAATTCGTCAAGATTTTTTAATTGCACAAGCTTTAATGAAACAACCTTTTAAAGATCGAGATGATAATTACCAACCTATGTTAGAACTAGCTTTGGCAAGAATAAGACAATTGTCTGCACATGAAATAGGTCATACTCTTGGTTTTGCACATAATTATATAGCGAGTACAAACAATAGAGCATCGGTAATGGATTATCCACACCCACAATTTTCCATTAAAAGAGGAGAGATAGATTTTTCTAATGCCTACGCTCAAGGTATAGGTGATTGGGATAAAGTTACTGTTGCTTATTCCTATGCAGATTTTCCTGCGGACAAAAACGAGGAAAAAGAACTAAATACCATTTTAGAAAATGCTTATGATAATAATTTAAGGTATATCACTGATCAAGATGCTCGGCCGGCAGGTGTCGCGAATGCTTCAGCACATTTATGGGATAATGGAACTGATATTACAAAAGAGCTAGAAGATGTTTTGAAAATTCGTGAATTGGCTATAAAAAACTTCTCGATAGATAATATAAAAACAGGGGAATCTTATACGGCACTAGAAGATGTATTTGTTCCTATTTATTTTTTTCATAGATACCAAACGGAAGCTGCTTCAAAAATAATAGGAGGCTTAGATTTTAATTATAAGCTAAAAGGCGATAAACAAGAAGTGGTTAAGATTGTAGATGTAAAAACACAGAAAAGAGCATTAACCACAGTTTTAAACACCTTGAATGCAGAAATAATAGCCATTCCTGAAGAAAAATTAGGCCTATTTCCGCCGAGAGCTTTTGGGTATTCCAGAACTAGAGAATCGTTTAAAGGATATACAGGCATTGCATTTGATGCTATTGCGGCACCTGAAACGGCCGCGGATATGACTTTGGAATTTTTGTTGCATCCAGAGAGAGCATCTCGTCTTATTGAGCAGAAAAGTTTAGATGATAAAAACTTAGGCTTAATAGAATTGATTGATGCATTACTTTCCAATACCATTTACAAGAGCCATAAAAATAGTTACTTAACTGAAGTCCAAAATGCTATAAATTATCGCGTTATTTATTATTTGATGAATTTGGCAAGAAATGAAAAAGTTCACGGACAAGTAAATGCAATAGCAAATTATAAATTGAACGAGTTAAAGTTAAAATTACTTCCTAAAAACGATATATTCTCATTTGAAGTTGTGAAAAGAATAAATGAATTTCAAGAGCATCCAGAAAATTTTAAGCTAATTCCAGTAGCAACAATTCCTGATGGTTCCCCAATCGGTATGGATTGTTTTGATTAATTTTAAACCTACTTTATAATAAATAGATACCATTAGAATTTTAGCTTAACCTATGAAGATAAATTTAATTAGTGATACGGTAACCAAACCAACAAAAGGCATGTTAGCCGCAATGTTTAATGCCCAAGTTGGAGATGATGTTTTTAAGGAAGATCCTTCAATAAACGAATTAGAATCAAAAGTTGCAAAACTTTTTAATAAAGAAGCTGCACTATTTTTTCCAAGTGGCACCATGGCGAATCAAGCCGCAATAAAGTTACACACGCAGCCTGGTGAGCAATTAATATGTGATAAATATGCGCATATTTATAATTATGAAGGCGGTGGGGTAAGTTTTAACAGTGGCGTATCTTGTAAATTAATTGATGGTCATAGGGGAATGATGACTGCCGATCAAGTTGAAGCGGCTATTAATCCTCCAGATTTTTATCATAGCCCTTTAACCACACTAGTCAGTATAGAAAATACCACTAATAAAGGTGGTGGTGCTTGTTGGGATTTTGAGGAATTAGTAAAAATTAAAGCAGTTTGTAAAAAACATGGCCTAGCCTACCATTTAGATGGCGCAAGACTATGGAATGCTATGGTAGCTAAAAATGAAAATCCACAGCAATATGGAGATCTCTTCGATACAATTAGTATTTGTTTTAGCAAAGGATTAGGTTGTCCTGTAGGTTCAGTATTAGTAGGTGATAAAGAAACAATTCACCGCGCTTTAAGAGTACGAAAAGTTTTAGGGGGCGGTATGCGACAGGCTGGCTATTTGGCAGCAGCGGCCACATACGCATTAGATTATCATGTTAATAGATTAGCAGAAGATCATAATAAAGCTATAGAAATTGGCAAAGTATTAGAGGGGTTAGCCATTATAAAGAAAGTAGAACCTATAGAAACCAATATTATCATTTTTGAAATAGATGATAGGCTTTTAACGGCAGATCATTTTCTTGAAAAACTACGAAATCATAACGTTTATATAATTGGAATGGGACAAGGTAAACTTCGTATAGTTACACATTTAGATTATACCGATGAGATGCATCACGAATTCATAAAAATTCTTAAAAGTTTATAAGTTAAGTGTTGGTATTTAGCCCAGATAATTTTTTTAAATTTTTAATACCATTTTCCATGCCTGCTTCGGAGTTATAGCATTCCGATGTTCCTATTATGGTACCATTGTCATCTTTTAATGTAAATAAGAATTCACCTATGTGATTTGTTTTTCGTTCTAATGAAGTGGGAGTTTTTATTAAACTTTCTAATTTTGATACCACATTATCCAAATCAGTTTTTGTTGTAAAGGTTATACTTTTTAGAATAGTATGGCCTTTTTCACTTTCTAAACGGAATGAAAAACAATCTTCTTTATCCTGTTTTATTTTTATCATATGCTAATATTCTTATTCTATTGATTAAATATAATCATTTAAAAGCAATTTAAAATTGTAAGAAAATACAACTGAAATTATTTAAATATGTATTTCATCGATGTTTTGTGTGTTTCACCGATAATTAAATTTTAGATTTTTTTAACAAATAGAATGGTTCCTGAGAAAGATAAATTCGCAGTACTAAATATTAACATAACAAAAAAAACTTTAAAAATGAGAAAAATTGTATTCTTACTTTCAGTCTTTACCGCGTCTTTTGCCTTTGCACAAGACTTACCTTCAAATCCTGAACCAGGTAAATGCTATGTTCGTTGTACTACCCCAGATGTTTACGTGAACGAAACTGTAACTATCACCACGAAACCTGCATACTCTGTTTTAAAGACAGTTCCTGCAACTTTTAAAACAATTACAGAAAGAGTAGAAATTAAAGCTGCCGGTAAAAAATTAACTGTAATTCCTGAAAAATGGGGAACAGAAACAGTTACTTATGTATCTAAAGAAGGAGGAAACACTTTAAGTATTTCACCAGCTTCATTTACAACAGGTTCAGAAACTATAGAAATTAAACCAGCATATGCACAATGGGAACTGGGTGCGGCTGCTCCAGATTGTTCTTCAGGTAACCCTGATGATTGTAGATACTGGTGTTATAAAGGGTATCCTGCAGAATTCACTACAGTATCGACTACATTATTATCTACTCCTGCTTCAGTTAGTAAAACACCAATTGGTTCAAGAGAAGGTTCGTATACTAAAAGAGTTCTTTTAGAGCCTGCAAGAGTGGTAGAAGAAATTATCCCTGCGGAATATAAAGAAATTACAAAAACAGTTTTGGATAAAGATGCTTACACTGTTGAAGAAACTATACCTGTGGTAACAAAAACAATCTCTAAAGAGGTCTTAAAAGAAAAAGGTGGTTTAACTAGTTGGAAAGAAGTAGAATGTTCTTTAGTAGAATACCAAGCTTTACCAATTAACTGGAACTTAGGTAGTGCAACTTTAACATCAGAAGCTAAAAGTATTATTGATAACAGATTAATGCCTGTTTTAGCTCAAAACCCAGGTGTGAAAGTTGAATTAGCATCACATACTGATGTAAGAGGTAATGCTTCTTCTAACCAAGATTTATCTGAAAGAAGAGCAAAAGCGGTAGCTGATTATTTAATTACTAAAGGAGTTAATCCTAGCTTATTAGTAGCAAATGGTTACGGTGAAACTAAAATTAAAAATAGATGTGCAGAAGGTGTAACTTGTACTGAAAGAGAGCATTCTGTAAATAGAAGAACTGAGTTTAGATTGATAAACAACTAAGCTTGAGTTAGAGAGTTGGTCAAAAGCCCTTTGAATTTCAAAGGGCTTTTTTATATCTTATTTTTTATACTTTTCTAAAAATTTAGTGTGATATTTTATTTCTCCATTCATGCTATAACCAGACATTTCGCCTAGTTCATTACCTTCTTTATTCACAACCTTAAGCATTGGAACACTTCCCCGCTTATTATATTTAGCAGCCAACTCTTTGTTACTTTTTAATTGATCAGCCGTTAGTAGATCTTTATTTCTTGGAATATCGATATATAATAAAATGTATTCATTGGCATAAACATCAAAAGCAGTGGTTTCAAGAAAGTCTCTTTTAAGTGCGATACATGGCGGGCACCAATCACTGCCAGTAAAAAACATAAGTATATTTTTTTTCTCTTTTTTGGCGAGCTTTATGGCCTGATCATAATTTGTTATCCAATCTGTTTTTTCTTTTGTAATTACATCTCCCTGAGCAGATAACAAAATAGGAAACAAAAGAAGTACAATTATTTTTTTCATGGTATTGTGTTTAATTATTTAAATAACGTGTCCATTCCCGGAATATTGGGCATACCTTCTTTTGCAACAGCAGCAAGTTCAACTTCATTTACATTGGTGGCACGTTCTATGGCTTTATTAAGTACAAGTATTAAATAGTCTTCTAATTGTTCTTTATCTTGTAACAAACTTTCATCAATGGTTATTTCCTTAATAACTCTATTGGCGGTAAGTGTTACTTTTAATTTACTATCAGATGATTGTTCATCAATCAAAACCGTATTTAAACGTTCTTTTGTAGCCTTAATTTTTTCTTGGGTATCTTTTAATTTACCCATCATACCCATTATATCTCCAAACATAATTTATTTGTTTTATTTAAGCATCAAAAATAATAAATGTCACGGTAATACTTAAATCTTTCAATACAACCTGAAAAAAAGACCAATATATTTCTATTAAGTATTAATTTTGCGCCTTCTTTCTTAATTTACTAAAGTTTATGTCACCGATTAAAATTCCTGTTGCAAAAAAGATGCCGAAAAAATTAGAAATACACGGCGACACTCGAATAGATAATTATTACTGGTTAAATAATAGAGAGGATAAGGAGGTGATTTCGTATTTGAATGAAGAAAAAGCCTATTACGAAGAAATGACCAAGCATACGGTTTCACTTCAAAATAAATTATTTGAAGAAATGAAATCGCGTATAAAAGAAGATGATTCTTCAGTACCCTATAAATTAAATAGTTTTTGGTATTCTACACGTTTTGAAAAAGGGAAAGAATATCCAGTATATTCTAGAAAGGCCAATGAATTAAATGCTGAAGAAGTAGTTTTGTTCGATTGCAATGAAATGGCTAAAGGTTACGACTATTTTAAGCTCGGAGGTGTAGCAATTAGTCCTAATAACAATATGGCGGTTTTTGGTGTTGATGTTGTTTCTAGAAGAGAATATATTCTAAAGATTAAAAATTTAGTCACCAACGAAATTTATGAAGATGCTATTGAAAATACCACAGGTGGTGCTGTTTGGGCTAATGATAATAAAACATTTTTCTATTCTAAAAAAGACCCAATTACGCTGAGGTCAGATAAAATTTACAAGCATATATTAGGAACTTCTACAGAAAATGATGTACTTGTTTATCATGAAGAAGACGAGACTTTTGATTGTTTTATTTACAATACAAAATCTCAAAAATATATTATAATTGGTTCCACTAGTACGTTAACATCGGAATATCGCTTTATAGATTCTGATAAACCTAATAGTGATTTTACAATTTTTGCAGAAAGACAAAGAGGTGTGGAGTACTCTTTAGCGCATTATAAAAACGATTTTTATATTTTAACCAATAAAGATAATGCTACCAATTTTAAAATAATGAGAACTTCAGAGGATAAAACTGAAGCAATTAATTGGATAGATTTTATTCCACATCGTAAAGACGTTCTTTTAGAAGATATAGAAATTTTTAAAGATTATTATGTGCTTTCTGAACGTGAAAATGGTTTAGCTAAAATTAAGATTATTCAATGGAGTTCTAATGAAAGCTACTTTCTACCATTTAACGATGAAACTTACACTGCCTATGTTAGCACTAATCCTGATTTTGACACCGAAGTGCTTCGTTACGGATACAATTCTTTAACTACTCCTAGTTCTATTATCGATTTTAATATGCGTACCAAGGAGAAGGATATTAAAAAAGAACAAGAAGTTTTAGGAGGAAATTTTAAAAAAGAAGATTATACATCTCAAAGAATATGGGCAACAGCGCGGGATGGTGTTAAAGTGCCTATGTCAATGGTTTATCATAAAGACACAAAATTAGATGGCTCAAGTCCTCTCTTGCAATATGCTTATGGCTCTTATGGGCATACATTAGACCCAAATTTTTCTACTGTGCGTTTAAGTTTGTTAGATCGTGGTTTTATTTATGTTATAGCACATGTAAGAGGCAGCGAATATTTAGGTCGTGAATGGTATGAAAATGGTAAACTCCTGCATAAAATGAATACGTTTACAGATTTTATAGATTGCTCTAAACATTTAATTGCTAATAATTTTACAAGCCCTGAGCATTTGTATGCGGAAGGTGGTTCAGCTGGTGGACTTTTAATGGGAGCCATTGCAAATATGGAATCAAACCTATATAATGGTATTATAGCAGCTGTTCCTTTTGTAGATGTAGTTACAACAATGCTAGATGAAACTATTCCTTTAACCACAGGTGAGTATGATGAATGGGGTAATCCAAATGAAAAGGTGTATTATGATTATATGAAATCTTATTCTCCTTATGATAATGTAGCGCCCAAAGATTATCCTAATATGTTAGTTGTTACAGGACTTCATGACTCACAAGTACAATATTGGGAACCAGCTAAGTGGGTTGCTAAATTACGAGATTTAAAAAAAGATACTAATATATTGCTTTTAGATATTAACATGGATGCTGGTCATGGTGGAGCTTCTGGGCGATTTGAATCATTAAAAGAGGTAGCGAAAGAATACGCTTTTTTAATGGATTTAGAAAAGAAAATGAATTAATCGAAAAAAAATAATAAATTTGCATCTTATTGTTGTGATTAATTCAAAAACAATTGCAACAATGTTTTTTAACTTAGATCCAAAGAATGGAAAATAAGATCAACGCTCACAATTCTGTTTTAGAACTAATAGGGAATACTCCATTAGTTAAATTAAATAGAGTAGCAGAGTCATTCACAGGAAACTTTTACGCGAAAGTAGAAGCTTTTAACCCAGGGCATTCTTCAAAAGATAGAATTGCAATCCATATTATAGAAGAGGCTGAACGCCAAGGAATATTAAAACCAGGTAGTACTATAATTGAAACTACTAGTGGTAATACTGGATTTAGTATTGCTATGGTGAGTATTATTAAAGGTTATGAATGTATTCTTGCGGTTAGCTCAAAATCATCAAAAGATAAAATAGACATGTTGCGGTCTATGGGTGCAAAAGTTTATGTTTGTCCTGCTCATGTTGCTGCCGAAGATCCTAGATCTTATTATGAAGTTGCCAAACGTTTACATAAAGAGACAAAAGACAGTATTTATATTAACCAGTATTTTAATAAATTAAATACAGACGCTCACTACAGAACTACAGGTCCGGAGATTTGGAAACAAACAAATGGACAAATAACTCATTTAGTTGCATGTAGTGGTACAGGAGGAACAATTTCAGGTACTGCAGCTTATTTGAAAGAGCAAAACCCGAATGTTAAAATTATTGGGGTAGATGCTTTTGGTTCCGTACTTAAAAAATATCATGAAACTGGTGAGTTCGATGCCAATGAAATTTACCCATACAGAATTGAAGGTTTAGGTAAAAATTTAATTCCCGCTTCAACAAATTTCGATGTTATTGATAAGTTTGTAAAAGTTACAGATGAAGAAAGTGCCCATACGGCTCGTGAAATATCAAGAACTGAAGGCATGTTTGTGGGTTATACTAGTGGTGCTGCTTTGCAAGCAATTAAACAATTAAATGCAGAAGGAGAATTTAATAAAAATAGCAATGTTGTAGTTATTTTCCCTGATCATGGCTCACGATACATGAGTAAAGTTTACAGTGATCAATGGATGACGGATCAAGGATTTTTTGATACAAATTCGGTTGAATCTGTTCAAGAGGTGCAATTTGTAAAATAAGTATAAAATTTAATAATTTAGTAAAGCAATGTTATAA
The DNA here is from genome assembly GCF_900176415.1 of Cellulophaga tyrosinoxydans. Lineage (GTDB taxonomy): Bacteria > Bacteroidota > Bacteroidia > Flavobacteriales > Flavobacteriaceae > Cellulophaga > Cellulophaga tyrosinoxydans. The sequence goes on along the minus strand of NZ_FWXO01000002.1, from coordinate 159,881 downwards.
TTATAGCATTGCTTTTTTTGTATGTATATTTTTATGAATACAAGTGAAAAATCTTTACTTTTGTTCCAAATTTAATATAGGATGAGAGATTTATTTGAAAGAATAATCGAAAATAAAGGTCCATTAGGAAAATGGGCTTCACAAGCAGAAGGATATTTTGTATTCCCTAAGCTAGAAGGACCTATTTCTAATAGAATGAAATTTCAAGGTAAAGAAGTTTTAACTTGGAGTATAAACGATTATTTAGGACTTGCCAACTTACCTGAAATCAAGAAAGTTGATGGAGAAACGGCAGCAGAATATGGTTCTGCTTACCCAATGGGTGCACGTATGATGAGTGGTCATACTGATTTTCACGAACAATTAGAGCAAGAACTTGCTGCTTTTGTAAATAAGCAATCGGCTTATCTTTTAAATTTTGGTTATCAAGGTATTATGTCTGCAATTGATGCACTTGTAGCTAAAGACGATATTATTGTTTACGATGTAGATTCACACGCTTGTATTATTGATGGTGTACGTTTACATATGGGTAAACGATTTACATTTAAGCATAATGATATTGAGAGTTTAGAGAAAAACCTAGAAAGAGCTACCAAAATGGCTGAACAAACAGGAGGAGGAATTCTTGTTATTTCAGAAGGTGTTTTTGGTATGCGTGGAGAACAAGGTAAATTAAAAGAAATTGTTGCGCTTAAGAAAAAATTTAATTTCAGATTTCTTGTAGATGATGCGCATGGTTTTGGTACCCTTGGTAAAACTGGTGCTGGAGCAGGTGAGGAGCAAGGTATTCAAGATGGAATTGATGTTTATTTTGCAACTTTTGCAAAATCAATGGCAGGTATAGGGGCTTTTTTAGCTGCCGATAAAGAAATTATAGATTATTTAAAATACAACTTACGTTCTCAAATGTTCGCAAAATCATTACCTATGATTTATGTGAAAGGAGCACTTAAACGTTTAGATATGTTGCGTACTATGCCAGAGCTTAAGAATAAACTTTGGGAGAATGTTAATGCATTACAAAACGGCCTTAAAGAAAGAGGTTTTGATATAGGTACCACAACAAGTTGTGTTACGCCTGTTTACTTAAATGGTAGTATTCCTGAGGCTATGGCATTAGTTAAAGATTTACGTGAGAATCATGGAATCTTTTGTTCTATTGTGGTATATCCTGTTATTCCTAAAGGATTAATTTTACTGCGAATGATCCCAACAGCTACACATACCTTAGAAGATGTCAAGATTACATTAGAGGCTTTCTCTGCGATACGTGAACGTTTAGAAAACGGAACCTATAAGAGATTGTCTGCTGCTGTTGCTGCTGCAATGGGAGAATAATTTTAAATTCAAAATATTAAAAAAGTCCAAATATTAACACTATTTGGACTTTTTTTATGAAGTATTTTTGAGCGCTAAACTAGACTCTTGCGATAGGTTCTTCTTCGTTTGTAAATTTGTGGATCAAAATTTTTCCATAATTGTTTAATCGCTATATTTTCCTCTAATTCTGGAGTTCTAATGCAGGTATGAATTCCTTTAGCAGTAAAAGTTTTATAATATTCATTAAACAAAATCGCGGTAACACCTTTGTTTTGATACTCTGGATGTACACCAATTAAATAAAAGATAACTTCTTTACTATTTCGTTTAGCGTTTAAAAGATGAAACAATCCGGTAGGGAAAAGCTTTCCTTTAGCTTTTTGTAAGGCTTTTGAGAAAGATGGCATTACAATTCCAAACGCAACAAGATTGTCTTTATCATCCAAAACAAATTTTATATATTCTGGATTTATAAAACTGATATATTTTTTCTTGAAATACGCCTTTTGAATTTCATTTATGGGAACAAAAGAAGATAATGAAGCGTAGGACTCATTAAATAAATCGAACATCTTATCTGCCATTGGCATAACATCTTTTGTTTTTGTGAAATTTAATGGTCTTAAATTATAGCGCTTTTTAATTAGTTCATTTGCTTTGGCGTAGAATTTAGGATCTGCATTAGCAAATGGAAATTTATTCTCCATGTACTCCTTTTCTTTTACAAAGCCATTAGTTTCAAAATGATTTATATAATAAGGGTGATTGTACCATGTAATCATGGTTCCAATATGATCAAATCCTTCTACAAGTACGCCAACCTTATCTAAATTAGAAAATCCTACAGGACCTTCCATGTACTTTAATTTATGTTTTTTACCAATTTCTGAGACCTTATCTAATAAAGATTTTGACACTTCGAGATCATCTATAAAATCAAACCAACCAAATCGCATTTTAGATACTTTTTGATGATTTACTTCAATCCAGTTAATGATGGCAGCTACTCGACCAACAATTTCGTTGTTTTTATAGGCTAGAAACAAAGTAACTTCCGCATCCTTAAAGGCAGGGTTTTTTTCTGGATTAAAAGTCTCCATTTCATCAGCAATAATGGGTGGGACCCAATAGGGAGAATCTTTGTATAATGTAAAAGGAAATTTTACAAACTTTTTTCTGTCGGCAATAGTTTTTACTTCTGCTATAGTGATCATGCGTTTTTATTTGATGAATCAATATTAGCAATATTAATCTACATCTTAAAACGTGATAAGAAATAATAAAATTTAAATAGTATTTAAAGCCTATTTTATTTAGAAATCAATGGCACCATCATCTTTTTTCTTTTGCTTTTCTGCCTTTTTCAATTTTTTTAATTGCTTTTTAGTAGGTCCTAAATCAATATCTTCTGCGCCATTACCTTTTTTGGCTTTCTTCGCTTTTTTCTTCATAGATTTTCTACCAATCTGTCCGTTTTCACCACCTTTTTGTTCATCAATAGCAATAGGCTTATCTACGTGCTTATCCAATCTATAAGACACACCTAAAGTTCCAAACATTCGCGTTGGTGTATCTTTAAAACTACCACCAAAGGTAATGTCAGCTTGTAAATTAGGACTCAATAAATGCGCAATACCAGTTCTATAAAGTGCATCGGCATAGCGATCACTTTTTATACCTTGCTGTTCTAGAAAAATGCTCCATTTTGGGTTTCTAAATGCATGGGTAAGTGAAACTATATAACTCAACTCAGGATAATCCGTTCCAATACGGTCATAAGCAATGTTGGATATGAACACTACTCGAGGAGAAATTTTGCTTTGAGTTGCAAGCATAACGCGTGGAGAGACTATAGCATCTCCTAAATAGTATGGATTGTCTCCAAGAACAAAAGTTGCACCAGCGTATAAAGACACTGCTGGAAGCAAGTTTCTCCACTGAAATTTATGATTTGCTTTCCAGCTATAAAGATTAGGTTTATTACGTTCTGGATTTTTATAAGGATCATAGATTAGATATTTTAAACCTAATCTATTTCTTGAAAAATCTGTAATCGAAATACTGGATTGCGGATTTGAAAAATCTTTATTTTCTTTTTGGAAAGTTCCCTCGTACATAATCTCTAATTTTTCCCACAAAAGCCCATAACGAAGTGCCAAATCAGTACTCCAAATATTGGAATCTGTTAATAATATGGTGTGCTCTTGCTGTTCGTAACCTATACCAAACTCAGCTTGAATAACATTTTTGCCGACCGCATAGGCACTTACGGATTGTCCAGGTCGGTTAGAATTAATAACATCTGTATATTGAGCTGTAGCAATTATTGTAAAGAGAAAAGCAAATAATGGAAGAATATTTTTCATATTTTTTATTCTATACCGCCTTGGATCTAACGGTTTTATTAATATTTTAAGATTTTCAACGCTAAAATGCGAACTGATAATCGTATTTTTGATATTATTTTAATTAAAAGACATGGGTTTCTTTACAACGATTTTAATTATACTATTAGTATATTATTTATTTAAAATATTGCTAAAATTATTTGCGCCTAAACTATTGAATTACGCTGGTAAAAAAGCAGAAAAACACTTCAGAGAAAAATTCGAAGGATTTGGCACGCAAGAACAAACGAGAACTACCGCAGAAGGAGACGTAATTATAAATTCAAAAACTACCAAAAAATCGAAATCTTCAAATAAAGTTGGAGAGTATATAGATTTTGAAGAAATTGATTAATTTCCCCCTTTAAAACCAACCCATATATAACACTGCCAATTTAAATGAAAAGTAATCTTAGAGTCTTTTTAATTCACTTTTTTGCTGTTTCTCTTTTTGTAATTGTGGCTTTAGCCTTTTTTACACCGGTATTGCAAGGTAAAGTCATTTTCCAATCAGATATTGCACAGTATACTGGAATGGCAAAAGAGCAAATCGATTTTAAAAAACGTACTGGTGAAGAGCCTTATTGGACCAACAGTGCGTTTGGAGGAATGCCAACGTATCAATTAGGAGCACATTATCCGCATAACTATGTAAAGCAGTTAGATTTGGCACTGCGTTTTTTGCCACGCCCTGCAGATTATTTATTCTTGTACTTATTAGGTTTTTACATTTTATTGAGTTGTTTAAAAATTGATTTTAGGCTTGCAGTTATAGGAGCCTTGGCATTTGGCTTTTCTACTTATCTCATTATAATTTTAGGAGTGGGGCATAACGCTAAGGCGCATGCAATTGCTTATTTGCCCATGCTTTTAGGAGGAATATTATTAGTTTTTAGAAAAAAATATATTTGGGGATTTGTTTTAACAGCATTAGCAATGGCATTAGAAATTAATGCTAATCATTACCAAATGACCTATTATTTTATGCTATTGGTGCTAATTTTAGGTGTTGTTTACCTTGTTGATGGAATACGAAAAAAGCAATTAAAACATTTTTTCACTTCAGTAGGCTTACTTCTCGTGGCAGTAGTTCTCGGAATTGCCACTAATGCAACAAGTTTAATGGCAACTAAAGAATATGCCGATTGGAGTACACGCGGTAAAAGCGAACTTACCATTACTCCTGATGGTAACCAAAAGGAAAATAGTGGAGGGCTTAGTAAAGAATACATAACGCAATATAGTTATGGTATTACTGAATCGTTAAATTTATTCGTACCAAGACTATTCGGAGGCTCTAATTATGAAGATTTAGGAGAGGGTTCCAAAACCTATAATTTCTTAATAGAAAAAGGATTATCTCCTACCAAAGCATTAGAGTTTTCAAAGGGATTGCCCTTATACTGGGGTGATCAACCAGGGACATCTGCTCCGGCGTATGTAGGAGCTGTGTTGTTTTTTCTATTCATACTAGGACTTATATTGGTTAAGAAAAAAGCAAAATGGTGGTTATTGGGAGGTGTACTTATGTCTTTGGTCTTATCATGGGGGAAAAATTTTAGTGCCCTAACCGATTTTATGATTGATTACTTTCCATTGTATGATAAATTTAGAGCAGTATCATCAATACAAGTTATATTAGAACTTTGTGTTCCTATCTTAGCCATTTTGGCATTAGCTGAATTATTTAATACTACAGTGGAAAAAGCAAAAAAACTTAATGCATTAAAAATTAGTTTTTTTATTACAGCAGGCCTGGGGATTCTTATACTTGTAAGTAAAGGTCTTTTTTCTTTTGAAGGTGGTAGTGATGCTTTTTTAGAACAAAATTACGGCAATGAGCTTATGACTATGATTCGTCTTGATCGTGAAGCCGTTTACGTAAATGATACATTAAGATCATTGTTATTTGTTTTATTATCCGCAACTGCATTATGGTTGTTTATAAAAGAAAAATTCAATAAAAATGTTTTTGTTTTAGTCATTGGATTGTTGATTTTGTTCGATTTAATTGGTGTTGATAAACGCTATGTAAATGATGATGATTTTGTACGTCAGAGAGCTATGACATCACCTTTTGCTGAAACCGCTGTTGATAAAGAAATAGCTAAAGACAAATCTATTTTTAGAGTCTACAATCCTGCGGAAGGATTAAATGGAGCGAGTACATCATATTACCATCAATCCATCGGTGGATACCACGCTGCCAAACCTGCTAAAATGCAAGATTTATTTGATTTTCATATCTACAATGGCAACCTAAATGTATTGAATATGTTGAATGTAAAATATGTCATTCAACAAGATGAAGAGGGTAGAAGTGTTCCAGCCGTAAACCCAAATGCCAATGGCAATGCATGGTTTGTAGAAGAATTAATAAAAGTTTCGAATGCTAATGAAGCAATTTTGGCTCTAAAAGATTTAGATACTAAAAGTAAAGCGGTAATAAATACAACTAAAAATTCAAGTCTTACAAATTATGCATTTGCTAAAGATTCTTTGGCATCAATAGTTTTGGAAAATTATAGACCAAATCAATTAACTTATCAATCTAAAAATAAGAATAAAGGTTTTGCAATTTTTTCTGAAATGTATTATGAAAATGGATGGAAAGCCTATATAGATGGTGTAGAAAAACCTATTTATGAAGTCAATTATGCACTTCGTGGTTTAGAGGTACCTACTGGAGATCATAAAATTGAATTTAAATTTGAGCCTGCTGTAATTAAAGAGGGTTCCACAATAGTTTTGGCAAGTTCTTTACTACTAGGGTTAGTAATCTTAAGTGCATTAGGATATTCTTTTTGGTCTACACGTAAATCAAACAAAGAGTAATGAAAAAAGTATTAATCATTACGTATTACTGGCCACCTGCTGGAGGACCTGGAGTACAACGATGGTTAAAATTTGTCAAGTATTTACGTGATTTTAATATTGAACCCGTTTTATATATACCAGAAAACCCTAATTACCCAATTACGGATACTTGTTTTATAAATGAAATACCAGACGGAATAAGCATTTATAAACAGCCCATTTTTGAGCCTTATAAATTAGCCAGTTTCTTATCAAGTAAAAAAACTAAACGGATTAGTTCTGGAATTATACAATCTAAAAATCAGTCTACTTTAGAAAAAGTAATGCTCTGGATACGAGGAAATATTTTTATTCCCGATGCACGCAAATTCTGGGTAAAACCTTCAGTTAGTTTTTTATCTGAGCTTATTATTAAAGAAAAAATTGAAACCATAATAACAACAGGTCCACCACATAGTGTTCATTTAATTGGGTTAAAACTTAAGGAAAAACTGGATATAAATTGGATTTCGGATTTCCGCGACCCATGGACAAGTATTGGTTATCACAAAAAATTAAAACTGACTAAGGCTTCGCAAAAAAAGCATAAGCATCTTGAAAAAAGTGTTTTAACTTCAGCAGATAAAATCATTGTGACCAGTGCATCAACCAAAGCAGAATTCCAAGAAATCACAACTAAACCAATAGTTGTAATTACAAATGGTTTCGACAATGATTTGAAGTCTAAAGTTGTATTGGATACCAATTTTACTATAGCACATATTGGCTCCTTACTCACTGGTAGAAACCCAGAAAATTTGTGGAAAGTTCTTGCAGAATTGATTGAGTCTAACGTTAAATTTCAAAATAGCTTTAAGCTCAAACTTGTTGGAGTGACTAGTGCAGATGTACTTAATACTATCTATTCCTATGGTTTGGAAAACTATGTTGAGTTACAGGGGTATGTATCTCATAACGAAGCTTTAGAGATTCAGAATAAATCTCAGGTATTATTGTTGACAGAGATAAACTCTAAAGAAACAACAGGAATAATACCAGGGAAACTTTTTGAGTATTTAGCAGCTAAAAGACCAATTTTAGCTATAGGCCCTAAAAATTGGGATGTAGGGGATATTATCGATGAAACTAAGTCAGGAAAATTATTCGATTATTCAGAGGATTCAAGTTTAAAAGAAATAATTTTAGAGTGGTTCCAAGCATTTCAAAGTAAAAAACTAGAATCAAATTCTGTAAATATTGCCAAGTATAGCAGAAGAGAATTAACTAAAAAACTAGCAGAAATACTCTAATGGGAATTGTATTAAAACAGTCTCTTAATAATACTATCGTTACCTATATAGGTTTTGCGGTTGGTGCCATTAATACCTTATTTCTTTATACTCGATTTTTAACAGATGAATATTACGGGTTAGTAAGTGTAATATTATCATATTCTGCTATTTTAATGCCAATACTTGCCTTTGGTGTTCCTAATACTTTAGTGAAATATTTCAGCAGTTTTACAGATAAGAAAGATAAGGATAGCTTTCTTACCTTAATGTTATTATTGCCATTATTCTTAATTGTACCAATGGCAATTGCTTCATATTTTGCTTATGAAATAATCGGAAATTTTATTTCGCAAACAAATCCTATAGTTAAGGGTTATGTATGGTATATTTTTCTAATTGGTATGTCAATGGCCTATTTCGAGGTATTTTATTCTTGGTCTAAAGTGCATATGAAAACCGTTTTTGGAAATTTCATGAAAGAAGTTTTCACAAGATTAGGTATCACCTTATTATTAGTATTGGTTTATTATAAATGGATTAGTGTAGATACTTTTCTAATCGTTGTAGTCATTTTGCATCTTATTCGTATGTTGATAATGAAGCTTTATGCCTACTATTTAAGAATGCCTGTTTTAAACTTTAATTTTCCCTATAATTTAAAGGAAATTCTTCAATATAGTACACTAATAATTCTCGGAGGTTCTGCCGCTGTTGTTTTATTAGAGGTAGATAAAGTAATGATTAATCATTACATTAAAATTGAAAATGTAGCCTACTATAGTGTAGCTATTTTTATTGCCACTGTAATCTCGGTGCCTTCGAGATCTATGCACCAAATAACTTATCCGTTAACAGCCGAAATATTAAATAAAAACGATAAGCAAGAGCTAAAGAGTTTATATCAACGAAGTGCCTTAACATTATTTATCGTTTCTGGTTTAATTTATATTTTAATTATTTTAAATCTTAACGAATTATATAAACTATTACCTGCCGAATATGGTAATGGTTTTACTATTGTTTTTTTAATAGGGCTTGCAAAAGTGTCTGATGCTGTATTAGGTAATAACAATGCTATTTTATATAATTCGGATTATTATAAAGCATTATTATTACTAGGTGTGTTTTTAGCGATTATTACTATCCTGTTTAATATGTGGTTAATTCCAGTATTTGGCTTAATTGGAGCTGCTGTAGCATCATTTACAGCATTATTTATCTTTAATTCTTTGAAGCTGTTATTTGTTAAAATCAGATTTGGAATTTTACCCTTTACCAATCAAATGTTTAAGGTTTTAGTTTTGCTTATAGTAGTAGTATTACTTTTCTTTTATTTAGAATTTCCATTTCATGCCATTATTAATATTGTTTTAAAAAGTCTTTTAATCATTTCAATTTACGTGGCAGCTTTATATAAGTTTAAATTATCAGAAGATGTTAATGGAATATTAAACAAATTCTTGAAGAAATAAAAAACCCCGCAGGAATAAGTTCACTGCGGGGTTAACAACTAACCAACCTAATAACTATTTTTTAATTTCTTGTTCTGCTAGTTCTATTTGAAGAACTAGTAGATCTTGATGTGCTAGATGGAGTACTTCTAGATGTTCTAGTTGTACTTCTAGTAGTTACACTTTTTTCTCTTGTAGGCGTGCTTTTAGAAACTCTACTTGTAGTAGTTGTTCTTGTTGCGCTACCTGTGTTTCTTGAAGAGGAATTTCCTCTTTCAACAGTTCTAGTAGATCTACTTGTTGTACTCGAAGGAGTTCTACTGGTACTTCTTGTTTCTGTTGCTCTTGGAGTTCTATTGACACTAGACTCTCTTTGAGTTACACCTCTACTATTACTAGATGATCTATCATTTCTAATTTCATTAGAACTTCTTGATTGCGTATTGCCTCTTGACGTTGTAGCTCTAGAAGTTTCTCTTTTTGAACTATCATATGATCTATTTTTAGAACTTCTTGATTGTACATCTCCTCTGGATGAATTAGCCTTTGAAGATTTTCTTTTAGAATCAGAATATGATCTATCGGAATATCCTCTATTTGAATTTGATCCTCTTAGTTCAGTATTACGTCTACTATAATTATCACTTACAGCAACTCGCTTATCATTTCTATACACTTTAGCTCTTTCATTACGAACTTGATTGTATCTATGCTCTTTGCCTATAGCAGCATATGTTCTTCGCGTATTGTAACGATAAGGGTTGTAGTAGGTATATCTAACAGGATTGTAATATCTTCTGTAAGGAGAACTATACACTAAACAAAATCCAACTGCAGGTCTTGCAAAATATCTGTGAAATGGTCTATATACATAAGTTCTATTATATATATTGATGAAACCACGATTATGGCTGTAATACCCTCTATTGTCATAGTACACATACATTCCTCCTAAACGAGAAACTCTACCATTGTTATATCTTATATTAACATCACCAATTTGAGAAACTCTACCATAGTAATCGTAATAAATAGGAACATTTTCAACTTGTAGTACTGCTCCGTAATCATCATATTGTACATATGGATTGTAGTCGTAACCAGAATTAAATGAAATACTAGTTCTACCAAAATTTACATTGGCATTAACACCAGCAACTTCGTCTATATAAAAATCGAACTCACCATCTGGATATACTGAAAACGTAATGCCATTTTCAACAAAAATGAATGAATCGTTGTAACTATAAGCATTGCGTTGTGCAACCTTATCTTCTGTTGTAACAGCTAACGCACTTGAAGTGCCTAAAACTAAAGCTGAAAAAAGGAGTATTAAATTTCTCATGATATAAGGTTTTAATAATTTGTGAATGCAACTATTTACATTCGATTAGTATATACCAAACAGCGTGCCAGAAATTTAAATATTTTACAATTTGTTGACTTTCAAATATTTATATAATTTAAATATAGATAATTATTAAGTGAGAAGTTCTTATAGTTTCTCTTTTAAATATTTTGCGGTATAAGAAATTTTATTTTTTGCAATCTCTTCAGGAGTTCCTGCGGTGATAAGTTCTCCTCCTTTTGTTCCTCCTGCTAAGCCAAGATCAATGACATAATCTCCACATTTTATTAAATCTATATTATGCTCAATAACAATAATCGAATGGCCTTTTTCTATTAAAGCATTAAAAGATTTTAAAAGTTTTTGAATATCATGAAAATGGAGTCCTGTTGTAGGTTCATCAAAAATAAATAGGGCCTTTTCTTTTGTTGTGCCTTTGACTAAAAATGATGCTAGTTTTATTCGCTGTGCTTCACCACCTGAAAGCGTAGATGAGGATTGCCCCAAAGTAACATAGCCTAAACCAACATCTTGTAAGGGTTTAAGTTTTCTATATATTTTTGTTTGTTGATGCTTTTCGAAAAAAGAAAGCGCATCATCAATTGTCATGTTTAATAAGTCGTCAATATTGGCATCTTGAAATTTAACTTCCAATACCTCTTTCTTAAATCTTTTACCTTTACAAGTTTCGCATTCTAAATGTACATCGGCCATGAATTGCATTTCAACAGTAATCTCGCCTTCACCTTTACATTTTTCACAGCGGCCTCCATCTACATTAAATGAAAAATGTTTTGTTTGGTAATTTCTGAGCTTACTTAATTTTTGACTTGCAAATAATGAGCGAATATCATCATATGCCTTAATGTAAGTCACCGGATTTGATCTAGAAGAACGGCCAATAGGATTCTGATCTACGAATTCTACATGTTTAATATGGCTATATTTACCTTTTACTTCAGTAAACTGACCCGCTTTTTCACCATATCCACCAATTTCTTTTAATATAATAGGGTAGAGTAATTTTTTCACTAATGTACTTTTACCGCTACCAGAAACACCAGTAATAACAGTGAGCATATCTAAAGGAAAGGTTACATCAATATTTTTTAAATTATGCTCTCGGGCACCAATAATTTCAATAAAATTGGGAGAAGTTCTTCTTTTTGACGGTACTTTTATTTCTAGGGAACCATTTAAATAACTGGCCGTTAAAGAGGTAGAATTTAAAATATCCTTCATGGTGCCATGTGCAACAACATTTCCGCCTAATGTTCCAGCCTCAGGTCCAATATCAATAATTTCATCGGCAGCTTTCATGATATCTTCATCATGCTCTACTACTATTACAGTATTACCTAAATCACGTAACGATTTTAATACATCAATCAAGTTCTCTGTATCTTTTGGGTGCAAGCCAATGCTTGGTTCATCTAAAATATACATAGAACCTACCAAACTACTACCTAAAGATGTGGCTAAATTTATACGTTGACTTTCTCCACCAGATAAGGTATTAGACTTTCTATTAAGTGTTAAATAAGTAAGGCCTACCTTATATAAGAATCCTAATCTACTTTTTATTTCTATTAATAAACGAGAAGCAATTTTGCTATCATTTTCACTTAATTTAATAGCATTAAAAAACGAAATTAAATCTTCAATAGGTTGTTCCACTAAATCCGAAATAGATTTACCATCTACTTTAACATAATCTGTTTCCTTTCTTAAACGTTTCCCTTTACAAGTAGTACATTTTGTTTTTCCGCGGTAACGAGAAAGCATTACTCGATTTTGAATTTTATAGCTTTTTTCTTCAAGTCCTAAGAAGAAATCATTAATTCCGCTAAAATGACTATTACCTTCCCAAACCAATTGTTTTTGTTCCTCGGTTAATTGATACCAAGGTTTATGTATCGGAAAATCGAACTTATAAGCATTATTCACTAATTGGTCTCGATACCAGCCCATACTTTCGCCACGCCAAGGAAAAATTGCATTTTCATATACCGATAATGCCGTATTTGGCACCACTAAATCTTCATCTATACCTATTACATCTCCATATCCTTCGCATTTAGGACATGCACCATAGGGATTATTAAAACTAAATAAATGAACATTTGGTTCTAAGAACTTCATTCCATCTAACTCAAACTTATTGCTAAATGGAATTTGTTTTCCTGTTTCAAGTTCTTCCACTATACAATCACCCTTCCCTTCAAAAAAAGCTGTATCAACGGCATTACCTAAGCGATTGTAAAAATCTTCATCATCTTTAGTAATTATTCGATCAACCACCAGACTAAATTCTTTATCAATTTGGGTAATAGAATCGTCTATTCTTAAAACTTCTCCTTTATACTTTATACGGGCGTAACCTTGTTGAGAAAAAATCTGAAGTGATTTTAAAGCATCGCGATCTTCTCTTATAGTAATAGGTGCTAACAATAATAGTTTTGTACCTTCTGGATACGACTTTATATGATTTACAACATCGGTAACCGTATGTTTTTTTACTTCTTGCCCAGATATTGGAGATATTGTTTTTCCTATTCTCGCATATAAGAGTTTTAAATAATCATAAATTTCGGTAGTAGTACCAACTGTTGATCTTGGATTGGTAGAATTTACTTTTTGCTCAATGGCAATTGCAGGTGCAATACCTTTTATATAATCTACTTTGGGTTTGTCTAGTTTACCTAAAAACTGCCTAGCATATGAAGATAAACTTTCAACATACCTTCTTTGTCCTTCAGCATATAAGGTATCAAAAGCAAGGCTAGACTTCCCTGAGCCAGATAATCCGGTAATTACCACAAGTTTATTTCTTGGGATAATTACATCAATGTTTTTAAGATTGTGGAGCTTGGCTCCCTTTATTATTATATTTTCTTTTGGATTTACGTCTAAAATGGCAGTCATACTCGTATTTATAATGGCAAAGATACAATATGAGTGCTTCAATCACTACAATACACGTTTTAACATCAAAAATATTGCATATCACAACAAACTTTTTTTAAAAGTGCCTATTTTATCTATATTTGATATGTAATTAAAAACCAGTAGCCTATAAAACAAAATTACTTTTTTAAAATTATTTCACACATAGTAAAGTTCAATCCAAAAAGGAGAGGACCCCTAATTTTAACCAAAAAAGTAATTTGTATGGAACTACAGATTGATGACTCAGTATTAGTAAAAAATTATATCAACGGAGAAGAAAAAGCTCTTGAAGTTTTAATTAACAGACACAACCAACGTATTTCTAGTTTTATTTACTCAAAAGTATTGGATAGAGATATTACGGAAGATATTTTTCAAGATACCTTTATAAAAGTTATTAAAACTTTAAGAAAAGGTTCTTATAGTGAAGAAGGTAAATTTTTACCATGGGTAATGCGAATAGCACACAACCTAGTAATAGATCACTTTAGAAAAAACAAAAGAATGCCAATGTTTGAAGGAAGTGATGATTTTAACATCTTTTCTGTAATTGGTGATGATCAATTAAATGTTGAGAAGCAAATAATTAAAGATCAAATAGATTCTGATTTAAATCTTTTAATTGAAGAATTACCAGAAGATCAAAAAGAAGTTTTAATGATGCGTATCTACAGAGATATGAGCTTTAAAGAAATTTCAGAAAATACAGGTGTTAGCATTAACACAGCTTTAGGAAGAATGCGATATGCATTAATAAACCTAAGAAAAGTAATTGAAAAGAATAATATCGTTTTGACGAATTAATTCGTTATTCAACGAATCGAACAATATTTCCGTTTTAGTGGCGTTATCTTAACATAACAATACTATTAATATGGAAAAAATTTACTCTGACAATCAAAATGCTTGCAAGCTAGCAAAGGCTTGTCCAGAAACTGTACAGTTCCTGATGAATTATTCTAAATCGTTAAATATTGTTACGTATAACAATATTCAGTTTGAAAATAATTTAAATTAAAAAACTAAAAAGAGCCGCAATTAGCGGCTCTTTTTAGTTTTATAGTATTCGTCAATCACTGATTTTCTTCCTATTGTTCGGGTAATTACATCTTTTTCAAGATCCCAACCACGAGCAGGAGAATATTCTCTACCATACCAAATAATCTGCAAATGCAAATCGTTCCAAATTTCTTTAGGGAATAATCTTTTGGCATCTTTCTCAGTTTGTACTACATTTTTCCCGTTCGTAAAACCCCAACGGTACATAAGTCTGTGAATATGGGTGTCTACAGGAAAAGCCGGAATTCCAAATGCTTGAGAAACAACTACACTAGCAGTTTTATGGCCTACTGCCGGAAATTCTTCTAATAATTCTAATTCTTGAGGAACCAGGCCGTCATATTTCTCTATCAACATTTTAGAAAGCCCATGGATACCTTTTGCTTTCATTGGAGATAAACCAACAGGTTTTATAATATCACGAATTTCTTCTACAGTCATTTTTACCATATCATACGGGTTATCAGCTTTTTGAAACAGTAAAGGTGTAATCTGATTAACGCGAACATCTGTACTTTGTGCAGACATTAACACTGCAATAAGTAAAGTATAAGGGTCTTTATGATCCAAAGGCACAGGAATAGTAGGATATAATTCCTTTAGTTTCTGAATAGTGAATTCTACTTTTTCTGTCTTTGTCATTGGTATTATTTATTAATCAATTTAAAAATTGAATAGGTTTTAGCTGTTTATGGCGATAGTTAATCTGTATTTTTACGAAACGAATTTAATTAAAAAAGCTATGAAAACTTTAAAAGTAGGGGATAAGGTTCCTTCATTTTCCTCAAAAGATCAAGATGGTAATGTTATAAATCTTTCTGATTATTTAGGAAAGAAACTAATTGTATTTTTTTATCCAAAAGCGAGCACCCCTGGTTGTACGGCTGAAGCTTGCAACCTGAGAGATAATTATAAAGAATTGCAAAAGCAAGGTTATGAATTACTAGGTGTAAGTGCAGATTCTGAAAAGCGTCAGGCAAATTTTAGAGACAAATATAAATTTCAGTTTCCGCTTTTAGCCGATGAAGATCATACTGTTATTAATGCTTTTGGCGTTTGGGGCCCTAAAAAATTTATGGGAAGATCCTACGACGGTATTCATAGAATTACCTTTATTATTGATGAAAAAGGTGTGGTTTCTAAAGTTATAGACAAAGTAAAAACAAAAGATCATGCTGCACAGATAGTATAAATAAAGCCCTAAATAAATATTATTTAGGGCTTTTTATACTTTTATTCATCAGGGCTAGATGATATTTCTTTACGAGAAAAAAGTCTTTTTGTTTTAATTATTTCAGCAATACCTTCAGGCAATACTTCTTCCCAACCATCTTCGTTATTAATAATTTTTTTAAGAACGTCTCTAGAGAACACATGTAGTATATCTGGATCATAGTCTATAATATCCATAACTTTGCCATTGTATTTAAAGAACTTATATAGCTCTTTCATTCGTGGGTGTACTTTAACGTTGTTACTTGTCATAATTTGACCAGTATCTTCATTTTTCATTGGGTACAAATACACTTTTAAGTCTTTAAAGAATAACTTACCAAAAGCTTCTAAGATTCCACCACTTAAGTGACGATAGTATTTTTCATCAAAAATATCAACAAGATTGTTTACACCCATTGTTAAACCAATTTTAGCTTTGGTATAATTGCTAAAATATTCTACTAGTTTAAAATATTCTTGAAATTTAGAAATCATTACGGTATGTCCAAGCGAACAAAGTAATTCCGCTCTGTCCATAAAATCTTGTTCATCAATCTCACCAGAGGCTTTTAAATTAGAAAGCGTAATTTCAAAAATAACAATGGTGTTTTCTTCTTCTACACTAGGCTCGCGAACAAAAATATCATAAGACTTTTTAAGCATGTCCATATTTACTTTTGTCACAGGTCTAAAACTTCCTCTTAACGCAAGAATGTTTTTCTTGTATAAAATGGCTGCTGGAAGCAAATTATTACCATCTGGGCCAAACATAACCGCATCGGTCATATTATTTTTAATGAGCTGTAAACTCATTAATCTGTTATCTACATTTTTAAAGTTTGGACCTGAAAAGTTAATCATGTCTACTTCTAAAGTATCTTTATCTAGATGATCATAAAGATATTTAAGAATTTTTCTAGGCTGATCGTGCTTATAAAATGCACCATAAATTAAGTTTACTCCAAGAATACCTAAAGTTTCTTGTTGTAATCTAGCTTCATTTTGTTTAAAACGCACATGAAGTATAATTTCATCGTATTCCTTTTGAGTAGGATCTAACTGGTATCGTATACCTAACCAACCATGTCCTTTATATCTTTTAGAAAAATCTATAGTAGCAACGGTGTTGGCATAAGAAAAAAACAATCTTTCCGGATGTTTTTTTCTACTAATCCGATCTTCCATATTGGTCATTTCATGACTCAACATTTTTTTTAATCGCGATTGGGTTACATAACGCCCGTCTTCTTCAATACCGTAAATAGCATCACTAAAATCTTTATCATAAGCACTCATTGCTTTTGCTATAGTACCAGATGCTCCTCCGGATCTAAAAAAGTGCGCAGATGTTTCTTGGCCAGCACCAATTTCAGAAAAAGTACCGTAAATATCAGGATTGAGATTTATACGTAAAGTTTTGGATTTTATTGAGGGAATATTCTCAAAAACACTATCCTTATTTAAAACAGAAGCCATTTATTTTTTGTTTGCAACAAAGTTAATAAGATTGGTCAATCTAATAAATAAATATGTTATAAATTTGACTCAAATAGGCATATAAGTGACAATTATTTTTTTAGGAACTGGTACATCTCAAGGAATTCCAATAATTGGGAGCAATCATCCCGTATGTTTGAGTAAAAATCCAAAAGATAAAAGACTTAGAGTATCTGTTTTAGTCTCATGGGATAACTACAATTATGTAATAGATTGTGGACCAGATTTTAGACAACAAATGTTAGCTAATCCAATCCCGAAATTGGATGGTATATTATTTACCCATGAACATTCTGATCATACTGCTGGAATAGATGATATTAGACCTTTCTTTTTTAGACAAGGTGATATTCCTATTTACGCCCATGAAAGAGTTATTAAAGCATTAAAAATAAGATTTGACTATATTTTTGCAGATGAAAACCGATATCCGGGTGCACCAGCAGTAAAAATTAATCGAGTGCAGAATGGAAATTCTTTTAAAGTTGGAAATACTATTGCAATACCGATAAATGTATTGCACAATAGATTGCAGGTATTTGGATATAGAATTAAAGATTTTGTTTATTTAACCGATGTGAAAACTGTAGCGCCAGAAGAAATAAAAAAGATTAAGGGCGTTAAGGTGTTGGTTGTAAATGCTTTACGCATAGAGCCGCATCATTCACATTTTAATCTAGAAGAGGCGCTTGCATTTATAAAAGAAGTTAATCCAGAGCGCGCTTATTTAACACACATAAGTCATTTATTAGGTTTTCATGATGAAGTTGAAAAAACCTTGCCGAATAATGTATTTTTGTCTTACGATAATCTTAAGGTAACTATTTAAATAAAATTATAAAATGAAGAATAAAATTTTCTTGTACCTATTTGTTTTTTCTGCTTTAATCGCATTATATCTTTTTGTAAGTAGTGGAAATATGTCAAAAGAGAATAATACTAAAATTGCTTCGCTAGAAAAAGAAACGGTAAAGTTAAAAGACTCTCTTAAAAACCTAAACTTGAAAATGCTCGAAATGGAGTATTTTTCATTAGATAATAATGATGACGCTTTTGCATATTATCAGCATTTAAATTTAAAGAATACCTCTGGATATATAGCTGATAAATTACTAGAAACCAATGAAAGTACTGGAGATAATCCTTTAATTCCGTATGAAGGTATGGAAGGAGATTTTAAAATTAATAAGATAAAGGTGCTAAATCATAAATGGATTATAGCTGATTTTTCAGATGGGCAATATTGGGGAGATATCATATTAAAATATGAACTTAAAGATGATCTTGGGGTTGATTTTCAACTACTGGATCACTTGCTTTATGCACGAAGCAACTAATTTTTTAATTAATACATTACTTATTTCTCTAACCATTTTTTAAATGAATAAAAATTCTGGGGAGCAACACCATGCCCTACAGGAAATTCTTCATAGGTATTTTTAATATGTAATTTATTTAAGAACTCGGGTGCTCTAGAGGCCCATTCTACGGGTATTACTTGGTCTACAGAACCGTGTGAGCTATATATTTTTAAATTAGAGAAGTTGTTATTTTGATAATTAGCTGCAAGGATATTTTCGTTGATATAACCACTTAATGCAATGACACGTTGCACCTTTTCAGGGTAAGATAAGGCAACGGCATAACTCAGAATTGTTCCTTGACTAAACCCAAGTAAGGTAACATTTTCGTGGTCCAAATGATACGCATTACAAGCTTCTGTTATAAATTTACTTATTTTGTCTCGTGACGACTTTGCTTGTTCATCATCACTCCATTTGCCCTGTTCTGCATCAAAATTAATGGCATACCAAGCATTGCCAAAAGGCTGCATGTTATAAGGTGCTCGAATTGAAATTATAAACAAATCCTCCGGTAATTCATTAGCAAAAGAAAATAAATCTTCTTCATTACTACCGTACCCATGTAGCATAAATAGCACAGGAGCCTTTTTATTTAAAATTGAAGATGGTCTTATAATATGATATAGCGATAATTCTTTTGTTTGCATGCTTATGTTGTAGAATATATTATTTGATGAAAGTAAACCATTTTTGGTAGAGTGGTCCAACAATTGGCATTTCTTGTTTTTTGCCAGTTAACGCACCAGTAAATCCATAGCCCCAAAGTACTACATAGAAAATGTAAAGACCATAAAATGCATATTGCCCTCCCCAAAGATTAATAAATATGGCAAACGCTATAAACGTTAAGTGTAAACCAAATGCTTGTCTCGAATGGTAACGGGCAAAATCATACTGTGGTTCATTATTCATACTAATAGCTATTAAAGCACCAACTATGGTGAAATAAGCTATTATTGCTGTGGTTTTTCCTTTTATTACTTCCATGGCTTCAAATTTAGAATTACTACAGGTTCTAAACAAAAAAAATAGGCTCCAAATTTTGAAGCCTATTTGTTAGAATAAGATATATAATTTTATTTTCCGCCAATATCACCTATAACAGGAATTTTTTCATCTTTAAGATTCATTGCGTTAATGGCTCCAAGAATAGCTAGTACCCAAGGTAAATATGTTAAATAACTCAACAATGAAATGCTGGTAATCATAATTAATATAAATACAGCAATGGAAAGTACAATCGCAAATATCCAAATTCTTAAAGACTGTCCAACATGAAAACTCACGAATTCATTTTTTTTATCTCCTTGATTCGTAAAATATGCAATAGCTAGACCTATTATGGTAATATAACTAACAATAGCCATTGTTTTTCCTTGTTCTTTTGTGGTTTGATCCATTTTGTGTTGGTTTTTAGGTTATAAAATATAATAATAAACTCAAAAGTAACTAAAATAGTATTTCATTATTAGAAATAATCCCAATTACTTTTCCTTTTAATTCGCAATTAAAAAATGCACTATTCTTACTTGTAGAAATACTATTTTCTTTAGTAAGTTTATGTTTCGTCTCAGGATTAAATAGGGTAATAGCTGCTTTTTCACCTTTAGCTAATTTAGGAGTTTCAATACCGAAGCGTTCACGTCCTTTGGTTAGTAATGTTATTGTTGTTTCTAAATCAAACAATTGATTAAGAATTCCGAAACTACTTTCTAGTCCAATAGTACCATAAGCGGCATTATCAAATTCTACATTTTTTTCCTCTATATCTATTGGTGTATGGTCAGAGGTGATAAAATCAATTGTTCCATCTGTAAGGCCTTTTATAAGTGCTTTTACATCTTTCTTGGTTCGTAATGGAGGGATTACTTTAAAATTGGTATCAAACTCCATTAAAGCATCATCAGTAAAATACACGTTATGTATGGCTACACTAGCACTAACATCTAGTCCTTTCTTTTTTGCCCCAGCAATTAACTTAACGGCATTTTCAGTAGAAACAGTAGGTATGTGTAATTTACCGCCAGTGTATTCTAATATAAATAAGTCTCTAGCAATTTGTAAATCTTCGGCAAGCGCAGGAATTCCTTTTAAGCCTAATAGTGTTGCTGTCTTTTCCTCGTTTACCACTCCTTTGCCAGCAATCTGCGTATCCATTGGAAATGAATAAACTAAGCCATTAAAACCTTGTGCATATTGCAATGCAATTTTAAGCAGATTAGAGTTCTTGGTTGCTCTTTTAAAGTCATTAAAACCAACAGCTCCTGCGTTTTTCATGTCGAAAAGTTCCGCTAATACTTCGCCTTCAGATTTTACGGTTAAGGTTCCTAAAGGATGTAAATTGGTTGCATATTTCTTTGCGGTAGATTTTAGAAAAACTATGTCAGAACTAGAGTCGGGTAGTGGATTCGTATTTGGGTTCAGAATAATATCTGTAAATCCACTCTTACCAGCAGTTAAAAGCCCGTTTTCTATGGTTTCTCTTTCTTCATGTCCAGGTTCACCAAAACAAACGCTACTATCAAACCATCCAATAGAAACATGTAGGTTATTTTCATGAATTACTTTGGTTTGCTTTTCTGCTTCAATCTTAACGGCAATTTCTGCAATGGTTCCATTTTTTATAAGAATATCCCTCTTTTTTAAATGGAGTTCCTTATTTGCAGGATCAATTATCTTAACAGCTTTTAGTAGTATGTTCATTTCATATATTTTTGAATACCAATTTCAATCAAAGCAAATAATAGTGCTAAAATAACAAACCATTTCCAAAGCTCGTTAACACGATTATCTTTTTCTAAATCTTGAAATAAATCTGTCAACGAATCCTCTTGGATTATATTGGTAAGTTCATCTAAATTGGCATAAACTAAATTGCTTTCTTTTCGTGGGTAATTAAAGCTAATACTTTTAAGTATTTTGTTTTTTGAAGTTATAAGATAGTTGCCATCTTCCCGCGGATTATCAATAAAAGTTAAAGAAACTTTGTTTAAAAAAGGCTGTTGTAGGGGAATAAATTCGTAATCATCTTTAGTGATTTTTAAAACTTCGTCTTTTGATAATTCTACTGCAATATCGGTAGTATTTGTTGTGCCAATTGTAGTGTAGAGTTCATCTTGTTTAAGACTTTCAACACCCATTTTATAAAAAGTAGGAACAACTAAGGGCGAATTTTTAAAGTTTGAATAACTTCCAGACAATGCAGATGTAAAGAAGTAAACACCTTTTCTTCCAACCAAAAAAGGAGCACCATCAGCATAAGAAAGAATATTTGGCAAACCTGATTCTAGGCTAAAATAATTTGTTACGGTAGGATATTGAAAATTTGAAACTTTACGATCAAAAACATGCTCATACAGTGGATGATCAAAACTAATAGTAGTTATTTCTTGTGATGATTTTTTGGATGAAAATGTACTCCCGAATGTTTTTAAAAACGTATTGTAGTTTTGAGTTTTCCCTTGATCGTTTGGGATAAGAACTAAAGTACCCCCTGTACTGCTGAATGAGTTTAAAGCTTGTTGCAGGGTGATTGGAATTTCAATAAGTTCGTTTAATACAATAATGTTTTGCTTTTCTAAATCACTATAATTTAAATTAGCAATGGTGCTTTTAGTTAGTTTAAACTCTTCATCTGTATAAATTCTAGACAAAAACGTATTTTCTTCCTTCTCAGCAATTAATAAAACATTGATTTTTTCTCTTTTATGGATACTAAAATAGAAGGTATTGTCATAATCCAAGCCATTATCTTCAATAACAATTTTGCCTTTAACCGGATCATTTGTATTTATAGTAAAGGCAATTTTAGCGCTATTGGTTTCATTAAAAACAGCTGAAGTTTTTGAAATTAATTTTTCACCATTGTATATGGCAACAGGTATATTGTCTGTGGCGTTTATGGTTGATAAAGTAGCGCTTAGCGTAATAGTCTCGCCTGTATTTTCAGCTATGTAAACACTGTCAATAGCGCTGTTGGCCATTTTGTTAGGCTCCATTTTTACAAAATAAGTATTCTTATTTTGAACGCTATCGCACCATTTCTGATTTTGATGTTGTTGAAAATCGGAAATTACAATCAAATTTTTTAAGGTGTTCTCAGCATTGTTGTAAAGTGATTGTGCTTTAAGTTGTATTTCAGGCAAGGTTAATTGGTTTCCCGAAAATGGTAGAGAAAGCAGGTTGTTCCGAATTTCTTTTAGCGTAGTGTTATCAAAATTAGCATTGTTAGTAAACAAATTAATGTTTTTATCATTCGGAGCACTTTTTAGCAAGTCTTGTACGGCACTTTCTAAGAGCGTTACAGACTCTTTCTTTGCTTGCATACTAAACGAATTGTCTAAATAAATAACTGTATCTTTTGTGACAAATGCGGTGCTTTTGGCAAAATAAGGCTGAGCAAAAGCCATAATTAAAAAGGCGAATAGCAATAAACGAGTTGCCAATAAAAGCCACTTTTTTAAAGACCTGCTTTTTCTAGATTCACTAACCACTTTTTGCAACATTTTTACATTTGTAAAAGTTGTTATTTTAAAGCGGCGTAATTGTAAAAGATGAATTAAAATAGGAATAATTAGAAGTAATAATGCCCAAAGTATTTCTGGATTTTTAAATTGCATTCCTAAGTTTTGTTTGACAAATATAATTAAAATATGCTTGTAGTTTTAATGCAATTTATAGCTGCTTAAGATATTTAATTATACCAAACCGCATATCGTTTTCTTCTTAATTCTAAGGCTAATTTTTCTTCCATTTGCAAGGCTTCTGCTCTTGTGTTCATTGGGGCAATATGGTTATATAAACTAGGCCGTAGATAACTGCCATATTTATACACAATTTTTGCGGCAAGTTTATGTCCCTTTTTATTAATAAAATCTGTTTTGTGTTGTTCAAAACGTTCCTTAGGAGTTTTACTTGTCATTCCTACATACAAACATTCTAATACGCCATTAAACTGTGGGTTGGCAGTCCTGAATTTTGTATTTTCTGTAAAAACACGTTTATGAAGTTCTATAACATAAACACGGTATTGCGTTTTGGGCATGACTAATTTTTAATCTTAAAGTTAACAAAAGAAGAAATAATCTTCAGCAGCTTTAAAAGCTAGTTTATGTAAAAATGCTCTAATAAATCGTTGTTCATCTTTATTTGCTACTGTTACAATAATTTGCGGGTTTGGTAAGGTGTTTAATAGTAAGAATTGTTGCATTTCAATACCATATATATGCTTGCCTATTTTTTTCTTATTGTTGCAAATCCAATTAAAAGAAATGTTTTGATCTATTAATTTTTGCGCTATCTGTTTGCCTTTTTTTCCAGCTCCCCAAACAACCAAATTACGATCTGTATGATAATCTATTTTTAAAAAATAGCTCATTTTTAGATCTAAAAAGTAGTTCTCAGCATAATGTTTACTTGTTCTTGATGTTCTATCGTCATAATCTCGCCACAAATGTAAAATTTGATTACAAGGGATGCATTTCAACTTTTTTTGATAAAACCGAAAGGCCAAATCATAGTCTTCAGGATAAATATTGGAATTGAACCCACCACATAAATCAAAATCTACTCGAGAGACCATCCAACATGGAGATGGTATAACACATTCTTTATAAATTTCCGAGAAATTGGTCCCAATACGAGTTAATTTATTGAGCCATTTCTCATAAGAATAATAGCCATTGCTTATTCCTTCTTTTGAAAAATAGGATACTTGACCTAAAGCTATATGTCCATTACCTGTATTTTGCAATGCAGTAACCATAAGCTCTAATTTATTCGGAACCATGATGTCATCAGAATCCATTCTAGTAACGTACGTACCTTTAGACTTGGAATAGGCAAATTGCAATGCATCTATAATTCCCTGGCCATTAGTATTATAACTAAATATTCGAGAATCTTTTTTAGCATAAGATTCTACAATTGCCTTGCTACTATCAGTGGAGTGATCATTTACAATAATTAGCTCAAAATTGGCATAGGATTGCTCCAAAATAGAATCTAAGCATTCAGGTAAATAATTAGCTGTATTTTTAAAAGGTACAATAATACTAACCAGTGGATAGTGCATGTATAGTAGAATTTATTCCTGTAATAAAGCCTTATTTATTGCTTCAATTACTAAAGGTGTCATAATATCATAACCTGCAATTGTTGGGTGTACACCATCTTCGGAATATTCAGCCTTCATTCCCTTATTATCATCCACTAAAGCCGTATAATAATCTAAATAAATACAATTGTTTTTCTCCGCATAATCCTTTAAAAAAATATTCATCTCAATTACTTTATCTGCAGGATAAATCGACGGTCTCCAAGGAAATTTGTTAGCTGGTAAAATAGAGGACAGTATTACTTTTATTTTATTTGCCTGTGCCAGTTCTACCATTGAAATTATATTGTCTTGAATCATTTTAAGCGTTGTTGGTCCTGTATTTTCTGCAATATCATTAATACCTGCAAGAATTACCACTGCCTTAGGTTTTAAGGCTATAACATCAGCCCTAAAGCGTACTAACATTTGAGGTGTTGTCTGCCCACCAATACCTCTATTTATATACGATGTACTATCGCTAAACAATTCCGGATTTCCATAATCTTTCCAACCTTGTGTTATAGAATTGCCCATAAAAACTACGCGGTTTTCATGAGCAGCAGGAAGACCTATTTTTTCGTTTTCAGCTTTATAGCGTTCAAAATTTGGCCAATCTTGGCTTTGAAGTGGTGCGGACATAAATAAGAATAAAGTAGAAAGTTTTAAAAATAATTTTTTCATTTATCAGGATGGAATAATATTATACTTGTTTTTGCTCATCAGGTTTTAGCTGAAGATCTGTAATAAGCTTGTTTTTTGTGGGGTTTTGAAAAGCTAAATAGGCAACTAAGCAAATGGCAATGGTAAAATATAAGGAATACCGAGTAGACATAAACTCTACAAGTGCCAAAAGAGCGGCACCTTCAATCAATGCAAATTTTAGAATTGAAGCAGCTTGATATTTAGCAAATTTCTGTGCTAGTGTAGCCGATTTATCTATTTTAGAAAGTTCTTGTTTAAATACTAATTTACTGCCAAAATATGCCAAAATAGCTATGGACGGTACCAAATAAATATAGAAATCGCCTTCCATAGTAAACTGGGTTACAAATCCTTCTCCAGAAAAATAAGCCACTATACCAAAAATAACTAATCCTAAGACTAGGGCAATATGGATCATCTTTAAAATTTTTAATGACATGGTGTACACTTGCTTTTATAAAAAGCAATTTACCATTATTTTATGATAAGCCAAGTAACAAATGCCAATAGTGCTAAAGTGAGAGTAAAAGAAATAATATTTATAATCATTTCAGTTTTCTTATACCCTTTAATTTTAGATTTTATTGCTTTCATCTGTTCTTTAGTAGCTTTTTTAAAAACAGGTGTGTCTTCATCGATTATTCTTTTATAATCGCCTTTTTTTCGCAAAGTTCGCTTCTTTAAAAGGTCTCTGTTGGCCTTTAAAGTTTTGATTGCGTGTAACATGTGTCCAGCTCCTCCCATACTAATAGTTTTTGGATGCTTCTATTATATAAGTATGCTATTTTCTAAAATTGTTACAAGAATAACTGCTCTTGTTTGTTTATTATCATTTGATATAAGGAGCAAGGTTTGGAATATGACAATTTAAACCAAATTATAAATTCAACTTAAAAAAAATAGATAATTGATTTACAGTATTCCGGATTACTTTTTCTCATCCATAGAATGTAAAATTATGATATTCAATTATTTGCACATTAAATTAACCTTAATGAAATATGTGAATAAATTAAAACTAACCTTAAAATAACATCTTAACCTTTAATTAATTATTAGGTAATCCAAGAAAAATATTAACGTAACGCTGCACTAAATGTTTCTAGATAGTTTTGGTTCCAGAATAAATAACTAAAAAACAAAAACTATGAGAACCTTTAAAATTATTTTTTTCAATGCCTTTTTGCTTATTGCGATGGGATTATCTTTTAATAGTTGTAATCCTGAAGATGGTATTGATGGCTTAAATGGTAAAGACGGTGTAGATGGAGTAGATGGTAAAGATGGCGTAGATGGTATTGACGGAGCTAACGGAATGGATGCTTCGGTATACTTGGCAAATTCAAAATCTCCAACTTTACTAAAAGTAACAAGTGATTTCGTAAACTTAAAAATATCCTTATTACTAACTTCTGAAGATATTATTCCAAACTCTCCAGACTTCGTTTATGGCTCTTTGGCAGATGGTGCTGGATTATTAGATAACGGTGATGAAACCTACACATTAATCAATAACATAGAGGGTGATTATTCTATTGCTAGAATTATGCTGAATAAAAATTTAAGACCATTCTATGGTGAATATATTTTGAATGCTGAAGCGACGGCTTCAACAGCTATGTGTTCTGGTACTTTAATTACGAATAATGAACACGGATTTGGACCATTATACTTATCAGGTGGTGAATGGGGTGGCTCTTCAAAAGGAGTATTTGTTGTAGACCCAGCAAAAAGTGCTGATGCAGCTAGTACAGGTGAAATGTTACCTGCTTTAGGTCAATGGTCTACAGAAAATGCAGTACCGATTGGGAAAGATGCATATTCAGATAAAACCGTTGTGTTTATTGGAGATGATCATTCAGATAACAGTGTGCCTTCTGGTCAATTAGGAATGTATGTTGGTAATAGAGGTGATTTAAGCGGAGGAAAATTATATGGTTTAAAAGTTACCACTGCAGGGATTGATTTTGAAATGGATATGGAAGAAGGTACAGAATACGAAGCAGAATTCGTGGAGCTAGAAGAAAAGGAAATTGATGCCTTAGATGCTGAAGCAAAAACTAAAGGGGTCATGGGCTTTTCTAGATTAGAAGATATTGATTGGAGAAGAGGTTCAGCCGCCAACCAAAGAGAAATTTATTTCTGTGTTACAGGTCGTTCTAGTGCTGGCTTAGTTGGTAAAGGATCTATTTTAGGTCGCGTTTATAAAGTTGTACTGAATGAAAATGACCCAACCGGAACTGCAAAAATCACCTGTGTTTTAGATGGAGATAAAGTAGGTGGTAAAGCAGAAGGTTTTCATTCGCCAGATAACATTTTAGTTACAGAAAATTACGCTTATATTCAAGAAGATCCGAACGGATATTTAGATACTTCAGTGAACGGATACGCAAAACTATACCAATATAACCTGGCAACAGGAGAAATTAAAACCGTTTTAGAATGTGATCAAAACAGAGCTGAAAGCTTAGGATATGGTAAGGCATCGAGTACTTGGGAAATTACAGGTATGATTGATGTTACCGATATTGTAAATAATGGTGAAAATACCTTTTTAGTAATGACTCAAAATCACGGTTGGGAGCCAGCAGATGGCACATCTTTTACAGATCCTAAAGCTATTTCAGATATATCATCAGCAACAAAAGAAGGTTCAATGATGTACATGATTAAAGGTTTAGATAGATAATTTTGAAAAAATGTCATGAATAAAATCCTATTTATGAAAGCTAAGACATATACTTTTGGTATATGTCTTTTGCTTTTACTAACAACTGCTTGCAAAAACGATAAAAAACCAATTTCCTTAATAAATACGGATGAAGAAATAACTAAATTTTTTAAGTCTCAATTAAATGATTGTATTCAATATTTAGAAGCTATCAAGGGTACTAACCAAATAACTATTAATACAGAATTCTACAAAAAAGCTCGATTAAAGTTTAAGGCCATTGAGCCTATTTTAGCAGCTATTGATAAAAATAATTACAAATCACTCAATGCTCCTAACATTTTACAAGTGCAAGAAGAAGATTTTACCGATGTTAAGATCCGAAATCCTTTTGGGTTTCAGGTAATAGAAGAATTACTTTTTGGTCCTGAGGCAGATAGTTTAGCACTTTACAATACAATAAGTCTCACAAAAAATAGACTTAAGTTAATTCACAAAAACGCGCAAATAAACTTGAAAGACCATCATTTAATATGGCTTTTTAGAAATCAAATAGTACGTACGGCCACAACAGGTATTACAGGATTTGATTCGCCAGTATTAGGTCAGTCGTTATTGGAATGCCAAACAACCTACCAAACTTTAATTGATTTAACTGAAATTTTAAGACCAAAATTTAATTCAAATCAGTTGTATACAGCGCTAATAGATTCATTCAAGAATTCAATTTTAGCGCTAGATCATGATTTTGAAAGCTTTGATCGTTACGGTTTTATTAAAAATAATACGGATAAGCAATTAGAATTATTGGTAAAAGTTCAAAAAGATTGGCAGGTAGAATTTCCTTTTGAAATGGCGATTTCTAATGATGCTACAGCTCTTTTTGGATCAAATACATTAAATGTATTTAATTTTTCAGATTACAAGAGTGATACTTTAAATTTAAAGGAAAAGCAATTTTTAGGAAAGCAGTTATTTAATGATAAAATGCTGTCTAAAAATTATCAAATGGCCTGTGCTACGTGTCATATTAAAGATAAAGCTTTTACAGATGGCAAAAAAACATTTGATAAAAATCAAACACGAAATACACCAACTTTAACTTACGCAGCTTATCAACAAAGTTTTTTTATGGATGGACGTTCAGGAAGTTTGGAGGGTCAGATAGTTGGAGTGGCCAATAACCATAACGAGTTTAATTTACCAATGGATTCTATTGTAAATCGTATTCTAAAAACGCAGCATTATCAAGTAAAATTAGATTCACTTTATAAAGGAAAAAGAATGGAATATAATGTAAGGCATGCCATTGCTTCCTATATCCGAACCTTGAATAGTTTTGACTCTAAATTTGATAAAAATATTACGGGACTTGAAGATACTTTGACAGAAGATGAAATTTCTGGATTTAATTTGTTTATGGGAAAGGCTGCTTGTGCTACTTGTCATTTTGCCCCTTTATTCAACGGAACAGTACCTCCTGATTATAAAGATACAGAAATGGAGTTGATAGGTGTTCCAGAACAAAATGATACAATTAATGCTGTAATAAGTAGTGATTTAGGTAGGTATAACATGTTTAAAACCCAAGAACGCAAACATTTTTTCAAAACACCGACTGTTCGAAACATTGAAAAAACAGCTCCTTATATGCATAATGGGGTCTATACAACGCTAGAACAAGTTGTTGATTTTTATAATAGGGGTGGAGGGCAAGGCATAGGAATTAATGAAGAATATCAAACGCTTCCTTTTGACAATTTGCAATTAACCAAAAAAGAGCAAGCGGCAATTGTTGCCTTTATGAAAACTTTAACCGACTCCGAATAAGATAATTTAATCCTCTCTATTTTTGAGGGGATTAAAATTTTTCAAAAACACCTAAGCCAAATAAAGCAAAATCATATTTAGCAGGATCGTTGGCATCCATTTTTCTTAGGTTTTTGTCCAATTCAGCCAAGGCCTTAGCATCATTCTGTTTGCGTTTCAGTAAATTTAATTTTCGAGCTACATTACCAGAATGAACATCTAGAGGACATGATAAATAGGCTGTAGGTATAGATTGCCATATTCCAAAATCTACGCCAGTGAATGCATCACGCACCATCCATCTTAAAAACATATTTATACGTTTCGCTGCAGAACCTCTCATAGGATCAGATATATGCTTTGTTGTTCTTTTTGGGTGGGGAATTTCGAAAAATACGTTCTTAAATTCAGATATGGCAGGTTGCATGGAATTATTAATACTATTCTTTTTAAAAATAGCCTCTAAACCTCCGTGTTTTAAATAGATGTTTTTAAGACTTATGATAAAAAATTTTAAATCTTCACTATTAAAAGTTCTATGAACAAAATTATCAAACCTCGCTAAATCTGCTTTTTTATGGTTTAGTATAAAATCATAAGGAGAATTATCTAACAACTCCATCATTTTTTTTGCATTGGTAATAATACTCTTTCTATTACCCCAGGCGATGGTTGCCGTTAAAAAAGCGCTTATTTCTATATCTTCTTTTAAGGTGTACGAATGTGGAATCTGAATTGGATCCGCGTCTAAAAAAGTAGGTCTGTTGTATTCTATTACTTTTTCATCAAGAAAAATTTTCAAATCGGCTTTTTTCATCATTTTGTTGATTCTTCTAATACAGTAAAGATCATAAATGGCAAAAATAAAATTCCATTATGTAAGGCATGTAGCAATATAGAATAGAATAGGCCTAGCTTTACTCTGGTATAGCCTAAAAAAACTCCTGCTGCCAACTGCGGAGCCACTATTAATGGTGCTAGCCACAGGTAATTGGTATAAAGTTCAAAATTTGAAAGATGCACAGCACCGAAAAGTATAACAGAAAGGTAAAATACTAGATTATAGTATTTGAAATTTTTAAATAAAACCAATGGTGCTCTAAAAATTAGTTCCTCTAGAATTGGAGCAAAAATAACCACAAAAATAAATAGAACGTAAATAGAGTATTTTTCAATTAATGTTTCAATTCCATGATCTCCCAAGTCAATATTAAAGGCTTCAGTGATAGCATCAATGGTGAATCCTAAACCAATACTAAAAGCAATAGCCAAAAAAAGAACTCTCCTAAAAATTTGCCATTTTTGAGCTTTTTCCTCAATAGTAAAGGGTGCGGATGTTGGGTTTTTAAGATAATTCCAAATAGTCAAAATCATAGCGAATCAACCATTTTACCATCAACCATGGTTAATTTTCGATCTGCCATTTCTGCTAATTCTTCATTGTGGGTAACGATTACAAAGGTTTGTCCAAATTCGTCACGTAATCTAAAAAACAATTTATGAAGATTATCCGCACTTTCAGAATCTAAATTTCCACTAGGTTCATCTGCAAAAATAACACTTGGGTTATTTACCAAGGCTCTTGCTACAGCCACTCGCTGCTGCTCTCCACCGGAAAGTTCGCTAGGTTTATGATGATATCGGTGCGATAATCCTAAAAAATCTAATAATTCTTTCGCTCGCTTTTCTGCAACGGATTTTGAAGTATTTTTTATAAAAGCTGGAATACATACATTTTCTAAAGCCGAAAACTCAGGGAGTAGCTGATGAAATTGAAAAATAAATCCAATATTTTCATTTCTAAATTTTGCA
The DNA here is from genome assembly GCF_900176415.1 of Cellulophaga tyrosinoxydans. Taxonomy (GTDB): domain Bacteria; phylum Bacteroidota; class Bacteroidia; order Flavobacteriales; family Flavobacteriaceae; genus Cellulophaga; species Cellulophaga tyrosinoxydans. The sequence continues at coordinate 128,109 of NZ_FWXO01000002.1, read as the reverse complement.
AGCTCCTTTTCGCTCAGTTTGGTAATATCTGTATCCTTAATTAATAGTTGACTATCAGTTTTATTAGATTGTACATCTAATGTTCCTAAAATTTGTAAAAGTGTTGTTTTTCCTGCACCAGAAGGACCAACTATAGATACTATTTCACCTTGAGTGATATGCAAGTCTACACCTTTTAGAACTTGAAGATCACCATAATATTTTTGAATATTCTCTGCCTTAATCATGCGTATAAAATTACGGTATGAAAGTAAGCATAAGCATAGACATGACAAAACAACATATATGAGGTTTAGCAATTACACGTATTAAATTCTAGTGTAATAATCTTTAGAGATAGTATTTACCAGTTTAGTCAACATGGGATATAGTATCTTTGCAATTAAATTTTAGTTAAATTAAACTTTAAGAATTTTATTTACGTAACTTTGTTTAATAATTAGTTTAAATAGTTAAACAAAAATATAACACTAAGGAAATAATAAATGGCACCATATAAAAAGTTTGAAGAATACAATATTGAAATAACAGACGATGTACGTCAAAATTACTCCACAATTATTGAAGGGGTAGGTGAGGATATTACAAGAGAAGGACTTGTGAAAACTCCTGAAAGAGCCGCTAAAGCAATGTTGTATTTAACACAAGGATATCAACAGGATCCTGTAAAAATATTGCAAGGTGCAATGTTTAAAGAAGATTATGATGATATGGTGATTATTAAGGATATAGAATTATATTCTCTTTGTGAGCATCATATGTTGCCTTTTTTTGGCAAAGCACATATAGCCTATATTCCTAACGGACATATTGTGGGTTTAAGTAAAATACCTCGTGTAGTAGATGTTTTTGCAAGACGTTTACAAGTGCAAGAACGTTTAACCCACGATATTTTGGAATGTTTAAATAACACCTTGAAGCCCAAAGGAGTAGCGGTAGTAATTGAGGCATCGCACATGTGTATGATGATGCGTGGTGTTCAAAAACAAAACTCAGTAACTACAACGTCTGGTTTCAGAGGTCAGTTTGAAAAACAAGAGACAAGAAATGAGTTTTTAAAATTGATTAGCTCAAATCTATCGTAATAGATAATTTAATTTTGGCATTCATTTTGATTGATACTAATTAAATCATAAATTTAAATATGTCAAATACAAAAGATAAAAAAATACGCCATCTATTTCTGAGTTTACTTTTTGATGGGATAGGGATGTTGTCCTATGTAATACCTGGGTTAGGGGAGGTTTCCGACATGATTTGGGCACCCATTTCAGCATGGATAATGACTAGAATGTATAAAGGTAAAATTGGACAAGCCGCAGGATTAGTAACCTTTGTAGAAGAGTTAGTACCTGGTCTGGATTTTATACCAACGTTTACCATCATGTGGTTTTACACCTATGTTTTTAAAAGTCAAAAAACAGATAAAATAATAAACGCATAGTTAAATCCTCGGTTCATCGCCGAGGATTTTTTGTTTTATAAAATTGCTATTTTATAAATAATACTGTTGAAGAAGCTATCTTTGCAGCTTATTAAATTTTTGAATGAGTTTTACCCTGCTTTCTTCTCCATTACAAGGCTTTACGGATTTTAGATTTCGGAATGCATTTCATCATTTCTTTGGTGGAATAGATACATTTTATGCTCCTTATATTCGATTGGACGGAAAACTAGTTATAAAATCGTCCTACCAGCGCGATTTACAACTGGAAAATAATACTAGCCTCCATTTAATTCCTCAAGTCATGACCAATGATGCGGAAGAATTTTTATTTGTTGTAAAATACATTCAGGATTTAGGGTATACAGAATTAAATTGGAATTTAGGTTGCCCTTATCCAATGGTAACTAAACGCGGAATGGGATCTGGTTTAGTAAAGGAAGCCGATAAAATAGATTATATCTTAGATCGCGTACATACCGAAACAAATGTGATTGTTTCAATGAAAATGCGAATGGGTTATGACGACAGTAGCGAAATTTTAGATACATTTCCGGTACTTGAAAAATATCCTATTAAAAACATTGCCATTCATGCGCGAATAGGCAAACAGTTGTACAAAGGTGGAGTAGATTTAGACGCTTTTCAGCGTTGTGTAGAAAATACCAGTCATAAATTATATTATAACGGTGATATTACTACAGTTTCGGGGTTTAAAAAAATGCAAGAACGCTTTCCCAGTATTGATCATTGGATGATAGGAAGAGGATTAATTGCAGATCCGTTTTTGCCTAGTATGATAAAAGCAAATACGCTAGAGTATCCTGAGAATAGATGGGAAATTTTTAAAGAATTTCACGACACTATTTATCAAGAGTATGATGCTTTTTTATCTGGACCAACGCCTATAAAAATGAAAATGCAAGGGTTTTGGGAATTCTTTTCACAGTCATTCTCTAATCCACAAAAAACATTTAAGGCTATAAAAAAAGCAAATAATCCAGTGGCCTATCAGAGCACAGTCGCCGAAATTCTAAAGAAAGAAATATCCTTGTCATAAAGTAATGGCTTACCTTTGCCACTTATTTTATATTGCATTTGAAAGATATTTTATTAATAACTCCGCCATTTACACAATTAAATACGCCTTATCCTGCAACGGCATATTTAAAGGGTTTTTTGAATACAAAGAATATTTCTTCGTTTCAAATTGATTTAGGTATAGAAGTTATTATTGAATTATTTTCAAAAGAACAGTTCACCAAAGTGTTTGCCCATGCAGAGCAAAAGAATACCATTCTCACGGATAATAGTAAACGTATTTTTGCTTTAAAGGAATCTTATTTAAATACCTTAGATGCTGTAATTGCTTTTTTACAAGGTAACAATGCCACTTTTGCAAGACAAATATGTACCGATGGTTTTTTGCCACAAGCTTCCCGTTTTCAGCAATTAGATGATCTGCATTGGGCTTTTGGAGAGATGGGATTACATGATAAGGCCAAACATTTAGCTACGTTATATCTAGAAGATTTATCAGATTTTATAATAGAATGTGTAGATGCCAATTTTGGCTTTAGCCGTTACGCTGAACGCTTGGGGCGAAGTGCAAATTCCTTTGATGAAATATATGATAGTCTTCATAAAGAACTGACCTATATAGATCAAATTACCTTAGCTTTATTGCACGAAAAAATAGCAAAACTTCAACCAAAATTAGTGTGCTTTTCAGTACCATTTCCTGGAAATTTGTATAGTGCCTTTCGATGTGCTCAATATATAAAAAAGAATTTTCCAAGTATAAAAATCGCAATGGGAGGCGGTTTTGCAAATACCGAATTGCGATCAGTTTCTGACAAAAGAGTATTTGAGTTTTTCGATTTTATTACTCTGGATGATGGCGAATTACCAATAGAATTATTAATTAATTCCCTCTCAAATAATATTGCAAAAGAGCAGCAGTTTAAACGGACGTTTTTACTACAAAATAACAAAGTGGTGTACAGTAACAACTGTAATAAACCAGATTACAAACAGAGTGAGGTTGGTACTCCAGATTATACCGATTTATATTTAAACAAATACATCTCTGTTATTGAAATAGCCAATCCTATGCATAGTTTATGGAGCGATGGTCGCTGGAATAAGCTAACCATGGCGCATGGTTGCTATTGGGGGAAATGTACTTTTTGTGATATATCACTTGATTATATAAAAATATACGAACCTATTGCCGCAACCCTGCTTGTTGATAGAATGGAAGAATTAATAAGCAAAACCGGTGAAAACGGATTCCATTTTGTAGATGAAGCGGCACCACCGTCTTTAATGAAGACTTTAGCTTTAGAAATTATTAAACGAAAACTAATAGTTACTTGGTGGACGAATATTCGCTTTGAAAAAAACTTTACCGCAGATCTTTGCTTTTTGTTAAAAGCATCAGGTTGTATTGCCGTTTCAGGCGGTTTGGAAGTAGCCTCGGACCGATTATTAAAATTGATTGATAAAGGCGTAACGGTAACTCAAGTAGCACAAGTTACTCGTAATTTTACTAAAGCCAATATTATGGTTCATTCGTATCTAATGTATGGCTATCCAACCCAAACCGAGCAAGAAACTATCGATAGTCTTGAAATGGTACGTCAGTTATTCCAAATTGGAGTGTTACAATCTGCTTTTTGGCATCAGTTTGCACTAACAGCGCATAGTCCAATAGGTCTTGCTCCAGCAGAGTTTGGTGTAATTCCTGATTTAAAAGAAATTACCTTTGCAAATAATGATATAGATTTTAAAGATGCGACAGGGATAGACCATGCTAAATTTAGTTTTGGTTTAAAAAAATCGTTATTCAATTATATGCATGGTATTGGCTTTGAAACACCATTACAACAATGGTTCGATTTTAAAATTCCTAAAACGCAAATACCTAAAAATTTTATTGAGAATTCATTGCAGACTCCGTTGGATTTTAAAATAAAACCAACAGCTAAAATTCTTTGGTTAGGTTCTATACCAGAAGTAGAAATTGTAACAAAATCAAAAAAAGGACAATCATGGGAGCAATTAAAATTGAGTTTTCATGATAAAAGAAAGGTACATGTTATTATGTTGGAGAAGACTGTAGGCGAATGGTTTTTTGAGCAGCTTAAAAGTTTACAAATTATTGATGGTCAGCAAAATACCTTGGCAGCATTAAAAACCGATTTTGAAACTACATTAGAAAATTTTGAGTTGTTTTGGTTTTCTAAGCCAATACAAACAGTAAAAGAAATTGGGCTACTAACATTATAATTTTCTGCCCATAAAGAAATATTGAATGGATTTTAAAAAAGCATTGATGTATATGGTTATCAGTACATTGTCATTCACTTTCATGAATGCCACTGTAAAATATCTAGTGCATTTACCGGCTTATGAATTGGTTTTTTTTAGGTCATTGGGAACTTTAATTTTAACCATGTCTTATTTAACCATTAAGAAAATTCCCATTCTAGGAAATAGAAGAAAATTACTGATTTATAGAGGCTTAGCAGGAGTAACGTCTATGACTCTATTCTTTATGTCTCTCAAATATCTTACCATGGGAACCGCGGTTTCTTTGCGATATATTGCGCCAATATTTGCAGCTTTTTTTGCGATTTTTCTTTTAAAAGAAAAAGTGAAATTCATGCAATGGATCTTTTTTGGAATCGCATTTGGAGGTGTTTTAATTTTAAAAGGTTTTGACGGAACCTTAGATAGTTTTGGATTAATCCTTATAATCTTAGCTGCCTTTTTTAGTGGGTTGGTGTATGTTACGATTAGTAAAATTGGTAAGCAAGATCATCCTGTGGTTGTGGTGAATTATTTTATGATGATTGCCACTTTTGTTGGTGGTATACTAACAATTTTTAACTGGGTTCGGCCAGTAGGCACAGAGTGGATTTTATTATTGGGGTTAGGAATATTTGGTTATTTTGGGCAGTTGTATATGACTAAAGCTTTTCAGTCAGCTACCACAAACCAAGTAGCACCTTTAAAGTATATAGAGGTGCTTTTTACCGTTACCGTAGGCCTATTATGGTTTAATGAAATTTATACGCTCTGGAGTTTATTAGGTATTTTTATGATCATTGGTGGGCTTATATTAAATGCAATGTATAAGTCGCGTGTTAGTTAATTTTTCGTTGTCTAAACCATAAATCTTCCAAACTCATATTTAAGGTAAATAAATGATAGTTTTCTTTTATTAAAACATTATCTATTCGCCCCTTTGAGCCGTAGCTATAGGAAAAATTAATGATTGAATTAGAATGTAAGCTTACAGGCAAACCAATACCTGCTGTAATATTGTAGCCATCAACTTTTTGGTTGTTCACTTTTAAATAACCATTGTCATAATTATAGCCTAAACGGTAATTAATTCTATCGGTAAATTTAAAACTCTCCTTATTTTTTATATACTCAAAACCGAAACCAAAAATATCCTGATCAGCATAGGTGCCCGCTAATTCAGACTGGTCAGTAGCGTCCCAAAAATTCTTTTTATAATCTGCACTTAAAGCGAATGATTTAGTAAGGTTAGCATGTAATCCAAATCCAAATTCTAATGGTAAATCAAAATTACTTGCTGAATCGTTCTCATTAGTTTCTACTTCAATTTCGGTGGTACTATTTATAATTTTAGTAACGGAACGGTCTAAGCTAGCATTTAAACTTGTTGGCAATTGTACGGTACTACCAATACTAATTTTATCATTTACATCATACTGAGCGCCAAACCCAAATCTAACTCCATTGTAATTGGTAGTTTCCGTTAAACTTAAAGAACTTGTGGATAGACTAAAAGATTCATTCTCTTCAATATTTCCAAATAAAAATGACGCTGTAAGTCCAAATCTTATTTTATTCGAAATGGAATACCCAATATTAAATTTTAAATCACTTAATGACCCTAACCCAGTAACAGAACTTTCAAAAGTTTCAGTACTACCTTCAATATTAGATTGTATGCCTACTAAGGTATAACCCACATCACTATAAGGCACCATACTTATTCCAGCACCAAGACCTTCCGATATTCTAAATGCAAATGCAAGATTAGAAAAATTAACATTGGCTTTCTTTTCATTATAAGCCCTATTACTATAATTATTTAGTTCACCAGTAACGCCAATATCATAAAAAAAAGAATTTTGAGGAATAAGCGCATAGTTTGCCGGATTTAAATTATTTATCTCTGTTGCTGTTTTCCGTGCTATACCAGTGTATCCTAATGCATTGGATTTACCAATACTTGTCTGGTTTATAATTCCAAGTCCGTATAAGGAATAAGGAGAGCTTGTTAAGGCTTCTGATTGTGCAATACTATATTGGTATAAAAGCAGCGTAAAAAGTGTAATAAATAAATAGCGTTTTCTAGTTATTTTCATCATATACGGCATAGGTAAGTTCAAGTACTGTTTTGTAATTAGTGTTGTTTGTTCCATTTAGAATAAATCGGTCTACGGTAGCGTTATAATTTTCTGGTATGAGCAATAAAGTGTTGTTAGAATTTAGGTCAGTAGTTAGTATATTTTCAATATAGCTTGTTAAAGAAATTTCATAATAAACATCATTATACTCTTGGTTTGCTGTATTAAGTAAAGCACTTAGTGCAGAACCATCTGTTGCGTTAAGCTGTTGGATAATTTCATTATTAGAATCAACTTGATAAACTGTGAAATAATCTCTTAGTATTAAAAAATCATTATACGAACCTAGCACAGGTTTTATTTTAAGAGCAGCTTTTAATAGCGTTCCTTGACCGCCTATATTTTTAATTGTTTTTAAATAGGGTAATTCTATAGTTGTAGCATAACCAGTACCAGATTGTATGTAGCTTTGATTATTGCTTTTAGAACTACTAAGGCTCATTTCACCATTGGTTAATTCTTGTAAATAGGAAATAGGATTTTCAGCTGAAATTTGATTAAAAAACGGATTTGGGCTATCGGTGCTATTCAAGGAAATATCTGTATAACTCTGTACTATATCTGTTTCTTCAGCTGTGGAATAGTAAAGGCGCATGAAAAAAGTGGAAGTGCTTTTTTCAAAACCAACAACAGAGCCATTATCTTCATTTCCTGGTTGAATACTTAGTCCTTTAAATTTGCTAGTAAATTCTGCCGTATTGGTAATTACCTTGTTTTGTAGGTTATTAAAGAATTCGATTCCTAAGTTATCAGAAAGTTTTATTTGTAAAGAATCTGTGGATTGTGGTCGAGGGCTATAGCTTAAAGTTCCTATAATTTCGTCACTAGAAGCAACCGTACTTGTATTGTAGAAATAATCATCTTCATCTGGATTAAAATTTTCAATTAATCGTTTTACTTGTATGCTATTCGTCTTTGTAGTATCGTTGTAATAATACCCATCATATTTTAAAAAAAGTACAATACTATCGTACTTAGCATCTGTAGATATATAATACGAATTGGGAAGAAATCCAGAATAATTCGCACTGCGAACTGTACCGAAAATAGGATCTACATACTGCCCAATTAAAACTCTAGAGGAAGATCCTGTGTTGATTCTATCAAATTTTATTGTAGAAACTTCTACTGTCATAGTATCAACGAGAACAACCCTAATATTACTGCTAGTAAAAGCATCACCAGCTATAAAATCAGACGTATTATAAGAATCGGTACTGCAGCTTACTGCTAGTCCTATAAATACTAATAAACCCAAAAGGCGCACTTTGTATGTCATATTCAAATTTTCCTCAAATGTAATTGAGACATTGAAAGACCAATAGTGGAATAGACCAACCCACTTTTTTTTGAGACAAATACCCTAATTTATACTATAAAAATCTAGACGCTATTGGTAGATTAATTCGACCAGTTTATATGTTAAAACTAGTGCTTCATCTATTCTGTTTTATTTATGCCTCGTGTCACTTTAGTTTTGATTCGAAATAAAAGGAACCTTAAAAAATTACATATGAAGGAAATAGATTTTAAGTTTAAAAGTATATCAATTTTGAGTTTAGCATTGTTGGCATTACTAACGAGTTGCTCAAACAGTGATGATGATGACGATGAACTAGGTAATTGGATTACAAGATCGGTTTTTGATGGTAGTCCACGAAGTGGTGTTTCTAGTTTTGTTATTGGAAACATAGGGTATATGGGTGTTGGTTATGATGGCGATGATTATTTAAAATCTTTTTGGGCATATGATATGGATGGTAATTACTGGTCTCAAAAGGCAGATTTTACAGGTGTGGCACGTAATGCAGCGGTAGGTTTTGCCGTTAATGATAAAGGTTATATAGGGTCGGGTTATGACGGCTTAGATGAATTAGCAGATTTTTATGCCTATGATCCAAGTGCCAATCTATGGACTCAAATTGCAGATTTCCCTTCAACAGCAAGGCGAAGTGCAGTGGCATTTGGCTTAAACGGATTTGGGTATTTTGGAACTGGTTTTGATGGCGATAATGATCGTAAAGATTTTTGGAAATATGACCCGAGTACAGATGCTTGGTCAGAACTCGTAGGATTTGGAGGCAATAAGAGAAGAGCAGCTACATCCTTTATTATAGATGACAAAGCTTATTTGGCTACTGGTGTAGCTAATGGTGTTTATTTAACTGATTTCTGGGTGTTTGATCCTACTTCTGAAGTTTGGACCCAAAAATTAGATTTAGATGAAGAGGATGACTATGCTATAACAAGAAGCAACGCAGCAGGCTTTGCTTTAAATGGATATGGATATATAGCTTGTGGAGAAAGAGGAGGAGCTAGTTCATCTGTTTGGGAATATGACCCATCTGTAGATACATGGGAGCTAAAAACTAGTTTCGAGGGAACCACAAGACAAGATCCTGCTTATTTTTCAAACGGATCAAGAGCTTTTGTTGGACTTGGTCGTTCTGGAACCCTATATCTAGATGATTTAAGCGAGTTTTTCCCATTTGCGGAATATGATGATGAAGATTAATTAAGTTAGTAATAAGTGTAGTTTTGAGTTATTAATTTTAAAGGGATTGGAATAGTCTAGACAATCCCTTTTTTCTTAAAGTTTTAATAAATGAAAATAGATAAACGCAATAAGACCATACTTTTGGGAGCTCTCATAATTGATTTTATAGTGTTAGTTGTTTTACTATTTCAAGCATTGACCATTCAGAAACCTTTATATTCGGAGGTTTTTAATGTTGGTAATGGTTATGGTTATTACATAAAAACATACGATAAAACCCTTATTAAACAAAACTTTATCCCGGCTATACAAGGTGAAAAGTCATTCGTAACTAAAAAAGATGCTCAGAAAGTGGCAAATTTAGTAATGGAAAAAATTACTGAAAATGAAAGTCCAGTGGTTACTGTTAACGAATTGAACAACTTGAACATAAGAATGTAATTGATGATAGTTTAATATATGCACATTACAAAAAAAGGCCTTTTAAAATTTCTTATCCATAGCATATTATGGGTGTTTTTCTATGGGCTTTTATTGTATCCGTTTATTACACAAGAGAGACCAATTCCCCCAGATTTATTGGTAAGATTACTATTGGCTACCGTAATATTTTACATTAATTATTATTATTTAATTCCTAAAATTTTACTTCAAAAGAAGACTGTTAATTACATAGTAATGTCAGCAGTTTTACTTATTATTTGTGGTTTAATAGTCAATTTGTTTAATAGTATCATAGCATTGTCTGTTGAAAACCCTGCTATACAGGAGCATAATTTAAGACCAGAATTACCTGAATTTAGAAGGTGGTTTATGTCTGTAATTACATTCGGAATTCCGTTTGTAATTAGTTCATTATTAAGAATTTATATAGAGTGGAAACGTAATGAAGATGTAAGGAAAATTATAGAAAATGAAAAAGTAAATTCCGAATTGCAATTTTTAAAGACCCAATTAAATCCGCATTTTCTTTTTAATTCTTTAAACGCCATATATGCTTTATCAGTAAAAAAATCACCAAATACATCTGAATCAATTATTAATTTATCGGAGCTAATGCGTTATATGCTCTACGAAGCAGATAAAGACCTAGTGCCTTTGTCCAAAGAGCTAGAATATATTAAAAGCTATGTGCAGTTACAGAGATTACGATTGTCGGATAGTGAAAACGTTAGTTTAAAAATTTCTGGTGAAGAACGCAATAAGGCAATAGCACCGTTACTTTTTATATCCTTTATTGAAAATGCATTTAAGTATGGTACAGATTTTAAAGGAAAAACAAATGTAAAAATTAACCTATCTATCTTTACAGAATCGCTTCATTTTAGTATCATAAATAAAATTGGAGTATTTCAAAAAGAGCCTAGTAATTCGGGTGTGGGTTTGCAAAATATTAAAAATAGATTAAACATTTTATATCCAAATTCTCATGAATTATTTGTAGAGAATGATGGAGAAAATTATTGCGTACGGCTTACCTTAAAATTATAATTATGAAATGTATTATTATCGATGATGAACCTTTAGCAATTGAAATTATTCAAGATTATTGCGATAAACTAGAGTTTATTGAAGTGGTGGGGGCTTATACCAATCCGCTTGATGCAATCTCCGCTATTAAAGAGAAAAAGGTTGATTTGCTCTTTTGTGATATTCAGATGCCACAAATTAGCGGAATTGATTTTATAACATCACTTGATAATAAGCCACTTTTTATTTTTACCACAGCTTACTCGCAATATGCAGTTGAAGGTTTTGAGCTAAATGCGGTAGATTATTTGGTAAAACCTATACCGTATCATCGATTTATTAAAGCAATTTCACGAGCTAAAGAGTTATTATCTAAAAATGATAAGCCTATGGAAGGAAATGTATTTTCATCAACAGGAGAAATTAGTGAATCTAAAAAATTCATTTTTGTAAAAGCCGAATACGAGAGTATTAAAATAAATCTAGATGATATTGAGTATGTGCAAGGTTTAAAAGATTATTTAAAAATTCATATTAAAGACACCAATAAAACTGTTTTGACACTAATGAATTTTAAAGAATTGTTGGATAAACTTCCTGCTAATCAATTTTTAAGAGTGCATAAATCCTTTATCGTTAATGTAAATTTTATTAAAACAGTACAGCGCAATAGAATAGTAATAAACGATATAAGAATTCCGATTGGAGAAAGTTATAAGTCCAGTTTTCTTTCTGTTTTAGGGCTTTAATTAGTACGTACTGAAGTTATTTTTATGTATTTATTTATAAAATGATAAAAGAAGAATATTTTTGGATATTTTTCAAATATTATTTCATCATTTATTCTCGATTTAAATTACAAATTAAGCTTTTTGAATGTGGTATTTTACGACTAAAAATTGTTGATTATTTTAGAATATAGTGATAGATTTTTTGTTTAATATAAATTATTTTAAGTATTTAACTTTCAAATACAATGGTATTAGATAAATAGGTAAATTTGTTGTTAATAATAGCAGCAATTATTTGCATTAATTATATCATTTCTTAACCAAACGTTAATAACTTCTCAGGCTATTTCAGGGCTATTTTCTTAAGTTTGTTTATACTAATATAATTAATCCAATATGAAACAACTTTACTTAAGAAAGAGCCTTTTTATTTGGCTTTTTACGCTATTAATTTTAAACTTTGGTCTTGCCCAAGTCCCCTCGTATTACAATGGGACAAATATAGAGGCTACAGGGGAAAGTTTAAAAACGAACCTTGCTACATTAGTAACAAATACCCAAACTACTATTTTAAGTTACACACCAGGTGTTTGGGATGCCTTAAAACAAACAGATTTAGATCCAGCAAATCCGAATAATGTTTTATTAATTTATGGTTATAATGATACCGATTCAGATATTACGAATGATAGAAGTCGTTCTAAAAATATGAATGGTGGAAATGTAGGAGATTGGAACAGAGAACATACATATCCTAAGTCATTAGGTAATCCAAATTTAGGAGAAACAGGTCCAGGATCAGATGCGCATCATTTAAGAGCTTCAGATGTTCAGTTTAATGGTAATCGAGGTAATCTAGCTTATATAGATGCAGAAGGCAATGCTAGAGCTATAAATGGTGGTTTTTACCCAGGCGATGAATGGAAAGGCGATGTAGCTCGTATGATGATGTATATGTTTATACGCTATGGCGAACGTTGTTTGCCTAATGTTGTAGGTCTAGGCAGTTCCACTTATAATGCTGAAATGCGTGATATATTTTTAGAATGGAATGCTGAAGATCCAGTTTCACAAGTAGAAATTAATAGAAATGTTCTTTTAGAAGGTATTCAAGGGAATAGAAATCCTTTTATTGACAACCCTGCTTTTGCCACAACAATTTGGGGAGGACCACAAGCAGAAAATAGATTTGATAACAGTTCAAGTGATGTGGAAGCACCAAGTGTACCTTCCAATTTACTGGCATCAAATACAACCGCAACAGAAACATTTTTAACCTGGAACGCTTCTACAGATAATGTAGGTGTTATAGCATATCAGATATTCAACGGTGCAACATTTTACACTTCTACTACAAATACGAGCATTAGCTTAACAAGTTTGTTACCCAATACAACTTATTCTTTCACAGTAAAAGCATTGGATGCCGCAGGAAATACTTCTGAAGATAGTAATAGTGTTTCAGTGACTACTTTAGATGATGGCATCATTACACCACCATCAGGTGATCATATTGTGTTCCAAGGATTTGAGGGGAATTCAAATGACAGTTGGTCATATTCGCTTTCTCCTGTATCTTGTAATGATGGAGGAGGAGATGTTTGGGATGTTGTTTCTAATTTGGGAAGTATTACAAATTCCTATTCAGGGGCTAACTTTTTCGGAATTCAAGATTTAGAAGGTAATTGTGGCACTACGGATGGTGGAACACTTTCTTTTAATACTATAGATATTTCCGGATATAATGATGTAGTGCTTTCTTTTGCTATTAATGTTGATGGCTACGATGTGGCGAATGGGGATAGTATTAGTTATGAATTAATTTATGATAACATTTCTCAAGGAACTTCAATTATTACTGTTGGTAGCCCATACAGTACAACAGGTTGGGAAGTAATAAGTAATACTGTGCCTAATACGGTATCTAATGTAAGTTTAGTACTTTTCGTAAAGCAAAATGGAGGTTCTGATTTTGCCGGTTTTGATGATATACAATTACAAGGCACCGCAATTTCTGCAATCCCAAATATACTTATTAACGAGGTTGATGCTGATCAAGATGGTACCGATGCAGCAGAATTTATCGAGATATATGATGGTGGTTTAGGAAACACTTCATTAGATGGTTTAGTACTTGTTTTGTATAACGGCAGTAATGATTTAAGTTATAATGCCATAGATTTAGATGGATATACAACAAATGCCAATGGCTATTTTGTGGTAGGTAGTGCTAATGTGCCTAATGTAGACTTGCCAGTTTTTACTACAAATGGAATTCAAAATGGAGCAGATGCAGTAGCTTTATATACTGGTGATGCATCTAGTTTTCCAAATAGTACACCACTTTTAATTGATGCTTCATTACAAGATGCTATCGTTTATGGTACAAGTGATGCTGACGATGCAGAACTTCTTACATTATTAAATTTAGGTCAATCTCAGGTTGATGAAAATGAAGGTGGTAATGGCACAATAAATTCTATGCAGCGAATTCCAAACGGACAAGGAGGTGCTAGAAATACTGCTGCGTATGCAATGTTAATACCAACTCCTGGCACAGAGAATGTAACTGCAGGAGAAATAGATACTGAGGCACCTAGCATACCAACCAATATTCTAGCTCAAGATATTTCATCATCAAATGTTACGTTATCTTGGGATGCTTCAACGGATAATATTGGTGTTTCAGAATACCAAATTTTTAATGGAACTACATTATTGGCAACTACAGCTACTACGGTAGTTACATTAGATAATTTGGCAGCAAATACATTATATTCTTTTACAATAATTGCAGTAGATGCATCGGGCAATACATCAGATACGACTGCCACAATTACTATAAATACATTGGCCGAAACAGGTGTGAATACAAGCGCATTAGTTATCACAGGTATCGTAGACGGACCACTAACTGGTGGTATACCTAAAGCAATCGAATTCTATGTTACACAAGATATTCCCGATTTAAGTATATACGGGTTTGGTTCTGCAAATAATGGAGGAGGAACAGATGGTGAAGAGTTTACCTTTCCTGTACAATCCGCCGCTGCAGGAGATTTTATTTATATTTCTTCAGAAGCACCAGGCTTTACTTCATTCTTTGGTTTTTCGCCTCAATTTGTGGTAAATGCTGCAGCGATTAATGGCGATGATGCAATTGAGTTGTTTAAAGATGGTGTTGTTGTAGATATTTTTGGTGATATAAATGTTGATGGAACTGGCCAAGCATGGGATTATGCGGATGGTTGGGCCTATAGAAAAGTAAATACTGGCCCAGATGGTACTACATTTATATTAGATAATTGGATATTTAGTGGAATTGATGCCTTAGATAATGAGACTTCAAATGCCTCCGCAGTGAATCCTTTTCCAATTGCCACCTACGAAATTACAGGTGCACCACAGATTGTTATAAATGAAGTAGATTCTGATACACCTGGTACAGATGCTTTAGAATTCATTGAGTTATTTGATGGTGGAATTGGTAATACTTCTTTAGATGGATTAGTGGTCGTATTATATAATGGAAGCAATGATCTAAGCTATAATGCTATTGATTTAGACGGATATACCACCAATGAAAATGGTTATTTTGTTATAGGTAGTGCTTTAGTGGAGAATGTAGATTTACCTGCATTTACTACAAATGGATTACAAAATGGAGCAGATGCAGTCGCTTTATATTTAGGAGATGCTTCTAATTTTCCTAATGGAACTGCCGTTCTAGTAAACGATTCGCTTTTAGATGCTTTAGTATATGATACTGATGATAGTGATGATTTAGAATTATTAGTATTACTTAATACCGGTCAAGAGCAAATAAATGAAGCTGGATTGGGTGATAAGGATAATCAATCCATGCAGCGCATTCCTAATGGAGGCGGAGGCTTAAGAAATACGGTATCTTATATTCAAGCTTTACCATCTCCAGGAAAAGAAAATGGAGCAGTTATACCACCTCCTGCTACGATTTCCATTTTATCGGCTCGTAATTCGGCAGAAGGAGAATTAGTTACAGTAAGTGGTGTTTTAACTGTGGCAGATGAATTTGCAGGGTCGGCTTATATACAAGATGCAACTGGAGCTATTGCCATTTTTGATCAATCGGTGCATGGTACGGGTAATTTTATGGTGGGAGATTCTATTACGTTAACAGGAACAAGAAGTGCTTTTAATGATCAAATTCAGATAAGTGCTGTTACTGCTGTAGAAAATAACGGATTGCCTACAAATCCGATTGCGCCAATAACTATTACATTAGCTGAAATAAGTAATCATCCAGCAGAATTGGTTACCATACTTAACCCAAGTTTTCCAAAACCTGGGGATATACTTTTTGGAAATTCTAATTACTTGCTAAGCGATTCAAGTGGTAATGGAGAATTGCGTATTGATAATGATGTAAAAGCCATTGTTGGTTTAGGGCAACCTGAAGCATGTTCTGAAATTACCGGAGTAGTTGGTCGTTTTTTCGAAACGTATCAATTACTACCAAGAATGAAATCAGATATGGCCTGCGCAGGAGAATATATTCCATTGGGTAGTACGGTTACGATATCAAAAGAAAAAACATTCGATGTGGTTGCTTGGAATATTGAGTGGTTTGGTGACGAAACCAATGCACCTACAGCTGGTAACCCAAATTCTGATGCCATTCAAAAAGATAGTGTTAAAACAATAATTCAAAAACTAAATGCAGATGTTTATGCTGTAGAAGAAGTTTCTGATGACGTATTATTTGCTCAAATGGTAAGCGAATTACCTGGATACGCTTATGTGCTTTCTGAAGCTGTATCCTATCCAAATGATGAAACAGGAACACAACAAAAAGTAGGTTTTATTTATAATACTGCTACCGTATCCGTTGTAGAAACTAAACCACTATTAACATCAATTCATCCTTATTATAATGGTGGAGATGATGCTGCTTTGGCTGCATATCCTGTTGCTGATAAAACTCGTTTTTATGCAAGTGGAAGATTACCTTTTATGATGACTGCAGATGTTACTTTAGATGGTATTACGAAACAATTTAACATTGTGGCCTTACATGCAAGAGCGAATGGTAGTACAGATTCTCAAGAGCGTTATGATATGCGTAAATATGATGTTGAGGTTTTAAAAGATACCTTAGACGCACAGTATGCAAATTCAAACTTAATTGTGCTAGGCGATTTTAATGATGATGTGGATGAAACTGTTGCGGATAATGTTGCAACTTCTGCAAGTACATTTGAAAAATATGTAAATGACCCATTAAACTATACCATTCTTACAAGTGTCTTGAGTGATGCAGATTACCGTTCTTATGTGTTTAGAGAAAATATGATAGATCATATTATGGTTTCTAATGAAGTGGCTCCTATATATATTAATGAGTCAGTTAGTGTTGGGTATGAGTTTTATGATTATGATTATCCATCTACAACGTCAGATCATTTCCCTGTTTCTGCACGATTCCTGTTGAATGAATTTGCAATAACAGCTATTGAGGCAACTGACGTTAGTTGTGCTGGTGCGCAGGATGGTACTGCTACTGTAAATGTTTCGGGTGGGATTGCTCCTTATACTTATTTATGGAACGATGGGCAATCTTCTGCCTCCGCAATTGATTTGGTAGGTGGAGTGTATGCTGTTACTGTGACCGATGCACTTGGATCCGCGCTAACGGCAGATGTTACTGTAGGGGAAGCATTACCTATAGCATATACGATAACAGAAGACACAACGGTTTATTATGGCTATTCTTCTGAAGCTTGTACAACTATTGGTGTAACAAGTACTTGGGGTGGAGAAGCACCATACTTGTATTCTTGGAATACAGGTGAAACCACTGAGAACATAACCGTTTGTCCTGAGGAAACTACTAACTATTCTATTACGATTACTGATGCAAAAGGTTGTTCTACACAGGCAACTATACAAGTAAATGTGGTTGATGTTTCTTGTGGGAAGAATAATAAATCTTCAAAAGTACAAATATGTCATAAGGGACAAAGCATTTGTGTTTCGTCAAATGCAGTACAATCACATCTAAATCATGGAGATATCTTAGGCTCTTGTGATGATGAAAATGTGGAAGATGAAATTACTTACAAGGTGTATCCAAATACATTTGTGTCTTATGTTATCGTGGATGTTAATACTACCAAGAGAGCAAAAGCAGAATATGTTGTTTACAATTTTAATGGAAGAACCGTATATAAATCCAAAGATCATTTGAATACGGGGAATAATAAATCCGTTTTAACTTTGTGGTATTTACCTAGAGGATTTTATTATTTAAAAATAATTGTTGACGGCAAAGTGCAAGGAACGCAGCAACTTATAAAGAAATAAATATCTTATTTTTAAAAAATGAAAACCGCCATTTATTTGGCGGTTTTTTTATGTTTTTACCACAAATAATTTTTCACATAATTTCATATAAAATGTTGCGATGAATGTTTATTTGCTAAGCGTAAGTTTTACTTCCTTTTTTTGAAATTTTTTATCATGACGAACCTTTTTTTCAAAAAAATAAGTCACTAGAAGTATTATAAAAACAAAAACGGCCGTTGCACCATTCCCATCTTTTGCCAATAAATGCGCTATAATTCCAAAGGTAAAATTTATAAAAAAACCTGCATAAGCCCATTCCACTAGCCATTTATTTGGCTTTGTAATCATTAAAATTAAACCTAATACTTGAGCTGTTCCAATAACAGATATTAAATAAACAGGATATCCAAGACTTTTTAATTTTAACGCTACAAGGTCATAATTTATAATGGAGTTTACAACTGCGCCTATAATGGCAATAGCAAATAATGTAAGAGCTATAAAATAGTATGTTTTATTAGTTTTCATAACATTGATTTTTTTAAGATTTTAACCTAAATTATACCATAAAGTCTATTAATTTCTGCCTAATACTTTAAAATGCTAGTTACTATAGTCCAATAGAAAATTTGTTTAGATGAATGTTTTTACGATTCTTTTAATTTTGAAATAAAGCTGTTGGCACTTTCCAAATGAAACTCTTTTTTATCATCATCCATTTTATCAAACATACTTACTAGCATGTTTAATCTTGGGTTTCCTTTAAAGAAATCTCTATGTACATGCATAAAACGCCAAAATAGTCCATCCCAAGTTTTTTGCCAGTCACCTTTGGTATAATCACTCATTTTCATGACATAATTACTCCCGCTTATGTAGGGTTTTGTTGCTAATAAACCGCCATCTGCAAACTGACTCATACCATATATATTCGGAACCATTACCCAGTCGTAGGCATCAATAAATAATTCCATAAACCACACATAAACTTCATCAGGATCAAATTCACATAAGAGCATAAAATTACCCAAAAGCATTAATCGCTCTATATGATGGCAATATCCTGTTTTTAATACCTTTTTTATGGTTTGGTCAATGGGTAAAATTCCACTATCACCAGTGTAAAATGACTTTGGAATTTTTCTTTTAAATTTCCAAAAATTAGTGGTCCGTTGTATATTACCTTTTAACTCGTACATACCACGCATAAATTCTCTCCAGCCAATGATTTGCCGTACAAATCCTTCTACAGAGTTTAGAGGTATTTCATTTTCTTCTGCAAAATTTAAGGTTCTTTCAATAATGTATTTTGGGGTTAAAAGCCCTATGTTTAACATTGGCGTTAAAACACTATGATGAAGCAAAGAATTTTCTGCAACGATAGCATCTTCATAGGTTCCAAATTCTAAAAATCGTTGCTCCAAAAATTGCTCTAGCCATAATTTAGATGATTCAAAATCAATAGGGTAGTAGCACTCTTCGGTGAGTGACCCATAGTTATTTGTAAAATGCTTATCTACATATTCTTTAGCTTCTTTATGATACGCTGTAGGTAAAGGATAATTTATAGAAGGCGGCGTTTTCTTGGCGGGATATTTTTTTCTATTTTCTGTATCAAAAGTCCATTTACCGCCTAGTGGTTTGTCATTTTCCTCCAGTAAAATTTTTCTCTTTTTCCTTTCTTGAACGTAAAATGTAGTTTGATGAAAATTGGTTTTTTCTGAATTAAAAAAGGTCTTTAACTCTTTTCTAGTATTTAAAAATAAAGGAGAATCAGATGTATTTAAATCAATACCAAACTCATTAGAAGTCTCTAAAATTCTTTTTTGCAACCAATAATCTGTTACATCAGTATAGTTAAGTTGCTTTATGTTCTGTTCATTAAGGTGAACAATTAATTTTCTAATATCAGAAAGGGGTGAAGATGTTGCTACATAATGTACTTTCAGCTTTTTTGATTTCAAATAGTCTTCATAACATTTCATACTTGCTCTATGCAATGCTATTTTCTGTTTATGAAATTTATACTGTTTAAAAAACAGGAATTCCTCGATAAGATATATTGGGGTTTCTGTATCTAAGTTTGATATATTTTCAAACAATTGATGGGGAAATATAAGCGTAGCTTTTTTAATCATTTGGTTTTATTTCTTCTGCAGCGTTCACTGCAATATTTTACTTCTTCCCAAGTTTTTCCCCATTTCTTTCTCCAAGAAAATGGACGTTGACAAACTATACATATTTTAGAAGGTAAATGTTCTTTTTTCATTAAAATTTCGGGACTTCATGAATTCGCGCATACGGAAATTCCCCTATTTTAGAAACGGAGTAGTAACTGTTTAAACCAGAAATACCTACTGCATTTGTGTGCTCTAGATTAATGTCATCATCACCATTTACTAATGCGTCGGGCATTATTAAATGAACAATTTCGCCAACTACTAAAATGGTATCATTCAATTTAATTGGCAATGCTTCGCGAAATTCCATACCCATTTTAAAACAACTTTGTTTCACAAAAGGCGCTTTTATAGTTGCTATATATTCTTCCTCCAGATTGCATTTTTCAAACTCCGAAATATCTTTATCAAATTTAGCTGAGGTATAATGCGCATTTTTAATAAAATCAGGATGAATATGATTTATGGTATAGGAATGGTTTGCGAGGATGTTATCAAAGGTATTTCGTGGCACTTCACCTGTAGGCCTCAAAATAAAGCCTAATAAAGCTGGATCACTGCCTAAATGAACCACCGAACTAAATATAGCCACATTAGCAATACCATCTTCCGAGATTGTCCCAATAAGATTGGCGGGTTTAATTCCGGATACTGAGTTGATAATTTTTATACGGTCAACTCTAGTAAGATTTTTAATCCCTTCTTGGTTAAGATTCATCATTTACGGTATTGTTCTTTAATTCTTTCTTACATTTTTTCCAGAATGAGAAAAATGATGGGTAATAGCCTTTGACCGAAAACATCCAATCACGAGGCTCTTCAATACCCTTGTAGTGTTTGCTCAATGGATGCTCTTTAAAATATATATGATTTAAAGTATACAATTTGGTCAATTCATTAAACTCACCCACATATACCTGTATAGCAGCTATATTTTCTGCTAATGCTAAAGTGAATTTTATAGTATTCTCTGAAACTGGATACTTTTCAAAAAGAGATGGTTCTAAAAGTAAAATTCTATTTGCATCTGTTTCTTTTTTCCAATCTGGATCTAGATTGTAAAAATTGTAAATCAGTGTTGGTTTGCTCGAATCAATTTTTAAGTTATCAGACTTAGGTAGAATAGTTTTTAATTCAGGCAGCGTGCTATCAATAAGGTGAGATGGAGTTTCCAAAGTTTCAAAATCATCGTAGGCAATATCTAAAAAAGTCCCAGTTTGGTTTGTATGACAATATCTGTTAATATTTTCTTGATTCGCATAATACTTTTTATTACTATTTGCTGCAGCTACCCATTGCCAGCTCAAAGCATTACTCGCCCAATCTGCGTCGAGTAAATGATAATACATCCACTGCGCGGGAGTTCTCCAGTGGTTTTTAGAAATATTACATGCCAGACTCGCTATATACATCCGCATGTGATTGTGAAGGTATCCAGTTTCATAAAATTCTTTAATTGCAATATCGATAGCCTCAATCCCTGTTTTAGCAAACACAATGGCTTTCGATATTTTTGTAGTTTCTACCGCTTGCTGTGGGTGCTTTAAATCGGTATTTATAGCATCGCCTTTACTAATCCATACCTGCTGCCAGTAATCTCTCCAGGCTAATTCTTGAATAAATTTTTCAGAATTTGATACATTATAACCACGGCTTAAAAGGTTTTGATAGACTTGTTTCGTAGATAGTACTCCTCTTGAAATGTATGGGGATAAATAGGAAACGGATCCGTCTATATAATTTCTAGAGCTGGCATATTTTTTTGGATTAATTTCACCAATACGAGAAACTATTTCAGTTATTGTTGTTGGAAACCCTACTTTAGGAATGCTATTGTTGGCTGTCATTATCGCTTGCTTATTTTGTTGCCAGAAATGGCTTTTTGTCGAGAGCATTTAAATCTTGTAATGTCAGGATTACGCTTTTTTAAATGTTTTTGACTTACGCCACTATTCACTCTTTTTCTCCACCGTTTAAAACTGCTTTCTTTTAAATTAGAGCGCATAAGCTTTATTACTTCCTTTTCTGGTAATGAAAATTGATATTCAATGGCTTCAAAAGGAGTTCTGTCTTCCCATGCCATTTCAATGATACGATCTAGTTGTCTTTCTGTAAATTCCGCCGTTGTACTATCCTTCATTTTTTTCCCAAATTAGGTCTGCATTTAGATAAAAACTCCCAATAAACTCAAAATTGCAATGCTCTGGTTCTATTATAGATAGGAAATTAGTTCCGTCCATTTTTGAATAAAGATGATAAATTTGACCTACGATTGGTTCGAATGAAAATTTAGCATTGTAAATTAAATTATTGTACTCAAATTCTTTAAGCATGAGTTCGTAGGCAGCTTTAATTTCTTGATATCTTGACTTAATTCTATGATTTACTTTATTTATACTTCTATTTTTCCAAGCAATAGTATCAATAGGTGTAATAACTGGTGCTCCCACACTTGTACTGTAAGGTTTTAAGCTTGCATCATAGGTTTGCGTATTGGGATTGAATACTACAGAATCTGGTTTTTTAGAATTCATTAATCATTCTTTTTTAAGGCATCGATTTTTTTCATAATTTCTTCAGCTTCAAACACCTTTTGATCACTTAAAGATCTGTTTGTAGTAGAAAGTTGATGTGCTTCTTCCAATAATTTTTTATAAGATTGGTAGAGTTTTTCTTCTGTTGTCTTTGTTTTAAATAATCCAAACATGTGCTTTTGTGTTAGTAAACATCAATACATTAATTAATGTAATTTCTAGGTAAAGTTACAAAATGTTTAATCTTTTTAAAAATAAATTAAACAATAATGTTATTATAATGATAATCAATATATTATAAAAGTAAAATTGATGTTATTTATATTGAAAACAAATAAATTAGCTGAGATTTCAGAATATTTATTAATATATTTGTTATAATGATTCGACTGTCTTCCATACTAATGTCACTGACAATTTTATTCCAAAGTTTTGGAATATGTTTTAGCGACTTATCGCAAATGGGAGAGTTAGTTGAGCACGCGAAATTTCATAGCGAGGAATATGGAGATGATTTTTTTGTATTTGTATCGAAACATTATGGTGAGCTAAAAACTGATCATGAAAAGCAACATCAAGAAGAAAAAGAAGAGCATGAAAAACTTCCTTTTCAGCATATATCACACCTAGCCTCTTCAGCGGTTTATATTTTAAATTCGTATGCAACAGAATTCAAATCAATAGATTATTCAGAATTTAGAACACCCAACTTTTTTTATCAAGAGCCAGTCTCTTCTCTGCATGCCTTTGGCATATTGCAACCTCCACGTATTTCATAATTAAATCACATTTTATCTCGTATCAAAACAGAAATACTTCTGATTTGGTCTTTGTTTAATTGTTTTTTTATGAAAAATGCTATCAAATATTATAAAATTCAGTATTCGAAATAAACTCGTAGTACTATTATTTACTGCGTTTATTATAGGTTTTGGATTGTATTCCTTAACTCAAATTCCCATAGGTGCTGTGCCCGATGTTACCAATAATCAGGTACAGGTAATCACCACCTCTAGAAATCTTTCTACACAAGATATGGAACAGTTTATAACCTATCCTGTGGAGTTAGAAATGGCAAATTTACCAGGCGTGAAAGAAATACGGTCTGTCTCAAAATTTGGTCTCTCTGTAGTTACTATAGTTTTTGATGATGATATGGGAACTTATTTGCCTAGGCAATTAATTGCAGAGAAAATTAAAACCGCATCTGAGAAAATTCCAAACGGCTTTGGAACACCTGAGATGGGACCTATTACAACAGGTTTGGGCGAAATATACCAATACACGCTAGATGTAAAACCAGAGTATAAAAATAACTATTCTGTGGAAGAATTACGAACTATTCAAGATTGGATAGTAAAACGGCAATTATCTGGTATTCCTGGAGTAGTAGAAATAAATACTTGGGGAGGTTTTTTAAAACAATATGAAGTTGCCATTAATACCGAAAAACTAAATGCCATGAATATTACGTCGCAAGACGTCTATATGGCTTTAGAAAAGAATAATAGTATTTCTGGTGGCGGATATATAGAAAAAGTAAATCAGGCTTATTTTATACGTGGAGAAGGACTTATAATTTCATTAGATGATATAAAAAACTGTGTTGTTAAAAACGAAAACGGATTACCAATTTACATAAAAGATGTTGCTGAAGTAGGATTTGGTAATGCAAATAGGTTTGGTGCAATTACGGCTAACGGTGAAGGCGAAAAGGTATTAGGGCAAGTAATGATGCTGAAAGATGCCAATTCTAAAAAAGTAATTGATGCAGTAAAAGAACGTGTGGAAATAATTTCTAAATCATTACCAGAAGGGGTCTACATTAACGCCTTTTTAGACCGCAGTGAACTTATTGCCAAAACTACTTTTACAGTCACAGAAAACCTCGTATTAGGATGTTTAATTGTCATTTTCGTGGTTGTACTTTTGCTTGGTAATATTCGGTCAGGGCTTGTTGTTGCTTCGGTTATTCCATTATGTTTACTCTTTGCACTTTCCTTAATGTATATTTTTGGCGTAGATGCAAATCTTATGAGTTTAGGTGCTATTGATTTTGGAATTATAATCGATGGAGCAGTAATTATTGTGGAATTTATTGCATTTCAAATTACTCAAAAAAGTACCGAATTAAATTCCCTTGCTAAATCAGAAAAACAAGCTTTAAAAGATACTATTACCATAAGTAGCGCATCAAAAATGATGAATTCTGCGGTATTTGGTCAACTAATTATTCTTATTGTTTTTATACCAATTTTATCATTAAGCGGAGTGGAAGGTAAAATGTTTAAACCAATGGCCCTCACGTTTAGTTTTGCCCTAGTTGGTGCCATGATTTTTTGTTTTACGTATGTTCCGGTTGCGGTATCACTTTTTCTAAAACCATCAAAAGTTAGCGAGAAAAATATATCGGTAAAATTAATGAATTGGTTAACTAAAAAATATGAACCTGTCATTCACTGGGCATTGCAAAGTAAAAAGACAGTACTTATAATTGCAGGTTCATTATTGTTGATTGCTGGCTTTCTTTATTCACAGATGGGTGGGGAGTTTGTACCAACCTTAGATGAGGGCGATTTTGTAATTCAACCTGTGTTAAAAACAGGAACTTCGTTAAGTAAAACTGTGGAGATAACTACAAAAATCGAGAACATCCTTTTAGAAAATTTTCCAGAAGTTAAACAAGTAGTAACGCGTATTGGTGCTGCAGAAGTACCTACTGATCCTATGTCAATGGAAGAAAGCGATGTAATTATAGTTTTAAAGCCAAAAAAAGAATGGACTTCAGCAAAATCTAAAGACGAACTTGCTGATAAATTTAAAGAAGCTCTCGCCTTAATTCCAGGTATGGAAGTAGAATTTACTCAGCCTATTGAAATGCGTTTTAACGAGCTTATTACGGGAGTTAGAGCAGATATAGCAATAAAAATTTTCGGAGATGATTTAAGTATTCTTGCTAAAAAAGGGAATGAAATTGGCGAATTAATTCAGAATGTTCCTGGTGCTGCAGATATATCGGTAGAAAAAATTGCTGGTTTGCCAGAAATGAGTATCAAGTACAATCGTTCTAAAATAGCACGCTATGGTCTAAATATACAAGATTTGAATGATTTAGTTTCTATGGCATTTGCGGGTAAGACTGCCGGAAGTATTTTTGAAGGAGAAAAACGTTTTGATCTTGTTGTACGTTTAGATAAAGGCAAACGTATGGATATTGATAACCTTAAAAATCTTTATGTGGATTTGCCGTCAGGTGGTAAAATACCGCTAAATGAATTAGCGGATATTAGCTATCAAAAAGGCGCAGCCAAAATTTCTCGTGATGATACGCGACGCAGAATTGTTGTTGGAGTAAATGTGCGTAATCGCGATTTACAATCTGTGGTTGATGATATTCAAAAATTAATTAACGATAACGTTAAGCTACCAATAGGCTATTCTATTAGTTACGGCGGACAATTTGAAAATCTGCAAAGTGCAAAATCTAGATTGTTAGTGGCAGTACCAATTGCACTTGTTTTAATTTTTATTCTGCTCTTTTTCGCTTTTAAGTCGGTTAAAGAAGCATTAATGATTTATTCTGCGATTCCTTTAGCAGCAGTTGGCGGTGTGCTTTTGTTATGGATTAGAGATTTGCCTTTTAGCATTTCTGCAGGAGTTGGATTTATTGCACTTTTTGGAATTGCGGTATTAAACGGAATTGTAATTATTGAACATTTTAAAGAATTAAAACATTCTAATGAGTTCTTAAGTTTAGAAGCCTTAATAAAGCAAGGAGCTAAAGACAGGCTTCGTGCCGTATTGCTTACTGCTTCCGCTGCAGCATTGGGCTTTCTGCCTATGGCAATATCAACCAATGCAGGAGCCGAAGTACAACGCCCATTGGCTACTGTAGTAATTGGAGGATTAATTACTTCAACCTTATTGACAATGGTTGTTCTTCCTGTTTTATTCGCTTATTTAAATACCCCTAAAATGGAAAAATCATCAAATAAGAAAATGACCAACAGTATCCTTACACTAATTGGAATGTTGTTTTTTATACCAACGAATGCCCAAGAAGCGCCATTAAAACTAAATGATCTAATTGCATTGAGTTTAAAGAATAATGCAGCGTTAAACGCTAGTAGAGTTAGTATTAATCAGGCCGATGCGTTAATTAATTCTGGTGTAATTTTTGACAAAACACATTTGTATTATGAGTATGATGAAAATAATCTGGCTGCTAATAATTTACCCTTAGAAGTATATGGTATACAGCAAGATTTTAGGTTTCCAACACTCTATTTTTCTGAAAGAAAAGCCAAGAAAGCTAATTTTGATGTTGCTACCAGTTTTTTCGAAATTCAACAGAAAGCTATAGAACGAAATCTAACAAGCACGTATTATCAATATCAAATAACTAAAGAAAAAGAGCGACTTTATAAAGGTTTGGACAGCTTGTATACCAATTTTTCCAAAATGGCTTCCAGACGGTTTGAACTTGGCGAAACTAATTATCTAGAAAAGATTACGGCCGATTCCAAGCAAAAACAAATACAACTTCAGTATCAACAAGCTAAGCAAGATGTTGCAATACTTTATAGATCCATCAACGCAATTGTGCAATCAAAAGACAGCTTAGAAATTGCGAAGGAGCAAGTATTAAAAATTGAGCAAGTTTTACTCAATTTACAAGAAACACCTGAGCTAGACCTATACAAAAATAAGCAGTCACTTACCGCATTGGAGCATAAGTTTGAAAAGCAAAAGCTATTACCTGACTTAAGTCTTAATTATTTTCAAGGCTCTAATTCACAATTGCAAACCAATTTATTTGGCTATCAATTAGGCCTAAAAATACCGTTGTTTTTAAACGGACAAACAGCTAAGATAAAAGCAGCAAAATTGGCTAAAGATGTAGTTGCCTCTGAGGCATTAGATTATGAAATACAACTAAAAACAAAGCATGAGAACCTTTATTTGCAAGTTCTTCAATTAGAAAAAGATCTAAATTTTTACGAAAATGAAGGAGAGAATCTTTCTAATGAAATTCTAAAAACAGCAATTAGTAGTTTTAAAAATGGGGAAATAGATTTTTTCCAATATATACAAAGTATTGAAAGTGCTTACGGTTTAAAACTAAACTATTTAGATAAACTTCAAGCCTATAATGAAACGGTGAGTGCCATGAATTACTTAACCTTATAATTAAAAAGATGAAAAAGATAACTATAAAAATATTAATCATTGCCACACTAGTAATTGGTTTTAGCTGTGGAGATAAAGAGAAAGAAGCTTCCGAAAGCACTAGTAAAAATAGCGAAAGTTCGAGTTCGGAAATCCAAATTTCTAAAGCGCAATTTGAGGAAAACCAGATGACAATTGGAAGTTTTGAAGAGAAGAATTTTCCTAATGTAGTTGTTGCTACTGGCATGATAGATGTTCCACCCGAAAATAAGGCTATAGTAAGTGCTACAATGGGCGGATATATAAAAACAACGCCATTATTAATTGGAAACAAAGTAACTAAAGGGCAACTTTTGGTTACTATTGAAAATCCCGATTTCGTAAGCTTACAGCAAGAATATCTAGAAACTAAAGAGCAAATGGCTTATTTAAAAGCGGAATATGACAGACAAAAAACATTGTATGATGAACAGGTAAGTTCACAGAAAAATTATCTTAAAGCAGAAAGCGACTATAAATCTGCAACGGCGAAATTGAACGGTATAAAAAAGCAGCTAGAAATGCTCCATATTTCACCAACTAATGCTGCTAATGGTAATTTTACTTCAATTGCTAGCATTTATGCACCTATTTCAGGCAGTATTACCAAGGTAAATGTTTATAAAGGTACCTATGTGTCACCTGCCACATCAATTTTAGAGATTGTAAACAATGATCATATTCATATTGAATTATCGGTTTTTGAAAAAGATATACTACAAATAAAAAAAGGTCAAAAAGTAAACTTTAAAATTCCAGAAGCTTCAAAAGAAATATTTCAAGGTGAAATTCATTTAGTCGGTACCGCAATTGAAGATAATAGAACAATAAAAGTACATGCGCATATTGAGGATGAATCTAAGCATAACTTTTTAACAGGTATGTTTGTTGAAGCTGAAATTATTACGGATTCGTTTACTTCTAAAGCCATACCATCTGAAGCTATTGTTACACTTGGAGAGACGTCTTATGTTCTAGTATTGAAAAACTCTGCGAATAATTTGTATTCTTTTGTAGAAAAAGAGGTTACAGTAAAATTAAGTTATAATGGGTACTCTATAATTACTTCTGCGTCTGGTTTTAGTGATAAAGAACAAATTTTAACTAAAGGAAGTTTTGGATTACTAGGGGAGTAGAGAATACTTTAAAAAAGCTACTTTCAATAGTCCTATTACCGAGTTATTGAAGTAGCTTTTAATTGCTATACCTAACAAGACGAGCAAGAACCCGTATCTTTTTTAACACCTAATTTCATTAAAATTGTTTCTAATAAACACCATTTTGTAAAAGCAGATTGAATTAAATTAACGCCAATAAATACCGTAAACCACATCCAATTTTGATTTACGTAAACCGTAAGTACAACACTTAGCAATACCATTATTCCGACAATAATTCTAAAATATTTGTTTAACATATTATTTGCTTTAAAATTTATAAATATTTTTCTATTGGAAGAACAACGGCTTTAATAGGGTTGTTGGTTTCCAGATTTTGATTGTAATTTTTTAGTAATTCAAACAAGGCCTCTATTTCATCTTCTGCTGCAAAGGAAAAATACATTCTCGATTTATTTCCTCCCTTTTCACCAGGAAACCAACTATTAGCCATCAACAATGAAGCTCCATTTTTATGACCATCTATATCAGATTCACTAAAACTATGTATTCCTGCTTTTTTAAAAAGCTTTAGAATATTTTCATGGAATTCTTCCACTGAAGTTACAAGCACTAGTTTCATATCTCTATTGTTTTAATTCACATTACGACCCAAAAAAGGGTGTTTTACTTATAATTTTTCTTTTCAATCATATAATACACTAAAGGCACCACAAGAAGCGTCAATACTGTAGAAACAATGGTGCCTCCCATTAATGAGATTGCCAATCCTTGAAAAATTGGATCAAATAAGATTACAAAAGCTCCAATGACCACAGTACCTGCAGTTAATAAAATTGGTGTTGTACGTACGGCACCTGCTTCAATAGCGGCTTGTTTAAGTGGAATACCTTCTGCTGTTCTTAGGTTGATAAAATCTATTAATAAAACCGAGTTACGTACCATAATACCTGCTAGGGCAATCATTCCAATAAATGAAGTAGCGGTAAAAAATGCGCCCATAATCCAGTGGCCTAAAATAATTCCAATTAATGAAAGAGGAATAGCAACCATCATCACAATGGGGGCTTTAAAATTCTGGAACCAACCAACAATTAATATGTAGATAAGAATAATAGCACCTAAGAACGCAATTCCTAAATCGCGGAATACTTCTAATGTAATTTGCCATTCGCCATCCCATTTAACGGTATAATCATCTTCAAACTCTGGCTGACCTAAATACATTTCGTTCATTTCGTAACCTGCGGGCAGAGGAATAGCATTTAACTTTTCTTCCATCCCTAAAATAGCATAAGCCGGACTTTCTAATTCCCCAGCCATATCTGCCAAAACATAAACCACACGTTTTTGGTTTTTGCGGTAAATGCTTTTAGCACTGGTTGTTTCGTCTATTTTAACAAAATCAGCAATAGGCATCATTTGCCCTTGTTTTGATTTTACTTTTAATTGAGCAATATCGCGCACGGTAGATTTGTCTGCATTGTCTAGAGTGAGTAATAAGCCAATTTGTTTGGTTGCATTTTCATCATACAAATTAGTAATAGGTCTATTCGACAAAGCCATATTCATGGTATACACAATTTGTTGTGGTGCAATCCCGTATAGCATTGCCTTTTCTTTATCAATCACAAATGAATATTCCTTTTGATCGGCTTCTACCATCCAATCAATATCCACCACATCAGTAGTATTTTTAAGAATATTTTGGACCTCACCAGCAATTTCCATCTGTTTATTATAATCAGGACCATACACCTCTGCAACAATTGTAGACAAAACTGGTGGCCCTGGCGGAACTTCCACTAATTTTACATTCGCATTATATTTTGCGGCAATTTTTTGAATATCCGGGCGTAGGAGCTTGGCAATGTCATGGCTTTGTTCGCTACGTTCTTCTTTATCAATTAAATTCACCTGAATATCTGCCATATTACTACCACCACGTAAATCGTAATGGCGCACCAAACCATTAAAGGTAATAGGAGCAGAGGTGCCAATATAATTCTCGTAATTAACTACTTCAGGTCGTGTACTCAGGTATTGTGCAATTTCATTAGTAACTACAGCAGTACGCTCCAAAGTGGTGCCTTCTGGCATATCAATCACTACTTGGAATTCATTTTTATTATCAAAAGGCAACATTTTCACGGCAACTGACTTGGTGAAAAATAATACCATAGAGCCTAATAATAAAAGAAATGTAAAGCCTAAGAACATCCAGCGTTTTGTTTTATTTTCTATGAGAGGACGTTCAAATTTGTCATACATTTTAAAAATGAATGTTTCTTCCAAAGGTTTTTCAGGTTTTTCAACATGATTCTTTTTATCCTTTTCACGAAGAAATATATAACCTAAATATGGTGTAATTGTTAGCGCAACGAATAACGATAAAATCATTGCGATTGAAGCACCAATTGGCATTGGAGCCATATATGGGCCCATTAAACCAGAAACAAAAGCCATAGGTAAAACCGATGCAATAACGGTGAAGGTTGCCAGAATAGTCGGATTCCCAACTTCATTTATTGCATAAAGGGCTGCCTGTTTAAATGGGAGTCGTTTCATTTTAAAATGCCTGTGCATATTTTCGGCAATAATAATGGAATCATCAACGACAATACCTGTTACGAACACCAAAGCAAATAATGTTATTCGGTTTAAAGTATAATCAAGCATGTAATAGCTCAATAGTGTCAATGCAAATGTTATAGGAACGGAAAGGAAAACTACCAATCCTCCACGCCAACCCATGGCCAACATCACCACAAGTGTTACTGCGAAAATGGAGCCAATTAAGTGCCATAATAATTCGGATACTTTGTGCGATGCGGTTTCACCATAATTTCTGGTAATTTCAACATGCACATCATCAGGAATGAGTGTTTTGCGTAAATGTTCTACTTTATCAATGATTACATCGGCAATTTTCATAGCATCAGCACCCTTACGTTTTGCAACAGAAATAGTTACCGCAGGATAGTCAGATTGGTATTCCGTTGCTTTTTCGCTTCCTTGACCAAAACCGAGACTTACATAGTTTTTAGGAACTTCCGGACCATCAACAATTGTTGCAATCTGTTTTAAGTAAATAGGTTGTTTCTGTTGTACACCTACTACTAAATTCTGAACATCTTTAGCCGATGCTAAAAAAGTACCTGTACTGATTAGAAATTCCGTATCATTTTTATTAAAGCTTCCGGAATTTAATTGCGCATTATTCGCTTTAATCATTTCTGACACTGATAAAAAATCTAAGCCACTAGCGGCCAGTTTATCTTTATCAAGAATAACACGGACTTGACGCTCGCGACCACCTATTTTATGGGTAATGGCAACATCATTTACCTTTTTAATTTCGCTTTCTAATTCTTGCGCCATTTGCCCTAATTGGTAATCGTCATACGATTCACTCCACAAGGTTAAACCAAGCATTGGCACATCATCAATAGCACGTGTTTTTACTAAAGGGAATGTAACACCAGCAGGCATTTCATCCATATGCTTGTTAATTTCATTATATAATTTCACGAAAGAACGCTCAATATCTTCGCCAACATAAAATTGTACGATCACCATTCCTTGCTCTTTCATTGATGTAGAATACACATATTCCACACCTTTAATATTTGAGATTAACTGCTCCAAAGGTTTGATAACCCTTGATTCTACTTCAGTAGGGCTCGCTCCCGGATATCCTACAAAAATATCGGCCATTGGCACATCAATCTGTGGCTCTTCTTCACGTGGAATTAAAAACGAACTATAGACACCAATGACCATAAAAACAACCATTAAGAGTACCGTAAGTTTAGATCCAATAAAGACTTTGGCAATTTTTCCTGCTAAACCTTCTTTCATAATTTTGCCCCTCTAACTCCCCAAAGGGGAGAATTTTAACGGGTTATTTTTTAGTTAATATATTTTTTTAATTTCTTAAGGAGTATTCTATCTGCTTAAGTAGTTTATTGAACACTTACTTTAGCACCATTAAAAAGTTTACCTTCTGCGGAAACTATATATGTTTCCTCTGGTGATAATCCTGACAAAACTTCAACCTGGTCACCAAAAGTTTTTCCTAAACGCAGCCATCTAAGCACTGCTGTATTGTTATCGCTTATGGTATAAACACCAGAAAGTTGTCCATTGGTCACCAAAGCATCTTTAGGTAACAAAACCATGTCGCTTTGCGTAATTTTTTCAACAGGAAAATTAACGGTAGTAAACATCCCTGATAAAATATCAACTTCAGTTTTGTCTAGTGCTACTTCCACTAAATATTGTCCGCCTGTATGTCTAGCTGAACTACTTACTTCGGTTACTTTTCCAGTGATTGTTTTTCCTATAGATTTTACATCTACTTGTACTGGGGTTCCAACTTTAATTTGTGATATTTCAGTTTCAGGAACCATGGCAATAACCTTGAATTTTCCAGGTGCTTCAATAGATATTAAAGGTTGCCCAGGATTTGCCATATCTCCAACTTCAACAGTTTTGCTAGTAACTACTCCGCTGAATGGCGCTGTTATATTCGAATAGGCGAATTGTGCATTAATTTCATTCTTCATTTGATTGGCAGCTTCTAATCGTGCTTTTGCCATTTCAAAATTAGCCGTCATATCATCCATTTCTTTTTGAGATGCACTGTTCTCAGAAAATAGATTTTTAAATCTATTGTAATCTTTTTGAGCATTATTAAAAGCAGCAGTAGCCTCTGTAATCCCTGCATTTACTTGGGCTTTTTTGGCCTGTAAATCTGTATTATTAATCGCTACTAAAAGCTGACCACTACGCACTTGATCACCCACTTTTACATATACCTTGTTTACGTAGCCCATCATTCTTGTGCTCAAATCAGCGGCATTTGTCGCTTGTATTTTGCCACTTACAGCTAACATTGGACCGTTGTTACTTTCTAAAACCTGATTAGTTTTTACGGTAATTGCTGGGCCATTATTTGCTATTTGTTTTTTCTCGTCACCACCACAACTCCACAGTAAAAGGGTTGTTGTAAGTATTGATAAAATATAGTTGTAATTTTTCATTGCATTAAATATTTTATTCCTTAGATCAAGGATTGTTATTGATTTATTTAGTTAAGAATTGTAGGTAAGCTTTTGCGTAATTATATTCAAATATGGTTTGATAATATTCTAGTTCTTTTTGTGCATATTGCGTTTCAGAACCTAATAAATCTGATGTTTTTTCAAGACCTTCCTTAAATCTGTTAGTACGTATTCTTAATGATTCTTCAGATTGAGCTAATGCCAAACTTGTTAATTTTAGTTTATTTTCTGCATCAAGAAACATGCGTCTGGCTTTATTTAAATCCAGCTCACTTTGCGATACATATTGCTCGTATTCCAATTTTGCTTTTTCAAATTCGGCTTTACTTTTTTGGGTTTTTCCAATGCGTTTAGATCCTTCAAACAAATTCCATTGTAATTGCGCTCCTATTAGGTAGCCATTGGCATCTGTATTAAATAGTTTATCATCATACAGCTCATAGCTACCAAAAGCATTCAATCGTGGCAAAAAGGCCATTTTATCAGCCTTATTTATAGCTTGATAGGCGTTTGTAGCCAATTGCATAGCTTGGATATCCGCTCTGTTTTCTGAGAGTTTATCCGCATTTATTTCGGTTGTTAAGGTCGATAAACTATCGGTTGGCATAAATACCACTCCAGATTTATCATCCATAAGAAAAGCTAAATAATCCGATGCATTTTTTACATTGCTCTGTGCGGTTTGTAATTGATTTTGTACTTCGGTTACGCGTACTTCTACATTCAAAACATCAGCACGTTGTAAATACCCTTGTTTAAAGCTATTGTCTGCAATTTTCTTATGATCGTTTACCGTTTTGAGTGCTTTCTCTAAAACAGCCACCCCTTTATATGCCAATTGTAATTGCATATAGGCTTTTTCAACCTCAAAGTTCAAATAATCAGATAAGCGTTCTGATTTTAAGGCCATTGCTTCCATAGTTGATTTCGCCGCTTTACGCTGATAAATTCCATCTAAATTAATAAGAGGTTGTTGAAACTCGAATTTTGTTGCAAAATTTTGAACCTGCGTAGGATCGTTTAATAATGCAGGATTAAAATCGTTCTGTGTTAAAATCTCTTGGTTTAATTTAGAACCAAATGCCATTAAAGGATTCGTAGTAGTTATTCCTGTATGACTAGCAGAAATATTTGGTAAAAAAATAGCGTTTGTTTGTCTGTAATCTGCTCGAGCTGCATTAAACTCCTGTTCTGAAATTTTAATGGCATTATTTTTCTCAGCCACTTTTGTCAAGATATCAGCCTTTGATACAGGAACCGTTTCTTGAGCATGTATTGCGAGCGTAAAACTCAAAAACACAAACGACGTTATTATTATTTTATAGATACTTTTCATTCCTAACTAATTTATTGGTGCAAATTTAGGGGGACAATTCTTGGTGGTCAGTAACAAAGGTTACCGAGTAAAAAAAAAGCACTCAAGGAGTGCTTTTTCTTTACATAATTATTTTTTCAAAATTTCCTTTAGGACTAAATCCTTGTCTAGTTTTTTAGTACAGAAGAACCAATCTTCACATTCCAATTCATCCGTTCCCGACATTCTTTCAGCAGCAACTCCACAGGATCCAGCAGGCGAAATAATAACATCATCGCCAGGCTCCCAATCTGCTGGTGTAGCCACATTAAATTTATCAGAAGCTTGCATTGCAATTAAAGCCCTGTATAATTCATCAAAATTACGACCTAAGCTTAGAGGATAATAAATTATAGCTCTAACAGTTCCTGTAGGATCAATAAAAAACACAGCTCTTACAGCTTGAGTTTTACTTTCTCCAGGTTGAATCATCCCATATTTTTTAGCCACATTCATAGATATATCCTCTATAAGCGGAAACTTAACTTCAATATTTTTCATACCATTGAACTTAATTTTATCCTTTATGGTTCTCAACCAAGCAATATGACTGTATAAACCATCTATAGATAAACCAACAAGCTTACAATTGGCTTTGTTAAATTTTTCTTCTAAATGTGCAAAGGTCATAAACTCGGAAGTACACACAGGCGTAAAATCTGCTGGGTGACTAAATAGTATAACCCATTCTCCTTTATAATCACCAGGAAAATTAATCTCTCCTTGTGTAGTTGTAGCTGTAAATTCTGGTGCTTTATCACCAATTCTTGGCATTGAAAAAACTTCTTGTTCTTGAATATTTTCCATAATTGTAATAGTTTTTAGTAATTAATTATATATTTTCAATAAAATTAATTGATAACAAAAAGCCTTACAGTAACCTAAGTCACACAGCAAAAAAAATATTAGTTACACTGTTCTTGTGAACTATTTAAAATCGCATCGTATGCTTCTTCTGTTAAAAATTGAGGAGTATAGGATGCGCCTAAATTATCTATAGTATTAACAAAACTTCTTAAATGGTTCCGAGAACCACATTGTAGGCTTTCGAAAACTGAAATCAATTCGGTGTTGGATGTTGCATCGATATATTCTTGCAGGTCTACAATATCTAAATCCTCAATAGTGGCGCCAACTTGTAAAGCATGTACTTGATCTATAGCACCATCGATTGTAAATTGATTGTAATACGTTTGTAAACCTGCATCAGCAAATTCGCCAGAAGGTAATATAGTATAGGATATATTGTTGACTTTTAAAAGGTTTTCAACGGCATTCATATGGGATTGCTCGCTTAATTTGATGTTGGAAAACTGATTTAAAGACCAAAGGTTATCTAAATAAGCATAGGTATCTCTTGCTAATTTCTCTTCCTCTAACATAAACAGTAATGCCGCTGAATCAGTATCCGATAAAGTTTCCGTATATAAATCTTTAGCATTAGTATCATTACCACAAGAGTAAATTAATGTCATGATTAAAAATAGTACTAGAGCGGATAATAAATTGACTTTTATCGTATTCATAATTGAAAAATTTTGAATTAAACTTATCATAAATCAGGCGGTTTATAGGATGAGTTTATGAACTGCTTGTTGAAGATTTTATGTTTCTAGTTCCTCCATGCCCGCCAGCCACTACAATTAGAATTTTTATGCTCAGGTAAATAAATCTAAAAAACTGAAGAATAGGATTCATCATTTTTAGTCGTTGATATTTTGAGATTCTTTGTGTCATTTTATTCGTTTTAAAAATTTAAACTTCTGATTATTTTGCTCCCTACTGAATACTGAATACGGAATACTGAAAACAGAAAACTATTCAGGAATCAACCACCAAAATGGTTTCATTTTAGCTTTATAGATAAACGCATAATGTAATGCAAGTTTTAACCAATGTCCGGCTAAACCTATCTCTCCAAATGTTTTACCTAATTGTCTTCCTTGTGTTTTGGGGTATTTTTCATAATCAGGTACAATTGGGTATGTAGTTATACTTACGCCACTACCAGAGGTCATTCCAAATCCAGCAGAGGCAATACATGCAGCTCCCATATTCCCCATAGATCCTTTGTGATGTAATTGTTCTTTCCCACTTTTAATAGTATCGATAATATTGTCGGCAACCAATTTCGCAGTAATTCCCGATGGCATTCCTGTTCTTGGTGGTGCTGGGAAAATTTCAGTTCCGTTTTTACTTTTACGCGGTTTAGAAATACTATGAGGGGGTGCAAAGGCTATGCCTGGCGCAAAAATATTTTTATAAGAAGGATTCTGATAAGTTTCTGGCCAATCTTGAACGGACCATTCTTCGTATGGTTTTGGCGAATAATTGGCATCTACAATCATAAAACCTTTAAAAAGTTTATCTGTAATATCCTTATTGTTTTTATCGAAGGCTTTAAATCCATGACCAGAAAATGAAGGAATTAGCATAGCAAAATCATAAGTTTCCGATTTTTTCTCGCCGTCTAAGTTTTCATAATGTGCAATACCATTTTCAATTTTTTGTACTCCAGCACCTAGAATCCATTTAATATCGCGGTCTTCAAAAATCATTTCAACCATTTCATGCGATTTCATAGTCATATCACCATAACTCAATAGCATTCCATCCATACCAAAATCGCCTAATTGGTACTCGTTAGAAATCCATGTAACTTCGGCCATATCACGCACTTTATGTCTGCGAAGTTCTTGTTCAACATTTAAAATATACTCAAATGCAGCACCTTGGCAAGTTGCCTTTGCATGACCCGTGCCAATAAGAATTTTTGCCTTTTTGCCTTTTTTCATATCAGCGATTAAAGCACTCAATCCTTCCCAAGCATGGTCGGCATGTGTATAGGTACACACAGAATATGTACTATTAGTGCCTGGGATTAAACCCTCAGTAGCTTCAAAATTTAATTTTGGACCTGTAGCATTAATTAAATAATCATAAGTGACTTTTTCTTGCTTTCCTTTGCTATCACCTACAACACCTTCTACTAGAACATATGGTTTGTTTTCGGTAACATCACCTTCAGGATGAAAAGTAACCGCTTTAGCTTGTTTAAAACCTATATGTTTCTTCTTATAAAGCGGTGCCAAAGGAAAAAGTATTTGTTTTGATTTCATTCGCCCAATTCCTACCCATATATTCGAAGGTATCCATTGGTAATTACTATTTGGAGAAACTACCATTACTTGATGCTCTTTGGGTAATTTTCTACGAAGATGAGAGGCAGCTACGTGACCTGAGATACCCGCACCTAATACAACAATTTTAGCCATTTTATCTAATTTTTAGTAAAATTAACCCCTGATTTTCAAGCATACAGTAACTTTTGTTACATATTAAAATCTGCGCAATATTGCACTAATCGTATGATTTGAAGTATGTAAGGATTAGTGAAATTTAACGACAAAAGAGGAGTATAACACTGATGTAGATCATATTGATTTAAACTATCTTTAGTGTTCTAATTAAGCTTAATTTAAGAAAGGAATTTTTATGATGAACTGGAAGAATGTAATTTCATTTGCCACCAATGGCAATCCAAAACCTGATAAGAGAGTAGAAAAAACCGAAGCAGAATGGAAAGCGATTTTAACACCAGACCAATTTAGAATAACTCGTAAAAAAGGTACCGAGGCACCGCACTCAGGAGCGTTGTGTTCAGCCCATGATGCAGGATTGTATAATTGTGTGTGTTGCAATACACCACTTTTTGATTCTACTATAAAATTTGAATCGGGCACTGGGTGGCCAAGTTTTACGCAGCCCATAAAAGAAAACGCCATTAGCTATAGTAAAGATACCTCTTATGGAA
This sequence comes from Cellulophaga tyrosinoxydans, assembly GCF_900176415.1. Lineage (GTDB taxonomy): Bacteria > Bacteroidota > Bacteroidia > Flavobacteriales > Flavobacteriaceae > Cellulophaga > Cellulophaga tyrosinoxydans. The sequence continues at coordinate 88,916 of NZ_FWXO01000002.1, read as the reverse complement.
TGATTCGTGTTGAAGTACTTTGCAATACTTGTGATGCACATTTGGGACACGTTTTTCCTGATGGGCCAGAGCCTAGTGGCTTACGATATTGTATTAATTCGGAATCCATGGTATTGGATACTTCAAAAAAGAAAGCCTAAAATTTATGGCAATTGAAACGGCTACTTTTGGCGGTGGATGTTTTTGGTGCATAGATGCTCTCGTTCAGCAAATAGTAGGCGTGGAGAGTGTTGTTTCGGGTTATGCTGGAGGAAATTGTCCGGGAACGCCAACATATAGAGAAGTGAGTTCTGGTAAAACAGGGCATGCAGAAGTGGTGCGGGTAACTTTTGAGAATACCACAATTACCTATCAAGAGCTTCTTGAACTTTTCATGGAAAATCATAATTCAACCATAAATACTTATATAAAAGGTGACTATGGATCGCAGTATAGATCTATTATTTTATTTGAAACAGAAAATCAGCAGCGTATTGCACATAAAGTGGTACAGCAGTATGGCGCAAATTTGTCTATGGAGGTTCGTACAGAAATCACGAAGTTAGAAGTATTTTATAGTGCTGAGGCGTACCATCAGAATTATTTTAATAAGAATAAAGAAGCTGCTTATTGTAAAAGCGTTATAGCACCGAAAATAGAAAAATTAAAAAAGAAATTAGATCAAAAAATAGAAAGTTAAAGGTATGGCAGTATTAAAAAAAGCATATATAGCAGGTGGTTGTTTTTGGGGCATGGAAGATTTATTTCGTGTGCGTCCAGGAATCAAAGATACTGAGGTAGGTTATATTGGTGGTGCCAACGAGTACCCAACTTATCCAAATCATCCTGGACATGCAGAAGGGATAGAACTTACTTATGATGCAACAGAAACATCTTTTAAAGAAATATTAGATTATTTTTTCCGAATTCATAACCCAACTACGGTAAATCGTCAGGGAAATGATTTAGGCTCTAGTTACAGATCTACTATATTTTATCAAAACGACGAAGAAAAAAATATTGCCAAGGAGGTTATAGCTATTGTAAATGGATCGGGTAGGTGGGAAGCTAAAGTGGTTACTACTTTAGAACCTTATACTACATTTTGGCCAGCAGAACCAGAACATCAAGATTATTTGGTTCGTAAGCCTAATGGATATACCTGTCATTTTGAGCGATTCGGAACCTTTTTATAGTATTAATTCATAAGGGATATTTCCAATAGTATCAATTGAATTCTACCCATTTACTCTTTTTGGATATTATAAAACGAGATCTAAAAGTGTATCAGTAATTTAAAATGTAGTAGTGATTTTTTAATACTTACTCTTGAGAACCACTTAATGTTTTAAATTGCTGATAAATCCACTGCTTTTCTTGTAGGGTGAACTTTTTGTTTTCGAACCAATCATAGGCAGCTATTTTTTCATTTTCTAATTGTGCATTTCGAATAGCCTGTAAGGATACTGTATGCCAATGTACACCACGTTGCCCCTTAACGGAATAACCTATGTCTTCAGTGATATAAGATATTTTTGGCTGATTAATTAAACGAATTCCATTCTTTAATACCGCTAATGTTTTGGTAACTGCGACCACCTCGGAGAAAGAATACCGTATAAAATCATCAAAACCATCTTGTGTGGTGTTATAAACCTTATCGCCAACTTTTAATTCTTCCATGCTTTGTAAAAGGCTGCAAAAATAAGGCGAGATCGTTATTTTTAATCAATTTTGTTCAAAGCTTTTATTAACAATTTCGTAAATGTATGGTTATTGAAGTTATAGGTGATTGAGAATAACAATTTTGTATTAAACATGATGTAAAATGAAAAAAGCCCAATATCTTTCGATATTGAGCTTTGCTCTAAGCGGAGAAAGAGGGATTCGAACCCCCGGAGGTGTGACCCTCAACAGTTTTCAAGACTGCCGCATTCGACCACTCTGCCATTTCTCCAAGTGTCTCATCAGGTATTCCCTGAATGCGGGTGCAAATATAAAAACCTTTTTTAAATTTCATTGCAGGTTTTGCATTTATTTTAAAACTTTTTTTTGTTGTTTAAATTTTTCAGAAGGTTGTTCCCTTTAATAAACTAGTATACAGATTCCATTAGAAAAAAATGTCAACTTTAATCGAAGTTTCTACCCACAATTGCGGTCAAATAAAAAATATGCTTATCTTCAATTTTTCTGTTAAAATGCTAATCATGAAAGATAGTTTAGAGGTGTTGCAATGGCGGTATGCCGTAAAAAAATTTGATGAAACTAAAATTCTGACTGAGGAGAAAATACTCATTCTAAAAAATGCCTTTAATCTTACTGCAACCTCTTATGGTTTGCAACCCATAAAATTGGTACTTATAAATAACAAAGCACTTCAAAAACAATTAGTGCCGTATTCCTATAATCAGCAACAAGTAGCTCAAGCATCACACGTATTGGTTTTTTGTATTGAAACACAAATAGATGAGCACTATATAACCGAGTATTTTAGTCGTGTGCATCAGATTAGAAAAACAGGAGATAAAATACTTGCTCCCTTTAAAAATCAATTAATTAATTTATTTTCATCTAAAAACATAGAAGAAATTAAGGTTTGGGCAACCAATCAGGCTTATTTAGCACTAGGTAACATTTTAACTGTATGTGCATTTGAACAAATAGATTCTTGCCCTATGGAAGGTTTTATTTCGGAAAAATATGATGCGTTTTTAGGTTTAGATAAGAAGCATTTAAAATCAGTTTTAGTATTGCCAGTAGGTTATAGAGCTGCTGATGATCAATTTTCAGAATTTAAGAAAGTAAGAAAAGCCTTAGAAAATAGTATTATACATTTGTAATTATATTATTTTTTACGCTTTATTTGTAGTTATTAGTTTACGTTTAAAAAATTTAGAAAAGTATGCCCGGATTTGAATTCTTTGGTGAGGAAGAAAGAAAAGAAGTAAATGATGTATTAAATTCTGGGGTACTCATGCGCTATGGCTTTGATAATGCACGTTCCGATTGGAAGGCCTTGGAATTAGAAAAGCTCCTTGCACAAAAAATGGAAGTTAAACATGCACATCTTGTTAGTAGTGGAACAGCTGCCTTGAGTGTTGCTCTTATTGCTGCAGGTATTGGTTCAGGCGACGAAGTAATTATGCCTACATTTACTTTTGTGGCCACTTTTGAAGCTATTTTATCTGTAGGTGCTATTCCTATTTTAGTAAATATTGATGAAACTTTAGGTTTAGACCCAGATGCGGTAGCGGAAGCTATTACCAAAAAAACAAAGGCAATAATGCCTGTGCATATGTGTGGTTCCATGAGCAATCTTGGTCCTTTAAAAAAATTATGCAAAAAGCACAAATTAAAACTTATTGAAGACGCGTGCCAGGCTATTGGTGGTTCTTATAAAAATAAACCCTTGGGCAGTATAGGGGATATAGGCTGTTTTTCATTTGATTATGTAAAAACCATCACTTGTGGTGAAGGTGGCGCTATAGTGACTAACAATCCAAAATATTATACGAATGCGGAATATTTTTCTGATCATGGACACGACCATATAGGAAAGGATAGGGGGGCGGATAAGCATCCATTTATTGGATATAATTTTAGAATCTCAGAATTACACGCTGCTGTTGGGGTTGCTCAAATACAAAAATTAGACTCTTTTTTGGCTACGCAAAAAAAATATTTTACCATAATTGAAAATGCACTAAAAACTATCCCGCAAGTTACTTTTAGAGAAATTCCTAAGGGAGGGGAACAGAATTATTCTTTTATAAGTTTTTTCTTGCCTAACAAATCGGTCACCAAAAAAGTACATGCTGCTTTGGGTACAGCAGGCATAGATGCTAGTTTTTATTGGTTTGATAACAATTGGCATTATCACAGAAAATGGCGCCATTTTAAGCATTTGAAAACCTTAAGCTACTACTCTAATGCTATTTACAACCAATTACCGAATTATGATAAAATAGATTTTTCTGATTCGGACAAAATTATGTCGAGAACCATTTCATGCCTTATTAAACTAAGCTGGACAGAGGAAGAAGTAAAACTTCGTGCTGAAAAAATGGTGGCAGTAATTAAAGAAAATCTTTAATACGTAACGTAATCAACTATTTCTAGTCCGTAACCTACAATACCCACGCGTTTTGTTTGTACCGTGTTGGTAAGTAATTTTATTTTAGAAATATTTAAATCATGAAGTATTTGAGCACCAACACCAAAATCTTTAGCATCCATTTCAATCTTAGGAGCTTTCATTTCACCTTTTGCTTGTAGTTCTTTTAAATCTGCCAATCTACTTAATAAATTCAGTGACTGACTCTCTTGGTTAATAAAAACAAAAGCACCTTTACCTTCTTTATTTATGGCATTAAACATATCCTCCAGTTTTTTGTCTGGATTGTTAGTTAATGTTCCTAAAATATCATTATTTACTAGGGTAGAATTAATACGAGTAAGAATTTTTTCATCTTTCTTCCAAGTTCCTTTTGTTAAGGCAATATGTACTTGATTGTTCGTGGTTTGTTTATATGCTCTTAATCTAAATTCGCCAAAACGAGTAGTAATGGTAAAGTCTTCTTTTTTCTCGATTAAACTATCATGCTCCATTCTATAGGCAATTAAAGCCTCAATAGAAACGATTTTTAGATTATGCTTTTTTGCAACTTTTATTAATTGTGGTAGGCGCGCCATTGTACCATCTTCATTCATGATTTCCACAATAACTCCAGCTGGTTTTAAACCTGCCAATCGTGCAAAATCTATTGCAGCTTCTGTATGACCAGTTCTTCTTAGTACTCCACCATCTTTTGCTACTAATGGAAAAATATGTCCTGGACGCGCCAAATCAAATGGTTTTGTATTGGCATCTGTTAATGCTATAACCGTTTTTGATCTGTCTGCCGCAGATATCCCGGTAGTTACACCGTTTCCTCTAAAATCTACAGAAACAGTAAATGCTGTTTCCATATGGTCGGTATTATTGGCTACCATCATTTGTAAACCTAATTCTTTACATCTAGTTTCGGTTAATGGAGCACAAATTAGCCCACGACCTTCTACAGCCATAAAATTTATAATCTCAGGCGTTGCCAATTCTGCAGCTGCTAAAAAATCTCCTTCATTTTCTCTGTTTTCATCATCTACAACAATAATGACTTTACCATTTTTAATGTCATTAATTGCTTCTTCTATTGAATCTAACTGCGAACTTATCTCCATGTGAATTATTTTGTACTAGGTCTAATTTTTGCAAAAATACGTTTAAAGAAATCAATGATACCACCAAAATCTACCAAACCTTTGTCGGCTGTTGCTCTTTTGGTTAAGAAAATACCTAAAGGAAGCATTATTAATGAAGAAGCCCAACCTCCTAAAATTGGATTTATATTACCTTCTTTAGCTGAATTCTCAGCAAATACTCCAATAAAGTAGTACGTTAGGAATAAAACTATAGCAATAACCATAGGTAATCCTAAACCACCTTTACGAATTATAGCGCCTAAGGGTGCACCAACAAAGAATAAAATAATACATGATAAAGCTAAGGCAAACTTCTTATGAAGCGACACAATATGCATGTTGTAAATTTTATAGCGTTTGTCCAATTCGTCCTTTTTACCAGCAATAGAAGCTATTACATTGGTGGTTGTATTTTGAGCTGAATTTAAAATTTGACTCTGTTGCCAAGGCTCAAACAACTTCATAATCCGAATAGTATCAATTATTTTTTTTTTGATGGCTATAGAATCTTTTGAAAGTTTGGCCCTTTCCACTTTATCAATACTATCTTTTACAGATAATGGAGTAAATGCGCCCATTCTATTATATACACTTTTTGAGAAAGTACGTACAACACTTATATTATTATTTTTTATAGAATCGGCATCCTTAATTAAACGAACTACATTCTTCATTTTATCAGTAGTGATGGAACGTTCTTCTTCTAAATTTACATCGAGTTTAGAAATATCTTGATTGATGGTGTAGGTTTCAAAAGTACCTTTTGCGAAAGGATGTTTGCGATTTTCAAGAGAGTTTCTGCTAATGATTTCCATATAATAATGTCCATCACGCAAAACTAATTGCAATAAGTCAGAACCTTCACTACTTACTAATTCACCAGTTTTGGCCTTTATTACTCGGTAATTTACTCCGTTGGCTGATTTTTCATGTATAACCACATTGTCTAAAAAGCGATCATTATCACCATACTTACGATCAACTTTCATATTCATATTAGTACCTTCTAAATCACTAAAGGCACCTTCAATAATAGCTGTGGAAGGCTTTACTTGACCTATATTTTTCCGGAGGTTATATATTTTTTGCTCCGATGCTGGGATAACACTATTAGCGAAGTAAAAAACAAGAATACCTAATAGGGAAACAAAAATAATAAGACTAAGCATGGATCTTTGCAACGAAATTCCCGAAGCTTTCATTGCTGCAAACTCATAGTTTTCTGCAAAGGTTCCAAAGGTTAAAATTGATGCAAGTAATACCGTTAACGGAAGTACCTTTTCCATTAAACTAGGGGTAATATATAATAGAAATTTAGCGATAATAGAAATGTCTAAACCTCTACCTGCTAAATCGTCTATAAATAACCAGATCGTTTGGAATATGAAAATAAGCATCAAAATTCCAAACGAACTGAAGAAATTATATAGAAAGCGTTTTAAAATATACTGATCTAGTATTCTCAATGTTTAATTTCTTATGATGTAGTACCCGTCTTTCTTGTACTTTGCTTCATCAAATGTAAATAAGGTTTTTGACAACGGCTGGTTTGTTTTAAAAGAATTAACAGTGATTGTTGTTTTTGTACCGTTTTTACCAGTTTCTATTAATCTATAGATATGTTTTGTTTCTGCATCAACACCTAGTAAAATAGATTTTATTTCAGAATTAGTATCTATAGGAGTTAATTTTACAAACTGAATTTTTCTTCCTTGAATATTTTGTAAAATATCCATTTCATACGTGTGGCCTGTTTTATAAAACGTCAACATTTTTGAAGGCGTAATAGTATTTTCATCAGTAGATTTGTTTTCAATAGTTACCTCTTCATTTTCAGGAACAATGGTATATACTTTTTTTCCATCAAAAAGTTGTTTTGATCCTAAATAGTTGAATAAATATTTATCGCCTTGCATGGTTACATCACCTCTTGTTTCTTGATTGATGTTTGCCTCTGAATTATGCAATGCATACTTAAAATCGACAAAAATATTGTCGTAACTTTTTACTTTATTATAAACTTCATCCAATAAAGACTTAGCTTTTGCTGAGCTCTGTGCCATAGATAGGGCAGAGGTAAAAAGTGCTACTAAAACAATAATTTTTTTCATGATCATCTTCTAATTTTTTTCGTTGTTTAATAAATTGTCAAGGGCTACCATATCTGTTACTAAAACTTGTCTTGCTTTACTACCTTCAAACGGACCTACAATACCTGCGGCTTCTAATTGATCTATAATTCGGCCAGCTCTATTGTACCCTAATTTTAATTTTCTCTGTATTAATGATGCGGAGCCTTGTTGTGCAATAACAATAACTTCTGCTGCCTCACGGAACAAAGCATCTCTATCGGATATATCATAATCAAGACTTGTGCCAGACTCTTCGCCAACATACTCCGGAAGCATATGCGCACTTGCGTAAGCTCTCTGAGAGCCTATATAATCTACGATTTTTGCAACTTCAGGAGTATCAACAAAAGCACATTGAATTCTTGTCACATCGTTACCTTGTGTGTACAACATGTCACCTCTACCAATTAACTGATCGGCGCCTTGGGTATCTAAAATAGTTCTTGAGTCTATTTTTGAGGTTACTCTAAAGGCTATACGTGCTGGAAAATTCGCTTTTATAATACCGGTAATTACGTTAACCGATGGTCTTTGAGTGGCAATAATTAAATGTATACCAATGGCACGTGCTAATTGTGCTAAACGTGCGATTGGAGTTTCTACTTCTTTTCCTGCCGTCATAATTAAATCGGCAAACTCATCAATGACCAAAACGATATAAGGTAAAAACATGTGTCCGTCATTCGGATTTAATTTTCGCGCCTTAAATTTAGTATTGTACTCTTTTATATTACGTACCAACGCCAGTTTTAATAACTCATAACGGTTATCCATTTCAATACAAAGCGAATTCAGCGTATGAATAACCTTTGTATTATCTGTTATTATCGCATCTTCAGAATCTGGTAGTTTGGCTAAAAAGTGACGCTCAATTTTATTAAAAAGAGTAAGTTCTACCTTTTTAGGATCTATAAGTACAAATTTAACTTCGGCTGGGTGTTTTTTGTATAATAAGGATGTTAACACAGCATTTAATCCTACTGATTTTCCTTGTCCTGTAGCACCTGCCATTAATAGGTGAGGCATTTTTGCTAAATCTACCACAAAGGTTTCATTACTAATTGTCTTACCAAAAGCTATGGGCAATTGCATTTCAGCTTTCTGAAATTTACTTGAAGTAATTACCGAACGCATAGAAACTATGGTGGCATTTTTATTAGGCACTTCTATACCTATGGTTCCCTTACCCGGAATTGGTGCAATAATACGTATGCCTAATGCCGCTAGTGATAAGGCAATATCATCCTCTAAGTTTTTTATTTTTGAAATACGCACACCTGCATCGGGAACAATTTCGTAAAGGGTAACCGTTGGCCCAATGGTAGCTTTTATCTGCGCAATACCAATTTTATAATTCTTTAAGGTTTCAACAATTTTATTTTTGTTTTCCTCTAGTTCTTCTTGGTTTATAGTTATTCCGCCAGTAACGCCATGCTGATCTAATAACTCAATGGTCGGAAATTTATAATTGCCTAATTCTAATGTAGGATCAAATTCACCAAAATCATCTACTAACTTACTCGCCAAATTATCGGCTTCTTCGGTTTCTTCAACAATTTTTTCTACTTCCATTTTTAAATTTTCTGGCTCAACTTCTTCCTGTACAGGAGCTGTAACCTCAAAATCATTATTAGGAGTTTCTGTAGTTAATACTGGAATATCTTTTTTGTGAGTGTAGGTATCGACTACAACTTGTTTTTCTTCTTTTTGAATTAGAGCCTCTATTTCTTCTTCGGTAAAAGTTTCTGAAGCAGGCTCGTTTTTAAATTCTTTAGAAATAGCACTTTTCTTTTGTTTGTAATATTCTGTAAAATGATCTGGGGTAAGTTTAAATAAACGTACCAAAATAATTACAAGTCCAAATAATAATAATAAAAAGACTCCTAATTTGCCGGTATAATCTTGAAGAAAATCGTTCATTTCAAAACCTACCATACCACCTAACAAAGGATATTTTCTAGCGAAAAATCCAAAAGCTATAGAGATCCAAATAATAAAAGTAAGCCCCCAAATCCATTTACGTAATAATCCGGTTGATTTTAGACTCAAAAAGAGTTTTAATCCAGACATAAAAAAAAGAAACGTAAAAATAACAGAAGCTATACCAAAGCCTTTAAAAATAAAAAAGTGGCTTATGCTTGCTCCAAATTTATTTAATATATTTTTGGCTTCTTGGTTACGATCAGAGAATTCAGACAATAAACTTTGATCATCTTGCCAAACAAAGAAAAAGGACAAAAAAGCAAAAAACAAAGCAATACTGAAAAGCATTATTAAGCTTCCGAGTATGATTTTGTTTTGTTTTGATAATTTAAAGGAACCCCTTTTTTCAGGAGTTGTAGTTTTTGAGCTTTTGGACTTCTTTGCCATTAAATCATTAATTCTTGGGGCTAAAATACGAATTTACGTGGTATGCGAAAGACTATTATTACTTTAAAAAATCTTAGGAAGGTATATAATCATTCCAATGATTGCCGATGCTATAGAAACCATCATCACTGCGCCAGCTGCAATATCTTTTATAAAGCCAATTTTTTCATGAAATTCCGGATGAATAAAATCTGCAATTTTTTCAACAGCAGTGTTCATTCCTTCAATTCCTAAAACAAGTGCTATTGCGAATATTTGTAAGATCCATTCTGTATTAGAAATATCAAAATAGAAGCCTAAGGCAGTCATGACTAAAGCAATAAAAAATTGAATCTTAATACTAGCTTCAGTTTTAATTAAAAGTAAGGCTCCACGTAATGCGAAGCCTACACTTTTTATTCTATTTACTAAAAAAGACTCTTTTTTAGGCATCTAATAAGGCTTCTAGAGCAGCTTTGTAATTTGGTTCATCAACCGTTTCTGAAACTTGCTCTGTATAGATTACTTTACCCTCTTCATTTAATACCACAACTGATCTTGAATGTAGCGGTGCTAAAGGTCCATCTGCAAATGCTAAACCGTAAGAATCACCAAAATTACCATCTTTAAAATCTGATAACATTTCTACATTTTTGATACCTTCAGCTCCGCAAAAACGTGCTTGCGCAAATGGTAAATCTTTTGAAACACACAATACAATAGTATTATCTAATTCTGCCGCTTCTTGATTAAACTGGCGTACTGATTGTGCACAAGTGCCTGTGTCAATACTTGGAAAAATATTTAGGACTACTTTTTTTCCTTTATAATTGGATAATGAAGCAGTGGATAAATCACTTTTTGTAAGCGTAAAATCAGGTGCAGAAGCCCCAGTTTTAGGCAAGTTACCTATGGTATTTAATTTATTTCCTTTTAATGTTACTATAGCCATAATTGAAGTATTAAATTCTGCGTGAAATTAAAAAATATATCCCTTAAAAAGGTATAACTAATAGAATTTTTAGCAATAAAAAAAGTCCGATCCTTCTACGGACCAGACTTTTTTACTTTGTTGTAACTATTTTATTTGTCTATTGCACCAACTACTCTTTGCATAAAGTTGTTTAATGCCTCTTTTTGTGGTGTACCACTTTTTATGGCTTTTTGCACCTCTAAGGCACCATATAAATTGGAAATTAACTCTCCAATAACGTCTAACTCTTCATCTTTTAAAGAAGGCACTTCCGTTAGTGCTTCAAGAGTTTCAATAGTTTCGATTACATAATCTTCATCGTTCTCCGCAATGAAGTTTGTAAGGTGTTTAATTACTGGTAATTTCACTGATAAAATCTTTTAATACATCGTATTTATTTGTTTGCACCTGATTTTTAAAACTTCCATTTGAGAATGATGCAAATGTTGGTAAGTTATCTACATTCGCTAATTTTCTTGACTCAGGAAAATTTTCAGCATCGGCAATAACAAAAGTGATGTTTTCATTTGTAGTAGCCTCTTTTTTAAATTTTGGCTTCATTATGCGACAATTACCACACCATGAAGCAGAATACTGAACCACTACATGTGCATTTTGATTGATGATATCTTGAAGATTATCTTGTTCTAATTCTAAAACCATAATTATTTTTTATTACATAAGAATAGTAATCTACCGTTAAAGAGATTACTACCTAAAATTATTCTTACTAGCTTAGTTTACGTGAGCGGCTAAATACGCTGCAGTACCTTTAGCATTAGCTTTCATAGCATCTTTACCTTCTTCCCAGTTTGCAGGACAAACTTCACCTTTTTGCTGCACGTGTGTATAGGCATCAATTAAACGTAAATATTCATTTACATTTCTACCTAATGGCATGTGGTTAATACCTTCATGAAAAACGGTACCCTCTTCATCAATTAAATAAGTAGCTCTATACGTTACATTATCACCTTCTACTGTAACAACACCAGTTTCTTCATTGTACTGCTCGTTTGTAACATCTAAAATGCCTAATGTAGCAGCTAAATTTCTGTTACTATCAGCTAAAAGCGGATACGTAACACCTTCAATACCACCGTTATCTTTTGCAGTACTCAACCATGCAAAATGTACTTCAGCGGTATCACAAGAAGCTCCAATTACCAAGGTATTTCTTTTTTCAAATTCACCTAATGCAGCTTGAAAAGCATGTAATTCAGTTGGACAAACAAAAGTAAAATCTTTTGGATACCAGAATAAAACAACTTTCTTATTGTTTTTTTGTGCTTCTTCTACAACGTTTAATTTAAAAGTATCCCCTAAATCGTTCATTGCGTTTACACTTAAACTTGGGAATTTTTTACCTACTACTGCCATGTTATGCTTTAAATTTTATGTTATTATTTATTGCAAAATTAGCACTAGTCTTACAGATAAAAACTAATAAATATTTAAAAAATTGATAGGAGAATATGATTTATTGATGGATGACCTTTTGCCAGCTAAATAGTATCAAATTAGAAATTAAGCGATACCTATTTTATCAGTTTGATAATTTCTATTCTTTATTGATTGTTATTCGTTATTTTATTTTTTTAAATAAAAATGAACCAATCTAAATAAACCTTATTTAGTTTTAACTTTCGCTACCAGCTGTCTAATTTTTATATTAAAACCAGCAAAAATTAAGGTTGTAATTGGGCTCAACCAGTTAAAAATGGCGTACATAAAATAATCTCCGGTATGCACTCCTAATACACCTGATTGATAAGCTCCACAGGTATTCCAAGGTATTAATACAGAAGTTACCGTTCCTGAATCTTCTAATGTTCTACTTAAATTTTCAGGGGCTAACTTTTTATCTTGATAAGCTTTTTTAAACATTTTTCCTGGGATAACAATGGCTAAATATTGATCGCTCGCAATGGCATTAAGACCAATACAACTTAATACTGTACTTGAAAAAAGACCAAATACTGAACTAGCAATAGCTAATAACGATTTTGTGATTCTTGCCAAAGCCCCTATACCATCCATGATGCCTCCAAAAACCATAGCACAACAAATTAGGTAGATTGTCCAAAGCATACCTTTCATGCCACCAGCACTAAATAATTTATTTAATTTTTCATTGTCAGTAACTATTTCTGTGTCTGTAAAAATGGAATTAAAAAGTGCTGTTACCTCTGATTCATGTAGGGTGGCCAAAACATCGGTCTGAAAAATCATGGCAAAAATTGCTGCAAGTCCAACTCCAACTCCCAAAGCAATTAGCGGTTTAGTTTTTAATAAAATAAGTAGAATAACCACTCCTGGCACTATAAATAAATAAGGTGATATAGTAAATGTGGTTTCAATCGTACGTAAAAGTCCGCTTATATCTGCTTTCCCCGTGGTGTCTATATTAAAGCTAATTATGGTAAAAACAGTAAGTGTAATAAGAATGGTAGGCACTGTTGTGAATGCCATATATTTTATATGCGTAAATAAATCAGTACCTGCCATTGCTGGTGCCAAATTGGTAGTATCACTCAGTGGTGACATTTTATCACCAAAATAAGCGCCTGAAATTACGGCTCCTGCTATCATTCCTGTTGGGATACCCAACGCTGTTCCAATACCTACTAATGCAATACCCACTGTGGCAGATGTGGTCCATGAACTACCTGTGGCAATAGATATTATAGCAGCAATTACCACTGAAGCAGGTAAAAATATAGACGGACTCAAAACTTGTAGTCCGTAAAACACCATTGCTGGGATTATACCACTTACCAACCAAGTACCTGCTAAGGCACCTACTAAAAACAGAATCATAATTGGAATGAAAACACTTTTTAAATTTTCCCAAACTTCTTGAATCATAGTTTTTAGCGAAGATTTATTGAATAAACCCACAATAGCTGCAAAAACACCACCAATTAATAAAATAATTTGATTGGAGTATTCTCCAAAAACTTCTCCGTCTGCAAAGAAAATATTGTAGGCGAGCATAGCCATTAAAAGCACTACAGGTATTAAAGCCTCCCAGATGCTTAATTCTCTATTTTCTACAATGTGTTCGTTTTCAGGTCCTGAAGGATTCAGACTTTGGTTTTGCATTAAAAATGTAATTAGTTATTCCGTAATAATACGATTTTGGCGCTATCCGTGCAAGCGTAATTTACAGTGAATATTAATTTTGCAAGGTCTTTTCGGGTAAAATATGCAATTGCATCATACATTCCTTCATTATTTGATACGTGCGTTCAATAGTATTATCTAAACCTATTGAAAAACGAATCAATCCTTCAGATAAGCCCATTTCCTTTTGTTCTTCTAAAGGAATTTCAGATGATGTAGAGGTACCTGGAGCACTAAATAAGGTTTTATAAAAACCAAGACTTACAGCTAAATAACCTAATTTTTTAGCCTGCATTAATTCCATTAAACTATTTGCATTTTCTAAAGAACCTACATTTAATGTTAATAGACCTCCATAGCCGTATTCATGATTCATTTGTTTTGTCATAACTTCATGACCTGGGTGATTTGACAAACCAGGATAAGAAACGGTAAGTCCGTCTTCTTGAAACTTTTTGGCTAGATAGAATGCGTTGGCACTATGTTGTTTCATGCGAATATGTAAGGTACGCATGTTCTTAAGAATGGATGCTGCGCGTAAACTATCTAAAGTACTACCCAATAGCATACCGGCTCCACTATTAACATCTTTTAAACTCAGACAAAAATCTGCTGTACCGCAAACAACACCAGCAACACAATCACTGGTTCCGTTAATAAATTTAGTTAGACTATGTATAATAATATCAGCACCTAATTTTGCTGGCGCAATAGTTAAAGGAGAGAAGGTGTTATCTACTACCAATGGTAGGTTATGCTTCTTGGCTAGTTTAGCCAGCGCCTCAATGTCGGCAACTTCTAAAAGGGGATTGCTAACTGCCTCACAGTAAATCATTTTTGTATGCTCGGTAATTGCCTTTTCTACAGCTTTAATACTTGTGGTATCTACAAAGGATGTTTTAATATTGAATTTCTTTAAAAAATTCTTCATGAATGCATAAGTTCCACCATAGATTGTTCTGCTGCTAACAATATGGTCACCAGCATCACATAATTGCAGTATAACTGAGGTAATTGCACCCATTCCACTGGCATAAACATTAGCAGATTCTGTACCTTCCAAAGCAGCCAATGCTTCTCCTAAATATAAATTAGAAGGCGAAGAATGTCTACTATATAGGTAACAACCTTCGGTATTCACTTCAAAAGTATCGAACATTGTTTTTGCTGACAAAAATGTATATGTTGATGAATCTGATATAGAAGGATTTACCCCTCCAAATTCGCCAAAATATTGTAAATCTTGTAAACTATCTGCTGCTTTATTTTTCATAATATTTTCTGTATTAAAATTTTCTAGAAAATTGCCAATTCCATGATTTTGAAATATTAAAAACTAAGAATTGGCAAATGATTTTTCCCTTAAAACACTTTAAAAATAGCATGTTTGTGAATAATTATCAATGAATTCTTATATTTATAGAGAATAAAACTATATAAATAATTATTTGTAGAATTATAGTTTAAAATTTTACGTTATATAAAAACTTTGCAGAAAATATATCACCATGGAATTTGATAAAACCGATGCACATCTTTTAAAATTACTACAAAGCAATAGTAAAAAAACTACTAAGGAGTATGCCAATGCGCTACATCTTTCCGTAACAGCGGTTTATGAGCGAATTAAACGTTTGGAAAAATTTGGAGCTATTGAGAAATATGTTGCACTTGTAAACAAGAAAAAAGTAAATAAAAATTTTACTGTATTATGCCATGTAAAGCTTGCTCAACACACTAAAGATTATGTAAATGTGTTTGAAAGAGAAGTGGTAAAGCTTTCTGAAGTAGTGGAGTGTTTTCATATAAGTGGTGATTATGATTATATTCTAAAAATTCATGTGAGTGATATGGAAGCTTATCGAGAATTTATGGTTTCAAAACTAACCGCTATTCATCATATTGGAAGTACGCAAAGCTCATTTGTAATTGCAGAAGTTAAGCATACCACAGCAATTGCAATTTAGCTACGCATTAATAACAGAACTTTAGACTTTACAGCATAGCTAAACCAGAAAATAACACTAATTTTGTTATGTTTATTAAAAATTAATTCTAAGATATGAGTTTATATGATGTAGCCATTATTGGTTCAGGTCCAGGTGGATATGTTGCAGCTATACGTTGCGCACAGTTAGGAATGAAAACAGCAATAATCGAAAAATATAGCACATTAGGCGGTACTTGCCTTAATGTTGGTTGTATACCTTCTAAAGCTTTATTGGATTCTTCGCATCATTATGAAGACGCTATAAAACATTTTGAGGATCATGGTATTGAAATTCCAGGTGAAATAAAACTGAATTTAGAAAAAATGATTGCCCGAAAACAAAATGTGGTTGATATGACTACAAAGGGTATTGAATTTTTAATGAATAAGAATAAAATTGATGTTTTTCAAGGAGTAGGAAGCTTTAAAGATGCCACCCATATCAACATTAAGAAAAATGATGGTAAAACAGAAACAATTGAAGCTAAGAACACTATAATAGCTACAGGTTCAAAACCATCTTCTTTACCATTTATCAAATTAGATAAAGAACGTATTATTACATCTACAGAAGCTTTAAAACTTAAAGAAGTACCAAAGCATATGATTGTTATAGGCGGAGGTGTAATTGGCTTAGAATTAGGTCAAGTTTATAAAAGATTAGGTGCAGAAGTAACGGTGGTGGAGTTTATGGATCGTATAATTCCAGGAATGGATGGAGCGCTATCAAAAGAATTAATGAAGGTGATGAAAAAGCAAAAAGTAAGTTTTGAGCTTTCTCATAAAGTAAAATCAGTTGAAAGAAAAGGAAACGAAGTTATTGTAAAAGCTGACAATAAAAAAGGAGAAGAAATTACTTTTAAAGGAGATTATTGTTTAGTTGCTGTTGGTCGTCATGCCTATACAGAAGGTCTAAATTTAGAAGCGGCTGGGGTTAAAATGGAAGAAAGAGGTAGAGTAGCAGTCAATGCACATTTACAAACTAACATCCCTAATATTTATGCCATAGGAGATGTGATAAAAGGAGCAATGCTAGCTCATAAGGCAGAAGAAGAAGGAACTTTTGTTGCTGAAGTGCTTGCTGGTCAAAAACCACATATTGATTATAACTTAATTCCAGGTGTAGTTTATACTTGGCCAGAAGTTGCCGCTGTAGGCAAAACAGAAGAAGAATTAACAGCAGCAGGTATCGCTTACAAATCAGGTTCATTCCCTATGCGTGCATTAGGTCGTTCTAGAGCTAGTGGTGATATCGATGGATTTGTAAAAATATTAGCAGATAAGAAAACGGATGAAGTTCTAGGCGTACACATGATTGGTGCACGTGTAGCCGATTTAATTTCAGAAGGTGTTACTGCTATGGAATTTAGAGCTTCGGCAGAAGATATTGCTCGTATGAGTCATGCGCACCCAACTTATGCGGAGGCTGTTAAAGAAGCTGCTTTAGCTGCAACTGCGGACAGAGCATTACACGTATAATATTGCAAAAAGACATTATATAAAAACACCCCAAGAGATGTAATCTTTTGGGGTGTTTTGTATTATTTTTTATGAGTTCCATCGCAATAGGGTGGATTGCTTGTGAGTTTGCAGGTACATAAATGTGCATTTTTATCTTCTTCACAAGAAAAGCGCATAGGTGGTGTAGCATTTTGTGCTCTATGTGAACCATCGCAAAAAGGTTGGTTTATACTATGCCCACAAGTGCACCAGCTATAATTTTTATCTTTTTCTAATGCTACCGCTATTGGGGAAAATTTATTATCACTCATATTGTATTTTTTGAGTGAAGGTAATTTAAAAGTAGATAATTTTAAAGTGGGTTGATTAATCTTTAACCAGTCTAAATAGCTTCAATGTAAAAGTTCTAGTTTTCACTAAAAGCTCTTTTGTTTGCTTTAATCCAAAAACTAACCATGGCTCAATAGGCAAGCCAATCTGAATTAATTTAGCGCGTATTGCCGCTTTAATTTCAACTTTATTATGTTCGTAATACAAGGCAATAGAAGTACATATAATCATAAATGCTATTGCACCAGGAATTACAATTGTAGGAGATAGCGTGTGGTGATAAAAATAATATAAACCTACTCCTATAAAACTGCCATATAATATTATAAAATGTACAACATAAATAGATAATGTACTTTGTCCAATTTTCAATAAGGTTTTGTTGGTAAATATATTTCGAATAAGCATAAATACAGCAAAAACTAAGAACACATCTCCAAGTCTTATAAATAAATAATTGTTAAAGAAGACATCTGCAAATAGTTGAATTTTTGTTGTTTCTGCTAAATACAGAAATAATTCAGAGGCACCAAACATTAAAGTTATTCCTAGAATAAGCGATAAGGTAATAGCAGTTGGGTATAAGTATTTTGCATTTTTGAATCTTGCAAAAACCAATGATAAAAATGCACCACAAGTAGCATAGCCAAACCAAGGAATTATTGTAAATACAGATCCATTAGCTTTTGTAAAATAATTTGCTAATGATTCTGGTAAATATACATGTGCCCAATCTTTATAGGTTGGTTCAAAAATGAAAAGAATAATAGTTATCGCAATTAAAATAACTGGGAATAGTGCCTTTCGCTTACTGGTCAGTACATATAAACTTATTATCCCAAGAATAGAAAGACCTATACAATGTAGTACGTCTACGAGATAGAAAGAATCATATATTTGACCTACTAATAAGCCCCAAAAGTTTAATCGTAATAAATAACCTATGAAAATTAATAACAATCCTCTTTTTATTCCTTTAAGAACACGTGGATTATCAAAGCCAGATTTATCGCCTTTTACTAATAAAAAGGTAAAAATGAATCCAGAAACTGTAAAGAATACAGGTGCTGTAATACCTCGAAAATAAGACCAAATGGAAAAACCTAAATGACTATTATCACGAAATGCATTATCCAATAAACCATCCACAAAATGCCCTTGAAGCATCATTAAAATAGCCCATGCACGCATCGCGTCAATAAAGTAGAGTCTGTTCGTTTTGTCTATCATTTCATATTCTATACTGTATATACTTGTAATACAGTATGTTTGGATGTTTAGCGATGCAAAATTAGCTAATTTTTATACATGTCAGTACTTTTTGAAGTATTTTCGTTATAATAATTTTATAAAAAGATAATATGTCCTCTATTTTAGCCTTTGCAGGAAGCAATTCTTCAGTATCTATAAATTACAAATTGGTACATTTTACTGCCCGTTTATTAAATGATGATGTTCGATTAATTAATCTTGCAAATTATCCATTTCCAATATATAGTTATGATGAAGAGCTAAAAAACGGATTTAAAAATTCGTTAATCGAATTTCGTAATGATATTAAAAGCGCTAAAGCCATAATATTATCCGTTAATGAACACAATAGCAACCCATCTGCATACTTTAAAAATGTAATAGATTGGCTTTCGAGAGTGGATAAGAATTTTTTATCCGATACTAAAATTCTTTTAATGTCTACTTCTAACGGCAAAAGAGGAGCCATGAGTGCACTTGAGGTTACCGAAAAACTATTGCCACGATTTGGAGGAGAGATTATTGCAACTTTTTCCTTACCCTCTTTTAGTGAAAATTTTGTTGAAGAAAAAGGAATAATCAATAGTGAGTTAGCTGAAAAACATCTTGCTGCACTTAATGCATTTAAAGCCAAATTGTAAAAAGCATTGCGTACAAAAATTTCTTTTCCAATTACGAATACTCCAGAATTAAAGCGGGCTTTATTGCAATGGTCTCAACAATTTTATGAGATCATTTGGCTTGATAGTAATCAACATAAACAAAAGTACGGATCGTTTGATGGACTTTTAGCTGTTGATGCATTAACATCCATCAAAACCGATGCAGACAACGCATTTGATGATTTAAAAACGTATCAATCTGAAACAAAAGATTGGATTTTTGGATTTTTATCTTACGATTTAAAAAATGATGTTGAACAGCTTCAATCCAAAAATTTTGACGGTGTAGCGTTTCCAGAACTTTACTTTTTTCAACCAAAAAAAATCATTCAATTAAAAGACGATAACATCGAATTTAATTATTTAAGAATGGTTGATGATGAAATAGAAGCTGATTATAAAGAGATACTTTCTTATACTACATCCACATCCTGCGATGCGATTGTAAATGATAAAGGAATTCATATAAAAATGCGCATTTTTAAAGATGAGTATTTTCGGCAAGTGAACTCCATGTTACATCATATTCATAGAGGTGATATTTACGAGGCTAACTTTTGTCAAGAATTTTATGCTGAAAATTATAAGATAAACCCACTAAAAACATACTATAAACTAAATAGTATTTCAAAAGCACCATTTGCTACGTTTTTAAAATTAGATAAGCATTTTCTATTGTCAGCATCACCGGAACGATATTTGAAGAAAATGAATACCAAAATAATTTCTCAGCCCATAAAAGGCACCGCAAAACGATCCAATAATCTAGAAGAAGATAATGCCTTAAAAAACAATTTAGAGCAGGATGAAAAAGAGCGCTCTGAAAATGTTATGATTGTAGATTTAGTGCGTAATGATCTTTCAAAAAGCGCTCTAAAAGGAAGCGTAGCGGTAGAGGAACTTTGTAAAATATACACTTTCGATCAAGTACACCAAATGATTTCTACGGTAACCGCAACGGTAGAGCATGATAAAAATCCTATTGAGATACTAAGAGAAACTTTTCCAATGGGTAGCATGACAGGCGCTCCTAAAGTTTCAGCCATGAAAATAATAGAAAAACTAGAGGCGTTTAAAAGAGGGCTTTATAGTGGTGCTGTAGGTTATATTTCTCCCGATGGAGATTTTGATTTTAATGTTGTTATCCGTAGTATTTTGTATAACGAAGCTAAGCCATATATCTCTTTTTCCGTAGGTAGTGCTATTACTGCAAAAGCTACTCCAGAATTTGAGTACCAAGAATGTTTACTTAAAGCAAAAGCCATGCGACAGGTTTTAGAAGAAAATTAAAATTAACCGAAGTAATACCCTTCATTTTTCTTATGTATTTTTACAGTTGTGCTAGAAGAATTTAAAAAACATATTGCCGCCAAGTTTTCCAATTTAAAGGAACATGAATTTCTGCTAGCTTGTAGTGGAGGACTGGATAGTATTGTTCTGGCGCATCTTTGTCATGTACTAGGTCTTAATTATTCTATAGCCCATTGTAATTTTAAGCTCAGAGGAAAAGAAAGCGATGCTGATGAAGAATTTGTTAGAATACTTGCTGATAAGTATGCTAAAAAAGCATATGTAACTAGTTTTAAAACAACTGATTATATAACAGAAAACAAAGTATCACTACAAGTTGCTGCACGCGAATTAAGGTATGATTGGTTTGTGCAAATTATGCAAGAAAATGATATAAAAACATTGGTTACGGCACACCATGCAGATGATAATTTAGAAACTTTTATAATTAATTTATCAAGAGGTACAGGTATTGAAGGATTAACAGGGATTCCTGAAAAAACGAATTCTATTTCAAGACCTTTACTTCCTTTTTCAAGAAGTGAAATTCTTAATTATGCAAAAAAACATAAATTAGACTGGAGAGAAGACCAGAGTAATCTAGAAACAAAATACTTAAGAAATAAAATTCGGCATAAAATAGTTCCTGAACTAAAAGAACTTCATCCCACTTTTCTAGCAAATTTCATCAATACCCAAAATTACTTAAGTCAGACAAGTGTATTATTAGACGGTATTATAAATACGATAAGAAATACGATATTTAAATCGAATTCTAATGTGTTTATAATAGAGACTAGTGCTTTAAAAAAATTGGAGCCGCTAGAACCTTATATATATCAATTATTTAAGCCCTATGGATTTTCTGATGCCGATGCAATTATAGAATTGTTTTCATCGTTAAGTGGTAAAGAAATCTATTCTGCCACGCATAGATTGCTAAAAGACAGAAATAGTTTATTATTACAAGAAATAAAAATTACTGAGGATGAAAACTATTTAATTTCAAAAGGCACAAAGCAAATCTCTATACCAATATCGCTTAAATTCAGTGTTGTAGAGTCAATCACACAAACTAATACTTCAATAATTTATGTAGATGCGGATTTGTTAATGTTTCCGTTGAGTGTAAGAAAATGGAAAACGGGCGACTATATTCATCCTTTTGGTATGAAAGGTGCTAAAAAATTGAGTAAGTTTTATAAAGATGAAAAGTATAGTTTAATTGATAAAGAAAATCAATGGCTATTATGTTCAGAAGATAAAATTGTTTGGATTATAGGAAAACGTGCAGATGAACGTTTTAAAGTTACAGAAAACACAAAAAAGATAATTGCCATAAAGCATGAATAAATTTTTATTAATAGTTGCAAGTCTATTGATTGTATTTTCGGGATTTTCTCAAACCGATGATGAACCAGTTCTTTGGACTCAAGAGCTGCATAAAATTTCAGAAACGGAATACGAATTGGTGGTTAAAGCTGATATTTTAAAAGATTGGCATGTTTTTTCTCAATTTACTGAAGAAGGTGGTTCCCAACCAAGCGAGTTAATTTTTGATAAAGTCGGGGAACAATATGAGCTTATAGGGGCAGCAAAAGAAAGTGAAACCATTACAGAATTTAGTGATGTGTTTGAAGTAAATGAAACATTTTTCAAGGAAAAACTCACCTTTACTCAAAAGATTAAAATACTTGATCCAAAATTAAATCATATAGATCTTTTGGTGTATTATCAAGTGTGTAAAGATGTTTGCATTCCGGGAGAAAAGGAGTTTGTCTTTTTAATAGGAGAAGAGCCTTTAAATCTTGAAGAAAAAACTATAGATGAGCGCAGTGTTATTTTAAGTGAAGCATTAATCCTAGACCTTAAAAATAAAGATCTTCTAACAGAAGGGCTTGAAGATACTATAGATAGTAAATCTAGTTTATGGATGATATTTGCCTTAGGATTTTTAGGTGGCTTAATTGCGCTTTTAACACCATGTGTGTTTCCAATGATTCCGCTTACGGTGTCATTTTTTACAAAGCAATCAGGCACAAAAAGTAAAGGAATCACTAATGCTATTCTTTACGGTTTTTTTATTGTGTTAATTTATTTCTTACTTAGCTTACCATTCCATTTGTTCGATTCAGTAGATTCACAAATATTAAACACCATTGCAACTAATGTATGGCTAAATGTGGTGTTTTTTGTGGTTTTCGTCTTTTTTGCATTTTCATTTTTCGGTTATTACGAGCTAACATTACCTAGTTCGTGGGCTAATAAAATGGATAACGCATCTTCTAAAGCTGGAGGTGTTATAGGCATCTTTTTCATGGCTGTTACCTTAGCTATAGTTTCTTTTTCATGTACTGGACCAATATTAGGGGGACTCTTAGGTAGTACAGCTCTTGCTGAAGGCGATGTTGCAACGAACTTATCTACCGGAATGATTGGCTTTGGAGCTGCCTTAGCTTTACCATTTGCGTTATTTGCATTATTTCCTGCATGGTTAAATTCTCTTCCAAAATCTGGAGGTTGGATGACAACAGTAAAA
Source organism: Cellulophaga tyrosinoxydans (assembly GCF_900176415.1). Lineage (GTDB taxonomy): Bacteria > Bacteroidota > Bacteroidia > Flavobacteriales > Flavobacteriaceae > Cellulophaga > Cellulophaga tyrosinoxydans. The sequence continues at coordinate 65,593 of NZ_FWXO01000002.1, read as the reverse complement.
GTAGTATTAGGTTTCTTAGAACTTGCATTAGCATTAAAATTCTTATCGAATGCAGATTTAGTGGGGCATTGGGGAATACTTAAACGTGAATTGTTTATAGCGATTTGGATTATTCTCTTTGTGTTACTAACATTATATTTATTCGGAGTTATTCGATTTCCACATGATCCAAAAAATCAAAAAATATCCACAACAAGAAAAACTATAGGACTGATAAGTGCGGTATTCGTATTGTATCTAAGTTTAGGTTTAGCTAAAATCACCAATTTAAAATTACTTAGTGGCTTTCCACCGCCAGATTTTTATAGCTTATTTCAAAAGGAGAACGATTGTCCTTTGGGGCTAAATTGTTTTAAAGATTTTAATGAGGGGATGGCTTATGCAAAAAAAGTGAATAAACCAGTACTATTAGACTTTACGGGATGGGCATGTGTTAATTGTCGTAAAATGGAAGAAAATGTTTGGAGCGATCCAGAAGTTTATAAAATATTAAAGGAAGAATATATTTTAATTTCACTGTATATAGATGATCGAAAAGAACTCCCAGAATTAGAGCAGTTTGATTATAAATATGAATCTGGCCGCATTAAACACATAGAAACTGTAGGGCAGAAGTGGGGAACTTTCCAAACTCTGAATTTTAATGCTGCTTCTCAACCTTATTATGTTTTAATTTCTTCAGATTTAGAGATTTTAAATTCGGCGGTACAATACACAGATACAGAAACTTATAAGGCTTGGTTGTTACAAGGATTGGAAAAATACAACAATTAGATTTAGATTATTTATAGTGGTTTTATGCTCTCTAAAATTAAGATCAAAAATGCATTAGGATGATATTTTTGATACCCTTCATTTTACTCTGATTTATTTGTTATTTTTGAATGTAAGCCTCAGAAAAATTCATTTAAATCAACCAACAAATGAAAAATGTATTTCAGCTCATTTTTACACTTACTTCGTTAATAAGTGTAGCTCAAACAACATCAATAAAAAATTCCCCGTTCTTAACAGAGGCTTCACCTAAAAGTGTAGGCATGTCTGAGGAACGTCTAGCACGTATTGATGCTATGTGCGCAGAGGCTGTGAAAAACGAAGTTCCAGGAATTGTTGCTTTAGTTGCTAGAAACGGCAAAATAGTATTTCATAAGGCATATGGTACGGCAGATGCCGAGTCTACAAAAGAACTAAAAACCGACGCAATTTTTAGGATTGCTTCGCAAACGAAGGCTATTACATCTACTGCGGTAATGATGCTTTGGGAGGAAGGTAAATTTAGACTAGACGATCCAATTTCTAAATACATTCCAGAATTTAGTAATGAGCAAATTTTAGATTCCGTATATCCTGATGGTTCGTATTCAACTATACCTGCTAAAAATCCCATAACTATTCGCCATTTATTATCTCATACCTCTGGAATAGGTTATGGTGTAATTGATGGAGATTCAAGATTTAAAAAAATATATGCCAATGCTGGAATAACGGATTTATTTACTACTGAAAAAATCACCATTGCCGAAAGTGTTAAAAAGCTTGCGAAGTTACCGCTACATCATAATCCAGGAGAGAAATATACCTATAGTGAAGGTTTGGATGTGCTTGGCTACTTTATCGAAATAATGTCAGGAATGCCTTTAGATCAGTTTCTTAGAAAACGAATTTTAGATCCCCTACAAATGAATGATACATGGTTTTATCTTCCAAAAGCCCTAGAGCACAGATTAGTTTCTGTACAAACAAAGGAAAATAACCAATGGAAAAATTATCCAAAAACATTTTACGATACCAATTATCCTAAAACTGGAGCAAAAGCATTTTTCTCCGGTGGAGCAGGACTTTCTAGCACAGCAAAGGATTATGCTAATTTTTTGCAAATGTATTTGAATAAGGGCGAGCTCAACGGAATTCGAATTTTAAGCAGAACCACAGTAGATGTTATAATGGCAAACCAAATTGGTACTATTTGGGAAGGTGGTGATGCCAATTTTGGATTAGCATTTCGTGTAATAAATGAAAACGGAGTAGCTAAGGGCGGACAAGGCAGTTTAAAAACTTTTAATTGGGGCGGTTATTTTAATTCACAATATTTTGCGGATCCTAAAGAACAAGTTATTGGCATTATTTTAAAACAAACTCGAGCTATAGAAGGTGATAATACTGCTTGGAAATTTCAGCAATTAGTCGGGCAATCTATTGATGATTAATTGATTTTTAAATTGTAATATTTGCAAAAAAATTTACGCGCTTTGAAAAAAATAAAAAAAATTGTACTTGTAATTCTAGCTATCCTAAGTTTAGTTGCAATTGGCATCTTTATATTTATCCAAACTCTGAAACCCACCTATGATGGGGAACAAGCATTGCCTGGGTTAAAAAACGAAGTACAAGTTTATTACGACACCTATGGGATTCCCCATATTTATGGTCAAAATGAAAAAGATGCTTTTAGAGCTTTAGGTTATGTTCATGCCCAAGATCGTTTATGGCAAATGGAACTACTCAGAAGAATTGCTCCAGGAAGACTTTCCGAAGTATTCGGAAAAGATATGATTACCACAGATAAATTTCTTTTATCATTAGGCATTGATGATGCATCTGAAAAAACCATTGCTACTATAGATAAAAATTCTGAAGTTATTGCATTAACTCAAGCTTATTTAGATGGTGTAAATGCGTTTATAAAAGATGGCCCGACACCTATGGAGTATTATTTAACAGGGATCGATAAAGAACCATTTGTTCTCAAAGATGTTTACAACACAATTGGTTATATGGCATTCAGCTTTGCCATGGCACATAAAACAGATCCATTACTTACCAATATTAAAGAAAATTTAGGTGAATCCTATTTAGCAGATCTTAATAGCGACGAAAATCCTGCATTAACATTAATAAAAAACTTTCCTCAACAACAAGACTCGCTTAAGGTTTCTTTATCACAAGTTGCTTTAGCCGCGTTAGAAAAACTTCCCGTGCCAATGTTTGAAGGTAGCAATAGTTGGGTAATTGCACCAGAGAAAACAAAAAATGGTAAGGTTATTTTTGCGAATGACCCACATATTGGTTTCTCGCAGCCATCCGTATGGTATGAAGCACATGTGAGCACACCCACTTATGAAAAATACGGCTATCACCTAGCTGGAGTTCCTTTTCCTTTATTAGGGCATGATCGCAATCTAGCCTATGGATTAACAATGTTTGAGAACGATGATATTGATTTTTATTATGAAAAACAGCATCCGACGGATTCGCTAAAATATAATTATAAAGGGGAGTGGAAATCTTATGAAATTGTTACCAAAACAATTAAAGTAAAGGATGAAAAAGATATCACTTTTACATATAAAAAAACCATTCATGGACCAGTTTTAAATGGTATAGCAGATCAAATAATAAGTCGTAGACCTATTTCCATGTCTTGGATTTACACCAAATTAGAAAATAAAACTTTAGATGCCTTTAATGGGATTATTCATGCTGACAATTTAAATGATTTTAAAAAAGCACTTGAAGATATTCATGCTCCAGGTTTAAATATTATGTATGGCGATGCAGTAGGGAATGTAGCATGGTTTGCCACTGCCAAATTATATGAAATGCCTAAAGGAGTAAACACAAAACTTATTTTAAATGGGTATCTTGGAGAAGAAGAACTTGTGAGGTATTTAGATTTTTCAGAAAATCCACAGGCTATAAATCCGCCTTGGCATTACGTGTATTCCGCAAATAACCAACCAGATTCTATAAACGGAAAAATATATCCTGGCTACTATTTACCTGAAAATAGAGCCAAGCGAATTACGCAATTATTAGATGCTAAAAACGATTGGGATAAAGATTCGGCAAGTAAAATGATAAATGATGTTACCTCTTCAGTAAACCCAACAGTAATGAAAAACTTCATTAATGCCTTAAATGAATCTATTTTAACAGACAAACAAAAGGAACTGTTAAGAGTTCTTGAAAAATGGGATGGTTCTGCCAATCTGACGAGTTTTGAAACTACCGTATTTCACAAATGGGAGTATGTTTTATTAAAAAACACTTTTCTTGATGAGTTAGGGGAAGATAGATTCACTCAAATAATGGCAACCCATTTTTTGAAGCGTTTAATAGCTCCATTGTCAGCCAATGAATCATCAATTTGGTGGGATAATATAACAACACAAGAAAAAGAAACACGTACGTATATAGTAACTAAATCTTATAACGAGGCTTTTGTTTTGTTGGAAGAATCTTTGGGAAAAGACTATACTAAATGGACATGGAACAAAGTGCATACTATAGAACATCCGCATCCAATTGGTCAGGTAGAGGCGCTCCGAAGCTATTTCAATGTAGGGCCATTTCCTGTAAATGGCACACGTGAGGTAATCAACAACATGGCGTTTAGTTATGCAGATGATGGGTTTCATAAGGTGAATTCAGGCCCATCAACAAGAAGAATTATTGATTTTTCTGATATAGAAAATAGCATCAGCATTTTACCTACGGGTCAATCAGGTAATATGTTTAGCCCGCATTACAAAGATCAGGCGCAAATGTATGTAAATGGGGAATTTAGAAAGATGATGATGAACAAAGAAGAGATTCTAAAAAACGCCAAATCCGTTTTAAAAATACATCCAGAATAGTATTCAAAAAGTCATTTGTTAAAATTTTATTATTTATTTTCCTACTTTTAAAGAAAATAAATTTTAATGCTTACTAAAGTTTTCGGAAGTGCCGTGTTTGGCGTAGAAGCCACCACTATTACAGTTGAAGTTAATGTTGATAAAGGAATTGGGTATCATTTAGTGGGTTTGCCAGACAATGCCATTAAAGAAAGTAACTACAGAATAGCTGCTGCCCTACAAAATAATGGTTATAAAATTCCGGGTAAAAAGCTTACTATTAATATGGCACCTGCCGATTTAAGAAAAGAAGGTTCAGCTTATGATTTAACTTTAGCATTAGGAATTTTAACAGCATCTGAACAAATAAAATCTGAGCACTTAGAAGCATATATTATTATGGGAGAACTATCCTTAGATGGTAGTTTACAACCTATAAAAGGCGCATTACCTATTGCGATAAAAGCTAAGAAAGAAGGTTATAAAGGATTTATACTTCCAAAGGAGAATGCACGCGAAGCAGCCATAGTTAGTGGATTGGAAGTGTACGGAATTGAAAACATTAAAGAAGTTATTGATTTTTTTGATAAAGGAACTTCATTAGAGCAAACTGTAATTGATACACGTGCAGAATTTTATAAAACATTAGATTTTCCAGAATTTGATTTTTCCGATGTGAAAGGTCAAGAAAGTATAAAACGATGTATGGAAATTGCCGCCGCTGGTGGTCATAATATTATTTTAATAGGACCTCCGGGCGCTGGTAAAACGATGCTAGCCAAAAGATTACCCTCTATTTTACCCCCTATGACTTTGCATGAAGCTTTGGAAACTACCAAAATTCATAGCGTTGTTGGTAAAATAAAGAATATGGGATTAATGAATCAAAGACCATTTAGAAGCCCCCATCATACCATATCTGATGTAGCATTGGTTGGTGGTGGTGCATATCCACAACCAGGAGAAATATCATTATCGCATAACGGGGTATTGTTTTTAGACGAGTTGCCTGAATTTAAAAGAGGTGTGTTGGAAGTTATGCGTCAACCTTTAGAAGACCGAGAAGTTACCATATCACGAGCAAGGTTTACGGTTACCTATCCTAGTAGTTTTATGTTGGTTGCAAGTATGAATCCAAGTCCTGGTGGATATTTTAATGATCCCGATGCACCAGTAACATCTTCACCAGCCGAAATGCAACGTTATTTAAGTAAAATTTCTGGACCTTTATTAGACCGTATTGATATTCATATTGAAGTAACACCAGTACCCTTTGAAAAACTTTCGGAAGAACGGAAAGGTGAGGGGAGTGTTGAAATTAGAAAGCGCGTTACGGCAGCAAGAGAAATTCAAACTAAGCGTTTTGAAGAAATGGAAAATGTGCATTACAATGCACAAATGAATACGAAACATATTCGCAAGTATTGTAAAATGGATGATGCCTCTAAAGAGCTATTAAAAAATGCCATGGAGCGATTAAATCTTTCAGCACGAGCCTACGATCGTATTTTAAAAGTTGCACGGACAATTGCCGATTTAGATAAATCGGAAAATGTTAATGGCATCCATATTGGTGAAGCAATACAGTACCGTAGTTTGGATAGAGAAGGGTGGTTGGGGTAGTTTTTAATTGGAAGATTAAATAATATAAAAATAAAAAGACACTAAATAGTATTAGTGTCTTTTTTATGAATTTTAGTTTATTGAGCTAGAGCGTTTTAATATTTACTTTTAATCCTTCAACTATTCCTTCAATATTTTTCACGGTATCCTTAAGATAATATTTCACAACTACATGTGGTATTCGGATAGTAGTAAATCCGTTTTTAAAAGAATGCATTGCTTCTTCTAAATCCATTATCGCTTGTTCGTGTGAAATGGTATTATAATCGGTATCGATCTCGATATTCAATTTTACACGTGAAATGGCCAAGTCAACCGACTTTTTTCCATCCCACCATTCCAGCATGGAACTGATGCCAATTTCTTTTAATCCATAGTACAGTTGTATAGCTTCTACTGGAGTTCCTTTCAGAACAACCAGTTTGTCCATTCTTACCTTATGCTGTTTACAGAGTTCCACTCCGTAGGTGTCAAAGGAATTTTTATGGTCTATATAACTAAGTTCTTTATTACATTCTAAACAATTCATTCAAGTAGGTTAATAGGTATTCGGGATTATTATAACATCAACTTTTTAAGATTATTATACGTGCATATAAAGTTTTAGACGAATGACATTTTTTTAGATGAACTGCACAAGAAACAAGTAGTTCAACGAATATTTGTCACTAACTTTTGTTCTAAATAGTGATGAACTGTTTATATTTATAAACTCTATTTAGAGATATCTTAATAACCAACCAAAAAATGATCCGAAAATTTTTAACCTTTAGCATTTGTATTGTTCTGGCCCTTGGCTGTAAACCAGAACTTAAACAAAATAAATCAGAAATTGAAATCAGTAAGTCTCCAGAATTAACATTTAAAGAAGCGAATAAATTGGTTAGTTTGCCTTTAGCATGTTTACAGGTAGAATTTCCTAATAAATTAAATCAATCACTAGAAGATAGCACACATATTGGTACTCCAAAAGAATTGCATCCTGCATTTTATGGCTGTTATGATTGGCATTCATCGGTTCATGGACATTGGTCTTTAATATCACTTTTAAAACAATACCCTAGTTTAAATGAAGCAGCATCCATACGAGAAAAATTGAGCACTACATTAACAGCTGAAAATATTAAAGCTGAAGTAGCCTATTTTACTATGAAAGGTAATAGTTCTTATGAGCGTACCTATGGTTGGGCTTGGTTATTAAAGTTGGCAGAAGAAATACATACTTGGAATGATCCTTTAGCAAGAGATTTAGAAAAGAACCTTCAACCGCTAACCGATTTGATTGTAAATTCTTATATAGAATTTTTACCAAAATTGAATTACCCTATTCGCGTAGGAGAACATACAAATACGGCGTTTGGATTGTCTTTGGCCTTAGATTATGCCCAAACTATGAAAAATGAAGCGCTGATAAAAGGTATTAAAGATTGTGCTATTCGTTTTTATGAGGATGATAAAAACTGTCCATTAGATTGGGAACCTAGCGGTTTTGATTTTTTATCGCCTTGTTTAGAAGAAGCAAACTTAATGCGTAAAATATACAATCCAACAGAATTCAAAATTTGGTTCAAAGCATTTCTTCCTGAGCTTACAAATGTTGATTTTGCATTAGAACCAGGAAAGGTTTCCGATAGAGCAGATGGTAAATTAGTGCATTTAGACGGACTCAATTTTAGTCGAGCCTGGTGCTTGTACGGCATTGCTAATACATTAACAGAATATGCACATTTGAGGAATATTGCCAATGAACATATTTTATATTCGTTACCCAATTTGGTAGATGAAAACTATAGTGGAACCCATTGGTTAGGTAGTTTTGCGTTGAATGCTCTAAATAACGCTAAGTAGTAATGTTCAAGAAAATTGGCCCCGGAGTACTGGTTGCTGCCGCTTTTATTGGCCCCGGTACCGTAACTGCATGTACCCTTGCAGGTGTACAGTTTGGATATGCGTTATTATGGGCAATGCTTTTGTCTATTATTGCCACAGTTGTTCTTCAAGAAATGTCGGCAAGAGTGGGCATCATTAGTCAACGAGGATTAGCGGATGTGATAAAATCGGAATTAAAAGCTCCATGGATTAAATACCTAGTTTTAGGTATTATTTTATCCGCTATAGTGATTGGAAATGCCGCTTACGAAGGTGGAAATATTGGCGGTGCTACTTTAGGCCTACAGGCAGTATTTGGTATTGAACATACTTATATTTATCCAATAATTATTGGTGTAATCGCTTTCGCATTACTATATTTTGGAAATTATAAAGTACTCGAAAAGGTTTTAGTTTTTTTGGTTATTTTAATGAGTTTATCATTCTTAATAACTGCATTTATTACTAAACCCAATATTACGGAAATAGTTCAAGGGCTATTTATACCTTCTGTTCCAGAGAACAGTATTCTTACCATAATTGCATTAGTGGGCACAACAGTTGTGCCTTATAATTTGTTTTTGCATGCCTCGCTGGTAAGTGAAAAATGGAAGTCTACATCCGATTTAGGAGCAGCACGAAGAGATACAATAATCTCCATAACCTTAGGTGGTTTTGTTTCTATGGGAATCATTATTGCCGCTACAACTATTTCAAATAAAAATATTACTAGTGTAATGGATTTAGCAGAAGGTTTAGAACCACTTTTTGGTTCTATGGCTAAATATTTTATGGGAATAGGACTTTTTTCTGCAGGCATTACATCTGCAATTACAGCACCTTTAGCTGCGGCTTATGTAGTAAATAGTTGTTTTGGGTGGAATGCAAGTCTTAATGATATTAGGTTTAAACTAGTTTGGATGGCTATAATTGTTATTGGAATATCCTTTCTTTTATTTGGAATTAAACCAATAGAAGTGATAAAATTTGCCCAAGTAGCTAATGGAATTCTATTACCGATTATCGCTATTTTTTTAGTTTGGGTTGTAAATAGGGAAACCGTTTTAGGCAATTACAAAAACACGCTGTTTCAAAATTTTTTAGGCATTCTAATTATAGTAATTACATTAATTTTGGGTTTGAAAAGTATCTTAAAAGTTTTTGGTTATTAATTCTTTTTAAATGGAAATAGACATTAATTGTGACCTTGGTGAAGGCGTTGGGAACGAAGCCCTTATTTTACCATTAATTTCATCTTGTAATATTGCTTGTGGTGGTCATGCAGGAAATACGGCAACTATGCGTAAGGTAATTAAATTAGCCCAAAAGAATAACGTGAGGATAGGAGCACATCCATCGTATCCTGATCAGGAAAACTTTGGCAGGTTATCTTTAAATATTTCTTCAAAAGATTTAATCAAAAGTATCCGAGAGCAAGTAAAGAACTTTGCTATTCTTTGCAATTCAGAAAAGGCACTGTTTCATCATATTAAACCACATGGTGCATTGTATAACGATATCACAAAAGATAAAAAATTAGCGCGCACTTTTTTAACCGCAATTCTTCCTTATAAATCATATATTAAATTATATGTTCCGTATAATTCAGCTATAGCGGAAGAAGCAAAAAAACAAGGATTTATAGTACTCTATGAAGTTTTTTTAGATCGAAATTATCATCAAGATTTAAGTCTAGTTCCTCGTAAAGAACCCAATGCGCTTATTGAAAATCCAGAAGAGGTACTTCAGCATTTACTAAATATGGTAAAAAACAAACAAGTCAAAACTGTTGAAAACCTACTTGTTTCTATAGTTGCAGATACCTATTGTATACATGGAGATACTTCAGCAGCGTATAAGATTTTAACGTATCTTCATAGTGAATTACCCAAACTTAATATAGCGATCAAAAAGTGAAAAAATTCCCCATTTCAATTCGCCCTTTTGGCGTGCATGCCGTTTTGATTGAATGGCCTGAAAAAGTTGATGAAGCCATATTGAATGATATATTAATTTTTAGTACTTATCTAAAAGAAAGCTGCTTAATTGAAGGGAATTGGGAGCTTGTGCCAGCATATAATTCTCTAACTTTAATTCTAAGGCATGATACGATAGATTTTGAATCGTTCAAAACGCAACTTGAAACTTGGTATACAGAAGACAAAAAATTAAAACTAGAGGAACGTTTTTTATGGAGAATTCCGGTTTGTTATGAATCTGAGTTTTCGATAGATTTAGAAGAAGTTTCTCAAATCCTAAACAAAACTCCAAAAGAGCTAATATCAATACATGCAGCACATGCGTATACGGTTTATGGGATAGGTTTTCTGCCTGGATTCATGTATTTAGGCGGTATGCCACAAGAATTAGAAATACCTCGAAGAGCAACTCCCAGAGCAAAAGTTTTGAAAGGAGCCGTTGGCTTGGCGGGTAAGCAAACCGGTATATATCCTCAAGAATCTCCTGGGGGATGGAATATAATTGGCAATTGCCCGATACCTATTTTTAATCCTAAAAATGAAAATCCTTGTTGGGTAAAAGTGGGAGATCGTGTGCAGTTTTATCCTATCTCCAAGGCAGAATATGATTTGCATAAAATTGAAGCAGAAGTAGGAATTTATAAATTAGAAAAAATTAAAATAGATGCTTAAGGTATTAAAATCTGGTTTCTATACGACTATTCAAGATACTGGTCGTTTTGGTTTTAGAGATAAAGGTGTGCCCATCTCAGGAGTAATGGATATGACTACGGTTTATAAATTAAATATGCTATTAGAAAATGACCAAGACGCTGCAGTTTTAGAAATAACCATGACTGGTCCAACATTAGAATTTGAAGAAGATACTTTTATTGTACTTGGAGGGGCAGAAATGGTGGTTACATTAAATAATGAACCTATTAAGAATTATGTGGTTCAAAAAGTTAGTGCAGGAGACATCTTATCCTATGGGCGTTTGAAAAAAGGATTTAGACCGTATTTAGCCGTAAAACATGGTTTCCAAACCAATAAGGTTTTAGGAAGCAGATCATTTTATCCTTCTATTACACCTAATGGAATGATTACAGATAAAAGTGAAATAGCCTATAAAAAACAATCGGTTTTTACTCCAAAATTAACAGGGTTAAAAATTGAATCGATTCTAGAAGAAAGTGTGCTACAAGTTGGCAAAGGTCCCGAATTTAATTCGCTTACAGACAAACAATTAGAAAACCTGTTTTTCAAAAAATATACGGTTGCAAACGAGAATAACCGAATGGCCTATCAATTAGAAGAAAAAATTGATGGACATGTTATTTCTATGCTTACATCGGCAACGTTACCGGGAACAGTGCAATTAACGCCTTCGGGAAAATTAATTATTTTGATGAAAGATGGCCAAACCACAGGGGGTTACCCACGAATTTTACAATTAACAGATACCGCTATTTCAATTCTTGCTCAAAAAAAAGCAGGGGATATTATAGCTTTTAAATTGATGTAATTAAAATAAATTCTTAAGCTTTTTGGCATACTTAAGGGGTAAAGTATAAGGCGGATAGCGTAAAGGAATATCCAACCAGGTTCCTTTTTTTAGCATGGCTTTGGCATGTGAAAAAATAGCGAATGACATTTTTCCATGATAAGCACCAATGCCGCTCGCTCCAACACCACCAAAAGGTAATTTTTTATTAGCAATATGGATTACTGTATCGTTGATAGCTCCACCACCAAAACTATAATTAGCAATAATTTTGTCTTGAAATTTTTTATTGTTGCTAAAAATATAGGTGGCTAAAGGTTTTCCATAATTACTTATCAAATTATCAATTTCATCTTCAGTTGTATAAGATAAAATAGGCAAAATAGGTCCAAATATTTCACCTTTCATCAGTTCACTATCTCGCTTTGGTTCATTTACTAGCGTTGGTGAAATATAGTTGTCTTCATCATTGGTGTTACCACCAAATAAGATTTCTTCACCTTCCAACATTTTTTTTAAACCTTCATAGTGCCCTTTGTTCACTGTTCTGCTAAAATCCTTTGAAGTCTCAATGGTATCCCCATAAAAACGAATAATAGCTTTTTTCAACTGCTCAATAAGCTCCTCTTTAATGTTTTGATGGGCAATAATATAATCGGTTGCAATACAGGTTTGACCTGCATTTAAGAATTTACCCCATGCAATACGGTCCGCAGTTACTTTAAGATTTGCTGTTTCATCTACAATTGTTGGATTTTTACCTCCTAATTCAAGAGTAACAGGTGTTAAATGTTTAGCAGCACTTTCATATACAATTTGGCCCACTCTCGTACTTCCTGTAAAAAATATATAATCCCAGCGCTCTGCTAGTAATTGTTGTGAAACTGTACTATCACCTTCAACAACAGCAACATATTCTTTAGAAAAAACACTCTCGATTATTTTAATTATAATTTTTGAAGTGTTTGGTGTGTGCTCCGAAGGTTTTACTACAGCCGTATTTCCAGCAGCTAGTGCTCCAATTAAGGGTGCAAAAACTAATTGGAAAGGATAATTCCAAGGAGCAATGATTAAAACGGTGCCATAAGGTTCTTTATAAACGTAATCAGATGAGGGCCAATTCGCCCATGTACTAGAAACTTTTTTTGGCGCTGCCCAACGATCTATTTTATTTATGGCGGTTTTGAGTTCGGCTAAAACAAATTGTGTTTCCGATAAAATAGTTTCAAACCTAGGCTTTTTAAAGTCAGCATATATTGCATCACATATAAGATCTTCATTTTTCTCAATCTCGAGTTTTAATTTCTTTAAATGTTCTTTACGATAACCAACATGCTTTGTTTGCTGGGTATTAAAGAATTCTCTTTGGAGATGTAATAACTGCTTCATATTTCAAATTTAATCAAATGAAACTATATTTTGAAGCTTCTAAACTTATATATATCTTTGAGGTGTAAATGAAATTTCTAAAGAAAAATATAGCTGTAGTATTTATCGTCTCAAAATCGAGATGATACGGTCTATATTTTAAAAAAAGCCTGTATCTTTTTATCTGATACAGGCTTTTTTTATGGATTTAATTTTCATTTAAAACAGAAGTTTTACCACTTTAAACGTATTGAATGTGGTATGAATTACTAGTTTATGTATTTGAAAATCAATACGTTAATTAGATATTGATAAAATTGGATTTGAACCAACGAGATTTGTTAATTTATTAAGGAATTATAATAAATTATCTTTGAATAGTTAGAGAATACGCAAGAGAATTTAAATATAGAAGTATATAGTTTAATGGAATTAAATAAATACAGTAAAAACGTTACACAAGATCCAACACAACCTGCGGCACAAGCTATGCTGTATGGTATTGGATTTAAAGATGAAGATTTTAAGAAACCAATTATTGGTGTTGCTAGTACAGGTTACGAGGGTAACCCTTGTAATATGCACTTAAATGATTTAGCCAAATTGGTAAAGGAAGGAGTTAATTCCGAAGCATCTGTTGGTTTAATTTTTAATACAATTGGCGTTAGTGATGGTATATCAATGGGAACACCAGGTATGCGTTTTTCATTGCCTTCAAGAGATATTATAGCAGATTCTATGGAAACTGTTGTACAAGCAATGTCTTATGATGGGTTGGTTACTGTAGTTGGCTGTGATAAAAATATGCCTGGCGCTTTAATGGCCATGATTAGATTAAACAGACCTTCAATTTTAGTTTATGGCGGAACAATTTCATCTGGTTGTCATAATGATAGAAAGTTAGATATTGTATCTGCCTTTGAAGCATGGGGAGAGAAAGTTGCGGGTACCATGCAAGAAGAAGAATTTCAATGTATAATAAAAAAAGCAATACCTGGAGCAGGAGCTTGTGGTGGCATGTATACAGCAAATACTATGGCCTCTGCGATTGAAGCTTTAGGAATGGCATTACCTTATAATTCTTCAAACCCTGCATTGGGAGGAGATAAAGAAAAAGAATGTATCGAGGCAGGTAAAAAAATGTTTTACTTGTTGCAAAATGATATTAAACCTTTAGATATTGTAACGCGTAAATCATTGGAAAATGCCATACGTTTAGTAACCATAATGGGTGGATCTACTAATGCGGTATTACACTTTTTAGCTATCGCACGAGCGGCAGATATTGAGTTTACATTACAAGATTTTCAGCATATTAGTGATACAACACCATTTATTGCTGATTTAAAACCTAGTGGAAAATACTTAATGGAAGACGTTCACCGTATTGGTGGTATTCCTGCAGTGCTAAAATACTTATTGCAAAAGGGATTGTTACATGGTGATTGTTTAACAGTTACAGGAAAAACGCTTGCTGAAAATCTAAAAGATGTTCCTGATTTACAGGCTGGGCAAGATGTAATCCGACCTCTTGAAAACCCAATTAAAGCAACAGGTCATTTACGTATGCTTTATGGAAATTTAGCTGAAAATGGTTCTGTAGCAAAGATTACCGGAAAAGAAGGTTTATTGTTTAAAGGTACCGCTAAAGTATTCAATAGTGAATATGATGCTAACGACGGAATTCGTGATGGTAAGGTAAAGAAGGGTGATGTGGTTGTTATTCGTTATGAAGGTCCAAAAGGAGGTCCTGGTATGCCAGAAATGTTAAAGCCTACTGCGGCAATAATGGGTGCAGGTTTAGGTAAAGATGTTGCTTTAATAACAGATGGACGTTTTTCAGGTGGTACACATGGATTTGTGGTAGGACATATTTCTCCAGAAGCTCAAGATGGGGGTGTTATTGCTCTCGTGAAAGATGGCGATATAATTACTATAGATGCAGAGACGAACGCAATAAATGTTGATGTTTCTAACGAAGAGTTAGAAAAACGTAGAGCAACTTGGGTAGCACCAGAGCTTAAGTTTAAGAAAGGTGTATTGTATAAATATGCACGCTCTGTATCTTCTGCTTCGCAAGGTTGTGTAACCGATGAATTTTAAAAGATTTTTTATTTCCTCGTAAGTGGAAATCTCAATACCAAGAGAATGAATACAAATACAATAAAAGAGAAAAAAACAAAGGAAGGGAATGCTACTAGTATAAAAATTACTGGGGCAGAAGCTATAATTCATTGTTTACTAGAAGAGGGTGTTGATTTAATTTATGGATATCCAGGTGGAGCAATTATGCCTGTTTATGATGAATTATATAAATTTCAAGATAAACTTACCCATATATTAACACGCCATGAACAAGGTGCAACCCACGCTGCTCAGGGGTATGCCAGAGTATCAGGGAAAGTGGGTGTCGCCATTGCAACGTCTGGGCCTGGAGCAACAAATTTAGTAACAGGTTTGGCTGACGCGCAAATAGATTCTACACCTATGGTTTGTATTACAGGACAAGTTGGTAGTCATTTATTAGGTTCT
This sequence comes from Cellulophaga tyrosinoxydans, assembly GCF_900176415.1. Taxonomy (GTDB): domain Bacteria; phylum Bacteroidota; class Bacteroidia; order Flavobacteriales; family Flavobacteriaceae; genus Cellulophaga; species Cellulophaga tyrosinoxydans. The sequence goes on along the minus strand of NZ_FWXO01000002.1, from coordinate 50,123 downwards.
GATGCATTCCAAGAAACGGATATTGTTGGAATTTCTACACCCGTTACCAAATGGAATTATCAAATTACAAAAGCATCTGAGATACCAGAAATATTAGCCAAGGCTTTTTATATTGCAAGATCTGGAAGACCTGGTCCCGTTTTAATAGATATTACTAAAGATGCACAATTTGATAGCATTGATTTTTCATATAAAAAATGTACTGGAGTACGCAGTTACAATCCAGTTCCAAAACCAGATCAAAAAGCAATTGATGCTGCTGCAGAATTAATTAATGCTGCTAAAAAGCCAATGATTGTTTTTGGTCAAGGGGTAATATTGGGTCAAGCAGAAGCCGAATTAAAAGCGCTAGTAGAATTATCTGGCATACCAGCTGCATGGACCATACTAGGTTTGTCAGCTATGGATACGGACCATCCATTAAATGTAGGTATGGTGGGTATGCATGGAAATTACGGGCCTAATGTATTAACCAATGAATGCGATTTATTAATTGCGATTGGAATGCGTTTTGATGATCGTGTAACTGGAAATCTACAGACTTACGCTAAACAAGCAAAGATTATTCATTTTGAGATAGATCCTGCTGAAGTAAATAAAAATGTAAAGTGTGATGTAGCAGTTTTAGGAAATTCTAAAGAAACCTTACAATTACTATTACCATTAATTCAGAAAAATTCTCACGTAGCTTGGCATAACGAGTTTAAGATGAAGTATGACATTGAATATAATGAGGTAATTAAGAACGATCTACACCCAACAAAGGATGGCTTAACCATGGCAGAAGTAATTGAAGAAATCAATATTGCTTCCAATAATAGCGCAATCATTGTTACAGATGTAGGACAGCATCAAATGATTGCATGTAGATACGCAAAATTCAATCAATCTAAAAGTAATGTTACTTCTGGAGGTTTAGGAACAATGGGCTTTGCTTTACCAGCTGCAATTGGTGCTAAAATGGGAGCAATGGATAGAGAGGTTGTTGCTATTATTGGTGATGGTGGTTACCAGATGACCATTCAGGAATTAGGCGTTATTTTTCAACACAAATTACCTGTTAAAATTGTGGTTCTAAATAATGATCATTTAGGTATGGTGCGTCAATGGCAAGAGTTATTTTTTGAACGTAGATATGCTTCAACGGTTATGGTGAATCCCGATTTTGTGAAAATTGCAGAAGGCTATCATATCAATGCAAAACGTGTAAGTGAACGTAAAGACTTAAAAGCAACTATTCAAGATATGATTGCATCAAAAGATGCTTATTTCCTAGAAGTTAAAGTAGAAAAAGAAGACAACGTTTTTCCAATGATTCCAACAGGAGCATCGGTTTCAGATATCAGATTAAAATAATTTTAATAATAATTCCCTTTTTTATCGGATTAGGGTTTGTGCATAGTAATGGAGAAAAAGTGGTTTACAATATCAATCTATTCTGAAAATAACGTTGGGTTATTAAACAGAATTTCGGGCATATTTTTAAAGAGACATATCAATATTGAGAGTTTAAACGTATCAAAATCTGAAATTGAAAACGTTTCAAAATTTATTGTAGTTGTTTTTTGTGAAGAGGAAATAGCACGCAAAATTGTTGGGCAAATAGAAAAGCAAATAGAGGTAATAAAAGCGTTTTATCATTTAGATGACGAAACCATTTATCAAGAATCCGTTTTATTCAAAATAGCTTCAAGTTTACTTTTTGATGAACGTCAAATTCAAAACATTATAAAAGATAATAACGCTACAATTGTTACGGTGTCAAGAGAGTTTTTTGTAATCGCAAAAACAGGAAGAAAACACGAAATAGATGAAATGTATATGCAGTTACTGCCATTTGGCATTATGCAATTTGTACGTTCAGGGAGAATAGCAATCACAAAAACAGAGATGCCTATCTCAGCATTATTGGCAAAATTTCAAAAATCATAATAAATTAAAATAAACGAGTTTAGAAAATGGCAAATTATTTCAATACACTATCATTAAGAGAAAAACTAACTCAGTTAGGAAAATGTAGGTTCATGGAAACTAGTGAGTTTACAGATGGTGTAACCGCCTTAAATGGTAAAAAAATTGTTATTGTTGGTTGTGGAGCACAAGGTTTAAATCAAGGATTAAACATGCGCGATTCAGGTTTAGATATTTCATATACTTTACGTGATGCTGCTATTAAAGAACAAAGACAATCTTATAAAAATGCAAAAGAAAACGGGTTTAATGTTGGCTCTTATGAAGAATTAATTCCTTCTGCAGATTTAGTTATCAACCTTACTCCAGATAAACAACATACCAGTGTTATCAAGGCTATTATGCCTTTAATGAAAAAAGGAGCAACTTTGTCTTATTCTCACGGTTTTAATATTGTAGAAGAAGGCACCAAAATTAGAGAAGATATTACCGTAATAATGGTAGCTCCAAAATGTCCAGGATCTGAAGTGCGTGAAGAGTACAAAAGAGGATTTGGCGTACCAACCTTAATAGCTGTGCACCCAGATAACGATCCGCAAGGTAAAGGCTTTGCAGAGGCTAAAGCTTATGCAGTAGCTACTGGAGGAGATAGAGCAGGTGTATTAGAATCATCATTTGTTGCAGAAGTAAAATCAGATTTAATGGGAGAACAAACAATATTATGTGGTTTGTTACAAACAGGATCTATTTTATGTTTTGATAAAATGATTGAAAAAGGGATCGATGCAGGTTATGCCTCTAGATTAATACAATATGGATGGGAAACAGTTACAGAAGGACTAAAATATGGTGGAATTACACATATGATGGATCGTTTGTCTAATCCTGCTAAAATAAAAGCATTTGAACTTTCTGAGGAATTAAAAGAAATTATGCGTCCATTATTCCAAAAACATATGGATGATATCATAGAAGGTGAATTTTCTAAAACAATGATGGAAGATTGGGCTAATGATGATAAAAATTTACTTACTTGGAGAGCTGCAACAGGAGAAACTGCTTTTGAAAAAACTCCAGCGGGTAACGATAAGATTTCTGAACAAGAATTTTATGACAATGGAGTGTTAATGGTAGCTATGGTTAGAGCAGGAGTAGAGCTTGCTTTTGAAGCTATGACCGATTCTGGAATAATTGCTGAATCTGCCTACTACGAGTCATTACACGAAACTCCATTAATAGCAAACACCATTGCACGTAAAAAATTATTCGAAATGAATCGTGTAATTTCTGATACCGCAGAATATGGTTGTTATTTATTTGATCATGCGTGTAAGCCTTTGTTAAAAAATTTCATGAAAAAAATTGATACAGATGTTATTGGTAAAAAATATGGTGAAGGCAAAGGTAATGGGGTTGATAATGCTAAATTAATTAGAGTAAACAAGGCTTTAAGAACACATCCAGTAGAAATTGTTGGCGCTAGACTTAGAGCTTCAATGACAGCAATGAAACCAATCGTATAGATTTTATTTCACAAAAAAATGTGATTATAGTATTTTACACATATTTAATAGGAAAGAATTTAGTACTGTAATTTTCTTTCCTATTTTTATTTTAATTCTAAGATTATGGGCAAAAATAATATATCAATTCCGAAAGAATTTCAAATTACCAATACTATAGAGCAAAAAAGCTATTTAGTAGATGGTGAACTTAAGATCTGGGAGGGAGCTACCACAAAAGTATATTCAACCATCTCGTCTACAGATGAATACAAGCCAACTTTTTTAGGAAGTATTCCAGACATGGGCGAAGAAGAAGCATTAGATGCTTTGGATGCTGCTTTAAAAGCTTATGGTAGAGGTCAAGGTGTTTGGCCTACTATGCATGTGAAAGATCGTATAGATTGTATGGAGGCTTTTGTTGAAAAGATGAAAACAAAGCGTGATGAAATTGTAAAATTATTAATGTGGGAAATAGGTAAATCATTACCTGATTCGCAAAAGGAATTTGATAGAACGGTAGAATATATTTACGATACTATTGAAGATTACAAGCAATTGGATCGGAATGCCGCTAAATTCCAGAAACATGATGGCGTATATGCGCATGTTAAACGTGGTCCACTTGGTGTGGTATTGTGTTTAGGGCCTTACAATTATCCTTTAAATGAAACTTTTGCTTTATTAATCCCTGCTATTATTATGGGGAATACAGCCATTTTTAAGCCTGCAAAACATGGTGTATTACTTATAACACCTTTATTAGAGGCTTTTCAAAGTTGTTTTCCAAAAGGTGTAATTAATATTTTATTTGGTAGAGGTAGAGCAGTGGCTGCACCAATAATGAAAACCGGAAAAGTAGACGTACTTGCCCTTATTGGAAATAGCAAATCTGCCAATGCATTACAGAATCAACATCCAAAAAGTAATAGATTACGTTTGGTTCTAGGTTTAGAAGCTAAAAATCCTGCTATAATTCTTCCGGATGCTAATTTAGATTTAACTATAGAAGAATGTTTGGCTGGAACTTTATCTTTTAACGGTCAAAGATGTACCGCCTTAAAAGTTGTTTATGTTCATGAAGCTATAGCTGAAGAATTCAATAAACGCTTTGCCAAAAGAGTGGATGAATTAAAATTTGGAAATCCATGGGAGGAGGGTGTAAAATTAACACCATTACCTGAGACTGATAAGCCTGCATATATTCAAGAACTTATTGACGATGCTAAATCTAAAGGCGCTAAAATATTAAATAAAAAAGGTGGTCAACACTCCGATAATTACATTTGGCCAGCAGTTTTATATCCTGTTTCTAAAGATATGCGCGTATATCAAGAAGAACAATTTGGGCCTATAATTCCTGTGGTAACTTTTAAAAATATTGAAGAACCACTAGATGACATGGCAGAATCTAACTATGGACAGCAAGTAAGTCTTTTTGGTAAAGATGTATATGCATTGGCTCCGTTGATTGATACATTGGTAAATTTAGTTTGTCGCGTTAATTTAAATAGTTCTTGTCAACGAGGACCAGATGTGTATCCTTTCACAGGTAGAAAAGATTCTGCGCAAGCAACACTTAGTGTACACGATGCTTTGCGATCATTCTCTATACGAACATTTGTAGCATTTAAGGATAATGATTTGAATACTGAAATTATTGAGCAATTATTAGATGCTAAGCTATCAAACTTTGTAAGTACAGATTATATTTTGTAGTCTAATAAATTAAAAATAACATGTATATCCCCCAGAGTAATTTTATTCTGGGGGATATTTTATTTAGAACACTTGGGAACATAAAACATATAATCTGGTTAATTATCCATATATATTAACAAATAAGTCTTTCTAAATTTGCCTTTTAATTATTAGATAATCGAGATATCTCATCTTTAAGATATCATTTTAATTATAGGATTATGAAAATAAGAAAAACACATAAGAAAGCGCTAATAGCATTAGCCATAGGTGGTTTTGGTATTGGCATGACAGAATTTGTAATTATGGGAATTTTACCAGATGTTGCAAATAGCTTAAAAATTACTATTCCACAAGCGGGACATTTTATTGCGGCCTATGCTTTAGGCGTAGTTATAGGTGCTCCTTTGTTAACTAGTTTAGGGAATAAATTACCAGCAAATAAAATGTTATTAGGCTTAATGATCTGGTTTACAATATTTAATACCTTATCAGCTTTTGCAACAAGTTATTCAAGTTTATTACTATTTAGATTTTTATCAGGATTACCTCATGGTGCTTTTTTTGGTATTGGTGCCGTTGTTGCTGGTAAGCTAGCTGCCCCTGGAAAATCGGCATCGGCGATTGCTACTATGTTTGCTGGGCTTACTATTGCCAATGTAATTGGAGTTCCACTGAGCACTTATTTAGGACATGAATTTAGTTGGAAAATCTCCTTCTTACTTGTTGGTATAGTTGGAATTGCGGCATTATTGAGTGTATACTTTTGGATGCCTATGTTTCCAAAAACTCCACAATCTAATATTAAAAAAGATTTTCAAATTTTTAAAAAAGCAGAACTTTGGGTATTGATATTGCTAACAACAATTGGTACAGGTGGCTTTTTTGCATGGTACAGTTATATTGCCCCATTATTAACTAATATTATCGGATATCCAGAAAGTATGGTGGGTTACGCAATGATTCTTGCAGGTTTAGGAATGGTGGTTGGTAACTTTTTAGGAGCAAAAATGGCTGAAAAACTTAAACCGCTAAACGCTGTGGTTCTGAGTTTAGGGATGATGGTCTTGGCTTTGCTCGCAAATACCATAGTTGCAACACATCCTATTGGAATATTGGTCTTAACCTTTATTATAGGAATTATTTCTTTTACGGTTGCAACACCAATACAAATGGCAATTATAAAAGCCTCTGAAGGTTCAGAAATGTTAGGTTCAAGTATGAATCAGAGTGCATTTAACATGGGCAATGCATCTGGGGCATATTTAGCAGGCATACCTATTGCTATGGGTTTTGAGATTACAGCTGCAAGTTATGTTGGAGCAGCATTAGCAGGTATGGGAATACTTATTGCCTTAGGTATTATTGTAAATAAAAATAGTGATGATATTAAAATAAAAATAAGACGCTTAGCTCTAAAATAGAAACCAATTTTAGTATCTTTTGAATGTATTTTATTTTTTAATTTCTTTTGTTATTAATTGATCTAAATAGGCAATGGTATTCAATAAATACTTGCGATCATCGGTTATTGTAGCCATTGCAACCGCTCCCTGAATCATTGTAAACATTTGTTTGGCAAACTGCAAAGGAGTAACAGGTAATCTAATTTCTCCTTGGTTTACGCCGTTTTCCAGTACAAGAGCTATTTTGCCTTCAATGTGTTTGGTGACTTCTTTAGCTGCTGCTGATAATAATTTGTTATTGTTCTTAGCGTCTACACCAACATTTAATACAGGGCAGCCACCTGTTTTTTGAGTGAACTCATCATAATGACGGTAAAAATTTGTGATACTAAAAAGTTTATCTAATGCAGTACCTGAAACTCCTAATTTTTCATCTATAGCATCTAATAATAAGGTGCTGTTGTATTGAAACGCCGCTAAAGCAAGCGCCTCTTTATTTTCAAAATTCCCGTATAGGGCACCTTTTGTAAGGCCGGTTGCATCTGTTAAATCACTCATACTAGTGCCAACATAACCCAATTTATTAAAAATTGGAGCAACGGTTTCTACGATAAATGCAGTGGTTCTTTCGGCTTTTGAAATCATAGAAAAACTATTTTATACGAATATAAAAAAATTTATATACTGTAAGGTATGTTTAAGGTCATAAAAAAAACATCCTTTTCAAAATATATCAAAAGGATGTTTTAATTTTAATTTTTAATCAATATTTCAAACCATTTCAGCCTGATTTCTAAATACTAGCTTATCATCAAACGAGTCGATTAACACAACACTATCTGTAGTTATTGCACCGCTTAATATTTCTTTAGAAAGCGTATTTAATACCTCTCGCTGAATAACTCTTTTAATAGGTCTTGCTCCATATTGTGGATCATATCCTTTTTCCGCCAAGTATTTAATGCTTTCAGGTGTTGCATCAATTGTGATATTCTGTTTAGCCAACATCTTTTTTAACTGATCTAATTGCAAACTCACAATTTTCACAATATTATTTTTAGTTAATGGCGTAAACATGATTATGTCATCAATACGGTTTAAAAATTCTGGGCGTATAGTTTTCCGTAATAAACCTAATACATCAACTTTAGCGGCTTCCATGGCACTATGAATATCCTTAACATTTTCAAATTGTTCTTGAATAATATGGCTTCCCATATTGCTAGTCATTATGATAATAGTGTTTTTAAAATCGGCCACTCTTCCCTTATTATCGGTTAGTCTACCTTCATCTAATACTTGTAATAATACATTAAATGTATCTGGATGCGCTTTTTCTATTTCATCGAGCAATACTACTGAGTAAGGTCTGCGTCTTACAGCTTCAGTTAATTGTCCGCCTTCATCATAACCAACATATCCTGGAGGTGCTCCTACTAAACGACTTACAGAATGGCGCTCTTGATATTCACTCATATCTATTCGTGTCATAGCATTTTCATCATCAAACAGGTAGCTTGCAAGCGTTTTTGCTAGTTCTGTTTTTCCCACACCTGTTGTTCCTAAAAATAAGAAAGAACCAATAGGCCGTTTAGAATCTTGTAAACCAGCTCTACTTCGTCTAATAGCATCAGATACTGCCTCAATTGCTTCTTCTTGACCAACTACACGTTTATGTAAAACATCTTCTAACTGCAAAAGTTTTTCACGTTCGCTTTGTAGCATTTTTGTCACTGGAATACCTGTCCATTTTGCAACAACTTGAGCAATATCTTCGCTTGTTACCTCTTCTTTAATCATTGTATCGCCTTGCTGTTGCTCGTCCAAAACATGTTGCAAGCTCTCAAGTTTTTCCTGCGCTTCTTTTATTTTTCCATAACGCAATTCCGCAACTTTACCATAATCACCGTTCCGCTCCGCACGTTCCGCTTCTAATTTAAAATCCTCAATATCTTGCTTTGTCTTTTGAATATCGTCTACAACATTTTTCTCACTTTCCCATTTTGCAAAAATTTCATTTCGTTCTTCTTTAAGATTCGCAAGGTCTAAGTTTAAAGCCTTTAATTTAGTGTGATCGTTTTCACGTTTAATTGCTTCAACTTCGATTTCTAATTGCATTATTTTACGATCAAGCACATCTAATTCTTCTGGTTTAGAATTGATTTCCATACGGAGCTTAGAGGCCGCTTCATCCATTAAATCAATTGCCTTATCTGGTAAAAAACGATTAGTTATATAACGCTGTGATAACTCTACTGCTGAGATTACCGCTTCATCTTTAATACGCACTTTGTGGTGTGCTTCATATTTTTCTTTTATTCCTCTTAAGATAGAAATAGCACTCTCTGTGTCGGGTTCATCAACAACAATTTTCTGAAACCTACGCTCTAATGCTTTATCTTTTTCAAAATATTTCTGGTATTCATCTAGGGTAGTAGCACCTATAGCACGTAATTCTCCTCTAGCCAAGGCAGGCTTTAAAATATTAGCGGCATCCATTGCTCCATCGCCACCACCAGCACCTACAAGCGTATGAATTTCATCAATAAATAATACAATATTACCATCTGAAGTAGTTACCTCTTTAATAACCGATTTTAAACGTTCTTCAAACTCACCTTTATACTTCGCTCCAGCAATTAAGGCCCCCATATCTAAGGAATAAATTACTTTGTCCTTTAAATTTTCTGGCACATCACCCTGTACAATTCTGTGTGCTAATCCTTCTGCAATTGCTGTTTTACCAACGCCTGGTTCTCCTACCAACATTGGATTGTTTTTGGTACGTCTTGATAAAATTTGCAATACCCTTCTTATTTCTTCGTCTCGGCCAATAACGGGATCCAATTTGCCCTTATCTGCCATTTCATTAAGGTTTTTTGCATATTTATTCAAGGCATTGTACGTGTCTTCAGCCCCTTGAGAAGTAACTTTTCCGCCTTTACGTAATTCCTGAATTGCAGAAATAAAGTTTTTTTCAGTTACACCTTGGTCTTTGAGAATTTGTGCTATTTTACTTTTAGAATTAAAAATAGCTAATAAAAGATGCTCTATTGAAACATATTCATCTTCCATTTTTTTAGCAATACTGGTGGCCTCATTCAATGTTTTTCCTGCCTCGCGTGAAAAAACAAGATCACCTCCAGAAACTTTAGGTAAGCTTTCTAGTTGTTTGTCAATTACTTGAAATAATATAGCTGTATTTACATTCAGTTTTTTTAGAATAAATGGAGTTACATTTTCATCAACCTGATTAATAGCTTTAAATATATGCTCGTTTTCAATTTGTTGATGACCCATTTCTTGTGCAAGTTGCTGCGCTAACTGTACTGCTTCTTGCGATTTGGTAGTAAAATTATTTATATTCATATATTTTTTATTTACGTTATTGTTTACTTTTGGTAAGTTATTGTCAATTATCTTACCAAGATATGATTAATGTCATTTTGACGCTTTTTGATAGTATTTTAACGACATAACGGCAGGTTGTAAGTTTTTTAAAACCGTACGACTGACTATAAAATTATAAGAAATATGGGAATATTTAGTGGGCTATTTGGGAATAAAAGTGACGAGCCAAAAAATGAAAAAGAAGCCTTACCATGGATTAATTTAACAAGTTTAGATCAATTAGAAGAAATTGTATTGAAATCTAAAACTAAGCCTCAGTTTATTTTTAAACATTCTACTACTTGTGGTATTAGTCGAATGGTTTTAAACACTTTTAAGAGTACTTATAAATTAAACAAAGAGGAAGCAGATTTGTATTATTTAGATTTGCATAACTTTAGAGAGGTATCTAATGAAACAGGGTATAAGTTCCAAGTTATGCATCAATCTCCTCAGTTATTAATTATTAAAAATGGTGTGGCTGTAGCTAATGCATCACATGGTAGTATAAATGAAATAGATGTAGCGAAATTTATCTAGACTACAGAAAACAAAAAAGTCATCAAGTTTGTATTAGCTTGATGACTTTTTTTATACCTATAATTTATTTAATTAAACTGTTGTCGGGTAACAATACCTTTTAGTTTGTTTTTTAAATCCTCTCCCGCATCATATACCATTTCTTCATTAGTAGGGAAGGGGACAGCGGCTAAACTTAATAGGGAAATTAAATCATTATCTAATGCTAATTTATCCCCATTATATTTGGCATAAACATGCTCAAAAACAAACTCACTGGCCAATGGATACGAATTTATTTGTTGTTTTGTTTTTAAATCTGTAAAACTTACTTGACCGGTTACTTGAGCAGCCTTAAACTGAGTGAATTGATAAAAATCGCATTTTACAGTTTTAAATTTATCTATCTTTATTTTATTTCCAAGACTGTCTTTTACTTGGTTTCCATTACGATCTAAAGCATAAGTAAATCCATCTTTCACCTGTTTTTCTTTACTAATTTGTTTTTCTTTTATTTGCTCTGGAGTAATGTTTATATCTTTAAAAATAACATTCATTTCATAATCGTAATTCATGTTATTATCTTGTACTGTATGGTATTCTGTCCATAAATTATTTAATCCGTAGGTATTAAAATTTAATAACTCTTCCTCAAGTCTAACAGGAATAATTTGCTCTGTATCATTATAAAGATTTACACTTACATAATCTAAACCTTTAGCATGAGCTTCTTGAATTTTATTACGAGTATCCTTATAGCCTGGATTTATTTTTTCTAAATAATTAAGATCATTATATGCTTTTCTATAATCTTCTTTTTGCAAAGCATTAGATAGTAACATACTTGCATTAGAATACAAATAATCTGATAATTGAATTTTTGAAGCAATTATTTTAGAGTCGTAATCCTTAAAATTAAATTTAGCATCTCTATTTTCTTCATAAATAGGAAGCGGCAATAACGGCGCTATGCGATCTTCAATTTGTTTTAAATTGATATAGCTGTTATATATTTCTTCATAGTTAGCAGGATTGCCACTTTTTTGAAGAAAAGCAATTTGCTTTAATTCCCGTTCCGTATTTTTTTTGAAAGCTTCTTCTAACAAAATTACATAGGCTTGATTACCTTTTTTTGTTTTGTTATCTACAAGATTAGCTATAGCTTTATGAATAGCATTATTATAATCTCCCGAATTTAGGGCTTCTTGGGTTTTTTTTACACCACCACAGGATATAAATAAACCAATTCCGATTGCAAGTAAAAATTTCTTCATAATAAATTATTTACGGGTTTCATTTAGCTATTTTCAATAGCCGTGCCATAATTTATTTAGAAACGCTTTTTTTTAAACTAATAGTATAATCTTTACTAAAAATTACGTGAATTACTTTTTTGCTTTTGGTTGAAATACAGGAAGTAATTTGGTTGAAACTTCACCAAAACCAATTCTTATTCCATTTTTATTACAAAATCCACGCATTACAACGGTATCATTATCTTCTATAAAAGTTCTCGTGGTACCATCATTTAATTGCACTGGGTTTTTTCCTCCCCAACTAAGTTCTAGCATAGAACCATAAGAATCTGGAGTAGGGCCAGATATTGTTCCACTACCCATCAAATCGCCACTATTTACATTACAACCATTTATAGTATGGTGTGCCAATTGTTGTGACATTGTCCAATACATATATTTAAAGTTAGATTTAGTAACAGTTGTAGCAACACTATCCTCAGGGATAATATCTACCTCTAAGTGAATATCATAAGTTTTTTTGCCTTGATGTTGTAAATATGGCAATGGAGTAGGGCTCTGCTTAGGGCTTTCTACTTTAAAAGGTTGTAGCGCATCCATTGTTACAATCCATGGTGACATAGATGATGCAAAGTTTTTAGCTAAAAACGGCCCCAAAGGAACATATTCCCATTTTTGAATATCTCGAGCGCTCCAATCATTAAACAATACCATTCCAAAAATATAATCTTCTGCTTCTTCAACAGGAATAGGCTCTCCTAAAACATTAGCATCGGTAGTGATAAAGCCCATTTCTAGCTCAAAATCGACCAATTTTGACGGTCCGAATACAGGTGCCGTTGCACCATTAGGCATTGTCTGGCCCATTGGTCTTCTAATAGGCGTTCCACTGGTTACTATTGACGAACTTCTACCGTGGTAGCCCACTGGAATATGAAGCCAATTTGGTAATAAAGCATTATTTGGATCTCTAAACATTGAACCTACATTTGTTGCATGTTCTTTACTAGAATAGAAATCAGTATAATCACCAATTTGCACAGGTAATTGCATTTCAATTTCGTCCATTGTAAAAAGGACTACTTTTCTATGCTCAATATTATCCCTTAAGATAGGATTAGTTTCATCAAAAATTTCAGAAATTCGATTACGTACTAATCGCCATGTTTTTTTTCCATCAGAAATGAAATCATTTAAGGTATCTTGAAGAAAAATATCATCTGTTAAAGGAATTTCATTAAAATAGCCTAATTGGTGTAAAGCGCCTAAATCAATCGCATGATCTCCTATTCGTGTACCAATTGTTATTACATCATCTCTAGTTAAAAAAACACCAAAGGGAATATTTTGAATAGGAAAATCTGAATCTTCGGATACAGAAATCCATGTTTTTTTACTAGGATCGTTAGTTTTTAAAGGCATATTTAAATTGTTAATTGCTGTTTAATAAGTTCTGCAATCAAATATATTATTTTCTTCCAATTAACGATAGTCAATTCGTATTTTTGCATCTCAATTTAACAGTTTATTTATATTATGCAACGCGACAATCAAATTTTCGAACTAATTGCTGAAGAAAGACAGCGCCAAATTAATGGAATAGAACTTATTGCATCTGAAAACTTTGTTAGCGCACAAGTTATGGAAGCAGCTGGATCTGTTTTAACAAATAAATATGCAGAAGGCTACCCTGGAAAAAGATATTACGGTGGTTGTGAAGTTGTAGATATTGTTGAACAAATAGCAATAGATCGAGCAAAAGAATTATTTGGAGCAGAATATGCTAACGTGCAACCGCATTCGGGATCGCAAGCTAATGCTGCGGTTTATCATGCTTGCTTAAATGTTGGTGATACTATACTAGGATTTGATTTATCGCATGGCGGACATTTAACTCACGGGTCTCCAGTGAATTTTTCTGGTAGATTATACAATCCTGTTTTTTATGGAGTTGATAAAGAAACAGGTGTATTGGATTATGATAAAATTCAAGAAATAGCAACTAAAGAAAAACCTAAAATGATTATCGCGGGAGCTTCAGCCTATTCTCGTGATATAGATTTTAAGCGATTTAGAGAAATTGCTGATAGTGTAGGAGCTTTATTATTAGCTGATATATCACATCCATCTGGATTAATTGCTAAAGGAATTTTAAATGATCCTATTCCTCATTGTCATATTGTAACCACTACAACGCACAAAACCTTAAGAGGACCAAGAGGTGGATTAATATTAATGGGTAAAGATTTTGACAATCCGTTTGGTATAACTTTAAAAAATGGAACATTGCGCAAAATGTCGGCTTTACTAGATTTGGCAGTATTTCCTGGAAACCAAGGTGGACCATTAGAACATATTATTGCGGCAAAGGCTGTGGCTTTTGGTGAAGCTTTAACCGATGAATATTTAACGTATATATTACAAGTTAAAAAGAATGCAGATGCAATGGCAAAGGCATTTGTTAAAAAAGGATACCAAATTATTTCTGGAGGAACAGACAATCATATGATGTTGATTGATCTTAGAAATAAAGACATTACAGGTAAAGATGCTGAAAATGCATTAGTAAAGGCAGATATTACTGCCAATAAAAATATGGTGCCTTTTGATGATAAATCTCCATTTATTACTTCAGGAATTAGATTTGGAACGCCAGCAATAACAACAAGAGGGCTAAAAGAGAATGATATGGCTATTATTGTTGATTTTATTGACGAAGTTTTAACCAACGCAGAAAATGATGAAGTATTAGAAAAAGTGAAGAAAAAAGTAAATGCGCTAATGAGCGGAAGAGATTTGTTCTACGCCTGTTAAACATTTTCAAAATAGATAATATAAGAAAGCCATTGTATTTATTTACAATGGCTTTTCTTAATTTATAAGCTAATGGTTATTCTAGTAATTGACCATAGTTAGTTCGCCATCTATGATATTTTTATTGCCAAAATCAAAAATTGCAGAATCTACACAATCTTCAAAATACAATCCCCAAAAGGCAAAGTAGTCGTGACCATGGTTGGTGTTTGTTTTAATATTCAAAACACTATAATCTACATCAAACGGACTTTCTTCAAAAACTGGAATATGAATTTCATATGGTGTTTTTGTATACTCCTGTGTATAGAAAATCTGATTTTTATACAGTTCTGATATTAAATTATTTATTTGAAAAGCAATACTGTTTTCAAAAATTCTATGAATAATAATAGTGCAATCATTAAAAATAATATTGAGTTCTTCAATATCAATAGTTTTATTGTTTAGTTCATCTAGATTTTCAAGAGCTGTAAGAAATAGACATTCATTCTTTTTTTCAATATCTAAATCTAAATCCCCAATTCTTCTGTTGGCTAGCAAAGACAATCCATCATACAAATTAAAATTAAATTTAGTTTCTAAGATGAGATTATTTGAAAGTAAGGATAATTGCGCATTACGAATGTTTACGTCACAAAAGAAATCTTTCTCTAATTTCAATTTAAAGGCATCCAAACCAAGAATAGAATTATCTTGATCATTATAAGCTTTTAGACCTTTTTTTGGGGTGTTCTTTCTATGTGCCATGTCGTAAAAATATTAATGATTAAAACAAACATAGTTTTAAATATTAACCTTAGACTATATAAAAACCATAGACTTTTTATGGTTTTTATTTTCTGTTTTTTACAACATTGATTATCAGGTACTTGCAATTATTAAAAATCAATATTTTCGATTAAATAAAGCCCTTTTCTCGAGCTGCATTGATCAACGCGTAGTCATTTTCCTTCCCTACGCCAAATATTTCTTTTAATTGTCGTTTTCTATTTTCTATTCCGGGCAATGATAGCGTAACAAATTCTATTATATCTTTTGTCTTAGTACCAATTGATAAATAATACAATAATTTTTTGTCATTATCGTCTAAATAGATATCCGAAGACATCTTATTACGAATAGCAATCATTGCTTTTTTTGTATAATATGGAGGCTCTGTAAGTACAGTTTCAACCATTTCTCTTAGTGCATCTTCATTAATATCAGTTTTAACCATATATCCTTCTGGATTTACGGTGTTCATGATACTATTTATTCTATAATTATCACTAAATGAAGATAAAAACACAATTTTAGAATCTGGTGAAACTTCTCGTGCATAAACACCAAGATCTTCGCCAGTTCTTGCATAGCCTTCTTTTACAGAGGAAAGTTGAATATCTAACAACAAAATATCGTAGAAAGTATTGGATTTAGCAGAATCTAAAATCATTTCCTTCCCTAAATTAAAAGTATTAGCCATACTCATTTCAATCTTAAAATCAGGAAATTTAGTATCTTCAAGAATGTATTTATAGCCGACCAAGGTCATTTTATGATCATCTACAGCTAGTATTCTTATGGTCTTCATGCTAAAAAATTAAAACTATGCTACTTTATTTTTTGACTCGGTAAGTGGCACTTTTATAGTTAAAATTGTACCTTCTCCTAAGGTAGAACTTAAATCCCAAATACCATTCATTTTACGAACTCTTGAAGAAATATTTCTAAATCCTATTCCTTTTTTGGCTTTATTACTATCAAACCCTTTCCCGTTGTCTTCAATAGAAACAACTATTTCTTTATCTGTAGCCTCAAAATTAAGAAAAATTGTAGATGCTTGGGCATGTTTTATACAATTTTGAATACTCTCTTGTGCTATTCTGTAAAGGTGAATTTTTGTTTCACTTAAAATGTTATCCCATCCAAACTCTTCAGTATAGGCAAAATTAAAGTTAATTTCAGGTGTAGCTTTTCTAAAGGTTTCAATAAGTGCTTTAATAGATTCTATAAAATTAGATACATTTTGGTAAGCAGCATTACTTAATTCATGAGATACTGCTCTTATTTCTTCAGAAAGTTCTGCTAAATCTTTTATTAATTCAGCTCGCTGATCAATAGATTCTTGATCTGTTTTTTTATTTAAACCAATCAAAACTAAACGTATACCGAGCATTTTATTTAACACACCATCATGTAATTCTTGAGAAATACGTTCTTGCTCTAGTTTTTTACCTTCTTCGAGTTTACCTTGCTGGAGCAGTAATAGGTTAAAAATTTCTTGATTGCTCTCTTGCTGTAGTTGTTTAAATTTTAAGTTTCTATTTCTAATGCGTTGTAAAACAATAACTAATATAGCTATAGCGGTAATTAAACCTATAACACTTATAGCAGACCATAGTTGCTTTTCACGTGTTAGTAATTTGTTCTGGTTGGCCAACAACTCGTTCTTCTCTATAAATTCATCAGTTTGAAAACGTACACGGGCAAATTTATCTCTTAAAGTACGTTCGTCCTTCTGTAGTTTTTCATTTACTACAATATATTGTTGTGCATATTTTGATGCATTGGGCTTATCTATTATGGTTAAAAAATCTAAACTTCTAAGAAGTCCCTCCGTGTTGTTTGATTTTTCGGCTAATGCTACTGATTTTTTTGCTTTTTCAAGGGCTATTAGGGTATCACCTTTAAAGGCGAGATATTTTGCATAATACCCTACTGTGGTCGCCTCGCTAAAGGAATTGTTTTCATTTTGTTGTATTTGAATAGCCTCCGCAAAAAGTGGTTCAATGTTTTCTGAACTATTCAAACTCATTTTACACGTCGCCAAATTGGTAAGTGCCTTTGCGTAGAAATCAGGATTTTTAAACTTTAAACTATCGGCATTAACAACCATTTGAAAGTTACGCTCAGCACTTTCATAATTCTCCAAATAATTATAACTAACTCCAATATTATTGGTAATTGAAATTTTATCAGATTCACTATTTTCTACTTCATCTAAATAAGTTTTTGCAGTATTGTAAAACTCAATTGCTCGATTATACTCACCCACAGAGTTAGAAATATTACCTAAACTGTTATACGCTAAATACAAGCCATTGTAATTATTTAAAGCTTTATAAAGCTCCAATGATTTAATGGTATTCTGCTCAGCAGAAGAAAAATCGCCAACAGCTGTTTGTACTGTAGCTATGGCATAAAGTAAATTAGCTATTTTATTTGGATTATTAAGTTTAGAATGAATTGTTAATGCATTATTGTAATAATAGTAGGCACTATCTTTTAAGTTCGACTGATTGAAATAAATTGCTAAATCCCATTGAGCTTCCGCCAATGCACTAGAATCCTTTAAAACAGAAGCTAATTTTTGTGTTTGTAAGTTTACTTTTCGAAAAAATAATGAATCTCCAATTGAGATACTTTTATAGGATAGATCAGAGAAGTATTTCATTCTAAGAGAATCCTGTTCTAAAGAATTAATCAAGTTTAAGGATTGTTCTAATGCTATTATTGTTTCTTTAGTACCTAAACTACTATTTACACTTTGGTTAATGAATGCAGTAATACTGTCTATTTTTTTTAAGGAAGATATTTGGGAATTAGACGATGATTTTTCTTTGGAACAAGAATGTAAAAGTCCAAATACAAATAAAAAGGTCAGAATAGTTTTTATTCCTGTATTCATTAATGCATATAAAGGAACAAGATAAAAAAAAGCTTTAAATAAATAAGTTATTTAAAGCTTAGAAGTATATTATCGAAAGTATAATTATTAATTTCCTCTTGGTGGTGGTGGTGTATGACAATCTGTACATGCTTGAACATCATACACACTATCATCCTGTGATGCTGAATCAGCTGTACAAGAAAACATACTTAAACTAAAAACTACTATTGCGAATACTGCTGCTACTTTTTTCATAATTATTTTGGATTTCGGGTTTATTGTTATTATTTGATTCCAAAATTAATTGCAGTTGAGCGTTTTTTTGATGTATTATATCGGAGTTTAGTGAATGGTACGTTTCTATGAGTATGCAGCCCATATTTGTAAGAATTAACCTAATTTAAAGTAGTAATAGTACTTTTGGTCAGTATTTTCTTTAATCCATCTATATTAGATTTGTATGATCTGGAAAACGGAATTTGTGTTTCTACATTTTTTAAGGCGCATATAGATTTTCCATAGTTTATACGAGATATGTAATCTGTATTTAGAATATAACTTTGGTGTATTCTAATAAAATTTATTGGCAATCTATCTTCAAAAGTTTTTAATGTTTTAAAAGCACTTACAGAGGTGCCATTTTTCAAAAAAACATCCGTAGTATTATTGTCAGCTTTTAAATATAAAATTTCATTGGTGTCGATGTAACGATAATCTTTATATGACTTTAAACATAGCGTGGTATTAGAAAATTGCTCTTTTAACTCTGTTTTTTGCAATCGGAGTGTTGTTTTTCTAATATCGAATTCATTTAATGGTTCTAACCAATAATCGTAGAATCCGTTTTTTATTGCATCATAGGCGAAATCTTTATTTTTGGAGACTCCAATTAGAATTGGCATAAATTTTACATATTGATGCAATTCTGCTACCATAGAGAAACATTTATCCGCATTCTCATTTAAATTAATAAATACCACATCGGGCATTTGTTTTAATATTACATTAATACCGGAAGAACAGTCTTTAGCGACACCTGCACAGCGTAGTTCTTTAAAATCTACCAATTTAGACCTTAGGTCATGGCTTGAAACATCGTCGGAGTTGATTATTGTGTATTCGTATTCCATGATTTAGTATTTTGTTGGCAAAATACTATTTGTATTTAACAACAGACTATATAAAAACCATAGAATTTCTATGGTTTTTATTTTTGTAAATAATTGAAATTGAAATCAATAAGATGAATTATACCATATTGTATGTGGTTTTACTCTATAAATTGGAAAGCTCCAATTGCGGGATTAACAGTTCTGTTATTACCTAAGATATCTTCTGGCACCAATTGAGCGGCTTCTAACTGAGCCTTACCTATGCTAAATGAATTTGATGTAATGGAATAAATATTCTGCTTCGTATTTGTAAATGAAGTATTCTCGTTTAGATAAACAGCATTGTAATTTTCTGTATTTTCAAAATCATAAAGTGAGTTGCCGGAATTCAGTGCAAGATTTACTTTAAGCATACAATAAGAAAAATTGAAACTCAAATTTGTTGAACTCGCTGGTAGGGTGAGTACTAATTCATTTGTATTACTGCCATCTACTATGCAATTGGTAAAATTTGCGCGAATTACATTAGTATTACTATTTATTTGTACCGCAAACCCAGACCTAAAACCACTGTACCAATAATTAGCGATTGTACAATGAGTAAAATTGTACGTACCACCATCTGTTATAAAAAGCGAGTTACTCCCTGCATTGCCTAAAACTAAATTTTCAGCAATTATACTCGCATTTTTTGCCCAAATATTAGAATTTGAAGAATTGTAAATTTGTGAATTGGTTATTTTTAAATTTACATTTTCCTCCGAATTGTTGCCGTTTACAAAAATTCCGATAGTGGCATTTTTTAGAGTTAAGTGATTAATATTATTGTCTATACTTTCGTTAGCCATCCAAATTCCTCCCCATTGCCCTGCAGTTACACTAAATTCCGGCTCTAAACGATCGGCTTCAAAAATTACTTCATTCTCTAGAACATCGTTGTCCTCACTTACGCTACCATTTATTTTTAGGGAACTTAAATCCGGCACATAAATGCCTGAATTTTTATGAAAATAGACTCTAGCTCCAGCATCTATCTGTAAACTTTTATTCTCAGGTACCGTTGCATAGCCATAAATAACATAAGGTTTTTCATTGGTAAATTGCAATTGATTGTCCGCTAAAACAAACCCATTTACGGTAATTTTCTCTTCATTATTTTCTAATATAACAGTTTCTCTTACGCCATTCATATCTTTTCCGGGATAAAGAAAAATAGCATCTTTAACCAGTGTCACCAATGGTATTTTTTGCTGCTGCATTCCTTGATCGAATAAAATTGCATCAGTATACAGAAATTCGTTTTGAGCAGTACTAGTTATATCTACGGTAGTTTCTATAAAAATATAAAGACTGTCTTTGGCATACAATGGTACATTGTAAAATTCTTTACCTGCTTGTCCGTCTACATTTAGACGATAATTACTTTCTATACCATTTTCTAATGTAATAGAAGGGATTTTAAGATCTTTATTACTTTGGTTATATACTTTTAAGGTATATGTACTTGATCTTATATTGGTAAATACGGAATCTAAATACACCGTGTCTTTAGAGAAGGACAAATTCCCGGTACTATCTTCGTAGTTAAAATCTTTTCTACAAGAACTCCATAGTACAATTACCACTAAAAGTAGCAAATGATAAATATACCGAAGATGTGTAGTTTTCAACAAATGGATCTATTTAAATATAGCTTGGATTTCTTCTGATACTCTAATGGGACGTAAACTTTTAGAGTCTAATAATACCCATTCTGTTTTAGATTTTAAAAGCAATTCTTTAGTGGTGGCATTTGTCATTTCTACAACTCTTATCGATAATGCTCCTTTCGACTCTTTTATATAAGTCTTTATGTTAATTACATCCTTTAAAACTGCTGCTTTTTTATACTCTATAAAATGACTTTTAACCACCCAAATACTTTCATTATATAACTTTTTCGGTGCTTTTTCTCGCCAGTGTTCTTTGGCTATATCTTGTATCCATTGCACATAACGTACATTATTTACATGATCTAAATCATCTAAATCATCTTGAACAACTTGAATAGTCTTGCTATATGGTTTAAACATTATTTTTTTACAATTTTAACCTCAAATAATTTATCCCAATTTTTTCCTGTCACAAAAAAAGTACCTCTTTCTTTATGGTAAGCAACTCCATTAAAAACGTCTAAATTATTGTTTTGACTTACTTTTTCTTTCAAACCATAGAAATTTACAACTCCTTCAATTGCGCCACTTGTAGCATCAATAATCATCATACTTTCTTTTTGCCAAACATTAGCATATATCTTTCCATCAACATATTCTAGTTCATTAGCTTTATTAAAAATGGATTTATTTGTAACCGTTTCAATATGATCTATTTCTGATAAATTATCTGGATTTAATAACCAAATTTTTTCAGTACCATCACTTTTATATAGATTTTTTCCATCGTTAGTTAATCCCCAACCTTCTTTACTAGCACCGTATTTAAATGAATCTAATTTTTTAAAGGTATTTACATCATAAATAAACCCAAGTCCACTTTGCCAGGTAAGCATATAAATCTTATCATTTAAAATAGTAATTCCTTCACCAAAATAGCTGTCTTCTAGGTCAATTTGCTTGATAATTTTACCTGTTTTAAAATCAATTTTTCTCAGGGATGACATTCCTTTTTTCCCTGTACTTTCATAAAGCGTATCTTTATAAAATTCTAAACCTTGCGTAAAAGCATTGGAATCGTGAGGGTATTCATTAATAATTTCATAGGTATAGGATTCAGGAGCTATGGGAGCTAATATTTTGATTTCTTTTGTTATCTCACCTGCAATACCGTCATAATTAATAGTGGCTTTAATTTTTTTAGAGCCTAGTTTTAAAGAACTTAAGTCAAGTACTTTATCTTTTACGATTGCCTCTTCATCATCAATGGAATAGGTAATATTTTCCACAGGAATGTTCTTTAGATTCTTAAGTGAAATACCAACTTTATCGTTTTGATTAAATTCGGTTTTATTACCTTCTAATTGAATAGTAAAAAGCTCTGAAGTTGGGGTATTGCCGCTTCCACAAGAACCTATTAGTGCTAATAAAAAAGTAGCTGTAAGTATTAATTTTAATTTCATTACTTAAAAAGTTATGTTTTTTATATATCGAATTTTTAATTTATCGTATTCAAAAAATTGGCAATCAATAACATAGCTATTATTGCATTTAATGGCAAGGTATTTATTTAAATTTACAATCTAAAATGATTGTGAAAAATTTAAAACGTTGTATATTTGCAGCGGCAAGTCCTACGCGACCAGCTCCTGCAGAATCCCCCAGGGTGGGAACGCAGCAAGGGTATGTGGTCGTAGCGGTGCGACGTAGGTAGCTTGCCATTTTTTTCTTCTTATCCCCAAAAAAAAATCACTTTTTTCTCGCTCTTATTATTTGTTTCTTTGCATTTATATATTGCAATATGGAACAAAAAGTTGTTTTAATTACAGGTGGTTCTTCTGGAATTGGAAAATCAATAGGTGTCTATCTAAAATCGAATGGATATAAGGTCTACGGAACTACCCGAAATACGGCGAAATATCCCGATTTTAAAGAATTTGAATTATTAGAATTAGATGTTCAGAAAGAAGACACTATTACTATTGCCATCAATAAATTAATTAGTCTAGAAGGTAGACTAGATATTCTTGTAAACAATGCTGGCGTGGGTATTACAGGCCCCATTGAGGAAACACCAAATGACGAAATAGCTAAAGCATTTGACACCAACTTATATGGCCCCATTCGAATGATGAAAGCCGTTTTGCCACAAATGAGAAATCAAAAAAGCGGATTAATAATTAATATTACATCTATTGCTGGATATATGGGGTTGCCATATCGTGGCATTTATTCTGCATCTAAAGGCGCTTTGGAATTAATTACGGAAGCCATGCGAATGGAAATTAAAGATTTTGGCATACAGATGACAAATATCGCACCTGGAGATTTTGCAACCAATATTGCCTCTGGCAGATACCATGCACCAATTTTAAAAAATTCGCCTTACAGTATTCCTTATGGGGCTACATTAAACGCGATAAACGATGGCGTAAATGATGGAGGTGATCCAAAGCAAGTGGCGGAGATGGTGCTAAAAATCATTCAAATTAATAAACCCAAAATTCATTATAAAGTTGGCGATTTTATGCAAAAATTCTCCCTGACTTTAAAAAAAATACTTCCTGATATAGTGTATGAAAAATTACTATTGAAGCATTATAAATTGTAATTTTGTAATTAAGACCAATAAATTAAATATAAAAGTAAAATCATGAAATTTTTTATAGATACAGCAAATTTAGAACAGATTAAAGAAGCCCAAGAATTAGGCGTTTTAGACGGAGTTACAACAAATCCATCTTTAATGGCGAAAGAGGGTATAACTGGAAAAAATAATATTTTAAAGCATTATGTAGCAATCTGTAATATTGTAGATGGTGATGTTTCTGCTGAAGTTATTTCTACAGATTATAAAGAAATGATTAAAGAAGGTGAGGAGCTGGCTGAATTGCATGATCAAATTGTGGTTAAGTTACCTATGATTAAAGATGGAATAAAGGCATGTAAATACTTTAGTGATAAGGGTATAAGAACTAATGTAACTTTGGTGTTTTCTCCAGGCCAAGCATTATTAGCTGCTAAAGCAGGAGCAACTTATGTTTCACCGTTTATTGGACGCTTAGATGATATTTCTACAGATGGATTAAATCTTATCGCAGAAATTCGTCATATCTATGACAACTATGCTTTTGAAACACAAATTTTAGCTGCCTCCGTAAGACATACAATGCATGTTATTGATTGTGCCAAATTAGGAGCAGATGTAATGACAGGTCCATTATCTGCAATAGAAGGATTAATGAAACACCCTTTAACTGATAGCGGTCTTGCTAAATTTCTAGAAGATTACAAAAAAGGAAATTAATTTTTCAATTAGCAATACATAAAAAAAGGAGGAGTTATAAAAATAACTCCTCCTTTTTTTATGTAGTTAATTTTTAATTTAACGAATAAATGTCTTTGTAAGCATTTACAATTAAGCCATCTTTAATTAGCACTGCTTTGTTAAGTCCATCTACTATTAAACTTCGTCTTAATTCATAAGAATCTTTAGCTCTAAACTGATTATCAAAACTCTGTTTATTAGATTTAATAACATTTTTCCAATTTTCATCTTTACCCGATAGACTTAAACCAACAAATGTATAATCTGGGTGCAGCATCTTTAATTTCTCTATTTGTTTAGAAATATTAGTAAAATGTCTAGTATTGGCATCGGTCCAGAAAAAGAAAACTACATTTTTCTTTACTTTAGAAATTTCTCTCAATGAAATAGTATTGCCTAAGCTATCTAAAACCGCAATATCTGGTATTTGTTGACCAGGTTGAAGATTATTAACAGCTTCATATAATTCATGAATTTCCTCAATATGCCTATTGTTATTCGATAATTTATGAAAGTCTTCTAAGAAAATTTTATTATTTGGAACGCTATCGTGTACCTTAAGAAAGTAAGTCATCGCAACGTTTCTAAATAAATTATCTCTAAGTTGCTTTTCTTTTACTATACTATCTATTAATTGTAATTTATGTCTATTAAAATGTAATTGGTCTTTAATATGAGTTTTTCCTCCATTACAATCTACAGCGCAATCATTAAAAGCCAAATTATCAAAATGACGTTTCATAAAATCATAATATGGCGTAAAAAAAGTTAAATCTTTATCGTCAAAATCTAAATTTTTACGGTAATTATAAAATTGCTCCGAAACCTTGGGTAATGTGCCATCAGGGTTTTTACGTAAATATTTAAAGGGATACTTTTCTTTACTTATGTAGCTGCCATAATCTATACTGGCATGGGCTAATGTTAATGACTTAGGGGATAAATCTATTTCAGATTTTAATTCCTCTAGTAAAACTATTTTATTCTGCCTTAAAGAATCCACTTTACGCGTAAACTCTTCGGGTTTTAAATTGTAATAGGTATCTATAAGGCTTTCTTCTTCTTCATTATCAAGAAAAACCTCAATTAAAAAGTTATTTAATTCTTCGCCTCGGCCAGAAAAAACCAAAGATTCATCAAAATAAATTCTATTCAATCGTATTAAAAGACTGTCTCCTTGGGTTAAATAAACATATTGATATTGTCCTGAGTTATGAAAATTATATAATCCTTCTTCTAAATTGTTAAGTTTTATAGAGAATCTGTTATACATGTCTAACTGCGCAGAATCTATAACAACATCATCTTTATATAAGATCACAGATTCTCCCGTAGGATTAACAATTTCGCCAGCAAATATGGTAGTAAGATCTTTTTTTTCTGAATTACATCCTATAAGTGCTAGGAGAAAAAGACAATAAGAATATTTAATCATATAATAAGACTATTCTATATAAAGCGAATTTAATAAACAGCATTAGTACAACCTGTTAATACAGCGTTAAAAAATCATATTTAGCATATTTAGAAGTGTATATAGAAGACATCTTTACTAGTTTTGGCTACAAATTTTACCTATTTTTGCGCAAAATTTAAAATACTGAATATGTTATCTGTATCCAATTTATCGGTTCAATTTGGCAAAAGAATTCTTTTTGATGATGTAAATATTTCATTTACACAAGGGAACTGTTATGGAGTTATTGGTGCTAACGGCGCAGGGAAATCAACATTTTTAAAGATAATAGCTGGTCAAATAGATCCTACTTCTGGCAATGTAAGTTTAGAGCCAGGAAAGCGAATGTCTATTTTAGAGCAAAACCACAATGCTTATGACGACATTACTGTTTTAGAGTCTGTTGTTATGGGGAATAAGCCTCTTGCGGCCATTAAAAAAGAAATGGATGCTTTGTATGCAGATTATGATGATAAAAATGCCGATAGAATAGGAGAGCTGCAAGTGCAATTTGAAGAAATGAATGGCTGGAATGCCGATAGTGATGCAGCAGCTTTATTATCAAACTTAGGAATAGGTGAGGAGCTACACTATTCTATGATGAGCGATATAGATTCTAAATTAAAAGTAAGAGTCTTATTAGCACAGGCATTATTTGGTAATCCAGATGTGTTGATTATGGATGAACCTACCAACGATTTAGATTATGAAACTATTAGTTGGTTAGAAAATTTCTTAGCAAATTACGAGAATACTGTAATTGTTGTCTCGCATGACCGTCACTTCTTAGATTCGGTTTGTACGCATATTGCCGATATAGATTTTGGAAAACTTAACTTGTATTCTGGTAACTATACATTCTGGTATGAAAGTAGTCAATTAGCAGCAAGACAACGTGCTCAACAAAACAAGAAATCTGAAGAGAAAGCAAAAGAGTTACAAGAATTTATCATGCGTTTTAGTGCCAACGTTGCAAAGAGTAAACAAGCAACCTCACGTAAAAAAATGCTTTCAAAATTAAAGATTGAGGATATTAAACCCTCAAGCAGAAGATATCCTGCCATTATTTTTGAAAGAGAACGTGAAGCAGGTGATCAAATTTTACATGTAGAAAAATTAGCTGCAACTTCGGAAGATGGTGATTTACTATTTAAAGATGTAAATATAAACCTTGCAAAAGGAGATAAGGTGGCTGTTTTTTCAAAAGATTCTAGAGCTACAACCGCTTTTTACGAAATTATTAATGGTAACAGAAAAGCTGATACGGGTGACTACCAATGGGGAATTACCACTAATCAGTCTTATTTACCCGCTGACAATCATGCCTTTTTTGAAAGTAGCGATAGTTTGGTAGATTGGTTACGCCAATGGGCAAAAACCGAGGAAGAACGAGAAGAAGTTTATGTACGTGGATTTTTAGGTAAAATGTTATTTAGTGGCGAAGAAGCGCTTAAAAAATGTTCTGTTTTATCTGGAGGAGAAAAAGTACGTTGTATGTTAAGTAGAATGATGATGTTACGTGCAAATGTGCTAATGTTAGATGAACCTACAAACCACTTAGACCTTGAAAGTATTACTGCTTTTAACAACTCATTGAAAAATTTTAAAGGAACTATACTTTTCACTACACATGATCATGAATTTGCTCAAACAGTAGCAAACAGGATAATAGAATTAACACCAAACGGAGTTATTGATCGTTATTTATCTTTTGATGATTATATGTCTGATAAAAACATAAAAGAACAAAGAGAAAAAATGTATGCAGTAAATGCCTAGTTTATTCTTTTAAAAGGATAAAAAAAGCCTCTGAAAAAATATTCAGAGGCTTTTTTGTTTTTAAGTGTATAGAAAATTAAATATTCTTCGCCAACCAATCACCAACTTCACTGGTTTTAAAGGCTTTTCCTCCTTCAGCTAAATCTTCGGTAACTACACCTTCTGCTAAAGATTTGTTGACAACATCCCTAATTTCTTGAGCTTCTTTTGTTAAACCAAAATCCTCAAACATCATGGCTGCAGATAATACTGTAGCTAACGGGTTTGCTATATCTTTACCTGCTGCTTGCGGATAGGATCCATGAATAGGCTCGTATAATCTGGTGGTTTCACCTACTGATGCTGAAGGCATTAGACCCATAGAACCCGAAATAACTGAAGCTTCATCTGTTAAAATATCTCCAAATAAATTTTCGGTTATCATAACATCGTAAGAATTTGGCCATTGCACCAAACGCATAGCTACAGCATCTACAAATTCATAAGAAACTGTAACTTCTGGATACTCTTTTTCCATAGCCTGTACTGTTTCTCTCCACAATCTAGAAGATTCTAAAACGTTGGCTTTATCTACACAACACAATTTTTTACCACGTGTCATAGCTAATTCAAAACCTTTTTTTGCTAAACGTTGTATTTCAGCTCTGGTGTAGGTCATAGTATCAAAAGCGGTATTGCCATCATCTTTACGTCCTCTTTCTCCAAAATAA
Source organism: Cellulophaga tyrosinoxydans (assembly GCF_900176415.1). GTDB lineage: Bacteria > Bacteroidota > Bacteroidia > Flavobacteriales > Flavobacteriaceae > Cellulophaga > Cellulophaga tyrosinoxydans. The sequence goes on along the minus strand of NZ_FWXO01000002.1, from coordinate 21,935 downwards.
ATACCACCTGTAAGTTCTCTTAAAATGATCAAATCTGTTCCTTCAATACGCTCTCTTTTTAATGGAGATTTATCGATTAACGATGGAAAAGTAAATGTTGGTCTTACATTAGCGAATAAGCCTAATTTTTTACGCATTTTAAGTAAGCCTTGTTCAGGTCTAACTTTTGCGGAAGGATCGTTGTCATATTTTGGATGACCAATTGCTCCAAAAAGTACTGCATCTGCCGCTACACAAACATCATGAGTGCTATCAGGATAAGGCTCTCCACAATCATCTATTGCGGCTGCACCGGTTAAAGCAGGTGTCCAACTTAATTCATGTCCGTGTTTTTTAGCAATTGCATTAGATACTTTCACTGCTTGATCAATAACTTCAGGACCAATTCCATCTCCTGCTAAAAGGGCAATATTTAATTTCATATTTTTTTTGCTTTAAGCTTTAGGCAATATGCCGTAAGCTACAGTTTATTTTAAATTTATTGTTTAAGGTTTTAAAAGCTTAAAGCTTCTGGTTTTAATAGCTTTTTCCTTTAAAATATTTTATTCTTTACTAACAACTATATTATATTCAACATTTTTTCAGTAGCCTTAATTGCTGATACAGTTTGATCAGAATCTAGGCCTCTGGTGATAAATTCTTTGCCATTATTATCCCAAGTAATTATGGTTTCACATAATGCATCAGAACTACTGCCAGGTGGTATTCTTACAGCATAATCTATAAGTTTCGGAAGATTAACTTTAAGCGATTTATAAACACTTTTCAGAGCATTCATAAACGCATCAAACTGACCATCGCCTTGTGCATGTTCTTCAAATAACTTGCCTTCAATCTCCACTGCTACTGCAGCGGCAGGTTGTAAGCCCTTAGCGTGGGATAATAAATAAGATTTTATAATTACTTTATTCAGAATGCCATCGCTATCTAATACATCCGAGATAATATAAGGTAAGTCTTCTTTAGTAACGCGCTCTTTTTTATCTCCTAATTCAATTATACGTTGCGTTACCTTTTTTAACTCTTCGTTATTAAGTGTTAAACCTAACTCTTGCAAGTTTTTTTGAATATTAGCTTTTCCAGAGGTTTTACCTAAAGCGTACTGACGTTTACGTCCAAAACGTTCAGGAAGTAAATCGTTAAAATACAAGTTATTCTTATTATCTCCATCGGCATGTATTCCAGCGGTTTGCGTAAACACATTTGCTCCAACAATAGGTTTGTTAGCAGGTATTCCAAAGCCAGTAAATGCAGATACTAATTTACTCACTTTATATAGTGATGATTCACTAACATTCATTTCAATCTCTGGCAGAAAATCATTGATTACGGCCACCACACTTGCTAAAGGAGCATTTCCAGCGCGTTCACCCATTCCGTTTACCGTTAAATGCAACCCATGACATCCAGCCTTTAACGCTTCCATAACGTTAGCAACACTTAAATCATAATCATTATGACCATGAAAATCAAAATGTAAGTTGGGATATTTTTTTACAATTTCAGAAACAAAATCAAAAGTTTCATAATGTGTTAAAACTCCTAAAGTATCAGGTAATAATATTCTTTTTATAGGTTGTGTTGCCAGAAAATCTAAAAACTCAAAAACATAGTCTTTGGAGTTACGCATGCCGTTACTCCAATCTTCTAAATATACATTAGTAGCGATACCTTTTGTTTCTGCCAATTGAATTACATCAGCAATTTCAGAAAAATGCTCTTTTGGTGTTTTCTTAAGTTGATGTTTTAAATGATTCATAGAACCTTTAGTTAAAAGATTCTGAACCTTAGCACCCGCATCCAACATCCAATCGATAGAAATTCCCTTATCAACAAAACAAAGCACTTCAACTTTATCTAGAAGTCCTTTTTCTTTAGCCCACTGTGTAATTTGCTTAACAGCTAGTAATTCACCATCAGAAACACGAGCAGAGGCAATTTCAATACGATCTACTTTTAATTCTTCTAATAATAATTTAGCAAGGGTAAGTTTTTCTGAAACTGAAAACGACACTCCTGAGGTTTGTTCACCGTCACGAAGTGTGGTATCCATTATTTCAATTTTTCTTTTTTTCATTCTAGTAAACGCTGCTGAGTATCGATTATTCCTTAGTTATAGAAACTCTATATTCTATAAAGGGGTGTTTTTAGCAAATTCAACGATTTCTTTTTTAACATTCACTAAATAGTCAATATCATCAAAACCATTAAGCATATTATCTTTTTTATAACCATTAATCTCAAATGATTCTTTTTCTCCAGTAGCAAGTATCGTTACTGTTTGATTAGGAAGATTGACTTCAATTTTGGTTTGAGGATTTTTTTCTATTTCAGTGAATATTTTGTTCGCAAAATCTGCACTTACTTGAACAGGAAGGACACCAATGTTTAAACAATTTCCTTTAAAAATATCTGCAAAGAAACTTGAAATTACACAACGGAAGCCATAATCATATACTGCCCATGCAGCGTGTTCTCTCGAAGAACCTGAACCAAAATTACGACCACCAACAAGTATTTTACCTGAATAGGTGTTATCATTTAAAACAAAGTCCTTTTTAGGAGAATCATCGTTATTGTATCTCCAGTCTCTAAAAAGATTATCTCCAAATCCTTTACGTTCCGTAGCTTTTAAGAAACGTGCTGGTATTATTTGATCTGTATCCACATTTTCTATTGGTAATGGAACAGCTGTACTAGTTAATATTTCGAATTTATCGTATGCCATTTTTTTTAATGCTTTATGCTCTAAGCGCTACGCTTTAAGCTTTTTGTATTTTTTATTTAGAGCCTAAGGCTTATAGCCTAAAGCTTATAGCAGTTTGCCTATGCAAACTCTTTCATTAATTCTCTAGGATCGGTAACTTTTCCTGTTACTGCCGCAGCAGCCGCAACTAGAGGCGAGGCCAACAGCGTTCTTGATCCTGGACCTTGACGACCTTCAAAGTTTCTGTTTGAGGTACTTACGGCTAATTTACCAGCAGGCACTTTGTCATCATTCATCGCTAAACATGCAGAACAGCCAGGTTCTCTTAACTCAAATCCAGCTTCATGAATAATATCTAATAGTCCTTCTGCTTTTATCGCAGCTTCCACTTGATGTGATCCAGGAACTAACCAAGCCGTTACATTCGCAGCCTTTTTACGTCCCTTGATAATAGAGGTGAATGCTCTAAAGTCCTCTATACGTCCGTTAGTGCAGCTACCAATAAAAACAAAATCAATTGGCTTACCAATCATATCTTCGCCTTCATTAAAAGCCATATAGCCTAAACTCTTTTTATAGGTACTTACACCACCTTCAACTTGTTCAGCTTTAGGGATACTTTTAGAAATTCCAATACCCATTCCAGGATTAGTACCATAAGTAATCATTGGCTCAATATCCGAAGCATCAAAATAAATTTCTTTATCAAATTCTGCATCTTTATCGGTAAACAATGTTTTCCAATAGGTCATTGCTTTATCCCATGCAGCACCTTTTGGTGTAAATTCACGTCCTTTTACGTACTCAAATGTCTTTTCATCAGGAGCTATCATTCCTCCACGCGCACCCATTTCAATACTTAAATTACAAACGGTCATACGACCTTCCATACTCATATCTCTGAAAACATCCCCAGAATATTCTACAAAATAACCAGTTGCTCCAGAGGTAGTTAATCTTGAAATTATATAAAGTGCCACATCTTTAGGGGAAACCCCAAAGTTAAGTTTGCCATTAACATTTATACGCATTTTCTTAGGCTTTGGCTGCATAATACATTGCGATGCCAAAACCATTTCTACTTCTGATGTACCGATACCAAAAGCAATTGCACCAAAAGCTCCGTGAGTAGAAGTATGCGAATCTCCACAAACAATAGTAGCGCCTGGTTGCGTAATTCCGTATTCAGGACCTACAACATGAACAATTCCATTTTTTTGATGACCTAATCCCCAATGACTAATTCCATATTTTTTAGAATTTTCTTCTAAAGCTTTTAATTGATTAGCTGATAATGGATCTTGAACTGGTAAATGTTGATTAATTGTTGGGGTATTGTGATCCGCTGTAGCAAATGTTCGTTCTGGATACAGTACGCTAATACCTCTATTTTTTATTCCCAAAAAGGCTACAGGGCTTGTTACCTCGTGCACCAAATGGCGATCTATAAACAATACATCTGGACCATCCTCAACATGTTTTACAACGTGAGAATCCCATACTTTGTCAAATAATGTCTTTTTCATTTCTTCAGATAAAACTTTAAAAAATACTGCTTCTAAATGAAGCAATCACAAATTTAATAAAGTAGACTTATTTTAACATAATTGTTGTGAACAGAATTACGATGTTCAACTAATATATTTCCAAATATTTTTATGTTTTATGAGTTGCGAATAGGTATAATTAATAGCGCTATTTTCTTCTTTTTGTAAGGTAGGATCGTCTTTTAATAATTGAATGGCATAGTAACGAGCTGTCTTTAAAATATCATTATCTCTAACAATATCTGCAATTTTTAAATTCAACATTCCACTTTGCTGTGTTCCCATTAAATCTCCTGGACCACGAAGTTTTAAATCTACTTCTGCAATTTCAAAACCATCATTGGTTTGTACCATGGTTTGTAGTCTTGTTTTAGCTTCTGAAGAAAGCTTATGACCTGTCATTAAAATACAAAAACTCTGATCTGCGCCACGCCCAACACGACCACGAAGTTGATGCAGTTGCGAAAGTCCAAAGCGCTCTGCACTTTCTATAATCATTACCGATGCATTGGGGACATTAACACCAACTTCAATTACTGTAGTAGCTACCATAATATTTGTTTCGCCTTTTACAAAACGTTGCATTTCATAATCCTTATCCTCTGGTTTCATTTGCCCATGAACAATAGATATTTGATAATCGGGTAGGGGAAAGTCACGGGCAATACTTTCATAGCCGTCCATTAAATCCTTATAATCCAAAGCTTCTGATTCCTGAATTAGGGGATAAACCACATAAATCTGCCTGCCTTTTTTTATCTCTTCGCGAATAAATTGAAATACTTTTAAACGATTAGAATCATACCTATGTACGGTCTTTATTGGCTTTCTGCCAGGAGGTAGTTCATCAATTACTGATATATCTAAATCACCATATAAACTCATTGCCAAAGTTCTTGGAATTGGCGTCGCCGTCATGACTAATACATGCGGAGGAATGTCATTTTTATGCCATAATTTAGAACGCTGAGCAACTCCAAATCTATGTTGTTCATCTACAATTGCGAGTCCTAAATTTTTATATTGCACCTTATCTTCGAGCAAAGCATGTGTGCCAATTAAAATATGAAGTTCTCCGCTTTCTAACTGTTCGTGAATTATTTTACGCGCAGATTTTTTTACAGATCCCGTTAATAAAGCTACGTTAATACCTATATCACCTAATAATTCTTGAATACCTATATAATGCTGATTGGCCAATATTTCTGTAGGAGCCATTAAACATGCTTGAAATCCATTATCAATTGCTAACAACATCGCCATTAGGGCAACAATAGTTTTTCCGGAACCAACGTCTCCTTGTAAGAGTCTGTTCATTTGCGCATTGCTTCCTAAATCTGCCCTAATTTCTTTCAAAACTCTTTTCTGCGCATTTGTAAGTTCAAAAGGAAGACTCTCACTATAAAATTTATTAAATATGGTGCCTACTTTATCAAAAGGAAAACCCTTAATTCGCTGCTTATGTAGCATGTTTTTTGCAATTAATTGCATTTGTACATAGAACAACTCTTCAAACTTTAACCTAAACTGCGCTTTAGCTAATAGTTCTTGATTTTTAGGGAAATGAATATTAAACATGGCTTCACTCTTTGAAATTAAATGAAGCTCGTTTATTATTTTTGGAGATAAGGCTTCAGTAAACTTGCCTTTGATATCTATAAAAATTTGCTGAATTAATTTACTAATCACCTTATTAGTAATGCCTTTATTACTCAACTTTTCAGTAGAAGGATAAATAGGTTGCATGAATATTTTCAACCCTTGCTCGTGTTCAACGAGTAATTCCATTTCAGGATGGGGCATCGAAAAATTCCCACCGTAGAAATTAGTTTTACCAAAAAGTACATAGGGCGTGTTTAGTTTTAGATTCTCCCGAATCCATTTTTGACCGCGAAACCAAACCAATTCCATTTGTCCGGTATCGTCAATAAATGTTGCTACTAAACGCTTTCCGTTTTTTTGCTCTACCGTTTTAATATTAATGATTTTTCCTATGATCTGTACCTCGGAAGAATTACGCTGTAGTTGGTTTATTTTGTAATACTGCGTTTTATCTAAATACCTGTTAGGAAACAAATTAATAAGATCTTGATAAGTGCGAATACCCAACTCCATCTGCAAAGTTTCGGCCCTATTTGGACCTACACCTTTTAGGTATACAATTGGAGTTTGTAGATAATTAGCATTCATTCGACTAAAATACACGTTCGCCAAAAGAACCACAACAAAACAAAATAGATTTGTGGTAAATAAAATTATAAAAGCCTGATAGCGTTGAATTAGTCAAAATTGATTAAAGCTTTCAATTTTTATTTTAATCAACAATGCTTCTTGAAAAGTTTGTACACGATTACCAAGCTCAAAACTATTAGTACTCCAAAAAGTACCCACCAATACGTAAAAGAGTTTTGCTTTTCATCTATAGCACCGTAGTAGGTGAAACTATTCCAATAATAAGGAGATTTTTTGTGGTTACTAATGTCTGGATTAAATAAATAATCGAGCTTGGATTCATGATTGGCCTTAAATACTGAATTGCTATTTTTTAATGCTTTATAAAATGCAGCCATAACTTCAGAAGTACTCTTGTCATTCACCTCCCAAAGTGTAAATAAAACCTTATCTGCTCCCGCATACGAAAAACCTCTAGCAATACTTATAGCTCCTTCACCACTTAATAATTTACCTATTCCTGTTTCGCACGCACTTAATACAACTGTTTTCCCGGTCATATCTAAACTATACAATTCTGGCAAATAAAGTACGTCATCAATAAACTGAATATTTGCAGGTACAATATAATCTCCACTCCCAGCATGGGTGGATAAATGCAAAATAGAGGCTGTTTTAGCTTTATCTATAAAATTTTTCTTTGTCGCATTTGATTTGAATAAGGATACTATTATGAATTGATCTTTAATAGCTTCAGCTTCATCAATAGAATATTTTAGTGCCTGTGGTGAATTTTCAAAAACAGGAAAAACGCCTAAAATAGATTGGTCTTTTTTAGCTACAGATTCATTTAAATAATCAAATACATTGTACGTATAAGCAACTGACTTTTCTTTTACCAAGAATGGCATTTCTGAGAACGAAATACTAGTAGATTTTGCTGTTAACAATGACTCGAAGGGTAGAAAATTGAGCAAACCATCTGGAATAACAACTAAGTTTGGAGTATGCGGTAGATTGTTTAATTGAAGTAATTTATAGGTGTTTTTGGCGGATGTGGTAAAACTGGAAATATTATTATTTATACTTGATGGACCGTCAAAATAAGAAATAAAGTTTTTAATTTTTAATTCAAAATCTTTAGTTGTTGAAAGTTGTGACATTTTAATGTTATTCTTATCAATACTAAATTGATAGCTAAATTCCTTTCCAATAAAGTAAGAAACCAAGGTGGCCTTATCCTTTTCAATACGATGTTGTAACTGTTTAAAATTGATGACATTTTCTTTGATCTTTTTGGAATCACTTGCCTTTAAACTTGTTATTTCTCTATCAATTGTTTGAATTTCAGCAACGATTTCATCAGCCTTGTGGTTTCCTAGTTGCTTAAATTGTATGCGTAATAAGTCATCCGTTAGTTTTTCTCTTTGCGCGAGTAATCGCTTTTGTTGCTCCGATTTTAAGTCTTGAGATTCATTTTTATTTTCATAAATTTTTTCATATAAAACCGATGCTTTGCTACTTTCTGCGTAATGAAATGCTCTTTGAATATATTCGGAGTTCTTGTTTTGCAGATGTGCCTTCCAAAGCAAATCAACACACTTCTCTGTCCTTTTTTTATGTGAAGTTTGATGAATAATTTTTGTCTCTTGAGACACATAACTGGAAACTAGTAAGTTTTCTACATAAAAACTTAAGTCGTACACCGCTAATTTTTCTTCTGTGGTTTGCAATGTTTCAGCATAAATGTCGAAAATGCGTACCAAATTACGATCAGCAATAAGCGTATTTTTTTTGGGTAATGATAATCCACTGTGTTCTGGAAGTATCATTTTTAGAGCATGCTGTAATTCTTTTTGCGCTTCATTATTTTTACCTACAGCCAGAAATAACTCCGATTTTTCAATAGCTAGAAGTATAAAATCTCGTCCTGAAAAATAATTCTGATTTTGCAATGCAATTTCTGCCTGATTAAAATAACTACTTGCTAAATCTATGTTGTTTTCTTTTAGCGCAATAAACGCAAGGCTTTTATAACTGTTTGCACTTTTTTGATACTTAATACTATGCAAAAGGAGCTCCTTTGCTTTAGTATAATTTTTATTTCCAATGTAACTCGCTGCTAAATTATTTTCTAGCTGGTGCTTCACATCAGTAGAAATGCCTTTTAAAAGTAGGGCTTTATGTATAAATGTAATTGAAGCATTGTAATTACCAAGAGTGTTATAGAGTGCCGAAACAGATAAGGTAATTTGACACAACAATGGGATATTGTCTGTACTTTCTGCATGAAAATAACACCTTTTAAGAAGTTCTTCAGCCTTTAAAAAATCCCCTTGTTGGGTATAAATTTTAGATAATGGGAGCAGACAATTTTCAAAAATATCATAGGAGGTTAAATGATGCTTTTCAAAAAGACTCCAAGCATTTTCATAATAGATTATACTCTGATTTAAATCTCCAAATTGTTGATAGTAATAGGCAATATTAGTTTTTGCTATGACCACAGCTAAATAGCTATCCGTATCATTACTGTTCTTTTCAAATAGGGTAGTGGTTTGCTCAAACTTTTTTAATAGTTCCAGTGAAGGATTCGCAACAAACCTATCTAATTTGTCATATAACTGCTCACTTGATTGCTGACCAAAAAAAGGCTTTGGAGTACAAATCAGGGTAAAAATGATGACTATTTGTAGTATTTTTTTCAATTAAAATCTGAATATAGCATACAATTGCCAGTAATTATAATTGGCTTTTGTGTTGATTACGTAACGCGCCCCAATACTGGGGCCTAAACGTGCAAAACCAAGTGTACCGTCTAAAACTAGTCCCGTTTTTAAATTCGTAAAGGAATCTGAGGTACTTGTTTCTGTACTAGTTGAATTTATTAAAAACTGATCCGTTTCGTTTTCATAATCTTCAACGGTAATTGTTGAATTGTTTTTTTCGGTCAGGTTAAAATTACCCTGTAAACCAACTCCCAAGCCTACATAATTATTAAGGTTATAGCGCAATAAAATTGGCACTTCCCAATTTACGCTTTTTTGTTCGTTACTTGTTATAGTTCGCTGCAATGATTTTACACCACGACTATTGTCAATTATTTGGTCTAAAACAGTATTTGTGGTAAAATTATTAAGACTATTAGACCATTCTCCTTGCAAATAAAATCGGTAGGGTTTATATGGCGATACCACTGCACTCACAAAATAACTCTTGGCTTCCTCAATATCTGGATAATAATTATAACCTGCTTTAATGCCTATAGATATTCCTGGTAAAAAGCGAGTAGTAGCATAATTGGTAATTATAGGTTCGTTTTTATCAAAAATTATTGCTGTTCTACTTTTGGTCTTTTTTTTATGAAAATCTTTGGCAAATTTAATGCTGTATTTTACAAACCCTTTGGTGGAATCATATTCCATAACATTCTTCTGTTCGCTACCGGGTAAATAGATATTTTTAAAAGTGAATATGGCCTTGTTTTTTTGCAGTGTAGTATCTAAACAACTATAAATTACTGGTTCTTTAGGGCAAATAGGACACTCTGGATACATTTCTTCAACTTGTAAGGTCGACATATCTAACATTTCAGGAATATCTGTTTCTAAGCGAATAGTACGAGCAGGACCTTCACCATTGTTCTGAAATTTTATTTTATATTTTAATCTCTTAAAACGAGCTAATCTGTAATTTATAAACACTCCGTTTGATGACATTTTATTGGGGTCATGCGAGGTAACTATTTCCATTTCCATTTCTTTGACTGAATGGTCTGTATAGTTTTTATCAGATACATAAATACCCCGAACAGCAATAATAGCACTAGTATCCTTTATCATTTCTGGCGCTGTACGCATGCTTAAAAAAACATTCCGTTCCTCACCAGGTTGCATTTGATTAAAGGAGATTACTTTACTGGATTTGTATTTTTCCTTAGCCTTTTCAATACTTAAAGGTAGGTTGGTTTTTTTTGTAGTATCTTGAACTTGCTGTGTAATCCGCAATTCATTCTGTAAGGTAGAGGCTAAAAAACCATCAGTCGGGTTTTCAGTTTCCTGTAAAGCAATGACATCATTATTTATCAAAGATTCACCGTTATACATGCGAATTTCTGGTTCTAGAAAATTATTATCCTTATAAATTCGTTCATTATAATACAAATATATTTCTCCTGATGTAACATAGTTATGCGGATTTTTATAGCTAACAATCATCACCATTTCTTCATCAATCATTGGTTCTCTATTGCGTTTTAGCGCAAAATCATCAACCATAGAGGCTAAATCGTCAACCTTAAAATCAATACTGTTAACTGCTACTTTTTTAGGTCTTGATGCTGGAGGCTTACCGGTATCATAGTTATTTGTAGCCCATAACTTTACTTCGTATTCTCCCTTTTTAGCGTAAACATGCTTTGGATCTTTTTCTAAACTATACCTACCATCACCAAATTCCCAAAAATAACTGTAATATGCCTTTGGGGCACCTGCAATTTGTTGTAATGGTGGTGTGTCTGATATAAATGATACTTCATTCCCATTCTTATCATAGCCAATATTCGCATAGCGTACAATGCTATCCGTAACAGGTTTATGCTGAGCAGAAACGAGTGTGCATACAAGTAAAAAGAAAATAATAGGAAGATAAGGTCTCAAGGTAAACTGGTTTTAGTTTCTCAAATTAATTCTATTTTAAATAACGTGGTATACCTAACTTTGGTATTTATCAATAGGTTATGCACAATTATTGGATAGCACATATTATTTCTACCCATATGAATAGGTAAAAGGTAATCAGTATAACACCAATTACCTTTTTTCCTTCTTCACTGCAATTTATAGTTTATGGTAAAGCATTAATCAAGGTAATCAATTGAGCTTCAGTTGCAGTTGCAAGTTCCGCTTCTGTAAATACAATTATTCCATTTGCTGTAATTGTTGCTGCCTTAATTGCATACAACCATTCGCCGTCTATTTCACTTGCAAATATTACATGACATTCTAGTCCTACAGGTATTTGACCGTAATGCTCACTAAATAATTCAGTAGTTGCATTATAAGTATCTAGATTAGCAAGTGCATTTGCCTCTCCGTCATAAGATAAATACACCGCACTGTTTTCATTATCATATCCTTCTGGAACATCAACTAAAATCGTGGTTTTTGGCCTTGGGTCCATATAAAAACGATCTACATTTGTCCATCCGAAATCACTAAAGAAAGAATAATATACGTTACCACCATTTTGTCCGTCACCAATTTCTACTTTACGCTCAGCAGCTACTTCATCTTGTTCCCAAACAATACCGTCACAATCATCATCAATACCATCACCATTGGCATCATTACAATCCGCTACACCTTCCCAAATAGTCATTAAATTATCATCACCACCAGTTAAATTTGTTGGAATAATGGCTTGTATTCCACAGCTTATTTCTAAAGCCTCACCATTCTGGGTAGCCTCTATAAAAAATTCACCTCCAGATAGTAATAAAGCTTTGTCTCCGTTGGGCATTCTACCCATGGTACTTTTATTGGTGGTTAACATATTTCCTCTTTCAAATAATTCAACAACCACTACATCAACATTTCCGGTAACTGGGTTTCCGTTTTTAGTTAAGCATAATCCGTTAATTGAAATTTCAACTCCATTTTCAGTGGTGAAGCTTCCCATTGTTGCAGCATCAAACTGAAAATTTTGTTTTTGATTTTCTAAGGCTTGCATTTTTAATGCTGCAAATTCTTGACTTGTAGCTGGAATCAAAATCTCGTTGGTGTCATTACTTTTCTTTTCACAACTTGTAAATAATGATGCCGCGATCATAAAGGCTCCTAATGTTACTTTTAAATTTTTCATATCTTAAATATTTATAGGTTAAACTAATTTGAATTTCTTTTATTCAACCTTATATAAATTCATAAGAAGTTTTGTTACCCTAATTTTATAATTATTTTTCAATTCCCTGTTTTTAAAAGGCTTTGAGCAGTTTTTATTCTCTACTAAATTAATGTAATAGTATTGTCACTGTCGTAATTCAAGCATTTTGTGTTTAAAACCAGTAAGTTTTTAGAATAGTTTTTAAGTTTATACATTAGTGACAAATTCATTTGTAATGGCAACACCTAAAATTCACGAGGATCAAAAGATAATAGATGGCCTATTACACAATAGTCCCTTAGTGATAAAAAGCATCTACGACCGCTATGCACCAAAGGTTGTAAACTTTATTAAACAGAATAGTGGTAACGAATCGGATGCACAAGACATAATACAAGAGGTTTTAATAATGATTTATAATCAGGCTAAATTCAAAAACCTAAAGCTAACTTGTCCGTTTGATGCTTATTTCTTTTTATTATGTAAGCGTAAATGGTTTAATGAATTAAAAAAATCTTCACTTAAAGAGGTAACAATTTCAGAAGAGATTGTATCTACAGATGAAAGTACCTCTAAACATGCCTTTGAAACAGAATTAGAAGAAGAACAGCAACATTTATTTGATTTGATGTTTGAACGTTTAGGAAATGCTTGTAAAGAACTGCTTAAAATGACATTTAAAATTTCATCTATGGAAAAAGTAGCAGAAAATCTAGGTGTAAGCTATGCCTATGCCAGAAAGAAAAAATCGCTTTGCATAGGTGAATTAACAAAAATGATACAAACAAGTAAAGAATTTAAACAATTAAAATAGTAAGGTGATGCTAGAAAAAGATGTAGAATTATTTGAAGCTTATCTATCAGAAGTGCTAACCAATGCCGAAAAAAATAATTTTGAGCAACGTTTATCTTCAGATGCTGAGTTTAAAACAGCATTTAATGCTTATAAAAATACTACGCGTTTATTAGAACAAAAATTTAATGCAGAGGAAGATTTAAATGCCTTTAAAGCAAACCTAAATAAACAAAGCAATGCTTACTTTAATAAAGAAGTAACGCGTAAAAAAACTTTCTCGCTATACAAATATGCTGCTGTTGCTATTTTACTAATCTCAGCAATAGGATTCTATTTTATGAATTCTAGCCAACCTGAATATGTTGACTATGCCCAGATTGATAGCATAGCCTTAACTCAGCGTGGCAATACAGATGAATTGGCAAAAAAAGCGGAGCATGCTTATAACACAAAGTCATTTAAAAATGCAACTATTTATCTAGAGGAACTTATACAACAAGACCCTACAAACGAGGAATTGAAATTATATAATGGAATAGCATTAATTGAGATTGATGCGTTTGATAAGGCATTTGAAAATTTGATTAGCATAACCGAGGGTAGTTCTGCTTTTAAATATGAAGCCCAATGGTATATTGCGCTAGCCTATTTAAAGCAGAAACAGTATAATCATGCAAAGGCTGCTTTAGAAAAAATACCATCAAATGCACCAGAATATTCCAAAGCAGATAAATTATTAAGTAAACTATAAAACAAGTCTAAAATCATGGTATCATAATTGTATCCGAACGATTATATTTGTGATATGATGCAGAAAATACGCCTTACCCTATTATTTTATAGTCTATTTATAGCCACAGTTCTTGCGCAAACTCAAGATAAGGTTGATTTTTTAAAAGGTTCTATTTTAATTGAAATACAACCAACTACGAAAAAAATTATTGGTACTGTAGTTTATGAATTTGAGGTTTTAAATGCAGTTGATTCTGTGTTTTTAGATGCCAAAAACATGAGTTTCAAGGCAGTGAAACTTAACGCTAAAAAGGTAAAATACCATACTACCAATGAGCGTATAATTATAGCTAAAAAGTTTAAAAAAGGTGAGAAATATTCGCTCACTTTAAATTATACAACCATTCCAAAACAAACGGTCTATTTTATTGGTTGGGATGCTGCAACTGAGCATGGACAAAACCAAATTTGGACACAAGGACAGGGGAAATATACCAGTTATTGGCTGCCAAGTTTTGATGATATGACTGAAAAAGTCGAGTTTGATATGAGCATTATTTTTGATGAAAAGTACGAAGTAATCTCCAATGGCACCCTAGTAAAAACGGAAAAGCAGCAGGCTAATTTGCAAAAATGGACATTTGACATGCAAAATCCTATGAGTAGTTATTTAGTAGCATTTGCTATTGGTAACTATAAGACAGTAGCACAAACAAGCACAAGTCAAATTCCTTTAAACTTATACTTTTATCCTGAGGACAGTTTAAAAGTGGAGCCAACTTACCGATATACTAAGCAAATTTTCGATTTTCTAGAAGATGAAATTGGTGTAGCTTATCCTTGGCAAAATTACAAACAAATACCTGTAAAAGATTTTCTATATGCTGGAATGGAAAACACAGGCGCAACCATATTTTCAGATGCCTATATGATAGATTCTACTGCGTTTATTGATAAAAATTACGTGAATGTAAATGCACATGAATTAGCCCATCAATGGTTTGGAAATTTGGTAACGGAAGTCGATGGAAATAGTCATTGGCTTCATGAAGGTTTTGCAACCTATTATGCTTTGCTAGCTGAAAAAGAAATTTTTGGTGATGATTATTTTTATTGGAAGTTATTTGATTCTGCCGAACAATTAAAATTAGCAGCGGAAAATGGACAAGGCGAAGCATTGCAAAACGATAAGGCTAGTAGTTTAACCTTTTATGAAAAAGGAGCATGGGCATTAGTAATGCTAAGAAATGAAATAGGGGATAAGGCCTTTAAAAATGGAATAAAAACGTACTTAGAAAACTATAAGTTTAAAAACGTTACTATTAAAGATTTTATAATTGAAATGGAAAAGGCTAGTGAAAAGTCATTAGCAAATTATCAATCGGAATGGTTAACGAATAAAGAGTTTCCGATAGAAAATGTGAAGGAATTTTTAAGTGCCAAGGCCATAAGTTTGGCGAGCTATTATCAGCTTAAAGCGCAATTAGATTCAAATTCCAATGACCATTCTAAAAAAGAAATCTTTACAAAAACATTCCTAGAAACATCATCTAGCGCTTTAAGAAAACAAATAATACAAACTACCCCACAAGAACAGCTTTCAGATACTGTATTTAAACAAGTTTTAGCCTCGGATGATGTATTAACTAGACAGGGTTTAATTATAAACACCACCAAAATCCCTCAGCATTTAAAAAGCCAATTTGAGACTTTAATGAATGATAATAGTTATGTCACTATTGAAAATGCCTTATTGAAACTCTGGTACAATTTTCCAGAGGATCGAAAAAAATATATGGAAACCACTAAAGACATCATAGGCTTACCAGATTATAATGTGCGATTATTATGGTTAACTTTAGCATTAGTTACGGAAAATTATAATAGTCTTAAAACTAAAGAGTATTTTGATGAATTGGGGAGTTATACAAGTCCTACATATAGTCCTGAGATTCGTCAAAAAGCTTTGCTTTATTTGCATCAAACTTTAGGTTTAACCGATGAACATTTAAAAAACCTTATTAATGCTTCAATGCATCACAGTTGGCAATTCAAAAAATTTGCACGAGCTTTAATAGATGATGTTTTGAAGGATGAGGATTATAAAAACAGAATTACGGCATTGTTACCTATGCTAAATAGTGAAGAACAGCGTTATATAAAGAGTAAATTATAATAGTATGAGAGCTTTAGTAATTTCAGGAGGTGGCAGTAAAGGTGCATTCGCAGGTGGCGTTGCGCAATACCTTATGGAAGAAGCGCATCATAAATATGATATGTTTATAGGCACATCAACCGGTAGTCTTTTAATTTCGCATTTAGCGCTTCAAAAAATTGAAAAAATTAAACAAATTTATACCACCGTAAATCAAGAAGATATTTTTAGCAATTGCCCCTTTGTCATTCATAAAAAACATGGAATTGAAACCATAGGCATTCATCATTTAAATGTTTTAAAAAATTTTTGGAGAGGTAGCAAAACCTTTGGTGAAAGTCATAATTTATTAAAGCTGATAAAAAAATCTGTTACAGAAGAAGAGTTTAATACTTTAAAAAACGGACCAAAAGATATTGTAGTTACGGTATCTAATTTATCATTAAATCAAGTAGAATATAAATCTATCAATGATTTTACCTATGATGAATTTTGCGAATGGATATGGATTTCTTGTAACTACACACCATTCATGTCATTAATCAGAAAAGATGGTTGCGAATATGCGGATGGAGGTCTGGGTACTATGGTGCCCATTGAAGAGGCTATTAGAAGAGGCGCTACAACTGTAGATACCATAATTTTGCAAACTGAGGTTACGCATTTAAATAGGTTACCATCAAAAAATGTGTTCTCATTACTTACCAATATGTTTGCCTTTATGCTCGACCGTATAGAGCATCAAAATATTCGAATAGGTAAATTTGTAGCAAATCATAACAATGCGATTATTAATTTCTATTATACCCCTATAGTTTTAACTACGAATTCGCTTATTTTTGAAAAGGAAAAAATGACAGCCTGGTGGGAGAGTGGCTTTAATTATGCTAAATTTAAAAGTGCAGAAAGTAGTCAAATTGAACCAATTATAACCAATTAAAACCAAATTTTAGATTGAAAGCGTTAGTTATTAGTGGTGGTGGGAGTAAAGGCGCCTTCGCAGGAGGTGTTGCTCAATATTTAATGGAAATAAAGAAAAAAGAATATGATTTATTCTTGGGTACCTCTACTGGGAGTCTACTAATTCCTCAATTAGCATTAAATAATGTTGGCAAATTATACGATATCTATACCAATGTAAATCAGTTATCTATATTTAGTCTTAACCCTTTTGTTGTAAAAAGAAGAGAAGGTAGGGAGTTTGTGACAATAAATTATTTTACTACGCTTCTGCAATTTTTAAAGCGAAAAAGAACTTTTGGAGAAAGTGGTGCTTTACGCCGAACCATTCGTAAAAATTTTTCAGTTGAAGAATTTATGGAAATCAAAAGATCACATAAAAAAGTTGTAGTTACCGTTTCTAATTTATCTAAAAATAGAGTAGAGTATAAGGAGTTAAGCGAATTTTCATATGATGAATTCTGCGATTGGATCTGGATCTCTTGTAACTATATTCCATTTATGTCATTAGTAAAAAGAGACGGTTTTGAATATGGTGACGGTGGTTTAGGTTGCGTTGTACCTATTCGCGAAGCCATACGCCGTGGTGCAACAGAAATAGATGCAATAATCTTAGAATCTGAAAATTTAAATGAAAACAAAGTACTAGGCAAAAACCCTTTTTCCTTAATGCTTAGTATTTATGGTTTTGTGCTAGATCAAATAGAATACCATGATGTATCTGAGGGTGTATTAGCCGCAAAACACAACAATGTAAAACTTAATCTCTACTATACACCAACAAAACTTACCGAAAACTCCCTTGTTTTTAATAAAAAATTAATGCATCAATGGTGGCTGCAAGGTTTTAGTTATGCGGAAGAAAAGTTTAAAACTGTCTAATCACTAAATTACCATAAATTACTAATCTCCTTTTTTACAAATGCCAACGCTGTTGCAGATGGCGAAGATTTATCCATAGTATCATTCAATACATCTTCTCTTAATTTATCTGCAGATTCAGAATCACTTAAAGCAGCTTTTCGTATAGATTGTATAGTAGCACTTTTAGCAGCTTTAATTATATTCCAACATTCATCAGTAATATAGATTTGTTGTGTAAGATTATGATCAAATTCGTTTTCAATACTTTTAACCAATAGTGCTTCATAATCACTTTTATTGTTAGATTTTGGAGCTACGCGTACTACTAAACTAGGAATAGAAATACGCTCTAAAAATAATGCCATACGTTCGTAGGCCTGTAATCTTATAGGTAAAGTGTGCTTTTGAGTATCTTTTTGCAACATAAATCTCCTTCTACCTTCTTCATTTTTAGTATGCATTTTAAAAAAATAAAAGGCAACAACACCTGTAACTACTGATGGTAATAAATAGGCAAAAGCTTGTAAAATTTGTTCTCCGTTCATGGTATGCTTGGTTAATTTTTGTTAATGGTTTTAAAACGAAGTTTTTTTTGAAAAAGTATTTAATTGAAAATTATCTAGCTAAAAGTTTATTAGAAACCTTATAAGTAGCCGAATATACTAAGCCAGATTCTCCTTTCTTAAAATTAAGAAATGCTTTTTTATACCAATTAGCGTCTGTTGCTTTTTTATGATGCGACTCATGATTAGAAACTCCATAAGAAACACCATTTAAAAATGCTTCAATAGTATAAACGCCAATACCAAAATATGCTACTTTTTGTAAAACAGACTCAAAATCTTGTTCTGAAAACTGATGAATTTTATCATTCTCATAGTTTTCATTCAAATTTTTGAAATCTACAAATACCTTCTGCTCTAAAAATTCTTGTTGATCCATAGTAATAAATACTTTTAGCGTATTTGTGGCGAATTTAGCAAAAGCATAAGGTTTTATCCTTTTTAATTTAGTTTTAATTTTTAAGCAGGAACGTACTACCTTATTTATGTTCTGAAATTTCTAACTTCATGATTAAATCGGTTTGACAATCACTCCCCAAGTAGAACGGATGTGATCCACTAATTATAAAACCATTCCTTTTATAAAAATCAATGGCACGAAGGTTTTTATCCCAAACTCCTAGCCAAACATAAGTGAGTTTTCTTTGTTTTGCTTGAGTTATAGTGAAATCTAAAAGTCTTTTTCCTAAGTTATTGCCTTGAAAATCTTGTAACACATAAATGCGTTCCAATTCCATTCCTTTTTTCTCCTTTAGATCCGATTGTGCTTCATTAAAATTAAGTTTTACATAGCCAATGGTTTCATTATTGATTTTGGCAAAATAAAACTCCGAATTTGGATTATTCAGTTCTTGTGTTAATTTTTCACTAGTTAACGCTGTATGGATATAAACATTAAAATTTTCAGTAGTATTTTGATGTTTAAAGGCATCGGAAAAGGTTTTAATACTTAGAGCAACTAATTCTGCTTGATCTGTAGCTGCCAACCTTATTAATTGAAAATCGTTTTTCATGACACATACTGTTGTTTTTTTTTAACACGCTAAGAATTCATTATTTACAAGTGACTTTAAACTAAAGCTTAAACTCAGTAACATCATTCGCTGTATCAAAAATATGAGGGTAATGTTCTTTAAGTTTATTCTCCATAAAAGTTAAGGGTACATCTTTAAAATAACCATAGTCATCTGTGTATTCCATAAACCGATTTCCATCACTAGTAAATTGCTGTAAATATGAACTATTTTCACCATCAAAATCTAATGGCGCAACGTTAAATTTTTCACATAATGTTGCATTAAATGCAGGAGACATTTTTAGCCATTCATTATTAATAAAAACATTAACCATTCCGTGAGGTGTAAGCTCATTGGAACCAAATTTCTCTACTAATTTTTCAACTGCTAAATGATTTTTTACCTTTCCTAAATGCAATCTGGCGGGAATATTTATAGCACGTAAACAAGCAATTAATAAAATTGATTTTTCTACACAATTGCCTGAGTTTTTTGATGCAATACTACTAGCCCGAAAGTTTACTTTGGATAGACTTATACTATAGGGATCATATTTCCAACCATCACGAATTTTAGTATATATACCAATTGCCTTTTCTTTTGAAGACAAGGAGTCGGCATTGTATTCTGCGATTAAATCTTGTATGATATCACTTTCAAAATCAAAATAGTACGAATTCTGTAAATAGGGTTTATTACTCTTCATTCTGCTCTTAAACTTGTGTATAAAGTACAATAATTATTCTGTAATTATCAAAGTTATCCTATTTCAATAATTTAATTCTTGGTTTGTAATTTAAAATCTTTGGTGCCATGAATTGGCTAAAATAGCAACAGGAACTTCTCTAAACTATCTAAATATTCTAAAAAAGGCATTGATAAAGCGCTGTTAAATAGCAACGAATAACTGTAAACAAAAATGATTGCTCTTGTAAAATCCGTAAGCGCAAGCCTTAAAACTAAGGTTTAATAGTCGTTTAAAATGAATTGTATTTTATCTCAGTTCTTTGTTGCCTGCAGTTTTACTTCTTTAGCTATTCTTCCGCGATCAATGTCACTCCGTCAGTGTGAATTTCAGCTCAACAGTTGTAATTCCACAATTAATTCGTTCAGGTTTTAATCTTGTTTGAGTGAAATTCCGCAACACAGTTTTTTAATCTTTTCATAAACTGGCTAAAATTCCGCAGGATTTAAATTCAGATTTCGAGTAAGTTTCTCAGCGTAATGTTTGGCAAAAAATCAGTCGATTTTAATTGAGATTTTTTGAGTTTGAGTGAGTTTCCGCAATTGCTGGCAACGGTTTTGTATATGGCTCGTAGCGTGCAAATTAGCGATTATTTTTCGGTTGAGCCACAAGCCAAATTTTTAAATTTTACTATTTATCTTTTTTTATTGGAAATCGTCAAATTTAAAAATTTGGCGACTTTCCAAATATGCCTTAACCTCGATTAAGCAACTGACCAGCTATGAGCTATATACGTTGTTGCCACACGTTTTTTTTACATTTGTAGGTTCAAATTTAGTTTTGCTCCTAATGCATTAAAAATTCGCATAACAGTTTCAAAAGTCACATTTCCTGTGCTATTTTCAAGTCTTGATATTTGAGCTTTTTTAACTCCGACTAATTCGCCCAATTGTTCTTGAGTCAGTTTTCTTTTTTTACGAGCTGTTTTTATCATATCTCCAATCAATTCAAGTTTTAACTCAAACTCGTATTCTTCTCTTTCTTCTGTTCCCTTTTTTCCAATTAAAAGGTCTTCTGCTTGGTCTAAAGTGTAACTTTTCATTTCTTTTTGTTTTTAAAATATGTTTTTCTAATCCTCTCAGCTTTATCGATTTCCTTTTTATCTACTTTACTTGTTTTTTTAATAATCCCGTGAGTAGCAAAAACTAGTGTTTCAGTTTTATTTTCTTTATCCCAAAAGGCGAGAAGTCGATATTGAATTCCTGAATATAGGGTTCTAAATTCCCAAATTTCGTCAGTTAATTTTTTAAAGAACTTTGGGTCAGATTGCTGTTCCGCACGTCTTATGTTTTGAAATATTTTCTTTCTAGCCTTTAGATTTTGCTTTTCAATAAATTCAAATGCCTCTTCAAGTATTTTTGTTTCAAATCGTTTAATCATTCTTTGCTAAAATCATTTAGTTAGCAAATATACAAAAAGTTTCGTTATATGTAAACAATTAGCAGATTTTAAATGTGTGGTAACGGTTTAGCTCGTATGTTTGTTTCTTAGTTTGAAGATAGTATATTTTTAAGAGATTAGGAGGTTCGGCTAGATACAAATTAATTGATATCGTTTCATAGAATTAAAACTTTTAGAGAGCTACTACTTTTTAAAAAGTAGTAGTTTAGATACTGAACATTAAACTAAAATAGAAGGGATAGCGAGTTCTCGGCTAGATACATTTAAAATGATATCGTTTCATAGAAATCCCACCCTTCTATAATTTTCTTAGAATCTGAACAGTACCTAGATCCATTACAGAGAGATCGAATCAAACGCGAGCAAAGGTTAACAAGAGAATTATAGTTTATAA
>NZ_FWXO01000001.1:1050052-1570458 GCF_900176415.1 Cellulophaga tyrosinoxydans | reverse complement strand
ATATAATGCCGATGCCGACTCCATATAATATAGGGTATTAATCCAAATTTCTCTGGGCTATCCCCTAGTAAGAGGTAGATTGCATACGCGTTGCGCACCCGTGCGCCGGTCGTCAGCGGAGCAAGCTCCCTGTTACCCCTCGACTTGCATGTGTTAGGCCTGCCGCTAGCGTTCATCCTGAGCCAGGATCAAACTCTTCATCGTTGTTTTGTAAATATTATTCACATCTAACAAACAATACTTCATCCGAACCTAGCCCTTCGTATTCTTTAAGCTAATTCTTTAATCTAATTCTTTATCCAAATACCGTTTCCAGTACTTGAACGCTGTCTTACAATATGTCAATGAACTTCTTTAATTTTCAATACTCTTCGTAGCTCCTAACTACCCTCACTCACTCCTCTTCTAATGCCGTTCTCTCCGTAAGCGGGTGCAAATATACACACACTTTTTAATCCCACAAGACTTTTTAAAATCTTTTTTTTAAATATTTTTAATTATTTCCGCAACACCTTATAAATAAGGATTTAACAAAGAAAAAAATATTTTAAAATAATTGCAATAACATCTAATTAGCAAAATACATTGGCTTTTTAGAAACTCGGTTTACGTAAAGGAATTATGAAAAGAAATTCCAAACAACTCCAAAACGAACAATAAAATCGCGATATGGATAATCTGGTGCAGAATAATAGTTAAAACCTGAAAAAGAAGAATTAAAATGTTCTGCCTTTAGATAGATTCGTGTTTGCTGCACTTTGGCATTTATAAAAAAGTCTAAAAGCGGAAATCCACCTAATTTTTCAGTATTCTGAATATAAAACTCTCCTAGTAATGGATTATAGGAGTTCATATTATAAGAGGTAAAGTATTTAAATGTTACTCCAGTTTGAAGAAACATAGCTTTTTTAAATACATCTGTCGAGTAATAAAATGAATTCCGTGTAGTAAATTGTGGCACATTTAAAACATTAGTACTTTGAGCAACTGTTTGATACATTATGGTATTATCAAGCGCAAAGCCCTTATATTTAAATTCTTTCTGATATTTTACTTTTAAGTAATTTACAGCCTTAGTTTCTTGATAGGGTTTTATAAATTGACTTTCACTTTCTCCTTCTGTAATAATTTGATCAGGATCAACTGCAAAATAGGAGTAATTATCCAAAGATGTTATTTTCACAGAAGCATTACCAAACTGCTTAGTGTCTAGATTAAAATTTAGGCTGTTAGTACTAGTTTTATTAAACGTATTTGTATTGTCCCAATTATAGTTAGCATAATCACTTTGATACAATAAAAAATTAAAGTTTGGCATTTTAGATGAAGAATGTAATTGAGCGCTAAAAACAATATCATCCGCTATTTTGTATGATGCTCCAACATTTAGTATTGTACCTGTTAATTTTCCAGAAAGGTTATATGCAAAATCCCCTTTCAAATTAAAACCTCCTATTTGTTTTTGATAATTTGCTCCTAAAGAAATTTCTTCTCCTTTTATTTGCCTAGCAATAGACTCATTATTAACAATAAGCGTACTATTAAAATAGTAATTATAATTGTAAATATTTAAATTACCCTTTAACCTACCCAATGTTGAATTATAAAATTCTGCACTAAATTGATTATAAAATGTTTTTAAAATGGCTTTGTCTGACAAATTACTTGCCACAAATGCTTCTCCAAAATAATCGTTTTGATTGTTTTGGGTAAATTGATAGTATTTTGTTTCATAATTAAATACATGTCCAATACCCAGTGAAGTTTTTTCCGCAATTGTCGAATCTTTAACTTTTCGTATTAGCTTATATCTATTTTCAAAAAAATACCGCTTACCTAATATTTTAGTTTGAGCATCTGTAAAATTTACATCAATCCTTGATCTATCACTAAAATCGGCATCGCCAGATTCAAACTGGCCTTCTTTATTTGATAATCCTCCATTCTCTTCATTTATCAAATCTTGAGCAGCAATATGCATTCTAATATCATATCTACTATTCTTACTTTGATAATTAGCAGTTGTTCTAAAATTACCCGCTTCGGACTCACTGGAATTGTATTTACCTAATGATCGAAAACCTTTGTATGCGATGGAATAGTTTAATCGTTTTGACAAATTAAAGGTTAATAAAATATCTAAAAACTGCCCCTCTTCAAAAACAGTTTTAAACATAGCATCGGTAGTTGGAGTTGGAACATTGTAATACTTAACATCTTCCATCTCCAAATAATTAAAGTGTTTTGCAGAAGCTCCAATTTTAGGGTAGAATAATTGCGATTCAAAATCATAGCCTAAATTATTATAAGCCTGACCCATATTTGCCAAGGGCAATAATTCAAAATTATCCTTTCTTAAATAATTATAGCGGTACTCCTTTTGTATTGTAAGTGTCGTATCTAAATAAGTAGTGTCTCTTGAGAATGAAATTATTTTGTAATCTTTGATGGTGATATTCTCTTCTTTATCTGATTTTTCCTTTTTAGCTATTTGTTTAAAATCTTTCTTTTCCGAAAGTAAAGTATCAGACTTCACTGTAGTCAACCCAGTTTCTTGCGCAGAAATTATTTTAATACTAAATATGAAAATTATAAAAAACAGATATCTCATTGAATATTACTTATCGAAAACAAAGGTAATTTTTTTGTTATTAAGAAAATGTGAAAGTTTATTTAATACCAAATTTCAAATAAAAGAATTGAAGACCCAAAAAAAGAACCAAACAACAAATAAAATTTAAATTTTGATTTATTTTCAAGATATTTACAAAAAAAGGCTAAAAAATGTTAAGAAAAATACTTTTCTCTTGTTTACTCATATCAAGTTTTTCCTACGGGCAATTTAATCAAGATGCTCCCTGGATGCAAAATATCAAAACAAAAAGTAACCAGACTTCAAAAACAGAAACCATAAGTATTGATGACATATCTAAGGCTTTTAACGAATATTGGCTTGATAAAGATTACAAAAAAAAAGGTAGTGGCTACAAACCATATAAAAGATGGGAAAATTACTGGAATTATTTCGCAAATAGTAATGGAGTGATTCCTTCCTCCAAAGAACTGTATCAAAGTTGGAAAAACAAAGTAGCTGGAACTGGAAAAGTCAATGAAATTAGCAACTGGACATCTATTGGTCCTGTTAACACTTCACCTTTTTCAGGCAGATTACCAGGACAAGGCAGAGTAAATGCTATAGCTGTTGACCCTAACAATTCTAACATATGGTATGTAGGCGCACCTGCAGGAGGGATTTGGAAATCAACAAATTCTGGCTCTTCATGGGTAAACTTATTTGACGATTTTCCGCAAATTGGTGTTTCAGGTATTGCTATTGACCCTAATAATTCTGACATTATTTATATAGCAACTGGTGATGATGATGCTGCGGATTCTTATAGTATTGGTGTTTACAAATCAAATGATGGTGGTTTAACCTGGAATGAAACTGGACTAAATCCATCAAATACAACTATCAATTTTTTAGCAAATGAAATTGTAATTGACCCATCTAATTCGAATATATTATGGTTGGGAACTAATAATGGATTGTTTAAATCTACCGATGCAGGAAATTCATGGGAAGTAAAACAGAATGGGGATATAAAAGATTTTAAATTAAAACCGGGAGACAGTAACACTATATATGCCGTTTCATCCACTCAATTTTTTAAATCCGTTAATGGAAATACTTTCACCACTATAACCAGTGCGCTTCCTGCTTCATCTGGAAGATTAGTCTTAGGAACTTCACCAGCAGACCCTTCCGTAGTATATATTCTAAGCGCCAATACTAGTATAAATGAATACAAATTCCAAGGAATTTACAAATCAGTAGATAGCGGTAATACATTTACAAAAACATCTAATACAGTTGATTTAATGGAATCAAACCAAGCTTGGTTTGATCTAGCCTTAGAAGTATCGCCAACAAATGCCAACGAATTATATGTTGGCTGCTTAAATATTTGGAAAAGCACTAATGGAGGGATATCATTTAACAAAAGAAATAATTGGTTTGATAATAATGCTGCCTATACCCATGCAGATATACATACCATTAAATTTTTTGGTAATAAATTATTCGTTGGAAGCGACGGTGGTATTTATGTTTCTGAGAATGGAGCAACCACATTTTCTGACAAAACGTCTAACCTAGAAATTAGTCAGTTTTACCGAATTTCTGTTGCTCAAAAAAATTCAGATAAGATAATAGGAGGATTACAGGATAATGGTGGTTTTGTTCTAAATAATAATCAATGGAATAATTATCATGGTGGAGATGGAATGGATAATGTAATAGATCCAAATAACGAAAATTTACTTTATGGATTTACACAAAACGGAGGATCTCTTAACATATCCACTGATTCTGGACAATCTATTGGATCTATTGGCCCACCTCAGAAATCAGATGGTAGCAATTTAGTAGGTAACTGGATTACTCCTTTAGCTATAAGCAGCACAGGAGAGGTTTATTCAGGATTTGATGCCGTATATAAATTGGTTGGAAATTCATGGGTAAAATCATCAAATAATTTCCTTGCTAGAAACGAGCTTATTGATGATTTAGAAATTGACCCCAACAACCCATCTATAATGTATGCTGTGAATTTTGAAACAATCTACAGAAGCCTTGATGGGGGTGTAACTTTTACTAATATAGCATCTCTAGACAATCAAATATCTGATTTAGCTATAAATAGAACAGACGGAAATATACTCTATGTTACAACTTCATTGAGAGTGGGTACGGCAAATAGATCACAAATCAATGAAACTGATCGAGGGGTTTTTAAAATCACCATCAATAATGATTTTGGTTCAATTGAAAATATTACTCATAATTTACCTACAGATCAAGCTTTTTTCTCTATTATCCATCAAGGCAGGCATATTGACAACCCTATTTACGTTGGCACAAGCTTAGGTGTTTATAGACTTGACGATACTATTGATGAATGGGAAGAATATTATACTAATTTTCCAAACGTAGCTGTTGGTGATTTAGAGATTAGTTTAGAAGATAATATTATTACAGCCGCAACCTATGGTAGGGGTGTATGGCAGTCCCCTATACCTGTAAAAACTGCCGAAAACGACTTAAGTTTAATTTCCGTGGATATAAATTCTGATGCAGTTATATGCTCAAATTTAGATCCTGAAATTTTAGTAGCTAACAAAGGATTAAATGATATTACAACAATCAATATTTCATATTCAACAACTAATTCTCCAGAAGAAAATTATACATGGAACGGCATATTAACAAGTGGACAAACCACAACAATTACATTACCTACTTTAAGCTCTTTGAATTATGGAAAATCAATTTTAAATATAACAGCAACAATCCCAAACGATGCTTTCGCTGATAACAATTCATTAAACAAATCAATTTTTATAAATAAAACTGGAATTGGTAATGCAATTAACACTTTTGACACACCTGAAGAAACTCTAATTGCATATACTGAAGGGAGTAACCAAATAGTTTGGGAAAAAGGAATTCCAAATGGCACATTATTAAATAAGGCTAGTACAGGAGAAGTTTATGCCACAAATTTAGATGGAAATCATCCAGATCAAGTTAAAGCTATTTTATTAAGTAATTGTTATTCTATTTCTTCAATTACAGCACCAGTTTTAAAATTTAAAATGGCTTATGATCTAGAATTAAATTGGGATATTGTTTATGTTCAGTATTCTATTGATTCTGGAAACTCTTGGAATATTCTTGGTAATATAAATAGTCAACCTAATTGGTATAACAGTAATAGAACAAATGCTTTGTCAGGATCAGAAGACGATTGCCAAAATTGTCCTGGCGCACAATGGACGGGAACGAATACAAATTTAACAGAATATTCATATGATTTTGGTGCAAATGCATTGTTAGGAGAAACTGACTTAACAACACAGTCTAATGTAATATTCAGAATTGTATTTCATTCAGATGCTGCTGTTAATCAAGAAGGTGTTGTTATCGATGATTTTCAAATAGAAGGAATAGAAGATGATGAAGATGATGATAATGATGGCATCTTAGATGAAAACGACAACTGCCCTTTAACTGCGAATGCCAATCAAAATGATAATGACAATGATGGCTTAGGTGACGTTTGTGATGCTGATGATGACAATGATGGCATTTTAGACATTAATGATAACTGTCCTTTAACAGCTAATGCCGATCAAGCAGATAACGATGGAGATGGGGTTGGTGATGTTTGTGACTTAGATTTAGATAACGACGGTGTTCCGAATAATTTAGATCTTTGTCCTAGTACCCCTGCTAATGCTATTGTAGATATTAATGGTTGCGAAATATTTTCTTTACCCGCTAACAATTTTAAGATTTTAACGAATAGTGAAACGTGTATTTCAAGTAATAACGGAAGTATATCTATCGAAGCCATACAATCCTTAGAATATACAGCTAATTTGACTGGCAATAATGAATCCCTAAGCAATAACTTTACTACTTCTACCAGTTTCGCAAATATTAAAGCTGGCAACTATACCATTTGTATAACGGTCGCGGATCAACCCAATTACGAAAATTGTATTGATGTGGTAATTTCGGAACCAACACCACTAGGAGTTGGTTCAATAATAAATTCTTTAAACAAGGAAGTTACATTAAGTTTAAATGGAGCCCAAGAATATATTATTACACTAAATGAAAAGGTTTTTAGAACTTCAGAAAATACTGTAACACTACCATTAACAAAAATTGAAAATAAATTATCCGTTCAAACTGATAAAAATTGCCAAGGCATTTATGAAGAAAATATAATTTTAGGAACAGAAGTATATATATATCCTAACCCAATTGTAGGAGGAGAACTTACTATTTTCCTTGGAGCTAACAGCCCAGAAAAGGCATTAATTACGCTTTACAGTATAAATGGAACTAAACAGTTTTCAAAAAAATACACAGTAAATAACAATAAGATTTTATTTAATGTAGATAATCTTTCTCAAGGTATTTATCTGTTAAATGTAAAATCTGGTGAAACACTTTCATCATACAAAATAATTAGAAAATAATACAATAGACCTATGAAAAGCTTAAATTATACAATACTTTTAGCGCTTATTTTTCTTACATCATGCGGTGGTGGATCCGATGGTGGATCTACCACAGAACCGGATCCTATTCCAAATCCGACAGCAGCTACATTGATTTTTCCAGAAAACAATAAGGAATGTACTGAAGGATCAGTTTTAAATGAATTACAAAGTTCTGTAAATTTTCAATGGTCAGCTTCGGAAAATACCGATTCTTACAGTCTAACCGTCACTAATTTAAACACTAATTCATCTTCAACCACTACTTCTAGTACAACAGAAAAAACGATAACACTGCAGCGTGGTACTCCATATGAATGGTTTGTTACTTCAAAGGCTAATGGCACTGCAGAAACAGCGATCAGTTCAAAATTTCGATTTTATAATCAAGGTGTTGGAGTTGAAAATTATGCACCTTTTCCTGCAGTAGCTGTTTCCCCTAAAAGAGGAATCACTTTATCAACAAGAACAAATGTTGATTTACAATGGATTGGAGAAGATATAGATAATGACATAGCATCTTATGAAATTTTATTTGGCACAGAAATAATTCCAACAAATTCCTTAGGCTCTACAACCACTAATACTATGAATACCTCCGTTATTAGTGGAAACGTGTATTATTGGGTTGTAATAACCAATGACCAAGAGGGCAACAAATCAAGATCTGAAGTGTTTGAATTTAAGGTCGATTAATTTAGATATAAAAATATATTACTTAAAAGAAGTAATTCAATCTATATTGAAGATAAAAAAATATTATTTACACAGATATTTAATCCCCCATTGTTAAGAGCGTTTGGTCTAGTGTAATTTCTAATATTTTAAAATTTTGATTTATTTCAGAAAATTTAAAAACTTTTACCTGCTTAGACTGCTTTTTAGAATTATTATAATTATGAAATAAGGTCGCTTTTATATAAGTTGGCTCAAAAGTTCTATTCCCAAAATATTTCATATTTATTTGCCAATTACCATTGGCTATATCATCTATATAAAACTGCTTACTTGAATATCCTATCTGCTTTTGTTTTTTCATCAAATCTGGCCTTTCATCCATAGTATTTGAATTTACCGTGTAATTATTATTGGAATGGACTAATTGTACTTCAAATTCGGCATCAGTATGGCTCCATTCTAACAATAATCTTACAGGCCAAGTATCTTTATACACTTGTTTAGAAATATCCTTTGCTATTTTTTCGCCATGTAGTATTACAAAATTTTTAGACTCTGTTCTTATAATAGAATCAATTTCACTCAAACCATGAGTACTATCTTTTCTTATATGAGATTCATATCTAGAGTATATAGAAGCAGCCTTAGTAAAAAGAGTGTTCTCTGAATATATATTTGCCAAATCTCTATACGATTGTGCATAACTTGGCCTTAACACAAGTAATTTTTCATACAAGTCCACAGCTCTTGCTGTGTCACCTTCAATTTCAAAATGATATGCTAAAACCTTTAAAACGTTCGCATTATCTCCATGAATTTCCTCTATTTCATTATAAATTATATTCTTAGTAATGTGATCACCCCAAGCTGATTTAAAATAAGAAGCTACATCAAATAAATAAAATGGCAAATGCTTAAAATTATCCTTTTCAGAAACGAAGTTTTTAACTGCCTCTTCTCGAGTTTTAGAATTAATAATTCCACTTAAATAAACTTCAGAGTACGAATTTTGCGGGAATGGAACTGCATTACCTCTGTACTTATCACCTCTTAATTTAGCATAATCATAAAGTTGATCAGGACTATCAGGATCAGACTTATAATTTGCAGTTTTTGTATTTATAATAATCATGCCTCCTAATCCTGTCTTACCATATCTTAGTGATATTGCTGGTCCATAAATTATTGCAAGTTTTTTAATATCTGTAATAGACATATGAATTGGAAAATCTCTTGTAACAGAACCATCAATATCATATCCAGCTGGTGCAGGTGTCTTAACTAAAGTTGGTAGATACCTAAGAATTACTTCACTTGTACCAGATTCATTAACGGCAACTCTTGCGGATGTAAATTTTTGAATAAAATCAAAAATATCTATAGCACCAGTACCTTCAAAATCAGTTTCATCAAATGTCATAACCCTATGACCAGAATTTCTAGCATTTATATAGCCATAGGCAGTGTTAAAAATATTCTTATCAAATACATAACGCTCCTCCATTTTTTTTCTTTTACTAACCCTCTCTTTTGAAACAATAACCTCTTTCAAATTTTCCACCTTCGATACCATATTAACATTCAAAACTTCAGTTACATCCTCTATAATTATTTCTACAGGCTTCATACCCAAAGAAGTGAATACCAAAGTCTGTTTTGGCGCTACTTTAGTTTCATATCTACCCCGACTATCAGAAATTACTACCTTTTGATGATTTTTTATGGCAACTTCAACATTAGCTAAAGGTTTAGAAGAAGATGTTATAAATCCAGTCACTTTTTGTGTTTCATCTTGAGCAAAAAGTATAGTTATCGGATTTAAAATAAATAATATTATGAGTTTCAGATTTTTCATTGTAAAATAGTCATTAATTCAACCGTTTAAAACAAAAGTTACAAAAAAAAATATAAGAAACACCAAAAGTATAAATAAAATTAACATGTAAGAAATTACGTAAATAAAGAAAAATATTACTAATTTAAAAGCTAAGATTATTTTAATTTAAATTACAAACTGAAAAGAAATTTACCTTATCATACATGTATTTAAACACAAGATTATTTCAGACTAAAAGTTATTCTATATCAATAAAAAATGAGTGTAATAATTAGACACTGTACTAATTATCCTTATCCTAAAAGTTTTCTTAAAAATGATTGAATTCTGAAAAGTAATAACTAATAAGTCATTAGGGTAAATAATATCTAAAATAAGTATAATCACTTTTATAATGAATACGTTTATTTTTTTACAGTAAGTCTTAATAAGAAATAAACAAAAAAAGACCTTTGAATTAATATTCAAAGGTCTTTTTATCAAGTATTTAAAATATTTGGTTACTTCTGAAACCACATAGGAGTTGTCAAAGGAACAATTTCCGGTGCATTAGGATTAGAAGTAACTTCACTCAAAGGAATTTGGTATCTTCTTATAAAATCTGTCAACACAGCTCCTGTCGGAAGCACAATAGTTGGCACATTATTTCTTCTCTGGTCTGTCCAAGATTCAATCGCTCTTGTGAAGTTAGCAACATAAGTCTCTTCATGAATTTTTCTTAGTGCTACAGCTTCAGTATCACTAGTTATTGATCCTCTTGATGAAGCTAAAAATGCATCCTTATCTGCTTGAGAAATTTGACCAGGAGCTCCATCATAAGAATTCAAAGATGCTGAAATACCTGCTCTATAAAAAGCATTAGCATCTCCGGAAATATACCCTAATAAGGCTGCTTCGGCTAAATAAAAATTTGTTTCGGCAGCTGTTGCATATCTATCAGGCATCGCTGGTCGAATTATATTTAAACTTATTGTTGAAACACCTGTAGTACTAAAAACGCCTTGAGCTTGTCCAACGTAATCTCCACTACTATTTGTATCAAAATACGTCGCTCTTCTTGGATCTGAATTCGAATTCATGATGTTTACCAAAGGAATACCAGCACCCCAAAAAGTATTTACTCCTCCACCAAATTGGTCAATAGTTTTCCAAATTGGATTTTCATTACCTGCAGCATCTGTATAATTCAATACAGCATCTTGAGAAGCATCTAAGATTAAAGGTTGATTTGCAACTGCTTGAATTGCAGATTGTACAGAGGAAGGATCAACATTTGCAATAAGCATTAATGCTTTTAACTTTAAAGAATTTCCAAATCTAATCCAAGATTCCCTATCACCTTTGTAGATAAGATCTCCATCTTCCACAATATCCGTTTCATTTGCTAAATTCGCCAAAGCTTGATCAATTAAAGTAGGAATACCTCTTAACACTTGTTCTTGGGTGTCAAACTTGGGATTTGGGAAATCCTCTACCTGAAGTGCCTCACTAAATGGAATATCCCCAAAAATTTGTGTTAAATTCAAATAAGCAAAGGCCTCTAAAACTTGTGCTTGACCAATAATATTTGTAGCATCGGGTCTATTAGCTTCTGTTAATCTGCGCATTTGTAATAAATTACGTAAGGCAGTAGTAAATTGACCTACCCAAACATTATTAGTGGTATTTGCACTGATATTGTATCGCTCAGGATTAACAAAAACTCCAAAGCCTACAGTCGCTGACCATGATTGTGAATGCATGTTCATAGAGTTCAACTCTACCGTTCTATTCGCCGAAAAACCACCTACGAGCACTTGCGGCATTAATAAATCTGCTTCAATAACTGTTGCAGCTAATGGGTTTGTATTGATACCTTCTATAGAATCCTCGCAGCCAAAAGTTAACAATGCTAAAAAGATAAATAAGGGTTTATAGATAAATTTCATGTTTTTCATGTGATTAAAAATTTAATGTTAAATTCATCCCTATACTTCGAGGGCTAGGAACTGAACCACGTTCAATACCATCTAACTGACTTCCCGCACCACCAATACTTGCTTCCGGATCAATATGAGGAACTTCTGAGTTAAATATTGCTAAATTACGAGCTTGAATACCCATTTGCAATGCTTTAATTGGTGTATTTTCTAAAGCTTTAGTTGGAAAAGTATAGGTAAAACTTAATTCACGCCATTTAATGAATGTGGCATCAAAAATATTTCCCTCAGCTATAGAAGCACTTGCATATTGCTGCCAATAACGCTGCGTACTTGCAATTGGTGTTGTATTTGGAGAATAAGTACCGTCCCCATTATCAACGAAAGTATTTGGATCTACAAATAAATTATCCCTATCAACAGCAGTTTCAACTGCTAAACCACTTGTTCTCAATGCACCTACTGTGTTTGAAAACATTTTCCCACCTTGTCGCCAATCAAATGTAGTCGATAAACTAAAACCTTTATACCTAAAAGTAGTAGAAAGACCCATAGTAAAATCTGGCTGAATAGTGCCTAGTTCTCCAGGTTGTCCAATTTGACGAATCCCATCAGCATCCACTAATATTTGGTCTTCAATTTCTTCACCATCTGCATCTAAAGCCCTTGCAAATCTAGTTCCAAATAACTGAAAAGGCTTACCTTCAACTGCTCTAACAGCGATACCATTAAATTCAGTAGCTAAATTTAAAGCTCCTCCAGGCAGACCAGATAAATCTTCAACTATAGTTTCATTTTTTGTGAAATTAGCAACAACATCCCAACTAAAATCTTCTGTTTTAACCAATAGTGCATTAACATCAACTTCAAATCCTTTATTAGAAACTCCTCCAACATTCGTTAAAAAACTTGCAAAACCAGAGGTTTGCGGAGTTGGTACAAAAATAATATCATCCTCAGTTAAATTGGAGTAATATGTCGCATTTATATTTAAGCGACTCTTAAAGAAACCAAGCTCTAGACCAACTTCATAATTTTCTTGGTTTGAGGGTTTTAAATTTGGGTTTGTAATAAATCCATTAGAATCAAAAGCTAACTGACCATCAAAAGGATAAGTACCTCCTGTCCCAAACTGTCCAAAGAATGCATTATCAGGATTATAATTGTAATCCAACAAATAAGCCCCAGTATCTCCTCCAACGTTAGCCCAACTACCTCTTATTTTACCGAAACTAAATATATCATTTGTAATATCTAAAGCATCAGAGAATACCCAACTTAGTGATACAGAAGGATAGAAAAAACTATTATTATTTACTGGCAAAGTAGAAGAAAAATCATTTCTACCTGTTGCATTTAGAATTAGCCAGTTTTTGTAATTGAATGTAATATCTCCAAAAATTCCAAAAATTCTTCTTTCAGAAAAACCTTTAGAAACATTATTAGTTGCTGCGTTTCCAGTATCATATAATCCAGGAACTGTTAAATCAATACCAGTATTAGTTAAAGACTCAAAAACCCTCGCATTCCACTGCATACCGCCACGGGTAGTAATATTAAAATTACTATTTAAATCTTTATTGTAGGTGGCAATTAAATCTAATGTTAATTCACTTGTATCATTCCAATCATCCGTGAAATTTCCATTTAATCGACCTACAGTACCTATTGAGTTTTTAATAAAACGTTTGTCTACCGAAGTGTCATAACCTGCTCTACCTATAATATCGAAGCCTTCAAAAGGAAGGTATTGCATAGAAATATTTCCAAAAAATCGTTGAACGTTTACTTCTGGTGCATTCTCAAAAGCTACCCAGTAAGGATTGTTTTGTTGCCCACCAGGCAAGTTAATTTGGTTACCATCGCTATCTTTATATGGTCTAAACGAAGCAAAATTCGTAGTTCTTGGTAAAAAATTTACAATACTTGTCAATACATTAGGATCATTTGCTCCAACTCTTGCAGTACCTCCAGTAGTAGTTCTTATATAGTTAAAACTAGTTCTAGAAATAAACTTATCTGAAAATTCGCGACCTGCATTAAAACCAATATTAGTTCTATTTAACGATGAATTTGGAACAATACCTCTTTGATCAGAATAAGCAACACTTAACCTATAATCACTTCCGTTATCTCCTGCACCTGAGACAGTAACACTATTTATACTAACTGCCCCGGTACCATAAAAATCATTTAAATTTCCAGGCACAGCTTGAAAACTTTTTTGGGCACCATCAATATCTCTATATGTCTGACCTCCCAATGTACTAAAACTTGGACCCCAACCCGATGTAGCTTGTTCGTTAGGCAATTGATCAAAATCATAAACACCATCATCACCAGAAGCAAATGAATTTTGGAAATCAGGTAAGATTAAAGGCGTATCAAACCTAAAATTTGAATTAAAAGAGACACTTGCCTTATTACCTTTTTTACCTCTTTTAGTAGTAATCACTATAACACCTCCTGAAGCTCTGGAACCATATAATGCAGCAGCAGAAGCTCCTTTAAGAATTGTAACGGTATCAATATCATCAGGATTAATATCCTGAGCTCTGTTCCCGAAATCAAAACCACCCGTAATTCTTGATCCTGTAGCAATGTTGTCATTAGAAATTGGAACGCCATCTACAACAAATAGAGGCTGAACTGTACCAGACAAACTTGAATTACCCCTAATTAAAATTCTAGTTGAACCGCCAACATTACCACTCTGATTTGAAATTAAAATACCAGAAGCCTTACCTTGCAAAGCACTTAAAACATTTGTTTCACGAACTTCGTTTAAATCTTCAGATTTAACAGTTGAAACCGCATAACCTAAAGTTCTAGATTCACGTTCAATACCCAATGCAGTAACCACAACTTCCTCTAAAGCTTCAGCATCTTCTTCCATTGAAAAACTAATCGTATTCGCTGATCCAATTGTTTTTTCCACAGCTTTTTGACCGATGTAAGTAAATCTCAATTTTTGTCCAACATTGGCATTAATTGAATAATTACCGTCAAAATCTGTTTGAGTTCCACTAGTTGTACCTACTACAACCACAGAAACACCAGGTAATGGCAAACCAGATTGATCCGTCACGTTACCTGTAATTGTTTTCTCTTGAGCAAAAGAAAAACTCATTATTAACGCCAGTAGCGGCGTTAACATCCATGTTAACTTTGATTTCATTTAAATAGTTTTTTTAATTAGTCAATCGCAAAAATGATAATTTAATGTTAATAAAGCAAGTAAATATGGCAATAGAGAACAATATTTGTTAAATTAATGTTATTAATTATGAAATATTTAACTTGCCCTGAACCAAATTAAGAATACTACATCATTTTTAACATTTATAGGTAACTAAGCGGTATTTTATAGCCAAAAAATCAGGATATTATATAACAAAACAATCTTTTCATTAAATTTTCATGATAAGTTCCTTATAAAGGATAAAAAAATCTATGTTTAGCCTTAACTTTTTGTTAACTAATTTTAACGATGTAATTGTTTTATAACTTTATTAATGCTAAAAAAATACTTTTTTCAAGATAATGAAATTGGAACCGATGAAGCTGGTCGCGGTTGTCTTGCTGGTCCAGTGACTGCAGCTGCTATTATTCTTCCTGAAAATTTCACAAATCCAATATTAAACGATTCCAAAAAACTTTCTGAATACAATAGATTTCTATTGAAACCTATTATTACTGAATCGGCCATCAGCTTTGGAGTAGCCCATATAGAGCCTTCGGTTATCGATGATATTAACATTTTAAATGCATCTATTTTAGCCATGCACAAAGCTATTGGTCAACTGGAGACGAACTCAACTTTTATTATTGTTGATGGTAATAAATTCAAGCCTTACAAAAATTTCACCCATGAATGCATTATAAAAGGGGATAGCAAATTTATGAGTATTGCAGCAGCTTCGGTTTTAGCAAAAACATATAGAGATGAACTTATGAATACGCTGCACCTAGAATTCCCAATGTATAACTGGAAACAGAACAAGGGATATCCCACAAAAGAGCATCGAGAAGCGATCCGAAAGTATGGTTTAACAAAATACCACCGCAAAAGTTTTAGACAGCTACCAGAACAATTAAAGCTTAAAATATAATTACACCGTGCAATCTAAAGCTAATTATAGATTAAATTCTAAATTTGTTAAAAGTGTTTTTATGAGAGCTATATTTTTAGGTATTGTATTCTTGTTTTTATTTGGCTGTAATAATAGTATACCTGTTTCGCATTCTTTACTAAATAATATTCCCCAGAATTCGTCAGTAATTATCCGAATAAATGATTTTGACCTTTTTCAAAATGATTTAAAGAATAATTATTTCGTAAAGGCAATCCAAAAAACAAAACAATACTCCGATAATGCGGAAAAAATTAACCTCTTATCCTACCTAAAACCTAAGAGTGAAAGTGTGCTATGTTTTGTAGAAGTAGGCAAGGAAAATTTCGACTTTTTCTTAAAAACTGCAAAAAGTGAGGATCTAATAGAAATTAAAGAAACTATTGAAAAAACAACAGAACAAATTAATTACGAGAAAGACACTTACCATAAAATTATCATCGACAACCAAATAATTTATAGCTACACCTTAAATGAAGCCATTTACATTAGTTCTTCTTCCTTATTAATTGAAAATTTAATACGTGTTAAAGAACCTGTTGCCGTGGACGAAACTTTACAGAAATTATTTAATTCCGCAAACAAAAATAAGTCGGCAACTTTTTTAGTAAATACTAAATATAGTAACGGGATTCTAAATTATTTTATCAACGAAAAAAATGCTCCTAAAATTTCATCCTTTTCAGATTGGATTTCATTAGACGCCAGTATAATCCAAAACGAAATGAAATTTACCGGTATCAGTTTATCCGACAAAATAAGTACAAAAAAATTTGCTGATTTATTTTATAAAATAAACCCGGTTGTAAATCTTACCCCAAAATATGCACCAATTAATGCTAAGGCAATATTATCATATACTTTCGAAAACTTTGATGATTTTAATCTAAACCAACAAAAATACCTTGAGGCTCCCTTAAAAAAAGATACTATATTCAATACTACTCAAGAGCTGGGTGTCGCCTTTTTAAATAACAAAAAAGTTGTTATTTTACAAACCTATGATTCAGAAAATATTATTAAATATATTTCTGAAAATACCAACGAAACCAATACATATCAAGGCAACGATATTCAAAAACTCACATCAGATAATCTTTTAAACATATTCCAGCCCCTTATTTCTAACTTCACAACTAAATACGCCACTGTTCTAGAAAATGCGATATTATTTTCTGAAGATTTAGAATCGCTTCAAAATACTATAAGCAGTTTTAAAAATGAAGCAACTTTCGAAAAATCTGCGACTTATTTAAGTGCTAAAAATAGTACCGCAGATGAATCTAACATACTTCATATACAAACTTCTGATGGAATAAATGATTTTCTTAAAAATGAATTTAAAAGTAATAGCTATAAAAATATTTCGGGCTTAGATTTCGCTAATCAAACTTTAATCTTTCAATTAGTTGCAGACAATGGTTTTTATCATACAAGTGCAATCTTGAAAAAACTTGGCACCAAATCCGAATCTAACATAACCGCTCCGCTATTTACTGTACGATTAGATAATGATATTGCTACCCAAGCTCAATTTGTAAAAAACCACCTAACAAATAAAAAAGAAATTGTTGTTCAAGATATTGATAACATTTTGTATTTAATTTCTACAGATGGTAAAGTACTCTGGAAAAAACAGTTAAATGGTAGAATAAAAAGCACCATTTCTCAAGTAGATCTATATAAAAATGGACGACTTCAATTGGCGTTTATAACCGATTCTCAATTTTTGATTTTAGATCGAAATGGAGAAATCGTGAAACCTTTTGAATTAAGTTTTAAAGACGATGTTATTAATAGCTTGTCTGTTTTCGATTACGATTCTAACAGAGATTATCGTTTTCTGATTACACAAGGATCTAAAATACACATGTACAATAACAAAGGTGAAATTGTAAGTGGTTTTAAGCTTACTGATGACGGTAAAAAAATTATCAAAGCACCTCAACATTTTAGAATAAACAAAAAAGACTACATTGTGTTTGGCGAAGAAACTGGTACAATAAGGGTTTTAAGTAGAGTTGGTTCAGACAGAATTAAGGTTAAGGACAAAATTATCTTCTCCACAAATGACATATATCTTTATCAAAACAAATTTACAACAACAGACGAAAAAGGCATCCTAAATCAGGTAGATGAAAATGGCGTAATCTCTAAAAATAACCTAAACCTAGGCAAAGATCATGGTATTTATGCAACAAGTAATACCTTAGCAACTATGAGTGAAAACACGCTTACCATCAAAGGAAAAAAAGTAGATCTTGAACTAGGCGTATACACTAAACCTATAATTTTTTATGTTGATAATAAAATTTACGTAAGTGTTACCGATATCCAAAATCAGAAAATCTACCTTTTTGATAGTAATGCAGAAGCTATTCAAAACTTTCCTGTTTATGGTAGCTCTTTAATTGATCTTGGAGATATTGATAATGACAAAAAAATAGAATTGGTTGCCAAAGATTTAGAAAATTCTGTAATTGTTTATAGAATAAATTAGTTAAGCATTTTATGTCTGCCAGCTATACAACATAACATACAATTAATACATATTATAGATTTCATAAATGCTTTTTTCTTATTTTTAATTTGCAAAAACATTAAATTAAAAGTTAAGATGAAATCTACAAAATGGGTATTTAAAACTCTAGTTTTATTAGCTTGTACATTATTTTTTACCACAACTAGCAATGCTCAATTCTTAAAAAAACTTTCTAAAAAAGCAAGTGAGGCCGCTGAAAGAGCCGTTACTCGTAAAACAGAAGAAAAAGTTGATAAAGAAACTTCCAAAGCAATGGATAGTATTCTTAACCCTGGCAGTACTACCCCAAAATCAGATATTCCAAGTGATGACGAAATAGGTCTTCCTGAAAACAAAACTGAAGGCAATCAAAAAACCGAAACGCAAAAACCAAGCAACTCTACTAGTTCTACAAAAGAAAAAAACCTACAAGTATATAGTAAGTTTGATTTTGTTCCTGGTGACAAACTATTGTTTTTTGATGATTTTGCCAGTGATTTTATAGGAGATTTCCCAGCAAAATGGAATACCAATGGCACTGGGCAAGTAGTGTCTTTTGATGATGATTCTGGAAAATGGTTCGAAATAAAAGATGGAAGCAACTCTTACTATTTAGCTAACATTAATTCATTACCAGAAGACTATACTATAGAATTTGATATAGAAACACTTGGGTTAGATAGCCAAACTTCCTCAGCCGCTACTCTAGCTATTATTCTAGACGAAGATGACGATTTTAGCTATGGAAGTAATTCTAATTATGTCTACATTCCATTTTGTCAATACACCCCTGTTGGAATTAGACTCTGGAATCATATCAACAACCAAACTACTATAAGTAATACCGTTGAAGCAGATATACGCACTATAATAACTAAAAGGCCGCATATTTCTATAGCAGTAAATAAACAACGTTACCGTTTATTTGTTAATGAAACTAAATATGTTGATGTGCCTAAAATGATTGGACCAGGAGCACCACTAAAATCATTAAAATTTCAAGTTAACTCCACAAAAGATGGTAAGGAACGAATCTTTATAAAAAATATTAGAATTGCTGAAGGTGGGCTTGACCTAAGAAAAAAACTAATTGCAGAGGGACATGTATCTACAAATGGAATATTATTTGACACTGGTTCCGCAAACATACAACCACAATCCATGGGGATAATACTGCAGATTTCTCAAGTATTGCAACAAGAAAAAAATATGAAACTCAAAATAGTTGGCCATACTGATTCAGATGGTTCAGAAGATGCCAACTTAAAATTATCACAACAAAGAGCAGATGCTGTAAAAAAGGCATTAAGTTCTGTTTATGGTATTTCTGAAGATAGATTAGTTACAGAGGGGAAAGGGGAAACAAGCCCTGTTAGTGAGAATACTACCTCTGATGGAAAAGCACAAAATCGTCGTGTAGAATTCGTGAAAATATAAACCACAAATTTTTGTTAAAATGAAAAAATTACTTCTTGTTTCGTTATTATGCATTTCATACACGCTACAATCACAAATAAATTGTAGCAAGTATTATCCTTTTGAAGAAGGCACCAGTTTCCAATATTCTATGTTCGACAAAAAGGGTAAACCAGATGGCACATCTGATTATAAGGTAACCAGTGTAATAAATTCCGGCGGGGAGACTAAAGCCGCAATGGACATTGTACTCCATGATAAAAAAGGCAAAGAAATTGTACAATCTAATTACAACATAATCTGTACAGGAACAGGAGTTAAAATAGATTTCCAATCTTTAATGCCTAGCCAAATGTTAGAGCAATACAAAGAAATGGATGTCCAAGTAGACTTATCCGGTACTGATATTGAATTACCAAATGATTTAACTGTTGGGCAAGAACTTCAAGAAGCGAATGTTACCATGAATGTAAAAATGGCTGGTATGAATATGAAAACTATTGTCAATATGATGAATCGGAAAGTGGAAAAAAAAGAGACGATTACAACCCCTGCCGGATCATTTGAATGTTTTGTAATTTACAGCGAAAACGAATCGCAAATTATGGGAATGAAAAAAACATTTCCATCGCGTTTATGGCTTTCCGAAGGCGTTGGTATGGTTAAACAAGAAAGCTATCAAAAAGATGGCGATTTAATGAGTACCATGGAATTGACAAAATTCAATAAATAAAAAACACCCTTACTAGTAAAAAACCGAAGTCTACGCTTCGGTTTTATCTTTTATCAATTTAGCTTCGAACAATACCGAAAAATGTTTTAATAGCTTCTCTTTTACCTCTTCAATATCAACTTCTTTTTTTCCTAATTCCACATTTAAAGAAGTAACCGCTTTGTCTCGTATTCCACAAGGTATCATTAGATCAAAATACCCTAAATCGGCATTTATATTTAATGCAAAACCATGCATGGTTACCCAGCGGCTTGCTCGCACACCCATGGCGCATATCTTACGCGCAAATGGCGTACCTACATCCAACCAAACACCTGTTTCACCTTGAGATCTTTCAGCTTTTAATCCGTACTCCGCCAAGGTTAAAATAACCATTTCCTCTAAAAACCTGAGATATTTATGGATATCCGTAAAAAAATTATCTAAATCTAAAATGGGATACCCCACAATTTGTCCCGGTCCATGATAAGTAATATCTCCTCCTCTATTAATCTTATAAAAAGTAGCTCCCTTTTTTTGCAACTGTATTTCATCTACAAGTAGATTATTCATATCTCCACTTTTACCAAGGGTATACACATGTGGATGCTCAACAAAAAGAAAATAATTTTTTGTTGCAAGGGATAACTCCTCTCTTCTGTTTTTAATTTTAGTGTCTAAAACAGATTTAAATAACAACTCTTGATAATCCCAAGTGTCTTTATAATCTTTCAAGCCTAAATCTGTAAGGATAACTTCTTTATTCATCTTTGCAAAGATACAAAGACTAAGATTTCCAATAAATTAATTGTCTGGGTTATTTAAAATTACCAAAGCCGCTATTACTCCTGGCACCCAACCGCATAAGGTTAATAAAAATACGATAATAATAGATCCGCATCCTTTCCCTAGTACAGCTAGTGGGGGAAATAAAATAGCCAAAATAACTCTCCAAATACTCATTTTAATTGATTTTGATTGATGAATGTAATAATTAGACGAAATCTATACAACTATGTTACACTT
Source organism: Cellulophaga tyrosinoxydans (assembly GCF_900176415.1). Taxonomy (GTDB): domain Bacteria; phylum Bacteroidota; class Bacteroidia; order Flavobacteriales; family Flavobacteriaceae; genus Cellulophaga; species Cellulophaga tyrosinoxydans. The sequence continues at coordinate 1,549,142 of NZ_FWXO01000001.1, read as the reverse complement.
TTCATGAAATAATGTAATTGGCAACATTTACTTTTATTCAGATTGATGAATTCGAGCATTGTAACTATATTTGCAGCCTTAATAAGTATAAAAATGCAACTTTCAGAACAAGAGGTAATCAGAAGAGAGAAATTAGCCAAATTACGGGAAATGGGAATAAACCCTTATCCCGCCGCATTATACCCTGTAGATACTACATCAAAAAGTATAAAAACAGATTATAAGGATGGTAAAAAGGTAATTGTAGCAGGTAGATTAATGCGAAAGAAAATACAAGGAAAAGCTTCTTTTGCCGAATTACAAGATAATGAAGGTCGCGTACAATTATATTTCAATAGAGACGAAATTTGCCCTGAAGACGATCATACTAAATACAACGATGTTTTCAAAAAACTTTTAGATTTAGGAGATATTATTGGAGTTGAAGGGGAGCTTTTCACAACACAAGTTGGTGAAAAAACCGTATTGGTTAAAGATTTTACCATTTTATGTAAAGCTTTACGCCCATTACCACTACCTAAAGTGGACCCAGACGGTAAAGTTCATGATGAATTTAATGATCCTGAATTGCGTTACCGTCAGCGATATGTAGACTTAATAGTGAATCCTTCGGTAAAGCAAACTTTTATAAAGAGAACAAAAATCACCAACAGTATTCGTCAGTTTTTTAACGATAGAGAATATTTAGAAGTAGAAACACCTATATTACAGCCCATACCTGGTGGAGCGGCAGCACGTCCATTTTTAACACACCACAATGCATTAAATATTCCTTTGTATTTGAGAATAGCTAACGAATTGTATTTAAAACGATTAATTGTTGGTGGTTTTGATGGAGTTTATGAATTCTCAAAAGACTTCAGAAACGAAGGAATGGATCGCACCCATAATCCAGAATTTACAGTAATGGAACTTTATGTTGCTTATAAAGATTACAACTGGATGATGGATATGACAGAACAACTGTTAGAAAAAGTGGCGATTGATGCCAATGGAACATCAAAAGTAACCGTAGGAAAAAATCAAATAGAATTTAAAGCTCCTTACCCAAGAGTGCCAATTTTACAGGCAATTAAGGAACATACTGGTTTTGATGTTGCAGGTATGGATGAAGTGGAACTTAGAGCAACTGCTAGAAAATTAGGTCTAGATGTTGATGAAACTATGGGTGTTGGAAAACTTATAGATGAAATTTTTGGAGAAAAATGTGAGCATTTATACATACAACCAACTTTTATTACAGACTATCCAAAAGAAATGAGTCCGTTAACTAAAGAGCATAGAGATAACCCTGCGTTAACAGAGCGTTTTGAACTTATGGTTAATGGTAAAGAATTAGCAAATTGTTATTCTGAGCTTAATGATGCCATTGATCAAAGAGAGCGTTTTGAAGAGCAGTTAAAATTATCAGCAAAAGGTGATGATGAAGCTATGTTTATAGATCAAGATTTTATTCGCGCCTTAGAATATGGAATGCCTCCAACTGCTGGAATTGGAATTGGAATAGACCGTTTGGTTATGCTAATGACCAACAACTCTTCTATTCAAGAAGTTTTATTTTTCCCTCAAATGCGACCAGAAAAGAAACAAGTAGAACTTTCTGAAAATGAAAAAGTTATTTTTGAAATTCTTAAAAAGCATAAAAAAATGCCTCTTGCAGAATTAAAAGACGCATCAGGTTTAAGCAATAAAGCTTGGGATAAAAGCATAAAGGCCATGGGTAAAATTGGCATTACCAAAGTCACAAAAACGGAAAGTGATTTAATTATAGAATTACAAGATTAGTATTCTTGTCAAATGCATTTAAGAAGAGAAATCAATTGATTTCTCTTTTTTTTTGGTTTAAACGAAACAAAGCCTTTGATAAATCAAAGGCTTTGAATCGACTAATTCCAATAACTTAATACTTTGTAGTTTTTTTTGTATTGATTACTGAACTTATTAAAGAGACGTTTAATTTCTTAAAATGTTACATTAATAATATATAATTAACAATATGCATGTGTTAAGTTAGATAAAAAACATAATATTTTATATTTCAACCTATTAACAGCACCTATTTCAGCAAATATGATTAAGAAATCATTAACAAAAATTAAATATTAATTTTCGTTATTTGAAATAGACTAATTAAACCGAAAATACAAATGATTAAAATTATTCTTCAGAGAACTCTTCTTGCTCTCTTATTAGTAGGATGTTTTTCAACTTCCGAAGCACAGATCTTTAAAAAGAAAAAGAAAACTACAGCATCTGCTGAAAAACCAAATCCTAAAAAAGGAGAAATTGAAGCTTATGACAAGGTAATTACGAAAGAGGCCATTACAGACAAAGGTCTTTTTGATGTGCATAGAATAGATGCTAAATACTTCTATGAAATTCCTGATTCATTATTCAATAAAGAAATGTTGATGGTGAGTCGTATCTCTAAAACCGCAAGCGGAATTGGCTTTGGAGGGGGCAAAATCAACACTCAAGTTCTTCGCTGGGAAAAGAAAGACAAAAAAGTTTTACTTAGGGTCGTATCTTACGATGTGGTTGCCGCAGATTCATTACCGGTACACGAGGCTGTAGTCAATTCTAATTTTGAACCAGTATTACATTCCTTTGACATTAAAGCATTTAAGAAAGATTCGCTACATCCTGCTACCGTTATTGAAGTGAGTGATCTTTTTGAAAAAGATGTGAATGCACTTGGTTTACCAGACTATTATAGAAAAAGTTTCAAGGTATCTAGATTAGATGGCGATAGAAGTTATATTGAATCTGTTAAAAGTTACCCACTGAATGTTGAGGCTAGACATGTAAAAACATATGCGGCAAGTGCTCCTCCTTCCAATGAAAGTTTAGGTTCTATATCTATAGAAATAAACAATTCTATGATTTTATTACCAGCAAAGCCAATGAAAAGACGCTATTTTGATGAAAGGGTTGGATGGTTTGCAAGAGGACAAGTAGACTACGGTTTAGAGGCGCAAGAGAGTAAAACAATTACTTTTTTAGATCGATGGAGATTAGAAGTGAAAGATGAAGATCTAGAAAAGTTCAAAAAAGGAGAACTTGTAGAACCTAAAAAACAAATAGTGTACTACATAGATAGAGCGACTCCAAAAGAGTGGGTTCCATTTATTAAACAAGGTATAGAAGACTGGCAAGTAGCATTTGAGGCTGCAGGTTTTAAAAATGCAATTATTGCAAAAGACCCTCCAACAGCTGAGGAAGATCCAGAATGGTCACCAGAAGATGTTCGCTATTCTGTAGTACGTTATTTAGCCTCACCTATTCCAAATGCAAACGGTCCACATGTAAGCGACCCAAGAACTGGTGAAATCTTAGAATCTGATATAAATTGGTACCATAACGTAATGACCTTATTACGCAACTGGTTTTTTGTACAAACTGCAGCCATTAATGAAGATGCTAGAGGCGTTACCTTTAAAAATGAAGTAATGGGACGTTTAATACGTTTTGTATCGTCTCACGAAGTAGGCCATACTTTAGGCTTACCGCATAATATGGGAAGTAGCGTTGCGTATCCTGTAGATTCATTACGTTCAGCTTCATTTACTAAAAAATATGGTACCGCACCATCCATAATGGACTATGCTCGTTTTAATTATGTAGCACAACCGGGCGATGAAGGTGTTGCTCTTATGCCAGAAATCGGCATTTACGACAAGTATGCAATAAGTTGGGGATATAGACCAATATTGGATAAAACTGCTGAAGAAGAAAAGCCTGTCTTAGATCAATGGATTTTAGCACACGCTGGAGATCCGTTATATAGATTTGGTCATCAGCAAGCTGGTGATGTTGTAGACCCAAGCTCTCAAACAGAAGATTTAGGTGATGATGCAGTGAAAGCAAGTACGTACGGAATTGCAAATTTAAAACGCATTGTTCCAAACTTAGCTACTTGGATTGCTGAAGATGGTAAAAAATATGATGATTTAGGCACTTTATACGAGCAAGTATTGGCTCAATATAATAGGTATATGGGCCATGTTTCTAATAACATTGGAGGCGTATACGAGCATTACAAAGCATTTGGTCAAGAAGGAGCGGTATATACTCCAGTACCAAAAGAACGCCAGAAAAATAGTTTAAATTTCATCCAAAAAGAATTGTTTGCAACTCCAACTTGGTTACTTGACCAAGAAATATTTAATAAAATTGAATATTCTGGTTCCATAGAGCGATTACGTGCCATACAGGCAAGAACACTTGATAATATTTTAAGTTTAGGCAAAATAGCTCGTATTATTGAAAACGAAACGATTAATGGCAAAGATGCTTATGCGCTAGCTGATATGATGAAAGATTTAAGAACCGGAATCTGGTCAGAACTATCTAGAGGCAGTAAAATTGATACCTATCGTAGAAATTTACAAAAAGCCCATATTGAGCGATTAGCATATTTAATGACAGCTGAATCACAAAATACCTCAAGAAGATCAAGTGCATACGTAAAATCAACAGCTATAAACACAAGTCAGTCAGATGTTAGATCAGTGGCCAGAGCAGAATTAAATATGCTTAAAAGAGCTATTAGAAATGCTGTAGGAAGAACAACTGACAATATGAGTAGATATCATTTAGAAGATGCAATCACACGTATTGATGCTATACTAGACCCTAAATAACCAAAAAAGAGACTAATAAACACTCTCAAAATAATCTAAACTACACAAACGCGGATTTGACCTATACAAATCCGCATTTGACAACATTTAGATAAAAAATAGCAGGCTTTTATTTAACTTTGAGTCAATGATAAAAACCCCCAAATCATGACAAAAAAAGTACAAAGCATTTTATATTTTTCAGTTTTCATTCTCGCATGTTTGGTATATACCATAACTGATAATGAAAAAACAGAAATCAAGAGTTTTTCAAGTTCTAATTCTGAAATAATCCAAAACACTACAGTCTCTTTAAATAATAATTAGACATAATAGAAGTAGATATATAAAAAAGGCATGAATAAAATTCATGCCTTTTTTTATTCCCACAAAACAAATTAAATAGCTAAGTAAATACTACAAAACTATAGTTTCACATACATTTTTGTAAGTATTCACAACAAACAATAAACAATCTGTGTGTATTTTCTTACATTTGTGTATCCCAAATTATAAATTTGTTATTATGACCCCGAAACTTAAAAGCCTTATATATTTAACGTGTTTTATTCTCTGCAGTGTGCTTTATAATCATATTGAACAGCAGGAAAGTAAAAAGTCGATTATTACGAGTTCTAATTTGGCAACCATGGAAATGACTGATATGGACGAAAATGACGAATTAACTTTAGAAAAAGAGGAGCACGTTGAAAAAGAATAAGCCATAAACTTAACAGACTTTTAAGCCAGCACATTTGCTGGCTTTTTTATGTCTATATGTTAAATAAAAATTAAGACTTTAAACCATTCTACACTAAGACAGTCCTAAAGTAAATAAACATTAAAAAAAATAACATGAAAAAAGTAATAGCAGTTTTAGTTTTATTCGTTGGGTTAAATGCAATGGCTCAAAAGAGAGAAAATAGAAATTTAAATCCTGAGCAGATTGCAACCCTTACAACGAAAAAAATGACTTTGGATTTAGATTTAAATGAAAGTCAGCAATCAAAGATTTATGAACTACAGTTGGAAAATGCAAAATCCAGAATGACAAAAATGGAAGCGCATAGAAAAGAAAACAGTGAAAGCATGAAAAAACTATCATCAGAAGAACGTTTTGCTAAGAAAACTGAAATGTTAGATCATCAAATTGCACAGAAAAAGAAAATCAAAACCATTCTAAATGCTGATCAGTTTGAGAAATGGGAAAAACTGAACCATAATAGAAAAAATAGATTTCATAAAAAGAGAGGAGAAAGAAAGCATAACATGAAAAAAGAAAACAAAGAGTAGTTTTAGATTGTTGAGTTTAGTTAAGTTGCTTAAAAAGCTAGGTCTACGCCTAGCTTTTTTTTTATGTTCCTAATTTAGTCTGGCTTTAAAAATTTAGAAAACCATTTGCCAGACTCCTTAACGGTTCTTTTTTGGGTTTTAAAATCCACATGAATTAATCCAAATCTCGGATGATAACCTTCAGCCCATTCAAAATTGTCCATTAAAGTCCAAACAAAATAACCATCAATTTTTAAACCTTTTTTCTTTGCTTTATATACCTGCTGAAGATAATTTATAAAAAAATTCCTGCGTTCCACATCATTCACTTTTCCATCAATAACGGCATCTTTAAAAGCAGCTCCATTTTCTGTTATGAAAATTTTATTTACGCCTTCATATGCATTAAACTTTTTAATCATCTTATATATACTCTTCGGGTAAACCTCCCAATTCATTAAAGTCGTATCTACATTTCGTTTAGGTGCCTCAACAATTTTAACACCCAAATAAGGCACAAAATAACTATGCTTTACCACTTCTCTTGTATAGTTTTGAATTCCAATAAAATCAAAATCAAAAATCATATTCTCAACATCACTAGGAAGCATATACTTTTGTATTTTTTTTAATATTGGCACCGTTTTATAGGGATAATCCATACCTAAAGAAGGCTCTATAAAAAGCCTATTAAGCATAGCATCAACCCGTTTGGCTGCTTGTACATTTTTATACTTTTTATTTATTGGAGTTATATAAGAACATGAAAAAGTGGTGCCAATAAAGGCATTGGTGACTAATTTTCTTATAATTCTACCCCCTAAAGCTTGACACAAAGTTGCATGATGCACAGCTGGAAGAAAATTACTCAAGCCTTTTTTTCCTGGAGCATGAACCCCTAAAAAATAGCCAGCGCCTGTGAAAACCATTGGTTCATTTAAAATCATCCAATTTTTTACTCGGTCACCAAAATGCTCTGCACATACGGTTGTGTAATACTCAAACCACGAAACTATAGCCCTATTGGTCCAACCACCTTTATCCTCCAAAGCCTGAGGCAAATCCCAATGATATAGTGTAACCCATGGAGTAATTTCGTTTTTTAAACAAAAATCAATTATACGATTGTAATAAGCAATACCACTTTCACTAATCTGCCCAATTCCATCTGGAAGTATCCGTGACCATGATAGCGAAAATCTAAAATTTGGAATATTCATTTTCTTTAGTAAAAGAATATCCTCCTCGTAATTATGATAAAAATCGCAACTTTTTTTAGCGTGATGATCTTGATGAATTACACCTTTTTTACTGGTAAAAGTATCCCAAATAGATGGTTTTTTATCATGTAAATCATGCGCTCCCTCTATTTGATATGCTGCAACAGAAACTCCCCATGTAAAATTTTTACCAAATTTTTTACTCGTGAATTTTCTAGATTTTAAATTTTCTTCTGCGTCCATACATCGCTAGTTTAATTTGGACCTTTGGTATCTAGAAAAATTTTATCAATTATTGTTTCTGTCATATCTGGATAATCTACCTGAACGTTATGATCGCTTTCAATCCAATTTTTAATATGCTTTATATATTTTGTTTTCAACGATTTTATTACCGGCACCCCTAAATCTGACAGCGCAGCAGCATTACATTGTTGTTCATACTGTCCTTTCATAGGAATAACCATCAATTTCTTATTTAAAAAAAGTGCCTCAGCAGGTGTTTCAAAGCCAGCGCCACACAACACACCCTTACTTGATACCATACTTTTTATAAAAGCATTATTCGTTATTGGCTGTATAGTAATGGTTTTACTTTGAAAAACTTTTTCATGATGTTTAGAGAAAATTTGCCATTGAACATGCTTTATTTGCGATAGTATTTTTAAAATTTTAGTATCGCTATATGATGGCAAATAAACAGTATAATGTTCCTGATTTTTTATTGTAGCCTTTCGAACATCTTGGCGGATAACTGGGGTAAAAATACTGTCATTATACTTTTTAAAATGAAAACCATACTGTTTTGTGGAAGGGGCATAATTTTTAAGTATAAAATGTCCCATAAGGTCTAATTTTACGGGCTTTGGGCTTCCGGTCATCAGTACAGCAGATTGGTGACTAAGACTAACACATGCCTTATTTTTTAGCTTGCATGCCCACGCGGACACGGGTTCAAAATCATTAATAACCAGATCATATTCTTCAATTGGCAAACTCTTTATTTCTTTTTGAAGTCGTTTAGATTTAGCCTTAAAATAGGTTTTCCAAACATCTACACCACCCTTTTTTCCGAAAATAAAACTCAAGCCTTTAAATCTATATTTTATAGGATATGGAATATCAATATCAGCCTGTGTACCACTTAATAAAATATCTAATTCAATATTTTTCTTTTGTAGTAAGGGTATTATATCACGAGCCCTGCTTAGGTGACCATTGCCTGTGCCTTGAATAGCATATAACACTTTCATATAAGACAAGCATTTATTTCTATGACCAATTTAATAGTTGCTGGTAGTGGCAAAAAAGAAGCGCATGCATTTTTCTTAACAGCAACAAACTTCTCACTCATACCCTACATATAATATTTTCAAAGATGAAAAATTAATGGGCTTCTTTACTGGTTTTATAGTTTAAGAATTGGTTATTTATTTGTTAAACAAAAGAGAGACCTTTGGGTCTCTCTTATTACTTTATGCTTGATCTTCTTTTATTTTAATTCTTCTACTATGTTTTCCAAAGCTTTTATAGTAGCATCTAAATCTTCAAAGGAAAGTGCGTCGTTTAAAAAATAGCTTTCAAATGCACTTGGTGGCAAATAAATTCCATTTCTAAGCATGCCATGAAAATATTTTTTGAAGGTTTCATTGTTTCCTTTAGCTGAAGAAGCAAAATCTACAACCGGTGTTTCCGTAAAGTGTACAGAAATCATACTACCAAATCTGTTTATTTGATGCTTAATACCATTATCTTTCAAAACTTTTTCTAGGCCTTTATGCAAATAAGTTGTTTTATCTGCCAAGCTTCTAAATATATTTGGATTATTATTTAGAGCGGTTAACATGGCTAAACCTGCACTCATTGCCAATGGATTACCACTTAATGTTCCTGCCTGATACACGGGACCTTCGGGAGCTAATTTTGCCATAATCTCATTACGAGCCGCAAAAGCACCAACAGGTAGCCCTCCACCTATTACTTTACCAAAAGTTACAATATCAGCAGCAATACCTAAAACTTCTTGAGCCCCACCTCTTGCAAGTCTAAAGCCGGTCATAACTTCATCAAAAATTAATAGTATACCTTCTTTAGTACATAATTCTCTTAAACCTTTTATGAAATGTTCCTCTGGAATAATACATCCCATGTTCCCTGCAATAGGTTCTATAATTATGGCAGCAATTTCGCGTTTGTTAGCATCAACTAATGCTTGTACTCCAGCTAAATCGTTATAATTTGCTAATAAGGTATCCTTTGCGGTTCCCTGCGTAACCCCAGGGCTATTAGGACTACCAAAAGTAACTGCTCCACTACCCGCTTGAATTAAAAACGAATCCGAATGCCCATGATAGCATCCAGAAAATTTGATGATTTTATCTTTACCCGTATAACCTCTAGCAAGACGAACTGCACTCATACAGGCTTCCGTGCCACTATTTACAAATCTTATTTTATCTATATTCGGTACCATTGAAACTGCAAGTTTTGCTAGTTCCGTCTCTATTTCAGTGGGCATTCCAAAAGAAGTGCCTTTTTTTGCTTTCTCAATTACCGCATTTATAACTGGCTCATAGGCATGACCAAGAATTAATGGCCCCCAAGATGCTATATAATCTATTAATTTATTACCATCTTCATCGGTTAAATAGGCGCCTTTGGCTTCTTTTACAAATATTGGTGTTCCTCCTACTGCTTTAAAGGCTCTAACTGGAGAGTTTACTCCGCCAGGAATATATTCTTGTGCTTCTGAAAAAAGTTCGCTGCTTCTTTTATATTGCATGCTATAGTATCTATTTTTTTACTGATTTTACGATAAGTTTTTGGCCTACAGCTAAATTACTTGAATTCATGTTATTCATCTTCATCAATTCATCTACCGAAACAAAATATGTTCTTGAAATAGAATATAGCGTATCGCCTTTTTCAACAATATGGGTTTTATATTCATACTCTTTCGGAACTTTAGTAACGGCATACCCCTGATCTTGAACAATTTTATCGTACTTATGTAATTGATACTGTTCTATATAGGATATTAATTTACTTGGATATTTTTTATCCGTGGCATAACCCGCCTCCTTTAAGCCATGTGCCCAACCGCGATAATCGTCATTACGCAGATCGAACAAAAAGGCATACCTAGCACGTGAGGTTAGAAAAATACTGTGATCTCTAAATGAATACATAGGATGATTATATTTTCTAAAACATTCTCCTTTTTCATCATCATCATGAAAATCATATTCACCTTCCCAGCCTGTATGACATTTAATACCAAAATGATTGTTTGTTTTCTTTACTAAAGCGCTTCTTCCATAACCACTTTCTAGAATACCTTGTGCCAAGGTAATACTTGCTGGAATACCGTAGGCTTTCATTTCAAATTGTGCAATTTCAGAAAATGTATCTATATATTCTTGAACCGAATTGATTGGAAAATCTATAAATTTTCCAGAATCTTCAGGAAGTAAATACACATCTTTACTAGTATTTACATCGCTAGATTTATTAATTGTTGTGACAACAGGTTTTTTGTGGGTACTAGAAACCACTCTTTTATTGGATTTACACGCAGCTAAAAAAACCAGAAGCATCAAAAAAGCAATCTTTTTAATCATAATAATATTGGTAAATTTTTCTTCTTCAAAAGTATGTTCATTCCTGCAATACCTTGTAAACCTCCTGTATGTATCGCTAGAATTTTGGTTCCTGGTTTAAAATAATCTTTAGCAATTAAATCTAGTATTCCAAACATCATTTTACCGGTATAAACCGGGTCTAAAGGTATTGTAGTTTTTAATTTAAAATCATTAATAAAACCAATTAATTCATTGGTTACTTTGCCATAACCGCCAAAATTATAATTTGTTTCCAAATCCCAGTTACTTTTATCTACAAATTTACAAATATCTTTTTTCAAGAAATCACCCTTTAGTGCTGGAAATCCGATTATATACTGGTCATCATTGGCAGCATTTATTAATCCGGCGATGGTTCCTCCTGTGCCTACACAACTACAAATTACAGTAAAATCATTATCCTCGCTTGATAAAATTTCTTCGCAACCTTTAACAGCTAATGTATTTGTGCCACCTTCTGGCACTCTATAAAACATGCCAAATTCCTTGTTTAATAGTGAAACAGCTTCTTCCGATTCTTTATTTCTGTACCAATCTCTAGAAACAAATTTAAACTGCATACCATTGGCCTTTGCAAAACGTAAGGTTGGATTTTCGTGCCATTTATCATGCAATTCATCACCTCGAATAATACCTATTGTCTGTAAATTATTTTCTTTTCCTGCAAAGGCTGTTGCAGCAATATGATTGCTAAATGCACCGCCATAAGTCAGTACTTTTTTAAACCCTCTTTTTTGAGCATCGAGTATATTATATTTTAATTTTCTGAATTTATTTCCAGAAATATAGGGGTGCAAATTATCCTCTCTTTTTATAAATAGAGATACTTTTTTTTTATCTAAAATAGGAAGTACTATTTGCTGGTTTTCACTTTTCACCACTTACTCTTTGAAGTCTCAAAGATATTTAATAAAGCTATATGCTTTTCTTTCTGCGGTATATTTTAAACTACGTTCGTTAGCATATGCTTCGCGTTCAAAACTAATATTTTGGTAAGCTTTATAGGTATTCATGTATTGAATACAGCGAAAACACCATTCTAAAACATACCATACATAGAATGCCAGCAAAAATAGCTCTTGCTGTTGTTTTAAATGAATACGCTCATGGTTAATAAGAATAGCATCTTTTTTTAAAGAACTGTTTTTAAGTATGATAAAAGGCCAAAGCGATAAACCCACATAATTCTTAACAAAAAAAAGCCTGGAAACTAAAATCATTCTTTACAAATATCTTTTCTCAAAGATAATGACTAAAATCATGCCATAGAAATTCTATGGATTTATTACCTACTTACACGATAACTCGCAGATATTATGCTATAATTAAAGGTTAAATCTGCTCCACCACATACTATTTTTAAAAAAGAAGAATTAAATTTACAATACATTACTAAATTAAAAAATGAAGAAAATTGTTCCTATCGAGGAAGGTGATTATTATCTATCAAAAGAAGGTTACAAAGTATTTACAGAAAAGTACCATTTAAAGCGAGGTTATTGCTGTGAAAGTGGCTGTAGGCATTGTCCTTATGGATACAATACTAAAACTTATAATCGCAATTAAAACAGTCTCTTTCGGCATGATTATTGATAAATTTTAAAGTAGAAACCACAAAAATAAATTGTTATGAAAAATTTAAAAATTTTAGTGTTGCCACTACTCACACTGCTAATGTTGAGTTCGTGCACTTCTGTTCGCGTTGTAGCGGATTATGATAAAAATGCAAATTTTAACGAATATAAAACCTACGCTTTTTATAAAACGGGCATAGATAAAGCACAAATTTCAGATTTAGACAAAAAGCGAATTTTACATGCAATTGATGATGAAATGTCGGCTAGAGGATTTACACTTTCTGAAAATCCGGATGTTCTAGTGAGCATTTTCACTAAAGAACGTGAACAAGTAGATATTTACAATAATTACTGGGGCGGTGGTTTCGGTTGGGGATGGAACCCATGGTATTGGGGCGGACCTGGAATGTTCGGTGGCAATCAAGTAAGCACAAGAACGGAAGGTTCTTTATATATAGATTTAATTGATGCTAAAGACAAACAATTAATTTGGCAAGGAAAAGGTGTTGGATCACTTTACCAAACCAAAAAAATTGAAAAGAGAGAAGCAAGAATCAAAGAATTTGTATCTGAAATACTAGAGGCCTATCCGCCAGTTGTAATGAACAAATAAAAATATTTGATCCTCTAAAAAGCTATAGATTAATTTCTATGGCTTTTTTCTTGACTATACCTCAAAGCGTTTTTAATAAATATGACTAGCATTTTGTATCTTTAAACCAAATTATTTCTTTAGATATGAGCTACGAAAGCAATCCTATTTTAGATAAACTTCCAGAGCATTTACAGCAATTTATAAAACCGCAAAATTATAGTGATTACACTGCTATAAACCAAGCTGTTTGGCGTTATGTAATGCGTAAAAATGTGGATTATTTAAGTAAAGTTGCACATAAATCATATTTAGACGGACTTGCAAAAACAGGAATATCTATAGACGATATTCCGAACATGTATGGCATGAACCGCATTTTGCAAGAAATTGGCTGGGCAGCAGTTGCTGTCGACGGATTTATTCCTCCTTCTGCATTTATGGAATTTCAGGCGTATAATGTTTTAGTGATTGCTTCGGATATCCGCCAATTGGAACATATAGAATACACCCCTGCTCCAGATATTATACATGAAGGTGCTGGTCATGCTCCCATTATTGCAAATCCAGAATATGCAGAATATTTAAGACGATTTGGAGAGATAGGTTGTAAAGCTATTTCTAGTGCTAAAGATTATGAATTATATGAAGCCGTTCGTCATCTTTCCATTATTAAAGAAGCACAAGGAACACCTCAAGATAAAATTGATGCTGCTGAAAAACAAATAGAATATTTGCAAGAAAACATGGGTGAACCAAGTGAAATGGCGCTGATTCGCAATTTACATTGGTGGACTGTTGAATATGGTTTAATTGGCACTGTTCAAGATCCTAAAATATATGGCGCAGGCTTACTTTCTTCAATTGGAGAAAGCGCTTGGTGTATGACCGATGATGTAAAGAAAATACCTTATTCTATTGAAGCAGCACACACGCCTTTTGACATTACCAAACCGCAACCTCAACTATTTGTAACTCCTGATTTTGCTTATTTAAGTCAAGTTTTAGAAGAATTTGCCAATACCATGGCATTGCGAAAAGGTGGATTATCAGGAATTAAAAAATTAATTAATTCTAAGGAATTAGGTACAATAGAATTAAGTACTGGTATTCAAATTTCAGGGAATTTTAAAAGTGTTATAGAGCACGAGAACAAACCAGTATATTTTCAAACTATTGGAAAAACTGCTTTAGCTTATCGCGAAAAAGAACTTGTTGGCCATAGCACCAAGCATCATTTAGATGGTTTTGGCTCACCAATAGGAAAACTTAAAGGAATTAATATTGCCATTGAAGACATGAGTCCTCGCGACTTAAAAGCCTATAATATATTTGAGGGACAAACCATTACTTTAGATTTTGAAGGTGGGATAAAAATTCATGGTGATATTATTACTGGGACTCGGAATTTAAGAGGAGAAATAATTCTTATCACTTTCGAAAATTGCACAGTTACTCATGGAGATACTATTTTATTTAAACCGGAATTTGGATTATATCACATGGCGGTTGGCGAACGAATAGTTTCTGCTTTTAATGGTCCTGCTGATCTCGGCAGTTTTGATTTAATTACCCATAAAATCACCAACACTACTATAAAACCAGTTAAAAATGCCAAAAGCACACAACTAGAAAGCTATTATCAGCAAGTAAGGGATTTTCGTGAAGGCAAAAACACAACAATTTCTAGAAATAAAGTATTTCAAGAATTAAAAAACAATTATCCTACTGATTGGCTACTTTGTGTAGAATTGTACGAATTGGCAAAAACGAATAATGATACTGAATTTGCCCAAGAAATTAGTGAGCATTTAGAAAACCTAAAACAAGACCAACCTAAATTAGGTCATTTAATAGATGATGGATTATTACTAGTAAATCAAAGTTTTGTTCTTTAATTTTTTAATGTTTATCCTTTAATTAATTGCGGTAAATTTTCTTTTACCGCTTCACCCTTATATTCTAATGTCCAACCCATAGAATTGGTTAGAATGTAAAATTTAGATAATTCGCTTAAAAGACGATTCTCTGCATTACTTTTTAATGTAGAACCCTCTACTTTCTTTAGTAATGATGCTCGAACATTCCTTTTTATCTTATTATAATCATCCGCTGTAAACTCATTAAAATAATCCGAAGTTATATCGTAATATTCATAATCAGGATTCAGTTTTATTTCTGGCTCTGGAATACTTTTTATGATTAAGGTTTTGCTTTTTTCATCAATCTTAAAATCAATTTTACTAAGGTCATAGGCTATGGTAACATCTGCATTTACCACCACTAAGGCCTTTTTATCAGCCGTAAAAAGTGGTCCGAAAAATTGTTGCGAATCTTTGTAATTATATACTTCGGAAAAATGCCCTTCAGTTACTATTAATTTTGAAACGTTCTCTATTTGCTGCTGTATTAGCATAGAGTTTTCTTTTAGTATTGACTTATCTTTTGAACTATCTGAACAAGAACGAAAGATAAAAACAAGTGCCAATGTAATTACAGCACCAATGAGGATGTTTTTCATGCGACTAATTTTCAAAGCATTTTCTAAATGAAAATAGCTTAACCAAAAGTATTGTTTTTTATCAAATTAAATTGATTCTTTTAGCCTTTTGTATGGCTTCTAATTTGCTGTGCACTTGTAGTTTTGCGTAAATATTTTCAATATGCTTGCGAACGGTACTTGGTGATAAAAACAAGTTATCTGCTATTTTTGTATAGCTAAGTCCATTACTTAATTGTTCTAAAACCTCTGCCTCTCTATTGGTTAAGGATACTTGCTCTTGTTCTGCAATACTTTTTAAATCTATTGGATTGCGAAGAAGTTTAAGGGTTCTTAATGCTATAGATGGGGTCATTGCTGCCCCTCCGTTCATTGTGTCAATAATCCCTTTATAAAGATTTTCTGGATCTACATCTTTCAATAAATAACCATCAGCACCTGCCTTAATTGCATTAAAAATATTCTCGTCATTATCAAAAACCGTTAAAATCACAATCTTTATCTGAGGATATTTTTTCTTTATCTTTTCTGTAGCGTCCACACCATTTAAAAATGGCATTTCTATATCCATCAAGACTAAATCTATAAGATGATCCTCATTAATTTTCTCCAAACATTCTTTTCCGTTTACGGCCTTCCATTTAATAACAATATCATTAAAAAAACCTAGCTTTTCTTCTACGGCTCTCAATAAAAAGGAATTATCCTCGACTATGGCTATCTTAGTTTTCATAATCTTGATTAACAGGTATTTTAAATTCCACAGAGGTTCCGTGTCCTATTTGAGATTTTAAATTCAAAACCCCATTCATATCTTCTACCCGCTTTTTTATATTGGCCATTCCATTACCAATGGCCATTTTAGCTGGGTTAAATCCGCCTCCATTATCTGTAATTTCTACATGAAAATAATCTATAGATTTGTTGATGCTTACTTCTATTTTATCTGTTTTGTTATGGCTATTTATAAAAGCATATTTTAATGCATTATTCACCGATTCTTGAATAACTCTGTACAAATTTATTCCTTCAATAGCTGTAAAAGTATAGTTGGATTCTATCTCGGAATCAACATCAAAATCAAATTTAATTTTCTCTGAAACCTTATTAGCGGTCATGATAAAGTTGTTTATTCTATTTTGAAGATCTTCAAAAGTGATACTTTCTTTATTCATAGCCCAAATAGTATCGCGCAATTCATTTATAGTTGTTTTTGTAAAAACCCCTAAATCACCTAATTTATCCTTTATCACGGATTCTCCCGATTTTAGGCCATAGCGTAACGTATCTATAGTAGAAATTATAAAAGTTAGTTGACTGCCGATATTATCGTGTAAATCTCTTGAAATACGAAGTCGTTGTTCTTGTAATCGATTTTGAGTTTCAATCTGCACCAAAGCTGTTTTTAACTCTCCCTCCTTTACCAATTGTTTATTTTTAAGCTTTTGTCGTCCGTTTAACAAATACCCTATTAATCCTAATAAAAAAGCAAGACCTAAAACGCTATAAATAATGTAATTTTTCTTGTTTAGTTCTAATTGATTTTCAGCAAGCTTAGCCTTTTGAACTGAAAGTTCCTTTTCTTTCTTCGCTGATTGATATTTAGATTCTAATTCTAGAATGGATTTAGTTTTCTCAATTTGAAATAAGGCTTCTTTTTTTTCTATATATTCTTGTTGGGTGGTGTAGGCTATTTCAAAATTGCCTTCTTTAAAATATATTTCTGAAAGAAGCTTGAGTGCATTTATTTCAAATTCTTTAAAATCCTTTTCTTGGATGGTAATAAGTGCCAATTGCAATTCGCTTATAGCCTTAGTATAGCGTTTAAAATTTGATTGATTCTTAGCATATCCAATTCTGGTATTTGCCAATTCATAATCATTACCATCATTAATAAAGAGTTCTATAGCTTTTTCATAAGATTTTTCGGCCTTCTCAAAATGCCCAAGACTATCTTGCGCAACCGCAATATTATTTAGCATATAAGGAACATATCGTGTATATCCTAATTCCTGATACCCTTGAGCAGCATTTTCAGCATAGGTTATTGCCTCTTGAAATTTTTTCAATCGCAAATAAACCGATCCAATATTCCCTGTGGTTACGGTAATACCAAATACATTATTACTGTTTTTATAAATAGCTAAAGCTTGCTGATAATAGTGTAAGACTTTATCATAATCTTCTTGCTTTTTATAAACAATACCAATGTTGCTTAGTACCATTGGTACTAATTTCTGATCATTCCCATTATTCTCGTAAATACGTAAAGCTTTAAAATAATTTTCTAAAGAAGCCTCGAAATTGCCTAATTCATCATTAATAATTCCTAAATTATTTAAGGTATTTCCAATGGCAATACTATCGCCAATACCTTTATTTATTTTCAGGCTTTTTTTGTGATAATACATAGCACTGTCATAAACAGCATTGGCTTGAAAAGCACTTGCCATGCTATTAAAAGCTGCAGCATTTAACTTTTCATCCCCAAGCAATTCAGCAACTTTAAAAGCCTTTTTGGCATACCATAAGGCACTGTCTACTTGTATATTTCTGTATTGCCACGATATTTCGTTTAAGGTTAAGACAAGTGCTTCTCCTTTTTGTTGTTTTGAAACTGTAATCAAACTATCCAATGAAGTCGCTTGACCACAAAGTGAGAATGCAAAAAAAAGAAAAATCGGGAGGAGAGCGTATTTTTTTGGCATTGCGTTAGTATGCATTAATATATCTAATTTACTCGAAATTTTGAATATTTAAGGCATCATTTAAATTATACTTTTGAAAATCGTAAACAGTCAATTTCGCTATTCGTTTTTTAGCTTTAAGATGATGAGTATTTAAATGTAGCGCGTATTCCTTTACAATTTTCTGATGGCTACGTTTAATTTTTAGGGATTCAAGAACAAATATAAAACGTATAAAAAGCGCCAATAAAACCGTAATAAAAAA
The DNA here is from genome assembly GCF_900176415.1 of Cellulophaga tyrosinoxydans. GTDB lineage: Bacteria > Bacteroidota > Bacteroidia > Flavobacteriales > Flavobacteriaceae > Cellulophaga > Cellulophaga tyrosinoxydans. Next base: position 1,530,766 of record NZ_FWXO01000001.1, on the reverse strand, counting down.
AATAACAGTAGTGCCCTCCATACTATAATTCTTTAAAAATTATTTATAATAAAATGTCGAAGTGTATTCAATCACTTCGACATTTTACATTATTTAGATCCGCAATTATTTACCTAAAACATTACTTGTATGGTATTCTAAGAATTTTCTACCCGCTAAATACATACCTTCCGCATACTTTTTACCGTCTGGCTCTAACCATTTAGTAGTTTCACTATAATTATCGCCTCTAATAGAAACAATAGGATTTAATAACGTAGCCGTAGCTTGAGTTTGTGTAGAATACGCCGTTATCTTATCTTTTTCTAACACGCCCTCTATTTCTAAATCAGATTTTATTCCTCCAGAATATATTGATTCTGGACTACCTCCTATTTTTAGTTTTCCACGAGTAAAATTCACATAACTAGAAAGGCCAACGGCTTGTTTAGATTTGTCAAACATACTCGTAATACCTGAAGATGTTTTTTCATCGGTAATCGTGTACAAATTGGCCAATCTGTAATTAACAAAGAGTTTTACTTTCGCTTGGTTTCCAATATTCCAATCATTCCCTTCCGCTGAAAAAATATACAATAAAGAGGCATCTGCTATTAATGCATCGTCTAAATCTTGCGATAAGTTCTGTGCAGTTTTATCAAATCCGCCTAGTTTAGAAGAGAAAGCATTTCTATCTTTATAGTAGTATGCATATCCTGTAGGAATTACAGCAATAATACCTGTCATGTCTGTTTCGTAAATAGCAGGGCCAACAGCCTTTTCCCAACCTTTATATGTATCAGTTTTTCCTGCTTCTTCTGATGAAATAATTTCGTATCCTTTATTTTTAAAATCTGCTATAAATTCGGAGTATAGTTGATCTGCTTTGGCTTGGATTGCCTCTTTATCTAAAGTTAATAAACCTACTGCTGCTTTGGCTTTGGCTGCATTTTTAACAGTTCTACCAAAACCACCTGCTTTTTTTTCATCTACTGCCTCTTTATAAATTTCAAAATTAATGGTAAAACTAGCAACATACATTTTCTTTGAACCGTCTGTTACGTTCTTTGCTTTATAACCCCCGTCAAGTGGTTTAAACTCACCTAGCGTCTGCGCTTGAGTAGTGGTCAACGAAAAAAGAAATGCTGCGAATAGTAAAAATTGAAGTTTTGTTTTCATAAAATTTTAGGTTTAAATTGATTTATACCAAAACTCTATAAAAACTACATGCCAGTAAATAAGGCAATTGCCCTATTTTGATTAAAATTTTATAAAAGGAAAAGTTTTTTGAAGCGAATGAATTTTTTCCTCAAGGGTTTTTAAAAATTTTTGATGATTTTCAGCATCAGGATTAAAAGGTTTATGCGCCAATGCCTTTTGAATTGCTTCAACATTAGCCATAGTAGGAATTGCTTTTCCGCTAATCCAAACATCAACAAATTTTTCCCAAATATATTGAATAGCAGTTGTATTTGGGTGCACCAAATCTTCCGCATAAAACCTATAATCGCGAAGTTCGTCCATCATGATTTCATAGCTCGGAAAATAGCACTCCTTTTTCGACAAAGACGAAATATCTACAATATGTTGTAAAGCCGTGATTAAATGCGATTTACTCAATTGATTTTCAACAAAACCATCTTTTAAATGACGAACAGGAGAAACCGTGAAAATAAAATGAGCATTTTTATTTATAGATTGAATATGCTCAATGGTAGCCATCAGACTATTTTGAATCTGATCTATACCAAGTAATTTTTTAACAAATTCCTTTTGAGGAACTTTATGGCAGTTCGCAACTACTTGCCCTATTTCTTTTATTTCATATATCCAAGCAGTGCCTAGAGTAATTACAATATGCGACGCACATTCAAGCTGTTTTTTGGTTTTTTCTAAAGCTGGATTTAAGTTTTGTAACAACAACTCTTTTGATACCGCAGATAAATCAGAATGCGCATCATAGCATTGCCATTTATCATTTAAAAAAAACACATCTTTTTCTGTGTATACCGTTTGATGTATTGCTCTAGAAACCAACTTTTCAATGGCCAAGGGATGAAACAAAATTCCAAACGGATTTTGAACCGTTTGAAATTTATAATACGCTAATTTGTCTCCAATATTTTCTACAAAACAAGACCCAAGCAGCAGTAACTGACTATTATAGTCAATTTGATTATTTGCTTTTGCTAAAGGAATTTGTGTTTGGAGTTTCAAATTTCCGGTATTAGGTATTAGTTGATAATGTTTATTTTTGAACTAAATTCTGTTCAAGTGATTGATATTTAAATTATTATAAAATATCAATTGCATCGAGAACCATATTAATCTTTATGATTCTCAATACAATTTTTCTTCAGTTCAATCAGTAAAATCACTAAAGCAGATATTCCGAAATTTTACCTTAGAAAAAAGCAACACAGTTTATACTACGTAACTTTTTGCATTATTTAATGCTTCAGCTATTCCACCAGGATTTTTACCACCCGCTGTGGCAAAGAATGGTTGTCCACCTCCACCACCCTGGATGTGCTTTCCTAATTCACGCACTACAGTAACCGCACTTAAATCCTTATTAGCCACTAATTCTTTAGAAATATAGCAAGATAACAATGCCTTATCTTCATTTTCAGCTGCTAACAACAAGAATAAATTGTCTTTATTGCTTCCCATTTCAAAAGATAAATCTTTAATGCCTGCAGCATCTAAATCTACTTTTTTTGCAAGAAAATCTATTCCGTTAATAGTTTCAATTTCATTTAATAAGTCGCCTATTAAATTTTTTGCTTTATCTCTTAAAAGAGATTCTATTTCTTTTTTAAGTTTGGCGTTTTCCTCTTGCAACGACGTCACCATTTTAACAGGATCGTTCGTATTATTCAATAAATCTTTCACCTCAGATAAGGTCTTATTACTTTCAAAATAAAACTCCTTTGCTGCATCTGAAGTAATTGCTTCTATTCTGCGAATACCTGAGGCAACTGCACCTTCAGATTTAATTTTAAAATGCCAAATATCTCCGGTTGCTTTTACATGGGTTCCCCCACATAACTCTATAGATTGTCCAAAACGAATGGTGCGTACCGCATCGCCATATTTTTCTCCAAATAATGCCATTGCTCCTTGCTCAATGGCTTTTTGCATAGGCACATTTCTACCTTCTTCTAATGGCAAGTTTCCATCAATTCGTGCATTTACAAAATTCTCTACAGCTTTCAGCTCGTCTGTTGTTAATTTAGAAAAGTGAGAAAAATCAAATCTTAAATATTTAGAATGCACTGCAGATCCTTTTTGTTCTACATGGGTTCCTAATATTTCTCTTAATGCTTGGTGCAATAAATGGGTAGCTGTATGGTTCGCTTCTGTTCTACGACGTTGCTTTTCATCAACAACTGCTTTAAAAGTTTCTGCTGTGTTTTTTGGTAAATTCTTAGCAAAATGAATAATCTCGTTATTCTCTTTTTTAGTATCTAAAATGTAAATAACATCGCCATTTGCAGCTTCTAGATAACCTTTATCTCCTACTTGACCACCACCTTCAGGATAAAAAGGAGTTAAATTAAATACCAATTGATATTGTTCTCCATCTTTTTTTGAAGTTACTTTTCTATACTTAACCAATTTTACGTTGGTTTCTAAAAGATCATAACCAACAAATTCTTGTTCTAAATCTTTAGATAATACTGTCCAATCTTCTTTTGAAATTTCTGAAGCCGATCGTGAACGATCTTTTTGTTCCTGCATAGCAACATCAAATCCCTTTTCATCTAATGTTAAACCGCGCTCTTGTAAAATAAGTGCCGTTAAATCTATTGGAAAACCATACGTATCATATAATTCAAATGCCTTTCTACCATCAATTTGGTTTCCTTTATTGTTAGAAATGATGGTATCTAATAAAACTAACCCTTGATCTAATGTTTTTAAGAAAGAGTGTTCTTCTTCTTTAATAACATTCTCTATTAATTGTTTTTGACTTTTTAATTCTGGAAACGCTTTACCCATAGTATCGCTAAGCACATTTACCAAGCGAAACATAAAAGGTTCTTTAGTATCTAAAAAGGTAAAACCATAGCGAATAGCTCTACGCAAAATTCTACGAATAACATAGCCAGCCCCCGTATTACTTGGTAATTGCCCATCTGCTATAGAAAAAGAAACGGCACGAATGTGGTCTGCAATTACGCGAATGGCAATATTAACTTTCTCGTCTTTACCATACGAACTGTTCGTAATCGTTTCAATCTCACGAATAATTGGGGTAAAAACATCGGTGTCATAATTAGATTGTACGCCTTGCATAACCATACACAAGCGTTCAAACCCCATTCCAGTATCTACATGTTTAGCGGGTAATGATTCTAACTGTCCATTAGCTTTACGATTGTATTGCATAAAAACTAAGTTCCAAATTTCTACCACTTGTGGATGGTCATTATTTACTAATGAGGCACCTGAAATTTTTGCTTTTTCTGCCGCAGACCTTATATCCACATGTATTTCGGAACAAGGACCACAAGGGCCTTGATCACCCATTTCCCAAAAATTATCTTTCTTATTTCCGAAAAGAATTTGACTTTCTGGCACTATTTCTTTCCATAAATTTAGTGCTTCGACATCCTTTTCTAAATTGTCTGCATCATTGCTTCCTTCAAAAACAGTAACATACAAAGTGTCTCTATCAATACCACAAACTTCAGTTAAAAACTCCCAAGCCCAAGCAATAGCTTCCTTTTTAAAGTAATCACCAAAGCTCCAATTTCCTAACATTTCGAACATGGTATGGTGGTACGTATCTTTACCAACTTCCTCTAAATCATTATGCTTTCCACTTACGCGTAAACATTTTTGTGTATCGGCTATACGGGCATATTTAGGTTCTGTATTACCTAAAAAGAATTCTTTAAACTGATTCATTCCAGCATTGGTAAACATTAAGGTAGGATCGTCCTTAATAACCATTGGTGCCGAAGCGACTATTTTATGCTGTTTCTTTTTAAAAAATTCTAAAAACTCTGACCGTATCTCTTGAGATTTCATTTGTATTTGTTTAATGCTTTTAAATGCAAGCTAATATTAGTTACTTTATCTAAAGTTTTCAAAAAATTGTAACATTTTACTTTTTTTCTAGTCTAACAGAAGAACCATTTTATGGACAAAAACTTAAGCTTTTGATAAATTTAACGGTTTGTGCAAAACTATTTTTATATTTGTTTGTTACCTTAATTTGAGAGCACAAAAATAGGATAAATCCATTTATGTCTAAAGTAAAATATTATTACGATCCAGATACGCTTTCGTATCGCAAAATAGAACCTAAAAAATCTAGAAAATACAGAAATATAAGTCTGTTTTTACTAGGTTCATTTTTATTTGGATTATTAGGATTGACTATACTTTTAAACACCAGTTTTATTAATACTCCCAAAGAGCTATCGTTACAGCGCGATGTGCGTAATTACGAGTTGCAGTTTGAGTTGTTAAATAAGAAAATGGAACAAGTAGAACAAGTATTAGCCAATATAGAAGATCGAGATAACAATATTTACCGTTTATATTTTGAAGCAAATCCAATTCCAAATGAACAACGAAAAGCTGGTTTTGGTGGTGTTAACCGTTATAAATCATTAGAAGGATTTAATAATTCTGAAATGATTATTGCCACAACCAAACGTATGGATATCATTCAGAAAGAAATGGTAGTACAATCAAAATCACTAGATGAAATTACCAAACTAGCAGCAGAAAAAGAAAAGCTTTTAGCAGCAATTCCGGCAATACAGCCTATCAGCAATGAAGATCTTACACGAATGGCTTCTGGTTACGGTTGGCGTTCTGACCCATTTACAAAAGCTAGAAAAATGCACTGGGGAATGGATTTTACCTCTCCTAAGGGAACCCCAATATATGCTACTGGCGATGGTAAAGTAACTAGAGCCGATAGTAATTCTTCTGGTTATGGTAATCATATTAGAATAGACCATGGTTTTGGTTATGTAAGCTTGTATGCTCATTTAAGCAAATACAATGTTACGGCTGGCCGAATGGTTAAACGTGGCGATTTAATAGGATTTGTTGGAAGCACAGGAAGATCCGAGGCCCCGCATTTACACTACGAAATTTTTAAAGACGGCGAACGTATTAACCCTATAAATTTCTATTATGGAAGTTTAACCGCCGAAGAATTCGAAAATATGTTGAAAACAGCAAGTCAAGAAAACCAATCTCTGGATTAATGCACATAGAGCTACCTGAAAAACGATATTATGGAATTGGCGAAATCGCCAAAGCGTTTAACGTAAATACATCGTTAATAAGATTCTGGGAAAAAGAATTTGATGTTTTACAACCTAAGAAAAATGCCAAAGGCAATCGTAAGTTTACGCCACAAGATGTGAAAAACTTACAATTAATTTTTCATTTGGTAAAAGAACGCGGTTTTACTCTTGATGGTGCGAAAACACATTTAAAAGAGAATAAAAGCCAAACGCTATCAACTTTTGATATCATTCAAAAATTAGAAGGTGTAAAAGCAGAGTTAATAAAAATTAAAAATCAATTATAACACAAACCAAAAAACACTAATAAAATGAAAAAAGGACTAATAGGGATTATTGTAGTAATTGCTGTAATGGCCATTCTAGGAATGTGGTATGTAAATACTAACAATACACTAGTAAATATGAAGGGACAAGCTACGAAGCAATGGGCTAATGTTGAAAGTTCATATCAAAGACGTAGTGATCTTATAGGCAATTTAGTAAAAACAGTGCAAGGTGCCGCAGATTTTGAAAAAGGTACACTAACCGCAGTGATTGAAGCACGCGCAAAAGCTACCTCAACGACTATTGATGCCAATAATTTAACGCCAGAAAAAATGGCGGCATTCCAAGATGCACAAAGCGGATTAACAGGTGCACTTAGCAAACTTATGGTTGTTGTAGAACGTTATCCAGAACTAAAAGCCAATCAAAATTTTTTAGACTTACAATCCCAATTAGAAGGTACCGAAAACCGAATTAATGTTGAGAGAAATAGATTTAACGATTTAGCTGGCGAATACAACATTAAAATAGCGCAAATACCTACCAATATTATTGCTAGTATCGCTAATTTTGACGCAATGTCATTGTTTTCTGCAAACGCAGGTGCTGAAAATGCTCCTGATGTGAATTTTGATTTTAAATAGAATTTTAAATGTCTAAAGTTGAAGATTTTTTAACAGCTGCAGAAGAACAAGAAATTGTTCTGGCTATTATTGAGGCTGAAAAAAATACTTCAGGTGAAATTCGCGTTCATATTGAAGCTCATTCAAAAATTGAGCCTTTTAAAAGAGCTCAAGAAGTTTTTCATTTTCTAAAAATGGATAACACCAAAGAAGAAAATGGCGTACTCATATATGTTGCTGTTCATGACAAAAAATTTGTTATTTATGGCGATCGAGGAATCAATAATGTTGTGCCTAAAAATTTCTGGAACACCACTAAAGATGCTATTGAGCAGCAGTTTAAACAAAATAATTTTAAACAAGGAATAATCGATGGGGTGCTAAAAGCGGGCAAAGAGCTTGAAAATCACTTCCCTTGGCAACATAACGATACTAATGAACTTAGCAATGAAGTATCTAAAGGGTAGTCTTTTAATTCTGTTTTTATGCGTTTATGCATTTGGGATTTCACAATTTAAAATTCCTGACAAACCTAGCTTGCAAAAAGGTGTATACGACTACATAAATTTACTTTCGGATACCCAAGAAACTAGCTTAACCCAAAAATTAAAAAAATACGCTGATAGCACCTCAACACAAATTGTGGTCGTTATCATAAGCTCTACCGAAGGCGAGGAAATTAACTTTTTAGGAGCACAATGGGGACAAAAATGGGGTATTGGCCAGGCTAATGAAGATAATGGTGTTTTATTAATCTTAGCTAAAGACGATAGAAAAGTAGCCATTAATACTGGGTACGGAGTTGAAGGATCACTTACTGATGCGATGTCTAAGCGAATTATAGAACAAGTAATTATCCCTGAGTTTAAAACAGGCGATTATTATGCTGGTTTAGATCGTGGTGCAGATGCCATTTTTAGTGTTTTAATGGGAGAATTTAAAGAAGACCGCAACTTCAATAACAATTCTTTTCCTTTTGAAAGCATCTTCCCTTTTATAATTTTTATTATCATCATTATTATCCTCTCCAACAAAAACCGAAGAAACGGTGGAGGAAACAGAGGTAATAGATCTGGTGGTTTTGATATTTGGGACGCCATTATTCTCAGCAATATGGGTCGTGGCGGAAGCAGCTCTGGAGGATTTGGCGGAGGCAGTTCTGGTGGCGGAGGCTTTGGTGGCGGATTCGGCGGCGGCGGATTTGGAGGCGGTGGAGCTTCTGGAGGATGGTAACAACCTAATAGTTAAAAAGCAACCATTCGTTAAAAAATACATCTTAAGATAAAATTGTCTTGCTAAAGTATCTTTGCTTTCTTCCTATTTCTATTTTTTTAATGCAGTGCGAAAATGATGCTACTGAAGATTGTAGTGCAATAACGTGTTATGCTGAAAAAGTATATATTAGGTTAATTGATAAAAATACTAACGAAAATTTAGTAGCAAATAATACTTTTTCTGAAGGCGATATTAACATTGTAGACCAAAATGAAAACACAATTTCCTTTGAATCATTTTCTGAAACAGATGGTACTATAGCTATAATTATACCTAGTACCACATCTGAAACTTTCAATTATACTTTTCAAATTGGGACCGAAATTAATTTTAGCACCTTAATTGCAGTTGAAAAAATTGGAGAAGGCAATTATTGTTGCGGAATTGAAAAAGATATTGCGCAAATTACAATTATAGGTATCGATAATGAAATAGTCTATGAAACAAATACAATAACCATATTTGTACCTTAGAGGATAGACTACATAAATCTGACACCATTTCCTCGTGACTTCTTACCTCCAAATTGATCGAACTTATAGCTAAAACTGAGCATAAAGTATTGTTGCAATACCGTGCCTTGAAAATCTTGAATAAAGTCTTCTCCGGAGGTTCTTCTAGTATTAATATTCTGATTTAATAAGTCATACGCCAAAACTTTTATAGTGGCATTTTTATCCAACAATTGCCAACCTAAGCTCATATTCCAAAAAACAGCATCTTTATCAAATCCTGGCCCTACATTACCATTATAACTATACGTAATATCATTACCCCAAATTAAATTTTCGGGCCAATAAGTGGTAGTTTTAAACTGTAGATTATGAACAATAAAATTTATATCATCAAATCCGTCAATATTATATTTTGTTTGATTAAAGGTAATTGCATAAACTGGTTCTATTTCGACCAGCTCTCTAAAATTTAAGGTGGTGGAGACTCTTGGCGTAAAAGAAAGGTTTTTAGACTCTAATCGCGCACCATTGGTAAAACCTACACGCTTATTAAAGTTGACATAGGGTCTTATGTTGAATTTAATGGAATAAGCACTGTCTTTTTTAATTTCCTTAGAGTACTGCATACCTCCATACCCATTTAAATTTCCATCAATATTTGCATAAGTGGTAGTTCTTAAAAAATCTTCATCTGTTGTGGTTACAGAAGAAACACTATTGTCTTCAATTGTTGCACCTGCGTACATAAAAAAACCGGTACGATCTTTCCAATTATAATCATTATAATTAATATTTATCCTATGATTTACTGAAGGTGATAAATTTGGATTACCTACAATAATATTTAAAGGATTTGAAACATTAGGAATAGGCTGTAACTGATTAACTGATGGAATATTTAAGTCAGAATTATACCATAATCCAAGTCTTTTAGATTTATCTATGGTATACGAAATATTCGCATTAGGCAACACATTACTATAATTTTTAGAAAACGAAGTATTTTGCAAATAATCCCTATTGTTCAGGTTAGTAGCTGTATAATCAACTCCTATTCTCAAACGAAACTTCTCCCGGTCACTATTAAAGCGTAATGAAGGAGTCTGCTGCTCGGTATTAAATCTAAAATCTGAACTTAAACTTTGATTAAAATTGGTATAATCATCTGTAATCGCATCAAAATCATACACAGATCGTTTATTGTTGCGTTGGTTATTCTGATATTCATAACCAAAATCTAAATAAATTTTATCTGCTAACGGTTGTCTGTATCTTACTCCAATTTCATAAGAATCGTTTTTATTATTAGAATCTGTAATTTGATCTAAAGTTTCTTCACTTGGGTTAGCACCGAAAATTTCACGTAGAGAATTTAAATTAGCGAAGTTTATATTTTCTGAATTATTATTTCTAAAAGAAAAGCGAATGTATTTACCAATAGTATCTAATTTTTTAAAAATGGTCATTCTATTAGAAAAATTCCTTTGTTGGCCATCACTTATTGTTGCGGTTTCATTACTATTAATTAATGCTCCATCCTCATCATTTGATGTTGTGTTGGAATAATTAGCAGAATTTGTTCTATTAATACTTAATGATGGTTCTACTGAAACTCGTAGTGTTTTATCAATATCAAACTCCAAATCTGCTCCACCTTGATTACTATTAGTGCTTCCTCTAAAATTAGATTCGGTGTTGGTGAAAAAACTACCATCTGGCAGAATGTTTTCCCTGAATGTTTTTTGGTCATTATAAGAATCACTATACGAGAAAAAGTAATTACTACTTACTTCATATTTATTTTTTTCTTGATCGGCATAACTAGCTCCCACAGTTGAGGAAGTGGTAATTCCTTCGCCAAAACCAAAAGACAAACCGCCAACTTCAAAACCTCCATTGCTATTAAATGACACTCTCCCTCCTGAGTTACCTACCATATCGTAAATTTCGTCAAAAGAAAATCCTGCATTATTAATATTATTGGTGCTTGCTATAACACTCAGGCGCTTTTTATTATTAAAATAATTTAAAAGTCCGTTAGCCTGATATCGGTCATCTGTACCATAACCAGCAGCCATTCTTCCTAAATAGCCTTTGTTTTTGTCTTCTTTAATTGTAAGATTGATGGTTTTTGTTTCTCCGTCTCCATCTTCACCAGCAAATTCCTGCTCCTTTGTTTTGGTATTGGTAATTTGAATTTTGCTAATAATTTCTTTAGGCAGACTTTTAGTTGCAACTTTAGGATCGTTACTAAAGAAAACTTGGCCATTTACTAGTACCTGATTAACCTCCTTACCATTAACGGTAATTTTTCCATTACTATCAACTTCTACTCCGGGGAGCTTTTTTAGCACATCTTCAACGGTGGCGTCAGGTCGTGTTTTAAACGAATCTGCATTAAATTCTAAAGTATCTTTTTTTATAGTTATAGGCACTCTCTCGCCCGATACTTGTACTCCTTTTAATTCTTCAAACTGCTCCTCTAATTGAATAGTATTTAAATTGATAAGAGATTTCCTTTCAAGGGTCATCTTTAAAGTTTTGTAACCGTTGTATGAAAAGAATACATTAAACTTACTTAAACTTGTTTTTCCTTCTAACTCAAATAACCCATTTTGATCTGTTATGCTATAAGCTATAAGTGTACTATCTAAAATAGATTCGGCATAAATTGTAGTGGCTTCTAAGGGCGTTTGCGTATCCAAGTCTACTATTTTTCCTTTTATTAAAAAGTCTTGAGCATTAGAAAATGAAAAAATACCAAGGAAAAATACTACTGTTAAAAAAGATTTTTGCATTTGATTATTTGGATTGATGAATTTTTGGTTGCGCTAAAAATATGGCAACCTATCAAATGCTTGGCAAGCGTTAACATAATTTTATAATTAAATGTAGAATATACATTTAATTATAAAGCCAACAATTTATCTAAGTATTAAATTTATTTAATACTGGTTTATAAGGAGTGTTTCTTGCTAAAAAACTGAAAAAGCACGTCCTCAACAAGCTTAGATGCATTTTCCATACTATAGGCAACTCCTTTTTCAGGGTCATATATTTGAAAAGCATTTTCTAAGCCCATTTTTTGGATTTGCGCTTCATTTAAATCCAATTTACCAAAAATCGCAACTATAGGTATGCGAAACTTTTGGGCAATGGTTGTAACGTCTTTAACTAATTCAACATAAAAATTCCAGAAGAAATTGCCGTTGTTGGCTTTAGCAACTCGGTAAATTCTAAAATAATTGTTCCTAATTTAACCACTGTAGACCAGCCTGGTGAACGCATTGGTAGAACTGCGGTGGACTATTTAATTGATGAAATAGACCATCCGAATGATGCGCTAATAACAAAAACAATAGAAATAAAAACCAACCTTATCGTAAGAGATTCTTCCTTCAAAGGTTGATTTTTTTTGACTTATTTTTTACGCATAAAAACAGATATTGGAACCCCAGTGAAATCAAAATTCTCACGTAGTTTATTTTCCAAAAATCGTTTGTATGGATCCCTTACATATTGAGGCAAATTACAGAAAAATGCAAACTGCGGATATGGTGTTGGTAATTGTGTACAGAATTTAATCTTTACAAATTTTCCTTTGTATGCTGGTGGTGGATAATTTTCAATTAACGGCAACATGACATCATTAAACTTACGGGTTTGAATTTTACGACTTCTATTTTCGTAAACTTGAACCGCCGTTTCAATAGCCTTAAAAATACGCTGCTTAGCTAAAACCGACATAAATACAATAGGAACATCGGTAAAAGGCTCCATGGCTTCTTTAATTTTTTGCGTGTAATGCTTGATGGTATTGGTTTCTTTATCTTCCACCAAATCCCATTTATTAACAAGTATTACTATCCCTTTATTATTGCGTTGCGCTAACCAAAATATATTCTGTACTTGCCCGTCAAAACCACGTGTTGCATCTAAAATAATGATACAAACATCGGAATGCTCAATTGCTCTTACAGAACGCATTACTGAATAAAATTCTAAATCTTCTCTTACTTTAGATTTTCTACGAATCCCCGCAGTATCTACTAAGTTAAACTCAAATCCAAAACGGTTGTATTTTGTATCGATACTATCTCTTGTGGTACCAGCAACATCCGTAACGATATAACGATCTTCACCTATTAAAGCATTTATAAATGATGATTTACCAGCATTTGGTCGACCCACTACGGCAAATCTTGGAAGCTCGTCATCTCTATTTGGTTCTTTCTCTGGCAAGACCTCAACAAGCGCATCAAGCAAATCACCAGTTCCACTTCCATTAGTACTTGCAATAGTAAAATAATCGCCTAAGCCTAAGGAATAAAACTCCACAGCATCTTCTGCTCTTTTATTATTATCTACTTTATTTACTGCTAATAATACAGGTTTTTTGACTTTGCGCAGCAGTTTAGCAACATCTTCATCCATACCTGTTACGCCGGTTTCTACATCGACCATAAAAATAATAACATCGGCTTCATCAATAGCTAATTCTACTTGCTTATCGATTTCTGCTTCAAAAACGTCATCACTACCTTTTACGTAACCTCCTGTATCAATCACAGAAAATTCTCTTCCATTCCAGTCGCTTTTACCATAGTGACGATCGCGAGTTACCCCACTTACCGCATCAACAATAGCCTCTCTACGTTTAATTAAACGGTTAAAAAGGGTTGATTTACCAACATTTGGTCTTCCTACAATGGCTACAATAGCACTCATACTTCGTAATTTTGGTGCAAAAGTACTATTATTTATTGAAGAAAAATGATAACTTCTATGCCTAAATACCTGTAACAGTGAAAAGTCTGCCAAATACTATTGTTTTACGGCCTAGATTTCAGAGAGAACTGGACTCGCCTAGTGACGCTATTCTATTAGCTTTTGAAAAAACACGCAAAGATCCCTTTATAGTAAAGCGCTTAGATGATCATGTGTTTATAAAATTTAATGCAAAAGAAAACCACTTTTGGTCTCCTCAATTACATTTAGAAATTGTAAACAATGAAGACCTTAAAACGAGCAAAATTTACGGTGTTTTTGGGCCCAATCCTGCACTTTGGACATTCTTTATGTTTCTACATTTTGGCGTTGCTACCCTATTTATAGTTCTAGGCGTATGGGCTTATTCTAATGCCGCTCTGGATAAAACCTATACTTTGCAAATAGGATTAATGATCGGATTGATTGTGATTTGGTTTGCACTTTATGCATTTGGCAGGTTAGGCAGAGCCAAAGGGAGACCACAAATGCATGAATTGCATGATTTTATGGAAGAGGTAATAAGCCCCCGAACCCCCAAAGGGGGAGAATAAAGTTTTTACAATTACATTGGGTAGATTATAAATACAAAAGAGGCTTAACCATGAATGGTAAAGCCTCTTTTTTTTAGAAAAAAATATTAATTTTTAAAAAACGATACCTACACTTAATCCAAGAGATCTTGTTGCGTAATATTTGGGGGTTTCATCTGGGAGTCCTAATAATGGCTTACCGCCATCTAATTGTAGTTGTGTATATTCTCCAAATAGATTAAGAATTAATTGATATTCATCTTTTTGTAGAATTGGAAAACCAACACCAGCTCTTGCAGTTGCACCTGTTTTAAATTTATCTTTATTTAAGCTAAAATCGTTTGTTGCATTAATATAAAGAAAACCACTATTTTTATCTGTAAAAAAATAGCGCATAACTCCACCTACCTTAAGAAAAGAGTAACTGGGCTTTGATAGCGTCTGAAAGCCCCCTACAACACCTAAACTTAGCTTTTTGAAAATAAAATAATTATAATCTCCTTGCACAGCAAAAGAACTTAATAAAAACCCGGAATTATCTAATTCAACATCCGTAAAAACATTGTTTGAGTCATTATAGGAATACTCCTTATTACTTGGGAAAATAAAGTCGAATTGAGCAGATGTTTGCCATTTTTCTTGAGCTTGGGCAATTATTGAAATAAAAATAAAAGAAACAACAACAAGAATTTTCATACTTTAAATTTGAATTTAATACCAAAGCTACAATTATAATAAGAAATATCCTACCCCTGATTATAGCCAAAACGTTTTAGCTGATTGGCATTGCTACGCCAATTTTTGTTCACTTTAACGTACAATTCCAAATGCACTTGCTTATCAAAGAATTTTTCTAAGTCTTTTCTAGACTCTACACCTACTCTTTTCAGTGCTTCGCCTTTGTGGCCAATAATTATTCCTTTTTGAGAATCACGTTCTACCATGATTACTGCACGCATTCTAATTATAGAATCGTCTTCAAAAAACTCCTCAGTTTCTATTTCTACAGCATAAGGAATTTCTTTTTTATAAAATTGAAGAATTTTCTCGCGAATAGTTTCATTAACAAAAAAGCGTTCTGGCTTATCTGTAAGCTGATCTTTTGGATAAAAAGGAGGGGAAACAGGCAGTAATTCTATGATACGTTCAAAAACACCTTTAATATTGAAATTCATTAAGGCAGAGATTAAATGAATTTCTGCCGTAGGCAATTGTTCTTGCCAATATTGCACTTGCTCTTCTATTGTTTCCTGTTCTGTGGTGTCAATCTTATTTAGCAATAAAAGCACCGGTATTTTACTATGCTGAAGTTTTTCAAAAAAGCGTTCATCTTTCAAAGCTTTTTCTCCAATTTCTACCATGTAAATAAGAATATCAGCATCTTCAAAAGCAGACTTAACAAAATCCATCATAGAAGATTGTAGCTCGTACGCGGGCTTAATAATTCCTGGAGTATCCGACAAGATCACCTGAAAATCATCACCATTTACAATGCCTAAAATACGATGTCTTGTTGTTTGTGCTTTTGAGGTGATAATAGATAATTTTTCACCCACAAAGGCATTCATTAATGTAGATTTACCCACATTCGGATTTCCAATTATATTTACAAAACCAGCTTTATGCTCTGTCATTCTTCAATTTTTTAAAATATGCAGCAGCGGCAACATTTACTTTAGGAGCCAATAACAATACTGCTATCATATTCGGAATTACCATTAAAGCGTAGGATAAATCTATTAAGTTTTTTACTAGCTCTAGCGACGCTACGGCTGCAAAAATAATCATTATAACAAAGTATACATTATATAATTTCCCAATTTTAGGATTCGTTAAAAATGAAAGTGATTTTACTCCATAATAAGAATACGTAAATAAGGTAGATAATGCAAAGGCAGTAACAATTAGCATTAATAACGAATCTCCATAACCAAATAAGGTACGTTCAAAAGCCTCTAAGGTCATTAAAATACCACTTACATCTTCGGTATAGGCGCCACTTAAAATAATAACAATTGCGGTAAAAGTACATACCATTATAGTATCTATAAACGGACCTAACATGGCCACCAAGCCTTCTTTAATTGGATTATCTGTCTTAGATTGCCCATGATACATTGGCGCACTACCTAAACCAGCTTCGTTAGAAAACATAGCTCTACGCACTCCAATAATAACCAATCCCCAAAAACCACCCGTAACAATAGTATTAAAATTCCATGCTTCGGTAAATATTAATTGTAATGATGGCAGTACTTTTTCAGAATTTAATGCCATAACCACGATTACGGCAATTAGGTAAATAAAAACCATAAATGGCACTATAGCAGAAGCTACTTTAGCTATTTTTGAAAGTCCGCCGAAAATTACAAACGATGTAATTACAGCTAAAACTAATCCTATGGTCCATTTCCAATTCACCACATCCATCACATAAATATTTTCTTCAGGTTTTACAACCATCATAAACGTTTCTGTAAATTGATTTGCAGTAAACACCCCAAGGAATCCAAAAAGACCACAAATACAAAAGAAAATAGCTAATGGTTTCCACTTTTCACCTAAGCCTTTAGTAATGTAATACATGGGACCACCCTGCAATTTACCATCTGCATCGGTAGTTCTAAACATGATAGCAAGACTACAAGAATAAAATTTAATTCCCATTCCTATAATTGCAGTTACCCAGATCCAAAAAACAACCCCTGGACCGCCATCATGAATGGCAATGGCTACTCCAGAAATATTTCCCAAGCCTACGGTGGCTGCGACAGCAGCAGAAAGTGCTTGAAAAGAACTTACATCGCCTTTGGCATTTTTATCATCATATTTACCTGCTGTAATGGCGATTGCATGTCCGAAAAAACGAAAAGGAACAAATTTAGAATAGACCATTAAAAAAAGTCCTCCACCTATTAACAATAGAAACATTGGCCATTCGGTATACGGCAGAATACTAGATAATAAATCGTTTATAATTTCCATGCAAGAGTAATAATATGTTATAGAGGGGTAATTTAAGGATTTTAAAGTGATGCTTAAAAAATAATTATCAATTTATGTTTTGATAGTAACAAAAAAGCTTTGTATATTTGCAGCCGGAAATAAATCAGTCAGCATTATGAACTGAGCGCTGAAAAGCGAAGTTGATTCTTTCAGAAACGCAAATCGCGGGATAGAGCAGTAGGTAGCTCGTCGGGCTCATAACCCGAAGGTCACTGGTTCGAGTCCAGTTCCCGCTACTAGAAGAAAACCTCTTAGGAAACTAAGAGGTTTTTTGTTTTTAAGAAGTTCTATACTTATACTCCAAAGAATAATACAAACTCATGTATTTTATTAAATAATAAATTGTAGATTTAGTACATTACAATCCCCCCCCTTTTATTAGTAGTCTGAGTATTTCATTTATCGGATTTAGCTAGAAGTATACTTAAAATTACCACTCCCCCTAAAATGATAATTATTAGCAATTTCATGTGATGCATAAAAATTACGCATGAAAAATGTCAACAACTTAAAATTGGAAAAGACTAATCATAAATAAAACACGCATATCATGAAAAAAACCCTGTCATTATTAATGCTTCTTTATTTAAGTGGTATTATGGCTCAAACAAAGTCTAGAGTAGAAAACCCTCCTATACAAAACATGGATTTGGTACTATTTTCCTTCGGCGTACTAGAATCATTTTCTATTGGTTCTCTTGCTGAATCTGGAGAATTAAACATAAAATTTCCAAATGATTTAAATTTTATTTCTGACGAAGCAAAAGAAAATTCATGGTCAGATGCTAGTTTCACTTTATTTTCAAAATGCGACAATAGTTATGATATACTATCGGCTGATGAAAATGTAAAAGCGGTTAGCGCAGGATATATTTCATTAAGCACAAAAGATAACTCGTATTCAGGGTTACTATTTATGGTTACAAGTAATAATTTGGTTCCTTGGCTAGAAGACTCCTATTCCAATGATGCCACGTTAGGCTCCTATTTTGAATTAGTTTACATGGAGTCTGATTTTAAGTATCAGGGAAATTGTACTTCTACTACTTCGAATATTGAAAATGATAATATCGAAACGCTATATTCTTATGATTTGGAGTTAAAAGCTGGTTTTAATTTTATTGAATATAAAATTGAAAGTGTAAAGGAATATAAAGTGCCAAGCATGTATGAAGAAGGAGTTTTTGATAATATAGTAAAGCCTAGCACCGTAAAAGTTACCTCAACACAGGCTATGCCACCAAAAACATTATGGATTGCCAAATACTATTAACGTTTGAACGAACTAAAACCTAATTATCAAAAAAGGCTTTACATTACAGTAAAGCCTTTTTGATTTGGTATTCCAATAATCCTTAATTTACTCTTTTTCTATAATTTCTTTTGATTTCAACAAACATTAAAAATGCGGCAAGCATAAGACAACAAACTATAATCAAAACTGGGTTGGCATCTATAAAGCCTATTAATACATCAACTAAATTTTCCATCTTTTAATCTCTTATTTACTTTATTCTAATAAGTAGATACAATGGTAACGCATGAGTTGCTTTTTTAATACTTAAAAAAATCTGAAATTTTTCTTAAAAATTATAATGATAGATTATTGCTCTGATTCATAATTTTCAATCAATTAACAGTCATCCGATTAATAATACACTTCATCTGTATTTTTACCACACATCGAAAATAGAAACAGTTGAACGAATCATATGATGTAAAGAACCCTTTCAACACGTTCTAATTAAACCAAATCAATAACCATGAAATCTATTTTTGCTACATTATTTTTTCTAACACTAGGATTTACTGCAAGTGCTAATCACGAGGTTAAAAAAGATATGAAAGTACCTGTAACTCCAAAAACTATTGTAATTTATAAGAACTATAAAACTTCTAGTGCTATAATTTACTTGGATAAGCATTCTAAGATTAAAAAAGCCTTAAACTTTGAATTAAAAGCTCAAAAAGCGAAATTAGCTTAAGCTATATATTAAACATCGTTGAAGCTTGTTGCTTATTGTTCAATATCTGTAGCTGAAAAACCTATAAGTTCTTGATCTTGAAATTCTGGAGTAATTTCAATAGGGTTGCAACATACCTCACAATCTTCTATATAAGTTTGCTTGCGAATAGAACTATCCAATAGCATTGATATTTCTTCCCAGCAATAAGGACATTGAAAAAAATGTTCGTACATGGTATTAAAATTCAGTATTCAATAACTGCCCTGTTAATTGTAATAACTGTAATTCTGCAAGTTTCGCATCGTATTTTGCTAAATTTTTATTCGTACTTGCATTTAACAAGTTTATCTGTGCTTGACGAAATTCTATAGAACTTATTCTTCCCAATTGAAATTGCTCACGAGAGCGCTCAAAATTGTTCTGATTGGTAATTACGTTCTGCTCTTGAATTTGAAAAATAGCAATTAAATTGTCATAAATAGCTTTCGCATTTTGTATATCTCTGTCTACTTCCAATGCTATTTGTTGCTTTAATATTTCTTGATTGTCATAGGCGATTTTTGCATTTCGCACTCGTACTGTAGTACTACCTCCATCAAATAAATTCCAGGTTAAACTAGCATTTAATCCTAAATTATTTGTGGTATTATTTGTACCTGGAAAAAAAGCTGATGCAGCACTCTGGTTTAAATTCCAACCATAGGTGCCTGTTAATCCTAATTGTGGCAAGTATCCAGATTTATTCACTTTTATATCGTATTCATTAATTTTTAGGTTCTTTTCGGTTTGCAACATAGCGACATTATTCTCTGTTGCTTTTGCTAAGTAATCTTCTAATTGCAATTCTGGAATAAATTGCACAATAGTATCTACTTGAAAAGTATCATTCAAATTTTGATTTAAAATTACATTTAAATCGCGTTTTGCATTAATAAGCTGTTGCTCCATGGTTAGCATAGCAATACTATCATTGGTAATATCTACTTGTGCGTTAAGTATATCTAGCTTCGTATTTTGGCCATATTCAAAGGCATATTCTGCTCGCTTATAACGATCTCTGGAAATCTGCAAAGCTTGTTTTAAAACATCGCGATTCTCAGTTAACCTAGCAACTTGAAAATACACGCTAAATAACTGCAACATAGTATTCTCAATGGTTTCTCGAGCTTGAAGTTCGCTCAATTGATAGCGCTCTTTTAACACTTTATAATTGTAATAACGTCCTAACCCATCAAAAAGAACATAATTAAGGCTTAGGCTAGAATTATATCGTTGCGCTTCGGCCTTATTAAGGTTTACGTCAGCTCTAGGCGAACCATCAGTATTAAACTGACCTGGAAACTCAATGGTAGAATCATCGCGATTATAAGCCGCGGATGCACTCCCACTTAATGTAGGCAAATAACCCGAATTTAATATGCTCTGATTGTTATCTGCAATCTCAACCTGATTTTTCGCCACCTTTATTCCAAAATTGTTTTCTAGTACAAGCTGAATTGCATCGTCTTTTGTCAAAAATTTTTCTTGACTAAAAACCGAAGTATAAAAGCTAAAAAATAATAGTATTAGTGTATATGCTGTTTTCATTCGTCTTTAGGCTTCAATTCTCCTTTTAAATGTAATTCTTCGTTTTGCTCTTTTATAGCTCGTTCCACTTCTTCTTTACTCACTTCATTTCCAGTAGCTAGCCATTTAGCAGATACTTTGAATCTGTTACTGAACGATAAAAATAATGGTAGTATTAGTAAAGTTAAAACCGTAGCAAATCCAATACCATATGCGATTGAAATAGCCATTGGTTTTAAAAATTGCGCCTGTCTACTTTTTTCTAGCAATAAAGGCGCAAGACCTGCGATGGTTGTTATTGATGTTAAGAAAATTGCTCTAAATCTAGATTTACCAGCATCGTACATTGCATCATCAAACTTCATTCCCTCACGTAAGTTGGCATTAAACTTGCCAATAAGTACTAGCCCATCATTAACCATAATACCCACTAAAGCTATAATACCTAACATAGATAAAATATTTATAGGAAAATCATGAATCCAATGTCCCCAAGCAACTGCTGTTAGGCTTAAAGGAATTAGAATAATCAACATTAAAGGTTGACTAAAACTCCTAAAAGTAAATGCTATTGTGATATAAATAAGCCCTAGAACAGACCAACCTACTAATTTAAGTGATGCTAAAAGTTTATTCGCTTCACGATTCTGACCTTCAAAAGATGCTGAAACTGTCGGGTATTTAGATTTAATGTTAGGCATAACATTATTTTCAATATCGAACATAACATCTGTGGCACTAGTTTCTTTGCTGTTTTTTAAATCTGCAGTAATTTGAATTTCTCGCTGCCCCTCTAAGTGATTTATAGCAACATCTCCTCTTTCAATAGTGTAGCTTGCTATTTCTTTTAAAGGTACTTTACTACCACTTGGGGTTGTAATCCTCATTTCGTCTAAATCAGTTATAGAAGATCTGTTTTCACGATCGTATCTAACCCAAACTCTGATTTCATCTTGTCCACGTTGAAATCGTTGAGCTTGCATTCCAAAAAAACCAGCCCGTACCTGATTCATGATTGTACGTAAATCTAAGCCTAATAAATAAGCGTTCTCTTTAAGTTCAAGCCTAATTTCTTTTATACCAGCAGGGTCATTATCTGCGACATCTTTTAAAAGCGCATTATTCTCTAAAACTGTTTTAAGTTCTTTTTTTGCTGCTTTTAGTTCTTCTATATTATTCCCTAATAAGGAAACTGCTACAGGGCTACCTCCAAAATTACCTCCAGAACCAAACACTAAACTTTCTACACCAATTACAGGACCTACAAGCTCTCTAAGTCTTGTAGTTACTAATTCTGATGAAATTTCATCTGGGCGCTCTTCACCTGGTAAAAGATTAATCACCAATGATGCCGTAGAAGATCCAGGGCCAACATTCTTTATGACATTATCAAACAACACTTTGTTGGTGCCCTTTAAATATTTATCGGTAAGTTCTTGATTTACAATTTTTGCTTTTTCTTCTATATATGAAATTATCGAATCGGTAACAATTTCATTGGTTCCATTTGGCATTTCTAAAGCAATTGAAACCCTATCACTGGCAACATTTGGAAAAAAGGTAGTTCTAATAATTCCACCACCTATAGCACCTACGGTTAAAATTAATGCTACTGCGAAAAATGAAAACGTGAGTATTTTATGTTTAAGTGAAAATTGCAATGCTGGACCATAAAATTCATCCCGCATCCAATTCATAAAACGATCTCCCGCTTTATTAATAACTCTTAATTTAGCAAATGCCTTTGCAATGCCTGTTTTTGGTTCATCGCTAATAGGTTGTAATGCCTTGGAATGGGCTAAATGCGCAGGCAAAATTATCAATGCCTCTACCAGAGACACCACAAGTGTTAAGATGACAATAACGGAGACCTCACCAAAAAACTCACCTATTCGTCCGTCTAAAAATAAGAATATGGAAAAGGCTAATAAGGTTGTAATAATTGCTGATACAATTGGAGGAATAACCTCCATAGTACCATCTATTGCAGCTTGTATAGGCGTCTTTCCCTTTTCGTAATGCTGATAAATATTCTCGGCAATTACAATACCATCATCAACCAGAATACCGATTACGATAATCATTCCAAATAACGAAAGCACGTTTATAGTAACATCGAAAAAACCAGCAAAAATAAACATTCCCAAAAATGAAATTGGCAGTCCGAAAGCCACCCAAAATGCTAAGCGCGTATTTAAGAAAAGTGATAAAAATATGAGAACTAATACCATTCCCATTATGGCATTTTCAGTCAATAGTTCTGTTCGCTGTACTAAAGTTATAGAAAGATCACTCACAACATTAAGTTGAACATTGTAGTGTTTATCATTAAAATCTTCTATGTATTCTTTAATTTTTTCTGCTGACGAAATTAAATCTTCTGTATTGGTACTTGTAATTGTTGTACTTACCGATAAATCTCCATTAAAATAAGTAGCATTAGGACTTTCTGCAAAACGATCGCGAATTTGAGCAACATCTTTTAAACGGATGGTTTGCCCGTTTGGAGAAGCTTTAATTATTAAATTAGAAATTTCGTCACCGTAGTAAGCTCTATTATTGGCACGTATAAGATATTCTTCGGCATCGGTTTTAATATTACCACCAGTCACTAGAATATTTGCATTTGCTACAGCCTGCGACACCTCAGTAAAGGAAACATTATAAGCCAATAAACTATTTTCGTTTACAGCTATTTCTATTTCTTCTTGAGGATATCCAGACATTTCTATCTGAGAAATTCCGTCTATAGTCCGAATATCATTCTCAATTTGTCTACCAATTTGTTTTAGTGTAGCTAAAGGAATGTCTTTACCACTAATCGCAAAACTAATAGTTTGTCTTACCTCTTCTCGTTTAGCAACAATTAAAGGTTCCATTCCTGTAGGAAAAGAAGGCACACGATCAACCGCATTTTTCACTTCTAAAAGCATAAAATCAATATCCTGACCTTTTTCTATTTCTACATTTATGGACCCACTGTTTTCTCTAGAAGTAGAGGTAACACGATCAACGCCTTGAAGCCCTTTTAAATTATCTTCTATTTTGAGAACTATGCCTTCTTCAATTTCTTGTGGAGATGCACCAGGATACGTTACCGATATAGTGATGTTTTTAGAATCTACTAAAGGAAAAAAAGATGACTTTAAAGAAAGTGCGCCTACAATACCAAATGCTGTAATTGCCAAAATAAATACGGTAACGGCAACATGGTACTTTATAAAAAATGTTATTAACTTCCTCATTAGTTAGTCTGATTTTCAGAATTATTATCAAAAATCTTTACTAACATTCCTGAATAAGCACCAACAACTGGCTTCGCTACAATTACCGTACCTTCTGGCACATTTTTTAGCACTACTTTTTTGTCCGAAAAATATACTGGCTCCACATCAATTAAATCCAAAACTGAGTCACGAACCACAAATATTTGATTGTTTTCCAAAAGCAACCCACGATTCACTTCAATTGCATTAAGTTCTTCTTTTGCATTAAGCCTTGCCTCTAAATACATGCCTTCTTTTAAAGATTTATCTTTTATTTCAATAAAGGCCTTTATTGTTTGCGAAGCTTGATCCACACTCCCATTTATACGTGTTACTATACCTTTATATTCTTGAGTGCCTTCAAGGTTATTTAATTTTACCGCTTCACCAACTTTTAACAAGTCGCTATACGTTTTACTTACCGCAACTTCTAATTCGTAAACATCAGTATTAATAAATTCTCCTAGTTTTTGTCCTGAACGTATTAATGTGCCTTCTGTAACAAGTGCTACGGTTAAAACACCATCAAAAGGTGCCGTAATTCTGTATTTAGATAAGCGCTGTTCTAAGTTTTTAACATTGTAATAACTAGTAAGTATTCCTCTTCCTGAAATAAAATACTTTTCTTTTTCACTAGTCATTGAAGGTAATGAAGGTGTGCTATTGGCAAGATCAAAATTATTTAAATAAGATTGCCATTTAGAAAATATCTCAGGATAATCTAGGCGTAAATCTGGCATTATAGAAGTTAATAAATTATAGAGATTACTCTTAGCAGATTGTACACTTGCGGCGTATTCCGCAGCATCTATTCTAATAATTATTTCTCCAGATTTATAGGACTCTCCAACTTTAAACAGCTTACCGCTGTTTTTAAAAACACCTTGTACCTCTGAATATAACTCAACTCTACGTTTTGCTACCACATTTCCATTTGCAGGTACAACAATAGCTACTGTGCCATTTGCTACCTTATCTGTAAATACAGTTTTTACAATCTTATCTGGTTTGGGTTTTTGAGTGTTTTTGCTGTTGATTAATACAGCTGCGCCACCTACGGCCAAAGCAATTAATACAATTCCTAAAATAGATAGTAATATTTTTCTCATAATTAAACTTAAGGCTAGTGAGCCTTAGATTGCAAAACTATCCATTAGTTTAAGCTAGTTTAGTTAAACATATCTTAAAAAATGACATTTCGCTAATTTTAATCCATTCTACACTAAACAAAAAAGGACACCTATTCGGCGTCCTTTTTTGTTAATTTCATTAAAATTAGTTGTCATTATCATCTTCGAATTTCGTATCTGCCATTCTTGTCATAAAACTATCAATATCTTTATATTTAGGAGATGTTTGGATTTTTTCTTTATCAAAATCAAAAACCAAAAGACTACTAGTTTTTATTGCATTAATATCTTCAAAAGAATCAAAACCATTATTTTGTACCTGAAATATTTCTAAGTTTGCTAATTGCCCAACTTCTTTTGGTATGGCACCATTTAATTGATTATTAGCCAAAACAAGTTCTTTTAATTTTTCTAGCTTACCAAATTCCGATGGCATAGTACCTTCTAAACTATTTTCAAACAATCCTAAGGTTTCTAAATTTTCCAGACTACCAATAGAATTGGGAATGGTTCCTTTAAAATTATTACTCGAAAGATTCAACACTTTTAGTCTTTTAAGCTCCCCAACACTATTAGGAATAGTCCCTGATAAAAAATTATTAAAAGCAGTTAATTCTTGAAGTTGAACCATTTCTCCTAAATTTTCAGGCAATGATCCTTTTAATCTATTCATTTCTATTTTAAGAACACTTAAGCGATGTAATTTACTAATCTCTGATGGTAATTCCCCAGTCAGCTGATTAAAGGCTAAATTAAGCTCTGTTAAGTATGTTAAATCTCCAATACTAGCTGGTATTGCACCAGACAAGTTGTTGTGAAATAAATTAATTTTAACAACAGCATTATTCTTCACTGTAACTCCATACCATGTATCTACAGATGTATTTAAATCCCAACTAGTATTCCATTTATCTCCATTGGTTTGTTTAAACAGCTCTAGTAATGCTTGTTTTTCTGATTTAGAAACATCAGCGAAAGAACTAAAACTCACCAAAAAAGTGGCTACTAAACATAATCCTATTATATTCCTTTTCATAGCACTAAAGTTTTCGTTAAAATAATTAGTTTGCTTGTTCATCTTCAAATATTGTTTTCGCTGTGCGTGTATTTGAATCTATGTATAAGTTTTTTAAGTCTTTTTTAATGATAGACTCTTGATTTCCGTCAAAATCAAAAAGTACCAAATTAGACACTGGGATATCTATATGATTTAAAAACTCCGTATTAAACTTATTTTTCTGAATCTGTAAGACTTCCAAATTTGGCATATTCATTATTTGAGATGGAAAATCATTAGAAAATCCATTCTCTGCAATGGCTAAAATTTGTAAATTTTTTAATTGTGTAAGACTTACAGGTATATCTCCACCCATATTATTATCAGAAAGTTCTAACCTTTCTAAATTAGCCAATTTTGCTAATGATCTAGGTAATTTACCGGTGATGTTATTATCCGATATTGATAATACTTTTAAACCAGATATGCTGCCAATAACTTCCGGTAATTCGCCTGAAATATTATTGCTAAACAGATCTAAATGTTCCAGACTTCTTAAGCCTCCTATTTCATTTGGAATGGAACCTGATAATTTATTTTTACCTAACCTTAAAACTTGTAAATGTTGTAACTGACATATTCCTACTGGTAGATTACCTTCTATGTTATTAAATGCAAGATTCAAAAGTTTAAGGTTTTCCAAATTGCCAATAGAATTTGGCAATGTACCTTCTAAATTATTATTAAACAAGGTAATGGAAACCACATGATTATTCTCTATAACAACACCGTTCCAATTGGATACTTTAGAAGATAAATCCCAAGTATTTTTCCAATTAGCACCATTGGTACTTTCGTATAAATCTATTAACGCATTTTTTTCCGCCTTTGGAATAGCAAACGTGAAAGATGTTATTAGCAACAATACTGCGATTATATTATTTCTGAATCTCATAAATTTAAATTAGTAGCTTCTTTAAACAAATAACTATAAGAATACTCCTACAAATTTAAACCATTGTACAAGATAAGCAAGATAAATTCGATGAACTACCCGCTATACCTGCATTTATGTTGCAAAAAAGCCTAAAACAGCTGTGAAAATACGTAAGTTAAAACTTACTTTTAGGCTAGATTTTCCATTTTCAACGTAAGATCTTCCCATTCCGACATCAAATCCTTTAACATCTTTTTCTTTTTCTCGTATGACTCGAAAAAATTAGGTTTGGCAATGGTAGTATCATAATTAGTAAGAAGTTCTTGATCTATCTTCTTAATTTCATTTTCCAATTGCGAAATTTTACTTTCTATAGAGCTCAGCTTATTATTCAGCGTTTTTATTTTCTTCTGCTCTTCGTAACTAATTTCTACTACTGGCTTTTTCTCTTTTTGAGTAACAACAACGTCTTTTTTCTCTATTTCTCTAAAATCGTCAACTTTGCGTTGTTCCAAATAAAAATCAATATCGCCTAAATATTCTTTAATTGCTCCATCTTTAAATTCGTAAACATTGTTTGTTAAGCCCTGAAGAAAATCTCTATCGTGCGAAACTAAAATAAGGGTACCTTCAAAACTCTGTAAAGCCTGTTTCAAAACATTTTTAGACTTTATATCTAAGTGGTTTGTTGGCTCATCCATTACTAAAACATTAAATGGCTGCAGTAGCATTTTGGCAAGTGCTAATCGGTTTCTTTCCCCTCCTGAAAGTACTTTTACGTATTTATCAACCTCATCTCCTCTAAACAGAAATGAACCTAAAATGTCCCTTACCTTACTCCTGTTTTTTTCGTTGGCAGCATCAATCATTGTATCTAAAATGGTTTTGTTACCATCTAAATATTCTGCTTGATTTTGAGCAAAATAACCGATTTGTACATTATGGCCAAGCTTTAATTTACCTGTATGCTCTAATTCTCCAACTATTATCTTTGCCAAAGTTGACTTCCCTTGGCCGTTTTGGCCCACAAATGCCGTTTTAATATCACGCTCAATAAGTAAATCAATATTATTAAGCACTTCTTTTTTACCATAGTGTTTTGATAAGTTATCTATTTCCACCACCACTTTTCCTGGGGTTATAGAAACCGGAAACTTTAAATTCATTACACTATTATCGTCCTCATCAACCTCTATTCTATCTAGCTTATCCAGTTTTTTTATTAAGGATTGTGCCATCGAGGCTTTTGAGGCTTTTGCTCTAAACTTTTCTATTAATTTTTCTGTTTGTTGTATTTGTTTTTCTTGATTTTTCTGAGCATTTAGTTGTTGCTCTTGAATTTCTTTACGAAGGATCAAAAATTCTGAATACGGTTTATTGTAATCGTATATTCTTCCCAAAGATATTTCTATAGTTCTATTCGTAACATTGTCTAAGAACATTTTATCGTGAGAGACAATGGCTACAGCGCTTGTACTGCTTTTTAAAAACTGCTCTAACCAAATGATAGATTCTATATCTAAGTGGTTCGTAGGTTCATCTAGCAGCAATACGTCGTTATTTTGCAATAACAGCTTTGCCAATTCTATTCGCATTCTCCAGCCACCAGAAAAAGTGTCGGTGTATTTATTAAAATCTTCACGCTTAAATCCTAAGCCTTGTAGAATTTTCTCAGTTTCACCTTGATAATTATATCCTCCTAAAATTTCAAACCTATGGGTTAAATCGCTTAAATCTTCAATTAGTTTAGAATAGATGTCACTTTCATAATCCGTACGTTCTGCCAATTGATGATTTATATCTTCCAATTGTTTCTCTATAGTTTTAATTTCTTCGAACGCCTGATAAGCTTCATCTAAAACGGTACGGCCTTGCTCAAAATCTAAATCTTGCTTTAAAAAACCAATCCTAACTTCTTTATCCGAAGCTATTACTCCGGTATCTGGCTGCATTTCTTTAGAAAGTAATTTTAAAAGAGTAGATTTTCCAGCCCCATTTTTACCAATAAGACCTACTCTGTCTCCTGAATTTAAACGAAAAGATATTTCTTCAAAAAGATATTCTCCTCCAAATGAAACAGAAAGGTTGTGTATATTAAGCATTTTTTGTTGTTATTATTATTGTTTTTTTGTGACTTTAGTTACATAAGAAACACTACTAAAATCTTACTTTTGCTAAAACTTTTGCAAATGTTAAAAAAAGGAAACAAACTCTACAGCATTTTAACAGGAACTTGCCCTAAATGTCATAATGAAAGCATGTATATGGATAAAAATCCCTATCATTTGACACAAATATTTAAAATGCATGAACGTTGCTCTCATTGTAATACCAAATACAAAATTGAGCCTTCTTTCTTTTATGGCGCAATGTACGTAAGTTATGGTGTTGGTATTGCATTTGCTGTAGCTGCATTTGTAATTTCTTTTCTCTTTATTGGCACAAGTTTAAAAACTAGTTTTTTTGCAATTCTTGGCACTTTAATTGTCTTTATGCCAATAATCATGAGACTATCACGAAATATTTGGATAAATATGTTCATGAAATACGATCCAGACGCAGTTAAGCAAAAGTAATATTTAATTTTTCTGGTAATATTTTTTAGTAAACCTCGCAATATCCATTTCGGGGTTTAAGTCTTGCTTATTTTCTATAAAATTATACAATGCTAATGATGCTGTAGGACCAATCATTACGCCACGAGATCCAAAACCATTTAAAATAAACAAGTTTTTATATTCAGGATGCCGCCCTACTAAAGGCCTCCGGTCCGCAACTGTAGGTCGAATACCTGCAACATGATCAACAACTTCATATTCGCATTTTAAAAATGTGTCTAGCTTTTCTAACAACTCATCCCTAGACTCTTGAGTGGGTTCATTGGTTTTATCTTTCCACTTATACGTTGCACCTACTCGATATAAATCATTTTCTAGCGGAATTATAAATACAGATGATTTAATTACGCCATTTTCTTTAAGTGCTGGCGCTTTAATGGTTAACAATTCTCCTTTGGTACCATTTAAAGGCAAATAAGCGAAATACGGATTTTCCTTTATGCCAAATCCAGTAGCGAATACAAGGTTTTTAGCTTTAATGGCATCGTATTCCACAAAATCTTCATGAAGATGAATCTTATTAAAATCGAAATTCTGTTTTGTAAATAGGTTTTTTTCTATCAAATAATCTTGATAACGTGCTAGTAATAATTTAGTATCTATTCTTCCTGTATGGAGCACTTGCCCATAACCAAATGGAGCATCAATTTGTTGGTTCTGGTTTTTTAGAATTTTGGTAGATAAAAAATAACTCAACTGTTTTTTGTCCGCCGCTTCGAACCACATATTTTGCTCTTCAATTGATGCAAATCTGCGTAAAACTGGAACTTTAAAATCGAGTTGCGTTTTTAGTTTACTTTCGAGATTTTTATAAAATGGTAAGGCAATAGCTAATTGTTCTTGAGCATTCCATGCCTGAGTAAATCTTTTTAAAATAACAGGATTATACAAGCCCCCAGCTACTACTGATGAGGTTTGTGAAGCATCAGAAATAACATGAAATGTTTTACTATTAGTTTCTAGTTGTTCACAAAAAGAAACCCCCGCTAAACCTAAACCAATTACTAAATAATCTATCATTGGGTAAAGGTAATTATTTGGCATAAAAAAAGTCCTAACCAAAATGGAAAGGACTTAAAAATTGTATTGAATTGGATTTTTTTACACTAGTAACTCCACATGTCTTGTTCTTTGTCTCTAATCGTTTCTTTTATACGATCAGATTCAAGTAATTGGAATAAAGAGTTATCAGAAATATAGTCTTTAATTGCACGGTCACCATAAACGTTATCTTCTTTATAGATGGTTGCTTCAAATCGACGAGCGTTTAGCAACATATCAAAAGATATTGGCTGGGCCGAATTTCTTTGATTAAATACTTTTGCTTCATGAAGAACTTGTCTTGCACTTGGATACCAGATCCAAAATAAGGCAACTTTATTTTCTTCTTGATCCATAGATTCGTCATCAATAAAGTTAACGTCTGGAGCTCTAGGAGCAATACCTAACAATCTGTATTTAAGTTCACCTTGGCGTTTGTCAAAATACCAGATTCCTTTAATTAAGTATTCTTCTAAATCTGCAGCAGTTAAATCTCTTCTGTTGATATATTCTGGAGATACTTGCTCACCTGCATTTAATTGTTCATACCCATAATCGGTAGTATCAACTTTTTGCAAAGTAGCTTGTAAATCTGCAAATTTTCTTTTTTCAGTAAAATAAGAATCTACATAAATATCTTCAATTTTACCATTTTTAATATTCTTAATAAGAACATCATATAATGATCTTCTATCAGAACCAATATCCACAGTATCTATTGGATAGTATAGCGGAAAGTTTACACGTTCATCTAAATCGATTACTTCCCATACAGTTTTTGACCAAAGAATATCTCTATCATCAACATAACCGTAATCTAAAGGAGCATCGTTATCCATCTCTATTTGAGAGTTTGTTTTTTTACCAATCTCCTCTGGCTTTTTGGCATTTAATATATTCGCCTGAGCCATCATTGAAATAGGTAATAAAGATACCGCTCCAATTAATAAAACATTTTTCCAATTCATTTTTAAAAATTTATTTGTTTTTACACCTTTACTAAAATTTGTCATAAATCATTCAAATTATATTTTTCGAATGATTTATGACTCACTCCAATAAATTTTCCCTACTAGTTTGTAAGTTCTACCACTACTGGAGAAACTTTTTTCAACTTGTAAGATTTGTTATTTGTTATATAAGCTTCAATATCAAATATTTGAACAGCATCTCCACGACCAGCTCTTTTCAAAGCAGCCAAAGCAGCACCATTTAATTTGTTACCGTTAACCACAACTGTTGGTTGACCAGGAACTTTGAATTTGAAACCACTTACTGCAAGATTTAAATCGAAATCAAAATCTTCTAATAAAGCACCTACTGTAGATATTTCTAAGTTAGTTCTTGGCATTTTTGCAGTGTTAGTTTCTCCTCTAATAGAACCGTTTGGTCTTGGAATATCTTTAATTCTGAATTCAGATTTAGAAGATACTGTTTGTCCGTCAGGTAATTTACCGGAAGCACTAATTGTTACTGTTCTACCAGTTCCAGGGTTCATTACATACTGGCTACCAGATCTTTTAGACAGACCAGGAGCAGAAGCATTTACCTTATTATCTGGAATACCAGGAATAGAAATAGACATTGGGTTAGCAACACCACGGTAAACAACATTCATTTTATCAGCAGCAATTAAAGCAGCACTTGGCTTAGAAATTGTTGCGAAAGAGTTGTTAACAGTTACAGGAACCTCTGTACCATCTTGCATGAAGTACAAAGTACCTTCAATTACGTGGTCACCAGGATTTCCAGCTCCGATTAACATCTTAACACCACCAGCTTCGATAGCGTAATCTGTTCCTGCACTTAATTTTCTACCATCTAAAGTTAATTCAGCTCTTACTGGTGTAGAAGAATTATCTGTTTTACTAATGATAATTTTACCATCGTATTTTTCACCAGAGTAGAATGCAGACTTAGAACCAAATAAAGAAGTTTTAAAGTTCTTTAATGAAACTTGGTCAGTTAAGTTACCAGCCAACATTGCTTTTAGAGCAGCCTCTTCAGTAGATTTAATATCTGCTTGTAAAGCCGTAAGTTTAGTTAAAGATGCAATTAATGGGAAACCTTCATAATGATAGTTAATCCAATCTTGCTTAGATTTATCTTTCTTTACTACTTTACCATTAGCATCGCCAGTTTCAAATCTAGCAACTACTGATGATTTTAATGCCGCAGGCACTAATTCAGCCACTTGCTTGCGGTAATCTTGAATTCTTTTCATGAATTCTTTACCTCCTTCAGCAAGACCGTCTCCACTAAATAATTTTTGATCAAGATAATCCGACTTATCCATTACTTGGTAATCTGTTGGATCCTCAACGTCTTTAGTCATTTCTTTCTTAAGACCTTCTAAGTAATCAAAATACTCTTGAGACAATTTTTGCACTTGTTGTGCTTTTTTATAATCTTCAGCATATTTAGCAGCATCTTCCGAAGCTTTTGTTTCCAAATTTTCTAAGAATGCTAAATTATTATCTGTAGTTTTCGCGTTAGAAACTTCTAGCTTTTCATTCATAAGACCGAATGCTGCTAGAACTTCTTTACTCATATTCAGGGCCAACATCGCGATAAAGATCAAATACATTAAGTTGACCATTTTCTGACGTGGTGATTGTTTTCCTCCTGCCATTTTTTCTAATTAGTTTTAAAATTAATTTTGATTTGGGTTTGCGTATCTTAGATACTAATTAGTTTCTTGACATTGCAGACAACATTCCACCGTATACTCCATTAAGAGATGACAAGTTTGTTGACAATGATGCCATTTGATCTTTTAATGCTGTAGAGTTTTGAACAACTTCTTCATTAATAGAAGCTTGTTTGCTTGCACTCTCTAACTGTACTTTGTAAAGGCTATTTAATGATTCCATCTGAGCGGCAGCTTGTACCATTTCTTCAGAATATTTCTTAGTAGAAGCCATTGCGTCTACTGTAGGAGCAATACCTTTAGCAGCACCTTCAAAGTTTCTAATGCTAGAGCCTAAACTTTCCATTAAGTTTGCATCTACACCAGCTTCTTTTAATAAATCATCTAATTTTTTAGATAATGAAGCTTCAGATTCTTGAATTTCTGCTTTAACATTGCTTCTTGCAACACCTTCTCCTCCTGCTAATTCAGGATATACTAAAGACCAATCGTATTCGTCTTCTACTGGTTCAAATGCACTAATAGCAAAAATAAGTGCCTCTGTAATAAGACCTATTGCAAGTAGAATACCCCCATTTAAAGGACCTAACTCCCAGTGTAAGATTTTGAATAATGCACCGATAATTACTACTGATGCTCCTAGGCCGTAGGCCATGTTAAATAATTTCTTTGTTGATTTTGACTGTGCCATAATTTTAATTTAATTTCAGGTTAACGTTAATAAAAATAAGGATTTGGTTTTAATTTAATTTGATTTTAATTTGTGTACTTGTTAATATTATTTATTTAATGGTTTGTTTTCTTCAACACCCATATAATCTTGTACGGTTCTGAAACCTATGTAACTACGTGCTGAATCTTGATACTCGTAATCTCTAGTACTTACCTGTAGGAAGTAAGCAACATCTTTCCAAGAACCACCTCTAATTACTTTACGAGCATTCTTAGCTCCTCCGCCGTTAGGGTTCATTGTTGATACATACTCGTAAGAGTTTGGATCATAGCTAGAATCTGTCCATTCAGAAACGTTTCCAGCCATATTATATAAGTTATAATCGTTTGGCGCAAATGATTTAGCTTCTACGGTGTATAATGCGGTATCTGCTGCGTAATCTCCACGTTGTGGTTTAAAGTTAGCCATAAAGCATCCTGTGTCGCTAATT
Organism: Cellulophaga tyrosinoxydans; assembly: GCF_900176415.1. GTDB lineage: Bacteria > Bacteroidota > Bacteroidia > Flavobacteriales > Flavobacteriaceae > Cellulophaga > Cellulophaga tyrosinoxydans. Next base: position 1,496,248 of record NZ_FWXO01000001.1, on the reverse strand, counting down.
ACATATGGGCCACCCCAAGGATATGTACCACCTTCGATACCACCTCTAGCTGCGTATTCCCATTCTGCCTCTGTTGGTAATCTAAATTGATTAACAAATTGCTTTCCTTTAGATTTTTGATCATCATTCTTGAATTTTGTTCTCCAGTTACAAAATGCTTTAGCTTGTTTCCAGCTTACACCCACTACAGGATATTCACTGTAAGCGTCATGCCAGAAGTAATCATTATGCATTGGTTCATTATAAGAATACTCAAAATCTCTAATCCAAACTGTTGTATCCGGATATATTTCTAATTCTTCTTGTTTTATGAAATCTTTTCTACTGCCTTTACCTTTTGCTCTAGCTGCAGCTTCAATATCCATCCAAGAATACTTATACTTTAATTGAGTAACATCTATTGTGCGCTGTCCATTATAAGATTCTTCTTCAGAAATATATAATTTGTCCATTACCTCAACATAGTACTCATCTGGGTATTCAGAAGTATCCCAAACCAAATCTTGATCTAGATTTAAGGCTCTACCTTCATAATCTATACCTGAATACATATCAAGCATATATTTGTCATACGCTGATAATTTTGTAGTATCTGCATCTTTAAATGCGTAATCTCCTATACCACCATCTTCAGGACCTAGTCCTAATTCATCAGCCAAAATGGCTAATTTGGTTCTAACGATAGAATCTCTAACCCATTCTACGAATTGGCGATACTCACTATTTGTAATTTCCGTATCGTCCATATAAAAAGAGCGTACGGTTACAGTTTTGGTTGGAGCGTTTAGAACTTGAGCTTGGTCTTCTTCACTCTTACCCATGATATAGGATCCCTGAGGAATTAACTCCATACCATAAGGCTTTTCAGGATACCACTTTTTTCCTTGGGCTCCGACTAGTTCTCCTTTTGTTTTAGACCCACAACTGCTGAGTAAAACAACAAACGCTATAGATGATAACAATAGCTTCTTCATACTTTAGGTTAAATTTCGATTAAGATTGTAATTTTAAAAACACATTTATTATTCTCTAAAACTTCGTTTTGATTAAAATATTGTGTCAAATGTATTATCCTTTAATTTTTTTTTAAAAATTTAATTAAAGCCTTTTTTATAAGCTTTAAACCACCGCTCAGGAATAATTTGATTACAAGCATCAAGATAATCCTGCTCCGTGCAAGGTAATAACGCAGGTATATTTGTTTTATTATGTGAAGTTAAAATTGTTGGCACTTCTACCCACCATCTTTCAGTAAGATTACTTTTATGGTAGATAAGATCGTCCGCATCAGTAGGAACAATGAATTTGGTGAAATCTTCTTTATTTACAAAAGGAGACTCTTTTACCCTATAATTATGGCCTTCAAAAAAATACCACAAAATTTGTGCTATTAATTGATATGCCTGTGGCGTGTTCTCCGCTTCGTAAACTCCAAAGACATTTACTTTATCGCTAATACCAGCATACCTGGCTATAGCGCATATTTCTTTACCAGTAAAACCATTAGGTGAAAAATTTTCAGACATAGAAATTTCACTTGCCTTTACGGCCCGAAGATCTATGCTTACAATGTTGGAATCTCTTAATACCGGCTCCGCCAAAGAAATGTCAGATGAAATTTCTCCCAACCGATATCCATCAAAAAAAAGACGCTCCATTAAATCTAATTCTTCTTGAGCACAGAAATAACTCTGATATCCTAAATTTGAAAAATTAAATAAATTGTTAGGCTTATCGGTAATAATCTTACTCATGTAAGAATGAGAAGAGATAAGTTCGTCATTATCACCAAAATCGAATCTACTATCTACAGACACTAGATTCACCATATTTCTTAACCCATCAAAAGCTCTATACGTAGGATACGTAATATCTTGTGTGGCACCTATAACAACAGCAACAATATCTTCTTCTATAAGTTCCGCTACAATTTCTTTTACAACAAAATAGGTGTCTTCTACCGCTTCGCCTTCATTAATATCTCCAAGGTCAACGATGGTACTATTCCAATTTCCCATCATAAGCTTATAAAGATGCCTTCTTATTTCTGAAGTATTTAAGCTTTCATGCTTTTTTTCAAAGGCATTTCTAGATTCATTAACCCCAATTATTGCAAAAGATGCATTTGCCAAAACAGGCAATCCTTTACGTTCTGTATGTTTATGAATTTTATTTCCTAAGGCTTGCGCAGGTAATAATTCGCAATGTGCTAGTATTTTATCATCAATAGGAACTAAAAAATCGAATGCCATTACTACTAATTGGTTAGAATATTATGAATAATTATCATATCAAATATAGCACACCTTCTTGAAATAATTCAAGAAGGTGTGCTAACTTATTATCAAAATAAAAACTTTATTTTTTTGCTTTTTTCTTGGGTGCTGCCTTTGCCTTTTTCTTTGGCGTTTTCTTTTCGATCATGGCTTGCGCTTGTTCAAGAGTAATTTTGGTAGCATCAACATCTTTAGATAATTCTACTTTAATTTTCCCTTTTATTACATTATGCCTTCCCCAACGTGCCTTTTCTACTCGAATCCCTTCGGCTTTCCAGTCATGAACCACCTTATCTATCTCTTTCTGCTTTTTGGTTTCGATAAGTTCAATAATATCCGCTTTCGAAAGGTTATCAAAGTCGTACTTTTTGCTCACATTAATGAACATTCCATCCCATTTAATAAATGGTCCAAAGCGCCCGGTTCCTTTTGTTACTTCTTTGTCTTCGTAATTTAAAATAGGAGCATCTGCTTTTATCTTATCATCAATAAGTTCTTTTGCTCTATCAAAATCTACATCAAAAGCACTTTCGCCTTTATCTAAAGAGATAAATTTATCGCCAAATTTAATATAAGGTCCAAATCTACCCACGTTTGCTAAAACTTCTTCTCCTTTATGTACGCCCAAATCTCTTGGCAACGTAAAAAGCTCCATGGCCTCGTCAAAAGTTATTGTATTTAACGACTGATCCGGCAAAAGACTAGCAAATACAGGTTTCTCTTCTTCTTCAGAGGAGCCAATTTGCACCATAGGTCCAAATCTTCCTAAACGAACCAACACTTGTCTACCTGATTTTGGATCTACACCCAATATTCGTTCACCACTTGCTCTATCAGCATTTTCTTCTACATCTAATACTTTTGGATGAAAATCTTTATAAAAATTCTTCATCACTTTTTGCCAATCTTCTTTCCCTTCGGCTATATCATCAAAATCTTCTTCTACTTTAGCCGTGAAATTATATTCCATAATTCCAGAAAAGTGACTTACTAAAAAGTCAGTAACAATGATTCCAATATCTGTAGGGACTAACTTGCCTTTATCCGAGCCAACATTTTCCGTTAAATTCTTGGTTTGAATAGCGTTATTTTCAAGCACTAACTGCACGTACTTACGCTCTACTCCATCAATAGTTCCTTTTTCTACATACCCTCTATTTTGTACTGTAGAAATTGTTGGTGCATAGGTAGATGGTCTACCAATACCTAATTCTTCTAATTTTTTTACTAAAGAGGCTTCTGTAAAACGATATGGAGGTCTTGAAAATCGTTCTGTAGCTGTAATATAATTATTTATTAAAGCCTCACCTTCTTCCATTGCGGGAAGCATACCTTCTTGCTCTTCGGCTATATCTTCATCATCAAGGTCTTCCATATATACTTTTAGAAAACCATCAAATTTAATTACCTCACCATTTGCGGTAAACTCTTCATTGTGTCCGGCACAGCTTATTTTAACATTGGTACGCTCTAGTTCAGCATCACTCATTTGCGAAGCTAAAGTACGTTTCCAAATTAATTCGTATAATTTCTCTTGATCACGTTCTAGAGAAACATTTTGAAGCTTCATATCTGTTGGGCGGATGGCTTCGTGAGCTTCTTGTGCACCTTTAGATTTGCCTTTAAAATTACGTGTATTACTGTACTCTTTTCCGTAATTTTCTAAGATAGCTTCTTTGGCGGCATCTAATGCTTCTTTAGATAAGTTAACGCTATCTGTTCTCATGTAAGTTATAAGTCCCGCTTCATATAGTCGTTGCGCAACCTGCATGGTTCTTCCTACAGAGAAATATAATTTTCTAGATGCTTCTTGTTGTAAAGTTGATGTTGTAAAAGGAGCTGCTGGCGTTTTCTTCGCTGGTTTCTTATCTAGACTTGCAACTGCAAATTTAGAGTTCATATTCTCCTTTAAGAAAGCTTCTGCCTCTTTTTTAGTTGCAAAAGTCTTATTGAGTCTAGCAGAAAAAATACTACCTTCATTCGTTTTGAATTGTGCAGTTATTTTAAAAGATGCTTCTGGTGTAAAAGACTCTATATCTCTTTCACGTTCTACAATTAATCGCACTGCAACTGACTGTACTCTACCAGCAGAAAGTCCTGGTTTTATTTTTTTCCAAAGTACTGGCGATAATTCGTAACCTACTAATCTATCTAATACACGTCTTGCTTGTTGTGCATTTACAAGATCATAATTTATTTCTCTTGGGTTTTCAATCGCTTTTTGTATTGCAGCTTTGGTAATACTGTTAAATACTATTCTTTTGGTTTTCTTTTTATCTAAATCTAACTCTTGCTCTAAGTGCCAAGAAATAGCCTCTCCTTCTCTATCCTCATCACTCGCTAGCCATATCATATCCGCTTTCTTGGCTAAATCTTTCAATTTTTTAACTAAAACTGATTTATCCTTACTTACAATATATTTTGCTTTAAAATCATTTTCTACATCTACCCCTAATTCTTTAGATGGTAAATCTGCTATATGACCAAAACTGGATTCTACCTTGAAGTCTTTTCCTAAAAATTTTTCAATAGTTTTTGCTTTTGCAGGAGACTCTACGATTACTAAATTCTTTGCCATTAAGTAGTTTTTGGTGCTACAAAAGTATACCAATTTTTTTATTTTTTGTTGTATGACAACTATATAGGTGTGAAAAATGAATTTTACGCTACAAAAAAACACACCAAAATTGGTGTGTTTTCATAGCAAACAAGAATAAAAATCACTAAAATTTTATTTCAATGAAAGTGTACTTAATAATTTAATTTTATTATCTAAATATTCATATTGATATAGTGTTTCCTCGCCTATCATCAACAAACTTGTTTCTAAAGGGATTACATCAAAAGTATTGATATCTTTAAAATGATTCAATTCTACTAAATTATTTACATCTGTTTTATCGTATACCTTTAAACCTGATGCACCATCGCAAATAAATATTTTTTCATCTTTTATTCCCAATCCATAAGGCCCGTCCATTGGATACGCTTTTAAAAGATTTGGATTTGTTAAGTCTTTAATATCTATAATTAACAATTCGCTGGCCGTTGCTCCACAAGAATTACCACCTCTTAATGTTACATAGGCATAGTTTTCATCTGCAACAACAGGATCACATGCTGTACCATGCTGAAATTCTGAAACTAACGTTGGTGATGCCGGTTGTGTTATATCATATATATACATACCGCTTTTACTCCCCAAAAATAAATTAGCTCCCAGATTAAAAATAGTTTCAATATCAAAACCTGCAAAAACAGATTCTAAATTTTTTGGATTTTCTAAATTTTGAATGTCGAATACGTTAATATTATGATTGTCCACTGCATATAAATAATCATCTACAATTTTAAAACGAGCTAAAGATCCTCCTTGACCTACGGATGCGTCGTTAAAAGCTTCTGCCATGGTAAAAAAGTTGCCTTCAAATCTATTTTGGTATTCTTCAACACGTCTACGTTCTGTGGTAGTTTCCCATCCTATAACTATTTCATTAGTATAATCAAAATCACCATATTCATAAAAATCAGCTTCAGCAGGCCAAACCACGTTTTCGTTTAGCACACCTTTAAGTCGGTTTACCTCTTTTATATTGTCCATATTAGAAATATCGATTACTATTAAATCCGATAGGCTATCAGCATACAAATAATCATTCTTTACAGATATATCTACATTACCTGGGATTTTTATGTAAGCGATTTTTTTAGGCGCATTCGGATTTCTATTATCTATAACATGAATTCCTTGAAATTTATCATTTACAAAAATGTATTTTTTATACGCATATATTTTGCCAGAAGATTCAATGTACTTTGGTGGCAATACCGCGATACTAGCTTCAAAATCTGCCTTTGAAATAGTTAAAGGTCTTGCGACAATGTAATCTGCATAATCGCTATCATTCTCATGACAAGAAAATAGTAGGCAAGAACCTAAAACCAACAACAAGATTATTTTAACTTTCATAAGTATTTGTATTAAGATTGATTTCTAGATAGATACACAAATGTTGGTTTGGTTGCGAAAAAATTTAAAAATTCTGATACATAGTGGTTCGGATACAACTTTTATTATCAATTGAAATATTTAATAACACTTCTTCAAATTCTGGATTAAAATTAAATGGTGCTGCCGCAATATTTACACCACTCTTATACTTTAATCGGTTACCCATACTCGTCACCATGTCTAAATTTGGCTGAAAATTACCTGAAGGTAAATGTTCTGTGATAATTATGTATTTATATGTTTTTAATTTAGAAACAATTTGCAATATTTCTTTATTAGATAAATGTTGTAAAACTTGTCTAATAAGTACACAATCTGCTTTAGGTAGTTCATCTTTACAAATATCTAAGCATAAAAACGATACATTTTCTTGTGTAAATTTTGCGCTATTTCTTTCTATTAAATTTTCAACAATATCAATTCCAATATATGCTTTGGAAAAGGCAGCCAATTGTTTCCCCACATTAAAATCGCCACAACCTAAATCACAAACCACAAGTGGTGTATTGGCACTTTTTAAGAAACCAGCAACCATATTTACATAAGGCTCAACAATAGTAAGGTTGTGCGAACCATCACCGGAATAAAAATCTTGTTCTTTACCTCCCCACAAATGCTTTTCGTAAATCTGATACATTACATCTTTTGTCGCCCAAGGCTTTTTATCCTCTTTTCTCATTTAAAATTTTGTAACTCTTAATATCAACGAAATTGCAATAATAATGTTGGAATACAAATTTCACTTATTTTTAACTGCCAATTTGACAGAACGCATGTAAAAATCTTATCTTTGCAACCAAATTGCTTAACCTATTGCTAATCAAAACGCATGGAGGAGAAAATTATTAATGAAGAATTACAAGGACAAAGTATTGTTCTTGAAAAAAATCTGGGAAATGATCGCAAGCTTTATATTGAAAGTTATGGCTGCGCTATGAATTTTTCCGACAGTGAAATTGTTGCGTCAATCCTTTCAAAAGAAGGTTTTAATACCACTCAAATTTTAGAAGAAGCCGATTTAGTTTTGGTAAATACCTGCTCTATTCGCGAAAAAGCAGAATTAACTGTTCGTAAGCGATTAGAAAAATTTAATGCCGTTAAAAAAACGCGCCCACATATGAAAGTTGGGGTTTTAGGCTGCATGGCAGAACGCCTTAAAAGTAAATTTTTAGAAGAAGAGAAAATTGTAGACATGGTCGTAGGCCCAGATGCCTATAAAGATTTACCAAATCTAATTCAAGAGATTGATGAAGGTCGTGATGCAGTAAACGTAATTCTTTCCAAAGAAGAAACGTATGGAGATATAACTCCAGTACGTTTAAACACCAATGGTGTAAGTGCTTTTGTTTCTATAACTCGTGGTTGTGATAATATGTGTACTTTTTGCGTTGTACCCTTTACAAGAGGTAGAGAACGCAGTAGAGAACCACAGTCTATTTTAAAAGAAATACAAGAGCTTTCAGATAAAAATTTCAAGGAAATTACCTTACTAGGTCAGAATGTAGATAGTTATTTATGGTATGGAGGCGGGCTGAAAAAAGAATTTGCAAATGCTTCTGATATGCAAAAAGCTACCGCTGTAAATTTTTCAGCATTGCTAGACACTGTAGCCAGAACTTTTCCAAAAATGCGAATTCGTTTTTCTACATCTAATCCGCAGGACATGACTTTAGATGTCATAGAAACCGTTGCAAAACATGCTAATATTTGCAATCACATTCACTTACCTGTACAAAGTGGAAGCAATCGCATTCTAAAAGAAATGAATAGATTACATACTATTGAAGAGTATTTTGAATTGATTGATAACATTCGAAGAATTCTACCAGATTGTGCAATTTCTCAAGATATGATTTCTGGTTTCCCAACAGAAACCGAAGAAGATCATCAAGATACACTTAATGCCTTAAAAAGGGTAAAGTATGATTTTGGTTATATGTATTCTTATTCTGAAAGACCAGGCACAATGGCTGCCAGAAAACTAAAAGATGATGTTCCAGAGGAAGTTAAAAAAAGAAGACTAGCAGAAATAATTGCTGTACAAAGAGAAAGTGGACATTATAGAACCAAACAACATCTTGGTAAAATTGAAGAAGTACTGATTGAAGGCACTTCTAAAAAGTCCGATGCAGATTGGATGGGAAGAAACTCTCAAAATGCCGTCGTAGTTTTTCCAAAAGAAAATTACAAGGTTGGCGATTTTGTATTGGTTAAAATAACAGATTGCACAAGCGCCACTTTACTTGGCGAAGCAATAGAACTTGTAGTTAAATAATTAAGTTGGCATACTATTAAATGGAATCAGTACAAGCAATAAAACAACGTTTTGAAATTATAGGTAACGATCTTAAACTAAATCGTGCTATAGAAAAGGCTATCCAAGTTGCGCCAACAGATATTTCAGTTCTTGTAACTGGGGAAAGTGGTGTTGGTAAAGAAGCTATCCCAAAAATAATACATGCCTTATCCCATAGAAAACATGCAAAATATATTGCTGTTAACTGCGGAGCCATCCCAGAAGGCACTATAGATAGTGAGCTTTTTGGTCATGAAAAAGGAGCTTTTACAGGTGCGACAACAACAAGAAGTGGTTATTTTGAAGTTGCCGATGGTGGTACAATTTTTTTAGATGAAGTTGGCGAATTACCCCTAACAACACAAGTTCGCTTACTACGTGTTCTTGAAAATGGTGAATTTTTAAAAGTAGGCTCTTCACAAGTACAAAAAACAAATGTGAGAATTGTTGCGGCCACAAACGTAAATATGTTTCAAGCTATTGAAAAGGAAAAATTTAGAGAAGATTTATACTATAGATTGAGTACTGTTGAAATTGCTATTCCTCCTTTACGCGATAGAAAAGATGACATTCATTTACTATTTAGAAAATTTGCTTCCGATTTTGGACAAAAATATAAAATGCCTACTATAAGATTAGATGACGAGGCTGTTGCTGTTCTTTTAAAATATAGATGGCCAGGAAATATTCGTCAACTTAGAAATATTGCCGAACAAACATCTGTTTTAGAGGAGAACAGAAGTATTTCTGCATCAACTTTAATAGGCTATTTACCTAATGCAGGAAGCTCCAATCTTCCAGCAATCGTAGACAAACAAAAAAAGGAAAGCGATTTTAGTAACGAACGTGAAATCCTTTATAAAGTATTGTTCGATATGAAAGGGGATTTAAATGACCTTAAGAAACTTACCTTAGAGTTGCTAAAAAATAATGATACAGGCAAAGTACAGCAGGAAAATGAAAATTTAATTCGTAAAATTTACGGTAACGAAGATGAACCATATACAGAAGACGCTGAAGAAAGTAATGAAATTCTTCATTTACCAGAACCTAAAGTAGAACATACTTTTACTAAACCAACAGTTGAGGATAAGTATCATTTTGCCGAAGAAATAGAAGAAGAAGAAACCTTATCTTTACAAGAAAAGGAGATAGAGTTAATTACTAAATCTTTAGAACGCAACAAAGGAAAAAGAAAGGCTGCAGCTGCGGAATTAGGTATATCGGAGCGTACTTTATATCGAAAAATAAAACAGTACGATTTGTAGCCAATTATTGATTCAATTACAAACTTTAAAAAAATTACAATTGACAAAATTCAAATATTTATTCTTTATTATATTGCTTACAGCAACCTTCACTAGTTGCAAGTTTTATAATTTTACTGGTGGTGATCAGGGACTAGCAAAAACTTTTGAAGTGCGTATGTTTCAAAACTACGCCTCACAGAGTCCGGGATCTACTTTTGAACCTGGTATTGATCGTGATTTTACACAAGCTCTACAAAATTTAATCATAAACCAAACCAGTTTAGATTTGGTACCTTCTAATGGTGATTTATTATATGAAGGTGAGATTACAGAGTTTAGAATATCGCCAATGACAGCTACAGCCAACCAAACAGCTGCACAAAATAGATTAAGCATGAGAGTAAATGTGCGCTTTTTTAATAAAACAAAAGAAGATGTAGATTTTGAACAACCATTTTCTTTCTTTTATGACTATCCAGCGAACTCTAGTTTTTCTAGTGTAAAATCAGCTGCATTAGAAGAAATTTATGAACGTATAACACAAGATATTTTCACTGCATCATTAGCAGACTGGTAGCCTATGAATGTATCCGATTTTACTTATTTATTACAACATCCTGAAAAGGTAGTTTCTCCTGTGCAAACGAATCAACTAGATGATATTTTAGATGAATTTCCCTATTTTCAAGCAGCAAGAGCTATTCAATTAAAAGGATTAAAAAACCTAAATAGTTTTAAATACAATAGCGCTCTTAAAACTACTGCGGCATACACTACAGATAGAGATGTGTTATTTGATTTCATCACTTCTCCAGAATTTCTTCAGAATAAAATAGCAGATAGCATTTCTGGCAAAGCAACCTCATTGAAAGAAACAGCTATTGAGTTTGAAACCATAGTTGCCGAAGAAAAGAAAGAGTCTTTATTAGAAGAAACCTCAGAAGACAAAGCTTTACCACAAAGCATTAAAGATGCAGAGCAAATATTAGATCCTGCACTTTTTAGTTCTAAAGACCCAAAAATTGATATTGAAATAGCTGAAGCTAAAAAACAAGAAGAACAAATTACTTTAGGAAGTCCTATACCATTTACTAAAAAAGAAAAATACTCTTTTAAAGAATGGATGGAACTAGCATCTAAAAAGCCTATTGAAAGAGAACCTGTAAACAAACCAGAAAAAGATACCGTAAAAAAAATAGCTGCTAAAAAAGATTCTAGAAAAAAGAAATTTGAATTAATTGATCAGTTTATAGAGAACAACCCAAAAATAATTCCGATAGAAAAAAACACTCCAGTAATCCCTATTGAAGATTCTGTAAAAATTGACAAAAACGAGTTAATGACAGAAACTTTAGCTAAAGTTTATTTGGAGCAAAAAAAGTTTAAAAAAGCTATTCAAGCATATAAAATTTTAAGTTTGAAATATCCAGAAAAAAGTAGTTTCTTTGCAAGCCAAATAAAATTGGTACAAACAATTCAAAAAGATAATAAATAAAGATGAGCACGTTTACAATATTCTTAATCCTTATAATCATTGTGAGCCTTTTATTAATGCTGGTTATCATGGTGCAAAACCCAAAAGGCGGAGGATTATCTTCATCATTTGGAGGTGGTGGAACACAAGTAGCTGGTGGTGTTAAAAAAACAGGTGACTTTTTAGACAAAAGCACATGGACATTAGCAACACTTTTAATAGTACTAATTCTACTTTCAAACATTTCATTAAAGGACAATTTTTCAAAGTCCGATTCTAAGTTATTACAAGGTGATGGTATCGAGAATACAATTCCAGATGCATTACCGGAACCAATTTCAACACCTTCAGGAGACACTACTTCTGACTCAGAATAGCGTTTAAAAAACATAAGAATACTAAAAATGCCAGCTTAAAATGACAAGCTGGCATTTTTCATTTACAAAGTGTCAGTAAATAAGCAATGGCATAATTTCTGCCTTTAATAGAGAAATAAAAATAATTCAATTTTAAAAAAATTTAATCATATGGCTAAAGTTAACATTAAACCATTGGCAGATCGAGTACTTATTGAGCCAATGGCGGCTGAAACAAAGACTGCTTCTGGACTTTACATTCCAGATACTGCAAAAGAAAAACCACAAAAAGGAAAAGTTGTAGCTGTTGGTCCTGGTACAAAAGATGAAAAAGTTACTGTTAAAGTTGGTGACACCGTACTTTATGGTAAATATGCTGGTACGGAGCTAAAATTGGAAGGCACTGACTTCTTAATGATGCGTGAAAGCGACATATTAGCTATCATATAAATAAATTTTCTGTTATTTCTGTGAAAACGGAAATCTTTAAAATAAAATTATAAGATGAATTTATTTCCCAACTCTTTGGGAATGACTAAAATAAAATACAAAAATGGCAAAAGATATTAAATTTGATATAGATGCACGTGACGGTTTAAAAAGAGGCGTTGATGCATTAGCAAATGCAGTAAAAGTAACCCTTGGACCAAAAGGTAGAAACGTAATAATTAGCAAATCTTTTGGTGCTCCAGTAGTAACTAAAGATGGTGTTACTGTTGCAAAAGAAATAGAATTATTAGACCCACTTGAAAATATGGGCGCGCAAATGGTTAAAGAAGTTGCTTCTAAAACCAATGATTTAGCAGGAGATGGTACAACTACCGCTACTGTTTTAGCGCAAGCTATAGTAAAAGAAGGTTTAAAAAACGTAGCTGCTGGTGCAAATCCAATGGATTTGAAAAGAGGTATTGACAAGGCTGTTGAGGCAATTGTTGCAGACCTTACAAAACAAGCTAAGAAAGTTGGTGATTCTTCAGACAAAATAAAACAAGTTGCCTCTATTTCTGCTAATAATGACGAGACAATTGGTGAATTAATCGCTCAGGCATTTGGCAAAGTAGGCAAAGAAGGAGTAATTACCGTTGAGGAAGCTAAAGGAACTGATACTTATGTAGATGTTGTTGAAGGAATGCAATTTGACAGAGGATACCTTTCTCCTTATTTTGTAACCGATTCAGAAAAAATGGTTTCTGAATTAGACAATCCTTATATTTTATTATTTGACAAGAAAATATCTTCAATGAAAGATATTCTTCCTGTTCTTGAGCCTGTTGCTCAATCAGGAAAACCACTTTTAATTATTGCAGAAGATGTTGATGGTGAAGCATTAGCAACTTTGGTAGTTAACAAATTAAGAGGTTCCTTAAAAATCGCTGCAGTGAAAGCTCCTGGTTTTGGTGATAGAAGAAAAGCTATGCTTGAAGATATTGCTATCTTAACTGGTGGTACTGTTATTTCTGAAGAAAGAGGTTTCTCTCTTGAAAATGCTTCTTTAGATTTATTAGGTACTTGCGAAAAAATTTCTATTGATAAAGACAACACTACTATCGTAAATGGTTCTGGTGTAGCTAAAGATATTAAAGGAAGAGTTAACCAAATAAAGGCGCAAATAGAATCGACTACATCGGATTACGATAAAGAAAAGTTACAAGAGCGTTTAGCTAAACTTTCTGGTGGTGTTGCTGTACTTTACGTTGGAGCTGCTTCTGAAGTAGAAATGAAAGAGAAAAAAGACAGAGTTGATGATGCCTTACACGCAACTAGAGCTGCTGTAGAAGAAGGTATTGTTGCTGGTGGTGGTGTTGCACTTGTTCGTGCAAAAGCTGTTCTTGCTAAATTAAAAGCTGAAAATGCTGATGAAGAAACAGGAATGCAAATTGTTGCTAGAGCTATTGAAGCACCTTTAAGAACTATTGTTGAAAATGCTGGTGGTGAAGGTTCTGTTGTAGTTTCTAAAGTTTTAGAAGGTAAAGGAGATTTTGGTTACGATGCTAAATCTGAAGTTTACACAGATATGATGAAAGCAGGTATTATTGATCCTAAGAAAGTAACAAGAGTTGCATTGGAAAATGCTGCGTCTGTTGCGGGAATGATCTTAACTACAGAATGTGCTTTAATTGATATTAAAGAAGATGCTCCTGCTGGCCCACCAATGGGTGGCGGTATGCCAGGAATGATGTAGTGGTTAGACCATAACATAATAATTTAAAAGCCCACTTTGGTTGAACCAAAGTGGGCTTTTTATTTACATGGTATGTCTCGTCCTGAAATACCTATATATTATTTCAAGATCATTAAACTTTTCTCTGAACCTCTGGTATTAATCATAATAAACTGATTATTCTTATAGGTACCATAAGCTGGTTGGTAAAAATTAGCGCCTTTGTTATCCTGAATTTTAGTATAGGTTACTTCACCGTTTTCCGAATATGCAAAATCATACAATGCAGAAGATTCAAAAATTCCTTTTGAAACCTTTACTCTACCATCTTCTTTATCTTTTAAATTTTTACCAGAATTTAATACAACATGCAATTGGTTTTCTTTTAAAAAAGCATTGTACGATGGTGCATTTGCTTTTTTAAATACACTTCTCCCCCATTCTAATGTTCCAGATGCATTTAACTTTAATATAAGTATATTATTATAATGTGGCGTTGTTGTTGTATATCCACCAAATTGTCCATTACTCACATAAGTGGTAGAAATAAAAAATTCTTCTGCCAACAAATAAGTATTGCCATTAGCGTCTTCTATAGTATAATCCACAAAGTAATTACTCAACTCTTTATCCTTTTTATCTTCTGCATTATCTTCACCAAATATGTCCTCAAAAACAGCGATCGGTAATTGCGATAATTGTTTGTTTTCAACCACAAGTGTATTCGGATTTACTTGAAAATCACACCCTCCTTTTATCTTGTTTACATTACGCTCAGAATAAAATCCTAAGAGATGTAGTTTATGGTTTTTAAAACTTATTGTCAATGATTTTATTTGTTCCTGATCTAAGGCAATACTCTGCACATCAATCTTTGAGGTATTTACCTTATTTAGCACAAATTCATAATTCGCCTTATTATCAATTTTATTTTTTCTTCCTTCCATAAAAAGTTTGCCCAAAACAAAAACATTAGCATCATTATCCACTGCCAAATCATTGAGCTCAAAATATTTCTCAATATGTTCTTGATACGATTGTTCAAAAACTACTTCTAAGGTATTAGCATCAAAAAGATGAATCGTATAAGAATTACTTTTCTTTTTAATATTATCTGTTGTCATTGCCAGATATTTCCCATTTGGGGATTGTGCAAAATTTGTTTGACGTTTATTTGCACCTGAAAATAAAGCCGCATTACTTTCCAACGTTTTTTGAAAAAGTTGCTTTTTAGTATAGGACTTAGTATTAATATTGAATGTGTAGCAATAAACTACACGCTCTTTACTAGATGGAGCGTACAACGTAATTACTTTTATCTGGTTCTCAAAATAGAGTGAAGCCCTAAATTCTTCCTTTCGTTCAATGTCGATTATTGCATTACTTATTCTTTCTAATGACGCATTAAAGACATCAAAAAGCATTTGTCTTGTGTTAAATCTAATTACACCGGTGTCGCCATTATCATTTGTTTGCATAGCTACAACATCGGGAGCCTCCACAGAATCATGAAAAGGTTTACTTTCAATAACTTGTAGACTTGTCTGATTTTGCGAATAAATACTAATAACAAAAAAGACAGAAAGGAATACTAAAATAGGTTTCATAGTTAAGGTTAGTTTAGTTTTTTAAGCACACTAAATATCAACAAAAAAAGCCATTTTTTATGACAAAAAATGGCCTTCTATTATTTTACGATAAATTTTAATGATTCATTCCATCATCAGAATTATCTTCTCTGTATTTACAACAAGGATGCACACTATTATATGCCTCTTCAGTAGCTTTTAACTCTTTAGTATCATGACCTACTGCAACAATTGCAGTTTTTATTTTCATGGCATCTGTTTTGCGTTCATCCATAATTACGGATAATTGGTGTGAAGGAATATCCCAAGAGGCAAATTTTACACCCTTTACACCTAAAGCTGCCTTTTCTATTCGTTCTTTACACATGCCACACTTGCCGTTGACATCAAATTTCATATTTTTGTTTTTTTCTTGGGCAAATGCTACCATGGTAAACAAAGCCATACATGTGATTAAAACTATTTTTTTCATTCTTTTCTATTTTAGTTAATTACTTTTTCTACTTCTACTTTTCAATTTTTATAATCAATTCGCAACTTGCGCTTTTAAATTTTAAATCTAAATCCGGCAAAAAACATTCTGCCCATAATAGGCGCATAGACAATACTAGTATCAAAATTTGCGCCAAAAGGATTATCCGCTCCCAAAACAGCATTATTTTGAGTATAATTTGTTAAGTTTTCACCTCCTAAATATACTTCAAAACTGCTATTAAACACTTTTGTAATTTGCGCATTCATTAAACTATATGGTTCAGCATAATCAGGCAATTGGTATTGTGCTGTATATGACGCAGTACTAGGTATACGTTGTTTACCTAATGCATGTAAAGTATAATCAAATTTCCACTGCGAACCATTTTCTTTAGCTGGAGTTTGATACCCTAAATTTACAAAATATCTATGTTGAGCTTGTATAGGTTTTTGTAATGAACCACTTTTATAATCTGTTCGCACATCATAATACTTATACGCCGTACGCACCTCTAAGTTCTTTAATAGTTCATGATTCACCTCAACTTGAAAACTACTAGCGTAACTTTTACCTTCTAGGTTATAAAAAGCTATTTCTTGAGGGTTTTCCCAATCTACAACAATCTGATTTTTAAAATCTGTTTTATAGAAATCTACCGTAAAATTTCCTGGTCGATCCAAGAATGTAAAACCTTGTAAAAAACTCACTCCGTAATTCCATGCATCTTCAGGGTCTAAACCATAAATATTTCCACCAGTATTAGAAATTTTAATCTCACGAGAAGAACCAAATAGTTGTTGATTTTCTGCAAAAATATTAGCTGCTCGTTTACCTCTACCAAACGAACCCCTTAAACTTGCTTTTTCCCATGGCGTATACCGAATATGAAATCTAGGAGTTATAAATGTTCCTAACCTGTTATGATTATCTACTCGAATACCTGCCGTTAGATTCACCTTCTCTAAGTTATCGTAATTATACTCAAAGAAAGCACCGATAGATGCATCTGTTCTAGAATAATCTATATTATTCACTAATTCATCGTACCCATCATACGCGAAAGTAACTCCTGTTTTAAACTTATTTTGAGTATCGCCAATTATGGAATTGAATAAAAAATTAGTGTACACACTTTCATGCTCAATATTATAGGTTCTTAAACCAAAATATGAATCTTGATTATGATAACTATATGACGTTTGAAAACCTAGACTTTGAAAAGGTAATTCAGGAAAAACATAACCCAGTTTCAATGAAGTATCAAATCGTCGTGTGTCTATTTCACTACCCCAAGCATTTGTAGTAAGTTTATCAAGTTCAGGATTAAAAATAGTTTCTCCAACTTGTTTTTCTTCATTTAAAAAACGGACATTAAAAAAACTAACCCATCCTTTTTCTGCATCTTGATATTGCCAACGATTCATGACATTTATCTGATCAGAAATTGGAGCATCTAAAAAACTATCATCATTTGCATCTTCTTTTTGCGAACGTTTATTGCCATGAATATACAATCCTGTACTCCATTTATCCGTCAGTTTTTTATTGAAGTGCGTATTTAGTTCATACCGGCCATTCTGGTTGGCATAACCATTTACAAAAACGGCTTTATCCGTTAAAGGTTTTACTAACTCGGTATTTATCTGTCCAGAAATACTCTCATAACCATTTACTACACTTCCGGCTCCTTTAGTAATTTGTATGCTCTCTACCCAAGTTCCTGGCGTAAAAGTCAATCCATATGCCTGTGACGCTCCACGAACACTCGGAATATTCTCTTGTGTGATTAACAAATACGGACTTGTAAGTCCTAACATTTGAATTTGTTTTGTGCCAGTTAATGCATCAGAAAAATTTACATCAATTGCCGGATTAGTTTCAAAACTTTCTGATAGATTACAACAAGCGGCTTTTAATAACTCAGCACTATTTATAGTCACCACATTCTGCGAACTAAAATAGGTTTTCTGTACGGCATCACGTTTTTGCTCAACCACCACCTCATTAAGTTCATTGGAAGGTTTTAACGTATGATGCACCATTTTTGGCGTCATAATCGTTAATGTGTCTGACTCAAACCCGACATAACTTATAATTAATTTATTGTACTCTTTTTTAAAAGGTATAGAAAACAATCCTTCTTCATTAGTGATTACCCCAATTTGTGAATTCATCCAATATACACTAGCACCTGGAAGCCCTATATGCTTATTCTCGCTATTTGCTTCCATAACCATTCCTTCCACTTTTTCCTGAGCATATGTAGCGAATAATCCGCCAAAAACAATGCTAAACAATACTAATTTCATTTTAGCCATCATCTACAGAAGAATTTGAATTAACATAGTACCAGCCATAACTAGCATTATAGCATTCTCAATAAATGTAGCTTCGGTCATTGGTAATTTTAATGCCGTTCCTAAACAAGCACATCGGATAGATTTTTTGTCTAAAAGTGTTCTTGTAACTCCAATCGTTGTTATTCCTAATATAATAATAGTTACAATTAAGGCAATAGGAATTTGAATACGCATTAAAAACATAAGTCCCAATACTGTTTCTATAAAAGGATAAATCCATCCATAAAAAGGTAGTGCTTTCGCTAATGGATCATACATTCTAAAACTGTCTGGAAAACCTTTTAAATCTAAAAATTTAAAAAAGCTAAAGACAATATAAAACATGCCCATAAAATCTAGCATGGCTTCTTTTATATCCCAAGCCTTGTAATGGAGTAAAATTGCGCTTGAAAAAAGATAAAACAGAATTAAAAAAAGTGGCTTTAATTGTTCTATTTTAGATTTATTATCAGTAAAACTATCTTCCAAGTAAAGTGGCTCTTTCTGCGCAGTTTTCTTTTTCGTGATAGTATACTTAGGACGTAAGGCTTCTTGTAAAATTAAAGTGTTTATCTGATGATTAGAGTCAATTATTGCCTCCTTATTCTCCAAATTTACTTCAACAGATACAACCCCGTCTAATTTTGATATTTTTTCTGTAACTGATGAAACACAGCCATTACAGGTCATGCCAGTTACAATATAGGTATTTTTCATTGTTATATTTTCTTAGTTTATGTCAACGTACTATAGCCTTTATAGGCTTATGAATGCTATTAAAACTAAAAAAATCAAATTAAGAAGACTGCGTCAAGTAACTGAATGTCTTTGACGATATCTGGTGGCAAGTAATATTCATGAGGTAAGTTTTCAAAAGCCAAAGGCTCAAACAAACTTAAATAAGTATACGTATATGCAGCTAAAAAGATTTGCTGCTCTAAATTGACATCATGAATAGAAGGTTTTACATCATTCTGACCTTCAACTGCAATAATTGTTTCGTCGCAACATGAATTTTGAATGACTTCATCATCATTTTCATTATCAGCTGTCGACATATCCATACCACAAGTTTCTGCAGGTACAAAAAAAGCAACATCTATTAAATGACCCATACAATAATGCTTTTCTACTTTCCAAGAAGTAGTAATTACCAATAGCAATAGTGCTAAACTGGTTGCGCTTATTTTATGAAACATTTTTTTCATGAATGCAAATTTACGAAATATTAAAATTACTTGACAAAAACTCACTCGTTATTAACTTTTATTTAGGTCATTTTATTTGTAATATTTACTTAAAATGTTCGACTTTTGAATTCTAAAATTAACATCACAAGCATGCAATTTGATTCCTTAAAAAAAGAAGTTATTTCCATTTTAAAAGACGCATCTAAATCTACAGATACGCGTTTACAAGAAACCTGTGACCTTTTAAAAGCTAATGTAAAGCACTATGATTGGGTAGGATTTTATTTTAAAAATGGTGATAAAAATGAACTTAAACTTGGCCCATATGCCGGCGAACCTACAGATCATACCATTATACCATTTGGAAAAGGAATATGCGGACAAGTAGCTGTCAGCAATCAAAATTTTGTTGTGCCAGATGTAAAAGCACAAGATAATTACATAGCCTGTAGCATTACTGTGAAAGCTGAAATTGTAATTCCTCTTTTTGTAAATGGTGAAAATATTGGTCAAATAGACATTGATTCGAACACACCAGACCCATTTACCAAAGCCGATGAACGCTTTTTAGAATTTGTAAATGCTGAAATCGCCAAAATTCTTTAAAACTTTAGCGTATTTGTTGATAACATCGGTGTTTTTTTAAATTCAAAAAAATTACTTTTGTGTGCTTAAAATCTTTAATCATAAGCACCTAAAAATGAGCACCACTAAAAAAGCTACATCAGCATTAATTTCTGTATTTCACAAAGACGGATTAGAACCAATTGTAAGAAAATTTCAAGAACTTGGCATCACCATTTATTCTACCGGTGGTACTGAAAAATTTGTAAAAGATTTAGGGATTGATGTAGTTCCTGTTGAAGATGTAACTAGCTACCCATCTATTTTAGGCGGGCGTGTAAAAACATTACATCCAAAAGTTTTTGGAGGGATTTTAAATCGCCAAGATAATGAGAGTGATCAAAAACAATTGGTAGAATTTGAGATTCCTCAAATTGATATCGTCATCGTAGATTTATATCCTTTTGAAAAAACCGTAGCAAGTGGCGCTTCTGAACAAGATATCATTGAAAA
Organism: Cellulophaga tyrosinoxydans; assembly: GCF_900176415.1. Lineage (GTDB taxonomy): Bacteria > Bacteroidota > Bacteroidia > Flavobacteriales > Flavobacteriaceae > Cellulophaga > Cellulophaga tyrosinoxydans. The sequence goes on along the minus strand of NZ_FWXO01000001.1, from coordinate 1,475,753 downwards.
AATAGATATAGGTGGTATTTCATTAATTAGAGCGGCGGCTAAAAATTTTAAAGATGTTCTTTGTGTTTCTTCTATGGAAGATTATGCCGAAGTTTTAGAGTTAATTTCAGCAAATAACGGAACTACAACTATTGAAGATCGTAAGCGCTTTGCAGCAAAATCATTCAATGTTTCTTCGCACTACGATACAGCAATATTCAATTACTTTAACAAAGACAAACAAGAAACGGTTTTAAAAATTAGCGAAACCAACGGACAAGTGTTGCGTTATGGAGAAAATCCACATCAAAAAGGGTATTTCTTTGGCGATTTTGATGCAATGTTCAAAAAATTACATGGTAAAGAATTGTCTTATAACAATTTATTAGATGTAGATGCTGCTGTAAATTTAATGTCCGAATTTAAAAATGACGAGCCTACTTTCGCCATCTTAAAACATAATAACGCCTGTGGATTAGCCTCGAGAAGCACTTTACACCAAGCGTATGTAGATGCACTTGCTGGAGATCCAGTATCAGCATTTGGTGGTGTTTTAATAAGCAATAAAGAAATAGACAAGGCAACTGCCGAAGAAATCCACGAATTATTCTGCGAAGTGGTGATAGCTCCAAGCTACGCCGAAGATGCTTTGGAAATATTACAAGGCAAAAAAAATAGAATTATTCTAGTACAAAATAATGTTGCCTTACCAGAAACATTGGTTCGCACTTGTTTAAATGGGGTTTTAGTTCAAGACAAAGATTTTATTACTGATGCAAAATCAGATTTAAAAACAGCAACTAAAACCGCCCCAACAGCTCAAGAGATTGAAGACTTAATATTTGCTTCTAAATTATGTAAGCACACTAAGTCTAACACAATTGTTTTAGCAAAAAACAAACAGTTATGTGCAAGTGGAACAGGACAAACTTCACGAGTAGATGCTTTAAACCAAGCCATACATAAAGCTCAATCATTTAAATTTGATTTAAATGGAGCAGTAATGGCGAGTGATGCATTTTTTCCATTTCCGGATTGCGTAGAAATTGCACACAAAAGTGGTATTTCTAGCGTAATTCAGCCTGGTGGTTCTATAAAAGACGATTTAAGTGTTGATTATTGTAATAATAATGGAATTTCTATGGTAATGACTGGCACACGTCATTTTAAACATTAATTTTGTTACTTTCATCGATAAAACTTACATTTAGTCCACACACCAAATAATTAAAAATGGGATTTTTTGATTTCTTGACAGAGGAAATAGCAATTGACTTAGGAACAGCTAATACTCTTATTATTCATAACGATAAAGTCGTAGTGGATAGTCCATCTATTGTTGCCAGAGATAGAATTAGTGGTAAAATAATTGCCGTTGGCAAAGAAGCCAATATGATGCAAGGAAAAACCCACGAAAATATAAAAACCATACGTCCATTAAAAGATGGCGTAATTGCAGATTTTGATGCATCAGAAAAGATGATCAACATGTTTATTAAAAACATTCCTGCACTTAAGAAAAAATGGTTTCCTCCAGCACTTAGAATGGTAATTTGTATTCCTTCTGGTATTACTGAGGTAGAAATGCGTGCTGTAAAAGAATCTGCTGAGCGTGTAAATGGTAAAGAAGTATATTTAATTCACGAACCAATGGCAGCAGCAATTGGTATAGGATTGGATATTATGCAGCCAAAAGGAAATATGATTGTGGATATAGGTGGTGGTACTACTGAAATTGCTGTAATTGCACTTGGAGGTATTGTTTGTGACAAATCCGTAAAAATTGCAGGTGACGTTTTTACTAATGATATCATTTATTATATGCGTACACAACATAACTTGTACGTAGGTGAAAGTACCGCAGAAAATATAAAAATTACTATAGGTTCAGCCACGGAAGATTTACAAACTCCACCGGATGATATGTCTGTTCAAGGAAGAGATTTATTAACTGGAAAACCAAAACAAGTACAAATTTCTTTTAGAGAAATTGCTAAAGCTTTGGATAAATCTATTTTGCGTGTTGAAGATGCTGTAATGGAAACCTTATCGCAAACACCGCCAGAATTAGCTGCAGATATTTATAACACTGGTATTTATTTAGCTGGTGGAGGCTCTATGTTAAGAGGATTGGACAGAAGATTATCTCAAAAAACAGATTTACCTGTTTACATTGCCGAAGACCCACTTAGAGCAGTTGTGCGTGGTACTGGTATTGCACTAAAAAATTTAGAACGTTATAAGAGTATTTTAATAAAATAACGGAAAGCCAAATAGTGCAGCAACTAATTTTATTCTAATAATTTAGTTGCTGCACTTAGTAAGGCAACAGAAAATAATAAAAGTGGATGCAACAGATTATAAATTTTATATTTCGGAATAAAAATCTACTTCTTTATTTATTCCTATTATTTATTTCGATTGCATTAACCATTAGATCGCATTCATATCATCAGTCCAAATTTTTCAATTCGGCTAATAGCATTAGCGGTGGGGTGTATAATGCTTCGAATAATGTTACTACGTACTTTAATTTAGAAAAAGAAAATCAAAAGTTAGTACAGGAAAATATGCGTTTGCGCAGTATTCTATTTAACAAAGAATACAACCAAGAAGTACAAATTGACTCTACAAAATTTGATTCTACCCTAATTACTTATAAAATTATTGCTGCGCGTATAATTAAGAACAGCTATTCCAATCTTGATAATTACATTACCATTAACAAAGGTTCTAAAGATGGCGTAATTCAAGATATGGGCGTTATTACACCAGATGGAATTCTTGGAATTGTAGAAAATACAAGCCAAAACTTTTCTCAGGTTCAAAGTATTCTAAATCGTAAGTCTAACCTAAATGCCAAAATTAAGAACACCGATAATTTTGGCTCTCTAGTTTGGAATACAAAAGATTATAATACGGTACAGTTAATAGATATCCCTAGGAGAATTCCTGTAAAAGTAGGTGATACCATTTTGACTGGGGCAGCATCTAGTATTTTTCCAGAAAACATTCCTATTGGAACTATAAAAGGCTGGAATTTAGATGTATCTAAAAGCTCTTATAGTATAGACATTGCACTTTTTAATGATATGTCTAATATAAAAAACGTTTATCTAGTACATAATAAAGACAGAGCCGAAATAGAACTTTTAGAATCGCAAAAACCTAATGGCCAGTAAGTATTATTTCATAAATATATTGCGATTTGTACTATTAGCTTTAGTGCAAGTATTACTATGCAATAAAATTGGTTTTCTTGGCTTTATTAATCCAATGATATATATTCTATTTTTGTATTGGTATCCAATAAAACAGAACAGAGCAGCATTTATTATTGTGAGTTTTCTATTAGGTTTTATAATAGATATATTCTCAGACACTCTCGGTATTCATGCTGCATCTACAGTTACCATTGCTTATTTGAGGCCCGCAATTATGCGTTTTTGCTTTGGTGTTAATTACGAATTTCAATCTTTTAAACTAGCAAGTGTACCAAGAATACAACAAATTACGTATATAGCTTTATTGATTATTATTCACCATACGGTTTTCTTTATTTTAGAAGTTTTTAGTTTTGAAAATTTTCTTTTAATTTTAAAGAAAATACTTGCGGTTAGTTTAGCATCACTAATTTTATGTATTTTACTTAGCTCTCTTTTTAGTGTTAAAAAAGAATAAATTATAAAATAAGCAGCAGTAATGGTTGCTAATTTTATTTCCTTTGCCCAGAATTTTACCCTTTTCATTATAAATGAAAAAAATACTTTTATCATCAATAATAATTATCATAGCCCTAACTTTTGTTGGGAGGTTATCTTATTTGCAAATTTTTCGTCATTCTTCAAATGAAATTTTTGAAGACACCGCAATTAAAGCAATATATGATTATCCTGAACGAGGTTACATATACGATAGAAATGGAGAGCTACTTGTAGCCAACCAGCCTGCCTATGATGTAATGGTAATTCCGAGAGAAGTAAAAACTCTAGACACTTTAGAATTTTGCGAATTACTGGGAATAGACAAACCTTTATTATTAAAACAATTAAATAAAGCTAGAACCTATTCTCCTAGGCTGCCGTCTGTTGTGGTGCCGCAACTTTCAAAAACAGACTATGCTCGATTACAAGAAAAGATGCGCAAATATCCTGGTTTTTATATTCAAAAAAGATCTTTAAGGTATTATGACACCAATAGTGGCGCAAATGTATTTGGTTTTATATCGGAGGTAAACGATTATGAATTAACGGAAAACTCATACTACAAACAAGGTGAATTAAAAGGAAGAACAGGTATTGAAAAACAATACGAAGTTCTCTTACGCGGAAGAAAAGGCGTTAAGTACATTCAAAAAGATAGATTTAATAGAGATATTGGACCTTTTAAAAATGGAATTTTTGATACTTTACCAGAGCAAGGAAAAGAAATAAAAATAACCCTCGACAAAAAATTACAGGAATACGGTGAACTTTTAATGCAAGGAAAACGTGGTGGTATAGTTGCCATAGAGCCTGCAACTGGTGAAATCTTAGCCATGATTTCAGGACCATCGTATGATCCAGCATTACTCGTAGGTCGTGAGCGTTCTAAAAATTACACCAAACTATATAATGATTCTATTGCACAACCTACATATGATAGATCTGTTTTAGCTCAAACTTCTCCCGGATCACCTTTTAAAACAATAAATGCACTGGTTGCACTTCAAGAAAATGTAATAACACCAGACACCAAAATACAATGCTTTAATGGCTTTTATGTAGGAAAAAAGAAAAGAGGATGTCATTGTGGTGGTGGATTACGAGACCTAAATATTGGAATCTACAAATCATGTAATGCCTATTTTGCTGGAACATTCAGAAAAATATTTGAAAAATACCCAACTACTGACGAAGGACTAGATGTTTGGGACAAACATGTAAAAAGTTTTGGACTAGGAGAGTTTTTAGGTTCAGATATCCCTACTGGTAGAAGCGGTTTAATCCCTACCAAAGCCACTTATGATCGTATGTATGGCGATGATAGATGGGCGCCTACTTATTTTATATCTAATGCTATTGGGCAAGGTGAAGTACTCGTTACTCCTATTCAATTAGCAAATATGACCGCAGCTATTGCTAATCGAGGTCATTATATAGTACCCCATATTTTAAAAGAAATTGAAGGGGTAAAAATCACCGATCCACTTTTTACACAGCCTAAATACACCACCATAGATAAAAGTCATTTTGAACCTGTAATCCGGGGAATGGCCGATGTATATGTAAAAGGAACAGCCGCTAGACTTCAAGTAGAGGGAATAGAAATAGCAGGAAAAACCGGTACTGTAGAAAATTTCACGAAAATTAATGGCGTACGAACGCAACTTACAGACCATTCCGTTTTTATTGCATTTGCTCCAGTAGACAACCCTAAAATAGCTTTAGCCGTATATATAGAAAATGGTTACTTTGGCGGTAGATATGCAGGCCATATCGCTTCACTTTTAATTGAAAAGTATTTAAAAGGAGAAATCACCAGAACCGATTTGGAGAAAAAAATGCTAACAACAACTCTAGAAAAAGAATACGCCAAAGCAATTAGTGGTAAACCTTTTATAATTAACGAGCGTGGGTGGTAAAGGGTTATTACGTAGATTAGACTGGTTATCTATATTTATATTTATTTGTTTAGTAATGATTGGGTGGATTAATATTTATTCCAGCACGTATTCCGAAGGACAGAAAAATATTTTTGACTTTTCAACCATTTATGGAAAGCAATTAATATTCATTGGCATTAATTGTATTTTAATTTTGGTGATACTCGCCTTAGAGAGTAATTTTTTCGAACGCTTTTCTAGTATTATATATACCGTTTCATTAGTTCTTTTGCTTGGCCTTTTTGTTTTCGGTACCACAATTGCTGGAGCAACTTCATGGTATAGTTTAGGTTTTTTTAACCTACAACCTTCCGAGCTAACTAAAGTAGCCACAGCACTTGCCATTGCTAAATATTTAAGTGATATACAAACTGATATTAAAAGAAATAAAGATCAATTATTTGCCTTTCTTATCTTATTAATTCCTGCAATTTTAGTAATCCCTCAACCAGATCCAGGAAGTGCATTGGTATACTTTTCTCTTGTTTTTGTATTATTCAGAGAGGGCATCCCTTTATTTTATTTGGCTATAGGTTTATTTACTATTCTCGTATTTGTTTGCACGCTAATGTTTGGCACCATTTGGATTGCAATTGTCTTAGGTCTATTAATTGCTATGTTTTTATTGCTTAAAAAACCATCACTTAGAGTTCCTATCATCCCTATTGTTGGGGTATTTATCATCACTATATTATTTTCATTATCTGTTAATTTTGTATTTGAAAATGTATTTGAACAACGACACCGTGATCGGTTTAGCCTATGGCTAAGTCTTGAAAAAGATCCTGAAAAATTGGAAGAAATTAGAAAGACTATTGGATATAATACGTATCAATCTGAAAAAGCTATTGAGTCTGGAGGATTTTTTGGAAAAGGCTTTTTAGAAGGAACTAGAACTAAGGGAGATTTTGTTCCCGAGCAACATACTGATTATATCTTCACAACTGTTGGTGAAGAATGGGGATTTATAGGAACAACAACTGTAATAATCTTATTTACAATTTTATTATTAAGACTTGTTTACCTTTCAGAACGACAAAAAAATGCTTTTAATAGAATGTATGGATATGGGGTAATATCCATTTTACTAGTGCATTATTTTATAAATATTGGAATGGTGATTGGAGTGTTGCCAACCATTGGAATACCACTTCCATTTTTTAGCTACGGTGGCTCTGGGCTACTTGGTTTTACAGCACTGCTTTTTATTTTTCTAAAAATGGACTCCAACCGTTTAAAGGAAGGCTTTTAAAATTTCCAGCCCGCAGTATTAACTGAACTTTCTAACATATTTTCAAGACTATCGGGTAGCTTCTCAAAAAAATCTATTTGGGTTCTACGCTCAATTTCATCTATAGAAACAACTTGTGCCTTTAATGTTGTATTTCTTGGTTTGTTTTCAAATAAAAAACCAATCAATTTAATTTTATCACCATCCTTACGAGCAATAATCTTGTAAAAATAATTTGGCACACTTACATCTTCATCACCAATAGTTCTTAAATTATTCTCTAACACACCACCGGTAATTACTGTTATGTTGTTGTATTTTTTGCACCAATAACGCACTTGTTTTTCCAAGTCATTCCAAATACCCGCATTAAATTCTTGATTCTGTGGGCTGATATTACTAGTATAAAATGTTTCATTATAAGCGTATTCAGAGAATCTTCGATCACCTGCAGGGCATAAATGACCCCTATCATATCCAGAACCTTTATAATTTTTCCAATCTGCAGATTTAGTTTTCACTTTAGGATCTTCAATAAAGTAAGGCCTTTTTCTATCATCATAAGTAAGCTGAGATTTATCTAAATTATAAGCCACCCACTCTGCTTGTTCGTGTTTTTCATTATACGATAGCGAATAATAATTATGATGCACAACATCACCTGTGGTGGAACTTGGAAGAAAATCTTCAGGTATTTCAGTGGCACTTGCTTTTAACTCCGGTGATGTATAAGTTGCAGGCGTATAAAAGTTTTCAAACAACCAAAAACCAATTATACAAATGATAGTCAATACTGTAAAAATTGTTTTTTTCTTCATTATAATTTTCAAAATGGCAAGTTACTTTAATTTTGTATATTCTTTTACGACTAAACAAAGAACCTTAATTAGTTAACATGAATATTATTCTTAACGACACATTCAATAATGAGCTGCGACAAGATCCAACTCTTGAAAATACGCGCAGACAAGTTTTTGAATCTTGTTTTTCATTAGTTACTCCAAAAAAAACGGCGAATCCTAAGCTTATTCATGTTTCTAAAGAAATGGCATTGACTTTAGGTTTTACGGAAATGGATATAAAGTCAAATTCATTCTTATCCATTTTTACAGGTAATGAAATTATAAAAAATTCAAAACCCTACGCCATGTGCTACGGTGGACACCAATTTGGTCATTGGGCAGGGCAATTGGGCGATGGGAGAGCTATTAATTTAGGAGAATTGGTACACCAACAAAAGCGTTGGGCAATGCAATTAAAAGGAGCTGGAGAAACACCCTATTCTCGCACTGCAGATGGCTTGGCGGTTCTACGATCTTCTATTCGTGAATATTTATGTAGTGAGGCAATGTACCATTTAGGGGTGCCCACCACACGAGCTCTTTCTATTGCATTATCTGGGGATCAGGTTTTACGCGATGTACTTTACAATGGTAATCCTGCCTATGAAAAAGGTGCCATTGTTTCGAGAATAGCACCCTCCTTTATACGTTTTGGAAACTTCGAAATATTTAGCTCTAGGCAAGATTATACTACCTTAAAAACTCTTGTAAACTACACCATAAGACACTTTTTTAAAGATTTAAAAGAAGATGATAAAACATCATATATTAATTTTTTCAAGCAAGTTGCCGATCGCACCTTAACCATGCTAATTCACTGGCAACGAGTTGGTTTTGTACATGGCGTAATGAATACGGATAATATGTCTATTCTTGGCCTAACCATTGACTATGGCCCATATGGCTGGTTAGAAGGGTATGATGATGGGTGGACACCTAACACCACAGACAACCAGCACAAAAGATACAGATATGGCAATCAAGCTAATATTGGCTTATGGAATTTGTATCAATTAGCAAATGCGCTTTATCCTTTAATTGAAGAAGCAGAGCCTTTAGAAGCGATTTTAGAAAATTATAAAAATGAATACTCCATTAGGTATTTAAAAATGATGAAATCTAAAGTGGGTCTGTTTTTAAATGAAAAATCAGATAATGAATTACTGAATAGATTAGAAGAAATATTGCAGCTGACAGAAACGGACATGACTATATTTTTTAGAAAATTAAGCTCCATAAATAAAACGGACACGAATGAGGTTGCTATTTCTACAATAAAAGATGCCTTCTATCAGTTTGATGAATTTGAGGGGGCTATTTTAGACCAATGGATGGATTGGTTTTCTGCTTATTTAATTAGATTACAAAAAGAAGTTTTAACCGACGAGGAACGAAAGGAGAAAATGAATGCAGTAAATCCTAAATATGTTTTACGCAATTACATGGCACAATTAGCTATTGACAAAGCAGATGCTGAAGATTATAGTTTAGTTGAAGAGTTTTATACCTTATTAAAAAATCCTTATTCTGAACAACTTGAACATGAAAAATGGTTCGCCAAACGACCTGAATGGGCTCGGCATAAAGTGGGCTGCTCCATGCTTTCATGTAGTTCATAAAAAAAGTCCCGTTCATCACTGAACGGGACTTTTTTTATTCTTTTAATATATTATAACTACCCTTTTACGCTGGCAATTTTTCCTGATCTAATGGTACTCTTTTTTAAATCTTGCAATACATTAACTGCCTCTTCTACGTAAACATCTTTAGCTAAATCTTCATGCCAACGATTACGTTTTTCTCTTAAAATAGAATCTTGAGTAAATAAGCTTTCTTCATACTTTAAAGACTGGAACGTTAATTTAGAATCGTATGCAGAAAGTGTCTTAAAATATTTAGATTTTTCAAGATTCTTTGCTTCATCCGATTTGTAATCATTAAAGTTTAACGAAACTACCGTTTCATCTTGTTGCTCTTTTAACCATTTAGCATTTTCCTCTATTAATTTAATTTGAGGATTAGCAGCCATACGCTTTTTACTATTAACAATAGTTCCTTCATAATCTATATAACCATCCCAAGGTGTATATTCTGCAGGAGAAATTTTATCCCAAGCTAATGGATTTTGTTGATCACGTTCACCTAAATCTATGTAACTATACTTATCTGGTACAACAATATCAGATTTCACTCCTTCTAATTGTGTAGAACCACCGTTAATTCTATAGAATTTTTGTGTTGTTAATTTTATTGCGCCAAGATCACCATGCTCATTACTGCGTACTATACGATCTAATGGAATAACATTCTGAACCGTTCCTTTACCGAAAGTTTGCTTACTCCCAATTACAACAGCTCTTTTATAATCTTGCATAGCAGCAGCTAAAATTTCTGATGCAGAAGCCGATAATTCATTTACCAGTATAACTAATGGTCCATCCCACTGAATACGATCATCTATATCGTCATGTACTTCTCTTTCATTATCATTAGAGCGCACTTGAACTATAGGTCCGTTTTTAATAAACAAACCAGCCATTTCCACCACTGTTTTTAACGATCCTCCACCATTATCTCTTAAATCTAAGATTAATCCTTCAGCGCCTTCCTCTTTTAATCTTTCCACTTCTTTAGCAACGTCTGAAGCGGCATTTCTTTCGCCTTCATAGTCATCAAAGCTCACATAAAACTGTGGTAAGTTTATAATACCAAATTTTTGATTCCCCTTAATTACATTGGCTGATTTGGCAAAAGTCTCTTCGATTTCGACAACATCACGAGTAATAGAAATTACCTCGATCGTTCCATCTACTTTTCGCATAGTTAAATCTACAACAGTACCTTTTGGGCCTTTTATTAATTTAATAGCATCATCCAAACGCATTTCTATAATACTAACAGGAGTAGCACCATCTTGACCAACTTTTAGTATTTCATCACCAACTTCAATTTGCTTATCTCTCCAAACTGGTCCTCCAGAAATGATCTCAACAATTTTCACTCCTTCTTGTTTTTTCTGTAAACGAGCACCAATTCCTTCGAATTTACCTGACATTCTAGTGTCAAATTTTTCTTTTTCGTCTGGCGCAAAATAAAAAGTGTGAGGATCAAACTCTTCAACAATAGTATTAATGTATTGCACAAACCAATCTTTACGATCTAATTCAGCAACAAAATCAAAAAACTCATCTAAAGTTTTCTCTGTATCTGCTCTTGATTCTTTTTCCGCATCCTTTGGGTTTATGGCTTTTTTATCAGAGGCATTGTCTGCACTATCCCCTTTAGAAATTTTAGAATCATAATTACCAAGTGTAGCGTACTTTAATTGTTTTCTCCAACGCTCTTTTAAATCTTTTCTAGAATTTACAAAAAATTGCTTTTTGTAATCTATATCGATACTCTCATTAACATTATAATTAAAAGGTTCCGCTAGCACTTCTTTATAAATTACTCGCGCATCTTTCATTCTAGACATTAACCTATTATAAACAACATTGAAAAAAGTAATGTCAGTATTTTTTATTTGATCGTCTATTTGATACTTATATTGCTCAAACTCTTTTATGTCACTTTCTAGAAAGTATCTTTTGGTAGGATCTAACCCATCAATAAAGTCTTCAAAAACTTTAACTGAAAAATCATCATTAATATCTTTAGGATGATAATGTCCTTTTTCCAAAACATAAGTTATAAGATCTAGTAAAAGCTTATCCTTATCATCATTTTCAAATGTTTTATTCGTAAAACTACAAGATGCTACTGCAAAAAGCATCATTAACAGTGCGTAGGCTAATTTATTTTTCATCTAACGTTTTTTTATAATCAATTTAAGTAGTGCTCTAATTTCCGCAAGCTTTACGCGCAATACTTATTGAATTCTCTAAGATACTGAAAAAACCGTGCCAGTTTAACACTGGCAATCTAAATTTTTTGTTAAACAGTTTATTCAGCACTTCTTAATGAAAAACGTATTTTTACGGCATAAATTATGCACAATGAAAAAACCTTTGATTTTAGTTACTAATGATGATGGAATAACTGCTCCTGGACTCAGGGCGTTAATTAGTTATATGAAAGAAATAGGTGATGTAGTTGTGGTTGCACCTGATAGCCCCCAATCGGGCATGGGGCATGCTATAACGATAGACAATACCTTGTATTCCAAAAAAGTAATGATAGATTTGGAGGACGAAAAAACTGAGGAATATAGCTGTAGTGGTACCCCGGCAGATTGTGTAAAATTGGCATTACAAGAACTTTTAAGCAGAAAACCAGATATATGTGTGAGTGGTATAAATCACGGTTCAAATTCTTCCATTAATGTCATTTACTCAGGCACCATGAGTGCTGCCATAGAAGCAGGAATAGAAGGCATACCTGCCATAGGGTTTTCTTTATGTGATTATAATTGGGATGCTGATTTTTCGCATGCTAAAAACGAAATACAAAAAATAGTACGTGAAGCGCTTACAAACGGTATACCTACAGGAGTAGTTTTGAATGTAAATATTCCTAAATTAGAAAAGAAACAGTTAAAAGGCATAAAAATTTGCAGACAAGCCAGAGCCAATTGGAAAGAAAAATTCGATAAAAGAACGAGCCCTTCTGGCAAAGATTATTACTGGCTTACTGGGGAGTTCGAGCTTTTAGATAAAGGAGAAGATACTGATGAATGGGCCTTATCTAATGGTTTTGTGTCTGTTGTACCTACACAATTTGATCTAACCGCCCACCATGTTATACAAACAATTAATAATTGGAATTTAAACTAATGAACAAAAAAGAAATACTAATTGGATTTACAGTCGGAATTATTGCCAATACCATAGGAACACTATTATACATATTAATTTTTTCTGATTTAAGCATTAAAGACACATATTTAGCAGCCGTTTCCGAAGGGCATATTGGCAGTTTACTGGCTTTAGGTGCCATTCTTAATTTAGTGGCTTTCTTCGGTTTTTTAAAAATTAAGCGAGATTTACGTGCGCGTGGTGTACTAATTGCCACCTTATTAACTGCTTTACTAATTATGTATTATAAGATATTTTAAAAAATGAAGTATTACATAATTGCAGGCGAAGCATCTGGTGATCTACATGGCTCTAATTTAATAAAAGCACTAAAAAAGAGTGATGTTGAAGCTACTATTAGGTGTTGGGGAGGAGATTTAATGCAACAAGCCGGAGGCACACTTGTAAAGCATTATAAAGAGCTAGCTTTTATGGGTTTTTTAGAGGTAATTATAAATTTACCCACCATTTTTAAAAATATTGCTTTTTGCAAACAAGATATCATCAACTTTAACCCTGATGTGCTCATTTTTATAGATTATTCTGGTTTTAATCTGCGTATTGCTAAGTGGGCTAGACAAGAAGGTTTTAAAACGAGTTATTACATTGCTCCGCAAATTTGGGCTTCGAGAGAAGGTAGAATTAATAAAATAAAGTCAAGTATTGATGAAATGTATGTGACTTTACCATTCGAAAAAGAATTCTATGAAAACAAACATAATTTTCCTGTAAACTTTGTTGGTCACCCATTAATCGATGCCATTCAAAACACCCCAAAAATTGATGCTTTAGCGTTTAAAAAATTATACAATTTAGATGTTGAAAGGCCTATTATAGCTTTATTACCAGGCAGTAGAAAACAAGAAGTTTCAAAAATGCTTACCGTTATGCTATCTGTATGCACTGAATTTAAAGAGTACCAATTTGTAATTGCTGGGGCGCCAAGTTTAGATCTTGATTTCTACTCGCCGTTCCTTAAAAAATCGCAAATAAAACTTATTTCTAATAAAACGTATGAATTGCTGCAAGTGGCACATGCTGCATTGGTCACCAGTGGTACCGCAACTTTAGAAACAGCTTTATTTAAAGTACCACAAGTGGTTTGCTATAAGGGAAATTGGATTTCGTACCAAATTGCCAAACAAATTATTACACTTAAATACATTTCCTTAGTTAATTTAATTATGGACAAAGAAGTGGTAAAAGAATTAATTCAGGACCAAATGAATACCAAAAATTTGAGCGCAGAATTAAGAAATATTCTCAACCCTGACCAAAGAGCAATTTTATTAAAAAACTATGACGAATTGGAGAAAAAATTAGGTGGACAAGGGGCTAGCCAAAATACAGCAGATCTTATTTTTAAAAAGTTAAAAACTTCAATTTAAAAATAAGTCACTGAAAACATTCAAAATAATTATCTAAATTTGATTTTCAAGTCTATTACTATTTTCCAAATGAATCGGAAACTTCTATATATTATTTCTTCGTTACTACTAGTTAGTTGTGGTGCTGTAAAGAAAAAAACCACTTATGGCAATAACAATGAGCGTAAAATTACTGTTGAAGCGCGTAATATTAATACCCCAACGGAAAAAAGATCCCCATCAAAATTTCCAAAAATAAATTCTGAGAATGAACGTACTGTAAGTTATATTGTAGACGATATAATTAATTCAGCACTTGCATTTTCGGGTACACGCTATAAATATGGTGGCACTTCTGAAAAAGGAATGGATTGTTCCGGCCTACTCTATGTCGCTTTTTCAAACCATGACATTTTACTACCTAGAGCTTCATACATTATGGCGGAGGAAGGCAAAAACATTCGTTTAAACGATATACTTAAGGGTGATTTACTGTTTTTTAAAACAGGAAGAAAATCTAAAAAAATTAATCATGTTGGTCTTGTGGTTTCTACAGACGGCGACGAAATTAAATTTATTCATTCAACAATTTCCAGAGGTGTAATTGTTTCTTCACTCAAAGAAGGCTATTGGAATTATGCATTCGTAAAAGCCACTAGAGTATTACTATAAACCAATCCTATGCAATTACTAAAATTTGTGCCAATAAAATTGACGCTCTTTTTAGTATTTGGAATTCTTTTTGGGTTTTATTTTACTATTCCTTTCATAAGCATTGCGGTAATAACTCTTGTTTGTTTAGTATTCTTAGGCTGGATATTTGTTAAGCAAAAATTGGCCAATGCTACACTTTTTGGTGCTATAGCAGTTTGTACTACAATTTGTATTGGGACATTAGCGGTAGCACTACATAATCCAAAAAATTCCTTTAATCATTACTCCAAATTTCCGAATACCGGAACAAATAAATTACATATAAAAATTACGGAAGTTTTAAAGTCTAATAACTTTTCCCAAAGGTATTATGCAGAAATTTTATCTTTAAACAATATCAAAACTCAAGGTAAAATAGCGCTAATTATCCCAAATGATTCTACCCAAACAAACGTAATTATAGATCAAGAACTACTTCTCTATAGTGAAATTAGCGAAATTAATGCACCTTTAAATCCACATGAATTTGATTACAAAAAGTATCTAGAAAGTCTAGGTATATATCATCAAATCTATGCCAAACCAAATGAATTTATTACGCTAGAAAAGCACAATACCACTATTTATGGCATTGCTGCCGATTTTAGAAATACCATTATTGCTCATTTGAGAGAGGCTAATTTTGCAGATGATGAATTAGGCGTAATTCAAGCGTTACTATTAGGAGAACGTAATGATATTTCTGAAGAAACCTATACCAACTACAAAAACGCAGGTGCCATACATATTTTAGCGGTTTCTGGGCTACATATCGGCATCTTGCTTTTATTATTGCAGTTTTTATTACAACCTCTTGAAAATATTACAAACGGAAAAAAAATTAAGTTAGTCCTTATTGTATTCTTACTTTGGGGGTTTGCCTTTTTAGCTGGTTTATCAGCCTCTGTGGTTAGAGCCGTAACTATGTTCACTTTTTTAGCTTATGCGGAAAGTTTAAACAGGCCTGCTAATAAGTTTAATGTCTTGGCCTTATCCATGTTTTTTATCTTACTATTTAAACCTAGTTATCTATTTCATGTTGGGTTCCAAATGAGTTATTTAGCGGTTTTTGCCATATTATGGATTTATCCCATGCTCCAACGTTTTTGGTTTCCAAAGAATAAAATTATTAGGTATATATGGCAATTATTAAGTGTTAGTATTGCTGCACAATTAGGAGTTTTACCCCTAAGCTTATTTTATTTTCATCAATTTCCAGGACTATTCTTCATCACTAATTTGGCAGTCATTCCTTTTCTTGGTTTCATATTAGTGTTTGGAATTATCGTAATTATTTTGGCATTGTTCAATATGCTACCAAAATTTATCGCTTCAATTTATAATGATGTGATACAATTTATGAATGACATTATAGGGTGGATTGCACAACAAGAATCTTTTCTTTTAAAATCTATTTCGTTTGATAGTACTATGTTAGTACTAAGCTATTTCACCATCATTTTTCTTGTATTAGCTCTTTCAAAACCTACTTTTAAAAGAGTAACCATCTTTCTTGGTGGTATTATTGCATTTCAGATTTGGTTATTAATCATTAATTATAACACCATTCGAAAGCAAGAAATTATGGTATTACATCAATCTAGGAATACTGGATTACTTTATCAAAATGGAGAAACGCTACATCTATATAGCAACAATCCCAACCGACTAGAAAAAATGGTGGATGTATACGCTACTGCAGAATTTACAAAAACGAATCTAAACCATGCCCTCAAAAACAGCTATGATATAAACCATAAGCAGTTTTATGTTATGGATAGTTTTGCAATACACCCACCTACCGAAGCAAATATTTCGTATATACTCCTTACTCAATCACCAAAGATAAATTTAGAGCGTTTGTTAGATTCTATACATCCAGATATTATACTTGCCGATGGTAGTAATTACAAAAGTGATGTTCTTTATTGGAAAGAAACGTGTAAAAAAAGAAAACTCCCTTTTCACTATACTGGTGAAAAGGGAGCTTACTATTTTAACTTGAAAGATTAATGTACTTTACCCATTAGCTTTTTAATTAATGGCGAGGCAATTAATACTATTGCGGCAGCTCCTAAGGCATAGTTTGCTATTAACCCAAAACCATCTGTATATACACCTAAAGTGTCTAAACCTCCAATATTTTTATCTGTACTTTCTATAGCTAATTGTTTTCCAATAAAACCTACGATCTGAAAAGCAAATGCCGAGGCTAAAAACCAAATTCCCATCATAAAAGCAACAATTCTTTTTGGCGATAAATCTGTTATTTTTGATAAGCCTACAGGTGACATAAATAATTCTCCAACCGAAATTAAGAAGTACATAATTAATAAATAAGAAAAAGGCACCATCCCATTTTCGTCCGCACTTCCGCTACTCATAGATAGTATTAAAAAGCTTATCCCTGCAAATGCCAAACCAAGTCCAAATTTATAAGGTGTTCTTGGATCTAAATTTTTCTTTTTTAAATAGGTAAAAAGCATCGAAATTGGAATCGATAAAATTATGATATACATGGAATTCAATGCGTTCGTTTGCGATGCATCAATCCAACTAAGATTCACATTTCGCGCAGCAAACAATGTAATAATACTGCCTGAAAGCTCGTGAAAACCCCAGAATATTGTAATGAAAAAAGTAATTAAAATGGCCACTATTAATTTCTTACGTTCATCCACAGTAGCCTCTATTAGTATTTTAATTAAAAATGCCCCTATAGCAATTGCAATTGCATAAAAAATTAAGTTCACAATATTATCCCCTTCAAAAAAGCTTCCTTTTTCACCTAAAGATTTATAAGCGGATAATAAATAAGCAATAACGGGTACTGCCATAACGGATAATATAGGTATCATTAAACCTTGTTTAATACCTAAAATTGGTTTGTCTAAAACGGTTTCTGATGGTGGCAAACCTTTATCCCCGAATACATTTTTTCTAATCCCACTCCAAAAAGCAATTAATCCAAGTAACATACCTATTCCTGCGAGTCCAAAACCATAATGCCAACCGTAAGTTTTACCTAACCATCCACAAAGTAAAGGAGCCACAAAACCTCCAATATTTATTCCCATATAGAAAATTACAAATCCTGAATCTTTTCGGATATCTCCATCTTTATATAACGATCCAACGAATGTTGAAATATTAGGTTTAAAAAATCCATTCCCGACAACAATTAATGCTAAAGCTGTGAAGAATGCCATATTGTTCTCAATAGCAAGTACAAAATGCCCTACTGCCATTAAAACACCACCTAAAAAGATAGATTTTCGCATTCCCAATATTTTATCAGAAATTCTACCCCCAATTACTGTTGATGCATATACTAATGAACCATATGAAGCATATACCGCTGCAGCAGCGAAATCACGTGTTGCAAGGGCTTCGAAAATTACATTTACCATGTAGAGCGTTAATAACGCTCGCATTCCGTAAAAACTAAATCGTTCCCACAATTCAGCAAAAAATAAATAAAATAAGCCTTTTGGGTGTCCGAAAAGTTCTTGCTCCTCGAATGGTTTTACTGTATTTTCCATAATAGTTTGGTACTTGTTGTAGTTAGATTATAAGTTTTCTTTTATAAAATTGGTCAATTTAGTATATAATTGGAGTCTTGTGTTACCTCCATAAATACCATGGTTTTTATCTGGATAAATTGCCCAATCGAACTGCTTATTTGCCTGTACTAATGCTTCTACCATTCGCATTGAATTTTGAACATGTACATTATCATCGCCAGACCCATGAATTAATAGGTATTTACCTTTTAATAAATCCGGATATGTTAATGGTGAATTTTCGTCATACCCACTCGCGTTTTCTTCTGGTGTTTGCATGTATCTTTCGGTGTAGATAGTATCGTAAAATCTCCAAGAAGTAACTGGTGCAACGGCTATAGCCATTTCGAAAGTATCGTTTCCTTTTAAAATGCAATTGCTAGACATAAAACCTCCGTAACTCCAGCCCCAAATACCTGTTCGCGAGGCGTCTATATATGGCAAATTACTCAAATATTTTGCAGCAGCTATTTGGTCTTCAACTTCATATTTACCCAATTCTTTCTGAGTCACTTTCTTAAAATCTCTACCTTTAAAACCTGTACCTCGGCCGTCTACACAAACCACAATATAGCCTTCTTCAGCCAATAACTGATACCAATAATCATTTGCTCCCATCCATGAGTTAGAAACCGACTGTGACCCGGGACCACTGTATTGAAACATAAATAATGGATATTTTTTACTCGCATCAAAATTGACTGGCTTAATCATCCACATATTTAAGTCGTTCCCATTTATAGCAATAGTAGAAAACTCTTTAGGACTTATATTGTAAGCTTCTAACTTTTTAGTTAACGCTGTATTATTTAAAATTTCTTTTACTTTTTTCCCTGATAAAGATTCATGCAAACTATACTCTGGCGGCGTAGTTGCATTTGAAAAAGTGTTTATAAAATAGGTGAAGTCAGCACTAAAATCAGCCCCATTCTGTCCGTTTTTAGTAGTAAGTCTTTTTTTATTTTTCCCACGAGAACTTATACTATATATATCTCTATTTATAGCGCCATTTTCGGTAGATTGATAATATACTCTATCTTCATTTTGATCATAACCGTAGTAGTTAGTTACCTCCCAATTTCCTTTCGTAATTTGGTTCATCAACTTACCATCTTCATTATATAGATAAATATGGTTATAACCATCACTCTCACTTGTCCAAATAAAGCTATCATCTGCTAAAAATGTAAGGTTATCTGTGATATCTATATAGGCCTTATCCGATTCTTCTAATAAAAGTGAAACTGTATTATTTTTAGCATTTACAGCAAATAATTTTAAATTATCCTGATGCCTATTTAAGGTTTGAACACTTAACATATTGGCATTATTCATCCATTTTATTCGTGGAATGTAATACGCATTTTTAAGGTTTACTGCACTTATTACATTAGATTTCACATCTAACATATGTAGTGAAACTACGGCATTTGCTTCACCTGCTTTTGGATATTTAAATACTTCTTGTGAAGGATATAAAGCACTCCCAAAAACATCCATAGAAAATTCCGGAACGTTGGTTTCATCAAATCTTAAAAATGCAATTTTGGTTCCATCGGCATTCCAATCAAATGCGCGCACAAAAGCAAACTCCTCTTCGTATACCCAATCTGTTACCCCATTTATAATTTTATTTTTTTCGCCATCATTGGTAATTTGAGTGGTGGTGTTTTTTGCAATATCAAATAAGTAAATATTGTTTTCAAAAACATAGGCCACTTTACTATTATCAGGTGAAAGTGTTGGTTCTTGTATCTTATTTTCTGAAATTTTTATGGTTTTACCGGATTTAACATCATAGATATAATAAATACCTACGGAAGAGCGTCTAAATATAGACTCTCTTTCTGTTACTAGTAATATTTTACTTTCATCGGCACTAAACTCATAAGAAGTAAAATAAGGAATCCCTTCTAGATTAGCGGAATTTACTAGGGTGTTTACTTTTTGCAAACTCACATAATCGTAAACATCAACAGTACTTGTTCTGGTGTTTCTATCAAAATTTAATAAAGTGTATTGCGTGCCATTTTTTAAAGACCTTATGGCATCAAGACCTTCTGTTCTAAATGCGCCGCCCCATATTTCTTCTAGGGTAACCGACTTTTTTTGTGCATTTATAAATGGTGAAAAACTGATAATCAGCAGGAAAAGAAAAGTATACTTTTTCATTTATTCTCAAAATTTTATTAAAAACACCAAGTTTACTAATAATTTCACATAAAAGTAAACTTTTAACAGAAAATATCACAAATAGAATTTCATCAAAACGGCTTAGAATATGCTTTATGATTTATAGTGGTAATTAGTATCTTTGAAATTAGAAACCGAATGTAATATGATTACTCCTATTGAGGGATTTTCCAAACTGACTAAAGATCAAAAAATTGAATGGATAGCTAAAAACTATACCGTAAATTCAGAAGAAACTATCCAAATAATAAATCGTTATTGGAATTCAGACGACACTTTGCAAAAATTGCATGATGAGTTTATTGAAAACACAATAACCAATTATTATTTACCCCTAGGAATAGCACCAAATTTTTTAATAAACAACAAACTATATGCCATACCTATGGCTATAGAAGAAAGCTCAGTAGTAGCTGCAGCCAGTAAAGCCGCTAAATTTTGGCTTAATCGCGGAGGCTTTAAAACATCCGTGATAAATACCGAAAAAGTGGGCCAAGTACATTTTATGTACCATGGTGCTATTGCAAAACTTGAAAAATTCTTTTTAGACATCAAACCTATTCTTCTCGAAGACACCGCTATACTAACCAAGAATATGGAAAAAAGAGGCGGCGGTATATTAGCGATTGAATTACGCAATAAAACCAAAAGCTTAGAAGATTATTACCAATTACATTGCACTTTTGAAACGCAAGATGCGATGGGAGCTAATTTTATAAACTCCTGTTTAGAACAACTAGCAACCACTTTTAAAAGAGAATTTGAAAATAGTAGTTTATTTACTTCTTCTCAAGAACAATTAGAAGTGGTTATGAGCATATTAAGTAATTATGTACCTAATTGCCTGGTAAAAGCAGAAGTAAGCTGTCCTGTATCGCAATTGAGCGATGATAAACTTATTACAGGTGAAGAATTTGCAAAGAAAATGGTGAGAGCTGTAAATATTGCAAAAGTAGAACCCTACCGCGCTGTTACGCATAACAAAGGCATTATGAACGGTATTGATGCGGTTGTTTTAGCCACTGGGAACGATTTTAGAGCCGTTGAAGCTGGCATTCATGCATACGCAGCCAAAAACGGACAATATACGAGCTTAACCAATGCAAGTGTTGAAAATGATATCTTTAAATTCTCTATAGATATACCATTAGCATTAGGCACAGTAGGCGGATTAACTTCATTACATCCATTATCTAAATTAGCCTTAGAAATACTCCAAAAACCTTCCGCGAGAGAGTTAATGCAAATTGTTGCAGTTGCCGGTTTAGCACAAAATTTTGCAGCTGTGCGTTCTTTAGTAACTACTGGAATACAACAAGGTCATATGAAAATGCACTTGATGAATATTTTAAATCAGCTAGGTGCCTCTGAAACTGAAAAAAAAGCATTAATTCATCATTTTAAAAGTCATACGGTTACACACAGTGCGGTAATTACTGAATATGAAAAATTGAAAAACAGCGATGTCTAATAGCTATTATAGTAATGGAAAGTTACTGATTACCGGAGAGTATGGTGTTTTAGATGGAGCACTAAGTTTAGCGGTACCTACAAAATATGGACAAGCTTTAACTGTACAAGAAAATAATACCAACAGCATTACATGGCAAAGTATTGATCACCAAGGTGCCATTTGGTTTGAGGGCGATTTTAACCTAAAGAATAACAAAAGTATTAACACAACGGATTCTGAAACTGCCGAAACTTTGCTGAGAATATTATGTGAAGCTAAAAAGTTGAATTCAGAGTTTTTAATCAATTCTAGTGGTTACAAAGTAACAACTCAGTTAGATTTTCCGAGAAATTGGGGTTTAGGATCTTCTTCTACATTAATAAATAATATTGCACAATGGGCTTGTGTTGATCCATTTAAACTTTTATGGAACTCTTTTTCTGGTAGT
This sequence comes from Cellulophaga tyrosinoxydans, assembly GCF_900176415.1. GTDB lineage: Bacteria > Bacteroidota > Bacteroidia > Flavobacteriales > Flavobacteriaceae > Cellulophaga > Cellulophaga tyrosinoxydans. Next base: position 1,453,547 of record NZ_FWXO01000001.1, on the reverse strand, counting down.
GGATATGATATTGCTTGTGCCATGCATAACACACCAATTTTATACCAACTAAAGGGCAAAAAGCCTATAGTAACACCGATTGCTTTTAATCCATCTTTTAAAGAGCATATTTATTTTGTGCATTTAAACAAAAAACAAAATAGTAGAGAAGGAATATCAGCTTACAGAAATTCAAAATTTGACAAAGACCAATTTATTAGTGCGCAAACTATTTTAACGAATAAATTTAGCACATGCGATTCTTTGGAAGAATTTCAAAAATTAATAATTGAGCATGAAACTTTGGTAGCTTCAATTATAAATGAGACACCAGTGAAGCAAAAATATTTTATCGACTATACTGGTGCAATTAAGAGTCTTGGAGCTTGGGGTGGAGATTTCATTATGGCAGTTGGTTCCAAAACAACACCTACCTATTTTAAAAATAAAGGATATGCTACAATAATTCCTTATCAAGAAATGATACTCTAATAAAACTAAAAAAAGCCTCCAAATGGAGGCTTTTTTTAGTTTATAATTCTATTACTAATTAATAGAACATTGATCTATTATCTTTTATCTCAGAAGCTTCTTTTAATGCTTGGTAAACAGCAGAACCTACTCTACTCTTTTTAGATTGATCTAAAGAATTAGAAAAAGTACTGTAGTTATCTAACTTAGTTGCTGGAGTTTTCTTGGTAACTTTAATCATAAACACACCACTATTCCCCTCAATAAGTCCTGAAGTTTTACCTTCACCTAAAACATAAGCTGTTCCGGCCACTGCAGGTTCGCTACCAGCACCAGGAATTGTTGGTGACTTTACAGTAACTGCAGAAGCAGTTGCTGGTGAAACATTGTTATCTTTACCAAAAGCATCCATAGACTTACCTTTGTTTTTGTCTAATATTTGAGCTACTTTTTTCTCTTTACGTAATATTGGTAAAACTGTTGCAGAAGCGTCTTCAGAAGTCATTAATCCTTCTTTGTATTTTGCTGTTAATCTAACCACGGTATACCCATCATTTAAATCAAAACGTTTTACATCTCCTATTTCAGTATCGTCATTAAATGCCCATTGTACTATTGAACGTTGCGCAGCTAAACCAGGCAAGTTCTCATCCATTGCTTTTATTTTATTTACTGGTCTTACATCATAATTACCAGCTTTAGCAACTTCTTCAAATGATTTTTTACCTTCTATGGTTTGCATTTCAAATTTTGTAGCATCTTGAAATACTAAATCAATGGTTTCATCTGAAGGCTCTATTTCCCTAACTAATCTTGCAATTTGAAATAAATCTTGTTTTTCATCAACTTTAACAATATGGAAACCAAATTCAGTTTCAACTAATCCAATAGAACCAGTACTATTATTAAATACAAAATCATTAAATGGCTTCACCATTGCTCCTTCGACGAAAAATCCTAAATCTCCTCCTCTTGGTCCTGAAGGCCCATCAGAATTCTCTCTTGCTAAATCCGCAAATACAACTCCAGATTTTTTAGCTTCTGCTAATAATTCTTTTGCTCTACTTTCTGCCTCTTCTTTAGTTCTTGTTACATTTTCAGCAGCACTTTGAGAACCAGCATAAGCAATTAGAATGTGACTTGCCTTTACATTTCCTCCAGCTTTTTTACCCATCATCTTAGCTACTTCAAAAGTATCTCCTTCGCGGTAAGGCCCGTAAATTTGACCAATAGACAATGCTACTAAGCTATCTGCCACTTTTGAAGGGAATGCGCTTTTAGGCTTGTACACAGTATCAAACTTTACATCGGAATTAAGGTCCAAAAATGCTACCATATCTGTAGTATTTCTAAATCCTTTAATAGTTTCTGTAGTATCTTTTGCTGCATTAAAAGCTTGTGTATCATTTAATAAAGAGGTGATTTTAGCTTTTACTTCATTTTCATCTTTTAACGATGCTTTTTCTTTGAAATATACAAACTGAATATCTCTACTTTCATCTTGCTTAAAATCTTCTTTATGTGCCTTTACATACGTTTCAATTTCGCTCTTGCTGATAGCAATTGTACTATCTGGAATTGAAGTGTAAGGAACTCTTACATAAGAGATATCAAATTTATCATTTGCTAATTTATAGTCTAACTCACCTTCTTTCAAGGTAGTTCCAACACCTGAACCTATTAAATTGTAATAGATTTGCTCTTTAGCTGCAAATATGATTGCTTTTTCTGTTTGTAACCAATCTTGGTATCCTTGTGGATTATTTTCTTTTAGTGTTGCAATAAAATCGATGAATTTATTTTCATCGAAAACACCATTTTCATTTAAGAATTGTGGTAATTGAGAGTAGCTAGGATTATTTCTTAAAAAATCTACTATTTGATCTTGCTCCACAGTAATCCCTAATTCTTGAAACTGCTCTTCTAAAATCGCATTTTTAATTTCTTGCTCCCATACGCCATTTACTACTTGCATAGAAGAAGCTCCTGCACCATAGTTTTTAGACGCAATTTCTACTTTTTGTCTAAAATCATCTATAGAAATATCATTACCGTTTACCTCTGCAACCGCAGAACCAACTTTAGCCCCTGAAAATGTATTGGCACTAAAAATACCAGATATTACAAATGCAAATAATGCTAAACCGATTATTAAAATCAGTATGGTAGTTTTCTTTCTAATTTTATCTAAAATTGCCATTATGTATTACTATTTTATATCAGGCGACGAAATTACCATTTTTCTTTCAAATACTAAAGACAAAAAAAATATAATAATTTACGCCTAAAAAGTTAGTCTTTATCAAGGATTTCGAGGGTCACCAAATCTATTTTGGTACTTGAAACCTCAAGAATCGTGAACAAGAAGTTGTTAATTTTTATTTGAGAATCTTTGCTTGGTATTTCTCCTGTTTCATTCACAATTAAACCACCCAAAGTTCCGTACTCATCGCTCTCCGGTAGATCTAATCTATAATTTTCGTTTATATAGTCTACTTCTAGTCGCGCTGAAAATTTAAAATTTGAAGCATTTATTTGCTCTTCGAATAAATCAGTAGTATCATGCTCATCTTCTATTTCGCCAAAAAGCTCCTCTACAATATCTTCCACCGTTAAAATTCCTGATGTACCTCCGTATTCATCAAGAACCACAGCCATACTCTTTCTTTTTTTAGTAAGACTCCCTAGAATATCACTTACCAACATAGTTTCGGGCACAAATTCCACAGGCATTAAAACACTTTTAATTGTTTTGGGCTTATTGAAAAGTTCGTATGAATGCACGTAACCTATAATATTATCTATAGTGTCTTTATAAATTAATATTTTGGAGAACCCGGTTTCCGAAAATCTTTTGGTTAGATTTTTTGGAGTTTCATGAATCTCCATGGCTTCAATTTCTGTTCTAGGCACCATTACATCTCTTGCCTTTATAGCAGCAAATTCAAGAGCATTTTGAAAAATCTGAATTTCCGAATCTACGTCATCTTCTTTTTCAACGGTTTCCATTTGCTCGTTAATGTAGTCGCCAAGTTCTATTTTACTGAAAGCCAATTGCACTTCATCTCCTTCGGTCTTAAAAAAGACTTTCAAAATAATATCTGATATTTTGATAACAAAATCTGATATTAAAGAAAACAAGATATAAAACACATAGGCAGGAAATGCCAATATTTTTAATAATGTATTTGAATAAATTTGAAAAAGCACTTTGGGCAAAAATTCTGCCGTTAGCAATATTATTAACGTAGAAATTATAGTTTGCGTAAACAAGCTAAAATCGGTTAAAAGAACTTGAATTACTTGATTTTCTGAACCTTGAAAACTTTGAAACCAGGCCATTAACAAATCGCCCATATATAGCCCATAAACCACTAAAGCTATATTGTTACCAATAAGCATGGTTGCGATAAATTTAGAAGGCTTTTTGGTAAGTCTGGTTAATATTTTTGCCAAAAACCCTTCTTGCTTTTTTTCTATTTCGATATGGATTTTATTCGCAGAAATAAAAGCAATCTCCATACCTGAAAAAAAGGCTGACAACAACAAACAACATAATATAATAATAACAGCTGTTCCCAATATTACTGATTATTATTTTGTTGATGCTTTTCGAATTTTTTCCTGTAACTTCTTCTAAACAAAAACATTCCAATAGAAATTATTGTAAAAAATATAAATATATAAGCAAATTGACGGTCAACGTTCCAATCCGTAAAAACACGATACATCGAGAAAATTGCTACGATTAAATATAGATATTCCGTGTATTTTAAAATTTTAATCATCTACCCCTTCTTTTATTATTTTGTAACCATCTCCCGTTTTATGCGCACTTAATAAGGTAAAATCTCGGTTAAAATCTAACCCTAATCCATGTATTAGTGTACCATCTTTTTCATCGGAAAACTTAAATTTTTCTTGTGTAAAAATCCACTGGGTAGTTTGATCATAATACAATTGATTTGTTTCTAACCTTTTACCATCTTGCATTTCTACAATTACATTTCGCTGTAAATCTATAATATTGGTACCAGAATAAATAATACCATAATCCGCCAAAATTACGCTTTTCTTGCCTTCCTTATCAAAAAATTCAACTTTTAATCCTTTAGGAAAGGTACGATAAGGGAATTCCAAATTCTCAAAATCTTCGCTTACTTCTCCTGTAAGAATGGCTATTTTTCTAGTATTACTAACCTCTTCAGTAGAAATTGGCTCTTGTGTTTCGGTATAAGTAAGTTTGTAATTATCCGCAACACCTTGCGGGTATAGTTTACTTTTAGCTTCTTCGCCTACTCTTTTATAGTCATCGGCACATGCAAAAAAAAGCAAAGCTATAGTGTAAACTATAGCAATGCTTTTAAAATTATATACTGATTTTTTTATCATCTTATAGATTAGGCACTTTTACGCTACCACCTACCCAACAATTAAAAGTAACAGTTTTACCTGACATTCCTGAGTTAAAGATCATTTCTTTAGAAGGCGCCTTAGACATATAGCTATTTACAGCTTGACCAGATCTACCACTTAAAGATGGATCAACTCTACCTGCCTGACGAGCAACCTCAGCAGCTTTCCAGTAAATTGCACGCTTATCAAAAGCACTATCTCCACAATCGTTAGCGCTGTTTGCATATAATGTTGCAATTAATAAATATGCTTTACCATTTGATGGATTTGCATCGATTGCCTTCTGAGCATAATTTCTAGCTGTTGACTTACTGCTTCTAGCATAAATTGTAGCCACTTTATAGAATATATCAGATTTCTTGTATTTATCCTTTTCTAAATCTCCAGCTTTATTGAAGTTAGATACAGCTGCACTTGTACTACCAGACTTCATTTCTAATAGTCCTAAATACACATACAAATCTGCAGTTGGTTCAATTGCCAATTGAGCATCAATTAACTTTTTAAACATTGGGTCATCAGTACACTCCTTGTTAAACATTCTGTTTACAGCTCTTTTTACCCAAGTAATATCACTTTTCTTATCTTCAAAACTCTTTTGGTATAAAGGAATAAGATTAGAACATTCCGCAAGTTCACCTAATTTAGCATCGATACTTCCTTCAATCAAACCATAGTTTTCAGAGTTTTGACTTGCTGCTGCTAAAATTCTTTTTTCTTTAGCAGTAATAGTTCCTGCATCTTCTTTTGGCAATAATTGCTCAATTCTATCCGTCAATTTCTTATTTTCAACACCTATTTGCTCAATTACGTTATCATAGGTATCGAATACTTCTTGCAAATCTTTTGTACCTGCTTTATGCAAATCAACTAATAATGAAAAGTAAAGGTATAATGCCTTTGGGTTACTAAAGTTACCCTTATCTTCTTGAAATGCTTTATCTAAAACATTATAGATTTCTTGATCTGTAGCTGTTTTTTCATCATTCATCAACAAAGCCTTGTCAATAGCTACACCAGCTTTAGTGAAATCTGAAGGAAAATTTACAATACTAGCATCATATAATGCCATTAAATCTTTTATGAAGTTTGCTTTTTCTGCACCCGCAGCTTTTTCAATCTTATATTTTAAGATTCTTTCTCCATGAATAAAATTTGCTTTGTGCAAACTTGGGCAATTATCATAAACCATTTTCCATGGAGTGTAAGCAGCTTCGTAATTTTTAACTTTTACGTGCTCAGAATATATAGATAGGTTTGTAGTACACTCAGGGTTGTTCTGCGCATTTACAGCCCCAACAAAGCCAAGTACTGCAATCGCCACGATGTAAAATTTCTTTTTCATGATCTGTTATTTAATGGTTAATTAATTTTTCTTTTGTGGAACCACTTATCGTTCAAAGATAGCCCAACATTAATTTTAAAATAGTTTTCTTTTATTAAATCTGCATCTATGGTTCCTCTCTTTCCTATCTCGAATCCTATGTTCAGATTTGAGAAACTACGACCCAGTGGTAATCCTGTTCCAAAAGTTATGCCAAAATCATTTATATCTTGATTATTTATTTGCATCCCTGTATTTGCAACCTTTAAACCGCCTCTATAAACAATTCTCTTCCAATAGCTTGTAAACGATGCATACTCAGGAATATAGAAACCTCCAATAGCAAAAGTACTTGCATCTTTATACTCAATATTATCTACGTTAAAAAAATCGTTTTTATAATCACTTAATTTTTGAAAACCGTATTCAGCCCCCAAAAACCATTTTAAATTTTCGCCAATACCTAGCCCTAATGTTGTTTTTGTAGGCACTCTAACATCAGCAAATTTTCTGCCTTGTGCATTTAAATCAACATCAAACACTTCAATATCCTGCCCCGTTACTCTAGAAAAGGAACCTATTGATTGTGCATTTTCTGCATTTAAATTTAATTGTGTATCTACACCAATTGAAGTATACAACGTATACTTTTCACTTATTTTAGGGGTGTAATTTAATGAATAATTAAAATCGTATCCTTGAATTTGCGACTCTCTCCTGTCTAAAGTTCCGTATTGTGCATCAGAAGAAGATTGTACACGACTATTATTTATTGTTCCAAAATTATAATTCAATGTTGCTCCAACGCTCAAAACATCTGAAAACTCATAACCAACTGATAGGTAAACTCTATTTAAACCACCGTCTCCAGTGTACTCATTTAAAATTACGCTATCGTCTGGATTTGTATTGGAAATATTAAAATTATAGCCAACTGATGTATAGGGCATTAATCCAAAACCTAATCCAAATTTATCACTTAACGGCACCCCAATAGCCAAATAATCTAAATTGGTTACCGAAGTACTTTGCTTATCATCAGCACTCCTAAAACTAAATTGTTTTTGTGATATTCCTGCCGAATAAGTAGTAATAGCCAATTTACTATATGCAGCAGGGTTTTTTAAATTTATATGAATGCTATCCGCATACATACTAATACCTCCCATCATTTGATTATCTACTGTTCCTACTGTTCTTATATCTCCTAATCCAAAATAAGAATATGGAGAAGCAGTTCCGTTTTGAGCACTTAAACCTACAGAGGTTAATAGCACTATGGCAATTAAAATTTTATTAATCATTTAAATTTTATTGTATTCCAACAAATAATTTAATCCTTCAAGGAGAAATTTTGGATTGGCAAATATGGTATTTTTTGTTCGTTTTGACAAGAATAGCGCATCACCTCCTGTTAAAATAACTGTTAAATCTTTAAAACGTTGATTATATTGGTCAATTACACCATTAATTTCTGCCGAAATTCCGTTTACTACACCACTATGAATACTCGAATTTGTAGAATTTCCGATAAAATCTATTATATCTTCTACTTTTAAGAGTGGAAGTTTTGATGTTTGTTGGTGTAATGCCTTATACCTCATCGACAAACCTGGTGATATTGCTCCTCCTAAATATTCTCCATAATCATTTATCATGTCAAACGTCATACAAGTCCCTGCATCAATAACCAACGTATTTCCATTCGGGTTTTTATAGAATGCTGCTGTCGCTAACGCAATACGGTCCACCCCTAAAGACTCTGGAGTTGCATAAGAGTTTTTAAAAGGTGTTTTAGATTTATGACTTAATTGATGCACATTACAAAAAAGACTTACTACTGCAATATCTTTTTTATCTAATGCACCCACAGATGAAACTATAGCATTATCAATACTAGTATATTTTTTAAATACCGATTTTATACGTTCAACAAAGAGAGAAATCTCGAATTGTTCATGAAACAACTCTGTATTTTCTCTAAAAACTGAAATTTTTATCAGGCTATTACCCGCGTCTATTACTAGGTTCATACTACAAAGTTGCAAAAATGTAAAAAAACAATTCGCTTTTTTTTGATTTTTGTTTGGATATCGCAAAATTGAAATTATATTTGCACCCGCTTAACGGCTTTGGTGCCTTAGCTCAGTTGGTAGAGCAATGGACTGAAAATCCATGTGTCCCTGGTTCGATTCCTGGAGGCACCACATTAAAAACCCGAACAGAAATGTTCGGGTTTTTTGTTTAATATGCTCATAATGAAACACTTTGCTTCTATTTTACACAGCAAGTCATTAGGTGAATTTTACACAAGAGAAACTTCCGATGTTGAAAACAGATAGAATCAACATAAAAATCTTCAATTTTTTCTAAAAATTTTACCAAAGCAGCCGATAACTGCATTTTAACAATTTGAAATAAAGAAGCTGTTTTCTTAGAAAAATTTATTGTCCGAATAATTGACAAACCTGAAATACCACATGCTATTCTAAAGAGAAAATAACTTTGGTTCTACCGAAGCTTCAGTACTGAAGGCACCACATGAAAAACCCGAACAAAAAAGTTCGGGTTTATTTGTTTAATTATTATAGTTTCAAGCATTCTTGAGCTACCAAACGCTCTTTATCTTATCTAGGGTAACTTGACCCAAACTAATATCTAGCTCAGAATTATTTTTAAATACTAGTTTTGAATAATTAGAATTTGGAAAAACTTGAGCTGTCATTACATATTGACCTTGATTAATAAAAACTTCAATTGAAGACCAATCCATTAAAATACGAATTTCAATTTCACCTTCTGGTAAAAGAGCAATTGGCATTTTCTGAACCGAAGCAAAATCTTCTTGAAAATCTACCTTACCAGATTTAGTTCTATCTAAAACAAATAATTTTTCAATACCATTCATTTTTAAACTTAAATCATCTCCATCATCATTTTGAAAATGAAGATTAAATTTTCTTGCCGACGTCCTAAATTTAATTTCAGACTGACTTAAATTATCGTTAGAAATAACCATTTGAGAATTACCACTAATTGATATGCTTTCTGAAAAATCATTGCTAGCAATAGATCCAAGATCTTCAATTGGATAATTTATTAGTTGATATTCGTTAGAATGTTTTGCCAAAGTTAATTTTCTCGGAACCGTCATTGCACTGCGCCACTTTTCAGTCGGTGTATCGCGCGCATAACTCCAATTACTCATCCAACCTATAAAAATACGATCGTTGTTAGGCACATTATTATACGTAACTCCGGCGTAATTATCCGTACCCCAATCAATCCATTTCTCTTCTTTCTGATCAGATGTGAAAGTTCTTCCATCAAAGTCTCCAACAAAATATTGAGTACCACTACCACCATTTGGCGCACCTGGGTTTATACTAATTAAAAGCACCCACTTTTCTTCATCCGTAGTACCAACTTTTAGTTTAAACAAATCTGGGCATTCCCAAACCCCACCATGTGCACCTTGATTTTTGCCAAATTCGCTTACTTTTTCCCATGATTTTAAATTTTTAGATTGCCAAATTTGCAAATGATCTCCTGCGACTAAAAGCATAGACCAGTTTTTTGATTGATCATCCCAAAATACTTTAGGATCTCTAAAATCTTTTATGCCATTATTTCCAATTACTGGATTCCCATCATAAACTGTAAATGTTTCTCCATTATCCAAACTATATGCTATTCCTTGAGTTTGAAAATCGGTTCTACCAGCTCTTTCTCCATCTATATCATGATATGTGAATATGGCCACTAGCGCTGGGTTCTCCTTAGTGCCAAAACCAGAAGTGTTTTCGGTATCTACCACTGCGCTTCCAGAAAATATATAGCCATTTTTATCTGGGTACAACGCAATTGGTTTGTGCTCCCAGTGTATTAAATCTTTACTAATTGCATGTCCCCAATGCATAGGTCCCCAAACAATATCATCTGGATAGTATTGATAGAATAAATGAAACACACCCTTATTGTAAACCAATCCGTTTGGATCATTCATCCATTTGGCAGGTGGTGTAAAATGAAATTGTGGTCTGTATGGCTCCGTATTAACTGCACTTTGCTCCACTATTTCTTTTTCTGTTACACTATTTTTTTTCTCTTTTTGCTTACAAGAAAAGAAAACCAAACAAACAAACACCAACACAAATTGCCGATAAAATTTCATCATTTTTTATATATTACTGTAGTACTAAAAAAATAAAGATAGCCAAAATATTCTTCAACATATTTAGAATTCAAAATTTCTAAATAGGTATCTTTGTTAGAAAATATATCTGCCTTGTTAAAACAATTTTTACTTTTTGGCCTTATAATTTTAACTACAAATTTCTCATTTGCTCAAAAAACTATTGAAAAAACGCTCGAAAAATTTAATAATCAGAGTATTCCGTATATCTCCGTGGAAGAATTAAAAGCATCCGAAGATGCACTATTGTTAGATACTCGAGAAAGAAAAGAATTTGATGTAAGCCATATAAAAGATGCAATTTATGTGGGCTATAAAAATTTTAATATCGATAGTCTAACCGAGCAAGATAAAAACAAAAAAATAGTAGTTTATTGCTCCATTGGTGTTAGATCTGAGGATATTGGTGAAAAATTACAATCCGTAGGGTATACTAATGTTTACAATCTATATGGCGGAATTTTTAAGTGGATAGATACTGATAATCCTGTTGTGGATTCCACCAACACACCCACCAATAAAATTCATGCCTTTAGTAAGTATTGGAGTAAGTTAGTGACAAAAGGAGATAAAGTTTTAAACTAAAAAAATACTGTGCAAAGCAAAAACCTCCTCTTAATATTTACAAGAAACCCAGAACTCGGAAAATGCAAAACAAGATTAGCCGCAACCGTTGGCAATGAAACCGCTTTAGAAATTTACAAATTTTTATTGCAATATACAGTTAGCATAACCAAAAATATACCTGCCGTTAAACAGGTTTATTACTCCGAAGAAATTTGGGAAAAGGATATTTGGAATACTACCATTTTTGAAAAAAAATTACAAAACGGAGCAAATCTTGGTGATCGAATGGCGAATGCTTTTGAACTAGGTTTTAAAAACGGATTTGAAAAAATACTAGTGATTGGTAGCGATATGTATGATCTAGACGCAACAACTATCGAAAATGCTTTCTCTGAATTAGATAAATCCGATTTTGTGATTGGTCCTGCACAAGATGGAGGCTATTATCTATTAGGAATGAAAAAATTTAATGCGAATGTTTTTAAAAATAAAGCTTGGGGCACACACACCGTATTAAATGATACTTTAAAAAATTTAGAAAAATATAAAACAAAGTTATTAGACGTAAGAAATGATGTGGATGTTTATGAAGACATCAAAGACATTTCTGCATTTAATTCCTTTTTAAAAAAATAAATATAATGATGACAAATAAACAGCTTAAAGAATCTACCGATTACCTAATTAGCAAAGGCTTTGATGCTCCAGAACTAGGTATAGTTTTAGGTACTGGTTTAGGTAAATTAGCCAATGAAATTGAAAACCCAATAGAAGCACATTACAACCACATTCCCTTTTTTCCATTAGCAACAGTAGAATTCCATACCGGAAAACTTATTTATGGTTCTTTTGAAGGTAAAAAAGTTGTGGTAATGCAAGGACGTTTTCATGTATATGAAGGATATGATTTAATGGATGTAACTTATCCTATTCGTGTAATGCATCAACTTGGTATTAAAAAATTATTTATTTCTAACGCCTCAGGAGCTATTAATTTAGACATGAAAAAAGGTGATATGATGTTAATTGAAGATCATATAAACTTACAAGGCGGATCTCCATTGGCTTTTAAAAATGTAGCTGAGTTTGGTAGCAGATTTACAGACATGAGTGCTCCATATGACGTTACCATGCGCCAAAAACTTATTGAAATAGCCAAAAAAGAAAATATCACACTAAAAGAAGGTGTGTATGCCTCCGTGGTTGGTCCACAACTTGAAACTAGGGCGGAATATAGAATGCTTAAAATTTTAGGAGCAGATGCAGTAGGCATGAGTACAGTACCCGAAGTAATAGTAGCCAATCATTTAGACCTTCCTGTAATTGCCATATCTGTTTTAACAGACGAATGTGATCCAGAGAATTTAAAACCTGTAAATATTCAAGAGATTATAGAAATTGCAGAAAAGACCGAGCCAAAAATGGTTAGATTATTTAGAGAATTAATAAAACAATTGTAACTATTCAATACTCCAAAGCATACTTAGTTATGCTAAAAAACTTTTTAATTAGCAGGTTATTTGTAAGGTTACGTGGGCATTAACAACTAAACCATAAATTGGTGATATGAGAGTATTTAGTTACGTTCTATTTTTCCTATGCTCTTTTGGTTTGAGTGCCATGGAAAACAATAAACCTAATCCAACAAACTATCCAGACCATACGCTATGGGGAAATTTGTTACAAAAACATGTTGATGATCTTGGTAATGTAAATTACAAAGCCTTTAAAGCAGATAATGACAAATTAGAAACCTATTTAAATAATTTGGCGAAAAATTCTCCTACCGACGCATGGTCTAAAGAGGAAAAATTAGCTTATTACATAAATCTTTATAATGCAGCTACCGTAAAACTTATTACTGATAATTATCCTTTAAAAAGCATAAAAGATTTAAAAAACCCTTGGGATAAAGAATGGGTAAAAGTTGGGAGTCAAACCTATTCATTAGGGGACATTGAGCATAAAATACTTAGAAAAATGAATGATCCTAGAATTCATTTTGCCATTAATTGCGCATCGTATTCATGCCCGAAATTAGTTAATGTGGCCTACATGCCAAAAACTCTAGAGTCACAACTAGCAAAAGCTACAAGTGATTTTATTAACGATGCCTCTAAAAATAATATTAAAACAAACAAACTTTTGCTTTCAAATATTTTTAAATGGTACAAAGGCGATTTTACTGAAAACGGAAGTTTGATAGATTATATACAGCAGTATACCAAAGTTGCGCTAAAAGCAAACTCAAAAATCAACTATCTTGAATACGATTGGAGTTTAAATGAAACCAAATAAGCCTAAAATAAGCATTGTTATTCCTGTTTTAAATGAAGAAAAGTGTATAACACAATTTCTTTCCTATATTAAAACAAATAGTAATTGCGAATATATAGAAGAAATACTACTTGTAGATGGCGGAAGTACAGATAACACAATTGCCTTGGCGGAAGCTAACAACATAACTGTAATTGCATCTGAAAAAGGGCGAGCCAAACAATTGAACCAAGGCGCGAAAAACGCAAAAGGGGACATACTCTATTTTCTACATGTAGATACATTACCACCTAAAAATTTTGACAAAACCATTATCGATGCAGTAATTAAGGGCAAAGAAGTGGGTTGTTTTCAGATGAAATTTGATAGTAATAGCCGGTTTCTTAATTTTTTCGCATGGTTTACAAGAATAAATCATAAGTTATGCAGAGGAGGAGACCAGTCTTTATTTATTACCCGTAAATTATTTTCAAAAACAAATGGTTTTAACGAAAACTACATAGTTTTTGAAGATAACGAGTTTATCAGTAGAATTTATGATATAGCCCCTTTTACTATTTTACCACAACACGTTAAAACCTCCGCTAGAAGGTATGATGAGCGTGGAAAATATATTCTACAATATCATTTTGGGGTTATACATCTAAAGAATATTTTAGGCGCAGGCCCTGAAAAGCTTTATGATTATTACAAGCGAAAAATTGCGATTTAAAATCTTTAATTTTCGTAATCTAAAAGCACCCCTTCACTAATCCATTTAGCCAAAGCCTGTCTATTATCTGGATCAAGAATTCTTCGTTGGTCTTTTTCATTGGTAATATTACCTATTTCGATAAAAGTCATCGCTGGATGCGTTTTTCGAACTAAATAAAGCGACGTTCTATCTTCAAAAGTCCCAGAGTATGTTCTATTTGGCTGATACTTTTTGTACTTAGATTCGAATGTTTTATGAATACTTTCCGCTAGCTTTTTTCCATTTTTACTGTCCTCGTGGTGATAAAAGAAAACATCAATATTCTGCCCTTTACTTCTACTATCTACGTGAGTAACAATAAGCCTTTGATACTTGCCTTTATTTTCTTTGTACAGGGCATTAACCGCATCAACCCTTTGCTTTAGTCTTTCAACTTGATTTAATGGAATTGGCTCATTTGGATAAACCACCTCATCCCTATCCATTTCAAGTATACGTTCATCGCGAATACCATCATCAGGATCTCTAACAATGATATAAACTGTTGCACTATGCGACAACAACTCACGTGCTAATCTTAATGTAACATCATAAGCGTATTCATCTTCAGATATGGCTTTTCCCGCATAAGTAGTCATTGCTCCCGGATCAGGACCACCATGTCCAGATATTAAGTAATACACATTACCTTTTAAGCGTGTACTTTGCGACACTATCTCAGCATATTTTTCTCCGAAAATTTCATAGGAAATTCCTTTTATAGATTTCGTTTCCACTACTACTTTTTCTTGTGCACTTGGTTTTTCAATGGCTTTTTCTACCGGTAATTTGTAAGTTCTGCCAGCATATAAATGCACACTATCTCGCAAGTTTTCTGCATTTAAAGAAACAAATTGATCATAACTATCGTAAGGATTAATTCCTTGCTTTCTAAGAAGTGATAATATTCCATCGCCCTTTTCTGCAACAACAGATTGCACGGCATCTTGCGCTAATAGGTTAATTGATGCTAGTAAAAGAATGGAAACTAGAGTTACTTTGTTTAAAATTGTTGTGAACATTATTGTATTAAAAATCGTTTTTATTATTTTAAAGGAGTCACAAATTAATCTTGATCTTCAAGGCTAATATTTGAATAATCCGTTTGTATACCAGTAGTTATTAAGCCGACAAATTTAGCTTTATTCTTGTTCGCAAGTTCTTTATTGGTTGAAATTTTATTTTGACCTTCTATTTTAATAAAGGTCATTGCTGGCAATACATTATTCGCCAAATAAACATTAGTCTTATCTTCAAAAGAAGCATCTTTTTTATTATGATCGCTAACTTTCATTTTCTGTGCCTTAAAAATTTGCTCAAAACTATGCGCGAATCTTTTTCCCTCTTTACTTTTTTGATTGTGCTCAATGGAAACCATAGCTGAATCACTAAAATTATCACTGTCTATATCTAAAACGAGTAGTCGCTGATATTCTTTTTGGTATTTAAGATAACGCTTATTAATAGCAGCAACGTAATCGCCCAATTTGGCTGAATTGTCTAAACTATATTCAAACAAAAATACACGCGCCCCTTGTTCTAAAAGCTCTTTAGCCATGGCTAATGCAATTTCATTTCTTGTTTGCGAAGTGCTTTTAAGTTGATTTAGATTTTCCGCATCAAACTTATCAAAAAGCAAATAGTACACCGTATTTCTGAGTAAGGTGTCTTTTTTTCTTAAACGGGTCTTTTTTGTATCGAATATAGGAGATTCTAAATCACTACTTAGGCTAATTTTCCTTCCCATATTGCCAAAAGAATTATCGCCAATAGGTATTTTATAACGCACACCTAATTTTAGCAAACTCCCATTACTTATTAATCCTTCATTTAAATCTAAAAATTCTTGATAATAGGTGTTTACATCCAATCCTTCACGGCGTAAAACAGAGATTATACCATCACCCTTTTTGGCAATAAAAGTTTTATTATCCTCTTGAGAAGCTACAAATTGAGAGAGACCAAAAAATACAAACAAGATAATGTATATTTTTTTCTGTAGCATGGTAGTGTTCTTTTAACAAATATTATTAAAAATATTGCCCAATTCCAAATACAAAGCCTCTAGATGCATCTTTAGTTATGCCATAACCGTAATCTATTCTAAAAATAGCATTGAAAATTCTTTTATGCATAAATCGTAACCCTACGCCAGGATATACTCTAATGTTGTTTTTATCCGTAAAATTCTTTAATTCTCCACCTGGATTTCTCCAAGAACCACCATCTAAAAATAAATTGCTCTGCAACACAAACCAGTTTTTATCAATTAATGTATGCCTGTATTCCGTATTAAAAACAATGGCACCTGTACCGCGATCTATCGTGTTCCCTACGCCTCTAATATTTAAATTGTTATCTAAGGTAAATGGAGCAAAGGGACTTTCAGAATTTGTTGCTAAACCAAGTCGGATTCTATTTGCCCAATTTCCTTTTTGCCCAATTCTCTTGTAGAACAAAAAATCGTTAAAACCAATCCAAAAGTCAGGTAGTGCCTCATTTGTACTACGAACGTACTGAAGATTTAAAGCACTTTTAAATCCATTTAAATATTGATAATGATAATTTAAATCTTCATAATTATAGATAAGTTTACCTAGACTTTTACGCACATTTAGCGCAAGTGGTACATTTTCGTCTGTAAAGCCACTAATGTATTGGTAATCTTCGGTAAACAAACTAAACCCTAAAGCAATATTGTTTTTGGTATTGATTTCATACAAACCTAATATTTCGAATCCCTTATTATTATATTTATAATCTGCGGTAGCTTCTTTGAAAAATACTGGTTCTTGAGTGGTGAAATTTTTATAATTGAAAGCCACACCAAATTTATTGGAGAATAAATACGGATCTCTAACGCCTATGCCGTAAGAATTAAAAATATCAAACTGATAAAATCCTCCAAGAGTGATATTTCTTCCCAGAAAATTAAATTCTTGGAGCCCTACTCTAAAGGCAAAATCGTCATTTGAAGAGGTATATAAGTTGGCAAAAGGTATTAATGTAAAATTTTCTTGTATGGTAAACACCAATTGTACATTTTCCGATGCTGATGGTATTACCTCATAAGTTGCATTAGCGATTGGTGGTATTCGCTTTAATCTTATAATATCATTTGCAATAACCTTGGTATCTAAAGAGTCTCCTACTTTAGTACTAATAATTTTGAGTATTAATGCAGTTTTTAGCTTTTTAGCACCATTAATTTTTATTTCAGAAATTGTTTTGGCCTGCGATAGGATTAAGCATGAGTTTAAAAAAAGCAGTAAAAAACAAACAATTCTAACTAACATAGTTTTAATACATTTTATACAAAGCCCTTATAGTTTGTTCAGCTGGCTTGTTTTGAGGTGTAAACCTATTATTTTCACCGCCGCCAGATTGTTCATGGTCTATAAACCATTTCCACACATACCCACCTGCAAACCACTCTTCAGCCCAAAATTCTTCAATTATTGCCTTGGTAGCATTTACCTGAGCTTCCATATTAACATTTTCATCATGCCTATCTACTAGCCATGGTTTTTTTGCAGTAAAATCCATACTTCTATACCCAAATTCTGTAAAGAGCACAGGCGCTTTTTTATCTGAAGAAAACTTTGCAATGGCTCCTTTCCATTTATGCCACCCTGTTTTGAGCTCTTCAACTGTTGGCGATTTGGCATCAGACAACGGAAAATAGGCATCGATACCAATATAATCTAGCTCTTCCCAAAAAGTAACTTTTGTATACTCATCCCAATTTGCTGCATAGGTTAGTTTACCGCTAAATACATTTTTCACTTCATGAATAAGATCTAACCAAAAATTTGGTCTGTTTACAACAAACTCCTCTAACTCCGTACCTAAACAAAATATTTCTATTTTTTCCTCTTCTGCTAATTCAGCATAGGTTAATATAAATTTTCTATAAGATGATTCAAGCGCATTCCATTCTGCTTCGCTATTCATTTTTAAATTCCCTGTAAACTCTCCTCTGCGTATCCATATTTGAGGTTTCAGCATTACGCCAATTCCGTTTTCATGAAGCTTTTGAATATACTGTTTTGCTCCTTTTTTTGTTTCACCAAACCATTGCCTTTCGCTGTTAAACATAATTTCAGGAGAACTTAAATCTCCAATAAACCCAAAGGGCATAATCGTAGCATGATTGGCATTTAAGTTCAAAACTTCTTTTACATTTTCTTGAGCAAGAGAGTTTCTTGACGCTACAAGGCTTAAACCGTTAATTTTTTTAGTCTCTTGAGACGTGCAATTAATTTGCAAGCACAATAAAATAAATACGCCTATTCTCTTCATAATAAAATATTTATGAATTCAAAAATAGACTATTATCTAAATCTAACTAAAAAATACCGCGCAATCCTAAGTTAAAGGTTTCACCTAGTCCTGTATTATTACCTCTAACAAAATTGGTATACAACAATTCTAAATTTATTGCATTAGTTAATTGATATTTTGCTCCACCGCCTACTGCGGTAAAATCTTGAGCAAAGTTGTTCCCTAAATCTAACCTTTGAGAATGTTGCACTAAAGCCAATACTGTGAATTTAGCACTAGGAAAATAGCTTAAAAAAATGCCAGGTGTTAAGCTTAAACTATTATTTGCAAAACTTTCTGCTTTATCACCAAAATGATATTCTGAATTTAACTCACTAAAAAGCTGCCATTTATCTCCCGGAAAGGTATAATCATAAAAAAAACGGTTTTGCCAAGTAAATCCTTTTTGATCAAGAAACACACCATTTTCAGATTCGTTATCTACTAATGGAATAAAAAATGAACTTTGAATACTAAAATTTCCAACAGCTTTAAACGGAACAAATTTTACTGATGGTGCAATTGAGGTTAAACCAGACCTTGCAGAGGTATCTTCACCATCAAATTTAAATACATCAAGAGCTTTCCTATCATTATTTACATTAGATCTAAATTCTACAATTGTCCCTATGTTCCAACGTTTACTTTCTCCAACACCTGTATAAACTTCGAGTGTAGAGGTAAAATAGGTTTCTCTAGGCTCTTTGCTATTAGTAAAAGTACTTTTTGTTTGTGTATATAAATTATTAAACCATTTTAAATCTACTTGCCCTTTATCTATTAATTTGGATGGTGTATATTGCTGAATGTTACTTTTTTTTTCATCTTGGGCAAGTCCAAATGAAGTTGTTAGCGCCAATACGGCTAAAGTGATGTAGTTTCTATTTTTCATATTTTCTTTTTTTTAAATTATTTAGTCTTGTTTAAGCTCCAATCATAAGGGTAGTAACTTATTTTGGCTCCCTCTGGTAATTTTTCTTTTCTATACGTATTAATAAAGTCCTTAATTTCACTTCCTTTTTTTTCAAAATCGCCTTTATACCATTCAAAAATTTGAGAAATTTTTACTTTATTTTTGTCCACAATAATAAAGTCTGGGTTATTTAGAGCCTTGGTTGTTTGCACTGAAAGTTGCTCATTAAGTTTAGCAGGCAAATACGCTTCATTTATTATTGGAGGACACCCAAGTCCTGCACAAACTAATACAAAATGAAACCGAGCTTCATTAGAGAATTCGGCTCTTAGTTTTTTATTTTCAATGTCATTTAACGTAATATTTTCACCGTTAACTTTATGCGTTATTTTATCAAAAAAACCAGCAACATCTAAAGGAGATTTAATAGGATAATTTGTAACAACACCATCAATAACAGCTATATTATAAGCATTAATCCAAAAAGCTTGATAATCCAAGGTGTTTTCTTTAGTTATTGAAATAGATGAAAGCATTGATTTTAGTTCCAGTAAATCTGTTTTTTTGTTTTTAATTGCCTCGTAATTTACTTTCCCGTCTATAACATAAGATTTAAAGAAGACATCAGCCTTATTAAAAAATTCAGTTTTAGTTTGAGATATCACCAAATTTGCGCTGAGCAAAAACAACATAATAAATATCTTTTTTTCCATATCTTAATCACTTTATTATTAATTGCATCCTTATGTCGAAATTTAATTTAAAAACTAACAGGACTTTAATTCTATATTTTGATGATACAAATGAAATTAAAGAGTATCACAATTTAATAACAGAAATGTTTTATAGAAAAATTGTTAAGTTCTTGTATTTCATTACGACTCAAACCCAACAACCAATTTAAACATATGAAAAACATTGTCATTATTGGAAATGGAATAGCCGGCGTAACTGCTGCAAGGCATATACGTAAAATGTCGGACCATAAAATAACAATTATATCTGCTGAAAGCGAATACTTTTTCTCCAGAACAGCATTAATGTATGTGTATATGGGTCATATGAAATTTAATCATACACAACCCTATGAAAATTGGTTTTGGAAAAAAAATAAGATTAATCTTCTACAGGCTTATGTGGAGAATGTTAATCATGAAAATAAAACCTTGCTCTTAAATGGTGGCGCTTCAATTTCTTATGATAAGCTCATTATCGCCACGGGCTCAAAGCCTAACAAATTTGGTTGGCCAGGACAAGATTTAAACCGAGTTCAAGGTTTATACTCCAAACAAGACTTAGAAAAATTAGAAAAAAACGCACCCAACAACAAGGTTTGCAAAAGAGCTGTAATAGTAGGTGGTGGGCTAATTGGTATTGAAATGGCGGAAATGCTACGGAGTAGAAAAATTCCGGTTACTTTTCTTGTTCGTGAAAAAAGTTTTTGGAACGGTGTTTTACCCAAAGGAGAGTCGCAATTAATTAACGAACATATCTTAGAACATCATATCGATTTGCGGTTAGATACTAATTTAGAAGAAATAATTGCCGACGAAAATGGGAACGCCATAGCCGTTAAAACTGATAAAGGTGATCTTATTGAATGTACGGTAGTTGGTTTGACTGCAGGTGTTACACCTAATATTGATTTTCTTAAAGATTCGGGTATTGCTCTAGGTAAAGGTGTAAAAGTTAACAGATTGCTAGAAACCAATATTAAAGACATATATGCCATAGGAGATTGCGCCGAACAACATGAAGCAATAGGTAACCGAAGACCTATTGAAGCTGTTTGGTATACCGGTAGAATGATGGGAGAAACTGTAGCGCAAACAATATGTGGCAAGCCCACAGAATACAAACCAGGACATTGGTTTAACTCCGCTAAATTTTTAGACATAGAATACCAAACGTATGGCTGGGTGTTTAGTGAACGTAATAAAGAAGCACATGAAGAACATTTTCATTGGCGACATGCAAAAGAAAATATTTGCATTACCATAGCATTTCATCAAACTACAAAACAATTTTTAGGAATAAACACCTTCGGAATACGCATGCGGCATGAAATTTTTGACCGCTGGCTTCAGGAAAATAGGAATGTAAATTATGTTATAGAATATTTGAAAGATGCCAATTTTGATCCTGAATTTTATAAGAGTTATGAAAATGAAATAGTAAGCAAATTTAATAGCGATTATAATCAAACAATTACTCCAAAGAAAAAAAGTTGGAAACGAATTTTTAGTAAAGCCTAAATGAATAAGGAATCTATGAAAACTATACAAAAAATTGGCCTTATCATTTTTTTAATAGGCTTAGGAATTTTCACTGCATTACCATTGCTTGGAACTTTTAAATTAAATCAGAATACTTTTGATAATATCATTACCGAGAAAAACATAAAAAGTAATGTTTTTATCACTGAAATTAACAATAGTGTAGTTGGCAAAGAATTTAAGGGCATGCAAGCATTATCGCCAATAATTGCCGAAGCCTTAGCTAAAGCCAATGAAACTCATATTAAAAACAAAGAATACGATAAAAAAATATACACTAGCTCTAGTGATATGGCCTCTTTAATTGGCAAGCAATCCGGAATAGGATTTATTGCCAAAAACAAGGGTATAATGTGGTTACTTACTTTTGGATTAGGAATCATTGGCGCACTATTATTTATCTTACCCAATGCCATTTTATTAGGTAAAAAAGGTATTAAAAACGATGGAATTTACCATGAAAATGCCACCAATAGAGGTTGGATAGCGTGGATGGTTTTTGTTTTTCTCGTATCCTTTTATCTTGTTCTTTATTTCGCTTCTGAATACGCAGTTAACTGGACCTACTTAGTAGATCCAATTAGCGAAAGTTTAAGTGGAAACCCTGCTGGACATTGGTTTGTTTATGGATTTATGTACTGTATAGTAATGGTTGTTATGGCGGCCAGAATGTATATAAAATACCGTCATAACATGTATCAAATTGTGCGAACTACATCTGTATTATTTTTTCAAATTGTATTTGCATTCCTTATTCCTGAAATAATGGTTCGCTTACAGATGCCGTATTATGATTTTAAAAATGCCTTTCCTTTAGATTATGATTTCTTTTTTCAATGGAATTTAAAATCGCTCTTAAATAGCGGTGGAATTGGCCTTTTTATATTGGTTTGGGGAATTGTTCTAACCTTGGTAATTGTTCCTGTAATGGTTTATTTCTTTGGCAAACGCTGGTATTGCTCATGGGTATGCGGTTGCGGCGGATTGGCTGAAACTCTAGGTGATCCTTATAGACAACATTCAAGCAAATCACTTTTCTCTTGGAAAGTAGAACGTTGGCTAATTCATGGCGTATTACTATTTGCCATAGTGATGACTGGTTTAACCTTGTACAGCTTTTTTGCAGAAACTGGTACTGTTTTAGGCATAAAAACATCAAGTATTCAAAATTTATACAGCTTATTAATTGGTTCCATATTTGCAGGGGTTATTGGCACAGGCTTCTATCCTATTTTTGGAAATCGTGTTTGGTGCAGATTTGGGTGTCCATTAGCGGCATACCTAGGTTTTGTACAACGCTTTAAATCTAGATTTAGAATTACTACCAACGGTGGTCAATGTATTTCTTGCGGAAATTGTTCTACCTATTGCGAACAAGGTATTGATGTTAGAGCATACGCTCAAAAGGGAGAAAATATTATTCGCTCTAGTTGCGTAGGTTGTGGAGTGTGCTCTGCGGTTTGCCCAAGAGGGGTTTTAAAATTAGAAAACGGACCTGAAGAAGGCAGAATTAACCCAACAGAAATTTTACTCGGAAATGATGTTGATTTAATGGATTTAGTGAATAAGAAATAACCTATTTATGTATTTAAAAGCTTTTTTTTATGTTTGCGCGTTTTTAGCATTCAATTTAAACGTCGTAGCTAAGACATATTCTAAGAATTACTACCAATCTGGCGTTCTAAAATCTGAAGGCTGGATAGAAAACGGGAAGAAAAATGGCTATTGGAAGTATTATTACACTAATGGTCAAATCTCCGAGAAAGGACACTATTCGCAAGACAAAAAGGTAGCGTATTGGATTTATTATAATGAATCGGGCAAACTAAAACAACAAGGAAAGTATATAGCTGGCGAAAAATATAATTGGTGGTCATTTTATGACAGTCAAGGTAAAATAAAACATAAATGTCAGTTAAATGATGGTATTAAGAATGGTTATTGCTTAAAATACACCAACCAAAAATTATCATCTGCAGAAAAATATAAGGATGGGAAGAAAATTAAAGAATGGTTCAGCTTTTCTAGCTTTAGAAGCGAAAACAATCTTACTGATTTAAAATAATGGTAGATATAAAAGTTATTATACCAGCTTTTAATGAAGCTGACTCGATAGCACATGTTATAAAAGAAATTCCCAGTATTGTTTCTGAAATAATAGTGGTCAATAATAATTCTACTGACCAGACGGTAGAAAACGCAAAGAAAGCTGGTGCCACAGTTTTAACTGAAAAGAAAAAAGGATATGGATACGCATGCCTTTTAGGTTTAGAATACATACAACAACAGGAGACAAAACCGGCTATAGTAGTATTCTTAGATGGAGATTATTCTGATTATCCTGAAGAGCTTACTAAGCTTGTAGACCCGATAATTCATCAAAATATTGATATGGTTATTGGTGCACGAACAGAATCTTTACGCGAAGAAGGATCTATGACACCTCAGCAAATTTTCGGAAATTGGTTGGCAACGTTGTTAATGAAAATTCTTTTTAATGCAAAGTTTACTGATCTAGGTCCGTTTAGGGCAATTAAATATGATAAGTTGCTCGCACTGAACATGGAAGATAAAACATATGGTTGGACGGTAGAGATGCAACTTAAGGTTTTAAAGAAAAAAATTTCATACGTCGAAGTACCAGTACGTTATAAAAAAAGAATTGGCATATCAAAAGTTTCAGGTACGGTAAAAGGTAGTATATTTGCAGGAATAAAAATCTTAAGTTGGATTTTTAAATACAGTATAAAATAAGATGGCATTAACTATTTCCTACATTATCATTATTATTTACACAATAGCACTATTGTTAATTTTCTTCTATAGCCTTGCGCAATTAAACCTTTTGGTTAATTATTTAGGGTATAAAAAAAGAAATCAAACTGCGCCAAAGTTCAACCTTTTGGACCCCAAAGAAATTCCATTTGTTACCATTCAGCTGCCTGTTTATAACGAGGAATATGTAATGGATCGTTTATTAGAGAACATAGCAAAATTAGAATACCCATCCAGTAAATTAGAAATTCAGGTACTTGATGATTCTACGGATGAGTCAGTTGAGCAAACTGCTGAACATATTAAAAAGTTACAAGAAACAGGACTAGATATTCAGCACATAAGACGCGAAAATAGATCAGGTTTTAAAGCTGGTGCTTTAAAAGAAGGATTAAAAATTGCGAAAGGTGAATTTATTGCAATTTTTGATGCAGACTTTCTACCTGCTCCAGATTGGTTAAAGAAAACTGTTATTTATTTTAAAGATGAAGAAATCGGCGTTGTTCAAACTCGCTGGGGTCATATCAACAGAGATTACTCAGTTCTAACGCGTATTCAAGCTTTTGCATTAGATGCTCACTTTACTTTAGAACAAGTAGGTAGAAATGCCAAAGGACACTTTATTAACTTTAATGGTACTGCTGGTATTTGGCGTAAAGAATGTATCATTGATGCAGGTAACTGGGAAGGTGACACGCTTACAGAAGATTTAGATTTAAGCTACAGAGCTCAGTTAAAAAACTGGAAGTTTAAGTACTTAGAAGATGTTGAAACACCTGCTGAATTACCTGTGGTAATTAGCGCTGCTCGTTCACAACAATTCAGATGGAATAAAGGTGGTGCTGAAAATTTCAGAAAATCTGTTTGGAGTGTAATTTCTGCCAAGAACATTTCGTTTAAAACTAAGTTTCACGGTGTAATGCACTTGTTAAATAGCTCTATGTTTTTGTGCGTATTTATTGTTGCACTTTTGAGCATTCCTATGTTGTACATAAAAAATAGTTATGGTCATTTAGGTTGGATTTTTGAGGTTACAAGTTTCTTCATTGTAAGTACTATAATTTTATTTGTTTGCTATTGGTTTACTTACAAAAGTATACAAGGTAGTAGTTTTGATAATTTCATAGATTATATAAAACTATTCTTTACCTTTTTCTCAGTGGCATTAGGTTTTTCTCTACACAATTCTATTGCAGTTTTAGAAGGCCATATGGGTAAGAGAAGTGAATTTGTAAGAACCCCAAAATTTAATTTAAGTAATATTAAAGATAGCTGGAAAGGCAATAAATATTTAGCCAAAAAATTATCTCCAAATATGATTTTAGAAGCACTTTTAATGGTGTATTTCTTATTTGGAATGTATAGCGCAATACCATTAAATGATTTTGGATTATTCCCTTTTCATTTTATGTTGTTTTTAGGATTCGGCTTTGTTTTCTTTAAGTCGCTTACAGCAAGAGCATAAGTATGTTATCTTATTGGAAACTTCATAAAGTTCCAATCTTAATGATGCTATTAAGCTGTGTGTTTTATTATACACTTGCTTATCATTTTCAACGTACAGATTTTATAAAACTAGTAGGCCTGTTTTTAGGTTTACTAGTTTTATGCTATAAATTAGTTCAGTTCGAAAAATACAACCCTAAATTTCTATTTGCAGCTGGTGTACTATTTAGAGTTATTTTTCTTTTTTCTATTCCAAATTTATCGCAAGATTTTTATCGGTTTATATGGGATGGCACTTTGGTTAGTCAATGGATAAATCCTTATCTATACACTCCAAATCAACTTTTAGAAAATGCTGAGATTATTATCCCTCATGCGCAAGAATTAATTTCCGGCATGGGAGAATTAAGCCCCAAGTTCCACAGTAATTACCCTCCACTAAATCAGTTGATATTTGGCTTAGCCGCAATACTTGGCGGAAAAAGCATTATGGGTTCAGTAGTTGTTATGCGTTTAATAATTATAGCATCTGATATTGGTATAGTATATTATGGAAGAAAATTATTAAAAAGTTTAAATCGTTCCCCGCATTTAATATTTTGGTATTTTTTAAATCCATTAATACTATTAGAGCTTACTGGTAATCTTCATTTTGAAGGAGTTATGCTATTCTTTTTTGTTTGGTCTCTATACTTTTTATCAAAAAATAATTGGCAATTAGCAGGCATAATTTATGCTTTTTCTATTGCCACTAAACTTTTACCCTTACTCTTCCTACCGCTGTTTTTAAATTATTTGGGTTGGAAAAAAAGCCTTTACTTTTACGTCATTGTAGGCGCAACTATTCTTTTAATGGTTGCACCTTTTTATGCCCCAGAATTCATTACCAATTATTCCGAAACTATAGGTTTATGGTTTTCAAATTTTAAATTTAATGCCAGCATATATAATCTTACAAAAAGTATTGGAGTACATTTTTTTGATGCAAAGCCTTGGGAGTTTATTATAGCTTACGGAAAAACAATCCCCTACTTAGTAATTACTGTGGTTCTTTTGTTTACTTTTTTTCGTAAAAACCAAAACCTCTCCACGCTATTAACATCTATGCTTTGGGTGCTATCTTTTTATTTATTTGTATCAACTACCGTACATCCGTGGTATATTTCCTTTTTAGTGCTATTAACCATTTTTACAAACTACAGATACGCCCTTATTTGGTCTGGTCTCGTAATTCTGAGTTATTTTGCCTATTCCAATCCTAACTACATAGAACATTTAGGCTTACTTGCTTTTGAATATATTGTAGTTTTCACGTACATGCTTTACGAAATAAGCACTCAACGTAACAAAAAGTAAAGTTTTTGTAAAATTTTTATCACTTTTAACCATAAGTCAATTTTATTTGTACTTTTGATCTATAATGAACAACAACAGCTACATACAATCTATTGACAGGGCATACGCTCCTGCTCGTTCATTTACACCTACACGTCGTCGCCCGTAAGGGTGCAGTATATTATGGAAATAGGTGAGTCCATTTCCGCAAATAAACAAAACAATTTTTCAATTAATTTTTTACTCTTAAACCCTAATTGGCAATGGAAATACTAATTGCTAACGAATCACATTTTAAATACGCTGAAATCATTTG
This sequence comes from Cellulophaga tyrosinoxydans, assembly GCF_900176415.1. GTDB lineage: Bacteria > Bacteroidota > Bacteroidia > Flavobacteriales > Flavobacteriaceae > Cellulophaga > Cellulophaga tyrosinoxydans. The sequence continues at coordinate 1,426,201 of NZ_FWXO01000001.1, read as the reverse complement.
TGATACCATCGCAGAATCCGCTAAAATTCGTGGAACTGGTATTGCAAAACGCACCCCTGAATATATTTGCAAAAAACTTTCAAACGGAAACGCTGTAATCGCTTTAGACGAAGGTGTTTTTGCAGGTTTTTGCTATATAGAAGTATGGGGGCATGAAAAATTTGTAGCAAATTCTGGACTAATTGTACATCCAGATTTTAGAGATAGAGGTTTAGCCAAACAAATTAAACAGAAAATTTTTGATCTCTCACGTAAAAAATTTCCTGATGCTAAAATATTTGGAATTACAACTGGCTTAGCTGTAATGAAAATTAACTACGAACTAGGCTATAAACCAACTACATTCTCCGAGTTAACCGATGATCCAGAATTCTGGAAAGGGTGTCAAACTTGTAAAAATTTCGATATTCTAACCCGTACTGAACGTAAAATGTGCTTGTGCACTGGTATGTTATACGATCCAGCAGTACAAACCAAGAAAAAAGAAGAAGAACCAGAAAGAGAAAAATTAAACACTAAAGCTTTTAAGCGATTAAAAAGTATAAAAGAAACACTTTTCCTAAAAAAGAAATAAAATGAAAAAATTAGTTCTAGCCTATAGCGGTGGATTAGACACCTCATATTGTGCCAAATATTTATCAAAAGATCAAGGTTTTGAAGTTCATGCGGTAAGCGTAAACACTGGTGGATTTTCAGAAGAAGAAATTGCTACAATTAAAGAAAAAGCACTACAACTTGGCGCAACATCTTACACCTCTATTGATGCCGTAAAAACGTTTTACGATAAAGTAGTAAAGTATTTAATTTTTGGTAATGTGTTAAAAAACAACACGTATCCCCTTTCTGTAAGTGCCGAGCGTATTGTACAAGCCATTGAAATTGTAAATTATGCAAAAAAAGTAGGCGCCAAATATATTGCACATGGTAGTACTGGCGCAGGGAATGACCAAGTACGCTTTGATATGATTTTTCAAATAATTGCTCCAGAAATTGAAATTATCACTCCAATTAGAGATAACAAACTGGCTAGAGAAGCTGAGATTGCCTATTTAAAAGAAAATGGAATTGAATATCCTTGGGAAAAAGCAAAATACTCTATAAATAGAGGTCTTTGGGGAACCTCAGTTGGTGGTGAAGAAACCTTAACTTCCGATAAAGCATTACCTGATAGCGCTTATCCAAGTCAATTACAAGAAAAAAATCCTACTGATGTTACACTTACTTTTGAAAAAGGTGAACTTGTTGCTTTAAACGGGAAAAAAGATAGTCCTGTAAATAATATTATAGCACTAGAAGCATTAGCCTCTAAATATGCTATTGGAAGAGATATTCATGTAGGCGACACCATTATTGGCATTAAAGGAAGAGTAGGTTTTGAAGCACCTGCATCATTAATTATCATAAAAGCACATCATTTATTAGAGAAACATACTTTAAGTAAATGGCAACAATTTCAGAAAGAGCAATTAGGTAATTTCTACGGTATGTTATTGCATGAAGGTAATTATTTAGATGAAGTTATGCGTAATATTGAAGCCTTCCTGACAGACACGCAAAAGAACGTTTCAGGCGATGTGTTTGTTAGTCTTTACCCTTTCCAATTTAGATTAAACGGTATATCCTCTAAGCTCGATTTAATGAATGCATCATTTGGTAGTTATGGCGAAATGAACAAAGGATGGACGGCCGATGACGCAAAAGGATTTATTAAAATACTTTCTAACTCAGGAAAAATATACAATCACGTTAACGGAGAAAAATAAAAGCCTCCTAAGTACGAAAGGGAGTAACTCTATAAGTTGGAGTTTAAAATAGGTCAAAATTAAAATTGTTTAAAGCTTGAGGCAAATAGCCTAAAGCTTAAGGCTTAAAGCAAAAAAAAATGATTAAAGCAGGTATAATAGGAGGTTCAGGATATACAGGTGGTGAGCTTATTCGAATACTTTTAAATCACCCAAATGCAGAAATAGATTTTGTTTACAGCACCACTAGAGCGGGTAAAAAACTAACCACGTCCCATCCCGATTTATTAGGGGTTACAGAAATCGCTTTTACAGGTGAAGTAAACTTAAACGTTGATGTAGTATTCCTATGCCTTGGTCATGGAAATTCTACCACTTTTTTAAATGAATATAATTTTTCTAAGCAAACTAAAATCATTGATTTGAGTAACGATTTTAGACTTCATGCAGATGCTAACTTAAATGGTAAAACATTTATTTATGGACTGCCAGAAACTAATAAAGAAGTAATTAAAAAAGCCAATTACATAGCTAATCCCGGGTGTTTTGCAACTGCCATACAATTAGGTTTGCTGCCACTTGCTAAAGCTGGTCTTCTTGAAAACGATGTGCATATAAATGCGGTAACAGGCAGCACTGGTGCTGGTGTGAGCCCTTCAGACACTTCGCATTTTAGTTGGAGAAACAATAATGTTTCATGGTATAAACCTTTTACGCATCAACATTTAGGAGAAATTGGAGAGAGTTTAAATACGTTCAATACTTCCATTGGAGAATTATTATTTCTTCCAAATCGAGGTAATTTTACTAGAGGAATATTGGCAACAGCTTACACCAAGTTCGATGGTAGATTAGAGGACGCAATTAAACTATATCAAGATTTTTATAAAGAAGCTTTATTTACGCAAATTTCTGATCAAGAAATAAGTTTAAAACAAGTGGTAAACACTAATCAGTGTCACATTCATTTACATAAACACAATAATCGATTGCTTGTTACCTCTGCCATAGATAACCTTTTAAAAGGAGCTTCTGGTCAAGCAATTCAGAATATGAACTTAATGTTTGGCTTAGATGAAGGTGCAGGATTAAATTTAAAAGCAGTGGTTTTTTAAAAGCACTTACCAATTTTAAAAATTGATATAGTCAGATTTACAAGAGATACAGAAAATAAACTAATAGATAATAATGAAAATAGCAATCATTGGAGCAGGTAATTTAGGTCTTGCCATTGCCAAAGGAATTCTAAATACCAACGGTGCAACTACCATGTATTTAACAAAAAGAAAGACTGGCGATATTGAAAAGTATGAGAAATACGGGAATGTAAAAGTAACTTCAGACAATCGTGAAGCTATTGCTAATTCTGATATTATCATTTTTGCTGTACAACCCAATCAGTTTGTAAAAATATTAAATGATGTAAAAGACCTTTTTACAGAAAAACATGTTTTAATTTCTACAATAACTGGTTTTAGTATTGCTCAGATTGAGGCCGTAGTTGGTGAAGATCAGCATATTATTAGAAGTATGCCAAATACTGCTATTTCTGTAGGCAAATCTATGACTTGTATTTGTTCCAACGAAAAAGGTCAAAAACGCGTTGCTCTTGCTTTAGCTATTTTTAATAGAATGGGCCATTCATTAGAAATTCCGGAATCACAAATGCAAGCGGCTACAGTAATTTGCGCTAGTGGAATTGCATTTTGGATGCGTATGATACGTGCTACAACCCAAGGAGCTATTCAATTAGGTTTCGACTCCAAAGAGGCACAAGAATTAGCCATGCATACTTGTAATGGTGCAGCAGCTTTATTAATAGAATCTGGCAGTCATCCTGAAGCAGAAATAGACCGTGTAACTACTCCAAGAGGATGTACAATTCAAGGGTTAAATGAAATGGAGCATCAAGGTTTGAGTTCTTCCTTAATCCAAGGAATTGTAGCATCTTATGACAAAATCAGTCGAATCAAGGAAGGCAACATGTAATCACTTATTGAGCAAGCAATTAAATTAAAAAAAATGAAATTATTTGATGTTTATCCTTTGTACAATGTAACTCCCGTTAGCGCTATAGGCAGTGTTGTAACGGATGATAAAGGAGAAGAATATTGGGATTTTTATGGTGGACATGCTGTGATATCCATAGGTCATTCGCACCCACATTATATTAAAAGATTAGAAGATCAATTACATAAAATTGGATTTTACAGTAATGCTGTACAAAATCCAATTCAAGAAGAGCTTGCTACTAAATTAGGTGCACTTTCAGGTTGTGATAATTATAATTTATTTTTATGTAGTTCTGGTGCCGAAGCAAATGAAAATGCTCTAAAAATGGCCTCTTTTATTACGGGTAAATCTAGAATTATTGCCTTTAATAATAGTTTTCATGGTAGAACTTCAGCTGCGGTAGCAGCCACAGATAATGAAAAAATTAATGCCCCAATTAACAAACAACAAAAAGTAACTTTTTTACCGTTAAATGCTATTGAATCTTTCAAAACAGAAATTGAAAAAGGTGATGTTTGCGGAGTAATTATAGAAGCCATACAAGGCGTTGGAGGTTTAGATGAACCTACTACAGCATTTTATCAAAGTATTTCCAAACTTTGCAAGGAAAATGGAGTTGTTTTAATAGCAGATGAAGTACAGGCTGGTTATGGAAGAAGTGGAAAATTCTTTGGATTTCAACATCATAACATAGCACCCGATATTATAAGCATTGCCAAAGGTATGGGAAATGGTTTTCCTGTTGGCGGTATCTTATTACATGATAGTATAGAAGCTAAGTATGGCATGCTTGGGACAACATTTGGCGGAAACCATTTAGCATGTGCAGCTTCTCTTGCCGTATTAGAGGTTATAGAAAAGGATAACCTTATTGAAAATGCTGCAAAACTTGGTGAATATTTTATAAAGAAAGCCGCTGAAATTCCGCAAATAAAGAAAGTTAAGGGTAGAGGATTAATGCTTGGATTAGAATTCGATTTTGAAGTTTCTGAACTAAGAAAAAAATTAATCTATAACCAACATATGTTTACAGGTGGAGCGAATAACAAAAACTTGCTTAGAATTTTGCCCGCACTAAATATTACTGAAAAAGAAATGGACCTGTTTTTTGACGCTTTAAAAAAAGAATTAAAGTGAGTTTCATTCTAAACATATCGCAAAGAAATAAGGTTTTGCTAACCATGGCTAAACTTGTGGCTTCCGAAAAGGACGTTATTTTACAAGCCAATAAAAAAGATCTTGATACTTATAATGGTGAAGATCTTGCTATGGAAGACCGATTAAAAGTAAATGATTCTAAAATTGAAGGAATGATTTTATCATTACAACAATTGGCCAATCTACCTGATCCATTAGGCGTAGCACGATTTAATTTTACACATGACAATGGATTGCATATAAGTAACAAAACAGCCCCATTCGGAACAGTTTGTATCATTTACGAATCTAGACCAGATGTGACTATTGAAGCTGCTGGTATAGCCTTTAAATCTGGCAATAAAATTGTTTTAAAAGGTGGTAAAGAATCCCTAAATAGTAATCTTGCCTTAGTAGCCCTTTGGCACCAAGCACTAGAGCAAAATGATTGCGCTTCTGATTGGGTAACTTATTTACAATTTAACAGAGAACAAACGCAAGCATTTTTACAAAAACCAACTCAAAAAATAGATTTAATAGTTCCTCGAGGCGGTGAAAAGTTAATTGCTTTTGTAAAAGAACATGCTTCATGCCCCGTAATAATTAGTGGTAGAGGCAATAATTTTGCATACGTAGCTACTGATGCCGATTTACAAATGGCAATAGACATCATAATCAATGCAAAAACAACTAAAATATCAGCTTGCAATGCCCTAGATAAAGTCTTAATTGCAGCAGATATGCCAAGAAAGCATGAGTTTTTACAGCATTTAATTCAAGAACTAAAAAAACATAATGTAGAGATTTTAGTAGACCAGTTTTTGACCGAGTTGGAGGGAACCACCCCCTTTCAAGATGAAAGTATTTGGTTCGAAGAGTTTTTAGATTATAAAATTGTCGTTGGTCAAGTTGCTAATATTGATGAAGCAATCAACAAAATAAACACCTATGGTGGCGGCCATTCGGCTACCATTATAACTTCAAATGTAGATAAGGCTTCATTTTTTATGGATACTGTAGATGCTGCAGCAGTTTATCATAATGCATCAACGCGATTCACAGATGGGTTTCAGTTTGGATTGGGAGGAGAATTGGCCATTAGTACTGATAAGTTACATCAAAGAGGTCCCATAGGCTTACAGCATTTGGTAACAAACAAGTGGTATGTTTTAGGTGATGGTCAAATTAGAAGCTAGTAAATAATGAAGAAAATACGTGTTTTATTAAAAGTCGGCACCAATACCTTAACCAAGGAAACCAATCATATTTCTCGAGGAAAAATAGAAGATATAGGCAGACAAATTGCAACTTTAAAAGATTCACATGAGTTTATAATTGTAAGTTCTGGAGCAATTGCAGCAGCGCGTCAGTTTGTGAAATTAGAGCATAACGGAGAAGAAATAAATGTAAAGCAAGCACTAGCTTCTATTGGGCAACCTCATCTTATGCGTATTTTTCAAGAGAATTTTAGGGAGTTAGGCCTGTTTACATCACAGTGTTTACTTTCATATTCAGATTTTGAAAACCCAAAATCTAAATCCAATATAAAAAATACCATTGATGTTTTAGTGGCTAATAATTTCATCCCAATAATAAATGAAAATGACACTGTCGCTACTGATGAAATACAGTTTGGCGATAACGATAAATTAGCAGCCCTTACCGCAGCATTATTGCAGGTAGATTTACTATTAATTGCTACAAACACAGATGGTGTTTATACTAAACAATCACTTTCGGAAACTGTTCAAGAAACAATTAAAGAAGTTCATAATTTAGAGGAATTAATTAAAGAAGTCGGCAACACCAAATCTTCACACGGAACTGGAGGAATGCAATCTAAAATTGAAGCTGCTACCATTGCAAAAAATGCCAACATAGAAACTTGGATTATTAATGGTTTAAAAGATAATTTTATTACCGATGCCATGAATAACACAAGTAATTATACTAAGATAAAATAACACGTACAGTTCATTAAATAGTACCTTAAAATGAAACATTACATAAGTATTCAAGATATAGATTCACTACCAAACCTAGTTAAAGAAGCCAGAGACTTAAAGGCTAATGCCAAAGCATACAAGCATTTAGGCGAGGACAAAACCATTTGTTTATTATTCTTCAACAACAGCTTAAGAACGCGTTTAAGCACCCAAAAAGCTGCCATGAATTTAGGCTTAGAAGTCATGGTGATGAATTTTGGCTCAGAAGGCTGGGCTTTAGAATACGGTGATGGTACTGTAATGGATCAGGGCACCTCAGAACATATAAAAGAAGCAGCTCAGGTAGTTTCTCAATTTTGCGATATTGTTGCTATTCGTGCCTTTGCATCCTTAAATGACAAAGAAAATGATGAAGCTGAATTGGTATTAAATGGTTTCAAAAAATATACCACTATACCTGTAGTGAATATGGAAAGTTCTGTTGGACATCCCTTACAAGCTTTAGCAGATGCTATTACTATTGCAGAACAAAACACCAAACCTAAACCTAAAGTTGTGCTGTCTTGGGCACCTCACCCAAAAGCCTTGCCGCATGCTGTAGCAAATTCTTTTGCCGAAATGATGCTAAAGCAAGATGCTGAGTTTGTAATTACACATCCTGTTGGGTATGAGTTAAATCCTAAAATAACTAAAGGTGCAAAAATTGAATATGACCAAAATAAAGCATTGAAAGATGCTGATTTTGTTTATGTAAAAAACTGGAGTAGTTATAACGACTATGGGAAAGTGGTTAATCAAGACAAAAACTGGATGATGACCAAAGAAAAGTTAGGCACTGCAAAATTCATGCATTGCCTACCTGTTCGTAGAAATGTTGTTGTGGAAGATGCTGTATTAGATTCCGATCAAAGTTTAGTTATAGAACAAGCTAATAATAGAACCTATTCTGCACAAATTGTATTGAAAAAAATATTAGAGAACCTACACTAACCCTTTCAAAAGAGGGGAGCTAATTAGTTCTGAGGAAAATAAAAATATATAAATGGCAGACAATCAAAAAAATAACGATAATGGGTTTCTTCCCTTTGGGGAGACTAAGAGGGGCTCCTTATCTGTAGTAAAAATTGGAGGAAATGTAATTGAAAACACGGTTGAACTGGATAAATTTTTAGACCTATTTTCAAAAATAGAAGGTCCAAAAATACTAGTTCATGGTGGTGGAAAATTAGCAACTCAACTTGCAAGCAAACTAGGCATACAATCTAAATTAGTTAATGGCAGACGCATTACGGATGGTCAAAGTATTGATATTATCACTATGGTCTATGGTGGATTAACCAACAAATCTATTGTCGCTAAATTGCAAGCAAGTAAATGTAATGCCATTGGATTGAGTGGTGCAGATGGAGATGCTATCCAAGCACATAAAAGACCTGTAAAGGATATAGATTATGGCTTTGTTGGCGATATAGATGGTATAAATTCAAATTTAATAAGCGCATTATTAAAAGTAGGATTAACTCCTGTTTTTTGTGCCTTATCGCACGACGGAAAAGGCCAAATATTAAACACAAACGCGGATACCATCGCCTCAGAAATTGCCATCGGTATGGGAAAAGAATATGATACCACCCTATTTTATTGTTTTGAAAAGAAAGGCGTTTTACTTGACATTAAAGACGATAATTCAGTTGTAAAACACATTAATTCTAAAAAATACCAAGAATTATTAGACCAAAAAATTATAGCAGATGGCATGCTTCCAAAATTAGAAAACTGTTACCATGCTTTACATCATAATGTAAAGAAAGTTTGTTTAGGCGATATTGGAATGATTAAGAAAAATGCTGATTTATATACCTCAATAACACTGTAACTATGACTCAAAAACAACTTACTGAAAAAGCCATTGCGTTATTGAAGCAACTTATAAGTATACCATCTTTTTCTGGTGAAGAGGATAAAACTGCAGAAGCTATCCAAGATTGGTTTACATCATTTGGAATTCCTTTTACGAGAGACCATAACAATGTGTATGCAAAAAATAAATATTGGGATGATTCGAAACCAACCCTACTATTAAATTCGCATCATGATACGGTAAAACCAAATCAAGCTTATACCAAAGAACCATTTAATGCACATGTAGAAGATGGAAAATTGTATGGTTTAGGCAGTAATGATGCAGGCGGGTGTTTGGTTTCTTTATTGGCTACATTTTCACATTTTTACGCATCAGAAAATCTAAGTCATAATTTACTAATGGTTGCTTCGGCTGAAGAAGAGAGTGCTGGAGAAAATAGCCTTAGAGGTCTCTTACCTTCACTCCCTTCTTTTGATGTGGCTATTGTAGGAGAACCTACTTTAATGAATTTAGCAATTGCAGAAAAAGGTTTAATTGTTTTTGACGCCATAGTTAAAGGCACACCATCACACGCGGCGCATCCAAATACTGATAATGCCATTTACAATACCATACCAGTTTTAGAATGGTTTAAGAAGTATACTTTTGATAAATCATCAGAAGCATTAGGAGAAGTTAAAATGACGGTGACACAAATAAATGCAGGTAGTCAGCATAATGTTGTACCTTCTCAAGTAGATTTGGTGATAGATGTTCGCGTAAATGACTGCTATACAAACTTAGAAATTGCTACCCTTTTAAAAGCGGAAGCTCCCTGTATAATGCAAGAAAGAGGATTGAAACTAAATTCCTCAAAAATTGATAAAAACCATGCATTAGTACAATCAGGTATTGCTTTAGGGAGAGAAACTTATGGTTCACCTACCCTATCGGACCAAGCTGCATTGACTTGCCAGTCTTTAAAACTAGGACCTGGTGATAGCACACGTTCGCATTCTGCAGATGAGTATATTTATGTACAAGAAATTGAAGAAGGCATCGATTTATATATTAAAATATTAGAGGGATTTTTAAAATAGAATAGAGTATTGAGGTATTAGTATTGAGAAAAAAATTACATAATATCAATACTTACTACTTAATACTAACTACGTAATACTAGAAATATGAAACTTTGGGATAAAGGATTTAGCACAGATAAAAAAATAGATCATTTTACGGTTGGTAATGATCGTGAATTAGATTTACATCTGGCAAAATACGACGTTATTGCTTCGAAAGCTCACGCGAAAATGTTAGGTAAAATTGGTTTGTTAACTCAAAATGAAACCGATGATTTAATTAAAGAGCTTAACCATATTGAAAAGAGTATTCAAAAAGGAGAATTTGTAATTGAAGATTCTTTTGAAGATATGCATTCCAAAATTGAATATATTCTTACTGAAAAATTAGGAGATACAGGTAAAAAAATACATACAGCACGTTCACGAAATGATCAAGTTTTAGTTGCCATGCATTTGTATTTAAAAAATGAATTGGCTGAAATTAAATCTGAAACTAAAATCTTATTCGATTTATTATTAAATCTTGCTGATAAATACAAAGCAGTTTTATTACCTGGTTACACACATTTACAAATTGCAATGCCTTCTTCTTTTGGCTTATGGTTTTCTGCCTATGCTGAAAGCCTAGTAGATGATTTATATTTTATTGATGCTGCATATAAAGTTGCCGATCAAAATCCGTTAGGGAGTGCTGCTGGTTACGGAAGTTCATTCCCGGTGGATAGGACATTTACTACTACAGAAATGGGCTTTTCTAATCTTAAATATAATGTTGTTGCAGCCCAAATGGGTCGTGGTAAAGTTGAAAAAGCGGCTGCGTTTGGTATTAGTAGTATTGCTGCCACACTTTCTAAAATGGCTATGGATATTTGTTTATATATGAGTCAGAATTTCAATTTTATCTCTTTCCCAGATGAACTCACAACAGGTTCTAGTATTATGCCACACAAAAAAAACCCTGATGTTTTTGAGCTTATTCGTGGAAAATGCAATAGACTTCAAGCAGTTCCTAATCAATTAACTTTAATACTTACAAATTTACCAAGTGGGTATCATAGAGATTTACAATTAGTGAAAGAAGTTATTGTACCCGCTATTCAAGATTTAAAGGCCTGTATAGAAATATTAACCTTTAGTCTTAAAGAAGTTCGTGTTAACGAAACGATTCTTGAAGATCCAAAATATGACTATTTGTTTAGCGTAGACACCTTGAACGAATTAGTTTTAGGCGGCATACCATTCCGTGATGCTTATAAGCAAATGGGAATGGAAATTTATGAAGGAAGATTTACCCCAAAACGTGACATTAAGCACACGCATGAAGGTAGTTTAGGTAATTTATGCTTAAATGAAATTCGTAAAAAAATGGAAGCTATTTTATAAATAATGCTCCTGCAATTTTAAAATAATTTTTCTATTTCGTCGATAATTCTATCGGCTACTCATATCTAAATATTTAATTAATATCGTTTTACGTTGTTCATTCGTAAAACGATATTTTTTTATACCGTCTGTCCAATTCAACAAGCTCATCTTCACGGTTTTCAGGGTGTTTTAAAACACCCACATCTTCTAGTTTTGCCTTGTTGACCTTTGTAAATCAAAGATTCACAACAAATAATTTCATCATTGCAAGTGCATCATCATATTTGAAACACAAACTCGTTTGCCTATAACACCTCTAGAACCATGATTAAAAATATTTGCACCGTTTTATTTGTCTTTTTTAGTTTAAGTATCTTTTCTCAAGAATTTACAACCAATTGGAATACTACTTTATTAAGTACTGGATCTTCGGCAAATAATCAAATTACCATACCCACCAATGCAGCATACACCTACAATTATACTATTGACTGGGGAGATGGTTCTACAGATTCTAATGTCACAGGTAATATTACGCATACTTATGCAACACCTAATTCGTATACCGTAAGAATTAGTGGTGATTTTCCTGCCATTTATTTCAACAATAGTGGAGACAGAAATAAAATAATAGAAATTTTAAATTGGGGAACTATCCAATGGCAAAGTATGGAAGATGCTTTTAACGGATGCGAAAACCTGAATTTTGATGCTATTAATTCTCCAGATTTATCGCAAGTTACTAGTCTACAAAATATGTTCAAGGGTGCGATATCTTTTAACGGGATTATTAATAATTGGGATATCAGTAACATAACAAACATTTCTGGTATTTTCTGGAATGCAAGAATTTTTAATAGACCACTAGATAGCTGGAACACCATTTCGGTTACCGATATGTCTCATGCATTTAGAGGTGCGGGGCTATATAATGAACCTTTGGATAACTGGAATGTTAGCAATGTAACCACTTTGGCATACATGTTTTACGGTGCAAGTTCTTTTAATCAAAATATAAATAATTGGGACATAAGCAATGTGACAGATTTAACTGGAACTTTTTACAGTACTGGCTCTTTTAATTCACCTTTAAATAGTTGGAATGTAAGTAATGTTACAACTATGGAAATAATGTTTAGCTATTCTGATTTTGATTTGCCTATAAATAATTGGAATGTAAGTAATGTAACTAACATGTCGGGCATGTTTGCTGGTTCGGCCTTTAGTCAACCTTTAAATAATTGGAATGTAAGCAATGTAACTAATATGTCTAGTATGTTCCAAAGAACTAGAAGTTTTAATCAACCGCTTACCAACTGGAATGTGAGCAATGTTACAGATATGTCTAGTATGTTCGATGGTTATTATTGGACCAATATATACAATCAACCGCTAGACGGCTGGGATGTGAGTAATGTAACAAACATGAGCTATATGTTTAGAGATACACGTGATTTTAATCAACCTCTTAGCTCTTGGAACGTAAGTAACGTTACTAATATGCAAGGTATGTTTAATGATGCCGATGTTTTTAACCAGGATATCACTGGATGGGATGTAAGCAATGTTACTAATATGAATACAATGTTTCAAAATGCCCCTTTATTTAATCAGGCTATTGGCGTTTGGAACGTTTCTAATGTAACAAACATGAGCAACATGTTCAATAGAGCTATAGCTTTTAATCAACCATTAAACTCTTGGGATGTAGCTAAAGTCACTAACACGAGCGGTATGTTTACCTTAAACACCATCTTCAATCAAAATTTGAGTAATTGGAATACCGCATTAGTCACAAATATGTCCACGATGTTTAATGGAGCTAGTGCATTTAATCAAAACTTAAGCACATGGAACGTTGGAAATATTACCAATATGACAAATATGCTTTCTGGCTCTGCTCTTTCAAAAACCAACTATGACAATACATTATTAGGTTGGGGAGTACAGACTGTAAAAACTAATGTTAACCTTGGCGCAACTAGCCTATACTACTGCGATGGTCGAAATGAAAGGCAAAACTTAATCGATAATTACAATTGGACAATTACTGGCGATATAATTGATTGTGATTTTGTGCTGTGTACATCGCTAGTATCCCCAAAAAATGGAGATTTAAATGTTCCTTCGAACGCAAATTTAATATGGGCTGCTGTACCGGGAGCAACTGGATACCGCATTAGCGTACGTCGTGAAAATGGCGGTTCAACTCAAGTTATTTATAACAACGAAGATGTTGGTAATGTTGTAGGTGTAAATTTTACTAATGACCTTACACCAGGCGATACTGTTTTTGTTACTATAGTGCCTTATAATGCCAATGGACCTGCAGTTGGTTGTACTGAAGAAAGCTTTTCTGTAATTCCAAGCTGGGTGAATAGTCCAGATGCCTTTAAACTAACTTTTGACACTAGTATTACAGATACTTGGACTTCTAACAACAGACAAGTTAGATTAGAACTAAATGATGGCTATCCTGGTTATTTTGACTATGACTTTTCTATAGATTGGGGAGATGATCAATTTGATAATAACGTGACTAACGATATTACACATACTTATTTAACCCCTGGAATATATACTGTTACTATTATAGGCACATACCCTGCGCATTATTATAGCTATTTCTCTGATAGAATAAAACTTATCTCAATAGATCAATGGGGAACACAACAATGGAAATCTATGGAAGATGCCTTTTACTATTGTTCCAATATGGAATATAATGCAACAGATATTCCTGACTTGTCCGATGTTACGTCAATGAATAGTATGTTTTCTTCTACTACCTTATTTAATGGTAACATAAACAATTGGGATGTAAGCAATGTAACGGATATGGGCGCATTGTTCATTGCTGCTACTGCATTTGATCAACCACTTGATAACTGGGATGTAAGTAACGTGGAAGATATGAGAGCTATGTTCCTTGGAGCTGACAGCTTTAATCAGCCATTAAATACTTGGAATACCAGTAGTGTTACTGATATGAGCCGCATGTTTGAACAAGCTGATATTTTCAATCAACCAATAGATTCATGGGATGTAAGCAATGTAACAAACATGGAAAGCATGTTTGAACGTGCAGAAGAGTTTAATCAGCCCTTAAATTCATGGAATGTAAGTAATGTAACCAATATGGCCCAAATGTTTGATGGCTTTGTCACTGATATGGCTTTTAATCAACCACTCGATAATTGGGATGTAAGTAAGGTAACAAACATGGCTATGATGTTTAGGAGAGCGGTAGATTTTAACCAGCCCTTAAATACTTGGAATGTAAGCTTAGTGACAGACATGAGTTATATGTTTCAAAGTGCAACGCGTTTTAACCAACCCCTAGATAATTGGAATACTTCTGCGGTTTTAAATATGGAATATATGTTTTCCAGTGCATCAGCCTTTAATCAAAATATAAATAGTTGGAATGTAACAAATGTCTTGAACACAAGATCAATGTTTAATAATGCGATAGTTTTTAATCAACCACTAAATAATTGGGATGTAAATTCTGTGGTAAACATGTCCAGCATGTTTCAAAGAGCACAAGCATTTAACCAACCTTTAGAAAACTGGGATGTAAGTGCAGTTGCCAATATGAGCTCCATGTTTAAAGATGCTATTTTATTTAATCAACCTATAAATAGTTGGAATGTAAGTTCAGTTACTTTAATGCCAAGCATGTTTGAGAATGCCGAAGCATTCAATCAAAACATAAATAATTGGAATGTAGGTTCTGTTACCCAAATGAACGCTATGTTTAAAGATACCGATAGGTTTAACCAGTCTTTGAGTAACTGGGATACTGGCGAGGTTCTAACCATGAAAGATATGTTCAATGGGGCAGCCGCTTTCAATCAAAATATCAATAACTGGAATACTTCTTTTGTTACAACAATGGAAGCTATGTTTAGAAATGCTGTAATGTATAATCAGCCTTTAAGTTCTTGGAATGTTGCATCTGTTACAACCATGAGGGATATGTTCAGCGGATCAACTGCATTTAATCAAAATATTGACGGTTGGAATGTTAGAAATGTAATTTCTATGGAAAACATGTTTAATGGTGCTACGTCTTTTAATGAAACAATTAATAGTTGGCGAGTTTCTGGGGTTTTAAATATGAATTATATGTTTAGAAACGCAAGTGCTTACAATCAATCTTTAGATCGCTGGGATTTAGGTTCGGTAAGTATGCGTTCCATGTTTCAAAATGCATCATCATTCGATCAAGAACTTTCTAGTTGGAATGTTAGTCAAGTCAATAACATGCAAAACATGTTAGACAACACAGCCCTTACAAGAGAAAACTATGACAATACACTTATTGGTTGGTCAGAGCAAACACTCTCTTCTGGAATTTCATTAGGTGCCGTTGGTTTGGTGTATTGTGATGCGCTTGAAGAAAGACAAT
Organism: Cellulophaga tyrosinoxydans; assembly: GCF_900176415.1. Lineage (GTDB taxonomy): Bacteria > Bacteroidota > Bacteroidia > Flavobacteriales > Flavobacteriaceae > Cellulophaga > Cellulophaga tyrosinoxydans. The sequence continues at coordinate 1,410,656 of NZ_FWXO01000001.1, read as the reverse complement.
CCATGATTTCAAATTTCGGATGGATAATAAGTGGAGACATTCTAGATTGTCCTATACCAGAATGTACGCAATTAATATCACCCTTAAATGGTGAAACCAATGTACCTGTAAATACCAATTTAACTTGGGAACCTGCGTTATACGCCCGAGGCTATAACCTTACCGTTCGCACAGAACCTGGTAATGTAGTTATAGTAAATAACGAGACGGTTAATGAAACATATTATGAATTCAGTTCTGATTTTATTGGTGATGAAATAGTTTATGTAACTATAACTCCTTTTAATGACGAAGGAGCTGCCAGTAGCTGTATAGAAGAGAGCTTTGTTATTACTTCAACAACTACTCCAACAGCACCAGAATGTACTACCTTAATTTCCCCATTGAATAATAGTCAGAATGTAGCTATTGACTCTGGTTTAAGCTGGAATCCAATTTCTAACGCCGATGGTTATAGAATTACTGTTGGAACAACCACAGGAGGTAATGATATCCTTAATAATTTTGACACAGGCAACGACACCTTTTATGATTTTGCTGCAGATTTAGCGGAAGACACAACATATTATGTTTCTATAACTCCTTATAATGAAATTGGTGATGCTATTAGCTGCGTGGAGGAAAGTTTTAAAACAGAATTAATCCCTGTTCCGCCAACATGCACTACGCTTACAAGTCCTTTAAATGGCGCAACCAATGTTCCGTTAAATACTACACTTAGCTGGAACGCGGTTCCAAATGCAACCGGATACTTAGTAGTTGTAGGAACCACCCAAGGTGGCATTGAGGTTGTAAACAATATTGACGTAGCAAATTCTACAACCTTTAGTTTTACTGAAGAACTTCGACCAAACAGAACACATTATGTTACCATTATACCTTATAATGAAGTTGGTGATGCTACTAGTTGCGTTGAAGAAAGTTTTAGAACTGGAGCCGCACCAAATACTGATCCTCCTACATGCACTACATTAACAGCACCCCTTAATATGGCCACAAATGTAGCTTTAGATACCAATATATCTTGGAATGCTTCGGCAACAGCTACCGGATACAAATTAACCATTGGCACTACAAGTGGAGGCAATGATATTTTAGCAACGACTGATGTATTGAATACTACCACTTATAATTTGTCTTCTGATTTACCTGAAGGTACTGTTATTTATGTTTCAATACTTCCATATAATACTTATGGTGATGCTATCTCATGTGTTGAAGAAACGTTTACTACAGAAACATTACCAACAATTCCTAATTGTACCTTATTGAACAGTCCAGTTAATAATGCAACCGGTATTGCTGTAGATGCTAATATTTCTTGGGATGGAATACCAGATGCCACTGGATATACTATTTCTATAACATCAACTAGTGGAAATAATAACATTACCAATTTCGATAACGGGAACAGTTTAACATACAATCCATCAATTAACTTTGAGAATGATGATGTGGTCACAGTAACCATCATTCCTTACAATACAGTTGGTGCTGCAACGAGTTGTACTTCCGAAAGTTTTACAATTGTTAGTCCTACTCCAATGATACCTAATTGTACGGTATTGAACAATCCTGTTAATAATGCAACTGGTATTGCGATAGATGCTAATATTTCTTGGGATGCCGTAACAGACGCCACTGGATACTCTATTTCTATAACATCAACTAGTGGAAATAATAACATAGCCAATTTCGATAACGGGAACAGTTTAACATACAATCCGCCGATTGATTTTGAGAATGATGATGTGGTCACCGTAACCATCATTCCTTACAATACTGCAGGTGCTGCCACGGGGTGCACATCGGAAAGTTTTACAATTGTAAGTCCCATTCCTACGATACCAAGTAGCTGCGCAAACTTAATAAATCCTAGTAATGAAGCTTTAAATGTTGTCGTAGACACTCCAATAGTCTGGGAAGAAGTAATAGATGCCACTGGTTATCGTATCACAATTGGAACTACAACGAATGGTGCTGATATTTTGAATAATGAAGATGTTGGGTTTTTGACTTCCTATAATTTAACAACAGATTTGCCCTATGATACGCGTATTTATGTTTCTATAACACCTTATAACGCTCAAGGTGATGCCATTGGTTGTTTACAAGAATCTTTCACAACTGAAGTAGAGCCACTTGTGGAATCTGAATACGGTTTTTCACCTAATGGCGATGGTATAAATGATTTCTGGGAAATAAAAGGGATAGAAAATAGCCCTGAAAATACCGTAAATATTTACAACCGCTGGGGAGATTTAGTATTTAACATTTCTAATTATGACAACCAGAATAATGTATTTAGAGGAGAAGCCAATAATTTAACTGGATTTGGCGCAAGTACATTACCTAATGGCACCTACTTTTTCCATATTCAAATTTCTGGAACACATAACTTAAAAAAAATGAAAGGATTCGTAGTCCTAAAGCGATAATCATATGAATTTAAAAAATAATATCACTGTCTTAGGGACAATCATCTTTACAATGCTCGGAATGTTTCAATGCTACGCTCAGCAAACCCCAACATTCTCCGAATATAATTATAATCCCTTTATTTTGAATTCTGCTTACGCCGGACTTACCGCTAATACAGAATTATCTGTGAGTAATGCAGGGTATTTTAATGATTTTGAGGGGAGTCCACGAAGTTTTTCTTTAAGTGGACATGGACAATTAAATAGAGGAAAAGTTGGTCTTGGAGCTGGAATAATTCGCGACCAAATTGGCGTTACCACTTCTACGAGTTTCTTTGGCGCTTATTCATATAAAATATTTTTTGATTTTGAAGACAATAGGCCTTATTGGCAATTGTACAATCCTGGAGTCTTATCTTTTGGTATAACCGCTGGCGTACAGCAATACCAAGATAATCTATTGGATTTAGGTATTATGGATGATCCTAATTTTTCAGAAAACATAAGCGCAACCATACCAACTATTGGACTAGGATTTTTATTTAATCATGCGTCATTCTATGTAGGGTTTTCTGCTCCAAATGTTCTAGGAGATGCATTAGCCTCCAGAGACGATTTAAACCTTGAAAATCCCATTTATGGTTATTTTGGCTATCGTTTTTTTAATAACAGATTTCAAGATGTATTAATTAAGCCAAATATGTTACTAAAGTATGAGGATGGCGCTCCACTGCAAGCGGATATTAATTTAGCGGTAAGTTTTAAAAATAAATTCGAGATTGGAGGCGGTTATAGAACTAGTTCTTCGGTAAATTTATTAGCTGGTGTATACCTTTTTGATAGCGTTAGATTTATCTATAATTATAACATAACCACAAATGACTCTCCAATAGGAAACACCCATGGATTTGTACTAAGTTATCAGTTTGGTGAAGGCTATAAAATTGATTAACTATTTTTAATTCTAATTTTGAAAACCGTAGCTACAACTATATTTATAAAATATATGGTTTGCGCTAAAAAAAATATAATAATAGACAACCAAGCAATTACCGTTTCTAAACCGTCATTATTAGTAAATTGATCTATTACAATACCAAATAAACTTAATAAGGTTAGCAATAAATGTATTTTGGTCATCGAATACACTGGTGTAATTTGGTATTTAAGAAGAATAAAGTATCCAAATCCACAAAGTAAAAACCACAGCGCACCCAATAGAAATATATGGGAATGTGCAACTACTAAATAAATATCCGAAATTGTAACTAAGAAGTTTGTATCAATTTTAAAAAAATAAGATATCGAACATCCAACCGCTAAAATGGCTCCTATAAACCATAAAACTAAATATGGTTTTTCTCTTAACAGCATTTTTAATTTCTCCATGACCGTAATATTTCGACAATAAAGTTAATTATGATTTAATTTTGAATGTGTAGAATTGGTTACTTATTTAATCATTCCTAAATTAATAACCTCTTGTTCTGTAAGTGGTCTCCAATGGCCACGAGGCAGATCTTTCTTAGTTAAACCTGCATAAACCACTAAATCTAATTTTACCACCTCATATTCCAATTGCTCAAAAATACGGCGTACAATATTATTTCTAGTACTAAATATTTCTATACCAATTTGATTTTTTGGTGCATTTTCAACATAACTAATATCCTGAACTCGCACTATACTTTCTTCTACCTCAATACCTTCTTTAATACGCTTAAGATCCGTACTTTTTAAAGGCTTAGTTAACTCTACTTGATATATTTTACGAAGTCCGTTTTTAGGAGAATTTAATCTAGCTGTTAGCTCACCATCGTTAGTGAATAGCAATAAACCTGTTGCAGACTTATCCATTTTTCCTACTGGCAGTAATTTTGCTTTTGAAGCATTAGATATTAAACCTAGAGCAGTTCTATGTCCACTACCATCTTTTGAAGAAATAGCAAAATCTTTAGGTTTATTTAATAATATATATTCCTTTTTAATAGGATTTAAAAGTCGACCATCAAAACGTACCTCATCTGTTAATTGTACTTTATACCCCATTTCTGTAATTGGTTTCCCGTTTACAGTTACACTACCTGCAGCAATAAAAATATCTGCCTCTCTACGAGAACATACCCCAGAATTTGCGACATACCTATTTAGTCTAAGTATGTTTGGATTAGATGGCTTTCTAACTTCTGTATTTTTTTTAATAGGTGAGTTTCCTCTAGAATAGCTTTTCTTTCTAAATGTTCCTTGTCCCCGTCCTGAAGCCTTATTGTCATTATTAGAATCTGACCTGCTCATAATTATAAATATTTCGGCAAAGGTAGTAAAGGAATTTGGATGTTTGGAGTTATAACTTTTGTTTTATTAAAGTATGCTAATATTCAGCAAATCAATCGTTAAATTCAACGGTTGATTGTCGTTCTCTATTAACAATTAACTTCGTAACATCTGGTCTAGCATAATGACCTACCACATCAAAGTTTTGGCGTTCTTCATATACCCTATTAAAATCTAAAGTTTGATAAATTAAACCTTCTTTATTAAGTACCGGTTGCACAATCCATTCTCCATCTGGGCCGGCAATACATGAGCCTCCATTGGCAAGAACATCTGGCGATTTTTCTAATATTTTACTAAGATGAGGTGTGTCTACAGGAAAATCAGACTTTTTCATTAAAGATGAAACTGATATAACAAAACTTCGAGATTCACGTGCAATAAATCGTGTAATGTCTTTCGTATTATGCTCACTACCAGGCCATACGGCAATATGTAAATTTTCGCCCAAACCATACAATGCTGCTCTAGGTAATGGCATCCAATTTTCCCAACAGTTTAATCCACCAACGGTAAACTGCTTTAGAGAATGCACTTGCAATCCATTTCCATCGCCTTGAGCCCAGGTTAAGCGTTCATCATAAGTAGGTTGTAATTTTCTATGTACCGATTTTACTTCACCCTCAGCGTTTATAAAAATTAAAGAGCAATAAATACTGTGCCCTCCTCTATTTTTAGCACGCTCCATGATTCCTAAATAAATCGCCATTTTATGTTTCTTTGCTAAGACACAAATAGCATTTAAGTCGCCTGCTTCAATTTGTATAGCATTGCGAACATAATGTGCGTGAATTTCTTTATTCACTTTTAAATCCCACTCAGCTCCATCTGTAAGTGCTAACCAAAAAGGATAACCCGGCAGTAATGCTTCCCCAAACACGATTAACTCTGCCTTTTCAAGGGCTGCTTCCTCTATGGCATTTTTAATTTTCTCAATTGTAGCTTCTCTATTTAACCATACAGGAGCTATTTGGGCCAATACTACTTTAAGTAAATTATCCATTTATAATATTCGGTTTAAAACTACATCTAGGTTAATTAACAAGATACTAAATACTCCTGCTATAATTATTAATTTTAAAATATTGTGCAATAGCACATAATGCCTTTTAGAATCTGATCTAAATAGCAAAACAAGAAATAGCAGTAATAAAAATATACATCCGATAAAGTATAAATACATATACCCAACATCAAATTTTAATATTAATAAAAGTGAGGGAATAAGCGTTAATAGAATTAATATTCCTATCAGAGTTTTTGCGACTTTTTCTCCAAAAATAATTGGTATGGTTTTATAATTTTGAGCTATATCGCCTGCTATATTCTCTAGATCTTTAATCATTTCACGTGCTAAAATCAACAAAAACAGAAACATTGCGTGTACAAATATTACAGTTTCAAAATTCCTGTAATAGACAAAAACAACAAAAAAGGGAGCTATCGCTAAGGTTGATGAAACAAAATTACCTATAAATGGAACTTTTTTAAGTTTGTGTGAATAAAACCAGATACCAAAAATATAAGAAGAAAAAAACAGCACAGCTTTAAACGAAACGTAACTAGCAACTAAGGCCGATAAAAAATTTAAGATAAAATAGGCGCTTAATTTAAACCGTTGACTTACCAAGCGGTCAAGCATGGTTTTATGGGGCTTATTAATTAGATCTTTCTCGGCATCATAAAAATTATTAATTATATACCCTCCAGCAATAACCATTGCCGAGGCCAAAACAATCAAGAATAAATTAATATCGAAAACAACTTTTCTTAATGGTAAATTGGGTGATAAAATATAGATAGATGCAAGATATTGTGCAATTACAATAACCAATATATTGTAACCACGAACAACGGAAAACAGACTCAATAACTTTAAAAGTAGGAGCTTGTTTTTTCTATTAAGCATTTAATAATATTTAGAAGTTGTAAACCACTTCTAATTTATGGCCTTTAAGTGAGTTTTTGGCCTTTTCAAAATCTTCTGTAAACCCTAGTATATAACCTCCTCCACCAGAGCCACACAATTTTAAGTAATACTCGTTGGTATCGATTCCATGTTTCCAAATTTTATGAAATTCGGCAGGAATCATTGGTTTAAAGTTGTCTAAAACAACATTAGACAATTGTTTTAAATTTCCGAAGAGCGATTTTATGTTACCACTAACAAAATCTTCAACACAAGCATCGGTATGCTTAATAAATTGATCTTTTATCATGGTACGGAACCCTTTATTTTTCATTTGTTCCATAAAAATCTGAACCATAGGAGCTGTTTCTCCAATAATACCGCTATCTAATAAAAATACGGCACCTTTACCTTCTAAGTTTTGAGATGGTATACTCGTAGACTCAATATTATCTTTAGAATTAATTAATATTGGCAAACTTAAATAACTATTTAAAGGATCTAAACCAGAAGATTTGCCATGAAAAAAAGATTCCATGTGACCAAAAATCGTCTTCAAGGTTAATAGTTTTTCCCTTGTTAAATTCTCTAAAACTGTTATTTTATCAAAAGCATATTTATGGTAAATAGCTGCCACTAAAGCCCCACTACTTCCTACGCCATACCCTTGTGGAATAGAACTATCAAAATACATTCCCTTAGAAATATCTTTTTTTAAGGATTTAAAGTCAAAGCTAACAAGGTTTGGATTCTTTGCAGTCATTTCCTCTAAATAATCAGCAAATGCCTCTAGACTTTTGTTAGATTTAATTGCCTTTTCCGAAGATTTTCCATCAGTTTTTAAAGCACCTCTAAAAAAATTATAAGGTATAGATAACCCTTTAGAATCTTTAATAATTCCGTATTCTCCGAAAAGTAGAATTTTTGAGTAAAATAATGGTCCTTTCATGTATTTAATTCAATTCTGATTGGGTAATAATAACTAACGTTTAAAAACTTGTATTATGATTCTAAGTTATAGTTTTTTTGCACCAAATCCAATTCGGTCACAAATATACTGCTGGTTTTCACAATATGCAATTAACTCATCTTTAATAAATTGGAAAACAACATCTTTTTCATTTTCCGGATAAAGCACATGAACATTTGCTCCTGCATCAAGGGTAAAGCATACATTAGTTTTAGACACTTCTCTAAACTCCCATATTTTATTTATAATCTCTAAAGTATTAGGCTTCATTAATATAAAATATGGCATACTTGTCATCATCATAGCATGCAGCGTTAATGCTTCGCTCTCTACTATTTTAATAAATTCTTTTAAATCTCCATTTTTAAATATCGTGATGAGTTTATCAAGATTGTCATGTGCCTGTGAAAATCGCTGTACTGCAAATGGATGATCATGCATTAAATTATGACCTACAGTACTGCTTACTTGTTTTTGACCTTTATCTACCAATAGAATAGTATCGTAATAATTCTTAAAATTATCATGAACTTCATATGGATATTTTATCCCATATAAATCTGTACTACCTTTTGTGTTTTTATGATTTCCCCATTGCACAATATCACCTTCGATACTTCTACAAGCACTGCCGGAGCCTAATCGAGATAAAAAAGATGCTTTTTTAAGAAAAAACGAATCCGAAATATCCGGATTTAATTGTCTTTCTATAGCTACCAAACACAGAGCTAGGGCAGACATTCCGCTTGCAGATGATGCAATACCACTGCTATGTGGAAATGAATTTGAGGTTTCAATTTTAAAATGATATTCTTTTAAAAACGGTAAATAAGATTCTATTCTAGATAGAAAAGTTTTAATTTTTGGTTTAAAATCATCTTTGGTCTTTCCTTCAAACCATAATTCAAAAGAGAAATCATCACTAGGTTTAGGTAATTTATTGTAAAAAACTTGCGTTGTTGTTGCGCATGCATCCAAAGTAAAACTTATGGACGGGTTTTGGGGTAATTGATTTTCTTTTTTACCCCAATACTTCACTAAAGCTATGTTACTTGGGGATTTATAGCTTACTTTACCTTCGGTAATTTTTAATTCGTAAGCAGAAGGAATAAAGTCTTTTTCAATCATTTAAGTTTAATTTTACAACAAAGATAGTTTTTAAGTGCATTTGTGTTAATGACAATTAAATTAAATCACTAATTTAGGGGTATTACACCAACTATTTTGAAAAAACAACTATACTACATTGGAATTGCGGTTGCCGCATGTTTGGTCATTGGCTTTTTATCAGGCTTTGCTACAAAATCATCGATAGCAGATTGGTATGTAGCATTAGAAAAACCAAGCTTTAACCCACCTAATGAAATTTTCGCCCCTGTTTGGACTCTATTATATATAATGATGGGTGTTTCTGCAGGCATTGTGTGGTCCAAAGGTTTTCATCATATATGGGTCAAAACAGCCTTATACCATTTTATTTTTCAATTATTGTTTAATGCCCTTTGGAGCATTGTATTTTTTGGATTAAAAGAGCCTTTTTGGGCATTTATGGTAATTATTACTTTACTTGTCTTAATTGTTTTAACCATTCGATGGTTTAAAGTGGTAAATAAAACAGCAGCCTATTTATTAGTACCTTATTTACTCTGGGTATGTTTTGCCACTGTTCTAAACTATAAAATTTGGGAACTTAATTAGTTAGTTTTAGCCATATCTAATAGTTTCATCATGGTTTTATAATTACGAGTAGTTGCTTGCACTTTTAATTTTCCTTCAAAAAAATTGTTGTTACACTTGGCTTTCCCATAACCATTATTACACTTTAAGTACACACATTTTTTAGTGATACTAAACACTTCATTACTAAATTTTTCTGCTTCCAGAAGCAGTATTAATTCTATTTTTGGCGTGCTTTTTAATAACACAAAATAACATTTATTTTCTTCGAAATCTTCATTTTCGTCCCAAGGAGATTTATCTATAATTGCCATAAAACTATTTGATTCTAAAATAAGTACTGGAACCTCAAATCCAAACTCGTTATAAATTGCCGAATGCACCTTCTGTTCTAAAATGTTAGGATCTTGTTCTCCCGAATTAAAAACAACATTACCACTTTGTATATACGTTTTTATACTTTCCAGACCTATATTCTCCAACATATATTTTAAATCTGCCATCTTGATTTTATTATGCCCAGAAACATTTATTCCTCTCAAAAGTAAAATATAAGTCTTCATTTTTATGAATCGATTTGCTTATTAATAGTACAACAAAATAGAATATCTCCAAGGTATTATTCTATGAATATGCTAATTATATTTTAGTATCTTAACCAAGTGAAGCACTAATTTCTTGTTTATGGAAAAATATATTTTAGCATTAGATCAAGGCACCACAAGCTGTCGGGCACTTATAATCGATAAAAAAGGTACCATTGTTTCAAGCGCACAAAAAGAATTTAAACAGTATTTTCCCAAACCAGGTTGGGTGGAACACGACCCTATAGAAATTTGGTCTACACAAGCCGGTATGGCAGCAGAAGCAACGACAAGAAAAGGGCTGAATGGGACAAATATTGCTTCAATAGGCATCACAAATCAAAGAGAAACCGTAGTGGTTTGGGACAAAAAAACAGGAATACCTGTGTATAATGCTATAGTTTGGCAAGACAAAAGAACATCAGAATTTTGTAATCAACTTAAAAAGCAAGGCAAAGAACAATTAATAAGGGAAAAAACAGGACTTGTTATTGACTCTTATTTTTCCGGTACTAAAGTAAAATGGATTTTAGATAATGTGGAAGGTGCAAGAAAACGCGCAGAAGACGGAGAACTTATTTTAGGTACTATAGATAGTTGGCTTATTTGGAATATGACTAAAGGTGCCTTACACATAACAGATGTTACCAATGCCTCACGCACTTTATTATACAATATAAATTCGCTGGAATGGGATAATGAACTTTTAGAATTAATGACTATTCCAAAAAGTATGCTGCCAACAGTAAAACAATCTAGTGAAGTTTATGGACATACAAGTCCCAATTTTTTTGCAGTAAAAATACCTATTTCTGGCATTGCCGGTGATCAACAAGCTGCATTGTTTGGGCAAATGTGTACTAAAAAAGGGATGGTTAAAAATACCTATGGCACAGGTTGTTTTATGCTTATGAATATTGGTAAAAAACCAATAGTTTCTAAAAACAATTTATTAACTACAGTTGCATGGCAAATCAACAATGAAACGCATTATGCTCTTGAAGGTAGTGTTTTTATTGCAGGCGCAGTAGTCCAATGGTTAAGAGATAGTTTAAAAATCATTAAAAAATCGTCAGATATTGAGGATTTAGCCAGTTCAGTTGACAGTTCTGAAGGCGTTTATTTTGTTCCTGCCTTTGCAGGATTAGGAGCTCCACATTGGAATCAAAATGCACAAGGGACTATTTTTGGATTAACCCGAGGTAGCACTGATGCACATATTGCGCGAGCAGCGGTAGAATCTATTGCCTATCAAACCATGGATATATTAAAAGCAATGGAAGCCGACTCAAGTATTTCTATTAAAGAACTAAGAGTTGATGGTGGGGCGACAGTAAATAATATGCTCATGCAATTTCAATCTGATGTGTTAAATACGGAAACCGTACGGCCGAAAATTATAGAAACAACCGTTATGGGTGCAGCATATCTTGCAGGGTTAGCTGTTGGATACTGGAAAAATACCGAAGAAATACAGGAAATTTGGCAAGCAGACACACATTTTAAACCCAATACAGAAAGAAAGAAAATAGAACAGGAAATTAAAGGTTGGTACAAAGCTATAAAAGCTTTAGAATATTGGTCTAACAATTAAAAATAAGACAAACCATGACGGCATTTACAGCAGAAATTATTGGTACTTTTTTATTAATTCTCTTAGGCGGTGGCGTTGTTGCCAATGTTGTCTTAGAGAAAACAAAATCTAATGATCCAGGATGGATGGTCATTACAACAGCTTGGGGACTAGCGGTATTCGTTGGTGTGGTGGTTGCAGGTCCTTATAGTGGCGCCCACTTAAACCCAGCAGTAAGTATTGGTTTGGCTGTAGCTGGCAAATTTGAATGGGGTTTAATCCCAATGTATGTATTAGCACAATTTATAGGTGCCATGCTAGGTGCTACAACCGTTTGGCTGTTTTACAAAGATCATTTTGATATTACCGAAGATCCAGAAGCCAAAAGAGCAATATTTTGCACTTCTCCTGCTATTAGAAATGTAAAATCTAACTTGTTTAGCGAAGCCATAGGAACTTTTGTTTTAGTATTTGTGGTTTTATACTTTACAGATGCCACATTAACTGAACCTGAAACCACAATTGGGTTAGGTTCTTTAGGCGCACTACCTGTCGCAATTTTAGTTTGGGTAATTGGGCTAGCACTAGGTGGAACTACCGGATATGCTATAAATCCGGCAAGAGATTTGGGACCCAGAATTATGCATGCCTTATTGCCAATTAAAGGAAAAGTAAATGATTGGGGCTATAGCTGGATACCAATTGTAGGGCCAATTATAGGAGCTTGCTTAGCCGGTGGACTTATGCTTATACTTTCGCAATAGCTTGCGCGGCAATATAGGCACTTGTCCATGCATTTTGAAAATTAAAACCACCAGTAATCGCATCTACATTTATCACTTCGCCAGCAAAAAATAAGTTTTTTGCAATTTTACTTTCATAGGTTTTAAAGTTTATTTCTTTTAAATCTATGCCGCCTGCAGTTACAAATTCTTCTTTAAAAGTACTTTTGCCATCAACAAAATACTCTCCAGCAGTTAATTCTTTCGCTAAATTTTGAAGCTGAATCTTTGTTATGTCTCCCCATTTTATAGTTTCATCAATTCCAGAAGCCTTAACTAAATTAACCCATAAACGTCGTGGAACGTCAACAGCATTTGTACGCAAAACAGTTTTTTTAGCTTCCACATCTTTTATTTGCATTAAAAGCAAGAGCATCCCCTCTTCATGATATTCTGGCAACCAATTAACTCTTATTACAAATTTATAATTCCAATCATGTAACTCTCGAGCACCCCATGCTGACAATTTTAAAATGGCTGGACCACTCATACCCCAATGGGTAATTAGTAATGGCCCATCTGAAAACAACAAAGCCTTTGCAGCTTCCTTGCTCTTTAGATTTATTGTAACCTTATTAGGCAGAATTTTTTCTAAAACTTCTACCGTTGCATAAGTGCTCACACCAGGAATGCCTTCTATTCTGGGATCTTTTATATTAAAAGTAAATAATGAAGGAACAGGCGTTATAATAGTATGACCAAGCTTTTCCATTAATTTCCAAACCTTGGGATTGCTACCTGTTGCTACTAAGATTTTTTTTGCGTAGTACTTTTTTTGAATAGACTCAACCATCCATCCATCAAACGGTTGCTCTTCTAATATGGCAATAGGCTCTATCGCTATTACAGAGCTATTTCGAAGAAGTTTTACCCCTAAACGTTCAGCTTCGGTTACAAAACAATCTATTATGGTTTTTGAGGTATTACTTTCCGGAAACATGCGACCATCTTCCTCTATTTTTAAAGCTATTCCTCGATTTTCAAAAAATGAAATAGTATCTCCGCTACAATACGTATGAAATGGCCCTTTGAGCTCTTTTTCTCCCCTTGGATAGCTTTTTACCAATTCATTTGGATCAAACTCTGCATGCGTTACATTACAACGACCACCACCAGAAACTTTAACTTTAGTTAAAACTTCTTTTCCTCGTTCTAAAATGGCAATTTTTAATTTTGGATTCGCCTCGGCTGCATGAATGGCAGCATAAAATCCAGCAGCACCGCCACCAACAATAAGTATATCAAACATTATTTTATGCGTTCTGGGTAATTGGTAAATATACCATCAACACCAATCCTTTTCATTTCAAGTATCGCTTGTTCTTCATTAACGGTCCATGGAAAAATTTTAAATCCTGCCTCCCTTATCCGATTTGCATTCTCTAAATTCAACTTTTCAAAATCTGGATTAATCGCAACGGCATGAAGTTCTTTTGCTAAAGGCAATGCCTCTAAGGGATCCTCATTTTCTATAAGCACGGCTATATCAATTTTCGCATTACTTTCGCGCATGATTTTTAACTCATCCCAATTGAAACTAGAGATTAAAAAATCTTGTAACTTCCACCCCTTTTCATCAATATAATTCTTGAGTATCGCATTTACATCTTTAGCAGTCCCTGCTCCTTTCAATTCTATATTCAAAGGGACTTTTCTATTAATCACCTCAATAACATCTGTTAATAATGGAATTTTATGACCCCCTGTAACATTCAGTTTTTGCAATTCTTCCCAAGTATAATCTTCAATATTCCCATCACCGTTGGTTAGCCTTTCTACAGTATCATCATGAAAAACTACAATTTCACCAGTAGCAATTTTAAAAACATCAATCTCTATCATGTCAACATTTAATTCTAATGCCTTTTTTATAGATGGAATTGTGTTTTCTGTTTCATGTCCCATAGCACCTCTATGGCCAATAACCAATAGCTTTTTGTTATTCATACATGCTGTAATTGTAATTAAAATAAGGAAGACTACTATTTTTTTCATTTTTATTTTACTTTAAATATAAATGATTCTAGCGGTTTTACTTGAATTGAAAAAGTTCCAACACCATCATCACCAATTACTAATGTAGGCTTTTCAACTCCATATAATTGATCTTTCATTGGGTACTCTCCTATTGCTAAGCCCCATTTTTGAATTATCTCTTGAGGTACTTTTACAGAAAATTGATATTCTTTATTAGCATCAAAATTACTTAATACAATTAGTCTTTCATTTTCAGACCATCTGCAATAGGTAAACACTCGATGGTCATAACCTTGGGTATGTTCTTTGTTATAGTAATGAATTTCTTGATACTCACCCATTAAAGCATCACTAGTAATGGTAAAATTCAATAATCGTTTATAAAAATCACGAAGGTTTTTTTCATCTTCGGTAGATTGTCCGCCATCAAATTTTTTGTTGTTTACCCAACGTTGTAGCGTGGGTACGCCAATATAATCGAATATTGATGTTCTACTCGGACTTCCAAAGCCTGCCTTTTCAGCTCCAGGTTCACCAACTTCTTGGCCAAAATAAATCATGGTTGGAGATGTGCTAATAGTTGCAGAAACAACCATTGCGGGCATTGCTTTTTTAGGATCTCCAGCGAATTCAGGACTTGCAATACGCTGTTCATCATGGTTTTCTAAAAAATGAAGCATATTATGCTCAATATCTGTCATTCCGCTTTGCACTGTTTGTATATGGTCTGTCCATCCATGACCCGCCATTATAGGTTTTAGACTATCATAAAGTTCAACCTTATCATACAAATAATCCATTTTCCCTTTTCGAATATAATCTCTGTACAAAGCCGGATTATACACTTCAGCTAATAAAAAAGCATCAGCATTCTTCATTTTAATATTCGAATTAAGGTAGCTCCAAAATTCTACAGGCACCATTTCAGCCATATCAAACCGGAAACCATCGACCCCCATTGCTAACCAATAGAGCGCAATGTCTTTAAATTTTATCCAAGAATTTGGTACATTTTTTTTAGACCAAAATGCATAGTGTTCCTTATAATCTTTGTTGTTAAATTCGTCCGGAAGACGATCAAAATCATAGGAACCATCTGGCCGTACGCCATAATTAATTTTTACAGTTTCGTACCAATCATTAAAATCGGGCTGTGCTAAACGAGATCCATTACCTGTCCATCTTGCTGGAATTTCAGTGTATTTTCCATCTGCCAAATTTGTTTGTTCGCCGCCTAAAGGTTGGTAACCGTCACGCCAAACTGGAACCTTAAATTCTACATTTGGAACGTAATAAAAATTATTATCTCTGCTGTATTCAACGCTTGTATCATCGGTTACTCCGAATGGCTCCAACCCTTTAGGAGTGCTTTTGCCTTCATAATTACGCGCTACATGATTTGGGACAATATCAATAATCACCTTTAGTCCTGCACGATGCGATCTTTCTAATAAAGCCTTAAATTCTTCTAATCTTTTCTCTGGATTATCAGCTAAATCTGGGTTTACATTGTAATAATCTTTAACAGCATAAGGCGATCCTGCTCTCCCTTTTACAATATCTGGATCATCATTTGAAATTCCGAATTTTGTATAATCGCGAATAACATCATGATGTGGCACTCCGGTATACCAAATATGTGTTACCCCCAAATTTTTTATTTCTTGCAATGCTTTTTCCGTAAAATCGGAAAATTTGCCCACTCCATTTTCTTCAATAGTCCCCCATGGTTTATTAGTAGTATTGGTATTGCCAAAAAGACGTGTAAAGACCTGATATACAACTTCCTTTTTTTTGACTGAATTTGTATTCATGACATTGGTATCTTGTTTTTTAGTGTCTTTACATGCTAATCCAATAAAAATTAACACTAGTATAAAACACTTTTTCATTTTAAATTGATTTATTAATTGGCAACTACAACTTCCTTTTCTGGAGAAATCACTATTCTTTTTCCATTCACTCGAATCGATGTATCTTCCGTACCTTCTAATTGAAATTTAGTTTCTTGCTGCGATACGGTTACCTTTAAAATTCGTTTTCTAAAATTAATTTTAAAAGAATAAGCCTTCCATTGCTTAGGTATTCTGGGCATAAATGATAATTTATCTTCTACCACTCGCATACCACCAAAACCTTCAACAATACTCATCCAAGTTCCAGCCATAGAAGTAATGTGCAAACCTTCTTCTACTTCTTTATTATAATCATCTAGATCTAAACGCGAAGTTCGTAAATAGAAAGTATAGGCCTGCTCCATTCTATTTAATTTAGCCGCTTGAATACTATGTACACATGGCGACAACGAAGATTCGTGAACTGTAAAAGGTTCGTAAAAATCAAAGTGCTTTTCTAATGCTTCGATGCTAAAATGATCTTCAAAAAGATAAAATCCTTGTAAAGTATCCGCTTGTTTTATGTAAGGAGAACGTAAAATGCGATCCCAACTCCATTTTTGATTTATTGGGCGTTGCGATTTAGGTAAATCTGCAACCGTAATTAATTCTTTATCTAAGAAACCATCTTGTTGTAAAAATATATCATGGGTAGCTGAATATGGAAAATACATGTTATCAGCAACTTTTTTCCATTTTTCTGTTTCATTATCTGTAAGCTTCGTTACGCCAATAATTCTATGATAATCTTCTGGGTAGCCATCTTTAACTTTCTTTAATTGCTCCACTGCATAGTTAATACACCATTTTGCCAAATAGTTGGTATACCAGTTGTTATTTACGTTGTTCTCGTATTCATTAGGTCCAGTAACACCAAGAATAACATACTTATCCTTTTGGGTAGAAAAAGTTGCTCTTTGATGCCAAAAACGTGCAATACCGATTAAAACCTCGAGACCCATTTCTGGAATGTAAGTGTAGTCTCCTGTGAATCTATAATAATTAAAAATGGCAAATGCAATTGCTCCATTTCTATGAATTTCTTCAAAGGTAATTTCCCATTCATTATGGCATTCCTCGCCATTCATGGTCACCATCGGATAGAGTGCTGCTCCATTTGAAAAACCTAATTTCTTAGCATTTTCTATGGCCTTTTCTAAATGATGGTATCTGTATTCCAATAAATTTCTGGCAACTTTCTGATCTTTTGTAGCCATATAAAATGGAATGCAATAGGCTTCTGTATCCCAATACGTACTTCCTCCATATTTTTCGCCAGTAAATCCTTTAGGTCCAATATTTAAACGAGAATCTGTACCTGAATAGGTTTGATTTAATTGAAAAATATTAAATCGAATACCTTGTTGCGCTTTTGTATCTCCTTCGATAGTGATATCGCTCATTTCCCAGATTTTAGCCCAAGCCAACTTCTGCTTCTCTAGTAAAGCATCAAAACCTAAATCGGTTGCTTTTTTCAAAACACCTTTGGCTGCTGCAATTAATTGTGAAGCTTTATGATTTCTGTCAACTGTATAACCACCAAATTTATAAAGAGTTACAACATCATTTTTTTTAACTTTTTGGATATAGGTATGTTTTATCAAAAACTCTGAAGAGGATTCCTTTGGTTTTTGACTAACAAATTCACCATTTAAGGCCAATTGCGATTGCATAAAAGTGCAGGTCGCAAAATTTGTTTTCATGGTGTGGGCCTCAATAAAAGCCTGGGTTTCTTCTGAAGTTATAGCTGTTGTATTCCAAAATTTGTCATCCCAATTACTATCTTCATTAGTTATAGCACTATCCAAATAAGGTTCAAAAACAATAACAGCATCAGTATCTAATGGTTTTATTTGATATTTAATTGCCCCTACTTCATTTAAATCTAAACTTAAAAAACGAGTGGCAATAACTTCAACCTTAGTATCATTAGCTAAAATGGCCACAAAAGAACGCTGATACCAACCTTCTTTCATGTTCAATTCTCTTTTATAATTTGAAATGGATTTACACGTATTTAAATCAAGAACCTCATTATTTATTGTAACATTAATGCCAATCCAATTAGGTGCATTTAGAACTTTCGCAAAATATTCCGGATAGCCATTTTTCCACCATCCAACTCTTGTTTTATCCGGATAATATACGCCTCCGATATAACTACCTTGAAAAGTTGGGCCTGAATATGTTTCTTCATAATTAGCACGCTGTCCCATGGCGCCATTGCCGATACTAAATAAACTTTCGGAAGATTTTACTTTTTCCTTATCAAAACCTTCTTCAATAATAGACCAACTATTTGGTGTTATATAATCCTGATTCATTGTAATCTTTTAAATTTAATGTTATTCGGTAGTTATTTAATAAACAAAGCTAAGAAATGAAGTAGTAATTTTTATAGGCTCTATAACAAATATTATTCGGCTAAGTTCGCGACTAATTTATTCAAAAAAGAACTATCTATTTCGGTAAAATTATTGAAATTATATTTTGCCTCACTCAAAACATTTGAATCTCCAATACCTATACTCACCATATTTGCAGTATTTGCAGCTTGAATGCCAGCAACAGCATCTTCAAAAACCACACATCTACTTGGCGAAACTCCAAGTTTATCAGCTGCAATTAAAAATACCTCTGGATCTGGTTTTGCTTTGGCAACATTATTCCCGTCCACTATGGCATCAAAATAAGAAAGTAAATTTACTTTTTCTAAAATAGGTTTCGCATTTTTGCTTGCGGAACCCAAGGCTATTGGAATATTCTTAGCTTTTAAAAAGTCTAATACTTTTGGAACATCTGGTAGTATTTCCGAAGCATCCATTTTATCTATATACTGCAAATAATCTACGTTTTTTTCGATCATCCAGGTGTCGAATTGCTCTTTAGTGGCTTTTATTCCTCCTATTTCGAGTAAAATTTCTAAGCACCGTTTTCTGCTTACCCCTTTAAATAATTCGTTTTGTTCATGGGTAAACTCAAATCCTAATTCATTGGCTAAGTTTTTCCATGCTAGATAATGGTATTTTGCTGTATCCACAATAACACCATCTAAATCAAATATAAATCCTATAGTACTCATTCTTATTTATTCATGTAATTTTTTTAAGAAGACTTAAAAATTAATTAATAGTAGATTCTCTCTCCATAATAGTTGGTTCCAAAACTTCAGTACGGTAAGTTTCTACATCATTTTCTATTTCTATTTTTTCAATAAGCATTTCTGCGGCAATTTCACCCATTTTTTCACCATGTTGTGCAACAGATGTTAGTGTAGGGTTAGAGAATTTGGATAAGATTCCATCTGTAAATCCAATAAACTCAATATCTTCAGGAATTTTATACCCAAGTCTTTGAGCAATTCGCATACCGTGAATGGCATATATTTCGTTCACACACAATACAGCATCTATCTTTTCATTTTTAAAAAATTCTTCCATTTCATTACCCTCAACACTATTCATTGATGGTAGACGTAAAATTAAATTTTTATCTATTTTAATATTCTGTTCTTTTAAAGCTTGAAAATAGCCATCTGATCTATTTTTACTAACACTTAGATAATCTTCTGTGGCAACGAGAGCTATTTTTTTTCTACCATTTTCTAAAAGTTTCTTTACTGCTCTATAGGCACCATCTTTATCATTAATCAAGACTTTATCGCATTCTACAGCATCTGTAACCCTATCAAACAAAACCAATGGAATCCCTTGCTCTATTAACTCCTTTAAATGATTATAGTCGTTTTTAAGTTGAGTTTCGGAAGATAGAGACATTATAAACCCATCTACACTACCATTAGCAAGAATCTCCATATTTATAACTTCCTTATCAAAAGATTCGTCAGAAACACAAACAATTACATTATAGCCTTTGGTATTAGCAAATTTTTCAATACCCCTAAACACTGTTGTGAAAAAATGATGGACGATATCAGGAATAATAACTCCAATGTTTTTTGTACGCTTATTCTTAAGACTAATCGCTATATTATTGGGTTTGTAGTTATATAATTTCGCAAATGCTTGGATTTTTTCTTTAGTATCCCTACTAATTTCTTCACTATTTTTTAATGCTTTTGACACTGTTGAAATGGAAACTTCTAATTCGCGAGCAATGTGCTTTAATGTTATTTTTTGTTTCAAAATGTTCAATTTTCCGTTATCCTAATTTTTAAAATGTTAAAATACTATATAAATAATGACTATATAATAAAACCTAATATTTTAACAATTGCAGAATAAACTCTAAGAATTTCTATAATAAATTAAATATGTATCTTTGTTTAAAAATTACAGATTCATACTTTTATCTATAAATATTGAGAATTACACATTCAAACTATATTTAAATTAATATTATGTCAATCAGATAAAGTTATCAACACGAAACCGTTTTCGTGAATATGGATTGGTGACGAAATAAAAATTTAACAACTTTTTTGCATATTTTTAACTTTTGAATTTAAATTAACTCAACTTAAATTAATTATTTATGAAGATTAAGCTATTTAAAAGCTTGCTTATTGCTGGGGCATTTTTATGTTTTGGTATGACACAAGCACAGGAGGTGTCCGGAACAGTTTCTGATGCCAATGGCCCTTTGCCAGGAGCAAGTGTTCTTGTTAAAGGAACAACAAACGGTACTCAAACCGATTTTGATGGTAACTACACTATAAGCAATGTAGGTAGTGGAGCAACTTTAGTTTTTAGCTACATTGGCTACAAAAGCCAAGAAATCGCCGTTAATGGCAATTCGACTATCAATGCAACACTTGCTGAAGATGCTCAGGCATTGGATGAAATCGTAGTTGTTGGTTATGGTACACAAGTACGAAAAGAAATTACTTCATCTGTTACAAGTGTAAATGTAGAAGATTTTAACCAAGGAGTTATTAACGATGCGCAATCATTACTTCAAGGAAAAGTCGCAGGGCTTAGTATTTACAATAAAGGAGGTAATCCCAATGCCAGTGCTACAATAAGACTAAGAGGGGTTTCAACCATTGGTGGGAATACAGAACCACTAGTTGTTATTGATGGAATCTTGGGGCAGTCTTTGAGTAATGTTGATCCAAGTGACATAGAAAATATTACCGTGCTTAAAGATGGTTCAGCTGCGGCTATTTATGGTACAAGAGGTTCTAGTGGTGTTATATTAGTAACCACAAAATCTGGCAAAAATGGACAGCCGTTTTCGGTTTCCTATAATGGACAGTACTCTATGGCTACAAAAGCAAATGAAATTGCAACAATGAATAGAGAAGAATTTATAGCTGCTGGAGGAAGTGATCTTGGCGCAGATACAAATTGGAGAGACGAGGTTACAAGAACTGCACTAACTACAGTCCACAACGTCGCTGCTGTGGGGGGCACGGAAGACGCAAATTATCGTGTCTCAGTTAATTTTAGAGATGCTGAAGGTGTTTTGGTGAATTCAGGATTTAACCAATTTAATGCAAGAACTAAACTGTCTGGCAGAATGCTAAATGATAAGTTAAAGATTGATTTTAATTCTGCATTAACTCAAAGAGATTCTGATTTTGGATTCGAAGAGGCTCTGCGTTATGCTGTTTTATATAACCCAACCGCTCCAATATTAGGAACAGATGCACCTTTTGTATTTAATGCTCCTCAATTTGGCGGTTACTTTGAAACTCTAGGCCTTTTTGATAGTTTTAACCCAGTTTCGATAGCAAATCAAAATCAAAATTTCGGAACTACAACTTCAATAAATTATAGCTTAGACTTTGATTACAGTTTTACAGATAATTTTTCTGCTATTTTAAATATTGGTCAACAAAATGTGAAAACACAGAATAGACAATATTATCCTACTACAAGCTTTTTCAGAGGAAATGCTTTAAGTCCTTTTAGAAAGGGTAGAGCAGACTTTTATACTAATGAAGCTAGAAACCAGACATTCGAATTGTATGGTAATTGGAGTAAAACAATCAACGATAAACTTTCTTTAAGTGCAACAGGTGGTTATTCTTGGCAAGAAAGTGATTTTAATGAATACTATCTGCAATTAGCAGATTTTCCTCCAGGTGTGGATTTCAACTTTGGTAATGCTATTGAAGTAGGTCAAGATTTATTAGAAGCTGGTCGAGTAATTGCAAATAGCGGAAGAAATGATGATGATAGAATTATAGCATTTTTCGGAAAAATAAACGCCACTTTTGATAATGCCATATATTTCGACGCTTCTGTTCGTAGAGAGGGATCAAGTAGATTTGGTGAAGATAATAAATGGGGACTTTTCCCTTCAGTTTCTGTAGGTGTTGATGCTAATAAATATTTAGAATTACCTAATGTAAATCTATTGAAAGCTAGATTAGGATACGGAGTTACAGGTGCTACTCCAGGTAGTGTTGGTTTATCACAAACAAACTTCAACGTTGTGAATGGCTCTAATGGATTCGGTTCCTCTGCAACTGGAATTGGTACAAGAAAACCTAATCCAGAACTAGGATGGGAAGAGAAAAGAGAACTTAATTTAGGTTTTGAATTTGCCATGGATCGTTTGTCTGCAACTTTGGATATTTACAATAGAGATGTTAATGATTTTATTCAAAGTATACCTATTGATGCTGCAACAAACGATGGATTTAGCTCTCAATTTCAAAATGCAGGTGCTCTAAATACAAAAGGTATTGAATTATCAGCTAATTACGATGTTTTAAAAAGCGAAAAACTAAATTATAACACAGGTATTATATTCTCTAGTTATAAATCAGTATTAAAAGAAAATATAGGTGGTGATCGTACAACTGCTAACTTAGGAGCCCCAGGACAAAACGGCACTAATGTCATACTTATAAGAGAAGGTGAAGAAATTGGCCAAATATGGGGGCCTGTATTCTCAGGAGAAGTAGATGCTAATGGTTCACCAATCTTAGTAGATGTTAATGGTGATGGAACGTTAATCACTGATCAAGGTAGTGCTTTAAACGAAGATGCAGATTTTGCAGTTCTTGGGAAAGGTTTACCTGATTTTGAATTAGGTTGGACAAACCAAATTACCGTAGGTAATTGGGATATTAATGCTTTTTTCAGAGGTGCTTTTGGTCATAGCTTAGTAAATACATTCCGAGCTTTTTATGAGCCTCGTATTGGTTCACAATCATCTTATAATTTTGTAAATACTGATTTAGCCCGCGATGATATAAAAACCGCACAATTTAGTTCTTACTATGTTGAAAAAGCGGACTTTTTAAGATTAGATAACCTTTCTGTAGGATATAACTTTGATATTAATAATAATTATATCAAAAATATAAGAGTGTCCTTAGCAGGTCAAAATTTATTTACCCTAACTAGTTACACAGGTACTGATCCAGAGCCAGCTCTTCAAGATTTTGGCCCTGTTGATAACGGTGCAGCTAGAGGACTAACGCCAAACGTATTAGCGCCAGGTATCGAAAGAAGATATAACTACTTTACGGCAACTACTTTTACCTTAGGTTTAAATGTTAATTTTTAAAAAAAAAGATATGAATAGATTAATTAAATTAAACTTCATATGCGGTATACTCCTTTTTACGTACGGATGTACCAATTTAGACGAAGTTTTAGAAGATGAATTAACAACACAGTTTTCAGATAATGGTGTAACTGTGATTGAAGGAGCTACAGCAGGTGGTGTTCTACCATCAGGTAATCTAACTGCTTCATACAATGGTATACGCAATGGTTCTGCGGGGCATGGCTCTTTTTATTCAGTCCAAACCGTTTCTTCTGATGAAATGGCGATCGGTCAAAAAGGTGGTGACTGGTTTGATGGAGGAATCTGGTTGCAGATGCACAGACATACTTTTGATGCTTCTAGCGGACCTCTTAATGATACTTGGAACAATGCTTATGCAGGTATCGGTGAGGCAAATCTTGCGTTAGCAGGAAATTTATCCCCCAACGAAGCAGCGCAGGCTAGAGTAATAAGAGCATTCCAACATTTTAGATTAATGGACTTGTTTGGTAGAATTAAAATTATTACTGCATCAGGAGTAGATGCACCACAAACCACTAGACTAGATGCTTTTAACTTTATCGAAAGTGAACTTTTATCTGTTTTAGGAATTACTGCAGTTACGCCAGGCATGGATTTATCTGGAAGTGCTTTAGGAACAGCTGCTCAGCCTTATATAATAAATCAATATGCAGCTTTATCATTATTAGCTAAATTATATTTGAACGCTCAAGTATATACCGGAACAGCTCGTTTCAATGAAGCTGATATTGCTGCAACTTATGTGATTGACAATGGTCCTTATATGCTATCTACTTCTGCAACTTCAATTCCAAACTTAGCAAAAAGACCAGAAGTAGACACAGATCCTGAAAATTTAACGGGGTATGCTGCTATATTTGCACCGAACAACCAGTTCAACCCAGAAATGATTTGGTCGATATATTATGATGCTGTTAGTGCTGGAGGAATGAATTTTTCTCAAATGAATTTTCACTACAGTACACAATTAACTTATGCTCTGGATCAGCAGCCTTGGAATGGTTATCAAGTTTTAGAAGAGTTTTACAATAGTTATGACAATACGGATTTACGTAAAGAAGCTAGTTTCTTAGCTGGTCCACAAACAGATTTTTCAGGTAATGCTTTACTTGACTTTGCTGCTGATGACGATAATTTAGTTCTAAATTATACTCCAGCAATTTCTGAACTAGAACCTAACTCTCCTAGAGAAAGTGGTGTTCGCGCCAAGAAATTTAGCTTTCAACTTTTTGGAAGACAAGAAATGAATAATGACTATCCTATATTTAGACTAGGTGATATTCATTTAATGCGTGCTGAAGCAAAATCAAGAGCAGCTGGAGATTGGAGTTTATCTTTACCTGATGTAAATGCACTTAGAGATAGAGCTGGTCTTGGTCCATTAGGTACTATTGACGCTGATACTTTCCTTGCAGAAAGAGGAAAAGAAATGTTTCAAGAATCTAGCCGTAGAACTGATTTAATTCGTTTTGGGAAATGGGGAGATTCTTGGTGGGAAAAAACAAATAGTGATGCTTACAGAACTATATTCCCAATACCATTCGCTCAAATTCAAGCAGTAGGTAGTGGTTTAACACAAAACCCAGGATACTAATTATAAATATTTTGTATAGTTTTAGGGTTGCTCATAATGAGCAACCCTTTTTTTTAAAACATATCCAATGAAATTGCTAGTAGTCCTTTGTATTTCTATTTGTATTTCTTGTTCCAGAAAACAAGAAGAGCAAACATCTTCTCTATTTAGCTTAAAGAATAATAGCATAGGTATCAATTTTGAGAATAAATTAACGTATACTGAAGATTTTAATCCTTATGTCTATCGCAACTTTTACAATGGTGGTGGTGTAGCAATTGGCGATATTAATAATGATGGATTAAATGACATATATTTCACCGGAAATCAAGTTGAAAATAAATTATACCTTAATAAAGGTAACTGGCAATTCGAAGATATCACTGATAAAGCTAATGTTGCTTGTAAGGATGTATGGTCTTCAGGAGCTACATTTGCTGATGTAAATGGTGATGGGTTTATAGATTTATACGTCTGTAAATCTGGTAAGCCTGGCGGAGAGAACAGACATAACGAACTTTTTATTAATAACGGTGACCTTACATTTACAGAATCTTCAAAACAATATGGCTTAGATGTTGAAGGCCTTTCTGTTCAAGCTGCATTTTTCGATTTTGATAAAGATGGAGATTTAGACTGCTACGTACTAAATAACTCTATAAAATCAATAGGAGCATTTGATCTTATTAAAGATCAAAGAAACGTTCCAGACCCCAATGGTAGCGGTAACAAATTTTTTAGAAACGATGAGGGCGTATTTGTAGACATAACAAAAGAGGCTAATATTTTTTCAAGTAAAATTGGTTTTGGCCTTGGCATTACATTAGGCGACTTCAACGATGACAACTGGACTGATATTTTTATTTCAAATGATTTTTTCGAAAAAGACTATTTGTATATTAACAATCAAAAAGGAGGATTTAGTGAAGAATTGGAAAAATATTTTTCTTCAATTTCTATGGGATCTATGGGTGCAGATCTTGCCGATTTAAACAATGATTCCTTTACAGATCTTATGGTAACTGAAATGCTACCTACGACAGAAGAAAGAAAAAAAACTAAAACCATGTTCGAATCATGGAATAAACAGCAATTAGCCAAAAAACAAGGTTATTATGATCAGTATTCTAGAAATACTTTACAAAGAAACTTAGGAAATAATTCATTTCTTGAAATTGGAAGACAAGCTCAAGTTGCTGCCACTGAATGGAGCTGGAGCACCTTAATTTTCGATATGGATAACAGTGGCTTACGAGATATTTACGTAAGTAATGGTATTTATAAAGATTTACTAGATCGAGATTATTTAACTTATGAAGCCAATGATGAAACTATACGAAATAGAGTTCAGGGTAAAGAAAAGGATATTATAAAGAAATTGATCGATGCAATGCCTTCCAAGGCCATAGTAAATGGAACTTTTCAAAATCTTGGCGACTTTAAATTTAAAGAGACAAGTAAAGAATGGGGTTTAGACCAACCTAGCTTTAGTAACGGCAGCGCATATGGAGATTTAGATAATGATGGTGATCTAGATTTGGTCATAAACAACGTTAACATGCCAGCATTTGTGTATGAAAACAACACAGATACATTAACGCATCGCAGTGTATATTTAAAATTTAAAACTAACAACAAAAATACAAAAGCCATTGGTGCTCAAGCACAAATATTTTATAATAATGGAGAAACTAGTTTTGGCGAAAACTATACCTCAAGAGGGTTTCAAAGTAATGTAGCCGATGGCATACATTTTGGTCTTGGTACTGTAAATCTAGTTGATTCAATACACGTTCAATGGCCTAATGGAAAGCAATCAAGACTAATCAATGTACCAACAAATCAAAGCTTAACTTTAACAGAACCTACAGATTATGGTTCTAATCAACAACTACTTAGTAAAAAAAGACATAAAATTGTTTTATCAGAAACTCTGCCTTTAGCTAATTTTAGTCATGAAGAAAATAGTTATAATGATTTTAATAATGAAAGACTAATCCCTCAAATGTATAGTAATGAAGGTCCTGCCTTGGCAAGTTTTGACCTTAATAGCGATGGTGATGAAGATTTTTTCATAGGTGGAGCTAAAAACCAATGTGCTCGCCTCTTTATTTCTTCTAAAAACGGATATCAAGAAATAAGTGATCCTTTTAAAAATGATAGTCCATCAGAAGATGTTGACGCGGTTTTTTTTGATGGAGATAATGACGGTGATATGGATTTATACGTTGCTCATGGAGGAAAGGCATTCTCACCATACTCGATTGCATTAAACGATTCATATTACAAAAACGAAAATAATAATTTCACAAAAGTATCATCAGCGCTCACTTTTAGTAAAACTATTAGTTCATCAGTAGTAAAAGTAGCTGATTTTGATAATGATGGCGACACGGACTTGTTTGTTGGTGAACGTTACAAAACAAATCTATATGGAGCACCATGTTCTGGTTTTCTATTAGAAAATAATGGATATGGAAATTTTAAAATATTTGAAACTAATGTTTTCAACGATATTGGGATGATTACTGATGCTAGTTGGACGGATATAAACAATGATGGTTGGGAAGATTTAATTGTCGTTGGAGAATGGATGTCAGTAAAAATTTATCTTAACAAAAAGGGTAAGTTTACAGATAGTAGTGAATTATATGGACTTGCCAATTCTTCAGGCATTTGGACATCCCTAGAACTTGCAGATGTTGATAATGACGGAGACCAAGATTTAATTATTGGTAACATAGGACTTAACAATTTTTTTGAGCCTAACATGAGAATGTTTGTTGGTGATTTTGATGGAAACGGCTTTAAAGAGCAAATTATCTGTAAAAAAGTAAACGATGAGTACTACCCGATAGTTGATAAAGACGAATTAATTTCTCAAATACCGTCTCTAAAAAAGAAATTGCTTTATTACAAAGATTACGGTAAAGCAACCATACAATCACTTTTTTCTGAAAAAATATTATCCAATATCTTACATTTTGATTTAAATACTCTAGAAAGTACTGTATATTTTAATCAAAATGGTAAATTTATTTCTAAAGCATTGCCGAGTGAAATTCAATACGCACCTGTGTATACAATAACTACAGAAGATATTGATAATGACGGAAATCTAGACCTTTTCTTTGGAGGTAACCAATTTTTAGTTAAACCGCAGTTCGGAAAGTATGATGCTTCAAAAGGATGGATTATCTTTGGGTCATCTTTAGAGGACAAAAAATTCAAAGAAGCAATTTCACTACAAATTAATGGTCAAATAAGAGCATTAAAATGGTTAGATTATAAAAATAAAAAAATAGCATTAGTAGCAAAAAATAATGAAAAACTTAGTTTTTACACGTATTAAACCGTTTTTATTTTGTTTAATTACCCTAATAATATCAAGTTGTTACGAATCAGAATATTCACAACTTGTAAAAGAAGAATTGGGAAAAGAAACAGTAAATGACTCACTATTTTTAGGTTTAAAATTTGGTATTAAAAAACAAGACTTTTTTGATAAATGCTGGGAATTAAACAACAAACGAATTATAGGTCATAGCGCTTCCAATAATTTTGTGAAATATCAACTACCTACGAAAAAAAAAGATTCTACAGTTAGTGATATTAACATGTTGTTTTACGGAATTTTTAATGAGGAAAAAATTATGACTGGAATGGATCTTAAATTTTATTACGAGTCATGGGCACTATGGAATAAATTTTATCATGCTGATCAATTGTTACCCGTCATAAAAGATAGTTTATTACATTGGTATCCTGGAAATGATTTTGTTCTGGTACCAATTAAAAAAAACCAAAAGAAAGTACTCGTAAAAATTGATGGAAATCGTCGAATTATCATAGAGCCTCTAGAAAACAATAAAGAAATAAATGCGCGAATTGACGATCTCCGCTATATCATCGATTAACTCAGTTTACATGAACTCGAAATACATAATATATATAACACTCACATTACTTTTAATGGGTTGTGAGTCTAATCCAGAAAAAGAAAAAGATCAAAACGTTTTCCATTTACTAAAGGAATCTGAAACAGGAATTGATTTTGTTAATAAATTAGGATATTCCAATGAATTTAACGTTTACAAATATCGAAACTTTTATAATGGAGGAGGTGTTGCTATCGGTGATATTAATAATGATAGTCTACCTGATATTTATTTTACTGCAAATCAAGAAAAGAACAGACTCTATCTTAACTTAGGAAACTTAAAGTTTAAAGATATAACAGATGAAGCTAAAGTTGGTGGCACGAAACCTTGGTCAACTGGAGTAACAATGGTAGACATTAATGCCGATGGCTTCATGGATATTTACGTATGCAATTCAGGAGATATAAAAGGTGAAAATAAACAGAACGAGCTATTTATAAACAATGGCGACCAAACTTTCACTGAAATGGCCAGCGAATACAATCTTGATGATAAAGGCTTTTCTACACATGCTTCTTTTTTTGATTATGATAAAGACGGTGATTTAGATGTTTATATTCTAAACAACTCTTACCAAGCTATCGGTAGCTTTGACCTTAGAAGAAATGAACGTCCGAAAAGAGATTTGCTAGGTGGTGATAAATTAATGGAAAACGTAAATGGTAAATTCGTTGATGTAAGTGAAAAAGCGGGTATTTATGGGAGTGTAGTTGGTTTTGGCTTAGGGGTAACTATCGGTGATGTTAATAATGATGGATGGGAAGATATTTATGTTTCAAATGATTTTTTTGAAAGAGATTACCTTTATATAAATAACCAAGATGGAACCTTTACTGAAGATCTTGAGAATGAAATAACAGCCACGAGTGGCGCATCTATGGGTGCTGATATGGCCGATATTAATAACGATGGTTATAATGACATTTTTGTTACTGAAATGTTACCTTCTGAATATGAACGTTTAAAAACTGTAACCACTTTTGAAGATTGGAATAAATATCAAATTAAATTAAATAGTGGATACCATCATCAGTTTACCAGAAATACGTTTCAATTAAATAATACAGATAATTCATTTAGTGAAATTGGAAGACTAAGTGGTGTAGAAGCTTCTGACTGGAGTTGGGGAGCCCTGATTTTTGATATGGATAATGATGGTTTAAAAGATCTTTTCATTGCTAATGGCATCTATAGAGACCTAACTAATCAAGATTATTTACAGTATATTTCTAATGAAGAGGTAATAAAATCTATCATATCTAGTGACTCGATCAATTATGCGAAATTAATCGAAATTATCCCTTCTAATATGATAAAAAATCATGCCTATAAAAATTTAGGCAATCTTGATTTTCAAGATTTTCAAGAATCTGGCCTCCAAACCGAAAGTTTTTCTAACGGAGCTGCTTATGGTGACTTAGATAATGATGGTGACTTAGATTTGGTGGTAAATAATGTAAATATGAAGTCCTTTATCTATAAAAATACTACTACTGAATCTAAAAAAGGCAATTATATAACATTGGTATTAAAAGGTGAGAAAAAAAATATAAATGCCATAGGAGCAAGAATTGAAATCACATCAGAAAATATTTTCAAAGAAAACCAGCCTGTTAGGGGTTTTCAATCAAGTATGGATCCAAGATCTATAATCGGATTAAGTTCTAAGAATCCGGTAACTATAAAAATTAATTGGCCTTCTGGTAAAAAAACGATTTTAAATAACGTTACTGTTAATCAAACATTGTATGTGTCAGAGACAGATGGTCGCCTTATCGAAAGTGAAAAAGAAACAGCTCTTTTACCTCTTTTTAATAAAATTACAAATTATTTAAATTTTAAACATATAGAAAACCGATTTGTAGATTTTGATAGAGATAGATTATTGAATCATATGTGCAGCACAGAAGGACCAAAGATGTCAATAGGAGATGTCAATGGTGATGGTTTTAAAGATTTGTTTATTGGTGGTTCTAAAAATACACCTGCGAGTCTCTTTTTTGGAAACGGAAAAGGATTTCAGTTAAGTACCACGAATGCCTTTGAATCTAAACGCGATTCGGAAGATGCAGCAAGTTTATTTTTTGATGCAGATAATGACGGTGATCTTGACTTGTACGTTTGTAGTGGAGGTGTTGAATTTTCTCAATACTCAACAGATTTTCTGGACCGTTTATATTATAATGATGGCAAAGGTAATTTTACACTTTCTAATCAAAAACTCCCCAATGCAGGTCTATTAAATAGTACATCAACAGTAATTTCGGCAGATATTGATTCTGACGGTGATTTAGATCTTTTTGTCGGAGAGCGAATTATCCCACTTCAATACGGACAAAAATGTTCAGGTTTTGTGCTTCAAAATGACGGTAAAGGCAATTTTACTGATATTACGGAAAGAGCAGCAAAAGAACTTAAAAATATTGGAATGATTACTGATGCCGTATTTGAAGATCTGGATAAGGATGGTGATAAAGATTTAATTGTAGTTGGAGAATTTATGGGCATAGAACTTTTTCTAAATACCAATGGTGTGTTTAAAAAAGTAGCAAACAATATTGTTTCAGATTTAAAAGGATGGTGGAACGTTATATATCCAAGCGATCTTGATAATGATGGAGATATCGATTTCATTGTAGGAAATCATGGCCTAAATAGTAGGTTTAAAGCAACTAAAGAGCAACCAATAACACTCTACTCAAAAGATTTTGACAAAAATGGTTTCATAGATCCTATTTTAACTTTTAGAGCAGAAAACAATAAAGATTATCCATTTGCATTACGTCATAATTTAATTGATCAAATAAAAGGGCTTAAGAAAAGATTTCCAGATTACAATTCTTTTAAAAACGCAAATATTAATGATATTTTTTCACCTAAAGAGCTATCAGATGCAAATAAACTTGTTGCAAATACACTTTCGACAATAATTATAATTAATGAAGGAAATTTAAATTTCAGGGTTAAAGCACTACCAATTGAAGCACAATTCTCTACCATTTACGCAATAATTACTGATGATTTTGATAATGATGGAGATCAAGATATTGTTTTAGGTGGCAATCTTTATGGTGTTAAACCTGAGGTGGGCAGATATGATGCTTCTTATGGTGTGTACATAGAAAACTTAGGTAAAATGGAATTTAAAAGTCAAAATCATGAAAAACGATTTTCTGTAAAAGGAGAAATACGTGATTTTGTTATTGATAATCGTAAGTTGATTATAGCTAGAAACAGTGATTCTATAGTAACTTTAAAATATTGAAAATGAAAAATACATTTTTCCTGAGCTTTATATTAAGTCTTTTTATAATGGGATGTGACAAAAAAAAGGATGCAATTAGTAAAGATAAAGCGGCAATATATTTTGAAGCTGTTCCAGCTGATAGTAGTGGAATCCATTTTACAAATCAATTAACCCCCTCAGCGGATTTAAATATTATAGAATACCTCTATTACTACAATGGAGGTGGAGTGGCTATTGGTGATATAAATAATGATGGATTAGATGATATTTATTTTACAGCAAATCAGACTCCCGATAAACTTTTTTTAAATCTTGGAAATTTAAAATTTAAAGAAATAACCAAAGAAGCTGGTATTCTTATTGATAATACTTGGTCTTCAGGAGTTACAATGGAAGATATTAACAACGATGGACTATTAGATATTTATGTTTCTAAAGTGGGCAATTATAAAAATCTTAAAGCCCATAACTTATTATATATAAATAAAGGCAATAATACATTTGAAGAGTCTGCCAAAACTTATGGTCTAGATTTCTCTGGATTATCTACACAAGCTGCTTTTCTTGATTATGATAATGATGGAGATATGGATGTTTACTTAATGAATCATTCTATTCATACGCCCAGAAGCTATGGAAGCAGTTCTAAAAGGGAAATAAGCGATGATCTTGCTGGAGATAGATTCTATGAAAATAAATTAGAAGAAGGCATTATAAAATTCGTTGATGTTACAGAGAACTCAGGAATATTTAGTAGTGCATTAGGGTATGGTTTGGCAATTACAACTTCTGATATTAACAATGATGGGTATATAGACATTTATATTGGAAATGATTTTCACGAGAATGATTACTTATATATAAATCAAGGAGATAAAACCTTTAAAGAATCGATCGCATCATATATTTCACATACCTCTAGATTTACTATGGGAGTAGATATTGCAGATTTAAATAATGATCTTAATCAAGACATTTTTTCGTTAGATATGATGCCTTTTGATCATGAAATTTTTTTAAAATCTGGCGGAGAGGATACAGATAAAATTGCACAAATCAAAAAAAATTATGGCTTTGAAACTCAATATGCACGCAACACGTTACAATTAAATCGAGGGAACAATACATTTGCTGAAATTGCTTTAATGACTGAAACACATGCTACGGATTGGAGTTGGTCTACGCTAATACAAGATTTTGATAATGATAGTTTTAATGATATTTATATTACAAACGGTATTTATAAAAGGAGTAATGATTTAGACTATATAAGTTATTTAAGCAATGTTGATTTTTCAGAGTATAATCAGACAAAACAGAATGAATTAGAACTTAAGTTAATAGAAGAAATGCCAACTATTAAACTTTCAAATATTATTTTTAGAAATACTGGTAACCTTAAATTTGAAAAATTAACGGAAACAGCAGGTCAATTTCCATCGTACTCCAATGGATCTGCCTATAGCGATTTAGATAACGATGGTGATTTAGATATTGTTATAAATACGATTAATGAACCAGCGCTACTGCTAGAAAACAAAAGCCCAGAAATTATCAAAAACAATTATATAGGATTCTCTTTAGTTGGAGATAGAGAATTTAAAAATACGACTGGATCAAAAGTATACTTATTTGCCGATGGAAAGCAATTTTATAAGGAACTAACAGTAACCAAAGGGTTTCAATCATCATCTTCACGTAAAATTAATTTTGGTTTAGGAGCTATTAATAAAATAGATTCAGTTAAAGTATATTGGCTTGACGGAAAAATACAATTAGTTAAAAATCTTCCAATAAACACCTATCATAGGATTTCTCGAAATATGGATTTAAAGGAAGAAAGTATTTCTAAGAACAAAATAGAAACAAAAGTAAATCCATTTATTTACACACATTTCGAAAATACTTTTGTAGACTATGAAAGAGAGGCTTTGATGCCTGAAAAGCTAAGTTCAGAAGGGCCCGTAGGTGTTAGTGCAGATTTTAATGGTGATGGGCTTGATGACCTCTATATCGGAGGAGCAAGAAATCAAGCTCCTCTACTTTTACTTAAACAATATGACGGGACGTTTACGGAAGATCCAAAAAATAAATTTACACAAGAAATACCTTATGAGGATGTTGATGCCATTGCGTTTGATTTAGAAAATGATGGCGATTTGGATTTGTATGTTATGAGTGGCGGAAATGAATGGGGTGAACAAGACGCATCCTATGAAGATCGTTTGTATATTAATGACGGCAATGGAAAACTCAATCGTTTCCCTGCTTCATTAATCAAAACAAACGGTGGGAGTATTTCTGTGGGTGATTTTGATGGTGATGGTTTTAATGATATTTTTATTGGCAATAGGTCAGTACCAGGAGCATATGGCTTGTCGCCATACAGCTACATCCTTAAAAGTAATCAAAAGGGTAGCTTTACAATAGTTGAACAGTTCAGATTTGGAATGGTTACAGATAGCCAATGGGCAGATTTAAATAATGATAAGTTACTTGATTTGATTTTAGTAGGAGATTGGATGCCCATAACCATTCTAATAAATCAAGGTAATGATAAGTTTAAAGACGAGACAAAAGCCTATGGTTTAGCTGATAGTTATGGCATGTGGAATACAGTGGCAGTAGCAGACATAGACAATAATGGTCGTTTAGATATTCTTGGTGGAAATGCAGGATTAAATTTTAAAATAAAAGCAACCCCTGAAAATCCAATGAAGTTATTTATTGATGACTTTGATAACAATGGTCAACCTGATCCTATAATATTTTACGATTTCTTCGGCAATAATGTACCCTTTGCGTCAAAAGATAAACTAGTCCAACAACTACCGTACTTAAAAAAGAAATTCTTAGATTATAATAGCTTTTCTAAAATTAATTCAATCACAGATTTAACAGGCAAGGAGGAAAAAGATATTATGGAAATTAAGAAAATTACAGAACTTCGTTCTATGATATATTTAAATCCCGGTTCCGATAACTTTAAAGCAGTTCCGCTACCTACTGAAGCTCAAATGAGCAGCATTGAAGATTTTTATATAGATTCAAGTAAAAAATCAAAAAAAATTATATTTGTTGGTAATTATCTTGACTATACCGTGGAGTTAGGAAATAGCGATGCTAATTCTGGGGGCATTTTAAATTTTGACGCTACTGGCTCTTTAATCTCTTTTGAATATTTACCGATTCCAAATAGCATAAATGCTAGGCAAATAATTAAATTAGAAGAAACTAAATACTTAGTTCTTGTCAATAATGACGGAGCATTTACTTTTGAAGTATTAAAGTAATAAAATCTAATTTTTAACAAAAAATAAAATTCACTCTAAAAGAGTTTAAAAAAAAGTAAATGAAATCTATAATTTTAAACTGTATTCTAGCTTGCATTATTTTGTTAGGCTCGTGTAAAGAAAATATTGCTTATAAAGAAAAACTGCAAGATCCTGAACTTTTTCAATCTTCAATGAAAAAGCTAACTGATGTTATTGTATATGATATTTTTTCGCCTCCTGTAGCATCACGAGTATATATGTACCCTACGATTGCATCCTATTCAATTATGCAAAAAGCACATCCTGAGAAGTATAATTCTTTACAGGGTCAAATAAACGACTTTACTGATATTCCTGACCCTACTGATGAAGATGTCGATATGAATTTAGCTGCTATTCATGCTTTTTTGACAATTGGCAAAGAGCTTATTTTTTCAGAAAATAGGATTGAAGAATTTCAGAACAAAATTTATTCTGATTTACAAGAAACTGGTTTGCCAGAAAATATATTAGAAGCATCAACAAGATATGGTGATGAAGTGGCAAAACATATTTTAGCATGGGCTAATACTGATATGTACAAGCAAACTAGAACTTATCCTAAATATACTATACTGGAAGAACCACAATACTGGAAACCTACTCCACCAGATTATATGGATGGTATAGAACCATCATGGAATAAAATTAGAACATTGGTTTTGGATTCTGCTGGACAATTTCCTCCAAAACCACCTTTACCATATGACTTAACAGAAGGTAGTCCTTTTCATAAACAACTTATGCAAGTTTATGAAGAAGGTACTGGTATTGACGCTAATAAAAAAGATATTGCAAGTTTTTGGGATTGTAATCCCTATGTTTCACACCATCAGGGACACGCTATGTTTGCAACTAAAAAAATATCACCTGGCGGTCACTGGATCGGAATTACGGCTATCGCTAGTAGAAAAGCTAATAGTAATTTTGACGAAACAATAAACGCATATACCAATGTAACAACAGCACTTTATGATGGATTTATAAGTTGTTGGGATGAAAAATGGAGAAGCTTATTAGTACGACCAGAGACGGTTATTAACGAGCATATTGACGAACAATGGGTGCCGTTATTACAAACACCACCCTTTCCAGAGTATACAAGTGGTCATTCTGTAATTTCTAGATCGGCTGCTATTACGTTAACACGACTATATGGTGATAATTTTGCTTTTGCTGACACTACAGAATTAGAATATGGTTTGCCAGTGCGTAGTTTTAAATCTTTTCTTCACGCGTCCGAAGAGGCTGCTATTTCAAGGTTATACGGAGGTATCCATTATATTATGGCTATTGAAGAAGGTATAAAACAAGGCGAAAAAGTTGGTTTACATATTTCCAAAAATTTAGTTACTTTAAAAAAATAGTATACCCCAATAATAGTGGGTAATTAACTATAAACTCTAATATATTTTCTATTTAAGTTTATCTTGCAAAGTATACATAAATTGCTATCACTATAAAACATATAGCTATACCTACCTGCTTTACATATTTATAAGGTTCTATGGAAACTTGATTCGTGTATTCTAGTACAAAAGGCTCTTTTCTTGGATACATCTTTCCAATAATCAACATAATGATGATGTTTAAAACAAATAAGAACGCCATTACATGTAAAAAATGAGGATAGTTTTCTTCGCCAAAAACAAAAGGCTTTAAAATAAACTGACTCAACATATAAAGTAGAGAACCAGAAACGATTCCAATTTTTGCAGCAATTGCTGGCACATACTTCGTTAAATAACCAACTACAATTATTGTAAAAATAGGAATACTATATATTCCATTAATCTCCTGCAAATAATCAAATAAACTTCCTGCATCTGCAATTAATGGCGCAATAAACATTGCCGCTAGCGCTAAACAAATACCAAATATTTTACCATATTTAACTATTACGTTTTCCGAGGCATCTGGATTTATATGTTGCTTATAAACATCTATTCCGAATAATGTAACAGAACTATTCAAAACACTATTAAAAGAACTTAATATAGCACCAAATAATACTGCAGCAAAAAAGCCCACTAATGGCTTAGGCAAAACGGCTCTTACCAACTCTGGATACGCCAAGTCGCTCGAAGCCAAACCATTATCAAAATAATGATACGCTATCATACCTGGTAAAACCAAAATAATTGGTCCTAATATTTTTAAGA
Source organism: Cellulophaga tyrosinoxydans (assembly GCF_900176415.1). Lineage (GTDB taxonomy): Bacteria > Bacteroidota > Bacteroidia > Flavobacteriales > Flavobacteriaceae > Cellulophaga > Cellulophaga tyrosinoxydans. Next base: position 1,372,789 of record NZ_FWXO01000001.1, on the reverse strand, counting down.
AAGAAGCTAATAACAATCCTTTTTGCCCTTCTGCCAAGTTTTTAGCACCTAAAGCTCTTTGTATAATTTGCTGGTTCGTTCCCCAATAAAATAATTGTACCAACATCATACCAGTAAAAATAGTTGCAAAAGGAACCTCTTGACCTGGGTTCCCTGTAGAGTCAAATCGTTCTGGATTAGAAGATATTAGGGTATCTAAGCCTCCAAGCACACTACCATCTCCTATTGCCATTAATCCAAATATTGGAATTAATACTCCTCCAATTAGTAAACCAATAGCATTTATTGAATCTGAAACGGCAACCGCTTTCAATCCACCAAAAACCGCATATATAGACCCTATAATACCAATACCCCAAATACAAATTACAAGTGCAGTATCATTCGATACACCTAATAAGGTTGGAACATCAAACATACCACTCACAGCTACAGACCCAGAATATAAAATTACGGGTAGTAAAACCACAACGTATCCGGTTAAAAATAATATGGATGTTATTGTTTTGGTAGTTACATCAAATCGTTTTGCTAAAAACTGTGGAACAGTTGTAAGTCCACCTTTTAAATATCTTGGCAATAAAAATATTGCTGTGACTACAATAGCAATTGCTGCTAAAGTTTCCCATGCCATAACAGATAAACCGTCTTTATATGCGCTCCCATTTAAGCCAACAATTTGTTCCGTAGATAAATTGGTTAATAATAACGAACCTGCTATCACTCCCGCCGTAAGACTCCTTCCTCCTAAAAAATATCCATCAGACGATGTTTCGTCTGTTTTTCTGGTAGCGAAATACGAAATTATTGCAACAAGTGCAGTAAATCCGATAAATGAAATAATTCCTAGCATTTTAATTTAGTTGTTTAGTTATAATTGATAAATATATTAGAATATTTACTAAAATCTCAATTTATAAGGTGATATTATATAGTATTCCCTAATCATTTGTATAATTTAATCAACTACAACGATTGCATAAGCCCTAAAATACTTTTAACAGTAATTTTACTTTTTTAAAAATGCATTTTTGTTGCTTTGCTTAACCTTCCCAGTTTAAATTAAAAAGTGAAAACGCTATGAAAAAATTAATTTATTGTTGCTTAATTTTCTTTTTAACAGGATGTTCTAATTACGGACAATTAACCTTTGTTGCAAAACTTCCAAAAGCGATAAAAGAAAATTCTGGCATTGCATATTTTCAGGGTAATAAGGCATGGTTTATTGAAGATCACGGAAATAAAGATGAAATATATCAAATAGACTTTAATGGAAAAATTTTAAAAGAACTAAAAATAAAGCATGCGAAGAACAACGATTGGGAAGACCTAGCTCAAGACCCTAATGGCAATATATACATTGCAGATATTGGAAATAACAACAACAAAAGAAAAGACTTAATAATTTATAAAATTTCTAATCCAGAGAAAGAAAAAGGTGATAAAATTGAAGCAGAAGAAATAAAGTTTTATTACCCAGAACAAAAAGAATTCCCTCCTAAAAAAAGTAACCTTAATTTTGATGCTGAAGCATTATTCTTTTGGAATGATTACTTATATATTATTACCAAAAACAGATCGGAGCCTTTTTCGGGAAAGGCCTTAATTTATAAAGTACCTTCAAAAAAAGGAACTTATAAAGCGCAATTAGTTGGTGATTTTACGCCTTGCACAACAGACCATTTATGCCAAGTAACTTCGGCCGCTATTTCCCCAGATGGAAAAAAGATTGTGCTTTTAGGCTATGGATTTTTATGGATTTTTTCGGAGTTCAATACAGATAATTTTACTACTGGAAAACTAACAACTATAGATTTAGGCGCAACTACACAATTAGAATCTGTTTGCTTTAAAGACAACAATACTTTACTTATCTCCGACGAGGAGCGTGCAAATACAGGCCGTAATTTATATTCTTTTTCAATTAACTAAATAATACTAAAATCCAAACCCCAATCCAAAGGTAAATCTTGGGCCGTCATCACTATTAAATAGTGCAAGATTTAATGACATGATATCTGATGCATTTAAGAAAAACCCACCTCCATAAGACGTATGCCAAGTATCAGAATCTATATTGGGTAACCATACTTTTCCATAATCAAACCCTCCGTAAATGCCTAAAGTAGTTGGCAAAATATTAGTTTTTACCTTGCTTAAATTAAACCTGATATCTGTGTTTTGGTAATACGAAGTTTTTCCTGTAAAGCGTTGATTTCTATACCCTCTTAATCCGTCAACACCACCAATACTAGCCCCTTGATAAAACTCAAAAGTATCACCCAGTATAAAATGTGCTTTCCATTTAGTGGCGAGCACAATTCTGCCATTTGGAACTAATTTATAATCAAAAGCCAACGATGGAATAATTGTTCCGAAACCATTACTAGAAGATAAATCTGAAGTGTAACTAATTTTTAATGCAGTTGCCATTCCTAATGTTGGAAAAGCTTGATTGTCTCTATTTTCAAATTCATAAGACATATTAGCGCTAACAAAACTATTCTGAGTTTCTTCTCCATTTGCTTGATAAAACTCATTTATAAATCGATCATTTGTTTCCTCAACTTCAATTGATTCATACTTAAGTCCTACTTTAAACTTAGCCCCTAACCTACCTCTCCATACCAAAGATGGTGAAAAGTTTAAATTTCTAATTCGTACTCTGTTATAGTCTAATTCAAGATCTTCATCAAAATTTGGAGTATCATTTCCAAAGCCAAAAAAGTTTATGGAAAAATTAGGGCTAGTAAAACGTGTCGCAATTTCCAAATTCCAATTTTCAAAAATATGCGCAAATTCTCCTTGGTATTGAATATCATATCCGCTGGTAGCAAAAAAATACAATGCCCTAACGTTATGCCTTTGCGTAAACGGATTTTGCCTAAAACCTTGGTAGGTATACGTATTTTCAAAACCAACCTTAATTCCATCATCTGGATTAAATCCAACAGATGGGATTATTTGATTTATACTGTTGCGAAATTTTAGCGGTTTGTAGGTGTTAACAATGTAATTATCTGTTAATTTAACTTTCGTTTTCTTAACGTTTTTAAAGGTATTCCTTTTGCTTTTATAATCGTATATACTAATATTTTTAGGTGCCTCAATGGTATAGCTATCATTATTTTTTCCTCCTATGAGTCTAACCTTAATTCCATTTAAATTGCTGCCTTTTACTTCAAATATATCATCGTCATCAAGGCCATAGACCCATATTTCTTTAGTAACACTTTTATTAAAGGTCTTATTAAAAAATTGTCGTTTCTTTTTATCCTTAATATTTCGGTATCCTTTAATTGTAGTTTCATTTGGACTATTAACAAATATCTCGAACCAATCATCTTTATCTGTCCCTACAACCACGGCAAACTTATTTAATTCTGCATAGTATTCTAAGGCGTATTTGTCTATATTTTGTAATCTAGCGGCTACTATTTTACCAATAGACTCAACGGTATCATCTTGCACCTCTATTGGAAAAAATTTCATCGCTTTTTCGATTACCTCTAGAGTTAAATTAGCTTTTAAATAATTTGCTTGGTCTAACCACTGTTCCACTGTTGTTTCAGATAGCAAGGCTTTGTCTAAAACATAAGTCTTTGGTGATGAGTTAAAACCCTTTGCACTTCTTATTTCTTCATGAAACCCCTCCATTAATCGTAATGAAGGAACAATTCTAGTTGCCAAATTCATTAATAATCCATCGCCCATATTTGAAAAAACCTGGTCTCTATCTCTAGGCACTGGTCTATAAACAACTTTACCTGATTTTTCATCTTTAAATTCAGCCCAACGCCACTGGTCTGTATGCCGGTCCCAATCTCCAATAACCATATCAAACAATCTGGCTCTCAAATATAAATCTGCATCTACACTATATTTTTCATCATCACGAAGATCTTCCAGCATACTATCCGTACTCTTTAAATTATTAGCATAACCAAAGCTTTTCAAATCTCCGTGACCATCTCCAGCATGTTCTTCAATCATATAAAGTTCATCGCCAAAATCTTCATTATATTCTTGTAAGGCATTTTGCTTGGGAACATAAAATAATAATGGATTAGTATGGTATAACCCAACAGCATCAGACAATGCCGCAACGGTAAAAGGGGCATACGGATGCGCTCCAGTGTAAAAATCTTCCAATATTTTTTGAGTATAAGTGTCTTTTAAATCTTCCAAGACATATTGATCCGGAAAAGCCATAGATTGTAAATAGAGCTCAGCGCTTTTACGCAATGCCCTCATTACATATTGCTTTCCATTTTTATCTTGTAATCTTAAAGATTTAGATTGATGCCCTCCTCCTTTTTTAACAGGCGCTAATCCGCCAAAAAGCGTATCTAGGTTTACTGTTCTTGCATTAATTTTAGTACCGTAATATTCGCGATATTTTTCACCCCAAATTGTCTTGTAAAATTTAGATTTTTCTATTTCTTCTGTAGTATAAACTGATGCTTCAATATAGTTAGGAAAAGAATCTTTATACTCATGTTTCGTTATCTTTCTATCTGTTGCTAATACATCAGTTGCAAATAAAAACTTTTCATTATTATCAGCATCTAACCCAAAAAAACGGACTTTCGAAGAACCATCGGTATAAATTTCTAATGTCGCGTATCCCATTTCACCTGTAGAAAAATGACTTCCATTCAGTAATCTTGTTGCGCCCTTTTTTGCTCCAGAACCACTAACTATTTGTGGCGTATTTTTCTCCACAATATATTGTAAGGTATGTTCATGCCCAGAAACAAAAATTACTTTATCGGAAAATTGTGCCAACGTAGTAATTCGGCTGGCAAGTTCTCTATAAAGTTTATTGTTTACATCTTCGATTGATGGCCCTGCTGTTTTCCGCAATAAATTGCCCACAGTACCCAATATTGGAAGTGGAATTTTAGCGCTAGAAGGATATAATTGCTGTTTAAACGAGGTTTGCCCACCGTGCGTACCATACGTAAACATAGGATGGTGCATGGCAATAATTGTAGTCCGTTCTCTATTTTCTTTGATTATATCTTCAAACTCCAAGAAGAATTTATCTCTACTCTTAATATCGCATTTGTCATTAATATCTGGTCTCTTATCCCAATTTGTCAAATACCACTCCGTATCTATTGCGACCACAACCACATCATCATTAATGTTGATTGTTTTTATTGGACAACCATCTTCCGGAAAAAATACTTTGTCGCTATTTAGTTTTTGCTGAATATAATCTTGCTCTCTTTTTAATCCCTTTAAGCCTTCTGTATACCAATCATGATTTCCAGGTATAAAAAATTTATTGCCATTAAAATTTTCTAAAGTACTTATTTGAGCATTTAAATGACTAGCAGCGGTTTTATATGCCTTAGTCGAATCGACTGGATCTGGAAGTCCTGCAGGATAAATATTATCCCCCAAAAATATTGCAGTACTGTTTTTATTAGCGGAGTTTAATTTTTCCTTAAATGCTTTTAAAACCGTATTCATGCCTCCTATTGGCGAAAGTCCTGCATCGCCTATTAAATAAAAAGTATGCGAAATCTCTTTATTATTATCAATATCATTGGGTTGGTTAGCCACTTTATACTTTGCATGATAGGTGGCACAACTTGACAAAAATAAAAGTGCAACAATTAGAATGAAATGATTACGCATGGCGTTAATTTTAATATATTAAAATTCGTAATTTAGATTCGTAAAAAAAATCTCATGTCCGACTTAATTTCTAAAACCGAAGAATATGCAACAGAACTTTTATCTACAAAGTTAGATAATAGATACCTGTACCATAATCTAAGACATACTCAAAGAGTCGTTAAAAGTACTAAAGAATTACTAGAGCATATTAACCTTAATGCAAATGAAAATGATGCTCTTTTAGTTGCTGCATGGCTACACGATTTAGGTTATACCGTAAGTAGTACCAACCATGAAGAACATAGTGCTGTTTTAGCTAAAAAATTTTTAGAAAATTTAAGTTGCCCAAAAGAATTTATAGCCACTGTGGAACGCCTTATTTTAGCTACAAAAATGGAGTACGAACCTAATAATTTATTGGAGCAAATTATTAAGGATGCTGATTGTTCGCATTTTGCACAGCAAAGCTATTTAGAAACTTCTGAATTACTACGGGAAGAACTGCAACAACTAGGTTTAGCTGAATACTCAACAAAAGAATGGCGTAAGAAAAATATAGAAGTATTCCAAACCATGCATAGATATTACACGAACTATGCGATAGAAAACTGGCAGCCAAAAAAAGACGAAAACCTACAGGCGCTTCTTAAATTAAAAGAGAAAAATAAAAAACTCCACAAAAAAGAAGAACTAAAAGTTAGTCTTAAAAATAAAAGCCCTGAAAGAGGAATACAAACCATGTTCCGAGTAACCATGCGTAATCATTTAAAATTAAGTGATATTGCAGATACCAAAGCGAACATTTTACTTTCAGTAAATGCTATTATAATTTCATTAATACTTTCTAATTTAATCCCAAAATTAGATAATCCTACAAATGATTATTTAGTAATTCCTGCAGCTATTTTTGTAATTTTCAGCGTAAGCTCTATGATTATGTCTGTACTCGCAACCAGACCTAATGTTACCAGTGGTGAATTCTCAAAAGCCGATGTAGCGAATAAAAAAGTAAACTTATTGTTTTTTGGTAATTTTCATAAAATGAAATTGGAAGATTATGAATGGGCTATAAAAGAACTTATAAAAGACCAAGATTATGTTTATTCTTCACTTACCAAAGATTTATATTTTTTAGGCCTAGTTTTAGATAAAAAATACAAATTACTGCGCTGGACATACACCATTTTCATGATAGGTATGGTGCTTTCTGTTATTGCATTTTTTGTAGCCTTAAAGTTTTTTGGGCCCGAAAGAATTATGGAGCTACCTGCTTAAATAAATTAATACCATTTTTTTCTTAACCAACCACCACGAAGATTACTTGTTAGTAATAATTTAACTATAATTAACAAGTCTATGAATTGAATTAATGTTATTTTTCAATGAAAACAACTACTGGTGAAAAGCTTAAAGAGCGTATTAAAGAACTTACGTGTTTATATGAAGTAACTTCAATTATAGTAAATTGTGACTATAATCAATTAGAAACCTCATTAGAAGCTATTGTTAATTCTCTTAAAAAAGCATGGCGCTACGAGAGCTCAACTTTTGTTATTTTGTGCTGTTATGGGTACAAAATAACCTCAGATGTAAATATCCCAGATTTAGTATCCATAAAATCGGAAATTAATGTGTTTAATAAAACTGAAGGTTTTATTGAAGTTGGCTATCCGAAACAGAAATATCAAGCATCAGATTTTTTAAAAGAAGAGCAAATATTATTAAATAATGTTAGCCTTGCCATTGGTAATTTATTAGAGAGAAAACAGATAAGAGAAAATGAAATTGCCACAAAAAGGCAGGTAGAAAGAGCGGACAGATTAAATATTCTCGGCGAAATAACTGCTGGTATTGCTCACGAACTAAATACGCCATTGGCTAATATACTAGGCTTTGCTGAATTAATAAGAGAAAATATTCATGATGAAAAAGTAATTAGAGACTTAGATAAGATTGTGGACAGCGCAATTTTCTCACGAGAAGTCGTAAAAAAACTTATGTTTTTTACGTGCGAAATGCCACAGCAAATGCAATTACTTACCATTAATCCTATTGTTCACGATGTTTTAAATCTTCTAGAGCCAACATTTAAAAAAAATAAGATAAAGCATAACCTTTCTTTTAACAATGAAAACATTCAGTTAAAAGCTGACACTATTCAATTAACGCAGGTGCTTTTTAATCTTATAATGAATGCTATTTATTTTTCGCCAATGAATAGCACAATCACTATTAAGATAGAAAACCAATTAAATTTGATAAGAATTAGCATTTCTGACCAAGGATCTGGAATAGAAAAAGATAATGAAGATAAAATATTTCAGCCTTTTTTCACAACCAAACCTATTGGAGAGGGTTCCGGTTTAGGTTTAAGTGTAGTGCATGGAATTGTTAAGAGCCACAAAGGTAAAATTACTCATGTCGCCAATAAACCAAAAGGAACTACTTTTATTGTTGATTTTCCAAAGCTGTAATTATGGAACTACTTGAAGAAAACATATTAATTGTTGATGATGATATTAATATATTAGAATTAGTACAACGCCATTTGCAATCATTAAATTACCATACCTACAAAGCAGTTTCTGTAAAACAAGCATTAGCAATACTTAAAGATACTGCTATAGATTTATTATTAACAGATATTCAAATGCCCGATGTTGACGGTTTGGAACTAATTAAATATGTATCTGAACACTATCCTCATATCCCTAAATTAGTCATCACAGGGTTCCCGTCTGTTGCAGGTGCTTTAAACGTTATTAAATCAGGCGCGTCAGATTATTTAACAAAACCATTTACAAAAGAGGAGCTTAAAGTTGCTGTTAAAAAATCTTTAGAAAATGTAAAACCTTTAAAATTAGCAGCACCAAAAACAAGTCATCAAAATTTAAATATTGAAATGATTGGTAATTCTGCAGCATTTTCAAAAGTAAAGGACATTATAAATCGAGTAAAAGACAACAAAGCAAGCATTCTAGTACTTGGAGAAAGTGGTACAGGAAAAGAGTTAGTTTCACGAGCAATACATTATTCAGGTAAATTCTCAAATCAACCATTTATAGCAGTAAACTGCGCTGCCATACCAGAAAATTTATTAGAAGCAGAATTGTTTGGCTATACTAAAGGGGCATTTACTGGAGCTAATGAAAATAGAAATGGATTTTTTCAAGCAGCACATAAAGGTACTTTATTTCTTGATGAAATAGGAAATGCCTCGTTAGCTGTACAAGCCAAATTACTGAGAGCATTACAAGAAAAAGAAATCACAAAAGTTGGATCTCAAAAAGTTGAAAAAATAGATGCGAGGATTATTGCCGCAACAAATGAAAATCTTACAACGTTAATTGAACAGAAAAAATTTAGAGAAGATCTTTATTATCGCCTCACTGTGGTTGAGATTCTAGTACCTCCTCTTAGAGAAAGAAAGGAAGACATAAAATTGCTTGTAACTAAGTTTTTAAAAAAATATGGTATTGAATATAAAGATCGACTCTTAAACATTTCTCAAAATGCTCTTGCCATACTGGAGCGTTACAACTGGCCTGGAAACATCCGTGAATTAGAAAATGTTATTCAACATGCCGTAATCATGTCTGATGGTATTATCGATGTGGAAAACCTTCCGAACAACCTAAAATTTCAGATAAATTTTCCTGAGTCATCACTAAAATCCCTGGCTGAAATTGAAAAAGAATATATTCAAAGAGTTTTATCTTCAACCAACAACAACAAAACAAAAGCAGCAGAAATACTTCAAATTGATCGTAAAACGTTACGTGAAAAATTAAAATAATTACTGGGTGAAAAATATCCAACTGAGGAATAAATACCCAGACTCAATAGCCCTAACCAAAATTATAATCAGCATTAAGTATTGATTATAAGGCAATTACCATTTTTTTAAAATTACCCATTTTTATTGGCATGCAACTTGCCAATCTAGACACGTATTCATTTATACAAATGTGTCTAAATAATTCTATGAATTTTTTAGCCCTAAACAAAACGATCATAATCGTGGTTGGTTAATGATATCTACTTGGCTTTCTAAGCCTATTTAATTATAGGTGAAGGTCAGGTAGATTATTAAGAATGTTAATAAAATATTTTATGAAAAATTTCATCCATAGTATTTGCTCCACCTGTACACATAAAACTTATTGTGTATTGACAAAAACTAAAAAAAGTGTTAGTTCATGTAACGAATATGAGCATTATAAAGAAAATCCAAGTTTCAAGAATAATTCCACAGAAACTATTCAAACTTTATGGTATTAGTTCTAAAATAAAAAATTATGATTACAAAAATAAAAGAAGCCAAGACTACTAAACAAGGCATGTTAGACAATGTAATGCGACAATTTAATAATGCCGCAGATATTATTCACCTAAACCCAAGTATTAGAAAAATACTAGAAATTACTAATAACGAATTAGTTGTTCACTTTCCAGTAAAAATGGACAATGGTGATGTGGAAGTATTTACAGGGTATAGAGTACAACATAATAATGCATTAGGACCATATAAAGGTGGACTAAGATATCATCCAACTGTAGATATCGATGCTGCAAGAGCGCTGGCTATGTGGATGACATGGAAAACCTCGTTAGCTGGGTTACCTTATGGTGGAGCAAAAGGAGGAATACAATTAGATCCATCAAGATACTCAAACTCAGAATTAGAACGCATCACAAGAAGATTTACTTATGCTTTAGGAGATAATATTGGACCTGAATTAGATATTCCTGCACCAGATGTTAATACAACTCCACAAACAATGGCTTGGATTTTAGACACATATATGTCTACAAAATCGCCATCTGAGCGCTCTAAAAATATGCATGTGGTAACAGGCAAACCTATTGGAGCAGGAGGTTCGGAAGGTAGAGATCGTGCCACAGGTTACGGTGTTTATTTAAATATTAAGTTTTGGGCCACTCATAAAAAAGTAAGTTTAAAAGATAAAAAATTTATTGTTCAAGGTTTTGGTAATGTAGGCTATTGGGCTGCTTACTTTTTGGAAAAAGAGGGGGCAATATTAGTTGCGGTTCAAGATCAATTTGGAAGTATTACTAATGAAAACGGAATTTCAGTTGAGCATCTTTTTGAATACACTAAAAGTAATAACGGAAGTATTCTTGGTTTTAAAGAATCTACACCAATAGAGAACAATACGTTTTTTAGCTTGGATTGTGACATATGTATTCCTGCAGCTTTAGGTAATCAAATCACAAAAGAAAACGCCCCTTTAATTAAAGCTTATTTAATTGCTGAAGGCGCCAATGGTCCTACAGATATTGAAGCTGAAGAAATATTATTAAAAAAAGGAATTGATATAATTCCTGATATTTTATGTAATTCTGGAGGTGTTATTGGGAGCTATTTTGAATGGCTTCAAAATAGAAATGGTGAAATATGGCAATTGAATGAGGTAATGGAAAAATTAGAAAAAAAGCTTGAAGAATCTTTCAAAAGAGTCATTGAAACATCTAAATCGAAAAATGTAGATATGAGAACAGCAGCTTTTATAATTGCTATTGAACGACTAGAACTAGCCTATATCCAAAGAGGTATTTTTCCTTAATAGAGGCCTTAACACATTTAAAATTAAAAACATGAAGTACGGAAATTTAACTATAGAGAAAACGGAATACGTATTATTAAAACGTTTTATTAACCTATCGGGCTTTCAAAAAGATTCAACGGTTAAAAAATCAATTTTAAAATTAGCTGAAGAGTTGAAACATGCCATTATATGCGATAAAAATGATATGCCTAAAGATGTTATTCGCTTTAATTCAATTATTACCATACAAACAAATACTAATTGGACTAAAGAATTTCAACTAGTACTACCTACAGATAGCGATATAAAATCTAATAAAATTTCTATTCTTACACCAATGGGTGCTGCTGTTATTGGTTACGCTGAAGGAGATACCATTTTATGGGATTTTCCTTCAGGGGAACAGCAGTTAAAAGTTTCAAAAGTGCAACAAAAAGAAAGTCAGATTGATATAGATGTGTTATTATGAATGGAACTAAAAAAATTTACGCAACGGATTCGGATAAGGTAATTATGTTTAAAAAAGATAATACCGAAATTAAAAATTGGATAGAAAATTTAGAATTTGTGAATGAGGAGCTAGAATATTTTGATAAAATTGAACAAAAAATTTTACGAAATACTACTATCAATCAATTCATTAAAACATCAAAAAGAAATACTACACTTGAATTGAGCAAACTTTATCGCTACGAAAATAACATGTCTAAAATAATGGAATGCGACAATATTCAGTGCGATACCTATTACTTAAATAATCATGAACAAAATAGGCGTACTTACTTAGAATTACTTGTTCAACTTAATAGTTTGAAGATGAAAATATATGAAGATCTATTAGAATTTAATCTTAGATAATTGCTAATTAATTCTTCAATTCTTCCATAAGGTCTTGGTACGTATATGTTTTTTCAGGACTAGCATTTTTTAAGTGATAATTAATTTCTGCTCGAATAGCTTTTAACCCAGAAACACCCTGTAGTCCTTCAAGTTCTACAATTTCTACTTTACCACTAAAAAAGCCTTTAGATTTTAGAAATTTAATATATCTAAGATATTCTAATTCATCACTTTTTTGTGAATATACAATTACCAGTTTGCCTGGTTCTGTAATTCTTTTTCTAGTGCCTTTTATGTACGATTTATCAATACGTTTTTTAATCACTTCATATCGGGCATTATAGGTACCGTCTACATCAAAGCGTTTTTCGTCCATTCTAAACCTTATGGCCAAAGAACCATTATAAACCAGCATTAAAGATGCTACATCTAATGGAACAGACAATTCTGGTTTTAAATTATAGTGCTTATTCTCCATCTCGCACATAACCTGTAATTGCCATAATCTAAGGTTACTCAAATACAAAGGATTAAACTCCTTGTCGTCTACAATAGATGCGCCTATGTACATGTTATGCTCTACACCATCGGTTTTATAACGTTCAAAATAATGCGGAAACATGGCTTGCGCATCTTTTTGGCGTTTATCTATAACCGAAGAGAGCTTTTTATTAATCAACATAACACTTTCATCATAATTTCTACGATGATCGTAATACGAGTTGGTGCCCATATCTATATTAGATTCATAGGCCAATACCTCTTTTTGTAATGTTGCATCAGATTTTTTTAGATACTCAAAAACAGGCACAATTTCTTCTTGAATAAACGTAAATATGGCTTGTTCGCTATTGGTATTTAAAACCTCTTTAACCTCATCAATATGATTGTTTACACGATACATTAATTCTTCTAAAATGGGAAGTTTATTTTTTTCCCAAGCTTTCAAAAGCACGTTATTTACTTCTGATAATTGAATCATTAAATCGCGCTGTATGGCAATATTACGGGCAGTTGAAGAATCTTTAATATCTATTTGACCATATAATGGATAAACATCTTTAAAAACAATTTCTTTAAATGATGGTTGCTTGTTATCTAAACTATCTAGAATAAAACGTTTAGCCTCATCTCTAAATTTCCAATACACAGAAGAATGTACAGAAGTACACTCATTTTGAATAATAGCATCGATTCTATTTTCTTCTTCAGACATAGATCGTAATACCCCGGTTACAATAAAAGGCATTATATCTTCAAGCTTATTTGCATTGACACTATTCAGCGCATATTTTTTGGTAGAAACCAGTTCCAAAACACCTAAAAGCATTCCTTCGTTAGCAATAGGTGCAAAAATGGCACTCTTAATACCTTGTTCTTTAAGCGATTTATAAGGTAAATCACTTCCACATAATTCGGTATATTTATCTATATCTGCGATTGAAAAATAGGCATTATCATTGAGCAATTTAGTATAAGAAGATTTACATAGCGCTTCAGTACAAGCTTCCACATCTTTATCATGAAGAATAAAACTTTCCATGCCTACTCCAAATACTCTTTCAAACTGATCTTTCTTTGGGTTATAAGTAACAAAGCCTGCTCTAATATCGGGTATGCTAAAAAAAGATCGGAAGGTAGACTGCATATTCTTCATAAAGTCTTCACTACCTCTCTTATCATTTGCAATAAGACTAGATTTTATCTCCGATATGGAATGTTCATTAGTGACATCAAACATAGACGAAACCACAAATCCTTTTCCTATAAAACTTTGTGGTGGAATTTTCTGTTGCCACAAAGCCAAATCATCAAAATTCTCTAGTAATTCATTAATATCTTCTTCACTAAGATCTGGTGCTTTATCTGTTGGAAGAATCTCCATAAAATCAGCATTATACATAATTCTATAATGACGCATAATTCCATTCTTATCAGGAATATCGTAGAATAGTGGTCTTTTAAAATCCAATTGATACCCGTAATGCATGTTTAAAATAACAGTACAATACAAAATGTATAAATGATGATCTGGATAATCTCTTAAATGCGGAGAGAACTCTTTACCGCCAGCATCTTCCAATATTTTTTTAAATCGTTCTGATGAATTAAAAACAATGTCATTAAATGGTAAGGAAGCTGTTTTAATTTCATTTTTAGTAAGCACTTCAGAAAAAGTGTCTTGCAGAATAATTTTTATGACCGCCTTATGCTTTTCCAACAAAGCAACATCAGTAAAACCTTCACGCAATTCTGGGTAAGGAGCTTGCGCGTTTAGTATGTATTTAGCCTTTTCAGCAATAAATTTATCATCACTTTTAGCCATAACGTCATAATGCTCTAATAACTTATTAAAGCTAATAACTTGATTTAGTGGTGATTGTTGGCTGTCTAACATACTATACTTGGTCGTAAAATAGTTTACAAAATTACAAAAGAAAATTTAGAACTTTATGTCCTGAACACTTTTAGTTTCTAGACTTTTTTAGATATTTATAAAAAAATTATTATGTCATCTAACTCAAGATTATCAAGAGCTTATGCCAATGCGAAAGTGGTACCTTTTGATGATTCTTCTAAATTTATTTTATTTAGTGATTGTCATAGAGGTGATAATAGTTTTGCAGATGATTTTGCCAATAACAGAAACATCTATTTTCACGCCTTAAAGCATTATTTTAAAGAAGGTTTTGAGTATTTTGAATTAGGAGATGGAGATGAGCTATGGGAAAACATAAATTTTCAATCTATTTTTGATGCTCATAAAAATGTGTTCCTACTACTCCGAGAGTTTCATTTATTAGAAAGATTACATATGATTTGGGGAAACCATGATATGGTTTATAAAAACTCAGCCTATGTAAAGCAATACTTAAGCACCTATTTTGATCCCATTGAAGGTTGTGATAAATCGCTTTTTGCAGGTCTTACGTACGAAGAAGGCATTGTGCTAAAACACACACAAACCAACCAAGAATTATTTTTAACCCATGGTCACCAAGCAGATTGGTGGAACTACACTTTTTGGCGTTGGGGTAGGTTTTTAGTGCGTGTTCTATGGAAACCTTTACAGGTTTGGGGAATTGCAGATCCCACAAGTCCGGCTAAAAACTACAAAGAATTAATAAAAATTGAACGTCGCATTAAAAAATGGATTGTTCAAAATAAACTTCTAATAACTATCGTTGGCCATACCCATAGACCACGATTTCCTGAACCAGGCGACATCCCTTTTTTTAATGATGGGAGTTGCGTGCATCCAAGAAGTATAACAGGTATAGAAATAGAAAATGGAAAAATTGCGTTAATAAAATGGCATATTGCCACAACAGAAGATGGTGTTTTAAAAGTAGAACGTGTTGTTTTAGAAGGGCCGCAAAAATTAAGTAGCTATCAAGAAAAATAGTCTAAAATGCTGGTGAATAAAGTATTTTCAAAATTTCTACACGCAACACATCTTTCCTTCAATTTTAATTTAGGCAAATAATTTCCTTATTTTAGCGCATATTAATTACAAACACTACCATGTTAAAGAAAACACTTACCTTATTTTTAGTATCATTCCTTGCTGTATCTTGTTGGAAAAATAAAAGTCCAGAAGATTTAATCCGATTAAAAGATAAATTCAAATCTCAAGTTTCATCTTTCGAAAACAAAAAAGAGAATGCCAATAAAATTGTAAATTCTGGATTAGAATCGCTAAATTCTCTAAAAAGCGCCCTAGAAGACACCAAAAACGAAGACAAAGAATTTGCTAAAGTTTATGGCGATTGGGAAAAAGTAGACAAACGCGTTGAAAACTTAAATAAAGAGTATGAAGATTTAAAAACAAAAGCTTCTAACTTATTCACCGCAATGGAAACCCAAACCAATAGCTTAAGTGACGAAACTAGTAAAAAAACGCTTTTAAAAGCTATAAATAAGGCAAGAACTAAATACAACGGAACTTTAGCAAATACGGCAGAAGCCATTGGCAAATTGCGGTTATTACATGGCGATGCTGTTGAAGTTGTAAAAGCTTTAGAAGTTGCCGCTGCTCTTAATTCATTTGACAACATTAATGATCAAATGAAAAGTATAGAAGGTCGCGTAGATGGCATTATGCAAGAGCTAAATGTTGCTGTGGTGGAAAGCAAAAAATTGTACGAGAAAAAAATTACCGAGTTAGAAGATAATTAATCACTTTTAACATCAATTTTAAACTCATTGGCAGGGTATTTGTTAGTTTTACAGGTAGTTAACGACCTTTAATACTTATGAAGCGCATTTTTAGTCTTATTTTTTGCATTTTTCTTGTTCAATGGGGCTTTTCTCAAGAAGGGGTCTCTAAGACGCAACCGTTAAAAATAGAGAGCAAAACCCCAACCGATTT
This sequence comes from Cellulophaga tyrosinoxydans, assembly GCF_900176415.1. Lineage (GTDB taxonomy): Bacteria > Bacteroidota > Bacteroidia > Flavobacteriales > Flavobacteriaceae > Cellulophaga > Cellulophaga tyrosinoxydans. The sequence continues at coordinate 1,356,376 of NZ_FWXO01000001.1, read as the reverse complement.
AAAATTAAATCCAGAGAAGCCAAAGTCTTTGTCTTTAAACATGCCCGATTTATTGAGTAAGCCTAAAGAATTTGATATGAAAGATTCTTTAAAGCCTAAAATATCAATGCTTCCAAATAAAGATTTAGTGCAAGCTGGAGCCGATTTAAAATTGGACCCTAAAATTGGCGAAAAATTTGAAGGCAAAGCCGGACAACACTTTCCTAACATGTACATGGGCGATATTAAAAACAATGGCAAATTTGTTGGTATTGTATGTCGCGATCATGAATATGTAGATGGCGATCAAGTCCGTATTAAGGTAAATGGTGAAATTGTAGAACCTAAAATGTTCTTAACTGCTGCTTTTAAAGGGGTGAATGTTGATTTAAAATCTGGTTTTAACAGAATAGAATTCGAAGCCCTAAATGAAGGTGCCTCTAGCCCAAATACGGCACAAATAAATGTGTATGATGATGAAGGAAAACTTATCTATGCCAACCAATGGAATTTATCTGCTGGTAGCATTGCAACTTTCGTGGTTACTAAAGAATAGTTTTTATTCTTACACCTAGCCTAGCCGATATCTTTTTTTTATTTTAATATCTTTGTCGCTTATTTATATTCCTATTTTTCATGGCTAATAAAAAATACACTATTGCTGTTATTCAGTTAAATCTGAATAATACCCCAGAAGAAAACAGAAAAAAATGCCTAAGCTGGATCCGAAAAGCAGCTGAAAAAGGTGCCGAAGTAATTTCGCTCCCTGAATTGTATAGCAGTCATTATTTCTGTCAGAGTGAAGATGTTTCTAATTTTTCGCTAGCAGAACCATTAGGCGACGTTTCTTTTACTGCATTTAGTGATTTGGCTAAAGAGTTAAAAGTGGCTTTAATCATCCCATTCTTTGAAAAGAGAATGTCGGGAATCTACCATAACAGTGCTTATATTATAGATACAGATGGCTCACAAGCTGGTTTGTACCGAAAAATGCATATTCCAGATGACCCGCATTTTTATGAAAAATTTTACTTCACTCCTGGTGATTTAGGCTTTAAAACCACCCCAACTAAAAAAGGCAAAATAGGCACCCTAATTTGCTGGGATCAATGGTATCCAGAAGCAGCAAGACTTACGGCACTAAAAGGTGCAGAAGTAATTTTTTACCCTACTGCAATCGGCTGGCATCCATCAGAAAAAGCACAATATGGTGAAAACCAATATGGGGCGTGGATGAATGTAATGAAAGGGCATGCCGTTGCCAATGGAGTTTATGTAGCTGCTGCAAACCGTATAGGTTTAGAAAAATATTTACCTGATACAGACGGACTAGAATTTTGGGGTAATTCATTCATATGCGGACCTCAAGGCGAAATTTTAGCACAAGCCTCTTCTGATAAAGAAGAAATACTACTTGCCGAAGTAGATTTAGATCATCAAGAAAATGTGCGTCAGAATTGGCCTTTTTTCCGTGACCGTAGAATTGATGCTTTTGAGGATATTACCAAACGTGCTTTAGACTAATTTTTATGGCAACTAGAAGATTTCCTGCAGAATGGGAAAAACAACAAGGCGTTTTATTGTGTTTTCCGCATAATGGCAACGATTGGCCAGGAAAATACGCTGCGGTACAATGGGCATTTGTAGAATACATTAAAAAAGTTGCCGAACAAGAAACCGTTTTCTTAGTTGTAGCGGATAAAAATTTAAAAGAAAAAGTAACCGAAATGCTAGAATTAGCAACGGTGAAACTAAAAAATATCTCTTTTATCATTAAAAAAACCAACCGTAGTTGGATGCGTGATTCTGGACCCATAATCGTAAAAAATGGTACCAAAAGAGAAGCATTAAACTTTAATTTTAATGGTTGGGCAAAGTATAAAAACTGGCAATTAGATAAGCACGTTCCAGAAACTGTCGCAGAACATTTGCAAGTGCCAATCACGAATGTAACATATAAAGGCAAAAAAGTAGTTTTAGAAGGCGGTGCTCTCGAGGTTAATGGTAAGGGCACATTAATTACTTCCGAAGAATGTTTATTAGACCCTAAAATACAAGTTCGTAATGCAGGTTTTACCAAAGAAGATTACGAAGCTATTTTTTTAGAATACTTTGGTGTTACCCATACCATTTGGCTAAAAGATGGCATTGTAGGTGACGACACCCACGGGCATATAGACGATTTATGCCGTTTTGTAAATGAAAACACAGTAGTTACTGTGGTTGAAGATAATCCAAAAGACAAAAACTACAAACCGCTTCAAGAAAATTTAAAACGCTTACAAGAAGCAAAATTAGAAAACGGACAAGCGCTAAAGGTGGTACCGCTTCCTATGCCAAAGCCAATTCTTTTTGATGGCTTACAACTCCCAGCCAGCTACGCAAACTTTTTAATTTTAAATAACACGGTACTAGTGCCCACTTTTAATGACGTTAAAGATCGAGTTGCTTTAAACATTTTAGCCGATTGCTTTCCGGATCGTGAAGTTATTGGCATAAGTTGTATTGATTTTATCTGGGGCTTTGGAACACTGCATTGTTTAAGTCAGCAAATTCCTGTTTAAGGTTACCAATTACAAAAAACAATATTTAATTAATTTGATAGTTGTGAAGAAAATAATTTCCTTATTAGTATTGCTTTTTAGTATCGGAAGTTTTGCTCAAGACAAAAATGTTAGTGCTACCATAGCATTTCCAATGACAGTAGGTGACTATGAAGATTTTAACGGAATCGTAGATTTAGGATTGCAAGTGAGATTTACAAAATTAGGCGTTGTAAACCTTGGCGGATCTATGGATGTAAATTATCTCCAAAATAATTATAACCTTGGTACTTTTTCTATTAAAGAAAGTGCACTTATACTCCAACCTAGAGTCTTTGGTGAATTAAGTATTCCTTCCATACAAAAATTCAGACCCTATTTTGGTGTAGGTTATACTCTTGTTAATTTCACATTTAAATCTGACGCATTAATAGAAAAAGACAACAAAGGAGGCCTTAACTTGAACTTAGGCGCTGCTTTTGACCTCACAGATAACTTCTTTGTGCATATACAATATGATACCACCAAGATACCTTATAAACAAACTATAGAAAACTCCGAAAATGATTTAGTTGTTTCCTACGATAGATCATTAGATTTGTTGAAAATTGGTGTGGGTATTCGTTTTTAATCGCCAGATTTTATATTTTTTGTAAAATTTATAATTTATAAACGATGAAAACAGTTATAGTTACTTTTCTATTTTGCTTAAGTCTATCATTAAATGCCCAACCAAAAGAAAGTATAAAACTTCCTGAAGGTGGAAAAGAAATGGCCATAGAGGAGGCATTACAGCTTTTTAGTTTGTATGTGACAGAAAACCAAGAAGTCTATAATGATGGGCGCAAATTGGAATATTTTGATGACATCTCTTATGCTATTATTGATCAAAAAAATAAATCCATTGACGAATGGGTACCGCAATTAGTATTACTTTATGCTGATAAAAATGTGAGGTATTCTTTTATTGACGCAATAAAAATGGAGGTAGCGAAAGCAAAAAACAATATTCATTACAACACCGGAAATGTTGAAGCGCTAGAGTCTATAAATAAATTATTAGAATATAACCCTAACAATTACAAAAGTCTTAATCCAATAAAAATAAAAACTGAAGACTTAGATGAGGAAGAAATTGAATTTGTTTTTATGATGACTCCTCCCCCTCCTCCACCATCACTTGTAGAGTACATCTACGCAGTTGATAAAACAATGGTAGAAGAAGGTTTAAACTCTTTTAGCACTTATACTTTTGTCACCCTTAAAAATGATAAAATATTAGATAGTAATGGAGAGCCTTTAGATGAACAAAATCTTGCAAACCTCATTCCTAATGAAGCTTTACTCTTTATTCGATATGATAAGAATTTACTTTATGGCGATTATATTAAAAGTATTTTAAAACTTGATGAACTACGTAAAAAACTAAAAGAGACTAAGCAAATTCAATTTAGACCTTTTGAAGCATCAGCAGAACTAGAAGCACATTTTAAAAAGTTAACTATTCCATTTCAGAAACTAACGAATTAAAAAATGATACCCCCCACTCCGCAAAGTCTCCCGCCTTTGAGGCTATATAGTTTAAACGTGCTAATACACAGAGATAATTCGTGCTTGACTATTATTTTATTTTCATATTATCTTTAACTTACAGTTACTCGTTCTAGCGGGGCATTATGAGTAATTAACAGCTAATTACAGAGAAACAATTGGTCGAATTTTAGCAAAATATGACACTGGCATATAAGTTGCAGAAAACATTTTACTAAAACAGTTATTCCAAGATTTAGCCTAGGAAGGTTTAATCAATAGCACTGTTACTACTTGGAAAGAAATTTACTCATACAGAAACGACTAGGATAAAAAATGTAATAAATAGTTTTATTAATAAAAACAAACTTGATCCATGTACAAATTAAAAATATTATTGTCTATATTTTTTATGGTATTTAGTGCAATAGCTTTCTCACAGGAACCAAAATTTATTTATTTTGATGGGTCTTCAAATGAGAATTACACTAAAGAAGATGGTAGTGGAAATACTAATTCTGAAAAATTATTCCAAAAAAGTTTGGTTAATAGACATTTAAAATATTTTATAAAAGGTGAATTGTTTATGGTTTTAAATCATAAAAACTCTGAAATTTTAAATGAAAATGATTTAAAGAATACTAATTTTTCTAGTATTGATAAGCTAAAAATTAAAGTTCAAGAAGAAAATGTATATTACCCATATAAAGTTTATCCAGATATTTTTTTAATTGAAAAAGTATCTGAAAATAAATATCAAAAATTTAAGGTTAAATGGGTATACCATATAGAGTAATGGAATCTAGGTATTGCGCAAATAATTTTCTTTGCGGCGTTATTGGGTTGAAAAGAAAGCTATAAATTATTTATACTTACACTCGCAAAGTCGCCTGAATCTGAGGCTACAAGTTTAAAAAAGCTACTAATACGTCGTGCTGTAAGATTATAGGAATACGTAAAGATTAGAATACTAGAACCTTTTATATAAATAAAAGAAAACTATACTCAAAATTATGAAAAACATTCTTTTTATTCTATGTTTAGTTATTAGTCAATTGGCAATTGGCCAAACGTATGAAGTGATAAATTCAATATTTGCAAATAAAAAAAGTAACACAAATTTATACTATAAATTTGTCCCTTTAATTTCTAATTATAATTCATCTATTTTAACTAGAAGATTTTTTGAAGAAGAATGGGCGCCAATCAAATCAGAACAAACACCAGATATTAATTTATTTTTATCAGGGATAAGTATTGATCATTTAGAGTCCTTCTCTAGGATCAAAGACACTACTATAATCGAAGAAACCAAATTATCTTCAAATATTATTTTAGTTCGAGATTTAGATCCGTACAATCAAAAAGTAAGCTTTGATACTCTTAATCAGCAAAAGTTAATATGCAGGATATCTATTCCTTTTATTAGCCATTCTAAAGATTGGGCTATCATTTTTTACTCCTGTAGCTCAGATGCTACAGATGGCAGTGGAGATTTGTATATCTATAGAAAATTGGAGAATAAATGGATTTATTATCACAAAATAAACCTTTATATACCGTAACTAATATCTATGGAATTTGAAAACATTAAAGCTGCAAAAGCAGCGTTGGTAAATGAATTGTTAATTCAACATAAGTTATTACTCAATAATGACCATAGAGCAGAACAAAAGAGTATTAAAAAGGCCTTTGCAATTAACAACTATATAAAGGATAATTTTGATTTGCGTGATTTAAAAGACTTGTTGGATCATAAGGAACCTAACATCCAAATTTGGATAGCCAACTTATTACTTCCTTTTTACGAAGATGTATCATTGAGTATTCTCAAGAAAATTAGTACAGCACAAATTCCCGAATGTTCATTTCATGCAGCAATGATGCTAGAACATTGGCAAAGAAAAAAAAGCAACTAAAATTCTGCGCCATTACAATCGTATGATGATAAATTTAAATAAGAAAAACAAAGTGATGGTTCCTATGACTTTTTTGTCAGAGGTATGAATAGAATTGACTCAAATGTATTTCAAGTAATAGCTTATACTCTATCTGGATTGGATAATGTATTTAAGGCGCTGATGATCTTTGGATTAGTTTTCAGGATAAAATAAATGGTTTAATGAATAATAACAGACGTAAATCCAATATTAAAATGTCAATAAAAGATAGATCTGATTGGGATGATGTAAAGGATGTTTTAAATGGCAACAAACCTATCTTTGATTTAGAGATGTAAATAAAATTAACTCATATGAAAACATATAAAATTTTAAATATCATATTTTATATATTCCTGTCTACAAATGCTCTGGTTTTTTTTCTGCCACCAGAATATAAAATGGCGGTTTATACGCCTAATTTATTGGGAATGATGGTCTTGTTTGTTATTTTCCCCTTAACGCTTTTATTGTTTATAATATTATTTGTTTTTGATATTAAAAAGCACTTAAAAAAGAATTTAATAAAAAGAAATATTATCTTTTTTATAGTTTTTTTATTGTGCTTAATTTATGGTATATATCAGGCAAATATGAATGGAAATTTCTATCATTAGAATTTATTTTATGAAACTATCCGAAGAGAATAAACAAGCTTTGCTTTTACAGATCCGTCAGATTATTTATGAAGCAACGCACTTTACCAATGAAAAACTTAAAAATAAGGAGGAAAAATCGCTTTCTTACTTTGGTCTTACAGATGAAGAAAATGAACTTATTGACAAACTAAAAAGTAATCCTTTACTACAAAATACCTTTGAAAAAATATTGTCGCGAAATCTAGATGATTCATTCTTTAGTCTCTTATGTATTATTGACGGAGTATCGGAACCTTTAGCCGAATTTGGCAAAAAATCTGATTATTTATTAATTGATATGCCAGATGATTTTGATGATCATTATGATTTTTTACATGATGAATTTTACGAGAGTTATGATATTTGGGAAAAAATAAATAAGCGGAACATTTAGATTTCCAAATCATTCCAGCGCCCCAGGCCTATACGTTTCTTTAGCTCCTTTTAAAACATCTTCTTTATAAAAAGCAACATCTTTAAATTGCATATCGACATAGCGTTGTATTTGATCATCAAAATGCGGAGAATTTGGATCGCCACTTTGTCCGTCAGCGAGGTTAGGGGGATGTTTTACACCTAGTTATTTTTACTATTTTCATATTTATACTAACTTACTGTTGCTGGCACGAGCGTGACGCTCGCGCTAGCGGGGTTTTTAATGGCTGCATATCTTTTAGAGTATAAAAACCCTTCTTCAATTTTGCTAATTAATACCCCTAGAGAGAAAATACCGAAAATTTCTGATAACAATTTCATATTGGAATTAGGTAAAAAATATTCTGAAGAGCTTACTCTAGAGCAATTAGTTTTTCGAGGTAATTATATTAATGAAAAAGTGAGTGAGTGTGAAAGAAATATATTAGATAAAGTAACAGGGAAATGTAATGATTTAAGAAATAATTTGGAGCAAATTAAAAAACAAGTAATTGATGATCATGTAAATGTAAAATTTAATGAATTTGTTTACGCGCAAGGAACATTGTTGGGAAATAAGCTTTATGGTTCTCAATGGACAAGACGACCTGAGTATGGTTGGCTTAGAAATGAAACAAATATTTCAGAAATCATACAAATATTGAATTATTTAGACCAAAGAAACTATAATACCGCAGATGTAGAGTTTGTCAAAGAGGCTATTGCCTTTTCAAATAAGCCTATTCTGGAAATCCAAGGCACAACTAGGGAAATGCTAATATCAGAAATTAATATTTACACTAATGTTCTAGAGACGCATGGCAATCCTAGCGAAAAAGAACTTTCTGGCTATCTCAAAGAGATAAATAAATCTTTCACAGAATTTTCTAATGATGAACTTTACAGCTATTATTTAACCACAAGAGACCTTCGTTTAAGAATGCAATTACGAAGATGGGTAACTGTAATTACAGCTATAGTTCAGTCATTTGATCCTGTTTTAGATTTAGCTCTTTTTGAACTTGGATCTACGTTAACAATAAAATTTTTGACTAAATTGCCACAAGCTTTAAAGTCACCTGAAGTTCTTGCAATATTAAATCGGCTAATTACAAGTTCCCCAAAGAATTCGTTAAAAGGATTTCGATATGCTGAAAAATTTGGTTTTAAAACTTACGCAGAACATGTTAAAGTTTTTGAGGCGCTAAATGTACTTAGGTCTGAATTGGGAGTACAAATACATCATTTGATTGAACAAAGACTACTTACTAATCCAAATGTTGCAAAATGGTTAGGTAGTAATACTAGGAATTGGCAATCACTTGTTCTTACTGAGGCTGAACATAATCTCTTTACACAGAGATGGAAGGCAGCCATTGGCTATGATGGTAAGGCGATTGGGTGGACAGGTTATAGAACAAGTACAGCGCCAATAAGTGCCGTCCAACAAGCTGCAAAGGAAATATACAAGGATTACCCCGAAATATTAAAAGTGCTAGGATTATGATAAAAATATATTCCGTTTTTGGCAAATGGAGAAAAAAAGATGTGACTTTTTTAAATAGCTTAAATCTAAATAGGCAAATTGAGGAAGGATATTTTGGCTTTACTATTGAAGAAGGAGTGAAATATAATAAATTAATTAATCATTACTCTAAGGTAGATTCTATTTTTAATAAAACAAGACCTGAAGAATTCAACATAAAGCAAGCTACAGTGTTATTCTCAAAAAAAGATTTAAAGGATTCCGAAAATTACGTTTTAGAAATATGTGCCCCCGCAACAGGATTTCCACAACCCGAAGATGGATCTTATGCATCGATAACTTTTAATAGTGAATGCGGAGAATATCAAGTTAATAAAACTCAAATCTCTTCCTTTCAAATTAATAAAATGAATTGGAAAAAGAATCAGGTTGCATTTACACTGAATGGTGAACCTGATTACATGTTTGTAAAAAGAGATTTTTTCCTGACTGTTTTTGAACCTTTAGGTTTAAAATCAAGAGATGTTATTATATTCAAGACTGGAAAAGTTTCAAATGACACTGTACAATTAGTGGTTCCTATCGCAGAAAGTAATTTAAAAATTGAAAGGAGTCTTTATGATATTCATGATCCAAAAGATTCTTGTAATTCAAAACAATATGGGGTTCAAACTATGGATTTTTTTCCACCATTCGAAAAAGAGTTTAAATTTTTAATATGTAAAACGAAAGAAGAATTTTTTGGAGGAAGAAAAAGAATCATAATTAATAAATATTTTTGCGACATCCTTGTGAAAAATGGAATTATAAAATATAATTCAAACTTTTTGATCCCGATGAAAACTAAATGAAAATTCTTTTTTTTTAATTTTATTAACCCATGCTCCCCCGATGGCGCGGATTAGTAATCCGTGCCTTCTCTTTCTTACTTAAAAAAGTAACCCTGACCATGTAACTATGGCAGAATTATATATAGAAAAAATGGCATTTGCATTAAAGGATTTTCACAAAACCAATTGAAAGACGATTTTTCAAAATTTAATGAATATTTTGGAGCACATCCCGCCCCGCTCCGCAAAGTCTCCTGACTTTGAGGCTCCAATGTTCAATATTTTTCATAATTTAAAAATGAATTTGGTTTTAATACATCTACTACTAGATTATCTACTAATTCAACCGTAATTACTCCTTTGCCGTTCACATAATTACTAGCACTTGAATATTTATAATAACTTGCTTTTTCTACAATACCTGCACGAACAGGATTCATGTGAATGTAATCTAATTTAGACCACATAAAGTCAATCGAATATATTTCTACTGCATGATTTCCATATTGCCAAAATTGATATTCTTTATTACGTGAATGTGTTTCTGTTGCCTTTTTAAAACGTTCTAACATCCATTCTCGCCTGCTCTCTGGTTCATTTTGTATGCTTTCTAATATATTTTTAGCTGTAAATTTTTTAAAATCTCTAATTAAATCAGATAATTTTCCATCACTAGATTGTATAATTAAATGCACATGGTTACTCATAATCACATAGCCATATAAAATCATTCCTTTATTTTATATGCAATATTCTAAACTGTTTATTAAGATATCATTATAACGTTGCCTTGTAAAGACATCTATCCAGTCTACTACTGTAGCAGTAATAAAATGTGCTTTGTCTTGTTCTCTAATGATATAACCTTCTTTCATTCCTTTTTAATTTACTTTAATCTTTTCGACGCTGTTTGTTCCTCAAAGTCGAGAGACTTTGCGGAGCGGGGGTGCATTAGCCCAGCTGGTTCTCGATACTATTATTCCGCTGCGCTACAAAATCATTCGAACTGACATTTTGTTTTTTTGCCATCAACCATCAACTATCAATCTTCAACCTATTTGCCAGTAACCTGTTCTCGATACACTTCTCCTATCGTCGAAGCACTCGAACTGACATTTTTGCCTTTTCCTTTACACTCTTTCACTCCCCACTCCGCAAAGTCTCCCGATTTTGAGGCTATTATGTTTAAACGTGCTGATACTCTTCATAATTTAATATCATTCCCGCTCCCCAGGCCTATACGTTTCTTTAGCTCTTTTTAAAACATCTTCTTTATAAAAAGCAACATCTTTAAATTGCATATCGGCATAGCGTTGTATTTGATCATCAAAATGGGCAGATTTTGGGTCGCCACTTTGTCCGCCAGCGAGCATACTCTTTGCTTTTACTTTGGCCCCAAATTCTACTACGGCAACAAAACTATTGCCTCTGGTGCCATATATTTTTTTGGTGTTGTTGGTATAACTCACTCCGTAAGCAGCCAAAGCTCCCCACCTGCCCGATGCAAAACCAATGGGCATACTTGGCAAAGTATCATTAAACGCTTGAAAAATATCCCCGTTTAAACGCTGATACCTGTTTACATCGCCCCAAGGCATTTTCCAAGTGCCAAAATCAGAGTTTAACCTATCGAGTACGGCCTCGAAAACTTGCAAACGTTCTCCTGTTGGCGATTCAGTTCCGAAATAATTTAAGCGCTCCATATCACTAAAACCTTCTGGTGCGGTAACCATTTGCGAATATACCGTACCGTAATAATGCGCTAAGGTCATAGCAACAGCTGCTTTCGAGGTTTTTAAATCCCATTGTTTTAAAATGGCTATTGGCTCTTTAAATTTCGGATTTTTGTCATCATTACTCTCGTAAGCTGTTATCAACCCAGGAATTAATTTTTCAAATGCCGGTAAATACGGGTCATGGGCTAATTTTATAAGACTATCTAAGGTAAAACCATTACTATCCGTTAATAAATTAATAGCATGAATGCCTCTAAAATTCTCTTGGTCTTTAGACATGTAATTTGGGTAATTCTCCTTTTTTGGGCTATACTCCAATGCTGCGGTATAAGGTGTGGAATTACAATTCTGTATCCAACCATTTTTGGGGTTTAGCAGTAAAATGTTTTCATCAACCGTATGCAATCCTTGCCAATCGGTTTTTGGGTTGCTGCCATCCACCGGCTGCGAATAGTCAAAACTAACGTCTCTTTTCGGAATAAAATTACCATGAAAATAGGCAATGTTCCCTTCAGCATCGGCATACACCGTATTGTTAGATGAATTGGTTCTTATATCCATCATTTCACGAAAGCCTTTATATCCTGTTTGTTTTGTGCGTACAAAAGATTGTTCTAATGCTTTTACAGGTTCCCACATCATAGCAGAAGCGGTCCATTGTCCATCCACTACATGTGTTATTGGTCCGTGATGCGTTCTGTAGGTTGGCACTTTTTTTTCTTGTAGACTATCACCCACTTTATATTTTAATAACACTTCCCCTTTTTTGACAGGTCGTAATTCTTCCCCATATTGATAAACTAGTTTATCTTCTACCTGCATAATGGTTTCTTTAAATTCGTCCATTACATCAGTATAGGTAGAGGTATGCATCCAACCTGTTTTTTCATTAAAGCCTTGATACACAAAAAACTGCCCCCAAGTTACCGCTCCATAGGCATTTAAACCTTCTTCGCTCACCACATGTACTTCACCTCTAAAAAAGAATGACGTATGCGGATTTATTAACAACATAGCATTCCCAGATTGGGAAAGCTGCCCGGAAATGGCAATGCCGTTAGATCCTTGAGGCTCCAATTCTTCAATGGCTTTTTCCGTTTCTAGGAGTTTTGCTTTAGGGATTTCCATCTTCCCTTCATAAAATGCTTTAATTTTAGCAATGGAAATACGTTCTATATCACCTCCAATAGAACCTTCACTAAAATACATAGGCATCCATGGTTCAAAGTGCGTTATTAGTTTTGGTTTTACTTCAGGATGGGTTTCTAAATAGTAATTTATTCCATCTGCAAAAGCATCACATAATTTTTTAAGCCAATCTGGACTTTTTTCATAATTAGCCACGGCTTCTTCTTCTGTCATAAAAAGTTTCGCTCGCAAATCGCTATACAAAGCCTCCTCTCCTTCCACTTCTGCCAATCGGCCTGTGGCCCAAATATAGTTTTGTTCTACCCGATTAAAATCGTCTTCGCATTGCGCATACAAAAGTCCGAATACGGCATCAGCATCGGTTTTACCATAAATATGCGGTACACCAAAATCATCTCTAATAATTTCTACATTCCCAACATACTGCGAATACTTAGTCGCCAAATTGTTTTTTGTAGGCTCCGATTTACAGCTATATAAAACAATTACGAGTAGAAGTAAAAAAGCTATTCTCATGGGTTTAATTTTTCAATTTGCTCTATGAAAATAAGCGACTTAAACGTTATAAACTAATTTTAAATGAAAATTAATCCACTGCGAATTATTAAAAACTTATCCATAGTTTTAAAGTAACTTTGTACTTCTTTTGTTGACTAATCAACTAGGTAAAAAATTCATAAATTTTGAGATAACTCATATGGCTGAGAAAAAAGTAACCATGTTAACGGCATTTAAAACTATTATATGGCCAAGAAGAAATTTGGTGTTTATAGGTTTATTATTAATTGCCGTAAGTAAAACAGCAAGTTTTGTTCCTGCATACGCATCTAAATACCTGTTCGATACTATTCTGCCGGAAAAAGATGTGCCTACACTAAAACTTTTAGTCTTTATTGTTATAGCCGCTATTTTAGTACAAGCCGCTACTTCATTTTTACTAACTTATATTTTAAGTGTACAGGCACAGTACCTAATATCGGAATTACGTGCTCAGGTACAGAAGAAAGTGTTATCGCTGCCTATTCGGTTTTTTGATAATGTAAAATCAGGCGCTCTTGTTTCTAGAATTATGACCGATGTTGAAGGTGTTCGTAATTTAATTGGAACAGGGTTAGTAGAATTAGTGGGAGGTACTGTTACCGCTGTTGTTTCTATAGTTTTACTATTGAATATTAGTCCTGCTATGACCTTATTTACTTTTGTTCCTCTGGCGATTTTTGGGGTAATTGCAATGAAAGCATTTAAAATTATAAGACCTATTTTCAAAAATCGTGGTAAAATAAATGCTGAAGTTACAGGCAGACTCACAGAAACCTTAGGTGGAGTGCGTGTTATAAAAGGATTTAATGCCGAAGCTCAGGAACATAAAATATTTGAAGCTGGTGTAGATGAACTCTTTAAAAATGTAAAAAAGAGTTTAACCACCACGGCCTTTATGACAAGCTCTGCTACTTTTTTAATCGGTTTAGCAACTACTGGGGTAATGGGTTTTGGAGGTTACAAAATTATTCAGGGTACGCTTACTACGGGTGAGTTTTTAATGTTTACCATACTATTGGCACAAATGATTGCGCCTATTGTACAAATGAGTAATATTGGAAGTCAGTTAACCGAAGCGCTTGCAGGCTTAGACCGTACCGAAGAGTTAATGAATATGACCCCAGAGTCCGACGAGGAAAATAGAACTATTGTTCTAGATAAAATTAAAGGAGATATTGTTTTTGATAATGTTTCTTTTGCCTACGAGGAAGATAAAGAGGTATTGCATAATATAAATTTTGAAGTAAAATCAGGAAACGTAGTTGCGCTTGTGGGTAGTTCAGGTTCTGGAAAATCTACCATTGCTGGATTAGCCGCTACTTTTTTAAATCCGCAGTCTGGTACAATTACTGTTGACGGTGAAGATGTTTCCAAAGTAAATTTAAGCAGTTATCGTAAAAATCTTGGTGTGGTATTACAAGATGAATTTTTATTTGAAGGCACTATAAGACAAAACATTATTTTTCCAAGACCAGACGCTACGGAGGAAGAAATACAAGCTGCTGTAAAATCTGCCTATGTAAACGAATTTACAGACCGATTTGAAAAAGGTTTGGAAACCTTAATCGGAGAACGTGGTGTAAAATTATCAGGGGGGCAACGCCAAAGAATTGCTATTGCCAGAGCAGTATTGGCCAATCCTAAAATACTAATCTTAGATGAAGCTACCTCTAATTTAGATACCGAAAGTGAAGCTTTGATTCAGAAAAGTTTAGCCGCTTTAACCGAAGGAAGAACAACATTTGTTATTGCACACCGATTAAGCACTATTCGTAAAGCCAATCAAATATTAGTAATCGAAGATGGTAGAATTGCAGAGCAAGGCACACATGATGAGCTAATTGCTAAAGAAGGTAGGTATTATAATCTATTTACGTATCAAGCGAGGATATAAAACTAAAAAGCCCTTAATTTAAAGATTAAATTAAGGGCCTTTTAAAGTATTTTATTTCATTAACTCTCAGGAGCTAGTTCTATTTCAAGACCATCCATTTCTTCGGATATATGCAACTGGCAACCTAGTCGGCTATTATCTTTTACATAAAATGCCTCTGCTAACATAGCATCTTCATCATCCGATTTAGCAGGCAACTCCGTTTCACTAAGCACATAGCATTGGCATGATGCGCACATAGCCATTCCACCGCATACTCCTATGGTTCCTTCTGGGGCAAGTTCATAAGCTCTAACCAGTTCCATAATATTCATATTCATATCGGTTGGGGCATCTACTTCGTGAGAAACACCATCGCGGTCTATGATTTTTATTTTTACATCGCTCATGTAATGCTATTTTTTAAATTGTTTGCAAATTTAGATAGTTTATCCCTTTAAAAGAATAAAATGTCTGCAGCTTTAACAACTTTAAATAATTTGTGATTAATCTATACTTTTGATTACTGCTTTTTCTGCTTCTTTTTTACTACCATCAAAACCAGTAACGCCACCTACAGTAGTATATTTCATAACGTACTTTTTATCCGGAAAAATTCTTTGAAACGCACTCTGACACATTAAAGTTGCTTCATGAAATCCGCATAAAATAAGTTTTAATTTACCTGGATAGGTATTTACATCACCAATAGCATAGATTCCTGGAATATTAGTTTGGTAATCAAAGGTATTTACTTTTATAGCATTCTTTTCTATTTCAAGACCCCAATCACCTATTGGTCCTAATTTTGGAGATAGGCCAAAAAGTGGAATAAAATGATCCACTTCTAATTCTATTTGTTCTTGAACCTCAGCAGTCTTAAGAATATTTACAGATTGTAATACCCCATTACCGTTTAAAGAAACAATTTCAGCTGGAGTTATTAGGTTAATCTTGCCTTCGTTTTTAAGTTTTTGCACTTTCTCAACAGAATCTAGCGCTCCACGAAATTCGTTTCTTCTATGTACCAAAGAAACTTCTGATGCTACATCGGCCAAAAATATACTCCAATCTAAAGCCGAATCTCCACCGCCTGCAATCACTACTTTTTTATTGCGATAAACTTCTGGATCTTTAATAAAATAGTTAATACCCTTATCTTCAAATTTTTCGATATTGTCTAATAAAGGTTTTCTTGGTTCAAAGCTTCCTAAACCACCAGCAATTGCCACTATCGGCGCTTGGTGTTTTGTGCCTTTATTTGTAGTAACTATAAACGTGCCATCTTCTAGTTTTTCTATAGTTTCTGCTCGCTCTCCTAAAGTAAAACCAGGTTGAAAAGGTTTTATTTGCTCCATTAAATTATCCACTAAATCGCCAGCCAACACCTCCGGGAATCCGGGTATGTCGTAAATAGGTTTTTTAGGATAAATTTCTGCGCATTGTCCACCAGCTTGGGGCAAGGCATCAATTAAATGGCATTTTAGTTGCAGTAATCCCGCCTCAAAAACGGCAAAAAGACCCGTAGGTCCTGCGCCGATGATTAGTATATCTGTCTTAATCATTAAAATATAAAATTTATCAAGGCCATAAAATTACCTCTTCATATGCATATAAATCCTGATATTTATCAGTTACGCTAAGCTATATTAATCACTTCTTCTATCTGTGGAGCATACTTTTTTATGGTCATTTCCACACCACTTTTTAAGGTCATTTGGTTCACAGAACAACCCACACAAGCCCCTTCTAACTTGACCTTTACAGAAGAACCATTATCTATGGATATTAAGGATATATCTCCTCCATCGCTTTGTAAAAAAGGACGAATTTCTTCTAATGCTTTTTCAACATTCATTTTTAGCTCTTCCGATGTCATAATTATTTCTTTTTAACAGCAGAACAGCCCGCCATTGTTGTTATTTTAATTGCTTCAGTTGGCGGTAAACTTTCGTTTCTGTTTACCACTTCTTGAACAACGTTTCTTGTAATTTCTTCAAAAGCAGCCTCAATTGGAGTTGCTGTTTGCATAGCCGCAGGCCTTCCAACATCACCAGCTTCACGTATACTTTGTACCAAAGGTAATTCTCCTAAGAAAGGAACTTTTAAATCTTCCGATAAATGTTTTGCGCCTTCTTTTCCGAAGATATAATATTTATTGTTTGGCAACTCTTCAGGAGTAAAATAAGCCATATTTTCTATAATACCCAAAACAGGCACATTAATAGAATCTTGCTGAAACATAGCCACACCTTTACGTGCATCAGCCAAAGCTACTTCTTGAGGTGTACTTACGACTACAGCACCAGTTATTGGCATAGCTTGCATAATGCTTAAATGAATGTCTCCAGTTCCTGGAGGAAGATCTATTAGCATAAAATCTATTTCGCCCCAATGCGCATCAAAAATCATCTGATTTAGAGCCTTGGAAGCCATTGGTCCTCTCCAAATTACTGCCTGATTTGGCTGTGTAAAAAATCCGATTGATAATAGTTTTACGCCGTAACTTTCTACAGGTTTCATTTTTGATTTGCCATCTATGGTTACTGCCAATGGTTTTTCCATAGCAACATCAAACATAATTGGCATTGATGGCCCATAAATATCCGCATCTAAAAGTCCAACCTTAAAGCCCATTTTTGCCAGTGTTACCGCTAAATTAGCAGTAACCGTAGACTTTCCAACACCACCTTTTCCAGAAGCAACAGCTATTATGTTTTGAATACCTGGAATGGCCTTACCTTTAATTTGGTTTGCCTTAGGAGCAGATGAAGCTACAGGTGCTTCTACCTTTACATTGATTTTTATCTTGGCTTTTTCATAAACTTCTTTATGAATTATTTTAAGAATCTCTACCTCTGTTTTCTTACGTGCTTGTAGACTAGGGTTGGCAATGGTAAGATCTATCTCTACTTCATCACCAAATATTTGAATATTTTTTACAGCTCCACTTTCTACCATGTTTTTACCTTCGCCAGGAACGGTAATTAACTCTAAAGCTTTTAGGATATCTTTCTTCTCTAATTTCATGCTAACAATTCTTTTTCAGTTTTTATTAAAACTGATTCTAAATTGCAAAGATACAGTATAGAACGGATATTAAGAAAGGTTGAAATTGAAATAAAAAATGATTGAATAAAATTATTTTATGCGGAAATTTAAATCTGCTACAACTAATTTTAACCTTGAACCCCTAATTCCAAATAGGGATCCCAAAAGTGCTTTTCTAAGTTCTGAATTTGATTATCTACAATTTTAACCCCTTCAGATTCTAAGAGCTGTTGCATAAGATTTATCCCATCAAAATGATGCTTACCCGTCAACAAGCCTTGTTTGTTTACTACTCTGTGTGCTGGAACATCATCCATTAAATGTGAAGCATTCATGGCCCATCCTACCATTCTGGCACTACGCGCAGCCCCTAAATATTTTGCAATAGCCCCATAAGATGTAACTCTACCAAAAGGTATTTCACGAGCTACATCGTATACTTTTTGAAAGAAATTTTTGTTTTCTTCTTTCATGGTTAACTATTAAATATCCGAACTAAGGTAACAACAAATAAAAGCGACATTAAACCACTTAATATGTAGTTAGAGTTTCTTGAGAAGGTATTATTCTTTGTTTCTAATTTATAAAAATAAATAGTATACAAATACAAAACTGTAAACGTACCTAAACCTGCGGCTAATATGAAAATAAGTATATCAGAAACCTCAAACTTGATCCAGCCAGAGGCTTTCCACATAGCGTTTAATCCACTATAATAAGGGATGGTTAAAAGGTTCAATGCAGCCAACAAAACACCTTTAAAAAAACTGTTTTTCTTACTTACATTGAGTACTTTTTCCTTTTGAGGTTTATTCCTTCTAGCAAGCACGAAAAAATAAATGGCAAAAAATGCAAAAACAACTAAGGCAATTTTTAATAAAACAGTAACAACTTCAGGATGATTATGTAAATATTTTGAAATTAGTACGGCAACATAAGCTTGCAGCATTATCATAGTAGAAACCCCTAAACTAAAAATGATACCGTTTAACTTTCCTTTTTCAACACTCGTTTTTGCCGCGTTCATGTTTAATAACCCAGGAGGCACAGTTGCCATAAAAGCAGCTGAAAAGGTTACAAAAAATAGAATGAGCAAATGAGTCATTGGTTAATTGACTTTAAATTGTACAAAGGTGATTGGTTTTCCTTTTTCAAGATACTGATTTTCGTAGAAAGTTTGAATATTTAAAACTTCTTTTGGACTACCCTCATTCTTATATACATTATGGTTCGCATAAATAACTTCTAGCCCTAATCCATGCAATAAGCCCAAGGTATAACCATGCATAAATTCACTATCGGTTTTTAAATTTACAACTCCCTCATTATTCAGGATTTTATTGTATTTGTCTAAAAACAATTTATTGGTAAGTCTATGTTTTGTGCGTTTGTATTTTATTTGAGGATCTGGAAAGGTTATCCAGATTTCTGAGATTTCGTTTTCCTCAAAGAGTTTATCTATTAATTCTATTTGAGTTCTTAAAAACCCAACATTAGTTAAATTTTCCTCTTTTGCGGTTTTTGCACCTCTCCAGAATCTAGCCCCTTTTATATCTACTCCAATATAATTTTTGCGCTTATTTTGTTTTGCTAGACCTATGGTATATTCTCCTTTACCGCAACCTAATTCTAAAACAATGGGATTATCATTCTTAAAAAATGTATTCCATTTTCCTTTCAAAGAAAATAAATCATTTTGAACCTCTTCCCTATCAGGTTGTACAACATTATTAAATGTTTCGTTTTCTTTAAACCTTTTAAGTTTGTTTTTACTTCCCACTATTCCATTTTTTATTTCGCCGGCAAAGCTATGAAAATCTTACCTTAAGATTGTTGGAAGATAAATTTATAATGCACAAAAAGAATACACTTATAATTACTTTGCGATAACGGGTTGGCTTTTACTTTTTTCTAGTGTAAAAGAAAATTCTGAACCAACACCTAAAACACTCTCTACATATATTTTTTCATTATGCGCTTCAATAATATGCTTTACTATTGCTAAACCTAACCCTGAGCCACCTTCCTCTCGACTACCACTTTTATCTACGCGATAAAAACGCTCAAAAAGTCTGGGTATATGCTGTTTTGCAATCCCTTCTCCATTATCTGTTACTCTAACAATTACTTTGTTTTTGATTAAATTTTCAACACTCACTTCTGTAGTTCCATTTTCATGGCCGTATTTAATGGAGTTTACCAAAAGATTGGTAATTACTTGCTGAATTTTTTCTTTATCCGCATTCACCATTATTGGTTCTGGATATTTCATATCGAAAGTAAGTGTGATTTTTTTCTTGGCGGCCTTCATTTCTAATAGGTCAAAAACACTTTGTATTAACTCCACTATATTAAATTCAGCAACTTCAATATGCAAATCACCAACTTCTAATTTGGTAATTAAATCAAGATCTTTTACAATATATATTAAGCGGTCTACCCCTTTGCTTGCTCTTTGAAGGTATTTTTTTCGTAATGTTTTATCATTAGCGGCACCATCTAAAAGTGTTAAGATGTACCCTTGCACAGTAAATAAAGGTGTTTTTAATTCGTGCGAAACATTACCGATAAAGTCTCGTCTGTATTCTTCTCTAATTTTTAGGGTGTCTATCTCTATTTTTTTGTCTTTCGCAAATTTTTCAATTTCCGCCGTTAACGAACTCATATCTGTAGTCACCGTTCTTGAAGACAGTGTAGAAGACTCTAAAAGCGAGACATCATCATATATTCTTTTAATTCGTTTATAGATAAATTTTTCTACCCTTAACTGAATAACAAAAAAACATACAGTAAAAATACAAATACTGGACAACACCAAAAATTGCCAATCAAAAACCTCTTTAAACCATAGAAAAATGGTTAACAAAATAAATAAAACAATGGTAATAAATAACGCAGAGCGTAAAGCAAATTTATATGACTTTTTAAATAGTATCGCCATTATAAAATAAACTTATACCCAACTCCCTTTACTGTTTTAAAATTATCATCACCAATTTTTTCTCGTAGTTTACGAATATGAACATCTATAGTTCTTCCGCCAACCACAACTTCATTACCCCACACTTTGTCTAAAATAACTTCTCTTTTAAAAACTTTATTGGGCTTGGATGTTAATAGCGCAAGTAACTCAAATTCCTTTCTTGGTAGTGTAAGTTCTTCGCCATTATTAATAATTTTATACTCTTCGCGGTTTATAATAATATTCCCCACCTTAACTATATCATCTAGCGGAGCTTCTTCTTCTTTTAATCTTCTTAGCAAGGCTTTAACTTTGCTTACCAAAACTTTTGGCTTTATTGGTTTTGTTATATAATCATCTGCACCTGCATCAAAACCTGCAACTTGAGAATAATCTTCGCTTCGAGCCGTTAAAAATGTGATAATGGTATTTTCTAATCCTGGAGTTTGTCTAATAATTTCGCAAGCCTCAATACCATCCATTTCAGGCATCATAACATCTAAAATAATAAGATGCGGTTCCTTTTTTTTAGCTTTGGCAACGCCTTCCACACCATTCTTAGCAGTAAACACTTCATAACCTTCTGCTGATAAATTATAGCTTAATATCTCTAGAATATCTGGCTCGTCGTCTACTAATAATATTCTAATGTCTTTTTTCTTCATTAGGTTTTTAAATTGATTATTCGCTCAAAGTTAAAGATAATACAATTACAACTAAGGTAGTTAACGTTGATTTAATATGATAACATTAAGGTAACATTATGAAAATAAATGTTTAACAAACAGGTAACATGACCTTTACAACAAGTACGTTCCTTTGCGCAAAATTCAAAATACACTAATGAGACTATTATTTTTAAGTTTATTTTTTATAGCTACAACTGCATTCACGAATGCTCAAAGCAACGGAAGCATTGTAGGTAAGATCATTGACAAAGAAGCAAATGATGAGCCCTTAGCATTTGCAAACATTCTTATAAAAGGCACAACTAAAGGTACTACTTCAGATTTTGATGGACTTTATGAAATTGATAACGTAGAACCAGGAACCTATACTTTAAGTTTTAGTTATTTAGGTTATGAAAGCATAGAAATTCCAAATGTAATTGTAGAGAGTGGCAAATCAACAACAATAAATGTATCAATGACCGCCAGTGAAGGAATGTCATTAGATGAAGTTGTTGTTACTACCACAACTAAAAAAGATACTGAATCAGCACTTTTATTGGATCAGAAAAAAGCAGTTGAAATAAAGACAGCCATTGGTGCTCAAGAACTTGCAAGAAAAGGTGTTAGTGATGTAGCAACTGCTGTTACTAAAACAACAGGGATTTCAAAACAAGAAGGATCTGGAAGCGTTTTTGTTCGTGGTTTAGGTGACCGTTATAATATGACAACTTTAAATGGATTACCATTACCGTCTAATAATACAGCTAAGAAAAATATTGACCTTGATATTTTCTCTACAGACATCGTTGAATTTATTGGTATAGACAAAACTTATACTGCACGGAATTATGGTGATTACGCGGGTGCAAATATTGATATCTCTTCAAGAAACTATAAAGGTGATGGTTTCCTACAATTAGGTGCTGGAATCGGTGGAAATACAGAAGCGTTAGGTCAGAAAGATTTTTATTTAAATGATGGTCCAAATTTTACAGGTTTTTACACTAAAAGTCAGCCTAAATTTCCATTAAATAATTACAATTTTAGAACTAGTTGGGATAGAACAACAGCTCCTACCCCAACAAATAGCAGCATTTCATTAAAAGGAGGTGATTCTTTTCAAATAGGAGAAGAAAGCAGACTAAACTTTTTTGCTGTAGCATCTTTTGATAATGATTACACTTATAGAGAAGGTATTAGTAGAGCAAATGTCACTACATCAAACATCATAAGAAAGGATTATGATTTTATTTCATATAACTATAACACAAATACTACCCTAATGGGAAATATTGGGTTTGCAAAAAACAACAACAAAATTAGTTTAAACTCTTTATATGTAAACACTTCAAGTCAAAGTCAAGAAGAATACACAGGTGTTGTAGACGCTTTTGATAACGCTCCAAATGGTGGTGCTTTTGCACAACGCGCAGAGTTTGAAAGAACATCACTTTTTGTAAATCAATTGTTAGGAGATCATAAATTTGGTGAAAAAATTGATCTTAATTGGGGAATATCATACAATACCATACTAAATACAATTCCTAATAGAAGACAAAATATCGTTACTCCAGAAAATTGGGATGAACCAAATGGTCCAAAATCATTCGTACAAACATTGAGTGCTGGAGATAATAATAGATTTTACGGTGAACTAAACGAAAATGAAGCTGCGGCAAACATTTCTGGAACCTATAAGTTTAAGGAAAATACTGAAGAAGCAAAGTTCGATGGTAAACTTACATTAGGTTACAGTGGAAGAATTAAAGACGTTGCATTTGAGGCTACCCAGTTTAACTTTAGAATAAATAGAAGAGATCAAAACAATAATCTAATAGATCAACCAATAGTTGAAGATGTTCATAATTTAGATGCATATTTTAATCAGGAAAATTTAAACAACGGATTATTTAGCATTGTAACTTTTAGAGGTGGCTTAGGTGTTCCTGGCGTATTAGATCCTCAAACTTATGATGGTACTCAAGATATTCATGCAGGATTTACAAACCTAGAATATTCTTTTTCTCCAAAATTTACAATTTTCGCTGGTATTAGAGGAGAAAAAATTAACCAAACAATAACTTGGAGTACTGCTATCGATCCTGTAGGAGACACAAGCAAATTTGACACTTTTCAAGTGCTACCAAGCTTATCGTTAAAATATGAATTAAATGAAAAGCAAAACTTAAAATTTGCTGCAAGTAAAACGTATACCCTGCCGCAATTTAAAGAAAGAGCTTTATTCCTATTCGAAGAAGTAACACAATCTACAATTGGTAACCCTGCGTTATACGCTTCAACCGATTATAATGTGGATTTTAAATGGGAGCTTTTCCCAAAATCAACAGAATTAATCTCAGTTGGTGCATTTGGAAAATATATACAAAATCCAATAAATGATGTTACCATAAACTCAGCTTCTAATGATATTAGTTATGTAAACTCTGGAGATTGGGCGCATGTATTAGGAGCAGAACTTGAAGTGAGAAAAGACTTGTTCAAAAAAGAAGTAGAAACTGAAGATAGTTTCTTGACCAATTCACTTTCTGTTGGTTTAAATGCATCCTACATGTATACAAATCAAGAATTAAATGGCGCAAAAGTAGCTGAAGAAACTGCTGCTTTTGATGTATTGCCACTTAGTGCAAACTTTACCAATGAAGAAGGTAGGTTAACAGGAGCTTCTGATCTATTATTGAATGGCGATATTAGTTTCTTTAAACAATTTTCGAGTGACAGAGATTTACAAGCAACTTTAGCTTATAACTATTTCTCTGATAGAGTTTATGCTATTGGTATTAATGGTAAAGGAGATTTAATAGATCAACCCGTTAGCAGTTTGGATTTTATTCTTAAAATGAATTTGAATAAAAGAATAGGTTTAGGGCTTTCAGCTAAAAATATTACCAACCCTATGATTGAAAGAATTCAAGATGTACAAGATGTAGTTGTACAATCCTATAGAAAAGGTAGCCAGTTTAAATTATCGTTATCATATAACTTTTAAATAATGTAGAAATTACTTATTAGTAATTTCTAGTTAACAAAGACTTAAGATTGACAGTCTAAATTCGCATTAAATAAAATAAAAAACAATGAAGACAAATTTTAAAAAATTTTTACTGCTGATTGCAACTGCCGCATTCGTAGTTTCATGTAACAAAGATGACGACAATCCGAACACAGCCAATAATGGAATTCAAGATGGCGATGAAACAGGTATAGATTGTGGTGGATCTACTGGTGTTATTTGTACTGTAAATGATGTACTAGAAGGCGAACTAACTGGGGAAAAAACTTTAGATGCTTCTATTACTTATAAACTAACAAGTTCTTATATTATAAAAAGCGGTGGTAAACTTACCATTCCAGCAGGTACAGTTATAAAAGCAACTGGAGGAACTAGTGCATATATTGCAGTTTCTCAAGGCGGACAAATATTCGTTAATGGTACTTCTTCAAGTCCTGTAGTTATGACTTCAGGAGAGGCTTCTCCTGCACCAGGAAACTGGGGTGGTTTAGTAATTGCAGGTAACGCACCAACAAACAAAGGCACAGCTGTTACTTCTGAAGTTGGAGGATTATCATACGGTGGTACTAACGCAGCAGACAATTCAGGTTCTATTAGATATTTAAGAGTTGAATATACTGGTGCAATTTTTACGGCTGATAAAGAATTTAACGGTATATCATTATTTGGAGTAGGTTCTGGAACAACCTTCGAATACGTACAATCGTATAATGGTAGTGATGACGGAATCGAGTTCTTTGGTGGTACTGTTACTGGTAAATATTTAGTTTCTACCAATTCTGAAGATGATGGTATTGATTTCGCTGATGGATGGCAAGGTAACGGTGAAAACTGGTATATTACTGGTGCTGCTAAAGCGGGTATCGAAGGTTCAAACAATGGTGACAATGGTGCTATAACTCCAATGACTACTACAACACTTGAAAACATTACCGTAGTAGGCCCTGTTACTGAAGGTGCATTATACTTTAAAGAAGGTGGAGGGAAATTCACAATTGATAACTTCTATGCAAGTGGTGTAAATTTAGGTGTAAAGGTAAAAGATACTGATACCGATGCTGCCGCAAGAATTGAAGCTAATGATTTAAAAATTACAAAGTTACAATTTGCAAATACAGATGCCTCATTAGTAAAAACTGATTACACAGGAGCAAATCAATCATTTTTTACCGAAGGTGTTGCAACAGGTGCAGGTTCAGGAGCAGCTGCTCCAGACTGGACTGCTGGTTGGACAAAAGGATTAAGCAATAGTGCTGCTGCATCAGAAAATTTACAAGGAGATATTACTTCTGATATTACTTTAAATGCAAGTGTTGAATACTTATTATCAAGTGCTTTAGTGATAAAAGATGGTGGTAAACTTACTATTCCTGCAGGTACAGTTATAAAAGCTTCTGGTGGAACAAGTGCTTATATTGCCGTTTCTCAAGGTGGTCAAATATTTATAAATGGAACTGCAACGAACCCTGTCGTTATGACTTCAGCTAAAGCAAATCCAGCTTCAGGTGATTGGGGAGGATTAGTTTTAGCAGGAAAAGCACCAACAAATAAAGGAACAGCCGTAACTTCTGAAGTTGGTAGTCTTGCATATGGCGGAAACCTTCCAGAAGATAGTTCAGGTTCTATTACCTATTTACGAGTGGAGTACACTGGTGCAATTTTTACAGCAGATAAAGAATTTAACGGAGTATCATTATTTGGAGTAGGCTCTGGAACAACTTTCGAATATGTACAATCTTATAATGGTAGTGATGACGGAATCGAGTTCTTTGGTGGTACTGTTACTGGTAAATATTTAGTTTCTACCAATTCTGAAGATGATGGTATTGATTTCGCTGATGGATGGCAAGGTAACGGTGAAAACTGGTATATTACTGGTGCTGCTAAAGCGGGTATCGAAGGTTCTAACAATGGTGATAATGGCGCAATTACTCCATTAACTACTACAACTCTTAAAAATTTAACTGTTGTAGGTCCAGTTACTGAAGGTGCATTATACTTTAAAGAAGGTGGAGGGAAATTTACTATTGAAAATTTTTACACCTCAGGCATTAACTTAGGTATTAAAGTTAAAAATACAGATACTGATGCTGCTGCAAGAATTGAAGCTAATGATCTAAAAATAACGAACATTCAATTTGATGCTACAGTTTCTGGATTCTTAGTTACAGATTATGCTGGAGCAAATCAATCATTCTACACTCAAGCCACAAATACAGGAGCAGGTAATGGTGCAGCTGCACCATCATGGACTACTGGATGGACTAGATTTTAATTAAAAAATTGAATACCAATCTTAAAACCCCACTTTAAAGTGGGGTTTTTTATACTATTAAATTCAGATATCCTAATACAAAAGCCGATTAAATACGTCTTTCCTCAATTTTTTGTGCACTTCATCGAATATTTTTTATTTTGCCTTGGCGGAGCCAACGATAAAAATTCAAAATTAGTATATTCGCGGTATACTATTTGTAGTGGTAAGCGTATGAAACAAATCTACTTCGTATTAATTTTCTTTATTGCAACTCTTGGCTATGCTCAAGAAAAGCAACCTAGTGATGTTATACAAGGGTTTCAATTATATCCTAACCCTGTAACCAATGGAAAGGTGAATATTACTACCACCTTAAATGCTCCTAAAAAAGTACTTATTTTTGATGTTCTTGGAACCAAAGTAATGGAAACTACTATTCTTGGAAGTGAGCTTAATTTATCAGAATTAGATGCAGGTATTTATGTGCTTCGAGTTTTTGAAAAAGATAAGGTAGCTACACGAAAACTAATTATAAAGTAGTAACAAGACTTCTCTATTCTTTCATTTTATTCCTATAAGTAATCCTGCTATAGATACTCGGGTTAAACGCGCCTATTAGCTTCTATTTCTACCTATCTAAAAGATTGATTTACAAGGATTCTTTTTCTATAAAAGGTTAAAAATCTTAGTTAACCTACAATATTTTGTGTTTCACAACATTTAATATACTCCAGTGAACCCTTTTGTTACTTTTACCTCAAGTTATCCCAATCGAATAAACTATGAAGAAAATCTACTTTATCCTACTTATGGTATTTGCTTTTACTCTTTCTGGACAAGAAACAGCAGATAGTCAAACTAAGAACAACGAGATTGTTGGATTTAAACTTTATCCTAATCCAACCTATAATGACGTGGTATTTATTACTACAAAAGATAACGCCAATAAAGACATTCTAGTATATGATCTATTTGGTGAGATAGTGCTCAAAGAAAGCACCAACTACAAAGAACTTAATATTTCTAAATTAGATGCTGGCGTTTATATTGTACAAGTTACAGAAAACGGAAAAAGTACTACCAGAAAGCTAGTCGTAAAATAACCCAACCAAATTTCCCGATAAAAAAACTCCTTTTCATATTTTGAAAAGGAGTTTTTGCTTTAGTAGAACCAACAGTATGTTTACCTTTGCTGTTTGATCATCACCTATGAATACTTCGAAAATTTTTAATATAAATTCGCTAGAAGATTTTAATGCTATCGCACTAGAAGTATATCAGTTACAATACAAGAAAAACAAAATTTATCAGGAGTTTTGTAATTATTTAAAAAGAACTCCTGAAAATGTAATTACACTAGAAGACATCCCATTTTTACCAATAGAATTCTTTAAATCTAAAAAAATAGTTTCTTCTAATCACACTCCAAAAATCACCTTTACTAGTAGCGGAACCACCGGAAGCGAAACCAGCAAGCATTTTGTTACCGATTTAGCCGTTTATGAAGAAAGTTATCTAAAAGGTTTTACGCATTTTTATGGCACTATATCGGACTACTGCATCCTTGCATTATTACCTTCTTATTTAGAACGCAAAGGTTCTTCTTTAATTTATATGGTAGATGACTTGATTAAAAAGAGTAATCATCCTGAAAGTGGATTTTATTTAAATGACACGAAATCCTTAACCGACAAACTCGTTACCCTAGACAAAAAAGGCACTAAAACACTACTCATAGGGGTGTCTTTTGCGCTATTAGATCTTGTGGAAAATTACAATTTAACACTGGAGCATACCATCATTATGGAAACAGGCGGCATGAAAGGACGTAGAAAAGAAATGATCCGTGAAGAGCTACATGATATCCTTAAAATAGGTTTTGGAGTTAAAACCATTCATTCTGAATATGGTATGACAGAACTTTTATCACAAGCCTACTCAAATGGCAATGGAATTTTTGAAACCCCTCCATGGATGAAAATTCTTATTAGAGATACAGAAGATGCATTAAGCTACCAATCCAAAGGGAAAACAGGCGGTATAAATGTTATAGACCTTGCAAATATTAACTCTTGTTCCTTTATCGCTACACAAGATTTAGGAAAACAACTTAATACCAATTCTTTTGAAATATTAGGTCGTTTTGATCATTCTGATATTCGTGGATGTAATTTATTGCTGCTTTGAAACTTTAGTTCTTAATATATTTATAAGTTACCTCATCATCTGCAATCATGGGATTATCAACGTAGGTTAGACTTAAAACATCACCATCTATTTCGTATACATACGATTTATCTGAACCCACAATTTGAAGCACTTTATCTTGATTACTGCTAAAATTATAAGTACCAGCATCATAGAAAAAAGACCTATCAGGATTATTACTAATAACTATTTCATTAGTATTAGTGTCAAAAACCAACCTATGAGTACTAAAATCAACATTCTCTGAAAAGGCGCAATAACAAAGAACATCTATAAGCACCCACTCACCTTCTAAAGCACTGTCTATTGCAGATTCATCATTATTGTCTGAACATGAAATAAAACCAATCAAAATGATAAACAAGAGTATTTTTTTCATAATTCTATTTGTTACTTTGTTTGTATTCTAATCTAGGGCCATCACAAATGTTCCAACTCCCAACCAATAGATTTCCTCCAATAATAGATAGCGTTTCGGATTGTCCACAACTTGCTTTTAATTCTGAGCCTGAAGTATACTCAAGCTCTAGATAAGAATAATCCTTATTGTCCTTTTTTACATATGTACCAAACGCTTCTTTTTCTGTACCTTCGATTGTTCTAGATTTAATAAAGGTTCCGTCAGTATTAAAAATCAAGCTTTCTTGCCAAGCCATATCTTTTCCTGTAGTTTCAGAATACACAATACTTCCTGTCATTTTTACCAAAAGCCATTTTTGCGAAGTTTCGTTAAAAAAAGCATCTTCTGATTTCGCACAAGAAGTACAAACTAAAAAAACACCTAAAAGTAGGAACAATATTCTCATGAATAGATTTTTACTTTTAGATGTATTTATGCTATTAAGGTTGCGCAACTATTTTACAATAAGCACAAAATAGTTTTTCTTACCTCTTTGTAAAAGCACAAACTTATTATTGATTAAGTCTTCTTTTGTTATCCTATAATCTTCGCCAACTTTTTCTTTGTTAACTGAAATTGAATTTTGTTTTAGCTCTCTCCTAGCTTCTCCATTGGAGCCTAAAAACCCTGTTTTTGCAGATAGGGCGCCAATCATATCCAAACCTTCCTCAACTTCAGACATAGAAATTTCTGCTTGCGGTACGCCTTCAAAAATATCTAAAAAAGTTTTCTCGTTAAGCTTTTTTAAATTGGCAGCTGTAGATTTTCCAAACAATATTTCACTTGCTTCAATGGCATTATCTAACTCTTCTTGAGAATGTACCATAACGGTTATTTCATCCGCTAAACGCTTTTGCAATACTCGCAAATGTGGCGCTTGTTTATGCTCCTCAATCAGGCTATCAATCTCTTCTTTAGTTAAAAAAGTAAAGATTTTTATATACTTTTCCGCATCATCATCAGACGTATTTAACCAGTATTGGTAAAATTTATAAGGTGATGTACGGTTAGCATCAAGCCACACATTACCACCTTCAGTTTTACCAAATTTGGTACCATCTGCTTTTGTAATTAAAGGACAAGTTAGCGCAAAACCTTTGCCTCCGCCTATTCTTCTAATTAACTCAGTACCTGTGGTAATATTTCCCCATTGGTCACTACCACCCATCTGAAGTGTGCAATTGTGCGTTCTATACAAATGTAAAAAATCATATCCTTGAACCAATTGGTAGGTAAACTCTGTAAAAGACATTCCTTCTTTAGCTTCGGAGGATAGTCTCTTTTTTACAGAATCTTTAGACATCATATAATTTACAGTAATGTGTTTACCAACATCACGAATAAATGCCAAGAATGAAAAATCTTTCATCCAATCATAATTATTTACCAGAATGGCAGCATTTTCTGCATCACTTTTAAAATCTAAAAAACGTGACAATTGCTCTTTTAAGGCTTCTTGATTGTAACGCAAAGTTTTTTCATCTAAAAGATTACGCTCGGCAGATTTACCAGAAGGGTCACCTATCATTCCTGTTGCTCCACCTATTAAAGCAAACGGTTTGTGCCCTGCTAATTGAAAATGGCGTAACATCATTACCCCAACTAAATGACCAATATGTAGTGAATCTGCTGTTGGGTCTATCCCCACATATGCCGATTGCATTTCGTTCATTAAATGTTCTTCGGTACCTGGCATTGCATCGTGCAACATGCCTCTCCATCGTAATTCGGCTACAAAATTGGTTTTCATTAGAATGCTTTTATTAATACTGCTGCAAATATAAAAGAATGTGGTGTTTTAGCCGTTCTAAAAATTGAATTAATCCACAATGATTGTTTATTTTTAAACCATGATTTTAGTAACAGGAGGAACTGGCTTAGTTGGGGCCCATTTATTGGTAACATTAACCAAAACCGAAGCAGTTGTTAGGGCTACTCGAAGAGCTGATAGCGACTTGAAAAAAGTAGCGCAAATCTTCTCCTATTATTCTGATGATTACACAAAGCAATTTCAAAAAATTGAGTGGGTAGTTGCGGACATTAATGATATTCCTGCTTTAGAATTAGCTTTTGAGGGCATCACACAGGTTTACCACTGTGCGGCATTAATCTCTTTTAATCCTAAGGATTATTCGAAATTGCTTAAAATTAATGCTGAAGGCACCGCAAATATGGTTAATCTATGTCTTGCCTTTAAAATTAAAAAACTAGTTTATGTCAGCTCCATAGCAACTACAGGCAAAGAGCTACATAGTGATATAGTTAATGAAGAATCTGAATGGACAAATAAAGACGCCAATGTATATGCTTTAACAAAATATGAAGCAGAAATGGAGGTTTGGCGAGGATCGCAAGAAGGGCTGCCTGTGGTTATTTTTAATCCTGGCGTAATCTTAGGTCCAGGTTTTTGGAATTCAGGAAGTGGACTCTTTTTTAAATCTGCCGCAAAAGAATATTCCTATTATCCGCCGGGAGGAACCGGATTTATTACTGTAAATGATGTGGTTAAACTTCTTATTTTAGGAATGAACTCTACAATAGACAAAGAACGATTTATTGCAATCTCGGAGAATAAAACCTATAAAGAAATTCTATATGCTATTTGTGAAAACCTTAAAATTGCTAGTCCTACTAAAGAATTGAAATTATGGCAGTTACAACTTTTAAGACGATTAGACTGGATTAGAAGTGTGCTAACAAACAAACAAAGGAAAATTACAGGGAATACGGTAAAATCACTTAGTGAAAACAAAGTATACAACAATAAAAAACTAGTTGAAACTTTTAATTATGAATTTGAAGCCCTAGATAAAACAATTGCTTTTAGCTGTCGTAAATTTAAAGAAGAGTCTTAACTAATCTATTTTCTTTGGTTCAATTTTAATACTATCTAATTCTTTAGGCTTACTTGCCCGCTCTATACTATCTTGTTTTCTTTTTAACTCTTTTTTCTCCTCTGCCATTTTTACATCTGCCTTTATTCTTTTCTCAGAATTTTCATAAATCTCTTTATAAATTTCTGGTCTTGACGCATAATAAAGGTCGCTTTCGACGAACTGAACGCTATCTATACCGTATTTGGTATAGATGTAATCCATACCTTCTATATGATGTTTTTTCAGAATACTATTATTTGTGTTTTTTGCGGCTGTAACAATAGCTAAATCATAATAAATTTTAGCCATCTCTTCTTTAGAAATAAGATTTTCGGGTTTATCTATTATTTTTTCAACACAAGAAATAGAAACAATAAATAACGCTAGCGAAAGAACCCATTTAAATTTCATAATTTATCTATTAAATGTAAGGCGTTTGGCATTTCTTTTCTCTGAAAAATTTCCATTTTCGTAAGCCAAATGACCATTTACAAAAGTATGCGATATTTTAGAATTAAAAGTATTGCCTTCAAAAGGAGACCATCCGCATTTATAAGCAATATTTTCTTTTGTTACCGTCCAAGAGTTTTTTAAATCTACCAAAACCAAATCAGCAAAATATCCTTCACGAATATATCCTCTTCTATCTATTTCAAAAAGGATAGCAGGATTATGGCACATTTTCTCAACAATTTTTTCTAAACTTATTTTTCCTTGATGATATTTTTCTAAAATTGCCGGTAAAGCATGCTGAACCAATGGCCCTCCTGAGGGAGCTTTCGTATAAACATTATCTTTTTCTTCTAACGTATGAGGGGCATGATCAGTAGCCAAAACATCTATACGATCATCTAAAAAAGCTTCCCATAGTTGTGCTCTATCCTCAGCTGTTTTCACTGCAGGATTCCATTTTATTAAGTTCCCTTTAGAGGCATAATCTTCATCTGAAAACCATAAATGATGCAAACAAACCTCTGCCGTGATTTTTTTATCTTTTAAGGGTATATCGTTTCTGAATAGCGAAGTTTCAATACCTGTTGACAAATGAAATACATGAAATCTAGCTCCGGTTTTTTTGGCAAGTGCAATAGCCTTTGAAGAAGACAAATAACAAGCTTCTGCACTGCGTATTAAGGGATGGTATTTTGTTGGAATATCATCTCCATACTGCTCTTTATACTTGGCTAAATTATTTTTTATGGTCGTTTCATCTTCACAATGAGCAGAGATCACCATTTCTGTGTTTCTAAAAATTTTCTCGATCACTTCTTCATTATCTACCAGCATATTTCCCGTAGAAGACCCTAAAAATAACTTAACACCCGAACAAGCATTCTTATCAAGTTTTTTAAGTTCTTCTAAATTATCGTTAGTACCACCAAATAAAAAGGAATAATTAGCAAACGAGCTATTTGCGGCAAGGGCAAATTTTTCCTCCAGTTTCTCTATTGTTGTCGTCTGTGGATTGGTATTGGGCTGCTCCATATAGGTGGTAATTCCACCTGCTACAGCAGCTCTACTTTCGCTGGCTATAGTGCCTTTTTGTGTTAATCCTGGCTCTCTAAAATGTACCTGATCATCTATTACACCTGGAAAAACATATTTTCCAGAAGCATCTATAACGGTGGCATTGCTATCTGAAATAGACTTATCAATCTTGAGTATTACATTGTTGTCTACAAGAATATCCGCAACTTGTATGGTATTTTCATTAACTATTGTGCCATTCTTAATTAAATACTTACTCATGATTTAAATTTATTTTTTCGAAAAAAGCTCATCCATTTCATTTTAATTACTCCAAAAATTGCTTCGCGTACAATGGAAGAATTCATTTTTGATTTCCCTAATACTCTATCAGTAAACACTATAGGTACCTCAACAATTTTAAATTTGTTTAAATACGCTCTAAACTTCATTTCTATTTGAAAAGCATAACCTACAAAATGTACAGCAGAAAGGTCTATGGTTTCTAAAACTTTACGTTTATAACAAATAAATCCTGCTGTAGGGTCATGTACCCTCATTCCTGTAATTATTTTTACATAAAACGACGCTCCATAGGAAAGTAATACCCGATGCAAAGGCCAATTTACGACATTAACACCTTTAATATAACGAGAACCGATAGATAAATCTGCACCGTTAACACAAGCTTGGTATAATTTTATAAGGTCTGCAGGAGTATGTGAAAAATCGGCATCCATTTCAAAAATATAATCATATTTTTTTTCGATGGCCCATCTAAAACCATGAATATATGCCGTTCCAAGACCCGCTTTTTCTTTACGTACCTCTAAAAATAAATTGCTAGAGAATTCTTTTTGGAGTTCTCTAACTTTATCTGCAGTTCCATCAGGAGAATTATCATCAACTATTAATACATGAAACTCTTTTTCTAGATTAAGAACTACACGAATGATAGCCTCAATATTTTCAATTTCATTAAATGTTGGAATAATTACAAGACTATCTATCATCTATAAATTTCTATACGTACAAAAATAGTTTTTTTATGATGCTAAAGAAATTCGCATAACCCATTTATGATTTTTTTAAATATATTGAAGAGGTAATTCATATAATTAGCGGTCTATGTCTTATAATTCGTAATTTTGCGGAAATTAAGTGTAAAAAAGAATGCCTAAACTGCCTAAACTTTTTATCTACCTACTGGGACTTGTTTTTATAATTAACCTTTTACAAAGTTATTTTACCGATTTAATTTTTGACGAAGCTTACTATTGGCATTATGCCCAAAATATGGCTTGGGGATATTTTGACCATCCTCCAATGGTTGCATTATTGGTAAAAATAAGCAGCTTGTTTTTTACTGGAGAACTAGGCGTTCGTTTTATGAGTTGTGTGTTGTCTGTTGGCACATTATATTTTCTATGGTTATTAATAGATAACCCTAAAAAAAATGAATATGTATTACATTTTTTTGTGCTAACATTTTCAATGACCCTATTAAATGCCTACGGGTTTTTTACGCTACCAGATACCCCATTTTTATTTTTTACGGCACTTTTTCTTTACATATATAAAAAGTTTATTGCGCAACCAACATGGTTACTATCCATTGCCTTAGGCTTGTTGATGAGCGCTTTAATGTATAGTAAATACCATGCAGTATTGGTAATTGTTTTTGTTATACTATCCAATATAAAACTTGTCTTTAATAAATATGCTTGGCTTGCCGTTTTTGTAGCCCTACTAAGTTACGCTCCTCATTTAATATGGTTGTTTAACAATGATTTTGTCTCTGTAAAATATCATTTGTTTGAAAGACCAAATAAAGCTTATGATTTTAATGATTACACTATAGGATTTTTCCTTAATTTATTAGCGCTTTTTGGATTCACTTTTTTTTGGATTTACAAAGCTTTAATCAAAACAAAAAATACAGATTTACTAAATAAAGCGCTGTTATACATTACGTATGGCACACTAATTTTCTTCTTTATATCTAGTTTTAATAGAAGAATACAAACCCAGTGGTTAATTGTTATTTCTATTACGCTTACTATTTTGGCTTTTAACTATATGCTAGAAAATGAAAATGCCAGAAAGTGGATTTTTAGAATGGGCTTAGTAAATATTGCACTATTAATCTTTGCGCGTTTTGCTCTAGTTTTTGAACAAATAGCTCCAATGCATTACGAGTCGCATGGAAATAAAGAATGGGCTTTATCAATTTCCGAAAAAGCAGGAGAAACTCCTGTTGTGTTCGAAAACTCATATCGAAATGCGCCCATGTATGCTTTTTACACTGGCAACACCTCTTTTTCGCTAAACAATGTCATGTACCGCAGAAATCAATACTCCATAGATGATTCTGAGGCAAAGGTTCAACATAAAAAAATATTATATGTATCTCAATATTTATTAGATGGAGATTACCCATTAAATTTACCAAAACAAAAAACTGGATTTGGAGTTTATAAAGATAATTTTGAGTCGTTCCGAAAATTAAGAGTACTACTTGACAAAAAAGAAATTCCTTTAAACTCTCAAGAAACAATAGAATTTAAGGTATTTAATCCGTATGATTTTGATATAGATGTAAACAAATTAAAATTTTATGTTGCTTACCACAATCATTATAAACGACCAGAAGAAGTAGTACCTATAGCAGTTTCTAAGGTAAATACTTTACAGCAAATTTTAAAGCCCAAGGACACGCTTACCTACACCTTTAAAATGCCAAAGTATACCATGAAAAATCCTGGGTATTTTAAAATTGCTATTTCAGAAAACAATTTACAACCAGGCATGAATGGCGATAATATTAAACTAACAGAATAACTATGAAAGAAGTTTTCTACAGAGCGGCACAAAACATAGACTGGATAACTATTATTCTATGCTGTAGTATAATTTCAATCGTACTAGCGAAGAGTTTGTACTATCATCGTTTCTCAAATTTTATGATACTACCCTTTAATAACAAGTACATATTTATGTACAATAAGAAAGACAAACTATCACATTGGTTTACCATTTTCTTGTCCATTTTTCAGTTGTTAAATTTTGCATTGTTTGTTTATTATATAGATAGCATTTTTCATATTTCTAATGCCACTAAATCAGCCAATCTATATTTTGGCATTTTAGGAATGGTTTTGCTCTTTTTTATGATAAAAATTATATTGAATTTAAGCAATGCCTTTGTTTTTAATATTACCGATACGATATCCGAATTTCTGTTTAAAAATATAGCCTACCTAAACTACAGTGGATTTGTTTTACTATTTGCCAATATTTTATTAACCTATGTCATAAAAGATTCAAAGACCGTAGTTTACATAAGTTTTGCATTGTTTTTTATTATAAATATGATTGGATGGGTGGTTGTGATACGAAATTATCAAAAATTAATTGCGAATAATTTTTTCTATTTTATTTTGTACCTTTGCGCTCTCGAAATAACACCCATTGTGTTACTTGGAGATTACTTTAAAGACTAATATGACTATGAAAGTAAAAACGATTTTGGTTTCTCAACCAGAACCGAAGATGGAAAACTCTCCATATTCTCGACTTATTGATAAGGAAAAGGTAAAAGTAGACTTCAGACCTTTTATTCATGTAGAAGGTGTAGATGCAAAAAGTGTAAGACAACAAAAAATTGACTTACATAATTTTACTGCTATAATTCTTACCAGTAGAAACTCGGTAGATCACTTCTTTAGAATTGCAGAAGAAATGCGTTTTAAAGTGCCAGATACCATGAAATACTTTTGCCAGTCAGAAGCAGTAGCTTTTTATTTGCAGAAGTACGTAGTGTACAGAAAACGTAAAATTTACGTTGGTAAAATGAATTTTCAAGACTTAAATGCACTATTCAAAAAGTATAAAGACGAAAAATTCTTATTACCATCTTCTGATGTATTAAAACCAATTGTTCCTGAAACTTTAGATGCTTTAGGTGTGAATTGGACTAGAGGTATATTTTATAAGACGGTCGTTAGCGACTTATCTGATTTAAAAGATGTGTATTATGATATTCTTGTATTCTTTAGCCCATCTGGAATAGAGTCACTTTTAAAGAACTTCCCAGATTTTAAACAAAACGATACGCGCATTGCAGTTTTTGGAAATTCTACAATAAATGCAGCTACTGAAGCTGGATTACGAATAGACATTAAGGCTCCAACACCTGAAACACCATCCATGACTATGGCGCTTCAGAAATACATTACCACAATTAACAAAAAATAAGTAACAAACTTTTGTAGTTACACACAATAAAAAAGCCTCGCAATGCGAGGCTTTTTTTATTCTTAAAAGGCATACCGTTGTGGTCCACCTCGTCTTATTTCTTCATTTGCAAAAGATTCGAACTTTTTAAAATTTTCCCTAAAGGCATTAGATAGTTTAAATGCTGTAGTATAATACTTTTCATCATCATTCCAAGTAGATCTAGGACTTAAAACCTCTGTTGGCACTCCAGGACATTCTCTAGGTTGTGCAACACCGAAAACAGAATGGATATGGTATTTATCATAAGAATATAAGCCTAAATCTCCATTCAATGCAGCTGTAATCATTGCACGAGTATACTTCAATTTCATACGCGTACCAATTCCATAAGGGCCGCCAGTCCAACCTGTATTCACTAGCCATACATTTACACCAGCTTCTTTCATTTTTTTACTCAGCATCTCAGCATACACCGTTGGATGCAAAGGCATAAACGGCGCTCCAAAACAAGCAGAAAAATTAGGCGTTGGCTCAACAATACCTGCTTCTGTACCTGCTACTTTAGCCGTATACCCAGATATAAAATGATATGCTGCTTGGCTAGGTGTTAACTTAGATATTGGAGGTAAAACACCAAAAGCATCAGCTGTTAGAAAGAAAATATTCTTTGGATTTTTTCCTATTGATGGTACTTGAATGTTTGCAATATGATCAATCGGGTAACTAACTCTTGTATTTTGAGTAATAGAAGTATCGGCAAAATCTACATTGCCACTAGCATCCAAAACAACATTTTCTAATAGTGCACCCTTTTTAATTGCCCCGTAAATTTCTGGTTCATTTTCTTCTGACAGGTTAATTACTTTTGCATAGCA
Source organism: Cellulophaga tyrosinoxydans (assembly GCF_900176415.1). Lineage (GTDB taxonomy): Bacteria > Bacteroidota > Bacteroidia > Flavobacteriales > Flavobacteriaceae > Cellulophaga > Cellulophaga tyrosinoxydans. The sequence goes on along the minus strand of NZ_FWXO01000001.1, from coordinate 1,317,681 downwards.
ACCACCTTCAAAATTAAAAACCGTATTTTCTTTGGTCCAACCGTGTTCGTCATCACCAATTAATCTTCTATTTGGATCAGCAGATAAGGTAGTTTTACCCGTTCCAGATAAACCAAAGAATATGGCTGTATCGCCATCTTTTCCAACATTGGCAGAGCAATGCATTGGTAGTGTGTTTTTATAAACTGGTAGTATAAAATTTAAAGCAGAGAAAATTCCTTTTTTAATTTCTCCTGTATATCCTGTTCCGCCAATTAAAGCAATTTTTCTAGTAAAGTTTAATATGGCAAAATTATGCTGGCGCGTACCATCTACTTTAGCGTCGGCCATAAAACCAGGCGCATTTACAATTAACCATTCCGGATCAAAATCTTGCAGCTCACTCTTTGTAGGCCTTAAAAACATGTTATCGGCAAACATATTTGACCATGGATATTCATTTATCACTCGAATGTTTAATCTGTAATCCTTATCGGCACAGGCAAAACTATCACGAACATAAACATCCTTATTAGTAAGGTAATTTGTTACTTTATCATACAAAGCGTCAAAAGCTTTTGGCTCAAAGGGAATATTAACATTTCCCCACCATACTTTATCATCCGTTACTGCATCTTTTACGATAAACCTATCCAGCGGTGATCTTCCAGTAAACTCACCTGTATTTACTGCCAAAGCCCCAGAGGACGCTTCTTTACCCATTCCTTTTTCTAAGGTAATTTTATGCAACTCATTCGGTGATAATTGGTAATGTACATTTGCTGTGTCGATACCATACTTTTTTAACGAAATCGTTTTCGCTACTTTGTCCATACTATAAATGATTTGTTAGTTTTAACGGGGTAAAATTATCAAAATTATAATTCATATGGTATTTTTTTCGCTAATATCTATTTATTTTCTTTTAAATAGTAAAATCCGAATAATACCCACCCTATAATTAATAGCAATCCTCCTATTGGTGTAACGAAAGCAATTGATTTAAAATTTAATCCACTTACGGCGCTTGTTGCCAACAAATAAATAGAAAATGAAAAGAATATAATCCCCAAGGTATACACCCAATAAATAACTTTTTTGCGCTGATCTGAAATTGCAGTATTGGCTAAAACAAGTAATATTATAGCATGATACATTTGATATGTTGCACCTGTTTTGAACGACTCTAAAGCATCAGTGGCAAGTACAGTTTTTAATCCATGTGCAGCAAAAGCACCAAGCAAAACGGCCGCTGTCCCAAAAACGATCCCAGTAGCGAAAATTGTTTTGTTCATAACTAAAATGATTATTATTTTTACAAATATAACAATTGAGTAATTTTAATACCAATATTAAAGATACAAACTATGTTGCGGAAAATACTGGTTGTAGGTGCTGGAAAATCTACTTCTTACTTATTAGATTATTTTTTAGAAAAAGCTATTGAAGAGCAACTTTATGTAATTATAGCTGATCTCAACCCAGCAGGAATACCAGAAAAATTTAAAACACATACTAATTTTAAAGTTGTTGGTTTAGACATTTCAAACACGCCCGAAAGACAAAAATTAGTACAACAAATAGATCTTGTAGTATCTATGTTACCGGCAGGATTGCATATGACCGTTGCAAAGGATTGTATTCAATTTGAAAAACATTTAGTTACCGCTTCCTATGTTAGTGACGAGATAAAACTATTAGATAAAGAAGCTAAAAAGAAGGGCTTAATTTTTATGAATGAGGTAGGTCTCGACCCAGGAATCGACCATATGAGTGCCCTTCAAATCATTAATAAAATAAAAGCAAAAGGTGGAAAAATGCTTTTATTCGAGTCGTTCACAGGCGGACTTGTTGCACCAGAATGCGATAATAACTTATGGAATTATAAATTTACCTGGAACCCAAGAAATGTGGTTATTGCTGGACAAGGCGGCACTGCTAAATTTATTCAAGAAGGCACCTATAAATACATTCCCTATCATAAATTATTTAGAAGAACCGAATTTGTGGATATAGACGGCTTTGGTAAGTTTGAAGTCTACGCCAACCGAGATTCTCTAAAATATCGTGAAGCATATGGACTTACCGATATACTAACGCTCTATCGAGGAACAATGCGTAGGGTTGGTTTTTCTAAAGCTTGGAATATGTTTGTACAATTGGGCATGACCGATGACAGCTATACTATTGAGGATTCCGAAGGAATGTCTAATAGAGAATTTACCAACTTATTTCTTCCCTATTCTCCAACCGATAGTGTGGAACTTAAACTACGCTATTACCTTAAAATAGATCAAGACGATATCATGTGGGATAAGCTTCAAGAGCTTAATTTATTTGATAATAAAAGGATTATTAAACTAAAAAATGCTACACCTGCTCAAATACTTCAAAACATTCTTGAAGAAAGCTGGAGTTTAGCCGATGATGATAAAGATATGATTGTCATGTACCATAAATTTGGCTATGAATTAAATGGTGTAAAAAAACAGATAGATGCAAGTATGGTTGTTATTGGCGAAGATCGTTCGCATACCGCCATGTCTAAAACAGTAGGATTACCTGTTGCCGTCACTTCTTTACTTATCTTAAATAAAAAAATTACCACGCCAGGTGTTCAAATTCCTTTAAGCAGTAATGTATATGATCCCGTACTGGCAGAATTAGAGCATTATGGTATTACATTTAAAGAAACAGAGGTTCCTTATTTAGGTTATAATCCAGACTCCGTAGCTAGTTAGCAATTAAAACTAATTAGCTATATTTAGCGCGAAATTGAAATCGTTTAAATGAAATCTGATAAGGAAAACATCAAAATAGACGGGATTGACAAAAAGATCCTTCGTTTTTTAATGACTGATGCCCGAAAACCTGTTTTAGAAATAGCTAGAAAAATAGGAATTTCAGGTGCGGCTATTCATCAAAGATTACGCAAACTTGAAAATTCAGGTTTAATTGCAGGTTCTAAATTTGTGATAAACCCAAAGGTATTAGGATATTCTACTATGGCCTATGTGGGCATTTATTTGGAGAAAGCTATGAGTAATCCCGTAGCTGTTAAAGCCTTAGAACAAATCCCTGAAGTTTTAGAATGTCATTATACAACAGGAAACTGGTCTATTTTAATAAAAGTACTTTGCAGAGATAACGAACATCTTATGCAAGTGCTAAATAATAAGATTCAGCAAATAGATGGAGTATCTAGAACAGAAACTTTTATATCGCTAGATCAACAAATAGAACGTCAAATTACCATTTAATGGCCATAAAAAAAAGCTCCTTTTAAAAGGAGCTTTTTAATTTATAAATCAAAATATTTTAATCTCTACTTCCGCCAAAAACTTGTAATGCCCAATAAAGTAATGTTGCAATAGAACCAATAGCAGCAACTAAATACGTTCTTGCTGCCCATTTTAATGCATCTTCTGATCCTTTGTACTCTTCTTGCGATACAATGTTTTTATTTTTTAACCATGCTAATGCACGATTACTAGCATCATATTCCACAGGCAATGTTACTAAACTGAATATTGTCGCCAAACTCATCATAATTAAACCAGCAACGGCAACATAATAACCTAATCCTATTCCAGCTGCAGCTCCTAATGCTAAACCACCAAAAACTACCCAAGTAGATAGGCTTGAAGTTACACTAACCACAGGAACTAATTTAGAACGCATAGTTAACCATTCGTATGCAGTAGCATGTTGTACCGCATGACCACATTCGTGTGCCGCCACAGCTGCTGCCGACGCATTACGCTGATTGTAAACACCCTCACTCAAGTTTACCGTTTTATTTGCTGGGTTATAGTGGTCTGTTAGCATACCAGGAGTTGAAACTACTTTTACATCACGAATACCGTGATCTGCTAACATTTTCTCGGCAATTTCTGCTCCACTCATTCCATTGCGCAAATGTACTTTTGAGTAAAACTCAAACTTACTTTTTAGTTTGCTGCTAACCAACCAACTTACAAGTGCAATAGCACCAATTAATATATAATATCCAAACATAGTTTTATTTTTAAATTTTAAAAACAAAGCATAATGACTTTGCTATTTATTAGAAAGCAAAAATCCCGCCAAATTTTCTATTTTCAAAAATAGGAAAATTTGTCAGGATTTTAAGTATGTTAATTTCGAATCTTATTATGAAACCCAGTCAAAAGCTTCTATAATTTCTTTATACACTACTTCACCTTCAGAAATGTTTAATCCCTTTTGTAAACCTGGGTCAGAAGCCAAAGCTTTTTTCCATCCCATGTTTGCAATTTTAACTGCATAACTAGTGGTAACATTAGTAAGTGCCAAAGTAGAGGTGTAAGGTACTGCTCCTGGCATGTTAGCTACAGAATAATGTACAATATCATCAATAATATAAATAGGATCCTCGTGGGTAGTAGGTCTTGTGGTTTCAACACAACCACCTTGATCCACAGCAACATCTACGATTACAGCACCAGATTTCATGGTCTTAAGCATGTCTCTCGTAATTAAATTAGGTGCTTTTTTACCTTTTAGTAAAACACCTCCAATAATTAAATCATGCGTTTGCACATGCTCTCTAATATTATACTCGTTTGAGAATAATGTAGTACAGTTAGAAGGTAAAACATCATTTGCATAACGCAAACGTTTCATATCAATATCAAGAATAGTAACCTGCGCACCTAAACCAGATGCCATTTTAGCAGCTTGCATACCAACTACCCCCGCACCAAGAATTAAAACTTTCCCTGGAGGAACACCAGGAACTCCACCTAATAAAAGTCCACGACCTTTAACAGGTTTCTCTAAATATTTTGCTCCTTGTTGAATAGACATTCTACCAGCTACCTCAGACATAGGCGTTAATAAAGGTAAACCACCGTCTCTATCTTCTACAGTTTCATATGCAATACAAATTGAGCCACTCTCTATCATTGCTTTAGTTAAAGGCTCGCTTGATGCAAAATGGAAATAGGTAAATACAATTTGTCCTTTTTTAATAAGACTATACTCTTTTTCTATAGGCTCTTTTACCTTAACAATCATATCAGCAACCGCGTATACCTCCTCAATTGTTTTTAAAATAACAGCACCTGCATTTTCATAGGCCTCATCTAAAAAACCACTATTTTCACCTGCCGATGATTGCACAAATACTTCGTGATTATTTTTAATAAGTTCAAACACTCCACCTGGAGTCATACCTACACGACTCTCGTTATTTTTAATTTCTTTTGGAATACCTACTTTCATTTGCTTAATGTATTAATACTTTTAGTTAAAATAAAACTTGCCGTATAAATAAAAATCTGTAATACAGACATTTACGGCTTATTTCGATAGGAATAAAAACTAAAAAAGACAATGGCTAGGTAAGTTATTTTTTGAAAAATAAATTATTTCACCAATGTCAATTTTAATTATAATTAGTCGCATCAAATTTGCTACAAATAGTTTTAATAAAAAAACAAAAACCTCACAAATTGTTATAGATTGACTAAAATTCAGACTTTTAACAATTACACATACTTTGTTTTGTATAAATAATAAAATTGATGCTTTAAATTCAGATTATAACAGAAAGTCTTAAATTATTAGCAATAGAAATATAGATTTTTAGAGGGAAAACATCCCAATCTACCGCTATCTTAGCGATAGATTGAAATATTCTATTTGTTAACCTACAATATTGATAATTTTTCCAGGAACTATTATCACTTTTTTAGGTGCTCTACCCGCTAATTGCTCTATTGTTTTTTCGTGAGACATTACTGCCTCTTCAATTTGATCTTTAGAAAAATCCATTGGAAGTTCTAATTTAAAACGCATTTTTCCATTAAAAGAAACTGGATATTCTTTGCTACTTTCTACTAAATGCGATGCATCAAACTTTGGAAAAGGGGCTGTCGAAATAGATTCTGAATGCCCTAATTTATTCCATAGTTCTTCTGCTATATGTGGTGCATAAGGCGAAACTAAAATTATTAATTGCTCCAATATGCTTCTACTGGTACATTTTTGAGCTGAAAGTTCATTTACTGCAATCATAAAAGTCGATACCGAAGTGTTGAACGAGAAATTCTCAATATCTTCTTCTACTTTTTTAATGGTTTTATGCAAGGTTTTTAAAGCCTCCCCCGACCCCTCCAAAGGAGGGGAGTTAGTAACATAAAATGCTCCATTTTCTCCAGTGTGATATAATTTCCATAATTTTTTAAGGAAACCATGTGTTCCTGTAATACCAGCCGTATTCCAAGGTTTGGACTGCTCCAAAGGCCCTAAAAACATCTCGTATAAACGTAAACTATCTGCTCCATATTCTTCACAAATACTATCAGGACTCACCACATTGTATTTAGATTTAGACATTTTTTCAACCTCGCGGCCGACAATGTATTCATTCTCAGAAACAAATTCTAAATCAGAGTACTTTATGTCATTTAATAATAATTCTTTATCTAAAACATTTGACGCATCAATGAAATTAACATCAACATGAAGAGGAGTTAAAGCAGATAAACTTTTATCCCATTCAACATCAATATTTCCAACTTCTTTGAATCTAGAAAGCTCTTTTTCTACAACGCTTAACATTAAATCATCAAAATCTCCTTTTACAGCTTTGTCAAATGAATATTTCGGGACAATATATCTTTGAAGTTTTACTACCCCCTTATTTTCATCTATATTTTTAACCCCTACACCAAAACCATAAACAAAAGCACTCGTACCCGTAATCATCCCTTGGTTGATCAGTTTTTTAGCAAACTCGTTTTTAGGCACAACACCTTTATCAAACAAGAATTTTTGCCAAAAACGCGCGTATAATAAGTGCCCTGTAGCGTGCTCGCTACCACCAATGTATAAATCTACATCTTGCCAATAGTCTATCGCTGTTTTTGAGAATATTTCATTCTCATTATTTGGGTCCATGTATCGGTTAAAGTAGAAACTACTTCCCGCCCAACCTGGCATGGTATTTAATTCTAAAGGCCACACGGTGGTGTTATTTATCTTACTGTTATCTACAACGCTGTTAGAAACCGTGTCCCAAGCCCAAACGGTAGCATTCCCTAATGGTGGCTCGCCTGTTTCGGTTGGCAAGTATTTTTCAACTTCAGGTAATGCAATAGGTAAATGCTTAGCATCTATCATTTGTGGCATTCCATCAACATAATATACCGGGAACGGCTCACCCCAATAACGTTGACGGCTAAAAACAGCATCACGCAAACGGTAGTTGATTTTCCCCTTCCCTTGTCCTATTTTTTCCAGTTCGTAAATGGCTAATTTCATCGCTTTCTTATAAGGCAAGCCATTTAAGAAATCAGAATTTGTAATTATCGTTTTTTCTTTATCAGCAAATGCTTCTTCAGAAATATCTACACCTTCAAAAATATTAGGAATTGGAATGTTAAAATGCTTCGCAAAATCATAATCGCGCTGATCGCCACAAGGCACTGCCATTACAGCTCCTGTACCATAACCTGCCAGCACATAATCGCCAATCCAGATAGGAATTGGTTCTTTCGTGAAAGGATGTTCGGCAAAAGCACCTGTAAACACCCCTGAAATAGTTTTAACGTCAGCCATACGCTCACGCTCGCTACGTTTTGCAGTAGCTTCTATATAAGCCTCAACCTCAGCTTTCTGCTCTGGAGTTGTAATTTTAGACACCAATTCATGCTCTGGCGCTAAAGTCATAAATGAAACTCCAAAAATGGTGTCGGGTCTCGTTGTAAATACATCAATAACGGCATCGTGACCCTTAACTTTGAAGACCGCTGAAGCTCCTTGACTTCTCCCAATCCAATTGGTTTGCGAATCTTTTAATGGTTGTGGCCAATCTATGGTAGCTAAATCATCTAACAAACGTTGTGCGTATGCAGAAATTCGCATACTCCACTGTGTCATTTTTTTACGAATAACAGGGTGACCACCTCGTTCTGAAACTCCATTTACGATTTCATCATTAGCCAATACCGTACCTAAAGCCGGACACCAGTTTACCTCAGTATCTGCTAAATAGGTAAGTCTGTATTGCAAAAGAATTTCTTGTTGCTTTTTTGTATCAAAAGCTTTCCACTCTTCTGCTGTAAAAGCTACAATATCTTCATCAGAAACTGCATTTACAGTTTCATTACCCTCTTTTTCAAAAATTGAAACTAAAGTAGCAATGTCTTCTGCTTTATTAGAATCGTTGTTATACCACGAATTGAACAGTTGAATAAAAATCCACTGTGTCCATTTATAATAATCAGGATTAGAAGTACGTACTTCGCGACTCCAATCAAAAGAGAAACCAATTTTATCTAATTGCTCTCTATATCTGGCAATATTGGTTTCAGTAGTTATTGCAGGATGTTGTCCAGTTTGGATGGCATATTGTTCTGCTGGCAAGCCAAAAGAATCATACCCCATTGGATGCAATACATTAAATCCCTTATGTCTCTTGTACCGCGCATAAATATCACTAGCGATATACCCTAACGGATGGCCAACATGCAAGCCTGCACCCGAAGGATAAGGAAACATATCTAACACGTAAAATTTTTCTTTATCAGAATTATTTACTGCTTTAAATGTTTGGTTTACTGCCCAATATTTCTGCCATTTGGCTTCAATCTCTGTGAAATCGTAGTTCATTATAAAAAATTGTTTAAACCCATTCGGTTCTAATGCGCTGCAAAAATAAGTTTATTATGGGAAAGGGGAAAGATTATGTTAGCTTACCTTCAACTTTCAAAAAAGAAACATCAGCGATAAAATAATTATTCTATTCACTAAAAAACATATCTCTAAAACGTGAACACTATTTGTAAAATACTTATTCTAAACTTTTTTGTTTTAGGGCTATCTATTCACTCTGGAAATGCTCAGTTAGGCTTTTGCACTGGCAATTCTGGTGATCCTATTTTTACCGAAACTTTCGGTTCAGGAACTACAGCGGGCCCTGCGTTGGCAGCAGGAATAACCACATATACTTTTACAAATGGCACTCCAAATGATGGGAGTTACACCATATCAAACAGAACAAATTTTTACAATTGGCATGATAGCGCAGATCACACCCCTAATGATACTAATGGAAAATCTTTAGTTGTAAATGCAGATTTTACACCCGGAGAGTTTTATAGGAGAACTGTAACAGGGCTATGTGAAAATACCTCATATGAATTTTCATCATGGTTAATAAATCTTCTTCCTGCCGGAAGTTGTAATGGAGGTGGTATACCTATAAATGTAAAGTTTCAAATTTGGGATGCCACTGATACTAATTTATTGGCTACTGGAGACACTGGAAACATTCCCAATAGAACATCGCCGATATGGGAACAATACGGCCTTGTTTTTCAAACCGTGCCAGGGCAAACTTCTGTAATTTTAAAAATGATTAATAACGGACCTGGTGGTTGCGGCAATGATTTAGCTATTGATGATATTGTTTTTAGAACTTGTGGTGATTATATTGATATTCAAGACAATCAGAACCGAACTAATATTGAAGCATGCCAAGTGAATGGAGCGGTTTCAACGACAATAACTGCATCGCCCGATTTTTCTATTTACGCTACCCATGCCTACCAATGGCAAGAAAGCTCGGATGGCATTAATTGGACAGATATTCCTGGTGCTACAACTCAAAACTATGCCACACCACCTCTACTAGCAACCTCTTATTATCGTGTAAAAGTAGCAGAAGATGCGGTAAATCTTGCCAATCAACTTTGCAGCACAGTATCTGAAATATTTGATATTCTTATTATTGCTCAACCTAGCAATCCTTTGAGTAATGGTGATGTACAAGCCTGCGTAAACGAAACTAAAACGGTTAGTGCAAGTGTCCCAAATTTTGCAACTATAAATTGGTATGATGCCCCAACTGGCGGAAATTTACTATCAGAAAAAAGCCTGGAGTATCATCCCACTACACCTGGCACATATTATGCCGAAGCTCGTACCCTTCTAAGAGATTGCCCATCAGCAGGTAGAACTGCGGTAACCATTCAGTTTATAGATTTACCCGTTGTTATAGATGAAAATTTAACCTTTTGCGAGAATGAAAATGCACTTTTATCTGCCAATGTGCAAAACGTAAGCTATTTATGGAATACTGGTGCAACTACTGAAACTATACTTACTACTACAGAAGGTATTTATACCGTTACAGTGACCAATAGTGCCAACTGTTCTAGCACAAAAACAATACAACTTAAACAAATAGATACTCCGAAAATAGAAGAGGTAAATTCTAATGATTACGATATTGAAATAAACTTAGCAAATGAAGTAGGTAATTTTGAATATTCTATTAATGGCATTAATTATCAGGATAGTGGACTCTTTTTAAATATAGAAGGCGGAATATACACCATATACGTAAGAGAAAAAAGCGGTTGTGGAATAGCTACATTACTTTATATTCATTTTGTAATTCCTAAATTTTTTACACCTAATGGTGATGGCACCAATGATCGTTTTGATATTGGTGGATTAGAATTCTACACTAATTTTGAAGTTAATATCTTTGACCGGTATGGTAAGCTATTAAAAAACTTTTCAAATTCTACTGTAGAATGGGATGGGACTTTTAATAATAAAAATTTACCCGCAGATGATTATTGGTATGTGATACAGGTTGATGGCACTACATATAAGGGACATTTTGCACTAAAAAGATAGGTTTTTCGCATTTTTAATGAAAATACCAACATTAAAACATAGCAAAGTGTTAAGAGGGGTTTTATATTAGATATACTTTCCTATTTTTACACAACGTTTTCATCAATTATGAGTAAATCTTTCGAACGCTATCAAAAACGTAAATTAATATCTAGCTACTTCTCGGTGGTTTTAAGTATTAGTTTAGTTCTTTTTTTATTAGGTGTTTTAGGGCTATTGGTCTTAAATACCAAAAAAATGGCAGATCATTTTAAAGAACAAATAACCATTTCTGTATTCCTTAAGGATAATGCCAAACAGGTTGAAGTAGATCAACTTCAAAAAAGTTTGGCGATGGCCGAATACACCAAATCTGCAACTTATGTATCTAAGGAAGAAGCTGCAGAGAAACATAGCGAAGACATTGGTGAAAATTTTCAAGATTTTTTAGGCTATAATCCTTTGAAAAATTCCATAGATGTGCAATTAAATGCAGATTTTGTAACTCCAGACCAATTAGAGGAAATAGCCAAAGAGATTAACTCCAAAGGTTATGTTGATGAAGTAAGTTATGACAAACCTCTAATAGGTTTATTAAATGATAATGTAAAGAAAATAAGTCTTTGGATTTTAGTTGCCAGTGGCGTATTTACATTTATTGCTGTGCTTTTAATCAACAGCTCCATTAGATTATCTATCTATTCTAAAAGATTTATCATTAAAACCATGCAAATGGTTGGCGCAACAAAAGTATTTATTCGCAGGCCATTTATATGGACTAATCTGAAATTAGGAGTGTTAGGATCCGTTATAGCAATGATGTGCCTTGGTGGTGTGTTGTATTATATAAATGATAACTTCCCAGAACTAGGCTTAACAGAAGATCCTATTATTCTTTTAATCCTATTTGCCAGTGTTTTTGTTTTAGGAATATTCATTTCACTTATCAGCACCTATTTTGCTACACAACGTTTTTTAAATCTAAGAACTGACGAATTATATTATTAAATTTGCGGCATGGCTAATAAAAATAACAACACAGATACAAGCTCAAAAGAATTTCTTTTTCAAAAAAAGAACTACTTATTCATGTTTATAGGTTTAGCTTTTATTGCTTTAGGTTTTATACTTATGAGTGGTGGAGGTAGTGATGACCCAAATGTATTTAACGAAGAAATTTACAATTTTAGAAGAATACGATTGGCCCCTACTTTAGTACTTATAGGTTTAGGAATAGAAATCTATGCAATTTTGTTAAACCCTAATAAGAAAAAATAACCATTGAATTTACTAGAAGCCATTATCCTTGCTATTATTGAAGGAATAACCGAATATTTGCCTGTTTCATCTACAGGCCACATGATAATTGCATCATCATTTTTTGGTATTGCACAAGAAGAATTTACCAAACTATTTACCATTGTAATCCAGTTAGGCACAATACTATCGGTTGTGGTATTATATTTTAAACGATTTTTTCAAAGTGTTGATTTTTATTTAAAGCTTTTAGTAGCTTTTATCCCAGCGGTAATCTTAGGTTTACTTTTGAGCGATGTGATTGATTCTCTTTTAGAAAACCCCATTACGGTAGCCATATCATTGGTTATTGGCGGATTTATATTACTAAAAGTAGACGATTGGTTTGGTAATTCTGAGAATACCGAAATCAGCTATTTGACGGCATTGAAAATTGGTTTTTTTCAATGTTTAGCCATGATCCCAGGTGTATCGAGAAGTGGTGCAAGTATTGTTGGCGGTATGTCTCAAAAACTTTCCAGAACTGCAGCGGCAGAATTTTCATTCTTTTTAGCCGTACCTACTATGTTGGGGGCAACCTTGAAAAAAAGTTATGACTATTATAAAGCTGGTTTTACCCTAACCGATGAACAAATTAATTTTTTAATTATAGGTAATGTGGTTGGTTTTCTTGTAGCCCTTCTTGCCATAAAAACCTTTATTGGATACTTAAGCAAACATGGCTTTAAAATGTTTGGATACTATAGAATTATCGTTGGATTAGCCATTTTGGCCATTCACTATTTTGTGCACCCTTTAACCGTTATTTAGTGACTAAAGAAGATTTTCTAGAAGGACAAACGCTTTTAATAGACAAACCATTAGGTTGGTCTTCGTTTCAGGCGGTAAATTCTATAAAATGGAGTATTCGACGCAAATTTGAACTCAAAAAAATAAAAGTAGGTCATGCAGGAACTTTAGATCCGTTAGCCACTGGTTTATTGCTAATTTGTACAGGAAAATCTACAAAGACCATTAATGAATTACAAGGTCAAGCCAAAGAATACACCGGAACAATAACTATTGGCAGCACAACCCCTTCATATGATTTAGAAACCGAGGTAAATGAAACTTTCCCTACTGACCATATTACCGAGGCATTAATTGTAGAAACAACCAAGCAATTTATTGGGGAAATAGCACAAGCACCTCCCATTTTTTCTGCACTAAAAAAGGATGGTAAACGACTTTATGAATATGCCAGAGAAGGCAAAGAAGTTGAAATTAAAAAACGACTAATAACCATCACAGCTTTCGACATTACTTCGATTCAAAATAATATAATATCATTTCGTGTAACCTGTAGCAAAGGCACCTATATACGCTCACTTGCGCACGATTTTGGATTGGCGCTAGGCTCCGGAGCACATTTATCATCACTTAGAAGAACCAAAATAGGTGATTTTAACGTAAATAATGCAATAACCACAGAAGCATTTAATAAATTGCTAAATCTAAATTCTAAAGAAAATCTTTAGAAAATTAAAGTTTTCGTTGCCGTTCAACGATTAGATAAAATAATATTCTAAAAAAGTGGTTATTAGGAATATGAATTTAAATCGAAATCAACTTTCATTATTAATAACTGTCTTTGCCATGTCAAATGTAGTGTTGATGTTATACAACATACATTTAGGCTCTAAGGAGAAAGAGGAGTATGTTATTGAGTTGGCTATGATCGAAGACATACCAGAAGAACTTTTAGAAGAAGAAGAGCAAAAAGAATTACAAGAACAACGAGCTGCTGAATCTATTAAAAGCCATATGGCTTATAACGAAACTGCAAAAGCTAGTTATGGCAATCCAGAACCATTAAAAACACTCGATGAATTAATGGAAGAAGCGGAAAGTAGTTCTGAAAGTGATAACCCTAACGAGCTATTATCTTCTGATTCTGGTGAATATGCGGCTCATTTAAAAGAGCTTAAAAAGAAACGCGACGAAGCTAAACAACTTTTAGGTGAACGCGATGCTAAAAAGGATGTACCTACTAATAATTTAGCGAAACGAAGAACTTCTATTTCTTATTCTTTAATAGAAAGAACACATTACAGTTTGCCTGTACCTATCTACACTTGTATAGAAGGTGGTAAAATTGTAATTAACATTCTAGTAGATGGCCAAGGGAATGTGGTAGAGGCAGATTTTAATAAAAATAGCTCTACAACTCAGAATGGCTGTTTAATAGATAATGCTATTGAATATGCTTTAAAGTCTAAATTTAATAGCGCCACAAAGCTAAGTCAAAAAGGCACGATAACTTATCTATTTCAAGAGAAGGCACGATAAAATATCCTCTGCTGTACTTTGCCCCTTATCTTTTGTATACCACATTTGTAGGTTTTGTTTAAACTGTGGTGTTAAAGCGCCAAATTCTTTTTTAAAATCTTGCACCATTTTCGTGGCAATGGCTGGTCTTGGACCCCAATCCGCAATTACATTATTTGTTTCTGCATCAAGAATAATTAATTTTGGTATAGATAATGTTCCGTTATATAGGAAGTGATTCATCAGGTCTAAATTCTCGTCACGCAGTACCACTTTAAAAGCTATATTCTCGTTGAAACTTGCTAATTTATTCATGACTGGCATAGTTTGAGCAGCATCTCCGCACCAACTTTCTGTAAGCACAAGCCAAGTCATTTTTTTGTCTATTTTTTTAATTTTTGCAATAACACTTTCAGAAAATTCAAGTGTTTTATCTAAACGTTGCATACGTTTATGATTAAGCATTGTATACTTTGCCAAATCACCATTTTGCACTTCTCCAGTAGATTTACTATTTGCTACAAGATTGGCAACTAAATTTCTATAGTCACCATAGGTCATAGATTTAAATAAACTGTTTTTAATGGCTAGGGCAATTTCATCTGTATTTTTAGTAACTTCAATAGTATTCATGCTGTTTTATTTAGAACAAAAATAATGGCTCAATTCTACTTAAAAACTGAGTTTCATCATGTTTGTAGAAAATATGCTAGAAAACTTACAGATGGCGCTTTTTAATCATTCCTCCTCTGGTATCATTGATTTTTCCCATAACAACAAAAGCGTTGGGATCAATTTTATTGATTTCAATATTAAGTTTACGTATTTCGAGGCGTGTAATTACAGTATAAATAACATCATATTCGTTATGTAATCCCTTTTTTCCAAAACCACCTTTTGCTTTGTAAATTGTTAGCCCTCTTCCCAATTTTTCGATAATCATTTGTCTAATTTGTTCATTAGAGTCTGAAATTATAGTAACGCCTGTATACTCTTCAATACCTTCAATTGCAAAATCTAATGTTTTAGAAGCCGCCAAATAAGTCAACATTGAATATAATGCAGTTTCTATTGATAGCATTATTGCTGCGGCAATAAAAACCAAAATATTAATTAATATTATAATATCGCCTATAGTAGTTCCAAGTTTTCTACTTAAAAAAATAGCTAACACTTCAGTGCCATCTAATACACTACCTCCTCTAACGGATAAGCCAATGCCTGCGCCTAAAAAAAATCCTCCGAAAACAGCGACTAAAAGTTTGTCTTGCGTTATTTCAGGAAAATGAATAGTTGATAAAACTATAGCAAGTCCTAATATTGCTAAGGCCGTCTTTAGGGCAAAGTATTTTCCAATTACCTTATATCCTAAAAAAACAAAAGGAATATTTATAATAATTATAATTAGGTATAAGGGAATATTAGTGGTTTCTGCAATAAGTAATGAAATACCCGTCGCACCACCATCTATAAAACTATTTGGAAATAAAAAACTCTCCAGACCAAAAGCTGCCGCAAAAATACCGGAGACAATGAAAAATAAATCTTTTAATATCAGTTTATAGTCTATTCCCTGCATTTCATATTCATTTTAGCGCAAATTTCATTTACCTATTATAGATTCTCTGGATTTACAGCTAAGCTATTAAATAATTTGGCCTTTGTTGTTAAGAATTTATTCTGTACCAGATTTTGTTTCAATTTTGATTCAATTAATTTATTTTCTCTAGAATTGATTAAAAACAATGAACTCTCTCCAAAACTAAACTTACGCTCCTCTGCTATTAAAAGTGTTTCGTAATTCTGTACCATATCATTAATTAGAACGTTTTGTTTTTCAAAGGAATCTAACTCGCGATAAAGGCTAACAATTTTATTCTTAATTTCAATTTGTGCATTATCAATTTCATATTGCGCATCTTGCAACTTAAATTTAGCCAATTTTAAGTCTCCCCTTTCTTTGCGTAAAAACAAAGGTAATTGCACACTAATACCCCCTTTGTAATAGTCGGTTTGTATTGAATTTATTAATTCTGGAGTTTCTGTTAAAAAGTTATATTCTAAGGCTATTTTTGGCAATAATTTATTAGCCTTTAAATTTTTATCTACCCGCAATCCTTGAAATTTATAATTAAGAGATTTTAATTTAGGATGATTTTCAATAGTGAAACTATCTAAAGGTATCCCTTCTATTTCTAATGTAGCATCAATTTCTTGTTGCACATTTATATCAGGAATCATATGGTCTTGTAATTCTATTGGAATATTACCATTAAGCCATAAGAAGTTAGATAATTCTAATTTTTTTTGCATTAAAAGCACTTTTGCTTGCTCTAAATTAAGAGCTCTATCTTGTACAGTAATTGTAGCTTCTACAGTATCAATAGCAGCTATTTGACCTGTATAGGCACTTGTTTTTATACCTTCAAGGCGAATTTCTGCATTGCTTAAAAAATCATCAAAGATTTTACTATCATTATAAGCCTGTAACCAATCAAAATACGCTTTTGTAGCTTCAAATAGTATTTGATTCACCAAAATATCTCGGTCTACTTTAGATTGGTCTCTAAAATATTTGGCCTTCTTTAACGTGGCCATTCTATCATTTATCCAAAGTCCTTGGCCTAATGCCATGCTAATTCCAGCATTAAACAAACCATCTTCTGGCACTGTAGCTTCAGGGTTTAAATAAACTCCTTCATTTTGTTCAAATGCTGCCTTAAGGTCAATACCGTACCAGGTAGGAATTTTGAATGTTGCATTTAGTTTGTCGTAATATTCCGTTCCTTTAAATTGCTTGGTATTATAATCTACTTCGATTTTAGGATCGAAACCACCTCTAGACTTTAGAAGATTAGCCTGACCTACTTCCAATGTTAATTCTGCCTGTTTGGCAATAGGATGGTATTTTTTAACATAACCCAAATACTCCTTAAAATTTAATACCGAAGCATCTAATTCTTGTGCATTAAGGGCAAAACTAAAAAATAGGAAACCACAAAAAAGAAAATTCTTCATTACTTTTTATCCTTATTTATTGTTGTCTCAGGTTGATAATAATTAGGTGGGAAACCATTTAACTGTCTCCAAAGCTCATACCAAATAGGCACATCTTCTAAAAGTGCAATTGCATTTGCTCCAGAACCTACTCGCAATTGTTCTGGCCAAGGTTTATCATCAGGATCCTGTGCTAATAAAACTCTATATTTTCCATTAGGACTTATAAAGGTTTCAATAGCAATTATTACTCCACTATACGTTCCATAAGATGCGTTTGGCCATCCACTAAAAACAATAGCAGGCCAACCATCAAACTGGATTCTAGCTTTTTCACCTTTATGCATTAGTGGTAAGTCTAGTGGCGTAATATAAATTTCCACTGCCTTATCATAGGTTTCAGGCATAATTCCCACGAGTTTGTCGCCTTCTTTAAAAGTTTCTCCAATACCCGCCTGCAACACTTTATTTACATATCCGCTTTGTGGTGCTTTTATATAGTACATGCTATTACGCATTTCGTAATTGGTATACTGATTTTCTAATTTTGTTACCTGCGCACGTGAATCATATTGTCCTGATTGCGCCGTATACATATCGCTTTGTGCTTTAGAAATTTTATCGGTATATTCTGCCTGAATTCTATTAATTTCCATAGTAGCATTCAGAATGTCATTTCTACTGGTGAGTAATTTATTCTCTTGCGCTATTAATTTGGCTTGGGTTTCTTGCAGTTTTAGTCTTTTTTCTTCAACATCAGTAACCGCCTTTAAACCTTCTTCTTGCAATTGTTCTGTACGCTTAAACTGGCGTTCCGCAATATCTAAATTGGTTTTGGATGCTATATAATCTATACTATCACTTTTTACCTTAAGTTTAGATTGAAGCAATTTATTTTTTGCTTGTTCCAACTTTAGAGTTCGTTCCGTTGCCAAAGCAGCGATCTGATTATTTAGCGCTTTTACTTTGCCTTCATAGGAAACAACAGACATTTCTTTGGCTTGTATTTGATCACCTGTACGCTCCACTAATTTAGGATCAAAATACTCGTTTTTTATATCTGATATGAAAAGAATGGTATCGCCTTTGTTAACAAAATCTCCTTCTTGCACATACCATTTTTCTATTCTACCAGGTATAGGTGACTGTATTGTTTGCGGACGCTGATCAGGTTTTAATGTGGTTAAAGCACCCTTTCCACGCACATTCTGAGTCCACGGTAAGAATAATACAACAATGAAAAATATGGCCGACCCCATTAAGAATCCATTAAAATATTTGTAGTGTCTTTTATGAAACACACGTTGCGTAGATTTGTAAACAGATAAGTCTACTTTTTTATTCAACACATTATTCGAAATATTTAGCATAACTAGTCTTATTTTTTACTAACAATTTTCCCATCTTCTAGGGTTATTATGTGATCTACTCTTTTTAGCCATTTTTCATCATGACTAACAATAAGTACAGACCATGGATTTGTTTTTTCTACAAGAAAATCCATTATTTCCAAAGCTTCTATTTCATCCAATTGATCTAATGGTTCTTTTAAAATTAAAAGTTTTGGTTTGCGGACTATTGCTCTTGCAAGTACAATTTTCTTCGCTACATTAAAAGGTATTTGTTGCCCTTCAGGAAATAACATGGTATGTATTCCTTTGGGTTGTTGCTTTACGAATTTTGTTAATCGTACTTTTTCTATAGCCCAGTATAAATCTTTCTCAGAAATTGTTGAATCTCCAAAAGTGATGTTATTTAATATGGTTCCTTCAAACGGACTCTCCTCAGTTAAAGATTGTCCGATGAATGATCTATAATGGTTTGGATAAATATTTTCTAGCGATACATTATTAATATATATTGTACCCTGAGATGGTGCCACTAAGCCAGATATAAGTCGCAATAAAGTAGTTTTACCCGAGCCATTTGTACCCATAATTAATGTGGTTGACTTAGGCGAAATGGTTAATGAAATATCATCTAATACTTTAATTTTGGCTCCTTGAGGCTTATAACTAACTGCTGATACCTCTACGGTTAAATCCATCGCATCGTTCAGTGGCGTTTCTCCGTCTTGAGGCTCCAGTTCCTTATCTACAACTTGACCTAATTTTTCAAGCGAGGTTAGTAAATCATAAACTGTTTCCAACCCACGAATTAATTTTTCAACAGAGGTTATCACTAAAAGAATTATAATTTCTGCAGCCACAAACTGCCCAATATTCATCTCTTGATTTAACACCAACAATCCGCCTATAACTAATAGCCCCGCAGTAACCAGCACCTTGAAACCAATCATTTGAATAAATTGTATCACCAAGATTCTAAAATGACTTTCTCTTGCCTCTAAATATTCTGCAACGAGCAAATCGTTTTTATTCAAAGCATGACTTGTTTTACCGGACAATTTAAAACTTACAAGTGCACGAGCCACCTCTTGAATCCAGTGGGCAACTTTATATTTGTATTTAGACTCCTGCAAGCTAGTTTCTAATCCTCGTCTAGCCGTAAACTTAAAAACCACATAAATTAAAAGCAGTAGCATTATTCCATATACGATAAAAAAGGGATGGTAAAATGATAGTAATAATAGACCGAAAATTATTTGCAAAAGTGCCGCAGGAAAATCTAATAACGCCTTCGACAACGATTTTTGAACATTAAGGGTGTCAAAAAATCGATTGGCCAACTCAGGAGGATAATAATCCCGCAATTCACTCATTTTAATTTTTGGAAATCGGTAGGCAAATTCAAAAGAAGCTCTAGTGAATATTTTTTGCTGTACATTCTCTATAATCCTTATTTGCATTAATTGCAAAAGACCTCCAAATGCCACTCCACCTGTAACTAAAACCACAAGAATTATCCAAGAAGAACTTATTTGAGCTCCTTGTATTAAATTTATTATAGCCTGTATTCCTAAGGGCAAAGTTAAATTTACAAACCCGGCAAATATGGCATAATAAAAGGTTTGTAAAATATCGCGTTTATCTAATTTTAACAAGCCTATTAGGCGTTGCCATGCGGTAAGAACGTTTTTAGCCATTATTTTTTAGTTTGTATGGTATTCAACACTAATTCTGTATAATAAATAGTTGGTGTTTTGTCATCATGACAATCTGTAAGTGTGGGAAAATGTTCTTTCAAGAAAAATTGATGTAATGAACCTTCCAAAACGGTACTTGCTAAACTTGAAGCAAACCTATACTCTTCGTTAACAGCTTTTATCATTTCTGATATTCGTGATACTAATCGTTTATAAATAATGAAGTAGCCATTCTTGTTCTCCTCGTCTACCTCTTTGGTTAAATACGACTTAGAGTACTCATTAATCACAATTTTACTTAAAAGTACTTCATTAATATGTGAAAAATGCGAATCCTCTTCTATTGTTTTTGTAATAACTCCAATAGCCTTGGTTATTTTTTCTTTAGGATCACTAATGCTATTTGTTGAAAAAACTAATTGATATTCTAACCACCCCCAATACCACGAAGCCAAGTATAACAACAGTTTATGTTTGTTTTCGAAATAACGGTAAATAGAACTTTCGTTAGACCCAATAGTATCACCTAATTTTTTAAAAGTAAACTTATCAAAGCCTATTTCATCAATCATTAAAATACTATGCTGAATTATCTTTTTGCCTAAATCCGAAGACTCCGGATCCTTAAGATATATGTTGTCGTTAATAATAATTTTTACTGTTTGTAATAGCCTATCCATTTTTTACATTTTTAAACATCGCATGCAAATATAATAGTATTACTATTATACTCTAATAGTTTAACAAATTTTAACGAAAGTATAACTATTCAATATCCGTAATTTATATATCTTCGACATCGTGAACTATAAATATTTTAAATTATGAAACATTTATTTATTTTTTTGTTAGTCGCATTTTCGTCGGCAATTACTTATGGCCAAGACAATGCAAACGAGGTAAAAATTGGTGATATGTTTTTAATATCAGAAACCCATGGTGATCATTACAATCACATAAAATTTCCAAGAAAAAATCATATTTTTAAAAGAGGAGCAATCGCAGACTTTAAACGTCTAAATGGGCTTAAACTTGTTGTTACTAGCATAACAACAGACTCTAACTATAAAACAATGGTTACTTTAAAAAGGCATGACGGCAAACCATTCTTTAGATTTTTCCCTTCAGTTGAAGCTCATTTAGAGAAAGCATTAGAAGCAAAAGAGCTTTTGACAATTTCTAAATCGTCATAATCAAAGTAGCATCTAATGTAGCCGAAGAAGTAAAATTTTAACTATTTTCGGTTAAATTTAATTTAGATGGAAAAACAACGATGTGGCTGGTGTAAAGGAGATGCTTTATACGAAACCTATCATGATCAAGAATGGGGAGTACCTCTTAAAGATGATGATAAATTATTTGAATTTTTGATTCTAGAAACCTTTCAGGCTGGACTTAGTTGGATTACTATTCTACGCAAGAGAGAAAATTTTAAAAAAGCATTTGACCAATTTAATTATCATAAAATTGCCACTTACGGCGAGGATAAAATTCAAGAATTACTGCAGGACGAAGGAATTATTAGAAACAAACTAAAAGTGCGTGCTACCGTAACCAATGCTCAAGAATTTATAAAAATTCAAAAAGAATTTGGAAGTTTTAGTGACTATATATGGGCTTATGTAAATCATAAGCCCATTAAAAATAAAGTTACAAATTACAAAGATGCTCCTGGTAACACACCGCATTCAGACACCATTAGCAAAGATTTAAAAAAAAGAGGATTTAAATTTGTAGGAAGCACAGTTATCTATGCACACATGCAAGCTACTGGAATGGTAAATGATCACGAATTAAATTGTTTTAGATATCATGAAGTTTAATTTTATTTTGCCATTCTTATTTTTTGGGGTATTTACTATTTCTGCTCAGGTAAAATACGAGCGCGAATTCCGTATTAAAAAATCCGATTTTCCCAGTAAAGCTTTTGAACTAATTGAAAGCAAACTAACAAATGCCAAACGCATAAAATATTATAAAGAAATAGATAGTGCTACGACTAGTTTTGAAGCTAAATTTAAAAAAGATCGTTTATGGTATAGCATAGAATTTTCTGAAGATGGTAATTTAGAAGACATTGAAATTACTATTAAAGCCATTGATTTGCCTAATGATAGTTACGAGAATATTCAGTTGTATTTAACAAGTAATTTTTCATCTTATAAAATTCGGAAAATACAACAGCAATATGTTGTAGAAAATTCTGTGGATGCAACCTTAAAAAATGCCTTCCAAAACTTAATGATACCTTCACTGAACTACGAATTAATTGTTGATGGAAAAAAGAATAAATCCTATCAAGAATTTGAAATACTATTTAACGCGGAAGGCGATTTTGTGAGCAGTAGAAAATCGCTTCCACCAAATTATGACCATGTGCTTTATTAGAAAACTACTGGTTATAATTACCTTTTTCTTTACTATAACCCTATTGGCTCAAAAGAATCTTATTGGCTATTTTGAACCTTCTGTGGCATTAAATTACGAAGCAGCTACTAACTACTTACATAATTTTTCTATCTCTAATAGAAACTATATCTATAACGAAGAAGCCTATTTATTTAAAACCAGACAAATAGATCTAAGTCATTTTTCTGAACTAAAAATAAGCAGCAATAAAAGTATTTCTCTAGGAATTCAATACCGTTTTAGATCCAATTTTGAACCAGATAAGACCAACGAACTTAGATTTATTCAACAATATAATTTTACAAGCAAACCAAACAAAATTCGCTTTGGACATAGATTTAGAAGCGAACAGCGATTACAACCTTCTCAAACTGTTTTTAGATTCAGGTATAGATTTGCTGTGGATTTACCATTGCAAGGAGATAAATTAGATATCGGTGAAGCATATTTAATATCTTCAACTGAGAGTTTACTCAGCGTAGCTAAAGCAAATACGCCAAGTTATGACCAGCGTTTTTCCACTCAGATAGGTTATAAATTAAGTGAGGTTTCTAAGTTGCAAATAGGACTCGAGTATAGATTAGAAGATTACACCAACCAATTGGAGCATGTATTGTTTTTAAATTCTTCTTTAATCTTTTCGCTTTAAAATAGTCATAAACTCACATCTAGAAATTTCTACGGCACCTAAACTTTCTAAATGTTCGGTATATACTTGGCAATCTATTAGTTTGTAGTTTTTAGCTGATAACTCCTTAGCTAAATTAATAAAGGCAAATTTTGAAGCATTACTAACCAAACTAAACATGCTTTCTCCGCAAAAAACATGTCCCAAATCTACACCATATAAACCCCCTACGATAGCGTTATTCTCCCAAACCTCATAGGAATGAGCTAATCCTTTTTCGTGTAGTTTCAAATACGCTTTTTTCATATCTGCTGTAATCCAAGTGCCCTCTTGACCTGCTCTTTTTATTTTAGAGCAGCACTCTAGAACAAATTCAAAATTGGCATTCTTTGTAAGCGTAAATCTATTTCCGTTAAGTATTTTACGCATGCTTTTAGAAATTTTGACAGCATCTGGAAACAATACCATTCTGGGGTCAGGACTCCACCATAAAATTAACTCGCCCTCATTAAACCAAGGAAAAATACCACTTTCATAGGCAAGCATTAAACGTTCAGAAGATAAATCTCCTCCCACTGCCAACAAGCCTTCTGTATTTGCACTTTCTACTGAAGGAAAAATTAAATCATCAGAAAGAAAAATCATAGGAATACCTTAGTGTTTTATACATACAAAAAGACCTCTTTAGCAGCACTAAACAGGTCTTTTTATATACGTTCATTTGTTTAATTAAAATGGCAAATCGTCGTGATCATCTTCATTTAAATCGTCGGCTGGTTCAAAAGCATTCATTGGTGGCACTGGTGGTATTCCAGCACTCGCATTGCTTTCTGCTTGCACAGATTCAATTCTCCAACCTTGTATAGAGTTAAAATATTTAGTTTCTCCTTGTGGATTAACCCATTCTCTACCTCTTAAATTTATTCCTATTTTTACTGGTTGCCCAACACTTACATTGTTCAATAAATCGCATTTATCCTGAACAAATTCTACCATTATATGCTGTGGATACTGCTCTTCTGTAGTTACAACAATCTCTCTTTTTCTAAATCCGTTATTTCCAAAAGTTTGGGTTTCGCCAACCATTTTTACTTTACCTTGTACTTCCATTTTCTCTTAATTTGATAATAATACTTTCCAGGCGGAAAGTACGTCATTTTTATGTAAATATTCTTGTGCTCTTTTATGTAATTGTTTTTTATCGTCGGCGCTCAGTAATGCTCTTAGCTCCATGTTTGTATTTATAAACTCTGCAACTTCACTTGCAGTTGGTATTTTTTCAATATTGCCTAACATCCCTAAATCATTACCCGTAAGAATGGTACTTAAACGTATTTCTTCGGGAATAACATCAACACCTATCCCTAAACTAGAAAGTGGCTTTGGCACCTCAAAAAGTCCAGAATTAGCCCTACTGTACCAATTACCACCCATTCGTGCCACTAAATCTATCTTATGCTGATCAATACTTCCATTAGCATCCAAAATAGATTTATCTACATGAATTTTTACTACTTCAGAAAAAATCAAATTTCCAGCGCCGCCTTCTTTTCCTAAAGCTTCCACTTTAGTAACCTTACACTCAAACTGAACAGGAGATTCACCTACTCTATACGGTTTAACCACATCAGATTTCACCATAGTTAATCCTGCCTTTTTAAACTCGTTTTCACCTTCAGGATACTCCGTACTTGATAATGACATTTGTTGAACCATGGCATAATTTACCACATTAATCACCACTTCTTTAGTTTTTAAAACGTTATCAAGTGTATGCTTTGTAGTGTTATCACGAACTCTACGTGCCGGCGAAAAAATTAAAATTGGAGGATTTGAGCTAAAAACATTAAAAAAACTAAAGGGAGAAAGATTGGGCTTTCCATTTTCATTTAAAGTACTGGCAAATGCAATAGGTCTAGGACCAACAGCACCTAAAAGATAGCCGTGTAAATTAGCCGTTGTAAGTTCATTAGGCAGAACAGAAATCATTTCTCGCATAGTAATGCAAAAGTACATAAATTAGTCTCGAAAATGAAAAATAGCTCATGACAATTAGATAGAATATCTTTTGACAAAATGCGTTATATTGTAAGAATTATTAACCCAATGTTTGGATGAACTTTAATCCCGAAAAGAAAACTACTACCATAATTCTACAAGTGGCATCATTTGTAATTGTGAGTCTAATTTTATGGAATACTAATAGTTTTTTTAAAAAATTTAAAGAAGAAGAGCGCAATAAAGTAGAGATTTGGGCGAGTGCATTGGTGGAATTAGAATCGCTTCCTGAAGGTGCAGATCCAGGAAATTTACCTTTGAAAATTTTTCAAAAAAACACTTCTACGCCAATGATTCTTGTAAACCGAGATGGCGTTGTTAAAGTAAGTAATATGCCAAAAGAGGCTGCATCCGACACGGTATTGGTGCAACGCAAAATTAAGCAGTTCGAAGGAGAGAATACCCCAATAAAAATAAATCATAAAGGAGAAGAACTCGCTACACTATATTATGGGAATTCTGAAGTTTTAAATAAACTAAAATATTACCCCATTGCCTTATTACTAATTATATTTTTATTTGGCGCCGTTATATATTTCTTTTTTAAAACCAACAAATCTTCAGAACAGAATAAACTTTGGGCTGGAATGGCAAAAGAAACTGCGCATCAAATTGGTACCCCATTAACCTCATTACTTGGATGGAATGAACTGTTAAAAGCAGAAAATATTAATCCGAATATTACCAGTGAAATAGAAAAAGACATTGCACGATTAGAAACTATAACCGAAAGATTTTCTAAAATTGGATCCTTACCAATTCTTGAACCGCTGGATATTGTTGTTGAAACCAAAAATGCTTTTGATTACCTAAAACTTAGAAGCTCTAAATTAATTCTTTTTTCTTTTGATAGTAAAGTAGCTAGTTTACCGGTGTTACTCAACAAATCGTTATACCAATGGACGATTGAGAATTTAGTTAAAAATGGAATTGATGCCATGCGTGGAAAAGGAAGTATTAGCATAGAAATTTTAAAAGAAGGAAATAATGCCATAATTTTAGTATCTGACACAGGCCATGGCATTTTAAAACGCAATTTTAATACTATTTTTAACCCAGGGGTAACCTCTAAAAAAAGAGGATGGGGATTAGGCTTATCCCTAGTAAAACGAATTGTAGAAGAATACCACAAAGGAAAAATAAAAGTTCTCTCTTCTAGTAAAGAAGGAACAATCATGAAGATGTCTTTTAAATTGAATTCTTAGATTATGGCGCAGATAAAATTGGAGGTTATTAAGGAAGCAGATTTAACAAACAACTGTCCGGAATGTTTTAATCAAGGACTTGAAATATCTTTCTATCAAAAACATTCTTACGGCAAATTTGTACACAAGACCACTAAAGAAGTGAGCTCTGTAATTAAATGTAAAAAATGTTTATCCGAGATTTATCCGGTAAAATGGACACCAGATATTGAGCGTGTTTATGAATATTACCAAAAAATGGTGGTGCCTAAAAAGGCATCTGTAAAGTTTACAAAACTGGTGTATATTTTAATACTATCGGCAATTGTTTTAATTGCAATCGGTGTATTCTTATATTTAGAAAGCGGTTTGTTTTAATATAAAAGCTCCGCTTTAATACTTTCGGCAATAGCTTTAAATTCTACATCTGTAAAAGCAACTTTTTGCTGAAAGGTAGCATCTTTCATATCATTTAAAGGGATTAAATGCACATGAACATGTGGCACTTCAAGACCAATTACTGTCATTCCAACGCGCTTACATGCTACTGCTTTTTCCAAAGCTCTACCAATTTTTCTAGAAAATGCCATTAAACCTAAATAAGTTTCCTCATCTAAGTCCATAATTTTATTTACTTCTTTTTTAGGTATACAAAGGGTATGGCCTTTAGCATTAGGATTTATATCTAGAAAAGCAAAAAAATCATCGTTTTCAGCTATTTTATAACAAGGAATTTCACCACTTATAATTTTTGTAAAAATACTAGCCATACTTAATTTATTAATATTTAAAATGCTGGGTTAACAATTAATCTATTAATTCCTGCCCAAAACATTTTTAAGGTAGTTGTTGGTTTTTCTATAAACTCTGATAATAATAAAAGGTTATTGGCGTAGCTTAAAACATCATCGCTTTTACATTTATCTTTATTGATGCTTGTATAAGCCATGTTCCAATTAGGGAAAAATCTAATATCCTTATCGCCCTCAGCCAAAACACGAATATTTTCATGGCGTGAATCTTGACAAATTTTGGCAAAAATCTGTTTCACAACACTCTTTTCGCCTTCTAATATTTGTATAAAAGAGTTCTCATAAAAAACTAAACAACCTGTAATATTATTTTCACTATTAAACTCTTGAGCACTATTCAAAATTTCAACTATATCTTTTTCAATAATTGTATCTATAGCTTTAGATTTATAAGAGAGCTCAAACATTAATAAAA
Source organism: Cellulophaga tyrosinoxydans (assembly GCF_900176415.1). Lineage (GTDB taxonomy): Bacteria > Bacteroidota > Bacteroidia > Flavobacteriales > Flavobacteriaceae > Cellulophaga > Cellulophaga tyrosinoxydans. The sequence continues at coordinate 1,289,936 of NZ_FWXO01000001.1, read as the reverse complement.
ATTTAAAAAAAAGAAAATATAAAAAATAATTATACTTTAAATATTAAGTACTATAATTTACTTACTATCTAGTAATTTCTAATATTTCTAATTTAAGAGTGCCATTGGGGATTGTAATCTCAGCAGTATCACCAACTTTTTTACCCAATAATCCTTTCCCGATTGGGGAATTAACAGATATTTTCCCTGTTTTTAAATCAGCTTCACTTTCGGCAACAAGGGTATATTTCATTTCAGCACCATTGTTCTGGTTTTTTAGCTTTACGGTGGAAAGCACCAATACTTTTGAAGTATCTAATTGTGACTCGTCAATTAAACGTGCATTGGCATAGGTTTCTTCTAATTTAGAAATACGCAATTCTAAAAGTCCTTGTGCTTCTTTAGCTGCATCATACTCTGCATTTTCAGATAAATCGCCTTTATCACGTGCTTCTGCAATAGCTCTAGAGGCTTTAGGGCGCTCTACATCTTTAAGTTGATTTAGCTCGTCTCTTAGTTTTTTTAATCCCTCAGGTGTATAATATGATGTTGTACTCATAATTTAAGCGTTTTGTAAAATAGGAAAATCCTCTTTTTTATAGAGGATTTAAGACAAATATACGTTTTTTTTGTTCAACTTTGTTGGACAAATCTTAAAATGATCTGATGCTATGAACAAAATTTTAGGGCTTATTTTATTGGTTTTAGTTTTTGCTTGCGATACTAATAGCACCACTAGAAATCCGTATTTACAAGAATTTGGCTTTAGGTTTGATATTAATACCAACCTACCCCTATATAGCTCATTAACCAATGAGGGCAGCGCAATTTATATAGATGGCAATCAAGCTGGAACGCGAGGTATTTTTGTGATAAAAACACAAGCAGCCTTTGCTGGCTATAGGGCTTTTGAAGCTAGTTGCCCAAACCACACTCCTAATAATTGTTCGACCATGACTTTAGATAATAGCCAAAACACTGTTACCTGTTCGTGTGAAGAATATAACTATTCATTGTTTACCGGGCAGTTATTAAATCCTCCTGAAGGAGGTGCCAAATATTATAGCATGCTAGAATACAGGGTTTCTGCTAGCGGAAATATTGTTTCAATAACGAATTAATTATTATTTGGTAGAAATGTATATTTCGATAGCTTTTAATTTTTAAGACTGTTTAATTCTGCGACTTCTTTGAGTTTGCTGTTTTTTTTCATTAAAAATGAGGTCATATATCTTTTTAAAAAAATAACATCTGCCAAATTTCCAAGAATGCCATATGGTGCAACGTAATAAAAAACGTCTGTCATTATAGTGATGCCGTTATTCTCTTTAAATAGATGTTCATGTTTGAAAGATTTAAAAATGCCGGAAACCATTTCATCAGAAAAATAATTTGGAGCTTGAAACGCAGTAATTTTTGACGTTATTGATTGATAAAAACCTAAATGTTTTGCTCGCCAAGTAACCCATTCTCCCAATCCAATAAGCCCAGAAGTTTTCCCTGCAATAGCCTTTTCATTGGTATGCGATGTTGATAGCATGTGCAAATCTATACTTCTTGCCAAGTCGAATACCCTTTTAATTGGAGCATCAATTTCTATAAGTAATTCAATTTTGGGCATTCAATTTTCCTTTATTTCAAAATTTCACTCATTACCCAATTAGCATGTAACGCGGATTCTCCCCTTGATGGATGCGGAATTCCATCTAACAAATCTCGTTTTAAATTTTCTACATGATATTGTTGCACGTGTTTTGGGTGCTCAATAAATAAATTTTGTTTGCCTTTAGAATTTTCAAGCACAATATCATTTTCTTCAAAAACGGAGAAACTTATTTTTCCTTGACTTCCATAAATTTCTACAATATCTTCTCTTTTAAAACCTCCAAAATTCCAACTTCCAGTTCCTGTAATTCCATTTTTATGAATCCAACATGAGGTAATAGTGTCCTTTGCCGTATATAAACCTTGCTGATTAGCGCTAATACCTGCCACCTTTTCAAAATCTCCTAATAAATACCCAAACAAATCTAAACCATGACTTGCCAAGTCATCAAAATATCCTCCAGGAGCAATTTTAGCATCTGTACGCCAATTGTACGCTCCACTTAAATCGGTTTCATTAACAGGTTTAGTAAGCGTCCAGTTTATGTGTCTTACCTCACCTATTTCATTCTCTTTAATCCATTTTTCAACTTGTAAAAATCGAGGTAATGAACGCCTGTAATAGGCTACAAACAAGGGAATATTATTGCTTTTAAATGCCTCCACTATTTCTACTCCGTCTGCGTATGTTGGTGCCAAGGGTTTTTCTATGCAACAAGGCTTTCCTGCTTTAGCTACCATTAATCCATATAATTTATGGGTATCTGGTGGGGTTGCAATATAAATAGCATCAATAGAGGGGTCGTTTATAAGTTGTTCAACTTCTGAATAATACTTTGGAACGCCATGCCTTTCTGCAAAATCTTTGGCTTTATCCAAATCTCTTCGCATAACTGCTTCCAATTTAAAACCTAGTGTTTGTTGGTAAGGAGGTCCACTTTTTACTTCGGTAACTGCACCACAACCAATAATTCCCCATTTTAATGGACTACTATATTCCATAATTTTTTAATAACTAATTATCTCTAGTAAATATAATAGAAAGCTAAATAAAAAAGGAGTTTCAGAACAACTGAAACTCCCTTTAATGAAAATAAAACTTAGAACCTTAAAAATTTACTGTGGCTCCAATTAAGAAATTTGTTCCTGCTTGTGGATAATAACCCGCTCCTTCAATAGTAGTGGTTACCCCTGGCGCAGACCAGGTATCGTCATAGGTAAAAAAGTAACCATTAGATTCGTAAAGCGTATTAAAAATATTATTTACTAAGCCCGACAATACAATACTCTTTACAAACGAATTGGTGTTGATCTGGTATTTTACATTAAAATCGAATTGTGTATAGGCAGCCAGTTTGGAACTATTTGCATCTATATTTCCCATGTATTGCTCTCCAACATGTTTTCCAAAAATCGCTAATTGGACATTTTCTTGAGGCATATAAACAAAAGCTCCTCCTGCGACAACGCTAGGTGAATAAGCAATTTCTGTATCTCCAAGATTTTGTAAAACTCCATCTCTTTGAAATACAAAATCTTTATTCTTATTTGTACTTAGCGTTACATTTGGTTTTAGTGCAAATTTTTCACCTAAGGCAATATTAGCATCAATTTCTAAACCTAATCGGTAGCTATCCCCTACATTTTCGCGTAAAGGTGCGCCAACATCATTTAGTTCTCCAGTAAGCACTAATTGATCTTTGTAAGCCATGTAATACACATTGGTATTCAATTGTACATTCTCCGAAAGGTAACGCCATCCCAATTCAAAGTCATTCAACTTTTCTGGTTTTGGATTACCGCTTTCATAATCATTTCTATTAGGTTCTCTATTAGCAACTGCATATGAAAAATAGAAATTGTTATTGGTATTCAAATCAAAAGTTAAACCTGCCTTAGGATTAAAGAAATTAAATGTATCGTCTACCAAACCTGTATCGTCTCCATTTGCTTTATACCCAACAGTTCTATATTGTAGATCTCCAAAAAGACTCCATTGATCATTTAGTTTATAATTTAATTTAGAGTACAAATTAAAATCGGTTTTCGTAGAACTGTCATCATAATACCTGTCTCGGATAGTGCTATTACTAGCGTAACGTGCCCAAATAACTTCTCCAAAATGATCGCCTTTATAGTTGTTCCAACCTCCTCCAAATATAAAATTGACCTTATCATTTACATAATTTGCAGAAAAAACAGTCCCATAAAAATGGTTTTGTAACCAACGACGTCTAATTAAATCGGTAGTATTTACATCTTCACCATCAACAACTATTGGTGTAAAACCGTATGTGTCAAAATCATCATCAGCTCTGTACTGTTCAAAAAAACCACTACCTCTAGTGTAATGAAAAGCAAGGTTTGTTCGCCAATGATCATTTATAGTTTCATTCCATAATAATTGCGCATGATCTTGTTGATAATCATCCACCTCGTTTTCATAGGTGTAAAAATTATACCTACGGTCAGAATTTCTAAGATTATCTGCATCTGAATCTGAAAGTCCGTTTTCTGAAATATAATCTTCAATTCCTTGAGCATCATTATTAATTCTGGCTAATGGCGTGCCGTACCAAGCTTGATACGTAATTTCATGTCCGCCAAACACAAGAGCTTTTATAATAGAGTTGTCATCCTTGTACATCCCTTGCAGAAAATATGATTTTAAATCTGATGTTGCTCTATCTATATACCCATCAGAATTAATTTTAGACAATCTCCCTGAAACCTCAACATGATTATTTAGCAGTCCAGTACTAAACTTAAGCGTATTTCGCAAGGTATTAAAACTACCTATAGATGATGAAATTTGCGCATAGGCTTCATCAGCATAACCGTCAGTAAGCAAGTTTAAACTGGCTCCAAAAGCACCCGCTCCATTGGTTGATGTTCCTACTCCTCTTTGCAATTGTAGACTTTCTACTGAAGAAGCAAAATCGGGCATATTTACCCAGAATGTACCTTGCGACTCTGCATCGTTATACGGTATGCCATTTATGGTGACATTTACCCTCGTTGCATCGCTTCCACGAACCCTAATTCCAGTATAACCAATTCCTGCTCCAGCATCTGAAGTTGTTACTACAGAGGGTAAAAAATTCATTAAAATTGGAATGTCTTGCCCTAGATTTCTAGGAGCAATATCATCTTTAGATAAATTTGAAAAGGTAACGGGAGACTCTTTGGTAACCCGTATTGCAGACACAAAAACCTCATCTAGGACCACCTTTTTGCCTTCTAAAGAATCCGTTGGTTGCTCTTGTGCCATTACGGCATTTGCCATCATAAAGATGATCATTGTAGAAAAAATTGAATTGCAGCGATTTTCCTTATAGTTGTTAATAAATCGCTTTGCATCCCACTGCCCAATGACGGGGAAAAATTTGAAATTTGAAAAAAGCATTTTCATTCGTACTATTATTTAGTGACGAATAAAAGGGGCTATTATTCTTGTTAATAATTGATTTTTGGTTTTTATTCTAACAGCGCTATTAAAATAAGAAACCGTACAAGTTCCTAATGGCGATTTACGCATCCCTTGGCAGCATTACCTGCCCAGGTTCATTGGGTATAATCTCAGCTTCTTCGTAAACTAAATTCAATAATTACTTGAATTCTGCTTTGGATTCAGCACCCCTTTGAGATGGCGCAAATGTACAATCACATTTTATATTTACAAGAGAAAAATGAAGAAAAAAAACATCCATAACTTATTTGGTTTCTACTGATGTTTCTAAAACAATTTTATCCTTATGTTTTACATATCTTTCTAAATTAACATTCCCTTACCAACTGTTAGGTAGATTAAAAACGTATGTATGCTATTGATGCCTAAGAGAATGATTAAAAATAAATCGAAAAATAAATTTACCCTACGTATTGTTCTTAGTTATTTTATTCTAGGAGCATTGGCACTAGTTTCAAGTATTTTTATTCTTTCTGAAATAAAAAGTTATTTATCTATTGACACTTCTGGAAAAAATGATACCAAGCTTATTAAAACAGGATCACTACTAACCCAATTATACGAAGCAGAAAGTTTATCCAAACTCGCATTGCAATCTAAAACAAAGGAGAATTTTACTGCTTACGCTCAAAAAATTGACTCGGTCTCTGCAGAAATAGATGCTTTAAAACAAGTTATCTATAACAAGTACCAATTAAAATTGCTAGACAGCGTGCAATACCTTTTAAAGCGCAAAACCTATAATAATGAAGAGTTAAGAAGGTTAAAACTTAAAAATGAAGCCAATAGCTCCTTAGACATTGCCTTGAATAAGTTTTTAAAAATGGAAGCCTCTTTTGATAAAATCTCTATTTACGATTTTAATCAAAATCCTGAGAAGTTACCTAGCTATGAACGAAAAATATTGGAAGATTGGGTTGCTCTTTTAAATGCCAATGTTAAACAAGATGAACATACTATTTCCGACCCCAAAAAGGCAGATTCAATCTTAGCCGCGTCAAAAAAAATATTGACAGAAGCCATTGAAAAAGACAAATCCAATCAACTTTCTTTAACCGAGAAAGAAATGGAAATAAACCAAAACGATTTAGATTTATCGCAGCAATTAAGAAGCATCATAGCCGCTTTTGAACAAGAGGTAATAAATGCTACCTATACAGATACCATAAAAAGACAAGATGTATTAAACAAAAGCATAAGACTTGCTGGTATTGCTGCCTTATTGGGTTTTATGGTTGTTGCTTTTTTTACCTTTTTAATAACGCGCGACTATTGGCGTGTACAAACTTACCGACAGAATTTAGAGGAAGAAAAGAAATTTTCAGAATCGCTTTTAAAAAGTAGAGAACAACTTATCTCTAGCGTAAGTCATGATTTAAGAACTCCATTAAATACTATTACGGGTTATTCTGAATTAATGGAAAATACCAGTTTAAATACTAAGCAATTAGCGTACTTAAAAAATGTAAAATCTGCCGCGTCTTATGTTGATAATCTTGTAAACGACTTATTGGATTTTTCTAAACTTGAAGCGGGAAAACTAAAAACTGAGGCCATCCCTTTTATGCTATCCGATTTAATACATGAAACTAGCCATAGTTTGAAGGAAATAAATAAACAGAAACCAATAACGCTTACTTTAGATATAGACGACAAATTAAAAAGTGCAGTTATTGGCGATCCTTTTAGAGTGCGACAAATATTAACCAATCTTATTAGCAACGCCTATAAATTTACACAAGAAGGTTTTATAAACATAAAGGCAACCGTAGAGCGTAATGATGGCAATAACATTACCACTAAAATACAAGTCATAGATTCTGGTATTGGCATAGAAAAATCAAAACAAGAAGATATTTTCAAGGAATTTACACAAGCGGATGAACATACAGAACGTAAATATGGAGGTTATGGCTTAGGATTAACCATTTCTAAAAAATTAACCAAGCTTTTAAACGGTACCATTTCTTTGGATAGTGAAAAAGGAAAAGGCAGCACTTTTACAGTGGTGATTCCGTTTAAGATTAGTAAAACAAAAATAATTAGTCAACCTAAAAAAGCAATCGCTCCAATAAAATCTGGATTATCTATTTTAATTATTGATGATGATATTGCTATGCTCAAACTATTAAAAGAGGTTTGTGAAAGTTACGCTATAACCACCACTACATTTACCAATTTTAATGAAATTGCAAAAAATGCTAATCTTACGTATGATTTAGTCCTTACAGATATTCAAATGCCAAATATTAGTGGATTTCAGGTTCTGGAAAATTTTAAAACCGGAAACTATACGCATTACGTTAACCAGCCTATACTGGCCATGACGGGAAGAAAAGATTTAAACCCAAGTTATTATTTGGATAAAGGATTTTCAGAGATACTGCAAAAACCTTTTTCTAAAAATGACTTTTTTAACAAGCTAGCGCATTTATTCCCTGAGGTTGTTGTGATGAATACTAGTGGAATATCTGAAAAGCCAAGTAGTACTTCTACGCTATACAATCTTGAAACACTCTCTTCCTTTTTAGGTGATATTACTAATGGGCTACAAGAGGTTGTATTTACTTTTCTTAGTGATACAGAAGAAAACATGAAAATACTTAACGAAGCTGTTAACGCAGAAAATTTCGAATCGATAAATGCCGTTTCGCACCGTATGTTATCCATGTTTAGACAACTACAAGCAAAAGATTGTATTCTATTATTAGAAGAATTTGAGCATTTACAAAGAGGAACAATTTCTCTAAAAGAATTAACCTCTAAATTTAATATCCTTAAAAATAATGTAACCGCACTTAAGTTGGCATTAATTGCCAATGAGCTTAATGATAATTACAAATCTAAATTGTAAAAACTAATTTTATTATACAGCGTTTTTCTTGTTATTTGAAGCAGTTTGGCTGCCTTAGATTTATTAAAATTTGTTTCTTTTAACGCCCTGAGTATTTGCTCTTTTTCATAAGCATCTTTAGAAAAATTAGCATCAGCAATGTTTTTATTTGGCTCAAAAAGTTCTTTAGGTAAAACGTTAGCTTCAATCAACGTTCCGGGAGTTAGCAGTACCGCCCTTTTAATAATATTCTGTAATTCTCTTAAATTACCTGGCCAATGGTATTTTCTAAAAATGGAAATTACCTCATCTGAAAATCCTTTTACCGCTTTATCTAAAGCACTATTTGCTTTGTCAAGAAAATAATCGGCGAATAACAATAAGTCTTCAAATCGCTCCTGCAACGAAGGTATCTCTATCGAAAATTCATTAATTCTATGGTACAGATCTTCTCTAAAAGTACCATTTGCAACCGCTTCGGATAAATCTTCATTTGTTGCTGTAATTAATCTAAGATCAACAGCTATTTCTTTAGTACTTCCCACGCGTTTTATTTTGCGCTCCTGCAAAGCTCTTAATAATTGTATTTGATTTTCGTAACTCAAATTTCCAATTTCATCTAAGAATAGAGTTCCTCCGTTTGCCGCTTCAAAATGTCCAATTTTATCTTCAATAGCGCCAGTAAAACTACCTTTTATATGTCCAAAAAACTCACTAGTAGCAATCTCTTTAGGGATAGCTCCACAATCAACGGCAATAAAATTATGTCCATGTCTTTTACTCTGATCATGAATAGCCTTAGCTGTCACCTCTTTTCCTGTTCCACTTTCTCCTGTAATTAAAATAGACATATCAGTTGGCGCAACAAGTTTAATGTATTCCTGTAATTTTTTAGAAGCCTCACTAACTCCTGAAATGGAACTAGTGCTAGGTTTAGGTGAATTATCAGGTTTATTTGTTTGGGGTTCATTTTGAATATTTGACTCCACTTTATGTTTTAATGCATTGGCAATTACCATTACAATTTCCTCAGGAGTAAAAGGTTTCGATATATAATCAAAAGCACCTTTTTTCATAGCATGTACCGCCGAAGATACTTCTGCGTAACCCGTCATAACAATGACTGGAGTTTTAAAATTTATATCTTTTATATCTGCCAACAGTTTAATGCCATCATAGTTTGGTAATCTTAAATCTGTAAGTACAAGATCAAAATTATCGTCATTAAACTTTTGTTTAGCATCTTCTGCATTGTAACTAATAGCAACTTTATATTCCTTTTTGGTTAAAAACTTTTGCAGCATTTGACCAAAGGCAGCATCATCTTCAATAATTAAAATTTTAGACATATCAGTAGTATTCTAGTCTATACTTACGTTAAAAATACTACGATAAGACGGCTACATTGTTTTAAAGTTATCATAAAAAGAAAGGAGTTGCATTTAATGCAACTCCTTTTCAATTAAACCAACTTGATACAAATAAGAACATTGGGTTTACTATAATTCGATCCAATTCCCTTTTTCATCAGCATAAAGCGTGCCTGAAGTTCCATCTTCTAAAGAAACTTCAAGTTTATATTGGTTCTTATCATTTACATATGCCTTATCTATGGTTGCTGATGGATAACTTTTGCTTACTGCAGCACTAACCGCTTCAGGCAAGTTATCCATAGTAATTTCTGAAAACCCATCTTGAGTGGTTTCAACAACTTCTGAAGCTGCCATGGCCATCTCGCTCTCTTGAGCAAATGCAGTTAAACCAACGAATGTAAATACGGATGCTAGAATTAATTTTTTCATGATATTTATTTTTTTAATTATTAAACTTGTTAGGTATACTGAAATAATAATGCCATGAACTACTATTTCTCAATTTTAAACACAAGTATTTGATTTTCAATTTATTAAAAAGTATTTCTGATTTTTAGTACTGTGTATAATTGTATAATTTTTTATGGAATTGTGTAATTTATTTACACTTTATGTGTTTCAAAGCAATAACAATTAAAACTAAAAAAGGTTGCCGAAGCAACCTTTTTATAACCAAACTAACTAACTTAATCTACTCTAACCAAACTCTTACATTTCTAACCAATTGCCTTCTGCATCGGCGTGTAATTCTAAAGTTTTACCGTTCTCTTGTGTAACTTCTAATTTATATTGAGACTCCTCGTTTACATAGGCTTTGGTAATGGCAGCTCCAGGAAAATCTTTTTCAAGAGCTTTTGTTACTGCCTCAGGAAGTTCTGCTATTTTTATTTCTGTAAAATCTTGAGCAAAGATTCCCTCCATAATCCCATCATGGAAAATTGGTGTTGTTGCCGTTGCGGTAATTGTTCCTAAACTACCTATGGCCAGTGCTGTTGCAAATACTAACTTTTTCATCTTTATCAATTTTATTATTCAACATTTATTTTTAAACTCGATTAGTATACAGAAAGAATAATGCCAGAAGCAACACAAATCAAAAAACCATTGCAACTAACTGTTTTACAATGGTTTATATTTTACAATAAAAATAACAATGTGTGTATTACTGTATACTTTAGTTATTTTATGTGTAAAAAGTATACACTTTTAAAATCTATTTTTAGTTTTTTACTTGATGTGCAGGTTTCAATAAATCATTAACCGTTTTTACCGGATTAAAAGTTATTAAGGGCACTTCTACGAAAATAGTATTCCAAAAAGCCATTGCTCCGTTCCAAAGGCCTGGAAGTTCAAGAGCTTTTAATTCTTTACCATCTTTAGTTTTCTCGGTGATAAAACCTTGTTTAACATCAACAAAATTCAATAAATTATATTTTTCTCCTTTAAAATCTTTTATACCACAAACCAAATCTACTGGATTAAAGTGAGTAGAATTACTAAATATTTCCATCTGATTTTTACTAGCTGTATCGACTTGTGCTGACTCAATTATTTGTAGTGAAATATTACCTTTCTTATCTTTTATCCAAAAAGGACCTCCGCCTGGTTCACCTTCGTTTTTAACCATACCGCAAATACGAATAGGTCTATTAATTTTATCTTTTAATATTTCTATTTGCTGTGCTATACTGTAACCATTATAATTTTCAGAAAAACGAACATTTAACTCATGTTCTAAAAACGCTTTAATTTCTTGCATTTTATCAAAATCAATAGCTGCATTGTGCTCTAATATTTTAGCATATTCAAATGCTTTTTTCTGCACTTTTAATAAGAGTCCTGCTAATACTTTTTTACTATTAGCCACCTCTACTATGGCATTAGAGGTCACTACATTATCTATATTTTTAATAAATATGATATCTGCTTTTTGGTCATTTAAGTTTTCTATAAGTGCTCCATGTCCTCCAGGACGAAATAATAAAGATCCGTCTGGCTCTCTAAAAAGTGTATTGTCCATATTTACAGCAATCGTGTCTGTTTCTGATTTTTGAAATGAATAACTAACATTAAAAGAAGTATTCGTAGCTGCAGAGACTCTTTCTTTAACCCGGTCAAACTCTTGATTAAACATTTCGCCATGCTGTTCGGATATGGTAAAATGAAGCTTGGCATCTCCTTTATTAGATGCATATAAAGCTGCCTCCTTTAAATGTTCCTCAAAAGGTGTAGAAGCAAAATTTCCGTAATTATGGAAAGGCAAAAGACCTTTTGGATAAAAACCAAAATTTAATCCCTTTTCCTGCAACATTTCTTCTACAAAAAAATACAGTTCTTCTCCTTTGGAACTGAACTTTCCATTTATTCTTTTCTCTATGATTTCATAAAATGGTAGCTTTTTTAATCCTTGATAAAAGGTATTAAGATCTTTATCTCCTGTTCTATTAAAATAATCCTCTAAACTTTCATTTTTTGGATTATACTTTTCTAAGAAATTAAAAAAAGCTTTAAACATTCTCGATGCAGCACCAGAAGCTGGAACAAACTTTAAGAGTGATAAATGATTTTTGGCATTTTCAAAATTTTCGATTAGCTCCTTTTCATCATCATTAGAAAATTTTAAAATTCCATTAGTAACAACAGCGGCCTTTTCTAATTTAACAAAGGGTATTCCTTCTTTAAATGTTTGGATCTGACCTTCTACTTTTTCTGCCGCTATTCCTTTAGAAATTAATTGCTCTTTATCTTTTTCTGAAAATGCTATCATGGATTCAAAAGTTTATTAATATGATGAATTGCTGTTTTAAGTCTTGTATTCTTATCTCCTTTTAAAAGAATATACTTTCTATTATACTTTTCTAAGGTGTCTTGAAAATATTGAAACATGCGTTCTCTTTCCAACGGTTTATCGCGCAAATCGTCTTCTTCCCAAGGTACATCAATATAAGTCAAAAAATATAAATCATAAGTATTTTCTAGGGCATATTTTTCTAAAATTGGATCGCAATGTCCAATATAATACGCTTCGGAATATACTTTTGTTTCCAACAAATCTGTATCGCAAATCAAAATTTTATTAGCTTTTTTAGCCAATTTATTTTCTAGCCTCATTTGGCCTTCTGCTATAGGCAATAAATCTTTTGGTTCGCAAGTTTTTCGCTCTTCATTCCATTTATCTTGCAAATATTCTCTAGCATATTCTGGCACCCAAACCGAATTGTAGTAGCGCGCTAATTGACCAGACAAGGTGGTTTTACCCGTAGATTCTGGTCCGAATAATACTATTTTAATTACGTCTGAGGGTTCTTGTTTAAACTTTTCTTCCATGCGGAATATCCAAAAATTGCAATGAATGTAAATAATAAATACTGTAAGCTAGTAAAAGTAAAGCCTTTGTAAAAATATAAAGGCACTGATATTAAATCGCCCACAATCCAATATAGCCAATTTTCTACTTTACGTTTGGCCATTAGCCACATTCCAACAAAAAACACGGCAGTTGTTAAAGTATCAACATAAGCAGTCCAGCTAGTCCATTTATCAAATAGTTGATAAACCACAAATACAAATAATAAGGTGCTTATAAAAATTATAATAGATGTCTTATGCTCTTTTATTGTGGTGTGGGTTATTGGCGTTACATGCTGGTCATCTACTTTTCTTGTCCAAACATACCACCCATAAACACTCATGATAAAATAATATACATTTATGAGCATGTCTCCAATTAATCCCCAAACAATAAGTAGGTAAACAAATATGGCAGTACTTATCATTCCGGTAGGATATACCAGAATATTATTTTGTTTAGAAAACAGCACAGAAAGTAATCCAAATAGTACCGCAACTATTTCAAGAACTATGTGATAGGTTTTGTAATCGGAATATTGTTCAAAGAAAAAATCAAAAATGGGGCTCATACATGCTTCTATCCGATTTAACAATTTTCATATAAAGTAAGCCTTTGTCCATGAGCTCAAAAGCTTCTTTTATTTCTGTGTTGAGCACCTTCATTACGCTATCGTATTCACCATATACTTGAGTGCTTAATGGGTTTTCTAATACGGTTAACCCAGAAGCTCTAAGTTTTTTAATAAAACTAATGATAATAGGTTCAAAGGAATCTTGTAAGGGAGATAGGGTAAGTTCTACGGAAATATTCATGTTTATTAGTATTATAACTTTACGGCATACACACAGGTATACCCTTCAAATTCTAAAAAATCTATACTGTATGCAGATGATTTTCCTTTGTAAATAATTTCTGCAATACTATCATTGTCTTCTAAATCAAATTCCTTAACATCTATATGATGTAAAAAACTTAAGCCACTTTGTGCATATATTTTGTACAAAGATTCTTTTGCGCCCCAAACAATTGTAAGTTTTCTAACAATAGCATCGGTATTCGCCAGGGTTTTATACTCTTCAATTGGTGTGAATTTATGAGCTATATTTAAAATTTTGTCTCTTTGCATTTCTATATCTATCCCAACTTCATCAGAATGCTGCGCCACAATAATACCCGTAAATTCATGAGAGTGGGTAATACTTATCCTATTTCCATCTTTTAAAAATGGTTTTCCAAATTCATTGTAATACAAATCTTTATCCTCGTAACCTGCAATTGCTAACAAATGACGAATACTTAAAAACCCTTTACGGTGTTGCTCTGATTTCATTCCTAGCATTCTTTCTGCGCATGCAGGAGTAAGCACAATATCTTTAGCAAGTTCCTCTTCTGTTTCTTCAACTTTCCAGATGTAAACAGTTATGCTTGGTGTTACCGTAATTGTTTTGTAAAGAGGCATGGCTTTAGTACCTTTGCAATCACTAAAATTTAGTGATTAAAATTGCTATATAACGAAAGTAAAAATAAAAAAGGATATGAGCACTAAAACTGTTTCTTATATACCCTACAAGGTAAAAGATATTTCTCTAGCAGGTTGGGGAAGAAAAGAAATAAACTTAGCTGAGGCAGAAATGCCTGGACTAATGGCATTAAGAGAGGAATATGGAAAAGAACAACCCTTAAAAGGTGCGCGTATTGCAGGATGTTTGCATATGACCATACAGACTGCAGTACTTATTGAAACTCTTGTGGCGTTAGGCGCAGAAGTTACATGGAGTTCTTGTAATATATTCTCGACTCAAGATCAAGCTGCGGCTGCAATTGCTGAAGCTGGAGTACCAGTATACGCCTGGAAAGGAATGAATGAAGAAGAATTTGACTGGTGTATTGAGCAAACCTTATTCTTTGGAGAAGATCGCAAACCTTTAAATATGATTCTTGATGATGGTGGCGATTTAACTAATATGGTTTTAGATAGATATCCTGAATTAGCAGGCAATATTAAAGGTTTATCTGAAGAAACAACAACTGGTGTACATAGACTTTATGAAAGAGTAAAGAATGGAACCTTACCAATGCCGGCCATTAATGTAAATGATTCGGTTACCAAATCTAAGTTTGATAATAAATATGGCTGTAGAGAAAGTGCTGTTGATGCTATAAGAAGAGCAACGGATACTATGCTTGCTGGTAAAAGAGTGGTTGTAGCTGGTTACGGAGATGTTGGTAAAGGTACCGCTGCTTCATTTAAAGGTGCTGGATCTATAGTTACAGTTACTGAAATTGACCCAATTTGTGCGCTACAGGCAGCCATGGATGGTTTTGAAGTTAAAAAACTAGAAACTGTAGTTGCTAATGCTGATATAATTATTACCACAACTGGGAATAAAGACATTATCCGTGCTGAGCATTTTAAAGCTATGAAAGACAAAACCATTGTTTGTAATATTGGTCATTTTGACAATGAGATAGACATGGCTTGGTTGAATAAAAATTATGGCAATACCAAGGATGAAATTAAACCTCAGGTAGATAAATATTCTATTGATGGCACTGATATCATTATTTTGGCTGAAGGACGATTAGTAAACCTTGGTTGTGCAACTGGACACCCTAGTTTTGTTATGAGTAACTCTTTCACCAACCAAACACTAGCACAAATAGAGCTTTGGAAACATAGTGATAAATACAAAAATGAAGTATACATGTTACCTAAGCATCTTGATGAAAAAGTAGCACAATTACATTTGGCAAGATTAGGTGTTGAATTAACGGAACTAAAACCAGAGCAAGCAGAATATATTGGCGTAACGGTTAAAGGACCATTTAAGCCAGATTATTATAGGTACTAGAATTTAAAAGCATCTTTAACTAGCTCAAAATCCTTATTTTATATTTTAAATAAGGATTTTGATTTTTTACACACAAATCAATCCCATGAACATTCTTTTAACTGGCGCCACAGGAACTTTAGGTTCTAGAATATTATATTCACTTTTAGAACAACGTTTTGATGCTATTGAACAAATTTATCTGCCTGTTCGCAAAAAAGCTACTTTAACTCCCGAAAAGAGAATTGAAAATGTTATTTCCAGCGATTTTGCTACCGAATTCATCAAGAAAAATAGAGCAGCTGTTCTGAATAAAATAGTGGTCATAGATGCGGATGAATTCTTAATTCCTGAAACCTTTTTAGGCACCAAAAATCGTATTGATTACTTTATACATTCTGCAGGGTTTGTAAATTTATCTACAGATCCAAAGGCTAAAAAAGAAATATTTAAAGAGAATTTAAAATTTACAAAAGACATTTTTAATGCCTTTTACAAGCACATTAACAAATTTGTATATATCAGTACTGCTTTTGCATCAGGTAATATAGGGGGACTGATTCAAAATGATTATTCTCAGCTAACAAGCGAAAACTATAGAAATCATTATGAAGCATCAAAGCATGCTTCTGAAAAATTTTTAACCGAAGCAGGTAAAGAAAAAAATATTCCTGTTCAAATATTACGCCCTAGTGTTCTTGGTGGTAATATTCTTGAGCATCCTAATTACTTTATATCAAAGTATATGGTATTCTATTTATTTGCAAAATTTTTCAATAGCGTTACCACCGACGATCAAGTGCGTATCACCACAACCCAAACCACAGGTTTGAATATAATTCCAACGGACTACGCTGCTCAGGTTATTGCTAAGGTAATTTCTACTGAAATTGAACAATTAAACATAGTTCACTCTCAAGAAACAAATATGATGAACGGTATTGCAAAAATATTGGAGGTAGTTGGTTTTAATAATTTCTCTTTCACTGAGGAGTTGATAAATGTAAAAACAGGATTTTCTTCTAAATTAGAAGCCTTTTATTATGAAACTATTGGTGTTCATTTACACCCATATATGACTTCTAAGGCTAGTGAATGGGATACCACATTATTAGAGAGCATACTCCCTATTCCGAAATATGACTTGGAAGACTATTTATCCGAAACTGTACTTTTTGCAAAAGCCAAAAACTTTAGAAACCAAAAGTGGTAAAAATAAAAAGAGCTAACCAATTTAGGTTAGCTCTTTTTTACTTAATAGCACGCGTTATTTTTCAATTCCAAGCTTAGCCAAATCGTAAAAATAGAAATCCTTTTTATCATTCATTGCTACAAACAAGCCGTTTTTAAAGGTGCTATTTAACGGAACTGTAACCACATCGCATCCATCTGTTTCTAAAGTAGAAAGATTAACTGCTTTTACAAATTCATTTGTAGTTCTTGAAAAAATGTTGAATTGTCCTCGTTGCTGATCCGATATAATTACATATCCAGTACCAACTTTGTATCGAGCAATAGCAATTCCTTCTATATCTTCAAGAAAAAGATCGCCACCGAAACAACTAATTTCTTCGTCGCCCATACTCGGTTCCGCATAGTATTTACGAACACAATGTTGCTCATCTGAATAATACACAAATCCTAATTCGTGATCTACGGCTATGGCTTCTATCTCTTTTTTACCACTAAATTTTCCAAACTTTCTTACCAATTCCGAACGCACAACCCCAGACGAATCTGCAGCTAAATTATATTGATATAAATAACCATTTTCAGGACCGGATTTACGGCCAACTATGGCGAACAATTTATTATCTGTTGGCGACATGTACAAACTTACACCCATAGGAAATGTGAATTCTAGGTTTGTTTCATCTTGAAAAACTTTAAATCCACCTTGATCTAAAGGTTTCATATCTGGCACAGAAAACATTCTAATTTGATTTTTTTCTCGCTCTGTAAAAACAATAACATCGGTTGTAGTAGAATCGTTTAATGCGAATCCGTAAGCTAAATCTATGTTATTAGGTCTTTCTATATTTCTAATTGTTTTTTCTTCAATTATTTTTCCTTCTAAATCAAAAGCATAAATAGCGCCATTAGTTTCTTTATCGGTACCAAATACAATACTTTTTGATGGATCGGAAGGATTTATCCAGATTGCCGGGTCATCTGTATCATTCAAAGTTTTTTCTGTTATAATATCTGGGGCAATAGCCGGAAGTTTTTTAGACTTACACGATGTAATGAATAAAAAAGCGCAAAGCGTAAACCATAGTACATTTTTCATGTTATATTTTTTGTAGTTGAAGACTGATCTTACTATTAGTTGATTTACAAACATTTGTTATTTTCTAAACAAATCATATTTCAATCCAAAAGTGAAGCGTTGCCCATAAAATTCAACTTGCTGTGTAAAATCTTTTTGCCCTTGGAAATAACGTAATGGCTGATTTGTAATATTATTTAAACTTGTGTAAATGCTTAAACTATTATTTACCTTATAATTTGCATTAAAATCTAAGAAAAACTGAGTGTCATAATATCTATCTTCAAAATCATTACCTCCTAATTCATCTATATAAGAATCTGTAAAATTACCTGATAATCTTGCAGAGAATTTTCTATCATTATAACCCAATGAAGCATTGAACGTATTTGGTGTTGTATTTGGCAAATCTACGTCTTCTCTCTCGTCACCATCCTCGTTCATAATTCCGTTGGCAGAAGAAGAAATGAATGTATAATTTAAGTAAACACTAAAGTTTCTTGCAAATCCCGGAAGAAAATCTAAGTTCCTTTGAAAAGCAAATTCAGCCCCAAAAATTGTTGCACCTTCTCCATTTAAAGGTTGGAATATTTCGTAACCTGTTGTGTCTTCTCCATACGTATCATCAGCAGTTTCACCAACAAAAGTATAAATGAAATTGTCTATATTTTTATAGAAAACACCTCCAGAAAGTAAACCAACACTTTCAAAATAATGCTCTGCCATAAAATCAAAGTTCATAGATGTTGTTGCTTCTAAATCTGGATTGCCCAATACAATTTCATCATCGCCTAAAATAACATCTACAGATGGTACTAAATCAGCATAATTAGGTCTTGCCAATGTATTTGTCCATGCAAAACGCAATATTGTTGCATCCGATGCCGCATATTTAAAATGCACGCCTGGTAATATATTCGAATAAGAACTCTCTTTTGTAATTTCACCTGTTACTATTTCTTCATCAATAATTTGATTTCCGGTGGCGGTAATTTTGGTATTTTCAATACGTACACCAACAAGCATATCTACTTTTTCAGATAGTTTTTGATTGGTTAAAATATACCCAGCAAAAACATTTTCTTTTACATTGTAATTTTCTCTCAAATACTCGTCAGGAACAGCTTCGCCATCTACAAGATTTAAAGCACCTAACCATTCTTCATCAGCAAACGAACCAATTAAGTATTTACTACCTGCAAGAAAATCAGCATCTGAAATATCTCTGGTTACCGTAGCTGCCAATGTTGGATAGTCATCTTCAAAATCAAACTCAAAGAAATTATTATCGCGAAGTTTGGTTTTTAAGCGTGTTCTTGCACCAAATTTTATAGTCCCATCACCCTGACCAAAAATATTTGAAGGCAATTCAAAATTTACAAAAACATTAAAGTCCTCTTCTTTAGTAAACTGATTTTCTTCTGTTAACTCATCGTATTCAAAATTATCTAAAGAGGTATCTGCAACATCTTCGGCAGTCATTATAGGGAAGCGAGTATCTTTATTATCATTCAATACAGCATATTCTGCAGCGTAAACAATGTAACGTTCATTTAATCTTTCTTCAGATGCTTTTGCGAATGACGACATCCAATCTACTTTTAAATTACCCAGTAAATGTTTTCCACCTAGGCTATAATTTTGCATTCGCTGATCTTCTAATCGTCTGTTTTTATTTCTTTTAGAATCAATTCCACCTTTTGTCTCACGCGTAACTTCTGCTAAAAAGCTAGTTACTTTACCATCAGTAATCGTAAAATCACCTAATTCCATATCTTCACCGTCAAGCATTTCGCTTTGCAATGCAAATCTATTTTCTCTATCATCTCTCCAATTATAAATTGTTTTTAAGAACAGTGTATTATCGGCATCAATCTTATAATCCATATTGGCAGAAAAACTACGTCTTATACGTTGTACCAAATATTCCCTTTGCTCAAAGACATTGGTATAGGAATCTACATCAACTTCTTCTAGAATTGGCTCCCCATCGCCGTCATCCACACCAGAATAATACTCAAATTCATCTGTCCATTCAGCCTCAACGTTATCAGATCCAAAATCATTATTGTTATAAGATGCGGATAGCATCCAACCAAATTTTCCATTTTCACTTCTATCACCAAGTAAAAATGAACCATTGATAATTGGCTTATTGGTAATTACATTTATACCAGATCCTGCAGTTGCAGATAATCTAAACCCTTGTGGAGAAGTTCTTGTTACCAAATTTATAGAACCTCCTAAGGCATCGGCATCCATATCTGGAGTTACAGCTTTACTCACTTCAATGGTTTGTATCATATCGGACGGAATCAAATCCATCTGAACATTTCTGTTATCTCCCTCTGCCGATGGAACTCGACTTCCATTTAATGTAACTGAATTTAACTGGGGTGATAAGCCACGCACAATAACATTACGCGCCTCACCTTGATCCACCTGCATAGTAATCCCCGGAATACGCTTTACTGCATCACCTACATTAGAATCAGGAAATTTACCAATCTGATCTGTAGAAACTACATTGGTAATGTTCATATTGGTTTTTTGTGTATTTAACGCTTTTGCCTGACTGCCCAAACCATAACTTACCACTTCAACACCCTGCAACTCTAAACTTTTTGGTTGAATAAAGACTTCTATAGATGTGGTGCTTCCGTCGGTAATTGTAATTTCTTGGTCTACGCTAGCATACCCTAAATACGTAATGGAAAGTTTATAAGTACCTACAGGAATTTCAACAAGAGAAAAGTGCCCATCAAAATCGGATGTTGTTCCTTTTTTTAAAGAGGTTATTAGAATTGTTGCACCAGGAACGCTTAATCCGTTTTCGTCCGAAATTGTACCTGCTATATTACCATTTTGAGCTTGAATTGAAGCAAAATTTATAGCAACAAATACGAGAAATAAAGTAAACTTTAAATAATTTTTCATTTTTATTTTCATTGGTTATTTAGCAGCCAAAATTATATATATCAAGCATTTAGCATGTTTACTTAATGAAAAGAAATAGAGAAGATTTATTTAAAAACTAGGAAACAACAAGGCAACAATAAGAATAGATTTACATTGAAATAACAGTATGCTAAACTACTGCCTGTAATACGTTAAATAGAACGTAAATATTGACTTAATTCTTCTTTAGCGTCTATCGGAAGTTTTTTTCTTAATCGATATCTAGATACCCGCACACTATCCGTTGTTAATCGCAATATCGAGGCTATTTCTTTGGAATTTAGGTTTAATCGCAACAACATACTTAAACGTAATTCAGAAGACGATAAATTGTCATTTGCTACTTTATTTATTCGTTCAATATATTGAGGGTGAATCTCTTGAAATAGGGTTACAAATTCTTCCCACTCCTGAACTTGAGACAAATTGGTGTTGATTTCTTGTATTAGAGCAGCTAATTTTCTTTTTAAGTCGATATTATTGCGGTCTAAACATTTTGTAAGGGTATGAGCTAAATCTGAAAGTATCTTATTCTTTTGAGAAATATGTAAACTGTAAGTAGATAATGAAGCATTTTTTACTTCTACTTCTCTTTTTAAAATTTCCTCTTTTAAACTTTTTTTATCCAATTCTGCTTTAAGAATTTGCTGCTTATATATTGTTTCATTTCGTGTTTGCTTTTTCTTTTTTAGAATATATAAGTACCAAAACAGCACTAACAATACCCCACTAATAATTGAAGCTATGAGCATAATTTTTTGAGCATAATCCACTTTGCCTTTCTGCACTAAAACCTTGATTTGTGCTTCCTTCTCTTTGGTGTCGTAAATTATTTGTAGTGCAGTAGCTTGATTTGTGCTTTGTAATTGTTGGTTTTCGTTATCAAGAATTATGAACTGTTCTAAATACGTTAATGCTTTATCCAATTCACCTAATAATTGGTAGTTTTCAGCAAGGTCTTTAAAACTACTTGCTTGTTCGTGCAGATCACCACATAATTTTGCCGTCTCTAGAGCTCTGTTGCTAAATTCAGCCCCTAAATCAAATACCTTAGTCTTCCGGTAAACATCACCTAAATTGTTATAAATGTTTGCTTTACGACTATCTACTTGCTCTCCATGATACTTCAAAGCTTTATTAAAATGCTCCAATGCTAGATCATATTGCTCTAAATCTTCATAAATACTTCCAATATTTTCATGTACTATGCACAAACCATTGTCGCTTTTTAGATCTGTATAGAGTATTAAACTCTCATCTTGAAGCTGTAAAGCCTCTTTATACAACTTTTGTTTTTCAAAGCAGGCCCCTAAATAGCTTTTTGCTATGGCTAATTGTAATTTGTTTTCTTGTTTTAATGCTTCTTCAATTCCTCTTTTAAAATACACTTCAGAAGTACGGTAGTTTTTTAATTCTAAATGTAGTTTTCCCAAGCAATTAATCAAATCAAGCAATACGTTATCTTGCTTTTCATTTTCTAAGGACATTAACCCATAATTAAACTGATTAATTGCTTCTACAAAAACTCCATTTTCTTGACAAAACAACCCTAATTTTAAGTGTGCTTTGGCTTTGGAAATACCATCTTTAGATTTAAGTTCTTTCTGCAAGTTTGTATTTAGAGAAGCAAAGCTTTCACTCACCGTATGATTATAAAGGTCTAGTAGATTTACACCTTGTGCGATGGCCAAAGAAAAACTTAAAAGCGTATAGAAAAATAAGAAGACTAATTTTTGCACAGTGAATGGCTCTAAATAATCTTGAAAAATACAAGCATTATATATCTTAAAGCTTAAACAAAAGTTACCAAAAAGTAAACTATAATGTTAACGCAAAAACCCTTTATCGCTAATTAAAGCAATAAAGGGTATTTATTTATTATTAAGAAAACTATCTCTTAAGCTTCGAAAGGCTCAATTGATACGAAAGATTTACCTCCCGCTTTCTTCTGGAATTTTACAATACCATCAACACGTGCGTGCAAAGTATGATCTTTTCCAGCGTATACATTTTCTCCTGGATTGTGTCTAGTTCCGCGCTGTCTAACAAGTACGTTACCAGCTATAGCAGCTTGACCACCAAAAATCTTAACACCTAAACGTTTTGATTCTGATTCTCTACCGTTTTTAGAACTACCTACACCTTTCTTATGTGCCATTTTGTTACGGTTTTTATATTGTTATACTTATGCTGGTTTCCCACCATCTAATTCATCTTGCCATTTCTTTAACTCGTCCCACTTACCTTCAGCAGCTAATTTAGCTTGTGCAGGCCAAGTATCAGTTACGTGGTTTCCACGTACATCAGAGATAATATCAGCAATTTTTGCTGCATCAGTTTTAGCTAATTCAGCGAAAGTTGAAATTCCAGCGGCAATTAATGTCTCTGCAATTTTAGGACCAATTCCTTCAACTTTTTTCAAATCATCTGCTTTCTCTGCTTTTTTAGGAGCAGCCTTCTTTGGAGCTTCTGCTTTTACTGCTTCAGCTTTTTTAGGCTCTGCCTTTTTTGGAGCAGCAGCTTCTTTTTTAGGAGCGGCTTTTTTAGCACCTGAAGTAACAATACTTTCAATTACTAACTCAGTTAAATACTGTCTGTGACCGTTTCTAACTTTGTAACCTTTACGTCTTTTTTTCTTAAAAACGATTACCTTATCACCTTTTAGGTGCTTAATGACTTTTGCCTCAACAGCGGCTCCGTCTATAGCTGGGGCGCCAATAGTAATGTTGCTACCGTCTTCTAATAAAAGAACGTTATCAAAAGTAACTTTGCTACCTTCTTCGTCCTGTAAACGGTGAACATACACTTTTTGGTCTTTCGCAACTTTAAATTGCTGCCCTGCTATCTCTACAATTGCGTACATAGCTTGTGTTTGTTATTAATCAATATTTCAATACCCATTTTTCAATAGGCGGGTGCAAATATACTTCTAATAACTTAATTTACAAGGGATTTTTACAGAATTTATTTATATTACTTTTTCTGTTATTTATACGACTTAAATAGCTGCATGAAGGTTAATGTTAATACCACCGATGTTGCAAATCCCATAATAGCCACTGTAAAAAATAATATTCCCTCACCGGTATTATAATCTTTGAACCAAACTTTTGAAAGTTCTCCAGTAAATTCTGTGTTTATTTCAGTAGCATAAAAAGCAAAAAATATGGTAAATATTAAAGTTGCCACAAATCCTGTTACGATACCTGCAGAGAATCCTTTTCTATAATTAAAATTGGCGCCATCCCTTATTTTTAGGTATTTAATGGCTTCATAAATTCCAAAACCAGTAATAAAACCATTAAATAGACTGTAGAATACGTTTACATGAAGGTTAAAAAGCGAAAGAATTAAAAAATAGGCAATTAGAGAACCACTTGTGGCGATACCAAAACGTACGGGAAGTGCAAAATTTTTCATGTCTATTGGTTTTAATTAGTGCTATTAAATTATAAAAAAAGTAGCTATAAACGGTAAAAAATCTTGTTAAAGAATAAATAACCTAAATAATTAAAATCTAAAAAAAACAGTATTTTCGTGTAACATTTTGTAAGAATTATATACTAATTCTGTATTCATGGATAAAATTCCTTAAATTTCTATCCGTAATTAAACCACTATAATTAAACACTTAAAGAATGAAAAGAAAATTATTTCTTGCTGTTACGCTATCTATCGCGGCCCTAACAGCTAAAGCTCAAGAAGTAGCTTACGAAGAGTATAATTTGGACAATGGACTCCATGTTATTCTACACCAAGACAATTCTGCGCCATTAGTTACCACATCAGTAATGTACCATGTTGGTGGTAAAGATAGAACTGAAGGGAGAACAGGGTTTGCTCACTTATTTGAGCATCTTTTGTTTGAAGGAACCGAAAATATAGAAAGAGGAAAATGGTTCGAAATTGTATCTTCTAATGGAGGTCAGAATAACGCTAACACTTCTCAAGATAGAACCTACTATTATGAAGTTTTCCCGTCTAACAACTTACAATTAGGACTTTGGTTAGAGTCAGAAAGAATGCTCCATCCAATTATTAATCAGGTTGGCATAGACACTCAAATCGAGGTTGTCAAAGAAGAAAAAAGAAGAAGTTATGACAACAGGCCTTATGGTCAAATTCTACAAGCTGTTGGTGAGGCTTTATTTTCAAAGCATCCTTATAAGGATCCAAATATTGGATATATGAAAGATCTAGAAGCGGCTACTTTAGAAGATGTTACTGCTTATAATAAATTATATTATGTACCTAATAATGCCGTTTTAACTGTTGCTGGTGATATTGATATTGCCAAGACAAAAAAAATGATCGAGGATTATTTTGGACCCATTAAACGCGGTGGTGATGTGATAAGAAATTACCCAAAAGAAGATCCTATTACCGTGGAATCTAAATCGGTTGTATACGATCAGAATATACAAATTCCAGCATCAATTATCGCTTATAGAACTCCTGGTTTTAAAGAACGCGATGCTTATGTTCTAGAAATGATCTCGAGCTATTTAAGCGATGGTCCTAGCTCTAAGCTATACAAGAAAATGGTTGACGAACAAAAACAAGCATTACAAGTAGGTGCCTTTAATATTGGTCAAGAAGACTACGGTATGTATTTAGTGTTTTCTTTACCAGTTGGCGAAACCACATTAGAGACTTTAAATACAGAAATTGAAGAAGAAATTGTAAAAGTTAGAACAGAATTAATTTCTGAAAGCGATTATCAGAAACTACAAAATAAGTTCGAAAATGAATTTGTAAATTCTAACTCAAGCGTAGAAGGTATTGCTGGCTCTTTAGCAACCAATTACATGTTATATGGTGATACATCATTAATTAATAAAGAAATTGATATTTACAGATCTATCACTCGTGAAGAAATTAAAGCGGTTGCTGACAAATATCTTAAGCCTAATCAACGTGTAATTATCGATTATTTACCACAAGAAAAACCTGCAAACTAAATTCTACACTGAATAAATTCAGCACATATGAAAAAAATATTTACAACATTAGTTTTTGCGCTTTTTGCTTTAATTACAACCGCGCAGATAGATAGGAGTGTAATGCCTAAATCAGGCCCTGCTCCAGAAATAAATTTAAAAGAACCACAACGTTTTGAGCTTAAAAATGGTTTAAAAGTATTGGTGGTTGAAAACCACAAACTTCCAAGAGTATCTATACAATTAAGAATAGACAATCCACCAATTGCCGAAGGCGATAAAGCTGGAGTAAGTTCTTTTGTTTCTAGCCTATTAGGAAATGGTTCTAAAACCATTACAAAAGATGCCTTTAATGAAGAAGTAGACTTTTTAGGTGCTCGTATAAACTTTGGTTCGCAAAGTGCATTTGCTAGCTCGTTATCAAAATACTTCCCAAGAATTTTAGAATTGATGGCAGATGCCGCAATTAACCCTAATTTTTCACAAGTAGAATTTGATAAAGAAAAAGAAAAAATTCTTACTGGATTAAAAACTCAAGAAAAAGATGTTGCATCTATTGCTAGTAGAGCGCAATCTGCTTTAGCATACGGAAAAGATCATCCTTATGGAGAATTTACGACGCCAGAAACTGTAAATAATATAACACTTGCCGATGTTCAAAAGTTTTATTCTAATTACTTTGTTCCTGCAAATGCTTATTTAATTGTTATTGGAGATGTAAATTTAAAAGAGGTTGAAAAATTAGTAAAGAAAAACTTTACTCCTTGGACAAAAGCAACACCTCCTTCTTTTCAATTTTCTAAACCAACTGATGCACAATACACGCAAATAAATTTTATTGATGTGCCTAATGCGGTACAGTCAGAAATTGCCGTAGAAAGTTTAGTAGATCTAAAAATGAGTGATGCTGATTATTTTCCAGCATTAATCACCAACCAAATTCTTGGTGGTGGTGGTGAAGGCCGATTATTCTTGAATCTTAGAGAAGACAAAGGGTACACCTATGGGTCATATTCCAGCATTGGAAATGATAAGTATGCGCCTTCTAGATTTAGAGCCACAGCTCAGGTTAGAAATGCCGTTACTGATAGTTCTGTAGTAGAAATTTTAAAAGAAATCGACAAAATAAGAACAACGCCTGTTTCTGCCGATGATTTAAAAAATACCAAAGCGAAATATATTGGTCGTTTCATTATGGCTTTAGAGCGCCCTGAAACTATTGCAGGTTATGCCTTAAATATTGAAACTGAAAATTTACCTAAAGATTATTACAAAACCTATTTAGAGCGCATAAATGCTGTAACAATCGAAGATGTTCAAAAAGCAGCTCAAAAATACTTTACCACAGATAAAGCTAGAATTGTAATTGCTGGGAAAGGTAGCGAGGTATTAGAAAACCTTGAAAAAGTGACCTTTAATGGCAAAGCAGTTCCTATTAAATATTACGATAAAATGGTAAATGCTGCTGAAAAGCCAAATTATGATGCTGCACTACCCGAAGGTGTTTCTGCGCAAAGTGTTATTGACAACTACATAAAGGCCATTGGAGGAAAAGACAAACTTACTGCGGTAACTATGTTCTCAATGTCAGCTGAAGCAGAAGTTCAGGGAATGAAATTAAATCTTGAAATTAAGAAAACTACCAATGGTCAATTTATGCAAGATGTGCAAATGATGGGTAATTCTATGAGTAAGCAAGTTTTAGATGGTGATTCTGGATATATGGTCATGCAAGGACAAAGAAAAGATTTAGATGCTACTGAAATTGCAAAAATCAAAGCTGAATCCTCACCGTTTGCAGAACTAAACTATTCTTCGGATGCTATTTCACTTGAAGGAATCGAGCAGGTTGATGGTAAAAAAGCCTATAAAGTAAAAATTTCTGACGAAAAAGCTTCGTTCTATGATGTAGCCACTGGTCTTAAATTACAAGACGTTGTAACTGCTGAAATGAACGGGCAAAAAATGAGCAGTACTTTTAATTTTTCAGAGTATAAAGAAGTGGGTGGAATATTGTTTCCTTTTACTTTAACACAATCAATGGGGCCTCAAAAAATTGATTTTATTGTTAAATCAATTAAAGTAAATGAAGGTGTATCAGATGCTGATTTTGAATAATTAGACACCTAAATAAAGGTTTAAAAACTCCCAATCTTAGCAATAAGGTTGGGAGTTTTTTTTATTCTTATGCCCGAAAATTTATTTTCGTATTGATTAAAAAAGCATAATGCTTTTGAGTAAAAATAAAACTTGTGGTATCTTTATATCAGCCAAAAAAGAGCATTATGAAAAAACTTTTAATCTTATCTGTTTCATTATTTTCAGTCCTATTTTTTTCTTGCAAAGACAATGAAAAAAGTCAGACGCAGACTCAAATGCAACAAGTTATGGCGGTACATGACGAAGTTATGCCTAAAATGAGTAGCATAAGCAAATTAATAAGTCAGTTAGACGCAAAAATACAGGCTGGAGACTCTACAGAAACCTACATAAAAGCTAGTCAAGATTTAAAAGATGCCAATAAGGCCATGTTTGATTGGATGAAGGGTTTTTCGGATCGTTTCGACCGAGAAGAAATTATGAACGGAAAAGCTTTATCCGCAGAAAAACAAAAGTTTTTAGATGAAGAAGAAGCTAAGGTAAAGGCCCTACGTGATCAAATGAATTCTAGCATTTCGAATGCTGAAGCGATTTTACAGTAAAATTGGAGGTTTAGTTTTTCCAACGTAATGTTTCCATAATCGCCCGCATATCATTCTGCAAATAATCTGCAGCTGGCAAAATGGAATCGTAATTAGGTTTTGTGTAAAAATAAACAGAGCCTGTAACAAAATTCTGTATGCTATCTGTTACATAAAACTGAGATTGAGAAGCAGCATCTCCTATAATCTGAAAATATGTGCCATAGACCTTATTATCCTCGTTAATAAAAACTCTATGTTCTATATTATCGGCTTTCTTCATGTGTTCCATAGAAAGTCTTTCTGCATCGGTAATTAATTTTTTAAGGTTGCCATCTACTTTTTTATACGTAATAAAAATAGAACCTTTCATTTTAGGGTAATCCAAAACTACTGCATTTTGATTTTTGATAATTGGATTGGCCTGCTCATTATAATTAAAAACAAAATTGTTAGTTTCTAATTGCGCTTCTGTTGGTATCGGATATTCCAAACGGAGCATAGCCTTTGGCTTTGGTATTACCACTTCTTCCTTACAGCTAACAGACAATAAAAATAATAGCAATATGGCTATAACACTATTATTAATCTTCATTTGGCAATGTTACTTTAATTTGTTTAAGTCTTTTTTTATCCAGACTTTCAACAATAAATTTATACTCCTTAAATAATACTACTTCTCCTCTTTTCGGAAAACTACCTGCTATTTCTAAAACAAAACCAGCAATAGTTTCGGACTCCCCTTTCTTTTCTTCGAACTCATCCTCATTGTCCAATTTTATTACACGATAAAAATCCTTTAGTGTAGTTTTACCGTCGAACAAATAATTGTGGTTATCTAATTTAGAAAAAACCAAATCTTCATCATCAAACTCATCACTAATATCACCAACAATTTCTTCGATAATATCTTCTAAAGTTACAATACCTGATGTGCCACCATATTCATCTACAACTACAGCAAGGTGATTTTTTTTGTCTTGAAATTCTAATAATAAATCATCTAACTTTTTATTTTCTGGCACAAAATAAGGTTCTCGAATTAGGCTCATCCAATTAAAAGTTTTTCTATCTATATAAGGTAGCAAATCTTTTACATACAAAACACCTTGAACATTATCTACATTATCGGTAAAAACAGGCACTCTAGAATATCCTCTTTTCTTAATTTCTTCTAACACTTCTAGAAATTTCATTTCTGAATTTAGTGCAAAAATATCTATCCGAGGTCGCATTACTTGCTTAGTGTCTGTGTTTCCAAAAGAAACAATCCCTTCTAATATTTTTTGCTCTTCTTTAGTTGTATCGCCCTCTGATGTAAGCTCAAGCGCTTGGGATAAATGATCTACACTTAAACTAGATTTTTGCTTGCCCAACTTGTTATGCAAATATATTGTTGCTGCGCGCATTGGCATGCTCAAAGGTGTAAATAAAAAATCTAAAACCTTTAAAGGATAAGCCATAGTATGTGCAAAGCTTTTCTGATTTCTATTGGCATAAACTTTAGGTAAAATTTCACCAAACATTAAAATTAAAAACGTTACAACAACAACTTCTAGTAAGAAACGAACGGAGATAAATCCTAAAATTTTATATGTTATCGTTGAAAAAATGACATCACCAATGGAACTAAACAATAGTACAATTCCAATATTTATGGCATTATTACCAATTAATATAGTAGCTAATAGCTTTTTAGGTCGTTCTAAAAGCTTTACAATAATTCCACCCTTACTCGTTTTTTCTTGATCTATTTCATTGACTTCAGTTGCCGAAAGTCCAAAAAAAGCGACTTCTGCACCAGAAATAAGCGCGGAGAATACCAGCAAAATTATAAGCGTAACTAGTTTAAGCACTAAGGCACTATCAAAATCAACAGCATTAAGTAATAGCCTAAAGGGGTCTGGATCCAAAAGTTATAATTTAGGTTTAATATTAAAATGGTAAATCATCATCTTGTTCTGCATCATTATTATAAGAAGCCAAATCATTTGCAGCAGTGGTTGCTGAATTTGAATTTTGAGCATTGCTATTGGCTGGATTATTTTGAGCATTGCTAACACTTTCTTTTTTAGTAGTTAAAAAAGTAAAATCTTGCACATGAACTTCAGTAGTATATCTTGTTTGTCCATCTTCACCTTGCCATTGTCTATTTTTTAATCTTCCTTCAACATAAATCTTATCACCCTTGCTTAGGTATTTTTCACAAACTTCGGCAGCTTTGTTTCTGATAACAATATTATGCCAGTCTGTATTTGAAACTTTTTCGCCTGTTTGTCTGTTAGTATAGGTTTCGTTAGTTGCTAAAGGAAAACGCGCAATACAATTACCACCATCAAAATAGTGAATCTTCACTTCATCTCCTAGATGACCTATTAACATCACCTTATTTAATGTACCGCTCATATCAAAAATATTTTGTCAAAAATACTAAAAATTAAACGTTTTAATAAAATCTGCAATTAAAACTGGAACAGGATACTTTACTATTTCCGAAACTTCTATTCCATCATTTAATTTTCCGTTAAAATCTATAATCCAAAAACTGGTAAATAGGTGTTGATGCGATAATTTATGGATGATTTTTTCACTATTATACAAGTACATTTCAAAACTTATAGCATCATTTGAAAATTTTTCTAGTTTTTTCTGCACCTCAGTATCTTTTAGTTTAAAATCCTTATCAGATTCTATTAGCGGAAATTGATACATATTTTGCCAAATTCCTTTACCCAATCTCTGTTCTAGAATAATTTTATCTTCTCTATCTTTAATAACAAGGTAGTTAAAGTAACGCTTTTTTACTGTTGTTTTTTTTATTTTGACAGGCAAATCGTTAACCTGATTATTCTTCAAGGCAACACAAGCACTGCTTAACGGACATTTTTCACAATCTGGATTTCTTGGTGAGCACTGTATAGCCCCAAACTCCATAATACCTTGATTATAATCGCGAATATTGGCGCTATCCATAACTTCATGTGCCAGTGTTTTAAAGTAATTTATACCCTCTGTACTATTAATAGGTATATCTATGCCAAAAAAACGAGATAGCACTCTATATACATTACCATCAACCACAGGTTCTGGAATATTAAAACTTATAGACGCAATGGCGCTAGCCGTATAATCCCCTATACCTTTTAATTTTAGCAGCTCTTTATAGCTATTCGGAAATTTGCCTTTGTATTGATTAGCTATAATTTTTGCAGTCGTATGTAAATTTCTTGCTCTTGAATAATACCCTAGCCCCTGCCATAGCTTTAATATTTGTTCCTCATTTGCATTGGCGAGATCATGAACCGTTGGGAAATTTTCTACAAAACTTAAATAATAAGGTGTACCTTGAGCAACTCTGGTTTGTTGTAACATAATTTCAGACAACCAAATGTTGTAGGGATTCGTGGTGTTTCTCCACGGAAGATCCCTTTTATTTTGGGCATACCAGACAAGAATTTCTTTCGAAAAATTCATTTAAAAAATAGTAAGCATCAAAAGTAATAGTTTATATGCTTAAAATTAAGTTCTTTAAGGTGAAGATTGAATTTTAATTTATATATTTGCAACCCGAAAAAAACATAGATAAATCTATTACATAAAATGACGAAAGCGGATATTGTAACGAGAATCTCAGAAAAACTGGGAATTGAAAAAGGAGATGTGCAGGCAACTGTAGAATCTTTCATGGAAGAGGTGAAGTATTCATTGGAAAATGGAGACAATGTATATTTAAGAGGTTTTGGTAGTTTTATTATCAAAACAAGAGCTGAAAAAACAGGTAGAAATATTTCTAAGAATACTACTATTAAAATTCCTGCTCACAATATACCTTCTTTCAAACCTGCAAAGGTTTTTGTAGAAAGTGTTAAAAGTAACGTTGAAGTAAAATAAAAATATTAATCTTAAAAGTATAGTTTTATGCCAAGTGGTAAGAAAAGAAAAAGACATAAGGTAGCTACACACAAGCGCAAGAAGCGTAGAAGAGCTAACCGTCACAAGAAAAAGTAGTTGTATCAACTACTTTTTCATTTTAGTACGTTCATTGACATCGAAATTTGTAAGCGAATTTCAGCAGGCAAACAAAATCCTGCATTAAACATTGTTTAATCATTTATTTGCTAAACACCCTTAAGTGTTATTTTTAAGCAAATGAATAAAAATTGATTCAGGTGAATAGAGAATTAATCGTAAGATCTAGTTCCGATACCGTCGATTTTGCCTTATTAAAAGATGGAAAATTAACAGAGCTACAAAAAGTAGAAGACAGTAATAATTTTTCTGTTGGCGATATATTTATTGCCAAAGTAAGAAAACCAGTTACTGGATTAAATGCTGCCTTTGTAAACGTGGGTTATGAAAAAGATGCTTTTCTGCATTACCACGATTTAGGACCACAGCTATCTACTCAGTTAAAATTTATAAAACAAGTAAGCTCAGGAAAATTAAAAGATTTTTCTTTAAAAGACTTTCCATTTGAAGAAGACATCAATAAAGATGGTGCTATTGCTGATGTAATAAAAGCAAACCAATCTTTATTAGTGCAAATTGTTAAAGAACCAATATCCACCAAAGGACCAAGAATTAGCTCAGAATTATCTATTGCTGGGCGTTACTTAGTTATGGTGCCTTTTTCTGATCGTGTTTCTGTTTCACAGAAAATAGAAAGCGGAGAAGAAAAAGAAAGGTTAAAAAGACTTGTAAAAAGTATAAAACCTAAAGGATTTGGTGTTATTATAAGAACAGTTGCAGAAGGCAAAAAAGTCGCAGAACTCGACAAAGATCTACAAAACTTACTGGCAAAATGGTCAGTAATGTGTAAAAAATTGTACAAAGCTCCGCACCCATCTAAAGTTTTAGTTGAACTAAACAGAGCATCCTCTATATTAAGAGATGTTTTTAATGATTCTTTCACAGGGATTCATGTTGATGATGAGGCGCTGTACGAGCAAGTAAAAGATTATGTGGCAGAAATTGCCCCAGAAAAAGAATCTATTGTTAAATTGTATAGTGACAATTCCGTTCCTATTTTTGAAAAATTCGGAATAGAACGCCAAATAAAAACTTCATTTGGTCGCACAGCGGCAATGAGCAAAGGTGCTTATCTAATCATTGAGCATACTGAAGCGCTACATGTTGTAGACGTAAACAGTGGAAACAGATCCAACAAAGCAAAAAACCAAGAAGATACCGCATTAGAGGTAAACCTATTGGCCGCCTCTGAAATTGCAAGACAATTGCGTCTTCGTGATATGGGTGGAATTATTGTTGTGGATTTTATAGATATGACCAAAGGAGAAAATAGAAGAAAACTATTTGACCATCTGAGAGATGAAATGAAAGATGATCGTGCAAAACATAAGATTTTGCCTCCTAGTAAGTTTGGACTTATACAAATTACAAGACAAAGGGTTAGGCCCGAAATGAATATTAAAACAACAGAAGAAGATCCTAACCAAAAAGGCCAGGAAGTAGAAGCTCCTATTGTTTTAATTGATAAAATAAATGCTGATCTAGAAAAACTTTTAAACGGACCAGCAAAGGATAATGGTATTACATTAAACATTCATCCATTTATCGCAGCCTACCTTACAAAAGGTTTTCCATCAATACGTTCTAAGTGGTTCTTAGAATATAAAAAATGGATTAAAATACAACCCAGAGATGCGTACACGTATCTAGAATATCGTTTTAAAAACAAAGACGGTAAAACCATATACTAAAAAAAGCGACCCTTTCTCGAGGGTCGCTTTTTTTGTTTACGCTTATTTGGTTTTAGTATATTAGCAACAAATCTATTAGCTTAATGAAAATACATCGTATTCTATATTTACTCTTTTTAACTTCTATTCTATTACTTAGTTGTAAGTCTTCGAAAACAGCATTAAAATTACCCAAAACTAAATCCAACTTTTCTAAAGAGCAACTGGCTCTTATTAGAAATGGTGATAGCACACAACCCATGAGGGTATATAAAATAAATAATCTTTTAGATTCCATTTTACTTAGAAAAAAGAGTGAAATAGTAAAGGTTAATCCTAATGATCCAGAATTGAAACTATTTGTAAACCGTTTATTTGCTACCGTTCGCGATAGCATGTCACTTGGAGTAGGTATAGCAGCTCCACAAGTCGGGGTGTTAAAGAATATTATCTGGGTACAACGTTTCGACAAAGAAGATTTACCTTTTGAAGTCTATTTAAATCCAAGAATTATTGAGTATTCCAAGAAAAAACAAACTCGCAAAGAAGGTTGCCTTTCTATTCCTAATCGGAGTGAAATATTAAATTCTAGAGCGTACTCCATTTTAATTGAATATGACAAAATGGATGGTACTCACACTACCGAAACAATAGAAGATTTTACTGCAGTAATTTTTCAACACGAGATAGATCATCTAAACGGAATACTATATTTAGATCATCTACAACTAGAAATGGAAGATGCAAAAGTTAATTGAAAATGAAAAATGCACAG
This sequence comes from Cellulophaga tyrosinoxydans, assembly GCF_900176415.1. Taxonomy (GTDB): domain Bacteria; phylum Bacteroidota; class Bacteroidia; order Flavobacteriales; family Flavobacteriaceae; genus Cellulophaga; species Cellulophaga tyrosinoxydans. Next base: position 1,255,172 of record NZ_FWXO01000001.1, on the reverse strand, counting down.
CCCTCTTATACTCTTGACGAAGCAAAAAAAAAGATTGAAAATTATTGTGCCTATCAGGACCGCTGTCATAAAGAAGTAGCAAACAAACTACGGGAAATGGGAATGATCCCTAGAGCTATTGACCAAATAATAGGCCATTTAATTCAAGAGAATTTTTTAAATGAAGAACGCTTTGCTAAAAGTTATGCACGCGGTAAATTCAACATTAAAAAGTGGGGTAAAAAACGCATTGTAAACGAGCTAAAAATGCGCGACATATCTAAATACAATATTACCTCAGCGCTAAAGGAGATCGATGAAAATGAGTATTTAAACACCCTAAATTTGCTCGCAGAAAAAAGACTAGAAGCCATTCGAGAAAAAAATATTCAAAAAAGAAGAAAAAAACTTGCCGATTATCTTCTTTATCGTGGATGGGAAAGTCATTTAGTTTATGAAAAAATTACAGAGCTTATAAAATAAAAAAGGCGGCAATTTTACAATTACCGCCTTTTAAAATATTCTGTATGTTTAAAGATTAAAAGTAGCCCCAAAGCTAAACACAAACTGATTGTGTAATTTTTCAGCAGGAGTTAAATCATCACTTTTATATTTTGCGAAAGGCGTAGAGGCTTCAGTAAACAATCCAAAACCATCACTAAAAAAATAACGTACACCTAAATGGCCACCAAAATTCTTTAATCCTAAATTTAACCCAGGATAAACATCAACATTAGATGGTAATTGCATAACACTACCAAGATTTGCATTAAATCTAGCCTTTAGGTCAAATCTATTACCAAAATCGGCATCAATTGCTTCTTCTACTCCTAAAATATAAGATGTAGAAGCTCCTATTGAAAAATTTTCTCCCATTCCGTAATCATAAGTAACCACGATTCCAGTACCATTTTCTTGAAAATTCGCTCCTATTTGAAATTTAGCATCATCCTTTCCATCATAAGCTTGCGCATTTACGAAAGAAACACTTAATACCATTATTAAAACGATTACTACTTTTTTCATTTGATTATTTTTTTGTTTGTATATTATTTTAAGGGCGCAAAGATACCTATTCTGTACGAATTACCTTATTGTATATACGCATTTGTTTGGTTTATAGCTCTCTGATTTTTATTATCTATCCATTTCTGCCCTTGAATTCTACGCATCAACGTGTCATAATAACGCATAAATAAAATATTATAGGCTGCTTTACTGAGGTTTTTAGGGTTTCGGGCCATAGCACGTAAACTCATAGAAAAACCAGGGGTAATATATTTCATGTAATGCCAATAGCCTTCAGGTATATATAAAACTTCGCCGTGTTCTAAATAGGTTTTATAGCCATTTGCATTTTTTAGAGCGGGCCATTTATTCAGGTCTGGATTGGAAAAATCTATACTTTCATGGGTAATTAAAGAGTGCGGCACTTTATACAAATGCTTATTTTGTGCCTGATCAAAAAGAATTATTTCTTTTCTTCCCTGAAAATGAAAATGGAAAATATTTGCCAGATCAATATCATAATGCATAAAGGTATAAGAATCTGTACCTCCAAAAAATAACATTGGCAAGCCTTTCAATAGCTTTAAACCAAAATCAGGATATTTAAAATCGGCTTGCAATGCGGGGACTTCTTTTAAAATATTCCAAAGAAAAATGCGAAATTTGGTAGGTTCTTTTTGAAGTAAATCTATGTAATCTGCCATTTGCATTTTCGCATGAGGCTGATTGAAACCATCCTTATAACTAACCGGACGATCATCATATAGCGGAACTATTTTATCCCCAGCAATAGACTTTATGTATTCTAAGTTCCATTTAGAATAAGCTGGCCAGTCTTCAATGAATTTTTCAATAACCACAGGTTTTTGTGGTTTATAAAAATTCTTTACAAATTCTTCTTTTGTAATATGTGCTACCCTAGGTATATCTTGTAATTTCAATGCTTCTTATTTTTTATAAAATTACATTTCTACAGTAAAATAACCACGCTACGTTTACTTCTTTACACTAGCAAAAAGTTAAATTAAGATATTTTTGCTTTATTCTTTGCAGCTTCGTTTCGCTCAATAGTATGACCTGGTCTTGTCCATTTTGGTTTTTCTCCTAATGGTTGAAACGCTGAATCTACTGCCTCAACAGTTTTTGGCTGTGATACTTTTGTAAATGGTTTTTGCGGGTTTAAACCTAATAGTTTAAACATCTCCATATCATCATTTACATCAGGATTTGGAGTTGTTAGCAATTTATCACCAGCAAATATGGAGTTTGCACCAGCAAAGAAACACATAGCCTGACCTTCTCTACTCATTTCTGTTCTACCAGCAGATAGTCTTACTTGCGTTTCTGGCATTACAATTCTAGTGGTTGCAACCATTCTAATCATATCCCAAATTGCAATAGGCTCAATATCTTCCATTGGCGTTCCTTCAACAGCAACTAAGGCATTAATTGGTACAGATTCTGGTTGAGGATTAAGAGATGCTAAAGCAACTAACATTCCTGCTCTATCTTCTAACTTTTCTCCCATTCCAATAATACCACCACTACAAACAGTTACGTTTGTTTTACGCACATTACTAATGGTATCTAATCGATCCTCGAATGCTCTAGTGGAAATTACATCTTTATAATAATCTTCTGAAGTATCTAAATTGTGATTGTAAGCATATAAGCCAGCTTCAGCTAAACGTTTTGCTTGATTTTCAGTAATCATACCAAGGGTACAACAAACTTCCATATCTAGCTTGTTTATAGTACGTACCATCTCTAAAACTTGATCAAATTCTGGTCCGTCTTTTACGTTACGCCAAGCGGCACCCATGCATACTCTAGAACTACCAGATGCTTTTGCTCTTAATGCTTGTGCTTTTACATGTGGAACAGTCATTAGATCATTACCTTCTACACCCGTGTGATAACGAGCTGCTTGCGGACAATAACCGCAATCTTCTGGGCATCCGCCTGTTTTTATAGATAATAATGTGGAAACCTGAACCGTATTTGGATCATGATTTTTTCTATGTATAGTTGCGGCATCATACAACAACTCCATCATAGGTTTGTTATAGATATCAAGTATTTCTTGTTTTGTCCAGTTGTGTCTTGTCTCGCTCATGTAGCTCAATTAAATCAGGCTCAAAAATAACCTATTTGTAATTCAAATCCCAAAAAAGAAATTCTTGTTTATAAAAAAGCCCTGTTGCAATAAATAGCAACAGGACCTAAATACTCGCTAAATAGTATAAATTACTCTTCGGTATCCTTCTTTTTAGAAGTACTCGCTTTTTTAATTGCTTCTTGTACTTCTTCACTATCTAAATCTTTCCCTTTTAAGTATTCTGGCAATTGCATACCTGCCATGTTAAACATTTCTTGTAATGGCGGTACCGACTTATACATTCCTGAGATAAAATTAGCAGTTGACCCTTTTCCATCAGTAGATTTTGCTCCTGAGTCCCAAACAGTAACTTTATCAATTTTAATGTTTTTAATAGCTTCCGATTGTAACTTTACTAATTCTGGTAATTTGTCGGCAATTAATAATAACACCGCTTCTTTTGGATTATTACCAGCAGCTTTTACAATTTCATCCAATCCTTTTGCTTGTTTGGTCAAAACTTCCAGTATCCCTTGTGCTTCAGCTTGCGCTTTAAAAAGTATTGCATCAGCTTCACCTTTGGCAATACGTCTTGTACGTTCCGCGTCGGCCTCGGCATCAATTTCTACCTTTTTCTTATCTATTTCTGCAGGGACAACAATATCTGCCATTTGCGAACTACGTACACGTTCGGCTCTTGCAAGTTCTGCATCTTTCTCTGCTGCATAAGATTCCTCTAGTGCTTTAGCTGCCTGTACTTTTTCTGCTGCAATCGCTGTACGTTCTGCTTCTGCCTCTCTTTGACGACGTAATGAATCTGAATTTGCTACATTGATTTTTGCGATGTTTTCCCCTTCAACTGCCTGCGCATTTGCAGCTGCTACCTGAGTACGCTCATCTTGCAATGCATTTGCCTCACCAATAGACCCGTCTCTGTTTTTTTCCGCAACAGATTTACGAGCAGCATTTATAGCATGTGCTGCTGCTTCTTTTCCTAGAGCCTCTATATAGCCAGATTCATCAACAATATCAGTAATGTTTACGTTGATTAACTTTAAACCTACTTTCTTTAGTTCTGATTCAACACTCTGAGATATGTTGGTCAAAAACTTATCTCTATCGGAGTTGATTTCTTCAATATCCATTGATGCAACCACCAAACGTAATTGTCCAAAAATAATCTCCTTTGCTAAATCTTGAACTTCTTGCATACCTTGACCCAACAAACGCTCGGCAGCATTTTGCATAATTCCTGGTTCTGTAGAAATACCTATAGTGAATCTGGATGGGACATTTACACGAATATTTTGCTTACTTAACGCATTAACCAAGTTAACTTCTATAGAAATAGGCGTTAAATCTAAAAATTCATAATCTTGAATTACTGGCCAAATAAATGCCGCTCCACCATGAATACATCGTGCAGAGTTACCTGAACCTACTTTACCATAAACAACCAAAATACGATCCGAAGGACAACGTTTATACCTGCGGATGAATGAAATGATTATGATAAAGAAAAATAAAATTGCAAAACCAATGGTTAGCAATGTGGCGCTTCCGCTACTTAATTGTAAGGGTAATAGTAATAGCATATGGTTATTTATTTAGTAATTCAACAATTAAAATTCCGTTATCTGTAATTTTCGATACACGAACAACATTTCCTTGATGCAAATCTGCGTTTTCTTCGGTAAGTGCATCCAGCTCTCTCAATGTTCCTTGTACCGTGATACTTACCTTTCCTATTTTAGAACGATTTGCACCAATAGTAAGGTACACTTCACCAACTTGGTTAATAGCATTAGTTAATTTCAATGTACCACTGCTCTGTAATTTTGCAAGATAATAAAACAAAGATGCCATGGCTATCATCATTAACAATCCACAAATCACTGAAATTAAAACTACTGCAAATTTTGGTAATTCTGCATGTAACGCTGCGATTCCCGACCATCCGAAAATAGTTAAAAATCCTATTAAATTTTTAAAAGATAAAAATTGAAAGTGTATGCCTGTATCGCCTTCAATCTCTGTGTCAACATCCCCTTCTACGGTATCACTATCGCCACCAAGTAACGTAATTACCAAAAGCACTAAAAATATTGCCGAGGCCACTCCTGCAATAATCCAGTATACTCTTTCAAATAATACTAATGCTTCAAACCATTGTTCCATATTTTTAGTTTAATTGGTTAAATTACTTTCTTTAATAAAATACTCACCGCATTTCCTCCAAAACCAACAGCATTTACAAGTACTTTAGAGATTTTATCTGGCACATTGTTATACGTTACAAAGGGTACTTTTATGGCTTTTTGATGTTGCAACATGAGAACAGCAAGTTCTAAACTCAACATACCTGAAGCACCAAATGTGTGACCTATCTTCCATTTATTTGTAGTGCAAAATAGTTTTTTGTTACAAAATATTTTTTCGATGGCGTTTAGTTCTGATTCATCTCCTTTAATGGTTCCTGGTGCATGCATGACAATAACATCTACATCATCGGGGTTTGTATCTTTTAATGCCATTTTCATGGAACGTTGAAAACAAATTGCATCTGTTGAAATAGAAATATTATGCTCCAATATTTCTGTGGCATAACCCATCCCTTCTATTACCGCTAGCGCATTTTCAGGAATACCTTTTTCAAGACATGCTATTGATGCGCCTTCTCCTAAAACCATAGAATTTAATCTTTTATTCATATCGAAGGCACGACATGGATATGCCATTTCTTCTTTAGAATAAATTTTTAGTGCTTTTATTTGGGCGATTGTAAAAGGTGTTAATGGTGCCTCACTACCGCCGACCATAAATTTTTCGGCCATTCCACTTTTTAACCAAGCTATGCCGTTTAATAGCGAATGTAACGCTGTTGAACAGGTTATGGAATGCGATATTTCTGGTCCTTGAGTCTGCAAATCATGGGCTATCCATGAAGAAATATTACCTAAAGTTGTTGTAGGTGATGCTAATGTTGAAGAATTTCCACTACTTAAAAATTCCTTATGGTATTTTTCAAATAATGTGGTTGCCCCCCTCGATGAACCTATATTTATACCAAAATTATCTCCTGAAACCCACCCTGCCATTTGCATTGCGTTACGTGCTACAAGCATAGCATATAAAACACTCTCATCAAGATTTCTATATTTACTATCTGACTCTTTTAATACCTCAACAATTCTTTTACCTTCTCTAGTAAGTGTCCCAACCCAAACACTTTCGTTATCAAAATTTTGCTTCGTTAGTAGACTAGTATCATTTAAATAAGCATTCCAAATTTCTTTAGGAGAAATTCCCAAGGGAGAAATAGATGAAATTGCGGTGATGGAAATTTGTTCTGTCAAATTAAAGGCTTCTAAATAATAGTTAAAACAGACTTTATAGTATCGTATATTTTCTGCATTTGCTCTTTAGTAATTACATAAGGAGCGGAAATATAAATAGTATTCCCTAATGGCCGTAAAAATACACCGTTCTGCATAAAGTGGTTCATTAATTTATCACGTAAATTTCCATAACGCTCCATTTCAATATTTAAATCCAAAGCATATATGGTTCCTGTTTGTCTTGTTCGTGCCACTTTAGGGTTATTTTTTATTTCAGCATCAAACTTTTTATGGGAAGTTATTATACGCTGAATATTTTGCTGAATTTCTTCGGATTTCAGTAACGCTATTCCAGCCAATGCAGCAGTACAAGCCAATGGATTTGCCGTATAGGTATGCCCATGAAAGAGTCCCTTTGAAATTTCATTACTATAAAAAGCGTCATAAATTTGCTGCGTACAGCTTGTTACCGCCATTGGCACTAATCCTGCGGTTAAAGCTTTAGACATACACATAACATCTGGCTTTACCGAAAGATGATCAGATGCAAAATACTTACCTGTTTTTCCAAATCCGGTCATTACTTCATCTGCAACGGTAATTACACCATAGCTTTTTAAAAGTGTTACTATTTTCTCTAATCCTTCAGGATCATGCATTTGCATAGCCGCAGCTCCTTGAATTAACGGTTCATAGATAAACCCAGCAATATCATTTTTCTGTAAACGCTGTTCTAGCTGTTCTAAAATGGAACTAATATTTTCTTGTGTAGGTGTTTTTACACGTTCTACAGCAATAAAAAAATCTTCAAACGGACCATTATAAACTGACAAACCAGAAACAGACATCGCGCCAAATGTATCGCCATGAAAAGCATCATCAAAAGCTAGAAATACATTCTTTTTTTCTCCTTTATTAAAATGATACTGCAATGCCATTTTTATACCTATCTCGGTGGCAGTAGATCCGTTGTCAGAGAAAAATAATTTCTGTTGATTTGATGGTAATATTTTTATTAACTCTTCGGATAATTTAACCGCAGGTTCATGAGTAAATCCACTAAATACAACCTGGTCTAATTGTTGCATTTGCGCATATACCTTTTCGATTATAAAATCGTTACAATGCCCATACACACTGGTGTACCAGGATGAAATTCCGTCTATATACTCCTTACCCTCTTCATCATACAATACACAACCTTTTGCCTTGGTGATACCAAGCATTTGGGAATGTAATTTATGCTGTGTAAGCGGGTGCCAAATATGCTTTTTATCTCTTTCAGAAATATTTTTCAATAGTACAAGATTTAAAAATCGCGTTTTTATTTTATCTTGCAAAGATGCTAATTAATAGGCAATAAACACAACCATTTAATGCTAACAAAGCTTTTTGATTACTTGACTCCAAAATATAACTCCCTAAAAAATAGAAGCATTTTTGGCATCCTATTTCTAATAACTTTTTTTATACGATTACCATTTTTTTTTCGTGATTATATAGATCGTGATGAAAGTACCTTTATTCTCATGGGGCAATCATGGGTAAATGGGCATTTGCCTTATATGGAATTGTGGGATTTAAAACCTCCATTAAACTTTTTGTTTTTTGCAGGCATACTATACACTTTTGGTAAGAGTTTAATTGCTATTCGGTTTTTTGGAGTTTTAATAGTTGCCATCACCGCTTACTTTACATATAAAATAACAACAATCGTAAGCACCAAGAAAGTGGGTTTTTGGGCTGCTATATTTTGCGTGTTTTTACAAAGTTTATTCGGAAGCATGCAAGGTGTTATGTCAGAGCATATATCAATGGTTTTCTTCACTCCTGCACTGTATCTACTCTTAAAATACAAAAATTGGGAAGGTTTCTTAATTGCCGGAATATTAATGGGCTTCACTTCAATGGTAAAGCTCAACATGGCATATCCAATAGCTCTGGCAGGACTTTATTACCTCTACTCAACAGTACGCCAAAAGAACTATAAAGAAGGCTTAATAAATACCATATGCTATGGAATTGGGATATTATTAGTCATTGGGCTTACAATTTTGCCTTACTATTTAAATGATCATATTTTATTATGGTGGAATTCGGTTATTAAAGCGCCATTAATCTATACAGAAACTAGAAGGATGTCCGTTTTGAGCTTTATGCCTATTGTAGGAGTATTAATGCTGTTTTTGTTATTTGCAAAGAAAAAGGCACTTATTGATTTTAAAAGAAGCGACATACAGTTGTTAGTTATTGTTATGGCTGGCGTAATGCTATCTTTTATAAAAGGAGGTAGATTAAATGGTCACTATTTAATACAATTGTACCCAATACTTTTAATTCTAATTGGGGTTTTTATAGGTAATATTAAAACGTTAACATCATTTAGATACCAACCAATTATTGGTGTAATATTACTTTTAATTCCACTAGAAAGTTATATGGAATATGGGGCTATTATTAAAAATAAAATTAGCAAAGGCTCTTTTTATAATGGAGAAGGTATCGAGGTGCCAAAGTATTTAATTGCAAATAAAATTAATCATGAAAACATTTTATTTACAGAATATCATATTGGATATTGGTTTTTAAATGTTAACCCTCCAACCAAAGCAGCAACTCATCCCAGCAATATTAGTAGGGCTGATTTGTTTCCTTATGCCGAAAATTTAAGAAAAACCACTTTAGAAGAAATACAATATATTCTTGAAGTAAAACAACCAGCAATAATTGTTAAAAGAAAAGATAAGCAATTATTAGATCGTAAATTAATTGCAGAAAATAATTACGTGAATACGTATTTAGATAAAAACTACACACTCCTTCATAAAATTGGAGAAGCGGTTATTTACCAAAGATTAAAGTAAAGTCAGCTTAGGTTTAAAAAGCTCCGCATACTTTTTAATAGTGGCCTTATCAAAAGTAACTTCCTCATTAATTCTACCAATTACTGGTACTCCTGTTTTTTTTACAATAATCTCTTCGGTTGATTTATTTTCATTACCACTAAAAATCAAATAAACATCATAACCCCTTTCTTGCAACCACCCTACAGTTAGCAAAGTGTGATTTATACTCCCTAAATAATGCCTAGAAACCACAACAACTTTATAATTTGGCATGATAATATCGAGTATAGTATCTTCATCATTTAGTGGCACAAGCAAGCCACCTGCACCTTCAATAACCAAATGATTATCGGTTTCTGGAGTGTTTATTTGCTCCCTATCAATCTCTAAACCATCTAATTTAGCGGCAGCATGTGGACTCATAGGTGTGTTTAATGCATAGCTGTTTTTATGAATAACAGTTTTTGCATTAGAAATTAATTCTGTGATTATATGACTGTCCGAATGTTCTAAATCTCCCGCTTGAATAGGTTTCCAATAATCCGCTTGCAAAGCTTCAACTAATATAGCAGAAGCTATAGTTTTCCCTACCTCTGTGGATATTCCAGTTACAAATAATTTCTGCATAATATTATGGTTTTGTAATCATCTTACAATTTAAACATTTGTATTTTCTTTTTTCAAAAAAAGGAAATAGTTTATGAAAAATATTTTTTCGACTGTAATATCTTTCAGATTTTCTTTCTCCACAATTAGGGCATTTAATTGGCAATCCATCATCCCCTATTGCATAGCTTCTAATAGTATCATAAATTTCAATGGCTCTTTCTGCATCTTCCCTAAATACTTGCAATTTAGCGCCTCCAATAGCATGGCTAATCATCGGGTCGGAATTTAGAACATTTTCATCTTTCAACACTACTTGAATTCCTTCAGATTCTAATTTAGTTTTTAAAACTTGTAAGTCCGCTACATATTCAAATGTTGCAATCGTTACCAATTTAACGCTCATAGGCTTGTCATTGCTGTTTTTAATATTGATAAAAGATTTTTAATTTCTTCAATAGTATTGTAGCTATGCAAACAAATTCTAAGTCTTTCTTGACCTAATGGCACTGTTGGCGATAGAATAGCTTTTACATTATAGCCCTTTTTTTCTAAATTCTTAGCTACTTTTTTTACTTTATCTGCATTCGGAATTAAACAACAATGTATCGCTGAATTACTTGGAATAAAAACAGTTTCTAACCCTTGATTTTTTACTTCACCATGGATATAAGAAATTAATTGCTGTAATTTTTCTCTACTTGATTTTTCCTGAGTTAGTTCTTGATAAGCAGCCATAATTGTAGCTACAGAATGTGGCGGTAATCCTGTTGTGTAAATAAAGCTTCGAGAAAAATTTATTAAAAATTCTTTTAGCGCATCACTACCTAAAATTGCAGCGCCGTGACAACCCATAGCTTTGCCATAAGTTATAATTTGTGCAAATACTTGGTTTTGAATTCCTAAATCAAATAGCAATCCTTGCCCATCAAAACCGAAAACACCAATAGCATGTGCTTCATCTACCACTAAATGGTACCCGTTATCTGCACATAACTTAGCAAAACTTTGTAAATCGGGCGAATCTCCATCCATGGAAAAAACAGATTCAGTGACTACATAGATTTCTGACTCTGAAGGTAAGTTAGCTTGTATTCTTCTTATTACCTTACCTAAATCTTCTAAAGAATTGTGCTTAAATTTAAAGGCCTTCGCGTTACTCATGGCAATACCATCACGAATACTGGCATGTATATATTCATCGTATAAAATTACATCTCCCCGTTGCGGAACCGCACCAAAAAAACCAACATTAGCATCGTAACCAGAATTAAATACTAAGGCTGAATCTACCTGATGAAACGAAGCAATATTTTGCTCAACTTGAGTGTATAAGCTATAATTTCCTGAAATTAATCGAGACCCTGTGGCGCCATTTCTTTTATGGTTTTCATCAGAAAGTAGCTTTGAGGCTTTTTCATAAATGCTTAAATTTTTAGAAAATCCTAAATAATCATTCGATGTAAAATCTATTAAATTAGAAGATAATGGCAGCTCACGCAATGCGTTTTGCGCTGCGCGTTCCGTTAATTTTTTAGATAATTTTTTAGGAAAATTTGCCATACTACAAATGTAGTATATCCTTGTTTTATATAGTATATTAGTAGCAATAAACATATTTAACATGAAATCTATAGCTCAAATAATACTACTTTTTTTAACGCTTCAATATACTTTAGCCCAAACCAACACCTACAGTATCTCATTCGAAAACGCTATACATCACGAAGCGGTAATTTCTGCAACTTTTCCTGAGGTTACTACAGAGATTTTTACGGTGCAAATGAGCAGATCATCACCGGGACGCTATGCTTTACATGAATTTGCGAAAAATATTTACAATTTTAAAGCCACTGATAGTGAAGGAAATAATTTGGTAGTAACAAGACCAAACCCCTATCAATGGAATATCTCTGGACATGATGGAACGGTAACTATTTCATATACTTTATTTGCAGATAGAGGTGATGGTACTTACTCGCAAATAGATGAGACTCATGCGCATTTAAATATTCCCGCTACGTTCATGTTTTCACCAGAATTCTCAGATAGAAAAATAGAAGTAAATTTTAGACTCCGTGAAGATTTGAATTGGAAGATTGCCACCCAGATGCCTCTTTCTAACGGAACAACGTATACTGCTCCCAATTTACAATACTTTATGGATAGCCCTACAGAATTGAGCAATTTTGGAATCCGAGAGTTTGAAGTTCTAGAAAAAGATGGACGAAAAAAAAATATTCAATTTGTACTACATCATAATGGCACAGAGGAAGAACTAAATACCTATTTTGAAAAAGTAAAAAGCATTGTTTTAGAAGAACAAAAGGTATATGGAGAACTACCTGATTTTGATTATAATACCTATACTTTTTTAGCCTGCTATATTCCAAATGCTTCAGGTGATGGTATGGAACACAGAAATTCAACAATTCTTACGAGCATAAGAAGTTTAGCAAATGGTGGAATGAAAAATAACCTCGGAACGGTATCTCACGAATTTTTTCATTCTTGGAATGTGGAGCGTATTCGACCAAAAACTCTAGAGCCATTTAATTTTGAAGAAGCAAATATGAGCGGCGAATTATGGTTTGCCGAAGGGTTTACCAGCTATTATACCAATCTAATATTATGTAGAGCAAAATTAATAAGTGCTGAAGAATATGTTGAAGATTTATCAGGAACCTTTAATTACGTCTGGAATTCGCCCGCAAGGCAATTTTTTAACCCTATTGAAATGAGTTATCAAGCGCCTTTTGTCGATGCAGCTACATCTGTAGACCCTGTTAATAGAGAAAATACATTTATTTCCTATTACTCCTATGGTAGTATTCTTGGATTGGCATTAGATTTATCTTTACGAGAAAAAGGGTTAAATCTTGACGATTATATGAAGCTTGTTTGGAATTCTTTTGGTAAAAAGGAAATTCCTTACACTATAGAAAATCTGAAGGTAAGTTTAAATGCTTACGCCGGCAAAGAATTTGGAGAACATTTTTTTGATAAGTATATCTACAAAAGTCAGATGCCAGATTATAAGTCGCTATTTGCAACTGTTGGTGTAGACCTAATTCAAGATGATACAACTCCGTATTTTGGAGCGGCTATTGCTACTAATGATGATCTATTTGGCGAAATACAAAGAAATACCGCCATTGGAAGTCCGGCCTATATAGCCGGACTCGATAAAGGTGATGTAATTACAGCCATTAATAATCAACCATTCCCAAATGGAGTAAGTTTTCAGGACTTTCTTAAAAAGTTTCATATAGGTGACGAATTAAAGATTGATTTTCTAAGGTTTGAAACAATCAAAAGCACGAAGGTTAGACTTACTACAAGTCCAAATTATAGGACTGAATTAGTTGAAAAAAATGGTGAGAAACCAGTAAAAAAAGTACTTAACAATAGAAAAGCATGGCTTAAAATAGAGTAATATGGAAATTACTTATTCCACTGCAAAATCTAATCAAGAATTAGAGCAAATATTAGCATTACAACAAGCCAATTTGTTTAAAAATGTATCTGAAGAAGAAAAAAAATGGGAAGGCTTTGTCACCGTAGAGCATACCTTTGACCTATTAAAAGATATGAATGAAGTTTGCCCGCATACAATTGCCAAATTTGGTGATGAAGTAGCTGGTTATGCCTTAAGCATGCACCCATCTTTTGGTGATAAAATTGATGTCTTAGAGCCTTTATTTGACCTACTTCGTCAAGAAGATTTATTGAAAAATGAAAAATTTATTGTGATGGGTCAAGTCTGTGTATCAAAAAATCACAGAAAAAAAGGCGTGTTTAGAGGGCTTTATGAGGCTATGAAAACACATGTTACTCCGGAATTTGATTTTATAGTAACCGACATTAACGCAAAAAACACTCGGTCATTACAAGCACATTTAGCGATAGGTTTTGATCAAATTGCACATTTTAGTGCTGACGGGGAAAATTGGATTGTGGTTTCTTTAAAAACAAAATAATTTAAATCTACAAAAAAAGCCATACACTAATGTATGGCTTTAAGTATTCTTATTCTTTTTGCAGATATTGTTAATCTGCTAAAACAATCACTTTATTATCTTTCATTTCTACAGCTCCACTTGCAATTGCTAGTGTAGTTGCTCCATTACTATTCTTTGAAAATTTTTCTTTATTGGCTTCCGCTACTACTATATTAGTTCCCTGAATTGTAACAACACCTTCTTGCAGTAATGACACTATAGGTGCGTGATTAGATAACATTTGAAACTCGCCATTAATACCAGGTACAGTTACGGATGTAACTTCTCCTGAAAATAAAGTGGCCTCTGGTGATACAATTTCTAAATACATGTTTTTTTAGTTATTGGTTAATGATTGATGGTTGCTGGTGTTTTAAACAATCTACAACTTATCAACCGTCAACTAGTTACACCTCAGCAAGCATTTTTTCTCCAGCCTCAATTGCTTCTTCAATAGTACCTTTAAGGTTGAAAGCAGATTCTGGTAAGTGATCTAATTCACCATCCATAATTCTGTTAAATCCATTGATAGTATCTTTAATATCTACCAACACACCTTTAAGACCTGTAAATTGTTCTGCAACGTGGAAAGGTTGAGACAAGAAACGTTGAACACGACGTGCTCTACCTACTGCTAGTTTATCTTCTTCAGATAATTCTTCCATACCTAATATGGCAATAATATCTTGAAGCTCTTTATAACGCTGTAATAACTCTTTTACTCTTTGCGCACAAGCATAATGATCTTTACCTAAAATTTCAGCAGTCAAAATTCTTGAAGTAGAATCTAAAGGATCCACAGCTGGGTAAATACCTAACTCTGCAATTTTACGTGAAAGTACTGTTGTTGCATCTAAGTGAGCAAACGTAGTAGCTGGTGCTGGATCCGTTAAATCATCCGCAGGAACGTAAACCGCCTGTACAGATGTAATAGATCCTCTTTTTGTTGATGTAATACGCTCTTGCATAGCACCCATCTCTGTTGCCAAAGTTGGTTGGTAACCTACCGCAGAAGGCATACGACCTAATAATGCTGATACCTCAGAACCTGCTTGTGTAAAACGGAAGATGTTATCCACGAAGAATAATACATCTTTTCCTTGCCCTTCACCAGCACCATCACGGAAATATTCTGCAATAGTTAAACCAGATAAAGCAACACGTGCACGTGCTCCAGGAGGTTCATTCATTTGACCGAAAACGAATGTTGCTTTCGATTCTTTCATTATATTTTTATCTACTTTAGATAAATCCCATCCACCTTCTTCCATAGAGTGCATGAAATCATCACCGTATTTTATAATTCCTGATTCTAACATCTCACGAAGTAAATCGTTACCTTCACGAGTACGTTCACCTACACCAGCAAATACAGAAAGACCACCGTGACCTTTTGCAATGTTGTTAATAAGCTCTTGAATCAATACTGTTTTACCAACACCTGCTCCACCAAATAAACCAATTTTACCACCTTTTGCATAAGGCTCAATTAAATCGATAACCTTAATACCTGTGAATAAAACTTCAGTAGAAGTTGATAAATCTTCAAATTTAGGAGCTTCTCTGTGAATTGGAAGTCCGTCTTTTCCTGCTTTAGGCAAATCTCCTAAACCATCAATAGCATCACCAATTACATTAAACAAACGGCCATATACATCATCACCAACTGGCATCTGTATAGCACTACCGGTAGCTACAACTTCAGTACCTCTGCTTAATCCATCAGTAGAATCCATTGAAATGGTTCTAACAGAATTTTCTCCAACATGAGATTGAACTTCTAGTACTAATAGCGAACCATCCTTTTTCTTGATTTCAAGAGAATCATATATTTTTGGCAGTTCAGAACCTGATTGAAATTCAACATCTACAACCGGCCCGATAATTTGGGAAACTTTACCTGTAATTTTTGACATTACCTAAGTATTTATGTTTAGAATTAAAGCGTCTTTAAAAACATAATTCGCTATTTTATAGTTACCTATGTTTTTCAGGCTGCAAAGATATGTTTTTCCATTTTAAATAGAAATTGTTTTTTTGATTTTTATGAACATAAAAAAAGCACCATAAAATGGTGCTTTTAATTATTGTTTAATCTAATCTATTTTATTGAAGAGTTGGAGAATAATTGGTAGGATAATCCCCAACATTCAGTAATGATCCTGAAGCTTCAAAATTTGAACCATACTTGGCATCTATAGCTTTCAAGAATTCGTTAGCCATTACCGCGTAACCTCTTGAATTTAAATGAATCCCATCTAAACTAACTATACCACCTGTAACCAAATTTGTGGTGAAATTATAGTTCCCAGAAGTAAACCCTCCATTTGAAGCAGCATCTAAAACACTATTTAAGTCAACTAGCGCTAAACCAGCAGCATTAGCAACTTCTGAAATTTTTGCATTATATGCAGCCGTTGCTGTTTTTATACTCAACAATTCTGAACTATCAAGAGCATCTTTATCATCAATCCCATTAACTGCTGCAAGCACTAAACCTGCCTGTTCAGGAGTTGGTGTTCCTCCAGCCTGTAAAATACCTAAAACTTGAAGCACTTGTGGCGTTAATAATACAGAACCATAACCTTGAGCAAGAGCAGCACGATTTATTGGAAGCAGTAATAATTCATCTTCTGTCATTTGTCTAAATCCTAAAGGATTTGTTTGACTCACCGGAACATCAATTAAAAACCTGTTTGGACCAGCTTGAAAAGTAATAGCATATTGAGCCGCTAAAGCTTGTGCATTTGCCGGTGGCACTTGTTGCTGAATTAATACTTGTGTGAAAATACCCGTAACTGCTTGAAAAAATCCTGTTAAACTAGCTGCAGTAGCTGCATCTAAATTTAAAGCATCATTAGGTATTGTTGTAAAATAAGGCAGACTTGTTATATCTGGTAAATTAGCTATAGCTCCTTTAGCACCGTTAGCTGTTAATTGACCAACAACACCTTCTAAAACTTGACCAAATAAACCTGGGTCCGTAATATCTAGCGTACTATAACCAGCTGCATTAGGATCTCCTGTTCTATCAACTCCCAAACCTCCAGATGTGGCAAAACTTAAAACATCATTCCCGCCAAATTCAGACAAAGTAAAGAATGATGGACTTTGTGCAACCGCAGCATCACCTAACATGGTTGAAGATGCAGAAGTTGCAAAACGCGCATAATAAGGGTTGAATGCCGCATAACCTGGCAATGTAAAATGAAAACTTTTTGCTCCCGGAACTCCCACATTATTAAAAGTACTTCCCAAATTTTGAGTAGGATTAGTAGTAGGCTGTGGTACCGGAGCACCTAGAGCAGTAAAAAACTCATTGAGTCTTTGTGGACCTGTACCATTAAATACTAATCTATATCCAACTGCACTTGTAGGTATTCCTAAAAATGCACCTGTATTATCTGCCATAAGAGGCTGCGTAAAACTTCCGCCACCAGCAAGTGCAAACTGATTAGATAATAATTTTGGAAATGAATTTTCTTGCGAAGCTTTAAATAATGCTCCATCACTATAGCCTGCAGTAAAAGATGCGCCAAGGGCAACATAATCTGAGAAGTTAGCAGAACCAGCAACCAGAGCCGGTTTTGGCTCTTCTACTTCCATAGGGTTTAAATCTACATCTTCAGGATCGTTACAATTGGTAAA
The DNA here is from genome assembly GCF_900176415.1 of Cellulophaga tyrosinoxydans. Taxonomy (GTDB): domain Bacteria; phylum Bacteroidota; class Bacteroidia; order Flavobacteriales; family Flavobacteriaceae; genus Cellulophaga; species Cellulophaga tyrosinoxydans. The sequence goes on along the minus strand of NZ_FWXO01000001.1, from coordinate 1,237,648 downwards.
CAATAAAAGTGAAGAAGCTAAGAATATATATTTTAAATTTTTCATGTCAAACATTGATTTGAATTCAGTTTAGTTATTAATTGTCCAAGATAGGTAGTACATAGAACCAATAAAACCTGTTCCGAAAGCAGTAAAGTACTCTTGTCCTGTAATGTTTGTTCCTCCCAATTTAAATAAAGATTTAATACTCGGAACAGCGTAGCTTACTTGAGCATCAAGTACATGGAATTCAGGAACAACGCCTTCTCCAAAGGTAGCTTCCCAGAAATAATCATCGCTAAATCTATAAGATAGATTAAATCCAAAGTTTTTAAATAATTCTTCGTTTCCGAAATTTGCTTTAAACTTATGTTCCGGAGTGTTAAAGTTTAACATAACATCTGGGTTAGCATCACGATCAAAATCTAGTTTAGTAAAAGTATAACTACCTCCTAAATCAAAATTACCAAGAACTTTCATATCTAATCCTATAGAAGCTCCATACGAATTAATATCGGCCGAAGAATTTGTATACGTACTATAGCGTTGTACATCATCGTTTCTGATAGCATCTACAGAAAGACTACCATCACCGGCAACACCATAATAAGGTGCGTCAACAACTTCTTGAGAAATGAAGTCTTTATAACTATTGTAATAGGCACTAAAATCAACAACCAGTTTGTTAATTTTTCCGCGATATCCTATTTCTGCCGAAGTAACCTGCTCGGGCTTTACCAAATCTGGATTAGAAACTTTTAAATCAGCCACGTTATTGGTAATCTTAAAGGTCTCTACGGACTGTGCTGAATATGCATTTTCATAAGCAGCTCTACCTGATTGTTCAATTGTATTTGGTTGACCAGCGTTTCTACCCGCTAGACTAACATCATAAGGTGTTGAATAACGATCCAAATTATCAGGAGCAGAACCAACTAAAATAGCTCTACCAGCATCTAATCCAATAAATAAATCTTGTGTTGTTGGGTTTCTAAAACCTGTTTGCACAGAAGCTCTTATATTATGATCTCTGTTTAATGTATAACCTGCAGAAATACGTGGCGAGAAGAATCCATCAAAAAATTCTGATTTATCATAACGTACTGATCCAGTTAGTTTTATGCTTTTTTCATTAGCAAGATCAATCTTCTTTTGTATTTGTGTATACACTCCATATTCAGAATAGTCTATTGGACCATCAAAATCGGTATAAATAGTTCCTCCTGAATTTAAGCTATATCTTCTATAAGATCCTCCTACTTGAATTTCAGCAAAATCAATTAAATGACTAAAGTTATAATTCGCATCTGAATGATAGTATTTAGAAGCATCTTGAAATTTAGATCCTGTAGCTAAGTTTGGATCATTTATACTTTTGTTAAATGCAGCCTCAAATTCTGGTGTTCCTGGTAAATATCTACCAGTATCTGCTACTGCTCTAGCTTGATCATGCTTCTGTTGATCTGTTAAACCCAATGGATTTCCAGATAATTCTATTCCTGCGTAAGTTCCTATATACTCTTGAAACCACTGTTCATCGCTTTTCCATGCTCTGTTAATGTTTATTCCAGTAAACACCATGTCGTAAGAGTTACCTGCTTTATCCGCTACAACATACCCTCTTAAAAAGAAATTATCATTTTTAATTTCTAATTTATGTTGTTCTTGGAAAAACCCTTTAATATTATACCTATTTGTACCTTGATAAATGGTATTACCCGTACCTACTTTACCAACATAAGACAATTCTAAACTGTTATCTTCAATAGGTCTATAGTATAAACCCCAATCTGCTTTTATACTTTCTGCGTTATAGTTAGTTAAAACACGCTCATTATAACCCGTTCTACTTACCTCAACATCTGGAATAATTCCTAAGCCAGAAGCCGCTCTAATGTTAGTAGAAACCTCATCTCCATATACGTTTATACCATCATAGTCATAATCTGCTCTTGTTCTAGTTGGGTCAATTTTATCAACTTCACTAGTTGCAGCCCAATCTGTACCTTTTAAGTATCCAAAGTTTACTTTACCTGCAAATTTATCAGAGAATTTGTGAGCTGCACGAATACCAAAATCGGTATAGGAGTTGTCCCCTGCAGATTCTTGAGAGGTGATACCTCTTTTAATTGACACACTAATTCCTTCATAATCAAAAGGACTTTTACTCGTCATAAATAAGATACCGTTAAAAGCATTTGCCCCATAAAGTGCTGAAGATGCTCCTGGTAGTAGTTCAACACTTTTAACATCTGTTTCTACCATACCAACTAAGTTTCCAATTGGAAAGTTTAAAGCCGGTGTAGAATTGTCCATACCATCTACTAATTGCATAAATCTAGTATTAGCAAATGATGCGAAACCTCTTGTGTTAACAGATTTAAATGTTAAACTGTTCGTGTTTACATCAACTCCTTTTAGATTTTCTAATCCGCCATAAAAATCGGCTGCTGTGGTATTTTTAATTGCTTCTATACCAAAACGCTCTACCGTTACTGGAGATTCAAAAATACGCTCAGGCGTTCTTGAGGCAGAAATTACTATTTCATCCAATAAAGTTTGAGTTTCATTCAAAACAACAGCTATATTTTGATTATTTGCTGTTATATTTTTTACACTCTCACTGTATCCGATACTAGTAATCTTTAAACTAAAAGGTGGAACTTCTGAAGTTTCAAGAATAAAATTACCATCAAAATCGGTTACTGTTCCAACAGATTTACCCGTAATTACCACATTTGCGCCTGGTATTGGCTGGTTGTCTTGATCTACAACGCTTCCTTTTACAGTAGTTTGAGAATATCCAAAGATTCCAAACATACAAAAGGTAACTAAATAAAGTATTGTTTTCATTCGAGGGTTTTAAGTTAATTTAAGTTTAAAATCGAAGATACAGATTTTTTTATATCAACTCTAAGAAAATGAAAAAAATTATGCATGCATAGTACTATTTTAGCAATTTAGACTCTGTTTTAATGCTATTTTCATAAAATAAAAAAGGAGATGCGGGCGCATCTCCTTTTTTATTTTAGTGTTAACTGTTCTATTATTCTACAGTAACAGACTTAGCTAAATTTCGTGGTTGATCTACATTACAACCTCGCATTAAGGCTATATGATAAGAAAGTAATTGCAAAGGAATAGTGGTTAACAATGGCGTTAAACTTTCAAAAGTTTCTGGCACTTCTATCACGTGATCTGCCAAATCTCTAACCATTTCATCGCCTTCAGTTACGATTGCAATAATTTTACCTTTTCTTGACTTTATCTCTTGAATGTTACTTACTACCTTTTCATAATGCCCTTTTTTTGTAGCAATAACAAACACTGGCATGTGCTCATCAATAAGAGCAATTGGTCCGTGTTTCATTTCTGCTGCTGGATATCCTTCGGCGTGTATGTAACTAATCTCTTTTAGTTTTAAAGCACCTTCCAAGGCTACAGGAAAATTATAACCCCTTCCTAAATACAAACAGTTAGTAGCATCTTTATACACCGCTGCAACTTGTTCCACTAAAGCATTAGACAGCAATACTTTTTCAACTTTAGAAGGAATATTTTCCAATTCTGTTAAAAATTCATGATACTTACTTTGCGAAAAAACACCTTTTTCTTTAGCAAGTTTTAACGCTATTAATGTTAGCACAGTTATTTGTGTAGTAAATGCTTTTGTTGATGCTACACCAATTTCTGGACCTGCATGTGTATAAGCACCCGCATCTGTTTCTCTTGAAATTGATGAACCCACCACATTACAAACTCCAAAAACAAAAGCTCCTTTTTCCTTGGCGAGTTTTATTGCCGCTAAGGTATCTGCCGTCTCCCCGGATTGCGATATAGCAATTAGCACATCTTTATCTGTAATTACTGGGTTTCTATAACGAAATTCAGATGCATATTCTACCTCAACAGGTATTCTAGCTAAATCTTCAAATATATACTCCGCCACTAATCCAGCATGCCATGAAGTACCACATGCCACAATAATAATTCTGTTAGCGTTTAAGAATTTTTCAATATTCTCATCAACACCAGCCATTTTTATAAGACCCTTATCTGCCAACAATCGACCACGATAAGTATCTAAAATTGCTCTAGGTTGTTCATAAATCTCTTTTAACATAAAGTGATCGTAACCACCTTTTTCAATCTCCTCTATATTTAATTGTAGCTCCTTAATGTTAGGGTAAACAACAGAATCATCTTTAATCTTACGAAGTTTAATTTCTTTACCAAGACGAATAATTGCCATTTCTTCGTCTTCCAAATACATAGCGTTATTAGTAAATTCAATAAATGGTGAAGCATCCGAAGCGATGAAAAACTCGTCTTGACCTATACCAATTGCTAATGGACTTCCTAGTTTTGCAACTACAATTTCATCTGGCTTTTTAACATCGAAAACCGCAATAGCATAAGCTCCAACCACTTGATTTAAGGCTATTTGAACCGCCTTTCCGAGTTTAACGCCTTCTTGGTTTTTAACCTCTTCGATAAGATTTACCAAAACTTCGGTATCTGTATCAGAATGAAAAGTATACCCTCTTTTTATTAGTTCCTTTTTTATGGAATCATAATTTTCAATAATACCATTATGAATAATTACCAATTCTCCAGAATTGGATAAATGAGGATGTGAGTTTACATCATTTGGAACACCGTGAGTTGCCCACCTCGTATGACCTATACCAAGTGAACCTTTAAGTGAAATTGTTGATTCGGACTTACTTTTTAAATCATCAACTTTTCCCTTAGTTTTACTAAGATTAATAGAATTTCCGTCATAAAGTGCTACTCCAGCACTATCATAACCTCTATATTCTAATCTCTGTAAACCTTTTATAATAATTGGATAAGCATCTCTATGACCAATATATCCGACAATTCCACACATAATTTAAACTAATTAATTTGGTTAGTATTTTTAATACCTAACAAATTTATACTTGTTGCTAGGCATTACCTACAAACTATAGATGTATAACGAATATTTACTTTGAATGGTATTTTATCAAAAAAATTAATCAACTTTAGTGTAGCTAATTTCCAATTTCAGCTTATTCGTTCCATCTGTTGCGCTACCATAAAGCACTGTTCCAAAAGGATTTATAGTATTCATTACTGGTAAATTTGTATTTTCTCCTCCGACCACTGCGCTACCTATAGTTGTAAATCTAATATCTGAAGTAACTGATAACCCTAAAGTAACATTTTCAAAATCACCAGAGATTAGATTATTTAAATAATCTGTTATTCTTATTTTATATAATACCCCTTTGCCATTTTCCTTTGTTAATACTCCATTATAAAATGGGTATACGGTCAAAGCATTGGAACCACTTACCGAATATTCAGTAGTAGGATTGTATAGCGGCTGGTATTCATCGGCAGTAAACAAATACAATCGCAATGGTTCTATGATCCCAGCTGTTGCATCCAAGGTTTGTCGGTCTACATAAAACACCAAATTAGCTTCATTTATCACCCAGTTATTTGCTTTAATTTGACTAATAATATTCTGACTTGTGGCCAAATCTTCATCAAACAATTTTATTTCAGCATAAGATCCTGCACCCCCTTTTAAATAGATTTTCTCCGCATTTGCGGTTGAATTTAACGCAGATTGTATTTCTGATGGGTAGGCATCATTTAAAAAAGTGTTTACAGCGTTACCCACAACAGGAATTGAAACCCCTGTATTTGAAACTCCACCACCAGTTAATAAATTTATTACATATTGCTTTTCTAATTGAACAATTTGATCGTCAGAAGTATCATCTGCTGTACCATTAGTATCCAATGAATCATACTCATAGGTAATTGTAATATTAGCTCCCAACAAGTTTAAAAGCATATAAAAATCATCAGATTCACCTAAAGTTACATGTATGCCTCGTATAAAATTTTTAAAATTAGCTGCATTTTGTAATTCTATAGAACCTTCTTTGTCTAAAAAGTTTGTCTGAAAAAATGCGTTGTTTAAAGGAATATATATTCCTGCCCCAATTGTTTCTGCAACTTGCTCACTTTCATCTACATCTTCAGTATCTGGGTCATCTTCATTATACGTTACTATTTCAGTATCTCTAATTGTCTCTTGTCCATCATATAATACATCTGAAGTGAAAGAAGAAAAATCATTATTTGAAAAGAATTCTTGAGATTGCTCAAAGTTTGTTGAAGGATCCAAATCTCTTAAAAAATAGGTAGATCTTGACACTTTAATGTTAAAAGGTGCTGCTAAATTAGCCCCATATATACTATCCAAAACAAATTTTCTTGCATATGCAGCTTTATTATTTTCTGTATCAACACCATCTAGAATCCCATCGCCATCTGTATCATTACTTAAAGGATTGGTTCTGGCTAATCGTTCACTATTGTCAGAAATTCCATCACCATCCGTATCACTATTCGGATCAGAAGGGTCAATGTCCAAAGAATCTGGCACGCCATCACCGTCTGTATCTGTTACATTTGTTAAATAAGGAATAAATAAATAGACTTTCTTGATTGTTTCATTTTCGTCTATGTTCGATTCTTCATTAACAGCACTGTATATTCCAAAGGTAGGATTAACTGTAGATAATTGTAACTGACTAGTTATACTAGCCACTGTTTTGCCGTAAACTGGATCATTAAAATTTCCTAATTGATAAATAGGCAATCCATTAGATTTAACAGCATCAATTTTCTTATTAAATGCAAACACATCAAAAGAAGCTTTACCTGTTTCAAATGGGTCACCGCTAACTAAACCAGCACCTATTGTAGTTATATCTTCCTGACAAGAAGAAAACAATCCCGCTATTACAAGTCCTGTAACAACAGAAAGAGTTATTTTTTTATAAAATATCATTTGATCTTTATTTTATGACCTCAGTGTTGTAAAAATTCGCATATGCTTCTTCAAATTCATGAAAGGGCACATATGGCAGCACTGGTTTTTGAAGTTTTGAAATATGGTTACTTAAATCTTCTGAAATATCTTCAGAGGCTAAAATAATTGCATCTGAATAATCTACAGCAATCTTTAACAAATTATTATAGTCTGGGTTTTTCAAAGCGGACATTTTATCACTAGAAATACCATCAAATTCAATTTTTTGCATCATATCTGGACTCAAACTATCCTCAAATCCTTTAGAATAAACTGATGTCACAACTTTACTTTCAGAAAAAAGCGGCTCATCTGCATAGTATTGTTTTAAATAAAGTGGCACTAAAGAAGCCATCCAACCATGAACATGAATAATATCTGGGGACCAATTTAATTTTTTAACCGTTTCAACTATTCCTTTAGCAAAAAATATAGCCCGTTCATCGTTGTCAGGAAAAAGCTCACCATTTTCATCTGTAAATGTTGCCTTTCTTTTAAAGTATTCTTCGTTATCAATAAAATATACCTGAATTCTTTCTTTTGGAATTGAAGCTACTTTAATAATTAATGGCATATCCATATCATTAATCACTAAATTCATTCCAGATAATCTAATTACTTCATGTAATTGATGCCGTCTTTCATTAATATTGCCATACCTTGGCATAAAGATTCGTATTTGACCTCCATTACTATTAACCATCCTAGGTGTTTCATAGGACATTAGAGAAACTTCATTCTCTGGTAAATAAGGCACTAATTCAGAAGATACAAACAATATCTTTTTACCATTCATAAAAACAATTTTTTATTAATTTTCTCGGCGTGGGTGCAAAATTACAAAAATTATGCAGATTACCAGTAATTATATAAGTTTGCGGGCTGTTAAAAACATATTAATGCTAGTTATTCAAACAAAAAAAGAATTAAAAGACAAATTGTCAGCGACATTTTTAAAAGACAAAAGTCTGGGACTTGTCCCTACTATGGGTGCATTACACCAAGGACACCTGTCTCTTATTAAAAAAGCATTTGCGGAAAATGACCATGTAGTGGTAAGTATTTTTGTAAATCCTACACAGTTTAATAATAAACAAGATTTAGAAAAATATCCTAAAAATTTAGAAAATGATGTGCAATTAATTAGCACTGTTTCTGATAAAATAATTATTTACACCCCTTCTGTTAACGAAATATACCAAAACAATATTGAGGCAGAAGTTTATGATTTCAATGGATTAGATACCGTTATGGAAGGTGAATTTAGAGACAACCACTTTAATGGTGTGGGTACTATAGTTGAAGAACTACTAACATCAATAGAGCCTAACAAAGCCTATTTTGGAGAAAAAGATTTTCAACAATTAACAATAATAAAAAAACTAGTTAAACTTAAAAATATTCCAGTTCAAATTATTGGATGCCCCATTGTTAGGGAAGAAAGTGGATTAGCCATGAGTTCTAGAAATGAAAGACTCTCTAAAGACTTGCGCAAAGAAGCAGCTTTTATTTACAAAACTTTAAAAGAAGCCAAAATAAAATTTGGCACAAAAAGTGCTTTAGAAGTAACGAATTGGGTTGTTAACGAATTTAAAAAGAACGATAAATTAAACATAGAGTATTTTCAAATTGCTGATACCGAACAGCTACAACCCTTAAAAAGAAAATCTAAAAATAAAAATTACAGAGCGTTTATAGCAGTTTTTGCTGATGATATTCGACTTATTGATAACATTGCCTTGTAATTTATTAACTTTGTACCATGCAAATAGAAGTTGTAAAATCTAAAATCCACCGAGTAAAAGTTACCGGAGCAGACCTAAACTATATAGGAAGTATAACCATTGATGAAGATTTAATGGATGCTGCAAATATTATTAGGGGAGAAAAAGTTCAAATTGTAAACAACAATAACGGCGAGCGTTTAGAAACTTATGCTATTCCGGGACCAAGAAAAAGTGGTGAAATTACATTAAACGGAGCTGCATCTAGAAAAGTTGCCGTTGGTGATGTATTAATTTTAATCACTTATGCTCAAATGCATATTGACGAAGCAAAAGTGTTTAATCCTGCATTAGTATTTCCTAATGAGGAAACTAATTTACTGAACTAGAATAGATTGACAAATACTGTGAAAAAGTCGCTAAAAATAGGACTCCCAATTTTTTTGGGAGTTTTTTTAGTTTGGTATTCTTATTATTCTACTTCTGCCGAAGACAGAAAGCAAATTATATTTTATATAAAAGAAGCCAATTTATTTTGGGTTGGAATATCTGTTTTAATGGGTATTTTAAGTCATTTATCTAGAGCTATTAGATGGAATTATTTACTAGAACCTTTAGGCTATAAACCCAAATTAGGTAATAATATTTTAATTATTCTTACGTCTTATTTTGCTAATCTTGGCATTCCTAGATCTGGTGAAATACTACGCGCAACGGCTTTGACCACCTATGAAAATGTACCTTTTGAAAAGGGTTTTGGAACTATTGTAACCGAACGTGTGATAGATCTTATTATGCTTCTAACCATTGTAATAATCACATTTTTTCTACAAACCGATATTATACTTGAGTTTTTTGAAAACAAAGGATTCAATCCAAATAAAATTCTTCTACTATTGGCAATAGCAGGTATTCTAGGCGCACTACTTTTCTATTTCTTAAAGAAATCTTCAAATCCATTTTTAGTTAAAATACGAAGTTTTGTAAACGGGTTGCTCCAAGGTGTATTTAGTATTTTTAAAATGAAGAATAAATGGGCCTTTATTTTTCACACCTTCTTTATTTGGTTTGTTTATGTGGCCATGTTTTGGGTCATAAAATTTACAGTACCCGAAACAATAAATTTAACTGTAAGTCAGCTTCTGGTCGCTTTTGTTTTTGGTGCTTTTGCTATGACAGCAACTAATGGTGGCATAGGACTTTACCCTATTGTGGTAAGTAGTGCTCTTGCCATTTTTGGCATTAGTAGTGTATCTGGAGATGCCTTTGGTTGGATCATGTGGATTTCACAAACTTTAATGGTTGTTGTTTTTGGTGCAATATCTTTTCTTGTATTGCCGTTATTGAACAGAAATCAATAATATAAAAAGCAAAAACCGCCGATTATGAAACGTATACTAACTGTATTAGCTTTCTTTCTATGCTTAGGTGTAAGCGCCCAAGTAAAACAAGAAATTTTTGAATCTTTTAAGCTTCAGGAAAGGCGAGATGTAAAATATTATATTCCTGAAAACTACTCTGCAGAAAAAAAATACCCATTAATCGTGGTATTAGATGCTGAGTACCTTTTTGATAATGTTGTTGCTACAGCAAAATTTTACAGTACATTTCATGGAATGCCTCAAGCCATAATTGTAGGTGTAAATCAGAGTAAAGATAATTTAAGATTAGAAGATTGTGCCTTTGATGAAAACTCAGGCTTGCCAACCGAAAAATCAAAATTATTTTTCGAATTTTTAGGCATGGAACTAATTCCTTATTTAGAAACTAGTTACAAAACTGCGCCTTTTAAAATGATTTTTGGATATGATATTAGTGCAAACTTTATTAACTATTATCTTTTTAAAGAAGAATCATTGTTTAATTCCTATGTTAGTATTGCGCCAACTTTAGCTGCGGAAATGGAAACTAGAGTTCCTGCGCGTTTAGGTGCAATGCAAAAGACTCTTTTTTACCATTTAATAACAGACGGAGAGCAACTTAAAAAAGATAAAAGCATTCCTATTTTAAATACCGGAATAAATACTATTAAAAAAGAAACGCTTCATTATTTTTATGATGAATACAGCGCGGCAGATCATATTTCAGTAGCCACATACGGAATTGGAAAAGCATTTGATAATGTGTTTAAAATGTTTAAACCAATTAGTCCCACAGAGTATAAAACTCAAATATTAACAGCCGAAGGGCCTGTTTTTGACTATTTAACTACCAAATATGATATGATTGAAAAGCTATTTGGGTTTAGAAAAAATGTTGATTTAAATGATATAATGGCTATTTATGCCGCAACAAGAAAAAAAGAAGATTTTGAGTCATTAAAGCCACTTGCAGAGCTTTGTAAAAAAGAATACCCAACAACTATGTTAGGTTTTTATTTTGAAGGTGAATACTACGAGCAAATAGGTGAACCAAAAAAGGCTTTACGAACTTTTGAAAAAGCCTTTGGTATGGAAGAAATAGATTTTCTTACCAAAGATATGGCTCTAGAAAAAATGGATGCGCTAAAAGCCGATTTTGGATATTAGAAGATACATTTTCAATAAAATTCATTTTCAATTTTTCTTTATTCATTACCTTTAGCCAAAACCTTAAATTAGGCAATGGCCAAAACTAAAACAGCATTTTTTTGTCAAAATTGTGGTACCCAATATGCAAAATGGGTAGGGCAATGCTCCGCATGTAAAGAATGGAATACGGTAGTTGAAGAAGTAGTCCAAAAAGAAGAAAAATCGAGTTGGAAAACGCCATCGAATACTGCAAAAAAAATTTCTAAACCACTGCGCGTAAATGAAATTAGCACCGAGAAAGAACTTCGCTTAGATACTTTTGATCTTGAATTTAATCGCGTTTTAGGTGGTGGGTTAGTACCAGGGTCTTTAACTCTTTTGGGAGGAGAACCAGGTATAGGAAAAAGTACTTTATTACTTCAAATTGCCTTAAAGTTACCTTATAAAACACTCTACGTTTCTGGTGAAGAAAGTCAGAAACAAATAAAAATGCGTGCCGATCGTATTCATCCAAATAGTGAAACTTGCTTTATACTGACCGAAACAAAAACACAAAACATCTTTAAACAAATTGAATATACAGAACCAGATATTGTTGTTATCGATTCTATTCAAACGCTTCATTCTGATTATATAGAATCTGCCGCAGGAAGCATATCGCAAATTAGAGAATGCACTGCAGAACTCATCAAATTTGCAAAAGAAACAAATACACCTGTTATTCTTATTGGTCATATTACCAAAGATGGATCTATTGCTGGGCCAAAAATTTTAGAACACATGGTAGATAGTGTCTTACAATTTGAGGGCGATCGAAATTATGTTTATCGAATTCTACGCTCTTTAAAAAACCGATTTGGATCAACCTCTGAATTGGGAATTTACGAAATGCAAGGTAGCGGCTTACGTGAAGTAAACAACCCTTCTGAAATTTTAATTTCGAAGAATGACGAAGGTTTAAGCGGTACTGCCATAGCGTCTACTGTAGAAGGCATGCGACCGCTAATGATAGAAATTCAGGCCCTAGTAAGCACTGCTGTTTACGGTACACCTCAACGGTCTACTACTGGTTATAATGCCAAACGTTTAAACATGCTATTAGCAGTTTTGGAAAAACGAGCTGGTTTTAAATTAGCGGCAAAAGATGTGTTTTTAAATATTACAGGTGGTATTTCTGTAGATGATCCTGCAATAGATCTTGCCGTAATAGCTGCCATACTTTCAAGCAACGAAGATATTTCAATCGAAAAAGGTATTTGTTTTGCGGCAGAAGTTGGTTTGGCCGGAGAAATTCGTCCTGTACAACGCGTAGAACAACGTATTCTTGAGGCTGAAAAATTAGGTTTCCACACTATTTTTGTTTCCAAAAACAATAAAATCACCTTAAAAAATTCGCAAATAAAAATTCAACTTGTGGCTAAAATTGAAGATGTGGCTGGCTATTTATTTGGATAAATTTTTATAGAATTTTTTAGTAAATTCATAAAAACTAAAAGTTATGAAAAAGCCAATCTTCTTTACACTGTTAATAGTACTTTTTTTCAATTGTAAAGAACCAGCGAAAGAACCAATTGACACAGCTACTAGTGAAGCAGAAAACTATTTGAGTTTTACAAACAGAGATGATCAATTTACGGGTGGCATAAAAATGATTCCTATTACTACAGAGAAAGGAACATTTAAAGTTTGGACAAAAACTGTTGGTCATAATCCCACTAAAAAAGTATTGCTTTTACATGGTGGGCCTGGAATGACACATGAAATTTATAGCTGTTTTGATGGTTATTTTCCTCAGGAAAGTATAGAATATATTTACTACGATCAGCTCGGTTCTTATTATAGCGATCGTCCGGATGACTTAAGTTTATGGACAACTGAACGTTTTGTTGAGGAAGTAGAACAAGTTAGAAAAGCGCTAAAATTGGATGAATCTAATTTTTATTTACTAGGCCAATCATGGGGTGGAATTCTAGCCATGGAATACGCCCTGAAATATCAGAAAAATTTAAAAGGACTTATCATTTCTAATATGATGTCTAGCATTCCTGAATACAATGCCTACGCACAAGAAGTTTTAGGTCCGCAATTGGATCCAAAAGTTTATGAAGAGATTAAATTAATTGAAGCCAATCAAGATTTTACAAACCCACGATACGGCGAGCTTTTGTTTAATCATTATTACACAGAACACGTTCTACGTATGCCTGTTGAAGAATGGCCTGAAGCTATTTCAAGGACTTTTAATCATGCCAACAATCAAGTGTATGTTCATATGCAAGGGCATAGTGAATTTGGTATCACTGGAGATGCCACGTTAAAAGATTGGGATATAAAAACTAGACTTAAAGAAATTGCAGTGCCAACATTGGTTATTGGTGCCAAATATGATACTATGGATCCCAAACATATGGAATGGATGTCCAAAGAAGTTCAAAATGGACGTTATTTATTTTGCCCCAACGGAAGCCATTTATCGCAATATGACGATCAGAAGAATTATTTTAAGGGCATTATTCAGTTTATAAGAGATACCAATAAAAAATAATTTAAGGTGCAGGATTAGGAATTTGATTATGTATTTTTTCTATTCCTTCTAAAACTTCAGCACTTAATTCCACATCTATACTGGCAATGTTTTCTTCTAATTGGCGCATAGTTGTTGCTCCAATTATATTACTAGTTAAAAATGGACGTGTATTTACATATGCTAAAGACATTTGTGTTAACGACAAATCATTAGCTTGTGCAAGTTCATAATACTTCTGAGTAGCTTCAACTGCAGTTATACCTTTATATCTATTGTAATTAGGAAAAAGTTTTAATCTAGAATTATCAGGCAATCTATCGCCCAAATATTTTCCGCTCAATACGCCAAATCCTAAAGGAGAATATGCTAAAAGCCCTAAATTTTCGCGATGCGAAATTTCAGATAAGCCTGTTTCAAATTGCCTATTCAGTAAATTATAAGAATTTTGAATAGTTATCATTCTGGGCAAAGTTGCGTGTACTTTACTTTCTTCTAAATAACGCATAACTCCCCATGGTGTTTCATTAGAAACCCCAACTTCTCTTATTTTACCTTCTCGTTTTAAATCTCTTAAAGTTTCTAGTATTTCGTGAAAATTATCTTCCCAGAAATCCGCAGTATCATGAACATAACCGCGTTGACCAAAATAGTTTGTTTTACGTTCCGGCCAATGTAGTTGGTATAAATCTATATAATCTGTCTGTAAGCGCTCTAAACTACCCTCCACAGCATCAATTAAGGCTTCTTTGCTAAACCCAGTGGTTCTGATAAATTTAGACATCTCGGCTCTACCAGCAATTTTAGTGGCTAGTACAATTTTATCGCGATTTCTATTTTTTTCGAACCATGTACCAATTATTGTTTCCGTTATCGATCTTCTGTCAGGGTGTGCTGGAATTGGATATAATTCAGCTGTATCAAAAAAATTAACTCCTTGATCAGTAGCATAATTCATTTGCTCATGACCTTCTGCTTCTGTATTCTGATTGCCCCAAGTCATTGTACCTAAACATATTTTACTTACTTCAATATCTGTGTGGGGTAATTTGGTATAAATCATAAGGAAATTTTCTTAGCAATTAATTAGGTCAAAAATAAGCATAAACAAAAAAAATTTAATTTTAATCCAATTAAAAATTAATGCAATTCAACTAATATTGGGCAATGATCACTATGTTTTGCTTCGGATAAGATTACAGACCGCTTTAGTCTATTTTCTAAAGGCTCACTTACTAAGCCATAATCCAAACGCCAGCCTTTATTGTTATTTCGTGCATTGGCTCTATAACTCCACCAAGTATAATTATCAGGTTCATCATTAAAATAACGGAAACTATCTATAAAACCACTCTTCATAAAATTACCAATCCACTCCCGCTCTACAGGCAAAAACCCCGATACATTTTTTAATCCAACCGGATTATGAATATCTATGGCTTCATGACAAATATTATAATCACCTAGAATAATCAAATTCGGATATTTCAATTTTAAATCATTTATATATTCCTGAAAATCTGCCATATACTGCAGCTTAAAATCTAACCGATCCATATTTGTGCCGGATGGTAAATACATGCTCATTACTGAAACGCCATTAAAATCTGCACGTAAATTTCGACCTTCAAAATCCATATACTCAATACCTGTTCCATATTCTACATGATCAGGTTTTGTTTTAGACAAAATAGCTACGCCACTATATCCTTTTTTTTGCGCACTATACCAATAGGAGTATTTATATCCCGCATTTTCAAACACACTCAAATCTAACTGCTCCTCCATGGCTTTAATTTCTTGTAAACAAAGCACATCTGGGTCTACAGCTTGCAACCAATCTATAAAACCTTTGTTTAATGCGGCTCTTATTCCGTTTACGTTATAGGAAACAATTTTCATTTCAATAATTTTTACCGAAAATACACACTATTTGCTATAAAAAGCAACCCAAACAGCTGTTAAAACCTTTTGCTTTTGCATAAAATTTAATTTTTGGAATAATAATTGATTTTCTTCTTACAAACACGAGGGAAATGAACAAATTACTAGTCATTGCATTTTTGAGTATAGGTAGTTTAACCTACTCGCAAGCATATCGTAACTACGATCAAAATCAGGAGTTAAAGTTTAATATTGGATTATTTTTAGCCACCACTACTGTTGAAGGCAGTTATGAATATTTTTTTACAGAAGATACAAGTGTTGGAGGAACATTGTATTTTGACAATACGCCATTGGACTACAATGGCAATTTTGGAATTGGCCCTAACTTTAGAGCTTATTTTGGATATGCTCCACGTAGCGGTTTTTTTGCCGAAGCTTTTGCCTTATATTATACAGGCGAGCTTGATGAAAATTATGTTAACCCACACACTTTAAAGAATCGTTATAATACTACTGCTCTCGGGATTGGCCTAGGTCATAAATTTGTGACCTATAGTCAAAAATTTTCTCTAGAATTTAACGCCGGAATCGGAAGAAACATTAATCCACTAGAATATCAAAATACTTTTATGTATAGGGCAGGACTTTCCATAGGTTTCAGATTTTAGCACTTTTATTAAATAATCCTATAAATTATAATTTTGATAGTATCTTTAAAACAAAAACCGAAAATGAAAAAATTTAGCTTAATTGTCGCTTTTGTAATTACAGCAATTACATCAGCATTTGCACAGGATAATTCTGATTTAATTGATGGCAAAGATGAAGTAAAAATAAATGCATTTAACTTAATTGCTTTTAAATATCTTGATGGATCCTATGAACGTTTAATCGATGAAGAATCCTCTTATGGTGTAGGCGTCTTAGTTAATTTAGGTGATGATTATGATGGTATTGATGTTTTAAGAGATTTTTCTTTAACACCTTATTATCGCAGGTATTTTTCAAAAGGCTATGCAAAAGGATTTTTTGTAGAAGGTTTTGGAATGTTAAATAGTAGTTCTTCCGGTGAATATATTGGTTACAACGAGGTTACTCAAGAAGACATCTACGATGAAACCAGTTATACTGATTTTGCTTTAGGAGTGTCGATTGGAGGAAAATTCGTTTCCAAAAAAGGCTTCGTAGCAGAGGTGTATGGTGGAATAGGTAGAAACTTGTTCAACGCTAATAACACTGTTGATGTTGTTGGACGTGGAGGAGTATCATTAGGCTTTCGCTTTTAATACTTAATTTTATGACCTTAAATTATCGAATGAAGGGTCACGTAGTTTTAAGTATTATATTTGGAATCTCCCAATTGGTATTCAGTCAAGAAAAAATAGAAAAAGATAGCATAACTACGCTTGAGGAGGTTATTGTCTTAGAAAACAAAATTACCAAACACACTGAAGGTATCACCCCTTCTGATTTGGTTGGCGGAACTATTTTTCAAAATTATAGTCCTGTTGATGTGGTTTCGGCTATAAACCAAATTCCGGGGGTATACATTTTATCTGGATCCTTGAATACTAACCGAATTACAATTCGTGGTGTAGGAGCAAGAACGCTTTTTGGCACTGATAAATTACGCTTGTATTATAATGATATTCCTATTACCAATGGAGCAGGCCTATCTTCCATAGAGGCATACGATTTAGAGAGTTTGCACCAGATTGAAGTGGTAAAAGGGCCAAAAGCAACTACTTTTGGTAGTAATCTAGGTGGTGCCATTTTATTGCAACCAAAACAGGCCTTAGGTAATACCACGTATTTCAATAATAATTTTACTGTTGGTTCCTATAATTTAGTAAAAAACAATTTTTCATTTTCACTGACCGATGAAAAAATAGCAATAGGATTTAATTACGGACATCTAGAAACAGATGGTTATCGCCAAAACAATAAGTTTAATCGCGATGCTTTATTACTAAATGTTTCGTTTGCAATAAGCCCTAAAAATACGCTAGGATTACTAGTAAATTATGTGGATTACTTTGCACAAATACCAAGTTCATTAGGGATAACCGATTTTAAAGAAAATCCAGAGCAAGCTGCATTTACGTGGAACGCTGCTAAAGGATATGAAGCAAATAAATATACCCTAATTGGCCTATCATTATCACATGATTTTTCCGAAAATCTTAAAAATACAACCAGCATATTTTATAGTTATTTAGATCATTACGAACCCCGACCTTTTGGAATTTTAGATGAATTCACCAATGGATATGGCTTTAGAACACGTTTTGAAGGAAATTTTAAAATGTTAACAAAACCAGCAAGTTATACTTTTGGCTCAGAACTTTATAAAGATGAATTTAATTGGAGTGAGTTTGAGAATTTATACCAAGATAACAATGGTAATGGTAGCCTGCAAGGTGCTCCTTTTGCAAAAAACAAAGAATATAGAACCCAATTAAATACTTTTGCAACCATTTTACTGAATATAAATCCAAAATTAGAAGTACAATTAGGGTTGAACGTAAACAAAACGCAATACAATTATCGCGATTTATTTAACCAAGGATCTGAAAATAAAAGTGCAAAAAGAGATTTTAATGCTATTGTTTTGCCTAACGCCACAATAGCCTACACTCTTAACAATTTTCAAAAATTATACACAAATGTTAGCCGAGGATTTTCTAATCCTACTTTAGAAGAAACGCTTACGCCAGACGGAGTTATAAACCCAAATATAGCTCAAGAAACGGGTGTTAATTATGAAATTGGCACTAATTTATATTTTGACCAAAAAAAGCTTCAAATTAATGCCGCATTGTACCAAATGAATATTACAAACTTATTGGTTGCCGAACGGATTAGTGATGATCAATTTGTTGGAAAAAATGCAGGTAAAACCAAACACCAAGGGCTAGAACTTTCTGCTTCGTATGAATTAAAACTATCAAGTGCAGTACAGTTGCAACCATTTATAAATTATACTTTTAATAAACATAACTTTATAGCATTTATTGATAACGGTATTTCTTACTCAGGAAATGAATTAACAGGCGTTCCAAAACATAGATTACAATCTGGTTTGCAAATGCAGCTATTTCAGCATTTTTACTGGAATACCACGCACCAATTTACTGGCGCTATTCCACTTACCGATGCCAATAGTTTGTATAGTGAATCTTTCCATGTATTTACAACCAAAATAGGTTTTCAAAAAAAGCTAAATTCACATTTTTCTATTGCCAGTAGTTTTGGCATTAACAATCTTTTTGATGCTAAATATGCACAATCGGTATTGATTAATACACAAGCCTTTGGTAGTGCAGAACCAAGATATTATTACCCTGGAAATAACCGAAATTATTACGGTAGCCTACAACTGCGCTATTCTTTGTAATTACCATGTTGAAATTTGTTAAAGATTTTATATTCACTTTTCAGCCTTGTATTTGCTAGATGATTAAAAGCAATAAGTGAAAAAATAAAACTAAACTAACTATATTTAATAAGATATAGCAATATTAGAGCGTACGTTCCTATCAAATTATATAGAACAGTTTGAAAGTAAAAAGGAGAATTTGCAGTAACAAATCCTCCTTTTTTACAATGTGTTGTGAAAGTTTATTTTTTCAAATCAAAACGATCAAGATTCATTACTTTAGTCCATGCTGCGACAAAATCTTTTACAAATTTTTCTTGTCCATCATTTGCACCGTAAACTTCGGCTATAGCTCGCAGCTCTGTATTAGAACCAAAAATTAAATCTGCACGAGTACCAGTGAATTTTACTTCGTTTGTTCTACGATTACGTCCCTCAAAATACCTGTCATCATCTGAAGTTGCTTTCCAAGTATAGGTAAAGTCTAAAATATTTTTAAAGAAATCGTTGGTTAAACTTCCTCTTGTATCTGTGAATACACCGTAATTTGAGCCATCATAATTTGCTCCTAATACGCGCATACCGCCAACTAACACAGTCATTTCAGGCACTGTAAGTGTTAAGAGGTTTGCTTTATCAACTAATAAATCTTCTGCAGCAATTTTTAAATCAGATTTTATATAGTTTCTAAATCCGTCTGCTATAGGCTCTAAATAGCCAAAACTTTCAACATCTGTTTGTTCTTGAGTCGCATCTCCACGACCATAAGTAAATGCTACTTTTGTAGTATATCCAGCATTTTTAACTGCTTGTTCTACGCCAACATTACCAGCCAATACAATTAAGTCTGCGATAGATATTTCGCCATTAAATTCGCTTTTAATATCTTCTAAAATAGATAGTACTTTGTTCAATTCAGTAGGATTATTCACTTCCCAATTTCGTTGTGGTTCTAAACGCAATCTAGCTCCATTAGCTCCACCTCTTTTATCAGAACCTCTATAAGTTGAAGCAGAAGCCCATGCCGTGGTTACTAATTGAGATATAGTTAAACCAGAATCCAATATCATGCCTTTTAATGTGTTTATGTCTGTATCACTTAAAACATAATCCACACTCGGAATTGGATCTTGCCATAACAATTGCTCGTTTGGCACTTCAGGACCTAAATAGCGTGCAATTGGTCCCATATCACGGTGTGTTAATTTGTACCAAGCACGTGCAAATGCATCTTCAAACGCCTTATGGTCTTTATGAAAACGTTTTGAAATTTCTAAATAGGCAGGGTCTGTTTTTAGGGCAATATCAGCAGTTGTCATCATTAAATCTTGTCTGCCATTTGGATCTCCAGCTTTAGGAGCCTTTCTGGCATTTGAAGCAGCAGTTGGCTTCCATTGATGTGCTCCTGCAGGGCTTTTAGTAAGTTCCCAATCGTAATTTAATAATACATCAAAATAGTCATGATCCCATTGTGTTGGATTAGGTGTCCATGCTCCTTCAATACCACTAGTAATTGTATCATCGAGTACACCTGTACCAAAACTGTTTTTCCAACCAGTACTCATTTCTTCAATAGGAGCCCCGTGAGGTTCTTTACCCACATATTTACTCGGATCGGCCGCACCGTGTGCTTTACCAAAGGTGTGCCCTCCGGCAACTAGAGCAACTGTTTCTTCATCATTCATAGCCATTCGGCCAAAGGTTTCTCTAACATCATGTGCAGAACCCATAGGATCTGGATTTCCGTTAGGCCCTTCTGGGTTTACATAAATCCAACCCATCATTACTGCAGCTAGTGGATCCTCTAAATCTCCATCTTTATAGCGGTCTTCATTAGCTCCCCATTCTGTTTCGCTACCCCAATACACATCTTGTTCTGGCTCCCAAACATCTTCACGACCTCCGGCAAAACCAAAAGTTTTAAAACCCATAGATTCTAAGGCGCAGTTACCTGCAAGAATCATTAAATCTGCCCAAGAAATTTTGTTACCATATTTTTGCTTTATTGGCCATAGTAACAAACGTGCTTTATCTAAGTTTCCATTATCGGGCCAACTATTTATTGGAGCAAATCTTTGATTTCCTCCTCCGGCGCCGCCGCGACCGTCACCAACTCTGTAGGTACCTGCACTATGCCAAGCCATACGAATCATTAATCCTCCATAATGACCATAATCTGCAGGCCACCAATCTTGAGAATCGGTCATTAGATTTAATACATCTTGCTTTAAAGCCTTAAAATCTAAGCTATTAAACGCTTGAGCATAATCAAAATCTTCTCCCATAGGATTTGATTGTATAGAATGCTGACGTAATATATTTAGCTTAAGTTCATTAGGCCACCAATCACGATTTTTTACCCCACCACCTGAAGTGTGCTTTATTGTTCCACTTAGAAAAGGACATTTTGCTGTGCTTTCATTAATATCAAAGTTTTTGCCTTGAGGTGCACTACCTGATTTAGAATTATTTTCCATCTATTGTAATTTTATATTTTTCAGAAATCTCGATTACTAATTTACCAAACATTTACTTATCAATAATATTATTTTGATAGATAAAAACTATACCGCATGTGAAATATCAATTAACCCTGAAATTACAAAACAATAGTAAATGAAATTATGACATATATCAATTTCTTAAGCATTTTAAATTAAATACAGAAACGTTAATCGTTTATGTTAGAATGTTTTATAAATTTAATTGAATAAAACAATTTCATGCTCATTGATGATTTTAACCACACACTTCAGATTTGGCTTAGAGAGTTAAATAAGTATGACTACAAAAAAATAATTGAAAAGCCAGAGGCATCAAGTTGGTCCATTGGTCAAGTTTATAT
The DNA here is from genome assembly GCF_900176415.1 of Cellulophaga tyrosinoxydans. Taxonomy (GTDB): domain Bacteria; phylum Bacteroidota; class Bacteroidia; order Flavobacteriales; family Flavobacteriaceae; genus Cellulophaga; species Cellulophaga tyrosinoxydans. The sequence goes on along the minus strand of NZ_FWXO01000001.1, from coordinate 1,215,920 downwards.
GCACTTAATTGATGAAACAAATTGGTATTTTGACCAAATTAACTTGTGCTTTGATGATTTAGAACACGCTGAAAAAGAAATGAGTGAAAGTGCCAAACTGATGTTTCAAAACAATTCGTTTCCGGACCTACAAATTAAAGGAGACCCTATAGCTGCTGCAAATATTTCTCAACCTATAGACATACCATCATTAAAGCTTGCTTTGGAAAAACTTAAAGATGAAGCAAATATTTTATGGACAAAAATGGAGCTGAAAAAAACGTTTGGAAAATCTAAACATCCGGGACTACACTATTTAAGCCCTAAAGAATGGCTGCAATTTGCTGAAATGCATATGAGGCATCATTTAAAGCAAAAAAATAATATTGTAGCTGCACTTAATTACAAAAAAAATTACCTTTAATTAATTTCCATTTTCCTTTTATAGAAACTAAATAGCTAATGAAAAATTTTATCCTTCCAATAGTTACTTTTTTGTGTTTACTAAACATATCCTATAAGGTTATTGCTCAAAATGAACTGTATCCGCAAGTTTGGTTTAATGAAAAAGATGCAAGCTCTAAATTACTAGAAGGGCATGCTACCATTACAGGAACTGCATTTACTAAAGAGATAAGTAGAATACAAAACCAAAAACATAAGGCTAAAGAAAATACCAAGGTATTGTTGTTTCCTATGACTGAATACCTTGAAGAAGCAATGAGGTTACAAAAAATAATGTCTGAAATTGGCGGTAAAGTAATAATGTCAAAAAAAGCATTTAGCTATAGACTTGAAGCCTTGACAGATGCTAATGGTAATTTCGCCTTTTATAAAATGAAGCCTGGTAAATATTATTTACAGTGTAATGTGGAATTTTTGGGTCATGATATCGCAGAAAAAGAGATAGGTCGCACCGATTATTACAATGGTTATGGCTATGCTGGATCCACTCCAATATATGAAGCTTACAACTATACTTATGACGGCAACCACTTGCTAGTAAAAACTATTGAAATAAAAGAGCATGGTGAAATAGTTGTAGCCGATTTAAAACCAAGTGTAGAATGGTTTAGAACTTATAAAATATTTGGCGCAAAAATCGCAGCTGGAGATAGATGCGGTAGAATTAATGGTAAATACTTTGGCAAATGCACAGAATATTACGACAATGGACAACCCAAAATTGTTTCTAAATGGAAAGATAATGCTCAAGATGGTACTACCTTAGAATATTATGAAACTGGAGAACTACAAGTAAAATCAAATTGGAAAAATGGACAACTTAATGGCGATGCCATTTTTTATAATAAAGATCAATCTGTTATTAAAACAGAAACATACTTAAATAATATTTTAGTTTCAACTAAAACCAAATAGGTTGTACTGCTGTAAAATAAAAAAGGCTTGTAAAAAATTTCTACAAGCCTTTTTTTATGTTGTTAAAAGAATTTACATTTTCATTAACCACTCTTTCATGGCTACTGCCTTGCCAATTATGGTTCTTAGATCTGCAATTGCAACTCTTTCTTGTTCCATACTATCTCTATGACGTATAGTTACTGTTTTATCTTCTAAAGATTGGTGATCTACCGTAATACAGAAAGGAGTACCGTTGGCATCTTGTCTTCTATATCTTCGTCCGACAGCATCTTTTTCATCATAAGTTACATTAAAATCCCACTTTAATTCGTCAATAATCTCATTGGCCAATTCTGGTAAACCATCTTTCTTAACCAAAGGTAAAACTGCTGCCTTTGTTGGCGCTAGCACAGAAGGTAACTTTAATACAGTTCTTGTGGTGCCATTTTCCAATTCTTCCTCTTGTAATGAATTTGATAAAACGGCTAAAAACATACGGTCTAAACCTATAGATGTTTCTACAACGTAAGGTACATAGTTCTGCTGCAGATCATTATCAAAATACTGTAATTTTTTACCTGAGAACTTTTCGTGCTGCGATAAATCAAAATCGGTTCTTGAGTGAATACCTTCTAGTTCTTTAAATCCGAATGGGAATTTAAACTCAATATCAGCCGCAGCGTCAGCATAATGCGCTAATTTTTCATGGTCATGAAAACGATAATTATCTGCACCCATCCCTAAAGATAAATGCCATTTCATGCGGGTTTCTTTCCATTTATCATACCATTCTTGTTGTGTACCTGGCTGAATAAAAAACTGCATTTCCATTTGTTCAAATTCGCGCTGACGGAAGATAAATTGACGCGCTACAATTTCATTTCTAAACGCCTTACCTACTTGAGCTATACCAAAAGGAATTTTCATACGTCCAGTTTTCTGAACGTTTAAAAAATTTACAAATATACCTTGAGCAGTCTCTGGTCTTAAGTAAAGATCCATAGAACTATCTGCTGAGGCTCCTATTTTGGTGCCAAACATTAAGTTAAACTGCTTTACATCGGTCCAATTTTTTGATCCAGAAATAGGGCAAACAATATCAAGTTCATCAATTAAATTACGCACATCAGACAAATCTTCGTTTTCTAAAGATTTCCCTAAACGCTTTAGTATGGTATCTATTTTTTCTTGATATTCTACTACCCTTTGGTTGGTTGCTAAAAATTGCGCTTTATCAAAAGCATCACCAAAACGTTTTTCTGCTTTAGTTACCTCTTTTTCTATTTTAGCTTCAATTTTTGCAGTATACTCTTCAACTAGAACATCTGCGCGATATCGTTTTTTAGAGTCTTTATTATCAATTAATGGATCATTGAAAGCGTCCACATGTCCAGAAGCTTTCCATACCGTAGGATGCATAAAAATAGCTGCATCAATACCCACAATATTATCATTCATCTGAACCATGGCTTTCCACCAATATTCTCGAATATTTTTTTTGAGTTCTGCTCCATTTTGGGCGTAGTCATAGACTGCACTTAACCCATCGTAAATTTCGCTAGATTGAAAAACATACCCATACTCCTTGGCATGGGATATTACTTTTTTAAATTGATCTTCTTGATTTGCCATTTGGCAAAAATAGAATATTACCCTAAAAAGGAATAATTTATTTTAATTGAAATTCAGAGCTTGCCAATAATTTTTCGTTTTCGAAGATATTCAAGGTATACAAACCATTCTTTAGTGAACCTTCTGGCACTGCTATATAATCGCAAACATCTTTTTGATTGCCATTATATACAAACTCTACTCTTTTACTATAGGTATTACCATTTACATTAATCGTAGTGGCATTATGTGTAATTACTCTTTTATCGGGATCTAAAAATTGTAGGTAAATTATCTTATCCTCGTTGATAACATCCATATCCTCACTTACAACAACACAAGAGCGTAATCGTGAAACAATAGATGCTTTATTAGTGATAATAGCATCACCTCCACGCATTCTATATGCTGTGGCTTGTGGAGACAATATGCGCAGGTAGCTTTTAATTCTTAACTGCTCACTAATTATTTTATTTTGTTTACGCAAAGCTGCTTCTTGCACTTCTAATTTACCAGCTTTACTCTCAAGATTTTCCATTTTTGTCTTGGTCTCGTTATATTTTTGAGAAAGAATGGAATTATTATATCTAAGAGAATTATTTTTTAATTTTAAACTGTCATGCATTAACTCCATTTGCCTAAGCTCTTTTTTATATTCGCGTAGCTTAGTAATATCAAAGTTTAATCTACCCACAGAATCTAGTAACTGCTCTATACGGTATTTAGAATTTTGCAGTTCTATTTCATTAACTTCATTAGCTGTAGAAAGTCTATCAACTTCCGCTTGCATTAAAGTAAGATCTTTAACCAAAATAGCTTTTTCGTCTTCTAAATAATCAATTCTATTTTTTGATTGAGCGTGGCTGTAGTAAAACGCAATTAGAATACCTATTATAACCGCTATTAATGCAGCTAAGAGTATTTTATAATTGAATTTAGTATCTTGATAATTCATTCAGGCTAAGTAGGTTTTTTAATTTGGTTTTAATAGTCTAAAAAATGCATATAAGGTTTTCAAAGATACTAAATGATATCCACAGCATCCTAGTACCCGAGGGGTGTTTTGGATGTAATGCACATTTGAGTAAAGGTGAACGATTATTGTGCACCGTTTGTCGAAATCAATTACCACTCACCGAGTACAATTATAACGATGAAAACCCTTTCGATAGTATTTTTTATGGTCGAGTTCCTATAAAAAAAGCGAATTCTTTCCTGTTTTTTACCGAAAATGGTATCGTAAAAAACATAATTCACCATCTAAAATACAAAAATCAAGAGCAAATTGGTGCTTTTTTAGGAGAATGGTGTGGTGCAATCATCAGTGAAAATAACCCTCCTAAAATTGATATGATAATTCCGGTTCCATTGCACAAAAAAAAATTAAAAAAACGAGGTTACAATCAAGTTTCGCAGTTTGCTCAAAAAATTGCTGATCATTTAAATACGCATTATGAAGAAAATGGACTCATTAAACTTAAAAATACAAAAACACAAACTAAAAAAGACCGCTTTTTTAGATGGCAATCAAATCAAAATTTATACGAGGTAAACCCTAATATGTCTTTTAAAAACAAAAGCATTTTACTTGTGGATGATGTGGTCACCACTGGCGCTACACTAGAAGCTTGTGCCAAAGCCTTTGATAATGTAGAGGGAGTAACTATTTATGCACTTACTATGGCCATAGTGTCGAAAACTTAACATTTTGTTTTAGTTTTTCACTCCCAACAAAAATGTAGTTTTCTAAAATTAGTTGTTTCTTTGTTTTTTGAGATAGTTGTATATTATGTTAAGACGATTATTAGCTTATTTATTTTTGTTTTTTGCTGTTTTTTCTCTTTTTCAATGTGGAAGAAAAGGCACTCCTTCTGGTGGTATAAAAGATATAATTCCTCCTAAATTAAAATATGCTGAACCACCAAATTTAAGTGTAGATTTCAAAGCAAAGAAAATACGTCTCTATTTTGATGAATATATAAAACTTAATAAGATACAAGAACAATTAATTGTATCGCCTCCATTAAAATATACTCCTGTAATTACCCCGGCAGGTACAGCAAGTAAGGTAATAGAAATACTAATAAAAGATACCCTACAAGAAAATACCACCTATACAATTAATTTTGGGCAGAGTATTGTTGATAATAACGAAGGCAATCCAAACAGTTTTTTAACTTATGTTTTCTCCACAGGCAGTTATATTGATTCTTTATCCTTAAAAGGTGTTGTGGAAGATGCTTTCAACAAAAAAGCAGAAACTTTTATAAGTGTAATGCTCTATGAAATAGATAGCACCTATAACGACTCAACTGTTTATAAAAGACCCCCAAATTATATAACAAATACGCTTGATAGTACTATTTTATTTGATCTTAATTATCTGAAAAAAGGCAAGTATGCATTATTTGGACTTAAAGACGAAGGTAAAAACAATATGTTTGATCAACAGGTGGACAAAATAGCGTTTGTAAAAGATACTATTGTATTGCCAACAGATGAAATTTATCTGCTTACATTATTTAAGGAAGTGTCCGATTATAGCTTGTCTGTGCCAAAATTTGAAGCAAAAAATAAAATTAGTTTTGGCTATCAAGGTGACTATAGCAAAGACATTGTTATTAATACCTTATCCAAATTACCTGACTCAGTTAAAACAAAAATTACAAAAGAACGCGACAAAGACACTCTAAATTATTGGATAACACCTTTTACTGCGGATTCGCTTATATTTTCGGTTGCTAATGAAAAGCTGAGTGCACTTGATACTTTTGTTGTGAAGACAAGAAAAATAGCAGCAGATTCACTAGTTCTGCAGCCTAGAATATCCGGAGCGATTGGTTTTGAAGAATTATTTACGATTGATGTAAATACGCCTATTGTAAAAGCGGATACTAGTAAAATACAATTAATGCGTAAAGATTCTATTCCAACAAAATTTATTGCAAAATTAGATACGATTAGTAATAGCCTTTCTATAGATTTTAAAAAAGATGAAAAGGAAAATTATAAACTAACTGTTTTACCTGATTTAATTGAAGATTTTTTCGGCAATAAAAACGACACTATAGTTTATGCCATAAAAACTGCTGGGTTTGAAGATTTTGGAAACTTAGAGCTTGTATTAAATGGTAGCGTTACATACCCCGCAATAATTCAGTTAACTGATGAAAAAGGAGCGCTCATAAGAGAGCAATTTGCAACCGAACCGGCTACATTCTATTTTAATTATCTACGCCCTTCTAAATATTTAATTAGGGTAATCTCGGATACCAACGGAAATAAAAAATGGGACACGGGTAATTATCTAAAAAAATTACAACCAGAACGTGTCAGCCATTCGCCTACCGTAATAGAAATGAGGGCTAACTGGAAAGAGAAATATACTTTTACATTATTAGATTAAATGCATCTCTGTCATCTAAAAACTTTAATTTTTCTCTTGTAGAAACTATAAGTTCTTTGGATAGAGTTGCGTAAACAATTTCTTCGTTATTAGAGAAAATCACCTCGTTGCCTAATACATCATAAACCGCAGAATGACCCGGATATTCATGCCCCACCTCATCGGTACCTATCCTATTTACACCTATACAATAAGCCATATTTTCTATTGCTCGTGCCTTTAATAGTGCGTCCCAAGCATTTATTCTTGGTTTTGGCCAATTAGCAACATACAACAATACATCGTAGTCATTATTGTTTCTTGACCATACTGGAAAACGCAAATCATAACAAATTAATGGGCAAAAATTAAATCCTTTATATGCAATAATCTGTTTCTTGTTTCCTGCGGAATACACATCACTTTCTCCTGCTAAAGTAAACGTGTGTCGTTTATCATAAAATGATGTTTTTCCAGTTTCCTCAATAAAGAAAAGTCGGTTATAAAAAGTACTATTCTCATAAAAAGCGATACTTCCTGTAATGGCTGCTTTTTTTTCTGATGCAATTTTCTGCATCCAACGTATTGTTTTTTGCCCTTCGTTTTTTGCTAATTTTTCCGGATGCATTGTAAAACCAGAGGTAAACATTTCTGGAAGAATTATTAAGTCTACTGTAGCGGTAATTAAATCAATTTTTTCTAAAAGTGTTGCTCTATTAAGCTCTGGGTTCTCCCATGCCAGTGAAGTTTGTACAAGTGCTACCTTTAGTTGTTCAGACATTTATTACTTAATATTCTCTAATAAATCTATTATTGATTGATCGCCTTGTGATTTTGCATGATCTAACGCACTTTTACCACGAATATCCTTTATAGAAACATCTGCTCCATTAGCAACAAGTAGTTTTGCAATATCGAGTCTTCCGAAGGTGGCTGCATAAATTAATGATGTAGCACCCATGGTGTTTTTTTCGTTAACGTTTGCACCTTTCTCGATTAATAGTTTAGCAATATCAGCATAGCCTTTAAAGCATACTCCCATTAATGCGGTGTTCCCTGAAGCATCTTTAACATCAATCTTAGCACCATTATTTAAAAGTAATTCTACTATTTCTGGCTGATCATAATAGGTAGCTAGTATTAATGGTGAAGAACCACGCTGATCTTTACTATGTAAAAGCACAGGATTTTGTTTCAACATTGCCTTTACCTCTGTGTAATTTCCGTTTCGTATTTCGTTGAAGAAAAATTCGTTCATAGCTCAATTCTAAGATGTATATAAATTTATAAAGAAACTCTTATAATATCGCTGATTAATAGTATAATTTTTAAAAAATGTTGTTATAAATTTCTAATGGTATTTTATCCCAAAAACTTATGAAACTATCCATCTGTTTTGTGCCCTAAATTACATTTTTGTTAAAAAACAAATTAAACTAATCACTTAAATATTTGTAGTCTAAATCAAGAAATTCCTTTATACGATTGACCAAATACCCCTTTCTCTGTGTGGTATTTTCTTACTAAATAAATTAATATGTTTATCTTTATTAAAAAAAAACAAATTTTGAAATTAATTTCCCCCCTACATTCCCTTAGTGCTTTTCCTTTTGCAATTGCGATTATTGACTTAAATTTTCATATAAAGGATTATTCTGAAATTTGGATTGAAGAGTTTCCTTTTCCAAAAAATGGGACAGAAATATCATTAAAAAACCTAAATATTCTCTCAGAAAAATTAATAAAATGTATTAACGATGTGGCTTCAAACCACGTTATTAGTTACAAAAAAATAGAAATAAAAAGTAAGAACAATAATTGGTATTCTTGGAATATTGCAAAAGCTATTGACGAGGAAGGGAATATTTCAGGCATAATTTTATCTGCTGAAAATATTACCTACCAGAAACGAGAAATACAATTATTAAACAATGCTGTACAGGTAGCCCAAATAGGTTCATGGGAGCTAGATTTATTATCGAACAAACTGTACTGGTCTAGCATTACTAAGTATATTCATGATTTAACAGATGATTTTATTCCTTCCCTAGAGCAAGGTATTAATTTTTACAAACCTGGAAAACATCGAGAAAAAATTGCCAAATTGGTGAATAATGCTATTACAAGTGGAAAACCTTGGGATACCGAATTAATTATCATTACTGCTAAAAACGTAGAAAAATGGGTAAGGGCAAAAGGCGAAGTAGAATTTGTTAATGGCAAATGTATTCGCGTGTTCGGCACTTTTCAAGATATTAACAAACAAAAACTAAAAGACTTAAAGTATAATGAAGTTACCAACCGTTTAAAGATTGCTACCAAAACTGCGAGAATCGGGATTTGGGAATACAACTATGAAAACAAGCATCTTTTTTGGAGTAACGAAATGTTTTCCCTCTATAATATTGATAAACAAAAATTTAATGGGCATAGTAGTTTTTGGAATCAAAGTTTGCATCCAGACGATAAAGAATTTTGCTCCAAGAAGATTGAAGAATGTTTAGCCAAAAAAGAAGATTTTGAAATAGAATTCCGAATAATAGTACCCAATGGGAAAATAAGACATATAAAATCTGTAGCATGTGTAGAATTAGATTCATCAGAAAATAATATCGTAAAACTTGTTGGTGCCAATTGGGATATTTCAGAATTAATTCATTCTAAATTACAATTATCTAAAACCGAAGAATCTTTACAACAAGCTTTTGAAAATTCCTCGGTAGGAATGGCACTTATTAGTCTTGAAGGAAATTGGATAAATGTAAATTCTAGCCTCTGTAACAGTGTAGGATATTCAAAGGAGGAAATGATTCAAACAAAGATTACTAATATTACCCATCCTGATGATTTATCGAAAGATACTGAATTTTTAAAACAAATGCATCTTGGTGAAATTTCAAACTACACCGTAAATAAAAGATTTTATCATAAAAATGGCAGTATTATAACTGCCAATTTAACCGTAACTACGGTTAAAAAAGTTAGCGGCCATTTATCTCACTTTATTGCACAATTAATAGATATTTCGCCTATGATTGCAGCAGAAAATAAAACCAAATCACTCCTAGAAATAACCAAAAATCAAAATAATAGTCTATTAAATTTTGCTCATATAGTTTCTCACAATCTTAGGTCACATGCGACCAATCTTTTAATGCTTACTAATTTTATAAAAGACGAGACAGACCCTAATGAGAAAGCGCATTTAGAGGTAATGCTACAAAATGCATCTGAAAGTTTAAATGAAACAGTACATCATTTAAATGATGTTGTGCATATATCTACCAATGCTGAAGAAAATTTACGAAGTGTAAATTTATTTAATAGTGTAAAAAGAGTTAAAAAAAATATAAGTGCTATTCTAGAAGAGAACAACGCAAAATGCGTAATTAACATTCCAAAGAATTTAAAAATAAAAGCCGTACCAGCTTATTTAGACAGTATACTTCTAAACTTATTTACGAATAGCGTAAAATACAAATCTGAAAAGCGTGATTTAGTAATAGAATTAAACTTTAAAATTAAAAATGATGATGTAATTCTCTATTTTTTAGATAATGGCCAAGGAATAGACTTAGAACGACACCAGAATAAAATATTCGGAATGTATAAAACGTTTCATCAACATAAAGATGCCAAAGGAATTGGGTTATTTATTACCAAGAACCAAATTGAGGCAATGAATGGTAGCATAACCGTTGAAAGCATCGTTGATAAGGAAACATTATTTATTTTAACCTTCAAAAAAGCCGAACAAATAAAAAACTAACAATATATGAGTTTTGTAGATAACACTTGTATAATTGATGATGATCCAATATGCGTGTTTGGATTAAAAAGAACTTTAAAAGAAGCCGATTTTAGCAAAAACATTATTGCTTATACCAACGGATTAGAAGCCATCAACGGGTTTAAAACACTCCTAAATCAAGGAGAAAAGTTACCTTCTATTGTTTTTTTAGATATAAATATGCCTATTATGGATGGTTGGGATTTTCTAGAAGATTTTGTGAAAATACCCAATGTTAATAGGGACTATGTTCACATTTATATTCTAAGTTCATCTGTAGATTCAAGAGATATAATTAAGGCTAAAGAAATAAGCGCGGTTAGTAATTATTTTATTAAGCCTGTTACAAAACTAGATTTACATAAAGTTATTGCTGAACTTTCTACCCAATAAACAATTAATCTATTAAAGTTTTTGTTTATATTTAGTTATCCATTAAAACTATTAGCTAAATTGAATCTGCAACACTTACAAATAAATGATGCTTTAATAAAAGAGCTCCCTACTCCTGTCGCAGTTACTGACACTCAACTTAATTTTATCGCTTACTCCAAACGCTGGTTAATAGAACATAACATAACGCAGGGTGAGATAATTTCTGTCAATTTTTTTGACGCCCTTTCACATATTCCCTTTCAGTTTAAAGACATTCTGAATAATTGCCTAATGGGTAATTCATGTCAAAATGAAGGACAAGAGTTTAAAAAATGTGAAAATCAAAAAATTTGGCTAAAATGGAATATTAATCCATGGAAAAATGAAAATGGCAGTATTGGTGGATTAGTCATTAATCTTGAAAATATAACAGCAAAAAAACAGCTGCAGGAACTTGTTGAGAAAGCTCAAGAGGTTTCACGAACTGGTGGATGGCAAGTAGATTTGCTAACCTATAAAACTCAGTGGACCAAAATGGTTAACATTATCCATGAAATGCCTTTGGATTATGTGCCACAAACTTATGACGAATGTTTTGTACATTTTAAAGAAGGGGAGTATAGAAACAAAATAATAGCGGCTAGTAATGAAGCCATTAAATACGGAACACCTTGGGATGAAGAAGTTATAATGGTAACAGGAACGGGTAAAGAAATCTGGATTCGCACAAAAGGCCATGCTGAATTTATTGATGGTAAATGCGTGCGTATTTTTGGAATTTGCCAAGATATTGACAAGTATAAGCGTCAACAATTAGCATACACTGAATCGGCTGAAAAATTAAAAAAGGCAGTTACAGCCTCAAAAGTAGGAACTTGGGAATATTATCTTGATACAGGAAAAACTGTTTGGGATGACATTACTTTTTCTTTACACGGCGTACCTAAAGACAACTTTACTGGAAGCCTATATAGAAATTGGAAAAACGCAATACATCCTGATGATTTTATTGAAATCCAAAAGGCAGTCCAAAAATATTACAACGGTGGCGGATTGGGGTCTGGAACAGTAGAATACCGTGTGTTACTACCCAATAATCAGGTTAGAATCTTAAAATCTACAGTTACCGTCATAACAGATCCTAAAAGCGCAGAATATAAAGGTGTTGGAATTACTCAAGATGTTACCAATGAAAAACTTGCAGAAAAAAAATTAAAAGAATTTGCCGAAATTACTGGCAAACAAAATAATAGCCTAACCAATTTTGCACATATGGTTTCACATGATTTACGGGCGCACTCCACAAATTTATCGGTACTTACTTCTCTTTTAAAAGATGAAAAAGATGAAGATCAGAAAATACAAATTCTTGAGATGCTAAAAAGTGCCACAGAGAGCCTTAACAGTACGGTCTATAATCTTAATGAAGTTGTACAATCTAACAGTAAGGATATTCGTGATGAATTAACCAAAGTAAATGTATTAAAGGTTATTCATACTGTTAAAAACAATATTGGAACTTTGTTTCAAGAAAAAAACGCTACCTGTACCATAAATGTAGCAACTGAACACAATGTAAAAGTTGTTCCTGCCTATTTAGATAGCATTATTCTGAACTTATTTACCAATAGTTTAAAATATTCTTCACCATCGCGCGATCCTAAAATTGTAATAACCACTACCATTGTAGATGAGTTTTTAGAACTTACTTTTACGGATAATGGCAAAGGCATAGATCTTGAAAAATATGGCGCTACTATTTTTGGGATGCACAAAACTTTTCATCGAAACAAAGATGCAAGAGGTGTAGGTTTGTATATTACAAAAAATCAGATTGAAGCTATGGGTGGAAGTATCACCGTTCAAAGTAAAGTCAATTCCGGTACAAGCTTTAAAATACTATTTCTTTTGAACTAATTACGCTATGATTTCCAATTATAAAAAGGTTTACTTTATTGATGATGATCCAATATTTGTCTTCATTTCGCGAAAATTAATACTTGAACAAAAATTCTGTGAAGATCTCGTCGTTTTTGAAAACGGAAAACTAGCTATTGAAGATTTATTAGATATTGAAAATAAAGGGGAGCAATTACCCGAAATAATATTTCTAGATTTAACCATGCCAGTTATGAATGGTTGGGAATTTTTGGCTAGCTACCAGGCTGCACCAATTACAAGTAAAAATAAAATAAAGATTATTGTTATGAGCTCATCGATAAATCCTTTAGAAATAGATTTGATAAAATCTTATCCTATTGTAGAAGATTATATTGTTAAGCCATTAACGCCGGCAGATTTGAATAAGATTATAAATAACAACCCTATTAACGAATTGAAGGATTAAAATCTTCTGGTGCATTCTGAGGCAAATTTATTGTCCCCGCAGCTCCACTATCATTATAAATTTGCCATTCTGAAAAGCTATAAATAGCATTTGATTGTGTTATTGACGCATTTCGTACCACTCTACCATCTTCAAATTCATGATTAGTTCCTGTGCCATCTTCGCCAACAATACCAAAAACATCTATCACTACACCGAAAGGATCTACCAATTCTATATTATCATCACCATTAGAATCGGCCGCACTACCTGTGCCAACGGATAGGTCTGGCGCAAAACCATAGACTATTTCAAATTCGGAAGCATTCGGTGAAATAACAAAAGTACTTTCCGCAGCAATAACATGTCCGGTTAAGTCAATTATAGAACCTATAGTGGTATTCGCATTCGTATACCTTCTTAAACTCCATCCTTTTAAACTAAACGACTCCGTGCTTGAATTGTATAATTCTATAAAACGAGCTCCTAAATTGTTATTAGGATCCGCAATTTCTGATATCAATATATTTGTGGAAGTAAATTCATCTACAAAAGGTGGGCAGCGTTCATTTTCAAAAATAATATCCTCTAAATCTCTAATGAGTAAAAAATAATCGTCATTCTCTTTTTGCAATATTCCAGTAATGGAACCATTCCCCTCTGGAAGAGTTTCATTCTGAAAATCTGAATAACCACTATTTTGCAAGCCTAATGTTTTATCTTCACAATCTTTTAATATCCTTAAGGTAGCCTCGGCACTTACCGCATAAGTTTCGCCTAGTTCCTCTTCAATAAACTCCATGTTATTAAATTGCACAAGCGTATTTAAAAAATTATCTAAAGGCTCTTGTAATGTTATCATTGGAGCATTAATAGTGCCAATTGGATCGCATAATAAAAACAGATGCTCTTGCACTATTGACGCTGGTAATCTGCCTACAGATAAATTCCCAAATGAGCTAAACACTCCACCTATTTTATAAATACCCTTGCTTTGCCCTAAATACAATCCTTTTAATTTTATTGCAATTTTAGAGCCTACAGGATAAAACAAATGGCTGTCGCGCAAATCAATCTCAATTTGAAAACCCTCTGAAGCATTCATTAGTTTATCTTGAAAATGCAATACACTAAAAAAGTTTCCTGCCTTATCCGAAGAAATAACATAACCTTCAATTATAAAATCTTCTTGAATTTGGATCGTCTGGTCGGTATATAAATTTTTCACTTCTTGATACGAAATATTTGCAACTAAGGCCTCATTACAAGTTATATCCAGCGCATCGAATTTGCGATTCTTAATACAAGAAAATAAAAGAACACTAAATAGTACAACTAAACCATGTCTTATGATTCCTGATCTTGCAATGCAAACTACTGTAGCCCATAATTTTTTAATCATAATTAATCGCATATGCTGTACTTTAAAAGCTAATTGCCAAATTTAAAAAGTAAGTTCTTCCGTAACCATACCAGTATTTTGGCGCAAAAGTTGGGGTTCCACTCAAATTGTCTTGTTTTAATTGACCGTAATTTCCATTTCTACTTTGTTCGTAACCCCCTGACTTAAAAACCGTATCAAAAACATTATTTACACTAATAAAAACACTTATATATTTTCCTGTTTTTAACCAAGATTTCCCTCCAACTACATTTAATAAATAAAAATTATCCAATGGTTTTTGTTGTAGTAATTGGGCAACATTTTCTGTTGTTGCGTCTGGAAACTGTAGGCCAGTTTCGGGGTCAATATAAAAACTATTTGTTCTTGTTATTGTAGCTATATTAGTATAATTATTAGCTAAATAATTTGCTGTTAGCCCAACCCACCAGTACTTTGGATCTCTATAATTAATACCGAATGCAAATGCTTTTTGTGGTCCTTGAGCAAGTTTATAATCTTTAATATACGAAGCACCGAGATCCACATTACCTTCTAAATTTATTAAATCATCTTCAGCGCCAGCAGTATCAAAGTTTATAACCACATTAGGATTACTTGCATAAACGTATTTGCCAATGTTGGCTACAGCAGAGAGTTGTACACTAGAAGAAAGCTGATACTCTAAACCTATTTCAGCACCTAAATGCAGTTTGTCTAGATCTGTTAAGACTTCTTGAACAAAATCCGAACCTATACCTGCATCAACAAAAAAGAAATTAATATCGGTTACATCTTGAAAACGGGTATAAAAAGTAGAAACTCTACCTGTTAATTTTGGATAGCGCAAATAATACGAAATCTCAGTCGCTGTTACTTTTTCCGATTTACTATTAGAGACTATTTGATTGTTCTCTCTTGGATTAATAAATATATTTTGAACTGTTGGTGGTTTGTGCTGTAATGATGTATTTACGGCAATCCAATTTCTACCATTTATTTTATAGTTTATTCCGCCTTTTAATCCAACATCATTAAAGCGAATTGGAATACTCTCACCATAGGAATCATCTAAAAAACGTTCATTTAAAAAGGCTCCGTTTCTAGAATAGTTAGTTGTGGAATACGATCCTGATAAAAAAGCATTCCATTTGTTCTCTTCATATACTAGCTGTGAAAAGATTGCTGATTTTTGGCCATTAATAGTGTAATTATAATTAAACACATCACCTTCTAACTTTTCTCTAGAACCATTAACATCGTTCAAAGTATTTGAAAATGTATCTAAGTCTTCATGATATGTTGCCCCTAATAAATCATTAATCTCTGCATAATTATTAGACATTAAATTCTGAAAATTTACTCCAGCATCTAACCTTATAGCATTATTGATTTTTGCGTTAAACAATACATTTGCGGCAATCTGATTATCTTTTGTAACGTCATCATACAAAACATATGCTGCAATATTATCTCGATTAGCATTATAAATTTGGTTCCAGTTTATTTGTGGATTATTTAAAAAGCCGTCTTTAGCCGTATTTGCACTTAAAAAATTAGCTCCAATAGGGCTGTTAATGTAGAAACTAGGTAAATATCTATAATAGGTTGGATCAGGATTTGGCGCATTATAGTAGCCCAACCTACTTCTTGAATTTATTCCGGATTGATATGAAATTCCGGCATTTATTTTCACTCCATTGTTTTCCCAAAAATAATTGAGCATTACAATAGGTTCTGCAATTTTACGCTCACGAGAATTACGAATTTTACCATCTTGTTCGCCCCAATACGGATTGTATCTATTCCCAATTAAATTAAAAACTTCTTCTGTAATTGCTGATGATCGTCCACGTCTGTTTGAAGCTAACATTCCAGTAAAAAGTAATGTGCTTTTAGTATTAAATTGATATTCCAATGCTCCAAACACAGAAAATGCATCATACAAAATTCCATCCATATAGCCTTCCTTTGCCCATCTGCGGGAGCCAGAAACACTATAGGCAAAACCTTTATTATTTAATTTTGATGTATGCGTTGCCATTAATCTCCCAGCATATGTTCTGTTTGATGCTGATGTAGACAACCGTGTACCTGGTCGCATCCCAGATGGCTTTGTGTTTATATTTGTTACTCCTAATATACCTCCATAACTATACTCTGAGGCATCCAATCCACTTGTAAAATCTTGATTTCTTGTTACATCATTAAGTCCTCCCCAGTTATTCCATTGTGGTCTTCCATCAAACATCTTATTCATTTCAATACCGTTTATCAAAACTTTTCCATATTGCGAATCGTATCCTTTAACTCTAAAAAAAGCTTGTCCAAAATCGAATGCTGCTCTTTGCAGAAAAACATCTTTAGTAGCTTGCAAAAGTCCCGTTGGGTTGGTGTCTATTTCATCCTCTAATAATTCGGTATCTGTTAACGAGATTAAATTATCATTTAATTCTAAGGCAAAATCTTTTTCTAAATAAATTACTCCAAGAGAAATATCTTGACCAGAAATTGAAATTGGTATTCTTTTAATCCGATAATCGGTAAAAGAAATATTTAAAATGTAATCGGCAATTAAAGGCGTTTGCAACAGAAATTCACCATTAGCATTAGTAAAACAAATGTAAGTGGTTCCTTCAATTTCTAGAGTTACTTTAGCGATTGGCATTTTAGAAGAGGTATCGCGAATTTCACCAGTAATAGATCGTATATCTTGGGCAAAACTTATATTACTTCCTAAAAAAAGGAAGAAAAATAATAGGAATTTAAACATTAAAAAAAGAAAATGGTTAGTTTTTCGATGTTTAATATAAGTATATTGTTACGAGTATTAAAGAATTATCTGTATAATTTAATGTATTTTTAATCAGCACATTACAAGAAAGCTTCAATTTATGAGAATTTTTATTGCCCTCTTTTTCGCCATTTCACCAGTAGTTATATTTGCCCAAAATTCTAATAAAAAAACGTACCAAATACGAACAGTAGCTTTCTATAATGTTGAAAATCTGTTTGATACGCATAATGACACTTTAACCTATGACGATGACAGGACTCCAGAAGGAAAAGATAATTGGACATTGGAACGCTACCAGAAAAAGATTGAAACCATATCTAAAGTCTTGTTGGAAATAGGTGCTGAAAAACGTAAGGCATCACCTGATATTATTGGTTTATGCGAAGTAGAAAACCAGCAGGTTATCGAAGATTTACTACATCATAAAAACTTAGAAGATAAAAACTACGGAGTAATTCATTTTGATTCCCCAGACGAACGAGGTATAGATGTGGCACTACTTTATAAAAAACATGCCTTCATTCCAAATTCATTTAAAAGCCACAGACTATTACTTTCTAATAGCGAAGGTTTTCGAGATTATACGCGAGATCAGTTAGTTGTAGGAGGTTTTCTAGATAACGAACAATTTTACTTTATAGTAAACCATTGGCCTTCGCGAAGCGGTGGTGAAGCTCGAAGTAAACCCAATAGAATTGAAGCCGCTAAACTAAATAAACGTATTATAGATTCTATTAATAAAATAGACGTTGCTGCCAAAATAATAAGTATGGGCGATTTAAATGATGATCCAACCAGTGATAGTTTAAAAAAGATATTAAAAACAAAGGGGAAGACAAAAAATCTAGAACCGACTGATCTTTACAATCCTATGGAACGACTTTTTAAAAAAGGAATTGGCTCATTAGCCTATCGGGATAAATGGAATTTATTTGATCAACTATTTTTTACATCAAATCTTATATCCAAAAATAAAGAACAGTATACTTTTTGGAAAGCTGCAGTTTTTACTCCATCGTACTTATTAGATCCTTCAGGCAAATATAAAGGGTATCCTTTACGCACTTATGCAGGTGGAAGTTATATTGGAGGCTATAGCGATCATTTTCCAGTGTTTCTATATTTAATTAAGGCCTCCCCTAGCCCCTCCAAAGGAGGGGAATAAAAAAGGAATTATACAGCAAACTTTATTAATTGAACTGGTAGATAGTTCAGGCAACAACTTAATTGAAAATAATCCCTACGATGTCAACATCATATGTGTAGAACGAGATGGTTTTAAAAGACTGCCCTGCATTTATACAGATGAGAGCTTTATTCCAGACACTTATAAAAATCTTATTTCTTTAACTAATTACGGCTCGGAAGACAAAGATAACATTTGGTCAATATTCTTGAACGATCAAGGAACTGAAATGCTTTCAATAGATTTATGCAAAGAAGATGTAAGTTGAAGATGTAAGTTGTAGTGGTACTTTTTATAAAATTTTAAAAGTAAAATATAATGGTGTTACCTACGAAGTAGAAGACTTAGAAAATAATAGTTATAAAATATCAATAGTAAAGTAGTTAAATTAAAAATTTTACAACCTCATAAGTCAATCGGAAATAGGCGTTTAAAATATTTTTACAATTATATAAAGATTTCGTTTCAAGTCTTCCTCTAGCCCCTCCTTTGGAGGGGAACTTACATATAGCTTGTATTTAATATGAATATATTTTTCAAGTAACTGTAATATTTTTCCGATAAAATAATGAGTTCTCCCCTTATGGGGGAGTGAGAGGGGGCTTATATCCATTGCCCCCAAGGAAGACGACTTAAAAATAATACAAGACCCAGTCCGTAGAAAATTGCAATTGTTTTAAATTTACGGTCTGCCTCCATTAACTTTTTGTGCTTAGACCAACCTATGGTAATTAATACAATAGCGATTATATTTATAAAAGGATGTTCTACGGCCAATAATCTAGCAGCCGAGGTTAATCCGCCCATTCCAAATTCTTGTATTGCTCCAAAACCCTTAGGGGAAACAAAATAGAGCACTATGCCAATTACTAATTGCAAATGTGATACGATTAATGCGAAAAGACTAACTCTAAAGTCTTTTTCTAAAGTAAACATTCTTTTACCCATTAATCCTGTAATAGCATTAATAACAGCAAGGATGAGTACAGCTAAAACTATGTAAGCAAAAAATGAATGTAGGTTATAAATGATTTCGTACATGATTTTGATTTTATTTTGTTGGGTTTAAATTTAGTAAAATTTAACCATAAAAAAACCCTGCATTTAGCAGGGTTTTAAATAATTAACAGTTA
Source organism: Cellulophaga tyrosinoxydans (assembly GCF_900176415.1). Classification (GTDB taxonomy): domain Bacteria; phylum Bacteroidota; class Bacteroidia; order Flavobacteriales; family Flavobacteriaceae; genus Cellulophaga; species Cellulophaga tyrosinoxydans. Next base: position 1,196,595 of record NZ_FWXO01000001.1, on the reverse strand, counting down.
GAATTAGAAACTATATCTAAGACCAACTTGCATTTGCCATCTTGATGAGTTTAAACCAGAATCATCGATAATATTTTGAGTATCTGGTGCACTTGCATTATAAGTAAATGTTGGAGTAGTTCCATCAGCTTGAAAACCTGTGTGGTTTAACAATTGAACTTGACCGAAGTTTGTGAAAGTTCTAACTCCCCATTCTTTATTTAAAAGATTTGTAAAGTTAAAAATATCAGCAGTTAACTCTATTTTATTTAAACTATTTCCTACATTAAAACGAAATTCCTGTGCAAATTTTAAATCAATTATATGTGACCAATCAGAACGACTTGCATTTCTTTCTGCAAATTGCCCTCTTCTACTGCTTAGATATTCATCACTTTCAATAAAAGCATTTAATGAAGCCCATTGCTCAGCTGGAGTTGGAGTATCTGGGATAATTACTCCTCTATTTCTAAAGAAATCTAACTGTGCTTCTGCCTCATTTGCAGGAACGTAAGCTAAAGCAGAGAATGAACCTGTATCAGATAACAATCCACTACCGTTATATACATAACTAAAAGGGGAACCTTCTGCTCCTTCATAAAATAAGCCTAAACGTGTACGCAAGTTATCTGACCATTTGAATTCAATAGTTGAATTAGCAATGATTCTATGCCCAGGTGAAAAATCTGATCTCGATAAAACTGGTCTGTTAGAACCATTAACAGTTTCTAAATTTCTCCATTGAGAGCTATTTTGAGAAGAAGTACCATCTAACAATACGTCTGAATCTCCATAAGAATATGTCGCTTGTGTAGATACATCAACCTTAGAAGAATAGAAATTTTTGCTTAAAGTTCCACTAACATTATATGAACTACCTTCACCTGTGTTTGAACCCAAGTAAACAGCACCATATGTTCTGTCCAATTGTCCAAAGCCATAATTTGGTCTAGATCCTGCTCCTGTAGTTATAAAACTTGGAGTATTAGGCAAATTAAGATTTTCATAAGTAACTGCTGTGATGTTATCATTCCAAATAAAATCAGCAGAGAATACCACTCCACCAGGTAATTTTTGATCAATGGCAATATTGGTTTTAAATACTTGAGGTAATTTAAAATCTTTTGCAAAGATATTAATATCCCCTCCTAAAGCACCAGTTCCTGGAACAGGATCTGCAAACTGATTATTTACATCTGGGTTAAATACTGGAACAGCTGAGCCAGTTAATTGTAAAGAACCGGCAGTTACACCATTATTATTGTAAGCACCACCTGGCCATACTAGAGGTAATCTTGAAGTAAATACTCCCAATCCACCACGAATTTGTGTGGAACGATTACCCTTAACATCCCAATTAAATCCAACTCTAGGAGAAAAGTGTACAGTAGCATCAATACCTTGACCTACTCGCGCACCTTGTAAATTTTTACCATTAGCTTCTAGTAAAGCAACAGTTCTTGTATTAAAATCATCATTTACTAAACCATCAGCCCAATAAGGAACATCAATACGAGCACCCATAGTAAATTTAAAATTATCTGTAACGTTAACTTGATCTTGGATATAAAGGCCAAATTGAAATAAATCAAAATCGGCAGCACCTTGAGAATTATCGCCAGTACCTCCTAATAAAGAATAGCCGTATCTATATCTATTTCCAGGAGCACCAGTTAAGAAATCGTTTAAATTATTATATCTGTAGGCTCCAAAGTTATTCCCAAAAAACACATTATAAGCAGACGAGAATTCATTATTCGTACCAATAGTTATTGTGTGTCTTCCTGAATAAATTTCAAAATTATCAGCAATTGTAAGAACTTTTTGCTCTAATAAATTGGCTGTTGAAAATGGTTCTGAACCAAAAAATATAGAAGCCCCAGAAGAATCAAAAATCTGAACACTTGGAAAAGGATTTCCAGCAACACCACGATCATCATTTACAGTTGTATAACCAACCACTAAGTTGTTTGACATGTTAGAACCAATCTTAGAGCTAAATTCTAAGGCGGTAGAATTTGTAACGGATTCAAAATTTATTGCACCGTTCAAAAAGTTAATCGCTCCCTGATTTGAACCAGACGCATTAAATTGTATTGCCTTTACATAACTATGCTTTAATGATAATTTATTATTATCATTAATATTCCAGTCAATCTTAGCAATTAATTTATCACTTTTTAGAGTGGAGGTATTATTCTCATATCCACCAGCATCATAACCATAGTTAGTGTTTAAAAAATCTGAAAGTTGAGTTAATTGCGCAGCAGTAACACTTCCTCTATAAGTAGATATGTCAAAAGGTTGTGGTGTTTCATTATCTTGTCTTTCATAGTTCACAAAATAGAATAATTTATCATTAACTATTGGACCACCAACACGCACACCAAATGTTTGTGAAGAAAATTCCGCTAGTTTCGTTCTCTCATTAGTTCCTGCAAGACCTACTGGAGTTTTCCCAGCTAAATCTTGATTTCTATAAAACCCATAAGCAGAACCTTCTACTTTATTTGTACCTGACTTGGTAATAGCATTAATACTACCTCCAGCAAATCCAGATTGCCTAACATCAAAAGGCGCTACGTTAATTTGAAATGATTCGATAGCGTCTAATGAAATAGGACTAACACCTGTTTGACCTCCATTTGTTCCGTTTCCAGCAAGACCAAAAACATCATTATTAACAGCACCATCGATATAAATTGCATTGTAACGATTATTCTGCCCTGCAATAGAAATAACATCGTCACCAGTTACTTGCGCCTGTGGTGTTAATCTTGCGAAATCAGCAATATTTCTAGAAATTGTTGGCAATGTACTTACTTGTTTTTGAGAAACATTAGTACCTGCTCCAGTTTTTCCAGAATCAAAAACGCCATTTGATTGACCAACTACTACTATTTCATCAAGAGCATTGGTTGCCTCACTAAGCTTAACACTAACTCTTTGTGCATCACCTAACTGCAGAAATAGTTTGTCGTCACTATATTCTACATAACCAACATAAGAAATAGTTAATTTATATGGCCCACCAGTTCTCATGTTTGAAATTCTATAGTAGCCATCAAAATCAGCTGCAGCACCATACGTTGTACCCGACGGAGTATGTATAGCTACTACACTAGCACCAGGTAAGGGTTCTCCTGTTTCATCTGTTACTTGACCTCCAATTGCAGAAGTTGTAACCCCTTGTGAAAAAGCAATTGCTGTCGTAAGAAACGCAAAAATTGCGAAGTACATTTTTCTCATTTTTCTAAATGTTATTTTAGTTTTTATTTTGCTGCAAAAGTGACTTTTTAAAACCACTTAAACATTAACAAAACGTTAAATTAGTCTTGCCAAAATTAACATAAAATCACCATTGTAATACCTGAAAAACAAGAAGTTATTAGATTTTATTAAGAATTGAGAATATAATTGTTTATTTCTTAAAAGAATGTAAAAGATTTAACGTAGACGAGTCATGATTAGCAATTTCAGAATTCTCAATATCTTTTAAAATAGTTGTAGCCAATTGCTTTCCTAATTCTACTCCCCATTGATCATAACTAAAAATATTCCAAACTACTCCTTGAACAAATATTTTATGCTCATACAATGCTATTAGCGCACCTAAACTTTTAGGAGTTAACTTATCTATTAGCAAAGTGTTCGTTGGATTATTGCCCTTAAACACTTTAAATGGAACAAGTTTCTCAACTTCCTCAGGCGTCATTTTACCAGAAAGTTCATTTTTAGCTTCTACTGAAGTCTTACCATTCATTAAAGCCTCAGTTTGCGCAAAAAAGTTAGCCATTAACTTATTATGATGGTCATTATCCCCATATAAAGATGTTTTAAATCCAATAAAATCAGTAGGGATTACTTTGGTTCCTTGATGAATTAATTGAAAAAAAGCATGTTGCGAATTGGTGCCTGGCTCTCCCCAAATTATTGTACCCGTTTCATAGTTAACTGGTTCCCCGTTTCTATCCACACTTTTACCATTACTCTCCATTATACCTTGTTGTAGATAGGCAGAAAAACGACTTAAATATTGCGTGTAAGGAATAATAGCCTCTGTTTCTGCTCCATAGAAATTATTATACCATATACTCAATAATGCTAAGGTTACAGGAATATTATTTTCAAAATCTTCATTCTTAAAATGCAGATCCATTTCGTTAGCTCCTTTTAGTAGCTGATCAAAATTATCGAAACCAACAGCTAAAGCGATTGACAAGCCAACAGCGCTCCATAAAGAAAAACGACCACCTACCCAATCCCACATAGGGAAAACATTCTCGGCAGCTATACCAAATTCTGCAATTTTTTCTGTGTTTGTAGACACTGCTGCAAAATGACTAGCAACATCTTTTTGTGTTGCGTGCTTTAAAAACCACTTTTTAATAGTTGTGGCATTGCTTAATGTTTCTTGCGTTGTAAATGTTTTTGAAACCACAACAAATAATGTGGTTTCTGGATCTAAGTGTTTTAAAGTTTCGTAAACATGATCTCCATCTACATTACTAACAAAATGCATTTTTAAATGGTTTCCATAAAACTTTAGTGCCTCAACAACCATTGCAGGTCCTAAATCTGAGCCTCCAATGCCAATATTTACAACATCGGTGAATTTTTTACCTGTGTACCCTTTTTTGGTTCCGGATATTACAGCTTCCGTAAATAGTTTTATCTTTTCCTTTACTTCGTATACTTCTGGTATAACATTAACACCATCAACTAAAACAGAATCGGACTTTTTAGCTCTCAAAGCAGTATGTAGTACAGCCCTACCCTCTGTTTCATTAATTAAATCTCCATCAAAATATTTCTGTATTGCATCTTTCAAATACACTTCTTTTGCCAGCTCCAAAAGTAAATTCATAGTTTCTTGAGAAATTCTATTTTTAGAATAATCTACAAAAAAATCATTCCATGTAATCCCAAAATTAGTAGCACGATTTTTATCTTGATCAAAATATGCCTTTATATCTTGGTTTTTTGAAACTTTAAAATGTTCCTCTAATTTTTTCCAAGATTTTGTTGTGGTTGGATTGATGCTATTTAATGACATTTAATTTATTGTTATTAGTTGATCTTCTTCTAATTTCACTTGCTGGTAAGGAATGCTATCCAATTTTTTCTTGATTGGATTTATAAATTCTAAATATTTTGTTTTTAAAGAATCCGCAATTGGTTCTGAAACTGGTAGCTTCTCTTTTAATGGATCTACTTGCTCTCCATTTTTCCAAAAACGATAACAAACATGTGGGCCTCCAGTATTACCTGTCATGCCTATCCACCCAATGACATCTCCCTGACGTACATGCTGACCCTTTTTCACATTCTGATTTTTCATATGCAAGTATTGAGTGCTATAGGTACTATTATGTTGAATTTTTACATATTTACCATTACCACCTTTTCTTGTAGATTCTATTACTGTACCGTTAGCTGTTGCCAAAATTGGAGTGCCAATTGGCGCGGCATAATCTGTACCTTTATGAGGCCTTACTTTATAACCGTAATAAGCAATTCGTCTGTTTAAGTTGTAGCGTGAAGATATTCTACTAAACTCCACTGGAGCTTTTAAAAATGCACGTCGCAGATTTTTAGCATTTTGATCGTAATACTCTGAGATATTATTAAGCGAATCTGTTTGAAATGAAAATGCATAAAAAGTTTCGCCATTATGCTCAAAAAAGGCAGCCTCAATTGGTTCGGCACCTGCATAAATAGTATCGTTTATATATTTTTCTTTATAAATTACCTTAAATTTATCTCCTTTTTGAAGCCTAAAAAAGTCAATAGACCAAGCATATATTTCAGATAAATTATTTGTTACCATATAATCTATTCCTTGTTCATCAATAGCTACAGAAAGGTTAGAGTTTATAACTCCAGAAGCCGTTCTTTCTACAAATTTTACCCTCTTTTTTCTAGTATAAGCAGCAACAGAATCTCGTAAATCTACTACTGTATAATTTATTTTATCATTCTCGTAAATAAAAAATTGAGCAATTTCAGAGGTGTCCTTAGACTTTAAAATAGCATATGGCTTACCAACTACAATTTTACGAACATCAAATGTGTCTTTAAATTCTGTAGATATTTTAAATATTTTTTGGTAATCTACCTTGTTTCTTGTCATTAATTCCCCAAAACTATCTCCGGCTCGCACAGTGTCTTTTAACACCACAAAATCTTCTAAATTAAAGCCGTATGCCTCTACAATAACTGGTTTTTGTATAACTTCTACCTTTTCAAGGTCTTGGTTAGACTTTTCTTTATTTCCGCATGCGCCTAAAATAAGACAACATAAAACAACATAAAAATACTTTCCCATTCTTAATTTTAAGCTTTTTCTGGGTTAAAGATATGGTCTACCCACTGTTTTCCCCAATTATTTAACTCATCTTTAGAATATATCTCTGGGAAGAAGATTACTTTTTGAAAACTTGGGGGTAAATATTGTTTCCAATTAGTACCGCCAGTAGCGTCAATTTCTTGTTTGTCTTTTGCTAAATACCTATAAGCAGATCCCATATGCATTAAAGGCCAATTAACATTGGCATTAATATCAAGTTCTTTTAATGCATTAATTAATAATGGATTTTCTCTATCTGCTTTGGGTAATTGCAAATATTTGGAGTAAATGGTTTTGCCTTGTACTTGTTTAGCAATACGAACTAATCTTGGAGTGTAGCGGTATTCGAACTGTTTTAATGTAAGTGTTTTTTCGCCTGTTTCCTTATCCGTAGCGCCTTTTTTCCAATATATATGTTCGTAAAGTTCTTCTATTTTAGTTTCAGAAGAATATGTATCACGTTCCGTATGGTGTACCAAGTTTTCTAAAGGAGTTGCATAAAGTTCAATCATTCTATACTGTGCAGATTGAAAACCACTGGCAGGCAATAATGCCATTCTATATTGTAAAAATTGTTCCCGCTCCATACCGTTAATCATAATACTAAATGACGATATGAGCACACGGTAATAGCTATTGATACGGTTTGCCTTTTCTATAAAAAATGCCACCTCTTGTGTTTTATCATCAACCAGCTGCTTTTGCTCATGTAAAATAAGCTTAAAGTACAATTCTGTAATTTGATGATACATGATGAAAATTTCTTCATCAGGAAAATGCGTTCTAGGAATTTGAAGACTCAGTAAGGTGTCTAAATGAATATAATCCCAATAGGTCAAATATCTTTGGTAAAGAAGACCGTCTAAATATGAGCTTAAATCTTGGCCTGAATTTTTATACTTTTCTTCAAGCTTTGATATTTGTAAATCGATATCTTCTTTACTTTTCAAAAGAAAAAATTTTAATTAATTTATTATTTTGTTGCTATTTAACTGGTACAAAAATAGAATAAAGAATTAAAATAGAATTTTTTCCTAATACTAAGTTTTATTTTTAAAAAATTAAGGTGAAGTATCCCCTAAAATTTAGTCCATAATAATTTTAAACTGATTATTTAATCCATTATAACCGTCTAAATCTGCTTTTATTGATCCTACAGCAATATCGGCTTTAATACGGATTGGAATTTTATTCTGATCGTTAGAAACCCATAATGACAAACTTTCTTCCTCTTTAAACACACGCCCTGATTGTACGTATGGTCTAAATTTTAAGCATTCTACTTTACCATATTTGGTCTTTAAAGTATCCTTACCTAAATATTTAAGTTTAAACTGATACAATCCATCGTCATCATAAAGCATATCTAATTTTATAAATTCACCTTCAACCAAATCTTTGAATTCATAATTTTTTCTGATGTAATAAAAAGCAGAGATTAAATCTTGAACTTTATTAGTTATTGTAAAATTTTGCTTTTTCGCATTCTTTTTATCATTTAACTCGGCTTGCTTTTTTTGGTAGTCGAAGTTTATTTCTACGTCTTTAGTATACCCTCCTTCATCTATTTTACGAATAAACTTATATGGTCTACCGTCTTCTTTATCGAAATAGCTTTCATATACATCGTCTACTTTATAGAATACTCTTGCTGCCCCAGTTGTTTTACCCTCACCTGTAACTCTATAAACACTCTTACCGTTGACAACATCATTAGTAAGGTGCAAGGTTGCTGTACTGGCATTAAAAATACCATAGTGAATTCTAAACTTGAGCCATTCACCAGCTTTGAAAGGTGCTTTTTCCTCTTGCGAATGAATTAACCCTGTACAAATTATAAATATAAATAGTAAATATTTCTTCATTTTTTACTTTTTTGCTTTTACAAATAATAGGTCTATTATCGGTAACTACTTAATTTAGCAAACGCTGTAAAAATAACAAAAATTGCATCTGACAGTATTTACTTTACAAATACATAAACAAAATTTATTCCAAAGTTTCATAATTGAATTAAAGTATATAAAAAAAGCCCAGTGTTTCCACTGGGCTTTCCCTAAATAACCAACCAAACTTTAATTATGAAAAACCAATACTTAAAGTCAATAAGGGAACCACCCCTTATTTGATGACAAAGTTAAAACACAGAATTGATTCTAAAATTAGTTTTAACTTACTTTAACTATTATCTTAACAGTAATTTATAAATTTAGGTCGAGAATTTATAAGATAATTAAGATATCATGAAGTTATAAGGTTCCTCTAGCCTCTTGTTCTCGCTCAATAGCTTCAAAAAGTGCTTTAAAATTTCCTACTCCAAAAGACTGAGCACCTTTACGTTGAATAATTTCTATAAAAAGTGTTGGTCTATCAACTATTGTCTTTGTAAATAATTGCAATAAATAACCCTCTTCATCTCTATCAATAAGGATTCCGTGCTTTTTTAGCACCTCAACATCTTCATCTATATCGCCTACACGCTCCAACAAATCGTCATAATATGCCTCAGGAACATATAAAAACTCCACACCACGATCTCTCATTGCCGAAACTGTGGCTACAATATCATCAGTAGCAAGAGCCATGTGCTGAACACCCGGGCCGTTATAAAAGTCTAAGTATTCTTCTATTTGTGATTTTTTCTTCCCTTTAGCAGGCTCATTAATTGGGAATTTAACTCTTCCATTCCCATTACTCATTACCTTACTCATAAGAGCGGTATACTCGGTTGCAATATCATCATCAACAAAAGATACAATTTGCGCAAAGCCCATTACCTCTCCATAAAATTTGCACCAAGTATTCATTTCATCCCAACCAACATTACCAACCATATGATCTATAAACTTTAAACCTACCGGTTCAGGGTTATAATGAGATTCCCATTTTCTAAATCCTGGTAAAAATATTCCGTTATAATTTTTACGTTCTACAAAAATGTGCACTGTTTCGCCGTAGGTATAAATACCAGAACGGACAACATAACCATTTTCATCTTCTTCTTTTGTAGGCTTTAAGTATGGTTTGGCACCTCTTTTTGTAGTTTCTTCAAATGCTTTTGTAGCATCTTCCACCCAAAGCGCAACCACTTTTACGCCATCGCCGTGCTCATTTATATGGCGATTTATTTCTCCGTCTTTTTGCAAAGGAGTTGTTAATACAAGTCTAATTTTGTCTTGCTTTAACACATAAGACACGCGGTCTTTTACACCAGTCTCCAAACCTGCATAGGCTTCTGATTGAAAACCAAATGCCGTTTTGTAAAAATGAGCAGATTGCTTTGCATTACCTACATAAAGCTCTACATAATCGGTTCCTAGGAGTGGAAGAAAGTCTTCCGCTTCTTTAAATAATTTTTTAAGCGTATATTCTGTATTTTTTAAATCTTTTAGATTTTTTATTTCTGCTGCCATGATGTTGATTTAATTTAATTAGTAAAAAAAAGAATCCCTAATAATCACCTTTTCATAAAGTATGAAAGGGTATTACAACAGCTTTACCACATTGCTCTAAGATGAGCGGTAATATCAACTCTAAATTGTAGCATAATACAAATATCGTAATTTAAGATTAAATCAGGATTTATTATTAAGTTTTTAAAACCAATATCCTAAACTAAAAAACAAATTATAATCACTCCGTTCTGGAGACCATGAATACATAATTTGCAATGGTCCAATAAAGGATTCAAACCCATAGCCAATTCCATAACCAGAAAAACTAGGCTCTTTAAACCAGTCACCAGTTCTAAAAAGATCATCATCTACATTAGCATAGTTAGCTGCAAAAATTAAATGATTTTTAGTAGCAACTTCATAATCTAATTTAATAAGCCCTTTTACGAAGCTATTCCCAGGCAAACCAACAAAATCATATCCATAAAAAGGTATAAAATTATTTATTCTTGTTGCTCCAAAACCACCTAGAACAAAATCGAATGAGGTTACTGGCGAAGTTCCTAATTTAAAACCTCCTTCCGTTTCTATATTTAAAGATACCTTATTAAACAATGGAAATGCTGCGCCCATATGTGATTGGGCAATGGAAAATTCTTTGAAATTAGCGTTGTAGTCTGATGATGCTAGATATACATGAAAATCTCCATCAAAATATAATCCCCTAGATGGAAAAAACTTGTCATCATAGGTGTCTAATGTAAGTTTAGCATAGGTGCTAAAGTAATTACTTTTCTCGAAGAATACCCTTTTTGAGTTGGAGGCCTGATTAACATCGGATAATTGCCCTAACGTTCGCGTTCCATATTTTAAAAATTTATGCTCTAATCCAATACTAAATGCAAATTCTTCCTTAACCACTGTTTGCATGTATATTTGATTTGTAACATCTGAAATATCAATATTTATTTCATTAATATTTTCATCATTTGGAACATCAAAATTAGACTGAAAAAGTTGGTAATTTATATTCTGCTCAAAACCAATGAATCTGGAATTGAATCCAAAACTCCAATAGGATCCTTTATCTATATAATACTCAAAATTATACCTTAGATTATCCCCTATAATAAAATCAAAGGAGCTTACATCATCATCAAATAATATGTTTTTGTTAGTTAAGTTGATAATGGCGGCACTTTTAAGTAAATCATCATAATGCACACCCATTTTAATAAACATTTTGTTTTGGTTTTCTTTTAAATCCAAAACTAAATCTGTCTTATCCTGATTAGATTTTAATTGATACCTGATTGTTTTAAAATTGCCTGTTGCAGCCAAGTTTCCAATGCCTTGCTGCATTTTTGAAAATGTTACAACATTATCCGCTGGCAATCTTAATTTACCCTTTACATAGCCTCTAGAATAATTTTCACTCCCTTTAATAATTAATTCTTCTAACTGTAAAGTGTCTTTACAAACTACAGGTACGCGAGCTGGTAAATTCGATTTTTTTTGTTTTATCGCAAGTTCTTTTAAAGCAACATAATTTTCTCTTGCGGCAATTTCACCAGTGTTTATAATTTCATTTAAAAACCCAAAGTCTATTACAGAATATTTTGCTATATCTGGTTTTATGTAAACATCTGTTTGCTTAACTTTTTCCACCATATCTTTTACTGTCCTGTAATTATTTATTTGCAGTAAAATTTCAGTTGCTGAAGCAAGATTTTCCCTTTTTGAAAGTCCGTGTTGAACATCGACACCAATAATTACATTGGCTCCCATTTTTTGCACTCTTGCTACCGGATAGTTATTAATAACTCCCCCATCTATAAGCACTTGACCATTAATCTCCGAAGGCTCAAACAAGGAAGGAAAAGTACCACTCGCCATAATGGCCTCGGGTAAATAACCACTATTTAAAACCACCTCATTACCAGTCTCTACATTTGTTGCTATGCAAAAAAATGGAATAGGAAGTTTGTTAAAATCTTTTATATCGCGAACATGATATAACAATCTAACCAATTCATTGTAAATATTTTGACCACTAGAAATGGCCGACGGGAATGATATTTTGAATTTATTAAAAGGTAGTGCAAGGGCATACCTTTCTGAATCTTCTTTCTCGTAAAAGGTTTTAGCGTCACGCGGTAAATTATCTTGAATAAGCTGAGTAAAATCTGTGTTTCTAAATATGGAATCTAGTTCATTTGCGGTATACCCTGATGCGTATAAGGCTCCTATTATTGCACCCATACTTGTGCCTCCAATATAATCTATTTTTACTCCTGCTTCTTCAATTACTTTTAATGCACCAATGTGCGCAAAGCCTTTTGCTCCACCTCCACTTAAAACAAGTCCAACCTTTACTTCTTCTTGATTGGCAGTATTTTGAGAGGCGCCAATAAAAAAGCAAAACATAAAGATTAATAAGGTGAAACTTTTATGCATATTTATTATCTACACTAATTAATGAAAGGTATTATATATTTTTCGTGCCTTAGACAACCCTACTTTGGTTGTTAACTCCTCTAATGTTGCTTCTTTTATTCTTTTTACAGATTTAAAATTTTTCAACAAATCTTCCATAGTTTTTTCACCTATACCGTCAATGCTTTGCAATTCTGAATTAATTGCTCCTTTACTTCTTTGTTTTCTATGAAACGTAATTCCAAAACGATGCGCTTCATTTCGTAATTGTTGAATAATTTTTAGGCTTTCTGACTTTTTATCTAAATATAAGGGAATTGAATCACCTGGAAAATAAATTTCTTCTAATCGTTTTGCTATTCCTATAATTGCAATTTTACCACGTAATCCTAGTTCATCTAAACTTTTTAGTGCTGATGACAACTGGCCCTTACCACCATCTATAACAATTAGCTGCGGTAATGGTTCATCTTCTTCCAAAAGTCGCTTATATCTTCTGAACACCACCTCTTCCATAGAGGCAAAATCATCTGGACCAATGACTGTTTTTATATTAAACTTACGGTAATCTTTCTTAGATGGTTTTCCATTTTTAAAAACCACACAAGCCGCAACTGGGTTGCTCCCTTGAATATTGGAATTGTCAAAACATTCTATATGCCTTGGTTCTACGGATAAGCGAAGATCTTTTTTCATCTGCGCCATAATTCTATTAGTATGGCGATCAGGATCAATAATTTTTATCTGATTAAATCGCTCTTGTCTGTAAAATTTAGCATTGCGTTCTGATAGTTCCAAAATTCTTTTTTTATCTCCTAGTTTTGGCACTGTAATTTTTAAATCGGTCTCTACATCAACCACAAATGGCACATAAATTTCCTTGGAATGTGAATTGAATCTTTGGCGTATTTCTACAATAGCCAACTCCAAAAGTTCCGAATCGGATTCGTCTAATTTCTTCTTTATTTCAAGGGTATGCGATCTTATTATAGAACCGTGTGAAAGTTGTAAAAAGTTTATATACGCAAATGCTTCATCTGATATTATGGAGAATACATCAACATTATTTATTTTAGGATTAACTATAGTTGTCTTTACCTGATAATTTTCTAAAACCTCAACTTTTTCTTTAATTATCTGTGCCTCCTCATATCTCATTTCTTGAGCTAAGGCTTTCATTTGATTTTTAAAATAATGAATTGAAGATTTAAAATTACCTTTTATAATTTCTCGAATATCTTCAATTTGTTTTTGGTAATCCTCCAAGTTTTGAAAGCCCTCACAGGGACCTTTACAGTTTCCTAAATGATACTCCAAACACACTTTATACTTCCCTGCATCTATCTTTTCCTGTGATAGGTCATAATTGCACGTACGTAGTGGATAAACACTTTTTATTAAATCTAAAAGTATACGCACAGTTTTTACACTGGTATATGGCCCAAAATATTCCGAACCATCTTTAATAATTCTTCTTGTTTGAAAAATTCTTGGAAAACGTTCATTTTTTATACAAATCCATGGGTAAGATTTGTCATCTTTAAGAAGTACATTATATCTAGGCTTGTATTTTTTAATTAAATTATTTTCGAGTAATAATGCATCGGATTCAGTTGGCACTACAATATGTTTTAAACTAGCTATTTTTTTAACTAGAACTCTTGTCTTACCATTATCATGATTTTTAGAGAAATAAGAGGTAACTCTCTTCTTTAAATTCTTGGCCTTACCTACATATAATATTTTATCATCTACATCATAAAATTGATATACTCCAGGACCATCCGGTAACGTGCTTAATTGTAATTTTAAAGAAGGTTCTTGCATTATTCTCGTAGTGAAACGTAATAGAAATAGATAGTGTTAAATTACTATGTTTTTACTAAAGGCGATAATATTTAGTGCACTTTAACTTCTAAACGTATTCAGATATTTTAAAATATAGTTTAACGAACAATAAAAATACTATTTAAAGCTGCCTATTTATATCTATCATTAACCACTTAATATTAATTTAACAAAAACAGGGGTCTTAGTTTTATAAATAATGAATTTCTAAAAGTTTTATTAATTTTTTGATTTACAATGTTTTATAACATATATTTAAACCAAGATCTTTGACTTTGCATTAACAAAATCATAAAATTTTGCTAAAAAAGTGCATTTCATCGATTAAATGATGCACTTAGTGGAGTTTGTATTATTTTTTTCTTTACATTTAGGTTATAGAAATTTAATATACACTATGGAAAATTATATCATCACATTAGGATCTTATTTAATTTTAATGCTCTTCTTTAAGATTTACATTGCCGTATCTACAAAAGAGTAATTCATAGTTTATATTCGTTTTTACTATTAGATTTAATCAAGATTTTACATGCTTAAAAAAGATCTTAGATTAAAATTTTCCTCGCAAAGACAATCCCTTTCCATAACAGATATTTCAAATTTTAGTATAGCTATTTCCAATAGGCTATTAAAATTGCCCATTTGGCATTTTGATTATTATCATATTTTTTTATCGATTGAAGAAAAAAAAGAGGTTGACACCAGCTATCTTCTTTCAATTTTACAAGGTAAGGACAAAAATATCATTATTTCCAAAATGCAAACTGAGCAGGAATTAGTACATTTTTTACTTACTGATGCTACACGAATTAAAAAGAACAAATGGAATGTTCCTGAACCTGTTGATGGTATTGAGGTAAATCCAACAAAAATTGAGGTAGTGTTTATTCCTTTATTAGCTTTCGACAATAAAGGAAATCGTGTGGGCTACGGAAAAGGATATTATGATAATTTTTTAAGCAAGTGTAAGCCTAACGTTATTAAAATAGGCTTATCCTTTTTTGAAGCTTCCGAAGAAATCTCTGATGTATTTGAATCTGACATAGCGTTAGACTATTGCGTAACACCAAATACAATCTATAAATTTTAGTTTTCTACTATTTCAGATTCGGTTTTGGCAAAGGCTTTTTTGTTAAAAACTAAAAGTATACCTACTCCTGTACTAATAGCCATATCTGCAATATTAAAAACGGGCTCAAAAAAACTGAATGATTTACCTCCAAAATAAGGCACCCATGATGGCCAAATGGCATTTTCAATAAAAGGAAAATGCAGCATATCTACTACTTTACCGTGAAAAAGGGTTCCGTACGGCTGATCTGTAAACATTGTGGCTACAGGGCCACCATATACACTCTCGCTAAATAACATACCATAAAAAACAGAGTCTATTATATTCCCCAATGCTCCTGCAAAAATTAATGCAACAGCTATTGCTAAAGTTTTTGGAAGTTTTTTTCTAATAGTATCAAACAACCAATATCCAATACCCACTACGGCAAATAATCTAAACACAGTAAGAATTAATTTTCCAGTTTCTTCAGAAATAGGCAAGAAATCACTAAGTTTTGTTCCCCAAGCAGCACCTGAGTTTTCAATAAAAACAAACTTAAACCAAGAAAAAACCTCAACGGTTTCATTCATTGTAAAATGTGTTTTTACATATATTTTGCTTACCTGATCTACAATAAGAATTATTGCTACCAGTAATAGGGATTTTTTTAAGCTCATGCCATTATCATAATAAGTGGTGCAAAAATAGTTATATTAATTGGTTTTATAAATATGGATGTCCCCTGTAATTGTATTCAAATTATATTCAAAAACACCTACTGGAATTTTATCTGAAGTAACTTTTCCATAATTAGATGTCGCCTTTATTTTTGCCGATTTAACAAACAATTCAATGGTACCACTTTGTGTTTTTACAGTAGTTTTATTAGCTGATGTTTTTAAAACACATTTTCCATCATTTGACGAAACTGACAAATTATCATAGTTGCCAAAAGCATTTATAGCACTAGAAGTACCATGAAGGTTAACGTTTAAATTCTCTGGAATTTGTATGTTTAATGCAATGGCAACTACTTTATGTGCTCCTAGTTTATCATTTGGCAATTCAAAATTGGCATTAAAACTAGTATCTATTAAAAGGGTGCTGCCTTCTTCAAAAATGTTTAAAGCTAAATCATTACTATATTCTCCTGCCATTGTTGCCTCAACAAAAATCTCATTGGTCTTGGAGGTATTTATGTTTACCCGATAACAATTAGTTGTATTAATATCTATAGCTGTATCTATATTATTTAGAATAGTTTTTTTAACTATTTTTTGTCCAATTGCCATTTGTATTGACAAGAAAAATATAATACAACAGCTACGTGCAATCATTTTATGACAGGATTAAAAATAAAAACCTATGATTAGTATGCCTAGTAGGCTAGTATTAATCACAGGTTTTTAACTAAAGTTCTTTTAAAACTTCTATTGCATGTTTTTAGCCTCAATACTAAGTGTAGCATGAGGTACTAATTTTAAACGCTCTTTATTTATAAGCTTACCTGTTACTCTACAAATACCAAAGGTTTTGTTCTCAATACGTAGCATAGCATTTTTTAAATCGCGAATAAATTTTTCCTGACGAATAGCCAATTGCGTATTTGCCTCTTTGCTCATTGTTTCAGAACCTTCTTCAAAAGCTTTAAAGGTAGGCGAAGTATCATCGGTACCATTATTACCATCGTTCATGTATGAACTTTTCAAAAGCTCTAAATGACTCTTTGCTTTTTCTATTTTATCTTCTATAAGAACTTTAAATTCTGCTAAGTCTTTATCAGAATATCTAACTTTTAAATCTTCAACCATAGTTTTAGTGTTTTTGGATAAACAATTTGGTATTGACTTCATCAAAGGCAATATCCGTACCATTTTCTAATTTTTCTTCAAAATTTAATTCAGCTGTCAAGGTTTCAGTTTTAATATACGTAAGATTACTCGTAACCGCCTCTTCAACTAAATCATCTTTTAAAATTTTTACATCTATTTTATCGGTAACCTCAAATCCCGAATCTTTTCTAAGATTCTGAATTCTGTTTACCAATTCTCTAGCTATTCCTTCTTTTCTTAAAGTATCATCGATAGTTACATCTAGTGCAACAGTTATTGGGCCTGAAGTTGCAACTAACCAACCTTCTATATCTTGAGAAGAAATCTCTACATCTTGTAACTGTAAAATAATGCTTTTATTTTCTATTTCAATACTTATTTCGCCCTGTTGTTCAATTTTCTGGATGTCTTCCTGATTAAAATTAGCTACTGCACTAGCAACCAGCTTCATATCTTTTCCAAATTTAGGGCCTAATGTTTTAAAGTTAGGCTTAATTTGTTTTACCAATATTCCAGAAGCATCGTCAATAAGCTCTATTTCTTTTACGTTTACTTCTGACTTTATTAAATCAGAAACTGCTAAAATTTCATTCTTCTGCTTTTCATCTAAAACAGGAATCATAATTTTTTGTAACGGTTGACGTACCTTAATTTTCTCTTTCTGACGTATAGAAAGAACCAATGAAGATATAGTCTGTGCTTTAGCCATTTTACTTTCTAATTCTTTATTTACGATGGATGCATCATAAACTGGAAAATCGGCCAAATGTACACTTTCAAAATTTTCTTTATGTGTTGCATTCGTTAAATCCTTGTAAAGTCTTTCCATAAAGAATGGTGAAACTGGAGCAGATAATTTTGCAACTGTTTCTAAACAAGTATACAAGGTTTGGTAGGCAGATATTTTATCTGTTTGATAATCTCCTTTCCAGAAACGTCTTCTACTTAAACGAACGTACCAGTTGCTTAAGTTTTCTTGAACATATTCCGAGATTGCTCGCGTAGCTCTTGTTGGTTCATAATCTGCATAAGCCTCGTCAACGGTTTTTATTAAGGTATGCAATTCCGATAAAATCCATTGATCTATTTCTGGTCTTTCTTTTAATGTTATATCTGCTTCTTTATATTGAAAACCATCAATATTGGTATATAAAGCAAAGAATGAATACGTATTATAGAGTGTTCCAAAGAATTTACGTTTTACCTCAGCAATACCCTCTACATCAAACTTTAAATTATCCCATGGGTTTGCATTCGAAATCATATACCAACGTGTAGCGTCTGCCCCATGTTCGTTCATAGTTTCAAATGGATCTACCGCATTACCTAAACGTTTAGACATTTTTTTGCCCTCTTTGTCTAAGACTAAACCATTAGAAACTACGTTCTTATAGGCTACAGAATCAAAAACCATAGTGGCTATAGCATGCAAGGTATAGAACCAGCCTCTTGTTTGATCTACCCCTTCTGCGATGAAATCTGCAGGGAAGGTTTTGTGATCATCTATCAAGCTTTTATTTTCAAATGGGTAATGCCATTGCGCGTAAGGCATAGAACCAGAATCGAACCAGACATCTATAAGATCACTCTCACGCTTCATTGGTTTTCCTGAAGCAGAAACTAGCGTTATCTGATCTACAATATTTTTGTGTAGATCTATTTTATCATAGTTTTCTTCGGTCATATCACCAACAACAAAGTTCTCGAAAATATCTTTTTCTAAAACTCCTGCTTTTAATGCTTTTTGCATTTCGGCTTTAAGCTCATCAACGGAGCCTATCATTATTTCTTCCTTGCCGTCTTCTGTTCTCCAGATAGGTAAAGGAATTCCCCAATATCGAGAGCGCGAAAGGTTCCAATCATTTGCATTTGCAAGCCAGTTTCCAAACCTACCTTCACCCGTTGCTTTAGGTTTCCAATTAATGGTCTGGTTTAAATCGAACATTCGATCTTTTATATCGGTTACTTTTATAAACCAAGAATCTAAAGGATAATATAAAATAGGCTTATCAGTACGCCAGCAGTTTGGATAACTATGCACGTACTTTTCTACCTTAAAGGCTTTATTTTCTTCTTTTAGTTTTATAGCAATTTCAACATCTACCGAACGCTCTGGTGCTTCACCATCTTCATAATATTCATTTTTCACATACTTACCACCAAGCTCTTGAAGTTCTGGTCTAAATTTTCCTTGTAAATCTACTAAGGGAACTAAGTTTCCATTTTCATCTTTCACTAGCATAGGAGGCACTTCTGGTGTTGCTAGTTTTGCAACAAAAGCATCATCTGCACCAAATGTAGGTGCTGTATGTACAATTCCTGTCCCGTCTTCAGTAGTAACAAAATCTCCTGAAATTACTCTAAACGCATTTTCAGGATTATCATTTGGTAAGGTGTATGGTAAAAGTTGTTCGTATTTTATATCAACTAAATCCGATCCTTTACATTCTGCAATTATTTGATAAGGAATTTTTTTATCACCCTCTTTAAATGCCTTAAGTTCTTCTTCAGTTTCTACTTCACTAAACTTACCTGCAAATTGTTTACCAACAAGTGCTTTCGCCAAAATAACAGCAATGGGCTCAAATGTATATTGGTTAAAAGTTCTAACCAAAACATAGTCAATCTTTGGACCAACTGTTAATGCTGTATTAGATGGTAATGTCCATGGCGTTGTGGTCCAGGCTAAGAAATGTACCTCTCCATCAATACCATTAAATATTGAAGGCAAGGTTTCTTTTTTAGCTTTAAACTGAGCTGTAACCGTTGTATCCGTAACATCTTGATATGTACCAGGCTGGTTTAATTCATGTGAGCTAAGCCCAGTCCCTGCTTT
The DNA here is from genome assembly GCF_900176415.1 of Cellulophaga tyrosinoxydans. GTDB lineage: Bacteria > Bacteroidota > Bacteroidia > Flavobacteriales > Flavobacteriaceae > Cellulophaga > Cellulophaga tyrosinoxydans. The sequence continues at coordinate 1,176,863 of NZ_FWXO01000001.1, read as the reverse complement.
TGGTGAATATGGCTGAATGGTATACCCTTTGTAAATTAGGCCTTTGTCATAAATCTGTTTTAATAACCACCAAACAGATTCCATATATTTAGGTTTGTAAGTAATATATGGATCTTCCATATCTACCCAATACCCAACTTGCTCTGTCATTTTGTTCCAAACATCCGTATAGCGCATTACTGCTTTTTTACATGCAGCGTTGTACTCCTCTACTGATATTTTTGTGCCAATATCTTCCTTTGTAATGCCTAATTCTTTTTCTACACCAAGTTCAATTGGCAAACCGTGAGTATCCCATCCTGCTTTACGCTTTACTTGATACCCTTTCATGGTTTTATACCTAGGGAATATATCCTTTATGGTTCTTGCCATTACGTGATGAATACCAGGCATACCGTTAGCCGAAGGTGGCCCCTCGAAAAACACATAGCTCTCTTTACCCTCACGGCTAGAGATACTTTTTTCGAATATATTATTCTCCTTCCAATAGTTCAGAATTTCTTCTGCAACTACTGGTAAATCTAATCCTTTGTATTCCGCAAACTTCATAATAACCGCTTCTGGTACTACATTTTAAGGCTGCAAAATTATAAATTTTGAACGAATAAACAGTCGAAACCTTGAAATGAAATTCCCTTGTAATTTATTTTGGCTCATATTCTAGATTTTCATAACGTCCAAATGTCATTTTTTCACGTATATACCTGTACATTAACTATTTATAAATACTAATATTTTGAAAATGAAAAAAGTAATTTTAAGTGCTGCATTATTATTTGTTGTTGGTACAACATTAATTTCTTGTAGAGAAGCTGCAGACAAAGCAAAAGAAGTGACGAAAGAAACTGGAGATGCTTTAGATAAAGCTGGTGAAGATTTAAAAGAAATGGGTGACGATGCTGCTAACAAAGCGGAAGAATTAGGATCTGATATGAAAGAGGCTGGCGAAGATGCATTAGACAGTGCAAAAAAAGTTGGTGAAGATGTTGGAGAAAAAGCCAAAGAGGTAGGAACGGACTTAAAAAAGGCAGGTGATAAAGCTGTAGATGATGTAAAGAAGGCTGGCGAAGAAGTAAAAAAAGCAACTGACAATGCAGTTGAAAAAGTAAAGCAATAGTATTTACTTTAAATAAATTTATAAACCCTGACTTAGTGTTGGGGTTTTTTTATGGTTAAAATTGATATTCTAATGCGAGGATAAGGTTTATTCCTGGAGCTACAATACCTGAAGAATAACTACGGTATCTTTGATTGGTAATATTTTCAAGACTTACAGAAGTCTTCAAAGCATTGGAGACCACATATTGCGACCTAAAATTTAAAGTATACCAAGAGGGTGCATAAGGGTTTCCGTTGGCATCTGCAGCGTATATGTAATCCTTGCTTTGTTCAGAAACTGCCAAATCATTAAAGCTTACTTCTCCATTATAATTTAAAAACAAATCGGTTTTAAGTCGCTGATTTTTCCATATTACATGGACATCACCAAATGTTGGCGCCACATGACGCCCAGGAGAATCCGTGCCATCTTCCTCTTCCTCAATACCTTGTGTAAGTGTTAAGTTTGAAACTAAGGATATATTTTCATTTATAGTCGCATCTATACCAAATTCAAAACCATAAACATATGCCTTCGCTGCATTTTGTATTGCCTGAACATTACTTAGTTCTCCGTTATATTCTATTTCGGTCATGCCATTGAACTCAAAATCTCTTCGCACTAAAGCATCTACCAAATAGGTATAAAAAGTTGTGCCTTTCAGCATAACTTTATCCTTAATGTTTTTTTGCACTCCTAACTCCACATTATAGGCATACTCTGGTTCAAGATCTGGGTTTGGAACTACAACAGATCCAGGTTCAGAATCGAATATTTTTCCCACATCATCTATATTTGGAGCTCTAAATCCGGTAGAGGTATTTGCCGTTATTTGCAAATTAGCTTTAGGAAACCAACTTAGACCTATACTCCCAGTTAATGCTCCAGTACTCAAATCGGCATTATCAAAAGGAAATTGATAAAAATTAGTATCAAATTCAGCATTCACCCAAACATGGCTATAACGAATACCTGATAAAAGAGAAAGATTTGGCTTTGCCTTGTATTCTGTATTCAAATATCCTGCTAAAGTTTGCCAGGTAGAACCATCCGGATATCTACTGGCTGTTTCAGCAATTTCATTAGTTTCAATATTTTTTTGATGCCCGAAAGAATGTACTTTGTTATAGACATACTCCGTACCGTAATACAGCTGTAAATCTCCAATACGTTTATTCTCAAAATCTATATTAGATGAAAGGGCATCCACTTTCTCTAGCGTTGTATACCTAGTTACATTTTGAAAACCACGATCCACTCTACTCTCTTCAAAATGTTGGTATGCTGTAGTAATTTTTAATCCATCATAAAAACGTCCTTTGCCATTTTTACTAAATTGAAGATTACTCATAAACCATTTTTGTGGCCCATAATACCATTCTGCCGAGCGCAAACCGTCACCAGAACCATTAGGTCTAATTAAGCGATCGTAACGCGAATAATCTGAAGTTTCTGAATAGTAATTACTCCAATTTAAGTTCCAATCTGTATTAGGTTTAAAAGCAATTTTTTGTAATACATTTATTTGGTTGTAACCTGTTGGCACTTGTAGGCGATCATTTGCGTTTGGTACTAATACATCTTCACCATTTATTGTCTGTACATAATTTTTTCGCAAATAAGAATCTGGACCGTGTTTTCCCATTTTTAAATCCCCAAAATCATTGTACGTTACACTGGTTAAAAATGCCCACTTTTTTAAGCCTAAATTAATATCAAAATGGCCAGTGTTTTCAGAGTTTGCTGTACTGTACCTATAATTAGCATTCCCCATAACAGCAAGACTATCTGTTGTAGAAAATTCCGCCTTTTTTGTAAAAAAGTTTATAACACCACCAATAGCATCACTACCATAAATTACGGAACCTGGACCAAAAACAACTTCTGTATTTTTAATCGTATAGGGATCTATTGAAATAATATTCTGAATGTTCCCTCCTCTAAAAATAGCATTGTTCATTCGTACACCATCTACAGATAATAAAAGTCGGTTTGTTGAAAATCCTCTTATCATAGGGCTTCCACCCCCTAACTGGCTTTTTTGAACAAATACTTTTCCTGAATTCTGAAGTAAATCAGCAGATGTTTGCGGATTTGTAAACGCAATGGACTTAGCGTCGATAGAAATAATTTTTTGTGGAATGTCCTTTTTTTGTTGCTCCCATTTAGAAATAGACATAACCACTTCATCTAACTGCTGCGAATTAGCAATTAAATAAACCTTACGATTCCGTTTTAGTATTTGGCCTGTGGTTGTTTTATAAATTTCGTATCCTAAATGCTTAAAGGTTATCCGTTCATTTTTATCAAATAAAGAAAGATCACACTTTCCATCAAAATCGGATATAGCTGTTGTGCTTTTATCCGTATTAAATACAGCAACATTCATAATGGGCTCATTAGAATCAGCATCTAATACTGTAATTTCTTGAGCACCAATAGAAAGAGAAATAAATAAAAAAAACAGCAGTACAACCTTGTTCATGCTAGCTAAAAACTTCATTTAAAATTGCGAGTGATTTAGGTTTTCTAAATCCGTGCAAATGTAATTCATAATAAAGAATAATACTTTTCAAAAGCTCCTGACGCTGCTTTTTGTTCATCTTTATTGAACTTATTGCATCAAAATTTATGCCCAAGAACCTTTTAAAGAAATTTAAATTTTCGCCCATAATCATTGGGTTTAATGATAAGCCATAGACAAACGCCCCTTCTAACAAATCAAAATAAGGCGCATCGTTGTCCGAAGTGTCTGGATAAAAGCCAAAATACTTGCTTAGTACCATTAAAAAATACAAATGAAAATTAGAAATTTCATCATGCGTATCTAACCATTGTAACGATGCTTCTAAAAACTCGTAAAGATTTTCATTATCCTCTTCCTCTTGTATGCTATTACTCAGCATTTCCGCTAGAAAAAAGGTGAGCGCGTTTTTAGTAATATTGGTATGTAAACTTATGTAATGGTAACTGGGTTTTGCCTCGCGGATACTTTCTAAGGTACCTTTATTTTTATGATATGCAACTACTTCTAATTGTGTTAGAGGTTGAAAATAAGCCGTTTTTAATTTCCCTTTTTTTGAAGCCAAAACACCTTTTAGTAAATACGATTTTAACCCGTCTGATGCTGTAAAAAGCTTTACAATTAAACTGGTGTCTCCATATTTTATCGCCGATAATACAATTGCTTTGGTAGTAACCTGCATGCTGCCTGTTTAGGTTGCTGTAAAGATAGGGATTTGGGTTGTTGGTTGTTGGTTGTTGGTTGTTGGTTGTTGGTTGTTGGTGTTAAAAAATATAAAAATGCCCTCAATTCAAAATAGTTGTATTTTAACGGTTAAAATAACCTTTTATCGATTTTTAACCAACAACAAGCGTTTTAATAAGATAATTATTTGCTAGGGGGGGGGTATTTTGAAATATATTGTAAGGAAATAACTTACAATCCATTATATGAAAACTAACCATTATTTTAAACTAGCTACTCTTATTTTACTATTTATTTTTATTGGCTGTCAGAAAGAAAATATCTTTAGTATCGATGAAAAAGAATATTTTAATAATCAAGGCACTGGCATTCAAGTCGAAAGTATTAGCAATGATACAATAGAAAACTACTTATCAAAGTCTAATATCTTAACAGTTCTAAATATCACAGAAAAAACAGATTCTAACAAAAAAGCTTCCATAAAGGATAAAAATGGAAATAATATTGTTTATGAATTGGATTACGAAAATGCCGTCCAGACCATAAACGGAGAATACAAAACCATAACAATACCTATTTCTGAAATAGGTGTTGCATCTAATGGCAGATTCGAGAATTTAATTTTAGAACACCAAAAAGATACTATTAAACGATCATATATAAATTCATATTTAGTCGAAAAAATTCATAAAAATACCCATGGAGGTAGTTTTTTTATGGATGGTTTAGTTTTCTCTAGAGAAATCTATAACATTGACGAATTGTTAAGTAATTCTTTAACTAAAAACGGGGAAACTTGCATTTCATATAAAATTTACAATTGCGATTGGGGTGATAAAGGAACGCATCCCGCTGGATCTTCTTGTCATGCTGAAGGACATGCATACGCAGTAACACGAACTTTTTGTTATTCTTTATTTGATGGAGGGGAAAATTCCGGAGGGTTTATTAGTAATCCTTTTTGGGGCTCCGGAGCAGGAGGACAAAATATACTTACAAGTGATACATCTGGAGCTTCTAGCTCAACTTCATTTGTTATGACTCCCAGCTTACCAAAAAATTTTACCACCTCATTAGATTATATCACAGAACATATAGATTTGACTCGTGATCAACATAATTGGCTCACTGAAGCTTTAGAAGAAGACCCCGTATTAGGCTTTCAATTATCCAATTTTATAACTCAAAACAACACCCCTGAAGGTAGGGAGTTTGCTAATGAAACAATTAATGTTTTAAAAAATGGGACACTCAAAGAAAAGACCTTAGCGAAGGCACTTTTAAATAATAACATAAATTTAGCTATTAATATTTTATTAGATGGCGCAAGTTATAACAATGCACAATGCTTTCCTGATTGTGGTGGAGATATGGTTTTTGATGCTCCTGTTGACCTAACAGCAAGTATCTTCATAGGTGCTTTAGATGGATATTACAATCTTTTTTTGACTACTAGTATTTTTTATAATTACTTTGAAGACGGTAAAAAACAACAAGGACAATTAATAGCTTCTATTTTGAAGAAATCAGGTATTTCAATTCCTGATGATATTGACCATAGTATTTTATCTGAAATGTTTAAGATACGAAGTCGTAATCTAGAATTAATAATTGAACCAGCTAATCAAGACTTTTTAGATACTTTAGGAGATTTAAGTATTAGCTTACTAGATGTAATGTCCCTTGTTTCTCCAGGCTCAAGTAGTAGTGCCTATTTGTTTGCCAAAACAGGTGGTAATATTACTATAAAAGCTGTTGCTGACTACCTAAAAATAATTTCTGTTACCTCTTCTAAAGTGGATGGTATAATTAATTCATTATCCAGTACAGCTAAATACTCCTTAGACGGCACAGGTACGTTTAGAAATGTTGGTGGACATCATCCTTTAGCAAAAATAGCATTTGAATTAGATAAATTTTATAACTTTAGAAACGCATTTAGTGTCTCGGCAAATAAGTTGCAAGAAGTCTGGAAAAGTGCAAATCCAAATAAAATTGCACCAATTGTACATGATAAGATAACTGGATACCAAATAAGTCTTTACAAAGAATTTGGAAGAACAGGAGAACGTTTATCTTTGGAAAAAATGGCAGAAATTGAGATAGAAGCAATGGTTAGAGCTGGCATTCCAAAAGTTATTGCTGAAGGTTGGGTCATAAAGGCATTACAAGATTTGAAAACGCAAGATGTAAAATTAATTCCTCATATTCCATGGGTTGGTAAAAATTAAAAATAATGAAAAACAATAAAGAAATTCTAGATGAATTTGGCGAAATTTTAATAACCAATGTTTTTGATTCAAGTTATGAATTAATAAATAATTCGATAGCCACTTTTAAAAATACTGAAGGATACAAAAACTTATTTAATAATATTACCTTAGAAGGAAAAAAAGAATTTGATAGTATTATATTTGATAGACTACATGGAGCGTTATTCAATTTCCTTAAAATATTCGAAGAAAATGAAAAATTTAAAATTGTTTACGAAGAAAATGGTGAACAAATAAACTTAGTCGAAATAAGTGAAATGCTAAAGTCGGAAATTTTTCATGAAGATGGTTGGATAGCTCGCTTTAGTAAGGAAATTAATCGTAATTAAGATTTTCTTATATGCTGAGTTCCAATAATAAATAACTTTTGAAAAGCCAGATTATAAAATCTGGCTTTAAATTTTATAAATATGAAAATAATATTCTTAATCTTACAATTTAACTTGTTTGCTATTATAGTCTCTGCTCAGAACATAGCTATTACCCCTAAGAAAGGAAAAATGGTTTTTACGGAACAAATAGTTGTTGTAAATGAACATAAATTAGATTCTTCATTACAGCAAAAAAAACCAGTATTTATAAATATGTTTAGAGATCTAACATTTAATTTATACCAAAAGAATGGTGTTGTGATAGATTCTGCTGCTATAAATCATAACTTAGAAACTAATTTTATACCTTATATAGATTTAGCCATTGACCCCAGAAAAACTTTCAGCCAGCTAAGAAAACACATCTATGTTTTTGAAGATTCTATTATTAAATATCAAGAACAAAATTCAATTCTAGAACCATCAAATGAAATAGAAGTAATAAATAGATCTAATGGAAAATTAACCCATTATACTTTGGAAGATTCCATTATGACTTTAAATACTTTTAAATTTTCAATTTCAATTAAACAAAGCAATAAAAATATTCAAATTCATGAATACAGAAATATCCGAAAGAACATTTTGGGTTATGATTGTTTTAAAGTAATTATTACCAGAAGTGAGGATTACTTTAAAAAATTAGAATTTATGGAGCTAGATATTTCCCCAGATTTGAAAACTAAATATAAAGATATTTTGGAACCAATTTCTGAAGAAATATTATATGTAACTGAGCAAATTAAATGTAAATATCATCCAACAACCAATTTAAGTGAAGTTTTAGATAAATATTATCCTTTAGAAATTTCAAGTAAAGATGGTGTTATAGATGGTACTGAAAAACGTGTTATTTTAAAAGAAATTAGAGTCGAGTAAATTTCACGTAAAAAATAATTCAAAAAAAAAACGAAGCTTCCTTGCAGAAACTTCGCTTTTTATATTTATAAAGGTTGTACTATTATATTACCCCTTGTGCTAACATAGCATCAGCCACTTTTACGAAACCAGCAATGTTTGCTCCTTTAACGTAGTTGCAATAGCCATCTTCCTCTTTTCCGTAAGCAATACAAGAATCGTGAATATCGCTCATGATATCTTTTAAACGGCTATCTACTTCTTCTCTAGACCAACTAATACGCAATGAGTTTTGAGACATTTCCAATCCTGAAGTAGCTACACCACCTGCGTTAGACGCTTTACCTGGCGCGAATAATATTTTAGCTACATGAAACTCATGGATTGCTTCTGGTGTAGAAGGCATATTTGCTCCTTCAGCCACACAAATACAGCCGTTTTTAATTAATTTTTTTGCATCATCACCGCCTAACTCATTTTGAGTAGCACATGGTAAAGCTATATCACATTTTACTTCCCAAGGTGTTTTTCCGCTATGGAATGTAGCCGATTTATATGTATCGGTATATTCAGAAATACGTCCGCGTTTGCTATTTTTTAAATCCATAACAAAAGCAAGCTTCTCTTCATCAATACCATCTTTATCAAAAATATAGCCTTGAGAATCTGAAAGCGTTAACACTTTAGCACCTAATTGTATCGCTTTTTCAGCAGCATATTGTGCTACGTTTCCTGATCCAGAAATTACAATGTTTTTACCCTTAAAATCTTTACCTTGAGTTTGCAACATACTCTGTGCAAAATATACGGTACCATAACCAGTAGCTTCAGGGCGAATTAGAGAACCTCCCCAAGAGCGACCTTTACCAGTTAATACTCCCGTAAATTCATTTCTAATTTTCTTATACATACCAAATAAGAAACCAATTTCTCTTGCTCCAACACCTATATCACCTGCAGGCACATCGGTATTAGGACCAATATGACGGTTTAATTCTAGCATAAAAGCATGGCAAAAACGCATTACTTCATCGTCTGATTTTCCTTTTGGATCAAAATCAGAACCACCTTTACCACCACCCATTGGCAATGTGGTTAAACTATTTTTGAAAACTTGTTCAAAAGCTAAGAATTTAAGAATGCTCGCATTTACGGATGGATGAAATCGCAAACCTCCTTTGTATGGCCCGATAGCCGAATTCATCTGAATACGATAGCCTCTGTTTACATGTATTTCGCCTTTGTCATCTACCCAAGCAATTCTGAAAGATATTAAACGCTCAGGTTCTACCATACGTAACAAGATATTCTTGCCGTTGTATATTTTATGCTTTGCAATGTAAGGAATTACTGTTTCCGCTACTTCTTGTACTGCTTGTATGAATTCTGGTTCATGACCATTTCTAGTCTTTACCTCATCCATAAATTTTTTAATCTTATCGTCCATATTTTTAATTAAAATCTGTTCTTAAAATAGCCTTCTTTAAGGGCGTAATTATTGAATATAAAATATAACGGCAAAATTATACTATTATCATAATTATATCCTACTTTTTTTAAAAATTTAATAAATAATTAATTCAAAGCATTTTCCAAATCCTCTATAAGGTCATTTACATCCTCAATACCAACACTTAAACGTATAAGCGCATCTACAACGCCAACTTTTTCTCGCTCCTCTTTTGGTATGCTAGCATGCGTCATACTGGCTGGATGGCCAACCAAACTTTCTACACCGCCTAACGACTCTGCTAAGGTGAATATTTTAAGCTTTTCAATTATTTTTATAGCATCATTATAAGTACTACCTTTTGGTATAAAAGACAACATGCCACCAAATCCATTCATTTGTTCTTTCACAACCTTATGATTTGGATGTGTATTAAAACCAGGCCAATATACTTTTTCTATTTTCGGATGTTTTGCCAAAAAATGCGCTATGGCCTCACCGTTTTCACAATGACGCTGCATTCTTACATGTAACGTTTTAATTCCTCTTAAAACTAAAAAACTATCCATAGGACCACAAATTGCGCCACTTGCATTTTGAATAAAATAGAGTTCACGGGCTAGTTTTTCATCCTTTACTACCAGAGCTCCCAAAACCACATCGCTATGTCCGCCAATATATTTAGTAGCAGAATGCATAACAATATCTGCTCCTAAATCCAACGGTTGCTGTAAATAAGGACTCGCAAAGGTGTTATCCACTGCTAATAACACATGATACTTTTTTGCTAATGCTGCTATTGACTTAATGTCAATAATATTCATCATGGGGTTGGTAGGTGTCTCGACCCAAATAAGTTTGGTTTTAGCATTTATATATTTTTCAACTTCGTCAGGATTTTGCATGCCTACAAAGTGGAATACAATACCATATTTTTCAAATATTTCTTTAAATAACCGATAGCTTCCACCATAAAGATCGTTGGTAGAGACAACCTCATCGCCAGGGTTTAGTAATTTTAATACCGCATCCATAGCCGCTAAGCCACTCCCAAATGCCAATCCAAAATTTCCGTTTTCTATACTTGCTAAGGCATTTTCAAGAGCTGTTCTAGTAGGATTGGCCGTTCTTGAATATTCATATCCATGATGACCACCTGGTGTAGATTGCGCATATGTGGATGTTTGGTAAATGGGAGGCATTACCGCACCATAGGCTTTATCGGGCTCTTGACCTCCGTGAATTACCCTTGTATTAAATTTTATATTTTTTTCCTTCATTTTAAAAGCTTCAGCTTAAAAATCTACCATTATATTTGTGCTAGAATAATCAGCTTAATTAATATGAATATAAAGTTAGCCATTTTAATTGTTATACTCCTTGCTTTTGGTTGCAAGAAAAAGGACGAATTATCATACAAACCTTTGAGTTTTAAAAGTGAAAAGTGTGCTGATTGTCCAAAGGTAATTGTTGATATTTTCGAATTTAATGATGGAAACGAATTAGCCAAAGTTGTAAATTCTGCTTTAAAAAAAGAAGTCATCAATCAACTTATTTATGACGATGAAATAAAGGTTTCTTCAATTGAGGAAGCTATCTCTTCTTTTAAAAATGGTTATCTAGAACTAAAAAAAATGTATCCTGATGAAACACTTGGGTGGGAAGCAGATATTAAAGGTAGTGTGCTTTATGAAAATGTAGATGTGCTTTCTATTAAATTAGAAACGTACATTTTTACTGGCGGAGCGCATGGATATAGTGTTACGCGCCTTTTAAATTTTGACAAGAAAAAGAATATCGCATTAGAAAACTGGGAGCTTTTTAATGACCCGGAAGGTTTTAAACATTTTGCGGAATTAAAATTTAAAATACAAGAAGATATACCACAAAACGGAACCATAAACAGTACTGGGCTAATGTTCGAGAATGATGAGTTTTATCTTCCCAATAATATTGGATTCACAAAAAATGGTTTACAACTAATTTATAATCAATACGAAGTTGCTTCGTACGCAGACGGACCCATGTCTATTACGCTACCATATGCTGAAATAAGAAATTATTTAGCGGTAGAGATAAAGTAAACATTTAAACTAAGAGATTTGCAATTTTAAAAGTGCTAATATGGAACCTAAGTGTAATCCTTCATGGTAAACATTAAAAGCAATAGCGTCTTCGACGTTTGTTAAAGTAACTTTTACACTCGTGGTATATTCATTATAGGTTTTAAAAACTCCGTTATCAAAGTCTTCTTCCATCCATTCTATGGTAGAAAACAAAAATCCTGCAATTTGTTCTATTTCTTCATCGGTTGCCGTGCCGTCAGGTACAGTTCCTTTTTTAAATTTTTCAACCAAATCGTCAGAAAAACGCATAGGCAATCCGCTAAGTTTGTACACCAAAATTTGTTGCGTTACCACCACATGGGCAATATTCCACCAAATGTTATTACGAAAACCATCTGGAATATGTAATAGTTGAGTTCTTGGCGTGTCCTTAAGAATTTTGTATAGGGTTTTCCTGTTCTGTAATGTGATATTAAATAGCTTTTTCAATTTGATCTGTTTTATAAGGTCTTAAAAATAGAACATTTCCAAAGAAATAGGTTTCTTTGCACCAAGGATTAACACAAAATTACATCTTTAAGAAAACTATTTATAAAACTCTTAAAATGAAAAAAATATATCATTTAAGTACTTGCGATACGTGTCAGAAAATTATAAAACAATTGCAACCGCTTGATAATTATCAACTTCAAGATATCAAGACTGATGCTATAACTGAAGCGCAATTAACCGAAATGTATAATTTGGCCGGGAGTTACGAAGCATTGTTTAGCAAAAGAGCCCGATTATTTCGTGAAAAAGGGTTACATGAAAAATCGCTATCAGAAAATGATTTTAAAAATTTAATACTGGAGCATTATACATTCCTAAAACGTCCTGTTATACTATCTGGTGATAATATATTTATAGGAAACAGCAAAAAAGTAGTTTCGGCTGCACAAGAATATATACATTCGTGAGCAATAGAACATTAGCACTATTAGCTGCCTTGACAGCAACTATTATTTATGGTTTAAACCATACCATTGCCAAAGAGGTAATGCCTACTTATATAAAACCATTTGGATTTATTTTCTTAAGAGTTTTTGGCGCTGCTATTCTGTTTTGGTGTATTGCTCCATTTGCTCCTAAACAAAAAATAGAAACTAAAGATTGGGGAAGAATTGTTATTTGTGGCGTAATGGGAATGGTTATAAATATGTTGGCTTTTTTTAAAGGCCTACAACTTTCAACCCCTATCAATAGTGCAGTTTTAGTTACCATAACCCCTATTATTGTAGTAATATTATCTGCTTTATTTATTAAAGAAAAAATTACTTTACAAAAAGGATTTGGTGTTTTTTTAGGTTTAGTAGGGGCTTTAACATTAATCCTTTTTGGAGCAGAGATTAGATCAGACGCACCCAATATTCCCCTAGGTAATTTCCTGTTTATTATTAATGCTACTTTCTATGGTTCTTACCTTATTCTAGTAAAGAAACTTATAGAAAAATACCATCCTTTTGTGCTGTTAAAGTGGCTTTTCACCGTGGGAGTTTTGGTGAATTTACCCATAACATTTTCTGAAGTTATAGAAATACAGTGGTCCGTATTACCATTAAATATTATAGGCGCTATAGTTTTTGTAATTCTCGGTACTACTTTTGGCACCTATTTATTAAATGCTTTTGCCTTAACACAATTAAAAGCCACAACCATTGGCGCATTTGTTTATTTGCAACCGTTAGTTGGCGTATTGTTCGCGCTACTTACTGGCAAAGATGCATTGACTAGTATAAAAGTAGTAGCCATGGTTTTAGTGCTATTTGGAGTCTACCTAGCTAGCAAACGTGTTAAGCCAAATCCTTAGGTATTTTTGTAAATCTGCGTGTATCTTCTTTCGTTAAAACCCTAAAATTTTCTGGTTTTTCGGCTTTGTTAAAAGCTGCTAAAAAATCATCAGTAAGTCCTGTTAAGCTTCTAGATTTTAAATCTATCCAAGCGCCCATCATTTCACAATGCGCAAAATTCCTCCCTTTGTAATCGTAGAAATTATGATGAAATTCAAAAAACTTACCGTCTTCACTCATGCCAACCACTTCCATAGAAACCTTTACTGGATGACCAGGAAAAGCCTCTTTGAAATAATAAATGTGTTCATAAAATACCACAGGTCCAATTTCATGCTCAGCCATAGTTTTATGGGTAAACCCTAATTCCATTAAATAAGCCATTCTGGTATGACTCATAAAATTAAGGTAAGCCGAATTTGCTAAATGGCGGTTAGCATCAACATCACTCCAACGAATTTCAAATTCTTTTAAATACATTTTTATTTTTTTTGTTATGCGTGCATAATAATCACAAAAATACCATAGTTTTGATAAATCGAGGTGCAAAACACCTAAAATTTATTCCCTATTTTTATAGTTTTAAAACAAAACATATGCATCAAAAAGCTCCATTTATAAATGATTTAGCTCTACCCGTTGTTACGGCTCCAATGTTTTTAATATCAGGACCACAATTGGTAATTGAATGTTGTAAAAATGGAATTGTAGGTACTTTTCCCGCATTAAACCAGCGAACAAGTGAAGGTTTTGAGGAATGGTTAATTGAAATTAAAGAAGCTTTAAAAACCTTTGAATTGGAAAAGGGTAAAAAAGCCGCTCCTTTTGGTGTAAACCTAATTGTTCATAATACCAATCCAAGATTAGAGGCAGATCTTAAACTTTGTATAAAACATAAAGTTCCTTTAATCATAACTTCTTTGGGAGCTGTTGCTAAGGTTGTTGACGCTATACATGGTTATGGCGGGCTTGTTTTTCATGATATCATTAAAAAGCGGCATGCAGAAAAGGCTGCCGAAGCTGGTGTAGACGGATTAATTCTTGTGGCTGCCGGAGCAGGTGGACATGCAGGAACCATAAATCCAATGACACTAGTTGCTGAAATTAAAAAATTCTACCATAAAACTATTCTGCTTTCTGGCTGTATAAGTACTGGTCGAGATATTGCATCAGCCATGCAAATGGGTGCGGATTTAGCCTATATGGGAACGCGATTTATAAATACAAAAGAAAGCAAGGCAACGGATGAATATCGCCAAATGATTATTGATGCAGGTGCTAGTGATGTTGTATACACAGCTTCAATTTCTGGTGTACATGCCAACTTCTTAGGGGCTAGTTTAAAAGCTGCTGGTATCACCGAAGAAGACTTAAAGAAAGATGTGAAAATTGATTTTGGTAAAGAACTAAATACTGAGGCTAAAGCATGGAAAACCATATGGTCTGCTGGACAAGGTGTAGCTATGATCGATGATGTAGAATCTGTTTCAGAATTAGTAGCTAACCTAAAAACAGAATTCAAATCTGCTATTCAAGAACAATTAGAACTATTAAAAGTTTTCCCGAAATAAAGACATATGCCTTTAATTTCATCTGCTTACGAACCGCCTTTTTTGTTCAAAAACGGACATTTCTCAACTATTTACTCTGGGGTAATAAGAAAAGTTAATGGGTTAGAACAAAAAAGAGATAGAATTACATTGCCTGATGGCGATTTTCTTGACTTAGATTGGAGTTATTCCATTAAAAAATCTAAAAAGGTAGTAATTGTGCTTCATGGTTTAGAAGGAAATGCGCAAAGACCTTATATTACTGGAGCTGCCAAACTTTTAAATGCGAATGGTTATGATGTTTGCGCTGTTAATTTTAGAGGTTGTAGCGGTGAAACTAATGCCCTATTTAGATCTTATCACTCGGGTGCGACAGAAGATTTAGAAGCTGTAGTTCATCATATAGTAAACTCCAGTAACTATGCTGAAATTTATCTTCATGGTTTTAGTTTAGGTGGCAATCTTCTTTTAAAATTTCTTGGCGAGCGAAATGAAATTCCTAAAGAAATAAAAGGAGCAATTGCTGTATCTGTTCCATGCGATTTGCACAGCTCTTTAAAGCAACTTTTAAAACCTAAAAATGTTTTATATGCAGCCAGATTTAAAAAACATTTAGTAGAAAAGCTACGCATAAAACAAACTATATTTTCTGATGAAATAGCCGATAAGGACATCAATAAAATTAAAACCTTGAAAGATTTTGATGATATTTACACCAGTAAAGCACATGGTTTTATTGATGCAATAGATTATTACACCAAATCTAGTTGCTTACAATTTTTACCTAATATTAAAATTCCTGCTTTAATCATTAATAGTAAAAACGACTCGTTCTTAGGTCAAGAGTGTTATCCCATTAAGGAGGCAGAAAACAATCCATATCTACATTTAGAAATTCCAAAATATGGCGGCCATGTTGGGTTTTACGGAGAAAATAATTCTACTTACACAGAAAAAAGAACAATTAATTTTCTGAAGGAACTATTTTAAATATGTAGATTAGTTATCTTAGTATTTTAAAAACATAAACAGAATGAAAAAAATATTTGGCCTTTTAGTTGCTACCGCTCTATTTGTAAGTTGTGGTGAAAAAAAAGAAGAAAAGAAAGATGGTTTTGAAATGAATCGCACCAAAACTGAAAAAAAATCTGAAGAAGTTTCAGAAGGAGTTCCAGTAGATATGGATAATGAAGGTATAGGTCCTTATAAAAATATTAAATTCCCTGCCGAAATAAATAAAGAGTTAGCAGCAGCTGGTGAAGCAAAATACAATACTGTTTGTACAGCTTGCCACATGGCAGACCAACGAATGATTGGCCCTGCATTATCAGGAGTTTATGAAAGAAGAAACCCAGCTTGGGTAATGAACATGCTTGCGAACCCTACGGAAATGATCAAGGAAGATCCAATTGCTAAGGCCTTGCTTAAAGAGTATAATAACGCGATAATGCTCAACAACAATTTATCTGATGAAGATACTCGTGCCATTGCAGAGTACTTGAGAACACTATAATTATTAAAAATACTTGATAAAAAAGGCGTTTACATAAATTTGTAAACGCCTTTTTTCTATTTATAAGCTTAGTTACTTCACCTTATCCGCAACGACTTTATAAGTTGGGTCTTCTAAAACATTTACATCTATGATATCAGCGGCATTCCCTAATAGTTTAATACAGTCTTTACTTAAGTGTTTTAAATGCACCTTTTTACCTACTTTCTTATAACGCTCTGTAAGTTTATTTAAGGCTTCAATTCCAGACATATCCGCAACTCTACTTTCCTTAAAATCTATGATTACTTCATCTGGGTCGTTTGGTACATCAAACTTTTCAGAAAAAGCTGTTGTAGATCCAAAAAATAAAGGACCGTAGATTTCATAGGTTTTTACTCCATTTTCATCCACACTTTTACGGGCACGAATACGTTTTGCATTTTCCCATGAATAGGCTAATGCAGATATAATAACTCCTAATAAAACAGCCACCGCGAGATTATGAGTTATTGCCGTTATTAAAGTTACCAAAACCATCACAATCACATCAGAATTAGGCATTTTTCTGAACGTTTTAAAACTAGCCCATTCAAATGTTCCGATGGCCACCATAAACATTAAGCCTACTAATGCAGCCATTGGTAATTGCTCTATTAAGCTAGACCCAAACATGATAAATACCAATAACATAACCGCCGCAGTAATCCCTGATAAACGCGCTCTAGCTCCTGAAGAGGTATTAATTAAACTCTGCCCAATCATTGCACAACCACCCATTCCAGATAAAAACCCTGAAAGTATATTGGCAGTTCCTTGAGCTACACATTCTTTATTTCCACTACCGCGTGTATCGGTAATTTCATCAATAATATTTAAGGTTAATAAACTTTCTATTAAACCTACACCAGCAACTATGGCTGCAAAAGGGAAAATAATTTTAAAAGTTTCTAGCGTAAACGGTATCTGTGGTATAGAAATTGGTGGAAATCCACCATTTATGGTTTGACCTTCTTTCATTGTATCCGCAACCGTTAGTGTGTCTATTCCAAAACCAATTACTATAGCAGAAACCACCAAAATAGCCACTAATGAAGAGGGTATAGCTTTAGTTAATTTAGGTAAACCCCAAATAATTATCATGGTCAATAAGGTAAGTCCTAACATAGTGTACAGCGCAGTACCTGATAATAAATCTTCGGTTCCTTTGGCATAAAAGTTAGGAAACTGTGCCATAAAAATAATTATCGCTAATCCGTTTACAAAACCAAACATAACTGGATGTGGCACTAGTCTTATAAATTTTCCTAAACGCAAAACACCAGCTAAAATTTGTAAAACGCCAGCAATAATTACGGTGGCAAAAACGTAATTCAATATTGTTTCTGGCTCAATGCCTGGAAAGGTGCGTTTTAATTCTAAAATTAAACCAACAAAAATTACTGCAACAGCTCCAGTTGCACCAGAAATCATTCCTGGACGACCACCAAATATTGACGTAATTAAAGCTAGAACAAAAGCAGCATACAATCCTGTTAATGGAGAAAATCCTGGTATTAAAGCAAAGGCAATTGCTTCTGGAACTAAAGCTAAAGCTACTGTTAATCCAGAAAGGATTTCCGTCTTGTAATCTACTTTTTGTTTAAAATCGAATAAATTAAGGTACTTTTTCACATCACTAAATTAAGGGCGCAAAAGTACTACTTTTCATTAAGACCATTCACATCTAGCTCTATTATAACGGTTTTCACATTATCCACTTACTATTTTTATTGAAATTTCATTATTTGTTTTTCCTACTAAAAAAAACCGCTATACCTTTTTACAAGTACAGCGGTTTTAACAACCAACCAACTAAAACTATTTTTAATTATTTCTTTTGTCTAGTAACATTCATTACTGGATTTTTAACTTTTACTCTCTTTTTAGATGTTGCAGTATTTTCAGATTTTAAATACTGTATATAACCTCTTCCTTTAAATTCGTACGTAGTACCACTATTTGGATGATACAATTCTATTGTGCTATCATTTATTACATATAACTCAAAATAATCATTGCCTAAAAAATCATAACTTAAGGTAATGGTTTTGAGTGTAGCATCATTAGCAACATCATATACCTGATAGTCTCCTTCAAAATCCCATTGAACATTATTTATTCCCGTTCCTGGACTATCTATTGACGATCTAAAATAATCCCCATTCGTTCCAGAAAGAAATTGCAAAAAGTTTTCATCATCAAAGTCATTTAACGCACCAGCTTGACTTGTATAAATTTTTTCCCAAACATCGTATTCTTGTAAAAAATATTGAATATTTTCATAGAAAAGCATGTCATAATCAAAATTATTACGCTGAAACCCTTTTAGGTAATATGAAGTATTGGATCTACGATCATAAAGTTCAATTGTTCTATTATTTAATACGAAAACTTCCAATTGCCAAAACCCATCAATATCATGGTTAATCTCCACAATACCGCTTATGCCATTATAAGCACCAACATCCACACCAAAACCGTTACCGTTTTTACCAATACCTGCAATATTATTATTTGCGAACATTGTTCCCTGACGAAATGATACTGTAAATGCTCGTTGCAAAAAGGGCACTTCTCCATTTCCTTTTGTGGCATTAATATCTACATACCAAAGTTCACTTGAACCAAGTACTTGGTTAACATTAAATGCAGGTTCCTCAATAATGTAATCATCTTCTATGATTACCTCTGTATAACAAGAAGATGCTAATACTCCTAAAAATATAAGTCCGAATAGTAGTTTTGTTTTCATAATAGCATATTTTAAATGTTATTAGCTATAAAACAATTCTCGTGCCAAGATTTTTATAAGTCTGATTATCAATATTTTATATTGATTTGATTTTAAGTAATTTTGTAACCGCAGAAAAATTTGTTAATCATATAAAGAATTGATTACCTTTCTTTCGTTTCAGATTGAATTATGAATAGAGATTTAAAATTTGCAGTATTAGGTGGAGGAAGTTGGGCAACGGCTATTGTAAAAATGTTGACCGAAAACGTGGATTCCGTGCAATGGTTTATGCGCAATACAGATGCTATTGAGCATATAAGAACACAAGGCCATAACCCAAACTATTTAAGTTCGGTGGAGTTTGATACAAACCAATTGGTTTTAACAAACGAC
Organism: Cellulophaga tyrosinoxydans; assembly: GCF_900176415.1. Taxonomy (GTDB): domain Bacteria; phylum Bacteroidota; class Bacteroidia; order Flavobacteriales; family Flavobacteriaceae; genus Cellulophaga; species Cellulophaga tyrosinoxydans. Next base: position 1,157,498 of record NZ_FWXO01000001.1, on the reverse strand, counting down.
ATTAACGAAGCAATTGAGAATTCAGACATCATTATTTTTGTTATTCCTTCTGCCTTTTTAGAACATGAACTTGGCAATTTAAAAGTTTCATTAAAAGGCAAAACTGTATTTTCTGCCATAAAAGGTATTGTTCCAGAAACAGGATTAATTGTTGGGGAACACCTTCATGATAAATATGATATTCCGTATAAAAACATAGGTGTAATTACTGGTCCTTGCCATGCAGAAGAGGTGGCACTAGAGCGTTTATCTTATTTAACCATTGCATGTGCCGATAAGAAAAAAGCAGAAATTGTTGCTGAGCATTTAAGCAGCGATTATATAAAAACCAAAACTTCTGATGATATCATAGGCACAGAATACGCGGCAATGCTAAAGAACATTTATGCTATTGCTGCAGGAATTGCCCACGGATTAGGCTACGGCGACAATTTTCAGAGTGTGCTGATGAGTAATGCTATTCGTGAAATGAAGCGTTATATAAAACGTGTACACAGTATGAAGCGCAACATAAACAATTCGGCTTATTTGGGTGATTTATTGGTTACTGGGTATTCTGTTTTTAGTCGTAACCGTATGTTCGGAAATATGATTGGTAAAGGCTACACCGTAAAAAGTGCCATGATGGAAATGAAAATGGTAGCGGAAGGATATTATGCAACCAAAAGTGCATTTGAACTCAACAATAAGCGTAAAAAAAAGTCCAAAACTCCTATTTTAGATGCCGTTTATCAAGTGCTTTACAATGATAAAAATGCCAAAAAAGTATTTAAAGACTTGACCGAGAAATTGGATTAAATGATAAATTCTAATTTTTTCTAAATGGTACGGTTTAAAAATCCGTACCATTATTGTATTGGACTCAACTAAAATAATTCATTCATATGATAATTTATTATACATACGTTTTTAAAACCTATCGAACAGATTTAATCATATGTAAAGAAACTAGCATCATTTGTTTTGACAAATAAAGAAAACGCTCTGATTTTATTATCTTTTATTAAAAAATATTGTAAAATCTCATTTTTTTCTTCATTCAAAAGAATATAAATATCCTTTTTTAATGAATCATTTGAATAAGTAAAAAAAAGTTGTTTATCTAAAATTTCATGACTTTTATAATCAACTATATTTTCAATTTTTAAATTAGAAATATTATTAGTTGGCATTAACCAATTTTGAGTATCTTTTTTATTAAGCCGTATATTTAAGATGTGTTGTATAGCCACGTCACGACCTATTACTCCTCCAGGGTTTTTCTGTACCGAAAAAATCAAATATTTATCCACTACTTTTTCAGCAGAAATATTCTTATCATATAAATCCAATAAGAAATTACCTATAACCTGTTCTTCTGTATCCTTTTGGGAAAAAGACTTACAACAAGAAAACAAAATAAGAAGTATCATCAAAGAACTATTAATTTTAAATATTTTTAGCATTTTTCATTTGTTTTTGAAGGGGCGTTTCCTTTTGATTTATTAATCACTCTATTGTTGCTTGTATTTGCAGCTCTAACTTCTTGACCTAGTTTTGCTGGGCTTCTACCATTAAATAGACCAAAACCTCCACTTACTTTAGTGCTGGGAAGATTCAATCCTCCAAGATTTCCAACCGCAATACCAAAATCTGCACATGCATAATTATTTAAATTGTAAGTTTTAGGATGATTTTGCACATACTGAATAATATTACTCATTTGAGTTGCATTAATATTTGTAGATATACTAACATGGTATAATTCACCGCTATTATCTCTTAATTCGGAAACATAATCATTACCTACTGCAATGCCAGCATTTGTAGCTGTTGGAGGTGGGTAAAAACCAAAAACTCTCCTAATACCATCTTGCTCTATACCTACAAAAACATGACCTACATTATTTTCTCCAATTAACTCTAACGAATTTTCAGTAGGTTGTTGTATATATATAGTCAATTTTGAGCCTTTTGTTTTATCAAAACATTTGGTTGCTTCTTTAGGGTCGATTTTAGGACCACTCTCTTCGATTGTAATATTATTCCATTTTTGTAACTCAATTGATCTATAATAGTTAGCATATGCCATTCCCATTGAAGAATAATTATTTTGAGATCGATTCCATTGATAATAAAATGCAGAAGTCTGACTTGATGCAGACACATAATTATATGTACTAGCAGGAGGTGGGCTCACAATTACTTCATCTAGTTCTATGCCACAGGTAATTCCATAGCATGGATTTGTACTGAATGAATTAGTGAAAAAATTAAAAGATCCAAGGATATTACCATTAGAAATTTTAAAACCACTTAATATAGTGCCAGAAAAATCAGTTGAATAAATTGAGCCTGAAAAAGGCGAGTCTGTTTTACTAGAGTATAATTTATCCATTTTAGTGCTTTTTTCAGGAATATGATGTAAAAGTACGGTCTGTAACCTACCATCTATTACTATTTGCAAAACTTGTGTTTCAACATCCTTATATTTAGTAGTTGCTTTTGCAATATTTAACTTAGCATCTGTATTCGTAAGAGTAATTTGCTCCAGTGTTTCTATTTCTATATTTAAATCAATACTATTAATCCCTTTTTGTTTTTTACTTTGTTCATTTAAATTAACTGATTTAAAAAATTCTAATGAATTTTCTAAAGGCACAGTGGTTAGTCCACTTTGTTCTAAATTGGATTCTTCCAAACTAGTATTGTCAACAACCTCTTTGCTACAATTAAAAGATAAAAGAATTACTATTAGTGTAAATAATTTAAAAATGTTTTTTTTGCTTTTCATAATATTTAGTTTAACAAAATTAAAATAAGGATGATGGGAGCAAAAATATCGCCATATTATCGGATAGTGTAAACTATATGAAGAAAACTATAAATTTTGTACTTTTTTGTATTCATTAGGTGTAAGGCCAACTAATTTTTTAAATACTTTGTAGAAATTAGTTTTAGTATTAAATCCTGATTCTAAAGCAATAGATTCAATAGTATAATTTTCGAATGACTTGTCTAAAAGCATATTTTGTGCTTCTTTAATCCGTAAATTATTTACTAAATCTGCTAATCCTTCGTCAGAATACTTATTAATTATTTGTGATAAATAACCACTACTAACATTATATTTTGCAGCCAAAACATCTAAAGAAAGATTTGGATTTAAGTAAATTTTCTGGTTTTCAAAATCATTTAATAATTGCTGAAATAAAATATTTCCCTTCGAATTTTTTTTATCAATAGTTGGTTTATGTTCTTGTACTCCGTGATAAGTGTTTCTAATAACCCTTCTCTCATAATAAACTCTGAGCTCAATAAGTCCTTTAATACCTATCCAATAAATGACTATGGAAATACCTATCCATAAAGGGTAATAAATTTTTATTCCACTTGGATTATTATTATAAAATAACTGAGTGGTCAAAATCCAAAGTATAATTAAAATGATACCCGAAATCATACTATATTTAAGCCAATTGGTACTAATACCAATTTTATTGTAATCAAGTTTATTATTTAACTTCTCGAATTTATTAATCTCAATAAAACTTAAGAAAATCAATATTATTGAAAAAGACAACGTCAAAATCTCTGCGATTAGATTGTATTTTTTCAATAATGGTCTTTCTAAATACATTATATATGCTAAAATTTGATAGGTCATCCCCAAAACAAAAGGAAATAGTAACAAATAAATAATCTTTTTATTGCTTTTTTTTTGAATATAATTCCTGATAAATAAATAAAAAAATGGAAGTATTAGAAGTTCAAACTGTACGTAAACTACTTTGGGAATTTGATATTTATCCCTAATACCTATATCAATTAACCAATATTGTAAATTACTAAGGGTTAAACTTAAAACAGTAATAATAAGAAGAGTTTTTGCTTTAGAGTTTTTATTCTTATTTAAAAGATTAACAATTGAGAAGGTTATACCAAATATAATCCCGGAAAACATAAGAGTATTTAAAAAATTATAATGAAGCCCTTGTTCCATTTTAAAGTTTTTTCTCGAAAATAATCAGATTTAAAGAGAATTACAATTTTTCTACAGACACTGTTATTTTTTAAAATTAAATCATTTATCTACTATCATGTTGGAAGCTTTTCTATCCACCCCTTCAATTATAGAAAATGCAAAACATTTAGTTACAGAAATTTCTATTTTGAAACTCTGCTTTTTTTAAATAAAGAATAATATTACTTAATTCACAATAATGTTCACGCTAGCTTCATTACCTAAGGCATCTACTACAGATATGGTATGTACGCCAGGTTCTGTGAGAATTGCTATTTCGTGAAAATCTTTAGTTTCTTTAATAAAAGTACTATCTAAATACCAAAATACTTTAGTCTCTGGTTTGGCATGCGCCAACTTAAGCACAAGTTGATTTTTTTTGCCCTCAAAATTTTTAGCCAGAATAATGCTTGCGCCATCTTTAGGATAAATAAAATCCATAGTTGGTGTGTTAGTACTGATACAATCTGATCTAAAAGGAGGTAATGATCTGTACGTTGGATGCGATTTTTTATAATAATATTCTAGGAGCGGAGGTAACACAAACCAAGACGCTGCATTTGTTTGGGACAAATCTGCACAAGAAGAATTTACTCTAAACTGATTATTCTGATCTAAATGCACGGTTTGATGATAATTACAAACTGGAACGTAATTCTGTTTATTAGGTATTTGAATATTTTTTTTTGGACAAATAGGAGATGCTAAAAAGCCACTTTCTGCACAAACGGTAACCTCTGTAAATTCATCTAAAGGTGCTAAAAACCATTTTGATGTTGGAAGCACATCAAAAACATCGAAAAGTATGGGTGCTGCACTCGTAACTCCTGTAACATTTGGTCTACCTTCTCCATCTGCATTTCCTACCCAAACGCCCACAACATAATCCGTTGTTACGCCAATTGCCCATGCATCTTTGTTTCCAAAACTAGTACCTGTTTTCCAAGCAATTTCTTTGCTAGAATCGTAAAATTCCCAAGACTCGCTTCCTTCTGGCCTATTTACTTCTTTCATGGCTTGAAAAGTTAAGTAAATACTTGCCGCATCAAAAACAGTTTTCTCTGTAGATTTAGATCCAAAATCTATACTGGCATTCTGTGTCCAAATAGGTTCGACAAACTCGTTTTTAAAATACTCGCTAGATGTTTCGTTAAAATGATTTACCGTTGAAGCTAAATTAGCATAGGTTTTACATAAATCGTACAGATTACTTTCTGCACCACCTAAAATTAAAGTAAGCCCGTAATGATCCGCAGATTTTGTGAGTCCCCCTAATTTAAAAATATCCAATTGATCACGGAATTTTTCTAAACCATACGATTGTAATAACCGTACCGCAGGAATATTTAGAGAACGTGCTAAGGCCTTCTTTGCCTCGATTGCTCCAGTGTATTCTTCGTTGAAATTCTCTGGAGTATAACCCGCTATTTGTGTTGGAATATCAGGCACAAGCATATCGGGGAGCAACTCCCCGGCATCTAACATGGCATTATATAACAAAGGTTTCATGACGCTTCCAGTACTTCTATTGGCATGTACCATATCAACATCTTTTTCATGAAATTTATCGGTTGGGGTGTTCCCTACGTAAGCTATAACTTTTCTCGTCCTTACATCTAAAATCAAAACCGCAGCATTATAAACTTCATTTTGTTGTAGTGTATGGTAATATTTTTTAACAATTGAATTTACATTTTGCTGAATATTTTGATCAATAGAACTATGCACTCGCTCGCCTTTTTTGTTTTTGGCAACATACTGCACAAAGTGAGATGCCATACTCGGCAGTGCGAAAGGCTTTTGAGGTAATTCTTCTAATAATGCTAATTCGTAAGTGGTATTGTCGATAATTTTTTCATCCAATAATTTTTTAAGCAGTCCGTTTCTTTTGGTTAGTAATTTCGCTTGGTTTTTACCCGGATATATTAAACTTGGAGCATTTGGCAATACCGCAAGTGTTGCTGCTTCGGCCCAAGATAATTGATGCGGTTGCAGACCAAAATAGCGCCATGATGCCATTTCTAAACCTACAACATTCCCACCATAGGGCGCATGACTAGCGTATAACTGTAATATTTCGTCCTTAGAAAATCGCAATTCTAAGCGGGTGGCAAGTATAAGTTCTATAAATTTTTCGCCATACGATCTTTTTTGTTGCTCACGAGAAAGTCTAATTACTTGCTGCGTAATAGTACTGCCACCGCGTACCGTTTTGCCTGCTGAGATATTTGATTTTATGGCTTTAAACATTGAAATAGGATTAAAACCAGGGTGCTTGTAAAAATAAGCGTCTTCAAAATTAAGAAGACAAACTTTTATTTTATAGGGCACGCTATCAACCACTGGAAAACGCCATTGACCATCATCTGCAATTTTAGCACCTAATAATTCTCCTTGTTTACTTTCTACCACTGTGGCAGTTGGAGATTTAAATAGCGTTTTAGGCAAACAAAAATAGTAGGCAATTGATATTACTACCAAGGTAATAAGTTTTTTTGGGTGGTTTTTTAAGATACGAAGTATTTGCTCTTTCATATAAAAAAGAATTCTTACTTCTGAAATTCATATTCTCTTTCAACTAAACAAACACGAACTTTATACCATGAATACCAATTCTTGATTCCTGATTGTTGAGCAAATAGATGATCTGTATTTTTTTTCCAATTAGCGATATCAGCTTGGCTCTCCCAATAACTTACCGTTATTCCTATTTCTTCTCGAGCACTTTCTACTCCTAAAAAACCTGTTTGCTGCTTGGCTAATTCCACCATTTTATCAGCCATTTCACCATACCCATTATCTCCAGGAGTTCTGGTAGAGGTAAAAATTACAGCATAATATGGATTTTTCATTCTTTACTGAATATATTCTTTATCTATAAAATATCCAACAATGGCTTCTTTCATTAAAACAGATTGTTCCCCTGCTTTTAGTGGTGGCAATTCTTCTTTAATGGTATAATGTGGCCATCCTTCTTCATCAAAATAATCAAAAGCATAGAATCCGTAAGGTTCTAATAACCTACAAATAGCAATATGCATTAAATCTAACTTTTCATCTTTTTTATAGGTTCTATGATATTTTCCTAATTCTTGAACTCCCACTAAATAAATTATGGCATCTAGCTCTAAAGGATCACCGTCGGCAAACTGTGCAGATAGCTTTTCTACAAGCAGCTCCCAACGCTCTTTTAACTGTATATCTCTTGACATTAATTTTCCCTTATTTAGACTTTTTTGCATTATAAAAGCTTACGTTCCAATCTATATTGTTCTGAAACTAAATGTCTGAACTTTTGTAAATTAGAATAACGAATTACAAAGGTACAAATCAAAGTTCTATATTTGTTTTAAAGCGTGTAATATGAATTTTTTAGATATAATATTAGGGTTATTACTAGCCTATGGGCTATACAAAGGACTTAAAAATGGTTTATTTGTGGAGTTGGCTTCTCTTATTGCATTAATTGCAGGTATATATGGTGCTATTCATTTTTCATATATAGCTGGAGATTACTTATCTAAAAATATGGAATGGGATGAAAAGTATATGAATATTACTTCATTCGTTATTACCTTTGTCGCCATTGTAATTCTTGTTCATTTGTCAGCTAAATTACTTACCAAAATTGCTGATTTTGCCATGCTTGGTTTACTAAACAAAATTGCTGGAGGAATTTTCGGAACCGTAAAAGTAGCAGTAATTATAGGCGCCTTTTTAATATTTTTCGATGGCATGAACAACACTTTTAGTTTTATAAATGATGAAACCAAAAGCGAATCTAAACTGTATAAACCAATTAAAGAAATTGGTGCTTTTGTGTTCAGTAAGGTGCTTTATAAACCTAATGATATTGAATAACTTGTAAAAAACAGCCTATTTTTTATATCATTTAAGCCCTGTTCATCAGCTAAAAAGTTAGTTTTAAGTATGTTAAAAGGTAGTTGGTCGAAACTTTTCTATTAAAAAAACCATCATATTTATCTTTGAAGTGTAACTTAAAAAGCCTGAGTTTGATTAGTATTAAAAATACACCATTTTATAAAGAAGCCTTTAACGAGCTAAACTATAGTTTTGGTAATTATTTTTTATTTGAAGGTTTCGTTGTAGCTGAAATCAATGAAGACGTAGTTTATTCATGGGAAAAACATGGGAAAATGGTAAGCGGCGAAATTGCTAACCTCTATGATCAAAATGGTGAAGATTTAATTTACATCACTAACAGAATTAACAATTATTCGGTTAACCCTTTGGGTTGGCTGCAATTTTTTAAGAATAATTATAGACTTAAAGCTTATGGTATTGTTACCTATACCAAAAAAGGCTATTCTAATACTATTCTAGAGAAAATTTTTATGAATATTAATATTTACCGGTATTCATCTTTAAAGGAAGCTATTGAATGGGCTAAAATAACGAGAACCTCAGTTATCAGCGCATCTTAAACATTAAATTACATAATTCTCATAAATAGAAAAACCCCATAAATTATGGGGTTTCTTGTATTTAAAAAGCTATAAATTTTATTGAACAACTTTAATCCATTGCCCTTTGGTTCTAGCAACATAATCATTATCATACATTGCTTCAACTTGTACTCCTGGCAAATAATAGGTGCCTAAATACGAGGCATTTAAAAGAATTCTAAATGTTTTGGTTTCATTCTTATTCATATTAAAATAGAAATTAGCGCGATCGTCACGTAAATCTGTATACGTGACATCATTTTGTGCAAAATCTCCAAAATCTGTAAATCGTGTATTTACAATTTCCCAACCACTAGGGAAAATCTCAGAAAGAGCCATGTTGTTAATTGCATTACCCGTAGTATTTGTAAGCGTTACCTCAGCAACAAAGTCTGTTCCCTGACTTATTGAGGAGATATTAATACTAGAACCATCACGACCTTTAAAAGTTGTTCGTACGGCTAAATTACGTTGAATTTCTTTTTCCTCTCCAACCGGTAATATTCCACTATTTACAATACTAACATATAGCAAATTGCCTTCTAAATTTTTTAATTGAATTGAGTTAGTACCTTTTTTAATTTCCAAGGTTCTACTCGCTAAAGTTTTACTTGTAGCTATATTATCTGTTTTACTATTTACAGTTACACTTGCTTTTATGCCTTTTCCACCCACCATTTCAGCAAATTTTGCCATGGCTAATAAACTATAAGATGTGCTTTGAGTACTCATCCATCTTTGCTCATTTAAACTTTTTGCAATAGTTTTAGCCAATTCTTGAGCCTTCGTTTTGTCTTTCATTAACACATACGTTTCCAAAGCCATAGCGCGATTTCTTTCCGATGAACCATAGGTGTAATAGTTATATTTATAGCTGTCAAAATCTACGCTAGCCGTTTTTAAAATTTGCTGTGCTACATTATCCTGACCTACAAGTCCGTAAGCCGCAGCTAATCTAAATTTTGCTTCATTAGAAACTCCGTTAGTTTCTCGTAATCTATTCATTGAAGCCACATCAGCATTTCCAGAAAGCGCTAAAGTATATAAACGATATGCCTGTGCAAGATCTGAATAATTACCTCCTGATCGCCATTGTTTAGCTGTATTCTGTTGGTATTTTACCCAATTTGTTTTAAAGCCTATAGGCATTACATATCCTTTTTTCTCCGCTTCTAATAAAAAGTGTCCAGCATAGGTTGTTCCCCAATCATCTGTACTGCCAAGACCTGGCCAATAAGAGAATCCACCATTTGGTCTCTGGAAACCGCCCAATCGTTTTATAGCATTATTAACGTTTTTCTGAGTTTCGCTTTTCTTAGCGGAAGACATATCAAAAATATCATTCAAAAATAACTGTGGGAAAGCGGCTGATGTAGTTTGTTCAACACACCCATGTGGGTATTGAATTAAATATTGCATTCTACCATCAAAACTCATAGGTGGTAGTGTAGAGAATTCTATACTCGCCGTATTACTTCCAGAAATTCCAAAAGTCTCCAGATTTATAGTTTGACTACTATTTGCCTCAAGTTGTACATCTTGAATTGTGGTTGTCAAAGGATTTGGATTTACCACATCAATAGGAATTTCGAATGATGCTGTTTCGCCACCACCAGAAGCTTCAACAATTACTTTTCCAATGCCTTTAAAATCGGCAACATCCAAATCAAAATAAACCATTTTTTCATCAGGTTGACTAAATGTAAGTGATTGTGTTGCATCACCTACTATTTTAAATGATTTGTCTTGTTTAATTCGTACCGTTACATTTTTTACTTTAGACTCCATTGCAAAAACGGTAACTGGCAATGTTACTTTTTCGCCCGGTGTAATTTTACGTGGTAATGATGCTAAAACCATAAGCGGTTTGCGCACAGCCGTCGTTTTTTCTGCCATTCCATAGGCTTCTTTTTCAGCATTACCTGCAATAACCATGGTTCTTACAGACCCCACATATTTTGGTATTTTAATAGTATGTGATTTAGCTTCGCCTGCCTTTAAGCTGAAAGGACCTAAATGAACTACAATAGGCTCAAATCTGTTTGCTTTTTTATTTTTTGCTCCTGCTAATTCATCATCTCCACCAATTGCAAATACTTGATCTATGCGACCTCCAAAAGCACCAATAACATCATCATAAATATCCCAAGTTTTTACTCCTAAAGCTTCTTTTGCATAAAATGAGCTCCATGCATCTGGAGTTTTAAAACGAGTTAGATCTAACAAGCCATCATCAACTATTGCAATGGTATAGGTCATTGCTTTTTTATTTTTCTCGTTTATTTTAACTGTTATGCTTTCTTCAGGACGCAAAACATCCGGCATTGAAATTTGAGGCACTAATCTGGTATTTGGATTTTCAACTCCAACTCCAACAACACCATACATTCTAATTGGAGAATCGTTTAAGGTAGATGCATGCGGTTGTAATAATGCTATGTTTATATAAATATTTGGTGTGTATAACTCGGTTATCGGAAGTTCAAATTTCGTTTCTCCCTTTTTAGTTTCTACCCATAGTGATTCAAGAACTTCACTCCCGTTTTCTACAGTTACCAATGCTCTGCCACCTTCCGAACTAGGAAAAGTAATGACTGCCTTTTCGCCTACATTATAATTTTCTTTATCCGTTGAAAATAATAACATTGTTGCCGCTGATGGATCATTTTTACGAGATTTTCCTGCCCATCCTGGCCAATCTATATAGATAGTTTTTCCAGTGGCATGTCCGCCATTTTGATCTTCAACACGAACTAAATAACGACCCCAATCTGGATATTTAAGTTCAAAATTAAATGTTGCCTTACCGTTAGAAGAGGTATTAATAGTTTCTTCATAAACCTTCTCGTAATATTCACTACTGCTATATGAAGATAGATTATCTGCCGAATTGTCCCACCACCATCTCCAGCTTACTTTTTGTACCGTAACTTTTAAATTTTGTTTTGCCTTTGGCTTACCATTTTCATCAACAGTAACTACCTCAAAATTATGCTTAACATCGGTAAGTAGCATTCCTCTGGTTTTATCTCCTTTTGGAACATTTAAACCTATGTAAGTATCAAAAGGAGAGTAGGTTTTAGTAAACACATCAGTACTATAATCGCCTCCATTTTCGTAAACTTTAGTAATGAAGGCAGCATTTAACATTCCAGGAGCATTACCACTTAATTGAGGGCTAATGCTGAAATTTGCTTTGCCTTCCTCATCTACCTTACCATTAAAAACTACTTGATCTTCACTTGAAAAACTACGAGAAGGATCATCAAAAACATAACTTGGATAATTTTTGAATGTGGTTGTTTTTGTATTGAATTTAGCGGTAATATCTGCTTTCAAATTTTTAGCAATGGCTCCATGTAACCATTTTACTTCCATTGTTCCTCTCACAGGTTGAGAACCATCTAAAATTTCGCTAGCAAAATCAGTTCTTATTTTAAGCCTATTAGGTTTTATGGTTTCAATTTTAATAGTTTTTGTAAACGATGCCCCACCGACTGTAACTTTAGCTAACCAGTTACCTGTTGGTGCATTTTCATCAGTCTTTAACTCAAAATTGTAAAAATTATCTAATCCGTATGTTTTTACTTCTTTATAAACCACTTTGTTATACGGGTCTAATAGTTCTAATTTTACAGGGTGGTTTGTTGGAAGTTTGTTTGCATTATCATTGAGCATAAAAGACAAAAATATATTGTCGCCAGGTCTCCACACACCACGTTCGCCGAAAATAAATCCTTTAATGCCTTTCTGTAATTTTACTCCAGAAACATCGAACTTACTGACAGATAAAACATTACCGTCATTTAATTTAATATAAGTTTTTTGCCCATTTTTTTCAACTATGGCAAAATAGGCTTGATTATTCGTGGCATCAAAAAAGGTCATGCCTTTATCATCTGTGGTAACAGAACCCACAGGTTGTTGCTGATAATTATAAAAAACAACTTTTGCTCCTGCCATTGGTGCGGTAGAAACAATATCATTAACAGCAATAAAAAAGCTTTTATTCAATCCTTTTTTAATAGTTACACCTATATCACTCGCCAAAACATTTATAGATACTTTCTTGTCATAATAATAAGAAGTATGGCATGGGTTTTCGCGTTCATTCCAGTTATAATCGTAATAGTAATAATCGTCGTAATATTCTTCAACACCATCCCATGAACTTTCTTCACTTTCTGAATCGTAATCTTCAGATTCTTCTTTAGCAGTGTCAAAATTTGTAGATTCACATTTATATAAACTATAAGAAGGTTTAAATGAAAACTCTACATGATAAATAGCGCCTTGTTCAGGAGTGATAATAGATTTTAAATCTAGAGCATGCGCAGACCATTTACCGTTATTTGCAGTTAAGTTATTTTGAAGCTCCAATTTTTTAGCAGCTACTGGTCTACCTACTTGTTTTAGGTTATAATTGCCATTTATATTATTGTTTTGAAGAAACTGAAGTACATTATTTTCGTAAATGCGCAATACGGTAACATCTACATATTTAAGATTTACGGCTTCAAAATTTATTTTAAGATTATTGGATGATGGTAGTATTGTACCGTTTGAAAGTAATCTAACCTCTGGTTTAATTTGTTCAAAAGCTATACGTTCTTCATATTTTGTTTTTAATTTAAACCCATCAACGCTTTCTATTCCGTTAAATACTTCTAGTAAAGCAGTGCCAGTAATTTCAATAGACGGGTAGACCTTTAAGGTATTACCATTTACACTATATTTTAAATTATTATCCCCTTCTAAAACTACAAGACCTTTAAAATTTTGGCCTTTTTTAAGTGGGTCAGAAAAGTTAATTGACACATGAGGTTTTTCATTGTTTTCCACGATAACATCTAACACAACAAAATTGTTTTTACCTGGTATTACAATGGTATTACTTCCTTTGCTATTAATATCGTATTTAGAGCCATCCCATACTACCTCTAAATTTGAATCTTCGGTATATCTTTGAATACTATCAATTTTAAACTGAAATAATGTCCCCTCTTTTACTGAAGAATCAAATTTTACTTTAATATCTTTTCCGTTTTGTTTTACCTGTATTAATTTTTGGGCAATATCTAAAGTAAGTAGGTCTGCACTGCGTAATTGACCTTCTATATACTGTTTTTCTTTAGAGTAAGACTGTATTGGATTGGTATAAATAGTAAACTGTTGTTCTATTGTTTTTACTAAAAAAGTAAGCTCTTCAAGATCTTTAGGTATATCTTTTACAATGTCGCCAAGCGCTAATGTAAAAGAATACTCTGTATTCTGTTTAAATCCGTTTTCAGGAACAAAAGCAATGGTTCTATCGTCTAGCGCAATTACTTTTCCGTTTACACTAGGAGACACTTCAAAAAGACTTTTATCTAGCGTTGCACCATTTTTCCACGATGTAACAGGAGCTTTTAATACAACACGAACATCACTCTTTGAAGCTATGATCCCATGGGTTACCTCTGAAATGTATTCTTGATACCTGTTTAAATTATCAGATTGATTTTTAAAATCAATTGATTTGTCTTTACAACTAAAAATAAATAAAACAGCGAATGCTAAAGAGAAAAGTCTAATGTTCATGAATACAGGATTTTGTCTAGTAAATATACTAGGTTTATTAGAATGATAACTAACGGAATACCGTGATTTTTTTTTACCTGTTAAATGCTAGAAAATTTGTTCTAAAAAAGACAATCTTGCTCTAGATTTATTGCAACCCGAAAAAAGGCATTTCTTAAAAAAAGATGCATTTCATCGAAAATTTGCTACCATTAATAGTTTTGTTATGATATTTTTAATATCCTTACAGTATTGGTTTACGAGAGCCAATAGAACACTAGAAATCCCCTTTTCTACAACTTACTACTTACAAATAGAACAGTATATGAAAATGAAGATGCCTTATGCACTCATGTTCTTATTTGTATTAATTGTTAGCTCTTGCAGTAAAGAGACAATAGAAAATACAATATTAGTAGAATCGGAGAATGCAATTATTGTTGAAAATGAAATTCTAGAAACCGTTAATTCGTATAGAACCGCGAATGGTTATAATTCACTAGCATATAGCGCTGTTGCCTACAAGTATGCTAATGCCCACACAGACTACATGATTGCCAAGGGTAGTATAAGCCATGATAATTTTAGTGCAAGAGCATCCGACATTTCGTCTGAAGTAAATGCAAGCCAAGTTTCAGAAAATGTAGCCAGAAATTATGCTAGTGCTCAAGAAACTTTTGAAAATTGGATGAATAGTTCTGATCACAGAAAATCTATCGAAGGTGATTTTACACACACCGCAGTTAGCGTTAAATTAGATGCAAATGGTAATTACTACTATACTCAATTGTTCTACAAATTAGGGATTCAATAATTATTTCACCGATACTTTTTAGTTATTTACCGAACCAGCTTTTAAATTTTATCGTTCTATAAATTAATTTCCTAGATAAAGAGTCAATTATTAAATTAAATACTTTTTTTTGGGGTAAAATGCATGACCTAATTTACAGTTAAGTATTTACTCGAGCATAGTTTACTTGTTAACGATTATTTCTCAATTGATCCTGATTTTACCCCCAAAAAAAAAGTTGCTCATCTTATGTTTGCGGTATTATTAACCCCCGAATATTACAAAATGAGATTGGCATACACAATTTTTGTTACACTTTTATTAGTTCTAAATTCTTGCACAAAAGACGTTTTTGAAGTGACAATACTAGAAGAAACAGGACTAGAAAATGCATCTTCAAATGAAATGGAATTATTTAAATTAATAAATGATCATAGAATAGCAATCGGGAAAAACAGCTTAGTTTTTAATTCTGAAACGTACATAGCTGCAAGTGAACATTCTGCTTATATGGTTAGTCAAGGAAAATTAAGTCACGATAATTTTAACCTCCGAGCATCGAAAATAGAGAAAAAGACTAAAGCTAAGAATGTATCTGAAAATGTTGCAAAAGAATACGTAACTAATGAAGCAACTCTCGAAGCTTGGTTAAAAAGCCCTAAACACAAAAAAAATATTGAGGGAAATTATACGCATTCTGCCTTAAGTATTAAACAAGATGTAGAAGGCAACTATTATTTTACCCAAATATTTTTCAATTAAAAATTTAATTGAAATAGACTGCTAGTTGAATTGTAAGGCTTTTTGTATTATACATTATATGTCATGAGATTTTTATAACTTTCGTAAAAATCTTGAATATGGCAATAGCTCCTCCTTTTAACCTTAATAAATGGATTTCAGAAAACAGAGATACCTTAAAACCACCAGTTGGTAATAGAAATCTGTATAAAGATGCTGGTGATTATATTGTTATGATTGTTGCTGGTCCAAATGCTAGAAAAGATTATCATTACAATGAAACCGAAGAGCTTTTTTATCAATTAGAAGGCATAATAGAAGTTCATATACAAGAAGATGGTAAAAAGAAAACCATGAAACTTGGGCCAGGCGATATGTATTTACATCCTGCAAAAATTCCACATTCACCTGTTCGCCATAACAACTCCATTGGCTTAGTTATTGAAAGAAAAAGAAATCACATGAATGTTGATGATGGTTTGCTTTGGTTTTGCGACAATTGTAATCACAAATTATACGAAGCCTATTTTACGCTAAATGATATAGAGAAAGATTTCTTATCACATTTTAAACATTTCTACAGCTCTAAAGAGCTTAGAACATGTAAAAATTGTGGCACAGTAATGCCAGTTGATGAACGTTTTATAGCAAAAGAATAAACAATGGAGGTACTTATAAAAATACTAATTGGCATCATCGCATTTTTACACTTTTATTTCATGTGGTTCGAGATGTTTGCATGGACAACAAAAGGCAAGAAGATATTTAGAAATTTTCCAAAAGAATTATTCGAACCCACAAAACCTATGGCCGCTAATCAAGGATTATACAATGGTTTCTTGGCCGCTGGATTGGTATGGACATTCTTTATTCATAATCCAGAATGGTATGTAAATATCGCATTATTTTTTCTCAGCTGTGTTGCTATTGCAGGGATTTATGGTGCAATTAGTGTTTCTAAAAAAATATTTTTTATTCAAGGAATTCCCGCCATAATCACAATTGTTTTACTGCTTGTATAAACTTATGAATGTGGTTGCTTTTTAGTATCATTAATATTTGTAACTTTGAAATAAATGTAACAAAACATTATAAAAAAGTTATAAAATGTCAGAAATAGCCTTAGATTTTGGTGTTGATACTGCTTTAAAAGTATTAGGAATTAAAAAAACCAATAACGGAACCTCTACCGGTTCAACTAATTTTGGTTCTGGTGAAGAAATATCTTCGTACTCTCCAGTAGACGGGGCATTAATTGCCAAGGTTAATACTACTACAAATGCGGATTATGAAAAAGTACTTATTGCTGCTACTAGTGCTTATGCAACATGGAGAACAAAACCGGCTCCACAACGAGGCGAAATTGTACGTCAGTTTGGAGATAAATTAAGAGAATATAAAGAACCATTAGGGAAACTAGTTTCTTATGAAATGGGGAAATCTTACCAAGAAGGCCTAGGTGAAGTTCAAGAAATGATTGATATCTGCGATTTTGCAGTTGGTTTGTCAAGACAATTACATGGGTTAACCATGCATTCTGAACGCCCAGGTCATAGAATGTACGAACAATACCATCCTTTAGGTGTTGTTGGCATTATATCTGCTTTCAACTTTCCTGTTGCCGTATGGGCTTGGAATACTGCCTTAGCATGGATTTGTGGTGATGTGTGTATTTGGAAACCATCAGAAAAAACACCTTTATGTGGTATAGCATGTCAAAATATAGCTGCAGAGGTATTAAAAGCAAATAATTTACCTGAAGGTATTTCTTGTTTAATTAATGGAGATTATAAAGTTGGTGAATTAATGACTAACGATGTTCGCATTCCTTTAATTTCAGCCACAGGATCTACTAGAATGGGTAAAATTGTTGCACAAACAGTAGCAGGTAGACTTGGAAAATCGCTACTAGAGTTAGGTGGAAATAATGCCATAATTGTTACTCCAGATGCGGATATTAAAATGACGGTAATTGGGGCTGTATTTGGCGCAGTTGGTACTGCAGGACAGCGATGTACATCTACCCGTAGATTAATTATACATGAAAGTATTTATGATAAAGTTAAAACTGCTATTGTAGATGCTTACAAGCAATTAAGAATTGGAAACCCGTTAGACGAAAAAAATCATGTAGGCCCATTAATTGATACTGGCGCAGTTGCTATGTATCAAAAGGCATTAGAGAAAGTGGTTGCCGAAGGAGGAAAAATTATTATTGAAGGTGGCGTACTTGAAGGAAAAGGCTACGAAAGTGGTTGCTACGTAAAACCTGCAATTGCAGAAGCAGAAAATTCTTTTGAAATTGTACAACATGAAACTTTTGCTCCAATACTTTACCTATTAAAATATAAAGGGGATGTTACAGATGCCATTGCAATTCAAAATGGCGTTGCACAAGGCTTATCCTCTGCGATTATGACTAATAATTTAAGAGAAGCGGAGTTATTTCTTTCTGCCAATGGTAGCGATTGTGGTATTGCTAACGTAAATATAGGTACATCAGGAGCAGAAATCGGTGGTGCTTTTGGTGGAGAAAAAGAAACTGGCGGAGGAAGAGAATCTGGTTCTGATGCTTGGAAAATATACATGCGTAGACAAACAAATACAATTAATTACACTACAGAATTACCTCTTGCACAAGGGATAAAATTTGATTTATAAGTTCAAAAAACCCACACTATAATACATTAGTATCTTAGTGTGGGTTATAACTAACTAATCAAAACTTTTGTTATATTCTATAATCCCATTTTTCAATGCCGGAACTTTGTCGGGAGAAAAATGGGATTATTAATTTTTCCTATTTCAAAATTGAATAAAAAAAATATCCTGTAAAAACAGTTTAGTATAAATGGTTCTAAATTCTGTATAACTAGAACAATTTTACTTTTTCTCCTCTATAATCTTCACAAAAACAAAAGATATCTATTTGATAATGAAGATTTAATACTGAATTTCTTAACATTTTAACGTTTTTTTTAATACTTTGTGGTTGTTAACACTAAATAACCATTAACAATGACAAAAAAGACAACTTACCTAATAGGAATTTTGATCACAATTCTATTAGGAACTTACTTTTATATGACCTGCTGTAGTTCATGCGGGACCAATATGGAAGAAGAATTGATCGACAAACCTATTGTAGAAACTGAAACTCCTCCCAAGGCAACGTCTTACCCATTTTCTTTTAATGACGGCGACTACGCTTACAATGTAAATGACAATTTTAACTTTAATATGTCATCTTCAAATATTCTATTACCATTGTCTCAAAATGTTGAAAATGGTATAGATGGATTAAAATCGTTTTTACTTGAAAATACAGGAAAGGTATTTAACATTACCGGTTATTTTACAGATGATGAAGCAAACAAATCTGCTTTCCCAAATTTAGGTTTAGCCCGTGCCAATGCCGTTAAAAATTACTTGGTTAACAAAGGCATACCTTCTCATTCTTTAAATATAATGGGAGAATTAAAGGGTGATATGATAAGAACCACTGATAATGTTTTTCAAGGTCCAATCGGTTATTCCTTATCTGGCGAAAAAGCAGATTTACAAGACGAACTAAAAGCATTGTATGATAAAATTAAGGCTGACCCATTAGTACTATATTTTGAAACAGGAGAAGCGGAAATAAACCTTAGTCCTGAGCAAAGACAAAAAATTGCTGATATCTCTAGATATTTAGATAAAGTTGATGGAGCTACTTGTAGTGCTATTGGGCACACCGATAGTCAAGGAAGTAGAACTACTAATATTAAATTAGGTCAAGATCGTGCAGATTTTGCAAAACAATACCTAATAAGTAATGGTATTGCCGACGTAAAAATTAAAACTTCATCTCAAGGACCCGACAGCCCCATTGCTAGTAATATTACTGATGAAGGCCGTAGTCAAAATAGAAGAACTGTTGTAACATTAAATTAAATAATAACTAATCAATTAAATACATAGTAAAATGAACTTCGAAAATTTAAATATTTGGTGTTGGATTATCCCAGCTTTAGTAGGTATAATCTCCGGAATTCTTGGTTATCTAATCGGTAAATCCGGAAATACAACTATCGATAACTCGGCAGACTTAAAGTTATGTCAAGATAAAAATGCACGCTTACAGGCCGATCTAGATGCTTGTAAGAAAAAATTAGTTATAGCACCAGCTGCCCCAGCAGCTCCGGCCGCATCTTTTGCGGCACCTTTAGCACCTGTTGCTGCAACTGGAATTGCCTTTAATGCTGTAGCTGCAAAAGCTGCTTTTGGAAAAACTATTAAACAAGACGATTTAAAGCTTGTTGAAGGCATTGGTCCTAAAATAGAATCCATGTTTAAAGCCGCTGGTATAAAAACATGGCAAGCACTTTCTAACGCATCGGTTGCAGAATGCCAGAAAATATTAGATGGTGGTGGTAACCGCTATAAAATTCATGATCCTGCTTCATGGCCTATGCAAGCTAAAATGTGTTACGAAGGCAAATGGGCAGATTTAGCCAAATGGCAAGACGAGCATAAACACGGGAAACTATAATCTCGTTACCAATAAAAAAGAAAGGCAGTATATGTATGCTGCCTTTCTTTTTATATTATAAGTTTTACAACCTACCGTTTGCTTCAACCCATTTAAACTGATAATCATCTTCTGGGAATTTCATTCTTGTTGCAATACGCTCTAAACGTTCTGGTAATTTCATTAAATAGTCCCTTGCTCTTTCAGCATCATCATTTAAAGCACGAATACTATCAAGCTCCCAATAAGTATTTAGTTTTTTAAGAATATCTATATAATCCATAGCCGTATAAACACCTAATCTTTGCGCGCAATTAGAAAAATTCTCGAATGCCGTACCAATTGATCCACCAGATTCTCTTAAAAAATGGGCTGGCATAACAATTTTCTTTTTCATCATATCCGCAAAAGCTAACATCATTTGGTTTGGATCATGCTCAAAAATAGACTTTACAAACTCTCTATAAGCTAAATGGTGACGCATTTCATCTCCAGCTATTATAGTGCACATTTTACCCAATAACGTATTGCCACCCTTTTTTGCCATTTGACCAACGCGCTTGTGAGATATATTTGTTGCTAATTCTTGAAAAGAAGTATAGACAAAGTTCTTATAAGGATCTCTATCGGTACCAATATCAAAACCGTCTGCAATTAAATGCTGAGTAGTTATCTCTACTTCGCGCATATTAACTCTTCCAGATAAATATAAATACTTATTAAGCACATCACCATGACGATTCTCTTCGGCAGTCCAATGACGAACCCATTTTGACCATCCATTTTTATTTTCTCCATGCTGGTCAACACCTTCAACATCCATTAACCAAGATTCATAGGTTGGTAATGCTTCTTCTGTAATGGTATCTGCTACCATAGTAACCCAAAAGTCGTAACCTAATTCTTTAGATTCTTCTTGTATTTGCTTTACGGCATCTAAAAATCCATCGCTTTGAGAGTCCGGCAAAAAATCCGTTGGTTGCCAAATGTCTTGAATTGGGATAAGATATTGGTCTATAAAACCATTAACCTTACTTTCAATCGCCTGCATTACTTCTATTCTAATATTTTTTGCTGACATATTCTGTTTTTTACAAAGTTCGTTATAATCCCTTTAAAAATTCTTAATTACGCTATAATTTTAAAACCTTAATTTCTCCCATTCTCATCAGGGTATAAGGTATAAACCGGATCGCTTTGCCACACTTGCTTCGTAATTACATCTACTACAGAAAGTGGGCCTTTAAAAGCAGCACCTGTATCAATATTCCAAACATTCGCCGCGCTTTGAGGAGTTGTTTTACCAATTCTTGTTACTGGTGTGTGTCCAATATAAATCTCTGAGTACAATGTTAAACGCTTTGGATAAAGCTCATCATCCTTAGATAGTTTTGGATTAAGTGATAAGGCCAGTTCCCAAAGTGTTCTATCCCAATAGAATATTTTAGAAAAATATTCGTGATCAATTCCTTTTAAGTTAGTAAATCCTGCGTGAAGAAACAAACGATTCTCTGAATCTAGATGATAATTCTCTAATTGATTGTAAAAATCGATATGAATTTTCTTAGTAAACTCATCAACTTTGTTATAAGAATTTATAGTTGCCTCACCACCATGCTGAAACCAGACAGAATTGTCTTTCCCATCTATTAACCAAGACTTGCACAATTCATCATGATTACCGCGTAAAAATGTACAATTGTGCGTTGCCTTTAACGCAATAAGAAAATTTATAGTTTCTACTGCTTGGCTCCAACCATCTACATAATCTCCTAAAAAAACTAAATGGTCATCCGGAGTAATTTTAGCTTTTTCTAAAACTTGCTCCAATGCTTTTAATCCAGAATGAATATCTCCGATAACTAATTTTCTCATGATTTAGCAAAAATCGCAATAACTGAAATTATTATCACTATAAAAACTACTAAAAAGAATATTTTCCAGAAAGAATAAGGTCTTAAACCACTGATAGTGCCTGTTTGTCCATTTACATAAAAGTGAAAATCTTTTGCTCCATACCTATATGAGCTAATATAAACGGGCACTAAAATATGCTTAAATGTTTCGTCGGAAAGTTTAATATTAGCGTTATCTATTCTTTGAGTATCTCCTCCAATATCTCGCCTAATCCAATTATAGGCAATATTTTTTGCTTCTTGAAACGATTGATGATGCCCGTCTTTTAATGAAATAGTATACTTTTCGGTTACAAAACCTGATAAATATTTAGAATTAAAGGGTACAAGCTCCTTTAAATTCCAATAGGAAACCTTACCTGGCAAATCTTTTTGTTTTTTAAGTGATGCATTTATCAATATATCATCTATAAACCCACTAACAGAGCCCGATGCATTAGACCATCTTGTTTTTCTAACTTGCCTTGTTTGTTTGCCATTTTTAGTTCTATAGGTTTCCGTTACATAATAATAATCTCCTCTTTGTCCTTGATAATTAGCGTATAAGTTTGCATCAAAGGTCCAATGCGGTATATAAACACCATGCATTGCATTAGGGTCTAATGCTGCTTTTTTTAGGTTATTAGGAGCAAACCATAAGCTATTAACCCAATTTTTAAAAATCTCTCTAGCCTTTTTAGCATCAATTTGAAAAGGCACTACAGCTCCAGGAAGTATCCAACCTTCTTTTTCAACATCTTCTCTAATTAATGGCTCGCTACAATAAATACAGGATAACGATTTATAGTTTTCTTCCACATGTTGGTTAGCCCCACAGTTTTTACAGTGCAATAAATCTATTGTTTCTGTATACGCATTGTCCCCAACAACTTTAAGATAGTGTTGTAATTCTAATTCTTCAAAGCTACTTTTAGCTTGTTCTATAAACTCTTCGTAACCACAATACTCACACTTTAATTGATTAGAACCAGGCTTAAACTTGAGCTCTGCGCCACAATTGGCACATGATTTTTTATGTTCAGATAAAACAACTTCTTCCATTTTTTTTGGACGCTTTCAAAACAATTGAATAAATAGGCCCTACAAGTGTATGCCTTGCAGGTTAGGATCGTAAAGCATATTATTAATTAGGTAATGGTGGTGGCGTGTTTCCGCCTAAAAATGCTTTTAATTCTTCTATGTCTTGTAGTGGTGCCCAATTGCCCATTCCTTGTTTCCAGATAAGAGAATCTTTGTTTACTGTTCTGTTCGCAAATAGTTCTTTTAGCTTTTCAAAAGGAACAGGTCCCATTTGAGTATTATTAACTGCATAATGATACATAATTTGTGTTGGCATTGGTGGAGGAACTGCTGCCTGTTGTAAATTCGGATTCGTTTGCTGCGACATTTGAGGGTTCATCATTCCGCCCATTTGCTGAGCTAAAACAAAACCCATTCCCATTCCCATACCTGCACCCGCAGTACCACCTTCATTTTTAGCAGCTTCTTCAATTGCTTTTGCTGTTTTAAACTGAGTGAGTTTCCCCATATCTAATTTGTCCAGCCTACTATACTCAAATATTTCTTTTTTAAGTTCTTCAGGCATCGAAACGTTTTCAATATAGAATTTCTCTAACTGTATTCCCACACGACCAAATTCTGGTTGCATTACCTCTTGGCAGGTTTCTGATAATTCAGTTGCATTGGCTGCATACAGCTCTATAGGTAATTTAGCCTCGCCGACTGTATCTGTAAAACGTGTTGCAATCAAACTCTTAAGGTGTTCACTAATTTCATAATTTGTAAAATTACCATCGGTGCCTACCACATTAACCACAAATTTGCCTGCATCTTCAATTCTATAACTATAGGTTCCAAAAGCTCTTATTTCTGTCAAACCAAATCGTTCGTCATTTAAAATAATCGCATTTTTAGTGCCCCATTTTTCATCAGTAAATAATCTTGTATTTACAAAATATACCTCGGCTTTAAACGGACTATTAAAACCATATTTCCATCCTTTTAAAGTCGCGAGAATTGGTAAATTTTGGGTGTTAAGCGTATAAGTTCCTGGTTTAAAAACATCAGCAATCTGCCCTTCGTTAATAAATACTGCTGTTTGACCTTCTCTTACTATTAACTTAGCTTCATTTTTTATTTCATTTTGATACCTTTCAAACCTATGAACAATAGTATCATTGGTATTGTCCAACCACTCAATTATATCTATAAATTCATGGCTTAATTTCTTCTTTATCTCGTCAAATAGTCCCATTTTGGTTTGTGTTTTTTAATTTTTATCAAGATACCTATTTCCTTAAAATACTCCAATAGATATTATTTATTTTAGTAAAGAATAAACATTATTTCTACTTTAGCGAGATTCTAAAGTTTTAATTAATGAAAAAAGTATATTGTGTTGGAGAACTTTTGATAGATTTTGTGGCCGAGAAACAAGGCAATGATTTATCAAAAGCGTCATTATTCACCAAAAAAGCTGGAGGTGCGCCTGCGAATGTAGCATGTGCCATTTCTAAATTAGGCGGAAAAGGATCCTTTATTGGATGTGTTGGAAATGACCCATTTGGCAATTTCTTATCAAGAATTTTAGAAGACATTAATGTAGACATTTCATTATTACAGCGCTCTGACATGTTTACAACACTAGCATTTGTTTCTTTAGCGGAAGATGGAGAACGTGATTTTGTTTTTAGTCGTGGTGCAGATCAAGAATTGACTTATGATATATCGGTAAAAAATTTAATAGAAAACAATATGCTTCATTTAGGAGCAGCGACTTCATTTTTAGGTGGGACACTTGAAAATACGTATTCTCGTTATTTTTTCGACGCACTAACCCATAATACTTTTATAAGTTTTGATCCAAATTATCGTGGCGATTTATGGAAAGGTAATGATGATGCGTTTATAAAAAAATGCACTCCGTTTATTGAAAAAGCACATCTATGTAAATTTAGTGCTGAAGAAGCGCAGTTATTATCTGGTAAAAAAGACTTAAATGAGGCTTGCGATTATTTACACGAAATAGGCACGCGTATAATTACCATTACTCTTGGAGGAGATGGTACCTTGTTAAGTACCAAAAATGGTAAACAAATTATACCAAGTATTAATATAAAACCTGTGGATACTACTGGTGCAGGTGATGCATTTATAGGTTGTTTGTTATACCAAATATCAAAATTAGATGATATTAATAGTATTTATGAAAATTATGAAGCTCTAGCAGACATGGTAAAACTTGCCAATAAAGCAGGTGCCATTACTACAACCAATTATGGTGCAATCGAATCTTTGCCTACACTAAAGCAATTACAGGCTTAAAATGAACCAGAGCTCATTACATAAGTTTATAATCTCAACAAAAAAATCTAACAAAAAACATGTTGATTATGAAACTTATTTTGACCTCCGTTTAGCAACAAATATTAGCCTTATACAAAGCTTATATTTTTCATTATATCCAGAGTCCAAGCATTATAATGATTTTGAAAAACTTATTAGCCAGTTGCGCGAACTTTTTAAATCTAGACCAGAAGATTTAAAAAAACAAGATTTAGACAAACTACTAGAAGGTAATTGGTATACGTCAGAAAAACTTGTGGGTATGCAATTATATGTGGATCATTTTAATAAAGACCTAAATGGTTTGGCTGATAAACTAGATTATTTTGAGAATTTAGGCATCAATTTTCTACACTTAATGCCCATAACCACAAGGCCTAAAGCGGAAAATGATGGTGGTTACGCTGTAAATAGTTATACCGAAGTAGATAAAAAGTACGGTACCAAACAAGATCTTCTTAAGCTAACAGAAAAGTTACGCGCAAAGAAAATGACGCTAATGTTAGATTTTGTGGTTAACCATACTTCTGATGAATTTTCGTGGGCAAAAAAAGCTGCTAAAGGCGAAACCAAATATCAAAATTACTATTATACTTTTTCGAATAGAGAAATACCAGATGCTTTTGAAGATAGCCTTCCTGAGGTTTTTCCGGAAACTGCACCTGGTAATTTTACCTATAATCAAGAAATGCAAAAATGGGTAATGACCGTTTTTAATTCGTACCAGTGGGATCTAAATTATACCAATCCGGAAGTGTTTATTGAAATGCTTAAAAACTTGGTAGCGCTAGCTAATCAGGGGGTAGATGTAGTGCGGTTTGATGCATTGGCATTTCTGTGGAAAAAAATTGGCACAAATTCTCAAAATTTACCTGAAGCCCATGCTTTAATTAGTCTATTTAGAATGTGCTTACAAGTGGTAGCTCCTGGTGTAATTATTTTAGCTGAAGCCATTGTTGCGCCAACTGAAATACTGAAATATTTTGGTGAAAACAACCTAGAAGGTAATGAGTGTGAAGTTGCGTATAATGCCACTTTAATGGCGCTTTTATGGGATTCTGTTGCTACAAGCAAAACAGAGTTGCTAATAAAAACACTAAAAAATGTTCCACAAAAACCTAAAGATGCTACTTGGATAAATTACATCCGGTGTCATGATGATATTGGTTTAGGTTTTGACGATAAAGACATTTACCAACTAGGGCTTGATGCTAAATTACATCGTTGGTTCTTATTAGATTATTACTGTCAGAAATTGGAATGGTCACCAGCAAAAGGAGCATTATTTATGTATAATCCTAAAAATGGTGATGGACGTATTACAGGTAGTGCCGCTTCTTTACTTGGGTTAGAAGATGCATTAGAAAAAAATGACGCTTTATTAATAGACAATGCCATTAAAAAAATAAAAATGATGCATGCCATTATTTTATCGTACGGAGGTATTCCATTGATCTATGCCGGAGATGAAATTGCCACTTTAAATGATTATTCTTACGAAAATGATGACAGCAAAAAAGATGATAGTAGATGGCTTAATCGTCCAAATCAGAATTGGGAGGTAATTCATACTCTTGATAAAAAAGCAACTCCACAATCACAAGTATTTAACGCTATTAAACAACTTATTGCCATACGCAAAAGCACCAGCGTCTTCGCAGATTTCAACAACATTAAACTAAACCAACATAGCAATCCACACCTATTAATTTTTGAACGTTATTCAGAAAATCAAAAAATTCTAGTACTCTGTAATTTTGACAAAGAAGATCATTTTATTTCTGAAAATTGGTTTCATGAAATAGATTTTGATCTTAACTCAACGTGTATTGATTTGATAACCAATCAACCTATAACTTTAGCAGAAGCAACTTTAAAAATTTGCTCTTATGGTGTTTATTGGATTCTGAAAAATAATTAATGAGTTATTTCAGCGCTCTAACTATACCTAACCTTACGCAAAATTCGTAATGATTCTTTTAACGATAAATACACTTTAGAATTGTATTCTTTTATAAGTTGTCTCGAATTTTCAAGGTGCTCCTTGGCTTCTTCAAATCCGTTTAAATAACAAATTAAATAGGTTGCTGGTAAATGCTCCAAATCTAATTCTTCATTTGGACTAAGTTTTAATTTTTTGCCTAGTTTTTGTAAAATTATGGCATTGGCATTAAAAATATGATGCAACACTTTTTTGTCGTACTGCGGAGGATCAAATAGCAATTGACTCTGAATATGATAGGTGCCATTATTTTCAAATGTAATCACCACTTTTTCTAAGGGATAATACTTTTGTTGATCTCCCAAACCTAGTTGCACAAATTCTACAGTAGTAAAAGAATGTTCATCAAAAATAATTGTTATTTCATCTAAGGCAGAATAGAAAAGTTTTACTTGCTCGTTAATTAACTCAATATCTACTCTGGAATAATACGTTTCTTTTTTAACTTTTTTTGTGTTTCCGGCCCAACAAACTACAAATTGCTCTTTAAAAACTTTGTAATTACTCGTTAAATTTTTATGCCTGTGATTTATAAAATCGATAACACCATCAAGTGTTAATTCTATATTGTTCCGCGCATGTAACTCAATAGTAGCAACAGTTTCAGAATTTATGTCTTTTAATTCAACCCCATAAGCCTTTGGAAGGCTAATACTTCCCTCCCTAAAAAACACAGAGCCACCATAATATTTCCATATATTTTTACGAAGTGAACATACTTTTCCGGTGGATTTTATGGTTACTAAACCCACCACTTTGCCTTCTGGTAAATGTGGAAAAGGAATATTCTCGTACGCTATTAATGGTGGATTATCTAAATATGCATTTACAAGGTTTTGTATTTTACTGTCATCAAAAAAGTCTACTCCAACTATTTTATTATCTTCATCTTCAACCCCAATAACCATGAATGAATTATTTGAGGGATTACTATTAGCCAAAGCACAAACATGCTTCAAGAATTTGCCTTTACCTTCTCTTTGACCAATATCAATAAAACGCTTTTTATCATAAAAACTATTCTCATCATTATGGGCAAGAAGATTTTTTACAAGTAGGCGTTTGTTAATCATAGTTTTTTATTCACTATCGTTGATGAAGCTTGCGCAGTTGGCATTACTATTAAATCGGCAATATTTACATGATAAGGTCTTGTAACTACAAAAAAGATAATCTCAGCAATATCCTCTGGTTTCAGTGGAGTAAAACCCTTATATACATTTTCTGCCTTTTCATGATCGCCTTTAAAACGTACATTACTAAACTCGGTTTCTACTAATCCAGGATTTACCGCACCTACGCGAATACCGTAAGGATTTAAATCTATTCGCATACCTTGATTTATTGCATCTACAGCATGTTTACTTGCGCAATACACATTTCCTTTTGGATATACTTCTTTACCTGCGGTAGAGCCTATATTTATAATATGTCCTGATTTATTCGCAATCATTTTTGGAATAATCGCTTTAGACACATATAAAAGTCCTTTTACATTAATATCAAGCATGGCGTCCCAATCTTCTGTAGATCCTTCATTTATAGGGTCCAATCCGTGCGCGTTACCCGCATTATTAACTAAGATATTAATATCTGCAAAAGACTCAGGCAAGGAGTTAATAGCATCAAAAACCTCCGATTTATTGCGCACATCAAAATTAAGTGTGCAAACTTCGGTTTCTTTGCTTAACTCTTGCTTTAAAATGTCAAGCCTGTCTTTTCTTCTCCCACATAAAATTAGTCGAATACCATTTGCTGCGAACAAAATTGCGGTTGACTTGCCAATACCACTTGTAGCACCAGTAATTAATGCTGTTTTATTAATTTTTGTCATAACTTTTTTTCTATGCAACCTCTTGTCCTTCACTTGCTTCTAAAAGCATAAACCAATCTTGTAATTCCATTTTAATATTAATGGCCTGCATTGATTCCAACAAGCGTTTTGGTTCAGTAGTACCTACAACTGGGAATACTGCCGAAGGGTGTTTTAAAATCCAAGCCAATAACAACTGACTTTCATTTACGTTGTACTTTTTTGTCAACTTTTGTAGCACTTTACCAATTCGTTTGGTAGTATCTGTTTTTTCTCTAAAGTAACTACCTAGAGGGCTCCAAGACATGGTCATTCTCTTGTGCATCATACAATCATCTAAAATACCATTATTCATTGGCGAATTGGCAGTTAAAGAAAACTCCATTTGATTGCCTGAAACAGGAATAGCCGTTTCTAACAATGCCACTTGTGATACTGAAAAGTTAGAAACACCAAATTTTTTAATTTTTCCGGCATTCTTTAGACTTAAAATGGCCTCTGCAACTTCTTCTGGCTGAATTAATGGACTTGGCCTGTGTAAAAGCAAAAAATCTAGATAATCTGTTTTTAAATTTTTTAATGACTGTTCAACAGATTGTATAATATACTCCTTATCATATTGGTAGTGTTTAACGCTTGTTTTACGAGCATCGGATAACATCTGTATCCCACATTTACTAATTAATTGTACATCGGATCTTGAAATTTTACTTTTCTGAAATGCTTTTCCAAATTCGGCTTCATTACCATAATCGCCATAAATATCGGCATGGTCAAAAGTTGTAATCCCTATCTCTAAGCATTGCTCAATTAAAGCTGCCATTTGTGTGGTTGAAAGTTGTTTTCCCCAACTTCCCCAAGTCATTGTTCCTGCAATGATTTTAGAATAATTTGTGTAATTTCCCATAGAAATGTGAAATTATAAAATTAATACCTTAAAAGCTTCATAAAATTAAGGGAGATTGTTAATTTTTAACCAATTGTTAACAGCCCAGAAGTAAATAAATTTACAATTTGCACCTCTATTTATAAGCTTGTTTAATTATATATAAAATATGGAAGAAAATACTTCAGTCGATATTAGTGCGATTAATGAAAAAATTGCTCAAGAAAGTGCTTTTATTGATTTATTAATGCTCGAGATGAACAAAGTTATTGTTGGTCAAAAGCATATGGTTGAACGATTATTAATTGGTTTACTAGGTCAAGGTCATATTTTACTAGAGGGTGTGCCTGGTTTAGCAAAAACCTTAGCTATAAATACATTGGCTAAAGCCGTAAAAGGGAGTTTTAGTAGAATCCAGTTTACACCAGATTTATTACCTGCCGATGTTGTTGGTACCATGATTTTTAATATGAAGGACAATGATTTTTCAATTAAAAAAGGACCAATTTTCGCAAATTTTGTGCTTGCCGATGAAATTAACCGTGCTCCCGCTAAAGTACAATCTGCTTTATTAGAGGCCATGCAAGAAAAGCAAGTTACTATTGGTGATACTACTTTTACTCTTGACAAGCCGTTTTTAGTTATGGCTACACAAAACCCAGTAGAGCAAGAAGGAACATACCCATTACCAGAAGCGCAAGTGGACCGTTTTATGCTAAAAACTGTGATTGATTATCCTAAAATGAATGAGGAGCAATTAATTATGCGTCAAAATTTAACGGGAAGCTATGATCAAGTAAAGCCTGTGGTAACAACAAATCAAATTTTGAGTGCACAAAAGGCAGTTCGTGAAGTTTACATGGATGAAAAAATTGAAAAATATATTCTTGATTTAATTTTTGCAACTCGCTACCCTGAAAAATACAATTTAGAAAGCCTAAAACCATTAATAAGCTTTGGAGCATCACCGAGAGGTAGTATAAACTTGGCAAATGCTGCTAAATGTTATGCTTTTATAAAAAGAAGAGGTTATGTTGTACCGGAAGATGTAAGAGCAGTTGTTCATGATGTATTAAGACATAGAATAGGAATTACCTACGAGGCAGAAGCAGAAAACATAACTTCAGAAGAAATCATCAATAAGATTGTAAACGAAATTGAAGTGCCTTAAATCAAGTTTGTAGCTGCAAATTGTAATTAGATTAATTCTAGAAAAAATAGCTACAAACTGATTACTGTCAACTGAAACCTGTTTACTAAAAAAGATGGATACCAAAGAGTTACTCAAAAAAGTTCGTAAAATCGAGATAAAGA
The DNA here is from genome assembly GCF_900176415.1 of Cellulophaga tyrosinoxydans. GTDB lineage: Bacteria > Bacteroidota > Bacteroidia > Flavobacteriales > Flavobacteriaceae > Cellulophaga > Cellulophaga tyrosinoxydans. The sequence continues at coordinate 1,126,150 of NZ_FWXO01000001.1, read as the reverse complement.
CACGTCGTCTTTCCGATCATATATTCGGTGGTGAATACCATTCTACGTTTAAAGGTAGAGGTATGACATTTAGCGAAGTACGACAATATCAATTTGGTGATGATGTTCGTGCGATAGATTGGAATGTAACGGCGCGCTATAACGAACCGTTTATTAAGGTTTTTGAAGAAGAAAGAGAACTTACCATGATGTTAATGGTTGATGTAAGTAGCTCCGAAATGTTTGGTACAACACATCAATTTAAAAATGAAATTATAACAGAAATTTCAGCAACCTTAGCATTTTCTGCTTTGCAGAATAATGATAAAGTTGGTCTAATACTTTTTACTGATCAGATCGAGTTATTTATTCCTCCTAAAAAAGGAAAAAGCCATGTGCTTAGAATAATTAGAGAACTCATAGAATTTACACCAAAAAGTAAAAAAACAGACTTAGCGTTCGCTCTAAAATATTTAACCAATGTAATGAAGAAGAAAGCAATTGTTTTTGTTTTATCTGATTTTATTACTGATGATTATTTGCAAACCCTAAGAATTACTGGTAAAAAGCACGATTTAACCGGAATCAGAATTTATGATGAACGTGAGGAAACCATCCCAAATATAGGTATGGTGCAAATGGAAGATGCTGAAACAGGAAAATTGCAATTGGTAAATACACAATCTAAAAAAGTAAGACTCAATTACGGTAAATATTACCGAGAACGCGTAGACTATTTTCAAAATACGTTTTCAAAATCGGGTTGTGGCGTGCTAAACTGCCGTGTTGATGAAAGTTACGTTAAAAAATTATTAGGCTATTTTAAGCGCAGAGGATAATGAATAATAAAAGTGAAAAATCTAAATTAGAAAATATGTACTCGTTGCTACAACGAAGGATAGCTCTATGTTTATTTTTCTTTAGTGTTACAAGCTTTGCTCAAACCAAACCTATAATGACATTTGGAGTTGATAAAGACTCTATACTCATTGGAGAACAACTAAATTTAGTTATTAATCTAGAAGTTAGTACTACAGATCAGGTAATTTTTCCTGAAGGGCAGACCTTTGCACCATTAGAAATGGTGGAATCATTTGTTCCTGATACACTTAGAGAAAATGCTAGAATAACGCTTATTAAAAAATATGCTTTAACACAATTTGATTCAGGAGCATATATGATACCTCCGCAAAAAGTGTTGATTAATGAAAAAGTATTTACAACAGATTCCGTTAGAATTGCTGTGAATACAGTTCCTGTGGATACTATAGCCCAACAATTATTCGATATTAAAGATATTATTAATGTTGAAAAAAGTTCCACATTTCCTTGGTTTTGGGTACTCATCATAATTTTGGCCTTAGCCATAATTGCCGCATTACTTTACTTTTTTATTTGGAGAAAAAAGAAATTAACCGAAGAAGAAAAAGTTGCCTTATTAGCTCCTTATGACCGTGCAATGTTGGAATTAAAAAAATTAGAAAACTCTAAGTATTTAATTCAAGATGAATACAAGCAATATTACTCTGAACTTACAGGTATTGTAAGATCTTATTTAGAAGAAGATGTACATGTTTCTGCGTTAGAAAGCACAACAGACCAACTAATTGAAAAATTGGAAATGTTGAAAAATGCTGGAAATCTTAAGTTAGATGACGAGACTTTAAATCAGTTTAAAAAAATATTACAAACTTCAGATTTAGTAAAATTTGCAAAATCTAAACCAGAAGCATCCGTAGCGGAGCAAGATAGAAAGGCAATAGAAACTATTGTAACCAAAACAAAAGAGGCTATTCCTCCTCCTACCGAAGAAGAACTGTTACAGCAAGAAGAATATTTAGAAGAACTAGCACGTAAAAAGCATCGCAAAAAGGTTATTATAACTGCTGTAACCGCTGCTGCTGTGTTTATAATATCACTTGTAAGTGCAATTGGGTATTTTGGTTTTCAACATGTAAAAGATACAGTATTAGGTCATCCTACTAAAGAACTATTAGAAAGTGATTGGATTACAAGTTCTTATGGATATCCTCCAGTTATTATAGAAACTCCGAAAGTTCTGCTAAGACAAGAAGTGCCTTTAACACCAGAACTTAAAGCGGTAATAAAAAATGTACAAGCTTTTGGCTACAGAAGCTCTATTGGATTATTCACCATTGGAGTATCGTCTACTACCTTAACACAAGAAATAGAACCAGATGTAGCACAATCTATAGATTTTATAATTAAATCTTTTGAAAATCAAGGCGCAAAAAATATAATTACGAAAACTGAAGAGTTTACAACTTTTAGTGGTGTAAAAGGTGTTAAAACTTATGGTTCAGGAAAATTTTCTATCCCAGAATCTAAAGAATTAATAAATGGTAATTACACTATTTTAACTTTTGGCGGAAAAGGTTTCCAACAACAGATTATTATGTCGTGGTTAGAAAATGATACTTATGCTCAAAAAATAGTAGATAGAGTATTAAGTACAATTGATGTAAAAACAGAATAAATAAATGCTTGATACTATAGAATTTGCTAATCCTCAGTTTTTTTGGCTGCTATTATTGCTGCCCATTGCTGCGCTTTGGTATTTTTTTAAAAGAAAAGAAGAAACGGCATCACTAAAAATCTCTACTATAAAGGGATTTTCCACCGATAGTTTTTTGCCAAAACTAAAGCCGCTATTATTTGTTTTGCGTTTGTTAGCATTGGCTGCCATTATAACTGCATTAGCAAGACCACAAACTGTAGAAAATTCGTCTAAAACCAAAACAACTAAAGGTATAGATATTGTTATGGCCATAGATGTTTCTTCAAGTATGTTGGCGAGAGATTTAAAACCTAATAGATTAGCTGCATTAAAAAAAGTTGCGGCAGATTTTATTAATAAAAGACCTAATGATCGTATTGGATTGGTTGCTTATGCAGGTGAAGCTTATACCAAAACACCTATTACTAGTGATAAATCTATTGTGCTAAACTCCCTTAAGGAAATTACCTATGGTAGTTTGGAAGATGGTACAGCCATAGGTATGGGTTTAGCTACCGCTGTAAACAGATTAAAAGAAAGTAAAGCATTGAGTAAAGTAATTATTTTACTTACCGATGGAGTAAATAATGCAGGTTTTATAGAACCTCAGACAGCTGCAGAATTAGCTGTAGAATATGAAATTAAAACCTATACCATTGGTTTGGGAACAAATGGAAATGCACTTTCTCCCATTGCCATAAATAGCGATGGTTCATTTAGGTATGGTATGCGCCCTGTAGAAATTGATGAAAAACTTTTAGAGGATATCGCAAAAACTACAGGTGGATCTTTCTTTAGAGCTACCAATAACGAGAGTTTAGAAAGTATTTATGACGAAATAAACAAATTAGAAAAAACAGAAATATCTGAATTCAAATACACAAAATATGATGAAAAGTATCGGCCATTATTACTTTTTGCCTGTTTTATCTTATTGTTAGAGTGGATTTTAAGGCATACTATTTTTAGGAGTTTTATTTAAAAACACTCTTACTAAATACAGTCAAAAAGATATTAGAAAAAAATTGAGGCTAAGCTCATCGCATTTAAATCTTGATTATCAAGTAAAGCAAAAGTTGAAAAAATAAGAATGATTCAGTTAGAAGAAAAAATATATTTTTATTTACTATTCATCATCCCTGTATTGGTGGTGCTTTTTGTGTTGCAACAAATTTGGAAAAGAAGAACACAAAAAAAATTTGGCGATCTAAATCTTCTTAAAAGATTAACCCCAACAAAATCTATTTTTAAATCTACCTTAAAATTAATCCTATTTTTAGTAGCATTAGCCTTATTAATTTTAGGATTGGTAAATCCGCAAATTGGAACAAAACTAGAAACCGTAAAAAGAGAAGGCGTTGATATTGTGTTTGCACTAGACGTATCTAAAAGTATGTTAGCTGAAGATATAGCACCAAACCGTATTGAAAAAGGTAAAAGATTAGTATCAGAAATTATAAACCAATTAGGGAGTGATCGTATAGGAATTATTGCTTATGCTGCGCAAGCCTACCCACAATTACCAATTACTACAGATTATGGTGCTGCAAAAATGTTTTTGCAAGGGATGAATACAGATATGCTATCATCACAAGGTACCGCTATTAATCAGGCAATAGAGCTCGCTTCGACTTATTACGATGATGAAAACCAGACCAATCGTGTTTTATTCATAATTTCCGACGGAGAAGATCATGAAGAAGACAGTACAACAGATGCCGTAGAAAAAGCTGTAGAACAGGGGATTCATATTTACACTATTGGCGTTGGAAAAACAAAAGGCGCTCCCATTCCAATAAAAAGAAATGGTGTAGTAGAAAGCTTTAAAAAAGACATGAACGGCGAAACCGTTATCACCAAACTCAATGAAACTATTTTACAAGATATTGCAGATGATGGTAATGGCGAGTATATTAACGGCGATAATACCAACGAAGCTGTAACCTATATAAAGGAACAGCTTAATAAGATGGATAAGAAAGAATTTGAAGCTAAACAATTTGCAGAATATAAAGACCAATTTCAATGGTTTGTTGGAGCGGGCTTTTTATTGCTATTTTTGGATTTGTTTGTTTTAGATAGAAAAACCAAATGGTTAAGAAAGCTTAATTTGTTTAACGAGAAGAAAAATGACTAACATGAAAAATATATTTTACATCGTACTTCTTTTCTCAAGTTTCGCATTCGCGCAAGAAGATAAAGAGGAAAAAGAAAAATTACGATTAAAAAATTTACAAGAATCCGTTAATTATACATGGGATGGTAATAAAGCACTTTCCGAAAAAGATTTTGTTGATGCTGAAGCAGATTACAGACAAGCAATAGCTAAAAGTGCTGAAAATGCTATTGCACCTTATAATCTAGGCAATGCTTATTATTCCAAAGAAAGTTACGGCGAAGCATTTTCTAGATATAAAATGGCTGGAGAAACCAGTACTAGTAAAGAAGAAAAGCACAAGGCATATCATAATATGGGTAACGTATTTATGAAAGAAAAACAATATGAAAAAGCCGTTGAAGCCTATAAGCAATCTTTAAGAAATGATCCAACCGATGAAGAAACTAGGTACAATTTGGCTTTAGCTCAAGAATTATTGAAGAAAAAGCAAGACGAAGACAAAAAGAATCAAGACAAGGATAAGGATCAAGAAAATAAAGACGATAAAAAGGATCCTAAAGAAGACAAAAAAGAAGGCGATAATAACGAGGACAAGAATAAAGATAAAGGAGACGAAGGAGATAAGAAAGAAGAAAATAAAGAAGGCGACGGCGATAAAAAGCAAGAGGAGAAAAAAGATCCTAAAAAAGGCGATAAGCCAGAAGAGCAAAAAAGTGAGCCTCAAAAAAGACCTAGCCAGTTGTCTCCGCAACAAGTACAAAATCTCTTAGAAGCTATGCAAAATGAAGAGAAAAAAGTACAAGAAAAAATGGATGCCCAAAAAGTAAAGGGAGTTAAAACCAGAAACGAAAAAGATTGGTAATGCAATTACTACTTAAAAAATATTTGGCTTTCATAGGCTTATTGTTTTTCGCATTATTCGTTAATGCGCAAGATGACGAGGTAACTTTTGAAATGTCCGTAAGTAAAAATAAAGTAGGATTAAACGAAAAGCTACGTGTAGATTTTTCTATGAACCGTGATGGTGACAATTTTAATCCTCCAAATTTTAATGGATTTGATGTGGTTTTTGGACCAGGTCAATCTATTAAAAATACCTTTATGAATGGCGTACGGTCTTTCTCTAAAGTGTATTCCTATGTTTTGGAACCTACTGCAAAAGGAAAGTTTACCATAGGCCAAGCCACTATTGTAATTGATGGTAAAACTTATAAATCCTTAACCAAAGAAATCGAAGTTACAGGTGTAGTTGAGAATCCAAATGCTCCACCTTCTGCCGAATCTATTGCTGATGAAAATTTACATTTAGTTGCTGAAGTTTCTAACTCTAATCCCTATTTAAACGAGGCTATTAGTGTTGTTTATAAATTATATGTGAGTGATATTAATGTAACTAATTTTAGACCTATAGACAATCCAACGTATAACAACTTCTGGAGTCAAGATATGCCTGTGAAGCAATATACTGTTGAAGAAGGCACTTATGATGGTAAACCCTACCGATTTGTAGTGCTGAAAAGAGTTGTTCTATATCCCCAAAAAACAGGTAAGTTAGATATTGAGCCTTTAGCGCTTAACGTTTCTTTGGAAGTGCCTTCTGGCAGAAGAGATTTTTTTGGGCGACCTATATATACAGCCACTAGTAAAACAGTATCCGCTGGCAGCAGAACTATCACTGTTAAAGAGCTACCTATTGAAGGTAAGCCTGAAAATTTTAGTGGTGCTGTTGGAGATTTTAATTTTTCAGTAACCACTAGTAAAACAGCATTAAATGCCTCTGAATCTTTACAAGCCATAGTAGAAGTAAATGGTTCTGGTAACCTAAAATTGTTTCAACTACCAGAGCTTAATTTGCCTAGTTCTTTAGAAGTATACGAACCAGAATTTGAAGAAAAGATAAATACATCAATTTCTGGAATGGATGGTAGTGTTAAAAACAATTATACTGTTATTCCAAGTTTTAAAGGCAAATACCCAATCCCAAGTATATCTTTTAGTTTTTTTAATCCAAAAACAGAGCAATACCGCACTATAAATTCTCAAGAAATTTTAATTAATGTATTGCAAGGCCCAGTTAATGGTAATTCATCAACCGCTTCTAATGCTAGCGTAGTTAACAATCGTCAAACGGTAGAAGCAACTGGTGATCAATTTCAATTTATTAAGCTTAAAACCACATTACAACCCGCTAGTGTTTCTTATTTCTTTGGTTCTAAAGCGTACTTTTTGTGGTTATTGCTTCCTTTATTATTAATTCCTATTGCCATATTGTTTGGAAGAAAAAGAGAAGCTATTTTAAGTGATGTAGCGGGAAATAAAATTAAAAAAGCCAACAGGCTAGCTAGAAAATATTTATCTGCTGCTAAAAAAACTTTAGGTAATAAAGACGCTTTTTATGTAGCTCTAGAAAAAGCCCTACATAACTATTTAAAAGCCAAACTTAAAATAGAAACATCAGAGTTTAGTAAAGATAAAATTGCCCAATTACTATCTGAAAAAAAGGTAGATAATACTACTTCTGAAGGTTTTATTGCATTGCTTAAAAATTGTGAAATGGCGCGTTATAGCCCATTTTCTAATGTACAAATGCAAGAAGATTATAATAAAGCTAGTGAAGTTATATCCGCAATGGACAAACAATTGTAAACAATATAAAGGTGAAAAAGCTACAGTTTATACTTATTTTATTCATCAGTTTTTGTGGTTTTTCGCAAAACGAAACACTATTTGAGCAAGGTAATAAGGCTTATAATGAAGGTGCTTACGAAGTTGCAGCAAAAAACTATCTTCAAATATTAGATGGTGGAGAACATTCTGCCGAACTATATTATAATCTTGGCAATGTATATTACAAATTAAACGAGATTGCTCCAAGTATTTATTACTATGAAAAGGCATTATTATTAAACCCAGGTGATGCTGATATAAAAAACAATTTGGCCTATGCTAAAAACATGACGCTAGATGCAATAGAAGTAATGCCTGAAACTGGTTTGGCCAAAATCTATAACAGTGCAACATCGTATTTTTCATTTGAACAATGGGCATACGTTAGTGTTGCTTTAATGATATTGTTTGTTTTCTGTTATTTACTCTATTATTTTTTGAGATATGCTACCTATAAAAGAATTGCATTTGTATCTGGTATAGTATTTTTTTTCCTGGCGTTTGCAACCATCGCAATAACATACTCAAAATATAATATCTTTTCTTCTGATCAGCCTGCTATAGTCTTTGATAAAGAAGTAATTGTAAAGTCGGAACCAAACGATACAAGTGCCGAAACTTTCAGATTACACGAGGGTACTAAAGTTTTAATTTTAGATGAACTTGGTGAGTGGAAAAAAATTAAAATAGCAGACGGTAAAACAGGATGGATATATAATAAAACTATTAAAATATTAAAAGATTTTTAGTTAATTTTTAACATTTTCATCATTACTTTACATATATCTTTGCAAATGTTATGATAGGAATTTCTAAAACTTTAATTCAGAGTTTCTTACTACTGGTTTGGCTTATTGCCTTAACAGCGCCCCCTATTATAACTATGTTAGATTCCGATACTAAAGTTTTAGTTACCAATTTAACTGAAGAGGAACAACATGAATATCCTCAAGGCAAAAAAAACACAGAAACACCAAAGCTTTTTTTTGATCAATTAGAATGCTTTTCTCAAATATCAAAACAACAGTCTCAAAAGATTGCTGATTTTTATATTCTTGGCGTTTCAACCCACACTCAAAAAATACTTCTTCCACCTCCAAAAAAAGAGGTTTAGTAAAACTCGTTAAATCAATTCTTTATTAATCATCCCTATTATATTAAATATTCTAGGGCTAAACTTTTTTGTATGTTTAAAACTTTAAAAAACGACTTGCCTGCAAGTGTCGTAGTATTTTTTGTGGCTTTACCTTTGTGTTTAGGTATTGCCTTAGCCAGTGGTGCTCCACTTTTTTCTGGTTTAATTGCAGGTATTATTGGTGGAATAGTAGTTGGTGGCCTATCAGGCTCAAAAATTGGTGTTAGTGGCCCAGCAGCTGGACTAGCAGCAATAGTATTAACAGCCATAGGTGCACTAGGTGGTTACCAAAATTTTCTTTTAGCAGTAGTTTTAGGTGGTATTATTCAAATTGTTTTTGGAATTCTAAAAGCTGGAGTAATTGGTTACTATTTTCCATCTTCTGTAATAAAAGGAATGCTTACAGGAATTGGAATAATAATAATTCTAAAACAAATTCCACACTTTTTTGGATATGATGCTGATCCTGAAGGAGATTTTGCATTTTTTCAAGTAGATGGTCAAAATACTTTTTCTGAGATTTTTATGGCATTTAATAATATTAGCTTAGGTTCCACATTAATTGCAGTTATTGGGTTAGGTGTTCTACTACTTTGGGATAAAGTATTGACCAAAAAGAGTAAAATCTTCCAAATTATACAGGGGCCATTAGTAGCGGTAATTTTAGGAATCTTATTCTTTGTTTTTACTAAAGACAATGAAACATTTAAAATATCCGCCAAACATTTAGTTAGCGTTCCTATACCAGAAGATGCTGCATCATTTTTAGCACAATTTTCTTTTCCAAATTTTGGTGCAATCACAAATCCAGAAATTTGGATAACCGCATTTACTATTGCTTTAGTAGCTAGTTTAGAAACCTTATTATGTGTTGAGGCTACGGATAAATTAGATCCTGATAAAAATGTTACTCCAACCAATAGAGAATTATTAGCGCAAGGAACAGGTAATATTATCTCTGGTTTAATAGGAGGCTTACCAATAACTCAAGTAATTGTTCGTAGTTCGGCGAATATTCAATCAGGTGGTAAGAGTAAAATGTCTACAATTATACATGGTTTCCTGTTATTAATTTCAGTAATACTTATTCCTAAATTATTAAATATGGTACCGCTTTCAGTTTTGGCGGCTATACTATTTATTGTAGGTTTTAAATTAGCGAAACCTGCTTTATTCAAAAAAATGTATGACTTAGGCTGGAAACAATCTGTACCATTTTTTGTTACGGTATTCGGTATTGTATTTACAGATTTGTTAATGGGTATTGGATTGGGGCTTGCTGTTGGGATTGTAGTAATACTTCTAAAAAGCTACCAAAATTCTCACTTTTTACATATTGAAGACAATAGTAATGGTAAACATAGAATTAAAATGACTCTTGCTGAAGAAGTGACTTTTTTTAATAAAGGAGCTATTTTAAAGGAATTAGATAGCTTACCAAGAGACACCTATTTAGAACTAAACCTACTTAATACACGTTATTTAGATAATGACATTATTGAAATATTAGAAGATTTTTCTATTAAAGCAAAAGAACGAAATATTGATATTAAGTTAGTTTCTAAAAGAGGAATAGTTGAGAATCCTACCAGCTATATTGATTTTTTTAATGAAAGACCAAAGTCTAATATAAGTTTAAGCTAAAAAATCATGAAAAATAATAATAAAATAGTAGTACTAACTGATTTAAAAAAATCCAGTATAAATAATTTAAAAAACACAGTTGCTTTAGCCAAAATGATCAAAGGTGAAGTGCATGTTTTTCACGTAAAAAAATCAATTGATCTTGTTAAAAAAGACAATAATTTATCTGCATTACGCTCTATAAACGACCATTACAAAGAAACTGAAAATAAGTTGAAAGGACTTAAAAGCCTAATCTCAGATCAATTCAATTTTTCCATAGATTACTCTTTTTCCATCGGAAATGTAAATAAAGAAATTGAAACTTTTTTAGATCAAACGAACCCCGATATTATAGTATTGGGTAAGAAAAAGAAAAATGTACTTCGTTTAATTGGCGATAATGTTACTGAGTTGGTGTTAAAAAAGCATCAAGGCGCTATACTAATTGCTGATAAAGAAAATAATATAGAACCAAACAAAGAGTTAGCGATAGGCTTGTTAAATGATATAGAAGAACAATTGGACGTAAAATTTCCTTCTGATTTGGTTAAGTTTACAAAATCGCCATTAAAATCATTTCACATATCAGATTCATATTCCAATAAAACTGAAACATTGAAAGAGAAAAAGACGATAAACTATGTGTTTGAAAAGTCTGATGATTCTATTAAAACTCTTTCTAAATATCTTGCAAAAAACAGTATTAATCTATTGTGTGTAGACAGAGCAACAAATGGCAAAAAGAAATCTTCTGTTCGTAATTATAAAGAACTAATTAAAGAATTACCTGTAAACTTGCTCATATTGGGTAATAAGAATTACAATTTAAACTAATCAATTTAAAAATATATAGCATATGAAAGCACATACAAGAGAAACGCAAGCAACCATGACGCCTGAAAAAGCGCTTCAATTTTTAAAAGAAGGAAATCAGCGTTTTCAAAATAACTTAAAAGCCAATCGTAATTTATTAGAACAGGTAAATGATACGAGCGATGGGCAATTTCCATTCGCGACTATACTTAGTTGTATAGATTCTAGAGTGTCAGCAGAGCTGGTCTTTGACCAAGGTCTTGGCGATATTTTTAGTATCAGAATTGCCGGTAACTTTGTAAATGAAGATATACTTGGGAGTATGGAGTTTGCCAGTAAATTAGCAGGTACTAAACTTATTGTTGTATTGGGTCACACTAGTTGTGGAGCCATAAAAGGAGCTTGTGATCATGCCAGAATGGGTAATTTAACCGCACTAATAAATAAACTTGAGCCTGCTGTTGCCGAAGTAAAGGAACCTAAAGATGAAAGCTTAAGAAATTCGAAAAATTTAGAATTTGTAGATTCGGTATCGGCTAAAAATGTTTTGCTTACTATTGAAAATATTAGAGAGCGAAGTAGAATATTAGCAGATATGGAAAAGAACAAAGAAATTCTAATCGTTGGCGCCATGTATGATATTTCTACAGGTGAGGTTGATTTTTATTAAAATTAACTAAAACATTTTCCTCAGTTATAAAATGGCCTATTTTAAGATAGGTCATTTTTAATAAATAGAGTACCTTAACCAATAATTCTCGTGAAAAAAATGAACCTAAATAACGTATTTGAAAATAATAAAAAGTGGATTAAAGATAAGCTTACCGCTGATTCAAATTATTTTGATAAAATGGGAGAAGGGCAAAATCCTGAATTATTGTACATCGGATGTTCAGATAGTAGAGTAACTGCTGAAGATTTAATGGGATTAGGTCCTGGTGAAGTATTTGTACACAGAAACATTGCCAATATGGTAATTGGTACTGATTTAAATGCCATGTCTGTAGTAGAATACGCAGTAGTACATTTAAAAGTAAACCATGTGGTTGTTTGTGGGCATTATGGCTGCGGGGGTGTCAAAGCCGCCATGCAATCAGCCGATTTAGGTGTTTTAAACCCATGGTTAAGAAATATTAGAGATGTTTTTCGAATTCACAAAACAGAGCTAAATGCTATTACTGATGAAGAAAAAAAATACGAACGTCTAGTGGAATTAAATGTGGAAGAGCAGTGCGTAAATTTAATAAAAACTGCTGCCGTACAAAAAGCATATCGCGATCACGGACTCAAAGTTCATGGGTGGGTTTTTGACATTCATACAGGAGAACTTATTGATCTAAAAATAGATTTTGAAGGAATCTTAGAGAATATCATGGAAATTTATCATCTAGATTAATATAGCTACTTATAAGAATAGTAACCAAAGTAAAACTAAATTATGAAAAATTTATTCTCTAATTTCAAAGGAGATTTATTTGGCGGAGTAACTGCTGGTATTGTTGCGCTACCTTTAGCGCTAGCCTTTGGTGTAAGTTCCGGACTTGGGCCAAGTGCCGGACTTTATGGAGCTATCTTTATTAGTTTCTTTGCTGCATTATTTGGTGGAACAAATACTCAAATATCTGGTCCAACAGCTCCGATGACGGCAGTAAGTATGGTAATAATTGCTGGTATTATTGCAATAAACGACGGCAGCGTAGAACAAGCGTTACCTGCTATCCTTACCGTTTTCTTATTGGGGGGTCTTATCCAAATTGGCCTAGGTTTTATGGGATTAGGTAAATATATACGTTACATTCCCTATCCTGTTGTTTCTGGATTTATGACGGCCATTGGTGTGATAATTATAATTACGCAAATCTTACCAACATTAGGTTACTATCCAAAAGACGATGCTGAGTTTGTAAATAGTTATAAACCAAAAGCGGAAGAACTTATTCTACAAAATATTTTAAAGGAAGAAGCAGGAGAAGGTATTTTAGTTTTGGAAAATTTTGAAGAAACCATTAAAAGATCAGGAGAAATTACTGAAGAAAATATTGCTAAAGAAGCTAAAACTTTGGCAAGCTCAGATACCAAAGGTGCCTTAGGTGCACTTATGGTCATACCTAGAGCACTGCAAAACATAAATTGGTTAGAACTAGCTTTAGCACTTGCCACCATATTAATAATCTATGGTTTTAAAAAAATCACCACTACTATCCCAAGTACCTTAGTTGCGCTTTTAGTAGTTTCAGGAGTCGCATTTGGTTTTGGGTTAAACTATCGCCCAATAGAAACCATACCAGGCGGATTTCCCATACCTAGACTAGAAATATTTACCCAGTTTAAACTCGGATCTATCACGCCCTATATTTTCTCGTCGGTAACTTTAGCACTATTGGGTGCCATTGATTCGCTTTTAACTTCGGTGGTTGCCGATAATATGACCAAAACCAAACATAATCCAAATAAAGAGTTGGTTGGACAAGGGATAGGAAATAGTATTGGTGCAATTTTTGGCGGATTACCAGGTGCTGGCGCAACAATTAGAACTGTTGTAAACATAAACTCTGGTGGAAAAACTAAGCTTTCAGGTATGATAGCGGGTATTTTATTGTTGTTTATTTTATTAGCATTAGGCCCTATCGCCTCTCAAATTCCTGCTGCAGTGCTTGCTGGTATATTGATTACCGTGGGTACAAGTGTAATGGATTATAAAGGCTTAAAGGCTATTCCAAGTTTACCAAAAGATATTAAAATAGGCCCTTTAAAATTAAGCTCAGAAGTTATTGTAATGTTAGTGGTAATGTTATTATCTACATTCTGGAATTTAGTTTACGCTGTTGGGATTGGTTTGGTAATAGCATCTTTAATGTTCATGAAAAAAATGGGAGATTTAACCGCCGAACGTTCCGACGTAAAATCGCTAGAGGAAGAAGAAGCGTGGGCAGATGAATTAGATTTTCCTAAAAATTTAAAAGAAGAAGTATTCATAAAACACTTAAAAGGCCCTTTGTTTTTTGGTTCAACAAGTGAGTTTCAAGCATTAGCCAATCAAATACCAAAAACTGCGTCTACTGTAATTATACGTATGGATAGAATGCAATATATGGATCAATCTGGATTGTACACTCTAGAGGATATTTTAATAGATTTAAAAAAATCTAATATTAATGTCTTATTTGTTGATGTTTTAAAACAACCAAGGTATATGATGGAAAGAGTTGATGTAATCCCAGACTTAATACCCGAAGAGCATATTTTCGAGACTTTTAATGAAAGTTTAAAATGGATTAAAAACAATGTTAAAGACACTTATAAGTCCAAAGAAAGCCATTCTTTAACATAATTATATATTTGCAAAACAATTTTAGAATAAATTATTATACCGGTACTGCTATAAAAGTTTTAAATTTGTCGGCTTAGATTTTTATTATGATTGATAAGATAAAGGAACATATTGCTGAAATTGAGAAGTTTACTTCTGATTCAAAAGAAGCTATTGAAAACCTACGAATTAAATATTTAGGTAAAAAAGGCTTGTTAAATGACTTTTTTGCTGAATTTAAGAATGTTCCTAATGACCAAAAAAAGGAATTTGGACAAACCATCAATCAATTAAAAACAGTTGCTACGGAAAAGATAAATGCTTTAAAAGAAGCATTGGATAACAAAACAGTAGAAACTGGTGTATATGGCGATTTAACAAGACCAAGTGAGCCGGTAGAACTTGGTTCTCGTCATCCTATATCAATTGTAAAAAATCAAATTATTGATATCTTTTCAAGAATAGGTTTTAATGTTTCCGAAGGTCCAGAAATTGAAGATGATTGGCATAATTTTACGGCATTAAACTTACCTGAATACCATCCAGCAAGAGATATGCAGGATACTTTTTTTATACAAACTAATCCAGATATTTTATTGCGTACCCATACCTCATCCGTACAGGTGCGTTATATGGAAAACAACAAACCTCCTATAAGAACAATTTCGCCAGGAAGAGTTTATAGAAATGAGGCCATATCGGCTCGTTCTCATTGTTTTTTTCATCAAGTAGAAGGTCTATATATAGATAAAAATGTGTCGTTTGCTGATTTAAAGCAAACACTACAATTTTTTACAACAGAGCTTTTTGGTAAGTCCGAAATTAGATTGCGCCCGTCCTACTTTCCTTTTACAGAACCGAGTGCCGAAGTCGATGTATATTGGGGACTCGAGACTGAGGCCGATTATCGTATTACTAAAGGTACCGGATGGCTAGAAATTATGGGCTGCGGTATGGTGGATCCTAATGTTTTAGAAAATTGTGGAATCGATTCTAAAGAATATTCCGGATTCGCATTTGGAATGGGTATTGATAGAATTACCATGTTATTACATCAAATAACGGATATTAGACTATTAAGTGAAAATGATGTTCGCTTTTTAGAACAGTTTAAATCTGCTCTTTAATACGTAAAAATTAACGGTGAAGAAAGATATTGAAATACCCGTTGCTAAAGACGTGCACGTTGCCATTGTTCATGAATGGAGTGAAGAGTTCCTTTCCAAAGATTGGAATGCCTACATAATAAATAATAGAACCACACCTATTGATATGGTTTTAATTGTTTCTAAAGGGTATGATGGCACTACAAAAACATCTACCATGCGTCACGGAATTGGGTTTATTGCGCCAAAGTCTTTTGAAAAAATAGAATTGGTGCAAGAAGAAGTGTTTAAGCTAACAAATGAATTCTTTGTTACGTTCTTTGCCGAAGACAAATTGTTTGAAAGAAAATATATATTCCCCAAAAACAGCATCTCAGAAAAAAATCTGACCAGTCTTCCACTGCTAGAAAAAGATGGGATTCTCGCTGAATAAAAACCGTATTTTTTAGTGATTTTATTTACTCACCTTAATCCAAAACCTTTCGCAGCCCACCACGAATGTATTTCTATTTGAAGCCTGCCTGATTTTACCATTGGATCTATATTTGCTAAACTATCAGCAATTTTTATCGTTGGTACATTATAAATGGTAATTCCTCTTATTTCACCGTCATCGCCAAAGGGTCCAGAAATATCTGCGAAGCCTAATTCATACATTCTTCCTAAATGCGCCAAATGCAATTTTTGAAGGCTATCCGCCTCTGTTTTTGATTGATTTCTATTGGGTCCTTTTTTTAAAAAAGCAATAAAGTACTCTTGCATTAAAACTGTGTCTTTGGTCTTCTCATCTACATAATCGAAAATTTGAAACCCCTTTTCTGTTAAGCTTTGTTTTAATTTAGCTGCAGATATATTCGTTTCTTGTACAGGTGTTTCTTTTTTTATAGCAGTACATGCAGTTAATACAAGTGCAATGAATGCTATAATTCCTATATTTTTTGTGCTTACCATAATTTAAAAGGATTTTTACTTAACTGAGAATTATAATATTTTGCAATACCTGTAACTTCCGCTCCAAGCCAATCTGGTTTATTAAAAACCTCATCTTCGGATTGTAATTCAACCTCGGCAATTATTAAACCTGTATTATCTCCAGCAAATACATCTATTTCGAAAGTATGCTTTTCAGATTTTACTTCATACCTAAGCTTTTCTATAATTCCAGGTTCGGCTATTTTCAATAAGGAATCTGCTTCGGCAACAGATATTTCTTTCTCCCATTCAAATCGAGAAAGTCCAGTTTCATTGCTTTTGCCCTTTACAGTAATGTAGCCCTTATTACCCTTAATGCGAATACGAACGGTTCTTTCCGGATTGGTATTTAAAAAACCTTGAACTATGCGTTCTTCTTTATCTGAGTAATTTTTAAATCTTTCAGACTTTACAAGAAATTTACGTTCTATTTCTAGATTAGAATTTTTCTTTTGATTTGTCATTAATATAAATTGTAGAAAGCGATATTAAGGTTATTGCAGTCCAATAAGTTCCTAAAACCAAAATTGGAGAAAGGCTAAAATTATGGATAAATTTTGCGTAAGCCAAAATAGAATCGGATACTAAAAACAAACAGGCTCCAATCGAAATTAGTAAAAACCCATATTCCTTTTTTCCACACATATAGATTTATAGCTTGCCAAGCCATTAAAACAATACAGGTAATATACAGTAGTACTGGTATTAGTAATTCTCCCAAATGATCTTTTAAATTGATAAACACAAATCCTGCTATAATCAGTAAAGGTATTAATGTCTTTATTTTAAAAGCAAAGCCATTTATAATTGAAAAAGAATAGATAAAAAATGCATGACCGATTAAAAAAGACACCAAGCCAAAAATAAAATAAGAATCAAACATTAAAAGAATATCCCCAACTAAACAACAAACTAAACCAATAAGAATACTATTTTTATACCTTCCTAAATTACTTTTAGCGAACAATATTGGAATAAGTATTATCAATAATGTCGAGACTGGTTTAAAGATATAATGTAACATTTTATTGTCAGTATATACCGCTATTATGGCAATAACAACAGATAGTGTAATTAAATAAAGTTGTGTGCTTTTTTTCATGTTCTTTTTTAATATTCCATAAATTTAACTCATGCCTAGCGATTTACCTATCCGAAAAATTATTCATGTAGACATGGATGCCTTTTACGCTTCTGTAGAAGAATTGGATTATCCTACGCTTAAAGGTAAACCTCTAGCTGTAGGCGGTAATGAAATTAGGGGCGTTGTATCTGCCGCAAATTACGAAGCACGAAAATATGGAGTTCGTAGCGCTATGAGTGGTGTTATGGCAAAACGCAACTGTCCTAATTTAATATTTGTTAAGCCTAGGTTTGATCGTTATAAAGAAATCTCTAAAAAAATTAGAGCTATTTTTTATGATTACACAGACTTAGTCGAGCCTTTATCACTAGACGAAGCTTACTTAGATGTAACTGTAAACAAAAAAGGAAATCCTTCTGCTTCGTTAATTGCAAAAGAAATTAGGCAACGTATTTTCGACGAGATTGGCTTAAGAGCTTCAGCGGGTATTTCTATTAATAAATTTATTGCTAAAGTAGCTAGTGATGTCAACAAACCTAATGGTCAAAAAACAGTTAACCCTGAAGAAGTAATTGAGTTTTTAGAGCAGTTAGAAATTAGAAAATTCTATGGCGTAGGTAAAGTGACCACAGAAAAAATGTATAAACTTGGCATTTTTACTGGTTTAGACCTTAAACAAAAATCTGAAGAATTTTTAATTGAACATTTTGGCAAGAGTGGAGGTTATTACTATCAGGTAGTTAGAGGGGTGCATAATAGTGTTGTAAAACCACATAGAATACCAAAATCTGTTGGCGCAGAACGTACGTTTAATGAAAACCTAAGTAGTGAAATTTTTATGTTAGAGCGCTTAGACCATATTGCAACAGAATTAGAGCGGAGGCTAAAAAAGAGCGCCATTTCAGGAAAAACTATTACTTTAAAAATTAAGTACAGCGATTTTTCGCTACAAACCCGTAGCAAAACATTACCTTATTTCGTTGCAGACAAAAGTTTAATTCTAGAGACTGCAAAAGAACTTTTGTATCAAGAAAAAATGGAAAAATCGGTTCGCCTATTGGGTATTTCTCTTGCCAATCTCAACAGCGATAAAAAAGAAAAATCACAAGAAAGAACAACAGTGTCTATGCAACTAAAGTTTGAGTTTTAAATAAAAAGCCTTCTTGAGTTA
Source organism: Cellulophaga tyrosinoxydans (assembly GCF_900176415.1). Taxonomy (GTDB): domain Bacteria; phylum Bacteroidota; class Bacteroidia; order Flavobacteriales; family Flavobacteriaceae; genus Cellulophaga; species Cellulophaga tyrosinoxydans. The sequence continues at coordinate 1,107,650 of NZ_FWXO01000001.1, read as the reverse complement.
AATTCAAGAAGGCTTTTTTTAGTTCTATTTTGAATACTATTTTACAATCAAAACATTGTCGGTTGAAGTTGGGTTCAATGGGCAAAAATAAATGTATTCTCCTTTTTCCAATGTTGTTGGATTTGAAGTTTGTTTATCACCTGTTGCCACAGCTTTTGTAACATATGCGGTCTTTATATGATTTTCCGGCTTAGTAATATCTTCTCCTTTTTTTACTAAAACAAAACCTACATCATGACCTACTGCATTATTGGCAATTTCGAATACGTAAGTACCTTCATCCACAGTTATTTTCTTTTGTGTAAACTCCCCTTTGGTTTGCTCAAGTGCAATTATATTATGACTTTTTTGCGCATTTACTGTAAATAATGATCCTACTGCAACGACTAAAACTACTATTAAATTTTTCATGTTTTTATATTTAAATGATTATTGATTTTTATTAAAGTGACAAGCTTACTGATGGAAAATCCACTGGCACGTCAGTTGTTTTATGCAAATAATTTGAAATTGTTTTATCGCCTACCAATACAATGGTATCTACCAAATTTTCTTTAGTCCAACCAGCATTAAAAAAGCGTTCTACAACCGCAGCATCCGCACCGCCTCTATTCTCTGTAATATTTTTAGATAGTTCAGCTAGGGCATTAAGCTTAGTGTCAAATGATGCTTTCCCTGCGCGTAATTCTAAAATTTGACTATCTGTAAAACCATTCATTTTACCTATGGCTGTATGCGCAGCCAAACAATAAGAACATTCATTAACTTGACTTACCGCAAGGTTTACAACTTCTTTCTCCTTTGCTTTTAATGATGTTTTTGCACTACTTAAGGCTAGATAATTTTGTAAAGCATTTTCGCTATAAGCATAGGTGGCATACAAATTTGGCACAAAGCCAACACCTTTTTTTAAGGTGTCAAATAATACCTGATTAGCACTTGATACTTCGTCTCTTGTTGGAACTTTAAATGTGTTCATATTTTGCTATTTTTTAAATTAAATTGATATAAATGGTTTCTCTGCATCACAATAAAAATCATGATGGTATTTTTCTGAACAATGCGTTTGAGGTATACTGTTAAGCGCTAAACTTTGCTTTGGAGCGCTTCTGAAGATTTCAATTAAATTGAAAATAGATTTCGTTTTTGTTTTCATCTTTTTTACTGTTTTACAATTACAGTACAAAGATGCGGAGAGAAAGAAGGTTTCTGTTAGTACTTATTTCCCAACAAATTGTATAAATTTCCTTTAACTTAATACAGACATACTTTCGCGATACACGGTAGGCGTTACACCAGTCATTTTCTTAAAAAAACTACTGAAATGGGCAGAATCATTAAAGCCGAGTTCAAAAGCTATTTCTTGATTTTGCTTATCTGTAAACTGCATTAGTCTTTTTGCCTCCAACACTAATCGTTCTAAAATAATTTGTTGTGGAGATTTTTGATTGTACTTAGCAAATAAATTGGATAATGTTTTAGGGCTTTTAAAAAGTAAATCTGCATAATCTGTTACTTTTCGTTTTGTTCTAAAATGTGTGTCGACCAAAACATTAAACTTTCTAATTATGTCTATTTGATCATTATCTAAACTCTTCAAGATTAATTGCTCTTTTGCCAAACGCGTACACATAATTATTAAGCGTTTTAAGAGCATTTGCAACATGTCTCCTTGAATTTTATCTGGAGTGGTAAATTCGTCTTGAAAAATTTCATAAAGCGTTTCAAATTTTTTCTCTTGAACTTCTGGAATAGTAATTATGGGTAAAGCCTGCGTGCCAAAAAATAGTATTCCATTACATGATACTTCGCTATCATGATCTGCAATACAATAAAATTCACGATTAAATAAAAAGCTAGTTAAAGGATGTTCGGTTTTTGAATATGAAACATGATGTAAATAAGTGGTGGTTATTATTTGATTTGGTAAAAGCACCAACTCTTCATTATCAATAGTAATTTGTACAGGAAAACGATTCTTATTCCATAAAAAATTTATGGTAGAATTAGTTGATCTAAACGTATTTTCATCATTCTTGATGTCATCCGACAACCCAAAAACAGACCCTAATTTTGCATCGTAAAATTCGTATTTCATAATCAATTAGTCTAAAAATAAGAATAACCTTACGGTGAAAAACCAGATAATTAGTAATTTACAATCATTTACATACAAAAATCCAAACATTACCCAAACTGCTTTTTATTTCCAAAAAACTTAACTTTCTTTACATCAAAAGTTTTCTTAAAAGAATCCTTTAAGCAAGTTAATTTATGAGAAAAATAGAATTACGAGAACATATTATAAAAATTGCATCAGACCTTTTTTACACCAATGGTTATAATGCAACAGGTATAAATGAAATAATAGCTAAAGCTGATATCGCAAAGGCAACATTATACAGTCATTTTAAATCTAAGGATGAACTGTGTATTGCTTACCTTAAAAGCATGCATACTAATTTTATGAATGGTTTAGATTCTTTTATAAAATCTAAAAATGAAGCCACGCAACAGTTGCTAGGCATTTTTGATTTTTTAAGAGAATTATATTTTAAACCTGGCTTTAATGGCTGCTGGGCGACTAAATGTATTGCAGAAATTGGCACTGCGAGCAATGTTATTAGTCAAGAAATACAAAATCAAAAATTAAATTTATTAACTTATTTAAAAAAAGTAATTGAATCTAATTTGCCCAACAATTCTAATGCAGAAACCGAAAAATTAGCAAATGCCATTTATCTGCTTTATGAAAGTGCTATTTCTGAAAGTCATTTACATAAAAATGATTGGCCCATTTATTCTGCTAAATCTATTGCGAAACAAATAATACCAATTAGCTAAAAAAATTTAAACCAAATCGAAAACATTTTTTAAATTAAAAAGCCCCAACTATAAATGAATAGTTGGGGCTTTTTAATTCTGTTATTTTCTAAAAGTTACAGCTTTCTATTTCAGATACTCTTAAGGTATTTACCATACCCTTATCTTTAATAGGCATTGCTGCAAGACTAACAAGCATGTCTCCCACTTCTAAAAATCCTTTTTCACAAGCCATTTTATTCACGTCTTCGATAGTTTCGTCTGTTGAAACAAACTTATCGTAGTAAAAAGCTTTTACTCCCCATAAAAGATTTAACTGTGTTAAAATTCTTTTATTAGAGGTGAAAACTAAAATATGAGCACTTGGTCTCCATGCAGAAATTTGAAATGCAGTATATCCACTATTGGTAAGTGTAGAAATAGCTTTTGCCTTAATATCATTAGCCATTAATGCTGCATGGTAACAAATAGATTTTGTAATAAATCTTTTAGTTCTTACATGTGGAGCCTCATGTGGTACTTTTATTAAACTAGAATTTTCAACCGTTTCTAAAATACTGGCCATTTTTTCAATTACCTGTACTGGATAATTTCCAACTGAAGTTTCACCTGAAAGCATTACCGCATCTGCACCATCCATAACAGAGTTAGCAACATCATTAACTTCTGCTCTGGTAGGTGTTAAACTTGTAATCATTGTCTCCATCATTTGAGTTGCAATAATTACTGGTATTCTTGCCTTTTTAGCTCTTAACACTAGTTGCTTTTGAATTAAAGGCACTTCTTGAGCAGGAACCTCAACACCTAAATCGCCACGTGCAACCATAAGTCCATCACAATATGCAACGATTTTATCAATGTTTTCTACAGCTTCGGGTTTTTCGATCTTAGCTATAATCGGAATTTTCTCGTCTGAATGCTCTTTAATTAAGTTTTGAAGATCTATTAAATCTTGGCTAAAACGAACAAATGATAAAGCGATCCAATCTACTTTTTGTGAAATAGCAAAAATGGCATCCTTAATATCTTTTTCAGTAAGTGCTGGTAATGAAATGTTTGTATTTGGTAGGTTAACTCCTTTTTTAGATTTTAAAGGACCTCCTTGAATTACTTTAGCTCTAACTTCATCTTTCTTATTTGTTTCAATAACTTGAAACATTAATTTTCCGTCATCTAAAAGTATTCTTTCTCCAGGATTTACATCTTGTGGAAAGGATTTATAGTTCATGTAAACACGTTCTGCAGTGCCCTCAAAAGGTTTTCCAGTAACAAAAGTTATCTCATCTCCTGGAGCAACCACAACTTCTCCCGCCATTACTCCAACTCTTAGCTTAGGTCCTTGCAAATCTCCTAAAATAGAGATGTTAGTACCTAATTCCTCGTTTAGCTCACGAATCATTTTTATTCGCTCAGCAACATCATCATAATCTGCGTGCGAAAAATTAATTCTAAAGACATCTACACCTGCTTCGATCATGTCTCTCAGCACTTCTTTCTTACTTGTAGCAGGCCCTAGTGTAGCAACAATTTTTGTCTTTTTTTTACTTGGCATTATTTAAAATATTAAATTATTTTTAGATTTTAGTGTGTCAGCATTTATAGTATACGCTGTAATTATTTTTGGTATTGCAAGTATAGATTTTAAAATAGACCCTTCTGAATCCAAATCTTCCTGTTCCAGTTTCATAAAGTAATCTACATTTTTATGTTCTGGGACCAAATATTGTTTCTTATAAGAAGGTTCATCTGAAAATAACCCTGTATTTGTATAACTTTCTTCAGAATGACTTGTATTTGCTATTAATGTCCAGTACCTATCATTAATAGTATCTTTCCACTCAAATACTGGAAGTGAAATAGTATCAGAAAATACTAAATTTTTACGCCTCCTTTTAAAATTACATTTAAGATGCTTATTAATTGTGTAGGCTAAGGTAAAATCTTCTAAAATGCAATGCAAAGCTATCAAAGCAAAAGAATCTTCGTAAAAATCCAGTGACATTTTATGCATTGCTACCATAGTCTTATAAAAAAAACCAAGTTGTAAATATATGATTTCTATACCTCTAAAACTAATAGATATTTGTTTTTTAACCACTGATAGCCAGCGAAAACGTTATAGATTTAATAATTTTAAATTAATTATTTATCCATTTTGCTTTGTAGCGCGTAGTAAGCTCTTTTAGAAGCCATTTCTTCAGCTTTCTTTTTTGAGGTAGCTCTTGCTTTTGCAACAACTTTGTTATTAATATGAAGTTTTACAGCAAAATGCTTTACAGGATCATTACCTGAATCTTCATAGATATTATAGTGAAAAGATTTTTTTTGCTTTTGACACCATTCTATTACTAAGCTTTTGTAACTGATTACTTTACCTTCTAGTTGTTCTATATCTACATACGGAGCAACTACTCTAGAATTAATAAATTTTTCGCAATATTTATAACCACGATCCAAATAAATAGCACCAACCAATGCCTCAAAAACATTGCCGTGAATATTATCGCCAAAATGAGACTTTGGGATTCTACTTTCTACAAATTGAATTAAATTTAAATCTTTACCTAGTTCGTTTAAATGTTCTCTACTTACAATTTTAGATCGCATTTTTGTTAGATAACCTTCGTCTCCTGAGGGAACCTCATTATACAAATATTTAGAGATAATAGTACCCAACATAGAATCGCCTAGAAACTCCAGACGCTCATAATTCATTGGGGCTCCTTTTTCATCTTTTACATTGGCAGATCTATGAAGAAAGGCTTTTTTATAAATAGAAAGCTTTTTTGGCTTAAAGCCAAGTATTCGAGTTATCCCTAAAAAAAAATCCCCATCCTCTTTAGAATGGGAATTAAATATATTTGAGGGAAAATTCATATTGAAAATTAATCAAGTTTTTTAAAAATAACACAAGCATTATGCCCTCCAAATCCAAAAGTATTGCTCAATGCTACTCTTACATCTCTTTTTTGAGCTTTATTTAGTGTTAAGTTTAATTTTGGATCTATATTTTCATCAACTACTTTGTGATTTATAGTTGGTGGTACAATACCATGTTCTATAGATAAAATTGCTGCTATAGCCTCTATCGCTCCTGCCGCACCTAATAAATGGCCGGTCATAGATTTTGTAGAATTTATATTGATTTTAGGTGCGTGCTCACCAAAAACTTTAGAAATTGCTTTTAACTCAGCCACATCTCCTAATGGTGTTGAAGTACCATGGGTATTAATTGCATCAACATCTTCAGGTTTTAATCCAGCATCGTTTAAACAATTTTCCATAACACGTACCACGCCAATTCCTTCAGGGTGCGGTGCTGTCATATGGTACGCATCACTAGATAAACCTCCACCTGCTACTTCAGCATAAATTTTAGCCCCTCTTGCTTTTGCATGTTCGTATTCTTCTAAGATTAAAGCTCCTGCTCCTTCTCCTAAAACAAATCCATCTCTTGTAGCATCAAAAGGTCTTGATGCAGTTTCCATTTCATCGTTTCTAGTAGATAAGGCATGCATAGCGCCAAATCCACCCATACCAGCAATGGTTACAGCAGCTTCACTACCCCCAGTTACAATAACATCACAATGACCCAATCGTATGGTGTTTAAAGCATCGATTATAGCATTTGCTGAAGATGCACATGCAGAAACCGTGGTATAATTTGGCCCCATAAAACCATGTTTTATAGAAATATTACCTGGTGCTATATCTGCAATCATTTTAGGAATAAAGAAGGGATTAAATCTTGGAGTACCATCACCTTCAGCAAAATTTAATACTTCATTTTGAAAAGTTTCTAAGCCTCCAATACCAGCTCCCCATATTACACCTACTCTGAATTTATCAACGGTATCAAAATCAATACCACTATCCTTGATAGCTTCATCCGAAGAAACGAGTGCATATTGTGCAAATCGATCTAATTTTCTAGCCTCTTTTCGATCAAAAAAATCTTCAGCATTGAAGTTTTTAAGTTCGCAAGCAAATTTAGTTTTGAATTTTTCACTATCATAATAGGTAATAGGAGCGGATCCACTCTTACCGTTTACTAATCCGTCCCAATATTCTTCAATAGTATTACCTATTGGGGTTAACGCCCCAATTCCTGTAACAACAACTCGCTTTAATTGCATTGAATTTATTTTATTTAAGTAATTCTACTTTTCTTAAGTAGGCTGTAAATTAAAAAAAAATATCCATGCAGAATAATTACCACATGGATATTTTATAATCTTAATCTAAGATATCATAAAATTATTTTGCTTCTTCTATATAACTTATAGCTTGACCAACAGTAGCAATGTTCTCTGCTTGATCATCTGGGATTTGGATATCGAACTCTTTTTCGAATTCCATTATTAATTCAACAGTATCTAATGAATCTGCTCCTAGGTCGTTAGTAAAGCTTGCTTCGGTAACAACTTCGTTCTCATCAACACCTAATTTATCTACGATGATAGCTTTTACTCTTGATGCAATATCTGACATAATTATTCTTGTTTTAAAAATTTAACTGATGGCAAAAATAAAAAACTTTGGATTAATAACACTATTTGTGACTAAAATGTATTGTAATTTAAGCAAATTAATTACAAGAGTGTTAATTTAGCCCAAAATATTTCTACTTTAATAACCTCAAAATACCCCATGAAACGTATTGTTCTTTTTGCTTCTGGTTCTGGATCTAATGTTGAAAACATATCACAATATTTTCAGGAAAACTCAGAGGTTACTATCGCCACTGTACTTACTAACAAAAGCGATGCCAAAGTTTTAGAAAGATGTAATAGATTGAAAATAAGTGCTTTATATTTTAATAGAACTGCCTTTTACGATTCCGATTGCGTTTTAGACTTATTAAAAAGTTGTAATCCCGACTTAATTGTGCTTGCTGGATTTCTTTGGAAAATACCAGAAAATTTGATTAAAAACTTTCCAAATAAAATAGTAAATATTCATCCAGCGCTCTTGCCAAAGTATGGCGGTAAAGGAATGTATGGCATACATGTACATAATGCTGTTAAAGCCAATAATGAGACAGAAACAGGTATAACAATTCATTTTGTGAATGAAAATTATGACGAAGGAGCCATAATTAAGCAAGTAAAAGTGCAAATTATACCCGAAGATTCTCCAGAAGACATTGCAAATAAAATTCACGCATTAGAATATGAATATTTTCCTAAAGTAATTGAAGCGTTATTAAATGGATAAATCAGAAGTTCATATTTATACTGATGGTGCTGCAAGAGGCAATCCTGGTCCTGGTGGATATGGAATAGTAATGGAATGGGTTGGTAAACCTTATAAAAAGGAATTCGCCGAAGGCTTTAAACATACTACGAACAATAGAATGGAACTCCTTGCTGTGATTGAAGCTTTAAAAAAGCTCAAAAAAGAAGGTGTTAGTGTTACTGTATTTACAGATTCTAAATATGTTGTTGATACGGTTGAGAAAAAATGGTATGTTAAATGGGAGAAAACCAACTTTAAGGGTAAGAAAAATCCAGATTTGTGGAAACTATTTTTAATTGAGTATAGAAAACATAAGGTATCGTTTAAATGGATAAAAGGGCATAACAATCATCCTCAAAACGAGCGATGCGATGAATTAGCAGTGAATGCATCAAAAGAAAAAAACCTGAAAATAGATCATGGTTTTATTACGGACTAAATTACTCTTATTCTTTTTTAATTCTGGTTTAAATACCTCGAAAGTAACCCTTATATTTGCACAAAATTTATAAAACTTAATGGGTAAGTTATTAATTGTTGGAACAGTTGCTTTTGATGCAATTGAAACTCCTTTCGGAAAAACAGATAAAATTTTAGGTGGTGCTGCAACATTTATTGGTCTAGCTGCTTCACAATTTAATGTCAATTCAGCCATTATTTCTATAGTTGGTGACGATTTACCAAAAGAATATTTAAAACTACTTTCGGATAAAAATATTGACTTAACCGGATTAGAAGTTGTAAAAGGTGGGAAAACCTTTTATTGGAAAGGAAAATATCATAACGATTTAAATTCTCGTGATACATTAGTAACAGAATTAAATGTCTTAGCAGATTTTAATCCTATTGTTCCTGATAATTTTAAAGATGCTGATGTCGTAATGCTTGGAAACTTACATCCAAACATTCAAATGAGTGTAATTAATCAAATGACAGTGCGACCAAAATTAATAGTATTAGACACTATGAATTTTTGGATGGATAATAGTTTGCCTGAATTATTAGAAGTTATAAAACATATTGATGTGCTAACCATTAATGATGAAGAAGCACGCCAATTAACTGGAGAATATTCTTTAGTAAAAGCTGCTGCTAAGATTGAAACCATGGGTCCGAAATATGTCGTTATTAAAAAAGGAGAGCACGGCGCTTTATTGTTTCATAAGAGCAAAGTATTTTTTGCTCCAGCGCTACCATTAGAAGAGGTGTTTGATCCAACAGGAGCTGGAGATACATTTGCAGGCGGATTTGCAGGTTATTTAGCACAAACAGAAAACATTTCATTCAATAATTTAAAGAATGCCATAATCCAAGGATCAAATTTGGCATCATTCTGTGTAGAGAAATTTGGCACAGAAAGAATGCTAAACCTTAAGAAAGAAGAAGTAAATAAGAGATTGCTTCAATTTAGAGAATTGAGTCAGTTTGATATAGAATTACAATAATTTATTATGCCCTGAAATTCAGGGCTTTTTTAATATATCTATTTAGGAAAAATGAGTGATGCCATTAAACATGAATGTGGAATATCTTTAATTCGTCTATTAAAGCCATTAGAATATTATCAAGAAAAATATGGTACTGCTTTTTACGGCGTAAATAAAATGTACCTCATGATGGAAAAACAGCACAACCGTGGCCAAGACGGTGCTGGTTTTGCAAGTATTAAACTAGACATGGAGCCTGGTGAGCGTTATATGAGTAGAGTAAGATCTATTGCGCAACAGCCAATTCAAGATATTTTTGCGCAAATTAATGATCGAGTTAATACCGCAATAAAAGAAAACCCAGAATATGAAAATAATGTAGCGTTACAGAAAAAGCATATTCCTTATATAGGTGAAGTATTGTTAGGCCATGTACGTTACGGTACATTTGGCAAAAATAGTATAGAAAGTGTACATCCTTTTTTAAGACAAAACAATTGGATGCATCGTAACATTATTGTTGCGGGTAACTTTAACATGACCAATGTAGATGAGTTATTTAGTAACTTAGTTCAGATAGGACAGCACCCTAAAGAAATGGCAGATACCGTAACGGTGATGGAAAAAATAGGCCATTTTTTAGATGATGCCGTTGCTAAACTATACAAACAAATAAAAAAAGAAGGTTTTAATAAACAAGAAGCTTCTCCGATAATTGCAGAACGATTAAATGTTGCTAAAATATTAAGAAGGGCAGCAAAAAATTGGGACGGTGGATATGCCATGGCAGGATTGCTAGGTCATGGTGATGCTTTTGTTCTTCGTGATCCAGCAGGCATTAGACCCACATACTACTATAAAGATGATGAAGTTGTGGTAATTGCATCAGAACGCCCTGCTATACAAACCGTTTTTAATGTACAATTTGAAGATGTAAAAGAACTAGAACCCGGACATGCCATTCTCATTAAAAAAAATGGCAAAACGGCAATAAAGCAAATTCTAGAACCAACAGAACGCAAAGCATGTTCTTTTGAACGTATATACTTTTCTAGAGGTAGTGATAAAGAAATATATCAAGAGCGTAAGGAATTGGGAAGATTAATATTTCCTAAAATTCTGAAATCTATTGATGAAGATATTAAAAACACCGTTTTCTCTTATATACCAAACACCGCAGAAACCTCCTTTTTTGGAATGGTTAAAGAAGCTCAAAACTATATGAATAAGAAGAAAGAAGAGCAAATTCTTTCTATTGGATCAAATATTACGCAAGAACAACTTCATGAAATTTTAGATATAAGACCTAGAATTGAAAAGGTTGCCATTAAAGATGCCAAACTCAGAACATTTATTACCCAGGACAGTGGAAGAGACGATTTGGTAGCTCATGTGTATGATATTTCTTATGGTTCAGTAAAACCTGGAGACAATTTGGTTATTATAGACGATAGTATTGTAAGAGGCACTACCCTAAAAAAGAGTATTCTTAAAATATTAGATAGACTACACCCTAAAAAAATAGTCGTTGTTTCATCAGCACCACAAATACGTTATCCAGATTGCTATGGAATTGACATGGCTAAACTAGAAGATTTTGTAGCCTTTAGAGCTGCTTTAGAATTACATAGAGATAGAGGCACCATGAATGTAGTGGATGACATTTACAAAAAATGTTTAACACAAGTTTCCTCTATGGACAAAGACGTTATTAACTATGTTAAAGAGTTCTATGCGCCTTTTTCTGCAGATGAAATTTCTCATAAAATAGGACAATTACTTAGTCCACCTGAGATAAAGGCAGAGGTTCAAATAATTTATCAAACTATATCCAACTTGCATCAAGCATGTCCACATAATTTAGGTGATTGGTATTTTACTGGAGATTACCCAACGCCAGGAGGAAATAAAGTAGTTAATAGAGCATTTATTAATTTTTACGAGGGCAAAAACCAAAGAGCTTATTAAATTAAATATCGATGAAATGCACAAAATAGTGTATTTCATCGATGAATATTACCGATTATCGTAATTGTAGCCATTTCAGCGACGACCAACAGTAATTTTAGGCTTGCCATAGCATAAGTAGGTTAAGTTCATGGTAAGATTTGGGGAAAAAGGCGGAGTCTAACTTCGCCTTTTTTATTTGCCATATCTACAGAAATAATCAAATACGACCGTTTGCCTTTTATTCTTGATATTGAACTAATAAATTGTACTACTGCATATACACCCACTATATTTGAAGAACCATAGCATAAGTAGGTTAAGTTCATGGTAAGATTTGGGGAAAAAGGTGGAGCAATGCTCTACCTTTTTATTTTTACTATTTCCCCTATATCAAACTTCAACTTTTTTATCAAAACTACCCTAAAATGGTATTTCAACTTGTTAACAAGACTTTCATCTAAAACATTCTCAAGAATCTAAATCATCTACTACTTTTGGAGGACCATAGCATAAGTAGGTTAAGTTCATGGTAAGATTTGGGGGAAAAAGGCAGAGATACACTCTGCCTTTTTCATTTCTGATAATCAGCACATTATCGTAGTTATTGCATTTTTTACATTTAATAATGTTAAAAAAAATCGCAATTACGTTATAAAAAGTTCACTATTCTTTTGATATTTCTCACAATACCAGTAACTTAGCAATGCCATAGCATAAGTAGGTTAAGTTTATGGTAAGATTTGGGATGAAAAGGGTAGAGAAATCTACCCTTTTCTATTTTCATAAAATAAAAACCCGCTAGTAAAATTACTAGCGGGTTTTTCTATATACTAAAAAAATGATTTTTCTTATTTGTTAGAAGCATATAAAGCAGAAACTTTATCCCAATTAATTACATTGAAAAAAGAAGTAATATAATCTGGTCTTCTGTTTTGATAATTTAAATAATAAGCGTGTTCCCAAACATCCAATCCTAAAATTGGGAATCCACCACAACCTATTCCTGGCATTAATGGATTATCTTGATTTGGCGTGGAACAAATTTCTAATTTTCCTCCTTTATGAACACAAAGCCATGCCCATCCAGAGCCAAATCTAGTTGCAGCAGCTTTAGAAAAAGAATCTTTAAAAGCATCGAAAGAACCAAACGCACTATCAATAGCTTTTGCTAATTCTCCTGATGGTTTATCACCACCGTTTGGCGACATAACTTCCCAAAATAAAGAATGATTATAAAATCCTCCGCCATTATTTCTAACAGCAGCATTATTCATATCTAATTTAGTTAAGATCTCTTCAATAGAACTACGTTCTAAATCGGTGCCAGCAATAGCATTATTCAAATTAGTAGTATACCCATTATGATGTTTTGTATGGTGAATTTCCATAGTTCTAGCATCTATATTTGGTTCCAGTGCATCATATGCATATGGTAATTTTGGTAATTCAAAGGCCATAATTTTTTTGTTTTAATTAATAAATTGTTGTTTAACAAAGTTAATGTTTTAAGAAACTAATTCCACTAATAATTTGTTAAGAACTCTATAAGATTGCGTAATTTGCAAGGAAAAAGCACATGCAAAACTCTTTGTATAAAATTTATAATGCTTCAGCAGGGTCTGGAAAGACCTACACTCTTGCTAAATCATATTTAAAAATTATACTAGCAAAAGAGAACGCCGCTAATTACCGAGAAATTTTAGCCATTACATTTACAAATAAGGCTGTAAATGAAATGAAAGAACGAATTATCAATAGCCTACTTCAATTTGGAAATGTAACTGATGCAGCTAGTGCACCCCCAATGTTTTTAAATATTGCTGAGGAATTGAACCTTGATACTGCTACATTACAAAAAAGAGCTAAAAAGGTATTAAAAGAAATTTTACATAATTATGCCTTTTTTGATGTTTCTACGATTGATAAATTTACACATAGACTTATACGAACTTTTGCTAAGGATTTAAAACTACCTCAAAATTTTGAAGTTGTTTTAGATACCAATTTATTACTAAGTGAAGCGGTAGATCGTTTGGTAAGCAAAGCAGGCATTGATCCGACTTTAACCCAAGTATTAATTGCTTTTGCCATCGAAAAGGCTAATGAAGATAAAAGTTGGGATGTTTCTAAGGATATATTTGACATGGGCAGAGAGTTGCTTTTTAAAGAAAAGTATCAATATGCATTAGAAGAACTTTCTACAAAAAATATAGCAGATTTTGGCCAATTAAAAAAACTACTTAAGGCTAAAATTAAAGCCCTAGAAACTAAAATAACACAGGCAGCACAAACCAATCTTGATTTAATGGAGGAAAATGGATTGGAAATAACAGATTTTTATCGCAATTGGTTTTCAAAGTTTATGGTTGATGTAGTTGAATTAAACTCCAACATTAATTTTACAGCTGCCTGGAAACAAGATTTTGAAAATACAACCCTCTATACCAAAACATTATCCGAAGATAAAAAAGCAACGATTGATAATCTACATGCTGCATTCAATAGTCATTTCCAAATAATAAAGGAATCTTTTTTTGAAGTATCTTTTTTAAAAAATGCCTATAAAAACATTGTTCCGTTAACAGTACTTAATGCATTGCAACAGGAAATTAAAAATTTAGAATTGGAGCGCGATGAAATTCCTTTAGCAACTTTTAATGCAATTATATCAAAAGAAATAAAAAACCAGCCAGTACCTTTTATATACGAGCGATTAGGAGAAAAATATCGCCATTATTTTATTGACGAATTCCAAGATACTTCCGAACTGCAATGGGAAAATTTAATTCCATTAATTGGTAATGCCCTGGAGGGTATAGATGAAAAAGGAAATAAAGGTTCCTTATTGTTAGTAGGCGATGCTAAACAAGCCATTTATAGATGGAGAGGTGGAAAAGCTGAGCAATTTCTTAATCTTATTAATAAAACTAAAGATCCTTTTGTTGTTTCTCCTGAAGTTGAAAACCTACCCGCTAATTATCGCAGCTATGATGAAGTAATAAAATTTAATAATAATTTTTTTACGGCGATTAGTCCTAATATAAATAATACCATTTATAAAACACTTTTTGAAAATGGTAATAATCAAAAAACAAACAGCCTAAAAGGAGGGTACGTACAACTCTCTTTTATTGATGAAGAGGATAAAAACGAAATCGAGTTGTATTGTAACGAAGTTCTAAAAACAATACAAAAGGTTGTAGCATTACATCATCCATTAAAGGATATATGCATTCTTGTACGCGATAAAAAAAACGGTGTGCTACTTGCTGAATTTTTGAGTGAAAATAAAATTCCTATCATTTCTTCAGAAACTTTATTACTTAAAAGCAATCCCCGTGTAAATTTCTTAATCAATTTACTTAAATATAGTGTAGACACAGATGATTTAGAGGCTGCCTATGCTATTTTATTGTTTTTAAGTACGGCATCAGAAAACATACATCAATACATTAATAATAATCTAAAAAACTTAGAGGAACACCTAGCTAAACAGTATGGTTTTAATTTTAATACGCTAAGGCAATCCTCAGTATATGACGGGTTTGAACTAGCAATAAAAGTTTTTAATTTAGTCGCAGATTCCGATGCCTATGTAACCTATTTACTCGATGAGGTGATTGATGTTGAATATAAACAAGGTGCAAGTGCGACATTATTCTTAAGCTATTGGGAAAAGAAAAAAGAAAGTTTAAGCATTAGCGCTCCAAACGCAATGAATGCTGTGCAAATAATGACAATTCATAAATCTAAGGGGCTAGAATTCCCTGTGGTTATTTTTCCATTTGCCAACAGTCATATATATAAGGAAATAAAACCAAAAATGTGGGTTCCTATAAATTCGGATGAATTTAATGGATTTAATCAGCTCCTTATCAATAAGAATAAAGAAGTGGTAAATTATAATGACGCTGCAGAAGCAAAATATAATGATGAAAACGAGAAACTAGAACTAGATGCCTTTAACGTATTATACGTTGCATTAACAAGAGCGGTAAAAAACCTATTCATTATAAGTAAAAAAGAATATTCTGGCAAAAACTCAGAACCTAAATTAGATTACTATTCAGGTCTTTTTATAAAATACTTAATGCAAATGGGTATGTGGGATGATGCCAAGTTGGAATATGCTTTTGGCACATTAAATTTAAATACAGCTAATGCATCAACTCATACTGAAGAGCAAACCATAAAATTTCAATACTCTTATAAAGAAAGATCAAGTTTTAAAATAGTAACCAAGTCTGGCATGCTTTGGGACACCACAGTAGAAGCAGCACTATCCAAAGGTAACACTATCCATTACTTATTAAGTTTAATTGAAACCGAAAACGACATTGCATCAAGTTTTGAACAATTAGTTCAAAAAGGTTCAATAAATGAAAAAGATGTGTCCTCTTTAAAAAGTAAGGTATTAGCGATTATTCAACATCCTGTACTAAACGAATATTATACCCAAAATATAACTGTTAAAAATGAAGCAGAAATTATCACTAAAAATGGTATAATTTTGCGCCCAGACAGAATTGTATTTGATACTAATAATAACTCAGCTACAATAATAGATTATAAAACCGGTAGCAGAAATATTACGTATCAAGATCAGATAAATGCATATGCACAGGCATTAGAAGAAATGAATTATAGCATAAATAAAAAGATCATTGTATATATTAACGATGATATAACTCCAGAATTTATATAAACATGTACGGTAAAATAAAAGAGTATTTAACAGAAGAGCTAGAAACTATAAAAGAATCTGGTTTATTTAAAAAAGAAAGAATCATTACTTCACCGCAAGATGCTGTGATTACGATAAGCACAGGCGAGCAAGTAATTAATTTTTGTGCAAACAACTATTTAGGTCTGTCTTCACATCCTGAAGTAGTACAAGCTGCAAAAGATGCATTAGACAGTCATGGTTTTGGAATGTCGTCTGTACGTTTCATTTGTGGAACCCAAGACATACATAAAACCTTAGAAAAAACAATTGCCGATTTTTATCAAACTGAAGACACTATATTGTATGCAGCCGCTTTTGACGCTAATGGTGGGGTTTTTGAACCACTTTTGTCTGCTGAAGATGCCATTATATCCGATTCTTTAAACCATGCATCAATCATAGATGGTGTTCGCTTATGCAAAGCTATGCGCTATAGATATGCCAATAATGATATGGCAGATTTAGAAGAACAGTTAAAACAAGCAAACAAGGATGGCGCTAGGTTTAAAATTATTGTTACCGATGGAGTATTTTCAATGGATGGCGTTTTAGCGCCATTAGACAAAATTTGTGATCTAGCTGATAAATACGATGCTTTAGTAATGATTGATGAATGTCATTCTGCTGGTTTTATTGGAGAAACAGGAAGAGGAACCTTAGAAGAAAAAGGTGTAATGGGCCGAATAGATATAATAACAGGAACTCTTGGGAAGGCCCTTGGTGGTGCTATGGGTGGTTATACTACTGGTAAAAAAGAGATCATAGAAATGCTCCGCCAACGATCAAGACCTTATTTATTTTCTAATTCCCTTGCACCAGCCATTGTAGGAGCCTCTATTAAGGTATTTGAGATGCTAAAATCTGACACTTCGTTAAGAGATCAGCTTGAAAAAAACACAAAATACTTCAAAAAAGGGATGAAAGAAGCTGGTTTTGACATTGTTGAAGGAGATTCTGCTATAGTTCCTGTTATGCTTTATGACGCTAAACTTTCGCAACAAATGGCCGATATGCTTTTAGAAAAAGGAATTTATGTCATTGGGTTCTTTTATCCTGTTGTGCCGAAAAATAAGGCTAGAATTAGAGTTCAGCTTTCTGCAGCCCACAAAAAAGAGCATTTAGACAAGGCTATTTCGGCCTTTATCGAGGTTGGAAAAAAACTTCAAATTGTCTAATTGTATTATTTTTCTTATTTATTGTGTTAAAAAAAATAGGTAATTGATTTTGTTAATAATTCTTAACAACTTACATTTGCAGCTAATAAACCCTTAAACTTAAATATTAAAAAATGAAACATCTTAGCAAATTATTGGTTGTTGCCCTACTTTTTGTAGGATTTAACAGCATTCAAGCGCAAGACGAGAATAATCCATGGCAAGTAGGTTTTGGTATTAATGCCGTTGACGTTTATCCAACCGGTGACGTAAGTTCTTTTGGAAATGAATTCTTCAATGCTACTGATCACTGGAACATTCTTCCATCTATCTCTTACGTATCTGTTTCTAGATTTGTTGGTGGTGGTTTTTCTGTTGGAGCAAGAGGTTCTTTAAACAGAATTAGTAAATTAGGTGATACATCTGTAGATGACCTTTCTTACTATGGTGTTGATGGAACAATTAAATATAACTTTTTAAAGAATACTGTTATCGATCCTTTCGTAGAAATCGGTGGTGGTTATACTTGGGTAGACGAAATTGGTGCTGGTACTGCAAATGGTGGTCTTGGTCTTAATATTTGGTTTACTGAAAACATTGGATTGACTTTACAATCTACTTACAAGCATGCTTTCGAAGATTACTTACCTAAGCATTTTCAGCACTTAGCTGGTATCAACATCAAATTTGGTGGTACTGATACTGATGGTGATGGTATTTATGACAAAGATGATGCTTGTCCAGAAGTTGCTGGTTTAGAAGCATTCAACGGATGTCCAGATGCTGATGGTGATGGTATCGAAGATAGCAAAGATGCTTGTCCAAACGAAGCTGGTTCTAAAGAAATGAACGGTTGTCCAGATGCTGATGGTGATGGTGTTGCTGATAAAGATGACGCTTGTCCTTCTGAAGCTGGTTCTGCTGCTTTAAATGGTTGTCCAGATGCTGATGGCGATGGTGTTGCTGATAAAGATGACGCTTGTCCTTCTGAAGCTGGTCCTGCTGCTAACAAAGGTTGTCCTTACTTAGATAAAGACGGTGACGGTGTTTTAGATAAAGATGATATGTGTCCAGATGTTGCTGGTACTGCTGCTAACAAAGGTTGTCCTGAAGTAACTGAAGAAGTTCAGAAAAAATTAAATGATTATGCTAGAACTATCTTATTTGATACTGGTAAATCTTCAATTAAAGCTGAGTCTACTTCTGTAATGGTTGACATTATCACAATCTTAAAAGAGTATCCTAATGCTAAATTTACTGTAGAAGGTCATACTGATAGCGTTGGTTCTGCTAAATTGAACCAAAGTTTATCTGAGTCTCGTGCTCTTTCAGTAAAAGAATTCCTAGTAGATAAAGGAATCGAAGAATTTAGATTATCTGCTATCGGTTACGGTGAAGAGAAGCCTATCGCTTCTAACGCTACAAGATCTGGTAGAACTCAAAACAGAAGAGTTGAGATTAACTTAGTTAAGTAATATAACTAAAAGTTAAATTCAAAATCATAAATAAAAGCTCCGCAATTGCGGAGCTTTTTCTATTTTTATATAATGCAAAGTTTCATTGAAGAAGTAGTTTTTGAATTAATACAAGGTGGTACTAATTTTACCCAAACCGTATTTGTTTTACCTAGTAAAAGAGCGGGTACTTTTTTAAAAAATAGTATTTCCAGAACGTTGCAGAAGACAATTTTCGGACCAGAAATCTATAGCATAGAAACCTTTGTTGAAAAAATATCTGGTCTCAACTACGCTACAAATACCGAACAGCTCTTTGCTTTATACAATTCATACTGTGCCACTTCTACAGAGAAAAACAAAGATAACTTTCTACTCTTTTCTAAATGGGGGCAGACGATACTACAAGATTTTAATGAAATAGATCGATACCTTGTAAAAACCGAAGAAATTTTTTCACATTTATCTGCAATACAAGAACTGAACTCCTATTTAAAGGAAGACAACACCCCGTTAATAGAAAATTATATTAAATTTTGGAATTCCCTAGAATCGTTATATAATCATTTCAACACTTCTTTGCTAAACAAAGGTCTTGCTACACAAGGTTTTGCTTATAGAACGGCCAATGAAAACATTGCGCAATTTGCCCAAGGTTTAAGTGATAAAAAATTTGTTTTTATAGGCTTTAATGCGCTGAACAAAGCCGAAGAGAATATCATACAGAAATTACTTGAAATACCTTCCACTGAAATATTTTGGGATATTGATAGCCACTTTATCAACGATCCTATACATGACGCTAGCTATTTTATTCGGCAACATCAAAAAAATTGGGACTATCTTAAAAAGACTAGTCTAAAAGGTATTAGTTCTAATTATTTAACGCCTAAACAAATTAATATCATTGGAGTGCCAAAAAATATTTCACAGGCAAAATATATTGGAAATCTACTAGAAGACCTTCAAGACAAGAATGCCAAAAACTTAGAAAATACTGCTATTGTTTTAGGAGATGAAAACCTCCTAAATCCAATAATGAACGCTATTCATGAAAAAATAGCACGAGTGAATATTACTATGGGCTATCCCATCAATAAAACTCCTATAGCGGTACTTTTTAATTTGTATTTTGATTTATATACATCGAAGCAAGAAAATGGCTGGTTTTACCAACAAGTTCTTGATATACTTTCACATCCTTATATTCAACTTTATCTTGAAAATGAAGGAATTAATAATGCTCATAAATTGGCAGATAAAATAAAAACCAGAAATTGGATTTACGTTAAGACGCAACAATTATATGGGCTAAATCCACATCAAGAAAAATTATTGGAAGTCTTATTTTCAGAACAAAGCTTTTCTCCAGTCGCATTTTTGAAAAATTGTTTGTCCATCATTGAAACACTAAAACAAAATTTTCAAAAGTTAGAGCGTAATTTAGAATTAGAGTATCTATATAGATTACATACTATTTTTAATCAAATAGCCTTATTAGTTGAGCAACATGATTTTATTACTGATGTTAAATCGCTACAATCGCTCTATAAAGAGTTAATAGCTTCTGAAACCTTAGATTTTCAAGGAGAACCATTACAAGGTACTCAAATAATGGGAATGTTAGAAAGTAGAAATCTTGATTTTGAAACGGTAATTATAACCTCTGTTAATGAAGGAATACTCCCTTCTGGTAAATCTAATAATTCTTTTATCCCCTTTGATATTAAAAAAATATACGGTCTACCAACGTACAAAGAAAAAGATGCCGTATATACTTATCATTTCTACAGATTATTACAAAGGGCTAAAAACATATATATCCTTTACAATACTGAACCTAATGTTCTAGAAGGTAATGAAAAGAGCAGACTAATAACTCAACTGTTAACCGATGACCTTATTTCTAAAAATATTAACGAAATAACTGGATCCGCAGCCGTTCAGCCATCAATACACTATTTAGAAAGTATACCTAAAGATTCGCAGTTAATCCAACAAATTCATGATTTGGCTAGTAAAGGATTTTCACCTACATCATTGACCAACTATATTAGAAATCCAATAGATTTCTACAAAAGAAGCATTCTAAAAATAAACGATTTGAATGAGGTTGAAGAAAGTTTAGCTGCTAACACTTTTGGTACCATTGTTCACGATTCTCTTGAAGATTTATACAAACCTTTTGTTGGTGAATTTTTAGATAAAACAAAGCTTGAAAATTGTTTGCCCAATATTGAACAAACAGTACAAAACAATTTTACTAAAACCTATGCAGATGGCGATATTACTAGAGGCAAAAATATTATAGCTTATAATGTAATCTTAAAGTATATTGAAAATTTTATTCGACTAGAAATAACTGAAATAGCCAATCATAAAATCAAAATTCTTGCCCTAGAACAGGCTTTGGAACTGACTTTGAATGTTCCAAACATAGCAATTCCCATAAAAATCAAGGGTAAATTGGATAGAATTGATGAAGTAGATGGCATTCAAAGAATAGTGGATTATAAAACGGGCAAAGTAGAATCGAGAAACGTTAAAATTACAGATTGGGAAGATTTGATATTGAATTATGATAAAAGTAAAGCTTTTCAATTACTGTGCTATGCGCTATTATATGATGCCCAAACGCCTATACACACTTTAAAAGCTGGAATTTTGTCTTTTAAAAATTTAAATAGTGGCATGTTGCTTTTTAGTGCGTCGAATTCAGAAATTATTGATATAAGCACGCTTTTAGAATATAAAAACGTGCTTATTAAATTAATCCAAGAAATCTTTAATCCTGAAATACCCTTCACTGAAAAGGAAGTATAATTTTATTTTAAATCTGGCCGCGTTGGGCGTACTTCTATTTTACTTGGTAAGGTTCTTGGATTCATTTTTAATAAATCTAATACTAATTCTCCAATATCTTCTGGCTGTATTTTCCAAGCATCTTTTTCTGATGGTGTATGATCATTAAAATGTGTTGCCACAGAGCCAGGCATAATGGTTGACACTTTAATCCCATATTTTCTTAAATCTAGCATAGCGGCTTGTGTAAAACCAACAACTCCAAATTTTGTAGCATTGTATCCTGCCCCATTCTCAAAAAAGTTTGTGCCAGCTAAACTTGCAAGAGTTATGTAATACCCCTCAGATTTCTTTAAAGCTTCTACAGAGGCTTTTAACGTATGAAAAACGCCATTTAAATTGGTGTTTATCATATCATGCCATTCTTTTTCAGTCATTTGATCTATTGGAGCAAAATTACCTACACCTGCATTTGCTAAAACAACATCTAATTGTCCCCATTTATTAATAATTTCAGCAACAGCTTTATTTTCATCTTCATGCTTCGTAACATCAGATTCCAGCGCTAAAACATTGGATTCATTACCAAGACTTTTTGCTGCTTCTTGTACTGACTTTAAGGTTCTACCACTTATGGCAACTTTCATACCTGCTGCCAATAGTATTTTTGCGGTCCCATAGCCAATGCCTTTTGAACCTCCAGTTATATATGCTACTTTACCATTTAAATTCATCTTAACTTCCATTTTTATGTGAAGTTAAAATTCTATAATTAGGCACTCAAATATTACCCGTTATAGTTTTCTTAAAAGTTATAAATCATAGAAAATTGAGAGATGAAATATTTATATGTCCTTACAATGAATGGAAATTTTCAATATTATTATTCACATGTGAAATAATAAATAATAAGATCTAACATTGCAGAGGTTCCGTTAGGATTACTTTAAGATTACACAAGTGCATAATTAAAATCTAAAAAAGTCATCAAATAATTTATTGATGACATTTTACTTTTTTCTAGATGTATATATAAATCATGGAGGAATTAAATTAACGATTATTAGAAGAATCCTGTTATTCTAATTATAGCGCTTTATGAATTTAGTTTTATTGAGTTAGTTAGGGTGTCGTTGTCTCGGGGGAATCAACTGCACTAATTAAAAGGCTGGTTTTACTAGCCTTTTTTCAATTAATTTATGCCTTGGAAGAGGAATTTAAGTACTACGAATTCGATTTTTGAAAAAAAGCCCTAAAATAATTAATAAGACAACCCCAATGATCCAATAAATCCAATTAGTATTGTTGGCTATTATAATAGGAGAAGTATCACCCATAAGCACCAATCCTGCCCAAAATTGAGGTGCAAGAGTACGCCCATCTATAGTATTAATATAATCAAGTTTAGCCAGACGTAACGCTTCATCCTTTGGTTTGCCCTTATTGATATATTTATAAAACAATTCTACAATTTCTGAGGTTGAACGCTCGTCTACTTTCCATAAACTAGTAAGAATACTTTCGCTTCCTGCATAATTGAAAGCATGTGCTAAAGATATCATGCCTTCTCCTGCTTGATAGGTAGGTTTACCCGTTTCACAAGCAGTTAGAATAGCTAAATTAGAGTTTAGACTGGTATCATAAATTTCATAAGTATACAAAGACCCATCTTCATTGGCATCTGAAACATTTTTCGCAAAAATTAGTCGCGATAACTCTGGACTAATATTATTAGATTCTGCGTGAGTGCCAATATGGATAATTTTATGTTCGCTAGCGTTTTGTTTAAAAATATTTTCAGTTGAGTTTTCATTTAAAAAATAATCTCCGTCAAAAAGTTTAGCATTCACTTTAGCTAAATTTACATTAAAAGGTTGCTGGAGTAAGGTGAGATAGGTTTTATCTAAATTTAAAGAATCAGTAATAGCCAATTTGTAACTTTCTTTCATTCTGTCATTAAACTCTGGGGCAAAGGCTATAAAACTATTTTTATATTTTATTGAGTTTTTATTCTGTTCTAATAAATACAAACTATAATTGTATGATATATTGTATTTAGCCAATAGGCTATTAGTTGCAAGTTCTTTAAATGACTTTATTTTATTAGGTGTTAGGGTTTCAAAACTTAAATTATATAAATCACCATCAGGTATTATTACAATGTTTTTGGTTGTTATTTCGGCCGCAAAAGGTTTCCACAAAGCTTGGTATAATTCAAATAATAAATCGTTCGTTTTTCCTAATTGGTATTGATTTTTGTGTAATTGCTCTATATGATTTTTAACTGACCCATAGTCTAGTTTAATCAATTTTTGACTTTCCTTTTTAAGGACGAAGGCATATAGTTCTTCATCTATAAAAAGGTACCTAATTACAGAAGTATTTAAAGTGATTTTATCCTGTAAATACTCTAAAGATTCACCAATAGTGCCGTAGCGCATTTTGTAATATTTAGGATACTCTTTTTTAATGGTTTCTAGAAATTGAGCCCATTCTATATTACTATTTAGTACAGTTTCAATAGCTGCTTCTTGATCTTCTTCTTCTTCAATTTTGATATTTAATTTACTCCGAATTGCGTTTTCTTTAGCAATAACCTCTTTAGGCACATCGGCAAAAGTCATTCCATTATTAATGTTTAGACGAGTTCTAATTCTATTGTATAAAGCAGATTCATGAAGACTAACTAACTTGTTTAAATACTTCGTGTTTTTAGTTAATTCATAAAGTTTTAAATTTAATGTCTTCGCAAAATCAAAAATATCTTTATTATTTTCAATCAAAGTGTTTACACTCTCTAGAGATGAAATAACAGATTTTCGGCTTTCTATAATGGATATGGCTTCCTCAATTTCAGATAACGAATTTTCTAAAAACAAAATACTTTTATCATTATTTAGATAGTATTTAGATTTGGCATAAAGTAGAATTAATTCCGCTTTTTTTTCTTCAAAATGAAGTTTATCATAACCTTTTTTTTCAGCGTTATTGTTGTAAATACCAAAGCTTTTGTTACACCATTTTAGGGTTTGTTCATAATCTTGATTATTGAAAGTTATCGTTGCAAGTGTTAAAAGTAGGGCATTGGTTAAGTAATTATCTTCTCCATTTTCTTTCACCACATAATTATAGGCGTTTTTAACATAGTTTATGGCTTTTTCTTGTTCGCCCATTTCACCTAATAAAATACCAAGATTCATTGTTTGATATAATCGATTTGAATCATAAACTCCTGGGTAAGATTTTTCGTGAAAAAAATCGCTTTTTTCATAATATAATAACGCTTTTATTAAGTCTTTTTGCTTATAGTATGTTGCGCCATAATCGTTGTATAAATAAGCTCTTAATCGAAAATTGTCTCCTTCCATATTCTCTATACAAAGCTCTGCTTCACGTAAATATTTTAAAGCATTTTCAAATTCTAATTTAGCACTTTGCACTTCGGCTACCGCTAGAGTAGTTGTGACATATTCTTCAGTTTTTGGTGGAAAATTTTGCTTAACAAAACCATAGGAAAGCTCTGTTATATAGTCTGATCGATCATAGTCTCCTAAATCGTAAAATAAGCTTGAAAGGTTTGTGTAGCCTAATGCAATGTTTCTTTTTACTCTTGGTAAAAGTGGATGGTTTTTGGTTTGACTTAAGAATTTTTGATTTAAAATAAGTGAGTTTTCAACAAGTTTTCTAGCCTCGGAATGTTTCCCTTGATTCAATTTAATTAAGAATAAATTTCCATTAATTGCCGCTGGTAAATAGTATTTATTTTCTAAGTTATTTGGTAAGTTTTCAATGTTTTTTAAAGCATGCTCAAAATAATAAACCGAACTGTCCTGTTTTGATGAAAAAAACATAACTGCCCCCATTAAATTCAGAACACGTGCCGTTATATTATAGGGTTTGCCTTTGTTTTGGTTTATTATCGCGTTTGCATTACGCATATGCTTTTCTAAATTAGGTATATCACCCATTTTCATGGAATAATCTCCCAAATAGTATTCTGTTTCTACAAGTGCGTTTTTATTTGAAAGTTGTTGCGCGTAGATTTTTGATTTTTGCCCAAATTCATAGGCTTTTGAAATATTATTTTGTTCAAAATATAACTTCGCTAATTCTAAATTTAATGTACTTAAGGATTGCTTGTTTTTTGTTGCATTAGTAATGTCTTCTGAAAGCTGAATTGCATTATCAAAGGCCATGTTTTTTAGAATGGATAATTTCCCCAAATCATAAATATAATGAACTAAAGTATCGTAATTTTTTTGAGATTTGAATCGGTTAATTTGAAGGTCTAACTCAGTTTCTGCTTTTAAAATACTGTCCTGTTCTATGAGTGTTTTTATATAGTTTATATCTTTTAAATTTTTTGTTTGTGCAGAAGTTGTAGCAAAACAAACTAATCCCATAAAAAACAAAAACAAACATTTTAAATATGGTCCCATAAAAATATTTTAGTCACTTAGTTCAGAAATTATTTCATTGCTTTTGGGGGAGTTATTTTTTTTAAAATATTCTATTGCCGCTTCAGTATTGTTTCCTTGTAAATAGGCTAACCCTAAATAGTAATAAGCATCTTGTGTAAAACTACTTTGTTGATTAACCACCACTTTTTTAAAATAATCTATTGCCTTAATGTCTTTGTTGTTTGCCAAATATGCTGAACCTAAAAAGTAATTGAGTGTGTCATTTTCGGGTTTGTTCTTTAATAGAATTTCCCATTTTTCAATGGCTAGGTCATATTTCAAATTCTTATAATCTACCATGGCATCATTAAATTGGTAGTTATCCGTTTGACTCATGGTCGTCTCCAAACCTCTATCAGGCTCAAAATAATGTTCAAATAGTTTTTCATTGCTTGGTTGTTGGTTAAATACCCAAAAACTTCCAAATAAAATAAGTATCGAAGCCGCTATTGATAGCGATTTGAAATTCAATTTAAAAACTTTAGTTTTTCCTTTATTAGGTGCCTTGTTTTCAGTTAAATCACTGTGTAAAACGTCTAGTTTATTTTTTAAGACCGCCTTCTTTATTCCTGAAAATATCATTGCTGTATCATCAACTTGATTTTTCAAAACTGGGTCTTTTTCTAACTTTGTTTTAAAAGTGGCAAGCTCATCTGGCTCCATAGTATGCTTCAGATACCGTTCTATGGTTTCTAATAGTTCTTGTGATATGTTATGTTCTGTTTCCAAATTGGGGTTTTAATTTGAGGTTTGTACTAAAGTTCGGAGCTTTTCTAAACAACGATATTTTTTGTTGCGTGCCGAAGCTTCCGTAATCTTTAATTCTGCAGCAATTTCTCTTAATGATTTATTTTCATAGTAAAATACTTCCAATAGTTTTTTACAAGCTTCATCAATAGTATTAAAATTTGTGACTACAAGTTCTAATTTAGAAGCATTTTCCTCATCAAATTCAGCACTAATTTCTTCAGGTTTATTTTGAATTTTATACTCATGAGCATCCAATTTTTTCGTTTTCTTGTATGCCGAAGATTTTAAATAATTTAACCACTTATTTTTAGCAACGCTATAAATATATCCGTTAAGTGCTGTTTGGTTCATTGGGGTAAATTTATTATTCTGAACGTTTTCCCATACAGCAATGAATGCCTCCTGATACGTGTCTTTTGCTTGTGCTATGTCTCCATTATTATCAACTATATATTTCTCAGTTTTATAGTAGTTTTCTTGATACAGATTTTTAAGCACAATTTCATCATTAGCTTGTATTGCTTTTATGAGTTCTTCCTGTTCTAAAAAGTTTTTAGTAAGCGTATCTTTCTCAGGCATAGGTTGGTAATAGCAAAAGAAAGATACACTTTTTATGTTAAAATTTTATTTTATTTTTTTATTCTAGGATTACGGTTAGTTGACCTGTTGCTTGTGTAGCTGCTAGTCTAGTTACATATTCACCATAAAAATTAGCACAAGTGTTTACAGCCCCGCCATATATGTATAGTTCAAAATCGCCTACAAGAGTAATAGGGTCGCCATTTTGATCAGTGGTTCCTACTCCGTCATTAGCATATTGGGTTGAATTATTATTCCAACTCCAACTTCGGCCGCCATATTCGTATCCATCACCATCTTTTACGCTTGCAACAGTTAAAGTATAGCTTTTGGCGTTAGCAATTTTTGTCACAAAAAAGGAGTTAAATAAATAATTTCGAGCACCCATTATTGTCACAATAGGGTTAGAAGAAACGATACATTCTTCATCTACAAGCTTTTCGATATAAAAGATATCATTTAAAGAGAAATACATCTTTTTTGGGTCGGTATTATCTAAATTAAGAATGGCACCGGCTTCACCAGCTAGTTTATAATCTCCTGCACTATTTTTTGACTTAGCATAAATAACAGCCGTAAATTGCTCTGTGCCAGTTTTGGTGTCCGTATCTGTACATACATATTTTAGTTTATCCGTATTATAGGTAGTAACACTGGTTTTTCCGCTTTCAAATTGCCCATGATTTCCTGTTGTTGTCCAAACTATTTTATAATCAGTATTAGCATCTGGTATTGTAATATTAGCGTTAAGATGCTGTATTTGCATATTTGTTGTGGTGTTTCCGCTAATTTTGCTGTTGTTTGGTGTCATAATAAAGTTGCTCTTTTTTACAAAAACCTGCATAGTCGCTTTGCCAACTTCTGTTCTGCCATTTGGTCCGTTTACAAATGCTGTGACACTTACTTCTTCAATGTTATCGCCATCAGATAATTGAGAGGCGCCAATATTACTTAAAAAATAGACTTTACTAAAACTAGATGTAAACGTACTGCCGCTTTTACCATTAAGATCATTTATAACACCGCCAAATTTTGTAGTGGTTTTCCATTCGTATTCTATGGATTCTCCCGTTTCTAATTTAATCTGAACCGTAGCTTCAATTTCTTGAGTTTTCTCAGCGGTTGCTAAAACACTTACTACGGCAGTTTGCGGTGTTAATTTCACCTTGCCTTGATCTACAATAACCTCCCACGTTTCAATATTACTTACATCTTCTAATTGCGCATCAAAGCATTGGTAGCTTACAAGCTTCATAGTTTCTTCTATAATTTTTAGCACTTTAGTGGAATTAGCTTTTTGGGCATCTGTTACTATAAAATCATATGCATTGGGGTCTCCATTAGATAGTACTGCATATACATCTTGCATAAGCTTAAAAATTTCGCCAAAACTACCTCCGTTATCATACAACACTGGTAAAAAAGCTTCAATAGCTGCTTGAAATTCATTCTCTAAAACAAGACTTTTAACTGTGCTGTTTTTCTCTAAATATGGTAATACTGCACTATAAAGTGCTTCTTCTTTTCCTTCTTTATTGTTATCAAATTCACTTTTTCTACCAATAATATCTAAGGTAATTGGCAATAAATAATCCATTATAAAAACTTTTTTTGATAGCTCTTCAAATTTTTGACGTTCGGTTGTTGTCATCTCCCTATTTTTTCGGAGTTTTCCTGCTCCAATTACGGCAACCTCATATTTAGCTGCTGATTCATTATCAAACAACTCCAAATCAAAAGGCTCAGATGTAGATTGGTCAAATTTTATAACATTACAAGCCAAAACTAGTCCATGTATATCCACTTTTCTATCTTGGGCATTCGGTGGCCTAGTTGCGGCTTTAAGAGCAAATTCGAAATTAGCTTTATCATCACCAGTGATAGCTGCATTTATAACATTTTCTTGACCGTTTAAATTGGTTGTAGATTTTTTGTAAATAAAAGTATGAGCAGCTCTTTTGTATTTATTGCTGATGTGTATTTTGGCATCATTTTCGCCAAGTATTAAACCACTGCGTTCGTCTCTTGAGTCTACAGAAATATTTTTAGATGTTTTACTGGACATATCTGTTTCTGAAAATAAATCTAATTGCGCTTGTAATAAACTCTTGTAGCTGCCTTTTTGAAGCATTAGATTATCTGTTTTGAACAAATTCTTTAAACCTTCACTAAATAAAGAAAAACTACTTAACGTATTTATTTCGCTTAAATAACCGTCTTTTAATTCACTGCTCTGAATATATGCTGGAACTGCGTAATATAAAAGCACTTCAGCAGTAGTGTTTATAGATATCTCTTTTTTGTCCTTCGAAATAAAACCTGCTAACAGCGGTTCATTTTTAGAATTGAATAGAAAAGCTAGCTCTGTGCTGCCATCAAAGATTGGAGCCAATACTTTACCTTGAGCATCTACGTCAGCATTAGTTCCTAAAGTATATAAATAGGTGTCGCCTACATTTAAACCAGAACCTTCTGGTAAATTTATTTTTACCTCTACTTCATCTCTGTTTGGCCCTTCACCCTGTTCTTCTTGTTCTTTAAAACTATCATCATCTTTTTTACAACTTAAATTGATAAAAAAGGCGCAAAAAATAAATAGGGTGAATGTTTTTAACTTTTTCATAATGTTTTGGTTTTATTGTTAGTTATTATTAGTCCCTTTTGTCCAAGTTTCACCGTTAAGGTTCGGGTCTAGGTTGGGGTCAAAATTTACATTGTCAGTTGGTATGTATTCTCCATTAGAATTTATCCAATACACTTTGCTACCTGCATCTACTTGATACGTTTTCCCACTGGAGGCGTTTGAAACATATTCTCGCTCCAAATGTGTATCCATAAATTTTTTGTGGTTACGGTCTACCATGGCACTATGTTCATTTCCTCGTGCTATTATACGCTGGCCTTCTGCTCTTAATTCCGCCATTCTACCTTCATGTATCCTTTTTAATCTAGCAGAAGTTTGCATATCTTCATAATAACACGTTTGTAACCATTGCGGGTTGAATTTTGAATTTGCTAAGGCGTATAAATAATTGTTTTTTGCAGTTTCAAAATTGGACTTAAGTGCCTCAAGTCCGTTTAATCTATATCCCCAATAACATGCTTCATTTGTATAGGTAACAAATTGTCTAATAACGAGTAGTTTTATATTTCCATTATTGTCTTCCCATTCTGTAGCCATAGCATCAAATGTTTTTTGCATAGGCACTGGTTTAAACACAAATTGCTCATAATTTTCGTCATAGGCTTTTTGCTTAGGTAATGGGTACTGTCTTGCTAGTCTAAAACCTTCTTTTTCAAATAAAGAGTTAAAATCTTCTTTTACTAATTGCTCTATGCTTTTTAAAGGTTGTACTTTTCCCCCCTGTTGTAAAATCATTTCATTAAAACCAGGTAATTGCGAATAGGTAAACATAAATTCACTTTGTCCGTAAATTTTAATGTTGTTTGGACCCGTAGCAACAATTCCATCATTGCCAGACTGTTCTTTAATATCCCAATCATTGGGTATTGGTAAGTAAGCCATAACCATATTTCTTTCAGGATCGCGTAACTCATGAAAAATAATTTTATAATCCATTGTTTTGTTTTGTTGATTTTGTGGGATAGCAATACCTTTTTTTAGTATATATGATTTACCATTAAACTTGATTGCATCACCTGATTCTGCTTGTTTTTGGTTCGTTGTATTTTGCCCACACGATATATTGCTCAGGAACAGGTAGAGGCATAATAGAATAACTTCTGGTCTTTTCATTTTGTGTATGTTTTAAAGGTTCTTACCAATACATACACTTAATTAGGAAATGTCATCATCGATGATATTTTTTATCCTCATGAACTATTTAATCTTTAAATACGAAACTGAGCTTAGGAAGTGAATTGCCCAGAATAGCTTATTTTATTAATTCTCGTTTGCGTGCAAATAAAAAATGTTTCAAGAGTCTTTAACTCTTGAAACATTATGAATAGTGGTGTGGAATATCGCCCCAAAGCGTCTGAGGAACTGGTGACCCCAATAAAAACGAAAAAACCATCACTAAAAGTGATGGTTTGTGGAGAATACCGGAGTCGAACCGGTGACCTCTTGCCTGCCAGCAAAAGCTTAAGCTTATTAAGCTCTATCATAGTTTAACATATCTTATTGTATTTCAGTATTTTAATAAATTTTGAGTTCATTTGAAATCAAATAATATCAGTAAAATGCGTGCAAATTGCGTGCAAATTTTTTATACCTTTATTTTTATGAATACCAATATTAAACTTTCTTTAGACGAACGTAGGAAGAAAAAAGATGGCACCTTTCCCATTATTTTAAGATTAAGTCATCTGCGAAAAACAACCTCCATAAGTTTGGGCCAATCTGTTAATAAAGAATATTGGGATAATAAAAACGAAAAAATAAAAAGAGCTTTTAAAGGAACTTCCTCAACTAGCAAATTGAACAATCAATTATTAAAGGAAAAGACGAGAGCTACTGATATTATTAATGCACTATATGAGAAGAATGAACTTAATTTTTTATCAATTAAACAACTCAAAAGAAAAATAGTAAAAACTGCCTCTTTTGACTCCTTTATGGCATATAGTGCTGAAATAGTTGAAGAAATGAAACTTGCAGAGCGATATGGCAATGCAAATACGTATCATTCTATAGTTAAAGTATTAGAATTATTTAATAATGGAAATGATATAAAATTTAATGAAGTCAATTACGACTTTCTTAAAAGGTTTGAAAGCTGGCATTTTTCGAGAGGAAATTCTATTAACGGACTTTCTGCATACATGAGAACAATAAAGGCTATTTTTAACAAAGCAATTAAAAGCGAAGTTGTTTCGAGAGAGGCCTATCCCTTCACTAATTATAGAATTAAAACAGCACCCACTGAAAAAAGAGCTATCGATGCCAAAAGCATGAAATCAATAATGATTTTAAAGCTAAATGAAACAGATGGATTGTTTCATTATAGAAACTATTTCTTAGCGTCCTATATGCTTTATGGTATTTCCTTTATGGATTTAGCATTCTTAAAAGTTGAAAATATAATTGATAATCGTATTAAATTTCAAAGAAAAAAGACACACAGACCTTATGATATTAGTATAACTCCTCAATTGAATGAATTACTTTCATATTACCTGAACAATAAAGAAAAGTCTGAATTTATATTTCCTATAATTAAAAGAGAAACTTTTGAGTTGCAATACAAAGATGTAATATGGGCAAGAAAAAGGTATAATAAGGGATTAAAAGAGATTGCTACTAAATGTGGTATAGAACAAAGACTGACTTCTTATGTCTCTCGTCATAGTTTTGCCACCCAAGCAATGCTACAAGATGTACCTCTGCAAGCAATTTCAGCTATGCTAGGGCATAATCGACTTTCCACTACTCAAATTTATTTAAAATCTTTACCTAATGACATATTAGATGGTTATAATAAAAAATTAGTTAATTTATAAAGTCAAACAAAAAAGGTATAATTAAACTTTTACGAGATTTTCTATCTTAACTTTTTGAGCTATTACTGTGTAGATATCCGTGCTATTTTCAGGTGTTTCTATGGATACAATCAAAGAATACCTTAACTTTTGATTGAATTTCTTTTTGCTCTTTAAATTTTTCCACCATCCGGTTGCTTGGGGATAAACCGCAAGAAAATTACAGGATGCTATTTCAACTGCATTTCCTTCCCAAAAGTTACTATGAATAGAACCTTTAAAAGTATTGTCAGCACCTAATGTCCATCGTTCATTACCTGTATTAGTATTTAATTCAATTGCTGGTATTTTTTCGCCCTTTACTAAACCTAATTCTTTCCGAAGATTATCTTTATTAATTCTATTTGTTCGTGCTATGAAATTTTCACTTGATTCCCCAGGACGAATAAGTGAAAATTTCAATGCTGCAGATTGATAAGAATATTTAGTCGAATATCCCTTTTCACCTGGATTTGGTTCAATAAAATATGAGAGTGTCACCCTCAAAGTAACAGACTTTTCCCCTAAATTTTCTAAAGCTTCTTTAGGCCATGGAAATTCATAATAGTGAGCATTGTTGGTCCTAGCACTCTTCCCTGGCACCTTTATATAGGGTTGAATTGTTTCTTCTGATATAAAGGTTAGATAATTGTTTTTACATCGAAGAGCTTTTTCTAAGTTCGGCACTCCATAACCATAGGTTCTGAGCATCTGGACAATCGATTGTTGTTTCCGATCAAACTTTAATTGCTTTTTCATAGCTTCCGTCCATGATGCAGAATGTATCAATAAGCCTCTCAAAGTTTCTTCCCAAGCTATTGGGTATTGATTTCTAAGCGCAGCCATGAAATACGCACACAAAGCTGTGGCAGAACTAGTAGCGTCTATTATGGCAAAATTATTTCGAAGTACGTCATGAGAAGTTGTTAATAAACCAAGTTCATTATCTCCATCAACCTGTCCATTTGAAAGTTTTTTCATATTACCTCCTTCAAATAATATTTCAGGTTTTATTGGCCAATTGTCTCCCCAACCATTGGAGGTTCTGCTGAAGGGGGATAATTCACCTTTAAGCGCAAGTGTTTTATGATTAGGCAATATTTTTTCAGTGAATGCACCTACTGTAATTGAATTCCATGATTGGGCAGGGCTTTCAACTTGGCAATTTAAATTATTCTCTGGGTACTTTTCAAAATCATCCTCATGCCTTACATTACCTGCACTTATTAGAAAAAGCTTTTTGTCTAATTCATCTTGACCATTTACTATTTCATCAATAGTGGCAGACCACGTTGTAGGTTTCCCAAATTCAAACTTATTTGTACCAGTAATTGCAAGACAATAAATACGATGCAACAGAGGATTTGACGTAATTGCTATGTTAACTGCATTTTTGGTAATAAACGGAATATCTTTATTGCGGTTTATACCTGTTCTAGGAATAATTTTAACTGATTCTAACTGGGTATTTATTTCGATTGAATTAGGGGCTTGTAATTTTTCTTTTAAATCCCCATAAATTGCTATACCTGCCATTTGCGTTCCATGTCCAATATATCGACTGTCCGCTTTGTCGTCCACTCCCCAATTTATATCTGCGGTTAACCTATTTTCATCAAGTAGAATTGGTTTCAAAAGTTCATGACCGTTGTTAACCCCAGTATCTAAAATGGTAATAAAATTATTAGTTTTTTTAAATTTAATTTTACTCAGTAAATCTGTTATCCAAGATGATTGTTCAGTTGGCCCTTGATTTTGCCAAAACTCATTTAGTTCTTCTGGTTTTCTAAACTCAGCTATATAGTCAAAAGAATTAACTAGCTCCTCTAATTGTTTAATGTTAGCCTTAATATATATAATTGTGCGTTCCGGAAAGTAAAGAATACTATCGCTAACCTTTATACTATAAACATCGCATGTTTTTTTTAGGCTATTCTGTATTTTTTCAAAATTCTGCCTGCCTTCTTTAATCCACAGCTCTACCCAAATTTGGTTAGTTTTCGGAACAAAATCTAACGAATCTGTCCACAAATTTTCAAATGTTGCTTTTGAAAAATCGTCAATCTTACTTACTAAAGGTTCATTAACAGGCTTTCCATTGTCCTTGCGATTTTTACTAATGTAGCTTGAGAGTGCTGAATTTAGTTTTTTTCTATCCTTTTCTTGTATGTAGATTGTTGCCTGTTGTGATTTAGTAATTGAATCGTATTTCACATTCAGTAATTCCGCTCCTATACTTATTTTACTATTTAGAGTGTCAATGTTGAGGTCGTAGTTTTCAACACCTTTTACTGTTATGTATTCTCCTTCCTTTGTTGGTAGAGCTTTGCGTTGTCTTTGATATTTTTCTTTATTATACTTTTCCCATATGTTTTCTAATTGACCCAACAGCAAATGTCCATGCTGTATACGGTTCCTCACAGGCAATTCTTTTTTAGTCCCTCCAGAAGATATTGTGGTAAACGGTAAGGCAGTATGTACGTTTTTTAAAAAAAGGTGTGGTTTAAAATCTTCTGCCATAGAATTCGCTTACAAATAATTCATTTTCCTATCCCGAATCATTTGAATTAAAAGTGATTTAATTATAGTTTTCTTATCGGTAAGAATAATCTCTTTCAATGCATCATTACATGCATTGGTAATTTCAGCATGGCTTAAACCTTCTGCTTCCTTAATAACATCATCTAGTTTATAACTCCCTAAAAAATTTGATAATTTCAGTACTATAAGTGCTTCTATTTCTTGAGAATTAGGAATAGTGTAAGTTATGATGTCATCGAACCGCCTGAAAAGGGCTGAATCTAAAATTTTAATGTTGTTGGTAGCGCCTAAAATTATACTATCTGAAGTGTCTTGTTCAATGAACTGAAGAAAAGCATTAAGAACTCTTCTCATTTCTCCAACTTCATTATCCCTTGCTCGTTCAGCACCAATAGCATCAAATTCATCAAAAAGATAAACACCTCTATTTGACTGCATCATATTGAATACGTCACGAAGTTTTGCTGCCGTTTCTCCCATATATTTGGTCATAAGCTTATCCATCATAATTACGTATAATGGAAGTTTCAGTTCACCAGCTATCGCTGAAGCAGTAATCGTCTTTCCAGTTCCTGGAATGCCTGAGAGCAAAACCTTTCTTCTATTGTGGAGACCAAATTTTTGGATTTTATCTCTTTGCTTGTATTCAGTTATAATACGAAGGAGTTTGTTTCTTATTTCATCCGAAAGTATAAGTTCACTTAATCTGTTTTCAGGATGAAATACTAGAACAAGATCACTAATATCTCTACTCAATTTTATAATCTTAAACCCTCCTGATTTAGATTTATCGATTAGAGATTTAATTTCTTTAGCAATGACCATATTACCTTTTCTAGCTTCATGAGCTGCTACTTGCAAAGCAATTGAAGTGAACCGCTCATCATCATTTTTGTAATGTGATTGGAGTAAGGATTTAATTTGATCAGCGGTTGCCATGGTTCAAAGTTAACAAATTTAAGATTACTTTAAACTATTAAATTTTGAAGGATTAATCAAAACCCAAATCTAATCCCCAAATCTTACCATAACTTAATTGCGCATGGATCCTGTTGGATTTCTTTAGTGTTCGGGTTGATAAGCGTTAAAAAGAAATCCAACAGGGCGCATACTACTTTTGATTTGGAGAACTTTCTTAATCTTTCAAATTTGGAATAGCAATTACTTCCCAATTAGCACGATTGTCGTTTTAACCTTTTTAAAGATATGCTTGATTCAATATCAAGTAGCCAATAATAATCAAAGAAATCAAGTAAATGCTATATTGAATCCATAGTTGTATTTTAGGAATTACTTGTGATTTAGAAAGTTCCTTTTCCATTTTTTGGAAAGCTTCCTGTAATTTTTGACTTTTTTCTTTCTCTATTCTTAAATGTTCTCGAAGCATATGCTCAATTCCTGATGTATCCGCTTTGATATTAATATTGTCCACATTTTGCGTTAACTTTTCTAACCTGATTATACTTTTATTAAACCCATCTAATTCGTCGCTTAAAAGCTCCATTACTTCATCTAGTTTTTTATAGCCCATAACTTTCTATTTTTAAAATCCTATTCCTTTGTCAATACTTCTCTTAATTACTTTTTTTAGCATACTCTTGGCTATACTAGCTGCAAGGTTTGTGCTTAATTCAATTGTTTTTCCAAGTATTTGAGTGGTATTCTTCATTTGTATGGGCTGTCCAATGCCTTTATTGTTTTGGGCAAGTTGTCCCATGATACCTCCTCCAGACATAGAACGATGTACTTCACTTGCTTTTAAATTATGCCCTTGATACTCATATCGAAATCCTTGCAATTTGCTCGCTTTATTGATACTCGGAATGACCTTCACATTTTCTGCCTTCATTGCCTTGATGTAATCCTCAAGGTTTTTGGGTCTTTGGTTATCCATAACACTTTGATGTCTGTTTTTTATTTCCTGACGTATTGGCTGCAGGTTGATGTTCTTTTCCAATTGCACTTCTTTTACCGTAGTAAGTCCCATTTCCTTAGCCACGTTTTCAGCTGCTAATTGACTTCGTTTTCCGATAAAGCTGTCGTTGTATGCTTTTCCATCAAAACCTATCCTATTCACATAAGCGTGTACATGGGTATGTGCTTTATCTCTATTAACAAATGCAATCGCTTGATGGTCTTTTAAGTTCATTTCTTGTATAAATTTCTGAGTCAGTTCCCCTAATTGAGTTTTACTTAATTGCTTACCTTCTTCTTGGATTGGACTTAGAATAAAACTGAGGGTATTCTTTTGGCAACGTACATTCTGTTCCTGTATCAATTTAAATTCATCTGTAATCTGCTCTGTAGTATCTCCTGCCAAATGTTGTCTAAAAACTACTTCAGCATCTTTCTCTTGATTCCAACCATAGTCTATTGATGCTTTGGTATGTGTTATGGATTGCCCTTTACCAATCATGGATTTATTTTTTAAAATTGAACAAATGATTGCGTATTTGTTCTGCTAATGTTGCAACCTCTTTTGCCAAATTTGGGTTTCTATTTTTGAACATATTTCGGATACTTGTAAAGTTGTTTTTGTACTGAACGAGCATTTGATACTGTGCCAGCTGTTCGCTAGTCAAACGTTCAATTATCGAATTTCCAAAGGCGGAATTGCGACAGTATTCCGATAAAGAAATTCCTGCTCGTACTGCTCTTTTTTTAAGCAGTTTCTTTTCGTAAATGGAGCATCGAAATTTGATATATGTCTTTTTCATTTTTGATTTTCTTTGCAACCATCGGGCGTAAAGCAAGTTTGTTTTTGTGGCAACAAAAACACATCTTGCGCCTCCTGACCAAGTCCCTTTTTAGCAGTATCTATCAGCCAATCATTTACATCTTTAAAACCATGATAAAGAATTGATTTATCAAAACAGTTATTGGAATGCTCCATCAATTTTTTGGTCGTTCGTATTCCGTTTAGATCAGAGTCCAAATAGAGCTTTATTTGTAAATAGCCATTCATTATTTCTCTTGCTTTTGAAATGAAGGCTGTTGAGTTCATGACCAAGAAATCATATTCTGAAGCAAGAGTTGTGTCAATGCTAATAATGGATAACAGATCAAACATCCCTTCGGTAACAATAAGTTTATCATTTCCATTTTTGATATGGGTGATATCCTTAGGGCTACTGCAATTCTTATAATATTTGTTCCGCAATTCCCATCCGCCAGAATCGTTTTGAAAACCAATGGCGAAGTATTTTTTATCTTTGAAAAGGTAATGGACCTCTTTAATAAACTTTTTAGAGGTTTCTTTTGAAATATATCTGGATTTCAAATATCCTTTCAAGGCGTAATGGGTAAGTTCCTTGACTTCTTGGATCACTATTTTATCCTCATGTTCTATTTCAAAACTTTGCTGCTGTTGAAAGAAAAAAGAGTTCTTATCTGCTTTAATAAAGTCTAAGGCTTC
Organism: Cellulophaga tyrosinoxydans; assembly: GCF_900176415.1. GTDB lineage: Bacteria > Bacteroidota > Bacteroidia > Flavobacteriales > Flavobacteriaceae > Cellulophaga > Cellulophaga tyrosinoxydans. Next base: position 1,068,850 of record NZ_FWXO01000001.1, on the reverse strand, counting down.
TTTTACGGTGCATTGGCTAATTTTACATATCAGGTCAATGACATTACCGCCGATTCCTTCTCCATGGTCGTACCATCGATTCAGTTTCTTGGATACCTTGAAAGAGGCTTGGTTTTCAGAGCGCAGCGGACTTAAAAACCAAGCTTCTTTTTCCGTTGAATTGGTCGGAAAGTGCCCTAGTTTTGCCAGCGCCTTTTCGATGGGAAAAGCTCGGGCTCTTTCACACGATAGTCTTGTTGTTGTTATTTTTTTTTCTTTCATCAGCTTAATTTTTGTTATTTCTCCTACCTTTCTACCTAAACCAATAGATACGGGACTTTGAGCTTAGGTTGGAGGTGTTTTATATCTTACCTATCTTACCATTTAGGTAGGTTAGGTAACTCTCAGGTAAGATGGGTTTAAAAGATCCTACCTAATGCAATACCCTATTCCTATTCACTTTATTTTCTTTTAGGTAACTAGGTAGGTATTATTCTGTTTTTTTTGAAAATTCTATTTCCCAAGGGGACTCTGCAAACATAGATTTGGCCAAATATCCGTACACTTGTCGTTTGGGGTGCTTTACTTTTTGAAAGCCAAATCCAGCCAGAGCTCTTCCAATATTTATATGGTTTAAACGTAGGTTAAGACAGCTTGTCGCCACCATCACATCGGAAGCTGTCTTGAAGTCTTTCATATCTGTGGACTTCTCGTAATACTTAGCGATAAGCTCTTGTTCTGAGGTCAGTTTAGTATAGCGCTTATTGCGTTCTTCATTTTCCGTAATATCATCAATGGTAAGTTCTGGACTGAAGGTAGGATCTGAATACGCCAAATGATACGCTTGTGACCAAACCTTATTAATGTCCACTTCTTTAGAATAGGCAAAATTAATTCTACCCTTGAGTTCAAAACACAACCAGCGAACAGATCCTGTTTCGTCATTTAAAAAAGAAGACATATTGGTGGAACCTACAAAAGAGCATATTCTTGGTAAGGTCGTATTTTTGCGATCATAGGGTAAGCGTTCGTTGATAAAGGTCTTGGAGAAAAATGATTTTAAAGCATTGACATCTTTTTTGGAAAGCACCGCTAACTCGTCTAAATTGTATAGAAAGTTTCTACAGAGTTGTATCCGTGCATCTTTATCATTACTGATATCTTCCGCCATATATGCTGCTAGTTCTGGAGGACATAAGAAACGACACCATGTAGATTTTCCAGAGTTCTGCCCTTGATGTGATAATATAAAAGCTTGTTTGTTAAAATAGCTGATTTCTAAGGCACATTTAATGGTTCTTACCAACCATTTTTTAAAATGATAATTGAATGCCTCTTTTTCATAGGTCGGTACATAAGAGGTCAGTTTTAAAATATGATCCTCACCATCCCATTTGGGTAAGTCTAAAAAATATTCTTTAACAGGGTTATATTTCGGAATCCACTCCGAACGAATCAGAATTTCTAACTTACCTGTAGGAATATCTACGCCTGCTTTTGCTAATTCAATGATTAGTGAGTTCAAATTCAAATAATGCCATTCTTTAGAATCTTTAAAAGCAATCTGAAAATCGTGAGAGATTTCATTATACGTAATATCATACTTTGCTTCCAAGTATTCCATAGTATAATCATAAATGGTTTTCTTCTTGGCGTCCTTTACGTGATAAAGTTCTTCGCCTTGGTTTTCGGCAAACATTACCTTTTATTTTGAAGCAACCATTCTACCAATTTTGTTTTCTCAAAAAACAAAAGTTTACCATTAGGTTTGGAGTGTGGTATTTTACCTTTTGCAGTAAGTTTATACAAGTAGCTTCTTGAAATTCCTGTATAGTCACAGGCTTCATCAAGAGTCAAAATTTCTTTCTGACCTATGAATAGTTTTTCTAAACGATCTAAGCGATCTAGTATTAAAATTGTGTCCATCTTAAATAAATTTTTAAGGTTATAAAATGAACAAAAGCGCTTTTGCTTTCCCTTATGGGAGTGTTGTTATAAAGGTAGAAAAACTAAGCCTCTAGGAAAGGAAAGAAGATGGTAAGTTATTCACATATAACTGAATAACAAGTTGTTATGTCAATTTAAACTAAAATAAAACAATTAAAATGCTCTTTAATTTTAGTTGCTGGAATTTGTGTTCGGCTGATGAACTTGCAATTAGACGGCTTTTTTCTAATTAATAGGTTGCATTGAGTTATGAACAATAATTAATACATTATTTTTAAAAAATACTATAATTAAGTACTAAAATTGGAGTTGGATCAATTAGCTGGACAGAAATCCTGCTTGATTTTTAAAAATTAAATTAAATGTCATTATTGATATTAGACCAAAGTGCTTCTTCCTCCCAATTTTCAGGAAATCCCATTGCAAACACGTCAACATTGGGGTATTTCTCCAGTAAAGCTTTGAACCTTGTGACTATTGTGTGTTCCGGATTAATAGTCTGCATTAGAAATAAAATGATTGTAAGTATGTAGTAAGTACGGTTATTTGATACTCCGTCGTTTTTTAACCAAGTTTTATAAATATTTCTAGGTCTAACAGGTTGTATACTCATAACCCTATTCCAAAGCCGACTGTGATGCGCACACACATTTCTTAAGTAAACGATGCTATGTATCCACGATGAAAAGGTCTTATCATTTAATCCAAAGTGACTAGCTATTTCTCTTTTTACCTTTCCTGGTTTCAAATTACTATACAAGAAAGATAATGTTCCAAAAGAAGTAATCTCTAACATCATCCAACTTGGCGGTAATGGATTAGAATATTTTTTTGCAAAGGCGTCTATGAATTCTTCATCACTTCTATTGTATTCGTGCTCTAAACTTCCTAAACATTTACTATGATTAATATGATTTTTGAACAGATTAGCGTCTTGATACCAAAAAGCACCATATTCATGGGATAGCAAATAAATCATCTTTGCTCGAATCGAAACTTCAATTTTTTCAAGTTCCCTTAAAATCAAAACTCTTAATTCCCTATCGAAGGAATAGAGGTAAAAAGCAGATTGAAAAGTGGAGTTTGCTTTGAATTGATGATTACTTTTATCTGCAAGCATTGGATACCAATATCCACTTAAGCGATAATAACTGATACTTTCTAATAAGTGGGTAGCCCTAGGTATATTAATGATTTCAAGTCCTCTTTCTTGTAGCTGCTGAATTTGCCCCGCATATGTTAGTGCAGGCTTTTCATAAGGAACTTTAGGCATTTGGTAAAAATAAAAAGCTTACCCTGAGCGCGCTGTTCCAACGGGAAGCGGGGTAAGCATGTTGATTCAAAGATAATAACTTTTTAATTATGAAACATACTTATTAACAAAAAAATAACTTAACCATCTGACAAACAATACTATAGCTTAATTTTACATTGTAAAACTCAATTAAACCCCCTCAAAAAACTTTGTAGCAAAGTCGCAAAATTCTTTTATTACCTCTTTATTGAGCTCAAATTCTTTACGATTTCCCAAGTAGTTCCGAGTAGATTCAGTAATTTCCTTTCCCTCATTTAGCTCTTCTACACTAATACATTTTATGTGCTTTTTACTTACTAAAATTATTAAAGCATTTTGATAAGGGTAGTCTTTGGATAAGTTCTTTAATTTAAAACTACCGCTACTTCTAAATTTGACTTCAACAAAGTGCACTTCATTTGAGTTCGGATTCTGAATTACAAAATCTGGCATTCGTTTTATTTCAGTAGCAACATCACTCTTTACACCTTTAAGGAGCTCTATAATGCCAGGGATAGTATTTTCCATACCATATCTAAAAACATTAAATCCAAGGCTTAAAAATAATTCTTGAATAAGTGTTTCTGCAATTCTACCCTTAATCATATTATAACGGTAGTTTCGCTCTTTATCAGTCAAACCATTACTTTCTATTGATATCTCATCATCATCCACATCCAGGTCGTTTTTTTCCTTTTGATAACATGGATAACATCTACCTCCTTCAAATTTTGTAAACGCTCCACAATCTATACACTCTGCCATAATTATTTATCTTCTAAACAATAATACCTACTTTTTCCAACCAATCAACCCAAATTTCATTTGCGATATCATCTAAACTTACTTTTTCCTTCTCTCTCCTAAAAAAATCACCTTCTCTTACCCAAAAAAGATCAAAATCATCCCAAGTAACACTATAGCCTAAAATATTTCCTCTTCTATCGTCAAATTGGAATGACAACCTATATTGAGAACTATTAGCCATCATTTGAGCCATAGGCGAATCATCACCTTTTGAGATGGTAATCTTAGATTCTGTTTGAACCATATTACGATTCACGATCGTGGCAATAAATTGCTCATTAGTGTCGTTTAGAACACGTGTTTTAATATTTTCTATTACTTCGATCTCTTTAAGGTTTTCTGTTAAAATCTTTTTCAAGCTATTAAAACCCTCCGCTTGAAAATCTATTTTCTGCAAAGAATCAAACTCTTTTTTTATTTTGTAATTAGATGGTAATGTAGACTTTGATTTGCCTTTTGTTGTAGGCTTTACATCAATAGGATATCCAGAAATTAGATTTCTTATATTTTGTATTACATCTAACATTGCAGTATTTTTATTACTCCAATCTGAAACAGGCTTTCCGTCTTTGGGTAGTCCTTTATAATCTTTAAAAGGAGTACTAAGCCAATCACATGGCTCTAAGACTATTGGAATAATTGTGATTTTATTTTGCTTTTGCATTTTCTGGGCTGTCTCAAACTCTTTTTCATAACAGTAATTTGAGTTTATGTAATCTGGACTTATTAATGCAAGAAATAACTGTGAATCCTCCAATGCAGAAGATATTGTATCGTTTAATTCTTGTCCTGCTAGAATATTTTTATCTGTCCATGTATTAATTAATCCATCGCGTTTAAGTTGTGCCAAATGACGATGTAGTAATTCTAAATTTTGTTCGTCTTGGTGGCTATATGATATAAATGCTTTCATCCAATATTTTTAACTATTCTCAATTATTTCAATTTCCTCTTCAGTAAGCCCATATAAACCATAAACCATTTTGTCGATTTCTTGATTAGTTTGGTTTAATTGTCTTTGCCACTCTTGGGCTTTATTTTTTTGCTCTTCAAAATAAATAAGCCACTCTGATTCTTCTCCTAAACTCAATTGTATTTTTAGTTTTTTAAGCTCTTTGCTAAAGGTTGCAAAATCTAACTCATGCCAAGATTGAAGCTTATTACTGAATTTTTCAATTGCAAATTTAGATTTTACCAAATTCAACAAACCATTTAGTTGAGTATCCAATGATTTTGTCAATAGAATCATGTCAGCTACCAAAACCTCTAGTTCACCGTTAAGATGGGGTATTGGCACTTGCCCGAAATATTTCCATATTAACTGGCAACCATTTTGTATTTGTGTACAATATTTGGTGATTAACCACCAGCCCATTTTGGAGTTCAATATGCCCGCTAAGCCTTTGTTCTCAATAGGGATTATCCACATGGAATTATTACAATACAATCCTTTCTCGTCATAAATAAAACAAGGTTTAACTTGCAAGACTTGATACATTATTTTTGGTTTTTGAAAATCCGAATAATAATCACAAGCTCTAAGCTCCCACCAAAAATCACCTTTATCGGTTCGCTTTTTAGCTCTTTCCTCGAATGGAGATAACCATTCGGCAATTGACGGATATTGCTTTTGTAACCAAGACCAAGCTTCTTCTTCTGTACAGTCCCCTAATTTACTTTTAGTAAATCCTTTTTCAAAAAGTAAAAGATAGTTTAGTGGTGTTGGGTTTGCATACGGTTTTGCCTCACGACCTAATAAAAAAGGAAACAAAAATTCTACAGCCTTGGCATCTTCCTCCACCATTTTATCATAAACTTCTTGAGATATTAAAAACGCCTCGGTAAGTCCTGTTTTAATTCCATAATTAGCTTTACCACCAATAAAATCAAATAAAGTTTTACAGGTATTAGAAAGTTTATCTAACAAATTTCTATTATTTTTTGATGAAATTACCCATGTATTCTTATCAAAAGAGCTTGTTTTATAACTTTCAAAACTTAGAGATACATTGGTTTCAAAATCGGTTGCCTTTGCAGATTGTAAAACAGCAACTTTAAATTCTTTCTCAGGACTATTATTACTCGCAACAAAAATTATAGGGTATGTGGTTGCTCCTTGAAAAATTTGGATGTCTCCAAAGTCAATCAATTGATGTAACGCTTTGGTTAAAAAATAAGAGCGTAACGGTTGACCGTACCCAGCCTGTAACCATTTGTTAGGCATTATATAAGACAATACCCCATTTGGTTTTAGTATATTAAACCCTTTCTCCACAAAGAGCACATACAAATCTCCTCTTTTGTCAAAAGTTTCAAAATTGTATTTTTCTAGCTGTAGAGATTGCTCCTTTATCGTCTCTAGTTTTACATATGGCGGATTACCAATTACCACATCAAAACCACCTCTATCAAAAACCTTCGGGAATTCCTGCTCCCAACTAAATGCTTTATTACCAGCTCCTTTTTTATCAGCTATTAAACTATTGCCGCATTTGATATTACTACTCAAGTCATTCAGCTTTCTTCTTGGCTGAGCTGTTCGTAACCATAGCGAAAGTTTTGCAATCTCAACTGATTCTTCGTTAAGGTCAACACCAAAAATATTATTTTCTAAAATAGTATTTTCAATATCACTAAAGACAAGACCGCCACCTAAAATTTTGGCCTTTAGCTCATCTAAATAATTATGTTCTTTGATCAAAAAGTCCAAAGCTTGGTTTAAAAAAGCTCCAGAACCACAAGCAGGGTCACAAATGGTTAGTTCTAATAACCAAGCTCTATAATTGTCTAACAGCTCTACTAACTCCAATATTTTTGTTTTGTGTCTATTGGCTCGCCCCTTAAAATATTCTTCTTCCTTAAAACCTAAAGCAACTTTCTTTTCTTCACATAATTTACCTACCGTATTTTCTACAATATATTTGGTAATGTATTTAGGCGTGTAGAAAACGCCGTCTTTTTTACGTTTGCTTTTTTGCTTATCAAAATCTGCTCCTTCTATTTCAGCATTTACACTTTCAATTTCATTTAAAGAGTTCTCGAAAATGTGACCTAAAATGTTTACATCAACCTGGCTTTCAAAATCATAATTAGCCAGCTGTAAAGCATGTTTGTAAAGTAATTCATTATCAATTTCAAGACTATCTAAAACAGAATCAGGTTTAAAAAGCCCTCCATTATAGGCATATATTTCTGCTCTTAACGTTGTGCCCTGTCTGCCTTTATCTAAAAAATTAAAGTATTGCTTAAACAAATCATAAAGAGGTCGTTCATCACCGAAATCAACATCAGCTTTCCATTTTTTCAATATTTGTACTGTAGAGTTTGGCGGCAATAAACCCCTGTCTTCTGAAAAAAAGATAAATAAGAACCTATCAATCAATTTTTGCGATTTCTTAAAAAGCGCTAGTTTAACATTCTTTTCTAAGCGAATTATTTCATCATCCCCAACACCTCCAACCGAAATCTCCTGCAACTCGGTTTTTCTATAATTTTTTAGCTGTGTTGCATTTCGTCTTACCAAATCGCGATACAACTCTCTTTTAAACAACGAGTAATCGGAGTAAAAGCGCTTAGTAATCTTTTCCTCTTCAACCAATGAAGATTCCTTAACCGCAAGCGGGAGATTATTTATAATATTATCCTTCTGCAAACAGAGAAATAAAAGCTTAAAACGGTCTTCAGTAAGATCAAAAAGATCGAATTCTTCAAACTCTGTAGCATCATTAATATAAAACCTGAGTTTTTCAAAATTAGATGTGACTACATATACACAACCTTTTTGATTGGCCTTATAATCAAAAGCCTGTTTTCGAATGCTTTCTAAATCTTTAGTATTAGTGCCTTTTAGTTCTATAACGCCAATAGCATTTTCTCCTTTTAAAATTGCACCATCGGCTTTCCGATTATTCTTTTGATTTTTAAATTCAGTGGTTAAATTAAATTCAGGATTTGGATTTAAAGTATAGCCCAAAATTGAAACGAAAAGTTCATTTAAAAAAGTAGCTTGAAATTGCTCTTCTTTTGAGTTTCTTATATTTTCTTGAATAGTAGTATTAAAAAAATATTTTACATACTTACCATAGGATTTAGCTATGGTTTTATCGTCTAATTGTTTAAGGTAATTTTTAAGTACTGAGGTTTGAAATAGAGCCATTAATCTTATTATGGTTTAGCAATCCTAAAAGTAGGAAATATCACCATAATCTAAAGCACAACGGGCTGTTTTAATACAATTAAAGTCAAAAAGTGTTAAATTTTAGTTGAAAAGGAGAAAATTTCAATTGCGTGCAAAATGCGTGCAAATGAAAAAAGCTTCAAAAGTTAAAAACTCTTGAAGCCCTATGTTTACTGGTGGAGAATACCGGAGTCGAACCGGTGACCTCTTGCCTGCCAGGCAAGCGCTCTAGCCAGCTGAGCTAATCCCCCGAAAAAGTGGCTCAAAGGAAACACTTTTTACTTAAGTATCAAAAATTAATATTAATCTTTCTTAACGCTTAATACCAACACTGGAATTGGAGCGTAAAATTCAGATTTTGTAATCGTATTTTTCTCCCAAAGTGCTTTAAAAAAACCTCTTTTTCTTCTGAATACGCACAATAAATCTGGGTGCTGTGCTTGAAAATGTTCCAATACACCCAAATAAGTACTAGCGTTTTCAGTTAAAGTTAATTGTGAGCTTATATCCATTAAAGCCGTATTAATTTTTAAATCTTCATCTGAATAGCCTGGTGTTTTTACCATTAACAAATTCACAACAGATTTAAATTTTTTCTTTATATCTACTAATGGATCGAGTATTCTTTTTCTCTTCAATATTCCCGATTTAAATGCCGTTAAGATTGTTTTATACGGTTTAAAAACACTCCCTTTTGGAACAATTAAGCTAGGAATATCTGTTTGCTTAATTATTTTTCCTGAAGTATTGCCTAAATACAAATCTTCATTTTGAATATCATTACTACGAGTTGACAATATTATTAAGTCTATTCCTAACTCTTTATCGATATCTTTTAATCCGCTTATAATACTACCATTATACGTTGCTATTTTTATAGTAATCCCTTTAGAATCTACTTTACCTATTATCTCCTTTAATCGTTCAATACTATTTTCGGCAACCTTTTCTGTTACATTACCTAAAGTTCCAGCTTTTATAGAGACGTTAAAAACCTCCATTACAAAAATATCTGAAGAAAATTGACTTGCAAAATCAACTGCATACTGTAAGGTCTCGTGTGAGTCCGGCGATGTGCCAATAGGTACCAATATATTTTTCATAATAATGATTTATGATTTATACTTTAAATTTACATTTATTAAAAGCTCAACTAATGCGTGCTGCAAAGATATCAGAAATTCCGGACATTCTTAAAATAACTAACGCTTGTGCAATACAAATGTCAGAAAATGGAATTCACCAATGGAACGAACATTATCCGTCTAAAGCTGCATTTGAAAACGATATAAAAAGAAATGAATTGTTTGTACTTGAAAATAATTCCAAAATAATAGGAACTATTGTCATTTCTACATTTATGGATCATGAATATTTACCTATTACTTGGCTTACGCCTAACCAAAACAATATTTATATTCATAGATTGTGTGTGCATCCGGAGCAACAAGGAAAAGGTTTTGCGAAAAAAATGATGGACTATGCAGAAGCCTATGCCCGTAAAGAAAATTTTATTTCTGTCCGCTTAGATACTTTTAGTCAAAACCAAAGAAATCAAAAATTCTATCAGGCGAGAGGTTATCAGAAATTGGGAACCATTTATTTTCCTAAACAAAGTATTCATCCTTTTTATTGTTATGAACTAATATTATAATTATTGAGTAATACCATCACTTTTAAAAAAATAAACAACCTTGCTATTCCGGCAATTATTGCTGGTATTGCAGAGCCAATTCTTTCTATAACCGATACTGCTATAGTTGGCAATATTGATGTAGATGGAATTGAATCTTTGGCCGCCGCTGGTATTGTTGGTTCCTTTTTATCTATGCTTATTTGGGTTTTAGGCCAAACACGAAGCGCTATTTCTGCTATCATTTCTCAATATTTAGGTGCTGGCAAAATTGATGAAGTAAAAACACTCCCAGCGCAAGCTATTTTCTTAAATATTAGCCTTAGCATTCTTATTTTACTTTCTACAGTTTTTATTATTCCAGATATATTTAGACTTTTAAATGCGTCAGGTAAAATATTGGATTTGTGCATTTCTTATTACGCTATTCGTGTTTGGGGGTTTCCATTAACCCTATTCACATTTGCCATAATGGGTATTTTTAGAGGTCTGCAAAACACCTTTTACCCTATGTTGATTGCTATTGTAGGAGCACTGTTAAATGTGGTTTTAGATTTTATTTTTGTTTATGGCGTAGATGGTTTGTTGGAACCCATGTATTTAGAAGGTGCAGCATGGGCTAGCTTAATTGCTCAAGGTGTCATGGCTATAATGGCTTTTGTTTTATTAATTACCAAAACCTCTATAAGTCTAAAATTAAGATTTCCACTGCATCCAGAATTAGGTAGACTTGTAGTTATGAGTCTTAATCTTTTTGTTAGAGCCATAGCCCTGAATACTGCACTAATATTAGCAGTGAGAGAAGCTACTGCACTCGGAGATAATTATATTGGCGCCCATACTATTGCAATAAATCTTTGGTTATTTTCAGCCTTTTTTATTGATGGTTATTCCGCCGCTGGAAATATTATGGGTGGCCGACTTTTAGGAAGTAAAGATTATAATGGACTCTATATTTTATCAAAGAAAATACTCCGATATGGATTAATTGTTAGTCTAGTTTTAATGGTACTCGGTTTTGTTTTTTACCAACCTATTGGCACTATATTTTCCAATGACGAACCTGTATTAAACACTTTTTACAGCATATTTTTTATAGTAATTCTTGGTCAACCTTTTAATACTATTGCTTTTATTTATGACGGACTTTTTAAAGGTTTAGGGGAAATGAAATACCTTCGAAATACTTTACTAACCGCAACTTTCATCGGATTTATTCCTGCGCTATTTATAGCTAAGTATTTTGAATTAAAGCTTTATGGTATTTGGATTGCTTTCACCATATGGATGTGCATTCGCGGTGGAGCATTGGTTTTAGAGTTCAGAAGAAAGTACCTTCCTTTACGAAATATAGATTGACCTCTTAAAATTTAGCCAAGTATTTACTTCATTTTATGTTAAAAATGTACTTTTGATATAAATTTCATCAAATGTCTACTTCACGAACAAACGGAAGTCTTTTTACCAATATTCAAGATAGTATAGCTACAATAGAATTTGGCCATCCGGCAAGCAATTCATTTGTAAGCGAATTATTAGATCGGCTTGCTAAAGAATTTGATAAGCTTTCTGAAAACCCAAACGTAACAGTAATCATTTTAAAATCTGAAGGAGAAAAAGCTTTCTGCGCTGGTGCTTCGTTCGATGAACTCGTTGCGGTAACCACGTTAGAAGAAGGCAAGGTGTTCTTTAGTGGATTTGCCAAGGTTATTAATGCAATGCGTAAATGCAAAAAAATTATTGTTGGCCGTGTACAGGGTAAAACCGTAGGTGGCGGCGTTGGGTTAGCGGCTGCTTGCGACTATGTTTTTGCTTCTGAAGCTGCATCAATTCGATTGTCGGAGCTAACCATAGGAATAGCACCTTTTGTAATTGCTCCTGCTGTTTCTCGTAAAATTGGCGTGGCGGGAATGTCTGAATTATCCTTAAATCCAACGGCATGGAAAAACGCCTATTGGGCTCAAGAAAAAGGACTTTTCTCCCAAGTTTTTGATAGTATAAATGAACTGGATAAAGAATTAGATCTTTTTACAAATAATCTTTCCAGTTATAATCCACAAGCCTTAGAAGATTGGAAAAAAGTACTTTGGGAAAATACAGATCATTGGGATACTCTATTGTTAGAAAGAGCTGCGATTACTGGAAGGTTAGCGCTTTCTGAATTTACAAAAAGCACCTTAGAGAAGTTTAAAAAATAATATGGGCATCAAATTTACGTTATACTTTTTTTAAATCATTACGTATGGAAATTTTACAATTTTTAAATGGCAGCACTTTTTTTCTGATTTTACTCCTAGTTGTGGGAGCCGTTTATTTTGTAAATCGTTTTAGAAACGATCGAAAGTTCAAAAGAAAATAATAGTTAAAAACCCAGTGGCCAAAAGCAAATCAACTATGTGGATCGTCTTTTATTCTTTCCTTTTCATAATTGGTGGAGGCTTAACTTATGCTGCATTTTCCGAATTTCAAAAAACCAAAAATTTACTTCAATCAGGCGTTAAAACTACGGCAACGGTAATACAGTACTCAATATCCCAAGGTCAAAATGGATCCATGTATAAGCCTGTTTTTGAATTTAAAGATAGGAGTTTGCAAACCATCACTTTTGAAAGTGGCATAGCCTCTAAACCACCCGCTTACGAGATTGGTGAAAAAGTTGCTATAATTTACAACCCAAGAAAAACAGACAGTGTAAAAACCATTTCGTTTTGGGGATTATATCGAGGTAGTGTAATTTTATTTATGATAGCAGCCCCATTTTTGATTATAGGTGGTAGCTATTTGCTGTATCAACTATATTGACAGAAGTCTATTTAAATAGAAATATAAAAGTAACTACAGTTAAAATCGATACTTTTGTAGCAGATCAAAGCACTTTGCTAAAGTAATTTTTATGAATACAATTAGAATCACCAAACAATTTAATTTTGAAACAGGTCATGCGCTTTTTGGCTATGATGGTAAGTGTAGAAATGTTCACGGACATAGTTACAAGCTTTCTGTAACAGTAATAGGCTCGCCAATTAAAGATACTTCGCATGTAAAATTAGGTATGGTGATTGATTTTGGTGATCTTAAAAAAATAGTCAAAGAAGAGATTGTAGACCAATTTGATCATGCAACGGTATTTAATAAAAACACCCCACATATAGAACTTGCAAAAGAACTTACAGATCGTGGACATGTTGTGATTTTGGCTGATTATCAACCAACTAGTGAAAACATGGTGATAGATTTTGCCGATAGAATAAAAGCACGATTGCCTAAAAACATACAGCTTCATTCCTTAAAATTACAAGAAACAGATACCTCTTTTGCGGAGTGGTACGCTAGTGACAATTAAAGGCTTTTCCTATATTTATAGTTCATGAAAACTATCATAATACCTGAAGGTAAAAAAATATATTTTGCAAGTGATAATCACTTAGGTGCTCCAACCATGGAACATAGTTATCCTAGGGAGAAGAAGTTTGTTGCTTGGTTAGATGAAGTTAAAACAGATGCTGCTGCAATTTTTCTTTTAGGTGATATGTTTGATTTTTGGATGGAATATAAAACCGTTGTTCCAAAAGGATTCACTCGAACCTTAGGAAAATTAGCCGAAATTGCGGATTCTGGAATTCCTATTTACTATTTTGTAGGTAATCATGATCTTTGGATGAATGGGTATTTTGAAGAAGAACTTGGTATACCTGTTTTTCATGAACCTCAACAGTTTAAACTCAATAATTCTCTGTTTTTTATTGGTCATGGTGATGGTTTAGGTCCTGGTGATAAAGGCTATAAACGCATGAAAAAAGTATTTACAAATCCGTTTTCTAAATGGCTTTTTAGGTGGTTGCACCCAGATTTAGGAGTGCGTTTGGCGCAATATTTATCGGTAAAAAATAAACTAATATCTGGCGATGAAGATGCCACATTTTTAGGCGAGGAAAACGAGTGGTTAGTGCAGTATGCTAAGCGAAAATTAGAACAAAACCATTACGATTATTTTGTTTTCGGGCACCGCCATTTACCATTAGATATTGCCCTTAATGAAAAATCGAAGTATATAAATCTAGGCGATTGGATTGGCTATTATACTTATGGTGTTTTTGATGGAGAGAAATTAAAATTAGAAACTTTTAATTAACCCTCCTTTTCATGATCTTCTACATCTTTTTGGAGATCTAATTTTCTAAATTTAGGAAAAGCCCAGCCTGTTATTCCCACAGTCACTACAGTCATAATACCTCCAAAAACCACAGCCGTTGCCGTGCCCATTAACTTAGCGGTAACGCCGCTTTCAAAAGCTCCTAATTCATTTGAAGAGCCAACAAAAATCGAATTTACCGATGCTACTCTACCACGCATATGATCTGGTGTTTTTAACTGTAAAATTGTTTGCCGCACAATCATTGAAACACCGTCTAAAGCGCCACTTAAGAATAAGGCCGCTACGGATAACCAAAAATAGGTAGATAAGCCAAAGACTATCATACAAACCCCGAAACCAAATACCGCTAATAAAAGTTTAATACCTGCATTTTTATGTAAAGGAAAACGTGTAGAACCTAGCATCATTAATGCTGCTCCGACCGCTGGTGCTGCTCTTAATATTCCAAACCCTTCTGCTCCAACTTTTAAAATATCTTGAGCAAAAATAGATAGTAATGCTACTGCACCGCCAAATAACACAGCAATCATGTCTAAGGTTAGTGCGCCTAAAATTGGTTTATTACTAAAAACAAATTTTAATCCTTCACGTAAGCTGTCAAAAACTGGCTCCCCAATTTTAGGATTAAGTATTGGTTTTCTTTCAATTTTAAAAAGAAAAATTAGAGCTATTAGTGAGAAAACAAAAATTAAACACATAGACCAGTGAACGCCAATAATACTTATAGAAAACCCTGCTAATGCAGGACCTAAAACAGAGGCTAATTGCCAAGTAGTACTGCTCCATGTAGCTGCATTAGGATATATTTTTTTAGGAACAATTAAGGCTATTAATGAAAATATTGTTGGTCCTATAAAAGACCTTACAATCCCCCCTAAAAAAACTAAAAAATAAATGGAATATAATATTGTTTTTGTGTCTGTGCTCGCTACAATTGATGGAAGACTAATAACAAATAGTCCAAAACTTATAACCGAAAAGCCTAAAATGCATAACATTAGCAGATTTCGCTTTTCTTTTTGGTCTACAATATGCCCTGCAAATAAGGCCATAACAATTGCGGGAATTACTTCCATAAGTCCTATTATACCTAATGAAAGTGGGTCTTTTGTTAAGGTATATACTTGCCATTCGATCACTATAAATTGCATAGACCATGCAAATACCATAGCAAAACGGACTAGTAAAAATATATTGAATTCTTTATAACGTAAGGCGGCATACGGATCCATACTCAAGCAATCAAAAAATAAGTTGTAAAGGTAAGGAAGAGATTTTTCTCTTGAACATCATTAAATTAAAAAGTAGATTTTAATTGTATAACATTATAATAAATCTGTTTTATTTAGTTAAAGTGATGAAACTTTATCAAAAAAAATGAAGCCCAAAAGACCAATTAACTATATTGGGATATCAACTATTACTATGAACTATTATTTATTAATTCTAGGTATTGTCATTATTTTTATAGGAATAGCTATTTATCCCTGGGCTAAAAAAGGAATACAAGAGGATGATTCCAATTATTTTGAAGTTAAAGTTTACATATTGTGTTTTGTTATAATTATTCTTGGTTTCATAATAATCGCAAAGGAACTAGCAAAAATTGATTTATAATTCGAAGAATCAGAACAGAGATGCTTCACTCTCGAAGTATCGGGAAAATTATTTCTTCGATTGGGCTACAAAATATTTAACTCGAAGTGACAGTATTAATCAATCACTTCCTAAATCTCAATAAACAAAATGTGTCAATTCGAGTTTTTTCTTGGTAGTGTAACGGAAAAGAAAAAGTATCAAGAACCAATCCTACCTCAAATCCTTAATTTTCAACTGCAGGCTCACATTCCCTTGCCACTCATTTTCATCAATGGTAAAAACGGCGCTAAAAGGCTTTCTACTGGTAATTAAAGGCAATTTATCCCCTAAATTAAAACCTATACAGCCAATGGGTCCATAATCGTTTTGTGTAACGGCACATTTTAAATGCTTTTCATCTTCCCCAACTCCCTTGGCATAGCCAGAATCACTAATTTTCTCTGCCATAAAAACAGGCGTCATATTCCCCGGACCAAATGGTGCAAATTGGTTAATAATCCGCATTAACTTAGGCGTTATATCTTTTAATTCTATGATCATGTCTACAGTAATTTCAGGAATCAGCAGGTTAGGATCAATAGTTTCAGCAACAACTTTTTCAAACTGTGCTTTAAAATTATTGTATTGTTCTTCTAATAAGGTAAGTCCGGCAGCATATTTATGCCCTCCAAATTGCTCAATATAATCTGCGCAGCCTTCTAATGCATTATACACGTCAAAACCCTTTACTGATCTGGCAGATGCCGCTAGTTTATCACCACTTTTTGTAAAGACTAAAGTAGGTCTATAATAGGTTTCCGTGAGTCGTGATGCCACAATACCAATTACACCTTTATGCCACGAATCTTTATAAACTACCGAAGTAAAACCTTGTTCCTCTTTGTTTTCAGTAATTTGATTCAAAGCTTCTATGGTAATTTCTTGGTCTAAGCCTCGCCTATCTATATTAAATTTTTCTATTTCGGCAGCAAACTTTTGCGCTTGGTTTGCATCTTTTTCGGTCAGTAAATTTACCGCATATTGCCCATGCTCCATTCTGCCAGCAGCATTAATTCTTGGGGCTATGATAAACACCACATCGGTAATGGTTAAAACCGTTTTTTTAATCTGATTGATAATGGCTTTAAAGCCAGCTCTGGGATTTTCATTAATGACTTGTAACCCAAAATATGCTAAAACTCTATTTTCTCCTGTAATCGGAACAATATCTGCTCCAATGGCGGTAGCCACCAAATCTAAATAGGGAATTAAATCGTGAATTGTTTCGCCTTTTCTTGAACCCAAAGCTTGGATTAATTTAAACCCAACTCCGCAGCCACAAAGTTCGTCATACGGATAGGTACAATCGCTTCTTTTAGGATCTAAAACAGCGA
This sequence comes from Cellulophaga tyrosinoxydans, assembly GCF_900176415.1. GTDB lineage: Bacteria > Bacteroidota > Bacteroidia > Flavobacteriales > Flavobacteriaceae > Cellulophaga > Cellulophaga tyrosinoxydans. The sequence continues at coordinate 1,051,885 of NZ_FWXO01000001.1, read as the reverse complement.
CAGCATCAGGCAAAACATCACCAGGTCTATGGTGATCACAAATAATAAAATCGATGTTTTTTTCTTTGGCGTAAGCCACTTTTTCGATGGCTTTAACTCCGCAATCTAAAGCTATGATTAGCGAAAAACCGTTGTCTTCAGCAAAATCTATTCCTTTATAAGATACGCCATAACCTTCCGCGTAGCGGTCAGGGATATAGGTAGCTACATTTGGATAATACGTTAATAAATAAGAAGAAAGTAAGGCAACGGCGGTGGTACCATCTACATCATAATCTCCAAAAACAAGTATATTTTCACCGTCAACTATCGCTTTTTCAATTCGAGCAACAGCAATATCCATATCCTTCATTAAAAAGGGATCATGTAAATGTTCTAATTGCGGTCTAAAAAAATATTTTGCCTCTTCGTAAGTAGAAATTCCGCGTTGCAATAAAAGCTGAGCTACCAATTTCTCCACATTTAAAGCCTTAGCAAGAGCTTTAATTTTATCTTCTTCTGGTTTTGGTTTTATAGTCCAGCGCATTATTCAATATTCAAGTTTTAAAAAGTAAGTTCAATTGACCTGGTGAAAGTCAGTTTGATTGATTGATTTTCAATGCTAATGTAAAATAAATGGTATCGAGGACTAGTTTAACTAACAAGGTTCCCGATACTATTTTCTTCGCTGCGTTTCGAAAATCACTCAAACCGACATTTTAATTCACTACAAACTAATCTATTTGTTATGAAAAAAGGTTTTGATTTCTACCTCAGCAAACTGGCGAAACATTTCCATAACTCCGCAATACTTTTCTACGGATAAATCCACAGCTTTTTGAAGTTTATCTTCTTTAAGATTAGCGCCATGAAAATGATATTCCACGACTACTTTATCATAAAATTTTGGATGCTCATCTGTTAAATTAGCGATAGTTTCAATATGAAATTCTTCTACTTCTAACTTCATTTTTTTAATTAACGACGCTACATCCAATCCGGAGCAACCCGCTAATGAGGATAACATTAGGGCTTTAGGCCGGTAGCCATTACCATCGCCGCCATCTTCTTTGGCTATATCAATCTTTAAACTATGCCCAGAAGGGTTGTTGCTTTCAAAGGTCATGTTGCCCAACCATTTGGTTGAAATATGATTTGTTGTACTCATAATTTTTCGTTTCTTGTAGACTCCAAAAATACAAAACAAAAAGCATTATGCCCTTAGTAACACCTCTTGATTCTAATCATGATTCCGAAACAAAAAAACTAGCTGAATTCTTTAATGAAACACTAGGCTTTTGTCCAAATTCGGTTTTAACCATGCAACACAGACCTGCCATTTCTAAAGCATTTATTAATTTAAATAAAGCCGTAATGGCCAATGAAGGTCGAGTGACTTCGGCGCTAAAAAGAATGATTGCTTGGGTTAGTAGTAACGCAACAGGATGCCGTTATTGTCAAGCTCATGCCATACGTGCCGCAGAACGTTATGGCGCAGAACAAGAGCAATTAGATAATATTTGGGAATATAGAACTCACCCTGCATTTTCCGAAGCGGAACGTGCTGCCTTAGATTTTTCTTTACAAGCTTCGCAAGTGCCAAATGGGGTTGATGCTGCCATTAAAGAACGTTTGTACAACTACTGGAATGAAGGCGAAATTGTAGAAATGTTAGGGGTAATTTCCCTATTTGGCTATTTAAATAGATGGAATGATTCTATGGGAACTTCCATTGAAGATGGCGCTGTAGAAAGCGGCAATCAATTCCTTGGAAAACATGGCTGGGAAAAAGGAAAACATGATGGAAGCCGTTATTAGTTGATGGTTGATGGTTGATGGTTGATGGTTGATGGT
>NZ_FWXO01000001.1:488774-1050027 GCF_900176415.1 Cellulophaga tyrosinoxydans | reverse complement strand
GTTGATGGTTGATGGTTGATGGTTGATGGTTGATGGTAATTTCAAAAAATTGAACCTGAAATCCAAATAAAAATCCAGACTAAAATGTCAGTTCGAGTGAATTATTTTGTAGCCTCTGCGAAAAAATAATTTGTATCGAGAACCACTAAAAACTTAAAAAAATCAAGAATAAAAATCATGTGCAATCTTGAAAATTTAGCAATAGAACCCTGCCAGAAAGCGGGGTTTATTTTTTAGAGTTCATTTAAATTAAAAAATTCTTCAACAACCAAATTGTCAACATTCCCCAAAAAGTGCCTGTTGCCATGCTTAAAATAGCAAGTACTATTGCGTGTGGCATCCATTTTTTTTCATAAGCTGCGGTAACTGCAGGTGCTGTTGCAATTCCGCCTACATTAGCCATACTCGCTATTGGAACCCATGCCATATTTACGTTTAATACTTTGGCTAAAAGCAACATAAATATAAAATGCCCCACCAACCAAACCGATAAAAAGCCTAAGAAATAAAAGTTAAAGCCTAAAGTAGCAAATTGTAATTTTAAGCCCAATACTGCCATCACAATAATTATTAATATTCCTCCTAGTTTTAAGGCAAATTTAAAATTCCAATTGCGAATAAAATTACTGATCAGAAGCCCTAAAATAGAGAGTGCGACTATTTTTGCTACAAAGCTTTCAATTAATAAATTGCAGATAACCACTGCCAAAAGTATTAGTGCAAATCCGAAAATTGGAGGTAATTTCTTCCCTTTTTCTGATCGAATATCATCAGGCATTAATAAGTCTGTTATTCTAAATTTCTTGTTTAAATAGTTGCTTTTTTTAATGGTCTGAAACATTAAAATGGTCCAAATATTAACCAAAATATTATCCATTACTAATACCGACAAAAACACATTTTCAGGGCATTCAACCAATTCTTTTAAAACCAATTGACTTGTGCTACCACCTATCCAACTGCCCACAATTGGAGGAATACCTTTCCAATACTCTTGATTAATTAAGGTTTCTGAGACCAAATCTGAAGTCAAGAAGCCTAAACCCAACAGCACTGGAAAAATAGCAATGAACATAGAACCTCCCGCAAAAAGCACAATAGGTTTCCACCCAATAGCTTTTAATTGATGTAAGGATAAGCTACTCATTACTGCAATGATTGCTAAAGGAATAAAATAGTCTTTACTAAAATTATGAATTGCAGCTTGTGAATAATCTACATTAAATAAATAAGAAATGAGCGCAGGAATTATATACGCCAATAAGATTGCAGGTACCCAATCGAATAATGATTTAATGTGCTTGTTCTCCCAACGGTCTAAAAAATATACCGCTATTACGGTAAAAAGAGAAATGAACCAAGGCGTTAATTCCATAGGTTCAATTTAAGGTATTTTAATTATGTATTTGCAATTATTTTTCCAAGAGTGCTTCTGCTTCAAACTTTAAGCCAGCAAAACCTGTTTTTATAAAATTTCTAATATTTTGATGATTACTCCCTTCAGGATTCTTTAATACTTCCTCAAAATAATAGGCGCCAAAACAAGCTAGAGTTTCTTCTTTCGTGAAGTTTTGCTTTTTTGCAAAGGCAAACAACTTGCATGAGCCTGAATTCTCACCTGCCGCATTTTTTAACTCCCCATTAGTAAAAGCTGTTGGGGTAAATATATAATTAGCTTCTATAACGGCCATAGTATCTGTAAAATTTACCGTTTCGGGAGCTTTATTGAGCTTATTTTTTAAATCTTGTAATTTCATTTTTCTTTGCTTTTTCCTGCAACTACTAGTACTATTTCTCCTTTGGGTGGCTTATCGGTATAGTGCTTTAATACCTCTTCAGCAGTGCCACGAATAGTTTCTTCATATAATTTTGTGAGTTCTCTTGAAACAGAAACTTGCCTATCCCTACCAAAATATTCTACAAAATTCCCGAGTGTTTTTAAAAGTTTATGTGGAGATTCGTAAAATATCATGGTTCTTGATTCATCCGCTAAAAATGTTAACCTTGTTTGCCTACCTTTTTTAACAGGTAAAAAGCCTTCAAAAACAAATTTATCATTTGGCAAACCACTATTTACCAAGGCTGGAACAAAGGCTGTAGCACCAGGAAGGCAGTCTACTTCTATGTTATTTTCCACACATGCCCTAGTGAGTAAAAAACCAGGATCCGAAATTGCTGGTGTTCCTGCATCTGAAATTAATGCTATGGTTTCTCCCGCCTTAAGTCTTCTTATTATAGCTTCAACCGTTTTATGCTCATTGTGCATATGATGACTTTGCATCTGAGTTTTCACTTCTAAATGATGTAAAAGTTTGCCGCTAGTTCTTGTGTCTTCCGCTAAAATTAAATCTGCCTCTTTTAAAACACGAATAGCTCTTAGTGTAATATCTTCTAAATTGCCTATTGGTGTTGGAACAATATATAATTTCCCCATTGTTTAAAATTAAAAAGCCAGAAGTTAATTGTATAAACTTCTGGCAAAACTATCATTTAATTTTTTAAGTTGCTGTCTTAGTACTAAGAAAACTTACGTGAAATAAGCTCCATAAACCTTGTTTCATACTCCTCTTTTCCTGCCCAATTTTTATAATCAGGTTTTACCATATTAACAATAAAAGCTACTGATCTTTCTTCTGTATTTATGGTGTTTAATTGTGACAAAACACGATTATAATCTTCCATATTCCCATTAAAAAGATGTTTTACAAAAGCTAAACGGTCATTTAATCCTACTTTTATTTCCTTTCCAAAATTTTCATTTAAAGATTTTTTAGAAACTTCGGTTGCTTTTTCTGCTGTTTCAACGGGCATAAAAAGGTCTTTATCATTCTTCATAAGTGCTGGTTTTGCCATAAAATCAGCAAAAACATCGTCTGCCTCACCTGTAAATGGCATTTCAGAAATCATATCTTTAATTGTTTCCATACCAGGTGTAGCAATATCTACTTCATGTGGGTTGCTTTCTGGCACTGATTTGTTTTCACGCATAACTGCATTTGCCAATTCTTCAAATTTTGCAGCAATAGAACTTTTTGATACATCTATCTCTATATCATTTAATTCTTCCTCTATAAATTTTAATACTGCAAGCTTCTCGTATAACTCCTTTGAGGCAGCATACATTTCTGTAATTTCACTGAGGTCGTCTGCGGTAATAATATTTGTGGCAATTTTAACTAGTTTCTTTTTCAATTGTTTTTTCATCTCTACAATATTTATATTTTCAATTAGGCACTATAATTCATCATGCTAAAAATAACAGCTTAAACGTACTGCTAAAATTTTTAATCTTTCTATTATAAAAGCCCGTGTTTCTTTCTTAATTTTAAGCCTTCGTTTAATAAAAACGAAAAACGTATTACTTTCGTCTAAAATTACAAAATGTTTCTCGAAAATACTGTTAACCCTAAAGAACAATTTGGCTGGATCGAAGTTATTTGTGGTTCTATGTTTTCTGGCAAAACAGAGGAGTTAATTAGAAGGTTAAAAAGAGCCCAATTCGCAAAGCAAAAAGTAGAAATTTTTAAGCCACAAGTGGATACTCGCTATCATGATGAAATGGTGGTTTCCCATGATGCTAATGAAATTCGTTCTACACCTGTTCCTGCTGCAGCTAATATTAGATTGTTAGCTGACGGCTGTGATGTAGTTGGTATTGATGAAGCACAATTTTTTGATGATGAAATAGTTTCTGTCTGTAATGATTTAGCCAACAAAGGTATTCGTGTACTTGTTGCTGGATTAGATATGGATTTTAAAGGCAACCCATTTGGTCCAATGCCAGCACTTATGGCAACTGCAGAATATGTTACTAAAGTACATGCCATATGTACTAGAACAGGCAACTTGGCTAATTATAGTTTTAGAAAATCTACTAACGATAAATTGGTTTTACTTGGAGAAACTGAAGAATACGAACCCCTAAGTAGAGCAGCTTATTACAAAGCTAGATTGCGCGAAAAAGTAAAAGAAATTGATGTTACAATTGAGGAGGTGAAGGACATAAAAAAGGATGAAAATGTCTAAAGCTCAAGAAACAGTTCTAGAAATAAACTTAAAAGCCCTTGAACACAATTATAACTACTTAAAAAGTAAAATAAAACCTAATTGCAAATTTCTTGGTGTTGTTAAAGCCTATGCCTATGGCAGCGATTCAGTTAGAATTTCACAAAAATTGGTTGATTTAGGTATTGATTATCTGGCAGTAGCTTATGCTGAAGAAGGTGTAACCCTAAGAAATGCTGGCATAAGAGTGCCAATTCTAGTACTACATTCGCAAATAGTAAGCTTTGATACGATTATTGAGCGATGTTTAGAACCTAGTATTTATTCTGAAAGAATTTTAAGAGAATTTATTATTTCCGCAGAAAAGCATGGACAGAAAGATTATCCTATTCATATAAAATTTAATACTGGATTAAACAGACTTGGTTTTAATGAAAGTGATATTCCTAAAATTATCAAAATACTATCTGAAACCAATGCTGTTAAAGTATTGTCTATTTTTTCGCATTTAGCAGCTTCAGAAGATTTGAATGAAAAAGAATTTACCGAAAACCAAATACGAAGTTTTAATACAATTGCATCCCAAATTGAAGCCGCTTTACCTTATAAACCATTTAAGCATTTGGCAAATACTTCGGGTATTATCAATTTTCCAGAGGCACATTTAGACATGGTACGCAGTGGTATAGGCCTATACGGTTTTGGAAATGACGATAATGAAGATTCTAACTTTATACCCGTGGCTACTTTAAAAACTAATATTTCTCAAATACATTCTTTAGAACCCAATGAAAGTGTTGGTTATAATAGAGCATTTACTGCCACAGAAAAAATTAAGACAGCGACATTACCGCTTGGTCATGCCGATGGAATAGGTAGAGAGTATGGCAATGGTAAAGGTGTTGTACGTATTCATGGCCAAAATGCGCCTATTATTGGCAACACTTGTATGGATATGATTATGGTTGATGTTACTGCAATTGATTGCCAAGAAGGAGATGAGGTCATTGTATTTGGACAAGATCCAACAGCAACAAAATTTGCTGAAGGAGCAAAAACAATATCTTACGAGCTTATTACTGGAATTTCACAAAGAGTAAAAAGGGTATTTGTTGATTAATTTTTTTTAACATTTATTTAAGCTTTGTTTTTTTTAGTAAATTGCAACACATTAAACAATTAACTAATTTAATTAAACACAAAATCATGTTAAAAGAATTTAAAAATTTCATTATGACGGGTAACGTCATAGAATTTGCAGTAGCAGTAATTATGGCTGGTGCTGTAGGTATGGTTGTAAACGGTTTCGTTTCTGACATCATTATGCCAATCGTAGGTCATTTTGCAGGTGGTGTAGATTTCGCCGATTTAAAGGTAATCCTTACTCCAGCATCAGGATCAGCAGAAGCTGGTAATTTAGTAGCAGAAAACGCTATTCGTTGGGGTGCTTGGGTTAATACAATTGTTAACTTATTAATAGTTGGTTTTGTAATGTTTTTAATTGTAAAAGCTTACAACAAAGTAAAAACTCCTCCAGCTCCTCCAGCTCCAGCAGGTCCTACTCAAGAAGAGTTACTTGCTCAAATTAGAGATTTACTAAAAAAATAAATACATTATTTTATCCTTGAAATAGGATAATACCGCTGCACTGCAGTAGTAACTTTAAAGCCGTCAAAACATTTCGCTAATGTTTTTGACGGTTTTTTTTATATAAAAATTTTTAGGTATTAATTGTAAAGACTAAGCTATTGCACTGAAAATACTATCAACGCTTATACGCGACAAAGGCTTATCAAAATATCCATGAACTAATGGATGCTCCTTGGCGAGTTGGCGATCTTTAACCTTTGCAAAAGCAGATAGTATAAAAATACGCATTCCGCTTTTATGCTTTCCAGACTTTTTTAATTCATCTAAAAATTGCCATCCATCCATATTAGGCATAACAAGATCAAGCAAGATAATATCTGGTAAATCTTGCGCTAGAAAAGTCTTGTCGTTAACAACGTCTAATACTTCCATAGCACTTTCAAATATCTGAATAGTACAAGGTGTGGAAGCTTGCTGTATACCATATTGTGTTGCAAAACGAGAAACTAAATCATCATCTATTATCCAAACTTTCATTGCCCAAAAATACACTTTCAAATCTAAATTTATAAATTAAAACGGTCTAAGGTGCTGGAATAAAGACAAAACAATGATTGTTATAAATAAAACATTTTGTTATATTTTAATTATTAGTGTTAAAAACCCTTGTAGTATAAACTGTATTGAACTACATTTGCACCCTATAAATTTTAGAAAATGAAAGTAGCAGTTGTAGGTGCAACGGGAATGGTTGGAGAGGTTATGCTAAAAGTTTTAGCAGAACGCAATTTCCCTGTCACAGAATTATTATTAGTAGCCTCAGAACGTTCTGTAGGCAAAAAAATGTCTTACCAAGGAAAAGACATCACTGTAATTGGGTTAGCAGATGCTGTTGCAGCGAAACCAGAAATAGCAATTTTTTCTGCAGGTGGTGACACATCATTAGAATGGGCTCCAAAATTTGCAGCCGTTGGCACCACTGTCATTGACAATTCTTCTGCATGGCGCATGGATCCTACTAAAAAATTAGTAGTGCCTGAAATTAATGCCTCGCAGTTAACTAAAGAAGATAAAATTATCGCTAATCCAAATTGTTCTACCATACAAATGGTAATGGTACTAGCACCTTTACACAAAAAATATAAGATGAAACGCGTAGTTGTTTCTACGTACCAGTCAGTTTCTGGTACAGGTGTAAAAGCTGTTCAACAATTAGAAAATGAAATAGCAGGAATCCAAGGGGAAATGGCATACCCTTACCCAATTGGTAGAAATGCTTTACCTCATTGTGATGTTTTCTTAGAAAACGGATACACTAAGGAGGAAATGAAACTTGCTCGTGAGCCTCAAAAAATATTTGATGATAGAACATTTTCTGTAACAGCAACCGCAGTTAGAATTCCAACCGCTGGTGGACATTCTGAATCTGTGAATGTAGAGTTCGAAAATGACTTTGATTTATCAGAAGTGCGCAAATTGTTAAGCGAAACTTCTGGTGTTATTGTCCAAGACAATCCTGATACAAACACCTATCCAATGCCTATTTACGCACATGATAAAGATGATGTTTTTGTTGGCCGTATTCGAAGAGATGAAACACAACGCAATACACTAAATATGTGGATTGTTGCTGATAACCTTAGAAAAGGTGCTGCTACCAATGCTGTTCAGATAGGTGAATATTTAATTACACATAATCTAGTGTAACTATAAAATATTAAAGAGTGTTAAAACCTTTATAGCAAATATGTTATAAAGGTTTTTTTGTGGTATTTTTAGAGAGACTAATTATTCACACCATGAAAAAACCAATTATTATTACACTGGCAACACTCACTCTTGCAAGTTGCCAAACCACACCTAAAAAAGAAAAAATTACTGTGAATTACCCAAAAACTAATCAAGTAGATTCAGTTGATACTTATTTTGGAATAGAAGTTAAAGACCCTTATCGCTGGCTAGAAGATGATCGTAGTCCAGAGACCGAAGCTTGGGTGAAAGACCAGAATAAAACAACATTTGGCTATTTAGATCATATCTCCTTTCGCGCCGATTTAAAAAAACGACTTGAAAAATTATGGAATTATGAAAAATTAGGTTCACCTTTTAAAGAAGGGGACTACACCTATTTTTATAAAAATGATGGTCTACAAAATCAATATGTAGTATATCGCAAAAAAGGCGATGATGGTAAAGCTGAAGTTTTTCTCGACCCGAATACTTTTTCTGAAGATGGTACTACTTCATTAGCTGATCTTAGTTTTTCAAAAGATGGATCCATTGCTGCTTATGCAATTTCTGAAGGTGGTAGTGACTGGAGAAAAGTCATTATTATAGATGCGGCAAAAAAAGAAATTTTAGAAGACACGCTGGTTGATATAAAATTTAGTGGAATTTCTTGGAAAGAAAATGATGGTTTCTATTATTCTAGTTATGACAAACCGAAAGGTAGTGAGCTTTCTGCAAAAACAGACCAACACAAATTATATTATCACAAACTAGGAACTCCACAGAAAAATGATGTGCTGGTTTTTGGTGGAACTCCTGCAGAAAAACATAGGTATGTTAGCGGATCAGTCACTGAAGATGGAAAATATTTATTTATATATCCAAGGATCTCAACTTCAGGAAGCAAACTTTTAATGAAAGATCTGTCTGCGCCAAATGCTCCAATTGTTACCATTCTGGATCATACGGATACCGATAGCTATGTTATGGAAAATGTTGGCTCTAAGCTATTTATTATGACTAATAAAGACGCTCCCAATCAAAAAGTAGTCACTGTAGATGCCGCAAATCCGTCACCTGAAAATTGGGTAGATTTTATTCCTGAAACCGAAAACGTACTTTCTCCGAGTACTGGAGGAGGCTTTTTTTTCGCCGAATATATGGTTGATGCTATTTCAAAAGTATATCAATACGACTATGATGGAAAGTTAGTTCGAGAGGTAAAATTACCTGGCGTAGGTTCTGCTGGAGGGTTTGGTGGCAAAAAAGAAGACAAAGAATTTTATTTTTCATTCACCAATTATAGTACACCTGGATCGTCTTTTAAATATAATGTCGATACGGGTGAATATACACAATATTGGAAACCAAATATCGATTTTAATCCTTCGGAATACGAATCTAAACAAGTATTCTACACCTCAAAAGATGGCACAAAAGTTCCAATGATTATAACGTATAAAAAGGGACTAGAATTAAATGGCAAAAACCCAACTATTTTATATGGTTATGGAGGTTTTAATATTAGTCTTACACCTTCATTCAGTATTGCCAATGCCGTTTGGATGGAACAAGGTGGTGTTTATGCCGTTCCTAATTTAAGAGGTGGTGGTGAATACGGAAAAAAGTGGCATGATGCCGGAACAAAAATGCAAAAACAAAATGTGTTTGATGATTTCATTGCTGCAGCCGAATATTTAATAAAAGAAAAGTATACATCATCAGAATATTTAGCAATTAGAGGTGGATCTAATGGCGGTCTACTCGTTGGGGCAACAATGACACAGCGACCAGATTTAATGAAGGTAGCGCTACCGGCAGTTGGTGTATTAGATATGCTGCGTTATCATACCTTCACCTCGGGTGCTGGTTGGGCCTATGATTATGGAACCTCTGAAGAAAGTAAAGAAATGTTCAATTACCTGAAGGGATATTCTCCTGTTCATAACATTAAAAAAGGAACTTCTTACCCTGCAACTTTGATAACAACAGGTGATCACGATGATCGTGTTGTTCCCGCTCACAGTTTTAAATTTGCCGCGGCATTACAAGAAGGTCAAGCAGGTGAAAATCCAACACTAATTAGAATAGAAACTAATGCTGGTCATGGTGCAGGAACGCCAGTAAGCAAAACTATTGAACAATATGCTGACATTTATGGCTTTACACTTTTCAATATGGGTTACGAACAATTACCTAATCAGGCCGTGTTAAAAGAGTTTAAAGAATAGCTCAAACTTGCTGATTCTTAGTTACATTTAAATCCGTTTCTATGGAAACGGATTTTTTATTTCTAATTTTACATAAATATTATTCCGAATAATGCTCAAAGTAAACGCGCTTTCTTTTTCTTATAAAGACGAAACTATTCTAAAGAATATAAGTTTTCATGCCGATAAGGGTGCGCATATTTCAATTATTGGTGAAAGTGGTTGTGGAAAAAGCACCTTGCTAAAACTGCTTTATGGCATACTGCAACCTAATGAAGGGACTATTTTTTGGGGTGATAATCAAATTCTTGGACCAGATTATAATTTAGTGCCCGGAGAAAAATATATGAAATACCTTTCTCAAGACTTTGATTTAATGCCATTTATTTCAGTTGAAGAAAATATAAGTCAGTTTTTATCTGTTTTTTATCCAGAAGAATTAAAAAAACGCACTTTAGAGTTGCTAAATATGATCGAAATGTTGCCCTTTGCAAAAACAAAGGTGAAGTATTTAAGCGGAGGTCAACAGCAAAGGGTGGCGCTAGCAAGAGTACTCGCGCAAAAACCAGAAATATTATTGCTTGATGAACCTTTTAGCCATATAGACAATTCAAGAAAAAACAATCTGCGTCGAAATCTTTTTAGTTATTTAAAAACGGAAGAAATTACCTGTATTGTTGCATCGCATGATACTAATGATATTCTTTCTTTTGCAGATGAAATAATTGTGCTGAAAGATCAACACATAATAGCCCATGATACTCCAGAAAATCTATATAACTTTCCAAAAAACAAGTATGTAGCATCTTTATTCGGAGATGTAAATGTGATTCCAATTGCAGCCTTAAAACCCTATGCTACCATTGAAAAATCTATTTTGGTTTATCCTTCTGAACTGAGTGCATCAGACAAAAATGGATTGAAAATAAAGGTGACCAAATCCTTTTTTAAAGGTTCGCATTATTTAATTGAAGGACTTTTAAACGACTCAGAAATTATACTTTTTAATTCATCTAGGGCCTTAAAGTTTAATGAAGTGGTTTACTTAAATATAGCTTTGGAGACTATTAATAAACGTCTAAAGGAATAGTTTTGAATAAAGAAATACTTCTTAAGGAATTAAGTTATAAAGCTGTTCGAAGTAGTGGCGCAGGAGGACAGCATGTAAATAAAGTTTCTTCTAAAATAGTGCTTGTTTTTGATGTTATGGCATCTGAAGGACTAACACTACTTGAAAAAGAAAAAATTTATTTAAAATTAGCAAACCGACTTTCGAAAGAAAATATACTCCTCTTACAATGTGATGAAAGCAGAAGCCAGCATAAAAACAAAGAACTTGTGCTAATTCGTTTTTTTGAGTTACTTGAAAAAGCCTTAAAAGTGGCTAAAAAAAGAAAGGCCACCAAACCATCAAAATCATCTATTGAAAAAAGATTAAAATCTAAAAAGAAAGCTGCAGAGAAAAAACTTAATAGAACAAAGCGTGATTGGACATAGCACGTTAATTAATGTTTTCAATTACTATTAAAACTTTTTAAAAGCAAAAATTACCTATTTTTATAAGCCTAAAGAATAACGCATGAAAAAATATATCTTCTTTATATTAATTGTCTTTTCATTTCTTTTCAGTGCATGTAATGAAGAAAAAGATTGGAGTTCTTTAGATGCTATAAATTGGGAAAAAAGAAAAGCAGATAACATGCTTAATGATTCATTAGTAAATGGCAGTACTTACTTGTCTGTCTATTCTGAAATATATAGTTTATCTGAACATTTAACACACAATCTTACCTCAACGATAAGTATTAGAAATACGAGTAAAACAGATTCTATTTATATTACTAAAGCGGAATATTTTAATACACATGGTGAAAGCATAAGAAGCTACTTTAAAAGTCCAATATATTTAACCCCTTTAGAAACAGTTTCTATAGTTATTGATGAAAAAGATAAAGAGGGTGGCGTTGGTGCAAATTTTATTTTTGATTGGAAAATTAAAAAAGCTACTCCAGAGCCACTTTTTGAGGGAGTTATGATTTCTACCTCTGGCTCTCAAGGGCTATCATTTACCACACAAGGACAAAGAATACAATAACGACACAACTACTTATTTTTAACTTTTTAGCTTAATGGAGTTAGTTATATTTGCGCCATAAAACTAACATATAAAACATGAAAAAGTCTTTTGCACTGGTATTATTTATATCCATTTTATTTTCCTGTAGTAATGATGAAAACAATAAAGATTATACTGCTCAAAATGAAGCAGAAATCTCGGCTTACCTTGCTGCAAATAATTTATCTGCCACCCGAAGTGAAAGTGGATTGTATTATATAGTTAATGAGCCTGGAACTGGCACGCAACCTTCTGCTGCTTCTACAGTTACTGTGGCATACAAAGGTTATTTTTTAAATGGTGAAGTTTTTGATGATAGTGAAGGTTCGGGTGTTACTTTTTCTTTATCAAGAGTTATAAAAGGGTGGACCGAAGGAATTGCCTATTTTAAAGAAGGAGGTAGTGGAATTCTTTTAGTGCCTTCTCATTTAGGGTACGGGAGTTCTAAATATGGCCCTATTCCAGGCGGATCGGTACTAATTTTTGATATTAATTTAATAGCGGTAGAGTAGAAAAAAATTCTCTAAGCTCAGGCTTAGAGAATTTCTAATATTTTTATTTCGCTATCGTTAAATTTTACTACATCATTTACCTGTTTAGTAAATAACAATTTACCTATTGGCGTTTCTGACGAAATACAATATACTGCTATTCCATCGCCTTTAAACTCCCCTGCTGAAATTGCTAAAAAGTAATTGGCTTTTGTAGTTTTTACTAAATTTCCTAACCCTACATAATTAGCTTGAGTTTTAATATTTACAAGATCTAAAACTTTAGTCATTTTTTCTGCCTCTGCTAATTGCACCCCAGATTTTTCTAGTTCTAGCTGCAACATGGCCCTTCCTGTTTCATACTGATCGCCTGCACTACTCTTAGTTTCATCGTTTAAAGATTCTTTAAAATCTGCCATCTCTTTGCGGATTCTTGAAACCCGTTTATCCGCAAAATCTTTACAGAAATCGAATAGTTGTCTTTTAATGCTTTGTTCCATTTTGTGTTAGATTTTAAATTAATCAAAATCCTAGTTTTTACTTCTAGAATTTTTCGAGCGCAAATCTAGACTAAATCTGCCAATTCTTTACCAATAATACTCCCAATTGCAATTCCCATTCCCCCTAATCGAATTCCGCAATACACATTCTCAGAAATTTGTTTTACAATAGGCCTTTTTTGCGCTCCCATACCCATAATTCCACTCCATCTTTGATCTACCTCAAAATCTAAATCAGGTATAATTACTTCCTTAAGAAGATTTTCCAGTTTTTGCTGAACTAATTGGGTCTGACCAAAATCTGTGGTTTCCTCTGCTTTAAAATCTAGATTTCTTCCCCCTCCTAAAAGTACTCTATTATCTATATTCCTAAAATAATAATACCCTTCATCTAAATGAAACGTGCCTTTAATATGAAGGTTTTTAATAGGTTTTGTAATTAACACTTGGGCTCTTGCAGGCTTGATGTCTTCATCCACTAAAATCTGTGCAAAACCGTTAGTAGCTACAATGATCCTTTTTGAGTCAAATTCAAACCAATTAGTTTTTATCGTTACTCCATTAGTATTATCACTAAAACCAGCTACCGTAATTGAATTTAAAATAATTACATCTTGCGCTTGAATTAGCTTTAATAACCTTAACATCATTGCGCCTGTATCAATCTGAGATTCAAATGGATTGGTAATATAAAAATCTTGAACATTCTTAAACTTAAATAAGTTTTCATGTTTTTTAAAAGCCTTTTCTTTAAAAATTGGATGAAGTAACTTATTTACTTTTTCTAAATTGTCCAAACTGTTCTCATACAATTCCGTTTGTTGTTTAGTAAAGACTTCATGACCACCGTGATTTTGAAAATCTATATACTTATCTCCCAAATTACTTCTGAGTAATTGAATGCCATCCCATCGCTTTTTTACCAATTGAAAAACATCCTCTTCAGTATGTGATTTTACATCTGATAAAATTTCTGAAATACTACCGAAACACGCGAAACCTGCATTTTTAGTGCTTGCCCCTTGAGGCAAAAATCCTTTTTCAAGTATTAATATTTTAGCCTTAGGATACTTTTTTTTTAACTGCAAGGCACAGTTAAGGCCAACAATACCACTGCCAATTACAGTGAAATCTATATTGGAGAGCCATGTTTTATATTCCCAATAGCTTAAACTCATATCAACAATTAATTAACGAATAGAATCTTGTTCTTGTAATCCAAAAAACAATTGAGAAATGATGTTTATATGCGGTGTTTTACCCAACAGTTTTCCTTTTAGTATAATGGTATCTTTAGATTCTTGTCTTGCACTTATTCTTAAGGATTCTAACAATGTACTTACTTTTTCCCCTTTGGGTATTTCAAGATCTTTCTGTAGGTTTTCAAAATCTACATCCAAATTAAAAAAATAACTGCCCGTTTTACTTTCAAGTGTTTGGTTATGCTTTACTGTACTAAAAACTGAATTTAATGAATCTTCTTGAGCATAAAAAGTATAATACGGAATTGCTTTTAAAATGTTATTCTCTAAGGCCCCCTGTTCTATTAAATAACTATTTAATCCCCTATGTGCACCAACACTCAAGACCACTACTGGTGCTCGTTTTTCTTGAAGCGATTTTGTTGTTACTTTTTCAAAATTATCATCATATTCATACGTAATAATCGTGTCTGATTGCATGGTGGCATCCTTAATTGAAAGGCTTATTACTCCGTTCATTTGATCGGTTAAAGAAACCGAATTAAGGTTGTTTTTTTCGAAAAATGAAATACCATCTAAAAACGTGGAAACCCATTTTCGATTTTCTTCATTTTGAAAATTAGCGTCTAAATAAAACAATAATGATGCATCTGGAATTGCAGTATATTGAATCTGGGATTTAAATTTATAAGGTGTACTAGTGTGCCATAATCCTGAAATAATCGCCTTTCCATCAAGAAAATTGATAGTCATTTCGTTATCCTCATTAAGATAAGTGATATGACTATCAGAAGAAATTATTCGTTTTAAATATGAATTATTAGTGTCGTAGATAAGCTTATCATTTAATAAAACATCATCAAAAACAGGTTGGCATTTCTCGAATGACGGGTCTAAACTTAAAGCAATCGCAAGTTTGTTAGATGTCCAAGCAAATACTAATTTAGACTTTTTGTCAATGGCATATTTATATTGTGCATTTTCAATACTAGAATTTTTCTTCTTTAAATAATCTAAAATGTATATCTCAAACGC
This sequence comes from Cellulophaga tyrosinoxydans, assembly GCF_900176415.1. GTDB lineage: Bacteria > Bacteroidota > Bacteroidia > Flavobacteriales > Flavobacteriaceae > Cellulophaga > Cellulophaga tyrosinoxydans. The sequence continues at coordinate 1,035,150 of NZ_FWXO01000001.1, read as the reverse complement.
TTCAGAATCATCAATTTTTAGCGTAGAAAAATAGGTGTTTTGCTGATTCTTCATGGTATAAAACACCATAGAATAAGGCTCAAAGTCTATCCCTTTTCCATCTGTTTCAACTGAGTCTTTATCTTTTTTGCTTTGAGAGAATTTGGCATTATTCCAGTAATAACCAGGAGAGGAAATTAAATCTACAAGAAGTGTTTTCTTAATGTCATGGATTCCTATTTTCAGAACACTCTCAGCCTCTATATGTACTACCCCTTTTACTATAGCTCGTTTTTGATAAAATGTATATATAAAATATCCTATCACGAATAAAATTATAAGTGATAGGGTTATTTTGAGCAACTTTTTCATATTTAACGCTAATTGTACTCCATTTTTAAAAAACTACTCCATCAAGGCATCAATCATATTGATAAAATAAGCTAAGCTATTTTTGTGTCCTTTACCTTTTGGGGTGTTCAAAATGAACTCTCCTTCTAGTACATTACCCTTCATTTTTCCCACCTTAAATTCTATGTCTTCAACATTGTCAGAAATATAATTAAGTTTTTCTTTATAGGCTTCAGGTACCATATCTGAAGGAATACTTTTAGCAATATACTTGCCATTTATATAAATACAGCCAGAGTTTTTTGCAATTAGTTTTTTATGCTTAGATGAAACCTTAGCATTAAAAGAACCATTACTAATGGCCATTAGATCTTTAGCCGAATTACCAATTAATAATGTATTTCCTTTAAATAACATATTTAAGCTAAAGGGTACATCTGGAATATTTAATTGGTAGAATCCATTTTCGAATGTCACAACACCTTCTTTGGCACCAATACGCATTAAACGATCGAAAATTTCTTTTTCCTCTGAGGTAACCATAAATAGAAAATTAGGAATTGTTTCCATCTTGGTTTTTGTAACCTCCGTACTTTCATAATTTTCATCATACTCATAAGTGGTATACGTAACTTCCTTTTGTTCTATCCCATTCATAACAAACAACATATCGCCTCGTATAATCCTTGCAATAGCCTCTTCATCTAACAATAAAGAAATAAACCTAGTTGTAATTGGCACAATATCTTGTAAATTGCTTTCTTCCACTCCAGAAAACATAGCGTCAATCATTTGTGGATAAGCTTTTAAGGTACCTTCTGTACTTGCATTCACTGCAAAATATCCTTGAATTTGGTCTTCATTAAAGTATTTAAAGAAATTGCTGTTCATTTTACCATTATACATTGCTTTATGGTATTGAGCCATTTCATCATTCATTTTGTAAATAGTTTTCATAGATGCTTTATCTTCTTCAAAATTTAATTTTGAAGTTAAGGACATGCCTCCGTAAAGTCTATCAAAATTGAACATAGCATAAGGATTGTTTATGCCACTACTTCCAAAAATTGCTGGCATTGCTTCCATGTACAAACTGCCAAAATCATTAATCCAAAATGATGCTTCTTCCTTATCAGATCCTATGCTTGAGACATAATCTTTATTACTCAAAATACTTCTTTGAGCATAATTCCCAGTAAGAATAGACTTCGCCTTTTCTATAACTGTAACAAGGTTCTCTTTTCTTCTTTCTTCTTGTTTAGCCTCTCTTTCTAGTCTTCTTTCTTCTTGTTTTTTATAATAGTCATCGTTATAGTAGTCCTCATTATAGTACCCATTTTCATCGTACTCAGACTCCGTAGATTCAATAACTGTTTCTTCAATATACTCTTCATCATCTTCAATTTCCTCTACGACAATTTCCTCTTCAACTGCAACAACTTCTGCGGCATCTTCCACAACATCCTCTATTACACCATCCATATCATCTTCTGTAGCCTCTACTGCATCAGCAGCTTCTTCGGTAATAGTGTAATCATCATAGCCATAAAAGTCATCATAACCATAGTCATCATAAGTATTCGCTTCTTGATAAATAACCATAATTAAAGTTTCATTATTCCACATGGTTACCGCTGCATCGTATAAATCTGTGAAGTAAGAAATATTACCGTCTGCCTCCACTCTTTCTTGGGTTCTTTTAGGTAGTAATGCAACAATATTCTCTTTGTTTTTTAACGGAACAAGAAATGTATGGGTTAAACTACCTTCCTCATTTTGTAGAAAATAGTAGAAATTTTGTTCTACATCTACTCCTAATGATTCTAAGTTAGTAACCTTACCGTCAGTTTTCTTTGTTAGTTCTTTAAAAAACAGATTCCCCAATTTAGAATTTTCAAATTCGGTAGTGGTTACTAATTCTGTAAAATTCTTACCTTTCAATGCAACAACAGCACTCGCATTACTAGGTATTTTTGATATTAGGTCTTGTGCCGAGACGAACATTGCTGTTAAACAAAAACTGGTAAAAAGTATGGCTTTTTTCATTAAAATAATATTTAGGTATTTTATGGTTATTTAGATAATTGAATGGTATTTGCGACGCTTTTTTCTCCTAAAATTAATGACATAGCATCAATATTTAAAAGCACTGCTTTTTTATTTGGAGATACTTTGGCGTTAGTGTTTGAAACACTTTTTACTGAATTCTTAAATCGATAAATACTGGTGTACGATGCGTCATTGAAAATTTTACGGTCTTCTCCTTTTAATTTATAGAATGACTTTTTAATATTAGAATCATAGGAAAACAATCGCTGAAAATTATTAGTATCAGAATTATAAGAAAAATTTGAGGTGTTGAAATTGGTTTTCTCCTTTTTGTTTTGTTGCTTAATTAAATCTTGAAAAACAGCATCTAAATTGGCTACCTTATCAAAATCACAAGAAAGTGTAAAAATATAATTCTGGTAATCCGCTGTTTTTTTAATATTGGTGATACCTTTTATAGTTTTTAAATGATTCTCAGCATCTTTTAAGGCCAAATTAATATCATCTTTAGACGGAACTTTATAGCCATTAACACTATCTAGTAGCATAATTGAGGCTAGTTTAGTCTTACTCTTACTTAAATTAAAAGTAACCAACATGGATCCACTTCCATTTTCATTTAGATTTATTTCCTCTAAAATTTCAAAACAACTTGTGCAAAATGTTAACGAGAAGACCAATAAAACGTATTGTGTAAACTTTTTAATCATAGTTCTAATTCTATACATTAAGTATGCTAACTTAAAATAATGTTACATATTGTAAGAATAATTATTTTATTTTCCTTTGATAAAAACAAAGAAAAAACAATTAATTATATACTTACTCCCTGTATTCCGTGAAAAAATAGAAGTTAAAAAATAAAAACTCCGACTATTATGTAGCCGGAGTTTTTTTATTTCTTATTCAGTAGGAGGATTCATAACAAAATCTTCCATGAATTTTGTAGTGTAATTACCGGCTAAATAATCTGGATGATCCATTAACTGTCTATGGAAAGGTATTGTTGTTTTTATACCTTCTATGACAAACTCATCTAAAGCACGTTTCATTTTATTAATTGCTTCCTCTCTTGTTTGCGCAGTTGTAATTAACTTAGCAATCATTGAGTCGTAATTAGGCGGAATAGTATAACCACTATATACATGAGTGTCTAATCGTATCCCATGCCCTCCTGGTGTATGTAACGTTGTTATTTTTCCCGGAGATGGTCTAAAACCATTATAAGGATCTTCTGCATTAATTCTACATTCAATTGAATGTAGTTTTGGCAAATAATTTTTTCCAGAAATTGGAACACCACCTGCAACTAATATTTGCTCACGTATTAAATCGTAATCAATTACTTGTTCTGTAATTGGGTGCTCAACTTGAATACGTGTATTCATTTCCATAAAATAGAAATTACGGTGCTTATCAACCAAAAACTCAATGGTACCTGCTCCTTCGTATTTTATATACTCTGCAGCTTTAACAGCGGCAGCTCCCATGTCTTCTCTAAGTTTATCAGTCATAAACGGAGAAGGTGTTTCTTCTGTAAGCTTTTGATGACGACGTTGAACAGAACAATCTCTTTCTGATAAATGACAGGCTTTGCCGTATTGATCCCCCACAATTTGTATTTCAATATGGCGTGGCTCTTCAATAAGTTTCTCCATATACATGGCGCCATTACCAAATGCTGCAGAAGCCTCTTGTACTGCACTATTGTATAAGTCTTCCATTTTATCTTCGCTCCAAACAGCACGCATACCTTTACCGCCACCCCCTGCAGTTGCTTTTATCATAACAGGATACCCCATTTTTTTTGCAACTTTTTTAGCATCTTCCACGTTTTTAAGTAAACCATCTGAGCCAGGTACACAGGGCACCCCAGCTTTTTTCATGGTTTCTTTAGCGGTAGCCTTATCACCCATTTTGTCTATTTGATCGCCTGAGGCACCAATAAATTTAATGTCGTGTTCTGCACAAATTCTAGAAAATTTAGAATTTTCAGATAAAAATCCGTAGCCTGGGTGGATGGCATCAGCATTGGTAATTTCTGCCGCAGCTATTATATTCGGAATTTTTAAATAAGACTCACTACTGGCTGCTGGCCCTATACATACTGCTTCATCTGCAAATCTCACATGCAAACTTTCTTCATCTGCCTTGGAATAAACTGCAACAGTTTTAATTCCCATTTCTTTACAGGTTCTAATAATTCTAAGCGCTATTTCACCTCTGTTTGCAATTAATATTTTCTTGAACATCTTTTGAAATTTTAAATTTAACTCTAAATCTTAAATGATTCTAAATGGTTGAGAACAACCATTTAAAACTTAGCACATAAAATTTCTTATGATGGATCTACCAAAAACAATGGCTGATCAAATTCTACAGGTGAAGAATCATCAACAAGTACCTTCACGATTTTTCCTGAAACTTCTGATTCTATATCATTAAAAAGTTTCATTGCTTCTATAACACAAAGAACATCTCCTTTATTAATTGTACTACCAACCTCAACTAATACAGGCTTATCTGGAGATGATTTTCTATAAAAAGTACCAATTATTGGCGACTTAATAGTGATGTATTTTGCATTTTCATCTTTTTCCGTTTTTGCCGCTATCTCAACAGCTGGATTATTTTCAGTAGTCGCTTGTGGTGCTTGTTGCATCATTGGGGCATGTGATGACATAGGTAACTGTTGTACATATGTTGTAGGTTCTGAAGTAAAACCTGCAGCTCCGGTACGAATGGTTATTTTGATGTCTTCCATCTCTAATTTAACCTCGCTTGCGCCAGATTTGGCCACAAATTTAATCAAGCTTTGAATTTCTTTAATATCCATCGAGTTCTAGTTTAATTTAGTTGTTTTTTATTTGCTGTTATAAGCCCATTTTAAATAAATTGATCCCCAAGTAAAACCACCTCCAAAGGCAGCAAAAACAAGATTATCACCTTTCTGTAATTGGCTTTCATAATCGTTTAATAATAAAGGTAAGGTAGCTGATGTTGTATTTCCATATTTTTGAATATTCATCATTACCTTATCATCACTCAATCCCATTCTATTTGCAGTTGCATCAATGATTCTCTTATTTGCTTGGTGTGGTACAAGCCAAGATACATCTTCATGAGATAAATTATTGCGTTCCATAATTTTTGCAGCAGCTTCCGCCATATTAGATACTGCGAATTTAAACACTGTTTTCCCTTCTTGGAAAATAAAATGTTGCTTATTTTTTACGGTTTCTTCAGTAGCTGGCATTATAGACCCTCCTGCATTCATGCTTAAAAAAGCTCTTCCTGATCCATCAGATCTTAAATATTCATCTTGTAGCCCTAAACCTTCTGTATTAGGCTCAAAAAGCACAGCTCCCGCTCCATCACCAAATATAATACAAGTAGTTCTATCGGTATAATCTAATATCGATGACATTTTATCGGCTCCTATTAACAATACCTTTTTGTAACGCCCTGATGCAACAAACCCTGCAGCTGTTGACATCCCGAACAAAAAACTTGAGCATGCGGCTAATAAGTCAAAGGCAAAAGCATTAGTGGCTCCAATTTCTGATGCTACATATGCGGCAGTTGACGCAACTAGAGTATCTGGTGTTGCAGTCCCCACCATTATTAAATCTATTTCCTTAGGATCAATACCGCGTTTTTTTATAAGATCTTGAGCAGCCTTTATTGCCATGTAAGAAGTTCCCGCGCCTTCTTTTTTAAGAATTCTTCTTTCTTTAATTCCTGTTCTAGTAGTGATCCATTCATCATTAGTATCTACTAGTTCTTCTAACATTTTATTGGTCAATACGAATTCGGGAACATATGCCCCTACTGCCGTTATGGCTGCTGATAGTTTACTCATTTACAAACATTTTTGTGCTGAAAAGTTTAAAAAAGCAACAAATTTGGTGAAAATTAGTGATTTTTTATGACTTTTTCCCTTAAAACCTCTTGTTTTTATTTTCGCTTAATGTCATAAAAAAACTCCCACTTGTTTTTAAGTGGGAGTCTATATATTATCATAATATACTAATTAAGCAACTGCTTCTTCAGTATTATCAATTAAAACTTGACCTCTGTAGTAAAGTTTTCCTTCGTGCCAGTGTGCTCTATGATATAAATGCATTTCACCAGTTGTTGGGTCTTTTGCAAGAGTAGGGGCAACAGCCTTATAATGTGTTCTTCTTTTGTCTCTTCTTGTTTTGGAAATCTTCCGTTTTGGATGTGCCATTTTACAACTTATTTATCCGTTAATAACTTTTTTAATGAATCCCATCTAGGATCCGTTTCTTTATTCTTGTTTTCTTTTACTTCTTTTGGATGCAATTCATCTAGCTTTGCTAATGCTTCAGATTCTAAAGTGCCATCCAAAACTCCTGGATGAACCTTCTTTAAAGGCACTGCTAATACTAACATTTCATATACATATTGCGAAATATTCACTTGAAATTCGCCATGAGGCAGAATCAATATTTCATCATTATCATCGTTAAACTCGTCACCAAACTTTACTACTAAATCTAAATTAGCTTCTATAGCTTGGTCATATGGCTCGTTAGTGACATCGCAATATACATTTACAGTACCATTTGCAGTCATTTCTAACTCCAACATTGTACTTGACTTATTTAAAAGTACAAGCAAATTAATTGCTGCACCATTAAATTCATTGTATTCAAAAGATTCAAAGAACGTATTATCTATCTCAAAATCAAATTCATGTTTTCCTTGCTTCAATCCTGAAAAAGGAATCACAAACTCTTTATGCTTCTTCATGTTTGACACTTAATTAGTGCTCCTGCCACGTAAAGGCGGGTGCAAAGATACTATTATTTTACTAAAACCCAACTTTTTAGCTTATTTTGTATAAGTGCTCTAAAAGGCTGTATTTATTAATGAAATTAACTAAAAAATATTTTACAAGTATTCGTTTTATCTAAATTCTCGTTTTAAACGCGATTTTTTAAGCGGATTTGCCGTCAATTCTGTAAACTCTTCTCTATTTCTAAATATTTCTATTGCAGTAAAAACTGCTTCTTTAAACGAACTATGGTCTGCTTTTCCTTTTCCTGCAATTTCATAAGCCGTTCCGTGATCCGGAGAGGTGCGAACTTTATTTAATCCTGCTGTATAATTAACTCCCTTGCCAAATGAGAGGGTTTTAAACGGAATTAATCCTTGATCATGATAGGCCGCAAGTATCGCGTCAAATTTTTTGAATCCGTCAGAACCAAAAAAACTATCTGCTGAATAAGGGCCATACACCAAAGTGCCTGATTCTGAAATTTCTTTTATTACTGGTTTTAAAATAGCATCATCCTCTTGGCCAATTATTCCATTATCACCACTATGCGGATTTATGCCTAAAAGAGCAATCTTTGGTTTGCTGATTCCAAAATCTATTTTTAATGATTTTTCTATTGTAGCAACTTTACTTTTTATCAGTTCTGGTGTTATGGCTTGTGCCACATCTTTCACTGCAATATGGTCTGTGAGTAACCCAACTTTAAGTTCATCAGTCACCATAAACATTAAACTTTCTCCTTCTAGTTCTTGAGCCAAATAATCTGTATGACCGGGAAACTTAAAATCTTCGGCTTGTATGTTGTTTTTATTTATAGGTGCGGTTACTAAAACATCTACCTCGCCATTTTTTAATGCAGTTACCGCTGCTTTTAAAGATTTTATAGCGTAATCGCCTCCTTCTTTAGTAGCCTCTCCAAAATTTATTGCTGGTATTTCTCTCCATACATTCACCACATTTATCTTGCCCTCTAAGGCCTTAGAAGCTTCTTGAATACCGTTGTAATTAATTTCAAGTCCTAATTCGGACTTTTGATATGATATAGTTTTATTCGACGCGAAAATTATTGGAGTGCAAAAATCTAACATTCTAGAATCTTCAAAAGTTTTAAGAACTACCTCACAACCGATTCCGTTTAAATCGCCAATAGATATCCCTACTTTTATTTTTTGTCTTTCCTCCATTTATATTATGGGTTTATAGTAATTTTACATTGCAAAATTAGTTAATTAAAACGACACATGTTTACGGGAATAATTGAAACTTTAGGAGAAGTCAAAGCTTTGCAAAAAGAAGGTGCCAATCTTCATATAACCATACAATCAGATTTGACCTCGGAGCTAAAAATAGATCAAAGTGTTGCACACAATGGGGTGTGTTTAACTGTGGTAGCTATAAAAGATAATACCTATACTGTTACTGCTATTGAAGAAACGCTACAGAAAACCAACTTAAATCATTTAAATGTAGGTGCTTTTGTAAATTTAGAGCGCGCGATGATTTTAGGATCTCGATTAGATGGACATATTGTACAAGGGCATGTTGATCAAACAGGGGTTTGTAAATCTATAGAAGAAAAGAACGGTAGTTGGTTTTTTACTTTCGAGTATGATGCCGCTCTTAATAATCCAACTATAGAGAAGGGATCTATTACCATAGATGGTACAAGCTTAACAGTTGTAAACTCTGGAACTAATACGTTTAGTGTTGCCATTATACCTTACACCTATGAGCACACAAGGTTTAACACCTACAAAGTGGGTACAGTTGTTAATTTGGAGTTTGATGTTATTGGCAAGTATGTTGCCAAATTAATGCAAACAAGAAGTTAAAGCTACTTAGTTTCTTGTGCTTTAAAGGCTGCAACTATTTTTTCTGCCTTTGCCTTATCAAACTCTTGTACGGATAAGGATATGGTTGATTGTGTTCCGCCTACAAAACCAGCAATAACGCCAGAATTTTGTTCATTTTTTTCAATTACGGCAATAGCTGCTTCTTGTAATAATCCTTTTAATAAAATAACGGACACTTGGTTGCCGCTATAAATTTTTGTGTATCTATCTGTATTTTTCATAAGAAAACCCCTTTATTTTTAAAGATAGAATTTCTGGTATACAAACCTAAACTTTTATGAAAATTTGTCTCTTATATAAATAGTAGGCAACCCAAAGGTAAAAGCTCATAACGGTAACTGCATATAATAATGATGATAATTGCATCGACATAAAATCATGAACATAAATGGTATTAAAAAGCCACGCATGTAATGATGTACATTCAGAATTTACTTTTATTAAACCAAAAGTTTTCGCAATAAAACTAGATAAGAAAAATACGGTTATTGCATTTGCGCCTGCATACCGAAATAAACTTCCAAACTGAATCTTTTTTATATCGGTTATATAATAAATTAGTGCTAAGAATAAGTTTGCCCAACCTGCGGTTACCAAAACAAAACTACTTGTCCAAAGGGCTTTGTTGATTGGAAAAAAAATATCCCACAAATGCCCAATAATTAAATACGAACCTCCAAGACCTATTAATAGGGTTGTCTTTTTTTGCTGTTTTGAAAGCAATATTAAGCCAGTGAAAATTCCTAACATACAACTTGCAATTGCTGGAATGGTACTCAAAATTCCTTCTGGGTCATAATCATTCTTCCACATATGGCTGCCTAAAACATTCAAATCTACATAGTTTGCTAAATTATTTGGCGCGCGATCAAAAGTAGAGGCTAAACCTTGAACTGGTATAAATGCCATTGCAATCCAATAACCAATAAGTATTACAACGGCAGTTGCTATTAATTTTTTCCAATTTAGATTAACAAACAAAATGGCAGTTACAAAGAAAACGACACCTATACGTTGCAAAACTCCTGGAAATCTAATCTCAGAGAAGTCTTTAAAAAACGGAAAAGAGAAAGTAAAAGCGCCTAAAAAGAGTCCTAAGCCAATTAATTTTAAACTTCTAACGGAGATTTTCTTATAGGTGAGTAATGTTACTTCTTTGCTTGTATATGAGAACACTATGGAGGTGCCTACTATGAATAAAAAGAAGGGGAAAACTAAATCTGTTGGGGTATAACCATGCCAATCGGCATGTAAAAAAGGGCCATACACATTAGCCCAAGTACCTGGGTTATTCACTAAAATCATTAAAACAATAGTCATTCCTCTAAAAATGTCCACCGCAAGTATTCTGTCTTTCATATGCTTTTTTAGATTTTACCTAAAGTTAACTATTTTGCAATACTTTTGTATGCCAACCGAAAAATGCTTCATGTTATTAACGCTACCTCTATTTATTTCTAGTTCATCTTGGATATTGGCTTTTTTAGCGGCTATGATATTAGGAATATCAAAATCGGGAATTAAAGGTATTGCTATTATTATAGTTACCTTAATGGCATTAGCTTTTGGGGCTAGGGAATCTACAGGTCTTATTGTTCCACTATTAATTGTGGGCGATATATTTGCCGTAATCTATTATAACCGACACGCGCAATGGAGTTATATTTTTAGGTTTTTGCCTTGGATGATTTTTGGGGTGCTTATAGGTGTTTTAATTGGTAAAGACCTTGACGAAGAGACCTTTAAATATGGCATGGCATTTATTATTCTCGGAAGTGTACTAATGATGTATTGGTGGGATCAAAGAAAATCTAAAAAAGTGCCAACGCATTGGGCATTTGCGGGAACTATGGGAATTTTAGCAGGTATTACCACTATGATTGGAAACCTTGCTGGTGCCTTCTCAAATATATTTTTCTTAGCTATGCGCTTACCAAAAAATGAATTTATTGGTACGGCTGCCTGGTTGTTTTTTATAGTAAATGTTTTTAAACTACCCTTTCATGTTTTTGTTTGGAAAACCATTACTCCTGAAACTTTAATGATTAACCTTAAATTGGCTCCTGCCATTTTTATTGGCTTATTTATTGGTGTACGCTTAGTGAAAATTATTAAGGATGATTTTTACAGAAAAATGATTCTTGTGTTGACGGCTGTCGGCGCCATGTTAATTTTAATTAGATAAAAGTTACATCATAAAAAAGCGCATAAATTTTATTTTATGCGCTTTTAGACTTGTTATTTCTCGGGTTACATCATACCATTATAATCGCTAATCATTTCGCTATAAATTTTACTAAGCTTCGTTGGTGAGCCTTTATCCGGAATATTTGGGTGTACAATACTGTATTTAAAGTCGTTTTTTTCAATACGCTCTTTCAGTGTTCTAGACTCTCTAATAAAATCTGCACAGTCTTTCAAGTATTCTTTATATTTTGATTCAGAAAATACGTTTCCAGTTAACTCCTTTTTTAGTTGTTCTTCATTAGTACTAAATTCTACTAATTCGTCATATATTTTTCTAAAATTAGCCATACCGCTGTCGTATTTATTTAGATCTATAGTTTTTAAATCAGGCCCATCTAAATTGCCAATTAAAAACAATACCCCTTCAGCTTCGTGTAAACTCATCATCAGATCGTACTTAATAAGTTCACCATTCTTTTTATACTTTTCGGCATCATAAACAAATAGTTCGTTTTGTAGAACTTGAAACTCTGCATTCATGGTATCATAAGCTTTGTAATACTCTTCAAAATCTACCACTAATCTTTTATGAAATAGTTCACCTTTCTCGAAATTATCATCTTTATAATCCTGAATATCATAATAATCATTTGCCTCTTGAACTGTTGCTTGTAATTTTATGGCTTTATCATAGACAATTTTCATTAACCCATCTATTTCTTTTATTTCAGGGCCTTTTTCAAAAGCTTTTGCTAATTTTTCCAACGGATAGTTATAAATTGTAGTAATCCCACTTGGGTTTTTTGCACCTTTTGGCCCATTTTCATAATCTGCCCATCTAAAATAACTGTCGCTGGAACTGATTACACTTTTAGGAAAAGAATTTCCAAAATCGATGTAGGCATTATATTTATCAATAAATTCTGCAGATTCAAACTGACTCTCAGGTATAGAGGTAGCAATAGTTTTACCAGATGCGTCCACCTTCTTTTCTTTAGAATCTCCGCAACTTGATACTAGTAATGCAATGCTACAGATTGAAATAACTATTTTTTTCATGCTCAAATGGTTTTTGTTTAGTGTTATTATCTAAATCAAAATTATGCTTTGTTTTTGAATAACTAACACCAATTTACCGTGTTTATTGAAACCCCTGTTTTCAGTTACTGAGCCATTTTATCTAAATTCCAAAGTAATGGTAAAACATAATATACCATAAGTGTTAATAGTAGTATAGATATTACATTAAGCCAAAATCCAGTTTTTATCATATCGGAGATTTTTAAATATCCGGACCCAAACACTACGGCATTAGGCGGGGTTGCTACCGGAAGCATAAAAGCACATGAAGCTGCAACAGTTGTGGCAACCATTAATATAAACGGATTTATATTTAAGTTTAAAGCTAATGGTGCCAAAATAGGCATTAGCATGGCTGCGGTTGCTAAATTGGAGGTTACTTCGGTTAAAAAATTTACTGATGCTACTATGATTAATACTAAAAGAAATAGTGATATACCTTCTAATAAACTCATTTGGTTTCCTAACCAAACTGCCAATCCTGTCGTCTGAAAACCTGAAGCTAATGCCATTCCTCCACCGAAAAGAAGAATAATTCCCCATGGAATTTTTATTGCATCTTCCCAAACAATTAGCGGCTTTTTTGGAGAACTTGAGGGTAATAAAAATAATAAGATGGCAGCTCCAATAGCAATAGAAGTATCATCCATACTTGGAACCAATTTTTGCAGTATAAATGATCTAGTAATCCAACAAAAGGCTGTTAAAATAAAAACTGCTAAAACCAACTTTTCTTCTTTTTTCATTGGACCTAATTGAGCCAACAACCTATTAATTTCTTGTTTACCTCCAGGAAATTCTATTTGTTTAAACTTAAAAGCAACACGAGTTAAATAAACCCAAGCAATTGCTAACATAATTATTGAGATAGGTAATCCAAATCTTATCCATTGCCAAAAAGAGATTTCTATCCCGTAAGTTTTTTGAACAAAACCTGCAAAAACCAAATTAGGTGGCGTACCTATTAAAGTAGCAATACCACCTATTGATGCGGCGTAGGCTATACCTAACATTACCGCTTTACCGAAAATAATGTTCTCGTTTTCAATAGTATTCGGATTGTCTTTTAATTCAGAAACTATAGACATAGCCATTGGCAACATCATTACAGCCGTTGCGGTATTAGAAATCCACATGGATAAAAACGCGGTGGCAACCATAAATCCTAAAATAATCCGATAGATATTAGTGCCTATAAGATTTATTATATTTAAAGCTATACGTTTATGCAGGTTCCATTTTTCAATAGCAATTGCCAATATAAACCCCCCTAAATACAAAAAGACATATTTATCTCCAAAAGCCGCTGTAGTTTCGCCTACATCTAATATTCCAGATAAAGGAAAAAGCACAATAGGGAGTAAAGAAGTTACCGCAATGGGTATTGCCTCCGAAATCCACCAAATAGCTATCCATATAGTAATTGCCAACATTAAATAAGCCTCTTTGGACATACCAGAAGGAGGGTCTAGAAATAATAAGGCAATAAACAATAATGGGCCTAAGAGTAGTGCTGCAGTTTTTCGGGTAAAATTCATATTAAATTAGCTGATTATAAAGTATAATTTGGCCATTCAAAAATGTGCCAAGTACAATAATAATTACATCAATTTAATAAAGATAGGTAAGTTATTTGATTTTTAGTTTTTGGTGTTGTTTCAACAATAGAAATAAAAAAAAGGGTATTTGAAATTGCTTTCAAAATACCCTTAGGGGAACATAACAAACACTTTACTTATACAACCATTTTAGGTATTACGTTTGTTATTGTTTTTGCACTTTTATAACATGGTTAGTGTTTGTGCTTCACTCGCTATTTCAACTTTTTCTCTTTCAATTTTTGTATTTTTTTGAGCTAAAACTGGTGCCGCAATAATCCAGGCTGCGATACACATTATACCCATTAGTATTGAAATTGATATTTGCTTCATTTTTTATGCTTACTCTTTTTTTGTTGATTGGAACTACTTTTTTTTTTGATAAAATAAACTAACTATAACATATAGTGCATATAAAAAAGATGCTGTACTAAGAATAAATAATACGGTAATTAAAAAAGTGATATTCATAAAAATTCTCGAATAAGTGTACTTTTAAAGTTGTTCTTTTTAATGTTTCACTATTGCTGATGTAAATGTAATCTGCATTTAACGGAAAGAAGAATGTATAATTTCTTAATTAGAATCTTCGTTATAGAGTGGTTTTTTATCGATGAAATACATCTTAACGCGTTTTTTCTTACATTAAAATTTTTAAAAACTTGCTCCTAACAAAAAAAGCATTCCGAATAGTGATCACGGAATGCCCTTCTAATTACTTATTTTAAGTTATTGTTATTTTAAATATTTGAAAAGTATTTCTATTAACTCTTCAAGTTCAAATGGTTTAGATAAAATTGCATTCATACCACTAGACTTTAAGGTTTTAAGATTGTCTTCGAATGCATAGGCAGTTATACCTATTATAGGGATGTTTTTAATGTTTTTAAAAGGAAAATCGCGTATTAATCGTGCAACTTGGTCTCCAGTTACATTAGGTAAATTTATATCTATAAGTAACAAATCGTACTCATTATTTATTAATTGTTCCATGACCAAAGCTCCATCACTTACAACATCAATAGAAAAATATTTTGTATCTAATAGCAACTTAAATAGCACTGTTTGCACATTAATATCATCTTCTGCTAATAGTATTTTATACTTTTTATCAGATCTAAGTTTTAAAATGGTTTCCTTCTTTTTGGCCACCATTTTAACCTGTGGTTTTGTCATATTAGGAATTGGCTGCTTAAGAACAATATCAAAATAAAATGTAGAACCTTTACCGGGCTTAGATTGTACTTTTATTTCACTATTCATTAAATGCAATAAACCCTTTACAATAGACAAGCCCAATCCTGTTCCTTTAGATTTTAGGGAGGACTGGTTTAATTGAGAGAAACTTTCGAAAATACTTTCTATCTTATCTTCTGGAATGCCAATTCCAGTGTCCTTTACCTCAAACCTTAGACTTATTTTATTCGCTCTTTTTTGATTAAATTGTATCTCCAAATTTACTTTTCCACTATTCGTGTATTTAAACGCGTTATCTATCAAATTTGTAATGATCTGGAATAAACGCAAACGATCTCCTTCAACAAATTCAGGTATTTTTTTATCAGTTTTTATATCAAACTGTAGATCACTTTCATTGGCTCTAGCCTTATAGGTGAAGTTAATAAGATCAACCATTTGTGGAAGGCTAAAAACATTATTTCTTAGAACTAATCTTCCTGAAGAAATCATACTAATACTCATAATATCATCGAGTAAAAGTTTTAAATTGGCATTAGACTCCTTTAAAAACGACAACATATTCTGTTGCTGATCCGTTAGTTCTGTGTCTGATATTATTTTGGTTATAGAAATTATACTCGTTAGCGGATTTCTTAATTCATGACTAAAATTTCTAATAAATGAATTCTTAAATTTTTCTCTTTCTTCTAACT
Source organism: Cellulophaga tyrosinoxydans (assembly GCF_900176415.1). Lineage (GTDB taxonomy): Bacteria > Bacteroidota > Bacteroidia > Flavobacteriales > Flavobacteriaceae > Cellulophaga > Cellulophaga tyrosinoxydans. Next base: position 1,019,357 of record NZ_FWXO01000001.1, on the reverse strand, counting down.
CTGCATTTTTTATAGCTATGAGTTCGCCATTTATAATAGATTCATTTCTTGCTTGGGCAATAGCTTGGTATTCTTCATAATGCTGTGTATAGTCCGATATAATTATTAAAACGCCCTCTTCTTTTTTAATAAATTTTATATCTGTAATATATGCTTTACCATCAAAATTTAGATGTACACAACTAAAAAAAACTTCGGTTTTTAAGTCTGTAGCAATGGAAGAAAAACAATAAAAAAATGGGTGAACATCATAGATGGTTCCCTTTTTATTAATAGGTAAAAAAGTTTGATCTGAATCTAAAATATTCCCTGCTAAATCTGTTAAAACAAACTGGACATTCTTTGTGGTATACGCTTCTTGATATTTTTTGAGCATCTTAATCTAGGAGTTTTGCTAATTTTAAAAACATATCATTTACAGCATCTCCCGTTTTAGCACTTGTTAAAAAATCTGTTGCAATAGCATTTTTACTTAAAACTTCTTCTAGGTCTTTTTTTACCACCAAATCTGCCTTATTACCTACCACCAACAATGGTAAAGATGGCATTTTAGATTTTACTATTTCTAAATCAGTATTAAGACCTTGAAAGGTTGATGGCCGTGTTACATCAAAAACAAATACAACACCATGAGTACCTAACAGATAAGCGTCTCTGATGGTTTTTAAATCATCAGTACCTTCTAAATCCCATAGAATTAATGATATTTCATGACCAACAGAAATTTCTACCACTTTTTTTGTAATGTGTACGCCTATTGAAACCTTATAATTATCGGAAAAACTATCTTCTACAAATCGTCTAATTAACGAAGTTTTACCCACTCCAAAATGTCCTAAGACTACAATTTTTTTAGATACTTGCATTACTAAATTTTAACACTAATTCTTTTTCCAACGATTCTCGATCAATCATTTTTTTACTTTTTTCATCGGATGATTTAAAAATTTTATCGAGGTTTTTACCCATAAAATCATCATAAAAATCAAATATTAAATCTTGTACTTTATCTTTAGCCTTTGTGTTGTAATCTCCTGAAATAACCACAGCGACATAATACGATACAAAACTTTGAAGATGTATATTATACAATTCGTATTCTATTAACTCTAAATTTTGGTTTTTCTGACCAAAAGCATCTTCAACAAAACCCTTAATTGCGGTAAGCATGCCGGAAATCATATCTTTATCAATCGTTTCGGTTTTAGAATAGCTTGCGGCTAATATACCCGAACCTCTTTCTATTAATAACACTTGCTCAATGTTTGCAGATGAAGTTTCACTAAGGATAATATCTTCTTCTTTAACGCCTGTAAACCAAGATTTGAATTTTGTTGTCCAGCGTTTTGCTGATAGTTGTTTATTTATTTTTTCGGAAAGTAATTTTATTTCTTGAGAAATATATTTTTTAATCATTTTCCCCAAAATTGGGTACAATGCATCGACAATACCGTCTCTATTTTTTTGAATTTCTTCTTTTAAAGTTGCCGTTATAGTAGGGCCTAGGGTAGTAGGTATTTCTGTTACAAACTCATCGAGCTGTTTTAAAATAATTGGCTTTACCTTTTCTGATAACTTTTCTTGTTCATTAACAGTGTGCTCAATAGTTTCTATTCTACGAGCTATTTTTTCGGCAAATTCACGGTCATCAGTGAACAAAATGTCTTTTAAAAGCTCTATTTTGTCTCTCTCAACCATATATATAAAATCAATTTAGAAAACTATTTTTTGCTTACTTTCTCTCCTAATTCTATAAGTAAGTTGCCTAGTAATTTTTTATCTAGTTTCTCAGAATCTAATTGTTCTATTCTATCTTCTAATTTATCCTCTAATTCGGTAATACGAATGTTAACATCTGTGGACACAGAATCTATGGTAGTATTAAGATCTACACGAACTTCTTCAATTAAATCTTCTAAGGCCTTTTTCTTATCTAAAATATCTTTTTTAAGTGCTTCAAATTCAGAATTATAAGCCTGAATATTTTCCCCAAAAATTATATTTTTAATCAGATCAATTTTTGATCCTGTTTCGTCGTCTTTTTTATTTAAATCTATTACCCCCTTATTATTTGTTGACATTTTCTTTGATTTAAAATTGTTTAGGTTGATTTTTTTAACTTTAAGTCCAACAATTGTCGTTGTAAATATGTGTCAATGTGTTAGTTAATTCTATTTTTGTAAATAGATATAGTTGGCAAATCTACTAAATTTACCTCAAACATCAACCAAACCGTAGACTTTGTATAAAATAATAAAAGTTGCTTAACGGAAAGGAGTCTTGTTTTAGGAGCAGAAAAGTAGTTTGCTAGATTGAGCATTTAGAACAATCTGATTCTCCTATTAATTTACCGTGTTTATCTAGTTGGTATTTACAACACTCATTGAAATTTTTCTTTAAAATTTCTTTAGCTCGTTTTACGTGGACAATTTGTCTTAAAATTAATTAAAGAAAAGAATTATAAAACACCATTTTTTATTTTAGTATTAAGAAGGTGTTTTTATGCAAATCTAATTACGCCATCAAAGCTCCTTGGATTACGAAAGCTGTAACAGTTTTTTCTCAAAATTAGCTTTTACACTATCGCAAACAGGACATGTATAATTTTCAGGAATGTCATTAAATAGTGTGCCTGCTGCTATCTCGGCTTGGGCATCGCCATAAACCTCATCATAAACAGTATAACAAGAGCTACATTGGTACACCTCGCGAGTTAACCGATCTATAGCCTTATTGGCAATTTCCTTTTTACTCTCCACATGACCCAGTTGCTTAAAATAATTTTTACTAAGTTCCATTAACAATCCTGGAAGCTCAATCTTATCTACATCGTGCGCATACGCTTCATAAACTTGTGTGTTGGGGTCAAAATTTTTAAAATGAAGTACATTATACGTAGGACGAATTGTAAAATTTTTCACAATGGTGGGTGGTGTATTTTTTTCGATTATTACAGATGAGAAATGCGTTCTTTTTCCTGCTTCATTACTCAATCCAAAGGTGAGCCCATAGGTGCTAATATCATTTTGATCAAAACTTAATACTAAAAACTTTTTTAATTCTAGGGCCTCTATATCATCTACTGGTAAATGCCAGTTCATTTCTAATTGCGAATGGCGAATATTTATTCCCCATTGTCCTAAAAATTTCTCTAGATCAGGACGACTTTGCGCTTTAATACCCTTTACTATAAATGATTTCCATGGCGTGATGCAAATTTTTCCAACGCCGTTATCCAAGCAAAATCCGCAAAATTCTTTCAGAAAACTTAAATCGTACCTATTGTTTCTCCAGTACAAACCCAGCCAATATTGATCTATTCCCATACGGTTCATGCCTTCATAATACGGAAAAGTAAGGTAAGGTACTTCTAGCTCCTTTTCCATAGACTTATTATTGGTATCTAAATTTTTATTTAGAATAAAGAATAGCTCATCTACATCTGAAATATCTTCATATACAGCCTCGATAGCTTTAGAAATACTCGTAATATCCCAACTATAGATTAAAACTGGATAATATGCCGCGGTTTGCCAATGTGGTAATTTTACATTTAAATACCAATAGTCTTCATTCTCTGAAGCAATAAAGTTTAGATTACCACTAAAAATAGGAACCAATCGCTGTTTAGAATCGGTAATATTAATTTTGAGTTTTGGCAAATAATCGAACCGCTCTAAAATGTACAAATAAGTAGATCCTTTTAACCAATGTGTCATCTCAAAAATATCTGCACATACATAAGACGAAACTATATTTTGGTATGAACGTTCGCCAATGATATCGGTATTAAATTTTGATATACTTTCTAATTGCTCCTCCTTAGCATCTTGTAAAGGAAATAGTAAATCTTGGCGCGATCCAAAATATACTTCAGTAAGTCCTGCAGACTCTAACATTATAATTACATCTTTTAATTCTCCAGGCGATGTTACGCCTCCTTTTAAAAGTATTCTATGTAAATCGTCGTTCTTCATAATACCATTAATTAGTTAACTGAAGCTGATTTTTTAATATTTCTTTAATTTCTGGTTTGCAACTTCCACAGCCCAAACCTGCGCCTGTTTCTGAACATAATTTGTTAAAATCAGAACAGCCGCCTCTTATAGCATCTACAACATTCCCTACACCAACCTGACTACAAGAACAAACCAATTTCCCTTTCATTGGAGCTGTATTTGATGCTCCTCGAAGTAATTCATTTCTTTTTTCTGAGAGTTCAATCTCTTCTTCTATTAATCGTTTAAACTCGGCAAATTCATTTTTGTCTCCCATTAAAATGGCGCCTTTAAGCGTATCATCTTTTACAATACATTTTTTATAAAACCGCTTGCTTACATCCATTAAAATAATTTCTTCATAAGTATCATCACCATCTGGAGAATTAACCATGCCGATACTACACAAGTCTAAGTTTTCAAATTTTAGAATATTCATTAATACAGAACCATGATATATACTGCTAAAATCTCCTAAAATGTAATTGGCAGCAATATCCGCTTGCTGTTCTGCGGCAGAAGTAATTCCGAAAAGAGAGTTGTTAAATTCGGCAATCTCACCCAAAGCAAAAATTGCCGGATTACTTGTTTGCAAATAAGAATTTACTACAACACCGCGTCTGGTTTTTAGCTTTGTTTGCTTTGCCAATTCTATATTTGGTCGTGTACCAATGGCATAAACTATGGCGTTACACTTTATAGTTCTTCCTGTTTTTAAATTGACTAAAATGGTATGATTGCTCGTTTTTTCTTCAAATACGGTACTTACTTCATTATCAAAATATAAATTAATGCCTCGTTCTAGAACATCTTGAGCCAAGAGCTTACTTGCCACATTATCTAACTGTCGCTCCATTAATCGTGGTGCTCGTTGTATAATACTTATATTTACATTTATCTTTTTTAGCGCTGCTGCGAGTTCCAAGCCAAGGAGTCCGCCACCTACAATTACTACATGTTGTTCTTCATTTGGAAGTCCTGTTTCTTTTAAATATTTCTTTAATTTATCGGCATCTCCTCGTTCGCGCATGGTAAACCTTCCTGGTAAATTTATTTGCACATCACTAGGTACAAAAGCTCTACTGCCTGTCGCCATGATTAACAAATCGAAAGTATGCTCAATGCCATTGGAATCGGTTACTATTTTTGCATCATCATCTATTTTTGCAATTCCAATACCTGGGTGTAAGGTAACTTCTAATTTGCTTAACTCTCCTTTTTTAAGTTTTTCTAACGCTTCCCATGAAAGTTCATCGCTTACATACTCGGGCAATAACACACGATTGTAAAAAAGATCGTTTTCTTTAGAAAAAACATGTAATTCATCTTTTAAATTCTTTTCGCGATACGATTGAATAAACCTATACGCTGCTGCACCAGCTCCAATAATAATTACTTTCTGCTTGGGTTTGTTGTATTTTTCTACTTGAACTGCACAGTATTTAAAATCGGGCTCTTTAGAAACTGGATCTATAAGGTCGTTCGTTAAATTATTCGCGCGTCCAAAATCATTATTTAAAACTTTGCCCCAATGCATCGGTAAAAAAACAACTTGCTCGCGAATATCATAATTAATGGTAACTTTTACCTGTACCTCGCCACGTCTGCTTTTAATAACGGCAATATCTCCTTCTTTTAACTTTCTTAAATAGGCATCAACCTTATTCATTTCTAAGTACGGATCTGGAATATGCGTAAGCAATCGTTTTACTTTACCTGTTTTGGTTCGTGTATGCCATTGATCACGTACACGACCAGTATTTAAAATTAACGGATATTCTACGGTTGTTTCTTCCGATTGATTATAGATGGCCGTTGGCGCATTGAAATGCGCTTTTGTGTCGGCTGTATTAAAAAGTAAGTCATTAAATAGTCGCGGTGTGCCTTTGTGTTTATTATGGGGTACGGGCCATTGAAAACTCCCTTCGTTTTTTAATCTGTCATAAGATAACCCCGATATATCTATACTGGTTCCTTTGGTTAAAAGGCAGTGCTCATCATAAACTTCGCTGGCACTTGTATATTCAAAACCATTAAAACCCATGGCCTGTGCAAAGCGCCATAAGATTTCTACATCTGGCAATGCTTCCCCTGGCGCATTTATTACTTTTGGTAGATAACTAATTCGTCTTTCAGAATTCGTCATGGTTCCCTCTTTCTCTAACCAACCAGCAGCAGGCAGCAGTAAATCTGCAAATTTTGTAGTTTCGGAATTATGTGAAATATCTTGTACTACAACAAAACTTGCCTTTTTTAATGCACGTTCTACTTTGTTGGCATTGGGCATACTTACTGCGGGATTGGTACAAATAATCCAAATAGCTTTTAGTTTGCCTTCATCAAGCGCATTAAACATTTCCGTTGCGGTTAATCCCGGTTTTTCTTGAATAGGTTTACCTCCCCAAAAATCGGAAACCTCTTTTCTGTGTTGTGGATTATCTAAGTTTTTATGCGCAGCGAGTAAGTTTGCCATACCACCTACTTCTCTTCCTCCCATAGCATTTGGTTGACCAGTAAGCGAAAAAGGACCAGAACCTGGTTTGCCAATTTGGCCCGTTAATAATGACAAATTCATTAAAGCAAGATTCTTAGAAACACCAATTACACTCTGATTAAGACCCATGGTCCACATACTAATAAAGCCTTTTGCATTACCAATATATTGTGCGGCTTTTTTTATCTCATCTCTAGTAATACCACATTTCTCAGCTGCTTGACGGATAGATAATTGAAAGGCACTCTCTTTACATTCCTCAAAATTAACAGTGTGCTTTTTAATAAAATTCTTGTCTATTTTCTTTTTCTCAATAAGTAAGCGAGCAATGGCGTTAAACAAAATAACATCTGTACCTGGTAAAATCTGTAAATGCAAATCAGCATTTGCACAGGTTTGCGTTTTTCTAGGATCAACTACAATTATTTTTACATTCGGATTTTCCTCTTTATGTTTTTCTAAACGTCTAAACAGAATTGGGTGACACCAGGCTGGGTTGGCTCCTGCTATTAAAAAGCAATCTGCTAATTCAATATCTGCATAGGCAATAGGTACAGAATCTTCTCCTACCGTTTTTTTATAGCCAACTACCGCAGAACTCATGCATAAACGTGAGTTGGTATCAATATTATTGCTTCCAATAAATCCTTTAATTATTTTATTTGCTAAATAATATTCTTCTGTTAAACATTGGCCTGAAACATAAAAACCTACACTATCGGGGCCATGTTTTTCAATGATAGATTTAAATACTGCTGCCGCTCTATCAAAGGCGGTATCCCATGAAACTTTTTGCATTGGATGATTTCTACTCCATCGCATTTCAGGATACAAAATACGATCTGTGGTATCTTGGGCAACGTAATTTAGATTTTTTCCTTTAGAACATAGCATACCCGAGTTCACAGGATAGTCTGGATCACCTTCAACACTGAGCACGCCTTTGGCATCCTTATCTACAAGTATTCCACATCCTACACCACAATAGGAACAAATAGTTTTATGCGTCGTATTCTTTTGCATGAGTATATCTTTCGTAGTGGAAAGGTATAAAATTACGTATTAATACGTAGTAAATATTTCATAATAGTTGACTGCTGGTTTTATAAAATTGACAATTAAACCGTAAAATACTTATTGAAAAACTTCATCTGTTGTAGGAATTTTAGTAAAAAATGCATAAAAATTTGTATTTTCTACCTTTAATTTTACGCTCCATTCAAATTTAAATGACCAGACCAACTACAATTGCACAAGTCTTATTAGTACTAGATGAAATTATTGATGAGTGCATTATCTCCAACAATCGTTTAGGCTTATTTGCCTATTTATATAGAAGAACTACTGCCGAGATTTTAAAAGAAATAGAATTAGGTGGTTTTGAAAATAACGAGCAACTAGAGCAGATGGATGTTGCCTTTGCCAACCTATATCTTGATGCGTATAAAAATTTTAAAGAGGCCAAATTGGTAAGCAAATCATGGGAATTTACTTTTATAAATGCCAAGGAAACCTTAACCATTCTTCAACATTTGATGTTAGGTGTAAATGCACATATAAATTTAGATTTAGGTATTGCCACAAGCGCTACCATGAAAGGTAAAAATGTACTAGAGATAGAAACTGATTTTAATAAAGTAAATGATATACTGTTTAACATCACCAATGAGATGCAAGACAGATTGAGTCGTGTTTCACCATTACTTTTCTTAATGGATATATTGGGTAAAAATACAGATGAAAAAGTGATTGATTTTAGTATGCGAAAGGCAAGACAACAGGCATGGAATAGCACTAATCTGTTATGGGCTTTAGATGAAGATCAACAAACAAAAGCAATTGCCAAAATAGATTTACTAGTTTTAGAACTGGCAAAATTTATTAAGGAACCCAAATCTAGAGTAATAGTTTATCTTCTAAAATTTATTGGGCGCTTTGAAGAAAAAAATGTGGGAAAGATAATTACCAAATTACGGCAACCATAATCTTTAGACCAAATTATATTGTTGTGCTTTTTTTGATAAATCTATTAGGTTTTTAACATCCATTTTTCGCATTAAATTAAACCGATGCGTTTCAATGGTGCGTTTACTATTTTGTAATTTTTCGGAAATTTCTTTATTGGTTAAACCAGATAACACCAATTCTAAAATTTGGAGTTCTTTACTAGTAAGATCAAACTGATTTCCTTCAGTTTTAACGCTTTTTTGTGGCTCTGGAGAAGTTTTATTTCCACTTAATAAATTGTTAACTAACACATTTGAGATATCTCCACTAAAATATTTACCTCCCTGTTGCACGGTATGAATAGCCTTTATAAATTCAGTTTTACCAGTATCTTTCAACAAATAACCATTGGCACCCGCACTTACCGATTTTAGAATATATTCTTCAGAATCATGCATGGATAAAATAATGGTCTTTGTTGTAGTTCCTTGCTGATTTAGAGCCTCTACAGCTTCAATACCATTCATTATAGGCATTCTTATATCAATTATTAAAAGATCTGGTTTTTTTTCCTGAACGATATCAATAGCTTCTTGACCATTAGATACTTCTGCAACAACAACTAAGTCCTCTTCTTCCTCCAATAAAGCACGAATACCATCTCTCACTAGTGAATGATCATCTGCTAAAACAATACGTATGGTTTGGCCCATGTTTTTAAATATTTTTACAAATATAAACGAAAAATACGTAGTTGAATACTTAGATAAATGTCTTATAAATATTTTAAAAAAAAGCTACCACAAAAAGTGTATACTTTATGTGGCAGCATATAGAAATAATAAATTTGATAAAATTATTTCACCCCAGTATTTAAAAATTTTGGTTTGATGGTTAGCATTGCCCAGGCCCAATTTTGTCCACCAGCCGCTGCATCTTCTGTAATGCCTTTTAGCTCATACATACCATCGCTTGCAAATAACTGCGAATACCCAATCGCCAAACCATAACCTTTAAACTTCTTAGAAAACACCAAGTCTATCTCTGTGCCTAGTGATTTTTCGCCACTTGGTAATTCTTGCTCGCCACTAAAATTCAAAGCTTTTATCATTAAACTTGATGTTTCATTTAATTTAAAATTAGCGCTTACATGCACATCTACTAAACCAATTGAATTTGCATGATTGCCAACATAGAAATAATCCATAAATCCATTGAATTTATGATTGGTACCATACAAAGGAAAGAAGGCGCCTGTTTCGCCGGCGTCACCATCATTTCCACTAATTATTTCAGCACCAAGACCTAAATTAACTTTATCTGATGCTTTTACACTCAAATCTAAACTCGCCAAATAAGCCCCTTTTACATCTACTTCTCCTTGTCTTTGTCCCGTTTGCAAAAACAAATTACCCTCTAAGCCCAAAGTACCTTTCGAATAGCCCAAATGTGTTCCAAATGTTAATAAACTACTAGTGCCATCAGCAGTAATTCCATCATCTTCGTATTCTTGAAAACCATTGTTTAAGACTAATAAACTTCCTGAAAAAGCATCCCAACTTTGTTTTAAATATAGATACTGCATGGCTTTATACGAAAAGAATCCAGTAGTGCTATATTCTGTTCCAACTGATGAAAAACCAGATAAATCTGCTTTATCTTGATTAAAGGCTAAACCAACATCTAATAGAAATTTATCTTTTTCATAACTTAAAAGTGCGGCATCATGATTACGCCCTTGTTGTGCCCAATCTAGTCCCCCCATTATTCGTTGGTCATCATAAGAAATAGATTGTCTACCTATTTTGGTGGTGAACCCTGAACCTAACTTCAATTCGGCATAAGCCTCAAAAAGAGCGAATGAATTATTAGCATCTGCTGGTAATAACTGCCTGTTTTCTCCCCAAGTCATTACATCTTGCAAGCTTACATAGACTTTATATGACTCTTCAGCATAGCCGAAATTTAATCGTGCTCTTGTTGAAATTCCGTAACCCGCATCTGCGCCATCCGCGATAAGTGTACCAAAACCATGTCGATATTCGGTTCTTGGTCTAAACTCACCATCTATAGTAAATTGTGCCATTATAAATTGTGTGGTAAATAAAACCAATGCTAATACTACGTATTTTTCCTTTTTCATAATTTGAGTTTTGATTGTGTTATTTTTAAGTTTCTATTGTTTTTAATGCTCTAAAAAATCAATTAAATGTTTTCGATATTTGTAATAATCCTGATGCTGTAAAACAGATTTTCTTGTTCTAGGTCTTTCAAAATCTATGTTAAGCACGTCGCCAATTTTAGCCTTAGGACCACTAGTCATCATCACTACTCGATCGGCTAAAAAAATTGCTTCATCCACATCGTGCGTAATCATAACTGCGGTAATTTTTTCTTTATTCCATATTTCAATTAATATATCTTGTAATTCTCCACGTGTTAGAGAATCAAGCATTCCAAAAGGTTCATCAAGCAGCAATACTTTTGGTTTAATTGCAAAAGCCCTTGCGATACCAACTCTTTGCTGCATTCCTTGTGACAATTCCGTTGCTTTTTTATTGAAGGAACCATCTAATCCAACCTTGTGTAAATAATACATGGCAATATCTTTTCGCTGTGCTTTTGTGGCATGTGGAAAAACTTGATTAACACCCAAAAGAACATTTTCTAATGCTGACATCCACGGCATTAAACTTGGTGATTGGAAAATTACTCCACGATCCGGACCTGGCCCTTTTACAGGGTTCCCCATCACCGCTATGTTGCCCCCAGAAATAGGATTTAGTCCTGCAATCATTGATAGCATTGTTGTTTTTCCACAACCAGAATGCCCAATTATGGTCACAAACTCCTCTTTCATAATCTGAAGATTTAAATCTTCAAGTACCACATAATCGCCTTTTGGTGTGGGGTATACCTTTTTCAAATCTTTCAAATCGAGCATTACATTCGACGGATAAAATATTCCGTTTTCAGTATGCATTTTGTTGGTCTCTACGGTGGTTGAATTCATTTTTATTAGTTTAAAAGGTGTCTACAAAACTTTTTGGTGCCAAATCTGGCAATAGATATTCAACTTCTGAAACTGACTTTCTATCTTCACCAATAGCCATTAAATAAGCAATAATTTCATTTCTTGTTTTCATGAAACTAGCATTATCATTCAACTCTGTCTTATCGCGTGGGCGGTCTATGTCTATTATAAATTCTGGTCCTAATGTTGCATTTGGCCCTGGTTTTAAAGGAATAATCCGATCAGCCATATAAATACCTTCATCAACATCATTAGTGATTAAAAGAGCAGTACGTTTATCTTGATTCCAAATATTTAATATTTCATCTTGTAAATTACCTCTAGTTAAAGCATCCAGTGCCCCTAAGGGCTCGTCCATAATAATCATCTCTGGTTTCATCGCTAAGGCTCTTGCAACGGCAACCCTTTGTCGCATTCCTCCTGATAATTCTTTTGGTCTTTTATTTATCGCATGTGTTAAGCCAACCATTTCTACATAGCTCTCCACTCTATTTTTTATTTCTGATTTGTTTTCTTTTGGAAAAGCTTCTTTCACCGCCATAGCAACATTTTGAAAAACGGACAACCATGGCAGTAAAGAATAATTTTGAAAAATAACGCCTCGCTCGTGACTAGTGCCAACTACAGGTTCTCCTTTAAACAACACCTCTCCACTGGTAGGCTTAATAAGTCCGTTTATAAGGTTTACCAAGGTAGTTTTGCCACTCCCAGTGAATCCAACAATTGCTACAAATTCTCCTTCTTCAATTTTTAAATTGATGTTTGAAATCACTTCTGTACTATCTTTTCCTTGACCGTATGTTTTACTAACATTTTTTAACTCTAAATATGCCATAGACTAGGTTTTGAAAAGATTAAATTCCTTCGTTTTTATTGAATGATACCATTTGTTGAACCATAAGCATAAGCCTATCTAAAAGGAATCCTATTATTCCGATCACGAACATGGCAACAATAATTTTTGAATTAGAATCATTCGCACCATTTTGAAATTCTTCCCAAACAAATAATCCTAAACCTGGGCTCTGTGCTAATAATTCAATCGCAATTAATACCATCCATGCAACAGAAAGGGTAATCCGTAATCCTGTAAAGATTAGAGGTAATGACGATGGCAGAATAACCTTAAATACCTTTTGAAAGGTGCCAAGTTTTAGAACTTTAGCCACATTTATGTAGTCTTTATCTACTGATGAAACACCCATTGCTGTATTTACCAGTGTTGCCCACATAGCGCATAACCCTACACTAATAAAGGAGATTACAAAAGCATTATCTGAGCTTGCTCCAATGTATAACGTTTTTACGATCATAAAAACAAGCAAGTACCAAACAACAGGTGATACTGGTTTAAAAATTTGAATAAACCAGTTAAAAGCACTGCGTAATGATGGGCTTAAACCGATAATAATTCCGATTGGAACAGCGATTAAGAGGGCTAATAAAAATCCTGCAAAAACAGTTTTTATACTCGTTAAAATGGTATCTACAAATGATGCTCTACCAGTATATACAATAGCATCTTTACCTTGTGCAACTAGTTTTGCATTTGTTGCGGCCATTTTTGTAGCAAAAGCCTCTTTTTTTGCATTTATTAATTTATGGTCTGCGATAAGCGATTGAAAAGAAGCCCAAACCTGAGTTGGAGAAGGTAATGTGTTAGGCTGACAACTACTATCACCAGAAGCTATACATGCTTTTTCTGCATCGGCTGCTTCTTGCCCCTGTTCATTGAGTGCTTTTTCAATTTTATAGGCCGCTTCTTTATTGTAAAGTGCTTTAGATCCTAAGTGCCATAAACCCAAGAACAAAAGAATGGAAACTAGCGTGATTCCAGTTTTTTTCAAAGATTTTAACACTTTTGCCTTTTCAAATTTTGATTTTAAAAATGAGGCTATAGGTTTTAAAAAGGAAAGTTTATCGCTTTCTTTTTGTAATATAATTTCTTGTTCCATCTTTTGTTCTTTTGCTTGTTTACAGTATTATTTAGTCTTTATTCCCAATAGCAAAACTGTTGATGTACCCAATAGGATCTTTAGCATCAAAGGTGTTTCCATCAATAAAGTCTGCTGTTGCCGGCTTATAACCATCAGTCTCTGGCACATCAGACGCTGGGATTTTACCTTCAGCTACTAGTAAGTCTGCTGCTTTTTTCCATACGTCTGGTCTGTAAATGTCTTTGATAGTTTCTTGGTACCATGCAGCTGGTTTTGCTTCTGGTATTTGTCCCCATCTACGCATTTGAGTTAAGAACCATATTCCATCAGAATAAAAAGGATATGTTGCATTGTATTTATAAAAGACATTGAAATCTGGCATAGAACGTTTATCTCCTTTTTCAAATTCAAAAGTACCTGTCATTGAATTTGCCAATACTTCTTCTGGTGCTCCTACGTATTGAGACATAGATAATATTTTAACCGCTTCAGCTCTATTCTCTGGTTCGTCTAACCATTTTCCTGCTCTAATTAAGGCTTTAGTAACCGCTATTGCAGTATTAGGATTGTCGTTAATAAACTTCTCAGTCATCACGAATACTTTCTCTGGGTTGTTTTTCCAGATATCATAATTAGTAACCACAGGAACGCCAATACCTTTAAAAACTGCTTGCTGATTCCAAGGTTCGCCTACACAATACCCGTAAATAGTACCTGATTCTAAAGTTGCTGGCATTTGTGGCGGAGGAGTAACAGATAGTAAAACCTCAGCATCAATTTGTCCTTGAACATTTTCTGCAGTGTACATTCCTGGATTTATCCCTGCAGCTGCTAACCAGTATCTTATTTCATAATTATGTGTGGAAACCGGAAAAACCATCCCCATTTTAAAAGGTTTTCCGCTGTTCTTATATTCTGTAATTACTGGTTTTAAAGCATCCGCTTTTATAGGATGTACTGGTAGGCCATCCTTATCAACTGGCACATTTGGTTTCATTTTAGACCAAACATCATTGGACACAGTAATCGCATTTCCATTTAAATCCATTGAAAAAGTGGTTACTAATTTGGCTTGCCGTCCAAAACCTGCACCTGCAGCAATAGGTTGTCCTGCTAACATATGCGAACCGTCTAATTGTCCGTCAATAACTCTATCTAAAACATTTTTCCAATTAGATTGTGCTTCAACAGAAACAAAAAGTCCTTCATCTTCAAAAAAGCCCTTTTCCTTAGCAATCGCTAAAGGAGCCATATCTGTTAATTTTATAAATCCGAAGGTTAATTGTGGCTTTTCAATTTCTAGAGAAATTGCATTTAGTTGTTCTGAAGAAACTTCCTTAGTTTTCTTTTCTTTACCACCACAAGCTGCTAATAAAAGCAATGCCGCAAAAGAAAGTGATACTTTTTTAATTACATGTTTCATAATTGATTATTTATAGTTTTCTACGTATTTATACTTATTTAAGCAAATATATAAGTACTTCTATTTATTTTTTATGAAATAACCCATAACTAAACCTCTTTTTATAACAGTGTATTTCCTGCTAAAAATCATATTTTCATCGTAATTAATTGATTTTTAATGACATAAAAAAAATAAAGGATTACGTACGTATACGTAATCCTTTATTTGTTTTATGTCATTTCAGGATGCTATAAAATTGCTTTTATAAATCGAGATAAAAATTGTGCTCTGAAATTTCTTTTTTAAGAAGTTCTAAATTGGTAATCCCAATTTTCTTGCCCTTTGCGTGTATTAATTTTTCCTTCTTTAAGCTGGAAAATATTCGAATAACCTGTTCTTCTGTAGTACCTGCAAAATCTGCATATTCTCTTCGGCTTAAAGCCAGGTTTAAAAAACCGTTATTATCTTTAAATTTTCTATGAATGTAAAGCAATGTATCTACAACGCGCTCTCGAACCGTCATTTGAGATATGGATTTAACTTTTGCTTCGCTTCTGTTTAATTCATCTGCATAGAATAGCATTAAATCATAAGCAAAAGCAGCGTTATTTTTTAAGGCATTTTGCAGACTATCTTTTGAGAAATAACATAAAACTGTATGCTCCAAAGCCATTGCTCCAATGGAATAATATTCCTTAGTTCCAAAGCCACGATGTCCAATTATTTCTCCTTCTTTAGCAAAACGAACAATTTGTTCTTTACCATTAATACCAGTACTATACACCTTAACTTTTCCTTTCAAAATAAAGAAAAGACCAGTAACAGGTGCGCCTTCCATTATAAACTGCTGACCTTTTTTACAAGAAATAGTAGTCTTAGCTTCAGAAAATACAGCTATTTGCTGTGAGAAGGTGTTTTTGTTTATTAAACAATTTGTATTTAAACAATTTTCACACGTATTCTTCAAAGAGCTTAGTCTCCGAGTTTGTTCATATCGTTTATGTACTGTTGAAGTAGTCAAATGTTAGTTTTAATATTATTTATCCGCTAAAAGCACATTCAATTTATTTGAAGCGACAACTTCCTCTGAACCCGTAAATTTAATTGCTAATGATACTAATGCAGCTAGCAATATACAGCCTCCAATTAAAAAATATCCTGCTGAAACTGCCGAAGCTGATGCTGCGGTTTGGGCTGCCTTCATTGCTTCTTCACCCAATCCATTACTTTTAATAAGTGCCGAACTTTCTGCCACCGCGGATTTGGATTTTAGCAAAATTGCTGCTAAAAAAGCACCTACATTACCTCCTGCACCAACAATACCCGAAATAGAACCAATTGCTTTTTTATTAATAAATGGTACAACCGAAAAAGTAGCACCTTCTGCCATTTGCACCGTTAAACTAAATGCTATTAAAAAAACCATTCCTACTGCAATACTTGTTGTCATAGAGAAAAATGATAACATTAAACCCTCAGCTCCTAACATTACTGCTAAAAACAATACACGCCCTCGAACTCCTTTAGTATTTCCGAATTTATCACCAAAATATCCCCCTAGTGTTCTTGCAAAAATATTCATCAAGGCAAAAGACAAAACAAGATTCCCGGCAAAGGTTCTGTCTAGCCCAAATCTATTTTGTAGGTAATCATCCATAGTACCATAAACAGTCAATTCTATACCGAAACAAGCTGCATATACAAAAAACAAAATCCAAACGCGGTAATCTTTTAATACACTTGAAAAAGAAGCTTCATCCTTTTTTAATACAGGCATTTCTCCTTTTTCCTTTAATTCTTGAAAATTACCTTCTGGGGTATCTTGAGTAAAAAAGTAATAAACTAAACCCATTGCTAAACAAAGGATTCCTGCAATTACCATAGAATATCTCCAAGCAATTTCATCTGCAACCCCAAAACTTACCACCGCCGCTGCTATCAAAGGCATTCCTAAACGGTTAGCTCCACCACCTAAATTTCCCCAACCGGCAGAAGTAGCATTTGCGGTACCTACAATATTTGGGGCAAACATAATTGAGGTATGAAATTGTGTAATTACGAATGATGCACCAATAAACCCAATAAATAATCTACATACCATAAATTGCAAAGGGGTTTGTACAAAACCTAGTAATATAACTGGAATGGCACCGAATACTAACAAATACGTATAACACAATCTAGGACCATACTTATCGCATAATTTGCCAATGGCCAAACGTGCGAATACAGTACCAGATACTGCTAGAATAATTGAGTTCCACTTTTGTGATGGTGTTAGACCTAAATCTTTAACCACGTCGGGCATAAAAGGTACGATGCCAAACCAAGCAAAAAAGCAAAGAAAGAATGCCAAAGAAGTGATCCAGAAGGTTCGCATTTGAACACTTTTAAAATCGCGTAGGTTTAATTTCGTTGCTTTATTAGATCTATAACTTTTCATAATTATCGGATTATTAGATTATCATAGGTGCTCTTGATATATCAAAATTAAGTATTAATACGTATTTTTACGTAATTATTTGATAGATTTTTTACTATAAATACGTATTTTTAGAGTAGAAGTAATAATTCCGAAAGAATTCTAAGAATAATATAATAAAGTGATGTGTGATTTATTAAATCCATTCCTGGGCAGCTAAAACCGATGATACTAACTTAACTGAAACCGATATGAGGACTAATATCTGGATCAAGGCAGAACCATACATATTAGCCCAATCGGCGATTAAATACAATTTCTGATTTAGTAATTGGAGTGTAGTACCCGTTGTAAATCTTCCTCAAAAAACGATGAATGTTCTGCTACCACATCGCCTATTACAATAATACCTGGAAGCGTAATATCTATTTGATGAAGTATGGAAGTACAATCATTTAAAACGCCTGTAATACAAGTTTCATTTTCTAAAGTGCCATTTTGTATAACGGCAAAAGGGGTAAGCTTACTGCGATGCTTGGCAATTTCCACCGCTATTTCTTTAAATTTTCTAACTCCCATAAGTATAACTAAGGTTGCCGAAGATTTTGCTGCTAATGCTAAATCTTCAGAAAAAGAACCATCTCTTTTTGTTGCAGTCATTACCCAAAAACTACTGCTAATTCCTCTCCGCGTAACTGGTATGCCTTGACTAGCAGGAACTGCAATAGCACTGCTTACTCCCGGAACAACTTCCACCGGAATTCCAAAAGATTCTACATACTCAATTTCTTCACTGGCACGACCAAAAACAAAAGGATCTCCTCCTTTTAATCGTACAACATGACCATACCTAAAGGCATTTTCAATAATCATTCTATTTATAGCATCCTGATTGCATGAGTGCTTTCCGCATCTTTTGCCTACGTATATTTTCGGAATACGATCATCAATTTCCTCTAGCAGTTCTTTACAAATAAGGGCATCATATAAGATAACATCCGCAGCTTGTAAAGCTTTAAATCCTCTGCGGGTTATAAGGTCACTACTCCCAGGGCCAGCACCTACTAAACTTACTTTTGGCAAAACAGATGTGATCATAATTTCTAAATTTTAGCACGAACAATTATTAATATGACAACAAAACTACGTATTTATTTTTATAAAATTACATAATATATACGTAATTATACGTATTATTGCTACGTAATATCTAAATCAGTACGTATGAAAACCGTAATTGTTATTGGAAATGGAATGGTAGGTTACAAGTTTTGTGAAAAATTTGTAGCTAAGCAAGAAAGCAAAAATTACCAAATACTAGTTTTTGGAGAAGAACCAAGACCTGCCTATGATCGAGTACACCTGAGTGAATACTTTGAAAATCAAGATGCCAAAGCCCTAGAAATGGCTTCAGCTAGCTGGTATACTGAAAATGGTATTCAATTAGTAATTGGGGAGCGTGTTTCAGATATTCATAGAGAAGACAAAAAAATAATAACAGCTAAAAATCGTGAGTTCTATTACGACTATTTAGTATTAGCAACCGGATCTTCTGCTTTCGTGCCTCCAATAAAGGGTGTTGAAAAAGATGGAGTCTTTGTTTACAGAACAATTGAAGATTTAGAAGGTATGCTAGCTTATGCTGCTACATTAAAAGCAAAAAATCCGAATGCAAAAGCAGCAGTATTAGGCGGGGGTCTCCTTGGCCTTGAAGCAGGAAAAGCAGTTATGGATATGGGGCTAGAACCTCATATTGTAGAGTTTGCTCCTAAACTAATGCCTAGACAATTAGACTCTAGAAGTAGTCAAGTATTACAATTAAAATTAGAATCTATAGGCCTACATATACATTTAAGTAAAGCTACCAACCAAATTTTAGGCGATAAATCCATAACCGGATTAGAATTTGGCGAAGATGATGTTTTAGATGTTGAAATGTTGATAATATCTGCTGGTATACGCCCACGAGATGAACTCGGAAAAGCAAGTGGTTTAACCATGGGTGTGCGCGGAGGTATTGTTGTTGATAATAAAATGCTGACCTCTGACCCAAGTATTTATGCTATTGGAGAAATTGCTTTATACAATCAAATGATCTATGGCTTAGTTGCTCCTGGTTATGAAATGGCTTCTGTTGCAGTTGATCAAATTCTTGGAAAAACTGAAAGCTTAATGGCAGAAGAAATAGATATGTCGACTAAACTAAAACTAATAGGCGTTGATGTGGCAAGTTTTGGGGAACCTTTCATGCCTGCAACTAAAGGACATTCTGTAATTTTTGAAAATAAAACGCAGTATTTATATAAGCGAATTAATGTTAGCCTTGATGGCAAAAAACTACTAGGAGGAATTTTAGTAGGTGATGCGACGGACTATAATATGTTACATCAAATTTATTTAAACGGAATGGCGATACCTTCCGATCCCTCAAAATTAATATTACCTGCTAGTGAAGGCGGAGCCTCGTTTGGTAGTGCAATGGATCTACCCGATTCTGCAGTTATTTGTTCTTGCGAAGCTGTAACTAAAGGTCAAGTATGTTGCTCAGTAAAAGATGATGGAAATGAAACGGTTAAAGATGTGGCAAAAGCTACAAAAGCAACTACAGGTTGTGGTGGTTGCAAACCAATGGTAACAGATTTAGTGAATGAAACCCTAAAATCGCTTGGTAAAGTGGTGAAAGAGCGTATATGCGAACATTTTGATTATTCGCGACAAGAATTATACGATATCGTAAAAATGAAGGATATTCATGACTATGATGAATTATTAGATACGCATGGGAAAGGAAATGGTTGTGAAATTTGCAAACCTGTAGCAGCCTCCATATTTGCAAGTATCTATAATGAAACCGCCAATAAACAAGATACAATACAAGATTCTAATGACCGATTTTTAGCTAATATTCAACGCAACGGAACCTATTCGGTTGTCCCAAGAGTAGCGGGAGGTGAAATTACTCCAAATCAAATGATTGCCATGGGAAGAATAGCTCAAAAGTACGACTTGTATACCAAAATAACTGGTGGGCAACGTATTGATATGTTTGGAGCCAAACTACATGAATTACCACTAATTTGGGAAGAGTTAATTGCCGAAGGTTTTGAAACCGGACAAGCTTATGGTAAATCCTTACGTACCGTAAAAAGTTGCGTTGGTTCTACATGGTGTAGATACGGTATGGATGAGAGTGTGAGTTTTGCAATAGAAATAGAAAATAGATACAAAGGTATACGTTCTCCGCATAAATTTAAAGGTGGTGTTTCTGGATGTATTCGCGAATGCGCAGAAGCACGAGGAAAAGATTTTGGCTTTATTGCTGTTGAAGGCGGTTGGAATATCTACATCTGTGGAAATGGTGGTGCAACGCCTAAACATGCAGTTCTATTGGCCGAAAAAGTAGATAAAGCTACGGCTATAAAATATGTGGATAGGTTTTTAATGTACTACATAAGAACGGCACAGCCTTTAATGCGTACTGCCACTTGGTTGGACAAATTAGAGGGAGGAATAGATTATGTAAAAGATGTTGTCATAAATGACTGTTTGGGTATAGTAGACCAACTAGACAATGAAATGCAATACATGGTGGACACCTACAAGTGCGAATGGAAAGAAGCTGTTGAAAACCCTGAAATTAGAGCAAAATACACTCATTTTATAAATTCTGAAGAAACTGATGAAAATATTGAATTTGTTTCATTAAGAGAACAAAAAATGCCTGCTCCTTGGGCTTAGTAATAAAACTGTTGAATTAAAAACCTTTTATAATGATCCATACAATTTTAAAAGAATATACAACCACATCATTAGAAACTGTATCTGTTTGGTTTAAAGCAGCAGAAACTTCTAAATTTCCAAAAAATGGAGGTGCTTGTGTTAAATATAAAAACAAACAAATAGCTGTTTTTAATTTTACTCGCGAAGGCAAATGGTATGCCTGCCAAAATTTATGTCCACATAAAATGGAAATGGTATTGTCAAGAGGAATGATTGGTGAGGATATGGGAACACCCAAAGTTGCCTGTCCGCTGCATAAAAACACTTTTTCATTAGAAACTGGAGAAAATTTAAATGGCTCGTTAGATGCTATTGCAACTTATCCTGTAAAAATAGAAAATGGCTTTGTGTATATTGGTTTTTCTGAATAGCTTTGGAGCAAACCCAAAGTACATATGGCAACAACAGAAAAATTGCTAAAAGCTTTTGAGCTTTTTGATAAAGCTAATAATCAAGATCCTAATAGAGAAGAATTTCAAGGTAAAGAATATGCTAAGGAGGTTTTGTATGCTATTAGAATGACCAACAAGCTTAATTCTTTTGCGCCAAAAGCTTCTGAAGCTATGCAACTGACAGCACGTTGCCAACATATTTGCCGCTGGGAAATTCCAAGAGACTCATATGAGATGAACCGAGTTGGCTATTTAAAATGGAGACAGGACTTAAAAAAATTTCATGCGGCAAAGGCAAGTGAAATTCTAAAAGAGGTTGGTTATGATGATCAGACAATACATAAGGTGGCTTTTCTATTAGAGAAAAAACAATTAAAGAAAAATGAAGAGACTCAAACTCTAGAAGATGTTATTTGTTTGGTATTTTTAGAGTATTATTTTGAACCTTTTGCCTTAAAATATTCAGAAGATAAATTAATTGATATTCTTCAGAAAACATGGAAAAAAATGTCTGAAAAAGGACAAGAAGCAGCTTTAAAACTCCCTTTATCTAAAGATGCTCTAGCACTTGTTGGAAAGGCTTTGAATGGGTAAAAAAATCTTTTGTAATTTAAAGAATTACAACATACATGAGTGATGAAAAATTTGAGCAACCATTAGAAACTACTACCTTTTTGAGAATTCGGAAATGGTATTTACTTGCACTTGCAGGTATTGCTTTAACTATTATTGCCGCTCAAATTTTAGTACAGGTTCATTTAAACTCCCAATTAAACGACTCTCGAGTTATAAACGTGGCTGGTAGGCAACGTGCTTATAGTCAAAAGTTGGTGAAAGAAGTTTTCTTGTTGAAAGAATCGGCTAACCCATCTGAAAAGAATAAGATTCTAAGCGATATTCAAAACACGCTTACTATTTGGAGTACGTCGCATAAGGCGCTTCAATTTGGTAATGACTCCATGGAGATACCTAAGGAAACGCACAAGGATATTCTTGCGCTTTTTAAAAAGCTAAATCCGCATCATTCCAACATGGTTAGTGCGGCAAATAACATAATTACTTCATCCAATCCAACGGATATAGGTTTTAAAACCAATTTGAAAGTACTATTGGATAATGAACAGGTTTTTTTAAATCTGATGGATACTATCGTTAATGAATATGATATTCGCAGTAAGGCTCAACTTGAAAATTTAAAATTTAAGGAGTATTTACTAGTTGCCTTTTCCCTATTGATTTTATTACTAGAAATACTTTTAATTTTTAGACCTCTTTCTATTCAGATTCGGAATACGATTTCAAAATTAACAAAAAGTCAAAAAGAGTCTAATGCCAATACCCAGAAAATTCAGCAGCTGTACCAAGAAAAAGAAAAATCGCTCCAAGAACTACAAGAATTAAACTTTGTAATAGATAATGCTGCTTTATTTGCCAGTGCTAAGAATGATGGTGGCGTTGTGTTTATTAGTAAAAAATTTCAAGAACTTTTAGGTTGTTCAACTGCCGATTTATCTAAACCTTTATCAGAGCTATTAACTTCAAACGAGGGGCAACAGCAGTATTTAAAAGAAATTTTAAAGAGTAATATTAAAAGCATTCGTACAGAAGAAATTAAAATACAAACCAAGAGAGGTGATAATATATGGCTAGACATGTCGATAATTCCTCTGCATCAATCTAGTAAAAAACAAAGTATATTAATTCTATGTTCAGACATATCAGAACGAAAAGAAAATCAAGCTAAAGTAGAGCTATTAACCAAACAAAATTTTGAAGACAAAATGCTTCAAAAAAAGCTTCAAGCGAGTCAGGTTGTAGAAGGTCAAGAAGAAGAACGCAAGCGTATTGCAAAAGACATTCATGATGGAATTGGTCAAATGCTTACGGCGCTTAAATTTAATATTGAATCCATTAATTTAGAAAATACAGAAAAGACTGTTGAAAAAATAGCCTACCTTAAAAATCTGTGTGCAGATTTAATAAAAGGGGTGCGTACTGCAACTTTTAACTTAACTCCGCCAGAACTAAAAGATCATGGCATTGTTCCGGCATTGCATAAAATGACTACCGAATTATCTAAATTAACTGGGAAGAATATTCTTTTTGACAATAAAACAGAAGATCAAATTCGTTTTGACTCTTTAGCGGAAACAAATATTTATAGGGTTGCTCAAGAAGCAGTTAATAATGCCATAAAGTACGCCAATGCCAATTATATTCTCTTAACAATTAACTATAGCGCTGATTTACTAAGTGTGGTGATAGATGATGATGGCGACGGATTTGACTCCAGTATTTTAGAAAATAGACCCAAGAATAATAGCGAAGGTGGTATGGGGCTTTTTTATATGAAAGAACGTATAAGCTATATTAATGGCCGCTTATTTATACATTCTGAACCTGGAAAAGGAACCCGAATTACCATAAATTATAAAACAGATAACACGGAAAATACTTTAAATTTATAGGCCTTAATCATGTACTAATGAAAATACGAATTAGAGGAAACACCATACGATATAGACTTACTAAAAGTGAAGTAGAAAAATTTTGTGAAACTGGTTTTTTTGAGGAACAAACCAATTTCGCATCTGCTATTTTTAAGTATCAAATAAAAACCAAAAAAGACATTTCTGCTCTTGAGGCCGATTTTTCTAATAATACCATTACTGTATTTTTTCCAGAAAAAAATGCAGAAAACTGGGCAGTGAATAATACTGTTGGTTTCGATGCTACTTATACAACCGAAAAAGGAGTTGATTTATATATTCTTGTTGAAAAAGATTTTGTTTGTATGGATGAAACCGTAGAAGACCAATCTGATAATTATCCAAATCCGAAGGCATAATTTCTTAAACACCTTTACAGATATAAAATAGTACGCAATTAGTAATGGTCAATGCTTTATAGCTTACCCGAATAGAATATAAAGTTAAGGTGTATAACTATTAAAAGAATGCTAGATGCAACACCTTTGGCAAACAATGCTAAACCTTTTAGGGTTATTTTATTTATTTAGCATTTAATTGTTTCATAATATCTTCTAACATTTCAACTTGTACTTGCTGAATGGTCAAAAGTTCTTCTTGTTGGTGTATAATTAGATGATCTATTTTTTCATGTAAGGTTCGTATTTCTAATTCGGCCTTAAGATTTACCATATAATCTTTTTGCGCACGTTCTCTGTCTTTTTCCTCTTGCCTGTTTTGGCTCATCATAATCACTGGAGCCTGTAGTGCAGCCAAACAAGACAAGATTAAATTTAGAAGAATAAATGGATATGGATCAAATCCTTTATTAACAAGAAAAACAATATTGGAAATTATCCATATAGCAATGAATAATGCAAAAATAATTATGAATTTCCAGCTGCCTCCAAATGCTGCAACCCTATCTGCTAAACGCTGGCCAATAGTATATTCAGAATCATCATCTGTTTGCGCATCATTAGTAGAAATAATTTCGCCGTCTTGTATGGTTTTCAACACATCTTTCTCCAAACTTGTAAGCTCTCCAACCTCCTTAATTAAATAGGTAGAAAGGTATTTTTGTCTATATAAATTAAGTTCTGAAACAGCAATAAAACTTTTTCTATTAAAATTTGGATGGTCTTTTATAATTAAATCAAAAATAGATTTCCGAATTGTGTTTGCTTTAATTTGTTCATTTATGGGGAATTCTTTTTGCGAAATAGCACTTATAAATGTTTTCATCTGCTCACTTTTATGGTATTTAAATTTAGCGATTACAACGAATAAACAACTGAAATGTAATATTCTTTTCTAATATTTAAATGGTTTTAATCCATCCGAATTTTTCTTTAATTATGTCATCTTTCTCTTTTGCCAAAAAGTTCAACAAAGCTTTTGATGCAGGGGATAATTTTTTAGATTTTAACCAGATAAGATTCCAAGTTGTTATTATTGGTAAACCTTTAATTGGAAAAATTTGAACATCTTTATTTTTGAGCTCGTTTTTTATTCCAATTAGCGGCATTATGGAACCTCCTAATCCTGAAATTACAGCTTGTTTTACTGCTTCATTAGAAGTAAGTTCAATTTTTTTTCGTACAGAAAATTGATTTTTAGAAATGAAACTTTCCATAGCATTTCTTGTTGCAGACCCTTGCTCTCTATAAATTAATGGTAAATTTTCAAAAAGCATTTTTTTGGTAGGCTTTTTTGCAAATTTTATTTCATTGCTTCCAATATAATAAAGTTTGTTAGGCATCAGTTCAATTCTATTTATCTTCAACTTTTTTGGTAAAACTGAAACTAATGCAAAGTCTGCCTCATTCAATTCAATACTTTCAATAACTTTCGCTTTATTGGTAACATCCATAATTAAATCAACACCTGGATTATTTTTCATAAAGTCAGCTAAAAAATAAGGCATTACATATTTACCTGTAGATACGATAGATATTTTTAATCTTCCTGAAAGCTCACCTTGATATGCTAGGGTTTTATAATTAATAGCATAAACTTCATTAATTATTTTTTCTGCCGCTAGCGCTATTTCTTTTCCAAAATCTGTTATATAAATTTTTCTCCCTACCACTTCTGTAAGCGGTATAGGAAACTGTTCTTGAAAATTTTTAAGCTGTATAGAAACTGCTGGTTGAGTTAAATGTAACTCTTCAGAAGCCTTTGTTATGCTCTGAATTTGAGCGATCTTCAAGAATATTTGTAATTGATGTAAAGTATAATTCATAAAAATATTTTATATATATGATAACTAATATAAATAAAAATAAATGAATATTATATATAATATTTGCGCTCAAGTTTGAAAATTCAAATACTATTAATTTTTAAAAAACAAAAAAAATGGAAACTAAAGAATTAGTAAAGACAGCAAAAACAACACAAAAAATTCAATTAGTAAAAGGTGATTTTACACCATCAGAGGCGTCAGACGTAGTTACTGCATTAATCGATCAAAAGATAAATTTTCATAAAATACAACGCTTGCAACTTTGGGAAGGAAATCATAAATGTGAGACGGATCAACTGGATGGTCGAATAAAAGAGCTGGAAGAGGAAAAAAGAATGGCTAAAGAATATATAGATGCAGCAAGATCTGGAGGACAACGTCTGAAAATAAATGGAATCCTTGAAATTACTGTGTCAGAATAATTTTATAACTAACATACTTTAGAAAAATATGAAATATAATAAGTCAATAATAGCGTCTTTTATAGGTATAGGTATTCTGCTTTTTTTTATTGCATTGTCCTATTTTAATAATCAGCTTTTCTTCGAAAAATTACTTGTTTGCAGTTCTATATTGGGCATTATTTTTTTAATAAAAATAAATGGGGAGAATAGCAGGACCAATGTAAATAAGAAAAATAAATTCTCTAATTCAATTTAACTTAAAGTTTTAAAATGACTGTAGAAAATAATTTATTAGAGAATAGGGCTAAGCACACGTCTTTTGTAGATGATAATATAAAAAAATCTGTTCTCTCAAAACTAATTGTAGCCTTATTATGGTTAATATTCGCTTGTAATTTAGGATATCTTATTTCAAATTTTTTAAATATATCCGAATACAAATTAGGGGGTATTTTTAGAATGAATGGTTTTACTATTTTAATCTGGACTACGGTTACTTTTTTTAGTGCCATCGTCAGTAGTTATGCAGCGAGCTATCTCAAAGGATTTAGATATCATACACGATTCATGTTGCTCTGTTTAGGCTTCACAATTTCAGTTATGCTTTTGGTAATAGCCAATCACATTGTTTTATTTATATGGACTTGGTTGATGATGGGCGTATTCATGTCGCAACTTATTGGCATTGATAAAAATTGGGGAGAGGCAAGAGAAGCGTTAAAGTTTACCCAGAAGTACTTTTTTCTAGGGGCACTTTTTCTAGCTGTTGGCCTGTTATTATTGGCTTTTTACACTAATGAATTTACCATAACTGAACTTTCATTGAAGGTGACCGAAGTGCCAGTTTGGATACTTATGATTTCAGGATTTTGTGTTATTGGTGCGGCCATTGTACAATCGGCTATTTATCCATTTCATCGTTGGTTATTATCTGCTATGACTTCGCCAACGCCTGCATCTGCTTTAATGCACGCAGGGTTTGTAAATGGTGCAGGTATTATACTTGCATTGTTTGCCACACTTTTATTTGCCTCTAAAACACTAACAATTTTATTTATCATAGGAGGTTTTACAGCGATTATTGCTCAGTTTGCAAAATTACTTCAGGTAAATGTAAAACAGAAACTGGCATGTTCTACTATGGCACAAATGGGTTTTATGATTATGCAATGCGGATTAGGTTTTTTTAATGCCGCAGTGGTTCACTTAATCCTCCACGGATTTTATAAAGCCTATTTATTCTTATCCTCGGGAGAAGAAATTGCACAAACAAAACCAGAAAAGCCTTTACAACTAAAAATTAAGCCCTTACAAGTCATTATAGTACTACTTTTTGGGGTATTTGGCGCTTACCTATTTGCCTTATGGACAGGTAAAGCCATTGTTATGGATAGTGGAATTTTTCTAACACTTATCGTTGCCATTACAGTTGGTCAAGCAACTTATAATATTATCAAAGAGCAAAGTCTTTCGGTAGTTCAAAAAATAGTATTTCCTCCTGTTTTGTTTATTACAGGAATAGGGATCTATGCGCTATTCTATAACGGAGTTAGTATATTGATGTCAACTATGCCTATGATTAATCAGCCAATTCCGTTATCATGGACACAAATTATTTTCGGAATTATTTTCTTGCTAGGCTTTTTTATCATGAAGTTAGAAGTCTATAAAAAACTTCCTTGGCTCTATGTAAAATTAATGAACCTATCACAACCATACTCAAAATCAGTTTTAATGTACAAATCAAAATCTATATGAACCAAGAAATTCGAAAGAGTATTGACGAAGCAGCAAAAGTAATTGGAAAAACATGGCCTTTATACACCTTTGTGGCTTCTAACCCATTAGCTGGTTATGAAAACATGAAATTTTCAGATGCTTTAAAGTCAGCTGAGAAAAATTTTAATGCACAAGTATTTCCTGAAGTCAAATTGTATCGTCAAGCATTAGAAAAAGGAGCTATTGATAGTAGTATACTGGCTTCACATTTAGAAAATAATGGTATAACAGCTTCAACGGAGGAATGTTTACAGCTGATTGCATCGCAAAAACAAACGAAAGACTTGAATCCGACCCATACAGTAGACCGTATCATGGCAAAATGGTTGGCTTTATTTATGGATGAAGGACTTGCAGAATGGGAAATGCCATTTAAAAGTGAAGGTTTTTATACCGCCTGGAGATTTCTGGTTATTTACGATTCTGAAACTGGAAAAACAGCTTTAAAGGATATTCCAAAGTCAAGCGAAGAAACGCTGATGCAGCTATTAAAAGAGTATAACCAAAGTGACTATACAACTATTTTTGAGCATCATTTAGCAGCCTTACCAGGTTGGACCGGCTATATAAATCATCGTATCGTCTCCGGTTCTGATTGGCAAAAAGATTTTCCAATTAGTTTAATAGATTATCTAGCAGTGCGTCTTTGGACAACTCAAAAATTAAAACTAGCGATACTTCCAAAAGTTATAAAAGAAACAGTTTCTTCAGAAGTATCGAAATTACAGCACATTTTTTTGAAAGCATGGGAACAAAGCTGGCAAACGCAATTGGTCAAAACTTTGGAAAATCAAAATATAAAACCTGCTCAAATTAATGAAACCAATATTCCAGATGCACAAATGGTTTTCTGTATAGATACACGTTCAGAACTTATCCGACGTCACGTGGAATCAACAGGAAATTATGAAACCTATGGTTATGCTGGCTTTTTTGGTATTGCTATGGATTATAAAAGTTTAGACGACGGTATTATCCGGAAAGCATGTCCTCCAATTGTATCATCTGCCTATACAGTTAGAGAAGCTGCACAAACTACTAAAGAACTTGATTTAAAAGCTTATGAACGAAAAATACAGGTGTCAAATTTTAAAGCGTATTTTCTGAAGCGCATGAAAAATATGTTGCCATCTGCTTTTGGATATGTAGAAGGTTCAGGATTATTTTACGGTTTATCTTTAATCGGTAGAACCTTATTGCCAAGACAACTTTATAAAGCTAATAAACTAAAAGCATTAAAACAGGAGCACGTGTGCCAACCTGATATCCATATAGCTAACAATGATAACGACATTTCATTCGGCATAACACTGGAGGAAAAAGTAAGCATCGTAAAATCAGCATTTAAGCTAACAGGCTGGAAACAGTTCGCGCCATTAGTGATATTTGCAGGCCATGGAAGCCATAGTGCAAACAATCCGTTTAGTTCAAGCTTAGACTGTGGTGCGTGTGCTGCAAGTCCGGGAAGGCATAACGCACGAATGCTAGCCAAACTTGCAAACCTTCCAGAAGTTAAAAATGCATTGGCAGAATTTCATGATATACTAATATCCGAAAACACTTTTTTTATAGGAGCAGAACACAATACAACTACTGATGCCATTGTCTTGTTTGATTCCGAAGTGCCAGAATCACATAAACCATTAGTACATAACTTAAAATCGAATCTTGTCATTGCGCAGCAAAACGCAACTCAAGATAGACTTGGCTCTCAAAGGAATAGTGTAAGCCATGCACAAAAAAAAGCAAATGATTGGGGCGAAACAAGACCAGAATGGGGCCTTGCCAAAAACGCAGGTTTTATAGTTGGTCCAAGAAGTTTAACAAAAAACACTAATCTTAATAGTCGCTGTTTTCTTCATTCTTACGATTGGAAACAAGATGCTGAAGGAAAAGCACTAGAAGGTATAATGCAGGGACCTATGGTTGTAACTCAATGGATTAACAACCACTATTATTTTTCAACAGTGGATAACAACGTATTTGGTGGAGGTTCTAAAATTACCCATAATATCACCGGAAAATTTGGAGTCGTTCAAGGCAATGGTGGTGACCTTAAAATGGGTCTACCTTTACAATCGCTAAATAGTTCGGATGATACCATGTATCATCAACCTTTACGATTAACGGTTATGATCCAAGCGCCAATTACCATCGTGTCGGACATTCTTGTCAGAAATGAAAATTTAAAATTACTTTTAGACAACGAATGGATTTACTTAATGGTTATGGATCCAAATCAAAACAATGCGATGTTCAGGTATAAAAAATCAATACAATGGGAAGCCGTTTCTAAAAAAGATAGTCGAGCAACCATGCCAAAGAAAGATAAAGCCGAGTTAGCTTACAGTGAATGAACAATGTAAATGCTATGCAATAATTGTTTAACGGCCATCAACTATTTGATGGCCGTTCTGTTTTTAGTACGTCAATACATAAAAAGGAGAAAGTGTTTGCTAGGTTACCCATCCTAAACCTTAACTAATAAAAGAAAAGTGCTACTATTTTTGGTTTTGAGAAAGTCATGGAGTAGCCTCACTTAATTTTATAAATATTCTTAGTGCTTCAATTTGTGTAGGACATTAAATCCTTGAGTAAGATGCGACTTATTTTGGCTAATAAAAGATCTTTACAAATCATATCTAGATCTTTAAATAAATTGTTTTATTTACTAATAATTATAATAAACCACGTCATTCAAAATTTGAATTCAAAAAGGAAAATACTTCGGATGATGTGCTTTCTAATTTATATACTCCAAATCAATTAAATCTTTGAAAAATATTAAATGCTAATCTAGTTACCCTGTAATGCTATATAAAGTTTATTAGGTAACTTCATTTTATGATTAGTCTGTATTAAAAATGATGAGTTAAACAAACAAAAACTGTCACAAAATAATTGTCCAAATCCAAAAGCTTAGCTTTATATAAAAAAACAATAAAATTATTCCAAACATAAAAAACCTCTCGAAAACAAGTGTTTTGAGAGGTTTTTTGTGGTCCCACCTGGGCTCGAACCAGGGACCACCTGATTATGAGTAGAAGATAAAACGAAAAAATAGTGTTAATAAATATTTTAACATATTGATTTTGAGCGTTTTAATGTAATTTACTAACAATTGATATCATCTGATATCAAACAATAGTTTGCAAATCGTTTGCAAATTTTTTTACTAACTTATGGTTATGAAGACACATATAACCCTAATATTAGATCAAAGAAGAATGAAAAAAAATGGGAAATACCCACTTATTTTTCGACTTACCCATAATAGAAAAACAACTTCAATTTCGACAGGGTTTTCTATTCTAAAAGACCAATGGAATGAGAAAAAAAGTGATATTAAATCAAATTACAAAGAAGTTGAATCAGTCCATTTTCTAAATACTCTTCTCCTTAAAGAAAATGTTAGAATGAATGAAATTATCAATAAACTTTATGATAGAGGAGAATTACGGTATTTTTCAATAAACCAAGTTAAGGATCGCATTTCGAAAAAAGTAAATTATAATTCCTTTATAGAATATGGCAGCTTTTTGGTTGAAGAATTAATTTCTGCTCGACGTTTTGGTACGGCTCGTTCCTACAAATTCACATTGACAATTATGAAAAATTTTTCAAAAAAGAATGATCTTAAATTCAACGAAGTCAATTATGAATTTCTAAAGAAATTTGAGAAATTTCATTTAACAAAGAAAGATAATAACTTAAATGGTTTAGCAGCTTACATGAGAACAATAAGGTCTATATATAATAAAGGCATTAAGGATGGGTGCATTGATAAAGAAGCATATCCCTTTTCTGAATATAAAATAAGAACGACATCAACTAAGAAAAGGGCAATAGATATTACTTATATTAAAAAAATATTAGACTTAGAGCTTCGTGTAGAGCATGAATTATTTCATACTAGAAATTATTTTTTGATATCGTATATGCTTTATGGTATGCCTTTTATGGATATGGCTTTTTTAAAGGTGGGGGATATAAAAAATGGAAGGGTTTTATATCAACGAAAAAAAACTTTAAAAAGTTATGATATTAAAATTTCTAAACGTCTTGAAGAAATACTAAAATTTTATAAAAAAGGAAAAATTAAAAACGAATTTGTTTTTCCAATTATTAGGAGAGAAAAGCCAGAACATCAATATCTTGATGTAATTGGAAAAAGAAAAAAATATAATGATGAACTTAAAAAAATAGCTATTATTTGCAATATAGAACAAAGTCTAACTTCATATGTTTCTAGACATAGCTTTGCTACAAATGCCATGTTACAAGATATTCCCCTACAAGCGATTTCTGCAATGTTAGGCCATAGTAAATTAAATACAACCCAGATCTATTTAAAATCACTGCCTAATGAAGTTTTGGACACATATAACCAAAGAATAAGTATTTTTTAAGAACTTTTATCTTTTTAATTCTGGTTAATTTTTTGGCAATACGCCTTAAATCTTAGAATTTAGCTCCTTAAAATATTTCAAACTTACTATTTCTATTGTTCATAAGTCAACGAAACCTATTTAAGGGCTACAAATTATCAGGTTAGAAGTTAGTTGTTCGAATTCATACACTATCAAACTAAATTAGCAAACATTTCAATTAGTCTATTTTGTCGTAAATTGACATAACAACTTGTTAATCAATTATTTGTGAACAACTTGCTATTCTATTTTCTTCTTTTACCCCTTGCTTTTACTACTTTTATCCTATCACTCCCATAAGGGAAAGCAAAAGCGCTTTTGTTCATTTTATAACCTTAAAATCTATTTAAGATGGACACAATTTTAGTATTAGATCGTCTAGATCGTTTAGAAAAATTATTAGTTGGTCAAAAAGAAGTTTTGACCTTTGATGAAGCTTGTGATTATACAGGGATTTCAAGAAGTTTCTTGTATAAACTGACAGCTAATGGTAGAATTCCACACTCCAAACCCAATGGTAAACTGCTGTTTTTTGAGAAAACAAAGCTTGTGAATTGGTTACTTCAAAACAAGGTATCACCTCAGACACTTTAGGACATCACATTTTTTTACTGTCAGGCTTATAAAAGTCCTTTAGGCAGGAATTCATTAACTACACCTTTTCAGGTGGCAATCTTCTTTATTATGAAAAAACAAATAGTCTATATACGGGTAGGTACTAGTTATTATAAATTAGTACATGTGCCCACTATTGCAGGTCACTTCAACGAAATTATTGTGCCATGGACGTTGGAGGCGATTCGCCAGGATCATGGAAAGAGTTTTATCGGAACCATAACCAAATATGATGGGTTTACCTGTATTCCAAGCCATCTAAACTTTAAAAAAGAATGCCATGGTTTTTATAACACGTATGCTCCTTTACCCCATAAACTTGAAGAAGGTGTTTTTCCATATACCTTACAACTATTGGAGCATATTTTCGGAGAGCAGCTTAATTTAGGCCTAGACTATTTGCAGCTCTTATTTGAAAAACCAATTCAAATACTACCCATATTATGTTTGGTATCCAAAGAACGATCTACAGGTAAGACCACCTTTCTCAAATGGTTAAAAAAAGTGTTTGATAATAATCTTACCTATTTAACCAATGATAGCTTCAGTAGTCAATTTAATGCGGATTGGGCGAACAAACTTTTAATCTGTATCGACGAGGTGCTTTTTAACAAGGAGGAGCTTACTGAACGGATCAAATACTTAAGCACCACTAATTTCAATAAATTGGAAGCTAAGGGAAAGGACAAGCGTGAAGTAGAGTTCTTTGGAAAGTTTATTCTTTGTAGCAATAACGAGGATAACTTTATCAAGATAGATACTAACGAAACACGTTTCTGGGTGTTGAAAATACCTTCCTTGAAAAAAGAAGAAACCCAATTTCTAGAATCCCTTGAAGCTGAAATACCTGCATTCCTATTCTATTTAACAAATCGAAAACTAACTACTCCCAACAACACTCGCATGTGGTTCGCCGCTTCGCAGATAAAGACTAAGGCTTTAGAAAACTTAATGCAAAACAATAGAAACCGAGTTGAGAAAGAACTGGCGAGTATTATTTGGAGTGCCATTGAGAACTTAGATCTACATGAAATACACTTATGTCCTTTAGATGCACTACAACTATTAAACCGCACGAGAATTAAAACAGATCTTACCCAATTACGGCAAATTCTCAAAAAAGATTGGAAACTAGTAAATCAAGAGA
This sequence comes from Cellulophaga tyrosinoxydans, assembly GCF_900176415.1. Lineage (GTDB taxonomy): Bacteria > Bacteroidota > Bacteroidia > Flavobacteriales > Flavobacteriaceae > Cellulophaga > Cellulophaga tyrosinoxydans. Next base: position 984,857 of record NZ_FWXO01000001.1, on the reverse strand, counting down.
ATTCCATGGCGTATAGAAAATTAGTCATCTGGCAAGACGGTGGAATGGGATTGACCGATGCTAAAGGTAGGTACTATTCCATAAAGAAGGATTTTCTGGTAAAATACTTTGGAGAAGAATAACAAAACGATGAAACGATGACAAAACGATGATGGAGAAAATTCAGCAACAACAAAGGATACAGCCGATTTCACATGATTCTCCAAAAAAATATGCTGATGAAAGAAAAAAATAGATTGCAATTCTGCTTTTTTTTGATGAAACGATGACAGATAAAGATAAGACCAGTAAATATAAGGGTTTAGGACGTCATCGTTTTGTCATCATTTTGTCATCAAAAAAAAACGATGATAGAATTTGTATTCAAATGATTAGAAATGACTAGAAAAAGAACAAACAAGATATCGTGTGAAAGAGCCCGAGCTTTTTCCATTGAAAAGACGCTGGCAAAACTAGGGCACTTTCCGACCATAACAAACGAAAAAGAAGCTTGGTTTCTGAGTCCGTTCCGCTCCGAAACCCAAGCCTCTTTCAAGGTATGCAAGAAACTGAATAGTTGGTACGACCATGGTGCCGGAAAAGGGGGTAATGTGATTGATTTGATATGCTTAGTGAATAAGTTAACCGTCAAGGAAGTATTAGCATGGCTAGACAAAAATGAAATTTCTTTTTTTCTTCATCAGCAACCTATTTTAAAGAAGGAAAAACAAAAAGATTACCCAATAGTGATTCATAAAATCAAAGAACTACAGCACAATGCATTAGAACAGTATCTAGTATCAAGAAACATATCTATTCGAATAGCCAAAAAAATAATCAAAGAAGTCCATTACCAATTCAAAGACAAAAAGTATTTCGCCATTGGATTACAGAACGATTCGGGAGGTTGGGAACTACGAAACAAATACCTAAAAAATGGCAGCTCACCTAAAGATATCACACACCTTAAAAATGGTCAATCAAAGCTTATGGTCACCGAAGGAATGTTTGACTTGTTGTCTATTTTAGAAACTGATAAAAGGCTAGAAACACAATATGATTTTTTAGTAATGAACTCCATTTCTTTTCTAGAAAAGGTGAAATTAATTAGTGTTGATTATTCACTGATAGAACTCTATTTAGATAACGATACCAATGGTGGGGTAACCACTCAAAATTTAATAAAGGGGAATAATAGATTCATAGACAAATCATCACTTTATCATGGATTCAAAGATGTAAATGACTGGCTGATGCATCGTGCTCAAAAGGGATTTGATCAGAAGGCGCAAGATGTGTTTTTGTTGCCACAAAAACAAACTTGCTTTACGCCCGATGGTTGCAAAGAAAATGAAAAATGAAAAAGACGTATATCAAATTTCGATGCTCCATTTATGAAAAGAAACTGCTTAAAAAAAGAGCAGTACGAGCAGGAATTTCTTTATCTGAATACTGTCGCTATTCCGCCTTTGAAAATGCGATAATTGAACGATTGACTAGCGAACAACTGGCACAGTACCAAATGCTCGTTCAGTACAAAAACAACTTTACCAGAATTAGTAATATGTTTAAAAAAAGCAACCCAAAACTGGCGAGCGAGGTTGCAGCATTAGCCGAAGAAATACGCAATCATTTATACAACTTTAAAAAATAAACCATGATTGGCAAAGGAAAGTCTATAGCACATACCAAAGCATCCATAGCCTATGGATGGAATCAAGAAAAAGATGCCGAAGTAGTCTTTAGACAACATTTGGCAGGAGATACTACGGAGCAGATTACAGATGAATTTAAATTGATACAGGAACAGAATGTACGTTGCCAAAAGAATACCCTCAGTTTTATACTAAGTCCAATCCAAGAAGAAGGTAAGCAATTAAGTAAAGCTCAATTAGGGGAACTGACTCAGAAGTTTATCAAAGAAATGAATTTGAAAAATCGACAGGCCATTGCTTTTGTTCATAGAGACAAAGCACATACCCATGTGCATTTGTATGTGAATAGAATAGGCTTTGATGGAAAAGCTTACAATGATAGCTTTATTGGAAAACGAAGTCAATTAGCAGCTGAAAACGTGGCTAAGGAAATGGGACTGACTACAGTAAAAGAAGTGCAATTGGAAAAGAACATCAACCTGCAGCCAATTCGCCAAGAAATTAAAAATAGACATCAAAGTGTTATGGATAACCAAAGACCAAAAAACCTAGAGGATTACATCAAGGCAATGAAGGCAGAAAATGTGAAGGTCATTCCGAGTATCAATAAAGCGAGCAAATTGCAAGGATTTCGATATGAGTATCAAGGGCATAATTTAAAAGCAAGTGAAGTACATCGTTCTATGTCTGGAGGAGGTATCATGGGACAACTTGCCCAAAACAATATAGGAATTGGACAGTCTATACAACTGAAGAATACCACTCAACTACTTGGAAAAACAATTGAATTAAGCACAAACCTTGCAGCTAGTATAGCCAAGAGTATGCTAAAAAAAGTAATTAAGAGAAGCATTGACAAAGGAATAGGATTTTAAAAATAGAAAGTTATGGGCTATAAAAAACTAGATGAAGTGATGGAACTTCTCAATGATGAACTAGATGGGTTTAATAAAAGTATTACCAAGTTAGAAAAGTTAACGCAAAATGTGGACAGTGTTAATATCAAAGCGGATACTTCAGGAATTGAGCAAATGCTTCGAGAACATTTAATTGTGGAGAAAGAAAAAAGTCAAAAACTTCACGAAGCTTTTCAAAACCTTGAAAAGCAACTTTCTAGATCTAGTTTGATTCCCAAAGTTCAATTATGGGTTCATTATGGAGTTTATATGATTTCATTAATCATCATAAGTTACTTGATTTTTAAACTTGGATAGGTTTAGAGAACTAAAGCATACAATACTACAAAAAAAGATTTCGTGTCAAATCAAAAGTAGTATGCGCCCTATACGGTTTTTGCTTTACGCTTATCTTCCCAAATACTACAAAAACCGCACAGAATCCATGCGCAGATAAGTTATGGTAAGATTTGGGCAAGTTAAGATTAGTCTAATTCAATTTTATTTAATGATGTAATAGAGCTTCTTTTTCTATAGTACTCATTATATAAATAACATATTCTACCTCGAACAATACCAGGATGAATCTTATTTTTTTTAGAAAATTTAATTATGGCCTCATCGGAGTATTCATCGTTAACAACAATAAAATCGTTGAATAAGTTTAAATCAATAAGTTTTTCTGTAGCATATTTATCAGCTTCAAATTCTACTATTTCTGTATTAGATGAGCTATTTATGAAAAACTGTGCATTTCTATATTCTGGTTTATTGGGATTTGTCAAATGTTCAAATACATGTCCTATTTCATGAAATAATGTAAAAGCGAAATTATCTACTCTTTTATATTTTAGAGATAGAGCAATTGCAGGATTATCACCAGACATAAAAGATTTTCCATCTACAGGTGTTTGAGAAGGTCTATCAAGAATTATAAATTTAATCCCATATTTATTCAAAATTTTCTTTGAATTATCTATGACACTTTCATTTTTATAAAAACAATTATTAAGTTCTTTTATTAGATTAATTTCAGTCTCCCGAGAAAACTCTTTAATTGTTTCATTCTTTAAAAGATACTCCGCAAAAAGAGACCATGCGAGAACATTATTTTTATTTTCTACAAATTTTGAAGATTTTCTAAAATATATTGGGCTAAAATTTTCGATTTTATTTTTTAATCCATTAAAATCTTGAACATTATATATTTCAAAAATTTCTTTAATATCATCAGAAGAGTTTATTTTCTTACTTTGTTTTTTAAAATAGGTTAAAGGAACTATTTGTTCCATTTCATTCCAAATTTTAATAGACATCTTTTTTTTAATGACTTCTTCATCTTTTTGTGCTAACTCAAGGTTATATTCCATTTGTTTTGTTAGCCAATGATTTGCTGTTTTAAAACCAGCTGATTCCAAAGCAATAGCAATATTAACATTAATGTTCCTGCTTCCCTTTAAAATATTGTTTAATAATGAATGAGCTATATCAATTTTTGAGGCTAAATCTCTTTGACTTAAACCCCTCTCATTCAGTAATTTATCAAGTGATAAACCTGGGTGAATGACTTTTTTAGACATACGTTAATTGGTTTTGTAACTGTTTGCAAATATAGTTATTAACTTTTGTTTTAGCAACAACTTGTTAATAACTTTTGTTCATATAATTTTATTTTCTATTATTCTATTTGTATGATATTAATTTACTTATTTAAATAAATAAGTTAACAAATTTGTTATCATCTAAAAAATAGTTGTTGATTTTTTTTATTATCTTTGTAAAATGAATCTTAAAAAGATACGCCGATAAAGAGATAAAAAAAATCCAACCTATTGCGACAACAATAGAGTTGGATTATAATTTAATAGGAATAATAGTTTGGACGACTACACTTTGAGGCTTTATCACCATCAAAGGATTCCTTTGTTTTGTTATTCAAATGTAATGATTTTTATAGTCATATCAAGTGTTTTTAACAGAATATTTTGTCTGAACAGCAATTAATCCAAGCTGTTTTAAAAAAAATATGGACCAAGAACACCCAAGCCTATTTGGCGGGTATAACATTAAAAATAATTAAGATTATGTATTTTTTTAAAGTAAACAAAAAGAAATTCGAGACCAACGAATCAAAAATAACAGGTAAACAAATACTAACAATTGCAAATTTGACTCCTGTCGAAGATTATGAATTACTTTATAAAATCAACGAGAAAGGTTTTACGCCTATTCAACTTGATGAAGTAGTTGATTTAAAAACAGCTGGTATTGAAGGTCTTACAGCTAAACCTTATAAAGGAATCATTATTAAAGTTGACAATAAAGAAATTGAAGTCAATGAATGTATTATGACTCCTATTGAGATTATGTCTGTAGCTGGATTAGATACAGACAGATATTCTCTTAGCGAATTACGGGCTGGCGGGGTAGAAGTTACATATAAAGATGATGTTTATCATAAAATTGCAATTACTAAAAATTCTTGTTTTATCAGTTGTAAACTAAATTTAGTTATTGAATGCGTTATTGTAAATGCAAAAGTAAAACCATGGAATAATGATAAAATTTCATTTGACGAGGTTGTTATATTAGAATATGGTTCAATAACTTCTAACCCAAATATAATTTATACAATAAATTATGTGAAGGGAGTACCTGGTAAGCCAAATGGAACTATGGTAAAAGGTGAAGTAATTTCTGTTAAGAATAAAATGATTTTCAATGTCACACAGACTAATAAATCATAGCCCAGATATCAAAAAACTTCGTGACTTAGGTTATGAAGTTGAGGTAATTGGAAATTATCTTTTGGTACATAGCATACCATTTTTGAATGCTTGTAAGAAGGTAGTGAAAGGCACGTTGGTTACCAACGTGTCTATTGCTAATAATTGTGTTACTAAACCAAATACACACGTTATTCATTTTGTAGGTGAGTTTCCCTGTAATATTGATGGGACAATTATTACACAAATACAACATGCAAGTAATACAGTAAAACTTGCAGAAGGAATTGTGGTCAATCATTCATTTTCAAACAAACCAGTTAATGGTTATCCTAATTACTTCGAGAAAGTAACGCAATATATTAAAATCATATCTGCTCCAGCAAAGAATGTTGATCCTGATATTACGGCTCAAACATATAAGGTGATTGAGTCATCAGAGGTGGATTCTGTTTTAAACTATAGTGATACAAATTCTTCAAAGGCTGAAATAGATATTATCAATCAAAAGATTTCTGGGTTAAAAATTGGTATTGTAGGTTTAGGCGGCACAGGATCTTACATTTTAGATTTTGTTTCAAAAACTCTTGTTGGTGAAATTCATTTATTTGATGGAGATAAGTTTCTACAGCACAATGCTTTTAGAGCACCCAGCGCACCTTCTCTAGAAGAATTAAATGAGTCGACTAATAAGGTTGAGTATTATAGAAGAATTTACTCTAAAATGCATAAACATATAATACCTCACGTGTTGTATCTCAATGAAATAAATTTAGGACTTCTTAATGACTTAGATTTTGTTTTTATCTGTATAGATAAAAGTGAAGCCAAAAAGCAAATATTTGAAAAATTAGAGAGTTTAAAAATTCCCTTTATTGATACTGGTATTGGTGTAAAGCGTGTTGATGATTCTTTAATTGGTATGGTAAGAACAACTGCTAGTACTGAGGGTAAAAGGAATCATGTTTGGGAAGGCCGTGTTTCTTTTGCTGATGATAAAGATGAAGCATATTCTACGAACATTCAAATAGCTGAAATAAATGCTTTAAATGCAGTTTATTCTGTTATAAAGTGGAAGAAGCTATATGGATTTTTTAACGACCTTGAAGGTGAGCATGATAGTGTCTATTCAATTAATGTAAATCATATAGAAAATAATGATAGTTCGACATAAGTTCGTGGAGTTGATGCCAGACATAATTGAGGATGGTGTTTTATATATATCGTTAGATTATGGAACAGTAATTCATAACTGTGCCTGTGGCTGTGGCAGTGAGGTTAATACCCCACTGTCTCCGACAGGTTGGAAAATGATTTATAATGGTGAAGTAGTAACCCTTAAGCCATCGGTTGGTAATTGGAGTTATGATTGTAAATCACATTATTGGATTACTGATGGTAAAATCGAGTGGGCGGCAACTTGGAATGATGATAAAATAAAGAAAATTCGTATAGTTGAAGAGGATGAAAGAGAGATGTTTTATAAAAATAAAAATCCTATTCTAGTGGATATCGAGGTTAACAAAAAAGAAAATTCAAAAGAAAAACTTACCAAAAATAAGTGGTGGTTATGGAGAGTTTTTTGTGGAGATTAAAAATTTAAGGCTCCGAATTATCATTCGGAGCTTTAAAAAATACATAATTAAAGATTTATCTTCTAATCTCTGGATATAGAAGTTAAATCTTTAATTATATTATTTAACTCTCTTTGTCTAAGGTTGATAACATTAGGTGCATTTTTGTTGTTATTAGAAAGCTGAATAGATTCCCTATTAGAATTTAAACAAATAACTTTTGATTTAGATTGCATTTTCATTATTTTGTTTATCTGATATCCTATGAGCGGCTTGTGTTTCAAGATAAAATAACGCTTGTAAAGATATACTATTAGTTGGATACAAATCTTTTTTATTTAATTTCCCTCCTAAACTTACACCTGATTTTTTTCTAGGTCTATCTTTATTAAAGAAATTTAAATATCTTCTTGGAGATACTCCATCAAAAAAAAGCAGCTGAACTTTGTCCGAAACTTCTTCATTATCTGTTATTGAATCTTCATGTAATATAGGTGCTTTACTTTTAACATAAGGTTCAATATAATATACTTTTTTTATTCCAGAAGCAACTATATGTCTTGCACAATTATGACAAGGATAAGTTGTACAAAATAGTGTTCCTCCTTTAATCTTATCTCCATTTAAATTTCCCGCATTTATTATGGCATGCATCTCGGCATGGACTGATCTTGAAAACTCAATCAAGCTCTTAATGGATGACGTTTCTAGTATTTCTTCAAGGAAGTTAGATATTTTTTTGTTTACTTCCAAATACTCTTCTTCTTTAATTGAGTTCTTTTTAGGCAGAATTTCTTCTAAATTCAGATTTTTACTAAATTCATTAGTTATAAATTCTTTTATTTCTTTCTTATTAGAATCATTAAAACAAATCCCTTTTAAAAAGCACCTATTATCGTTTTTATCATCACTAGTGTATAAATTGCCTCCAAATTTAGGAACATCATTCCATCCCGTTGAAAGAAGTTGACCGTCATTAGATATAATAGAGGCCCCTACTTGTCTAGAAAGGCATGCCGAATTAACAGAAGCAGATTTAGCCTCATACATTGCCCTTTCTTCCATAGTCGGTGTTTCCACGCCATATTCAAAAATCAAGTTAATATATCTCTGAATATTTTTTTTAACCCTGTCAGTTGTGGATTTATCAATTCTTACAAAAAAATCAGAATCAATAAAAACATCTCTTACCTGCTGACCGTTTTCATCATCTTCAAACTGATCCTTATTTATAAGTTCATTTGCCTCCTCCTGACTTAGATTGGGTATAGAAAGATGTTTAAGTCTTTCCTCTCTTGGAGTATAAATACTTATCAAATAAAAAATATCCTTATAAACATCTCTGAAAGTTTTCAACTCCTCAGTATGTTTAATTGAATCTACTATATAGCAAATTCTTTGAGATTTTATTTTACTGAAATCCTTTTCGTCATTTACAGAGAAATGTTTTTTCTTTTGATCAGCAATTATTGATATAGCTACATTAGCTAAAAAATCACTACCATATTTTCCCCTAATTGAATTCCCCGTTTCTATTTTTTGAATATATTCAAGATACTTTTTAGTTTTTCCTGATTGCTTTTTAGGTGATTCTATATAACTGGTTATTGTTTTACTTAATTTAATCAAAACTACTTCATAACCAAACTCTTCAAGAGTTTTTGTTAGTTCATTAATTACTATATTTTTTTGAGAACCTATTTGAGAACATATACCAAAAACTAGTCCTTCTGTATAGGTTTCTTTTACCCTTTCAGATGTGCTTTTATTTGAAGACTTAAATTGTTGATTATTTTTCTCTGTGTTTAGTTTTAATGCTTCCATTCGCTAAGTTATGTAAGTAAATATAATATGACAAAAAATATTGCAATCAGTGAGTTTATAAAAGCAAATAAATAAACATTTGGAGAATTTAAAGAGCGGATATTTTTATCCACTATTAAAAAGCATCAAAAAATAGTGTATTGTGTTAAAAAAAGTTAAAACTGAATATGTTTGCAAATTGTTTGCAAATAAAAAAGCCTCAAAGAGTTAAAACTCTTTGAAGCCTTTATTTTACTAGTGGTCCCACCTGGGCTCGAACCAGGGACCACCTGATTATGAGTCAGGTGCTCTAACCAACTGAGCTATAGGACCGTTGATTATTTTGTAATGTAACAAATAAAAAATGCCACATTACCGCAATTTGCGGATGCAATATTACTACTTATTTTTAAAGGTTGCAAGCATTCTTTTTTACAAAAACAGAAGTTTTAAAAAATCGAGTGAAAATTTACGCATCTTGGCATAATTCTATTAAAACACCATTGCTCGATTTTGGGTGTACAAATGCCACTAATTTATTATCCGCCCCTTTTTTTGGAACTTCATTTAATAATATAAAACCCTCTTTTTTAAGTCTTGCCATTTCCGCAATAATGTCATCCACTGCAAAGGCAATGTGGTGAATTCCTTCTCCCTTTTTCGCTAAAAACTTGGCAATAGGGCCATCTTCCGATGTAGATGCTAATAATTCTATTTTATTTGGTCCAGTTTTAAAAAATGATGTTATAACTCCCTCAGAAGCAACTTCTTCCTCTTTATAGGCAGCCACACCAAGTAACTTTTCAAACAGGTTATTTGAGGTTTTTAAATCGTTTACGGCAATGCCAATATGTTCAATTTTATTCATTTATAGCAGTATAACTCACAATTGCACTAAAATACACAATAATCTGCGTATTTTTGTCCCATGGAAACACAGAGACAAAAAAAAATCGGAGGCGTTATACAGAAAGATATCGCAGATGTCTTACAAAGAGCCGCTACGGATGGTGGACTTAAAGGAACTTTAATTTCTGTTTCGAAAGTAATTGTAACAACAGACCTTTCTATTGCAAAGGTGTATGTGAGTATATTCCCAACGAAAGATGCAGAAGAGTTATTAAAAGGGATAAAATCTAATCAGCCATTAATAAAACACGAATTAGCACAGCGTACCAAAAATCAGTTACGTAGAATGCCTGAGCTTTTATTCTTTTTAGATGATTCGTTAGAATATATAGACGGTATTGAAAAATCGTTAAAAGGCACAGACAATCCAATTGCTAATCCAGATCTTTTAGAAAAAAGAAAAAAAGCATAATCCTTGAATTTTTCGCTGTACATCGCTAAGCGCTACATAAGATCAAAAAGCAAACAAAGCGCTGTTAACATTATTAATCTATTTACTTTTTTTGTAATTGTAATAGGTTCTGCAGCACTTTTTATAGTGCTATCCGGATTTGCTGGATTAAAAACATTTAGCCTACAGTACACCAATTCTTTTGACCCAGATTTAAAAGCCCTACCCACAATAGGTAAGTTTTTCTCTGTTACAGAAGCACAAGAAAAGCAGCTTTCAACCCTTAAGGGCATTACCACCTTTTCTAAAGAAATTGAAGATCGTGTTTACCTAACCCATAAACAAAAAGATCATATAGCCTATATAAGAGGTGTTGATGAAAACTACAATTTAGTTACCGGAATAGATAGCACCATTTACATAGGTGAATGGTTCGGTGAACAGCAGGCAGTTACAGGTATTGGTATTGCAAATATTTTAGGATTAACCATAAATAATTATCGCAGTCCCTTAGAGGTTTTAGTTCCTAGAGCAGGTACTGGATCCTTATCACAACAAGGAATTAATGCAAAATTTTTTAATACCGCTCCATTGGTGGTAAGCGGTGTTTATGCTGTGGAAGCCGAATTAGATAACAAATATGTTTTTGCTAGCCTGCCTTTTGCACAGGCTTTATTAGAGAAAGAAAGCACTCAGGTTTCTGGGATAAATTTTAAATATGCAGAAAACGCAAATACAGATGATACTAGAAATGATATTCTTAAAATTTTTGATAATAAGATAGTATTAAAAGATAGAAAAGAGCTTAATAGTACCTTATACCGCATGCTAAACACGGAGAATCTGGCTACCTATTTAATATTTACACTGGTTTTAATTATTGCTCTTTTTAATGTGGTTGGTGCTTTTATCATGATAATTTTAGACCAACAAGCAAATTCAAAAACGCTATATAGTTTAGGCACTACTATTAAAGATTTACGCAGAATCTATTTTGTACAAGGAGTTATTGTTACTTTTTTTGGCGGGCTAATTGGTGTGCTTCTGGGATCTATTTTAATTTGGTCTCAAATAATCTTCGAATGGTTAAAAATTAGTGCGGATTTAGCCTATCCTGTGGAATACCAATGGATTAATGTAGTGATTGTATTGGCAACCATTTCTGTTTTAGGGGTTATTGCATCAAAAATAGCGAGTAGCAGAATTAATAAGTCGTTGCTTACCTAAGTTGATACCGATAAATTACTGTATTGAACCACTATTCAAATACATAATCTCCAAAATTCTCTAAAATTTCATCAAAAGCTTCAAAAACATCTACAGAATGGTCACTTGTTACCATCTTCATGCGGTATTCCTTAAAATTAGGAATCCCTTTAAAATAGTTGGTATAGTGTCTACGGGTTTCAAAAACTCCTAATTGTTCCCCTTTCCAATCGATTGCCATTTGTAAATGTCTGCGAGCTGCATCTACACGTGCTTCAATAGTTGGAGGTGCAAGATGTTCTCCGGTTTTAAAATAATGTTTCACTTCATTAAAAAACCAAGGATAACCTATACTAGCTCTACCAATCATAGCGCCATCTAAACCGTATTCATCTCTCATTCGCATAGCTGCTTCTGGCGTGTCTACGTCACCATTACCAAAAACGGGAATATGCATGCGTTGGTTATTCTTAACCTCGGCAATAGGCGCCCAATTGGCATTGCCTTTATACATTTGCGCTCTTGTACGGCCGTGTATAGCGATAGCTTTGCAACCTACATCTTGCAAACGTTCTGCAACCTCAACAATTTTTATGGAATCTTCATCCCATCCTAAACGAGTCTTCACTGTAATAGGTAATTTGGTATGCTTAGCCATAGCTTCGGTTAGCGAAACCATTAAATCTATATCTTTTAAAATTCCAGCTCCCGCTCCTTTGCTCACCACCTTCTTTACCGGACAACCAAAATTAATATCAATAATATCAGGATTTGATTTTTCTACAATCTCTACGGATTGTAACATAGATTCTAAATTTGCTCCAAAAATTTGTATACCGACTGGTCTTTCTTTTTCGTAAATATCAAGTTTCATAACGCTTTTAGCCGCATCACGAATTAAACCTTCTGATGATATAAACTCGGTATATACTACATCGGCACCTTGTTCTTTACAAAGTGCACGGAAAGGCGGATCGCTCACATCTTCCATTGGTGCAAGTAATAACGGGAAATCAGGTAATTGAATGTCTCCTATTTTTGGCAAAACAATTTTTTTTAAATACTAACTTATTTTCACCTCTCTTTTGGAGAGGTCAAAATTACATTTTTGTAATTCTGAGTGAGGACAAAATTACATCTTTTCTAGAAAGAAATAGTAGCTTCAATTTTCTTCCCATTTCTGTCGACTATTACTTTGGTAGCATTGCCTTCTTCAAAACTAGAAAGGGCTCTCATATAACTCATCATATCCACTACAATACTATCGCCTAATTGCACTACAATATCGCCTTTTTGTAAACCTGCTTTTTGTGCTGGCTTATCTTCACTAACGCCATCTATTCGCATTCCTTTACCATCAAACAAATAATCTGGAACTACTCCTAGAGCCACTTTAAATCGTGGTACTTCTTCACTTTCATTCTTAGTTTTTCTAAATGCTAATTTTTCACTTTTATCCAAATCAGAAATTACAGTAAAAATAAAATCAGTAATCTTTTTCATTCCATCATAATTCAGCTTTTCTGTATCATCCGATGGTTTGTGATAATCTTCATGCTGACCCGTAAAAAAATGCAACACCGGAATATCTTGTAAATAAAACGATGTATGATCAGATGGACCCACTCCAGATTCTTGTAAAACCAATTTAAAATCTTTATTCGCGGTATTCAATACTTGATTCCAAACAGGAGCAGTTCCAGTTCCACTAATTGACAAGGTATTGTCTGGTCTAAGTCTACCGACCATGTCCATGTTCACCATATAATTTACCTTAGATAAATCTATTGTGGGGTTTTTTACAAAATAATTACTTCCTAAAAGGCCCATTTCTTCACCCGAAAAAGCAATAAACAAATAATTGTTATTGGTGTTTATATTTTTTAGAGTATCGGCAAGTTTCAAAAGCATAGCCACACCACTTGCGTTGTCATCAGCCCCATTATGGATTGCCTTACCTTCACGATACAGTGAGCCTTCCCCACCCATGCCTAAATGGTCGTAATGGGCACCAATGATAATAGTTTTATCTGCTTTATTATCTAAAAATCCAATTACGTTGGTTCCTGTTATGGTACTATCCCCTGTACTATATTGTACCTCGCCGTGTGGATCTTTTTTTGGTTTAAAAGTAAATTTTTGATAAAAAGTATCAGCATCACCTTTAGGGTTTAAATCAAGAGATTTCATTCTATTCATTAGATATTCTGCTGCTTTTTTTTCGTTTTCAGTACCTGTTTCACGACCTTCTAATGAATCGCTTGCCAAGAAAGCAACATCATCATGAAAAGTAATGGCTTTTTTTGGTTCGGTTTTACAAGCAATAAAAAGCACGAAAAATAGTGGTAATATTATCTTATTAATCATTTTGAATGTAGTTTTGTGTAAAATTAAGCATCCATGAAGAATTTTCTAGTATTCCTTTCAATTATCTCATTAGCAAGTTGTAAGAACGATCCCAAAAAGACAGAAATTCTAAATACCCCTGAATCTCAGACCGAATTAATACCAGGTAATGATACCTTAATTTATCCTGAAGAAAAATATTTTAAATCTATCCGTCAGGTAACCTTTGGTGGTGACAATGCAGAAGCGTATTGGAGTTTTGATGATAGTAAGCTTATTTTTCAATCTAATAATAAAGATTGGGGATTAAACTGCGATCAAATGTTTGTAATGAATGCCTCAGATAGTTTTAAAGATTCCATTCCCCCAATGGTTAGTACAGGTATGGGAAGGACTACTTGTGCCTATTTTTTACCCGACAATAAACATTTTGTGTACGGCTCAACACATTTAGCTGATAAAGAATGCCCTGAAGTACCGCTTCGTAAAAATGGAAATTATGTTTGGCCAGTTTATGATTCGTTCGACATTTTTGTGGCCGATTTAGAAGGAAATATTACTGCGCAATTAACCCATGAACCCGGTTATGATGCAGAAGCTACAGTATCTCCAAAAGGTGATAAAATTGTATTTACTTCAACAAGAAGTGGCGATTTAGAGTTATATACCATGAATTTAGATGGTACCGATGTTAAACAAATTACTAACGAGTTAGGTTATGATGGTGGTGCCTTTTTCTCACCAGACGGAACCAAATTAATATTTAGAGCATCTCGCCCAAAAACGCCTGAAGCTATAAAAAAGTATAAAGATTTATTAGCACAAGGCCTTGTAGAACCTACCGATATGGAATTGTTTATTTGTAATGCTGATGGAAGTAATTTAAAGCAACTAACTTTCCTCGGAAATGCCAATTGGAGTCCATTTTTTCATCCATCTGGTAAGAAGGTGTTATTCTCAAGTAATTTTGAGGCAGAACGTGGTTTCCCTTTCAACCTTTATTTTATTGATATTGATGGGAAAAATTTAGAACGTGTTACACATGGCGAAACTTTTGACGCCTTTCCGGTGTTTTCTAATGATGGTAAATATTTAGCGTTTTCAAGCAATCGTAACAATGGTGGTGGGAGAGACACCAATTTATTTATTGCGGAGTGGCAAGAATAAATCACTATCTAACTTGGTTGACTTAATTTTATACAAAACAGCAATGTCTGACATAAATATTTTTGATGGCAATGCCGTATTTACAATAGGCTTGGTCCTATTTTCACCTTTAGGAGTTCTTTTATTGCTTGGCTTTTTCTTTAAATCAATAGAAAAACCACGAACCGCAAAAATTTTCTATAGTTTAGCCGTAATTTACGGCATATTTATTTTTGCTGCATTACTTTATTTGAACCTAACTTAAGCAATGGAAATACCCTTTGAGCCAATTATTTTTGGGGTAAAACTTAATATTCATCTTGTATTAGAATATCTCGCATTTTTCATCGCTTTTAGATATTACGTTTACCTGAGAAAAATTAGTTCTGACACCATTTCTTCTAACAACCGGTTATCTATTATTATTGGTGCCATTTTTGGCGCCTTGCTGTTTTCTAGAATAGTTGCTTTCTTAGAAAACCCATCTACTAATTATGACCAAGGTTGGTTTTACATTCTTAATAATAAAACCATAATGGGCGCACTTTTTGGTGGTCTTCTAGGGGTGGAATTAGCCAAAAAAATAATAGGCGAAAAAAAATCTTCGGGAGATTTGTTTACTTTACCCATTATTCTCGGAATTATTATTGGAAGAATTGGTTGTTTGCTATCGGGAATAAAAGAGTTTACCTATGGAAGTGAAACCAATACTATTTTTGGAATGGATTTAGGAGATGGAATCCTTAGACACCCCATTGCTTTATACGAAATTGTATTCTTGACTATACTATTTATACTTATTTATAGGCTACAACAAAAACAGGTGAACTTTACTTCTGGAAACTACTTTAAAGTATTTATGATCCTCTATTTTCTCTTTCGTTTTGGAGTAGAATTCTTAAAGCCAAATACTTTTCTATTTCTTGGATTAAGCAGCATTCAATATTTATGCTTAATTTGTTTCTTGTATTACGCTAAAACAATACAAAACGCTGCCATTTATGTCTACAAAAAATTACACCTATTATGATTTTACATTAAGTCTATGTCCTGAATGTTTACGTCGTGTAGATGCTAAAATTGTCTTTGAAAATGAGAATGTCTACATGCTTAAAAATTGCAAAGAACATGGTAGATCAAAGGTGTTAATTGCTGATGATATTGACTATTATAAAAACATACGTAATTATAATAAAGCATCGGAATATCCAAAAACCTTCAATACCAAAACGCATTATGGCTGTCCTTATGATTGTGGATTATGCCCAGATCACGAACAACATTCATGCTTAACTGTTGTAGAGCTTACTGATCGGTGCAACTTAACATGCCCCACTTGCTACGCTTCGTCTTCGCCAAATTATGGCCGACACAGAACTTTGGAAGAAGTGAAAAAAATGCTCGATGTTATTGTAAAAAACGAAGGGGAACCAGATGTGGTGCAACTTAGTGGCGGAGAACCTACTATTCATCCTCAATTTTTTGAAATATTAGATTACGCCAAAACATTGCCAATTCGGCACTTGATGGTGAATACCAATGGTATTAAAATTGCTAAAGACTATGCATTCGCAGAAAAACTAGCTAGTTACGCTCCTGATTTTGAAATTTATTTACAATTTGATTCTTTAGACAACCATGTTTTACAAACCTTACGTGGGGCAGATTTAGCAGATACTCGACTAAAAGCTTTAGAGCATTTAAACAAATTGAATTTGTCTACGACTTTAGTGGTTACACTTCAAAAAGGATTAAATGATCATGAAATGGGGCAAACTATAGATTTTGCTTTAAAACAAAAATGTGTTCGTGGGGTCACTTTTCAACCAACTCAAATTGCTGGTCGTTTAGATAATTTTCAGGTAGATGAAAATAGAATCACCTTAACGGAAGTGCGAAGAAAAATATTAGAACAATCGCCAATTTTTGAACCAGATGATTTAATTCCGGTGCCTTGTAACCCAGATGCCTTAGTTATGGCATATGCCCTAAAAATTGGCGATGAAGTTAGCCCATTAACACGATTTATAAATCCGGATGATTTACTAAACGAGGGTAAAAACACCATTATTTATGAACAAGATGAAGCTTTACATGGTAAAATGATTGAGCTTTTTAGTACTGGAAACTCGGTAGAAAAAGCTTCGGAGAACTTGAAATCTATTATGTGCTGCTTGCCAGAGATAGATGCGCCAAATTTGGGTTATGATAACCTATTTCGCATTATAATCATGCAATTTATTGATGCGCATAATTTTGATGTTCGAGCGATAAAAAAATCGTGTGTGCATATTGTAAATAAAGATTATAAAATTATACCTTTTGAAACCATGAACTTGTTTTACAGAGATGAAAAAATAGCTCGTTTAGAAGAACTAAAAGCAGAATATAATTAATGGGAATAGTACTCTTATTTTTAATGCCAGCCATTATTTTAATCATAATAGGGATTATCTTAATGAATAGCAATAATAAAAAGATTGCTAAAATTTTATTTATTATAGCTGGAATTTACCTTGTAGTAGGTTTAGGAACTTGTGGTTATCTATTTTTTAATTTTTCTTTAGAACACTAATTTAAATATACTATGGCAACACTCCCTTTAGAAGTTGGAAATTTAGATGGTCTTATTTATTTTTTTGCCTTAATAATGATAGGTCCAGCCATTGTACTGGCTATAATTGGCGGAATACTTTCAGCAAACAAGAAAAAGAAAGCAGCAAAGGTGTTTTATATTCTAGCTGGCGTTTATTTACTTATCAGTTTTGGTGCTTGCGGACTAATGGCTGGAGGATTTTAAATACTAATCTTTCTTTAATCGATCACGCTCTACTTTTTCAATATCTCGTTTATTATCGCTTAATTTAAAATTACCAAAATTATAGGTAAAACCTACTCTAACAAATTGCGATTCTGGTTGCGCATAATAAGAATAATCCTGATTAAAATATTTAGAGGTAAAAGTTGCATTTGCTAGTCCTAATACATCCTCAGCTGCTAATGTTACCACTCCTTTTTTATTCCACAAGGTTTTGCGCAAACCCATGGTTAAGTTAGTAGATTCAGACATTTTATAATTACCCCTTAAAAATCCAGATAAATAGGTTACGCCCATATCACCACTAAAAGTACCATCTTTAGAAAGTGTAATATAATTCCCCAAATAAACATAAATACCCTTTACATCATTAGTGTATATTTGGTTATTGCTTTGTTCCACCAAAAAGGTTTCTTCTTCAGAGAAGATTGAAATATAGGATGCCAAGAACCAATTTTTGGTAATCGAATTTCCATAATTAAAATCAAAACCGTAAGAAATAGCCTTTAAAAGGTTTGTGCTTATTTGCTGGGTAGTTTGAGCTTGATTGTCTTGAAAAGTTAACAAACCAATTTCCTTGCCTCGATCTTTGTAATAAAAATCAAAAAAATATGTGTCTTTTAAAGTGTAGTTAATGTTAAAGTTATGACTAAACGAAGGTCTTAAATTGGGGTTACCAGTACTAAAGCTATTTTCATTTAAAAAATAACTAAACGGATTTAAATCATCATATCTTGGTCGCTCTAATTTACGGCTATAATCAAAAGAAAAACTATGATTTTCAGTTGGGGAATGAAGAGCAAAAACAGAAGGGAAAAGCTCAAAATAGTTTTGTGTATTATTGGAATTCAAAGAAATAGAAGTGCCTACAGCATCTGTATATTCACCTCTTAATCCTATTTTTAAAGACCATTTATCCCAATCTCTTGAGGCGCTTGCATACCCAGCCAAAATAGTTTCATCATATTCATAATTATCAGACAAACTAGTATTTAAGGTTTGGTTGGCTCCAACAATAGTAAAATAATTAATTCCACTAGTAGAATTTATTAAAGAAGCTTTTGCACCAGTTTCATACCTAACCTTATCTAAAGGCATCACTAAATCTACTTGACCAGTATAAATTTGGATATCTTGTTTTGCATCTGTCGAAAAATTAAATGATCTAATTAAATTACCATTTGGAAAAAAATAATTAGAATAAACACCTTGATATTGATCCTCATTAAAATTGGTGTAATGGCCATTAAAAGAGATAAACGATCCATCTCTATCAAATTTATGTTTATAGGAGAGATCCACAGCAAGATTTGTATTATTATTCTCTAAATTACTATTGGTATTTAAAGTTGAATCTAATTGTTGTTGTGAATTCTGAATTAAGCTTTCTAGAGTATTTGAGTAAGTTTTATTCGGAGAGTAAGACAAATTGGAAGTTAGATTCAATGAGTTTTTAACATCAAAATCATAATCTAGTATTAGCGTGGCATTTTGTGCTTGAGATCTTGTTATCCTTTGAAATTTAGTATCCCAAATAGAATAAATTGCATTTGTATTGTCTACATATTTGGCATTACTATCGTCTTTTTTAATCTCTTTTCTAGGATTAATCGTATAATTTGCAAATAAGTTTAATTTATCTGTTTTATAGTAATGGCTTGTTCCAAAAGCATATTTTGGATAAAAAGCTTGGGTATAATTGCCATTGATACTGCCTTTGTAGCCAGGAACTATATTTTTTGAGGTAATAATATTTAAAACCGGACCGCCTTCTGCTTCAAATTCTGCTGGAGGATTTGCTATAACCTCTATAGATTTTATATTGCCGCCAGAGAGACCTTCTAATAAATTTTTAACTTCATCAGCGGATAATTGAACTTTTCGGTTATTAATATAAATAGTAGCTTCTTGATTTTTTATTTGAAGTTCGTCTTGAGCAACGATAACACCTGGGGTTCTTTTTAAAATGTCCCATGAATTACCTTGAGAAATAGAAGTGTTTTCAACATTAAAAACTAATCTATCTGGTTTGCGTTCTATTGTAGGCTTTTTAGAAACTACTACTACTTCATCGAGCTGATCAACCTCTTCTTCTATAATTATAGATCCAATATTTACATCTTTCGAAACTGCTATGGAGGTATAGCTAGATAATTTTCCTACATAACTTGCCTGTAAATAATAGGTTTCCGCCTTTATGTTTTTTAGAGTAAATGTACCATCTTCATTTGCCGAAGAACCTTTAATAAGTGTAGAATCTGTACTATTTAATAAAAAAACATTGGCGAAAGGAATAATCTCATTTGTGCTACTTTTCACAGTACCAGAAACTTCATATTCCTGCGCACTTCCTATTTGAATGGCAACGAAAATTAAAAAAAAGAATGTTAGCGCGGTTTTAAGCAAGCAAGTTTGGGTTTTAATTTTATCAAAATTAACATTTTTTTAAGCTTTTGACTACAAAATTTGTAATCTTTTGAAAGTATTCATTTCAATTACCCTATTTCTCCTATATTTCTATGATTGTAATAATCTTTGCACTACAAATGAATTATATTTGCAATTGCTTTATTGCGCTTTAACATTAGCGATACGAAAAGAAATTGAATGAAAAATATTAGAAACTTCTGCATTATTGCCCATATTGACCATGGTAAAAGTACTTTGGCTGACCGATTATTAGATTTTACGGGATCTGTTACGGAACGTGAAAAAAAAGAACAATTACTGGATAGTATGGATTTAGAGCGTGAACGTGGAATCACCATCAAGAGTCATGCGATTCAAATGGATTACACGTATAAAGGAGAAAAATACGTTTTAAACCTAATTGATACTCCGGGTCACGTAGATTTTTCATACGAAGTTTCTAGATCTATTGCAGCTTGCGAAGGGGCTTTACTAGTTGTAGATGCTGCACAAAGTATTCAAGCACAAACGATTAGTAATTTATATTTAGCCTTAGAAAACGATCTAGAAATTATTCCAGTATTAAATAAAGTAGATTTACCAAGTGCAAATCCTGAAGAAGTTACTGACGATATTGTAGATTTATTAGGCTGTAAAGCCGAAGAGGTAATTCCTGCAAGTGCCAAAACAGGTATTGGAATTGAGGAAATTTTAGCTGCCATAATTGAGCGTATTCCACCTCCAAAAGGTAATCCAGATGAATCATTACAAGCGCTTGTATTCGACTCAGTTTACAACCCTTTTAGAGGTGTAGAAACCTATTTTAGAGTGATAAATGGTGAAATAAAAAAAGGGCAAAAGATAAAATTCGTAGCTACCGATAAAGATTATTTTGCAGATGAAGTTGGTACACTAAAATTAATTCAGCACCCTAAACAAAGCATAAAAGCTGGTGATGTTGGGTATTTAATTACTGGTATTAAAGATGCACGTGAAGTAAAAGTAGGTGATACAATTACTGATGCTGCCAACCCAACTAAAAATGCCATAGGAGGATTTGAAGACGTAAAACCGATGGTTTTCGCAGGAATTTACCCTGTAGATACCGAAGATTTTGAAGAGTTACGCTCTTCCATGGAGAAATTACAGTTAAATGATGCTTCTCTTGTTTTTGCACCAGAAAGTAGTGCCGCTTTAGGTTTTGGTTTCCGTTGCGGATTTTTAGGAATGTTACACATGGAAATCATTCAAGAACGTTTAGAGCGTGAGTTTGATATGACAGTAATTACCACGGTACCTAACGTTAGTTACCATGCATTTACAAGAAAAGATATAGATGTTCCTTTAATCGTTAATAACCCGTCTGATTTACCAGACCCATCTACGATTGATAGAGTTGAAGAACCGTATATAAAGGCTACGATAATTACAAAATCTGATTTTGTGGGCAATGTAATGTCATTATGTATTGAAAAACGAGGCCTTATTACCAATCAAACGTATTTAACTACAGATAGGGTTGAATTAAGTTTTGATATGCCTTTGGCAGAAATTGTATTCGATTTTTACGATCGCCTAAAAACAGTTTCAAAAGGTTATGCTTCTTTTGATTATACGCCAATTGGTATGCGAACTTCTAAATTAGTCCGTGTAGACATCCTATTAAATGCACAGCCAGTAGATGCCTTATCAGCCTTAATACATTTTGATAATGCTACTACAATTGGTAAAAAAATGTGTGAAAAACTAAAAGAATTAATTCCAAGACAGCAGTTTGATATTCCAATACAAGCTGCTATTGGAGCAAAAATAATTTCAAGAGAAACAATTAAAGCACTGCGTAAGGATGTTACTGCAAAATGTTATGGTGGTGATATTTCTCGTAAGCGTAAGCTTTTAGAAAAACAGAAAAAAGGTAAAAAACGTATGCGACAAGTGGGGAATGTAGAAATTCCGCAAGAAGCATTTATGGCGGTTTTAAAGCTAAATGATTAAAAATTAGCGGGGTTTTAACTCCGCTTTTTTTATAGCAAATTTTTTGTTAAAAAATGTTTTAAACTGGCATACTATTTGAGCCCTTCTTTACGTTATACCAATAACCTAAATGACACGTAGTATGAAAAATGTATCTAATTTAAAATTAAGTGTTTACACACTTATTTGTGGTCTATCACTTTTAGTTACAAGTTGTTCATCTGACAACAACAATGCAGAAGAATTAGAAATTTCACAATTTGAAGTACAAAAAGTACTAGCTATAGATGACTATTCTGCGATAGCAGATAATGCCATTACACAAGCATTTATGGGTCGAGAAGGTTCGGGAAAAAGACTCTTAACCAACAAGGAGAGCGATTGTTACAGCACTACGTACTCCGACACTGGCTTTTCAATGAACTTTAATAATTGTGCCTTAAATGGTTCTGAAAATGTAAATGGATTATTGAATATAACCTATTCTGTTAGTGAAAACAGTAGTAGTTTCACCTCAACTTTTACCGATTTTTATGTTGGTGAAACTAAATTAAATGGGACTAGAGTATTTACCATAAGTGCTACGGATAATGAAAATGAAATTGCATTTACGGTAGTTTCCAATATGACAATAACGCTCGCGGGTGGAGAAATAATAACTGAAGAGGGCTCCAGAACTACAACACTTATTTTTTCTGAAGATACAATAGCTATTACGCTTTCTGGCACTTGGACTTTAGTTGAAAATGGTGATACTTATATTGTAACGGTTACCGAAGATTTGAGTACTTTACTTGGTTGCGAGTATATATCTAAAGGAAAATTTACACTATCTAAAAATGGATTAGAAGTTCTGGTTGATTTTGGTGATGGCACATGTGATAATAAAGCTGAAATAACTTATCCAAACGGCAAAGTAGAAGAGATTACCTTATAAAACTATAATCTTAATAACATTTAAAAGCCTTGTAAGTATTTAATTTACAAGGCTTTTTCTGTTAGTTCTATTCTGTTTATTCTTCTATACGCTTTCCTAAATACACCAATTTGTACTTCTCGGTAATATTTTCCAATTCATCGTTAGAAGAAGATATTATTTTTAAATCGCCATCAGGTAATTTTAAAAATATAGGTATTATAAATGGGTCTTCCTTAGATAATTCAATAAGGTTGTTAAAATGGTCTATAGATGTTAGCTGTATTTCATGAATGGTTGGGTACTGTCTAACGGCTTCTGTAAGCTTTATGAAATCATCCGTAGGGGAAAAAAGAATTTCTTTAGGATTATTTTCTGGATTGTTTATTTCATCATCAGTTATTAATCTAAAAGCACCGTTTTCACCAAAAAGTTTAGCAAATTTATGTATTGCAAACTTGTTGATTTCCGAATTTCCGGTCAATGCCATTAAATATCCAACATCGTTAAGCTCTATATTATCTGAAAGTGTATCGGAATAAATATTGGCTGCAATTGCTTCTAAACCAAGGTTTTTAGCTTTATCTACATTGTTCTGATTATTATCAATAAGCACTACATGGCGATTGTTTTTTTGTAAATAACTCCCAATAATTCTTGAAAATTTTGAGGCTCCAACAATTAATATTCCATCAGATTTATTAAGAAATACTCCTATTAGTTTAGCAAATAAACGGGCAGTTGTAGCATTCAATATTACCGTTCCTAAAACAATCATAAATACCAAAGGAGTAATATATTCCGCCCCAGGTTCTCCTTTTGCCAATAATTTAGATCCAAATAATGATGCTATACCTGCGGCTACAATTCCTCTAGGGCCAACCCAACTAATAAATACGCGTTCATTAAACTTTAAGGTAGATTTTCGTGTGCTTAAAAACACTCCTATTGGTCTGATTAAAAAAACAATAACTGCAAATAACGCAACTGTATTCCAGTTATAAATAAGGGCTAAATCGCTTAAATTAATATTTGCCGCTAATAGAATAAATAAAATTGAAATTAATAGAACACTTAATGATTCTTTAAAATATAAAAGTTCTTTTAAGTTGGGTAAATTAATATTTCCTAAAACCATACCCATTACTACCACGGCTAATAACCCTGATTCATGCGCAAAAATATCCGACATTACAAAAACAAGAAGCACTGCAGATAAAGAAACAACATTTAATAAATAATGCGGAATAAAACTCTTTTTAATAGAAATGGCTAGTGCATGAGCGAATGTAAAACCGATTGTAGTGCCGAAGAGTACTATTTTACCAAACTCCAGTAATGCGGTTTGTGTATACCCTTGACCCTCGCCAACACTTATAAATTCAAAGACCAATACCGCAGCAAGGGCTCCAATGGGATCAATTAAAATTCCTTCCCATTTTAATACTGTAGAAACATCTTTTTTTAATGGTATATTCCTGAGTATTGGTGTAATTACTGTAGGGCCTGTAACTATTATTAAAGCAGAAAATAAAAATGATATTTGCCAGTTAAGTCCAAATATGTAATAAGCAGCAATGGCTGCACCAAAAAAAGTAACTAAACTTCCAACGGTGATTAATTTGGTAATAACAGGACCAACATTCTTAATTTCGCTAAGTTTTAAGGTTAATCCTCCTTCAAATAAAATTATACTTATTGCCAAGGATACAAAGTAGTACAAGCCTTCTCCAGGAAAAAGTCCTTTTTCACCATTCCAAATTGGCTCAATAAGTTTTAAACCATCTTCGGAGTATAAAGTGGCTATTGGTCCTACCAATAATCCTATTAATATTAACGGAAGAATTGCAGGTAGTTTTAGTCTCCATGCTACCCATTGTGCAATAATACCCAGTACAATTATTCCAGCAAGTTCAACCATATTTTATTTTTGAGGGAAGATAATTATTTCAAATTAATAAAACCAAATCTAAACTAGAATCAACTAATTTTTTAAATCTTTTTTACAGAATATGACCCGGATTTATTATTTAAAAATTATCATAGCCCAGATATTATAAAAGTATTATTTCCGATATTCGCCAAGTGGTAGTACTCCATAATTAGTGGAATCTTTATACTAAAAGATAAAATCTATTTCATAAGAAAATTCAGGTTTTTTTAACGTTTAGCATATGAAAGTTTATTTGAATTAGAAATTAAAAACAGCATCTATTACATTTTTTATAAAGAAATTTACTACCTTATAGTACTTCATAAAATTAAACAACACTAATGCATACGCTGCTAGATGCCTGAATAACAGAAAAACCAATAACCAAAAATGAGCCGTAAATTAAAATTTCGATTTTTCGAATACCCCATTCTATATGGTATTGTCGTTTTTTTTCTACTCTTAATTTTAACTCAATTTCTGGCCTATGAGCGCTATCAAATGCTTAAAAAAACAGATGAGAAAGAAACAGTATTACGAGCTAATTGGATAGAAAATGAGTTTCAAAAAATATTGAATCAAAGTTTTTCTACTACACAAACATTAGCATTTATTGTAAAAAATTATGGTGTGCCAAAAAATTTTGATTCTATTGCACATTTACTTTTAGAAACGAATAAAAATATAGATGCTTTAGAATTAGTAGATAGTTTAGGTGTAATCACTAATGTATACCCTATTGAAGGAAATAATATAAAGGGCTTTAATATATTAAATGATACTATTGGTAGAAAAGGTGCCCTTATTACAATGCAACGTAAAGAATATTTTGTTACAGGGCCTATAAAACTAAAACAAGGTGGTGATGGTTTAGTGAGTAGAATACCTATTTTTAAAGATGATAAATTTCAAGGATTCTCAGCCGCCGTTATAAAACTTCCAAATTTATTACAAGCCATCCAAATTTCTAAAAACTCGGAGGGTAAATATGCCTATCAACTAGCAAAAGTAAATGCCGATAAGACCGAAGAAATTTTCTTTTCTACAAATTCATTTTCTGAAAAAAATGCCTATAGCAAAACTATAAGTATGACAAAAGGCGAATGGAAACTATCTGTTTTCTCAAAGAAAAAAGAGTTGTTTACAACCGTATTGAGTTTCTCTATATTAGGCCTACTATTAGCCATTATTGGCGGAGTTTTTGTTTGGTATTTATTAAGACAACCCAACCGACTTGATAAATTAGTAAAGGAAAAATCAGCCTTATTAATTGATAGTGAAGAAAAATATAGACTACTTATTGAAAATGCTACAGATGGTATTTTTTTACTGGACCAAAATGCTAATTTTTTAGATGTAAACATTCAATTAATATCGATGTTTAAAGCATCAAAGGAGTATTTTATTGGTAAAAATGTGCTCGATTTTATTGAGCCAGAATGTTTACATAAAATACCTTTAAAATTCGACGATCTTAAGAAAGGACAAACTGTTAGTTCTGTTAGAAAGCTTATTCGCAAAGACAAAACCAAATTTTTAGCGGAGACTAGAGTTAAAATGCTACCCAATAATCTTTTTCAAGGCATATTACAAGACATAACAGAAAAAGAAAAAGCTACTGCACAAATAAAAGAAAGCGAGCAAAAATATAGAGAACTTACCGAACGTATTACAGATGCCTTTGTTGCCTTTGATTTGAACTGGAATTTTACTTACATAAGCGCAAAAGCAAAAGAGTTTATACCGCCCAATTATCCCGAACTAATCGGGAAGAATATTTGGGAAGTTTTTCCAAACTTCATAGGTACAGCACTTCATGAAAACTTTTATGTAGCTATGGAAACGCAGACTATAAAACAAGCGGTTAGGTATAGTGAGCCATTGGCTAAATGGATAGAGTATCGTATTTATCCTTCTCTCACAGGGGTTTCTGCATATTTTAGTGATGTTACGGCCGTTAAAAAAGCAGAAGAAGAAGTATTGTATACCAAAGCCAAAATGGAATCGGCAATCCGCATAGGTAAAATAGGGTATTGGAGTTGGGATCTTCGGGATAATAGTTTAGAATGGTCTCAACGAATGTACACCATCTTTGATATGGATAAAAATACCCCGTTAAATTTTGAATCTGCCGCAGCCTGTATACATCCGGATGATAGACAAATGCATGAGGATCTTATTGCAAATAGAATAGAGCACAAAGACAATACCCCTTTTAGTTTTCGAGTACTACACAAAGACAATTCTATACATCACGTTTTAGTGGAGTTAGAAATATTATATAATGACGATGAAGAAATAAATAAACTGCATGGTACGGCCGTTGATATAACAGATAGAATTCTTGAACAACTTAATTTAAAAGAGAGTCAGGAAAAATTTTACAAGTCGTTTCATTCAAATTTGGCAGGAAAAGTTATTGTTGATGAAGAGCGAACTATATTAGAAGCCAACGAAACTGTAGCCACATTACTTGAAACTACAAGAGAAAATTTGATTGGTAAAAAACTAATTGATGCTGATGTTCTTGATTTTAATAAACACGAACAGTCCGAGAACAGAAAAGTTGTATGGAATAAACTTTTAAAACAAGGTTTTTTAAGAGACGAGGAAATTACCTACACCCTAAAAAGTGGAAAACAAATACCTGCGCTTATATCAATTGAACCGCTAGAGCTTGAAAATAAAACTCATTATTTAGTTAGCGCAATAGATAATACTAAGCGAAAAGAAGCCGAAGAAGAATTAGTAAAAAGTGAGGCACGGTTTCGGAAATTAGCTTCCACTACTCCTGTTGGAATTTTTCAATCAGATGCTTCAGGAGCCTGTACTTATGTAAATGCAGAGTGGCTTAAGTATTCAGGAATAGAATTTGATGAAGCAATGGGCAACGGATGGATAAATTCAACTTACTCTCCAGACAGAAAAAGAGTATCCAAAGAATGGGAACAGACCATTGCGGTAAGAAAAATATTTAAATCAAAATTTAGACTTCAACATAAAAATGGAAAAATCATTACGCTTTCCGTAAAAGCAATACCTCTCTATGGTATTGATGATGAATTTGTTGGCTTTATAGGAATGGCATCTGACATAAGCAATTTAATACTTGCAGAGAAAAGGTTAGAAGCTCAGAACATAGAACTCTCCAAAACCAATGCAGAATTAGACAGGTTTGTATACAGTGCATCACATGAACTTAGAGCGCCTTTAGCCTCAGTTTTAGGTTTAATAAATATTATATTAAGTGAAGAAAAAGAACCAGACTTGGTCTTTAAACTCCAAATGATGGAGCAATCTGTAAAAAGGTTGGATAGTTTTATTAAAGATATTGTGCAGTATTCTCAAAACAGACATTTAGAAGTTGCTTCAGAAAAAATTGATTTTCATTCTCTTGTTCAAGATTCGTTGGAAAGTTTTTGGTACTTAGAAAATAGGAGTCAGATAAATATTCATGTAAATATTACTGATACATTAGCGTTTTATTCTGATAAAAAAAGGATTTCCATTATCTTAAATAATCTAATTTCAAATGCTATTAAATATCATAATGTAGCTGGGTCTAATCCAATAATTAATATTAATATTACCACAACAAAAGATCAAGGGATAATTGCCATTAAAGATAATGGCTTAGGTATACCCCAAGAGCATTTAAAAAGCATTTTTAAAATGTTTTACAGAGTGTCTTCTAAAATTATGGGCACAGGTATTGGATTGTTTGTAGTAAAAGAAATTGTTGAAAAAATTGATGGTAAAATAACTGTTGAATCAGAAGAAAATAAAGGGACTACTTTTACCGTTATTTTACCCAACCAAATGAAGTGATTTTTATGAAAATAAAAAATATCTTATTAATAGATGATTCAGAAATTGATAATTTTATTAATAAATCGGTCTTAGAAAAAGCCAACATGGTAGAAAATATTATAGCAAAAACTTCTGCCAAAGAGGCCTTAGAATACTTGTCCAATACAGAAAATGAATTCCCAAATATTATCTTCTTAGATATTAGAATGCCAGAAATGGATGGTTTTGAATTTTTAAATGAATGCGAAAATTTTCCTGATGAACTAAAAAATAAGTGCGTAATATTTATGTTGAGTTCATCTATTGACCCCAACGATGCCCTACGTGCGGAACAACATAAAGTAGTTAAAAAATACTTAACTAAACCACTTACACAAAGTGCTTTAGAAAACGTAGTTACCTATATTTAATAGTAAAAAACACTACTTTAAAACTTAAGGACGCCTCCTTAAATCGTAATTTCTATAAATTTTTAAAAATAAATTAAATATTTTGTTTAATGTATTCTTATTAATCGTAATATTGCAATGAACAAATGAAAGAAATTTATGGGTTTAGCCAAATCTGAAATATTTACGGATCAACAAAACGAATTAGCCTTGTTTGCTAAAGCCTTTAGTCACCCTGCTAGAGTAGCTATTTTACAACATTTATTTAAAATTAATGCGTGTATTTGCGGCGATTTGGTCAGTGAAATAGGGCTTGCGCAACCCACAATTTCGCAGCATTTAAAAGAACTAAAACAATTAGGCCTTATAAAAGGCACCGTAGAAGGCACTAGCGTTTGTTATTGTATACACCCAGAAAACTGGGCTGCTATGAAAGCCAAACTACAAGATTTTCTTAATCTAGACACCCTTATAAACAATGGGTGTTGTTAATTATTTAAAAAAAAATAGTATGAAGTTATCAGAAGTTAAAGCAAAATTAAATTCGTTAGATACTATAGCCTTTCAATTGCCAAATGGCGATTTAGTACCCAACCATTTTCATGTAACAGAAGTAGGTAAAATAAGCAAGCACTTTATTGATTGTGGTGGTACAGTGCGTAAAGAGGAAGTGGCAAACTTTCAACTATGGAATGCCAATGATTATGACCATAGATTGCACCCTGAAAAACTAGTTCATATTATAGAATTGTCTGAAAAAGTGCTAGAACTAGAAGACCTTGAAATAGAAGTAGAATACCAAGGGGATACTATCGGAAAGTTTGGTTTAGATTTTAACGGAACGAACTTTTTGCTAACTACCAAACAAACAGATTGTTTAGCAAAAGATAATTGCGGAATTCCTGCAGAAAAGCAAAAAGTAAAATTAGGCGATTTGCAAAAAGCAGTAAGTTGTAATCCTAATTCTGGTTGTTGCTAAATGAACTTTGCGCTTATTACCAGTGTCAATTATCCACAAGTTGCCGCCATTTATGCCGAAGGTATAAAAACAGGCGTGGCAACTTTTGAAACCCAAGTTCCTACATGGGAACAATGGGACACATCACATTTGCCGTTTGGAAGAATTGTAATCATTGAAAATACTACCATTATGGGCTGGGGCTCATTAGCTCCGGTTTCTAGCAGATGTGTTTACGGTGGTGTAGCCGAAGTGAGTGTCTACGTGGCAGAACATGCACGAGGCAAAGGTTATGGCAAAAAACTTTTGCTAGAACTTATAAAAATTAGCGAAGAAAATGGACTTTGGACACTGCAATCAGGCATCATGAAAGCCAATGAAGCCAGCATACAAATGCACATTAAATGCGGATTTAGAGTTATTGGCTATCGCGAAAAAATAGGGAAACTTAATGGCATTTGGCTTGACAATGTCCTCTTAGAACGAAGAAGTAAATTAATAGGGATTTAAAAAAATAAAAGTGACACAAACGAGCTCATTATTTTCGACTATCAAAAAAGTTGTAACTTCTTTAGATGCGAATGCCATTACTGAAGAAAGAAAACAAACACTGCAACCACTAATAGATTTTATTCAAGAAAAAAGTTCGACAAATAATACCATACGACTTAATTTTATTTGTACGCACAACTCTAGAAGAAGTCATTTATCGCAAGTATGGGCTCAAGTAATGGCAAATTATTTTGAGATTAAAAATGTCTTTTCCTATTCTGGTGGAACCGAAGCTACAGCACTATTCCCAATGGTGGCAGAAACTTTAAAAAAGTCAGGTTTTCAAATTTTCACGCTTTCTAAAGGAGAAAATCCTGTTTATAGCATTAAATATGCCGCTAATGAAGCCCCAGTTATTGGGTTTTCAAAAAAATATGATGACGATTTTAACCCTAATTCACAATTTGCAGCTATAATGACCTGTTCACAAGCAGATGGTGGTTGTCCGTTTATTGCGGGTGCAGAAAAACGCATTCCTATTACCTTCGAAGATCCAAAAGCATTTGACAATACCCCACAACAAGCAGAAAAATATCTAGAACGTAGCAATCAAATTGCAACAGAAATGATGTATGTGTTTTCAAAAATAAAAGCCTAAATATGCCAAAAAGTAAAAAATTAAGCTTTCTTGATAATTACCTAACGCTTTGGATTTTTCTAGCCATGATAATTGGCGTGGGGATTGGTAATTTATTTCCTTCATTTCCTAAATTAATCAATAGCGCAAGTACTGGCACTACGAATATCCCTATTGCAATCGGACTTATTTTAATGATGTACCCTCCGCTAGCCAAAGTTAATTATAGCTTACTTCCCAAGGTTTTTAAAAATGTTAAGATCTTGTCTATTTCACTGTTTTTAAATTGGGTTCTCGGTCCTATTTTAATGTTTATTCTAGCGGTAGTTTTTCTACAAGACTATCCGGAATATATGGTGGGCTTAATATTAATTGGTCTAGCGCGCTGTATTGCCATGGTATTGGTCTGGAATGATCTTGCCGAGGGTAGCAGCGAGTATGGAGCAGGTCTCGTAGCGTTGAACAGTATATTTCAGGTTTTTGCCTATAGTTTTTATGCTTGGCTTTTTATTACGGTCTTACCGCCGTATTTTGGTTTTGATGGTGCTATTGTAGAAATTTCAATTGCCACTATTGCCGAGAGTGTCGCTATTTATTTAGGTGTACCCTTTTTACTTGGAATTCTCAGCAGATATTTATTAGTAAAACTTAAAGGTGAAGATTGGTATTCCCAAAAATTTATTCCAGCAATTTCACCGTTAACTCTGATTGCGCTTTTATTTACCATTATAATTATGTTCTCATTAAAAGGAGAATTAATTGTTACCATACCCGGAGACGTTGTGTTAATAGCAGTGCCTTTATTAATCTACTTTACACTTATGTTTATCATAGGCTTTTTCTTTACAAAAGCAATGGGTGCTAAATATGACGAAACAGCCGCAGTTGCCTTTACTGCAGCAGGTAATAATTTTGAATTAGCTATTGCTGTGGCCATTGCCGTATTTGGTTTAAATTCAGGTCAAGCCTTTACAGGAGTTATTGGACCCTTGGTAGAAGTGCCAGCACTAATCTTATTAGTACGGGTTTCTTTTTGGCTACGTAAAAAATATTTTAGTTCTGCGGTATACTAATCATAATTAAGCAATCATTTATCATCTTAAGGAGTTAAAAATTCTTAATTCTTCAAAATTGTTTTTTGATTTTCTTAAATTTCGAGATTATTAAAATTAAATGAAGTTATACCCCATAGAAACTGGCAATTTTAAGCTAGATGGTGGCGCCATGTTTGGCGTGGTTCCAAAAACGCTTTGGAATAAAACCAATCCCGCAGATAATGACAATAGAATAGATCTAGCTGCTCGTAGTTTATTGATTGAACATAACAATCAACTTATTCTGATTGATACTGGAATGGGAAACAAACAATCCGATAAGTTTTTTGGCTATTACAGCATGTGGGGCGATCATACTTTAGATAAATCTTTACAAAAACATGGATTTCATAAAGATGATATTACCGATGTTTTTATGACCCACCTTCATTTTGATCATTGTGGAGGCAGTATCCAATGGAATAAAGACCGTACAGGTTATGAGCCTGCCTTTAAAAATGCCAAATTTTGGACTAATGCAGCGCATTGGGAATGGGCAACAAAACCCAACAATCGTGAAAAAGCTTCCTTCTTAAAAGAAAACTTACTCCCTATGGAAGAAAGTGGACAATTAAATTTTATCCAAAGAAATTCTGATTCGAGTTTTCTTGAAAATTGTGAATTAGGTTTTGATATTTTGTTTGTTGATGGCCACACCGACAAGCAAATGATTCCACATATAAAATACCAAGGGAAAACTTTAGTTTTTATGGCTGATCTTTTGCCCACTGTGGGGCACATTCCATTGCCTTATGTTATGGGTTATGATACGCGTCCGCTTTTAACACTGGCTGAAAAGGAATTATTTTTAAATAACGCTGCCAAAAATGAATACCTGCTTTTTTTAGAGCACGATGCGCACAACGAACTCTGTACTTTGGAAGAAACCGAAAAAGGAATCAGACTAAAAAACATACATACTTTTGAATCTATCTTTGGATAAAGAGCTACGTCTTTATTCATTTCATATTAATTTTTAAAACCATAAAAAACACTAATAAATTAACTCAAATTATGACATTCAATTTTTCAAAACCCCTCATTGGGCTAGCGGTTAGCTCTTTATTATTAGCTGGTTGTGGAGCTACTGCGCCAGTATTAGTAAGTACCCCTGTAGAAAATATAGACACTTTACCCCTTAAGGTATCTCAACTTTCAGAAACGGAAAAACAAACATGGGGACATAAAGATTTATTTCTTGATACTATTCCGGGTATGGCCGTTGAAAAAGCGTATACCGAATTAATTAAAAATAAAAAAGGAGATAAAGTTATCGTGGCAGTTTTAGATTCTGGAATGGATTTAAAACATGAAGATTTAGTAAATGTTTTATGGACAAACACGAAAGAAATTCCAGGTAATAATAAAGATGACGACAATAATGGATATGTAGATGATATCCATGGATACAATTTTCTTGGTGAATCTTACAACGAACAATTAGAGGCTGCACGTGTTTTAAAATTAAAACTTGGCGATGCTGCCATGCAAGCAAAAGCGAAAGCAAAAATTGATGCTGACACCCAAAAATACATGGGATACAAATCACAACTAGATCAAATGTATCCTGTAGTACAAAGTGCACATGAAGCTATTTCTAAACATTTAGGAAAATCTGATTACACGAAAAAAGAAGTTGCGGCAATTAAAACAGAAGACCAAACGTTGCTGCAAAGTCAATCTATTATTGGTCAAATGTTTCAATATGGAGATTCTATTACGGAAGTTTTAGAAAGCCTTAAAGATGATATTACTCAGATTACCGAAATGTTGAATTACAATTTAAATATTGATTTTGATGGAAGAAAGCCAGTAGGCGATAATCCATACGACATTACAGATACCAAATATGGTAACGGTAATCCGCAAAATCGTGTAGATACAGAAAGTCATGGAACACATGTAGCTGGTATTATTGGAGCGCAACGTGGAAATGGCAAGGGTGTTGATGGTGTTGCTAATAACGTAGCCTTAATGAGTATTAGAGCCGTACCAAACGGAGATGAATATGATAAAGATATTGCTTTAGGTATTCGCTATGCCGTAGATAATGGTGCTAAAATTATTAATGCTAGTTTTGGAAAAGCATTCTCTCCAAATGCGCAATGGGTGTATGACGCGCTTAAGTATGCAGCTTCTAAAGATGTATTATTTGTGCATGCTGCGGGTAACGATAGTGAAAATTTAGACGATCCAAACAATCCAAACTTCCCTAACGATCAGGTAAATAATGGAGCTGAATTTACAGATAATGTATTAACTGTAGGTTCTTTAACTAGCAAGTATGGTTCTCAAATGGTTTCCTCTTTTTCGAACTATGGTACAATAAATGTAGACGTATTTGCACCAGGTAGTGAAATTTATTCTACAGTGCCTAACAGTAAATACGAATATATGGGTGGTACTTCAATGGCTGCTCCTGGAGTTGCTGGTATAGCGGCCTTAATCCGTTCGCAGTACCCTAAATTAACTGCTGTAGAGGTGAAGAAAATTATTATGCAATCTGGAATTACTACTAAAGCAAAAGTTGTTGTAGGAGAAGATTCTAAATCTACCGATTTTAATAAACTTTCAACATCAGGTAAAATGGCCAATGCCTATAATGCACTAATCCTAGCGGATCAAGTTGCTACAGGTAAGGCTAAATTATAAAAAAGAGTACTAGAATAGAAAGCGACCTGTGTCGCTTTCTGTTTTTATATTAATCATACTAAATCAAATTTTTGCAATGAGAAAAATTATCCTTTCCCTTTTCGTGTTAGTGACCAGTAGCACTGTATTTGCTCAAAACCAAAGCTATTGGCAGCAGCATGTAGACTATACTATGGATGTTACTATGGATGTTAAAACACATCAATATACAGGAACACAACAATTAGTATACACTAACAATTCTCCTGATGCGTTAACTCGAGTTTATTATCATTTATTTTTTAATGCTTTTCAACCAGGCAGCGAAATGGATGCGAGATTGCAAAGTATTGCAGATCCAGATGGAAGAATGATGGAGGATAAAAAAAGTAGAATTTCTACGCTTAGTCCTGAAGAAATGGGGTATTTACACGTTACTTCATTAAAACAGAATGGTAAGTCTGTTGATTTTAAAGAAGTAGGAACTGTTTTAGTTGTAGAGCTAGCAACGCCTATAAAAGCGGGTGAAAAAGCTACATTTGATATGGTTTTTAACGGTCAAATTCCTATTCAGATTCGTCGTTCTGGGCGTGATAGTAAAGAAGGAGTGGCGCTTTCTATGAGTCAGTGGTATCCAAAGTTAGCAGAATATGATTTTGAAGGCTGGCATGCTGACCCTTATATTGCTCGTGAGTTTCATGGTGTTTGGGGTAATTTTGATGTAAAACTAACTATCGATAAAACCTATACCGTTGGCGGAACAGGATATTTACAAAATCCACAAGAAATTGGACATGGGTATGAAGCTCCAGGAACTAAAATTGCGAAGCAAAAAGGCAAAACATTAACCTGGCATTTTAAAGCACCTATGGTTCATGATTTTATGTGGGCGGCAGATCCTGAGTATGTTCACGACACCTTAAAAGTTGAAGACGGACCTACCTTGCATTTCTTATATAAAAATAAAAAGGAGATTGCAGAAAATTGGAAAAATCTACAGCCTAAAGCTGCAGAAATGATGACATTTTTCAGTAAAAATATTGGAAAATACCCTTATGAACAGTATTCTATCATTCAAGGTGGAGACGGTGGAATGGAATATGCGATGTCTACATTAATTACTGGCGAACGTAAATTTGGTAGCCTTGTTGGCGTAACAGCACATGAAATGGCACACTCTTGGTTTCAACATATATTAGCATCAAACGAGTCTAAACACGAATGGATGGATGAAGGTTTCACTTCATTTATTTCGTCATTATATATGAACGAATATATGGGTGAGAAAAAAGACAACCCTTTTGAAGGCGCTTACAAAGGGTATTACTATTTGGTAAAATCTGGCAAAGAACAACCACAAACTACCCATGCAGACCGTTATGCTGAAAATATGCCGTATAGTATTGCAGCGTATAGCAAAGGTGAAATTTTCTTGTCTCAATTAGGCTATGTTATTGGTCAAGATAAGTTAATGGAAACTATTAAAAAGTACTACCAAGATTTTGCATTTAAACACCCAACGCCAAATGATATTAAAAGATCCGCTGAAAAAGTTTCTGGGATAGAATTGGATTGGTATTTAACCGACTGGACACAAACAACAAACACCATAGATTACGGTATAAAAACTGTTGCTGCAGAAGGTGAAAAAACCAAAGTGACTTTAGAGCGTATTGGTCAAATGCCAATGCCTATAGATGTTTTAGTGGTTTATGAAGATGGTACTCAAGAAACATACTATGCACCATTGCGTATGATGTATGGCGAAAAAGAAAACCCTTACAGCAACCTACAACGCACTGTATTACCTGATTGGGCATGGGCGTATCCTAACTACGATTTCACAATTAATAAACCTTTAGCACAAGTTAAAGCAATTGTTATAGACCCGTCGCAATTAATGGCTGATGTAAATGGCGAAAATAACGTTTGGCAAAAGCAGTAAGATGTTAGATGTTAGATGTTAGATGTTAGATGTTAGATGTTAGATGTTAGATGTTAGATGTTAACAAAAATAAAAATCCCAAAACTAATTCAGTTTTTGGGATTTTTTTATTCCCTTTTGTCAGTTCGAGTGATTTTGACGAAGTGAAAAGTGCACTTCGACTCCGCTCAGTAGAACTATCGAGAACCTTCGCG
Source organism: Cellulophaga tyrosinoxydans (assembly GCF_900176415.1). Classification (GTDB taxonomy): domain Bacteria; phylum Bacteroidota; class Bacteroidia; order Flavobacteriales; family Flavobacteriaceae; genus Cellulophaga; species Cellulophaga tyrosinoxydans. Next base: position 948,026 of record NZ_FWXO01000001.1, on the reverse strand, counting down.
TATACCTAACACTTCTCAAAACGCAATGTCAGTTCGAGTGATTTTTACGAAGTGAAACGAAGTGAAAATAGTATCGAGAACCCATAGTGTACCTAACACTTCTCGATACAAATTATTCCTCCACTATCGCTCTAAAATAATTCACTCGAAGTGACAAATCGAACATGCTTAAGCTAAACCCAAATATCAGTTCGAATGATTTTTACGCAGTGAAACGAAGTGAAAAGTGCACTTCGACTCCGCTCAGTAGAACTATCGAGAACCCACAGTGTACCAAATACTTCTCAAACCGCAATGTCAGTTCGAGTGATTTTTACGTAGTGAAACGAAGTGAAAATAGTATCGAGAACCCATAGTGTACCAAATACTTCTCGATACAAATTATTCCTCCACTATCGCTCTAAAATAATTCACTCGAAGTGACATTAATTATTGACCACATACTATATAAATCGAAAATGTATCTTTGCAGCAGACATTTAAACTAAGCGTGGAAACCAAACCTAATTTCACATACGGGAGAGCTGAAAAACTAAAGAGTAAAAAGCTCTTCGAGAAACTGTTCGATGAAGGGAAAAGTGTTTCAAATTATCCGCTTCGACTTATTTATACCAAAGCAGACTTTAAAGAGAATGTTCCCTTTAAAACTGGTGTAACGGTATCTAAGCGCAATTTTAAAAGTGCGGTAAAACGCAATCGCATTAAAAGACTATTGCGTGAAGCCTATCGCCTCAACAAATCCATCGTTTTTAACAATAGTAAGGGAAACTATGCGTTGTTAATTTTATATCTTGGAAAAGAAATGCCCGATAGTAAAGAAGTTCATCTAAAAATGACGAACCTTCTCGAAAAATTTAAGAAAAAAGTAACTGAAGAATTCAACGATGACCAGCATTCAAAGGTTGATCTTAATGAGTAGATTATAGTTGGAACAATAGCATTTATAAAAAGTATAGCATGAAAAATTTGATTAAAAAACGACTAATAATTCCAGTTTTTGCGCTGGTTTTTATAGTTATTGGGAGTAGTTTTAAAAGCGATTTTTTTGAAATTGCAAAGCAAATAGAAATCTTCACTACGCTCTTTAAAGAGTTGAATATGAACTATGTAGATGAAACCAATCCGGCTGAATTAATGGATACTGCCATTAAAAACATGCTAGAAGATTTGGATCCTTACACACGCTTTTTAAACGAACAAGATGTTGAAGCTTATAAAATTAGCAATGCAGGTGAATATTCTGGTATTGGTGCTATTGTACGTGCTTACGATGAAAAATTGGTGATTGTAGAGCCTTATAAGAATTACCCAGCAGATAAAGCGGGTTTAAAAGCAGGTGATGAAATTATCAAGATTGGCGATATTTTAGTGAAAGAATTTGCGTCAAATGCTACCGAACTTTTAAAAGGCGCTAACAATACCAGTGTTGAGGTTACCTACAAAAGACAAGGAGAAACCAAGACCACTAAAATCACCAGAGAAGCTATTGAGGTAGATGCCGTGCCTTTCTACAAGATAGTAGATAGCAAAACAGGGTATATTGTTCTAGCAAAATTCAACCAAAAAGCATCAGAACAAACCAAAGCAGCTTTGATAGATTTAAAAGGGAAAGGTGCTGAAAAAATTATTCTTGATTTAAGAGGAAATCCTGGTGGACTCTTAACGGAGGCTATTAATGTGACCAACTTGTTTGTTCCAAAAGGAGAATTAATTGTAACCACTAAGTCTAAGGTCAAAAAATTTAATAGTGAATATAAAACTAAAAATCAGCCTATAGATACCGACATTCCTTTGGTGGTTTTAGTAAATGGCAGTAGTGCATCGGCTAGCGAAATTGTTTCTGGTAGTTTACAAGACTTAGATCGCGCGGTAATTATAGGTGTTCGTAGTTTTGGAAAAGGACTGGTTCAGCGCCCGCTTAAACTTACCTATGGCACACAACTTAAAGTAACCATTTCGCGCTATTATACGCCTTCTGGTAGATGTATACAATCGCTTGACTACTGGAACAGAGACGAAGCGGGTAATGCCGTAAAAACAGCCGATATTCACGATTTTAAAACACGTAATGGCCGTAAAGTACAAGATGGTGGTGGTGTATTACCAGATATTGAAATAAAAGAGCTAAAAACCAACACGCTAACCTCAGCTTTACTGCGCGAAAATGCCATTTTTAATTACGCAACTGTATTCTACTACAAGAATAACTTTAGTGACATTGCTTCGTTTAAGTTTACCGATGCTCATTTTGAAGATTTTAAAAATCACATTAAATCATCAGGATTTACTTTTGAAACCAATACAGAAAAAGCGCTGAATAAAGCAATGACTTTAGACGATAGCGATTTGCTTGATACGCAAGTTCAAGAAAAATATCGCAATTTATTGGCCGAAATAAATGCTAAAAAAATTACTGGTTTAGATACATCTAAAAAGGAAATTATTAAGCAACTAGAAGACGAATTAGTCACTCGTTATTTTTATAGCAACGGTTTATACGAGTATTACCTAACTCATGACGAGGCTATTTTAACAGCAACAGAATTGTTAAAAGACAACGGAAAATACAAGAGTATTTTAAAATAATACCATAACAGTTTTATACCGCTAAAAAGGGTGCTTAGGTCAAATAAGCACCCTTTTTGTATGTAAAACACCCCAAATCTTCATGTCAGTTCGAGTAATTTTTACGGAGAAAAACGAAGTGAAAATAGTATCGAGAACCCTCAAGTGTACCAAATACTTCTCAAACCGCAATGTCAGTTCGAGTGATTTTTACGTAGTGAAAAGAAGTGAAAATAGTATCGAGAACCATCACGTGTACCAAATACTTCTCTATAAAAATTATTCCTCCGCTATCGCTCTAAAATAATTCACTCGAAGTGACAAACTGAACTCGCTTAAACTTAACCACAATGTCAGTTCGAGTGATTTTTACGCAGTGAAACGAAGTGGAAATAGTATCGAGAACCATCACGTGTACCAAATACTTCTCTATAAAAATTATTCCTCCGCTATCGCTCTAAAATAATTCACTCGAAGTGACAAACTGAACTTGCTTAAACTTAACCACAATGTCAGTTCGAGTGCTGCTTGTGAAATGAAATGAAACAAACAGTGTATCGAGAACCCTCACGTGTACCTAACACTTCTCGATACAAATTATTACTCCACTATCGCTCCAAAATAATTCACTCGATGTGACAAACCTAACATGCTTCAACAAAACCCAAATGTCAGTTCGAGTGCTGGTTGTGAAATGAAATGAAACAAACAGTGTATCGAGAACCCTTTCATGTACCTAACACTTCTCGATACAAATTATTATTCCACTATCGCTCCAAAATAATTCACTCGAAGTGACAAACTACGCTAACTTCAACAAACAACAGCATCATCAATTAAAAAATAGAAAACAACACTAAACACCTCATTTTAAAGTAAATCCACTTCGCTAACATTTTTTTTAGTAATTTAGGTAACACAAAAATCTTTCCCCCACTTGGTTTAAAATAGAGAATAGCAAACCATCTAGCTAACGATAACTGATGCGCTGTATTGCTATCTATATAAGTTGAATTATAGCGCCACATTTAAAATAGAGAAACAACTAAAAGGGTATATATGAAAATTAAACTATTAGGATTGGCAATAGCAACACTCTTATTTTCTTGTAAAGAAAAACCTGCTGTTGCTCAACGTGAAGTAAAACAATATACGATTGAACAATTTATGGACAATGAAGCCATTGTTGGTGGAAGTTTTTCATCGGACAATAGTAATTTGTTAATCTCCAGCAATAAATCGGGTATTTACAATGTCTACACCATTCCTGCTACAGGTGGTGAGATGACACCCATAACGCAATCAGATAGCACCTCTATTTTTGCGGAATCGTATTTTCCAAATGACAATAGAATGCTCTTAAGCGCTGATGGTAATGGCGATGAAATAGACCATTTATTTGTACGGGAATTAGACGGAACCATAAAAGATATTACGCCCGAAAAAGGAGCAAAAGCAAGCTTCTACGGCTGGTCTAAAGACGATAAATTTCTATACTTTGGGTCCAACAAAAGAGACCCACGCTTTTTTGATGTGTATAAACTCTCCATCGATGATTATTCCTCTAAACTCTTGTATCAAAATAACGATGGTTTAGATTTTAGCGGCATGTCTAACGACGAGAACTTTTTTGCGCTATCTAAAAGTCTAAATACAAACGATTCTGATCTGTTTCTGTTTGATGTGACAACCAAAGAAATGATCAAAATAAACGAAAATTTAAGTGCAAATTCCGCTCAAGATTTCTCCAACGACAATGCTACCTTTTACTATACCACTGATGATGGTGGTGAATTTTCTTATTTAATGGCTTATGATTTAGCCACTAAAACCAAGAAAAAAGTGATAGAAAAATCATGGGATGTAATGGGCAGTGGGTTTACGTCAGAAGGAAAATATATGGTGGTATACGTAAATGAAGACGGTAAAAATGCCATAGAAGTGCTCGATGCTACCACTATGAAACCCATTTCACTGCCAGATTTTGGCGAAAATAGCATCACTAGCGTAGGTTTTAGTGATGACGAAAAATGGATGCGTATGTACGTTGGTGGTTCCAATTCGCCTTCGGATTTATACACCTATAATTTAGAAACCAAAGAAGAGCATAAACTTACCAATGTATTAAATAAAGACATTGCACTCGAAGATTTAGTAACAGCAACAGTGGTTCGGTACAAATCGTTTGATGGTACCGAAATACCTGCTATTTACTATTTACCACACCAAGCCTCGGCGGAAAATAAAGTGCCAGCTATGGTTTGGGTTCACGGTGGGCCAGGCGGACAAACACGACAAAATTTTAGTTCTTTAATTCAGTATATGGTAAACCAAGGGTATGCCGTTTTAGCGGTCAATAATCGTGGGAGTAGTGGTTATGGTAAAACTTTTTTTAAGATGGATGATAAAAACCATGGTGAGAAAGATTTACAAGACTGCGTAGAAGGTAAAAATTGGCTGGCAAAACAACCCGAGATCGATGGTGAAAAAATAGGAATTATAGGCGGTAGTTATGGCGGTTATATGACTATGGCGGCATTAACCTACACGCCTGAAGAATTTGATGTGGGTGTAAACCTATTTGGTGTTACCAATTGGATGCGTACCCTAAAAAGTATTCCTCCGTATTGGGAATCGTTCCGAGAATCGTTGTATTTGGAGTTAGGCGACCCGTTTACGGCAGATTCTGTGCGTTTAAAACGTATTTCTCCCCTATTCCATACCGATAAAGTTACCAAGCCTTTAATTGTACTACAAGGTTCCGAAGACCCGCGTGTACTCCAAGTAGAGTCTGACGAAATTGTGGCTGGTGTGCGTAAAAATAATGTGCCCGTAGAATATGTGCTATTTGCTGATGAAGGACATGGATTTGTAAAGAAAGAAAACCAGATTGAAGCCTATAGCAGAATCTTAAAGTTTTTAGACAAATACCTAAAACAAGCCCCAGCCAGCACTTTAGATGCTCAGAAAAAAGAAGTAGAAGATGGTACCAAAACACTCATAAAATAAATAACACAGCCAAAGCTAAACACTAACCATTGGCTTTTGTAAAAGAACCAACACCTAAACAAGCACTAGTATGAAAAACCAAACATTTTTAAAACAAAGGGTATTCTCCTTACTCTTTTGTGCTGCATTAGCGCTACAAAGTTGCCAAGAAAAAGTAAAAGAAGAATTTAAAGAGGTTGAGAAAGAAGTGATGGTAGAAGCCGAAAAACCAGAATACTTTTTACTCCGGCCCGATGTTGAAAAAGCCTATGGCTACTCGCATGCCGTAAAAATTGGCAATAGCATTAAAGTTTCTGGCGCAGTGAGTATGGATGAAAAAGGGAACCCAACAGCAGTTGGCGATTTGGCACAACAAATGAAAAATTGCTATGCCGATTTAGACCTAGTTTTAAAACACTTTGGCTGCACTTTTGATGATGTAGTGGTAGAAAATATTTTCACCACCAATATGCCTTTGTTTCTTGAAAATGCGGAATACCGTACCACAATTTATAAAAACCATTTTCCCACAGGCTCGTGGTTAGGTGTAAAAGAATTGGCTTTGCCAGAGTTTCTCATAGAGATAGAACTAGAAGTGCATAAAACGGAATAGAAAAGACAACAACTAAACGCTTTTAATGTTGTTCCACATTCCTGATGTTTTAGGTTTAATTTGACTCAACCAATGATTAAAATATTTAGAAAAATTCGCCAAAAATTACTGTCGGAAAATAAGTTTAGTAAGTACCTGCTTTATGCTATTGGTGAAATTATTTTAGTGGTCATCGGCATATTAATTGCCCTTTCTATAGACAATTGGAATGATACAGCGAAGAGTAAAAGTAAAGTGAGCAAGTACTTAAGCAATATAGAAGCTGAAATAATTTCCGATTCTTTATTTTTAGAAAATAGTTGGTTTAGAAATAGAAATAAAAAAATTGAATGTTTAGAGGTAGCCAAACAATTTGTTATGGGTACGTATATTCCAAAAGACACATTGCTTTTTATTAACAATGTAGGTTTTGGGGGAATAAATAGTAGAGCCTCCTTTACAGGTTCTTCAAGAACGTATAATGAATTGGTAAGTACGGGAAACCTTAGTTTAATTTCCAATGATACCATCCGGGATCAGATTGTAAAATATTACAGTAACAAAGTTTTTACTGATGAATATGTGAGCAATATGAGAAGTGATTATGCCTCTTATGTAAATTCACTGAAAGTGTATAATCCACAATACCGTGATAGTATTAACCCACTGGAAATTCCAAGGATATTAAAAAAAATGAAAACGGACGAGTTTCATGGCCTAATCAACCAAGAGTTAACTTATGCCTATTCTCTAGAAAGGTCATTACGAGCAAGTAAAAAAAATGCACATGAGCTTCAAAAGGTCATCCGCCGTTTTCTAAAAAATGTATACTAAAGTGGTAACAACCTATTTTTTAAAAACCAAACCTATTTTAAACTACAACCCTTAGCGTAGGCTAAGGTTTTTTTTGCGTTTTTTACAAAGTGCAATTCATCGATGAAGCCTTGCTATAACCGGTTGTACAAAACTTAAAAGTACCGTTTGCCGATTAAATAAGTCATTTGTAGAAAACACTCACCCTATGCGGGAAACCGCAATTATCGTGTAGCTTTTTTCTTTATTTTCGCTTCGCCCAATTTACCATCGGGAGCGTTTTTTAGATATTACTAACAATTTTGACCAGATTTTTAAAATGAAAATTCTTCTGGCTTTTATTTAAGGTTTATTCTATTATCAAGCGCAAGGAATAAAAATTAACGAGTAATTAAATTTCTAATTGAAAAAAAATTAAATGTTTATGAATAAAATTTTTCGACTTCTTACATTGTTCACGTTATTATCCTTTTTATCGTGCAATAAATCTGATGATGATTCTTCGAACGGTGAAGGTAATAATCCCCCAAAATTAAGTAAGATTATTTCCACTTCTGCTAGTTCAGTATTCACTTTAGAATTTAACTATGCTCAAAACAAGCTATCGGAGGTTAAAATTCCTTCCCAAGGAAAAACTAGTAAAATTGTGTACGAAAATGATAAGGCTAAAGAAATACAAATTTATATTGACGGTAAGCTAGAAGCCACCACCACGTTAATCTATGAAAATGATAAATTAATAAAAACAGATAATGGGGTAAACAGTAATTTTTTTGTTCAATTCTCTTATAATGGCGACCAATTGAGTAAGACTGAACAATTTACAATATTAGAAAATGGCGAATTACGTTCAGATTTTACCATGGACTATAGTTATGATTTGTCAAATAATGTAACGAAACGTACTTTAAGCAACGCAACAAGTGTTAGTGAATACTTTTACACCTATGACAATAAAAAGCACCATTACAGTGATTTTTCAGATCCCGTAAGAATCTACTTTTTCTGGCCAGAGGGACTAAGCGCCAATAATGCCTTAACGTCTGCTTTTTACATTAATCAAATGGTAAACTCAGAATACAGCTATGAATTAACCTATAATGAGTTAAACTTTCCACTTACATCGAAAGTAAAAAACAAAGATGGAGAAACTACAACCTCTATTGAGTATGTATACAAGTAAAATTAGATAGAACATTAATTTCAAAAATTAAAAGCTGCCTTCTTAAAACGGGCAGCTTTTTTTGATTTTAGATGTTTTTACAAAGTGCAGTTCATCGATGAAGCCTTGCTATTACCAGTTCTACAAAACTTAAAAATACCATTTGCCGATTAAATAAGCCATTCGTAGAATACTCACATACTATGCGGGAAACCGCAATTTTCGTGTAGCTTTTTTCTTTATTTTAGTTTTTTCAAAGCTCCCCCGTAATTTTATCATTAAAAAAATATACAGCAATAGCGTTAAAAACGTGTTGTAGTGCATAACCAAAAAGCAAAAAAAATGTTTGACGGAAAAAATTCAAAGAAAATAGAATACCTTGAGGACGAAAGAAGAAAACTCTGGGAAAGACTTTCTGAACTAGAAAAACAAGTTGCAGAAAAACCGTCAGATATAGAAAAAGAAGCTAGACAAGCATCAAAAAAAGCAGCTGAATACAGAAACAAAGCTGAAGAAAGGTTTAATCAAGCAAGCGCTATTCATGCAAAATTAGTTAATATCGAAACTGAAATTGACGAAAAATTAAGTTATATTAAATCTAACCACACAAAATCAATTGAAATCAGCAATGATTTGGTAGAAAACAGTACTAATTTATCCAATCTCATAACTAGAATAAGTGAAGTTCTAGAACAACATCCAGAAATTGAGGAAGAAATTGAAAAATTAGATGAACTAATATTGAAGATTGAGGAAAATTCCAGTAAAGCTAATACAACATATAAAGGAATTTTATCAAAAAAAACGGAAATAGATGAACTTCACAGAGAAATTCTTGGTTATGAAGATGAAGACGAAGATGGAGAAATAATTACTGTAGAAGGACTAAAAAAAGAACTAGAAACATCTTATAATCAACTAACAGAAATATCTGAAAATTTAGAGGAAAATCTTGAAAGTCTTAAAGTGACAAGTAAGGAACAATATGACGACTTCATTAAGACAAATCAAGATAGTTTAGATAGCATTAAATCAAATTCAAAAAAAGAATATGATAAAATTAATAAACAAATAGAATCATTACTTCCCAATGCTTTAACTGCTGGATTAAGTTCTGCTTTTATCACCAAAAAAGGAGAAGAAGAATTATTATATAATGAATACAAAAAAAGCTTTAACAATGGAATTTTATACATTTCATTATCTGCGTTATTACCAATTGGAATAAGCATTTTTTACCTTTTATCAGGAGCAACTTTAACTGAAACAATTGAAAAAGCTCCTAAAATAATGTTAGCTTTTCTTCCGCTTTACATTCCTTTAATTTGGACAACTATTTCTGCAAATAAAAAAGTGAACTTATCAAAAAGATTAATAGAAGAATACTCTCATAAACAAGTGTTAAGTATGACAATTGAGGGACTTTCTAAACAAATAGAAAACATTGAAGATGCTGAAATGTCAGAGGAATTAAGAATAAAACTTCTAAATACATTCTTAAATGTTACAAGTGAAAACCCTGGTAAATTAATTTTAAACTATCAAAAATCTGATAATCCAATATTAAACTTTTTTGATCGAGATAAGAAAAAGGACAAAACAATAGTTGAGACATTAAAAGACAGTACAAAAGATATAATTGAAAAAGCAGCAGACGAAATTGAAGAAGGGATTGTGAATAATGGAAAATAATTATATATAAAAAATTACGCACTACAAGAAAAGCTATAAGTAATTGCTTGTTCTTGCCTACTTCTGAAAATCCTCGCGGATTTTCAGTTTGTTGTGTACTTGCAAAGTTTAGTGCTAAACCACCTACTTTTCATATAATAAACACATGCCATTACCAATACAATATAAAGTAAGTACAGTTTTGAAACACTAACAAACACTAACAACGTAACTAGGATAATAATAAATAAAAAATATGGAAGGAATTAGCATTATAGTATTCGTAATTATTTTAATAGCAATTATATTGATTTTTAGAGCGGTTGGCGCATGGATGTTAAGAATAGATGAAGTTATCAAAAATCAGAAAATAATGATACAGGAATTAAAGAAATCAAACGGAGAAAAAGAACAAAATGGGGAAATAAAATATATGGATGAAATGTAGATAAATTATGATACAAGACATAGTAAAACAATCCCCCGCTTGCGCAATCGTCATGATTGAGCAATGCCCTACTCTACACAGTGGGCTTTAATTTTAATACTTAAAAAATTTATTGAAATAAGGGATTAGGTTTTAAACAAAGTGTTTTATAAATCGACGAAATCTTTTGGATTTGACTTTAAATTGAAAAAGATAAAACAACAGCTTAGGCAACCAATATAAATGTAAATACTCGCTTACTAACACCCTATTTATCTTAGAATAAAGAGTTAAGCAACAATTTAATCAAAACAAAAATCAATGTCTACATATACAAACTGTCCTAATTGCAAAACAGAATTAAAAACTGGAATATTATCGAGTACCAAATTGCTTACAGAAATCCAAATTGGAATAATAAACGAATACAACGAAACAAGAGCTGAAGGTTATTGCACAAAATGCGGAAGTGAACTTTTTGACCAACATAACCAAACATTTCAAAATGAAAAATCCAATCTTACAAATTACATGAAAAGTAAAATTGGAAATGTCCCTGTAATTTCTACTCACTCACCCTTGAATTGGGAATACAGAATTATAGGAATGGTAACAGGGCAATCAACCACTGGAACTGGTGTTATCTCAGAATTTACATCATCTTTTACCGATTTTTTTGGAGCACAATCTGGTCGATATAACCAAAAACTTAAAGCAGGAGAAAACATGTGTTTTAGTCAACTAAGATTGCAAACTTTAGACTTAGGTGGAAATGCCGTAATTGCAACTGACATAGATTACTCTGAAGTAGGCGGAGATAAAGGAATGTTAATGGTTTGCATGGCAGGAACTGCCATTCGACTTACAAACATTAACATACTGGCCAAAGAACAGGCTGAAATAATAGAAAATCTCTCTTATGCCAATAAACGACTTAGAGAATTAAAAAAGTACGAATAGCATATATGAATTTGCTAAATACGTTTTAGATTAATTCTTTAGTGAATAAAAATTATTGGCTTAAGCAACCACTCCAAAAAAACCTCCTAACTAAGCATCAAACTCAAAGCAAAACAATGAGGGAAATCACCCCGCTAGCGCAAGCGTCACGCTTGTGCGCTGCCCTACTCCCCCGCATTACGCATACACAAAACCGTAAAACAAACCCTTTAAAGTCTCGTTAAAAACTATATTAAAAAACATCCAATTAAAAACCTAAGGTTGTTATTTTCTATCAAAACACCTCCTCCACATGCTTTTTAATATTTGCTGCTATTTTGTGAATAGGCAAATCGTTGGCATCAAAACCAAAAGGGTCTTCAATTTCTTCGGCAATTAATTCTAAACTTGCCAATACATAAAAAACAAAAACCACCACGGGTACGGCATAATAGCCTAAGCTAAATACGTAGCCAAAAGGCAGGGTCATGATGTAAAAAAAGATGAATTTTTTAATAAACGCACTATACGAATACGGAATGGGTGTGTTTTTAATGCGCTCGCAAGCCCCACAAATATCGGTAAACGATTGTATTTCGGCATTTAAAATAATAAGCTGGTCGCCCGTAATTTTTTTCTGTTCGTACAAATCGTTCACCTTTTGGAAAATCATTTTTGCTACTTGGTTTGGATGATGCTTGTGTTTGTCTATCTGTAAATGCACATCATCAAAAAGCTGCAAACTTGTTTGTTTATTGGTTAAATGTTTCGCCAAAATAGAGGCATAACTTGGTATTAACTTTTCAAAATAAGACCTATCGTGTTCATCTTTTAAAATAACATGCAGTTTTATGGCTAAATTTCGGCTGTTGTTTACTAAAGCGCCCCATAGTTTTCTGCCTTCCCACCAACGATCGTATGCGGTATTGGTTCTAAAAACCAACAATAATGAAATAACAAACCCCAACATACCATGCATTACGGTAATGTTTGATAAATGGTTTTTTTCTGAAAGTTTCCAATACTCAAGTTCTAAATAGCCAACGCTGTAGGTATAAAGCCCAATAAAAATCATCATTGGAAACAATTTCCTAAATGTATCCGACTTATGGAATCTAAAAATAAAGGTAATCCAATCTTTGGGGTTGTATTGTACCATAGGTAAATGCGCTTGTTATAATTTGACGGCAAAATTAGAAAATGTTAGGACTAATGTATTATTAAGATAACTAAAACTACTTGATTAAATTTTAGATGTAATTGTAGTGAATTGTGGTTTGGACTTCCAATAATTTGTGAAGCATAAACACTCGCTAGCGCTAGCGTAGCGCTTGTGCGCTATTTTACTTCAGAATGTAGCATGCCGTAGCAGAAAAAAGGAAAACCCGATAGTATTTTTAGTAGCTACCAAAACCGTTTAAAAGAATTGGCGCAGATAAAAAAGTAACTGCTTATTTTTTAACATCTATCCCTTTACTTTACCATTAAGGCTTATCTCAAAATTTCTTAACTTACAGCATCTGTAAATGGCTGTGTTATGAAAGACTTAAAAAAAGAAGACATTAAACAAGAGGTTTTTGACCTGTATGACGATTATGCCCATAACAAATTAGATCGTAGGCAATTTGCTGAAAAGCTATCCTTATATGCGGTTGGTGGACTTACTGTGGCATCGTTGTTAAGTTTTATGTCGCCCAATTACAAAGATACCTTACAGGTACAACCCGATGATCCTACATTAGATTCGGACTACATTACTTATGAATCTCCGAAAGGTGGCGGAACCATAAAAGGCTTGCTTTCCAAACCCAAAGACCTGAAAACAAAACTCCCTGGTGTTATTGTGGTGCACGAAAATCGTGGGCTCAACCCCTATATCGAAGATGTAGGACGCCGCGTAGCGGCCGAAAATTTTATAAGTCTGGCGCCCGATGCCCTTACGCCTCTTGGTGGTTATCCTGGCAATGATGATGATGGCAGAACCATGCAGCGCGAACGCAATCAACAAGAAATGTTAGAAGATTTTATTGCCGCTTACGAATATTTAAAAGCACATAAAGACTGTACCGGAAAAGTAGGTGTGGTAGGTTTTTGTTTTGGCGGATGGATCTCGAATATGATGGCAGCACGCATTCCTCAACTTGGTGCTGCAGTACCCTATTATGGCAGACAGCCCGAAGCAGAAGATGCTGCAAAAATTAAAGCCCCTTTGTTACTACAATATGGCGAATTAGACACCCGAGTAAATGAAGGATTGCCCGCTTTCGAGGAAGTTTTAAAAGCAAATAATAGTACTTACGAAGTGTTTATTTATCCGAAAGTAAATCATGGCTTTCATAACAATACCACGCCAAGATTTGATAAAGAAGCAGCCGATTTATCGTGGAGTAGAACCATTGCTTTTTTCAACAAGTATTTAAGATAAGAATCTAAAAAATGCAGCTACTAAAAACCGCAAAACAGGTGCTACTATGGATTCCGTCTATAGTAGTGGCTTATTTTTTTCTAGATAACGGACTTACTAAAATATTCTTTTCAAGCGGAATGGATAAAATTGGCGCAAGTACTAATTTGTTGATAAGTACGGGGATACTTTTAGTACTTGCTGTAGCCCTGTTTTTGTCTAAAAAAACATTAATGTATGGTACGGCTTTTTTAGTGCTGTACATGATTGCAATTGTGTTTATTCATATTAGTAAAGGAAAACCATTTTTGCTCACGGCTTCTATCGTGCTATTAACACTATTTGCGGCGTATCTAAGAAAAACGCAGTTGCCCTCTTAACATTCCTCTTATGTGTTACGACATTAAAGCAAGTTTAGAAAGTCAGTTAAAGCGAGCCCGGCTCCGAAACGATTTGCAAGCGATTCGTGAAATTACAGAACGCCTTGCTCCGCTTACCGATTTACCTATTTTTCATGCCTCAGGTTTTAGTCACCCAGAATTGCTTATTTACACAGACCGTTCACCAGATTTTCCTGAAGTGGCCACATGGGGCTTGGTTCCTGATTGGGTACACGACAATGAACAGCGAAAAAAACAATGGAACAATACCCTAAATGCCCGTGGGGAAACTATTTTTGAGAAAGCATCGTTTCGCGATGCGGCCAAAAACCAACATTGCCTTATTTATATTGATGGGTTTTATGAACACCATCATTTTAAAAATAATACCTATCCCTTTTTTATTCAACGTTCCGACGGAAATCCTATGGCTTTAGCCGGTCTTTGGAATGAATGGCTTGATCCAGACACAGGAGGCAAGCTCAACACTTTTTCGATTGTTACTACCGTAGGAAATACATTAATGGGTCGTATTCATAACAATCCTAAATTAGAAGAACCTAGAATGCCGGTAATCTTACCAGAAGCTTTGGAAGACGAATGGCTAAAACCGTATACAGATGAGTTGGATAAAACAAAACTACAAGAACTCTTAAAAGCCTATCCAGAAGACCAATTAAAGGCATATACCGTAGGAAAACTACGCGGCAAGGATTATGTTGGGAATGTAGAAGAAATTGCCCAAGAGGTAATTTATGACGATTTGGTTTTTTAACTTGATCATCGCGTTTTAATTACTAAAAAATCCTATTCCCTCACTCAAACCAGCCGATTACTCATTTTATATTTTAACGTAAACAGGCTTGGTCTAAATTTGAGTATATCTTAATTAAAAAACCATGAAAAAATATGTCTTTTTGCTGCTTCTCGTACTGCTAATTACAGCTTGTACTACTGAACAAAAACCAAGAATTGTTTATGATGAAAATGGAAAACCAGAAGCATTAGCTAAAGATACTTCGGCAATTCTTATGGCAGACTTACCCATTTTAATTGACAGTACAGACATGTTAGTACACCCCATTGGAGCATTACAATTTTACGAATCACGAGGTAAAATTTTAGGAAGTTATTCTGGCAAAGGCAGCCCTAATTTTTCTATTTCTAACTATGGAAATTATACGTTTAGCGGTCATCTTAAAAATTTAAAATTTGAGCAATTGGGGAGTAATCAACTTGTGGCGCTTACCGATAAAAATATCAGAATAAATACAGCCCGCTTTTTGTATGATTTGTATAAGAAAACAGGAGCCAAATTATTTATCTATCAAATAATTGACACCGATTCCAACAAAGATGGACGTTTGGACAACAACGATATTGAAGCTATTTATTTAAGTAAAATTGATGGGTCTAATTTTATAAAACTTACGGCCACTAATCATGAATTAATAGATTGGAATATTATTGATACATTAAATCGTTTGTATTACAGAACTATCGAAGACACCAATAAAGATGGTCTTTTTGATAAAAATGATCAAGTGCATTATTACTACGTAAATTTAATAGACCCTACCTTAACTCCCATTTCCTATTCGCCTATTTAATCATTAAAAACAGGCGTTTTTGTAAGGTTTATAAGTCCGTCTTTTTTATCGGTAACCAAGCGTTTAGAGCGTAAATAGCGGTTATGGTTATAAGCATCAAAATTAGGTGCCTTAGCATCCATACTATTAATCTTTACGCGTCCTGCGGAATGAATAAATTCGTTATTACCAATCCACATGCCCACATGTATTACCCTTTCGGCCGTAGAGTCTGTAGCTTGTCTTCCAAAAAAGAGTAAATCGCCAGGGAGTAATTTGCTAAAATCTTTTACTTCATCAATCTGTTCGCCAGTGTGTACTTGTTGCGAAGCATCACGAGGAATAACCATGCCGTTTAAAAAATAAATGGTTTTGGTAAAACCACTGCAGTCTACCCCTTTTGAAGAAGTGCCGCCCCATAAATAAGGCAATCCCATTAATTGTTTAGAAGTAGCAACTAAGTTTTCTTGAGAAGGATTTACTTTCGCTAACCAATCTTGATAAAGACTTGCCTCCGATTTGGCCACAAATGCCATGCGCCCGTCGGGATATTTTACCTTATAAAAATTGTTTTCTTCTTTTACAAGTTCAAAAATAGCACCCGCAACCAAATCGGAAACCACCTGTGAATTAGTGTCTGTTTCTGTATAGCTATTTCCTGTAATTTTGGTATAAATAAGTTTTGGAACCGCTTTCCAAGCGTTCATTTCTGAGGTGGTTAATGAAACAATTCCACCATCGTCTACCCACGCCAAATAACCATCTGGAGTTTGTATTAAATACCAAGAATCTTCTTCTTTAAATATATGTACAGGCGTGCCCAATGTAGCTTGTGTCGCTAATTCTGCAGAATGCTTTGGATTGCTTCTAAGATTGGCGACAGAAATGGTGATTAGTCCTTCTGTTTTGCCTTCTAAATTAGCTGCAGGTAATACGGCAATACTGTCTATATAGGCGATGTCTTTAGCGGTTAAATTTGCCTTTAGAGCGGCAATCGCTTCTGGCAAATTACTTTCCCCTTTAAGTACATAGTTTTCTCCATTCGCAATCGCATCAACCGCAAATAGCGCTACCCTTTTATCTGGGGCAAATTGGGTTTGTACGGCAGCGATTTCTTCAAGTGCCTTGTTTTCTGTGATAGTATCCTGTTTACAGGCCCAAAATGTTGCGAAGGCTACTACGGTTAGTACAGACTTATGGAATTTTATCTTCATTGCGATATTTTTAAGCTACGAAAAGTATAAATTTTTAGGTATTTATAAGCATTTTTTAGATTGATAATACAAAACAGACAGGTCTGTTTGTTTTTAAAATTAGCGTTACAAACATCATGTTTGCTGCTAAAATGCTAATAATCTGTCTTCTCTATTTTGATATGAGCAAAAAAAATGGTATCTTATCGATTATGACAGACGCAGACAAACAAGAGAGTGATAAATTAATTCAGAAATCGGTGAACCATTTAGAGGCTACTGGTTTTGAACATATTAAAGCCGATATTGAGGGTTATGAAACGCCAAAATCGTATTTAAGAAAAGGTACAGATTCTAAAATAACGCCAGATATTGTGGCGATTAAAAACGGAAGAAAGTACTTTTTTGACATTAGTTTAAAATCGAAAAAGCCAAAATTATTAAAATCAAAATGGCTCTTTTTAGATACCATAAGCCGCATGCGTTCAGAACGATTTAGAATAATTACCACAAAAGGGCATTATAAATTTACCGATAACATGTTAGAAGATATTAACCTTACCAATAAAGAACCGATAAAACTTTAAAGGAAGAAGCAATAGTTAAGGCGCCAATAGGCGCCTTTTTTTATTTTACTAATTCTCCTTTTATATATTTTTCGGTTATTAATATTTCACCATTCTCACTATAATAAGTAGTTAATCCCTCTAGAAAATTATTTACATAGTTCCCTTTAATTTTTAAGGCACCACTTTCGTAATACCCAAGCATTTCACCGTGCATTTTTCCGTTTTCATAAGTGTTTACTTCCTTTATTTTACCACTTGGGTAAAAGAAAGTTACTACTCCTTCTACAGTACTACTATCTTTTTTAAACAAATGATTTTCGGTTGCGAAAAGCGTTCCTGTTACGGTATCATAATATTTCCAGGCATCAATTTTATGGCCTTTTTTAAACTTTCCTTCTGCAATTAAAGTGCCTTTATCTGAATATTCTTTATAGTCACCATCGTATAGATCTTTTTTCCATTCGGCATCTACTTTTTTAGTACCATTATGGAAAAAGGTAATACAGTTTCCGTTAAGAGTACCTTTTTCTTCATAACATTTAATACCACTAGTTTTAGCACCCACCACATCTAAATCTACAAATGGAACCATAGCGGCAGGTTTTAAATTTGCTTTTATAGTTTCTCCTTCTTTATCTATTTCAACCACTTTAAATAAGCGTTTTGCAGTGGCGTATTTATAGGAATAAATACCGTAGGTAGGGACACTTCCACCGGTCATATTCCCATAGCGATCCATGTTATAAAAACTGTAAGTTCCTGTTTGTTGTGATGCAAGCGCAGTAGCATTGTAATCAACTATAGTTTCTATGTAATATTTGCCTGGTTTTAAATTAGAGAATGTATAATTTCCGTAGCTATCTGTTGTTGTTTCTCTTCGGTATTCAAAAACTTCAGGTAGCAAATACACCGAATGAATATTATTTTTATTCTTATTGGTAAGATTTAACCATTCATCAAGATAATCGGTATAAGGAAATAAAAGCACCTGTGTTCCTTCTCTTGCTATTACGCGTTCTCCAGCTACTGCATCAACTGCAAAGGCCATACCTTTAATAGAAGCGGTACCTTTTTGTAACGCATTTTCAGCTTGCGCACTATTAAAAAATACTTGTGGGTAATACGTTCTAGGATAATTACCAAGGTTTATTTGTGCTACTAGATTTGTAGCACAAAACAATACTATTGTATAAAAAAATCTGAATTTCATCGTGACCAAATTAGTATATCTCTAATCTATTTTAATAAGCTTTACGTAGCCTGACAAAAAGTTTTCTACCTGAATTGGTTCCGTAAAACGTTTGTTTTTGTCATCAATATCAATCTGAATAAAATACCTATTAGCATGGTAAGCCAAGTAACCAACTTCGTCAGATTCACCGCGCATAGCGCCAAATCGTGGAGAAATTATTAGTTCTTTATCAAACTTATCTATACTTGTTGCAAGATGTGCTCCCATTAGTGCAGAAGAGGCTGTTGGGTCAAAAGCCATAAGATGTACATCTTTTAAAACTTTTCCAGAATTTGTTTGAAAATAAGGGTCATTAAAATCGTGAATAGTAACAGTAATTTCTTGACAGGTATCTGGCATACAATAAATAAATTGTAATCTTCCTTGATACAAATCTAAATCTTGAGAATTGCAATATGCTACTTCTTTAAATACATAGCCTGCATAAATAGTAATTCTAGGAAACATCGCATATAAATGAGCTTTATTGTCTTTACACCCAAGTTCTGATAATGGCGTGATTTTTATTTCGCCACGGTCTTTAAGACTACCGCATTCAAATTGTCCACCATCAGCGCACTCCGTGGATTGTGATAAAACTACTTGTGTAAATAAAACAAAAGCGAAAAGGGTTAGTGTTTTTTTCATCGGAAATAAGGAGGTTTATGTGTTCCTATTTTATGTTCAGCATTTCAACATATTCTTTTATAAATAATTCAAATTGTTCAGGACTAGTGAAGAGATTTTCTTCATCATCTACATGTATTTCAACATAATATCGCTTTTGATAATAGCCAAAAAAAGATACCGTATCTCCAAAACCATCATAAGGTGAAAATCGCGGAGAAAATACGCGCATTTCGTTTTTTATATCCTTATTTTCTATTTTAGTAACCTCTCTTGAACCTATATGCATTGCACTCGGATGAAAATTCAATAGATACATATCCATAATTGCCTCACCTTTTGATGTTTGATAAAAAGGCATACTAAAATCTGTTATGCTGATGGTCATAAATTTTCTATGTTTAGGTTTACAATAGGAAAATTGAAGTGTTCCAACATACCCATCTACTTCAGGTTTATGGCAGTTTTGTATCTGATTAAAAACATAATCTTTATAACTTAAAACCTGAGGAAACATGGCATATAAACCACCATCATCTGTACAACTTAATCTACTAAAAGGTGGTATTGGATTCCCTTCCTCTCGACAGCAGGATATTTGAGTTACATCGCTACAATCAGTGTCTTGAGAAAAAATAGCTTGTGAAAGTAGTACTAAAGCACAAAAAAAAAGAGTTTTTTTCATTGGAATTAAAATTGGTTATGTGTTTGTTAATAAACTATTTATTGAATCAAAATGTATGCCGATTTTAACTTTTTAGCATAGCCACATGTGGAATTCCGTCTTCTAAATATTCCTCTCCTTCTTGTACAAAACCTAATGAGCTGTAAAACTTTAAAAGGTACTTCTGTGCAGATATACGTATTCTAGTTTCATTATAGTTTTCTTTAACCGCATTTATAGAAGCTTTCATTATTTCTACTCCATATCCATCTTTTCGAGTAGCCGGACTCACCACTACTCTACCTATACTAGATTCTTTAAAATAATCACCAGGTTTAAAAATACGTGTATAAGCAACAATTTTATCGTTTTTATACCCAATAACATGCAATGCTTTTTGATCTTTACCATCTAGATCTTGATAAACGCAATCTTGTTCTACAACAAAAACTTCGCTTCGTAACTGCAGTATATGATATAATTCTGAAGTGCTTAGGGCATCAAAAGATTTTACTTTTATTGTTAGCATAACTAAAATTTAAATGTGTTAATCTTGAACAATTAATTGCTTGCTATCGCATTTTCCATATTCTGGCTGAATATTAACATGGTTAATGCCATATTTATGAAAAACTTCTTCTTCAATTTGATCTAAAATAGCATCAAACTCAGATAGCTTAATATCTTCATCAAAATCTATATGTGCTTCTAAATGCACTTCATCTTCATTTAATTGCCAAATATGAACGTGATGTACATTCTTAATTTTATCAATCTTACTTATGGTTTGTACAATTTTGGTTACCTCAATAGTATTTGGTGTAAAAAGCATTAAAACTCGAGTAGAATCTTTTAAAAGATCATAGCCCATATAAATTAAATAGAGGGCAATACCTAGCGTCAAGAAAGCATCAACCCAATACACTTGATAAAATTTCATTAACAAACCACCAATTAAAACAGCAACAGACGCCAGCATATCTGTAAATAAGTGTAAATAAGCAGATTTCATATTCATATTAGATGCAGCATCTTTCCGGAGTAATAAAACACTAAATCCGTTAGCTAGAATACCTAATAATGAGAGCCATATAACAAGATCTGATGCTATAAATTTAGGGTCTAAAAAACGCTCAATAGCTTCTTTTATTAAAATAATAGCAACAATAATTAAGGCCGATGCATTTACAAAAGCTGCAATAATTTCAGCACGTTTATAACCAAAAGTTTTATTGGTAGAAGCTTCTTTTTTAGCATAAATAGTGGCTATATAACTAACTATAAGCGAAAGTACATCGCTAAAATTATGTAAAGCATCTGATAGTAAAGCTAAACTACCAGATAACAAACCACCAATAACTTGCGCAACGGTAATTACTATATTTAGTAAGATAGATATAATAAGGTTTCGTCCTTTTAAATCAGGATGACTATGATTGTGGCTGTGTGCGTGGTTATGTGCCATTGGACTAAAATCTAATAAATAGCATTAATTAATGACTTGAAAGTATAGGTACAAACCTACTTATGAACAAGGCATTTTTTCTATTCTACGCTCATGTCTACCACCTTCGAACTTTGTATTTAAAAAAACCTGTACCATTTCTAAGGCTTGTGGTAATGATATATATCGCGCAGGTAAACTTAGTATATTAGCATCATTATGTTCTCTAGCTAATGCTACAATTTCTTTGGTCCAACAAAGTGCACAACGTATTTTTTGATGTTTGTTAGCGGTCATTGATGCACCATTACCACTTCCGCAGATAATAATACCAAAATCTACCTTATTGTTTTCAACATCTTTAGCAACTGGATGAACAAAATCTGGATAATCAACACTATCCGTTCCATCGGTACCATAATTAGTAACCTCAATATTCATTGATTTTAAAAGACCAATAATGGCTAATTTGTACTCTGTACCAGCATGATCATTTCCTATGGCTATTTTCATTTGTTTAATTTTTATTGTTTTTTAAAAGTCAAATGTAATTCGCTATGGAACATTTATCTTGGCATCAAGAATTGTTCTAGCTCATTTCATAATAAACTCTATTTAATGTATTGTAAAGGTACAAATACCTATGGTTTCACCACATATTTTGGGTTATTAACAACATTAATTTAAATAAATTCTATTTATACTGTTTCTTAGCCTATTACGAATATTACCAAATTGTTAATAACATACTTAAAAAAAGTAACTAGTAAATTTTTATTATTTAGAGAAAAACTGCTTTACAAAAGTTGTGCTTAGTAATCTTAAAAACTTCTAATAGAATACGAAAAAGATATTAATACCACTTGAAAGAGAAGTTAACAATAAATTTACATTTACTTATTAAAAAAAATATGTTCAAATCAGTTATTAAGAATAGTTAATAACCTTCTTAAAGAACTGATTCTTATATTTTAAACAATTGTATAAATTGTCAATAAAGTCTTTATTTAATCTATAACAAGTTTAAGTTATAAATTTTATTGCCACTATTAACACACTATAATAATCACCATTTTATTTATTTAATTAAAAAAAAGAAAAGATATATATAGTATACTTGTTTATAACTAAAAACTTTCTTTCCATTTTTAAGAAAAAAAATAGAATAAATAGTTTGTTTACTCTTGGTTAATATGAGCAATGGATTATAATTCGTAATTTTCCAAAAATTTAAAAGATTAATGTCTAAGAAAAAAAAGAGGTCTTCTAGTCAGAAAAAAAATGAAATTACCAAAGGTATTTTCACTGTTCTAGAAAAAGAACCTAAACAGAGCTTCAATTATAAAGAAATTGCTGCTAAATTACATATAGAAGATGCTAACGATCGTAATGATCTAATTAAGAGACTAGTACAACTTAAAGAAAAGAAGCGAATACTAGAAGAATCTAGAGGAAAATATAAAGCTATTCCTGCTACAAAATCATACCATACCGGAACTGTAGATATTACAGGTAGAGGTAATGCGTATATAATTATTGATGGTTTAGATGATGATGTATTTATTCCGTTTAATAAAATAAATAAAGCTTTTCATAAAGACACCGTTGAAGTTTACATATATCCAAGACGAAAAGGAAAGAAATTAGAAGGCGAAATTACCAAAGTAGTAAGTCGTAATAAAACGAGTTTTGTTGGTATTGTAGATATGCAGAAAACTTTTGCATTTGTACGAATTTCTGATTTTAGAATGTATACCGATTTTTTTATACCGAAAGATAAAATTGGTGATGCTGCTGATGGCGATAAAGTTATAGTAGAATTTAACGAATGGCCAGATAAAACAGATTCTCCTTTTGGAACTATTACTAATGTTTTAGGAAAACCAGGAGAGCATAATACAGAAATACATTCCATTTTAGCAGAATATGGTTTACCGTATGAATTTCCTGTTGAAGTAGAACAGTTTGCTAATCAGTTAGATACGGCTATTAAACCAGAAGAAATAGCTAAGCGTAGAGATATGCGTAATACGCTAACCTTTACTATAGATCCAAAAGATGCTAAAGATTTTGATGATGCTTTGTCTTTTGAAATTCTAGAAAATGGCAATTATGAAATAGGGGTGCATATTGCCGATGTATCGCATTATTTAACTCCAGATACTGTAATGGATGATGAAGCGTATGAAAGAGCAACATCGGTTTATTTAGTAGATAGAGTGGTACCAATGTTACCGGAAATATTATCAAATAATGCTTGTTCTTTACGTCCTCATGAAGAAAAATATACCTTCTCTGCTATTTTTGAAATAGATAAAAAAGCACATTTAATAAACCAATGGTTTGGTAGAACAGTTATAGATTCTAACGAGCGTTTTGCTTATGAAGAGGCGCAGTATATTATTGAAAATAAGGTAAATAGCGTTCCAGAAGATGTTTCTATACGTGGAGCTGCATATACCGTATCAAATGAAGTAGTAGAAGCTACTTTAAAACTAGATGAATTAGCAAAAATAATGCGAACTCGTAGAATGAATGCGGGTGCAATTTCTTTTGATAAAGTAGAAGTACGTTTTAATTTAACTGCAGAAGGAGAACCAGAAAGTGTTTATTTTAAAGAAGCAAAAGATGCTAATAAGCTTATTGAGGAATTTATGCTTTTAGCTAATAAAAAAGTAGCTGAGTTTATAGGAAAGCAAAAACCTAAAAAAACTTTTGTTTATCGTATTCATGACGAACCTAATGAAGAAAAATTAATGGCATTAAACGGAATAGTTTCTCGTTTTGGTCATAAGTTAGATTTTAAAGATAAAAAATCAATAAGTGCTTCATTAAATCAACTTTTAGAAGATGTAAAAGGTAAAGGGGAGCAAAATATGGTAGATACTTTAGCTATACGTAGTATGAGTAAAGCAATTTACACCACAGATAATATTGGCCATTACGGTTTAGCTTTTGACTATTATACTCATTTTACATCGCCTATACGTAGGTATCCAGATGTAATGGTACATAGATTATTACAACATTATTTAGATGGTGGATCATCGGTTAAAGAAGAAGTTTACGAAGAAAAATGTAAACATTCTTCAGATATGGAATCGTTAGCTGCAAATGCGGAACGTGATTCCATAAAGTACATGCAGATTAAGTTTATGCAAGATCATCAAGATAGAGAATTTGTTGGTGTTATTTCTGGTGTAACAGAATGGGGAATCTATGTAGAAATTATAGAGAACAAATGCGAAGGTATGGTTCGTATTAGCGATATAAAAGGCGATTATTATAATTTTGATGAAAAACAATATGCTATAATTGGTGAACGAACTAAAAAGGTTTATCAGTTAGGGGATGAAGTTGTAGTAATGGTAAAAAATACAGATTTGGTAAAAAGACATCTAGATTTTACTCTAATTGGCAAGGTAGAATAGATAAGTTTTGTATTTTGGAATGGAATTTGTTTACTAATGGTTGATTAACCTAAAAACAACAAAATGAAACAATTTTTCATAGTAGTTTTCTTATTGTTTTCTCTTGCTAATTTGCAAGGGCAAAGTGATAAGATTACACAAAATCTTGAAAAATTTACTACTGTAAAAGCATTCGATGGATTATCAATTAATTTGATTAAATCCACTGTTAATAAGGCTGTAATTACTGGTGCTAACACCAATAAAGTGGCTATTGTTAATAATGAAGGCGTTTTAAAACTCCGAATGGAGCTAGGTAAAATTTTCAGCGGTTATAGAACATTTGTTGATCTTTACTATACCGAAGAATTAGTAACTATTGATGTTAATGAAGATGCTCGTATTTCTAATAAAGAAGTTATAAAACAAGATTTATTAGAACTAAAAGCACAAGAAGGTGGCGAGTTAATTATTAATACTCAGGTAGAGCAATTATTAATAAAAACAGTTACTGGAGGCATTATAACAACTACAGGATTTTCTGATAATCAAGATGTTATGATAAATACTGGTGGTATTTATCAGGGTAAAAGTTTTAAAACAAATTTTACAACTGTAAATGTGAATGCAGGTTCCAAAGCAGAAATATATGCTATAAATTATGTTAAGGCTAGTGTAAAAGCTGGTGGCGAAGTACTGGTATATGGTAATCCAAAGAAAATGGATGAAAAAACTGTTTTTGGCGGAACTATAAAAAGAATGTAATTTTAAAGAACGTATAGTAACTATGCTAGAAGATATACAGGCGGCAATTCCATTAGGCTTTTTTTTAAGTTTTATGATTGGGCCTGTTTTTTTTGTGCTTCTAGAAACTAGTGCTACCAAAGGTTTTAGGGCAGCATTATTCTTTGATCTTGGTGTTATAATTGCTGATATTGTATTTATTACAGCTGCTTATTTTAGTAGTTTTCAATTGCTAGAAAACTTAAGTAATCAACCAGGTTTGTATGTTTTTGGAGGGGTAATTTTGTTGGTTTACGGTCTAATAACCTTTAGAACCAAACAAGTAAAATTACGAGATGATGATGTAAAAGTTACTGGAGGCCATTATTTGAGTCTGTTTATAAAAGGTTTTTTATTGAATTTTATAAATATTGGTGTTCTAGTTTTTTGGTTAGGGGTAATTATAATTGTTGGACCAAGTTTAGATAATGATAGTAATCGTATACTAACTTTTTTTGGAGCAATGATTGGTGCTTATTTTGTTACCGATATTTTTAAAATATTACTAGCCAAACAATTACGAAGAAAATTAACTCCAAAACGAATTTTCTTAGTAAAAAAAGCATTAGGTATTATTCTTATAATTTGCGGTCTTGTATTGATTACAAAAGGGTTTTTACCAAAGGATAAACTAAATATCCAAGAAGGAATAGAACTTATCAGAGAAACAGAACAGAAATAATTTTTTAAGACTTTGTGAGTCGTTGTATAATGCGAATATGATGTAAAACTGCAAAAACTTTTTAATTTGTTGCTAAAAATAAAAAATCCCCTTCTTTTTAGAAGAGGATTTTTAGAAGAGGCATCGAGCGGATTCGAACCGCTGTACAAGCTTTTGCAGAGCTCTGCCTAGCCACTCGGCCACAATGCCAATTTAGGATTGCAAATTTACATAAATTAATTAAAACTGAAATTATTAATTACATTGTTTATACTAAAAAGTTAAAAAAAAATCCTAAACTTTTAGTAATAAAAAATTTAGGACTTTGTTGAGGCATCGAGTGGACTCGAACCACTATAAAAGTTCTTGCGGAACCATGTCTATCCAATTCGACCACAATGCCAAATAATATTATTTTAAAAAAAGGGGGAGTTTAATAAAACACTAAAGTGATTAAACCTAGTGGGTTGTTTTGTACTACAAAGATGGTATTATTTTTAATATATATAAAATCAATACTATGTTATTCATCGAGTTAACTGTAAGTTAATCGAAACTTTCTCCACATCTCCATTTATTGGTGGATTTAATTTAGATACTGTTACCTCACCATAATCTACAGTAGGGCATTCGATAAAAATACGATCTAAAATACGTTTTGCAACATGTTCTAAAAGTTTAGATTTAATGGCCATTTCCTGCTTTACAATATGATTTATTAGCACGTAATCTACCGTATCACTTAAATTATCAGTTACTGAAGCGGTTGTTAAATCTGCTTTCACCTCAACATCTACACTATAATCGCTACCATTAATACTTTCTTCTTTTAAGCATCCGTGATAGGCATAAACCCTAATATTACTTACTGTTATTTTTCCCACTGTCTATACAATTTATGGCAAATTTAATAGAAGTATATTGGTTATAATAGATTTAATAAAATTAATAGGTACATCTACAATTACTTAAACCTTGAAATAAATCTACACCTAAGGTAACAACATGTGTTCCAGTACTATATCCTAGAATTTCATTCATAATAATTTGATAAGAATATCCGAAGTATAAATTATTTTTCTTAAGGCCTGCTATAGGCGCAATATATAGGGGTCTTCCAATTTGATCATTTAGAAAACGATAAGTAACACCAACATAATAATAATCTTCGTAATCATAGAACCGAAATTTAACATTCATATCGGTTTCGGATCTTCCATCACTTTCAAATAATTTAAAAAGTACAGAAGGTTCTATTTCCATATCACTTGATTTGTTTTTTCTATATCTGTAACCAGTATATAAATAGTAGTTTCGAAGTGTATTTGGTTCAAAATTCACATTAAAACTTTTTAAATCTTTGTCCAAGAGGTTAGAAGCATTTAAACTTAAATAAAACTTATCTTTTCTATACAGTAACCCAACATCAAAGTTATGGTTTGTTGTAGAACGGTCATCAGTTACACCAGGATCACCACCAGCATCAATAAATTCTTGAATATCTATTCTAAATTGGTTAAAATTGTAAGAAATACCGAATGATAAAAATTCATCATCATAACGGTCAAGGGTTAAGTGATGCGCGAAAGATAATCTAGCACCTTGTTGTTTTGTATATCCATTTCTATCATTATACAGAAACATACCTAAACCAGACCGGTTTCCAATTCTTAAATCTCCGGCAAATGATTGTGTGTCTGGAGCATCTTTTATACCTACCCATTGTGTTAGTCCGTTTACACGAATTTTAACATGATCTCCAATACCAGCATATGTTGGTGATAACACAAAAGGGTTATCGGCCAAATACTGAGAAAGTTGTGGGGAGTTCAACTCTTGACTTTTTGCAACTAATGAGAACAAAAAGACCGAAAAAATTAATACTATATTTTTCATTGTTTAGTAGGTTATTTTTTATCTATATAATGTAAAGTGTCCAACAAATTCGCGTTCATCATTTTCGCCACGAAGCTTTATTACATACCAGTAATCACCTGTTGGTAGTTCTGTGTTGTGGTAAATTCCATCCCATCCTGGATCGTCAGCACCCATACGATACACTTCTCTACCATAACGGTCAAATATGATCATTAGTATGTTAGGGAATCCTTCTAAATTTCTAGGTTTCCATACATCATTTTCTGAATCATTATTAGGTGTAAAGAAATTAGGAATTTCAATATCAATAAATTCCATTTCAATACTTGCAATTGCCTCACAACCATTACCATCTACAACTCTAACGGTATAAGTTGCACTACGATTTATGTAAACGGTATTATCATCACCATTGTTTGTATCGTCAAAATAGAACGTATAATTACCATCACCTCCAATTGCTACGGCTGTAATTTCATTGATATTGTTATTTTCTAATGTTAATACAAGTGGATCAAAGTTTTCAATAGTGAATGGTATAGTTTCAACGCATCCATTTAATGATATAATTAACGTATGATCACCTGGTACTATGTTGGTAAAACTTGGAGTTAATCTAACATCTGTTGAGTTCTCATCGTCTAATTGATAAAGAGCAACACCTTCTACTGAAGTATCTTCATGGGTCACTACTATATAATTATTAGGAGTATCACCTGTACATTCATATACAGGAGCAACAGTGGCTTTTAAGTTTACACCTTCTGCTACTTGAACCTCAACACTAGTTTCACAACCTAAATCATCAATTACGTATACCGTATGGCTACCAGAAGGCAAATCGTTGTATGATAATAATCCAGCTACATAACTTGTATTTTCTAATCTTGTGCTATAAGGAGCGGTACCACCAGAGATTACTAATGCTATACTACCATCATTGCTACCTAAACAAGTTTCACCAGTAGGTGTTGCATCAATAACTATTGGTGTTGCAGCAGCTATAGTATAATCGGTTTGTACAAAACATCCATTTTGGTCTTGGGCAATAACCGTATAGGTACCTGGTGCTAAATTTGTAAAGCTATTTATAACATCAAACTGAGCTAAGTTTGGTGAAATAGCATAAAGATAATTACCAGATCCACCCGATAAGGCAACATTAATATATCCATCTGTATCTCCTGCACATATTATTGGTGAATAATCATCTGTGTATACTAAAGGAGCAGGCTCAGTAATAGTAATAACACCAGTAGTTTCCACACAATCTTCACTAGTTACTCTAATATAGTAATCACCAGCAGTTAAGTTTCTAAATACGCCATTAGTATTTGGCCCTTGAAGTGGCGTAATACTTGTAGGAGTATCTAATAACTCATAGAAATAGTTTCCTAATCCACCACTTGCTCTGGCTAGTAATATAGCACTACTATCTCCATTACAATTTACAGTTGCAGCAGCTTGGTCTACATCAATAACTATTGGAGCAACAGCATTAGCTTTTACTTCATTAGATAATATTGAGGTACAATTAAATGAATCTTGTACATAATATCTATAGGTTCCAGCACCTGCATTACCTGAAGGTAAAGAGTTAAATATATGCTCATTTCCGTTGTTAAATGGCAAGAAAGTAACCCCATCAGTACTGTAGCTATAGGGAGCGGTTCCACCATTTGCGGTTAATAATAATTCTAGATCATTAGCGCAGGTAATAGATTGGGTCATGGTTAATGATCCGAAAACATCTGTTGGATCTGATATCGTTGCAATAGGAGTTTCTCCATAACATCTTACATCATCAGAAACTGTAATACTATACAATCCTGAGAATAATCCATTAAAGGTATTTGAGTTTTGCGCAACAGACGTTGTCACAATTACAGTACCTGTAGGATCGTAAGTATTTAATCTGTACTTAAGAGTTCCCACGCCACCTGAAACTACAGTAGCAGTTACAAACCCAGTGTCATCACCATAACAAGCAAGCACGATATCTGCTGAAATATCAGCCACAATTGGTGCTGGTTGTACTAAAGTTTGTGAATAGGTATTGTTAACACATCCTAGAGCATCTGTAATAGTAATTGCATATGTTCCAGCCGAAAGACCTGTGAAAATATAGGCTTGTACTCCTGTCTGGGTAAATGATTGTGTTCCAGAGTCTATGGTAATCGTATAAGGACCTTGTCCTCCTGAAGGATCAACCAAAATACTTCCTCTGTTATTATCACAAGTTACATTAGATTGCTCATTTACAATTGCTGTAATTGGGAATTCTGGTGCGATAATAGTTACCGCATTAGAATTATCGGAGCAGAAGGTACTCGTAGCATCTGTCTCTGTAATTCTTACATAATAACTTCCACCTGGTAAATTTGAGATCACCAAAGGCGTACTTGTATTACCATTAAGAACAGCGGAGTAAGGGGTACCATCTGCTAAGAATACTTGGTAATCATATCCACCAGTATAGTTTGCGATAGAAACATTAAAACTACCACCATTTACGCCATCATTTAAACATGTTTCATCGGTTACTTTTACTGCAGTAACATCAATTACTTTTGGATCTCTGATAGTATGTGTTGTAGTTACAAAACATCCAGTATCATTGTTGGTAATTGTGATCGTATAATTACCAATACCCAAACCACTAAACAATTGTGAATTATTAGTAGATGTAACAGTTTGACTATATCCATTGCTACCAGAAATAGCGTAGGTTAAATTCGGAGCTGCTGTTGCTGGAGTAATCGTAATACCCACTAAAATATCTTCATCATTACCATTACAAGTTACATTGTCCATTATCGTTACTGTTGGAGTACTAATTCCAACAAAAGGATTGATAGTCGCTGTAGTTACATCAGAACAACCCATATCGTCATAAACGGTAATGGCATAGTTACCACCAGCTAAGTTAGTTTCAGTATATTCTGAATTACTACCATCTTGTACCGTGGTACCTGTATCGGTATTAACAAACACATATCTCACATAATTACCAGAACCACCGGTTACTAAACCAGTAAGATCAATAGTTGCATAGTTCGTTGTATTTCCTGTCGTACAATCAAATGGTGATATTGAAGGAGCAGCAACTGCTAATGCAGCCGTTGGTTGCGATATAGTTTGAATTATTGTGGTTGCACAACTATTTGTTCCAGTAACTGTAATAGTATATCCAACACCAACAGTGTTAGCCAATCCAGTAAATTCAGCACTTGTATTTGTTGAACTTGTTGGATTAATACTAGTAGTTGTACCATCCATATCTGTAATTTGGAAGGTATACGGATCAAAACCATTGGTAAGTATACTAACCGAAATAGTACCATCTGCCGCATTAAAACATGTTACATCAGTAAATGCATCAATTGTAGGCGTTGGAGGTATTACAGCAGGTTCTAGCGTTTGATTGATGGTTACAGAACATGTACCATCAGTTATGGTAAATGTATAAACTCCGTCTTGCGTTAATCCTGTGAATATGCCATCAGTATTTGGAGTTAAAGCAGCGCCTAATGGATCTGTTCCAGTATAATTAAATGGCCCATTACCACCAGTTTGCGATATTGTAATTTGACCTCCTGGATCTACTGTACAATCAATAGCTTTTACAATAGTTGCCAAAGGTACCATTTCATCATATAAGGTAATACTGTTTGCTGTTGGTGCAGCACATCCCCATTGATCAGAAACGATAACTTGATATTGACCAGCACCTAAATTACTGAAGGTATCTGTAGTTTGTATAGCTCTGAAATTTACATAAGCAGTACCATTCCATTGTTGTAATTGGTAGCTATAGTTAGTTCCTTGTCCACCAGAGACAGGGTTAGTTGCAGGAATACCTACGACTTGAATTTCCCCTTCAAAGTTGTTACAATTTGCATTGTTTAATTGTAAATCAGCTATGATTGGTGTTGGTGTATTTAAAGTGATGTCTGCCAATGGAATTGAACAACCTCTACTATCAATAACCCATATATCATAAGTACCAGCAACCAAGTTTTCAAATCTTGGATTGGCTATATAATTGGACACATCATTTGGATCTGGATTTGGAGTTTGACTCACATAGTAAGCATAACCACCCCAACCACCAGTAACATTGGTAATTTCGATTACACCGTCTGATCCTGGCACACAAGTTATTGGTGTAACATCAGGTATACCAGCAGCCAATACATCTGTTGGTTCGGCAATATTGAAAGGTGCTCTATTTTCACAAGTAGGAATACCATCTTGAGTAAAAGTTACATAATAATCACCTGCAACTAAACCTGTTGCTGTTAAACCAGCAGAAGTTCCTGTAATTCCAGTTGGAGTAGTATCACTATTAAATATTTCCCACGAATAGGTTCCTGTATATGTAGCATCGGTCACGGTAAATGTTGCCGTACCCGTTGCAGAGCCTACACAGATAACATCTGTAGTAACAGGTGTTTCTACAGTAAATGTATTTGGATCCACTATTTGATGTGAAATAGTTACAACACATTGCGTGTTTACATTTCTTACTTCAAAAGTATGGTTACCAATTGCTAAATCTGTAAATATATTTGAAGGTCCAAAGGCACCAGGTAGCAATCTAAACTCATAGTTTGCAAGTCCCGCTGGTGTACTTGAATCTGTTAAAGAACCGAAAGCATTTATGGTTACATCTTCACCCGCATTGGTACATGAAATAGCTTCATCTACTGTAATTGTAGGCGTAAGTAATTCATCAAAGGCATTTATAGTTGCAGTAGCAGTACCTAGACATCCATTTTCATCATAAACAGAAATTAGATAATTACCACCAGCTCTATTGGTTTCTACATAGGTTGTATTGCTACCATCTTGAACTACCGTTGCTGTAGTTGTATTTTCGAAAACATATCTTACATAAGTACTAGAACCTCCGGATACAGTGTTTACAGTAATACTCGCATTATTATCCGTATTTGTACCAGTAGTACAAGCAAATTGTACAATATCTACTATTGGATTAATTGTAACAGAAACCGCTGTTGGTTCTGCAATCAATATTGCTGAACTCGTAGTTGTACAGTTATTAGTAGCAACATCACCTCTTACAGTAACCACATAGCCATTTATAGTAGTTGTAGGCGCAAGTCCTGTAAATATGGCAGATGTATTTGTTGTGCTTGTAGGAGCAATCGATACCCCAGCACCATCTAATGATGTAATTTCAAAAGAATAAGGTCCTGTTCCATTATCTATAGCTGTAATTGTTATAGTACCATCATCATCACCAATACAAGTAATTGGAGTTGTAGAAATAGTGTTGATTACTGGCTCAACTCTCGCCGGAACATTAACCACAAACGTTCTATTACATGCAGCGCTATTTGGCGTGGCAGCATCATATATAGTTATGGTGTAATCACCTGCAATTGATGTGCTATATACAAATGGACTTGTTAGAGTTGTTTGAGCGACCGTTGCAGCGCCTGAAATAGAATATTCGTAGTTACCAGATCCTGTCAAGGCCTCAATAGTAATGGTTGCATTAACAGATCCAGTACAATCTAATAGTTTAGTTAATTCAGCATTTGCCGATAGAATAGGATTAATTATATATGCAGTTTGTACTGCAGTACAACCATTACCGTCAATAATGTAAACATCATACGAACCAGGAGTAACGCCATTAAAGAAACCACCATTATTTAAAAAAGTAGTAGGCGCAGGGTTACCGTTGGGAACTATTGCATAGCGGATATTTCCAGCTGCAGAATTTCCAACAACTTGAAGACTTATTGGAGCGCTACAATTATTTTGTGTGATACTAGTAATTGTTGGATTAGGTGTTAATGTTAAGGCCACAGGCGCTAAAGTTACAGGGCAACCGTATTGGTCGTTTATAGTAACGGTATAATTTCCTGCTGGAGAATTCACAGGTATTTGCACTGGATTATTAGTTAATCCTGTTAAAGTTGTGAAACCTGCAGGTCCACTTACATCAAATGTATAAGGAGCACCTCCACCACCTGTAATTCCAGTTATTGAAATTAAACCAGGTAAATTACATGAAATATTTCTTGTAACAGTTGGTGTAGCGGTAATTTCATTAAGCTCTTCAATTAACGCATTTTCACTACCTCCCCTACAAGAATCTGTAGTACCATCAGATTGCTGAACTTCAATATAATATTCACCATCTGCTAAACCATTAAATGTAATTGTATTGTTATAGATAACATTTACTGCTGGAGCAGGAGCAATAGCACCACTGACAGCAATAGGAATTGGGTTTCCTAATTCATAGAACTCCCAACGCATGTGTGTATTTGCAGAACTTGGGTTTAAAGTATAAGTTATTTCACCAGTTGAAGCTCCAAAACAAGTAGGAGAAGAATCAATGGTTATATCTATTGGTAATGGAGCCACTAAGTCATTTACATTTTCAAGACTTTGACGTACACATCCTGTTGCATCTCTAACATAAAAAACATAAGTTCTACCAGGTGTTAGACCTAACCAAGTGTAGTTACCATGTCCGGCTGGTACTACCGCTGGCACATTATTCATTGTTCCACCAGGAATCCATGTTGCGGTACTAGGATTAAATGTTGAAGGGTCTTCTGAATATGCATATTCATATGGAGCCAATCCTGCAGTTCCTTGTACAGTAACACGTAAATCATTACAGTCTACTACAATTGCACTAATACTTATATCCAAATTATCTAAAGGATAAGGGATAATATATCTTGGGAAATCTTTTTGACAAATAGTACCACTTGCTAAGGTTACTCGGATAGATGGATAAACAGTTGTCCCAGAAGCGATGCCTCTTTGTTCATCACCATCAGTATTCCAAGTAGTACCATTATCGTAGCTATACTCGATTAAAGTTATTGGTGTAGGAGTAATAAGGTTATCAAATTCAAAACCATAATCAGTTGGCAGTGCACCTACACAATCACTAGGAAGGATAGGTATAATATCTGCTGTTATTTCCACAGCATTATTAATTGTTATTACTGATGAAGTGATAGAACAACCCGCTGCATCTGTTAGCGTTATTTCATAATTTCCTACCCCAATTCCATCAAATAAATTGTTTGTTGATGTTATATTAGAATAGCTAACACTATAATCTATGCCATCAGCTGGTGATAAATCAGTTAAGGTATACGTATATGGAGTAGCTCCACCACCTGCAATTGCATTAATTGAACCAAGTCCATCATAACATTCTGGATCAGTTGGTGTACCAGAAATAGTTAAAGCAGTTGCTGGGTTTATGATTACATCTTCTAATGTATACGAACAAAGGAAACCAACACCATTATTATCACGAACATAAATGTCATAACCAGATGGGTTTGAAGATGCCATTGCATTAGTTACAGTTAAACTATTAGTGGTTGTAAACAATCCTGTAGGATCACTATTTGCTGGTACAATTGCGTAAACAAGTGTTCCATTTCCTCCTGTTGCATTTACAGTAATATTACCATCAGCACAAGAACTTACGTGAGTAGTATCTACAGTAACCACTAATTGCGGACTCAAAACAACAGTTTGTTGTGTAGCAACACAACCAAAACCATCTCTTACATCAATAGTATAAGATCCATTAGCTAAACCTGTAAACGTATAGTTTGTTGCTGTAGCAGGCGATGGCGTAATCCAAGCACCACTATTTATTCTAAATTGGAAGTTGCCATTACCAGGTAATGAAGTAACATCTACCAAAATAGAACCATCGTTATTACCTGAATAACATGCTGTTGGTGTTGCATCGAATGTTGGTGCTTGAGGTGTATTTATGGTTACAGATGGTAATACGGTATTGGTACAGTTTCTACCGTCGCGCACACGCACTACATAGTTTTCTGTAGCAGCATTCGCAGGTACATTTGTAAACGATGCATTTGTTTGGTAAGGTCTAACAATACTACCAGAATTAGTTTCCAATTGATACGTATACGTTGGTGTACCTCCACTGGCAACCGCAGTAATTGTTGCACCAGTATTTGTACATGTAATAGGTGTTGTTATACTTGCAGAGGCTGTAACAGCATTAGGCTGCGTAAGTGTTTGCGTTAATGGAATAGTACATGTTGTAGGACTATTAACATCTCTCACTTCAATAGAATAGGCTTGTGCGGTTAATCCAGTAACAGTTTGTGAAGTTGTAAAAGGGCCTGAGAAAGGGCCTGTTCCACCAATTCTATATTCGAATCCACCAGCACCATAATTGCTAGCATTAATGGTAAATGCACCGTTGCTATCTCCAAAACAAGTAATGTTTATAGGAGAACTTATAGATGCTGTAAAAGCTCTACCAGTTTGTACATTAACCGCTATAGTTGTGGTACAACTACTTCCGTAATCTACGGTAATGGTATGATTACCTGCAGCAATGTTTGTAAATACGTTTGCTCCTGCTCCAGTTTGTACGGCTGCCCCTAAGGTATAAGTATAAGCAGCATTGAAAGGAGAAATAGTAATATTTCCTGTACCATCACAATTATAGGCCACAGCACTTGTTAAAGTAGGCGCGGTTGGTAATGGTGCGATTACTACATTAGGCAATGTAATAAAACAAGTTGTAGCCAAAGCATCTCTAACACGAATAGAGTAAGTTCCATCTGTTAAATTGGTAAATACGGTACCACCAGTTGTAGAAGCTGTCCAAGGGGCTCCGTTAATACTATATTGGTAATTTCCAGAACCACCAGCAGTAGCCGTTACACTACCAACCGTAATTTCTGCTTCTCCACCAGGAAGACACGTATAATCTTTTGTTTGAGCTGCTTCTGCTGTAATCGCATTAGGTTCTGTAACTACAACACTTAGAGGTTGTGTACACAAATCAGCATCTTGAACCAGTACTGGGTATGTTCCAGCAACTAGATTCGGGAAATTTGCCAAAGTTTGATAAGTTGCTCCGTTATTAATACTATAACGATATGGCGCATTACCCCCTGTAATTGCTAAAGAAATAGCGCCATTATTTCCTCCAAAACATGAAACATTAGTTATTGTTGGAGTTATTGTGATAGGTGCGTTTTTAGTAATGGTGATGTCAAACATATCTGAGCAGAAACCAGTTGCACCTGCATGATCACGAACATAAACATCATAATTACCTGCCGCTGCTATAGCAATAGGATTTGTTGTTGTGAAGTCTCCAGCGGTAGGAGTTGCTCCATCAGCAACAATGGCATATACGTAGTTTGTATCTCCACCAGTAGCAGTAATAGTAACATCTGTACTTGTACCACAGGTAGTAATAGCACTTGCGTTTGCACTAACACTTAATTCTGGATTAATTGTAATATTTTGAGGTGTTGTTGAACATCCTAATTGATCTCTTACATTGATAACATAGGTTCCTGAAGCTAAATTGGTAAAAGTATAAGTTGATGCAGTAGTAGGACTAGGAGCAACAAAAGGACCGTTATTAATACTAAATAATAAACCACCATTTCCTCCAGCAACATTTACTGTGATAGTGCCATCATTGGCACCAGAATAACAAACCGTTGGCACAGCAGTAAAGCTTAAAGCCGATGGAGCAACAATAGTAATTGGTGAATTTATAATGTCTTCACAGCCTCTAGCATCTCTTGCTCTAACAATATAACTTCCTGCAGTTACATTAGTAAATATTCTGTTCGCACCATTGGTTGCAAAATCATAAGTTCCAATAACAGTTCCAGAAGTATTTTCAAGTTGATAAACATACGTTGGAGTTCCTCCTGTAGCATTCGCTGTAATCGTAGCGCCTGTAGTAGAACATGTATAAGGCGATGAAATAGAAGCCGTTGCGTTAACAGCTGTTGGTTGCGTTATGGTTCTTGTGATTTGTTGAACACAAGTAGGATCATCAACTCTTCTAATATCAATGGTTCTTAATCCAGCACCTAATACAGCAGGAGTTGTAACTGTTGAAACAAGTGAAGTAGTATAGGCTCCACCGTCTATTGCATATTCAAAACCAGTTGAAGCATCAAAATTTAATACTTCAAAAGTGATGGTTCCATCTGTACCACCAAAACAATTTACATTCGTAGATGAAATATAATTGGCTCTAAAGGCTCTATTATCTTCAATAATAACGGTATTTTCTACTGAAAGTTCACAAACTTCAGGTATTTGATAAATTTCAATATCATCAAGAGCAAAATCATTTCCATTGTTTCCATTTTTTTCAGAACGTATAACAAATTCTAATGACGTATTATTACCCGGATTAAGATCAACACTAAAATTTTCCCATTGTTCTGTTTTTGGAATATCACCTGTTCTAATAGACTGTACAACAGTTCCAGATGTAGTTCTAATTTCAATGGTTAAATCTGGATCCAATATTGAGCTAGAACTATTAACTAAATTGAATATGTACAATGAAATTCTTAAGTCTTGAAAAGGAATTACATCATTAATTGGTTTTGTATA
Organism: Cellulophaga tyrosinoxydans; assembly: GCF_900176415.1. GTDB lineage: Bacteria > Bacteroidota > Bacteroidia > Flavobacteriales > Flavobacteriaceae > Cellulophaga > Cellulophaga tyrosinoxydans. The sequence goes on along the minus strand of NZ_FWXO01000001.1, from coordinate 909,605 downwards.
AATTATTTGTCCTGGACTTGGTGTTCCAACGTTAATAACTAAATAACGTCCATTAGGGTTGGCACCATTTGTAGTATGATCACCAGGATTTAACCAGGAACCAAAAGGAGCTACAATACGGTTAGTAACGGAATATTCAAAGTCATTTATATTACTATTGGAGTCACCAGGAGCATTACCTGTTTGATCTTCGTAAGTATATCCAATAACATTTGTACTCGAAACAGAACCGTTGCCATAACCAAAATCTTCAACCAAAAGCAAACTAGGCGTTGGAGGCGTTTGAGAAACATAATTTGTAGTAACAGTATATGTTCCTGGAGAAACTGCGTTAAAAACGTTATTAGAAGGATCTGGAGCATTTAATACTCCGTCTAATTCATAGGTATAATTGTAGGTATTAATGTCTGTGTTTACAGTTATATTACCAGAACCGTCGCAATTGTAATCTACAACTGGTGTAACTACTGGTGCTACCGGAAAATCTTCCACATAAACATTCATTGGAAATTCACATCCTAAGGCATCTTTAACCACCACGGTATTATAATTACCAGGAGGAAGTATAGCAATACTAGACGTTCCAAAAGTAGAACCACCATCAAAACTATAGGTGTAAGGAGCTTGCCCACCAACCACGTTAGTAATTCGCACTTGAGCCCCAATAGGATCACAAGTTACATCTCTAGAAACACCAGCAGAAGCAGATAGCGTTGCTGTTTGGTTAATTGTATGTGTAGTGGTAACAGAACATCCTGAAGAATCAGTAACTAAAATATTGTAAGTGCCAGCAGCAAGCCCAACAAAAGATGGAGTGTCTTGTGTTGTAGTTCCACCATCAATACTATATTCAAATGGCGCGATACCATTTGTTGTATTTATAGTAATGCTTGCGTCATTATTTCCACTACACGTTACTGGAGAATCATCATTTATAGAAATAGTCATATTTCCAAGATCTTCAATCGTAACTATGTTAGAAGTGATAAAACAGTTATTACCATCTACAACTATAAATTCGTATGTTCCTTCTTCTCCTGGAAAGTATTCATCAATACCATCAAAATCAGTATCTCTATATCCAAATCTGAAAATAGGATCTGTAGAATAAGCGGTACCAGGAATATCACTTAAAGAGGTGTAATAATCTGTTCCGTCTTTACTCCAAATAGCATAGTTGTATTCAGGGTCTGGAAAACCACCTTCAGGCGTTAAGGTTATAATACCAGCAGTACAGCCAATATCTGCTGTTACTACTGCCGTTAAACGTAAATCATCTACTTCTGTTACTGTAATGTTTTGTGTACTGGTACAGCCATCTTGTGTAGTTACAATAACAGTGTAATCTCCTGGATTTAAGTTGTTAAATGTATAGTTATTTGTTGTTTCTGCGGAAACTAAACTTACTCGTGTACCCGTACCATAGGGATGGGTGGTTCCGTCATTAAATCGTAAATCGTAATTATACGTTGCTCTAACATTTAATGTTTGAACAGTAATGCTTCCTAATGCATTGCAATTGGCAGCAACCGTAGATAGGTTTACTCTAAAATCTCGGTCTCTTATTCCTATTTCTGCACTTTCAAACTGACAAGAATTTGGTATTGGATTTCCAGAACTATCTAATTGACGTACATCTATTCTATAATTTCCTGCAGCAGCAATATCAAAACTAGGTCCATTGTTTGCGCTAAAAGGAACTTGTGCGGTATTTGTATCTAAATTAAATAATTGAAAACCGTAACCTGCTCCTAAATTAGTTACCGTAATATTACCATTAGTATTACAGAAAATATCTGTTGTAACCGTATTAACTGCTAGGTTATTTTTAAATGCACTAAAGTAAAAACGACTAGAACATCCATTTTGATAGTTTATTACTAATCTATATTTTCCTGAGTCAGTTACATTAAAAGCATTACCTGTTGCTACGGTACTGTAACAACTATTTCCTTTATTCGGACATGCTGGATCTGTGGCTGTACAGGTGGCTTCATCTAATTGTTGCCATTCTAAACTTTGCGCATCAGGAATATTTACTTGAATAAGTTCTGTATCATTAGTACCACACAAGAAAATATTAGTAATAAATTCTCCATCAATAGAGCATCTTAAAATTTCTCCTTGAATATCATTTGAAAGATCGGCATCACTATTTCGAGCATTAAAGAAATCTGTAACGGGATTGGTTTGTGTACTACCAAATAAAACTACACGAATAATTTCTTGAAAACCTTTACATGGATCAGCAACAATTTTATCAACAATATAAGTTCCAGTTTGACTAACATTTAAAGTACTTAAATCTCCATCAGGATTGCCATCATTTAAAACAATATCGGTTCCTAAATCTATTAATCCATTATCATTAACATCTCTATACCATATGTAATCATCAAAATTATCTCCAGCATCTAGTAATACATTTGTACCACAAAGTTGTACTGTACGAGAAAAATCACAATCCGATAAATCATCTAATAAAAAGTTGGTTGCGCCTGGTGTTACGAAACCACAGGCATCAAAATCGGTAACACTTGGATCATCAGTAATAACGTTATCATTATCAACGCCACGATAGGTAGCATAAGCTAAGTTTTGAATTTGATTAGAACAAGCATTAACAAAGTCGAAGCAATTTTCTGCAACTTTTACTTGCATACGAATACTTTCAACAGGAGCCCCTTCAACAACCAAATTAGGCGGTATTGAAAAAGTAATGGTTCTTGTAGCTGCATCAAAAACATAAGATACTCCAGGAGGCAAGTTACCCGGAGCATTTAATGCAGCTTCATCTAAAGTTACATTTATAGGTAAAACATCTCGTATGGTAAAATTAGTAGCATCATCATTGCCAGTATTTTGAAAAGAAAGTATATATTTTAAATTTTGGCCTAAATTAACCCCAAGTCCTGTTAAATCTACCGTTTCTGCAAGATTGAAAACTTTCTTTTCCAGTACGATATTCGGTTCAATTATTTCTACATTAAACGAGTTGAAAAAGGGATAATACTGATCTCCGTTTGAGGTAAATCGGAAAGTAGCCTGTGTGGCATTGTTTCGGATTACAGAGTTACCTCCATTGGGTAATCTAAAAATATCTGTATCGTAACCTAGTGTATTCGCACTATTGGGATTTCTGTTATTTTGTACTACGCCATCAAATGAAATATTACTATTAAAAAAGTTATCGCTCGGATTTGCTCCATTACTAATGGTAGTAAAAGGGTCTGTATTACGTTCTCTAATTCTAAGTTGGTCCCCAGTTATTCTAAAATCTCCTTCTAAAACTGCTGCACCCAAATTAGCACGTACTGGTCCTGAAGGAATGGTTCTAAAACCAGAATAGTCTATATTCACTGTTGGGTTTGCGCTATTCACACGTGCAAAACCATCAAAAGTGGTAATTAATTTACCACTTAAAGTCGGATTCTCATAAACAATTACTAAGGTCCACCCACCAGAAGCACCACCAGAAAGTTGGCCTTGAACAGCTCGTATATTAGCAACCGTATATTCTCCAGTTGGGTCTGCTAATGGTGTTATAAGACTTGTAATATCTGCGTAACAAGCATAGGGACTATTTGCTCTATTTTGATTATCTGCTGCTGTAAAACCATCATATAAAATTTCGTCTGCGGTGATGTCCACATAATTACCATTGGGAACTTTAAGCTTCACTTGGTTAAAATCATTTTGCCTATTAGTTCCAAGAGCTTGTCCACCTTGCTCGCTTGGGTAGGTTGCAGACCAATATAATGCTGCATATCTAATTAAATTACAATTTGGATCTGGGAAATTTAAGGTTGCAGAACTGGAACTAAATGTAGAGGCATCATTATCTACATCTATATACCGCATATCTTTATAATCGTTGTAATTCCAGTACCCGCCTGTTTCTGTATTTCTGTTAGCCGTTGTGTTGCTACCAGAATTATTCAAGTTATTGTAGGGATCTTCGGGTTCCGTAGTATTCGTACCTCCATCTCTGTTGATAATATTATTGGCAATAAAGATTAAATCACCCTTTATGTTATTTTGATATCTGTAGGTAGGCCCAGTAGGAGTACCATCATAAGATCTAGTGAATGATGTGTATTCCTGGCTAAAACCAAAATTGACGACGCCAATTAAGGTTATTACTAAGGCAAAGAAGTATGATTTTTTTAAATACAAAGTTTTCATTTGCAATTTAGTTTGGTATGGTGTATGAACTAATTTCAACATTAGCAACGGTTATTATATTTTCAGATCTTTTATAAAATCCAAACGGACTTCAAGATTTATTAACAAATATGATTTTTATAATTTGCGTGAGAAATTTAATGTTGTAGTATGGTATTTTTATGTTGTGAATGGCATTTTACATGGAGTGTCTAATTTTTAGACTTACATTCTTACAACACGATAAATAGCTAATTTTATGGGTTAAAATTGCTATTTGGAAGATTTGAAATGGGATTTTTGTAGGATAAAAAAGCTGCTTTTTTTGGAGATTTTAGAAATTTAAAAGCATTAAATTTTGAAATATTTTAATCAAAAACGATTATGTTATGAACAAAAAAAGCAACTATTTTCAAATTGTTTTATGCGCAGTTTTAATATAAATTTTGATGAGTTTTAAAACAAAAAAAAAGGCTTGCGAAATTTTTTCGCAAGCCTTTTTTCTTTTTCTTGGTTACTATATTATACCAATTGATTAGGAGTTACTTTCATAATCCACATTTTTTGGTCGTAAGCATTGTTTATTTTAGAGTAATAAGAAATTAAAGCATTATTCCATGAACCGTGTTTTTTCAGATAAACATATCTTAAATTGTTTTCTGGGTTTATAAAGTAACTTGCATTTAATCCTTGTGAATTTAAAAGTTTCACAAAATTGTTAGCATTCTTTGCACTAGCAAAAACATTAGCAATAATATAGTATCCGCCGTCTACACCATTTAATTTATAATTTTTGATTTCTGGATTTTTAGTAGCAGCAACGTTATCTTTTGGAATTACATTTTTCTGTAAAACATCTATATTATATTTAGATGATTTTTCTTTAATTTTCTGAGAATTTGCAGCGTAAGCAGTATCTGTATAACTAGAATTATCAACATTCATTATCCATAAATCACCGGAATAATTTGTAGCTTTTTCATTTTTATATGAGCTTAAGGCAGAATCCCATGAATCATCATGTTTTAAATACACATATTTTAAACCATTGTTTTTATTTTCAAAATAATCTGCTTCGATACCTTTTGCCTTTAATTCATCTATGAATTTATTCATATAGTATTCGCTCTTGTACACATTAGCTACAACATAGTAACCCTCACCTACTCCATCTAAATTTCTGAATTTTCTACTTTTTATATTGTTGGTTTTAGCAATTTGGGTAAATGCGTCTTTTGGCTGTTCAATAGTTTTTTTAGCGGTGACATCCTCTGTAACCTTATGTGTAGTATTTTGTGCTATAGCGTCGTTGCTAATTTCTTTAATACCAACTGGTTTTTTTATTTCGTTTATAGTTTCGGTTGTGGTATTGGCACCATTTTCTGAAACGTTATTTTCTAATGGTAGTATATCGTTCGAAGCTAAATCATTTACATTATTATCTTTTACATTATTTAAAAGATATAATTGTTTGGCTTTTTCTTCTAGTTCCGGATTCTGGCCGTTAGTTTCCCTACGAACCATACGCATTACGAGATCAAAACGTCGTTCTAAATCAGAATTTCTGCTGGCTTCGATAGAATCTTGTCGAAACATTAATTCAGCAAGAATTTCATTATTTTCAGCAAGTGCTTGTTTAAGTTTATTAATCTCTTCATCTTTTGAGGTAATAACTTCTGGATCTTTTAATGGATCTTCTAATGCTGCCAATTCTTCTGTATCCTCTAATAAAACCCTATCTTCAGTTAAATTAGGAGTAATAGAAAATGCAAATGATATTTCATGAGTTACACCAAAATTGTCAAAATTATTAGACAAACCTTTTTCCATGGTATACCCAATAGATAGTCTTTTGTTTAGGTTAAACCCTAATCCGGCTGATGCTCCATAGTAACTATCGTATCCTGCCTGAGCCCAACCAATTTTTGGTAAATCAAGAATTAAACTACCGCCTAGTATATAATCATTACCAGATACTTTATACTTTTCTCCACCTTTTTTAACTCTTAATAAAGGCATTAATCTACCACCCTCCATAACACCTAATCCGTTTTCAAACTGATGGGTATATTGTAAATGCCCAGAGAATGTTTTGTCTCCGAAAGCAGTAATAGAATTATTAGTTCTTAAGTTGTAATCAAATAAGTTTTCTGCAAATAAACCAAAATCAAACTTACCATAAGAAAGGTTAAAGCCAGGTTGAAATGATAGTAGGTTACTATCTTGAAGTCCATTTAATAAAGGATCATTTGGATCCACTGTTGTTCCTCTACTGCTATCATATCCACTTCTATAGTACGATACGTTAGCTCCAAAGGTAAAGTTACTCTTATCACTTAACTTAACACCATAGGCGTAATTAGCCAATACTCCGTAATTGGTTATAGTACCAAATTGTTGAGAGAATAAACTAAGACCTAAACCAGTTCTATCGTTCATACGACCGCTGTAACTTAAGAAGTACGTTTGATTGTTATCATCAAATGTTGCTGATTGGTTACGGTGTAGTAAGTTAAAATACGACTTATCCTCGCGCACAGTTGAAAATGTTGGGTTTAACAAAAATCTATTAAACTTTAGCAAGTTCTGTGATGGAACATCATAAGTAACAAAAGGATTGTCATCTTGTGCACTCACTCTAGTAAGTGCACCGATGATCAAAAACAGGTATATTAAATTTCTTTTAAGCATGTTGTGGTTAAATGGTTTGGTAATAACGCTTATTTAATAACCGTTATTGTACCTTGTTTTATAATATCGGCTCCCTTTTTAATTTTATAATAGAAAACCATATTCTGAGTTGGGAATGACGTAGATGATTCTGGCCAATTGTTTTGGTAGTCAAACACATTGTACACTTCCTCACCTTTATCGTTGAATATAATTACATTAATATCAGCCTTTTTAGAATAAGAATTTGGTAATAACCATAGGTCATTAATACCATCTCCATTAACAGTTATAACGTTCGGTATTTTAAAGGTGTCTTTGTAGGTTACATTAACTTGTTTTATAATAACACAAGCATCCATATAAGCTGTTAAGGTATACGTTCCTTCGGTTGTTAAACTAACAGTTGAAGATGTACTTAGAATATTATTAGCGCTATCTGCCCATTCATAAGACGTTCCTCCACTTGCCGTAATGGTTTTAGAGCTTCCTTCAGGAAAAACAACATTTAAAGGACTATCAAGGGTTATAAGCGACTCATCAAGTGGCGCAATAGTTATTTCGTTTGATGGAACTGGACAACCATTACGGTTAACCATTAATTGGTAGGTTCCTGCATCAGTAGTATTAAAAGTTGGCGTAGTGGAATTTACTATTGTTCCGTTTTTGTACCAACCATAGGTTGCTCCAGATAAGTCAGTAGTAGTACTAATAGTTATTTGATCCGTAGCATTACAAGCTACTAAACTGGTCGCATCTATAATAATGGTTTCGTTACTTCTTAGCGTTACATTTAGTGTATTAGAGTTTACATTAAAAGTTTCAAGAGTTCCAGCTACACGGTAAACACCATTTTCAGAAGTATCTGTAAGACTTATACTTGATGATGTAGCCGCAGAAACAGATACGCCATCCTTTTGCCATTGGTATGTAAATGAACCAATTAAATCTGCTGTAACGTTTGTTTTGGTGCCGCTAGAGGTAACGGCATTAATTGTTTTTACTTCTAATTGGGTGGTACTATTTTGACAATCGCTATAGGTTGAACTATAATCCGCTATAAATTCAAATGATGTTGGTGCAACTACAACTATTTTATTAGAGTTAACTGTTGCAGCACAAGAACCTCCTTGTGTAGTGCTTACATAGTACTCACCCGCTTGGGTTATATTAAGACTACTATTTGTTGCGCCACTTATGGCAATATTGTTGCGATACCATTGAAACGTTGGCGTAGCTGCTGTAGTTGATATACTAAGTGTTTTTGTTTGTCCAGGAAGATTAACTAAATCTGTTGGCGTTCCTAAAGTAACTGTAAATTCACCAGTTTTAGATATGGTAACTGCAGGGGTTGTTTCTGTACAAATACCATCGCCCTCTACTTTAACAGTATAAGCTCCAGAGAAACTTGGGTTGTTGGTATCAAAGGTATAGGAATAACTACCTTTTGTTTTCGCTTTTACTTCAATACCATCTTTATACCATGTATAGAAAAGATCTGCATCTGCAATAGTAGCTTCTAAAGCTGGTGCAGTTTCTCCTGCGCAGTAACTTGTTTTTGTTGGTGTATTGATGGTTACACCTAAAGCAGAACCAGATTCAACTGTTATAAGATTGGATAATGTTCCAGCAGAACCTGAACAAACTGGACCATAATCTATTTCTACTGAGTACATCCCAGCTTCAGATACAGTAATAGAAGGACCTGTTTCCGCAAGAGTAGTCGAACTTTTTCTCCAAATATACTGATAGGTATTTGCATTTGGTACATTATCAACAGCAATTACTGCAGTGTTCCCGCCGCAAATAGAAATAGTCCCATCACCTATACTTCCGTTTCCATTTTCAGTTATTTGTATTGGGTTTTTATAATCAATATAATACATATTGTACCCAATGGTAGCAGGACTGTATAATACAGGACTTGTACTTTTTACCCTTAGTTTGTAACCAGTACCTCTTGTAGTAGTTGGTAAGGAAAATTTAATATTAAAATCGGTAGTACTATTCTTATCAGTAATTGTTGTTAATGCTGTAGGTGATGTAAAATCTCCTGATGCATTAGATAATTCTAGTACAAACGTATTATCACTATTTACGGTTGGAGAGGCACTCCACTTAAAGTTTACGTAGTAATCATTAAAACTTGCCGAAGCACATGCTGCAGTCCAAGGACTACCACCTGAGCCAAAAGTTGGATTGGCGATAGGCGTAGGTTTGTTTAAAGTTTGAGCCATTAAACTAAAGCTGCACATAAGAAATGTGAAGAATAGAATTGTTTTTGTTGAGTGTGTAGTAGGTCTTTTCATTTTGAGGTAACTTTAGGGTTACTATTGGGTTGGTAGTGTGTTCAAGAGTGAATTGCAGTTCATCGGATATTTTAAACTTTCTATCCCTATCTTTCACAGCTACAGTAATTAACATCAAATATGACACTTAATTATCCATTGAGATATTATTTGTTGTAGTGTTGATTAAAATTGTTGTGAAACACATTTAATGTATGGTGAATATTTTTTTATAGATAGGAATACAGGCAATTTTCGTAAATTTGCAGCTCAAAAATGTTGTAATGAGTGATGTTACCAAGTCTCTAAACTTTATAGAGCATATCATTGAAGATGATTTGGCTTCTGGTTTTCCAAAAGACAAACTAAAGTTTCGTTTTCCTCCAGAACCTAATGGGTATTTGCATATTGGTCACGCAAGTTCTATTTGTTTAAATTTTGGGTTAGGTTTGCGTTATAATGCACCTGTAAACTTAAGGTTTGACGATACCAACCCCGCAAAAGAAGAGCAGGAATATGTAGATGCCATAAAGAGAGATGTGGAATGGCTTGGTTACCAATGGGCAGAAGAGGTGTATGCCTCGGATTACTTCCAACAGTTGTATGATTGGGCTGTGGAGTTTATTAAAGCAGGTAAAGCCTATGTAGATAGTCAATCGGCGGCATTAATTGCTGAACAAAAAGGTACGCCTACCGAATCAGGTTCTAATAGTCCATTCAGGGAGCGTTCTGTAGCCGAAAATTTAGCATTGTTTGCCGATATGAAAGCTGGTAAATTCAGTGAAGGAGAGCATGTTTTAAGAGCTAAAATAGATATGGCTTCTAGTAACATGTTAATGCGTGATCCTATCATGTATCGAATACTTCATAAGGCACATCATCGAACAAATACCGATTGGTGTATTTATCCAATGTATGACTGGACACACGGTGAGAGTGATTACTTAGAGCAAGTTTCCCATTCCTTTTGTACCCTTGAATTTGCAATGCATAGGGAGTTGTATGATTGGTTTTTAGATCAGGTTTATGATACAAATAAAGTTCGACCAAAGCAACGCGAATTTGCTAGAAGAAATTTTAGCCATACCGTTGTAAGTAAGCGAAAATTATTACAATTGGTGGAGGAAGGTGTTGTTACTGGATGGGATGATCCTAGAATGCCTACCATATCAGGGCTTAGAAGAAAAGGCTATACCCCAGAATCTATCCGTAATTTTGCAAATACTATTGGTATAGCAAAAAGAGAAAATGTAGTAGATGTATCACTTTTAGAGTTTTCTATACGAGAACATTTAAACCGGGTTGCTCCTAGGGTAATGGCTGTTTTAGATCCTGTAAAGCTAGTTATTACAAATTATCCTGAAGGACAAGAAGAATGGTTAGAAGCAGAGAATAATCCGGAAGACGAATCAGCTGGATACCGAACGGTACCTTTTTCAAGAGAATTATATATTGAAAAAGAGGATTTTAAAGAAGAGGCCAATAAGAAATTTTTTAGACTTAAACTTGGAGGTGAAGTGCGATTAAAGAATGGCTATATTATTAAGGCTGAATCGTGTACAAAAGATACCGATGGGAATATTACTGAAATTCAATGTACTTACGACCCAAAAAGTAAAAGTGGAAGTGGTACAGAAGAAAGTTTACGTAAAGTAAAAGGTACATTACATTGGGTATCTATTAAGCATGCAATACCTGCAGAAGTACGTTTGTATGATCGTTTATTTACAGATGAAACTCCAGATCAACATAAGGATAAAGATTTTATGGATTTTATAAATCCAGATTCGTTACAAATTATTACAGGTTATGTTGAACCAAGTTTGTTAGATGCAAATGTGGAAGATATTTTTCAGTTTCAAAGATTGGGTTATTTTAATATCGATAAAGATTCAACTAAAGAAAATTTAGTTTTTAACAAAACTGTTGGTTTAAGAGACACTTGGGCAAAAATTCAAGAAAAAAACTAACATAAGTATTTGTTATTAAAACACAAATAACAATTGGTATATTCTATTAAAAAAGAATCGTTTTAATGCGATTTGCTGAAGATAAAAAAACCGTCAATGCTATTCGATGCACTGACGGTTTTTCTTTTTTAAATAAGCTTATTTTAAGTTTTTATTCCGAATGGTCTAAATTTTTAAATTACAATAGGTATTAGCTATCAGTTTAAATAAACGTATTGGTATTTTAAATAATTGAAAAATAGTGCTTTTTTGAACACTAAATTCAATTCGTTACTTTTCTAATCTTTTAGGTGCATTTTTTTTCATCGTCTCACCAATCATATTACTTGCCGTAAAAGATGCCACCATATTATTTAACATATCGCTTCCGGCTTGCGGAGAATTTGGCAATAATATTAAGTTGGTATTTGTAGCTTCTCCAATAGATTGCAAGGTATCGTAATGTTGAGTTACAACAATTAGGGCTGAAGCTTCTTGTGAATTTATCCCTACTTTATTTAATACTTCTACAGATTCTTCTAAACCTCTAGCAATTTCACGACGCTGATCTGCAATACCTTGCCCTTGTAATCTTTTAGATTCTGCTTCTGCTTTCGCTTTTTCTACAATGAGAATACGAGCAGCATCACCTTCAAACTGAGCGGCGATTTTTTCACGTTCCGATGCATTAATACGGTTCATTGCTTCTTTTACTTGTCCGTCTGGGTCAATATCAGTTACCAATGTTTTGATAATGTCATATCCGTAATCCAGCATGGCATCTTGTAATTCTGCTTTTACCGCGATAGCAATGTCATCTTTCTTAACAAAAACATCATCAAGTTTCATTTTTGGCACTTCAGCTCTAACAACATCAAAAACATAGGAGGTTATTTGATCGTGAGGATATTCTAATTGATAAAAAGCTTCATATACTTTACTTTTAATAACAACATACTGGACAGATACTTTTAGTTTAACAAAAACATCATCTAATGTTTTGGTTTCAATAATAACATCCAATTGTTGAATTTTAAGACCAACTCTTGCTACAATTCTATCGATTATAGGTAGTTTCATTTGTAAACCTGAGGTTCTTACGCTATGAAATTTTCCAAAACGTTCTATAATTGCTGCGGTTTGTTGTTTTACTGTAAAAAAGGACGAGAATAAAATTACAAGTCCAAAAAAGAGAATGGGTACTAATAGATAGTTCATAATTTATGTTTTTAGTTAATGTTTGAATGTACAAACTGTTTGTAATATAAGTAGTACAAATGTATGTTTTGTTACAAAAGCCCTATTGTAAAATGGAAATTCCACTTTTTAATCTTGCTATAGTTTCATCTTTCCCAATTAATTCTAAAATATCGAATATATGAGGCCCTTTCATGTCACCAACTATGAGTAATCTTAATGGAGGCATAACTTTTCCAAACGATAATTCACTGCTCGTAATCCATTCTTTTACAATAGTTTCTGTACTAGCAGATGAAAAATCTGTTAGTGGCTCTAAAAGCGTAATCACTTCTTGCATAAGTGCAGGAGTGTCTTCTTTCCATTGTTTTTTAACGGCTTTTTCATCAAAAGAAGTTGGAGCTACAAAGAAGTAATCAGATAAATTCCAAAAGTCAGAAACAAAGGTGGCACGTTCTTTAATAAGACAAATTACTTTTTCTATTTTTATAGTTGTAGTGTTTAGAATGCCTTTTTCTTGCAAAATAGTAGTAAAGGCAGGCACCAAGTCTTGGTTATTTTTCTCTTGTAAATAATGTTGATTATACCATTTGGTTTTATCAGGATCAAAACGTGCTCCTGATTTATTAACACGTTCTAAACTAAATAATTGCGTTAATTCCGCTAAGCTAAATAATTCTTGTTCTGTACCAGGATTCCAACCTAAAAGGGCTAAGAAGTTAACAACCGCTTCAGGAAAATAGCCACTTTCTTTGTACCCTATGGATTCGTTCCAATTTAAAGGAAATACAGGGAAACCTAATTTTTCACCATCACGTTTGCTCAATTTACCTTTACCTACAGGTTTCATGATTAACGGTAAATGTGCAAATTGAGGAGCTTCCCAACCAAAAGCGTCATACAATTGTTTGTGTAGTGCTAATGAAGGCAACCATTCTTCACCACGAATAACGTGCGTAATTTCCATTAAATGATCATCAACAATATTGGCTAAATGATAGGTTGGCATACCATCACTTTTATACAATACTTTGTCATCTAGTACATTAGTATCGATGGTTATAGTGCCTCGAATTATATCATTCAGCACTAGTTTTTCATCTGCGGGTGTTAAAAAGCGAATAACATATTCTTCACCGGCAGCAATTCTTTTAGCTACTTCATCTGGTTGTAAAGTTAAAGAGTTATCTAATTTTAACCTGTTGTGCCAGTTATAAATAAAGGTTTTTCCTTTTTCTTCGTGATCTTTTCTATGCTGTTCTAGCTTTTCTGAGGTATCGAATGCATAATAGGCTTTGCCAGTTTCAATTAATATATCAGCATATTTTTTATAGATAGTCTTTCTTTCGCTTTGTCTATAGGGACCAAATCCCCCATCTTTTCCTGGGCCTTCGTCATATGGGATATTACACCAGTTAAGTGCATCAATAATATATTGTTCTGCACCTTCTACATATCTATTTTGGTCAGTATCTTCTATTCGTAATATAAAATCTCCTTGATTTTTTTTAGCAAATAAGTAGTTGAATAGTGCTGTTCTAACACCACCAATGTGTAAAGGGCCAGTAGGGCTAGGAGCGAACCTAACGCGAACTTTTTTAGTCATAGAAAAATATTTAGTGCAAAGATAACAAAAGGCAAAAGGAAAGAACTATTGTCGTCGATTTTTCATGATTTAGCCTACTTCTGAGTAGCTAATAATTAACATTTCGCCAATACCTTATGTTTATTGTTTTCTTTAATTTTGATTTAATTTCCTATGAACCAGTTAATAATGTATGTTTTTCTGTTATCTTAGGATAAAAACCTTCAATTGACAGCATTTGAACAAATAAAATCCAATTTAAATTCCTTTATTAAAAAGTACTATAAAGCACAATTAATAAAAGGAATACTCTTGTTTTTAGCGCTAGGTTTACTGTTTTTTATGGTATTGCTAGGTGTAGAGTATTTTCTGTGGTTAAATAGCAGTTTTAGGTTGGTTCTTTTAATCGTGTTATTTGTAGTAGAGGTACTTCTACTATATCAATTTATAATTCTTCCTTTATTATTTCTTTATCAAATTAAAAATGGATTGGATAATAAAAAAGCATCATACATTATTGGAAAGCATTTTCCGGAAATTGATGATAAACTATATAATTTGGTCGAATTAGAATCGAATACTGATAAATCAGAACTATTATTAGCAAGTATAAATCAGCGCTCTAGTTCTTTATTAAATTTTAAATTTTCTAATGCCGTAAATTACAAAAAGGCGTATTCCTATACTAAATGGCTGGGTATTCCACTTGTGCTTATGGCTTTGATATATGTTACAGGTGATTTAAGTTCTTTTTTTCAGAGTTATAAAAGAGTAGTGAATTATGATTTAGCTTTTGAAAAACCTGCACCGTTTACTTTTCAGTTAATAAGCACTGATTTATCAGTATTGCAAAACCAACCTTTGGTAATTGCAGTTAGTACAGTTGGTGAAATAAAGCCAGAGAATGTTTTTGTAAACATTAATGGCGAGGATTTTTTAATGCATGAAAGTAATGGAGTATATCAATATAAAATAAATAGCCCTAAAGAATCTTTTATTTTTTATTTTAAAGCAAATGAATATACTTCACATGATTATAAGGCCACAGTAAAGGCAATACCCGCTATTTTAGACTTTCAGTTAGCGTTGGAGTATCCAAAACATACCAATAAGCCACAAGAAGTGATTAAGAATGGTGGAAACGCTGTTTTGTTGGAAGGGACAAAAGTGAATTGGTTGGTTAAAACGGAAAGCACAAGTGTTGTCGCATATAAAGATTATGATACAGTTTTAAAGTTTATAAACGACAAAAATAATTTTAGGTTAACAAAAAGAATCTACAATAGTTTGGAGTATTCCATTTCAACGTCAAATGAACATGTTCACGATTTTGAGAAAGTAGATTATAGTTTTAAAGTAATTAAAGATCAGTTTCCTCAGATAATCATGGAGCAAAAATCAGATTCATTAATTGCGAGTCAACTTTTTTTTAGTGGAAAGCTCACAGATGATTACGGTATTTCTTATGTAAAAATGGTGTACTATGATACAACAAACCCTGATGAAAAAAATTCTTTGACTTTATTGCAGCCAAACACGACTGTTGCTAGCTTTTATTACACCTTTCCTTCAGGTATTAAAACTGTTGCTGGAGTGAATTATAGTTTTTATTTTGAAGTAGCTGATAATGACGGAGTTAATGGTAGTAAAAAGTCTCGTTCCGCAGTTTATAATTCTTATGTTTTGGATGATAATCAATTGAAAAACAAAGAATTAGAAAGTCAAAATGCTATTATTTCTAATATTGATAAATCGGTAAACAATCAAAAAGAACAGATTAAGACCTTAGAGGAATTGTCTAATGATCAAAAGGAAAAAAACGCCTTAAATTATAATGATAAATCTAAGTTAAATGCCATTTTAGACAAACAAAAGGTTCAAGAAAATCAGATGCAGAAGTTTTCAAATCAGTTAAAAGAGAATTTGAAGAACATGGAGAAAGATGACGAATTGAACAAACTACTTCAAGAAAGATTGGAACGTCAAGAGCTACAAGCTAAAAAGAACAATCAGTTATTAGAAGAACTTAAAAAGGTTGCTGATAAATTAGAAAAGGAGGAACTAACAAAACGGTTAGAAGATTTGGCAAAAAGCCAAAAGAATGGACAACGTAATTTGGAGCAATTGTTAGAATTAACCAAGCGATATTATGTTACCGAAATGGCCTCGCAATTAGCTAAGGAATTGGAAGGTTTATCAAAAAAACAGGATGAGCTAGCAAAAAACACAACCGCTGGTGAAAGTCAAAAAGAGGATCAAAAAAAGTTAAATACTGAATTTAATAAGCTGGCTGAAAAATTAGAGGAATTATTAAAGGATAATGGTGCTTTAAAAAAGCCAATTTCCATTGATGTTAAAAATACAGATACTAATGGTGTAAAAGAAGACCAAAAGGCGGCTAGTGCATCCTTAGAAAAGTCGGACATTAAAGAGGCAGATAAAAAACAAAAATCGGCAGCCGATAAAATGAAAGAATTAGCAAATAAATTAGAGCAATCATCTTCAGGTGCAGGTGGATCTAATGCTACTGAAGATGCTGAAGTACTCCGCCAAATTTTAGATAATTTAGTCACATTTACTTTTAAGCAAGAAGCGCTGATTGATCAATTAAATCAAGAACAAAATGTGTTTAAGAATCAATCTAGAATTATAGTAAAACAACAAGAATTAAAATCGCTCTTTGAGCACGTAGATGATAGTTTATTTGCTTTATCATTAAGAATACCTGAAATCAGCGAAAGCATCAACAAAGAGGTTACAGATATTTATTATAATCTGGATAATGCAATAGAAAACATAACAGAGTCTAATAATTATCAAGGGATAAGTTACCAAAAATATGTTTTGAATTCTGGAAATACGCTTTCGGATATGTTGGCTAGTATTCTAGAGAATATGCAACAAAACATGATGTCTGGTAAAGGCAAAGGCTCTGGTGAGGATTTTCAATTACCAGATATTATTAAGGGGCAAGGCGAATTGAATAAAAAACTTGGCGACGCAGGAAAAGAAGGTGAAGGCAAATCCGGCGAAAAAGGTTCAGACGGAAATGAAGGGAAGGAAGGTCAAAAGGGGTCTGATGGCACTTCGGGTAAAGATGGTACTAATGGTGAAGGTGGTAAGTCAGGAGAGAAAGGAAAGGGAACAGGTTCTCAAGGCAATGAAGGGCAAAAGGGAAAGGATGGAAAAGGTTCAAAAGGAAGTAAAGGTAATGGAGAGAATGGACAAGGCGCAAACGGAAACGGTAATTATGGCTTATCTGAAGAAGGCTTAAAAGAAATATATCAGATTTATAAAGAGCAAGAAATGCTTAAGAGTAAGCTAGAGGAACAATTACAGAATATGATCAATACTGATGACCGTAGATTAGGAGAGAAGTTAATTAGGCAGATGGAGGATTTTCTGAATAATTTATTGGAAAATGGAGTGACTAGAAGTACTATAGATAAGGCGACTATCATTCAATATCAATTACTGAAATTGGAAGGCGCTGCTATGAAGCAAGGAAAGAAAAATGAAAGAGAAAGCAACAGTAATAAAAATCAATTTGTAAATCCAATATTGAGTCGACCTGATGTATTTGAGAATTACAGGAATGAGAATGAAATTTTAAATAGACAAGTATTACCTTTGCGCCAAAATTACCAAGGAAGAATTAAAAAGTATTTTGAGCAAAATGATTGATTTTAATTACGAAGTAGATTTTGAATTGTCAGATATAAACTATTATTCCGATTGGTTAAGTAGAGTTATTACATCTGAATCTAAATTGGAGGGAGATTTAAATTACATATTTTGTGATGACGAATACTTGTTGGGTATTAATCAGCAGTATTTAAATCATGATACCTATACAGATATTATCACTTTTGATTATTGTGATGGTAATACTATCTCTGGTGATATATTTGTTTCAGTAGAGCGAGTTAAGGATAATGCGCAAGAATACAGTGTTAGTTTTGAAGAGGAATTACATAGAGTAATGGCGCATGGTGTATTGCACCTGTTAGGGTATAAAGATAAAAACGACCAAGAAGCGCGTGTAATGCGAGAAAAGGAAAACGAGAAAATTAAATTGTTCCACGTGGAACATTAGAAATTATGTTTGATAAAGAGTATGATGTTATTGTAGTAGGCGCAGGTCATGCAGGATGCGAGGCTGCTGCTGCTGCCGCAAATATGGGATCTAAAGTGTTGTTGGTAACGATGAACTTGCAGACTATTGGACAAATGTCCTGTAATCCTGCAATGGGAGGAATTGCCAAAGGACAAATAGTTCGTGAAATTGATGCTTTAGGCGGGTATAGTGGTATTATTTCAGATAAATCTGCTATACAATTCAAGATGTTAAACAAGTCTAAGGGTCCTGCTATGTGGAGCCCAAGAACACAAAACGATCGAATGCGTTTTGCTGAAGAATGGCGTTTAGCATTGGAAGATACGCCGAATGTAGATTTCTATCAAGAGATGGTTTCTGGGCTTTTAGTAGAAAACAATAGAGCTGTTGGAGTTACAACTTCACTTGGGATTGATATACGTTCCAAGTCGGTAGTATTAACTAATGGTACTTTTTTGAATGGATTGATTCATATAGGAGATAAACAATTTGGTGGCGGCCGTGCTGGCGAAAAAGCAGCAACGGGTATTACAGAACAACTCCTAACTTTTGGATTCGAATCGGGAAGAATGAAAACAGGAACCCCGCCAAGGGTAGACGGTAGATCATTGGATTATTCTAAAATGATACCACAACCTGGTGATGCTATTCCAGAGAAATTTAGTTATTCGCCCACAAAGGTTCTAGCGCATCAACGTGATTGTCATATGACACATACGAGCGAATTAGTACATGATTTGTTGCGTGAAGGATTTGATAGGTCACCAATGTTTAATGGAAGAATTAAAAGTCTAGGCCCAAGATATTGTCCATCTATTGAGGATAAAATCAATCGATTTGCAGATAAAAACAGTCATCAATTGTTTGTAGAACCAGAAGGTTGGGACACTGTGGAGGTTTATGTAAATGGCTTTTCAACTTCATTGCCAGAAGATGTTCAGTTTAAAGCGTTGCGATCTGTAGTAGGTTTTGAAAATGTAAAATTCTTTAGACCTGGTTATGCTATCGAGTATGATTACTTTCCCCCAACACAATTAAAGCATACATTAGAAACTAAGTTGGTTTCTAATTTGTATTTCGCTGGGCAGATTAATGGTACAACAGGTTATGAAGAAGCAGCTTCGCAGGGATTAATGGCAGGCATAAATGCACATTTAAAAATTAATGAAAAAGAAGATTTTATCCTTCAAAGAGATGAAGCATATATTGGTGTTTTAATCGATGATTTAATTACCAAAGGTACAGAAGAGCCTTATCGAATGTTTACTTCTAGAGCAGAATATAGAACCTTATTACGACAAGATAATGCGGATTTAAGACTAACACCTAAGGGTTTCGAGATTGGTTTAGCTAAAGAGGATCGCTTAAAAAGAATGGAGGAGAAGTTGGAAAAATCAGAAAAATTTGTCCAGTTTTTTAAGGATACAAGTGTCTTACCAGATCAAATAAATCCTATTTTGGAGAGTGTAAACTCTGCTTTGGTTTCACAATCGGATAAAATGTTTAAGTCTTTTTCTCGTCCAAATGTTACGATGGATCATATGTTGACTTTAGATGCTGTGGCTAATTTTGTGGAAGAAAATGATATCGATAGAGAGGTATTAGAACAGGCAGAAGTACAAGTAAAGTATTCTGGTTATATTGCTAAAGAAAAGAACAACGCAGATAAATTACATCGTTTAGAAAATGTAAAAATACCAGCTGGCTTTGATTATACAAAGTTGAAATCTTTGTCTACAGAGGCAAGACAAAAACTAACAAATATACAACCAGTGACTATATCGCAGGCATCACGAATTAGCGGTGTTTCACCAAGCGATATAAGTGTACTTTTAGTATTTTTGGGAAGATAATTATGAAAGTAGTATGTAAACAAATCAAGCCCCTAACTGTAAAAATTTTAGGGGCTTTTCTTTTCATATTAACCATTTGGATGATGGTGCAATACCAGCCACCTACAAGCCAAATAGTGGTAATGTTTTTAATTTCGTTTATTCTTTTAGGCTATCAAGTAAGTTTTGAATTTAATAAAGCCTATAAAAACAAACGCTTATTAAAGTTGTTTGGCATAGTGGTTTGGTCGTCAAAACTGGATAGCTTATTCCCAGATTATATTAAAATATATTCGGGGCATTACAAACAAGATAGCGAATTTGGACCAGTATCAGCTTTAGGGAATAGTAGACAGTACGGCTTTTATGCTGTACGCTTTTTTAAGGGAAATAAACATTTTACACTGTTTAAATCTACTCGTATGGAGGAGGCTTTGAGCAAAGCAAAAGAATTGTCAGCACTTCTAGAGGTGGAATTATTGGATAGGTAATCAAAATGTTCCACGTGGAACATTTGCAAATTTTTGTTGTGAAAATAAGATATTTTGTTGTTTCAAGTTTTTAATCATAAGTGATTATTTGGTTCAATTTTTGATGCCATCAGTACTAGCGAACCTATCTAATTCTTATGAAAAAACAATTACTTGTAGTTATTTTAGCAATAGTAGTTCAATCGTGTATTCCATTACGTATTGCTCCAAACATAGAAGATTACAAAATTACTAAGGGTAAAAAATTTAAACGTAGTTTACCAAAAAGACAAATGTTTATTTTTGAGGATTCAAAAGAAGCTCAGGAATTTTATAATTACGTAAACACTAAGTTTCAATTAGATCATATTGATGTGTATGATAATGTCCCTTTTACAATTTTAGATAAACAATATTTTTTCTCTTTTTATGAAGTAGAAATTGTAGACAAAGGGATCAATATAGCAGGTCCAATTTTGGCAGCTGTTGGAAATAAAATGTTACAAATAGGAGATGAACCATCCGAAATTTTTAATACCGATTCTAAGACCTATCGTAACGGAAATTATTATATCGCTGTAGAAGTGTATAGCGATGCTGAAAAAGATTGTCTAGCAGAAAATTCACTTTCTCGTGATGTGGTTTTAGAGTATCTTCGTCAACTTAAAAAAGAATATTTAGCTACGCATAATTACAATGAAATTTTATTTAAAGACTAAAGACCATTCTGTAAGTAAGGAAAATTTTGAATTGCATCTAGATGATAATTTAGACATGTTGGTGACACAACCACAGCCCGAAAATTTAAATCCGTATTACGATAGTGCAGCGTATATTTCGCATACCGATGCTAGCGAATCTTTTGTAGATAAAATTTACCAAGGTGTAAAAAAGATAAACCTTAAGAACAAACTTAAAATAGTTCAGAAGCACAGCAGCGGAAAAAAGCTTTTAGATGTTGGTGCTGGTACCGGAGACTTTTTAGTAGTAGCAAAAGAAAACGGATGGAGTGTGCATGGCGTGGAGCCCAATTCAAAGGCCAATGCTAAAGCTTCCGAAAAAGGACTAGAATTAAAAACTACACTAGAAGATTTCGCTAACCAAAAATTTGATGTCATTACCTTGTGGCATGTTTTAGAACACATGCCCAATTTAACCGACCAAGTAACTAGACTATCAAATTTACTATCCGAAGATGGAATAATAATAATTGCCGTTCCCAATTTTAAATCTTTTGATGCGCTGCACTATAAAAATTTCTGGGCAGCTTTTGATGTACCAAGACATCTTTGGCATTTTTCTAAAACAGCTATTTCAAAATTATTTCAAAAAGAAAATATGCAATTGCTAAAAACCTACCCATTGGTTTTTGATGCATTTTATGTTTCGTTATTATCCGAAAAATATAAAACAGGAAAACAAAACTTTATTGCTGCATTTTGTATTGGATTACGCTCCAATCTAAAAGCTTGGCGAACCAAAGAGTATTCATCACTTATCTACGTCTTAAAAAAGGCTAAATAATCGTTTTAGGCAGTTTTAAGAGCACTTTACGGCGCAAGACTTATAAGTTGTTGTTTGTTTTTAGAACCTTTAAAATAGGGGTGTTTTAGAAAGGCTATTTTGATAGCGATTGTCAATTGTTAAAGATTTATATATAGATATTCCTTATGGCGGTCTTTTTACACTTTTTTAGCCTAAATTTATTTTCTTACAATTCAATACTTCTTACAAAGAAGTTGTAATTATATTAAAACCTAATTCATTTATAACAACGAAAGGTATTAGAGCGTTTGTAAAATGTAGATTGAAATTTTGGAGATTTTTAGGAGCGGCGGGAAATTGGTATTATGTAGATTTAGAGTAATTGGGGACTCCATTAAACTAAAAATTATGAAAATTATAAAACCAGAGGAGTTTCCAATAGAAATGACATTAGAAAATATAAACATCTTAGCCAATATGGCTATGCAAAATATTATTTCTGATGAATGGAGAGAAATCACTCTGAATTTATTAACAGATAAGCAAAATATTTTGATAAATAATAGAATTTGTGAAATTCAAGAAGAACAAGAAAAAATACGATGGAATTCATTAACTCTAGAAGAACAAGAAGATGAAAAACGAAAACTAAAAAAAAGTTACAATGATACAACTAGTTTTAGAGGCAACATTTTGGAGCAAGAGCGTCATTCTATAGATATTGAAAACAAGCGTAAAAAGAATAATTCATAGAACCCCCCTCTAGCGCAAGCTTCACGCTCGTGATACTATTCTAGATCTTTAAATCATGAAGTATTATAAATTAGAAATGGAAAGAAGATTTCCAGAACAAGATCAGGTTCTAGGTCATGCCAACGGCCAGTATGTCCCTAACGGCAAAATGTATTTTGATAAAATTGGCAAGAGAGAAATACTTTTAAACACCCCAATTTTTGATCATTTTCATTTACAAAGTTATGGCCCAGAAAATGAATGGGAATGGAGACTACAAGATGTGCATGGTGGTATTGGTGTTTATCCAAGGGGCGGTTATTGGTACATTTCTAATGATTTTAAATTACTGTTAGAAAATTTTAGCATAGCACCATCTTATCATTTTTATGAAACTAGACTTTTGTACAAAGGAAAAAAATTAGTGTATTGGATATTCCAATTTCCTATAAATCCGTTAGAAAATTATAACTATAAAAAAAGCGAATATTATTTAGACGGGGAAAGAGTAACTGGTTTAAAAAATGCAGATGAATATGATGCATACGATGATGATATTTGGAAAAAAACAAAGAAAAAAATTGAATGGAAAAAATTAGTATTACAAGATACTTATGATTTTTCTATTGGTATTGATGGTAGCAAAATAGTATCAGAAAATTTAAAAGACGCCATTGAAAAAATGCAATTGAAAGGTTTTATTTTTTCAGCCTTAGCTTATGAGGTTGTTGCGCCTGCTAGCGAGGCAATAAAGTAATAAAACAAAAGATTGATTATATTCACAATAATCCATTTGAACAAGGTTTTGTTACCGACCCAATTGATTGAAAATTAGTAGCACAAGAAACAATGCAGATGCCTGTCCTGAGAGTAGTCGAAGGGATGAAACTGTACCAAAAATAGACAATAAAGGAATGCATTTAGGAATGCTTGTCTTGAGCGCAGCCGAAAGGATGGAATTATGAGCGTATGAACTAAATATAGTAGCTGTAACGGCACGAGCGTGACGCTCGCGCTAGCGGGGGAACAAAACTAGTAAGTTGAAAATAAGTACAAATAATAAATATAAAGCAGAACACCCCTATGGTCTGCAGCTCCGTAATAAATGCTTTAAAACCAAATTCGTTTTTAAATTATGAAAAGTATTAGCACATTTAAACATAATAGCCTCAAAGTCAGGAGACTTTGCGGAGCGGGATATTGGTTCGATTCAAAAAAGAACAACAATAGCCCAGATCCAACACCATTTAAAGAAAAGTTTAAACAAATGCTTTATAATTCAAGTACAAATACGTTAACCTTCAAAGGAGAAACCATTTTTAATACTATTTGGGGGAATATATCCCTAAGAGAGAATTTGTTCCCGAGAGCAAATTATCCAAATTTAAATGATAGGCAATATCAAAGTGCTTCAAGATTAGATTTTGGTACATTAATCAGTGATACAAGTAGCAATATAATTAACACTTTTTACAACTTTATCAAAGTAAAATAATATGTTTAAATCCGCAGGCATCAAGAAAGGAATAGAAGAGTTTAAAATAATTACAGATAAATTATTTTATAAGAAAAATGAAAACCATTATCATTTATATGCTGATAAATTAATAGTTGATAGAGAAAATTATGGGTTTTTTTCGTTTGATGATTATTTCGGGTTAAATCACAAAGATAGCACTGACATAATTAATTTAGTATCTGGTTCTAAAACAACAATTCCTACTACTTTTTTTGGAATGGGTTATTATGATAATAATTTTATTACTTCTAAAAATTCAATAAGGGAAGGTGCAGGTTTGTATTCAAGTAATTATCTGATTTGTCAATTATTTCCATTTAAGGAATTGTACGAACTCCCACACAGATATTACGGATCAGGCGATAGATTTAAAAATCAATACATCCAAATACAAAACGAAAGAAAATACATTAAATCTTTATCCCTACTCACAGGGAAATACGAGTGGGAAACCAACTTAGAAAACTTCGGAGAAATACGCAAAATATTAGGAGTAGTTGAAAATAAACTTTGGGTATCATTATATAGGGCGGGTAATGAAAAAAATGAAACCAGATTACTTGCTCTAGACATAGAATCAGGTAAGGTAATCTTTGAATTAGATCATCAATATCCAATCTCAGATTGGTTTATAGAGTTATTGGAAGAGGATAATAGTCTTTTAAGTATATATAGTGGTATTGGCACACAAGCTCTTGATAGCCCTTTAGTAGAAATAGATGCAATAACAGGAAAAGTTTTGCGTAGCCAAAGAATAGAAAGCTTATACAATCAAAACTTAAAAATTGGTTTTTGGAAAGTGCTAGAAAATAAGATATACTTTACAGCCAACCAAGACTATTTAAGCGGAACACATATTGGAGTATTAGATTACAATACCCTAGAATTACTTTGGGTAACCAAAGTAGAAAATCAAAAAGGAGGTTTTAAAGATTTCCAAGTAAATCATAATAATATTTATGTCTTAGACCAAGGAAATCAATTACACATTTTTGAAAAAACAGAAAAAATATAATAAGAACTATGAAAAAAAACCGCTAGCGCGAGCGTCACGTTCGTGCCGGCAACAGTAAGTTAGTATAATATGAAAAATAGTGAATAATAACCATGCGTAAAACACCCCTATAATCCCCTCAAGGGGATAATTGTTAACGTATAAATTCCCCCTTACAAGGGGGTGCCTGAAAGGCGGGGGATGTAAAATGGTGAACAAAACTAGTAAGTTGAAAATAAGAACTAATAATACAAATAGCTCATAATACAACTTCAAGCACTACCTTTAAATGGGTAATTAACTATAACAATTCCTCTGCTCTTAAAAAACAACCATGGCCGAAAATACCCTAATTCGTTTTTTAGAATCTAACATTCCAATTGAAAAGAGTGCAGTTAGCGCCTATGTAAGTACTTTAAAAATTAGAAAAGTAAAAAAGGGCGAACAGCTTTTAAAACAAGGCGATATTTGCCAACATACTTTTTTTGTGGAAAAAGGCTTGTTACGCTATTTTTCTATCGATAAAAAAGGGAAAGAAAATGTGTTACAATTTGCACCCGAAAATTGGTTTATTACTGATCGTGAAAGTGTGTATTTTAACCAACCGTCGAAATATTATATAGATGCTCTTGAAGATTCTGAAGTGCTGGTTTTAGAGAAAAATTTTGTCGAAAAAATTTCAGAACAAAACAATTCGTTCGAAGAGTTTAACAACAAACTTTTACACAACCATATTAGAAGCTTGCAGAAGAGAATAGAACTACTTTTAAGCGCTACTGCCGAAGAACGGTATTTAGATTTTATAAAAGTATACCCCAATCTGTTATTGCGAGTGCCCCAAACATTAATTGCTTCTTATTTAGGGATAACGCCAGAAAGTTTAAGTCGGGTTAGAAAAGAACTGGCGACCAAACACAAAAAGTAACTTCTTACCATACATCAATGCACAGCTTTTAAAGCATAACTAAATTTGTTAGTATAAAAATCAAGGTTATGATTACAAAAAAAGTAGAGCTAGTGGTAGCACCAAAAGAACCGCATTTTGTGGGCGACGGGTTTAGAGTTCATAATTTTATACCGAGCGGTTTTAGATTAGACATGAAACGCATGGATCCCTTTATAATGCTGGATTATAACTCAAAATATAATTTTCCACCAAGTAAAGAACCAAAAGGAGTAGGTGTACATCCGCATAGAGGTTTTGAAACTGTAACTATTGCCTACAAAGGCAAGGTTGCACACCACGATAGTAGTGGTGGAGGTGGCGTTATTGGTGAAGGCGACATTCAATGGATGACGGCCGCATCTGGAGTATTGCATAAAGAATACCACGAAGAAAATTTTAGCAAAGCTGGCGGAATTTTTCAGATGGTGCAATTGTGGGTAAACTTACCAGCAAAAGATAAAATGTCAGCACCAAAATATCAGGCAATTCAGAATAAAACCATAAAAAAATATCCTATAGCAAACAATGGTGGAGAAATAGAGGTAATTGCTGGAGCGTATAAAAATATAAAAGGCGTTGCCAGTACGTTTTCTCCAATACACATGCTGAATGCTAAATTAAAAACAGGCGCAAAGGCAGATTTTAGCTTCCCTAACACGTATAACACAACACTTTTAGTTATAGAGGGCAGCATCACAGTAAACGGCTTAGAAAAAGTGCCTACAGACCATTTAGCGTTATTTGAGAATACTGGGGAGCATTTTGAAATTGAAGCAACGGATGATGCTATTGTTTTGGTTTTAAGTGGCGAGCCTTTAAATGAACCTATTGCAGCACATGGTCCGTTTGTAATGAACACAAAGCAAGAATTAATAGATGCTTTTAACGATTTTAATAATGGAAAATTCGGATATTTAGAATAACAAAATCAAAAGCCATGACAACCAATAGATTAGAAGCATTTAGCGATGGTGTTTTAGCAATAATTATTACCATTATGGTGTTAGAAATGAAAGTTCCTGAAGGAGCGGAATTTTCAACTTTAGCACCAATTTTCCCTGTATTTTTAACCTATTTAGGCAGCTTTGTATATGTGGGTATTTATTGGAATAATCACCACCATTTAATGCAGGCTACAGAAAAAGTAAATGGTAAGGTTTTATGGGCAAATTTACACCTACTATTTTGGTTGTCTTTGTTTCCTTTTGTTACCGGTTGGATGGGGGAAAACCATTTTGAAAATAATCCGGTAGCGTTATATGGTTTGGTTTTAATGATGGCGGCAATAGCCTTTAAAATTTTAAGTAATTCGGTTATCAAGGCAAATGGAACGGAATCTGTTTTAGCAATTGCTTATCAAAAAGATTATAAAGGAAATGCTTCAATTTTAGTGTATTTAATAGGGGTAATCATATCGTTCTTTATCCCTTTAATTAGCATTATACTGTACATAGCGGTAGCCATAGTTTGGTTAATACCGGATAAAAGAATTGAAAAATTATTAAAATAGTAGCACATGGAAAATAAAGAATATTCCAATGGAGAAATTACAGTTTTATGGCAACCTGGCATTTGTATTCACTCGGGTGTTTGTGTAAAAATGTTGCCGCAAGTTTATCATCCTAAAGAGCGCCCTTGGATAAAAATTAATAATGCCGAAACTTCCGAAATTATAAAGCAAGTTGCAAAATGCCCTTCAAAAGCCTTGAGTATTATAGCTAAATAGCCTTTAAATGAAAATTATACAATCAGAAAAAAATACAGCCGGAAAATTTACTGCTTTTATAAACGAAACAGAAGTAGGCCATATTACGTACTCTTGGAGTGGACCACAAAAATTAACTATTCTTCATACCGAAGTACATTCTGAATTTGGAGGACAAGGTATAGGCAAAAAACTGGTGTTACATATAGCTGAATTTGCTAGAAAAAGTAAAAGTAAAATAAAACCCATGTGCACTTATGCAAAAGCCGTTTTTGACAAAACTCCTGAAATACAAGATGTATTAGGGTAAATAGGCATTATCATCTGGTAAACCTCTGCTTTGATCGTTTAGAAAATGTGTTTAACAGTAACTTTTGACAAATAATCCAAAACCTTTTCTATTTTTGCGCAACATTATTAAAAACAAAAGATGAAAAAAATAGTAATGGCTTTAGCAATACTAAGTGTTTTTGCTTGCCAAGAAAGTAAAATTGGTTTTGTTGATAATCAAAAACTAATGGATGATTATCAAGAAAAAGTAGATGTTGAAGCAAAACTTAAAGTAAAAGCAGATGCTTTAACTCAAAAAAGAGATAGTATTTCTCAAACTTTTCAAATGAGACTTCAAGCGTTCCAAGCAAAGGCTCAGAAAATGCCACAAGCGCAAGCGCAAGAAGAGTACGGACAGTTGCAACAAGAAGGTCAATTTATTGGTCAACAATTACAACAACAAGAACAGCAATTGCAAATGCAAAGCCAAACTGAAATGGATAGCATTATCAGTAAAGTAAAAAGAGAAATTAAAGCTTACGGTAAAGCTAACGGTTACACCTATATTTTAGGCGGTGGCGATGGTGGTAGCGTTCTTTATGGAGCAGAAAGTCAAGATGTGACTGCTCCAATTCTTAAAGTTTTAAACGATAAGTACAAGAAGTAATTCTTAGATCACGATAAAAAAAAGCCTCAAGTATTTGAGGCTTTTTTTATGCGGATAAATCAAATTTATTGCAGTAAAAAAAGTAAAAACATGGCAGGTATAAAATAGATGGCAATGGTTTTTGCTCCTTCGTAATCTTTAGCCATGCGCTGTCCAAATAGCAGCATTAATAATGATATGCATGAAAATAATGCTCCATAAAAAGCAAATTGCGTTTTGTTGTGAGCCAAAATTTGATAAATACCTCCTATAGATAAAAATGCTGCAATCATTTCCATGATTAGTAGTATTACCAACAGCATTGGAACCATGTTTTTTAATGGACTTTTAGAAAAATGCTCTTTTAGCCAAGATAAATTACCTTTCCAGTCTACAAGCTTGTCTATGCCACTTTGCAGAAAAGTAATGATTAAAAAAAGCAGTAAAATAATCTCGGTAGCATTGTTTAAAAATGGTTTCATACGTATCGTTTTTTGGGGTTAAGCTACAGTAGCTTTTTTATGTAATAATCGAGTAAGTTTTATAGATAAATCAGTAAAAATAATTTTGGCATTACCGTTTCTTTCAATATGATAACTAGCGCGTTCTAATTCTTCAACAATCTCTTGAATATTGTTTTCGTGAACAAAAGGAGCAAATTTATTCAGGTCAAAACCATCCATATGAATTTTCATAAAGGCCAGCTCGTGCACATTGTAGTTAATAAGCAATGCTTGGCGCATAATGGCAATACAGTATAAAATAAATTTTTTCTGTGTTTCTCTACCTGTTTTGGCAAGTTCCGCACTCCATGAAATTAAATCGTGAATGGCTGCTTTATTTCCTTTGGCTTTAAAGGCACTACGTACCCAATGCACAAACCATTTTTCAAAAACTAAATCTTCAGAATCGTTATTAATTAAATCTAAAGCTTTGTTATAATTTCCATTGGCTTCATGTGCTATTCTCAAAGCTTGTTCTTTGGCGATACCTTTTGCTATTAATCCGTCTGCAATATCATTTTCGGCTAATGGAGGAAAATGCAAAACTTGGCACCTAGATCGTATGGTTTGTATAATCTGCTCCTCATCTTCAGCAATAAGTATAAAAACGGTTTTGCTAGGCGGCTCTTCAATTAATTTTAGCAATTTATTAGAGGCAGAAGAGTTCATTTTATCCGCCATCCAAATAATACAAATTTTATATCCTCCTTCGTATGATTTTAAGGCGAGTTTTTTAACTATTTCCTGTGCTTCATCCACACCAATCTGACCCTGCTTTTTTTCAATATCAATTAATCGATACCAATCAAACAAATTACCATAGGGTTGTTCTTTTACAAAAGATCTAAAATCTTCAATGTAATTATCACTTACAGCATGACTTTTTGCCTTATCGGAGTTAGCCACTGGGTAAGCAAAATGCATATCGGGGTGTGTAAGCGAATTACACTTTAAATTACAAGCCTGTATGGCCTGTTCATTTTTTTCATCGGAAGTAGAGCAGAGTATGTATTGCGCATAGGCGATGGCCATAGGTAATGTTCCACTTCCTTCGGAGCCAATAAACAATTGTGCATGCGGAATCCGACCTGCATCTGCACTAGAAACTAAATGGTTTTTTATGTGAGCTAAACCAAGAATTGAATCAAATAACATACGCCAAATATAATGCATTTAAACGTATTGCTTTCGAGCTAAAATGGCACTTATTTTTTGTGTACCGTACGATTTACGCTTCAGAATTCTTAAAACTTTCTGGAATAAAAAACAATATTGTTAAATCGCACATAATTAGCACCTTTGAATTATTTAGGATAGCTATTAATTTTTACATTTGCGGCTATTCAAATAATCATTCAAAATGAAAACTGTAGACAATTTTAATTTCAAAGGCAAAAAAGCATTAATACGTGTAGATTTTAACGTGCCATTAGACGGAGACTTAAAGGTTTCTGATGCTAGTAGAATTGAGGCGGCAAAACCAACAATTATAAAAATCTTAGAAGATGGCGGTAGTGCAATTCTAATGAGCCACTTAGGAAGACCAGATGGTAAAGTAAATGCTAAAATGTCTTTAAAGCATATTGCAGATAAAGTTTCGGAAATTATTGGAGTAAGTGTAAAATTTGCAGAAGATTGTGTTGGTGAAAAAGCAGAAACAGCTGCTGCAAATTTAAAAAGCGGCGAAATTTTATTGCTAGAGAATTTACGTTTTCATGCTGAAGAAGAGAACGGCGATAAGGCTTTTTCTGAGCAACTATCTAAATTAGGCGATATTTATGTTAACGATGCTTTTGGTACCGCACATAGAGCACATGCTTCTACCACTATAGTGGCAGATTTTTTCCCAGAAAACAAATGTTTCGGTTATTTATTGGCCAAAGAAATTGAAGCTATAGATAAAGTAATGGCTACGGGTGAAAAGCCTGTAACTGCAATTTTAGGAGGATCAAAAGTATCTTCTAAAATCACCATTATTGAAAACATACTTGATAAAGTAGATCATTTAATCATTGGTGGTGGAATGACTTATACTTTTATAAAAGCACAAGGAGGAAAAGTTGGCGATTCTATCTGTGAAGATGACAAACAAGAATTGGCATTAGAAATATTAAAACTAGCTAAGGCAAAAGGGGTTCAAGTTCATATACCTGTGGATGTTTTGGCTGCTGATGCTTTTGATAACAATGCAAATACGAAAGTAGTTCCTGTAACTGATATTCCAGATGGTTGGCAAGGGCTTGATGCCGGACCAAAGACTTTAGAAAATTTCAAAGAAGTTATTTTAAAATCTAAAACCATACTTTGGAACGGACCTATTGGTGTTTTTGAAATGCCAACTTTTGCAAAAGGGACTATTGCCATTGGAAATTATATTGATGAAGCCACAAAAAACGGTGCATTTTCATTAGTTGGTGGTGGCGATTCTGTAGCCGCGGTAAAACAATTCGGCTTTGAAGATAAGGTAAGTTATGTGTCTACTGGAGGTGGTGCAATGTTGGAAAGTTTAGAGGGTAAAACTTTGCCTGGGATAGCTGCAATACTTTAACTACAAAGACGTTATCGATTAACGGACCTTTAATATTTAGGTCAATTTAGAGGTGAAAAATTTTATTTTTTGTAAAAAAAAGTCGATTTTCGTCGACTGCTTTCTATTAAAGGTCTTGTTATGATATATAATCTAAGTAAAAAACTCACGGTATTTTCTCTAATAATTGGTTGTGCTGGTGCATTTGCCCAAACCACGCCAACAGAGAAAAATATTAGAATAATCGAAGCTAAAGATATTCCTTTAGACACCACTGCTCATATAAAAGTTAAAAAGAAAAAGCAGCACAATGTGGTTACTGTAGCAGCTGTTGGCACTACAGACAACCCTAGCATGGTGATTAAAAAAGACGATAAATACAATTTAGAAGATCATGCATTGGCTGCAAAATATGATAGCCTTTGGTTAAAAGAACTTGCGGAGAGCGCTTCACTTTTTGATGAAATGTATGATGAGGTTACTA
Source organism: Cellulophaga tyrosinoxydans (assembly GCF_900176415.1). GTDB lineage: Bacteria > Bacteroidota > Bacteroidia > Flavobacteriales > Flavobacteriaceae > Cellulophaga > Cellulophaga tyrosinoxydans. The sequence continues at coordinate 877,522 of NZ_FWXO01000001.1, read as the reverse complement.
ACCTTGAAATAGACGAAAATTTTATAGGCACGGTAGATACCGAAACCTTAAAAATTCGATTGGAAAAATTAAACCAGAAAACACCTTTTAACGTAGAATATAACCCATCTTTAGAAAGTGTTATTCAGTCTTTTTTGAAAAGAAAAAGAGGACTTATGGAGCGCATGCTTACGTTAAGTCAGTTTTACTTTCCAATGTTCGAACAAGAACTGGCTAATTACAACATTCCGTTAGAGTTAAAATATTTAGCTATAGTAGAATCTGCATTAAACCCAAGAGCAAAATCTAGAGTAGGCGCAACAGGCTTATGGCAGTTTATGTACCCAACAGGTAAAATGTACGATCTTGATGTAAGTAGTTATGTAGATGAGCGTAGTGATCCAATTAAAGCAACCAAAGCCGCTTGCGAATACTTATCTAAATTATATGATATTTTCGGAGATTGGGATTTAGCATTAGCTGCTTATAATTCTGGACCAGGTAATGTAAACAAAGCCATAAGAAGATCAGGCGGACATAAGAATTACTGGAATATTAGAAATAACTTACCAAGAGAAACAGCAGGTTATGTTCCTGCGTTTTTAGCAACAATGTATTTGTTTGAGTACGCTAAGGAACACGGATTACAGCCTAAAAATATAGAGCGCCCTTATTTTCAAACCGACACTATCCATGTAAAAAAACTAATAACCTTCAAACAAATTTCAGAATTAGTAAATGTTGATGTTGAAGAATTAGAGGTGTTAAACCCATCTTATAAACTAAATATTATTCCGTTTGTAGAAAATAAAAATTATGCACTGCGTTTGCCAATTGATGCTATTGGAAAATTTGTAACGAACGAAGAAGCAATATATGCGCATGTAGAAGAAGAGCTTAAAGTAGAAGAAAAGCCGTTACCACAATTTGTAAATACAAAAGACCAAATTAGGTATAAGGTAAGAAGTGGAGATTTCTTAGGAAAAATTGCTCAAAAGTACCATGTGGGCGTAAGTGATATAAAAAGATGGAATGGCCTTCGAAGTAATAATTTAAAGGTGGGTCAACGTTTAACCATCTATACTAAAAACGCACCAAGTACTTCAAATAATAGTGCTGTTGCCTCAACTTCAAAGACAAATGCTAGCGCTTCAAAAGTGCATACGGTGCAACAAGGAGATTCACTTTGGACAATTTCAAGAAAATATCCTGGAATTTCTGTTGAAAATTTACGAAAATGGAACGGTATTAGTGGTAACAATATAAAGTTAGGCACGAAATTAGTTTTGTGCGACTGTCAACCCTAAACTAAGTACACCATTATGAAAAAATTATTAGGTCTTTTAACACTTGTTTTAATTGTAAATAACTCTTGTAAAGATGATAAGGAGGCTAAATATCTTCCAGAATCTATTGGAGCAATTAATTCCTTAGCCGTTGTTATGGATAACCAACTTTGGCAAGGAGAAGCTGGAGATAAAGTAAGAGAGTATTTTGCAGCGCCTGTGGCTGGATTAACCATGGAAGAACCATTGTTTACCATAAATTTTATGCCGCAATCCGTATTTACGGGAAGTATTAGAAATACAAGATCAATTTTATTTATTACCAAAGACAGCACGAGCAAAACGCTTATTAAAACCGATGTGTATGCAAAACCACAAAAGGTTGCGGTAATTTCAGGAACTAATGTTCAAGATATTATAAAAAATATAGAGGCAAGTGCATCAGAGATTATTAATGCGTTTAAAGGCTTAGAAATTACGGAAGCACAAAAGCGTTTCCAAAGATCCTTAAATAAAGAAAAAGTACTTTCAGATAATTTTGGAATTACATTAGATATTCCTTCAGCCTACAAAGTGGGCAGACAAGAACCAAATTTTGTGTGGTATTCTCGTCAAGTACCAAAAGGTGAAATGAGTGTAATTGTGTATGCAATGCCTGAAGATTATTTTAAAACAGACACAACGTTTGTTAAAGACATCATTCGCATGAGAGATTCTATTGGTTCTGTGTATATACCAGGAGAGGATATAGCCGGAAAGCAGAATCATATGATTACTGAAAAGTATTTAGCACCACAAGTATACCCTACCGAAGTTGGTGGCCAAAAAGCTGTAGAAGTTAGAGGATTGTGGGAAATGAGCGACTATCCAATGGGAGGGCCATATCTTCTGTACATTATAAACGATAAGGCTAAAAATAGAAAATTAATAGTAGAAGGATTCACCTTTGCACCTGCCACTCAGAAAAGAGACAATATGTTTGAGTTAGAGGCAATAATTAAATCTATAAAGTTTAATTAAACTATACTATTCAGAAAATAAAAAACCCCTATTGTGTTTAAGCAATAGGGGTTAATTTTTGTAGAAATTTATTTTTATTGAAATGCAAATCCTGTTGATACTCTAAATACAAAAGCAAATACAGAAACAGCAATTAATACAAAACAAAACCAAGCAAAAACCTTTAAATAGTTTTTTATTAAGAAATTCCCCAAGTTCTTAAATGCTTCAAAATAAATCTCTTTCACGAGTAAAATATTCCTCATAATCCCCAAATTAAAAATTAACAATGGTGCAATATCAAATAAACTAATTGCCTATTGAATTAAACTGGTTAAAGTGAGTATTTATTAGTTGAAAAAATCTACCTAGTATTTGTTTGCCATGAAGTGCTTTTTTATTCGATAAAATGCATGGTTACATTTTAGTTATTCTTTAACTTTTCTATCTTATTTTTCAATTGCACTATAATTGGATTTTGCTGAATAAGTGCAAAGGCCCACTCGTAGTTCTTAAGAGCTAGATCTTTTTGTCCGGAGTTGTCATAAGCCTCTGCTAGGCTATCGTAAGTATTAAAGTTATTTGGAAAAAGTAGCTTGTTAATAGTAAAGACGGTAATGGCCTTGTTAAACTCTTTATCATTTAAATAGAGATACCCAAGACCATTAAATACGGTTTCACTTGTAACTATAGTTTTTAATTGTTCTGCTATTTGTGATTGGGTTTGATTAGGGTCATTCAGCAGTTTTTGCAAAATTTCAATGGCGTAATAATTGGGAGTGTAGGTATTTGAAGTGAGAATGTTTTTAATATCCAATTCTAAAGATTCAATAGGGTGTTCAATAATTCGGTTTACTTCTTTACCATCTTTATAGAAAATAAATGTAGGTACACGGTGTATGTTTAAGCCTTTTTCCTCCCCTGTTGGACTTTTTTTATAATTGCTACGCTCATTATCCACAGCAATTACTTTTAATTGATGCATAGGATAATTGGCAGCTTCCAAAAGTTTATAAAATCTTGGCACTTCTTTTTTGCTATCGCCACACCAAGTTCCCATAAAAACCAGAATGGAGTACTGGTTTAATTCGTTGGTAATTTCTGAAATAGTTTTAGCGTTTGGAAGATAAGCATCGTATTCAGTAGTAAACCAAGTTGCATAGGGCAAACTGGTTAAATCATTTTTAGATATTTCACCAAGTAGTTTAGTTGAGGTTTCATTGTTTTGTCCTTGGCCGTTAACCATAACAGTTAAAGTAAAAAAAATAGCGAATGCAAATTGGAGTTGTTTCATTATAATTGATTTTAGTTTATTATCAAACATAATAGCAAAACAGCCTCTTAGAGAAGTCAATTCAACACACAACAATAATAACCATGCAAAAAACACAAAACAAGGCGTAAATGGCTTAAAAGCGCCAAATATGTTGTTTGTACCGTCAAACGGTTCGTTAGTATATAATAGTTAGGGGAAATCATAGTTTTTAAGTACTTTTCTCTTTTATGAGTATATGAAAATTAACAGGCATTATATTTCTAAGGTTTTTATCCATTTGCTTTTTTGGGCCTTGTTTGTATTTGTTTCTTTATTTGTTTTTTCAAGTTATTATTGGAAAGAAAACCCTTTTCTGCAGTACTTTTTTATTCTGGTTGGAATTGTTTATTTCAACAATGGTATACTACTACCATACTTTGTAAAGCGTAAATGGTATTTTTTGTATGCTATAATCATAGGATTTATTGCTTTTTTAGGAACCCAAGCCTATTGCAACTATTTTGCTGAATGTGGTTGCTCTATTATGAAATGTTTGTCGGATTATTTGTGGCAAACCTTAGTTCCTATTGTATTTTTTTCTTTTCTGTGGATGTTATATTCTTATTTAGAAAAACAAGATGAAATAGAAGTTATAAAAAAACAACATATAGAAATGGAATTGCAGTTTTTAAAATCGCAGATAAATCCGCATGTGTTGTTTAACAATTTGAATACGGTATATGCCTACGCATTAGAAAAGCCTAATGAAGTGGCTGACTTAATATTAAAGCTTTCTGACAATTTAAAGCATGTATTATATGAAAGCGCAGCGGATAAAATTTCCTTAGAAAAAGAACTGGATTATATAGACAACTACCTGGCATTTCAAAAAATACGAACCGAAAACCTTAAATCAATTATATACACAAAAGACATTGATAGCAGCGATCATGAAATTGCTCCTTTGTTATTAATAACCTTAATAGAAAATGCATTTAAGCATAGCAGTGCCAAATGCACAATACACATTTCTATAAAGGTGAGTGGCAATGTTTTGTATTGTATTTGCGAGAATGATTATAAGATTACAACCCAAGAAGAATTACGCCCAAAAATTGGATTACAGAACTTAAACAAAAGATTAAAGCTTTTGTATAGAAATAAGTTTAGCATGAATATAGAACAACTCAACAGTTATAAAGTAAGCTTAACAATAGAATTAAAATGAAATGTGTTATTATAGAAGATGAATTACCGGCACAGCGTGTGCTACATAATTATATTTCTAAATTAGTAGATTGCACTATTGTTGGAAGTTACCAATCTGCCTTGGAGGCAAATACAATATTGCAAACAAAGCAAATTGATGTTTTGTTTCTAGATATTAATTTATCCGATATTTCAGGTATTCAGTATGTAAAAACACTATCAAATCCACCAAAAATTATCATTACTACAGCATATCATGAACATGCTGTTGAAAGCTTTGAGTTAGATACCATTTGTGATTATTTGGTAAAACCTTTTTCGTTTGAACGTTTTTTAAAGGCTGTAAATAAAATTAAGCGAGAGGAATATAAAGCAAAAAATAGTAGTGTAATTAATGAGCAAGAAGAACTGGTTTTTTTAAACATTGATAAAACACTTCATAGAATAGCTGTAAATGATATTCAATACATAGAATCTGATAAGAATTACGTTACGTTAAAAACAGCAAAAGGCACTTTTACATATATTGATTCGTTAAAGAATTGGCTAGTCAAACTGCCAGAGGCACACTTTATTCAAGTACACAAATCATATATTATTAACTGCAATTATGTAAATAAAATTACTGGAAATGTATTAGTTATTAATAATCAGAAAATTCCAATTGGCAGATTATACAAAGCTAATTTTCTAAAAAAATTAAAGTTATAATAAGGCATAAAAAAAGAGCGATAAATTAATTTATCGCTCTTTTTTAAATTTTAGAGTCGGAATTTATAACATGAAAAGCTTTTGAGCTAGTCTAATAATTCCGCTTAAAAAATTGTTTCTGTACACTTGAATTTCTTCTTGAGTTGAAGAATGGCTAATTTGTGCTTCCATAGATAAGAGGTTGTTTTGAAAATTAAACTTGGGGTTTATTTTACTTGTTCCGTAAACTTAATAAAAAACGTTTGATTATTATAAATATTGTTGTGAAATAATCAAAAATAGTTGCGAAGGTTATAGTTCATATATGCTATGAAATTAAAGTTGCATTTCAGGAATATTTCCATCGATAATTAAGGTCCCTTCAGTGGCTTCTTTTATTTGTTCTATAGTTATTCCAGGAGCGCGTTCTAACAGTTTAAAGCCATCTTTAGTAACTTCAAGCACTGCTAAATTTGTAACTATTTTTTTTACACAACCCACACCTGTTAAAGGGAGGCTACATTTTTTTAATAATTTAGATTCTCCTTCTCTGTTTGTATGCATCATGGCCACAATAATATTTTCTGCCGAAGCTACAAGATCCATTGCACCACCCATACCTTTTACCATTTTACCGGGTATTTTCCAGTTGGCTATATCGCCGTTCTCAGAGACCTCCATAGCGCCTAAAATAGTAAGATCCACATGTTGACCTCTAATCATGCCAAAACTCGTTGCGGAGTCAAAAAAAGAGGCTCCAGGCAATGTAGTTATGGTTTGTTTTCCAGCATTGATAATATCGGCATCTTCTTCACCATCAATAGGAAATGGACCCATACCTAACACTCCATTTTCACTTTGGAATTCAACACTAATATCATCTCGAACATAATTAGCCACTAATGTAGGAATCCCGATTCCTAGGTTTACATAGTAACCATCTTTTACTTCTTTTGCGATTCGTTTCGCTATACCTGTTTTGTCTAACATTTTTTTATTTGAAAATTTGAAAATGAATTAATTTGAAGATTTTATACGTGAACTTTTTTACTTGTCGAAATAATCTTGGCAATAATTAAAATTATAGAATTTAATTTTTTAATAAGCTTTTCTTCTGGATTTGGATAATGTTCTGAAGATTTGCATAATTCTAACCAATACTGGAGTTCATCTGCTTCTTTCGCTGAAATTTTAAACTTATGAATAAAATCTCTTTTACTTTCTGCATTTTGAGCTTCTCTAATATTTGCACCTATTGATGTTCCACTTCTAAAAATCTGTGAAGCCATTTCAAATCGATTATTTGCTCTTACTTTTTCAGAAAATGAAACGACTTCAAGGGCTAATTCAAATGATAATTTAACTATTAAATTTTCTTTATCGTTCCTCATTTTTATTCAGGTTTCAGCATCTTCAAATCATATCATTTTCAAATTAATTAATTCTTTTTTCTAGTCGTGCGTTGCTCAATTCTTTTCTCGTAGTTCTTTCCTTGAAAAATACGCTGTACAAATATTCCAGGCACGTGTATTTCATTTGGGTTTAATTCACCAGCAGGAACCAATTCTTCTACCTCAGCTACCGTTATTTTAGCTGCGCCACACATACATGGATTAAAGTTACGTGCGGTACCTTTAAAAATTAAATTTCCTGCCTCGTCACCTTTCCAAGCTTTAACAAAAGAAAAATCAGCTTTATAGGCTTCTTCTAACACATACATTTTACCATTAAATTCTCGCGTTTCTTTTCCTTCAGCAACTTCAGTTCCGTATCCGGCAGGAGTAAAGAAAGCCGGAAAACCTGATTGTGCTGCTCTACATTTTTCGGCTAATGTTCCTTGGGGAGTTAATTCCACATCTAATTCACCACTGAGCATTTGTCGTTCAAATTCATCATTTTCACCCACATAAGATGATATCATTTTTTTTATTTGACGCTTTTGTAATAATAAGCCAAGGCCAAAATCATCAACGCCAGCATTGTTAGAAATACATGTTATATTTTTTACTCCTAGCGTTACTAAATGTGCTATCGCATTTTCAGGAATACCACATAGTCCAAAACCGCCAAGCATAAAAGTCATACCGTCATTAACGCCTTTCAAGGCTTCTTGTACATTTGATACTGTTTTTCTAATCATTGTATTATAATAAATTTGATATGCCTCTAAATTACCGATTAAAAAGGAAAAAGCCCTTAACTTTTTCATGAAAAGAGAAGGGCTTTTTAAAATTTTCTTGCTAAAGGTATTAAAAATCTATATCGTCTAAATCGTCTTCAGCAGGTTTACTATTTGCTCTATCTTCCTCACGAACTTTTGAACAATCTAAATTGATAGACATGTTAGCCGGACTTTTAAAATTGCCATCAGATACACCAATTTCCTTATTCGCATAATTTTTGGTCATGTATAGTCCCCAAATAGGTAAGGCCATAGAGGCTCCTTGTCCGTATGCTATACTTTTAAAGTGAGTAGCACGTTCCTCGCCACCTACCCAAACTCCGGTTACCAAATTAGGTACCATTCCCATAAACCAACCATCACTATTGTTTTGTGTAGTACCTGTTTTACCAGCAATAGGATTATTTAAGTTGTAAGGATACCCTGTTATGATTTCTTTATACAAATAATTGTTTTTATTATAACTACCCCTTAATCTTCCTCCGGATCCACCTTCTACAACACCTCGTAATAAATCTACCATAGCAAAGGCCACATCTTTACTTAAAACATCTTTGGTTTCTGGCACATATTCATATAATACTGTTCCGTTTTTATCTTCTATACGAGTAACTAAAACTGGTTTTACATAAACTCCTTCATTTGCAAACGTTCCAAATGCGCCTACCATTTCATAAACATTCACATCAGGAGTACCTAAAGCAATTGATGGCACTTCTGGAATTTCTGCACTAATACCCATGTTTTTGGCCATATTTACCACAGTTCTTGGACCTACTTTATCCATTAACTGAGCAGTTACAGAGTTTACAGACCCTGCCAATGCTTGTTTTAACGACATGTTTTTTAAAGAAAATTTACCATCCGAGTTTTTAGGGCACCAAGCGTCAATATTTCCATGTTTACCAGGTTCAATACAATATTCGTCGTCAGGAAATTGATCGCAAGGAGATAATCGTAATTGATCTATAGCCGCAGCGTAAACAAAAGGTTTAAAAGTAGAACCAGCTTGTCTTGCCCCTTGTATCACATTATCATATTGAAAATGTTTATAATTAAGCCCACCAACCCATGCTTTTACATGACCTGTTTGCGGTTCCATAGACATCATTGCGGTTCTTAAAAACGATTTATAATAACGGATAGAATCTAGCGGTGTCATTAAGGTATCTTTCTCATTTCCTACGCTATTCCAGTCAAAAACAACCATCGGTGTTGGTTTTTTAAAGGAAGCTCTAATTTCTTTTTCAGATTTACCATTACTTTTCATGATTCGCCAACGATCAGAAACTTTCATAGCACGTTCTAAGATTCCATTAATTTCATCAGAAGAAATATCTAAAAAAGGAGCTGTTTTATTTCTGTCTGGTGTATTCTGATTAAAAAACTCAGCTTGTAGGCGCTTCATGTGTTCCTTAACAGCATCTTCTGCATTCTTTTGCATGCGCGAATCTATGGTGGTATAGACTTTTAGTCCGTCTAAATAAATATTCCATTTATCTCTTTCACCTTTCAAAGCGGGCTTTGGATTTTTGCTAATCCAGTCGTTTAAGAATTTTTGTAAATGCATTCTAAAATAAGTAGCCAATCCATCGCTATGAGATTCAGGTGAATAACGCAGTGCTAATGGCGTTTTTTGCAGCGAATCTTTTAACTTTTCATCTATATATTCATATTTAGCCATTTGTGCTAAAACTACATCTCTTCTGTTTTTGGTACCTACAGGATTTCTTTTAGGCAAAGGATTATAAAGAGAGGAGTTTTTAAACATACCAACCAACATGGCGGATTCTGAAACATTTAACTCTTTTGGTTCTTTACTAAAATATATTTTAGCTGCAGAACGTATACCATCTGCGTTATTACCAAAATCGTAAATATTAAAATACATGGCAATAATTTCTTCTTTGGTATACTGGCGCTCCAATCGTGTGGCAATAACCCACTCTTTTATTTTTTGTGTATAACGTTCCCAACCTCTTGCGGCAGTTCCCGTAAATAACTGTTTTGCTAATTGTTGCGAAATGGTACTGGCACCACCCTTAGAGCCTAAATAGGCAAATGCTCTTATGGTACCTCTAGCATCAACACCAGAATGCTCAAAATAACGAGCATCTTCAGTTGCTACTAAGGCATCAACTAAGTTTTTTGGTAATTCATCAAAAGGTATTGGAGTACGGTTGTCATCTAAATAGTACTTACCAAGTGTTTCACCATCAGATGAAATAATTTCTGTTGCTAAGTTTGTTTGTGGATTTTCTAAGCGCTCAAAAGTAGGTAATTCGCCAAACCAGCCCCATGAAGCGGCTAAGAATATAAAAACAACAGCTAAAATACCTGTTGTAAATAAAATCCAAAACCACTTTATAAATTTAGAAAAATTGTTTGTTTGTTTTTTTTTCGGAGCCGTTGCCATAGCTTATTTATTGCTTTTTTCTATTTGATACCCAACATCAGTGATGCCTTCTAAATCTACTATCCCACTTACTTTGCCATTTTTTCGCATGGCATGTGATAGCTTTAAATTATATACGCCTTTTACGGGTAAAACGATGTTTTCCTTATACCATAACTTATTTTCTTTAAGACTTCCATGACCTTTTCCAAGCCATTGTCCATCAGGCAAAGTCATTTCATATTCCAAAGTGTCTTTTATTGATGCGCCATTTGGGTATTCTAATTCGGCGATCAAGAAAATATTACTGTATAGGTAGGAATCGTTATTTCTAAGATTGATAAAAATATTATAAGGTTGTACCGTATCTAATTCTGCGATAGTAAACGCCATGATGGCGTCTTTTTCCCAATTACCAGATGAGGTGGTTTTGTACTCGGATTGTACTATTGAAGAGTCGCAAGATGCTAAAAGCATAAGCGAGAAAAGACATAAAATATACTTAGCCATTATTTGTTGGTCTCTTTTTATTATTTCTTCTTTTATTGTTTCTTTTCGGGTTATTTGCCGTTTTATTTTGCTGATTATCTGGCGTACCTGATTCGTTTTGCGCTTGAGGTTTTTTAGCTTTTGGTCTGTTAGGTTTTACTTTTTGCTGTTCGTTGTTTCTACCTTTTTGACCTTCATTGTTCGCATTAGGATTGCCGTTTGGATTGGGTTTTCTTTTTTTATTGCGATTATTTTTGCTTTGTTTTGGTCTATCAAATCGGGTAAGACTGTCTTGGCCTACAACATTTTCAAAAACTTTTTCTTTTTCTTTCTCTTCAGAAGGTAAAATAGCATACTCTTCTAAACCACTAATTTTTTCGTTCTTTTTGTTTTTTTCAAGTAAAATATTCACTTGCTCTTTGGAAAGGGCATGCCAATTGGCCCAATCGTCTTTATAACAAAACCATAGTGTGGCTTTAAAAATATCTACCTTTTGACAAAGAGCCACTCCTTTTTCGGTAATAATTTTTGTGTCTGAAGCAGGAAAATCTTTTAATGCATCTAAATAAACATCTAGTTCATAATTTAAACAACATTTAAGTTTTCCACATTGACCCGCTAATTTTTGCGGATTTAACGATAACTGTTGGTAACGTGCCGCTGAGGTGCTTACCGATCTAAAATCTGTAAGCCATGTAGAACAACAAAGTTCACGACCACAAGAGCCAATACCCCCTAAACGCTGTGCTTCTTGACGGTAACCAATTTGGCGCATTTCAATACGAATACCAAATGCTTTGGCCATATCTTTAATTAACTGTCGAAAATCTACACGTTCTTCGGCTGTGTAATAAAAAGTTGCCTTAGAACCGTCCCCTTGAAATTCCACATCTGAAAGTTTCATCTGAAGGTTTAATGCAATGGCTAATTCTCTAGAACGCTTTTGAATTTCTGCTTCACGATCTCTACACTTTTGCCAAATATCGATATCTTTCTGAGACGCTTTTCTATAGACTTTTGGTAATTCTTCATTGGTATAATCTTCGTTTTTCTTTTTCATTTGAACTTTTACAAGTTCACCGGTTAAAGTAACCATACCAATATCATGGCCAGATTGTGCTTGTGTAGCTACAACATCACCAATTGAAAGAGATAAATTTTCTGAATTTCTAAAAAACTCTTTTCTACTATTTTTAAATCGGACCTCAATGCAATCAAATGGTTTTTCACCATTTGGAAGTGACATATTCGAGAGCCAATCAAAAACCGTTAATTTATTACAACCATCTGTTCCGCAAGTACCATTATTCTTACAGCCTTTTGGTTGTCCGTCTTTACCAGTTGAACAACTGCTACAACCCATATTTTTTATATTGATTTCTTGTAAACTAGGGGTTCACAAGAAAAAAGGTTCATACTAAAATTTAATAACCGTAAAGATAGTGATTTTTCAATGCGACGGAAATTTTAAAAATGGTATTGAGTTGTGATTACAAAGTATGGAGATCGATTTTAAAAATTATAAGTGAAAAAATGCAAATCTACCAGGCGTCAACCATCAACCAAACACCATCAATTTTTTGAACTTAAAAACCTCAACATAAAATAATTTTACCCAACAATAAGAATCAATATACCTAAGAGCTACTTCTTATACTTCAATACTTCAGATCTACCTTTTTTGAATATAAGATTGCTAACTGTTTTGCCTTTACGTAGTGCTTTTTGCTCTTCGTAGGGTAATGCATGTATGTCTTTACAATCTGTTGAGCAACAATTATCCATGGCCTCAGCACAATCATCACATTGAATAAATAATAGGTGACAAGCTTCGTTAGCGCAATTTACATGGTTGTCGCATGGTTTTCCGCACTGGTGGCAATTGGCAATAACATCTTCAGTAATACGTTCACCTCGTCTATGGTCAAAAACAAAATTTTTACCCATAAACTTATTCTCTAAGTTTTTGTCTTTAACTTGTCTTGTATACTCAATAATACCGCCTTCTAGTTGGTAAACTTGTTTAAAACCTTTGTGTTTGTAATACGCACTAGCTTTTTCACAACGAATTCCTCCGGTACAGTACATGACTAGTTTTTTGTCCTCTTTATGATCTCTTAAATCGTGTTCAATAATATCTAAAGAATCTCTAAAAGTATCTACATCTGGTGTAATGGCATTTTTAAAATGTCCTATTTCACTTTCGTAATGGTTACGCATATCCACCAAAACAGTATCAGGATCCTCAATAAGCTCATTAAATTTTTCGGCATCTACATGAATGCCTTTTTTAGTGACATCAAAAGTGTTATCATCCAAGCCATCAGCTACAATTTTATCACGAACTTTGACTTTTAATTTTAAAAACGATTTGTTGTCTTGTTCAATGGCGATATTAAGGCGAACATTTTCTAAAAATGATATGCTATCTAGATGTTTTTTAAAAGCTTCAAAATTTTCGGCTGGAACAGAAAGTTGTGCATTTATACCTTCAAAGGCTACATAAATACGACCTAAAACATCTAGCTCATTCCAAGCTATGAAAAGATGATTTCTAAAAAGTTGTGGATTTTTAATATGCGCATATTGGTAGAAAGATATTGTAAGCCGTTCTTTTCCGGCCTCCTCAATAAGTGCTTCTCTTTCTTTTGCGCTCAAGGTATTGTACAGTTGCATGCTATACTAATATTTAAGGTTAAAGATATAATTAAGGGGCAAAAATAGGATTTTTAAAGGGGCTGAGCAAAGGATAACTTATTTTAACTATTTTTAATAACGCGAAAAAAATTAAAATGAAAAATCCTATTTTAAAAATATCAATATTCTTAATCCTCATTAGTTCATGTAATAAAGATGACTCAAAAATAGAAATTCCTATTACTCCGGTATCTGATTACGAAATCTTGTCAGAGCTCTATAAATCCAATCCTGAAAGTTTGCTAAATTGGGATTTAGACGATAAGTCAATGGCAACTTGGAAAGGCGTTTATGTAGAAAATGGTAGGGTAAATTGGTTGACTTTTTACGGTTCAAATATTACAGTTTTTCCTAGCAATATGGAAGGACTAACGGAATTAAGAATATTAAATATTCAGCATAATAATTTAACAAGCATTCCAAATTTTATTTTTCAATTAAAAGACCTTCAAAATTTATCATTAGCTAGTAATTCTCTAGAAGAGGTCACTGACGAATTATCTAAATTAAATAAACTTGAGTCACTTTCTTTTTATGAAAATAAATTAAAGGTATTTCCAAAAGTAGTTTTTGATCTTAAAGAGTTAAAGGAATTACATTTAAATTTTAATTCTATTAAAGAAATTCCAAATGAAATTGGAAGTATGGCTCAGCTCACAACGCTATATTTAAAATTTAATGAAATTTCTAGCGTTCCAGAAGGTATCGGGAATCTCAAAAACCTAAAAAAGCTTGCAATTGGAGATTTTCTAGATCATATCCCATTATTTATTTTTGATTTAACTTTGTTAGAATATCTTGATTTAGCAGGCAATCGAATTACAGTACTCCCTAGGGAAATAAATAACTTAAAAAATTTAATAGGATTAAACTTGGGATTTAATAAAATTCAAAATGTTCCTGTAGAAATAGGCAATCTCATCAAACTACGTATTATTGATCTTGGTGACAATCAAATTTCAATACTTCCCGAAACAATGGCTACGTTAAATAATCTAGATTACTTAAGACTATCTAACAACATGTTAATGGGGGATCTTCCAATCGATTATAATAACACTAATCTATTATGGATGTATTTAGATGGTAATATGTTTTCTAATATTGATAAAAATATTGGAAACCTTTCTAATTTAAAAGATTTGTTTTTATATGAAAATCCAAATTTGAAAGAATTGCCTACAGAATTGGGAAATTTAGTTAAACTAGAAAGACTCAGTGTTTACAATACCGGACTTACTTTTATTCCACAAGCTATTTGTGATTTAGAAAAAAATGGGCTTACAATTATTAAAGGAGACAATGTAATCTGCCAATAAAAAAGACCTTGATAGTCCAAGGTCTTTTAAAGGCCACTTTAATTTTTCTTTTTCACAGAAATCTAAATTAATAATAGTGACCACCACTGCCCATTTTCAGAAGAATAATGGTATGTGCTATTGAGTTAGTTTTATGTAAGATGCAGGTTTTCTAAAAAGGTTGCTTTTCAAATTGTTATATGCGAAAAGAATTGGTAATTTAGCCTTTCTAATACAGAAAAAATGAGCGCAGAAAAAGAAGCAAAACTAAAAGCACTAAAACTTACACTAGACAAACTTGATAAAACTTATGGCAAAGGTGCTGTAATGAAAATGGGAGATAGCGTTGTTGAAGACGTTGAAGTAATTCCATCAGGATCTTTAGGTTTGGATATTGCATTAGGCGTAGGAGGTTATCCAAGAGGAAGAGTTATTGAAATATATGGACCAGAATCATCAGGTAAAACAACCTTAACGTTGCATGCCATTGCAGAAGCCCAAAAAAACGGAGGAATTGCTGCTTTTATTGATGCGGAACATGCATTTGATAGGTTTTATGCTCAGAAATTAGGGGTAGATATAGATAATTTAATTATTTCGCAACCAGACAATGGAGAGCAAGGTTTGGAAATTGCAGATAACTTAATTCGTTCCGGAGCTATTGATATTGTTGTGATTGATTCCGTTGCAGCTCTAACTCCAAAAAGTGAAATTGAAGGCGAAATGGGAGATTCTAAAATGGGTCTTCATGCGCGTTTAATGTCTCAGGCTTTAAGAAAACTTACAGGTTCTATTAGTAAAACACATTGTACTGTAATATTTATTAACCAGTTGCGTGAAAAAATTGGCGTAATGTTCGGTAATCCTGAAACTACCACGGGTGGTAATGCTTTAAAGTTTTACGCATCGGTACGTTTAGACATTAGAAGATCTACTCAAATAAAAGATACCGACGGAAATGTTCTTGGTAATAAGACTCGAGTAAAAGTTGTTAAAAACAAAGTTGCTCCACCATTTAAGCAAACGGAGTTCGACATAATGTATGGTGAAGGAATTTCGAAAGTGGGAGAAATCATTGATTTAGGAGTGGAATTCGAAATTATTAAAAAGAGCGGTTCTTGGTTTAGTTATGGCGATACTAAACTAGGTCAAGGTCGTGATGCTGTTAAAAATTTATTATTAGATAATCCCGAGCTCTTTGAAGAACTCGACGGTAAAATAAGAGAAGCCTTAACAACTGTTAAAGCATAGTAAAAATCCCGATGTAAATCGGGATTTTCTTTTTTTAGACGCAACCATTCCCTACTACTCACATCTAACTAGAAAAAATTTGAATCATGAAAAAAATAATAGCCTTTTCATTAATGCTTTTTACAGCATTAACATTTCTAGGATGTAGTTTAGGCGACGATCAAGAAAACTTTCATTTTGTTGCTTTACCAATTACAAGTGTTGAAATGCCAGACTCTTTTGTGTTAAATGAAACCTATCAGATAAAAGTTAAATATCTTAGGACTTCTGATTGTGAGTATTTTGAAGGTTTTGATATTGTAAAGGAAGAAACAACTGTTCGCAACGTTGCTGCAATTGGTTCTAAGTTAAGCGATTCTGATGATTGTCAAGAAATAGAACAAGAAATAGAAACTTCATTTAATTTTGTTGTACTCTATAATCAAACCTATACTTTTAAATATTTTACAGGAAATGATGAAAGTGGTGAGGCACAATATTTAGAAATAGAAGTACAAGTTACAGAATAACAAAAAAACCTCTTAATAAACATAACCAACATTTTGAGTCTAGAAGAACTCATAAAAAATTGCGAAAAAGGCAATAGAAAAGCACAAGAGCAATTGTACCGAGATTATTCTCGTGTGCTCTATGGCGTATGTCTTAAATATTCGCGTAATAAAACCGAAGCAGAGGATAATTTGCATGATAGTTTTATGGTTATTTTTAATAAAATAGGTCAGTTTAAACATAAAGGTTCGTTCGAAGGCTGGCTTAAAAGAGTTACGGTAAATACGGTTCTTCAGAAATATAGAAAAGAAGCTGCATTAAGCATTGTATCAGACACAATAGAGGAAGAGGTTGAGGTTGAGTCAGGGTACTTAGATATTAGCTTACCAATATTGTTAAAACACATTCAAGATTTGCCAAACAAGTATAGAATTACATTTAACATGTATGTTTTAGATGGTTATTCACATAGCGAAATAAGCGAAGCCTTAGGCACTTCTATAGGAACGTCTAAGTCTAACCTTGCTAGAGCACGAATGATTTTAAAAGAAAAAATAGAAAAAGAGTACAAACAAGATAGTATTTCACAACCGATGGAATAATGTTTTGTAAAGAAATAGTAAATAGAATAATTGCATAATTTTTTGCAGGATGAGTAAAAAAAGTATTGATGAATTGTTTAAAGAACGATTCAATGATTTTGCTGAAACTCCGGATCCAAAAGTCTGGGGTAACATTGAAAAATCATTAGACAAGAAAGCTTCAAAAAGAGTAATTCCTATTTGGTGGAAATTAGGCGGAATTGCTGCAGCTATTGCTGTATTTTTATATGTAGTAAATCCGTTTAATACAGTTACTGATAATAACATACAAATTAGCAACACACAAGAACAAGCTAAGGATAGTACAGATAGTAGTATTAAAACAAAAGCACCAAATCAAGAAGGGTATACTCATTCAGATTCACAAAAAAATGATGTTTTAGAAACAGAACAGCAGGTACAGGAAAATGTATCTAACACACCTTCTTATGTTCAAGAGAATAGTTCATCAAAAGAACAGGAAAATAACACTTCAAAATCAGCGTCTAAAAATAAGATAAAACAACAATTTAACCCTTCAAATGATGCTTTGGTTCAGGAATCACAAAAGCCTAAAACCAATACAGATTTAACAGCTGTGGCTAAAAATAACATTCAAGACAAGAGTAATGAAAACAAAGGCTTAGTTGCTAACAAAGAAGAAAGCGCAGTTGCTACAGCAAATGAATCAAAGAATGGAAAAACCATTGAGCAAAATAGTGGTACTCTAACCAAAACACCACAAGAGAAAAATATGAATCATGAGCAAAGCCAAAATGCCATTGCTGAGGTAGCTCAAAAAGAACTATTAGAAGCAAAAAAACCTGATGAAAAGAAAAAATCTATTTTAGATGAACTTGAAAAAGAAAAAGAGGTAATTGCTGAGAATAAGAGCAATAAATGGTCTGTTGGTCCAAATGTAGCTCCAGTGTATTTTAACGGAATGGGTGAAGGTTCGCCCATACACTCGTCATTTGCCCCAAATTCTAAATCTGGAGATGTAAATTTGAGTTATGGTGTTTCCGTGGCTTACGAGGTAAGTAAACGATTAAAAGTTCGTTCTGGCGTGTACAAAGTAGATTATGGTTACAATACAAATGAAATTGAGTTTAGTTCATCACTTGGCTCGTCATTCGCATCAAATGGTGACCCTCAAATAAGTAATATTAATTATAAGAGTACCTCAAAAAGTATTGTTGTACAAAGTACTGCTTCCGAACGCGTTAATTCGCTTTCTACACCTTCCTTTGCAAGTGATGCAACAGCAAAAAGTGCAGCACTACAGGGTAGTTTAACACAGCAATTCGGATATATAGAGGTACCTTTTGAACTTAATTACACAGTGCTAGACAAAAAATTTGGGGTTAATTTAATTGGTGGAATGAGTTCTTTATTTCTTGTGAATAATGATATTTTATTAAATTCTGGAGATCAAACTACAGAAATGGGAGAGGCCAATAATATTAATTCGGTGAATTTTAGTACTAATTTTGGTTTCGGGATTAATTATAAATTCACACCAAAGCTTCAATTTAATGTGGAGCCGTTATTTAAATATCAGTTAAATACATTCTCTAACAGCGCGGGTAATTTTCAGCCTTTTTCTGTTGGGGTGTATAGCGGAATTAATTTTAGGTTTTAATAGGCAATTACTACTGTTAGTTTTGAGTCAAATCATGCAAAATAGTTTCACGAATTTCTTCTCGTAAACTAGCTTTATGAGCTTCGTCTAAGTTTTCAGTTTCAAAAAAGCGATGCACTTTTACTCTTGTTTGCCCTGGCTTGCCTTTTGTTAAAGTAAATGGCAAACGTTCCTTATTATCAAAAAATGTCATTGGAACAATTGGTATTTTATGCGCAATAGCCATTTTAAATGCACCGTCTTTAAATTCATCAAGTAGCACATATTCTTCAGGCACTCCGCCTTCAGGAAAAATACAAATACTCAAACCTTGGTTCAGACGTTTTTGTGCTCGGCGGTATACTGCAGTTCTACTTCTACTATCTCCACGGTCTACCATAATGCAAACTCGTTTATAAAAAAACCCAAATACCGGAATTTTCACCAATTCCTTTTTACCTACAAATACAAAAGGATTGGGACTTACTTTCAACATGAGCATAATATCAAGCATGCTGGTATGATTTGCTACTAGCATATAACTTTTGCCTTTTACTAATTGTTGCTCTCTTTTTATTTTAGGCATGCAGCCCATGCCATATAAAATAAAATTAGCCCAAATATTGCGGGCAACCCAGAAAAATTGAGGATACCATTTTTCTGATGCTGATAGTAGTATAAGCAGCGGAAGAAAAATAAAAATTGGTATGGCAACTAAAATATAAAACCAAATTTGAAATAAAACACTGCCAGTTTTTTTGAAAATCGAAATCATAAAAGTAAAAATAACAATTTTACTAGGTTCTAGGATTTGTTTTACCTTTGCTTCTTAATTTTTTATTTAAAATGGCTCGAATTTTAACAGGAATACAAAGTACAGGTACTCCACATTTAGGAAATATTCTAGGCGCAATTATCCCTGCAATTAAAATGGCGAATGATCCAAAAAATGAATCTTTCCTTTTCATTGCAGACATGCATTCGCTAACACAGATTAAAAATGGCGAAGAACTTAGAAATAACACCTATGCAGTTGCAGCAACATGGCTTGCTTTTGGTTTAGATATTAGTAAAACTGTTTTTTATAGACAAAGTGATGTGCCGCAAACGGCAGAGCTAGCTTGGTATTTGAGTTGCTTTTTTCCGTATCAGAGATTAACACTTGCACATTCTTTTAAAGATAAAGCGGATCGTTTGGAAGATGTCAATGCCGGTTTGTTCACGTATCCAATGTTAATGGCGGCAGATATTTTGTTATATGATGCTAATGTAGTTCCTGTCGGAAAAGATCAATTGCAGCATATAGAAATGACACGAGATGTTGCTTCACGTTTTCATGCTCAATTGGGCGATACATTTGTACTACCGGAAGGGAAAATCCAAGAAGAAACCATGTATATTCCAGGTACAGATGGTGCAAAAATGAGTAAGAGTAAAGGCAACTTAATCAATCTTTTTCAGACCGATAAGCAGTTGCGGAAGCAAATTATGGGAATCCAAACCGATAGCACACCAATGGAGGATCCTAAAGACCCAGATACGGATACTATTTTTGCACTTTACAAAATATTGGCTTCTGAAGCTCAGATTGCTGAAATGCGCGCTAATTATCTTAATGGAAACTATGGATATGGTCATGCAAAACAGGCATTGTATGAAGTGATTGTTGAAAAATTTGCCGATGCTCGCGAAAAGTTTGATTATTATATGAACCACAAAGATGAAATAGATAAAGCCTTACAAATAGGTGCTGAAAAAGCACGAGGTGTTGCTAATGAAGTACTAAAAAGAGTTCGTACCAAAGTCGGATATTAAAACTACATTGCTCAATCACCCTAAAATATAAAACCGACTCGCAAGTCGGTTTTTTTTATTTGTAATCTTGATTTTACGCTTCTAAAATTTGATTTGCGTTGTTTTTTTATCGTTGTATGGTTCATAAAACTACATTTTATCTTAAAATTTAAGGTCAACAAACCCATTGGTTTGTTTAAAATGTTTAAAGTCAAGGGTAAATTACAGTTTAAAACCTATTATTTCATGCTTTTAGACAAAGCTAATAGCGCATCGATGGCTTTTTGTGCATCTTTCTGTGCTACAAAAATATGATCGTGAAAATAAGCCGCTATAACATTACAACTTATCTGGTGTTTGGCTAATTCATTAGAAAACGCAGCTGTTAATCCAACAGCATCTAAAGAAGAATGTACCATTAAAGTAATCCATGCGGCAACGTAGTCGTATGCCAGATGTAATTCATCTGCTGTGCTTTTTTCAAGAATTAATGTGGTGCCTTCAGGTTCTTTAAATTCACATATAATAGCAGTTCTATCAATGGCAATGGGTTCTTTTACTGTTACAAAAACATAGGATCCTTCATTAAGTTTCGGAGTCATGTTTTTAATTAATTCCTCTAAATTAGTTGTGCCTGCCATGGGGTATAATTAATTTGTTGCTACCATTTTTAATCCCACAATTGAAATCACTAAGGTAGAGATAAAGAACAACCTCCAAAAAGTAGCCGGTTCTTTAAAAACCAGTATTCCCACTAAAACAGTTCCCACGGCACCAATACCTGTCCAAACAGCATAGGCTGTACCCATTGGTAAACTGCGTGTGGCATAAATAAGCATTAGAAAACTAATGGTGGCACACACTAAAAACCCTCCAAACCATAAATACATTTCATTGTCGGTTGTTTCTTTGGTTTTTCCTAAACAGTACGCAAAAGCAACTTCAAATAAACCTGCAAAAATTAAAATAATCCAATTCATAATTTTGTTTATAAAGCTTCAAATAATTTTCCTGGTAAAGGTCGTATAACTCCTTTCATCTCCATATTTAATAGTGTTGCGGAAATTTTAAAAATAGGCATTTTACAATCCAACGCAATACTATCAAGAAGTTGCTTACCGCTTTTTTGCAAATAAGTGTAGATTTTTTGTTCGTCTTCGTCTAGATCAATAAATAATTGTTTTTGTACTGTTTTGGTTTTATTATCTTCTAATTCCCATCCTAAAAGATAAATTAAATCGGCCGCTGAGGTGAGCATATGAGCCTTTTGCTGTTTAATTAAATTATTACATCCGGTACTATACTTGTCTTCAGCGCGACCTGGAACCGCAAATACATCTCGATGGTAACTATTGGCAATATCTGCAGTAACTAAACTTCCGCCTTTCTCGGCAGATTCTATCACAATTGTAGCTTCACTCATACCAGCAATAATTCTATTTCTTTTTAAAAAATTCTCGCGTTCAGGATTACTCGTTGACCAAAATTCGGTGTAAAATCCACCATTTTTTTCTACATCCTTTACATACTTAGCATGTGCTTTTGGATAAATCTGATTAAGACCGTGGGCTAAACAACCTATAGTTTGCAAACCGTGTTTAATGGCTGCTTTCTGCACACAAATGTCTACTCCATAAGCAAACCCACTAACGATTATTGGGTTTAAAGGCGCTAAATCTTCAATAAGTTTTTCGCAAAAAGCACTACCGTAACTGGTGATATTACGTGTTCCGACAACGCCAATTATTTTTCGATTCTCTAAGTCTATATTCCCTTTTTTGAAAAGTATAATCGGGCTATCTATACAATGTTTTAAATAAGATGGGTACGCTACATCATTAAAAGTGACAACTTCTAGGTTATTTTTTTTGATAAAATCTAATTCCAATTGTGCTGCTTCAAGATAGGCAGCATCATGTAAATTTTTTAAAGTAAACTGGCCAATCCCGTCAATTTTTAATAGATTTTGCACTTTATCTTCAAAAATTGCGTTTGCACTTCCACAGTGTGCAATGAGTTTTTTTGCCGTTACATCACCAATATTCGGAATTTGCTGTAATCTTAAGGTTGAAATAAGCTCAAATTCAGTCATTTATAATTTTTTAGATGCGTTTACAAATTACAGGAAATAAAATGTTAATAAAAAGTAATGTGAATGGTTTTAAACCCTGTGTTTTTTTATAATATTTGTTCCAATGAGATTAGAACACTACATAGAAGAATTACTTTACCGATATAATTGTGTTATAGTTCCGGAATTTGGGGCATTTTTAACGCAATCCAAAGCAGCTTTTATTAAAGAAGAAACACATACTTTTTACCCACCATCAAAGGTAGTTTCGTTCAACGAACAATTAGTATCTAATGATGGCTTATTGGTTTCTTATGTTGCCGAAGCCGAAAAAACCACTTATGAAGATATGCTGCAACGTTTATCTGTTATAGGTAAAAATTGGAAAAAACAACTTTCCAATGGGGAACGATTAGTAATAGGTACTATCGGAAAGCTTTGGTTAAATACTGAAGGAAAAATTCTTTTTGAACCATCTGGTCAAGTAAATTATTTAACAAGTTCTTTTGGATTATCTTCATGTATTTCAGGTAAAATTACTCGTGAAATTTTAAAGACTGAAGTTGAAAAATTAGAGGAAGAAATTCCGTTTATTATTACCCCAGAGCAAAGAGAGAAAAAAGAGTTTAGACCCTATTTGAAATATGCAGCTGTAGTTTTCTTAAGCCTAGCTATGGGATTATCTGGTTATAAATTTTACCAACAGAATACAACTACCGATCAATTAGTGCAGCAAGATGCGCAAAAACAAGTATCTAAACACATAGAAGAAGCTACTTTTTTTGATACTACTCCATTAGAATTACCGGCATTAAACTTAAATGCTTCGGTAGTTGCAAAAGAACCAAAGACAATGTATCATATTATTGCTGGTGCTTTTAAGGTGAAAGAAAATGCCGACAAGAAAATTGAGCAATTAGTAGCAAAAGGATTTAATGCATCGTACATTGGTGTAAATAAGTTTGGTTTTCATGTGGTTAGTTTTGAAAGTTTTACAGAAGCAGACAAAGCGTTGAATTATTTACGTACCATTAAAAGAACAGAGTCAAACGACGCTTGGTTATTTCAAGAATAATCTACAATTTTTCATTATAGCAATTTAAGGGCTTATCTTTGCGCAAAAAATTAGCATATGAATTCTAAGACTCCGAGCGAATCTAGAACGGTAATGACCGATATGGTTTTGCCAAGTGAAACAAATCCATTAAATAATTTATTTGGAGGAGAATTATTAGCACGTATGGATCGCGCGGCTAGTATTGCGGCACGTCGTCATAGTAGACGAATTACGGTTACGGCATCTGTAAATCATGTTGCCTTTAATCAGTCAGTACCTGTTGGTAGTGTGGTAACTGTAGAGGCAGCCGTTTCTAGAGCCTTTAAAACTTCAATGGAGGTTTATATAGATGTTTGGATGGAAGATCGTTTTACAGGCACTAAAACAAAAGCCAATGATGCGATTTATACTTTTGTTGCTGTAGATGATACGGGTAAACCAACTGAAGTACCACAAATAGTACCGGAAACTGCTCTTGAAAAAGAACGATATGCTGCAGCTTTGCGAAGAAAACAACTTAGTTTAGTGTTAGCCGGTAAAATGAAACCTCACGATGCAACAGAGCTTAAAGCTTTGTTTATGGAGGGTTAAAAGATATTATTTAATAAGCCTTAAAGCTTCTCTTTTACTTAGGGGATTTAAGGCTTTTTTTTGAGTAAAATTCACCACCCATTCTGGATTTGTTCTGCTATATTCTCGCAAAACCCACCCTATAGCTTTATTTATAAAAAATTCTTTGGAGCCCAATAAGCTTACTATACACTTACTTAATAGTTGAGTATCTAGCCCCTCTTTATATTTTAACTGAAATAATAATGCTGATCTCTGTAGCCAAATATTATTGGATTTTAACCATTTGTCTACATACATTTCCTTTAGTTCAGGGAAGGTTTTAAAGTAATTGCCCATAAGTTTTACAGCAATAAAATCTACTGTTTCCCACCATGATTTGTTTACAACCATGTATTCATAAATAACAATATCTTGTTTTTGTACTTGCTTGGCGTATTTAAACACTAATTCTTGGGTAAAATACTGGTATTCGCGTTGTTCTTTTTGCCAAAGTTCTTGGGTTAAGACAAACAAATCTTTTTTTGGAGGTAGAAATTCTTTGATTAAAAAAGGACGTTGAATTGCTCTTCTAATAGTGGTTGTTAGTCCATAATATTGAAATTTATTACGAACATATGCTTGTTGGTTCGCGGCAATATGTGGGTTGGCATAAGATTCGAATTCATGTTTTAATGAATCAATAAAATCTTTACTTGTAAAATTAGCCATCGGTAACTGATTAAAAAACGCTTAGCAATGAAAAAAAAGCGAATAGAACTATAGCTGATAAATCCATTCTTCCGGATTTAATTTTGACGTATCTTGATACAAGTAAAATTTTAAAAGAGTTTGATTGTTTAGAACGTTGGTAAAAATTTCACCTAATTCCTCTTTGGTTTTAACTTTATCTCCTTTTTTCACATATACCTTAGAAAGATTGTAATAGGTGCTTATAAAGTTACCATGTTTCATTTGTACACCTTTATTTCCGCCAGGAACACTTATAACAGCAATTACTTCACCTTCAAAAATTGCTCTTGCTTTTGCGCCTTGGTCTGTTGCAATGATAACTCCGTTGTTCTGATGCTTAATACCAGGGTAAACAGCATCGTTATAAACACCAAAACCAATGCTCTTTATACCTTTTTCAACAGGCCAGATTAATTTGCCTTTGTTCGCCGAGAAATTGTTTGCAATTAATTTAGCTTCAGGTGTTAAAACAAACTTATCGGTTTTAGTGGTATTTCCTGCCTTTTTGTTAGAACTAACAATAGCACTACGGATTAAACTTTCTATTTGTCGATCTATTTCACGAGCTTCTTTTTGCTTTTTTTGAATCGCTGCGGTGTATTGACTTTCATTTTTTCGGATAGTAGCCAATAATTCGTTTTGCGTACTTTTTTCGGTTAAAAGTTGTTTTTTGGCTTCCGTATTTTCAGCGATTAAGCGGTCTTTTGTTTTACGCTGTTCCGTAAGTTCAATATTTAATCTTTTTAGTTCATCAGTCTTAACAACAATTTGTTCCCCTTGTTCTTTTCTGTATTTGGTGTATTGCTTCATGTATTGAAGCCTTTTAAAGCCTTGGTAGAAACTTTCTGAAGAAAGTAGGAACATGAGTCTACTTTGTTTTGATTTGTTCTGATATGACTTCTGAATCATTGTGGCGTAATCTTCTTTCAGCAGTTCTAGTTCCTCCCTTAGCTTACTAATATTTCTAATATTTGCATTAAGTTGGCGATTTAAAAGGTTGGATTGTTCATTGGTAACCCTAATCAATTGTTGCCGCACAGAAATTTTCTTATCTAAAGCATTCATTTGATCTAAAACATTCCCTTTTTCTTTCTTTTCCTTGAATAAGAGTTGGTTTATTTGTTGAATTTCTTTCTGCAGTTTTTCGCGCTTAGCTTCCAAGTTTTTTTGCTCGGTAGTTTGACTAAAACCAATTGAAGAAAACAGCAAAAAAGCAGTAAAAACAGCAAAAAGTCGATATGTTTTTGTTGCCAACATATTATTCTAGAATAATTTCTTTAAATCCTTTTGGGATATCATAAGGGAATTTTAAACTTCGGTTGAATTCTATATTTTTATATTCAATAGCAATTATACTCTCGTTACCATCCATAATTGCAGAAATATTTATTTCATTAGGAATTATTTTCTGATCTATTTCTTGATAATTTTTATAAGTGATATCTAATAAACGTCCTTTTTCTGGTTGGGAAATTTGTTGTGTACCAATTTTATAATGCTTGGGTTCTATTTGAAATAATATTTTAAATAAATCTAGTGCTTTTTTTGGTTTTAACTCGTAGTTTTCACTAGCAATAGAAACATCATATTTGTCTTTTCTTAAATCTAAAAGTGCTTCTCCCAAAAGTAAATTTTGCACCTTTTCAAAGTCTAATTCAGTGCCTAATAATTTACTTAAATATGAAAAATCACCATCAAAATACGTATTATCTAGCCTGTTGTAAAACGATACTCTGTTAGGTGTTATATACGCTTTTACCACTCCTAACGTAGCACTAATCCATATGGCTTTATCTTTTTCCATTCTTAGACTAACACTAAAACCCTGTGATGCATTTTTATCTTCGTAGTCTATTTTCATTTTGCCAGAAATAGTTTTAAAAGCTAATGCATTGGCATAATGCGACTTAATTACGGCTTTAGAGCTTAAATTGGTATCAACTTCACCACTGGTAATTATTTTTGTTGATTTACAGGAAGCGAATACAACAAGTAAAATACTAAGTACAATTTTTTTTATCACGCTAGTTTAAATTTAAAATCCTGGTCTAATTTTTCTTAGATATATGTTTGCTTTTACGCTGTTGTTTAATCCAGTATAAGCAGTTGAAAGTTCTTTATAAATTTTATTGGCTAATGAAATGTCATCTAGCATATAATCTAATGATTCTTCTAAAATACTTGCCGCTTCACGGTATCTCTTTTTCGTGTTTAAGGCCAATCCGCGAGCGTAGTAAAAATAAGGCTGCGCAGGATAATTTTCTAGAGCCTCTTTTGCAACCGTATCAAGTATTAAAAAGTTTTTAGCACGAATGATGTTTTCTATATTGTATCTATAATGGTCAATTGTACCTGTTTCATTAGTGGTAGAATCTGAATTAACAGTTGTGCTAAACGAAAATGTTTCGGTATTTTCTTCTTGCTCTTTTAATCCCATTTTTAATTTGGAATTAAGGTTTTCGGTAAATGCTGAATTTTTTAATGTATTTAAAACCTGAATGGCACTTTGGTAATTTTCCATCTGATAATACACTAAAGCTAAATTTTGTTTAAGATTAATATCTTCACTCGGAATTCTTGAAGCCACTTCAGAAATTCCACTTTGCTTTAGATTTAATATCGTAACAAGATTTTGTAAATACCAGATGTTTTCAGGATCGGAGTTTACAGCGTTGATTGCATAATCTTGAGCTAAATCTAGTTGTTTTGTTTCTCGGTATACCTTGGCCAATTCGTGGTCAACAGCTTTGGTCTCAGGATCTAGTTTTTTACAATCTAAAAATAGATGTATAGCTTTATCGTAGTTTTCGATCCCTTTTTGCTTCAGAGCTTCAAAGAATTTTTCTTGAAATTCATCAGAATAATCCTCAAGGTAAACAGAGGCGTTATCTTCTTCAGCGGTATTTTGTTCTTGAGAATAAGAAAGACTTGAGACTAAAAATAGCCCAAATAATAGAGGTGTTATGTATATCTTTCTTTTCATAAGTCTTAAAATCTGACCTTCCGTGTTCAAGAGAAGGCCAGTTATTCTTAAAGTTATTTTAGACTATTCTAAAATAGAATAATCTCCAATGCTAATGGACTCAAAATTTCCATTATAATGCACATGATTACCAATCATAGCATTGTCTAAATTAGCATTCATAATTTTAGTATTGGTCTGAATTAAGCTATTCTTAACAGTTGAATTCTCAATTACGGTATTTTTACCGATAGATACATAAGGACCAACAGTCGTATTTTTTAAAACTACATTTTCACCTATAAAGCAAGGTTCTATAATATTGGCATTTTCTAATTTTGCTGATTTAGCTATTAATTGCTCACCATCTGCAGCTAAAAACCCTAACATTCGCTGATTGGTTTCTATAGTAACTTCCTTATTTCCGCAATCCATCCATTCGCTAACGGTACCTGTTTTAAATATTTTACCGTTGGCCATCATACGTTTAATACCATCGTTAATTTGATATTCCCCGCCATTAATAATGTTGTGATCTAACACATACTGCAGTTCTTTCTTTAAGACAGCAACATCTTTAAAATAGTAGATACCAATTACGGCTTGGTCACTAACAAAAGTTTCAGGCTTTTCTACTAACTCTATTATTTCATTTTTGTCGTTTAAATTCACCACGCCATAAGCAGATGGGTTATCAACTCTTTTCGTCCAGATTACGCTGTCTGCCTCTTTGTCTAAATCAAAATCAGCACGAATTAGGGTATCTGCATAGGCGATAACAGCAGGGCCACTTAATGAAGGTTCTGCGCACATAATGGCATGTCCAGTACCTTTTGGTTCTAATTGACGATAAATACTACATTTAGCTCCTAACTCGGCGGATAGGGTTTGTAAATGTTCTATAACATCATCTCCGAAAAATGCAGGATCTCCTAAAATAAATGCAATTTCTTCAATTTTTTCATTTAAAACTCCTGCAATATCAGACACCAATCTATGAACAATTGGTTTTCCTGCAACAGGAATAAGCGGTTTTGGTACTGTTAAACTATGTGGTCTTAATCGTGAACCACGACCTGCCATGGGTACAATAATTTTCATTTTTAAAATATCAAATATGTTAATGTTTGTGCTTTGCTGTTATTGATAACGGTAGCATTGTATAAATATTTCCTTTTATTTCTCCATTGGAGTACATAGAATATTTATTTTAAACCAGTGCTTCCAAAACCACCTTCACCTCTTTTTGTTTCAGATAGGGAATCCACCAAATTCCAATCGGCACGTTCATGTTTTGCAATGACCAATTGTGCAATTCTTTCTCCATTTTCTACAACAAATGGTTCGTTAGATAAATTCACAAGAATCACGCCAATTTCTCCTCTGTAATCGGCATCGATAGTGCCTGGAGAATTTAATACGGTAATTCCTTTTTTAGCCGCTAACCCACTACGTGGTCTTACTTGCGCCTCGACACCAACAGGTAATTCTATGAATAACCCTGTTTTAATTATTGCGCGCTCTAAAGGTTGTAATGTAATTGCTTCTGGAATATACGCACGAAGATCCATTCCTGCTGAGGCATTGGTTTCGTAATGCGGTACATCGTGATTAGATTTATTGATAATTTTTATATTCATTTTTTAAATAGTATTTGTCTAAGTTTTTCATGTTCTAATTTATATACTAATGCCAGGAAAAGGATCAAAAATACGAGTCCGACTATAAAATGCTGATTGAAAACATAAAATGAAAGAATAGAAAAAAGAATAGAAACGGATAAATAGAATGTTATTTTGCGCGTATTATATGGAATAGGGTAATGTTTTTTACCGATGGAGTAAGAAAGCATCATCATTGTACCATACGCTAATAGTGTTGCAACTGCTGAAGCCATGTAACCAAATTTAGGGATGCCAAAGAAATTAATTAAAAGTGTTATAATTGCTCCAATAAGCGAAATAAAGGCTCCATAGCGTGTTTTATCAGTTACCTTATACCAAACCGATAAATTGTGATAAATACCAAGAAAAAAGCTCGCTAATATTAAAATTGGCACCACGGGCATTGCCTCCCAATAGGCCTCGTTTTTTACAATTAGTATTTTTAGTAAATCGGCAAAAACCACTACGCCTAATAGAATAATGCTCCCCAGAATTACAAAATAGTTGGTAATTAGGGCGTATGCTTTTTTAGGGTCTTTAGAGTCTGCATGGCTAAAGAAAAAAGGTTCAATACCCAATCTAAAACCTGTGGCAAAAAGCGTCATAAAAACAGCAATTTTATAACAGGCCGAATATTTACCAATTTCAGATTCTGCAATATTTTCAGGAAGGAGCCACTGAAGTAAAATTCGGTCGAATACTTCATTTATGGTAAATGCTATTCCAGCAATTAAGACTGGCATAGCATAATTAATCATTTTTTTCCAGAGCTCTTTATCAAAGTCATACTTGTTTTTCAGATAAAGTTCTAGCATTAATAATAGCGTTACTCCACTGGCAATTAAATTTGAAATAAAAATATAAGATATTTGATAGTCTAGTTTATACATCCAAGCGAAAACACTTGAAGGATTGGCAGTGACTATTTTTGGTAGATAAATTAGAAAAAAAACATTTAGACCTAAATTAATAGCAACATTACCAATTTTAATGATGGCGTATTTTGTGGATTTTTCGGTAGCTCTAAGCCATGAAAAAGGAATAATTACCAGCGCATCTAATACCAAAATGTAAATGGTAAACTGAATATACTTGACATCAATGCCACTCCAATTTGCCAATTGCTGTTGTAAAATTAAAGCCAATATAAAAAACACTACCGTAGAGACGATGATGGAGATGAGCGATGTAGAAATTACTTTATTCTTGTCTTCCGCTTTATAGAAAAACCTGAAAAAAG
Organism: Cellulophaga tyrosinoxydans; assembly: GCF_900176415.1. Taxonomy (GTDB): domain Bacteria; phylum Bacteroidota; class Bacteroidia; order Flavobacteriales; family Flavobacteriaceae; genus Cellulophaga; species Cellulophaga tyrosinoxydans. The sequence goes on along the minus strand of NZ_FWXO01000001.1, from coordinate 847,011 downwards.
CAGTTTCCATTCCGTAGGCTAAAAACACATTAAAAATAGCTAGCCAAGAAAAGATTATAGAAACTTCGCCATACAATGCCGGATTGGGCATTACAGCGGTGTAAATAGGCACCAGAATAAAGGAAAGCATTCTTGGAAGAACGGTTGCTAAGCCGTAAACAAAAGTTTGCTTAAAGAGTTTTTTAAATGGATTCAACCTATGAAAATTAGGCCTTAAAAGTAGGTATTAATAAGGTGTCTACAAAGTTAGTTTTTTGGTTTGCTAGAATAAATTAGCGGCTGTAGGTCTTTTATACCTGAAATTTTTGTGTATTTCATAGTTTTCCCATCACCAATGATATATGAAATTACTGCTTCGTCGTTTTTTAATTCAAATGGAAATTCTGCTTTTTCACCAGTTTTTAATTTAGGAGGCTGATTACCAAACTCCTTTTTTGGATCGGCGTGCATGATAATGTCTGGTTTCTTTAAGTTTCCATTAGAAAATCTACCAATTGCAAAACGTTGACCATTTACTGTTTCAGTAGAAATATCTGTACTATCACCTCTAAAATAAAGTTGTTGCATTAAAATGGATTCTGTTTCTAAGTTGGTTAAAGGTATTCTAACCTCTAAACCAGAACCACTGCTTTCCATTCCACCAGTCCATTTTTGACAAGTTGGCCCATCAACAGTAAAAGGAGGGTTTGTTTGTAATTTTTTTTGCGAACTACAACTACTTAATCCCATTATTGCAAGTATCGTTAAGTAAAGAAATTGTTTCATGGTACTGTAAATTATGTATTGTAAAGGTATTATTTCAAAAGTAATGCCAAAAAGTCAAGGATAAAAGGTTTAAGCGCGATCAATTTGATGAAATACGTTTAGATCGATACTTTCTTTAAAGCATTTCTTCTCCAATTTTTGCATTCTCATCAGCTAACTTCATTTTTTTCATAGCAGATAACGTAATGATAAACGCAATAAATAAAAACAAAGCAGCTAGGGCGTAGGGGGCGCCTGGAAAATAGACATTCTGATTTGGACGTATAAAAAAATAAAAGACAGAAGAGAAAATTAATTGGCCTAAAATAGCAGTAAGGCTTAACAAACTTGTAATAGCGCCTTGAAGGTTTCCTTGTTCTTTTTCAGAAACTTGATTTGATATAACGCCTTGTACAGTAGGACCGGCAATGCCACCCAATGCATACGGAATAAGGAAAACATAGAGCATCCAAGGGGAACTGGCTATAGAGAATAAGAACATACCTATGGTCCAGAGTAGAAATCCGAAAGTGATAACTTTTCTTTTTCCAAATTTTTTGACAAGAACCCCAACTAAAAAGCCTTGAACAAAAGCAACTAACAGGCCAACAATCATTAACGATATTCCAATTTGTTTGGGATTCCATTGATAGCGTTCAATACCATAATAAGACCAAACCGATGGTAACGATTGCCCTGCGAGGTTAGCTAGAAAAAACGCTAGAATTAATAAAAGAACCCCTTTGTAATTTTTAAAACTTAATAATGAAACGCCTGGAATCATTTTAAATAATTGTGCGGGTCTTCTATTTTCCGAAATTAATGATTCAGGAACCAAAAATAGCCCAAATAGAAAATTGGCGAAAGTTAGTCCAGCGGCAATATAAAAGGGTAGGCGGATATCTATATTCCCAAAATATCCTCCAATACCAGGACCAATAATAAACCCTAATCCGAATGCTGCTCCAATTAGTCCAAAATTCTTAGGTTTATTCTCTTTGGTGCTTATATCAGCAATATATGCTGAGGCTACCGTAAAACTCGCACCCGTAATACCAGCTAAAAACCTGCCTAAAAATAGCCAAAAGATAGAAGGAGCCCATGCGTGAATAAGATAATCAATGGTGAGTCCAAATAACGCTAGTAATAAAATAGGGCGTCTGCCATACTGGTCCGATATTTCTCCAAGAATAGGGGAGAATAAAAATTGCATGCCAGCGAAAGCAGCAGTCAGCCACATGCCGTAAATAACTGCCTTATGAATGCCCTCTCCAGTTAGTTCCATTATTAAATCGGGAATTATGGGAAGAATGATTCCTATTCCAATAACATCGACTAATATCGTAATGAATATAAAAAGTAGTGCGCTTTTCTTTGGTTTCATAAGTGCCACAAAAGTCGATTAATTTCTGCATTTCTTTAGAATTAATCAATTTTTTTAAAGGTAAAAACCTCCCAAATTGAGAGGTTCTCCAAAGTTAATTATTCTAAAACAAAGATTTAAGTATATTTTATACTAGCTTTTAAGTTCTCTTAGAATAGCAAGTTCTTTTCTTATTTGTGTAAAAATTAGCATACCTAACAAAAGCAACATTACTAATGCCGAAACGATAATGTAGTTATAGAAACCTGATGATAGGTTGGCCTTAAATGCTGGCAGAAGGAGTATAAATCCTATGCTATAGAGCAGAATGATTATAGGGGTCCAAATTAAATGTGTATTAACCCTTGTTTTATAGTAGTTAATCATTCTTATTTTAAAATTTTCTACCGTAGTACTTACATTAAGATTATTGAGCATTTTAATACTCCGCATTTCCAAAGCTACTCGTGTTGCTAAAGATATAATCATTAAAAGCAACGAAAATGTTACTAGCAAATCGTTATAAGCTGAAATGTAAATGAAAAAGAATATAAGTACTATGACCGTTATGACTAATATAACATTAGTAAGCTTTTGCTTTTTTTTAATAGTGTTAACCTTTCTAATAATTAGTTCATGCCCATTTTCAGCTGGAACTTGACTCTTCTGAGAGTTCCATTGCGATTGTATTTCATCAAATGATTTCATTTTTGAACACATTTAGTTAATTCATTTTTAATTCTGTGTATTCTAACACGGATAGCTTCGTGATTTAAGCCCATTATTTCAGCAATTTCTTTTTGTGGAATTCCTTCTAATTCTAATAAAACGATACTTTTATTTTCCTTATTTAAGTTTTCAATACAGCGGTATAGACTGGCTAATTTTTGCTCTTTTTCTACTGTAGAATTTTGTTCTTCTTCAGGATGACTTTCAAGATTGTTTAACAGTTTTAATACCGGAATATCTTTCTTTTTTCTTAAATATAATAAGCATGTATTCACAGTTATTCGATATACCCAAGTTGAAATAGCTGATTCTTGTCTAAACGATGATAAATTTTCCCATGCTTTTATAAAAACCTCCTGACATAGCTCATTAGCTTGTGTACTATTTCCTTTCATATAACCAAGACATAATCTATATACCTTTGTATAATTCGTCTGATAGAGGTCTTTAAAAAGGGATTCTAAATGGGTCATATTTCTTTATAAAGCCGTTTTTATTTCGTTTAATAACCATACAGGTTGGTCATACATAATAAAATGTGCTGATTTGGGTGCAAATTTTATGGTATACCCTTCTAGATTTTTATACTGTTCTTGATAGGTCTGTTTTACGGTAGTTTCTCCATAAGGTTCTGTTGCAGCTAAAATAGTTAATGGAGATTTAATACTGGAAATAGAATCTCTTAAGTCTAATTTAAGTAAATCGGTATATCCATAAACATACGTTTCCCTATCAGATTGAAGTATCCAATTTTTTATTTGCGCTCTTTTGGATTCCGTTAATGTCATTCCTTGTGCCATTTGATCTGCCATTTTTTCAAAGTTAGCTTTGTCCATGTTAAGAAGCTGAGTGTTGTAAGGGTTGTCATATACCATATATTCGCTTTTAAAATTGGGCATCATTAAAGCTCCTGTTGAGGGTAACGCATCTACGACAATAATTTTGTTGTAATTGTCATGTTCTGAGGCTAACCATAGCGCTAGTGCCCCTCCTAGGCTGTGACCTATTAAGGTGGGTTTATGAAGTTTTTCTTTAAGAATATAGACTTCTATACTTTCCTTTATTTTTGATAGCCAAGGTTTTTCTATTGCTGGTACTTCGCCAAAACCAGCAAATGTAAATACATGACATTCGTTCGTTTTAGAAAGTTCTTGCACAACATCGGTCCATACCGCTTCAGTGCAGGTGAATCCAGGGAAGAGTAAGATAGGTTCTCCTTGGCCAATAACAGACACTTTAAAAGCCTTGTCTTGGGCATTACCTGTTGATGCCAAAATTAATAATACTAATGCGGCAATAGTTTTAAAAGTTTTCATGGTAATTAATTTAAGTTGTTTCCCTTTAGATGCATATAGAAAAAAATGTTACATTAATTTGAAGTAAATAATGAAAAAACCCCGCATTTGCGGGGTTTTTAAATTGTAAAAAGCTTTTCTTTTCTAAGAATATGACTTCGCTATCGCTATGTCTAATTGTTTAACGCTTCTGCTATTTTCTAATTTGACTTCGCTATCGCTACGTCTAATTGTTTAATGCTTGCGCAATTTTTAATTTGACTTCGCTATCGCTACGTCTAATTGTTTAATGCTTCTGCACCACCAACAATTTCTAAAATTTCGTTGGTAATAGCTGCTTGTCTCGCTTTATTATAGGTTAATTTCAACTGATTTCTTAATTCTGTTGCGTTATCTGTTGCTTTATGCATAGCCGTCATACGTGCGCCATGTTCACTAGCAAAAGAATCACGGATACCTTTGTATAATTGTGTTTTTAACGATTTAGGAATCAATTGCTCAACGATTTCTAATTTAGAAGGCTCGTAAACATAATCAGTGTTATTATTTGCCTCACCTTCCATAGGAACAATTGGTAAGAATTGCTCAGTCATTACAATTTGAGTTGCTGCATTCTTGAACTTGTTATACACAATTTCAATCTTATCATAAGTGCCATTCGTAAATAATGCCATTAATTCTTCAGCAATAGCAGAAATAGCATCAAAAGTCAAATCTTCATAAACTGAGCTATGATTTTCGATAACGGTATATTTCTTTTTAAGAATATCATTGGCTTTCTTTCCGATCGCCATAAATTCTACCTGCTTACCTGCATATGTTTGGTTTGCTAAAAGCATACTCTGCTTGATAATGTTGGTATTGAAAGCGCCACATAAACCTCTGTTTGAAGTTATAGCTACTACCAATACTTTATTTACCTCACGGTTTTGTGCATATACACTACCAGCATCACCTTCAAGACTAGCACTTAAACTTTGTAAAAGCTCAGTAAGCTTGTCGGAATATGGACGCATAGCAGTAATAGCATCTTGGGCTTTCTTCAATTTTGCAGCAGATACCATTTTCATGGCACTAGTAATCTGCATTGTGGAAGATACCGAAGCTATTCTGTTACGTATTTCTTTTAAGTTTGCCATATATTTTAGTATTTAGTATTGCCTACAAAATAGTTAGAGAAAATCTGAACTTTTTGTACGCAATACTCTTGACTCAATACTCAGTACTAATTTTTATATTTCGCTGATAGATCTTTGCAAACTGAAGTTAATACATCAATAACTTCATCTGTTAATTTACCTGCTTTTAAAAGATCTAAAGAATCTCTATGCTTTACATTTAGGTATTCAATAAAATCTTTTTCAAATTCTTTTACTTTCTCCACAGGAACATCTCTTAACAAGTTCTTAGAACCTGCATAAATGATTGCTACTTGGTCTTCTACAGTAAAAGGATCGTTTTGTGCTTGCTTTAAAATTTCAACGTTACGACGTCCTTTTTCAATTACGTTTAAGGTAGCCGCATCTAGATCAGATCCAAACTTAGCAAATGCTTCTAATTCACGGAACTGAGCTTGATCTAGTTTTAAAGTACCAGCAACTTTCTTCATGGATTTAATCTGAGCGTTACCACCCACACGAGATACTGAAATACCTACGTTAATAGCTGGTCTAACACCTTGGTTGAATAAATCTTGTTCTAAGAATATCTGACCATCAGTAATCGAAATTACGTTGGTTGGGATATAAGCAGAAACGTCACCCGCTTGCGTTTCAATAATCGGCAATGCAGTTAATGAACCACCACCTTTTACGATAGGCTTTAAAGCATCAGGAAGATCGTTCATGTCCTTAGCAATCTTATCATTAGCGATAACCTTTGCAGAACGCTCTAACAAACGAGAGTGTAGGTAGAAAACGTCACCTGGATACGCCTCACGTCCTGGTGGTCTTCTTAATAAAAGAGAAATCTCTCTATAAGCAACCGCTTGCTTCGATAAATCATCGTAGATAATTAAAGCTGGTCTACCAGTATCTCTAAAATACTCGCCAATTGCAGCACCTGCGAAAGGAGCGTATACTTGCATAGAAGCTGGGTCAGATGCATTAGCAGCAACTATTGTTGTATATGCTAAAGCTCCGTTATCTTCTAAAGTTTGTGCAATGTTTGCTACTGTAGATGCTTTTTGACCTATAGCAACATATATACAATAAACTGGCTCACCAGCATCGTAAAATTCTTTTTGATTTAAGATGGCATCAATACAAACTGTTGTTTTACCAGTCTGACGGTCACCAATAACCAACTCACGTTGGCCAAGACCTACAGGGATCATAGCATCAATAGCTTTAATACCAGTTTGTAATGGCTCAGTAACTGGTTGACGATAAATTACACCAGGCGCTTTACGCTCTAATGGTAATTCATACAATTCACCAGAGATAGGACCTTTACCATCTATTGGCTGCCCTAATGTATTTACAACACGACCAACAATACCTTCACCAACTTTGATAGATGCAATTGTTTGGGTCCGTTTTACTACTGTTCCTTCTTTAATATCTCTAGATGGACTCAACAATACAACACCCACGTTGTCTTCTTCTAAGTTAAGAACGATACCTTTTAATCCGCCTTCGAATTCAACTAACTCACCATATTGTACGTTAGATAATCCGTAAACTCTTGCGATACCATCACCAATCTGTAGAACTGTACCTACTTCATTTAAAGAGGCTGTTGCTTCAAATCCTGATAATTGCTTTTTTAAAATTGCTGATACTTCAGCGGCTTTTACTCCTGCCATGATATTAAAGATATAAGGTGTAGTACAAAGGTAAATTTTGTAACCACGTTATTTTATTAATTATAAACTGTTTGTAAACTCTCTTTTTAAATTTCCTAATTTACTTGAGATGCTTGCATCATACTGTAAATCTCCTACGCGAAGCACAAAACCTCCAAGAATAGTAGCATCAACTTTATTTTCAATAACTACTTTTTTACCCGTAAGTTCAACCACTTTTTGAAGGATTTTTTTCTCCAAATCTGCAGTTAAAGGTACTGCCGTAGTAACAAATGCTACACCCTGTCCTTTTAAATCTTCGTTTAAGATGATGTATTTCTGAGCTACTTCGTACAACAAACCTATTCTTTTATTGTCTAACAAAGCTGTGATTAAACCTTCTGTAATTTGGTTAGATCCCTTAAAAACTTCAGAGATAACATTTTTCTTATCAGAACTTTTTACTACGGGACTGTTTAAATAATCAGAAAGTTCTTTACTCTCCGTAATTGTTTCTGCAATAGAACGCATATCTTTTTCTAAAGCATCCAAAGCCTTATTTTCTTTGGCTAGGTCTAAGGTTGCTTTTGCGTATCGTACCGCTGCTCTAGATTCGCTCATGGTTCTAATTTAATTTGATATCACCTAACATGTCTTCAACCAATTTTAATTGCTTGTCTTTGTTAGCTAATTGTTCTTTAATTACTTTTTCAGCGATTTCTACAGATAATGTAGCTACTTGATTTTTGATATCAGCAACGGCAGCTTTTTTCTCGCTAAGAATAGCTTCTTGGGCTTGAGCTAACATCTTGTCGCCTTCTGCTTTAGCTTGTTCTTTTGCATCAGCAAGCATATTATCTTTTATTTCACGCGCTTCTTTTATCATTGCTTCTCTTTCTGCACGTGCTTCTTGTAATAAACGCTCACTATCCGCAGTAATGTTCTGCATTTCTTTCTTTGCATTTTCAGCTGCAGCTAAAGCATCAGCAATACCAGTTTCTCTTTCGTTTAAAGAATTCAATATTGGTTTCCAAGCAAATTTAACCATTAATGCAATTAAGATTAATAGGATAAAAGCTTGCATGAAAAATAAGCCTATTGGAAAATCGTTAAAAATATCCATACGATGTTATTCTGTGTTATTTATTAGTTTACTTTTTAAAGCACAGTAGTAACCAACCGTTAATACTGTGCTTCAATTTGCTTTGATTGGAAATTATTATTTTCCTAAAAGTAAAGCACCGAATGCTAAACCTTCTAATAATGCTCCAATAATGATCATCGCAGTTTGGATTTTACCAGCTGCTTCAGGTTGACGAGCAATACCTTCCATTGCTTTACCACCAATCATACCTAAACCGATACCACCACCGATTACGATTAATCCTGCTCCAATTAAATTGTACATACTAAATTGATTTATATTAAATTAAAAAATAAACTCTGATTAAATAAAATCGCCTCTTACATCTTCTGCATCACTTACTTCGTGTCCATGAGCATCATGCGCATGCTCATGATCGTGTTCAGCTACTGCCATTCCAATAAATAGTGACGACAACATGGTGAAAATATATGCTTGTAAAAAGGCAACTAAAACTTCAATTACTGTTAAAAATAAGGTTAGTAATACAGATATTCCGGTAGCACCAGCTGTTCCGAATTGTGCTTTTAATAAAATCATTAATGCAGCGATACCCATTACTACAGAGTGACCCGCAGTGATGTTGGCAAATAAACGAACAAATAGTGAAAACGGTTTTGTTAATATACCCAATAATTCAACTGGAATTAACGCTATTTTCATCAATACAGGAACTCCTGGCATCCAGAAAATATGCTTCCAATAATCTTTATTTCCATTAAATTGGATAATCAAAAATGTAAATAACGCTAAACATACGGTAACTGCAATTTGTCCAGTCACGTTAAACCCAAGTGGAGTTAATCCTAATAAGTTTAGAATCCAAATAAAGAAAAACACTGTTAGTAAAAAACCCATGAATTTACGGTAGTGCTTGTCTCCTATGTTTGGTCTTGCTATTTCGTCGCGCACATATAATACTAACGGTTCCAATACACGAGCAAATCCTGTAGGGATTGGGCTTTTCTTATAACCGCTAGCTAAGGCTCTAAAACCTATAATCATTAACAAACCAGCTAATAACATTCCGAAAACACTTTTAGTGATTGAGAAGTCTAATGGTTTATGTACATTTTCTGGGTGATGGTGTTCATCGAAGCTAATTGCAGTTGCATTAGCGTCTAACTCGTATATTACACTATGTAATTTTGTGAATTTAGAACCACCGCGATTTACGATAACTTGACCGTTATCATCATGATGAAATTCTGATGACATAAAAGTAACTAATCCATTACTTGACCATAAGATTACAGGTAGTGGAAAACCAATATGTTTTGTCTCCCCAGCATCATTTGTATAAGAAAATAAATGAAAATCATGAGAATCTTTAAGGTGATGTTTGATATAATTGTCAATCCCCTCCTTAGTATTAATCTTGCCTTCATTTGCTTCAATTTTCTCTTCATGTTCTGGATCAGACATGGAAAACCCTTCAAATGAGAAGGTAAGGATAAATAATAAAGCTACTCTACTAATATATTTTAATGCTATATTCATTATAAATAATTCGAAAATTGACTCCTTAAAATTTTGCGCAAAGGTAGTTATTAAAAATAAAAATCAAATATTTTTCATGTAATAATTACTGCACTAGATTTTCTTTAGAATTTTTGAAATAAATATGACCTCTACAAATAGAAATAGAAGCAATGGAATTAACATTGAAAAGCGTTCAATGCGAGGAATTATAATATCACTAAAAACCGCATTTTTAAAGAGTATTGTAAAGAAGATGAGCTTTAAAAATAGCGCTGCTAAATAGACTAAGCCAAGCTGTGTTTTTAATAAATCAGCAAATGCTAGATAAGCAAAAAGAATACAGATACCTAAAGAAAATAGGTAATGGTACAAGTACATTTTACCTAATGGGAAAGCTATTTCGTTATTAATAATTAGCAAATGAACGTATTTACCTATGAAAAATAAGAGCGTAAATACGATGAAGTATTGTAGAATAGATTTAAGCAAAACATTATTTGTTAAGGTTATTGGCTTGACGTATCATGGAATACATAGATGCAAATATAGCAACAAGTGTTATAGAAATTTCTAAATAATTGGTGTCATATTTTTTGTCAAGCCAAGAACCTAATAGATTACCCAAATAGATAGTTAACCCCATTTGAATACCAATACCTGAAAGTTTTGCTGCTGTTTGTAAGCCTTTATTTATTTTTTTATGAGGCTTTTGCGGTTCCATTTGCCGTATTAACTGGTTTGTTCTGTGCAGGCATTTTGCCACCGCCCATTGTACACGACGCATTAAAAGTTGCGCCAGGTTCTACCGCTAGTTTAGAAACAGATACGACACCTTCAATAACTGCAGACGATTTTAAAGATAATAAATCTGAGACGATAAGTTCGCCATTAAAACTACCTTCAATATCTGCATTTACACATTCAACTTTACCATGAATATAACCATCTTTACCAATGACTACTTTACCTGAAGTTTTAACATTGCCATCTAATTTACCATCAATTCTAAAATCTGCTTCTGAGATAATATCACCTTTAATTCTGGTGTTTTTTTCAATCCTGTTTGGTTGTCCTCCTAGTTCTGTCATTGCTTTAGGTTTTTTGTTGTCTGAAAACATGTTCTACGGTTTTGGGGTTGTTATGCGATTTTTATAAGCTGTCAAATTCTTATGTACTTGAAGAATTTGATAGTTAGAAGATAAAATTACGAAATTCTCATTCGCGATGCTATAGTCTTTGTTGTTTTTTATCAATTCTGCAAATCCTAATGTATAATCTTCTGATTTGAAACCATGAACAACTACAAATTTATTTTCTAAATCATAAATATCTATAGAAACGGTATTTCTATATTTTAAGTCTTTAATTGCTTTTTCTAATTTTATTTTTAAATCTTCAGCCTTCTGAGTATCTGATGTTTTAAACGGAAATATTAATTTCCAGTTTTCTGCTTTCTTAGAAACATTGGCATCAACAAACTCTTTCGCTGCTAATTTTGGTAATTGGTCCGCTATAATTTCTTTGGCTTTTTTTCCTTCAGGATTGTTAGGATAATTTAATGCAACATAATTTAATGCTTCTTCAAAAGCCGAATATCCCTGTATACGTCCAATGGCATTTGCTTTTAATAATTCCAATTTCGGCACAATAGGATCGCCCGTAAATTTGCTAATATTTTCTTCAGAACCTGTAATTACTTTTAAATACTCTTGATTGATAAATTGTCTATATAGTTCTGCATATTTTGCATCTGGACTATCTGTATCGCCTTCTAAAACAGCTTGCGGATTTAATAGTATTTCTGCATATCTAGAATCTGGATGATTGGTAATGATATTATTTTTCATTTGTGCCATTAACGGACTACCAGATTCTTCATATATTTTGTAAAGGTTGTATTTAGAAGGAAGTATTAGGCGTTCTTCGGGATCAGAATTTAGTACTTTTTCTAATTTTCCTGCCGCCAAAAGGTTTTCTTTAAATTTCTCTTTATAAATTAATCCTAATTGATAATTGGCTAAGTTTCTTTCTGTTTTTAAGCTGTCTATTATAGCAATATCTGTTGGTATTTGTTTCATATAAAAATCAACAGAGTATTTTTCTTCTTCGGTAATAGGCACATTTTCTTGTGTTGCATTATCCGCCAATTGTTCTTCAATACCTTCCGAACTATTTTTATTCGCCCAGCGCCAGTTATCCTCTAAACCACGATCTCCCCAACGGGTTTTAAAATCGGTTTTCCCATAACCCAAACTTGTGATGTTGTAGAAATAGAATTTACCTTTGTTTTGTTTTCCCGCCTTAGTTTCTGCAAAAGCGTTAATGCCTTTGGTTTGGCGCTCAAACTCCCTTTTGCTGGCTAAAGAATCTTTTTCTTTTAATTGTTTTATATACGCTCCAAAATAGGCAAATTGCTTGTCTATAGGCATATTGTACAGTGTAATTACGCTATCCGCTTTTTGCACAATGTCTTCGTAGCTAATAACGTCTTCTAAATTATCAAGCTTCTTTTTTATAGCTCGATATTTTTTAGTGTTTTCGTTTAAATTAGTTAGGGTACTATCGTAATATGCTCCTGCAATTTTATATTCATTTTTATCAAAATTAAACTCCCCAAGATTTTCATAATTCAAGGCATTTAATTGAGGTTTGTTTTGAGTATTTCTTAATGATTTATTGAAATAAGCAATGGCTAAACTATCAGATTTGTTTGCTAAATGATATTCTGCTATTTGACGATAGATTTTATCTAAAAAAGGTCTATTTTCTCTATCTTCCTCTAATTCGGTTAAATATTCAAATAGCTCTAATTTGTTTTCTTTGGTAACTGGAATATTCTGAATTTTTTGCAAATGTGCATTAATCATATATTCTCTTGGCGATTTTCTATTAAGCTCAATTACCTTGTCGAACGCATAATTAGCACTGTCTTTATGGCCTAATTCATTATAAAGTTGACCTATAATGTAGTAATAACGTCCCTTTTCTGGATTTTTTTTGGTGTATGCCGATGCTATTTTTAATTGCTGAACAGCAGTATCTATTTTACTCAAGTTTATATAGGCTTGGGCCATCATAGCGCGCGCATCTGCATATTCTTGATCTTTTAAAAGTTCGTATTTAAAAAGACGTTTAAAATTTTTAAGGGCTAATTCATCGTTTTCTAAACGAATATTCACCTTTTCACGCCAGATTGAAGCTTCATTGAGCTTATCGCTTTTTGGGTATTTTCTTAAAATATAATTGAAAGCTTCAAGTGCAGGAAGAAAACGTTGCTCAAAGTAACGCGTTTTTCCAAGCAGTAAAAAAGCCTCGTCCGTTTGCGGATTTCGCTCTTCGTCTTTAATATCCATACTATGTTTTTGTATGGCCTTGGTTGCTTTTTCTTCAGCAATTTCAAATTTAGGATTCTTATTTTCAGAGTCCAAAATAATTTCTTCACGAATGGTAATCCGCTCTACAGGTAGAATTTCCCAGTAATTATCTTGATAGGTTGCATTTAATTCATCGCGGCCTTCTTCAAAGGCAATATTACCATTGTACAGCACATTATACTTGGTATTTAGTGCATGCCAATTACGATTTATAAGTGCATCTTTTTTAGTGGAACATGCATTAAAAAGCACACCACCTAAAAGTGTAGAAATAATAAGTTTAAACCGAAGCTTCAATTTTCAGAGTTTATGTACTTACCTTAACTGAAAAACTGGCTGATTATTATGTAGTTTATCGATAAAAAGTGCATTATTTTTTTTGATGCTAAAAAGCAGTGGTTCTTTTTTAATGCTTTTCACAAACTTAGTAGTCGGTTTTAGTTACTGTTTAATGTAAAAAAGACCAAAAAGGAAAGTTTGAACGAAGATTTTACGTTTTAAATCGATGTTAGGATTTTTCTATTCTACAAAACAATTTCAAAAAACAAACCATCTAGTTGGTTTGCTCGTTTTCTAGAAAAACTAGTTATGCTGCCAATTAAAGATGGATTATTCTGGTTAAATAACCCAAAATAATCATTTCTAGGTATAAATTTGTATTTTAAAAGTCTTCCATTTAAGGTTAGGAGCAATTAACCCGCAAAGAACACTTCTAGTTCTTTTAAAGTTTCAGCAGAGGTCTGAATATCTTTTACAATTTCACCTTTATTTAAAACCACAATACGTTCACAAACTTCGGTAACATGAATTAAATCGTGACTAGAAACCAAAACAGTTACATTATTATTTGCGGCTAAATCTTTAATAATACCTTTTAAACGTATTTGCGTAGTAGGGTCTAAGTTTGCAAATGGTTCATCTAAAATTACTACTTCAGGATTACCAATAAACGAAGCTACAATACCAGCCTTCTTCTGATTTCCTTTAGATAAATCACGCAAATATTTTTTCTGACCTAGTATTTCACCATGAAAAAAATCTTGAAAAGTAGAAAGTAATGCATTCACATCGGCTTTGTTTTGTCCTCGTAATTCTCCAATAAAATAAAAATATTCCTCTGCGGTTAAATAGCCAATTAAGAAGGTTTCATCAATAAAAGCAGAAGTAAATGGTTTCCAATCTTCGCTTGTATTTACTTGTACGCCATTATTTATAATGTGACCTGTGGTAGGCTGAATTAAATCTAGCAAGAGGCTAAAAAAAGTGGTTTTCCCTGCTCCATTATTCCCTACTAGGCCAAAACTTTGTCCTTTCGGAATTTGTAAGTTTTCGATATTTAATACAGTTCCGGAGCTATATTTTTTTGTTAGATTTTGTGCAACTATCATGGTGTTATTTTAAAGCGTTGTTGTTTTTAATTGGTTTGTTTGTAAGCTAATAAGGTTTTGTATTTTTCCTTTTTATAAATCTGTTCAATTTTTTTGAACACTAACCCTTTGAATGCAAATCCTATGACTCCTGCGAGTGCCACAAAAATATAGCCAGCGGTTGGGTTTATTAAATAATGTCCTAAAGCATAAATTAATAATGGCAATATTAATTTAGGCAGGGTTAGCATAATGGTTTTTAGGTTAAACGATTGTTTGTCTCCAAAAGCTTTCTTTGCAGAAGTTAAATCTATAGGTGTTCGTGTGTACGCGCCACCCAGCAAAACCATATAAGAGTTTACCCCAATATTATACATTGCGCCTACCAAAATTGCCAAATAGGCATCTAAACCAAAAAACAAGTAGAATGATGCAATGATGGTACTTAATATGGTAGCTATAACAATTAAATACCATTTAGAGTCTAGGTATTCTTTGTACTTAATATTCTGACTCATCATTAGTGGATAGTACGAGCTATCCCAACTTGGTACAAATTGCCCAAAACTAAACAAGAACCCGCCAGAAATGAAGATGCCTGCAAAAATTCGCCAAATAGGTCCGTCATAAACCTCTATGGCACCTGTAAAAAATAAAAAACCATAGAAAATGAAAACAAAACTTGTAATTACCGCCATTTTAGACCGTTTGTTGCGCTTTATTAGTTTAATATCATTTTTAAGAAAGGTTCCGAGGTTTCCAAATCTGTTAAGCCAACTTAAGTCTTCGGTTTTTGCAATGGTTTGTTTGGTGGCCAAGCCAGCATCTAGGTATAAATTCTTTTTAAAATGTTGAAATGCAACAACATATAATGCCACGGCAACAGCGATTAAAAGTATCGCCAGCCAAGGTAAGTTGTACATAGCATTAAAAAATGGCCCAGTGAAGGCTGTGATATCGAATAAATCAAAATACTGACTAGCGCCTAAAAGAGCAAGAATAGCTATAGCGGCATAGAATAAAGAATCTTTATTATTTGCCAATACATTTATAAAATTATTACAATAAATAAGTGCGATTATAGCTAAATGCCATCCAATTACGCCTATGGGATTATAATCTTTCATTAAAAGCACTATAGAAAAAGGAATAAAAAAGAAGGCATGAGACCAATTAAAATAGGACAATATGGTTTTGCCAAGTGAAAAATTAACTATCTCCGCTTTTTTAAAAGGAAGGTAAAGCAACGGTTTTATATTAGTAACCGGCATTTTTTGTAGCATATACCTAAATACTAAATCCACGGCAATGTAGTATATCATGAACTTATTAACTACATCAAAAGGATCACCCATGTTCTGATCTTCAATAAGAAAATAGACCCCAACGCCCATGCCGATAAAAACCACTGCCATGTAAAGGGCAGCGAAAATCATTAATATTTTAATGGCAATATTACTTTTTAATGACGCCGCTCTAAAGAACGATTTCCATTGTAAGTTTATAAAATGTTTAAACATGCTATTGGGTATTTTTATTCTCGGCAAAGAGTTATTTATTGAGCGTATTTCTGAGCAATTGCTCCTACTTGCATTCCCCAAGTTTGACCAATCATCATCGCTTTTTGAGAAATTAAATATTGTTTTTCGCTTAGTTTTTTACCAAGTTCAGTATCGTAGAATTTTATCAATTCATCAAGTTCTGCATCTGTAAATTCTTCAGTATACAATGTACCGAGTTTAGTATAAATTTCGTCTAAAGTTGCTTTCGCTTCAGTATTATACGCTTCTTTGTTTTCGGAACTAACACTAGCACCTATTTGCGAAATGGCATCTTCAAAAGCTTTATCGCCTCCTGATGCTTTTATCAAAGCAACTGCTTTTTCTTGTGATGCTGAAGTTTCTTGCGCAGTTATCGTAAAAGAAACACATAACAGGAGACTAAAAAATAATTTTTTCATAATGGAGTATTTGATGAATAGGTGTTAAAACTAATGAATTTGTTACAGAGTCGACATCATTTTATATTCAGGATAAGTTTCTTCGAGTAATTCTTCTGCCTTTGGAGGAATCACAAAAACCATAACATAGAATAATAGGAGTAATGTTATTGAAGCAATTGATAGTAATAGAATGATATAGTTGTTTTCTATTTCAAACCTAATGTTCATTAATTGAATTGGAATTTGAATAAAATTTATCATCCCTATGTTGGCTAATAACATTTCTTCTAACATCCATTTTCGGTCTTTCTTTTTTAGGATGCGATGGTATCGAACCAATTTAATAGTTGCCGGAATTAAAAATAGTAGAAAAACCCCAGTAATGGCGTATTGCTGATATCCTAATGCAGTTTCTTTAAGGACTATAAAAAGAAGAACACATAATAGTAGCGTTAGTAGAATTTTAGGGAGCGAGAAAAATTCTTTATAAAAGCGTAGAATTATTTTCCAATACTTTTTAGAAAGTGCTTTGGAGCGGTCGGCAATTACATCTTGAAAACCAAAAATGCCAAATTTTTTAAATTCCTTATCTAATGCTTCTTGAAATGATAAATGGGGATTTTTAGCTTGTAAACTTTCTATGCCATTAGCTAAATGGTCCACCAATTCAGTTTGTAAATCAAAATGATATACAAAATGTGCTCTTGTGAATTTGTACAGTTCTTGGATTTGGTCTTCGGTTAGTTTGTTCATACTAAAGCTTTTTTATAAAGTGTAGCATATTCTTTTCTGTATTTTAAAACAAGTTGGACAAAGCATATCGCCAAGACTAAAAAGATTGAAACCAAAATTATATTTAGGTTTAGATTACTTCCCAATGGGTTTTTTTGAAGACTTGGATTAAACAAAACTTGAACCAATTGAGTGATACACATCAAAATTAATCCAATACGTTCTAAACCGGAGTATCGTTCTTTTTTACGAGCACGAACACTAATAAAGTAAAAAACACCCAAAGAAAGAAGTATTGTTATAGGGGCAACTTTTAATATAATTGTAACATCAAAATAGTTAGAAATTAGTTTAAATAGCGCAAAAAAGCTTATTAACAGCACAAATGAACTTGGTTTTAATAAAAACTTACCTAGTGCTTTTAATACTTTTAAATCGGTAGTTTTTGTAAATTTTTTATTGTCTTTTAGATGCACCTTTTTATTGATTATCATGTAGTTTTTAAAAGCATTATAAAAATCAAGATTTTCAGAAGTCATTTTAGCCTCAACTTCTGAAGCGACATGGTCTACCATTTCCATACGCACATCAATAAATTCTATTTCTGAATTTTTAAGATAAGTGTCTATAAAATGTATTTGGTCTCGGGTTAACTTCATGCCAAATACACTTTTAAAAATGCATATTCTTTTACAACCTGTTTCCTTTTCCTATGGAATGCTAATATTGATGAAAGATTAAACAATCCAGCAAAAACTATAAATGGGATATAAAAATTTAAATTATTAATCCATTTATCTGGAAACATAAATAAAAAGTTCAAAAATAAAGATGGAGTGGAAATAATGGTAACCAAGCGAGAGATGGATACAGATTCTTTTTGCGTTTTTGTATTAAAACACTTAAATGTTAGTAGGTACATTTGATAGGCAACTAGAATAAAAACTGGAGTAATAACCGCCCACTTAAATTGTTTCGTTGTCAAATATGGGAATATTGTATAATAGCATATGGCCATAATGAGTATTATAAACAATGCTTTTTTGTTTTTGAAAATACCAAGCAATTGCTTCCAAATCTCTTTCTGATAACTCCAGTGTGTTGATTTTTCTTTGTCCTTCGCTATCTTTTTACACCACGCTAATCGTTCTTTTAAAAAACTTTCCAAATCAGGGTAGTTTTCCATGCTTTCATACTCACTAATTAAGTGATCCATTAACTCGTAACGGATATCCATATATTTAATGCCACGTTTTTTTAACCAGGCATCAATATTTTGCATGTCTTGTTTTACTAATTTCATCACAAAACAATTTAGTTAATACTCCAATCAGGGTTCACCAAGTTTTGCATGCTGCGGATAAATTCTTCTAGCTCTGCAAGTCGGTTTACGGTTTCTTTTTCACCTTGTTCCGTAAGTTTATAATACTTACGAAGTCGGTTATCTACTTTGGCTACTTCAACATCAAGCAATCCTTCAGCTTCTAATTTGTGTAACGCAGGGTAGAGGGCACCTTCTGTAATATTTAGCTCACCTTTGGTGAGTTCTTTTACTTTTTGTGTTATTTCATAACCATACATTTTTCCTTGCTCTTCTAAGAGCTTCAGAATTATGGTGTTAAGACTGCCCTTGTATAATTTTGAATTTCCCATGTTCGTTTACCTTGGTTTCAAATATACATAATTTTCTTATGTATAAGAATCTTAGGTATAATATTTTTGTAACTTTTAAGTTTTATATGGTTTGTGCTTTATGTAATTTTGTTGAAAATAAATTACATGAGCGATTTTCATTCTCTAAAAGTTTCAGCAGTACAGCAATTAACGCCAAGCGCAGTTGCTATTTCATTTGCTATTCCAGATAATTTAAAAGATGTCTTTAGTTTTAGTGCAGGGCAGTATATTACCATTAGTAAAGAAATTAATGGTGTTGAATTGCGTAGAGCTTACTCTATTTCATCAGTGCCCGCTACGAATAAAATTACGGTGGGGGTAAAAAAAGTAACAGATGGTATCTTTTCAGTCTATGCCAATGAAAAAATTAAGGTAGGCGATGTTCTTGAAGTTATGCCGCCAGAAGGTCGCTTTGTTTTTGAACCAACCAATAGCGCAAAACATGTAGCTGCTTTTGTTGCAGGTAGCGGAATTACTCCAATTATGAGTATTGCAGAAACGGTACTAAAAAGCCATTTAAATAGCACTTTTGTTTTGGTTTATGGTAATCAAAACACCGAGGAAGTAATGTTTTCTAAAGAAATTGCAGCACTTGAAAAGCAATATACCAATAGGTTTTTTGTGCAACATGTTTTAAGTAGAGTTAATCATGAAGGCGCTCTTTTTGGTAGAATAGATACGTCCACGGTAAATTATATTGTAAAAAATAAGTTTCAAAATGTTTCTTTTGATGCCTTTTATTTATGTGGCCCAGAGGAGATGATCGATTTAGTTTCAGATACCTTACAAGAATCAGGAATTGAAAAAAGTAAAATCCACTTTGAGCTTTTTACTTCATCGAATACTGTAGATACCATGGCCGAGAATTTAGATGGTAAAACTCAAATTGAAGTTGTAGTAGACGATGAAACATTTTCATTTTCAATGGATAAGAAAATGTTGGTTTTAGATGCTGTTTTAAAAGAAAATATTGATGCACCTTATTCTTGTCAGGGAGGTGTTTGTAGCAGTTGCATTGCAAAAGTTACAGAAGGAAAAGCTGAAATGGTAAAAAATCAGATTTTAACCGATGCCGAAATAGCCGAAGGTTTAATTCTTACTTGCCAAGCACATCCTTTAACACCAACATTGAAAATAGATTATGACAATGTTTAGAATACAATAAGGAAAAAATAAAAATACAAAAGGAGAATAGTCAACTATTCTCCTTTTGTATTTTATCATCAAAATTAGTTTAGTTTTTCAAATGTTCTGCAGGCATTGTCGTACCCAATGGTAAATGCTTTTTCAATTCCTTTTCTATCCAGCATTCCTATATTTTCTAAGCTAGGTGATTCTAATAGCAAATCACAAGCTTCAATTTTTTTCTTTGATGAGGCATAAATCATCAATCCAGTTACTCTACCAGTAAGTTGAAAAGAGTTTTTCAAGTCTTTTTTCTCCAATTTGCTGATAATGGAAACATTGCTTCCAATAATATAATCGCACTTTTTTTCTAAAGGTTCTAGAGGAAAATTATTCATAATTCCACCATCCGCATAAAGTTGCCCTTGTAATTCTACGGGACTAAAAACAGGTGGTAGAGCAGCTGAAGCTAATAAAGGCCGAATTAATTCACCTGAATTAAAAAATACTTCATTGCCGTCTTGAATATTTGTTGCGACTACATGGAGTTCTTTTTGAAGCGATTCAAAATTATCTTGAGGAAAATAGGTTTTAAAAAGATTTACATATTTATCGGTATCAATAAAACCAGCCTTTGCTATGGTTAAAAATTGATAATTGAATAATGGGGTGGTTTTGAAAAAATTAAGCATGTCATCAATGGAATTCCCATTGGCATAAAGTGCGCCTACTAGTGCTCCAACGCTACTTCCAGTTACACTTTTGGCTTCAACACCAAATTCTTCCATTGCCTTTAGCAGGCCTACATGCGCCATACCGCGTACCCCTCCGCCAGAAAGTACAAGGCCGATAGATTTGTAATTATCTAGTTTATTTTTCATTTCGGGATTGAAAGTAGTGTAAAATTAATTGCTTATTTGATAAATTCAAAGATTTAATACGTTGTTAGGCACACAAAAAACAAACTACTGGGTTTGTTTCAAAGCAACAGTTGCAATTCTAATTGTAAATGTGGTAGAATAACAGATATTAGCTGCATTTTATGGTTGTTTTAAAATGATTTTAGAAAGATTAAAAAATCTATTTATACCAGTTAGTTTGTTTTCTAAGAAAAGCCTAAAATGTTAATTATCGAAAATGTTGTAAGTAAAAAATCATGTTTCGACCAAACCCTTACTATGTTTTTATCGTAAATTTAGCATAGAATTGCATTATGAATACGAGTAATCAAGGTAAAACAGCGATAATAATCTTTGCTAATTCTTCTAAAGAAGAGTTAAAGCATAAGGCTATTGTTAATGGTCAAAAATTATTTGATACACTTACTGGCATTACAATACAAACGGTTAAGAAAACCAAACTTCCTTATTTTCATTTTACAGAAAAAGAACAACTAGGTAATTCTTTTGGTGAACGATTTTCCAATGCTATTCACAAGGTTTTGTCACAAGGCTTCGACAATGTTATTGCTATTGGTAATGATACACCCAAACTTACTACCGCATCACTCTTAAAAGCGGAGAAAGAATTAAATAAAAATAAACTAGTTCTAGGCCCTTCAATGGATGGTGGTTTTTATTTGATGGGCATAAATAAATCCCATTTTAAGTTTGAGATATTTAAAAACCTACCATGGCAAACTAAACACATTAGAAAATCGGTTGTTCACGCGGTAACATCAAACCAGCAACAACAAGTGGTTTTCCTTTCTATGCTGGTAGATCTTGATACTCAATATGATTTAAAAAAAGCATTCAACTATAGCTTTGTGTTACCAAAAGAATTGGTAAAAATAGTATTACAAATTCTTCAAACTGTTCAAGTTTATACTACTATTATTTACTTGATTGTTTATAATATTCTTCATTCAAATTACTTCAATAAAGGTTCACCAGTAGTACTTCAATCTTAGAAATAGAAACAGCAGTTTAGCTTTTACTTAAAACTAAATCATGCTCAACATTGATGTTATAACTAGTAAACCTATACATGAAATATATATTAGTAGTGTTCATGCTTTGCTTCTCTGCAATGTCCATAGCACAAAATACCATTACCGGAAACGTCGTAAATAGCGATAATGAACCATTGGCTTTTGTAAATGTTCTTGTCAAAGGAACCAATATTGGTGCCACCACAGACGAAGAGGGTAATTATTCCATTGCACTCAATGAAGCATCAGAAATATTGGTTTTTTCCTATCTCGGCTATAAATCACAAAGTATCAACATTAAGAATAAACGCATAGTTAATGTCGTTCTTCAAGATGATTCAGAAGTGTTAAATGAAGTTGTACTCACTGCTTTAGGTGTAAAACGCTCCACACAAGAATTAGGTTATGTAGTGCAAAGTTTGGACACTAAGGGAGTTACAGAAGTAAAATCTGTAAATTTTTTAGATAACCTTTCAGGTAAACTCGCAGGAGTTACCATTACACAAGGGGCAACTGGTGTAGGTTCTACTTCGAAAATAACCATTAGAGGCGAAGCATCATTTTCTAATAACAATCCACTTTTTGTTGTTGATGGAGTTCCTATAAATAATAATTCTGTTTTTAATTTTAGCAATGAAGCTGCTGCAGGATTTCAGGAAATAGATTATGGAAATGGAGCTATGGAGGTGAACCCTGATGATATTGCTGAGGTTTCGGTTTTAAAAGGGCCAAGTGCTGCTGCCTTGTATGGTTCTCGCGCTTCAAATGGTGTTATCGTCATTGAAACAAAAAATGGCTCTAAAACCAAAGGCTTAGGTATAAGTTACAACACCAGCTTTTTTGTGGATTCCGCTTTTAAATTGCCCGAATTTCAAAATGAATATGGTCAGGGAAATTCTGGACAGTTTGCTTATGTAGACGGACTAGGTGGCGGTACGAACGATTTAATTTCTTATAGTTGGGGACCTCGCCTGGATCAAGGAACCCTGATTCCTCAGTTTGATAGTCCTGTTACTTTAGCAAATGGCACTGTAGTTCGTGGCGGAGATACGGCTTTATATAGTGGTTTGCCTATAACTCCAACGCCTTTTGTTTCGCATCCGGATAATTTAAAAGATTTTTACGAAACAGGTACTACACTTATAAACAACATCGCTATTTCTTCGTCATTTGATAAAGGTAATTACCGACTTTCTTTTACCGATTTGCGTAGTGAATCAATTATCCCAGGAGTTAATTTAGACCGGCAAACGGTTAGTGCAAGATTAGGGTTTCAGCCTATTGATAGATTAAAGATTAATTCTTCAGTTAGTTATGTAAATTCTAAAAGCGATAACCGGCCAAGCAATGGCTATGGTTCCGAAAATGTAAACTATGCTTTAGTGGCTTGGGGACCTCGTTCTCTTAATATTAATAGTTTAAAAAACTATTGGCAGCCTGGTCTTGAAGGTGTTCAGCAGTATTCGTTTAATTATACTTTTTTTGACAACCCTTATTTTACGCTACTTGAAAACAGAAATTCCTTTAATCGTGATCGTGTTTTTGGTAATATTTCCGCTAGTTATGAAATTACAGATCAGATAACTGCCACCGTGAGATCTGGAATGGATTATTCGAGTGAAGTACGGCAAATGCGAAGAAATTTTAGTTCTAATCGTTTTAGAAATGGAGGTTACGCGGAACATGATGTGTTTTTTAGAGAAGTAAATACCGATTTTTTATTGAACTATAAAAATGTATTTAATGACTTTAAGGTCGATTTTTCAATAGGAGGAAATAGACTAGACCAAAAAGCATTTACGGGGCAATCACAAACTACAAGTCTTGCTCAACCAGGTATTTTTAGATTATCAAACGCAGCCTCTCCCGTTGAAGTTTTTGAGTTTGAATCCAACAAACGGATTAATAGCTTTTACGGTGTTGCCAAATTCGGATATAAAGATTTTCTCTATGTAGACATTACAGGAAGAAATGATTGGTCGAGCGCATTGGCTACTCCTTTTTCAGTAGATAACACTTCGTTTTTCTATCCATCGGTGTCAAGCAGTTTTATCGTATCTAGAGTCTTAGATTTGCCAACAGCAATATCATTCGCAAAATTAAGAGCTAGTTGGGCACAAGTGGGCAATGATACTAACCCGTACCAAACAACAGGTGCATTTATTGCTCAAACACCTTTTAACGGGCAACCAACATTTAGCAATCAAAATTCCATAGCAAATCCAAATTTAAAGCCAGAAAGCACGTCATCTTTCGAAATAGGGGCTGACTTACGTTTTTTCGGAGATCAACTTACTTTTGATATTTCGTATTACAATGCCTTGACCAAAGATCAAATTATTTCGCTTCCTATTGGAATTTCTTCGGGGTATACGCAACAAGTTGTTAACGGCGGAAAAGTACGTTCCAAAGGCCTTGAAATTATTGCCGGTATTTCACCAATTATTTCATCAAATTTTAAATGGAACAGCACTTTTAATTTTAGCACAAATAGAGCAACTGTTGAAGATTTACCGCAAGAAGATGGTCGATTAACTTTAGCCTATTCTAGAATTTATGACAGCCAAAACCAAACGGTATATTTACAAGTTGAAAAAGGAGGTCGTATTGGAGATTTGTATGGAACGGGTTATTTAAAAAATGAAAATGGAGATTTTATTTTAACTGATCAAGGTAGATATATCGCCGACAACAATTTGCAAAAGTTAGGAAATTACAATCCAGATTTTACACTTGGTTTTAACAACCAATTCAATTATAAAAATTGGGATTTAAGCTTTTTATTAGATTGGCAGCAAGGCGGTATTATAGTTTCTAGAACTAAGGCGCTTGGTAATGTTGGTGGGCAGTTAGCAGAAACAGCTTATAGACCTACCGAAGGAATTATACCAATTGGTGTGATTAATGTTGGTACATCCGATAATCCAGTTTACGAGCAGAATACTGTGGCGGTTACTGCTGAAAGCTATTACCGTCAATTCTATGATCGTAACCATGAAGAGAACAACACTTACGATGCATCGTTTTTAAAACTAAGACAATTTGCTATTGGATACACATTCAACAATTTAAAGTTCTTTAATCAAGGTGCTACTTTAAGTTTATCTGTAATCGGAAGAAACATTTTTGCAATAACAGAGAATCCGCATTTTGATCCAGAACAACTAGCCGTACAAGGAAATGGTTTTGTGGGAGGAGTAGAAGACATGTCTTATGCGACATCACGAAGCATTGGATTTAAAGCAGGATTCAATTTTTAATTAGAAAAAATGAACACAATACATAAAACAACTATAAAGTCTATTGTAGTATCCATACTTAGCTTATGGACAGTATTATCTTGTACCAAAGATTTTGAAGAAATAAATACAAATCCTAATTCGCCAGTAACAGTGCAACCTAGCCTATTATTGCGTCAGGTAATTTATGATTATGGCGAGCAAATGTCTTATGAAGGTTTTACGGCAGGAAATCTTTTAGGGCAGTATTCCACCGCATTAGATTTTAATTTGTTTGATAGACATAATTTAAAATCTCCTCAGTTGGGAGGCAACCCTTGGCCTATTTTCTATAAAAACCTTCGGGATAATGAAATCATTCTGGAACTAGTCAAAGAAAATGAAACCTATACAGTCTACGAAGGTCCTGCGCTCATTTTAAAAGCGTATATGACTGCTGGTTTGACAGATTTGTTCGGAGATGTCCCTTATTCAGAAGCATTTAAAGGCGCAAAAGGTTCTGTTACGCCTAAATATGATTCTCAAGAATCTATTTATCTCGATGAAGGGGGAATTTTAGATAATTTGGATAAGGGAATATTGGCTATCCAAAATTATGATGGGAGTATAGCTTTAGAAGGCGATATTTTATTTAATGGAGATTTACAAGCTTGGGTGCGATTTGCAAATTCTTTAAAAATTAAAGCCCTTATGCGTATTTCAGATAAGATTGATGTCGCTAGCGATTTACAATCCATTTTTGATTCTGGAATTTATATCCAAGAAAATAGTCAAAATGCGATATTTAATTTCACAGATGGTGAACCTAATAATTTTAGATTGGCTCGTTTGCGTGTAGGAGATTTTAATAATTACGTGCTTTCAGAAACCATGTTTGAAATTATGACCAATTTAAACGATCCGCGTATAGCTACTTTATTCAGACCTTTTGCAAATAGTGCTGATGGTGAGTTTAACGGACTTATAAACGGAATAGATGCTTCTCAAACCTCTATATCACCCGCAGATTATTCACTTACAGGAACTATTTTCAGAGAAAATACCGCTCGTTTAGATGCCAATTTTATGACCAGTATGGAAACACAGTTTTTATTAGCCGAAGCTGCACTTAAAGGCTTAATCACTACTGATTCCAAATCGCTTTACGAATTGGGAGTAACGCAATCATTTGATTATTGGGGTACGGATTTGCCAGCAGATTATTTAGTTACTTCTGGTGCTTATGATAGTTCAGGGACAAATGCCTTAGTGCAAATAATAACCCAAAAATGGATTGCCAATATGATAAATGGTTATGAAGGTTGGATTGAATACCGAAGAACAGGTTTCCCGCAACTTAAAGCCATTTCGGCAAGCTTAAACAATAATATAATTCCAGTTCGCATGCCTTATCCAGCGGAAGAGGAGGCTTTGAACAATGTAAACTATACCAATGCGGCACGCGCAACAAATGACAACAGTATAAACGTAAAAGTATGGTGGGACGTAAACTAGAAACCAATGATTGATATACAATATTGGCAGTGGGGACTTATAATAGCATCTAGTTTGCTATTGTTTTTGTTGTCTCCATTGGCAAAAAATACCAATCAGTTTTTTAAGGCGGAACATAAGAAAAAAGCACCCAATACTTTTATGTTAATGGGGAGCCTAGTTATATCATGGATCTTTGCCAAAAGCATTACCAATGCTGCTAATTTAGGGTTAGATTATGGGATTGTAGGGGGCGTGGCTTATGCAGCATATTATTTATCCTTTACTGTAGCCGGAATAGTCATTTACAAAATGCGAACTCAAGGTAGGTATAGAAGTATCCACCATTTTCTAATTTCAAAGTTTGGAAAAGGAGCCGTTGCGGTTTTTTCCATATTAATAGCCATACGTTTGTTCAATGAAGTATGGAGTAACACCATGGTCATAGGAAGCTATTTTGGCGATATGGGAACAAGTGTTTATTATTGGTCTATACTTGTTTTTACTGTTCTTACTTTGGCTTATGTTTTAAAAGGCGGATTAAGCAGTTCTATTTTTACTGATGTTTTACAAATGGGATTGTTTTCGGTGCTTTTGATTGTTATACTTGGTGTCATTTTTGGACCAAAAACTAATTTTACAATCCACGAGGCTACCCTTTCTGGAATCTGGTCTTTTGAAATGGGATTAAATCTATTATTTGCCGCAGTATTACAATCTTTAAGTTATCCTTTCCATGATCCAGTTTTAACGGATAGAGGTTTTATCAGTAGTCCTAAAATCACTTTAAAGAGCTTTTTGTTGGCTACTGTAGTCGGTGGAATTTGTATTATACTTTTTAGTATAATTGGTGTTTATGCTAAATCCAGTGGCATGTCTGGGCAAGCGGCAGTTGAGGTTGGTAAGGCATTTGGTGTGGTGCTTTTATTAGTCATTAATTTTATTATGATTACTTCTGCAGCATCCACTTTAGATTCTACCTTTTCTTCATTTTCAAAATTGGTATCTATTGATCTTAAATTGGGTAATTCTTTAAAAGTTGGTCGATGGTCTATGGTACTCATAGCCGTATTAGGTACGATTCCTGTTTTTCTAGATGCTGAGATTTTATCAGCCACTACAATTAGCGGCACAATGGTAATAGGATTAACTCCTGTTTTTATATTCTGGAAATCCAAAGCACCAAAACTAAGTTTTCACTTAAGTGTTTTTTGCGGAATTGTTTTTGGTTTTTTATTGATCTTTAATCTTTTTCCAAATCAATTGATCTTTACAACCGGTAAATATGCCGATTTGCTTTGGATTAATTTTTGGGGAATTATAAGTTGCATAACCCTTTATTTTATACCCATATGGATAAGAAAATAGAACACATAGGTTTAGTTGCGGGTAAGGTTTTAGTATTTGGAGGTGTCTATAGCAACCTACAAGCACTTGAAGCGCTTATAGAAATTGCTAGTAAAGAAAATATCGCCCCTGAAAATTGTATTTGTACAGGCGATATTGTGGGCTATTGTGCACAACCAGAAGAAACGGTAGCATTATTTAAAAATTGGGGAGCAAGAAGTATTTCTGGCAACGTGGAACAACAATTATTTGAAGATGCGGAAGATTGTGGATGCGATTTTACAGCAGGGAGTCGTTGTGATGGATTTTCTAAAATGTGGTATCCTTATGCTAAATCTAAGTTATCACCCGATTCTATTTCATGGATGGGCACTTTACCAAACCATATCACTTTTAATTACGTAGGTAAAAAAGTAGCTGTAGTTCATGGCTCGTACGATAATGTATCCGAATTTGTTTTTGAATCAACACCTGAGGAAGTCAAACAAAAAGTATTTAAGTCTTTACATGCTGAGGTAATATTAGCGGGGCATTGTGGCTTACCTTTTATTCATCAAATGGGAGCACAGCATTGGATTAATCCTGGTGTTATTGGTATGCCGGCAAATGACGGAACCACAAGAGTATGGTATATGATTTTAGAGGATGTAGGAGGTGAATTAAAATATACTCATAGGTATTTAGAGTACGATTATACCACAGCTTATGTAAAAATGAAAGAGAATCATTTGCCTATGGAATATGCAGAAACATTGCTTTCAGGGCTGTGGGATAATATGGAGATTCTCCCTGAAACGGAAAAACGATTAAAAGGAATACCTTATAATTTTGAGAACGAAACAAAATACAATCAATCTAAAACTATAAAAACAAAGAAAATGGCAGATTCATATTACGATCCAGCGGATCTTAGAAAGTTTGGAAAAATCACCGAATGGAGTGAAGAGTTAGGCACTAAATTTTTCGATTATTACGGCAAAGTATTCGAAGAAGGCGCTTTAAGTGCTCGTGAAAAATCGTTAATAGCACTAGCCGTTTCGCATGTGGTGAAATGTCCGTATTGTATAGATTCCTATACCAAAGATGGTTTGCAAAAAGGGATAACTAAAGAAGAAATGATGGAGGCTGTTCACGTAGGTGCCGCAATTGAAAGTGGTGCAACCTTAGTGCATGGTGTTCAAATGATGAAGAAATACGACAAACTATCCATGTAATTGAGTTGATAGTTGCTGGTTCAATAATAGATTTAAGACCTTTAGAGTTTTAAGTAAGGATTACTGTAAATAGAAGACAAAAAACAAATGGCTACAAAATCATTAAAAGCAAGGCATGACGAACTTGCAATTACTAACAGGCAATTAGAAATTTTAAACGGAGGTATTTTTGCCGAAGGTGAATTACCCTATTTTAAAGATAAAATTGCGCAAATTGGGCATTTTCCACTTCGACCTAAAAAATTGGAGATTTTGCAAATTAATGTTGGTTATATGTGCAATCAAGTTTGTGAACATTGCCATGTAGATGCAGGTCCTGATCGTAAGGAAATAATGACAAGGGAAACCATGTCGCAATGTTTAGAAGTAATCAGAAATACAGGAGCTCATACGTTAGATTTAACAGGCGGTGCACCTGAAATGAATCCAGACTTTAGATGGTTTGTTGAAGAAGCAGCGAAGGCAGGGATTAAAGATTTTATTGTAAGATCTAATTTAACCATAATCCGTGCGAACAAGAAATATTATGACTTACCAGAATTTTTTAAGAAACACAATGTCCATGTAATTTCATCTATGCCACATTATACACGTGGTAAAACAGACAAGCAGCGTGGTGAGGGTGTTTTTGATAAATCGATCAAAGCATTGCAAGAATTAAATGCGGTTGGTTATGGTATGCCAGACAGTGGTTTGCGATTAGACTTGGTTTATAATCCTTCAGGAGCATATTTACCAGGCAACCAAGCCGCGATGGAAAAAGATTTTAAAAAAGCATTGATGGAAGATTTTAATATTCAATTCCACAATCTTTTTGCGATTACGAATTTACCCATTGCTCGTTTTCTAGATTATTTGATAGCATCGGAAAATTATGAAGATTATATGTATGCTTTAGTAGATGCATATAATCCTGCTGCAGTGCAAAATGTAATGTGTACCAATACCATTTCTATTAGTTGGGATGGTTGGTTATATGATTGTGATTTTAACCAAATGTTAGATCTTAAAGTAGCAAGTAAAGTAAAACACATAAAAGACTATAATGAAGATTTGTTGAACGATAGAAATATTATTATTTCACAACACTGTTATGGTTGTACCGCTGGAGCAGGTAGTAGTTGCCAAGGGACAGTAACAAATTAGAAATACTTGAACTAAAAAACAATTACAATTTTGGGTGAAATGGGTAATTAAGTGCCGATCGCTGGCCAAAAGCTATCGATAATTAACGAAATATTACCGACTAACGGGTTTGTGATTTTTTTGAGAAATCAATTTTCTGGGTTAATTCCGCAATTTAACGAGTTTTAATTGGTTTTAACCCAATTTTAGGGTGTAATGGATGCTTAGGTTTAATTTTGTAAAAGACTTTAGAGTCTGTTTACCCCAAAAAACCCAATCTTATGGAAAAGAACCTAAAACGCATGGCTACCATGCATAAAATGCAAGTAACCGGATTAGAATTGTTTTACAAACAAGGATTTTATAATACAAGCATAGACGATATTTTAAAACAATTAGATC
This sequence comes from Cellulophaga tyrosinoxydans, assembly GCF_900176415.1. Lineage (GTDB taxonomy): Bacteria > Bacteroidota > Bacteroidia > Flavobacteriales > Flavobacteriaceae > Cellulophaga > Cellulophaga tyrosinoxydans. The sequence continues at coordinate 816,522 of NZ_FWXO01000001.1, read as the reverse complement.
TTTCAAAAGGTGCATTTTACTATCATTTTAAATCTAAGGAAGATTTCTTCATTAGCATATTGCAAAACTTAGTAGTACGTAAAGTATATAGCATGCTTATTGAGCCTATAGAAGGTCATGATAATCCGCTAGACCTTATTACCAATTGTATGGAAGAAGCTTTACAGACTGCAGAGCATAATGAAAACGATTATGGGTTTGTATTGAGTAATTTCATGAATGAATTTAATGGCAAGAATCCTGAAATAATGAAGTACTTAAATGATACTTTAAAAATTTGGGAAGTAAATCTTGTTTCTGCATTACAAAAAGGAAAGTTTAATGGCTATGTAGATCGTCATGTAGATTGTGAAGGTGTAGCGAGCTATATTATTTCTTCTTTCTTAGGAATACGAATGCTGATGGTAGAAGGTAGTGCAACAGCGCTAAGATATAGGTATATGCAGCAACTAAAATTCTATTTTAGAGCCATAGCACAAAAACAGACGGCTTAGTTTAGTAGCTTTTCAATTTTTAACACAATCGATTCTGGCGAAATTGTTGCCATTACATTTTCATAACCCTCTGGATACTTATTTCCGTATACCGATGTTGGTATTTGTGGATATTTTTTACGGTCAGAAAGTAATGCATTTTCTGTGGCTTGGCCAAAAGGATAAAATCCAGCATAAGGATGTGTAACGCCCCAAAGTGTTATCGTTGGAATGGCATAATTAGCAGCTAGGTGGGCATTTCCACTATCCATTGCAACCATTACGGCTAAATTGGAAATAAGCGCCAATTCTTCCTTGAAGGAAACTTTATTAGCCATATTTACTACTTGGTTATAGGTAGTTTCCCATAGATGGAGTATGGCTTCTTCTTTTGCGCCTCCACCAAAGAGAATTATTTTATACTTTTCGGTATTGTTTAATTCAGCAACTACTTTTTCCATTAAATCTAGCGGATACATTTTCCCTGAAAATGCAGCAAATGGGGCAATTCCGATCCATTTTTTGTCATGTGCAGCTATCTTGTTTGTTAGTGCTTGCGATAAATTAATTTTAGAATTTAAGATTACCTTACCTAAAAGAAGAGAGAAACCGAGTTTTGAAAACACTTCAGCGTAACGTTCATGGGTTGTTTTAAGTTGTTGTATTTGTTTATCTACTTTCAAGGTAGTTAGCGCCTTTTTTTCTGCCCTACCTTTATCTATTTGAACAACAGGAATTTTTCCAAAAGAAAAATATAATTTTAAAATATTAGTTCTAAGAACATTGTGTAAATCAGCTACAGCATCAATTTTAAGTGCCTTTAATTCTGAATACAATTTATACAATCCAATAATGCCTTTGTGCTTCCCTTTTAGTTCTGTTTCATAAATGGTAACATTAGGTAGTTGCGAAAAAATTGGTTTAAAAAACCCTCTGGTAAGCACCGTTATTTTAAGCTCAGGATATGTTTTTGTTAAAGCCGTAAGTACAGGAACGGTCATTGCAACATCGCCCATTGCAGATAATCTAATAACCAATAGGTGTTTTACTGTGGCCATGACCTCTGCAATTACTTTTTACCGCGTAAAACAGGATTCATTTCATCATCGTTATACATTTTCATCTGTTTATAGACTTTCATGTATTTATTGCCATTTTCAATATCTTGTAAAAGTTGATCTATAGCAGTGGATAAATCTTTCTTTTGTTCTAAAAGGACTTTCAATTTATCCTGACATTTTTTTAGGTGATCTGGAGAAGCATCAGTTCTTTGTGCTTCTTCATTCATATGATATATTTTTAAGGCTAAAATAGACAATCGGTCTACGGCCCAAGCAGGACTTTCAGTATTAATTAATGCGTTATCTTTTAATGAAACTGATTGGTATTTATTCAAAAAATAGCTATCTATATACTCTACTAAATCTGTTCTATCTTGATTACTAGCATCAATTTTACGTTTAAGAACTAAAGCATCTACCGGGTTTATATTTGGATCACGGATAATATCTTCATAATGCCATTGTACGGTATCAATCCAATTTTTTCTATATAATAAATGCGCAATTTCATCTTTTGGATATGGGTTTGTAAAAGATTGATACACATCATCTTTTATATGGTATTGGGTAATACTTTCTTCAAAAATGGAAAATGCAAATTGGCTAAACATAACTATAAACTTTATTGGCACCGCCAAAGGGTATAATACCCCAAGGCTTGCCTTGAATTAAAAATTGATTTCGTTTCAATGCCTCGTGGGCTTGCCCCGAGGTAGTTTACTGCAAAGATACTTTTAATTGTTTTAAATAAATTTTGCAACCAACAATATGAACGGAATTATTAGCGTGGCAATAAGCACAAGTTCTTTAATGTTCGGTTTTTTAATAGTTTCTATGTAATTAGACATAAAAACCGATGCTGAAAAAAATGTAATTAGTATTGGAGCAATGGTATTGGATGCTTTAAGTAATGTAATAACTATACCAATAAAAAAGAATACGGTGACCAAACGCATGGTATTAATTCTGCCTTGACCAGATTTTGATAGTTTTAAAAAAGTTACCACTATTAAAACCAAGGATCCAAGGATGTATAAAAGTAGTTTTAAACTATTGCGCCATTCAAACAGGTAATCTTGGGTGATGCCCACAGAGAAATTATAATGAGATTGTAAAAATTGATGTTGATTTAGCATGGTTTGTACTCCCAATACAATGCTTAAAATAGTTACAACTCCAATAAATGGCACCATCCAATTTCTAATATTTTTAGGTTCGTATAAATAAATAGTAACACACACTAAAATTAAAAATAGAATAGCCCAATCATAAAATAAACTTGAAATTACTACCCAAAGTGTGGCATCAAATAATTTAATTTTTATTTTTTTAAGTGATTTTATGCTCAGTAAACGTCTAATTGCAAGGAGTAGAAAAAAGGAACATAGAATGCTATTGTTGTCTAAAAGCACCTCTGGGAATAGCACAATTAGAAGGGTAAAAAAGAATATAGTATAAGAGTGATTTGCTGTTATTTTATTGCGTTTGGCAATAAAATTGATGATAAAAACCATAAACAGCAATGCCCCTAAAGTTACGATCTGATGTAATAGATAGTCGGTTTTATAGGGTAAAGAAAACAATGAAAAATAGGTAAACCAATAGAATACAAACAAGAATGTGAGTATTATAATGTAATTAATTGGTTTTGTTTTGCCAAAAATGCTTGAAATCATCTTGGGTTTTTATATTTTTGCATGGTAAATATAATTAAGATGGAATCATTTTTTAGAGCGATTGAAGATTTATTTGTAAACGTATTGTTTGCACCTTTGGATGCGTTGCGTTTTATGCAGAACTGGTGGGCAGCAAATACGCTGAACTGGATTTTTATGATTATTGGTGCTGTGGCCTTTACTTACTGGATGTTACAATTGAAAAAGTACAATGATAACGGTGAGGAGAACAAGGACGTTTCAGCACACTCTTATCTATAACAACGACTACGCTCAGTAATTTAATTACTACTATTTAGTTACTGAGCGTAATCTTTGTGATTATAAATCAAATCCTAAATCTTTTCTGTAATACATCTTATCAAATTTGAGTTTTTCAATATTTTGATAGGATATGGCTAATGCTTCTTTGTGATCCTTGCCAAAAGCGGTCACGGCTAGGACTCTTCCGCCAGAGGTAACAACCTTATTTTCTTGTAATGCTGTACCAGCATGGAAAACTGTAGCGTTAGTAATGTTTTCAAAACCTGTAATTTCTTTTCCCTTTTCATAAGCTTCAGGATATCCTCCCGATACGGCCATAACTGTAGTAGCCGTGCGTTCATCCAATTGTAAGTCGATCATATCTAAGGATTGATTCGCTACTGCTTCAAATATCTCAAGAAGATCATTTTTAATTCTAGGAATAACCACTTCGGTTTCAGGATCACCAAGGCGTACATTATATTCAATCACTTTAGGATTATTAGCAACCTTAATCAATCCTATAAAAATAAATCCTTTATAGGGTAAATTATCTTTTTTAAGGCCTTCTACGGTAGGTTTAACCACTTGCGTGTGTATTTTATCCATAAAGGCATCATTCGCAAATGGGACAGGGGATATGGCGCCCATACCACCGGTATTTAAACCAGTGTCGCCCTCACCAATACGTTTATAGTCTTTTGCTGTGGGTAGCACTTTGTAATTAATGCCATCAGTAAGTACAAAAACACTCAGTTCTATTCCGTCTAAAAACTCTTCAATGACCACTGTGGTGCTTGCATTACCAAATTTAGCATCAACCAGCATTGCCTTAAGTTCGTTTTTAGCTTCTTGTAGGTCTTTTAAAATCACCACCCCTTTGCCAGCAGCTAAGCCGTCTGCTTTTAAAACATATGGAGGTTGTAAAGTTTCTAAAAACTGAAAACCTTGCTCCAAGGTATTAGCGGTAAAACTTTGATAAGCCGCAGTTGGAATGTTATGACGCATCATAAATTCTTTTGCAAAATCTTTGCTTCCTTCAAGAGCTGCAGCAGCTTTTTGAGGCCCAATTACTGGAATATTTTTTAAATCAGCATCATTCAAAAAATAATCATGAACGCCGTTAACCAAAGGATCTTCAGGGCCAACAACTACCAATTGAATATTTTCAGAAATCACCGCTTTTTTAATAGCCTCAAAATCATTTACACCGATAGTAAGGTTGGTTGCGATTGTTGCTGTACCAGCGTTGCCGGGAGCTACAAATAATTTTGAAAGTTTAGGGCTATGTTTAAGTTTCCAAGCTAGTGTATGTTCACGACCTCCAGCTCCAAGAATAAGGATGTTCATAAAAAAAGATTTTCGCAAAAATACCTATTGATTGGGAATTATCTAAGTTTTACTGGAGAAATCCCTGTGTTCTTTTAGTTTTTGAAATCTGACTTCTTTTTTTTCAATTTTTTTAATGTTGGTTTTTCAATTTTTGTTTTTAGGCTATCTACTTTTTTTCTTAATATTATTTTTTGCTTTAATGTAGAAAAATTATAGTTGTATTTGAAAAAAACATAGCCTAGAACAATAACTACAGTAACCAACATAATTACCATTCCAATATTTTTTGCGGTACTTCCTAAAACAATAAAAAGCATAACAAATATTAAATTGAAAGTTCCGATAAGAAAACTTGCTTGTTTGTGGCTTAATCCCCAATGATCAATTAAAACATGATGCGTATGGTTTCTATCTGGTGAAAAAGGGCCTCTTTTTTGAGAAAGACGTATAGCAAACACTCTAGCAGTATCAAAAAGAGGAACAATTAAAATGCTTATGGCAATTAATGGTGCATTTTCTAACAAAAATGGAAGTTCTGTATAATCTTGAGGTTTAAGAGCTAAAAATTTTAAAGTTAATACACTTATAATAAAACCAACAATTAATGAACCTGTATCGCCCATAAAAATTTTACGATCACCGGATATATTATAGCCAAAAAAAGCCATTAAACTTGCGTTTAAAGTCAATCCGATTAACGAATAATAATATTCACCAGACAAATAAAATATTGTGGTATAAATTACCAAGATAACAATACCGACAATTGAGGCCAAACCATCAATTCCATCAATAAGATTGTAAGAATTGATTATGGTAATCATCATAAATCCAGCAATTCCTAGATATAAAAAATAAGGAATTTCATTAATGTTTAAAAATCCATTTAATGAATGGATTATAAAACCTTCATTCGCAAGAACAAAGGAAACCGCTAATGTTTGAGCTATTAATTTTGATAAAGGAGATAGAACAACTAAATCATCTTTTAGTCCAACAATAAATAATATGGTAAGACCTGGAATAATATACATTCCTTCGTCAAAAGTGCTCCAAGATTTAATAAAAAATAAAGCTATTATTAGGGTGTAAAAAAAAGCAGCACCACCTAAAGTTGGCGTTTTTCCTTTGTGCGAACTCCTGTGGTTAGGATCGTCCATAAGACGTTTGTATTCAACAAGCCTTATAATTTTAGGTATTGTTAAATACGTTAGGAGAAAAGCTCCTAAAAATAGTGTTATTGCAGATTCGAGGAAATACAAATTATATATTTTGTTTAGTGTTAAACAAAAATATCACTTATCTAGCTGCTTATCGAATAATTTTGAAAATTGTTTAACATTGTTGATATATTTAATTTACATTATTTTCCTATTCGATGTATTGTATGGGTTTATAGGAATAATAACTTCATATAATTTGAAAAAATTAAAAAGTTCCTAAACTTAAAAAGTATGACCTTCTATTTAAAATATTTTTTCTAAGACTACGCTATGAAGGATCTAACCACTTGGCAAACTAAGATTCATACAAAAATTCTTACTGGATACTAAAGTTTATTTTGGAATTGTATCGTTTTTCGAAAAACACATCAATAATTTAATCATTTATTTTCTATGGGCTTTATAGTTAAGCTCTAAAGTATTAAGTTCCAAAAAATTGTTTGATTTTTGATGTGTTTTTCAAGAATAGGGTATAAACCCCTCCAATTCCATTCTTCTTTATTGCCTTATAATCTTCTTTCGATTTTAATAATATATTTTTTAAACTCCTATTACTTGCACCTCCAATACGCATTATACTAATGATTTTAGATAAATATGCAAATTTTAAGGATTCGTCTATTAATATACGCAACATAAAATCATAATCAGCCGAAATCTTAAAGTCTAAGTTGAAGTAACCGTGTTTTTGATATACTTCTTTTTTTAAGAATAATGTAGGGTGAGCAGGCATCCATCCTTTTTTTAATAAATGCTTAGAAAATGTACAACTTTTCCAGCGACGAATGATATTTACAATATCAGTTTTAGAAACATAGTTTAGATCACCATAAACGCCATCAGCTTGTTGCGTTTTAAATACTAATACTAGTTCAGAGATAATAGTTGTTGATGCCAACATATCATCAGAATGCACAAAACCAATAATATCTCCTGTTGCTAAAGCTACCCCTTTGTTTAAAGCATCATAAATACCCGTATCGGCCTCTGAAACAAGTTTGATGTGTTTATGTTTGGCTTGATAGTGTTGTACTTTAGTTAACGTAAGGTCTTTGGAACCCCCATCTATTATAATATATTCTATGTCACCATAATTTTGACTTAAAACCGATTCCATACAAGATGTCAGGCTAGAAAAACTATTATATGTAGCTGTTATGATAGATACTTTCATTAAATATTAAAGTTTTTAATGGAATTCAATAAATGAAAAAATTAACTAAATCGTATCTTTTTTAAAGATTCTAAAGGCTCCATGAATGTAGCAAATATAATTATTCACATTTTTTTATTGGTGTACAAAAAATATAATTATGCTCTTTCATTTTAAACTTAAAAAGTTTTTTATAAATACTTATTATTGAAATTTTTAAACCAGTATATCTATGATTATTTTCTGGTTCGTTTCGATAATATATTAATATCTCCTTTGATATTTTTTAAATTAATTACTTTTATTTGATTGAAATTACTCCAACCAAATAAATTAATTAATAAACTAAAAAGTATTACTCCTGTTTGTCTTTGCAATATGTTTTCAGTAAGAAAATTGAGAATAAAAAAAATCAAAATAATTTCAAAAAGTAAATCATTACATCTTAATGCTAAATTAAAATTATATGCTAATAGGAATAAAAAAATAAAAAATCCTAATATTCCTGTTCCAAGCCAAATACTTAAATATTGGTTATGTGAATTATATTTACCAATGTATAAGACATCCGATTTATCTTCATAACAACTATTGAGATTATCTTGAACATCTCCTATGCCATAACCAAAGATCCATTGTTTTTTTAGTAAAATAATAGAACAGTCATAGATACCTTTTCTTATACTTGTGGAATTCCAAATTATTACTTTTTCGTAAGTATTTGATAAGGCAACTTCGTTGAACCTATGTCGTAAATTTGGAACATATAAAACAGCAGTAATTATTGTAGTTGATATTAGAAAAATTGTTAATATTTTAAAATAAAACTTTTGCTTTCTCTTAAATAAAAAATAAACAATTATAATGAATAAAGATATAATTGCCATTTTACTAGCTAATGCTATTATATTCAAAACTAAAATTATAACTATTGAATATAGTAAATAATTGCGTAATTTCTTACGTAAACTAAACAAGAAAAATATACTTATACTGAAAATTAGCGATGCATATATTGGATGAAGTGCTAGTAAGGGAATTGAATCAATTTCATTTCGCAAGATATCTGAACTAATTGTATATAGTGAAGTGTTATTTGTCTTGAATAAAAGATAAGACCAAAAAACAACTATAAAAATGATTGTTGTAGCAATAAATGTTATTTTGAAATATGCAATATGTTTTGATTTTATATTCAGAAAAATAAAGCATATTGGCACAAGCAATAAAGATAAGCTTGTTTCTAGTTTTTGACTTAAGTCGGAAATATTTTGAGTATAGAAACTAGAAAATAAATAACATATATAAATGCTAGTCATTATCAATGCATAAAAGCATCTTTTTTGAAATATATAATTATTTTCAGGATGATTATTTTTAAAAATACTTAGTACTGCATTCAAAACTAGAATAACAACAGGAAAGCCCTTTATACTATTAGGCAATATTGGAAAAAGGCCAAACGAAACAATTGTTAGTATTTCTACAAAACCAGAGAACTTGGTTTCGCTAATATTTTTGAATCTTTGAGTATACATTAAATCAAAATATTATTTATTTTACTATTCTCTGTAATAAGTTCTTTAAAGTGTATAATCTCATTCTGATTTTAAAAAATAAGCTATTTAAACTTGGCGCTGTACCTCTTGAAGTATTTGTATTATGACGACGATAAAATACTAATGGTTTGGAAATGATTTTGGTTTTATAGTAAAGTTCCCCAATAAGCGGTATCCAAATATCATGTGCATATAATTTTTGATTATTTGGGAATGGTAATAGCTTATTTTTCATTGTACTTCTAAAAGCTAAACATGCTCCAATATGTCTAATTTTGTAAAAATTATATAAAAAACCTCCTTGGCCTCCAGTAGCCTCATGATATGTTAATCCCGTTGGCTCTAAGATGTTATTACAAATTTCGGCATCACTAATTACGAGATCATATTTTTTTAAATAACCCATCATGATTTCAACTTTATTATCCACCCAAACATCATCTTGATCACTTAGAAAAATATATTTACCATTTGCATGAGATATTGCATTTTCAAAATTTTTAGTATATCCTTTTTCTTTCGAATTAAAGACTATCTTGATTCTTTGATCAAGATTTTTTACAACATCTAAAGTATTATCATAGGAGCCATCATCCGAAATAATTATTTCATCATTTGGGCCAAGTTGCTTGATAATTGATAATAGCTGTTCCTTGATATACTTTTCACCATTATATGTTGCAATACAAACCGAAATCATTTTATTTAATTAGATATTTAATAGTTTTATTGAAATATGCTTTATTCGTATATTTAATCTGTTTAATCAAACGTTTTATTAGACGAAGCTTATGGATATACTTTCTTTTTTTGGTGCTTGAATAAAATTGGTTTTCAGAACTAAGAATACTTTCATACCTGCTCAAAGATACATTATTCTCGAAGTTTGCAACTGATAAGTCATGCTTTATGTTTATATCAACTATGAAAATTGATTTCTTTTTTTCATAGATTGTTGTAAACAACCAAAAATCCAACATATCTAGAGGGTAATCAATTGAAAACCCTCCTATTTCTGACAAAAAGTCTACGCTTATAAGTGCGCCTGAATTTATGGCAATAATATTGTAATCAACTCTGCCTCTTACCTTCTTTGAAAGTTTTTTCATAATACCATAAGAGTTAATCTTGAAAGGGGATATTATTGTTTCATTTATATCTTGAAGGACTCGGGGAATATACCCAACAATTGAAGTATTAGAAGCATCACTTGTTTTCATTAAGGTTTGTAAGTAGTTTACTGGTAATTTAGTGTCTTGATCCAATAATAATAACCAGGTATAATTATCGTTTCGAGCTTTTGAAAGTGCATAATTATAGGCGGAACATATGCCAGGGTTGGTATAATCAGAAATATATTCAACTTCAAAAAATGTTTTATATTTTTTTAGAAATGATAAGTCAACTCTTATTGAAGAACTATTATCATACACTAGTATTGTTTTTTTAGAATTAAAATGGGTTGATGACTCAAGTAGAGATTTGAATGTTTCTGAATTTTCTAGTAATTCATTATACAAAACTAAAACAATAAGTATATTAGTATCTTGAGTAGTTAACATCTTCTAATTAAAATAAGGTTTAAATAATTCTAATCTAAAAGTCAGCAATAACAGACTAAAAAGAGATAGAATAATTATTAGGAATTTTGCATCTATTTTTTTCTTCGTCAAATATATTAACATTGGAATTAATATAATTTCAACAATGTGGAATAATTCGGAAAATCTTATTCCCAGAGCGGGGATATCAGCAAATGCTACATATAGAGAAGTGCCAATTATATAAAATTTTAAAAGAATTATAAAGTAAGCATTTTTTTTTGATAAAAATTTCCATTTCCATAAGAAAATATAACATAGAATAATGTGGATTAATTGAAGTACACTTAATACTTCAATTGAATTATTCTTAGCTAGTATAGCGTAAAATTCAAATCGTGTGCCACCTCCTTCATAAAAACTATTCACTAGACCAATTAGGGAAGAGATATTTATATTTAAATAAAACAATAGGTAAGCTACAGGTATTAAAAAGTAAAAAATGTTCTCAACTTTTTTTGTCGAGATAAAATACATAGGTAAAATAGCTATTAAGGAATAATGAGACATGGCACCAAGGAACACTAATAATAAAAACATTTTTATGTTTTGTGATCGTATATAAGGGATTGCCAACAGCAAAATTGCAGAAGCAATTGAAGTTCTTATTTGAGTCATATCATGCAGAAAGTAGAAATAGGAATAATATACGAGGATCGAACACAACCAAAAATCAGATAATTTTTTAATTGCTAGATATTTTAAACCCACGCCAAAAATCGCAAATAAGACGAAAACACCGATAACATTATTTATGGTAAATTTAATTATTAGTGAAACTACAATAAAGAAAGGTTCAAATAAAACGGGTTTTCCGGTAGTTATTAATGTATAATTTTTAACATAAGTCAAATAATCATTATCTATGTTGCCTCTAAAGCCTGCTATAACTATTAGAAAACCCATAATTAATATTAGGGTTAATTTAGGTTTTTCCTTACGGCTCAGTGTAAGAATAGACAATCCAGTAAATAGGAATATATAAAACCACATAAGTACTTTAAGGTGTTTTTTATTAGAAATTACAGGCTAATTAACCTAATTTTAATGCTATCTTTTACTGTATTCTGCCTTTAACATGGCTTTTATTAAATTTCGATTTTACTTATATTATAGCATAATCGCGGCATATGGTTATTTTATAATCCACTTATGGATTTTAATAATTTTCAGGTTAATGGCTTTAGCTTAGATGAAATAGTCCATTAAATCAGAATCAATCTAATTTTTTTTAGCTAGCTCAAGTATTTATTTGTAATTATTATTTCAATTATAAATCAGGTTATGAACATTTAAAGATATCTAATAACCTTTCGTAATTATAATGAGTTTAGTATTCAAATGTATTGGATAGTTAATAATAATGCTTTAAATTCAAAATAGATTTAATTTTTACTTGCTGTGTTTCTGAAATTAAACTTACTAATAGGCTATTTATTAATTTTCTCTTTTAAAAAAAATGCGAAACTCAAAAGTTCCTTACTTAATGGAATTCTCGAGATAAAAAATAAAATTCTATCCCTAAAATTTCTTTCATTCTTTGGAATATAAATTAATGCATTTTTTATTTCATCTTTAAGCCCCAATAAAATTATTAAAGGTAGTGTTTGACTAAAATGTCGCTTTAATACTTTTAATTTAAAGCTTTCAGGTAATTTATATTCATCTACGTAATCGAGTTGAATATCTAAAATCCCCAAAGCTCTTAAATATAGTTTGTCTTTAGATTTGGAATGACTAGCACTCTCCGGTAACATTCTATAAACCGCAGTTGTTTCTAATAATACACAAACCTTGCTTTTAGCATAAATGTCTAATAACCAAGGAAAAGTAGCATCAAGGTATGATTTTCCAAATGATGGTAAAAATTCTTTCCTTAAAACCCACGTGCATGGCGCCATATAGCCCGCGGCTAATAAAAATTCTTTAAAATCACTGTAAATAGGAAATCTAACTGGATCATTTTTAAATAGAGATTCTTCCATTTTTCCACTCAATTGATGAAGTATGTTAAAATCTGTAGCTACTAGGCCATATTCCAAATTTTCTTCTAAAAAATTAACCTGTTTTTGTAATTTTAAAGGCTCTACCCAGTAATCGTCACCTTCGCAAAAAGCAATATATTTACCATTACATTGAGATAGTGCATCGATAAAATTGGCTATCATACCTTTATTTTCCTGTTGGTTAATATATCTAATTATAAAAGATTTTGAATGCTTTTTCAATATATTTTTAACAATATCATCTGTATTGTCTGGTGAATTATCATTTGCTATTATCAATTCTATTGGAAAAGTAATTTCCTGCATTAGAACTCCTTCAATCGCTTCTTCAATATATTTTTCATGATTGTAGGTTATTAGAACAACGCTAACCATTGGCAGTACATTCATTCCTTTTAAAAATTTAAAGGTTCTAAGTTTTTGACAATTTTTGCAGGGACTCCTATTGCCATTGAATTGTCGGGTACATCTTTCGTTACTACAGCTCCCGCACCTATAATTACGTTTTTTCCAATATTAAGATTAGGTAAAATTGTACAATTAGCTCCAAGATGCGTAAATGAACCAACAGAAACTCTACCTAAAATAATAACATTAGGTGATATTTCCACAAATTCACCTATTTTGCAATCATGAGTTATAATTGCATTGTAATATATCATTGTTCCTTTACCTATTCTCACGTTATTAGAAATGTTAACACCATTAAGTATTACTAAACCTTCTCCTAATTGAATGTCATATTGGCCAATAAATGCATTTGGACTTATTGCAGATTCGAGCTTTCCCCCTAGTTTTTCAAACTTAAGAGCTATCATGTTTCGCAAGAAAGGTTTTCCAATGCCAATGGTAAATTCATTTCCATTTTTTTCAAAAAATGCTAAAACTTCTTTTTGAGTTCTCAAAATGGGATATGTATCATATAAAAGACGACCAATATCCTTATTAACATCATCGTAAAAAGCCAAGTTGATTTTCATGTTTTTTTGGTTAAAAACATCTAAAACTTCTGTAGCAAATCCTTTAGCTCCTATAATTAACATCTTTAAGAATTTATGAATTGGCAAATCATTTCTATATCTTTTTTGACTAAATCATGAGACAATGGCAAACACAATATTCGGGATGCAATATCATCTGAAATAGGCATAGTCACTTTTGGTAAAAATGGAACATTATTTAAAGAAGGATAAAAATATCGTCTAGGAAATATTTTATGACTGTTCAATTTTTTTTGAACTAATAAAAGTTTTTCCTCGTTTTGAAAAATGACTGGATAGTAACTATAATTCCAATAAGTACCTTCCCTTATTTTTAGTTTATTTAATTTATCAAAATTTAATTTCAAATCATAAAGCTCCACCACGTTCTTTCTGCTTTCCAAAATTTTATCTAAATGTGGTAATACAGCAAGCCCCATAGCTCCATGTAACTCTGAAACTTTACCATTTATTCCCAATCCATGAAATTCTAATGGCCCATTATGGCCAAAATTGTGACTATAAAACATTTTATGTCGTAGTGATTCATTCTCACAAAATACTGCTCCTCCTTCACCGGTTTGAAACAATTTAGTTGCATGGAAACTGCAAGTACTTACATCGCCATATTCAAATACACTTTTACCTTTATACCGAACTGCAAAACTATGGGCTGCATCGTAAATTACTTTTAGATTGTGTTTTTTAGCAATACGGTCTATTTCTTCTATATTACAAGGATTGCCAAACACATGCGTTGCTAAAATACAGGTTGTTTTATCAGTTATTGCTGCTTCTATTTTTGTTTCATCAATGGTGAGATATTCAGGGTGAATATCTACAAATACAGGTTTGCAATTTTCCCAAATAATAGCAGAAGTAGTAGCAACATAACTAAAAGGTGTAGTTATAATTTCACCTTGATTTCCTAGGATTTTTAAAGCAATTTGTAAAGGAATTGTCCCATTAGTCATTAAAATTATGTTGGAAACTTTTAGATAATCTTTCAAATTCTCTTCGAGCTCTAGAACTAATTCTCCTCTATTAGTTAGCCATTCATTTGCCCATATTCTTTTAAGTTGGCTAACATATTCTTCAATAGGCGGAAAAAAAGTTTTAGTTACGTTGATCATTTACGTTGAATTATATCTATTAATTCTGTTAAAGAACTTATCTTAATTAAATAGGCTGTTGATACAAAGGTAATGACCCCTGACAAAGTACCCAAAGAAAGGCGGCTGAAATCATTTAAAAAATTAAGTTGCAACAAATGGTCTATATAATAAACTACGACCCCAGTAAAAACAGCTAATATAATTATAGGTAGCAGATCTTTGATTTGTTGCCAAGCTGAATAATTTAAAAATTTACCACTATAATGGGTATTGATAAAAAAAGCAAAAATGGAAGAGATAACGCTGCCATACAATAAACCATATATTCCGTATTGCAATGAAATTAAGATCACCAAAACAACTAATATTTTCTTTATGACTTCTAATTTTAGAAATAAATCACTGCGTCCTTTTACATTCAATATTTGTAAGTTATAAGAATGTATAGGATATAGTATGCCGTTAAAACAAAGAATTTGAAAATAAGGTACGGCAGGCAACCATTTTTCTGTAAATAGAAAGCGAAATAAAGGTTCACCTAAAACTGCCATTAGAATTAAGGTTGGTGCTACCAGAAAAATGACCATTTGCATTATGCGTTTATAAATGTTTTTCAATCGTATATCATCGTTTTGTATCGCTGAAAACAGAGGGAAGGAAACTTTTGTAATGATTGAGCTAATACCTCCAACTGGTAACATTTGTAAGGTTTCAGCACGTGTATAGAATCCCACTTGAGCAGGCAAAAAAAACTTTCCAATAATAATGGCATAGGCATGTGTAAAAATAATATCTAATATTCCTGAGAACATCAGTTTTACGCCGTAGTTAAAATGTTGCTTGAATTTCTTCATGTTAAAAATCCATAAAGGACGCCATTTAGCCCAATACCACAATTGAATGGTTGCCGCTGCTGCTTGAACAATTCCACTCCAAACCAAACTCCAAACCCCATAACCATTATATGCCATAGCAATTCCAACAACGCTTCCTATAATCAAAGAAGGAATTGTTACCTTCATTTGGGTTTTGAAATCCATTATTTTCGTAAGTCTTGTAATTTGTATCGCTGAAAATGCATTGATTATAAAAGTTATACAATAAACCCTTACTATAGAAGTTAATAAATCTTGATTATAGAAACTTGCTATTAATGGTGCAGCGAAATAAATAACGAAATAGATTATAATACTTCCAGCCAAATTAAAATAAAAGACCGTTGTATAATCCTCATCGTCTAAGTTTTCAGAACGAATTAAAGATTGTGTCAATCCACTATTAATTAAGGTTGTAGCCAATCCAATAAAAATACCCAACATAGCTATTAATCCAAATTCGGCAGGTAGTAATAGTCTAGCTAGAATAAGTGATACCCCAAAACCAATAGCTTGGGTGCCGAAAAGTTGCATCGTTGACCAATAAACACCAGATAAAGCTTGATTTTTTAAAGACATTCTTTAATTAACTTGTTATGTTAAATTGGATTAGTCACGACAATTCCTTTTTTCAACAATTCTCCGTATAGGATATTTCAAAATCAAATATTTTACTATTTTTAAAGTTTTCTAGATGGGGTAAATTAATATTATTATCTAAAACTTGAATTTCCCCTTTTATCCGTTACTCAATAAGTTTGGACTCCATAGAATTCATTTTTCACTTAATTTCAATAGGCAATATTCTAATCTAGCTTTCCAATCAATTTTTTTTTCTATTCTTAACTTTAAGATGCTATATTTTGGTCGTTTTGCAGGAGTAGGATAATCTTTAGTTGTTATAGGGTTAACTTTAATTTTCGCCTGTTTTTGTTTAAATATTTCTACAGCAAAATCATACCAACTTATTCTTCCACCATTGCTATAATTTTTTATCCCATAAGATGTAGTATTATTTTTAATTAAACCCATTGTAAACTGTGCTAAATCTCTGGCGTAGGTAGGTGATCCAATCTGGTCATTAACAACGCTAATTTCATCTCTATCCTTTCCTAAACGAAGCATTGTTTTTACAAAGTTATTACCATGCTCTGAATATACCCAAGAGGTTCTAATAATGAAATAGTTAGTTAAAATATTTTGAACATATTGTTCTCCTTTAAATTTAGAGGCTCCATAATTATTTATTGGGTTTGGTTGGTCTTCTTCTGCGTAAGGAGAATCTTTAGTTCCGTCAAAAACAAAATCTGTTGAAATATGTATTAAAACAGTATTTGTAATTTTACAGGTTTCAGCAAGATATTTAACTGCTTCAGCATTTACTAAAAAAGCTTGTTCTTTTTCACTCTCCGCCTTATCTACTGCGGTATAGGCTGCACAATTAATACAATAGTCAAAGTTTTCACTTAAGAACAAAGTACTTACTTGATTTCTATTTGTGATATCTAATTGATTAGAAGTCTTGAAATCAAAAATGTACAATGGATATTCAACGGATATATCTTTTAGGCATAGACCTAATTGACCATTAGCACCTGTTATTAAAATTTTTAGTTTTTTATTAGTCATTTATAGTTTTGCTTTTTCTAAAGTAGGCAATTCTAAATCTTTTTCAGAAACTTTTATTAGTTCTTCCGACAACTGCCAATCTATATTTAAAGAATCATCGTTATATATTATACCTCCTTCCGAACTTTTATTGTAAAAGTTATCACATTTATAGAAGAATTCTGCAGTTTCACTTAAAACAGCAAAACCATGGCCAAAACCTTTTGGGATAAATAGTTGTTTTTTATTTTCAGCAGATAATTCTATTGCAAAATGTTGTCCAAATGTTGGAGATTCTTTTCGCAAATCGACTGCCACATCTAATACAGCACCACTTAACACGCGAACTAGCTTTGCTTGAGCGTATTCTCCTATTTGGTAATGAATAGCACGTATGACGCCTTTGTTTGAGAAAGACTGATTATCTTGGACAAAGAATACTTCTTGTCCAATGGCGGAATTAAATTTATTGGCATTAAAACTCTCAAAAAAATAGCCTCTATCATCTTCAAAAATATTGGGCTCTAGTATATAACAGCCTTGTAATGGGGTTTCTATTGCGTTCATTAATTTTTATTCAATATTCCTAAAAGATTTTTGCCGTAACCACTTTTCATAAGAGGTTCAGCTAGAGCTTTAAATTGTTCTTTGTTAATTAAGCCCATTTCATAAGCAGCTCCTTCGATAGCTCCAATTTTTAAACCTTGTCGTTCTTCTATTACTTCTACAAATTGTGACGCTTGCATTAAAGATTGGAATGTACCCGTATCTAACCATGCAGTACCTCTATCTAAAATACTAACACTGAGTTTATTTTTTTCTAAATAAACTTTATTTACGTCTGTAATTTCTAATTCTCCTCTCGGGCTTGGAGGAATGTTTTTTGCAATCTCTACTACTGTATTATCATAAAAATAGATACCCGGAACCGCAAAATTTGATTTTGGTTCTAGAGGTTTTTCTTCTATGCTGATTGCTTTCCCATCATCGTTAAATTCGACAACGCCATAACGTTCTGGATCATGAACCCTATAGGCATATATTATGCCGCCATCGGGGTTATTATTAGACTGTAATAATTTAGCCAATCCAGAACCATAAAAAATATTATCTCCTAATATCAAGGCTACTTTATCTTTTCCAATAAATTTTTCGCCAATTATAAAAGCTTCTGCTAATCCATTCGGCGCCTCTTGTACCTCATATTCAAATTTACAGCCGTATTTTGTGCCATCACCTAATAAATCTTCAAAAAGAGGAAGATCTTTTGGAGTAGAAATAATTAATATTTCACTTATCCCAGCATAAATTAGCGTGGAAAGGGGATAGTAAATCATAGGCTTATCATAAATAGGCATTAATTGCTTACTTACAGATAATGTTAATGGATGTAATCTAGTTCCTGAGCCTCCTGCTAAAATTATACCTTTCATACTATTTTTGATTAGTTTTTTATTGATACATCTTTGAATAATATTCCTTGTAGTCACCAGAGGTAACATTTTCTAACCATTTTTGGTTATCTAAAAACCAATCAATAGTTTTAGCCAATCCTTGTTCAAAAGTTACAGAAGGTTTCCAGCCTAGTTCTTGGTTTATTTTTGTTGCATCAATAGCATAACGTAAATCGTGACCTGGCCTATCTTTTACGTAGGTAATTAATTTTGCACTTTCTCCTGTTTTTCGATTTAACTTTTGATCCATTAACTCGCATAATAATTTAACCAAATCAATGTTTCTCCATTCATTAAATCCACCAATATTATAGGTTTCATGATTTTTTCCTTTATGAAAAACCAAATCTATCGCGGCTGCGTGATCTTCAACATATAACCAGTCACGAGTGTAATTACCATCACCATAAACCGGGAGTGGTTTATTTTGTATGATATTATTTATAAATAGTGGAATCAATTTTTCTGGAAAATGGTTTGGCCCATAATTATTGGAACAGTTTGAAATTACAAATGGTAAATTATAGGTTTCACCATAGGCTCTTACAAAGTGATCTGAACTTGCTTTGGATGCAGAATATGGAGAATTTGGATCATATGGTGTAGTTTCCGTAAAAAGCCCATTTTCCCCTAAAGAACCATATACTTCATCAGTACTTACATGGTAAAAAAGTTTTCCATCCATGTTGTCTCTCCAAAGTTCTTTTGCTGCATTTAATAAATTTACAGTCCCTATTACATTGGTCATTACAAATTCTAGAGGATTGGTAATTGATCTATCTACGTGTGACTCAGCAGCCAAATGAATAATACCATCAAATTTATATTTCTTAAAAATTGTATTAATATAAGTGGCTTCAGTAATGTCACCTTTCAGAAAAGTATAGTTGGGTAAATTTTGGATGTCTTTTAAGTTTTCAAGATTTCCGGCATAGGTCAATGCATCCAAATTAAACACTTTGTAGTTTGGATAATTATTTACAATTCTACGTACCACATGGGAACCTATGAATCCAGCACCGCCTGTAATTAAAATGTTCATCCCTATTTAATTTTATAGTTTTTAAGGTATTTATTTAATGACAATAGACCTAAGATTAGTAATATAATACTCAAAAGTATTGCAGGAATTAAAAACTTATAACTATTCAGTAATCCCTTAACTTCAACTCCTTTTCTTGGAAAGGCGGAAATCACATTCAAAATACTAGATTTATTAGCTTTTTCTTCATTCAATTCTACTAAACTAGTTTTTAGCTCTTCTAGTTTATTTACCAGAGAAAGTTCTTTGTTGTCTTGATTACCATTTTCTCCTAGGCTAATATTTGTACCTTGCATAGGCTTGTCAGCTTCTTTGAGCATGACTTTTTTGTATAAAACTTGCAAGGAATCTATTTCATTTATCTGCTTTGCGTAAATACTGTCTTGGAGTTTAATATTAATATCACTTATATCTTTCTGAAGATTGAAATAATCGTTTCTGGATATAGAATTTATAATAGAGGATTGTATTTTTTTGCCAATTTCGTTATTCGATGCAGTCAATGAAATGGTATGAAAACGAGCATCTAAAGAGTTAAAATTCTTTAGGTAAGCTTCCATATCAATCGCTTTTTGTGTGGTAGTGTCTAAACTACGAACGAATTTATCAAATAGCTGTACTTTCTGGTTTTCATCTGAATACGATTCTATTGAAAATTTTTTAATAGAACCGGCCTCTTTTAATGGAATGTCTAAAGCTTCTGCCAACGCAACAGAATCTTCTGATTTGGCTAATTCATTATAAAAATTGATATTATTGTACAATTGTTGAACGCTATTAAAATTTGGTTCAACAACCATTGTAGATAAATATTCTGGTTCTTTGTTTATATCTAAATAAATACCAATACTGAGTCCAACTATTCCTGTAATAACTAATTTTAAAAAATGCTTCTGTATAAAAAGCAGGAAGATGATTATTCCATTGAAAATGCTATTGAAAATGTTTCGAAAAATTCGAGCAATTTTTTTAAATCCATTGCCAATTACTTGAAATAATTGACCTAAATCTACTTCGTCTGAAGAGGATGATGGCGTGTTTGGAACTTGGTTACTCATGGTTATTAAGAATTATTAAAAATCTGTTCTAATATTTTGTGTGTGATTAAATAGGTTGGTTTTACCCCTGTAGTACCCAAACCTCCAGAGGCTAATGTACTTCCTGTTTCTAAAGGATTATCTGAGGCATAATACGCATATCTAACCTTAACATCTTCACGTATACTTTTTCTAATTTTAGAGGCAGATTGAATTGCTTTTTGATAATGTACACCTTCCATTTCTAATCCAATAACATTCCATGTGGAGGCATGAAAAAACTTTAAAATATCTTTATTTTGTAATGAAGTCCCTAAAACAGTAACCATTGCACCTTCTAAAACTTTTAATCCTTGGCCTTTAAAGTCGTCTGCGCACAGCTCATTTTTAAAAGGATAGTTGTCAGCGGTACCCTCGAAAATATGCGCTGATGGGATCATTAAATCACCCTTTCCACCTTCTAAAATACCCGCTTTCCCCATAATAGATAACGATTCAATATCTAAAAATACCTCTTGGTTTTTTTTAATTTTATAGGGCTTTAAGAATTCATCAATTGTCTCGTATGCTTGTTCTCCAAAGGCATAATCCATTACAAATATAATAGGTTTTTTCTCACTAGCTAGGTCTTTTGCAAAAGTGTAGCTGCTATTTTGACTAGTTAGTTTTGCTGTATCGAATATTTGAACATCAATATTAGTCCCCGAAACATCATCAATGGATATCATTCCATTCTTTTTTGCAACGGCAATAACTTTGTTGCGTAGGGCAACATTTTCCGAAGAACTTAGTTTTTCAAAAACTTCTAAAGATTGTGTGTCTGGAAATTCTTTGATTAATGCCTTTCTAGCAAACAAAGAGTTCATAACACTATGCATGTTAGCGCTTATGATATGAATTGGTCTGTTTAGTAAACCTGCTGTGCTTAATATTTCTTTTATAGCATTTGCCCAACGTTCACCATGTATATGATGTCCAAGACGTTCTCTTAGTAAAGGTGAGAAAGTAATTGCTCTTTTATCTCCGCTTAGTTCTTCTTCAATGGCTAATTTTCCTAGCCAGTAAATTATATTTAAAAAACGGTCAGGATTTTTCTTTGTTGCAAACTTTTCGTAGACTTCAATTATTTCGGCGAAAGATCTTCCTAAAATATTTGCAGTATGTATGATTGCTATTTCTCTTTCTGCTTGGGTAAGTTTAGTTTTATTAACAGCACTTTCTAATTTACCCCAATCACGAATTGTTTTCCCGGTATCTTCAATTATAACTCTTGTGGCTATTTTGTGAGCTTCAATAAATAAAAATGTAAGATGCGTTAGAATATCATAAATATCTGATCTACCTCTAGTAATTTCGATATTCATTTGCTCATCGTCAATGCGGTAGCAATTACGGCGTCTTTTTGGTGGAATTATGGCTGTAAAATGCGATTTACTATAGCCTTCATCTGAAGTTAAGTTAATGAATCTGCATTGTTCAATTCCTTCTGGCAAACGTTCTAAAACATAAATTAATCCACTTAATTCCGCTTTTTCTTCTGCAATAGTACCATAAATTTCAGGTCTTAGCTGTAAAAGTGCATTACGTAACGTTTCACCAGAAACGCCCATGGGCTTGTAAAAACCACGATTAAATAAATGGCGCATGGTAATATACAGTCGCTCTATCGCGTTTGTAGATTCTTGTGCCCTTGTAGTATTTGTTGCTTTACTCATAAAAAAAATTCTCGTAAAATTACAATTAATATTTTAGTTTTTTATTTTTCAAAAAATCTTAAAATAGTTAAGCTTCAATATAATTTTTTAGTTTATCCGCTACCGTTCTGTCATTGGATAAACGTTGAACTTTATTTTGACCCCCAAGTTTGCCAATAGATTTCATATAATATCGAAAACCATCTTGTCTAATTTTAGTAACTTTCAATGTTTGAAGAACTTTACCTGTAATTAAATCAAAATAATAACTGTTTTGTTCTTGTAAGGTCTGATCCAAGACGCTAATAAATTGATTCATATTACTTGGATTTTTTTCAAACTCAACAAACCACTCGTGATATGGAAGTTCATTTGTATTTGGGGTGATTTGAGGGGCAACGGTAAATTCATTAACACGAGCTCCTGTTGCTTCAATTGCTTTTTGCATTGCTGCTTCAACTTCTTTTCCAATTACATGTTCACCAAATGCCGAAATAAAATGTTTAATTCTTCCAGAAACAATAATCTTAAAAGGTTTTAAGGAAATAAACTGAATGGTATCTCCAATATTATATGCCCATAGACCAGCATTCGTAGAAATTATCATCACGTAATTTACGCCAATCTCCACATCTTTTAAAGTGAGTCTTGCTGCGTTTTCATTAAAGAACTCGTCAGACTTTATAAACTCGTAGAATATACCTGAATTTAAAAGTAGCAGCATTCCCTTTTCTTTTTGAGAATTCTGATAGGCAAAAAATCCTTCGCTCGCAGGGAAAAGTTCTATACTATCTACTCGTCGACCTATTAAGTTTTCAAATTTGGCTCTGTAGGGCTCATAATTTACGCCTCCATAGATAAACAGGTTAAAGTTTTTAAATAATTCACCTACTTTTTTATTGCTTTTATCATTTAATTTTTCAAAATACATTTGCACCCAAGAGGGGATACCCGCTATAACGGTCATATCTTCTTTCATGGTTTCTTCAACAATTTTATTTACCTTGGTTTCCCAATCATCTATACAATTGGTTTCCCAACTTGGTAACCTGTTTTTTTGTAAATAATTTGGCACATAATGTGCCGATATTCCTGAAAGTCGACCTAATTTAATCCCGTTTTTTTCATGTAGTTCTGGGCTGCCTTGTAAGAATATCATTTTACCATTAACAAATTCTGCATTACCAGTTTCATCAATATAATTTAGAATGGCATTTCTCGATGCTTCTATCTGGTATTTTATAGATTCTTCAGTTATAGGTATATATTTAGATCCAGATGTTGTGCCTGAAGTTTTTGCAAAATATTTTGGTTTATTGGGCCAAAGTACATTGGGAGTTCCGGCTACTACCTTTTCAATATATCCTTTTAATTCTTCATAATCACGGACTGGCACATTTCTAACAAAATCTTCATGTGATTTTATGGCGTTAAAATTATGATCTTTACCAAACTCAGTATTTTCCGCTTTTTTGAGAAGATTTAGAAAAACTATTTTTTGGGTCTGTATAGGATTATTGACCCATTTAGCGTTTTTTTTAGAAATTCTTTTCGCGAATATTTTTGCAGCTAACGATTTTAGAGACATAGAATTTTATTTAAAATCGATATAATCTTTAGGATTGGCAGGATTGGCATTACTCCATAATTCAAAGTGTAAATGAGGCCCAGTAGTTAGTTCACCCGTATTACCAACCGAGGCAATTACTTCACCAGCTCGGACAATTTCGCCTTGTTCCTTGTTGAGCGACCCATTATGTTTATACACAGACAGTAGTCCGTCTTTATGCTCTAGAATAATCACGTAGCCTGTTTCTGTGTTCCATTCGGAAAATATAACAGTACCATCAGCCACAGCTTTTACTGGAGTGCCACTCGGAGCAACGATATCAATAGCATAATGTTTTTTATTTGGATCATACTCTTGAGTTATGGTGCCATTAATTGGCGAAAACAAAATTTGATTTATATTTTTAGTACTGCGTTCAAACAAATTGTACTTATCCTCAAGAGCAACTTGTGCTCGGAGTACAGAATCTTCTTTTATTGGCGTTAAATCTATTGTTGAAGGATCTATTTTGAACTGTTCGAATAAAGAATCCCTATTAATTTTATTATTGGTAACATCACCATTTAAAACCATTCTAATATTGTCTAAATACTTATTGGTATAATTTAAAACAGTCACTAACGAATCGGTCTTGTAAGTTAGTTCTGTGGCTTGTTTTTTTAATTTAGTAGATGAATAGCCTGGTATATATTCACGTAGAGGAGTAAAGGCAATTAAAAGTGTTGTAAACGCAATAAGGCAAACTATAAAAAGTGATCCAGTAATAAATACATTTAAACGGCTAAGTTTAAAAGATATTTTTTCTTCAAAAGTATTTTCATTTAGAATAACTAAACGATATTTATGAAGCAATTTTCGCTTAATTTCTTTTCTTTTTTTTCTCTTTTTAGCCATAATTACACAAATATAAGCTTAGTATTGTATTTGAATATAGATGTTTAGAAAAATATTAAGACAACATCGTATTTATAATAAGCTTACTTAATTTACGTTATAACCTTGAAAATAGTCTTATTTTTAAAGATATTTAAGGTAAGTAAAATATTAACAGTAGGTGTAATACTTTTTTAGTAAATTTGTATTTCTAAAATATTAAATTATGATAACTTCAAATATATTCTTAGGGATGGTGGGGCCATGGCAAATAGCTGTAGTAGTGGTATTAATACTGTTACTTTTTGGCGGTAAAAAAATTCCAGAATTAATGCGTGGACTTGGAAGTGGTATTAAAGAGTTTAAAGACGCTTCAAAAGAAGACGATTCTAAAGATAAAATAGAAGAAAAAAAATAGGCATTTGGTTGCCTCAATAGATGAAAGTCCTTGATGTAATCAAGGACTTTTTTATTTTCTTAAATGTCTTAATTAAATTTCATTTGCTTGAAATGGAAGCTTATAATTAATTCAGAAAAGTATTTTTTTCGTAGAAAAGCCTAGACTTAACCACATTAAACTAGTTCTGGCACTACTCATAATCACCTTTACACAACATAAAATGTTGATTTTGTGCAACATATTATATTTTTGATTAACAACGTTTAGCCTTCGGTACTTGGTTGCGCTTGATATTGTAACACAATATTTAGTGTGATATATTGAAGTAGGCCTGATTTATATACGAAACAGTTAAACTAAACGTTAATAAACATAGTAAAACATATCAATAAATAATATAACCAAATTTAATGCAAGAAGGCATCGGGTTTTCCGCTGTCTCCAATTTATTACATTAGAGAATAAGTTAATACCCCAAAGATTCTTCTAATTCTACCTACCATGAAAAAAATTCTTTTAGCATCACTTTTACTTGTCAATTTTAGTATGTGGGGACAATCCCGCACTACTACAAATTTGCAAAGTTCAGGTGGTCAAAAAACTATTAATCAGTCAGAAACAAAGCAAGTTGCGATTGAAGACGTAACCATTGAAATGCTTAATGCTTTGCGCGAAAAGGACAATTTAGAAAATGTTCTTCCTAATAAAGAAAACCCTAATGCTTCTAAGTTAGTTCAAAAAGCCGATGCATATTTTAATAAAATGTGGTATGCCGAAGCTGCTGAGCTTTATGAAAAGGCATTAGAGGATAAGAAGAATTATTCTTTTGAAATATTGAAAAAGGCTGGGGATTCGTATTATTACAATACCAACATGCAAAAGGCATACGAGTGGTATGATGTACTTTATAATGAGTACAAAGACAATATGACGGCTGATAATTACTTTAAATATGCACACACATTAAAAGGTACAGGAAAATACGGCAAGGCCAAAAGGTTAATGCGTTTGTACAACAGAATGGAGAAAAAGGAACTTGAAGAAGTTGATGTAGATGAAAAAACCCAAAATGAAATTGTACTTGACGGTATTATAGATGCTAATGATAAGTTTAAAATTAATGGAGTTGCAATAAATACGGAATACTCCGATTTTTCTCCTATGTATTACGGTGATGACCAAGTGGTTTATGCTTCCTCAAAAGATTCTTCTGTTTTTGCTACAAGAAAATATAAATGGAATGATCAGCCTTTTCTTGATTTATATGTGTCAAAAATTAATGAAGAATCGGATGATTTAAAGAATTCAATCAAATTCTCTAAAAAAATCAATTCAAAATACCACGAGGCTTCAGTTACTTTTTCGCCAGATAATAAAACCATGTATTTTACGCGAAATAACTATGGGAAGAAACTTAAAAGAGATAAAAACGGTGTAAATCATTTAAAAATATACAAATCAACTAAAGTAGGGGATGAATGGACCGAGCCTACAGAATTACCATTTAATAGTGATAATTATTCTACGGGTCATCCAGCGTTAAGCCCTGACGGTAAGTTGCTGTATTTTGTTTCAGATATGCCTGGTAGTATAGGTGAGTCAGATATTTTTGTTGCTGATGTTTTGGCAGATGGTACGTATTCTGAAGCCAGAAATTTGGGGCCAGAAATAAATACAGAAAAGAAAGAAATGTTTCCTTTTGTAACGGGTAATAAATTATATTTTTCTTCTAATGGTCACGTAGGTTTGGGTGGTTTAGATGTTTTTGAAGTAGCTTATAATCAAGACGGATTTAAAGAAGTAAAGAATGTTGGAAAACCTGTAAATAGTAATAAAGACGATTTTTCATACATTATAAATGCTGCAGGTAGCAAAGGATATTTTGCATCTAACAGAGAAGGCGGAAAGGGAGATGATGATATTTATTCTTTTGAAAAATTAGTTATAGATAACGTAACCAACTCGGCAATAGCGGGTATCGTAACAGAATTGGTAACTGGAGAAACAATGCCAAGAGCCTTAGTAATGTTATTAGATGAGAACAATATTAAGCTTAAAGAAATAGAAACTAATGATGATGGTAGCTTTGTATTTGAAGATTTAGAAGGCGATAAAAAATACATCATTAGAACGGAAAGACAAGGGTATTTTGAAGATATACAAAATACGACTACGAAAGTGGAAGAAACAGCAATGGTTGATGTATCCTTAAGAAGACTAGAAGAACTTATAGCAATAGAAAACGGTATCAAAAAGCTTAAAACTGATATGATTTACTTCGATTTTGATAAGTCTTATATTCGTGACGATGCATCAAAAGAGTTAGACAAGTTAGTTGAGGTAATGAACGAGTATCCGAAAATGGTTATTAAAATTGAATCTCATACCGATAGTAGAGGAGCACAAGCATATAACAGATACTTATCAGATAAGCGTGCGAAAGCATCTAGAGATTATATAATTTCTCAAGGTATTGATGCTGCTCGTATTGAAAGCGCCATTGGTTACGGTGAAGACAAGTTACTTAATGAATGTAACGGTAGTGTAAGATGTACTAGAGAACAACATGAACTTAACAGACGTTCTGAATTTATAATCGTAAAAATGTAATTAATAAAACAATAGTTAAACTAAAAAACCCAAGCAATTGCTTGGGTTTTTTAGTTTAATATAACGAATGGTTTATATATTTGCTTTCAATAGCTCTCTGTTCATACGAGCTATATTCTCTAAGGAAATACCTTTAGGGCATTCCACTTCACATGCTCCTGTATTGGTACAGTTACCAAACCCTTCAAGATCCATTTGAGCAACCATATTTCTAACACGATCAGCAGCCTCTATTTGACCTTGTGGCAATAATGCATATTGCGATACTTTTGCGCCTACAAAAAGCATTGCTGAAGCATTTTTACAACTTGCTACACAAGCACCACATCCAATACAGGTTGCAGCATCCATAGCCTCGTCTGCCGCGTGCTTAGAAATAGGAATAGAATTAGCATCTTGAGTGTTTCCAGATGTATTTACTGAAATATAACCACCGGCATGCTGAATGCGGTCAAAAGCACTTCTATCAACTACTAAATCCTTTATTACAGGAAATGCTTTTGCTCTAAATGGCTCTATAGTTATCGTATCACCATCTTTAAACATACGCATGTGCAATTGGCATGTTGTAACTCCTCTATCTGGTCCGTGTGCTTCTCCATTAATATACATAGAACACATTCCACAAATACCTTCACGACAATCGTGATCAAATGCTACAGGTTCTTTACCAGAATTTACCAATTGTTCGTTAAGAACATCCATCATTTCTAAAAAAGACATGTGTTCAGATATTTCTGTCACTTTGTAATCGACCATTTTCCCCTTGTCGTTTGCGTCTGCTTGACGCCAAATTTTAAGTGTTAAGTTCATACTATCTTTTTTATTTATAACTTCTTTCTTTAACTTCTATATTTTCGTAGATCAGCTCTTCTTTATGTAAAACTGCATCTTTTGGTTCCCCTTTATATTCCCAAGCAGAGACAAACTGAAATTCTTTCATTCTTTTAGCTTCACCATCTTCTGTTTGGTATTCTTCTCTAAAGTGTCCACCAGCAGATTCTTCTCTTACCAAAGCATCTTTAGCAAATAATTCACCTAACTCTAAGAAATCGGCTACTCTACCAGCTTTTGCTAATTGTTCATTATATTCAGTAGCAGTTCCTGGTACGTTTACGTTTTGCCAAAAGTCTTTTCTAAGTGCCGATATCTCTTCAATAGCTTCTTTAAGTCCTTCTGCGTTACGTGACATACCACATTTATCCCACATGATTTTACCCAATTTTTTATGGTAATAATCTACAGAGTGTTGACCCTTATTATTTAAAAAGAAGTTGATTCTATCTGTAACTTCTTTTTCAGCAGCATCAAATTCTGGGGTGTTTGTTGGTATTTTTCCAGTTCTAATATCGTTAGATAAGTAGTCTCCAATAGTATATGGCAATACAAAATACCCATCGGCTAAACCTTGCATTAATGCAGAAGCACCCAATCTATTTGCTCCATGATCAGAGAAGTTTGCTTCTCCAATAGCGTAACATCCTGGTATGGTTGTCATTAAATTATAATCAACCCAAACACCGCCCATAGTATAATGTACTGCAGGATAAATCATCATTGGTGTTTTGTAAGGATCTTGATCAACAATTTTTTCATACATCTGAAAAAGGTTACCATATTTTGCTTTTACAATAGCGGCACCTAATTCGTATATTTTTTCAGCAGAAGCATTGGTGATATTATGAATTTTTGCTTGTTCTTTTCCATAACGTTCAATAGCTGAAGCAAAATCTAAATAAACCGCTTCACCAGTTGCATTTACACCATAACCAGCATCACAACGCTCTTTTGCTGCTCTTGAAGCAACATCACGTGGCACCAAGTTACCAAAAGCCGGATATCTACGCTCTAAGTAGTAATCTCTTTCATCTTCTGATAAGTCTGTTGGTTTTTTCTTTCCTTCACGTATTGCTTTTACATCATCTAAGTTTTTCGGAACCCAAATACGTCCGTCATTACGTAATGACTCCGACATTAAGGTTAATTTAGATTGATAATCACCTGAACGTGGAATACACGTTGGGTGAATTTGTGTATAACAAGGGTTTGCAAAAAACGCCCCTTTCTTATGTATTTTCCAAGCTGCAGTTACATTTGAACCCATGGCATTGGTAGATAAGAAATACACATTTCCGTAACCACCTGAAGCAATTACTACAGCGTGAGCAGAATGACGCTCAATTTCTCCGGTAACTAAATTACGAGCAATAATTCCACGAGCTTTGCCATCTATTTTTACAATATCTAACATTTCATGGCGGTTGAACGGGGTAATTTTACCACGAGCAATTTGTCTGTTCATTGCAGAATATGCACCTAATAATAATTGTTGTCCTGTTTGTCCTTTTGCGTAGAATGTACGTGAAACTAATACCCCACCAAAAGAACGGTTATCCAATAGTCCGCCATAATCACGTGCAAAAGGCACACCCTGTGCAACACATTGGTCAATAATATTTGTAGAAACTTCAGCTAAACGGTATACGTTGGCTTCGCGAGAACGGTAATCACCACCTTTTACGGTATCGTAAAATAAGCGGTAGGTAGAATCCCCATCGCCTTGATAGTTTTTAGCCGCATTTATACCACCTTGAGCGGCAATAGAGTGCGCTCTTCTAGGAGAATCTTGATAACAAAATGTTTTCACATTGTAACCAAGTTCTGCTAAAGTTGCAGCAGCAGAACCACCAGCTAAACCTGTACCTACAACAATAACATCTATATTACGCTTGTTAGCAGGGTTAACTAAATCAATATGATCTTTATAGTTGGTCCATTTATCCTTTAATGGGCCTTTTGGTACTTTTGAGTCTAATACAGACATAAGTAAATAGTATTAATGGTTAAAATGATGATAAAGTGCAATAAGTACAAATCCTAGTGGAACTAGAATTGCATAAGCCTTACCAATATTTTTCATAACTTTTTTTCTTCCTACTGGCGCTCCAACCGACTGGAATGCCGAGTTAAATCCGTGTTGAAGGTGTAGCGACAAAAACACAAAGGCTATTATGTAAGCTCCAACTCTAATCGGACTGACAAATTTATGTGTTAGTTCTTCGTAATAACGAAAGCCTTCACCATCTGCCAATAATCCAGACATGTCGCCTTGAATGTATTTGGTATTGATTTCTGGCAACCAAAAATCAATAAAGTGAAGCACTAAAAAGGCTAGAATTGCCAATCCGCTATAAATCATGTTTCTACTCATCCAGCTAGAATTAGCTGCTCCGTTGTTCTTTGCGTATTTTACTGCTCTGGCATTTCTGTTTTTAATTTCTAGAATAAAACCCATCACAAAATGATAAATAACTCCAAAGATTAAAACAGGTTGCAATACATATTGAACAGCCCAAAAAGTACCCATAAAGTGAGAGGCTTCGTTGAAAGCGTTGGCGCTAAAAACTGATAATAAATTGATTGCAAGATGCTGAAGTAGAAAAAACATTAAAAAGAAAGCAGAAAGTGCCATTGCATACTTTCTACCGATCGAAGATTTAAAAAATCCGCTCATTAGTTTAGTTTTTTATACAAATTTACTGCACAGACAAGTTATTAACAAACTTTAATGGGGATTACTGGTCTTATTTAGAATCAAAATAAGTAAAATACAATTGTCTAATGTTTTCAATACTTTCGAAAAGAGTATTTTTATTTTTCCTCGCCAATTTTTATTCAAATATGTTTTAGGAGAAAACGTTTTCGTGAATTATAACAAACTCATTGGTATAAAGGCTTTTTTTTAACAGGCATTTGTAATGTGTTGGATGCGTTTTAAAGGATGTAATCTGCATTTAAACCAAATAGTACTATTCTGTACATTGTTTACAAAACAAAAAACAAACTGTGTGGTTTAAAATGCGCTAAAGTTAACTCTAACTCATTCTTTTTTTCTCTTTTTCAAAATATTAGCATTATTCAACGTTTTACATCCCCCGTCCTGCGGGCAGCCTCTTGTAAGGGGTAATTTATACGTTAACAATTCCCCCTTACAAGGGGGTTAGGGGGATGTTTTACGCCTAGTTATTATTTACTATTTTCATATTATACTAACTTATCTATTGCCGGCACGAGCGTAACGCTCGCGCTAGCGGGGATTTTTTGCTGTTATATTGATTCCTCTTTCTCAAAAACGTGCAAGGTTCCTCCTGCTGTTAATACAGCAATCATAAAATCATTTACCTTAATTTTTTCTATATGCAACCAATTATCTGGATTAGATTCTTTATTATCATCTTTTAAAAATTCATGAGTATCTAATATTTGATACGTTTCTAAATCTAGAATTGCTAATACACTAGCAATAAAAGTTGCTCCTTGCTGTATGGCTAAGTATAATTTATTGTTATGAATAA
Source organism: Cellulophaga tyrosinoxydans (assembly GCF_900176415.1). Classification (GTDB taxonomy): domain Bacteria; phylum Bacteroidota; class Bacteroidia; order Flavobacteriales; family Flavobacteriaceae; genus Cellulophaga; species Cellulophaga tyrosinoxydans. The sequence continues at coordinate 784,582 of NZ_FWXO01000001.1, read as the reverse complement.
CACTAGATTCATGTTTTATACTCCAATTAGGTTTGTGGAAAATTGTATTTAAAACTATTTGTTTACCAGTATTTGCATTTATATTGTAAATACTTAAGGTTTGGGTATTATTAAAAATACCAGAAGTTGCCACTATACTTGTATCATTATTGTTATACAAAAACCCTTTTAATAATGGTAGCTTTTGAACAAGTTCTCCTGTGATTGTATTTATTACAATACTACCAATAGGGTTTTGGTCTTTATTAGCAAACGATAAAAATAATAAGGTATTTACAACTAATAATTTATTTGTTAGCAAATATGCTGTTGTATCATTAATTATAACTTTCCAATCTGTATTCCATAATTCTTCACCTGTATTTAAATTATGGCCACTAATAAAATTATCACCATAGCACAAATAAATATTTTTTAGAATTAAATGAATGCTTCTATCTTCATAAAAAAAACTTGAAAATAAAGTGTTGTTAGTTTTATAATCAAATAAATAAAAATTATCACTATCCGTATAAAGAAGAATATTATTGTAATGAATTCCGGAAAAATATTTTCCTTTCATCTTATTCAAATATTCTAACTTCTTATTCTTATTTAAGTAAAAATCTTTAGAAGAAAAAACATTACTACTAATACTATATATATTAGATGAAGGATAAACATATTTATCTTCATTTAAATAAAAAAAACCATTAGATAAATAGCCTACATATCTATTTAAAATATATTTATTTACTTTTTCTATTTTATTTAAAAATTTCATCGAAAATCTCTTTATTATCTAATTCATTAGTAAAGAAATCAATAAAGTTATCTTCATTGATTTGGTTGATTTTTCCCGCTCCGCAAAGTCTCCTGACTTTGAGGCTATTATGTTCAAACTTGCTAATAATGTTCATAGTGTAAAAATCAATTTATTTTTGAATTTTCATCCAATCTACTACTGTAGCAGTAATAAAATGTGCTTTGTCTTGTTCTCTAATGATATAACCTTCTTTCATGTTTTTTAATTTACTTTAATCTTTTCGACGCTGTTTGTTCCTCAAAGTCGGGAGACTTTGCGGAGCGGCTACACGAGCTTTAAGCCACTATATTTACATTTAAAAAATCACTCCAAATCTTTTAACTGAATAGCCAATGCTTTGGTCGAAAGCTGTACTTCTATAAATGATAAAACCAAAGAAATTATTAAAGCCAAAAGGCTAAAACCAAAAACCAAATTAGCCCAGAAATTAAGTTGTACATAAATTAATGACATGGTGATTACTGCTAATAAAAAGCTTAAAATGGCAGTTGCTTGCATATTTTTTATGATGGATAATCGTTTACTTAGTTTTTTAACTTGTAAACTCACAGATGAGGATCCGGTTTCTTGATATTGTTTATGCAATTGCCTAATTAGAGCGGCAATAGCTAAATAACGTGCATTGTACGCCAACATGGTTAACGAAATTGCGGGAAAAAGCAAGGCAGGAATGCTTAAAGTTAAATTCATAGGAGTGTATTAATCTGTGGCAATACCAAAATAGAGCCATTCTACATTTTCTTGAAAGGGATTGCTTTGGGCGTGTATTTCGCCTGGTTCAATAGTGATACAATCACCAGGTTGTACAAGTATTTTTTGGTTATTTACAACAAATTCGGCTTGGCCTTTTTGTATGTAAAACACTTCAAACATTGTATCATGTTTATGAAGCTCGACAAATTGTCCGGGAGTAAAAACAGCACTACCAAACATCATAAGTTGTGGTATTTCACCCGATCCAATAAATACTTTTTTCTTTATTTCTGGATTGTGAGAAACCCCTAATTCAGGTAATGTAGTGCTGTGTGTTAGTTTCATTTTTTGTAATTTATTCAATCTCAAATGGCACTTTTTCTTTTAGACCATTGCCGTCTAGTACCATTTCATATTTCCCTTTTGGCAAATAGGTTTTACCATCGTTAGCTTCCTTTAATTCGGTTTTTACCTTTTTTAAATATGAAGATTTACCTGATTTTGAAAATGCTAAATCATACGATACCACATTAAAACCTTTGTCTGCATTTACAGTTGTAGCACTAACAGGAATACCATTTTTCGTAACTATTGTTGCATTGTAAACACCTGCTTTTGTGGTATAAAAAGTAATGTCTAAACCTGGCGTTTGTGGCTTTCCCCAAGTACTCCAAGAAGAACCCCATCTATTAGAATGTTTTATTTTTTCTGGTTGAAAAGCATAGAAAGACTTTGATAGCATAGCTGCATTCATTGCTTCTAGTTGAGCAATATCAGTCTTATAAATGCTACGTCCGTGTGTTCCTACCAATAAATGCTTTGCTTCTGGCTGTATCACCAAATCATGAACTGCTACATTAGGAATACCGTTTTGAAAAACTTCCCAAGAATCACCTTGATTAAAAGAAGCATATAACCCATTATCGGTTCCTACAAAAAGTAGATTTTCATTTATAGGATCTTCTAAAATCACATTTACTGGCGAAGCAGGAATGTTAGCCGCTATGTTAGTCCATGTTTTACCGTAGTTATCACTTTTAAACACGTAAGCTGTAAAATTGTCATTTCTATACCCATTTAAAGTGGCATAAACTCTTTCTTTCTTATGCTTAGACGCCGCTACACGAGAAACCCACAAATCTTTTGGTAAATTGGTAGATATATTCTCCCAATTGCCACCTCCGTTTTGTGTAACTTGAATATAACCATCATCACTACCTGTATAAATTAGACCAAATTTAAAAGGAGATTCAGAAATGGTAGTTAAAGTGCCATAGGCCACATTACCTGCCTTGCCACCTTGCGTTAAATCTGGCGAAATGGTTTCCCAATCATCTCCTTGGTTTAAAGATCTGTGTAGTTTGTTGCCTCCTAAATAAAGAATATCTTGATTGTGTGACGATAATAAAATTGGAGTTTGCCAATTAAATCTATAGGGTGTTTCTCCTAATTCGTGTTTGGGTTGAATGTATTTTTGTTTGTCATTGGCAACATCTAGTCTAAAATAATTTCCAAATTGATATCCTGTATAAACAATGTTAGCGTTTCTATTATCTATTTGAACTTGCATGCCGTCACCACCCATGATAGATTTCCACGGATAATCCCCACTCTGGTGCCATTCGGTGGATTCTTTAGCAGTATGTGCTCCTTTCCATACGCCATTATCTTGTAAGCCACCATACACATTATAGGGTTTTTCATTGTCTACATTTATGGCATAAAACTGACCAACGGATGGGGAGTTGTTCTTTATCCAACTAGCGCCGTCATCATAGGTTATATTTACGCCACCATCATTACCATTAATTAAATGTCCTGATTTTTTCGGATTAATCCACAAAGCATGATGATCTGCATGAACATTGTCACCGTTAATTGACGTATACGTTTTTCCACCATCATCAGACTTAATAATGGGCACTCCAGCTAAGTATATTTTATTTACATTGCTTGGATCTACATTTATTTGTGCAAAATAATATCCGTAGCTGTAAAATAGGTCATCTATATAATTTATGTTTTGCTTGCTCCATGTTTTTCCATCATCATTAGATTTATAAACCTCAGCGCCAATTACCGGAGTATCGAATAACATAGCGTTTGCGTCTTCTAAATATTTAGCTAAATCTACTGGTTTTACGGAACCGCTTCTCACCAATTGTTTTACATTATCGGCGCGATATTTTTCTTGAAAACCATTGGTTTTAAGAAACTCGTTTAATTTTTTATCCTCTAAATTCAGTAGTTGATCAACAGACATGTTTTTAAAATCGTCTTTAGAAAGATTTTCAGATTTTTTAGGAGAACTATCATCAGTAGGTCTTCTAAATTGGTTGTCATGAACAGCATAAACTGTATTGTCATCAAAAACGGCTAGCCCAATTCTTCCAACACCATCACCCGTTGGGAAACCACTTTCTGCAGTAGAAACTTTCACCCAAGTGTTACCAGCGTCAGTACTTTTATAAATTCCAGAACCGTTTCCGTTTCCGATAAAATCCCAAGCTTTTCTATCTTTTTCCCACGCAGCCGCATACATTACAGAAAAACTATTTGGAGCCACAGCCACATCAATAATTCCGGCTGCATCATTTACATATAAAGTTTTAACCCAGGTTTTTCCACCATCTGTAGTTTTATAAATACCTCGGTTTTCATTTGGGGTGTATAAATGTCCGGTAACACCAACAATGACTTCATTGGCATTATTAGGGTTGAGAATAATTCTACCAATATGGTGCGAGTCTGTTAAACCCATATTTTGCCAAGTTTCGCCTTTGTCAGTAGACTTTAAAATACCAATTCCGGCATACGAAGATCTTGAGGCATTGTTTTCTCCCGTTCCTACCCATATGGTTCCATTTTTCCAATCTACCGCAATATCTCCAACATTTTGAGTATCAGAATTGTCTAAAACAGGGGTGAAAGTAGTGCCATTGTTAGCGGTATACCATAAACCACCTGAGGCATAGCCTACGTAAAATTCAGTTGGGTTTTCTGGGTTAACATCAACATCTACCACACGGCCACTCATAACTGTAGGACCAATATTTGTAAATGGTATATTTTTTACGATGGAATTTTTACTTAACTGTGATTTTTGCTGCAAAGCCGTTTCAACGTTGTCTGAAGAAGTTGCGGCTATTTGAGAAAAACCTAAAGTTGCACTAAAGAGTAAAGTAATTAAGATTGATTTGTTCATGGTCTTTGAATTGGAATTAGTCAATGGAAAGTTAACAAATCTCAAATTAAGATGAACTATATGACAACTATTTAAGTGCTAAGCTTAAAAATAGCTTCTTATTAGATTCTAATTAAATTCATAATATTTAATTGATAAAGTAATAAATTAACAATTCTAATTGTTTTAGTCGCAAAAATGTTGTTAATTTATTGAAATCTAACCAATTAAATATAAAAACAACATGGAAGAGTACTTACCTTTAATTATTCAACTTGTTACCGGTGCCATAGGCGGTAATGTTGCAGGAAAATTATTAAAAAACTTGTCTTTAGGAACTGTTGGAAATACCATTGCCGGTTTAGTTGGTGGTGGTTTAGGCGGACAACTACTTGGCATGTTAGGCATGGGAGCAGGTGCTGCTGCTGGAACAGATGCTATGGATGTGTCTAGTATTATTGGAAGTGTAGCTGGCGGTGGTGTTGGTGGCGGTGTCATCATGGCAATAGTCGGAGCTATCAAAAATGCCATGGCAAAATAATTACTAAATTTTTTAGCTTAAAAGAGGTTGCATTTTGCGCCTCTTTTTTTATGCCTATGATCTAATTTCTTTAATTACTTTTTAAGACTGTGTTTGGTCTGTTTATTAATTATTATTTTTGAAGAGACTAATTTTATACCATGAAGTACGATTTAATAAGCAACTCCCTTTTTATAAAAAACAGAAAAAAGTTTATGGCAAAAATGCTTCCTAAAAGCATTGCTGTTTTTAATTCTAATGATATATACCCAATAAGTGCGGATAGCACAATGCCTTTTGAGCAACATAGAGATATTTTTTATCTTTCTGGGGCTGATCAAGAAGAGACCATTTTATTACTTTTTCCTGATGCTATAAATAAAAAGCATAAAGAGATACTATTTGTTCGTGAAACTAACGAACATATTGCCATTTGGGAAGGTGAAAAACTAACCAAAGAAAAGGCTACATTGGTTTCAGGGATAGAAACTATTTACTGGCTGTCAGATTTTGATAAGATTTTTTTTGATTTAATGACCGAGGCCAACATCATTTATTTCAATACTAACGAACATTACCGTCAAGCCGTTGAAACGCAAACTAGAGAAGATAGGTTTATTCAGAAATGTAAGCTAGATTTTCCTGCGCATCAGTATGCTAAAAGTAATCCAATTTTACAGGAAATACGCGGGGTAAAAGAACCAGAAGAAATTGCACTTATGCAAACTGCCTGTAATATTACCGAAAAAGGCTTTAGAAGACTTCTTGGTTTTGTAAAACCAGATGTTTGGGAATATGAAATAGAAGCAGAATTATTACATGAATTTGTCCGTAACCGTTCTAAAGGGTTTGCCTACACGCCAATTATAGCTTCTGGGAACAATGCTAATGTATTGCATTATATAGAAAACAACCAGCAATGCAAATCGGGGGATTTAATATTAATGGATGTTGCTGCGGAATATGCCAATTATTCTAGCGATTTAACACGGACTATTCCAGTAAATGGCAAATTCACCAAAAGACAAAAAGAAGTATATAATGCGGTGCTTCGTGTAAAGAATGAAGCCACCAAAATGTTGGTTCCGGGTACCATTTGGGCAGAATACCATAAAGAAGTTGGGAAAATAATGACCTCAGAATTATTAGCTCTTGGATTGTTAGATAAAGCCGATATAAAAAACGAAAATCCGGAATGGCCAGCGTATAAAAAATACTTTATGCACGGTACCAGTCATCATATTGGATTAAATACCCATGATTATGGAGCCTTAAAAACACCAATGAAGGCTAATATGGTTTTTACGGTGGAACCGGGAATTTATATTCCTAATGAAAAAATGGGAATTAGATTGGAAGATGATGTTGTTATTCAAGAAAAAGGAGCTCCTTTTAACTTAATGCAAAACATTCCAATTGAAGCAGATGAAATAGAAAGTTTAATGAACGCTTAAGTTTAAAAAGTTAGCATGATAATAGACGTACACACCCACATAAACAATTACCACGAAGATCGCGTAGTTTCTCTCGAAGAATGCTTAAACAAGCTCGAAGAAACTATGTTAGAGAATAAAGTAGATTATTCTTTGGTTTTAACATCATACAAAGTCAATGAACATAGACCAAGTACCAAACAAGTAGTCGAAGCTATAGCAGGAAGAGATAACTTAGGAGTGGTTGCAGGAATAAGTTACTTGAATTATAATCATAGAGATTTACGTGAAATAGGTGATTATTTGGAACAAGGCTTAATAAAAGCATTAAAATTCTATCCAGGTTACGAGCCTTTTTACCCTAATGATATACGATTAAAAGTAGTGTATGAAATGGCATTGGAATATGATGTTCCAGTAATGTTCCATTCAGGCGATACGTATGCACCAACAGGCAGAATTAAATATTCGCACCCTATCCATATAGATGATTTAGCAGTGGATTTTCCTGATTTAAAAATAGTAATATGCCATGTGGGAAATCCATGGATAAAGGATTGTATGGAGGTAGTGTATAAAAACAAAAATGTATATGCCGATATTTCAGGGCTTGTACTAGGAGATTTTTCTTCTAAGTTCGAAAAATTTATGAAAAAGGGCATTGAAGAAATGATTACCTACGCTGGTAACCCAAAATATTTATTATACGGTACCGATTGGCCAATTTCTAATATGAAATCGTACTTAAAATTCATGAAAAACCTGAATATTCCTGAAGATAAAAAGGAACTTATTTTATGGCAAAATGCTGCAGAATTATATAAGATTGATGTTTCAAAACTTAAAAAATAAGAAAAACGACCCTAAATGGGTCGTTTTTTAATAAGGGGACATTTGAATTAAATTACATACCTGGCAAAACTACTGTGTCAATCACATGAATTACACCATTAGATTGGTTTACATCGGCAATAGTAATCGTGCTCATATTTCCGTTAGCATCAATAATTTTAATAGAATCTCCGCTTAGCATAAACTTTAAAACATTGCCTTGAACTGTTTTAAGTTCTGTTTTGCCTTTTCCCTTTTTTATAGCTTTTAAAAGATCTTGAGAAGAAAATTTACCCGCTAAAACATGGTAGGTAAGCACGGATTGTAACTTTTCTTTGTTTTCGGTCATTAATAAACTTTCCACGGTTCCTTTCGGAAGTTTGTCAAAAGCAGCATTCGTAGGGGCAAAAACAGTAAACGGACCTTCCGATTGCAATATCGTCACTAGATCCGCAGCTTTAACCGCGGCTACCAAAGTAGTATGGTCTTTAGAGTTTACAGCATTAGAAACAATATCTTTAGAAGGATACATTTCTGCGCCACCCACCATTTTTGTATCCATTTTCATTTTTTTGTCTTTTTTCATCGTCATTTCTTGCGCAAATGACAAGGTTGATGCCATTAAGAGTAAGGCAAGGCTAATTGATTTAAAATTTTTTAATGTTTTCATTGCTTTATTTTTTAAGATTATGCCTTACCTACGAAGTCTTTCTTTAGAGGGTTTTATTTTAATGAGCTTTGTGAAGATTTTAACAGATCAATTGCAGTATTTGTAGTTAATGTTTTTTTAATTTGATGAATCGCAAAAAAGAGGTATACAGTTTCCTTACTTTTAAGGAATAATAGTACGTTAGTTTATTGTATATGACCGAAATAATTACCACAATATTCTTTTTAATTGCAGTAATAGACCCTTTAGGATCTGTTCCAGTGTATTTAGAGGCCACAAAGAATTTTGATTTAAAGCACAAAAGAAAAATTGCGATGCGTGCATCGTTGATTGCTTTTTTAATATTATTATTCTTTATTGTAATTGGTCAATTAATACTAGAAGGCATGAAGGTGTCTTTAGATGCTTTTCAAATTTCTGGCGGTGTAATATTGTTTTTATTTGCGCTTACAATGATTTTTGGTGATGGCAAACCGGAGAACGAAAAAAGTAAAATAACGGATTATAAACATGTCTCTATTTTTCCAATCGCAATTCCATCGATCGCATCGCCAGGAGCAATAATGGCCGTGGTTTTAATGACAAATAATAATATTTACACCATAGAACAACAGGCGGTTACTACTGCGTTAGTTTTTGTAGTAATTATATTAACTTGTGTTTTATTATTAATAGCCAATGTTGTGCAAGAAAAAGTTGGAGAATATGGTATTACTGTAATTAGTAAAGTTATGGGATTAATACTGGCTTCCTACGCTATTCAAAGTATTTTAACTGGTTTAAAAGAGTTTTTTACCATTCTTCATTAACCACTGTATTCATGAAAAAAATAAAATTTCCCACGGCGCATACTATTCTAATTGGTATCGCCTTATTTGTGGCAATTTTAACATGGTGTATCCCAGCGGGTAAATATGATTCTTTAAAATATAATTCAGAAGATAATTCCTTTGAAATTAGCAGTACAAAAAAAGACTATAAGCTTACCGCAACACAAGAATCTTTAAATGATTTAGGGGTTCAAATTCCGTTAGAAAAATTTACAAGCGGGGCTATTTATAAGCCTATCAACATACCAAATACGTACACAAAAGTAGATTCCAATCCGCAAGGGTTTGCTGAATTTATACAAGCACCTATAAAAGGGATAATTGAAGCTTCGGATATTATTTTTCTTGTATTAATTATTGGAGGATTAATAGGTATTATGAATCATTCTGGTGCTTTTGATGCAGGTATTGCAGGCTTAGCAAAAACACTAAATGGGCGTGAGTATATTCTAATTATTGTCGTGACTACACTTATTGCTATTGGTGGAACTACCTTTGGATTATCCGAAGAAACCATGGCTTTTTACCCTATTTTAATCCCCGTTTTTTTAGCAGCTAAATATGATGCTATGGTGGGTCTAGCATCTATATTTATTGGTTCGGCAGTTGGTTGTTTATTTAGTGTAACCAATCCATTTGCTACGATAATTGCTTCTGATGCCGCTGGAATTAGTTGGACTACAGGTATGACAGGGCGTGCTATAATGCTATTGCTTTGTCTTTTAGTTTGCATATTGTACATTCTACAGTATGCAAAAAAAGTAAAAAAAGATCCGTCTAAATCTTTAATCTACGATCAGAGAGAAGAAATGAATAAAGCTTTTGGATTAAAGACTAGCAACCAGCTTAAATTAACTTGGAGGTTAAAGTTTATTTTGATGGTGTTTTCCTTGTCTTTTTTAGTAATGATTATCGGGGTGTCATTTTTAGATTGGTGGTTTGTAGAAATGACAAGTACCTTTCTTCTTGCGGCAATTGTTATTGGGTTTGTTGGTAGAATTAACGAGAGAGAATTTGTTGATGCTTTTGCAAAAGGTGCTGGAGATTTATTGAGCGTTGCTTTTATAATAGGGATTGCACGTGGTGTAACTATATTAATGAATGACGGTTTAATTAGCGACACCGTTTTGTATTATGCAAGTACCGCTACTGAAGGTATGAATAAAGGAATTTTTGCTAATTTATTAATGCTAATTTATTCTGGATTAGCTTTTTTTATTCCCTCTCAATCTGGTATGGCGGTTCTTACCATGCCAATTATGTCTCCACTAGCAGATACAGTTGGAGTAGGCCGTGAAGTTGTAGTAAATGCATACCTATATGGATTAGGGTTATTTTATTTTATAAATCCTACAAGCATGATATTAGCTGCGCTTTCCCTGGTTAAAATAGGCTATAATAAATGGCTAAAATTTGTTTGGCCTTTGCTATTAATACTTACCATCTTCATAATGCTTTCCTTAACCTTTTCTGTATATTTCTAGAAGCACACATCGGTGCTAATTAATTTATTGGGTACTAAAGCGTACCTTTGTATTAAGTTATTTAAAATTACCACTATGCTTGGTTTAAAGTTAGCAACGGACCCACGTTGGGCTAAATTAGTTGAAACTAATATCGAAGAAATCTTAACGGATCATGCTTGGTGCGAGCAAAAAGCAGCTACCAATGCCATTACCATTATATCTTTAAATTCAGAACATGAGGAATTGGTGACCGAACTTTTAAAACTGGCACAAGAAGAATTAGAGCATTTTCAAATGGTACATGATATCATTAAAAAACGGGGTTATACTTTAGGGCGAGAACGAAGAGACAGTTATGTAAATGAACTTTTCAAAATTCAAATGACAGGTGGAAGCCGTCAACAGGCATTGGTGAATAGGCTATTGTTTTCTGCCATGATTGAAGCGCGAAGCTGTGAACGTTTTAAAGTTTTATCAGAAAATATAAAAGATGAAGAATTGTCTAAATTCTACAGAGAATTAATGATAAGTGAAGCAGGCCATTACACTACTTTTTTAAGTTTTGCACGTAAATATGGTGAAGGAATAGATGTAGATAAGCAATGGAAAGAATTATTGATTGCAGAGGGAGAAATCATTAAAAATTACGGCAAATCTGAAACTATTCACGGGTAGTTTTTGGTTGAGGTAATAAATTTGCGATAATAAATAGTAAAACGGCCGGTAACACCCAACCCATTCCAAATTTCTGCAAAGGAATCCATTCAAGAATGCCACCTTCAACAGCTAAAGGACTTCCAATACTGCTTAAAAAATCAGGAATACTGAATAGTGCTGTCGCAATAACTACAGATCTAAACACAAAAGTTGATGCATATTTGTTAGGTACAATATTCAGTAGAATTAAAACAATGGTTATTGGATAAATAAACATTAGTGCAGGTACAGCTACTGCAATTATGTAGCCTACATTAAACTGACCCATAACAACTCCAAGAACACAGCCTAAAATAGCTGTTAAGGTGTAGACTTTTTCAGAGCCCTTGAACAAATGTTTAATAAAATCTGCCGTTCCAGCCACGATACCAACAGCTGTTGTAAAACAAGCAAGACTAACTAGAACACTTAAAAATATATTGGCAGTGCTTCCTAAAGTTAGGGTGCTAATACCTGTTAAGAGGGCCGATCTTGTAATTGCTGTGTCAAATTGATTGTGCATTACAGCACCCGTAAAAATTAATCCTGTGTAAATAATTAAAAGAGCTAAACCAGCTAACCAACCCGCAGTTTTAATTATAGCTTTTTTTTCGTCGAAGGATTTTTCTTTGTTACTTAAATTTACTGAAACTATGATTACACCCCCAACAACCACAGCTCCAATAGCATCAAAGGTCTGGTAGCCTTCTAAAATGCCATGTGCAAACGGACTAGGGAATTCTGTTACCCCAAAATTAAATTCAAAATCGAATATGGTTAGACCAATAATGGCAAACAAAATAAGAATAATTGCGGGGGTCAGTATTTTACCTAGAATATTTAAAATTTTTGATCTATTCATTACGAAAATAAATACCAAAACAAAATACACCACACTGGTTAAAATGTAGGGAGAATCAAAAAAAGGTTGAATGGCAATTTCGTGGGTAAAAGAAGCTGTTCTTGGAGAGGGTATACTTATTGATATAGCATAAATTAATATGGAGAAAATTAAACTAAAAGTAGGCGAGACTTTCTTTCCAAAATCAAATATTGTACCCTGTAATTTTGCATGAGCTAGAATACCAAAAATTGGAATCAAAACAGCAGATAGGCAAAATCCTAAAGTTACCAACCACCACATATTTCCAGATTTAAATCCTAATAATGGAGGAAACAATAAATTTCCAGCGCCAAAAAACAATGAAAACAGTGCAAATGCTGTTACTAGGGTATCCTTAGATTTGAACATAGGGTCTTTAAAATGCTGGAAAGATACTCGAAATTCTAGAGGATTAGCCATGTCTTTTGTCGATGATTTGTGCATTTAAACGAAAAAACATTCTGATTGTCGTTTTGTTCAAATTTTTTTAAGGAACCATTCAATAAAATGAGTAGTTGTATCGTTCTTAAAATAAAGCAATTACAAAAGTATTCGACAGTAAAAGTATATCACCCCAAATAACAACATAACAAATTGCAATTTTTAAGTTCCCAAAACTTATTTGCAGTATTAAAAATTAACCTATGAAAAAAGTACTATCTAACTGTGGCTCCAGATTTAATACATTCTGCTGCTCCATTTTCGGACACCATTACACTATATCCAGAAAAGTAACTTCTCATATTAAAGAATACAAATGTATCCATTGCGAAAAGCAAGTAACAACTGATGCAAATGGTAGGCTATCTAGCCTAACACCAGAAATGCAAGATATTAATGCAACATTAGAAAATTTGTATCAAAAAAGACATCGTTCGTCACACCAACAAGTGGCGTAATTATGCTTGGCAAAACGGATTTCAATCCTGAGTGATTTAGAAATTCTAAAGTTATTCCTAAAAATATAATGATGATACTAAGGTCATGTGCCCTATGACCTGAGTAAATGTTATTGTTTGTTTTTGGGAATTCTTTTTTTTAACCTATTCCTTAAAAGAATTCCAACCTTGGGCAGTTAATCCAATTTTTGAACCACTTCTAGTCACCATATTGGCGCCTAAACTCGCATCAGTCATATGACCAATAACCGTTAAATTTGGATTCCCTTTTATTTTATCAAAATCCTTTTGATCAATAGTAAATAGCAATTCATAATCTTCACCACCGCTTAACGCTACGAGTGTGCTATCTATTGAAAACTCTTCGCAAGCAGAAATGACTGTTGGATCTAACGGAATTTTATCTTCATATAAATCGCAACCAACATTACTTTGTTCACATAAATGCAAAATTTCAGAAGAAAGTCCGTCGCTAATATCAATCATAGCTGTTGGTGTAACCTCTAACTGTTTTAACAATTCAACAATATCTTTACGTGCCTCTGGTTTTAATTGCCTTTCAACAATATATGTGTAAGGCTCTAAGTCTGGCTGACTATTTGGGTTGACTTTAAAAACTGCTTTCTCGCGTTCTAAAACTTGTAATCCCATGTATGCTCCACCTAAATCTCCTGTAACCACTAACAAATCATGTGGTTTTGCGCCACTTCTATAGGCAATTTCATTGTCATTAGCTACGCCAATTGCAGTAATGCTTATGAGCAAACCCGTTTTTGAGGATGTGGTGTCACCGCCAATTAAATCTACATTAAAGCTTTTTGTTGCTAACTCAATTCCGGCATATAATTCTTCCAAAGCTTCAAGAGGAAACCTGTTAGATACAGCAATGGATACGGTAATTTGTGTTGCCACAGCATTCATGGCATAGATATCGGATAAATTAACCATCACTGCTTTATAGCCTAAATGCTTAAGCGGCATGTAACTTAAATCAAAATGAATTCCTTCAACTAATAAATCGGTAGACAGAACTGTCTTTTTATCTTTTAAATCTAGAACAGCAGCATCATCACCTATACCTTTTAGGGTTGATGCATTAGTAATTGCAAAATCTTTAGTTAGATGTTTTATCAATTGAAACTCACCAAGCTCTTGCAAAGCAGTTTTTTTAGGATCTTTATCTTCTATCATGCTGCAAAAATACATAGTATTCCCTAAAAATGATACGATTTTTTAAAGATAAACTCAGGGAGAATTATTGGCTTTTATTAGGCGATAAGTAACGGTTATAGAACTATACGTTATATTAATGTTAGTAAATATGGAAAAAAGCGACTTATAGCTTATATTTGTAAATTATTTAGAACAAATCCAATTAAGTATGATTCAAGTATCAGAAACGGCAAAAAAAAGAGTCATCTCGCTTATGGAAGATGAGGGTTTTGACGCGTCTAAAGATTACGTTAGAGTTGGCGTAAAAAGTGGTGGTTGTAGTGGGTTATCATACGAACTAAAATTTGACAACCAAATAGGCGAGACCGATAAAATTTTTGAAGATAATGACATACGTATTATCGTAGAGAAGAAGAGTTTTTTATATCTGGTTGGTACTATTTTAGAATATTCAGGTGGTCTAAATGGTAAAGGTTTTGTGTTTAACAATCCAAACGCACAACGCACCTGCGGATGTGGAGAGAGTTTCTCTCTATAAAAAGCCCCCTAACCCCCAAAGGGGGAACTATAGATAGGGGAGCGAAAAATATTAAAGAATGTAAAATTCCCTCTTTGGGGGATTAAAGAGGGCTATATTATGGCATATACAGAAGAAGAATTAAAAAAAGAACTAGAATCCAAAGAGTATGAATATGGATTTTATACAGATATTGAGTCTGAGACTTTCCCTATTGGTTTAAATGAAGATATAGTAATTGCTATTTCTAAAAAGAAAGAAGAACCAGAATGGATGACGCTATGGCGTTTAGAGTCTTTCAAAATTTGGAAAGAAATGGTGGAACCAGAATGGGCAAATGTTCATTATACAAAACCAGATTTTCAAGCTATTTCATATTATTCAGCACCAAAGAAAGCAGATCCTAATAAATCTTTAGACGATGTAGATCCTGAATTGCTAGAGATGTATAAGAAATTAGGTATATCTGTGGATGAACAAAAGAAATTACAGAATGTTGCTGTAGATATAGTAATGGATTCTGTTTCTGTTGCCACTACATTTAAAAAGACTTTAGCGGAAAAAGGAATTATTTTCTGTTCCATTTCCGAAGCAATAAAAGAACATCCAGAATTAGTTAAAAAGTATATAGGCTCGGTGGTGCCTCAAAAAGACAACTTTTACGCGGCGTTAAATTCTGCAGTATTCTCCGATGGAAGTTTCTGTTACATTCCTAAAGGTGTTCGTTGTCCAATGGAATTATCAACCTATTTTAGAATTAATCAGGCGGGAACTGGTCAGTTCGAGAGAACCTTAGTAATTGCTGACGAAGGTAGTTATGTAAGTTATTTAGAAGGTTGTACAGCACCATCTAGAGATGAGAACCAATTGCACGCTGCTGTTGTAGAATTAATTGCTTTAGATAATGCAGAGATAAAGTATTCTACCGTTCAAAACTGGTTTCCAGGAAACAAAGAAGGTAAAGGTGGGGTATATAATTTTGTAACCAAAAGAGCTTTATGCGAGAAAAATGCAAAAGTATCTTGGACACAAGTAGAAACAGGTTCTGCGGTTACCTGGAAATATCCTTCATGTGTTTTAAAAGGTGACAATTCTATCGGTGAATTTTATTCTATAGCCGTTACCAATAATTTTCAACAGGCAGATACAGGTACAAAAATGATTCATTTAGGAAAGAATACCAGAAGTACTATTATTTCTAAGGGTATTTCTGCTGGTAAATCACAAAATAGTTACAGAGGTTTAGTACAAGTGAGCAGCAGAGCAGACAATGCTCGTAACTTCTCGCAGTGCGATTCACTTCTAATGGGTAATGAATGTGGAGCACATACGTTCCCTTATATAGAAGCTAAAAATAAAACAGCGCAAATAGAACATGAAGCCACCACAAGTAAAATTGGTGAAGATCAAATTTTCTATTGCAATCAAAGAGGAATTCCAACAGAAAAAGCCATTGCATTAATTGTAAATGGTTTTAGTAAAGAAGTATTAAATAAATTACCAATGGAATTTGCTGTTGAAGCTCAAAAACTTTTAGAAATTAGCTTAGAAGGATCGGTAGGGTAGAATTTTTGTTTAAAGTTTAAAAAATTTGTTTAATGATTAAGGTTAAACAATATAAACTTTAAGTCATAAATTAGAATTTAAAATGGCAACTGTAAAAAAATTTGAAGATTTAGAAATTTGGCAAGAAGCACGAAGATTGTCAACTGCTATTATTGCAATTTCAAATGAAACAAATTTAAAATCAGATTTTAGATTAAGAAGTCAGATTAAAGCCTCTTCTGGTTCGGTAATGGATAATATAGCGGAAGGGTTTGAAAGAAATGGAAATTTAGAATTTAGACAATTTTTATCAATTGCAAAAGGTTCTGCTGGGGAGAGTAGATCACAATTATATCGAGTATTTGATAATAATTATATTGATAAAGATAAATTTGAATTACTTGTTTCGGATTATGAAAAATTAAGTGGAAAAATAAATAATTTTATTACATATTTAAACAATAATGAATTTAAGGGTACAAAGTTTAAACAACTTTAAACCTAAAACTTTAAACTAAAATTAAGGATGTTACAAATAAAAAATCTACACGCTAGCGTAGAAGATAAGGAAATATTAAAAGGAATTAATTTAGAAGTTAAGGCTGGTGAAGTACATGCGATTATGGGTCCAAACGGATCTGGTAAAAGTACTTTAGCTTCTGTAATTGCTGGAAAAGAAGAATTTGAAGTAACCGAAGGCGAAGTTGTTTTAGACGGTGAGAATTTAGAAGATGTTGCTCCAGAAGAACGTGCACACAAAGGCGTGTTTCTTTCTTTTCAGTATCCTGTAGAAATTCCTGGAGTTTCTGTAACCAATTTCATGAAAACTGCCATAAACGAAGGCCGTAAGGCTAAAGGATTGGAAGATATGCCAGCAAATGAAATGCTGAAATTAATTCGCGAAAAATCTGAAATGCTAGAAATAGATCGTAAGTTTTTATCTCGTTCTTTAAATGAAGGTTTTTCAGGAGGTGAGAAAAAGCGTAATGAAATTTTTCAGATGGCCATGTTAGAGCCTAAATTGGCAATACTAGATGAAACCGATTCTGGATTAGATATTGATGCACTACGTATTGTAGCAAATGGTGTTAATAAACTAAAAAGTAAAGACAATGCAATTATTGTAATTACGCATTACCAAAGATTATTGGACTATATAGTGCCTGATTTTGTTCATGTTTTACATAATGGAAAAATTGTTAAATCTGGAGGTAAAGAATTGGCTTTAGAATTAGAAGAAAAAGGATACGATTGGCTAAAAAATCAAGCAGTGGTCTAAATAGGTTAAAAAGTCTAAAGCGCTATTTTAGATAAGCTTAAACTTTATACTTAAAACACACTACTTAATACTTAAAAAAATGAGTTTAAAAGAAAAATTAATTTCTTCATTTATGGCTTTTGAGAACAATGTTGATGTAGATCATCCTGTTCATGAAGTACGCTCAGAAGCAATGAAGAATTTTGAAGCAAAAGGGTTTCCTACTAAAAAAGAGGAAGCTTGGAAGTATACTTCTTTAAATAACCTGCAGAAAATAGATTTCAGTATTTTTCCGAAAGAGGTTAATGCTTTAGAATATAGAGAAGTAAAAAAATACTTTATCAATGAAATAGACACCTATAAAATAGTTTTCATTGATGGTATTTTCAGCTCAAATTTATCTGAAACAACACATGATGGCGTAGATATTTGTTTGATGAGTTCGGCTTTAAATAAGCCTATGTACAAGCAAATTATCGATGTTTATTTTAATAAAGTGGCTTCTAAAGATGAGTCGCTAACTACATTAAACACAGCATTTAGTAAAGAGGGAGCTTATATTTATATCCCTAAGAACAAAATGCCAAAAAAGCCAATCGAAATTTTACATTTTGCAACAGGTAATGAAGCAACTTTAATGTTGCAACCTCGTAATTTAATTATAGTAGAAGAAAATGCTGAGGTGCAAATTATAGAACGCCATCAAAGTTTAACTACTAATGAGGTTTTAACAAATACAGTTACCGAAATATTTGCTGCTAAAAATGCCATAGTAGATTACTACAAAGTGCAAAATGATGCTGCTAATGCATCATTAATAGACAATACATATATCAATCAAAAAGATAAAAGTGTTGTAAAAGTACATACCTTTTCATTTGGCGGTAAGCTTACGCGTAATAATCTAAATTTCTACCAAAATGGGGAATATATAGATTCCACGATGAAGGGTGTTACTATTTTAGGCGATAAACAACATGTGGATCATCATACCTTAGTACATCATATAGAGCCAAATTGCGAAAGTCATCAAGATTATAAGAGTATTTACGGGGAGAATTCTACTGGTGTTTTTAATGGTAAAATTATCGTAGAAAAATTGGCTCAGAAGACCAATGCATTTCAACAAAACAATAACATACTTATAAGTGATAAGGCAACAATAAATACCAAGCCGCAATTAGAAATTTTTGCCGATGATGTTAAATGTTCGCATGGGTGTACTATAGGTCAGTTAGATGAAGATGCATTGTTCTATTTACAATCTAGAGGGATTCCAAAAAAGGAGGCAAGAGCATTGTTAATGTACGCCTTTGCTAATAATGTTTTAGAAAGCGTTCGTATACCAGAATTAAAAACAAGAATTAATAAATTAATTGCCAATAAATTGGGGGTTAATTTAGGGTTTGATTTATAGAAATATGATTGTGACAGCATTTGATGTATTAAAAATCCGTGAAGACTTTCCCATTCTTAAAAGAGAAGTAAACGGAAAACCTTTGGTTTATTTAGATAATGCAGCTACATCACAAACCCCTAAGCAAGTTATAGATGTAATTGTAGATTATTACAGTAATTATAATGCAAATATTCACCGTGGTGTTCATGCGCTTTCTCAAGAAGCAACGGATAAATACGAGCAATCACGTATTAAAATTCAGAAACATTTTAATGCAGCAAAATCTCACGAAATAATTTTTACCTCAGGGACAACACATAGCATAAACATTGTAGCAAATGGATTCTCTTCTCTTTTAAAGAAAGAGGACGAAATTATAGTTTCAGCCATGGAACACCATTCCAATATAGTTCCTTGGCAAATGCTTTGTGAGCGTACAGGCGCCAAATTAAAAGTAATTCCAATGAGTTTGGATGGGGAATTACTGATAGACGAATACTACAAGTTGCTTTCAGATAAAACAAAATTGGTATTTTGTAATCATGTGTCTAATGCATTGGGGACCATTAATCCTGTTAAGGAAATTATAGCTAATGCGCACAAATTTGGAGCTGCTGTCCTAATCGATGGTGCTCAAGCAGCACCGCATATAAAAGCAGATGTACAGGCTTTAGATGCGGATTTTTATACCGTTTCTGCACATAAAATTTGCGGACCAACAGGAGTTGGAATACTATATGGCAAAGAAGCTTGGTTAAATAAGTTACCCCCTTATCAAGGCGGAGGTGAAATGATAGCTCAAGTGACTTTCGATAAAACTACCTATGCTGATTTGCCCCATAAGTTCGAAGCAGGTACACCAAATATTTGCGGAGGAATTGCTATGGGAGCTGGACTTGATTATATGAATACTATTGGTTTTGATGCCATTGCTGCCTATGAGCTTGAACTTTTAGAATATGCCACGAAAAAACTTTTAGCGATAGAAGGTTTAAAAATCTACGGAACAGCTAAAAATAAAACGGCGGTAATTTCATTTAATGTAGGTGCTATTCACCCTTATGATATTGGTTCTATTTTAGACAAATTAGGTGTAGCGGTACGTACCGGACATCATTGTGCACAACCCATTATGGATTTCTTTAAAATACCAGGAACCGTAAGAGCAAGTTTTAGTTTTTACAATACTATGGAAGAAGTAGATGTGTTGGTAGAAGCAGTTAAAAAAGCTAAATCTATGCTTTCTTAATTTTTTTTATAAATATTCTATATTATTTTTTAGTCCCACTTTCCCCTTTAAACGTTCCTCTGCATCGATGAAATGCACCGGGGTTGACTTTATTTTTCCTACAAAAAAACTAACTTATAGTTAAGTTTTTGTTAAAAATTTATATATTGAACCGTAACTAATTCAAATAATATCACAATTTTATGAAAAAAGTAGTTTTGGGGCTAGCAACGCTTGCCATGGTATATGCATGCCAAAATGATCAAATGGATACTAATTCAAATGATTTTCAAGAAGTACAAGTCGACATGACCGATTTTACATTGCTTGTGGAGGATGAAGGCAGTTTGACTGGAAAATCAGTACAAGGAGCTGATAAATGTCACTCTATGAATAATCTGGCTTTTAGATTAGAAAATAATCCTGGCTTATCAAAAAAAATGTATGATATAGAGTATAATACTAGAAAAGCTATAGCTTTAAAAGCTAATGGTAAAGGTAAACCAGGAGGTGGATCTGGTGGAGGTGGCGGAACCACTCCAACTATTTATACAGGTGCTATTACAATACCGGTGGTGATTAACATTATTGAATCAAGCCCAGGAAAAGTAACCGATGCACAAATAAATTCTCAAATAGCAATTTTGAATGAGGATTTTAATAATAACAATTCAAGAACAAGTAGTATACCATCTGAATTTGCTGTTGCTGTAGCGGATATTGATATTACTTTTACAAGAGGTGCAGTTATTAGAAAAACTTCTTCAGTAAGTTCATGGGGCACTAATGATGCCATGAAATTTGCTTCGCAAGGAGGTATCGATGCAACAGATACTGCTAATAATTTAAATATATGGGTGTGTGAAATTGGTGGTGGAATATTAGGATATGCTCAATTTCCTGGAGGTGCATCTGCAACCGATGGAGTGGTAATAGGAACCGACTTTTTTGGAGAAACTAATGCAGGTGGTATTTATGGGCATGGTAGAACAGCTACCCATGAAGTAGGACATTGGTTAAACCTTCGTCATATTTGGGGAGATGGAAGATGTAACAGAGACGATTTTGTGGCTGACACACCAACTTCCGATGCGCCAAATTATAATTGTCCATCTTACCCTACTGTAAACTGTAGAAGTACAGATATGACCATGAACTATATGGATTATGTTCAAGATGATTGTATGTATATGTTTACCAATGGTCAAAATGATAGAATGAGAGCTTTATTTGTGTCTGGAGGGCCTAGAGAAGGTTTTGTAAACTAAAAATTTAAGCAAACTTAAGTTATAGGGTGTCAATTTTGACACCCTTTTTTCGTAGTTTTAATTTCTAATAATTTCATATGAAGAGTATTCTATTCAGTGGTTGTATGGTTATATTTATTATGGCCTGTGGCGTTAATAAAAAAGAACAAAAAAGTAGTTTATTAGGGATTACTTATAATGCTGAATCCAGAGGTGTATATCTCAATATTGAAGTGAAAAAAGCTACTATAACCATTATGAAGGACAGAAATGGTGAAAATGTTGAAACATTAGAATTGGATTTAATCGATTGGGAAGATATATGTTTAATGGTAGAAAAATCTAATGTCGAAAACATAAAAAGGTACAAATCACCTTCTGAGAATAGATTCAGTGACAAAGCTGCAATTGCTAATTTAAAAATTGAATATGAAGACACTTCTTATGAGTCTAATAGTTTTGATCATGGAAATCCTCCAGAACAATTAAAAGAATTAATTGAGAAAATATTAGCATTATCGGAAACGGCTCAATAGCAAATCTTATCGTATTTTTGTGCATCGAAAATCTCTTCACAGAATATAAATAAAGAGACTATGACTATAAAAGAAATACAGGAAGAAATAGTTGACGAATTTTCCATGTTTGAAGATTGGATGCAGCGTTACGAGTACATGATTGAATTGGGCAAAGCACTTCCTATAATTGATGAGCAATACAAAACCGACGATAATATTATAAAAGGATGCCAAAGTAGAGTTTGGGTACATGCCGAATTAGAAAATGACAATTTGGTTTTTACAGCAGATAGCGATGCCATTATTACCAAAGGTATTATTGCCATTTTAATTCGCGTGTTTAGCAATCAAAAACCACAAGATATTATAGATGCGGACACTAATTTTATTGATGAAATTGGATTGAAAGAACATTTGTCACCCACTAGAGCAAATGGCTTAGTTAGCATGATAAAACAATTAAAATTATACGCCATTGCTTACCAAACACAATTAGGAAAGTAATAGCATAAATACTAAAAAATAGAAATAATGAGCGAGGAAACCACCATAGATACAGCAGAATTAGGGGAAAAAATAGTAGGGGTATTAAAAACAATCTACGATCCAGAAATTCCTGTAGATATATATGAATTAGGACTTATTTACGATGTTTTTGTAAATGAAGATAATGAAGTAAAAATACTAATGACTTTAACTTCACCCAACTGCCCAGTTGCAGAATCATTACCTGCAGAAGTAGAAGAGAAAGTAAAATCATTAAATGCGGTAAAAGACGCCGAAGTAGAAATCACTTTTGATCCACCTTGGACACAAGAATTAATGAGTGAAGAAGCAAAACTAGAATTAGGAATGCTGTAGTACCAAACACGATTAGTGTAATGAATGAAATAGTAAATAGAGTTTCTCAAAGCGCACTAGTTACTTTCGATTTGGAGGATTATTATCCTGTTGGAAAGCGTATTACTATAGATATAAAAGATTGGCTTTTTGAAGGATTTATTCTTCGAGAAAAAGACTTTAGGCAGCAATTAGAAAATCATAATTGGGAACAATACCAAGATGCCTACGTTGCTCTTGGGTGTTCTTCTGACGCTATTATTCCGGGTTGGGCATATATGTTAATTGCAACTAAACTACAGCCTTTTGCCAAAAAAACAATTATTGGTACGCTTGAAGATTTAGAAACAGCCTTATATCAATTAATCATAGAAAAGCTAGATGTTTCTTCGTATACTGATCTGCCAGTAATAATAAAAGGGTGTAGTAAAAAACCTGTTCCACCAAATGCATATATTATGGCTACAGCTAAGATTCAAGCTGTTGCTAAAAGTATTATGTATGGTGAGGCATGCTCCGCAGTGCCTTTATTCAAAAGAAAATAAATTTTTATAACATTGTTTTACTTACAATTAGTAAATTTGCCCTTCAAAAATTTAAACACTAAACATTAAATCATGAAAAAATTAGTATTCACATTAGTAGCTAGCTTTACCATTGCAGCTGGTTATTCTCAAACTGTTGAGGAGCTTAAGGCCGAGCAAGCGCCTAAGAAAGATTCAATTGCGGCAATACAAGCTAGAGTAAATGCCATTCAAGCAAAAATTGATGGTATGCCAGGTTGGAAAAAAGGAGCTTTTGGTACTATCGGTGGTAGTATTTCAAGTTTCAGTAACTGGTATGCTCAAGGAGCACCAAACAACAATTCTGGAAACATTGGTTTTACAGTTAACGCATTTGCAAACAATTTACAAGAAAAGTATTTCTGGAGAAACTCAGCGAATGTTAATCTTGCATGGGTAAAACTAGATAATAAAGATGTAGCAACGGATAGCGATAAGTTTCAAGGAACTACAGATGTTTTTCAATTAACATCTTTATACGGTCGTAAATTAAGTGAAACTTTTGCTATTTCAACTTTAGGAGAATACAGAACTACAATATTAAATAATTTTAATAACCCTGGATATCTTGATGTCGGTGTCGGTGCTACTTGGACTCCAATTGCTGATTTAGTAGTGGTAATTCACCCATTAAACTACAACTTTGTATTTAGTGATAATGATGCTGTTTTCGAGTCTTCTTTAGGGGCTAAAATAGTAGCAGATTACACTAAAAAAATTGGAGCTGTAAACTTCAAATCTAATCTTTCTATGTTCCAAAGTTATAAGAGTGGAGATTTGTCTAATGTAACTTGGACAAACTCGTTTGGTTATACCTTATGGAAAATGATAGGTGTTGGTTTCGATTTTGGTTTAAGAAGCAACAAACAAGAAGCATTAAACTATGCATTAGCACAAACTCCAGCTACTGCAACTGGGTTTAATGATGTAGATAATAAATTACA
Source organism: Cellulophaga tyrosinoxydans (assembly GCF_900176415.1). GTDB lineage: Bacteria > Bacteroidota > Bacteroidia > Flavobacteriales > Flavobacteriaceae > Cellulophaga > Cellulophaga tyrosinoxydans. The sequence continues at coordinate 760,440 of NZ_FWXO01000001.1, read as the reverse complement.
GTCTTACTGGATGTTAGGATTAAACTACTCATTCTAATAACACTTAGGCAATAGTATTTTATAAAAAACGCCCTTCGAGAGAAGGGCGTTTTTTAGTTCTTTAGCGTAGGTTAATTAGCTAATTTGGGTATGCTTTTATTGTTAATTCCGTGCTCCGATTTGGGGAACCGTTACACTATTTTGTACCATCATAACGTTGCTAATTTGGGGAAAAAACTTCGTTAATCAAATACAGGTCAAAGATACGTTCAATGCGTTGTTTTGTAGCAATTTTTGTTGTGAAGCCTACTCAAAATGTTGTAGCTCTTATGAACGGTTTAATTTATCGGATAATGTGCATATGGATTTGTTCAAAAAGCAGTTGTTTTAACTATTTTCCCCAAACTTTTAAAGCAGAGTTTACCTAATTTTTTTAAATGCAAAAGCCTTAACGTTTTTGCAAACGAAAAGGCTTTGTAATAGGCTAGTCTTGGGGGACTATAATTTTTTCAAGCTTTTGTAGGTCAAGCACACGATTTGGGAATCTCAATGCTTTCAGTTAATTCATATAAAGTGCAACTTGGGGTAAACACTATATCTTAAATACAAGTCAAAGATACTAGCGAAAAGTGAAAGCGCCATATTTATGTTGTAAAGCACCTATATTTTGTTGCGTATATTTTAACGGTTACTTTTCTCCGACAAACAGACAATCTCTTGGTGTTTTCTAGTAAGAAAAAGCCCACTAATACTCGTCTAAGTGCTCCGGATATAGAAAATTATTATAAGGGAAACGTGTAATATGAATATCTCTAACTTCATCATAAACTCGTTTTCTGAATTCATCTAAATTATCCTTGTTCAAGGCCGAAATAAATAAAGCTCTATCACCAACTTTACGCATCCAGGTGTTACGCCATTCTTCTAGTGTAAAATGTTTTTCTGTTTTTTCAGTAATCAAATCATCATCATCTATAGTTTGATGCGTGTATTGGTCTATTTTATTAAAAACCATAATGGTCTTTTTGTCTGCAGAGCCTATTTCCCCTAAAATTTTATTCACAGAGGCTATATGTTCTTCAAACTGAGGATGTGATATATCTACTACATGCAGCAGTAAATCTGCTTCCCGTACCTCGTCTAAAGTCCCTTTAAAACTTTCCACCAATTGCGTAGGTAGTTTACGAATAAAACCAACAGTATCACTTAACAGAAAAGGAAGATTGCCTATAACCACTTTGCGCACTGTAGTGTCTAAAGTTGCAAATAACTTGTTCTCTGCAAAAACATCACTTTTACTGACTACATTCATAAGGGTAGATTTGCCTACGTTGGTATAACCTACAAGTGCAACACGGACTAATGCACCGCGATTACCACGTTGGGTTTCCATCTGCCTATCTATCTTAAGTAGTTTCTTTTTTAAAAGAGCAATACGGTCACGGACAATACGTCTATCGGTTTCTATTTCCGTTTCTCCAGGTCCACGCATTCCAATTCCACCTTTTTGGCGTTCAAGGTGTGTCCATAAACCCGTTAACCTTGGTAAAAGGTATTCATATTGTGCTAATTCTACCTGTGTTCTTGCATAACTAGTTTGTGCACGTTGCGAGAAAATATCTAGAATAAGGTTTGTTCTATCTAAAATTTTGCATTTTAATTGCTTCTCAATATTACGTTGTTGTGCAGGAGAAAGTTCATCATCAAAAATTACACAACCAATTTGGTGTTCTTCAACATAAGCTTCTACATCTTTCATTTTACCACTCCCAATGTATGTCTTTGGATTTGGTAAGTCTACTTTTTGCACAAAACGCTTAAAAACTTCGCCACCAGCGGTGTAGGTTAAGAACTCCAGCTCGTCTAGATATTCTTTAACCTTTTCTTCATTCTGATCCCTATTGATAACACCAATAAGAACCGTTCTTTCATAATCTATTTCTTTTTGTTCTAGCATAAGATAAATTAAAGTACAAATCTAAGGAATAGTACTGTAGCTATTTTGTATTTTTGAAAGGAACCTACAATACTTTAATTTTTGAGCATGGTTCATTTTTTGCGGACCTTTCTGAAAGTAGTAAATTACTAGCAGATTCAAAAATCACTACTAAAAGTATGTTTTTTTCTTATTTTAAAAAAAAAGCGAATAAAAGTCTTTACACCGTTGCGTTCTATAATTTAGAAAATCTTTTTGATACGGAAGATCATCCGGATAAATTAGATGCTGATTTTACGCCAAATGGTCGTTTAAAATGGACTCAAGAGCGGTATGAACGTAAACTGTTTAAATTGGCTTCTACTATTTCTAAAATAGGGTGGGAATCTACAGGTAGAGTGCCTTCCTTAATTGGTGTTGCAGAAGTAGAAAATAAAACCGTGCTAAGAGATTTATTGGCGATTGACAGTCTTAAAGAGCATAAGTATAGTTATGTACATTATGATTCTCCTGATGAACGCGGAATTGATAATGCCTTAATTTATGATGCAACTGTTTTTGAGGTAATACATTCAGAGGCCATACCACTTATGGTTTATAATGAAGGTAATGTACAAGACATGACAAGAGATATTTTGTACGTACGAGGCAAATTAAACGGAGAAGATGTTCATGTTTTTGTTAATCACTGGCCTTCGCGACGTGATGGTGGTGTTGAGACCGAATATAAAAGAGTAAAGGCATCGGAAACTATAATTACTTTTATGGAAGGTTTAGAAGAAACATATAGCAATCCAAATTACATTATTATGGGCGATTTTAATGATGGTCCAAAGGCCGTAAGCGTTAAAAACCTTGTAGAAAAGAAACAACTGTTTAATCCTATGGAGCGATTATTAACGCCCAAACGAGGGAGTGCTAATTATAAGTTTAATTGGAGTTTATTCGATCAAATTATCATCTCCCATAGCTTTTTAAACTACGAGTCTAAAACCCATAGTTTTAATACTTCTAACATCTTCGATGAACAATTTTTAAAAGAATACAAGGGCAAGTTCAAGGGTAGTCCGTTTAGAACTTATGTAGGCAGAAAATATATGGGTGGTTATAGCGATCATTTTCCTGTGTATATTCAATTAAAATGGAATAAATAGTACTAAAATTTTACCAACCATCGACAGTTATAGTGTATTTCATCGAAAAAATAGTGGTTTTTGTCGGAAGTTTTATTTTGTTGTAATATATTTGTAGTCCAAATCCTACTAAATATTACATTATGGACTACAATAGACTTTTCCCAAACTGGGTTTATTCGTGCCTAATTATCGGAACAACCTGCTTTTGTGTTACATTTTCAAACGCACAAACTAAAAATCAGATTCAGTTTATTCAATCAGAAAATAATTCTAAAGCTTTAGTAAAAGTAAAAGAAGATTTTGTCACTGAGTATGCGAGTAAGCAAAAGCAATTGGTAAAATTTGCAACGGCAAAAGGATTAAAGCTATCCGAAACCTTAGCGAATGGAAATCAGATTTCTTTAGTAGATATTGGATCAGATGGTACTCCTTTATATTACAGTACGTTTAGTGATAATGCAAGTGCAGTTTCAAGAGCAAACACCTTGTATTCAGGAGGTTTGTTAGATTTGGGAATTAGTGGTGAAGGAATGAAAGTAGGCGTTTGGGACGCTGGAAAAGCATTAATTTCGCATCAAGAATATACCTCTAGAGTTTCTGCTTCAGATAATGCAGGAGAAGTAAGTCCACATGCAACTATGGTTCTTGGAAGCATGATTGCTAAAGGTATAAAAGCAAATGCAAAAGGAGTTGCCTATGGTGCCTCTGCTATAAGTAATGACTGGTCTGCCGATAAAGTTGAGGTTGCTGAAGCTGCTGCTAATGGTTTATTACTTTCTAACCATTCCTATGGTATTCGCCCAGATTTTATACCAGATTGGTATTTTGGCGCTTATATTAAAGTATCACAAGATTGGGATAATATAATGTATAATGCACCATATTATTTAATGGTGACTGCTGCTGGAAATTCACAAAAATTAAAATTTAATGATGCTCCGGTTTATGGTAAAAATACAGACGGATTTGATTTATTATTAGGATTTTCGACTTCTAAAAACGGAATTAATGTTGCGGCAGTAGATTCTGAAATTGATAATAAAGGAAATATAAAAAAGGCAAGTGTTGCTAGTTACAGTAGCCATGGCCCTACAGATGATGGTAGAGTAAAACCAGACATTGCTGGTTGTGGAGCTAATATTTTTTCTACACAATCTACAGGTGATACAAGTTATGATACCTATACAGGTACTTCTATGGCTGCGCCAGGAATAACCAGTGCAATGTTGTTGCTACAGCAGTATTATCAACGTTTAAACAGCAATTACATGAAAGCAGCAACCTTAAAAGGTTTGGTATTACATAGCGCAGATGATGTTGCTGAAGCTGGTCCGGATTATAAAATGGGTTGGGGAGTTATGAATGCTAAGAAGGCTGCAGAATTAATAGTGAATAATGAATACAGTGCTATTATTTCAGAAGAACAATTAAAAGAAGGTGAAAGCTATTCTATTACGGTAACTGCTAGAGAAGGAGAAGCTTTAATTGCCTCTATTTCATGGACAGATCCTGCAGGTAATTATGTGAATACTGGCGATCTAAATAACGCTACAGCGGCATTAGTGAACGATTTAGATATTAGAATCACTAAAGACGGACAAGTTTTTTATCCTTGGAAATTAGATCCTAAAAGAGCTACAGCTCCAGCACAAAAGGGCGACAATTTAGTGGATCCTTTTGAAAAAATACAAATTGATAACGCTAAAGGTAAGTATACCATAACCGTAACACATAAAGGAAATTTAACCAATGCTGCACAAAACTTTTCACTTATAGTTTCCGGAGGGTCTGAGTCTGCTTGTACAGTTGATATTCCTTCAGATTTTAAAATTAACGCAGCAGAGGACAATGCTGTAAATGTAAATTGGAAAAACACACCAGATTCTTTTTATGAAATTTTATTTAAAGGAGAGAATGATGCGGATTGGAGTACTATGTTTGTTGAGGAGAATCAAGTAAAATTTGAAAATTTAACTTTGGGTACTACCTATGCATTACAAGTGCGTACCAATTGTACTGAAAATATTTTTTCGGAGTATTCTGAAATTAAAACGTTTCTTTTTGAAGGGGCAAATACAAATACCAGTTTTGATGTGGAACTGGAAACCTTATCCCTAGCTAATAAGTTAAAATTTTCTGTACATCCAAATCCAACTACAGAACAAATAAATATTGAAGGAGAATTAGGGGATAATGCCTATTACAGTATTGTTTCTAGTACAGGAACAATGTTAAAGAAAGGAAAGGCCAATTTTAACGCCATTAAAGTTGACGATTTATCATCTGGTTTTTATTCATTAACCATTTTTGAAGATGGCGAACAACAATCTATGAAGTTTATAAAAAATTAGTTTTTAGTTAGTTCAAAAAAAGTAAAATCCCCCCGATTACTTTTTTAAACATTCTTAATTTCATCAGCTTCTAGTAAATCATCATTTCTTAGGCGAAGAAACACCTGAGCTGTAGTGATAACATCTAGTTCGCAATATTGGATAATGCGGTCAAGGTCTTTATCTTCATAAAATACCTTTTTTACCATGCTGCCATCAATATCTCCTTTTGGAGAAGGTATGCCAAGCACATTGGCCATAAGTTTTAATGATGTGAAGTGCTTATAATCACCAAACTTCCATAACTCCATAGTATCCAAATGTGCAATTTCCCAAGGTTTTTTACCGAAAAGATTTAATTTATTTGGAATTTCTATGCGGTTTATAAGCATTCGCCTTGCGATATAAGGAAAATCGAACTCCTTAGCATTATGACCACAAAGTAAGTATTTTGGATGCGCAAAATGCCCATCTAGTAAATTTTTAAACTCCTTTAAAAGTTGGGGTTCGTCTCCATGAAAAGTGGTAACTCTAAAGGACCTATGGTCTCCATTAAAATTAAAATACCCTACGGATATACAAATGATTTTACCAAATTCTGCCCAGATGCCTGCCCGTTCGTAGAATTCTTCTGCAGTAAAGTCATCTTTACGTTGGTATTGCGATTTATGATCCCAAAGCTCTTTTTTATCTTCGTCTAAATCCGAATAGTTTGCTTGTTCAGGAACAGTTTCAATGTCTAAAAATAAGATATGTTCTAAATTTATTTTTTGAAGCATGTTTAATTTCTTTTTAGGAATAATGCAGCCTTCACATTATTTAATTCAATGGTATCATTGTTTTTATTAAAGCTCAATTCTATAAATATTAGCCTTGCTGAAATAGCTTTTGATTGAGCTTCTAAAATCAACTCTTTTTCAGGGGCTTTATTAATATTTTGGTCATACTTTGTTAATGCTTCTAGTTTAGATGCTAACGGAAATTCCAATAGAACTGCGGAACTGTTTTTAGAATTAATAGTTAACTTTTTGGCATTTGTTTCTAATACAATCTCCAGAGTGTCTAAGGTAATTGTATGCTCATTATAAGCATACAAATCTAAATAAGCAAACTGATCATAATCAGAAATATTGTTATAATGCGGTTTGTCCCAAGTACTATACAGGTTATAGTACTCATTTGTATAATCACTTTTGGTCATGGTAGTAGAGTCTAATTTTATGGCTAAACTATCCCATATTTTAGCTTGGTCTAAATATCCATGATTTCTATAATCATCTACAATAGTATCTCTAAAACCCTCCAAATTAAGCCTGGTTATACCATCTAAACGAGAAACTTTTTTACGATCTTCTAGATAATCTAAAATCGATTTTAAGCGGTCTAGCTCTTCTTCTGTTGCGGTGTTGTTTTTGTTTTTAACCGAAGTAAAAAGTGTATTAAACTGATTTACTTGACTATTTTCCGAAACTTTAAAAGCACTCCAAAAGCCTATAGAAGAAAGCAAGGTGATTACGAATAGGGAAATCGGAATTACTTTTAGAGCCTTTTCTCTACTTAAAAGCAAATAGGCCAAGATCCCAACATTCCAAATAGCAATTGCGATAACAAAATACCTGTTCTCTGTAATGCCATAATCTGTGATTCTTCGTAGAATGGCAACAAATAAAAGCACATTTAGCGGTATCAATAGAAAGTAAAACCAAGGGTAAAATTTATTTATCGTCCAAGATTTTAGATTTTTTTGAATTGGGTTAATGATCACTTGAATTATGTAACCTAAAAACGATAGGGCGATGACCAAATAAGAAACCCAGCCTTTAGGTAATTCCCATTGGATAACTATTTTGGCACTATAGGCATAAAGAATGGCTAGGTATAGAATTACTAATGGAATCAGTATATACTTTACAAGTACCTCCAATGCTTTTTGAAAATATATGGTTGTGTTTTGAAGAATGTTTTTTGGGAAGTCCGATAGGTAGATCCATGTATTGACAATTCCTAAACAAAAGAGAAAGAGCTGACCGTATCTTTTTCCTTTTATAGAAACATCAAAAAGCGCATCTATCGCTGCTAAGGCCAATATTAAACCAACATATAAAATACCTGAAAAGAATAAACTACGAATAATGGCTGTACCGATAGATTTAAGGTAATTCCAATAGGCGTTTTTATCCCATTTTAAAAGAAAGGGTGCAAACAGTACAAATAAATGACCTGCTATTAAAAAAAGAAAAAAACGAAAAAGATATACAGGTGAATCATCGTAATGCTGCTCTTTTGGAAAGTACCAATACAAAAATCCGAGCAACGCAAGTACAACAAGTTTTATCCATTGCGATTTTTTAGGATTCTCTAATTGTTCTATAAAAAATTGCGTGCCAATAAGCCAGCTAATACCTACAATCAGGGTTAATACAATATCCGAGTGTACATCAAAAAAATCACGGGAATTATATTCTATTAAATAAATGCAGAAAAAAGTCCCGAATATTGCCCAAAGTAGGGTTAGTGGAAAACGTTTAAAGGCATTTTGAGCTTTGTCTGTAATTTCGGAAATCGAAGGAAAATTCATAGTTTAAAATATATTTAAATATAGCATAAAATTACTATTGCTAAATAATTTAAAGCACCCTGAATTCCTTGAAAGTAAATGAATTAGTAAAAAACCATAAACCAACTAGCTAGTTTGTTTTAGATAATTGGTTGTTGTTTTATAAGTCGGCAAACATCTTTGATTACATAATTTTATCGATGAAATACCACAAAAGAATTTTTAGTATAAAATATTAGAGGCGAACAAACTAGTGAGTTTGTAAAAATTAAAAAAGAGAGGTTTGTTTAAACGGACTTTCATGTTCCAAAAGCCATTGTTTGCGGTGTAAACCACCAGCGTAACCTGTTAGCGAACCATCACTACCAATAACACGATGACAAGGAACAATTATCCAAAGGGGATTTTTGCCATTTGCAGCCGCTACAGCACGAATTGCTTTTACATCGCCTAAGGTTTTGGATAATTCTAGATACGAAGTTGTTTTCCCAAATGGAATCGTTAAAAGCGCATCCCAAACCTTTTTTTGAAAATCGGTACCTTCTGGGTTTAAGTCAAGCGTAAATACCTCGCGCTTGCCATCAAAATATTCATTTATTTGATACACGGCATCTTCAAGCACTTCAGGAATTATATCGGTTAGTTTTTCATCAGAATTTAAAACGGTAAAAGCAGACAAACCATTTTCATCACCAACTAATTTGGCAACACCTAAGGGAGTAGGTATGAAAATAGTTTCTTCCATTTTATTCTGGTTTTTTCTCGATTACACCACTTTGTTTGGCTCTAATTTCCCAATTTTTACGTGCTAAAACCTGTAAATCTGCTACGTTATCACTTTCATCCATGATTTCAAGGCCTAAAAGTGTTTCAATAACATCTTCCATGGTTACTATACCACTTACGGAACCATATTCATCAACCACTAAGGCTATATGCTCCCTTTTGGCAATTAAGGTATCAAATAGTTCAGGTATAGGAGTATTCCGTTTTGTAATTAATAGATCACGGCGAATTTCCGAAAGCGGGACATCTCCATTTTCATTTATGATTTCCTCTAAAATAGTATCCTTTAAAACAAAACCTGTGATATGGTCCATTTTACCTTGATATACAGGAATTCTAGAAATACTAAGTTTTGGATTTTCCTCAAAAAATTCTCTAATAGTTTTGTCTTCGGAAGCAATTTTTACTACTGCTCGTGGCGTCATGATGTCTTTAACTAAAACTTCATCAAAACGCAATAAATTTTTAATGATGGTAGATTCTGATTGCTGAAAAACACCTTCTTCATGTGCAATATCTGTCATAGCTGTAAAATCTTCTCTACTTAAAACACTACCATGATGGCCTTTGCCACCAACCAATCGGGTAAACAACTGTAAAATCCATAATAGGCCTGTCCATTTTAAGCACAAAACCATAATATTTAAAGATTTTGCAGTAAAATTGGCAAGTTGTCTCCAATAGGTTGCTCCAATAGTTTTAGGAATAATCTCTGAAGCAATCAAAATGAGAATGGTCATTACCGTAGAAACAACACCTACCATAAGATCCTCAGTAAAAGAAATTCCGAAAATACTACGTTGTGTATTGCCATACATATCTGCATAAGCAACTTTGGCCTGTACACCTACTAATATAGCACCAACCGTGTGGGCAATAGTGTTTATAGTCAGAATGGCAATTAAGGGTTTGTCTACATCTTTTTTTAATTCCTCTAGTGTTGTAGCATAAACTTTGCCTTCTTTCTTTTTAACATTAATAAAGGTAGGTGTAATACTTAGTAAAACAGCCTCTAAAATGGAACATAAGAAAGAAAAGAAAATAGAAATTACTGCATAGAAAATAAGAAGACTCATAAATTTGAATTTAAGGCGCTAAGATACCAATTATTTAACTACCTAATTTGCTTGATCAGAAGCTTTTATTGCTTTATAAAATACTTGTTGAATGGCGGCACGAATATTTAGATTATAAATATTCCGATGATCTCTTGAGGGATAAACTCTATTGGATAAGAATATATATACCAATTGGTTTTCAGGATCGGCCCATACAAAAGTGCCTGTAAATCCGCTGTGTCCAAAACTATCTGCACTAACTTCAGGAGCAGGGTAGGCATCTACTAATGCCAAAGTTGTATTATTTAAATATGGTTTATCAAAACCCAATCCGCGACGATTATTATTTTCTGGGTATTGCACTTTAGTAAACTCCTTTACTGTATTTGTAGCTAGTAGCTGTTGGTTGGCATAGGTACCAAAATTTATATAGAATTGCATCATTAGCGCTGCGTCCATAGCTGTGCCAAAGAGTCCGGCGTTGCCAGATACACCACCTAATAATGCCGCATTTTCATCATGTACCCAAGCTTGTGTTACATCATGCCTAAATAACGTATCTATTTCTGTAGGAACAATGGCATTAGGAAGATTCTTTAATTTAGGTCTGAAGCCTATTGTGGAAATTCCGAGTGGCGTATAGAAGGTATTTTGGAGATAGGTTTCATAATCTTCTCCAGTTAATTGTGTTATTAATTCGGGAAAAATTAAAAAAGTTAGTCCTGAATACAAGTATTTTTTCTCGTCTAAGACTTTAGATCTATTTATAGTTCGATACATTTTTTTGTTAAACCTATCTTTTATAAATAGTCCATCATAGGCTTGGTGTGTAAACCTGTTTTTAGCAGTGGATTTCACAAAACGCTTTTTTACTTGACCATTCTTTTTAAGAACAGCGTTTAAAAAAACAATGTAAGGTTCTAATCCTGCTTGATGCGCCAAAATTTCACGGAAAGTAATATCCTTTTTATCTTTTGTAGTGCGCCAAGGTTTCCAATAGGTACTAAAGGGTTGGTCTAAATCTAATTTACCTTCATCAACTAATTTCATAAGGGCAGGTAATGGACCAAATATCTTCGTAACCGAAGCCAAATCATACAAATCATTTAAAGCTGCTGGTTGAATACTATCATAGGTATGATAACCATAGGCTTTGTGGAATATAATTTTAGAATTTTTAGCCACTAAAACCTGTGCTGAGGGGAAGGCTTTATTTTTTATACCGTTTGTTATAATTGAATCTACTTTTGCATGAATATAGATCGAATCCATGCCAACTTCCGATGGAGAAGCGTAAGAAAGCGTATTTTCTTGACCATACACACCAACAAACACCCATAAACTTAGAAATGGTAAAAATTTCTTCATTCCATTATTTCTATTTTTCACCTATCAGTTTTTATTCTCCCTTTGGGGTTAGGAGCTTTTACATCAATTTCACGGCGTCTTTGGCAAAATAACTAGCGATGATATTCGCGCCAGCTCTTTTGATGGCAATTAGTTGTTCCATCATTACCGCATCATGGTCTAACCATCCTTTTTCTGCTGCTGCTTTGAGCATTGCATATTCTCCACTCACTTGATAAACAGCCACAGGAACATCAACTTCATTTTTTATTTCACGTACAATATCGAGATAGCAAAGTCCTGGTTTTACCATTACAATATCGGCACCTTCTTCAATATCCATTTGTGTTTCTCGAATAGCTTCAAATCGGTTTGAAAAGTCCATTTGATAAGTGCTTTTATTTTTAGGTACATTTTCTTTATCAACGGGTGCAGAATCTAAAGCATCGCGGAACGGACCATAGAAGCCACTAGCGTATTTGGCGCTATAACTCATAATTCCAGTATTTATAAAACCTTCATCTTCCAAAGCTTCACGAATGGTTAAAATACGCCCATCCATCATATCACTAGGAGCAACAAAATCAGCACCAGCTTTCGCGTGCGAAATGCTCATTTCTGCTAAAACTTCTGAGGTTTCATCATTTAATATTTGCCCTTTTCCTACAATGCCATCATGCCCAAAGGAGGAATAAGGATCTAAAGCAACATCGGTCATAACCAACATTTCTGGACAAGCATTTTTTACGGTTTTTATGGCACGTTGCATTAAACCATTGGCATTTAAAGCTTCGGTTCCCTTATTGTCTTTTAAGTTATCAGGCACTTTAACAAATAATAGAACGGCGCCTAAACCCATATGCCAAAGTTCCTTTACTTCTTTTTCTAAATTGTCCAAGCTAAGGCGGTAATAATTGGGCATAGAAGCGATTTCTTCCTTTACATTTTTACCTTCAACAACAAAAAGTGGGACTAAAAAATCACTTGGAGTTATAATGGTTTCACGAACAAGTGTTCTTATAGCCTCACTGGCACGTAATCTTCTATTTCTGATTAATGGGAACATATTAAATTATTTACAGTATTTATTTCTTAATTCTAGTGCTTCTTTATCACTTTTATAGCCGTGTAAAAGAAGGCCTTCTTTACAGTTTAATTTTTTATCAACTATCTGTTTAATTATAAAAATTTTATACTCATTGAATTTTTTCATTTCATTCGGAATTAATTCAATTTGTCTTTTCAAATCTATTTTGGTTAATTTTTCGGATTTGACGACCTCAAATACTGTTCGCTGTAATTCCTTAAAATGTATTTTATCTTCTAATTTAAAATTAAAATCATAACTTTTTACCTTAGTTTTTAATAGTATTGAATTATTAATCCCTAAGCTCTTTTTTTCAACAGGATGCCTATAATATCGATTTATTCTTTTTCCATGATAAGAATCCATTTCAAATTTTAAATCAATCAATTCAGCGTATTCTATTCTTTGTTTATAATCAATAATAATTTCATTGTCATTTATTTCTATATGCCCCTTCTTATGATGTTTAATATTCTCAAAATCATAAAACTGATAAACATAAGCAATTAACATAAGTAAACTTCCTATCAAGAAAATAGGCCAAATTAAATTTTGAATATTAGCATATAATGGCATTTTAAAATTTAGATACACAATAAAAAAAGTAAGGCAAATAATTAATATCCCAACCCAATAGATAATGCTTGTGATTGAGATTCTTTTTTTAATGATAGTATACCTGAATGCTGTAAATCTCAATTTTTAATATTGTATAGAATAACAAATATAAAGTAAGTACAATAAAATTCCTTTGATCTATCTTATTAAAAAAACCACTAAATTGTAACAATATAATTTACTTAAGCACTAATATTCTAATACTAAAAAAGATCAAAACCATTGCCTATGCTCACTATTCAGAATTTAAACAAAACTTATCCAAACGGTACACAAGCGTTGAACCATGTTAATTTAGAAATTCATAAAGGTATGTTTGGTCTCTTAGGCCCTAATGGCGCAGGAAAATCTACACTAATGCGAACTATTGCTACTTTGCAGATTGCCGACAGCGGAACCATTGAGTTTGATGGAATAGATGTTTTTAATCAGCCTGAAGAGTTGCGTAAGGTTTTGGGGTATTTGCCACAAGATTTTGGAGTTTACCCTAAAGTATCTGCGGAAATGATGTTAAATCATATTGCAAAAATAAAAGGAATTCATAGTTCAAGTGATCGCAAGGCCTATGTTGCCGATCTTTTGAATAAAGTGAATTTATATAAGTTCAGAAAAAGAAATTTAGGAGATTATTCAGGGGGTATGCGCCAACGATTTGGTATTGCTCAAGCCTTAATCGGTAACCCAAAATTAATTATTGTTGATGAACCAACCGCTGGATTAGATCCCTTGGAGCGTAACCGCTTTCATAATTTGTTGAGTGAATTAGGAGAAGATGCAGTTGTGATTTTATCCACACATATTGTAGATGATGTGGTGAATTTATGTACCAATATGGCGGTATTTAACGATGGATCCGTAGTTGTACAAGGACATCCACAAGAGCTATCTAACTCCTTAAATAACAAGGTTTTCAGAAAAAGAATAGAGAAGAATGAAATAGAAAAATACCAATCGGAATATACGGTCTTATCTTCGTATTTACGAAGTGGTAATATGAATGTAAATGTCTTTAGTGATGTGCATCCTGGAGATGGGTTTGAGGTAGTCAATAACAATTTGGAAGATTTTTACTTCTACAGTATTAACCAACCACAAGCAGTATAATTATGAAAGAGATATTTCTGTTTGAACTTAAATATAGGTTAAGGCGACCAGCAACTTACATTTACATTGGATTAATGTTTATTATTCCTCTATTGCTTGCAGTATTCGCCGATTCAATAACTGCACAATACACGAATAGTCCAAACGCGATTGTTGGTGTTCTTGGTGGTATGAGCATCATAGGTTTGTTTTTTTATGCAGCGGTAATGGGCGTAGCAGTTTATCGTGATGAAGATCATAAAACCGCCCAAACCTATTTTACTTTTCCAGTTTCTGAGAAAAATTATATTCTAGGTCGTTATTTTGGAAGCTTTACCATTGTAACTTTTATGAATATTGCTGCTGTGGTAGGTGCGATGATTGGTTTTGGAGTCGGAGCACTTTTAGACAGGCCAGATTATGGCACCTATACTTCGTTTAACATTTGGTCGTATGTACTACCGTTTGTGTATTTATTAAGTTTTAATGCCTTTTTTATTGGGAGTCTATTCTTTTGTTTAATGACGTTTTTTAAACGAATGTCTATTTTATACTTAGGCGGAATTGTCATATTAATTCTAACGATAGCTTCAGGGCAATTACTGTCTAGTTTGGATACCGAATGGTTGAGCGTTTATGTAGATCCATTTGGCGAAACAGCACATGGATATATTACCAAATATTGGTCTATAAATGAGTTAAACACCAATCAATTATCCTTAACAGGAAAGTTTGCAATTAATAGATTGCTTTGGCTAGCAATTTCAATTGGAGTATTCTTTTTTACATTATTTAAGTTCTCGTATAAAGGGTTTTTAAATGCATCAAAAAAGAAAGCAACAAAAGAAAGTAACGAAGCATATGTGCCAACCGATAGAATTTTGAATATTACACAGGTGTTTACTTCTAAAGCTCGTAGAGAAAATCTTTTATCATTAAGTAAAATCGAATTTCTTTCTATTGTTAAAGAAACTGTTTTTGTAATATTAATTGTTATCGGAATTATCATTGCTAGTTTTATAGCCTTCCAATCAAATCAGATTTATGGCACGCCATCGCTGCCATTAACTAGGTATATGGTTTCACAAATCTCTAGTGGAATCTCATTATTCTCCGTAATCATTTTGATTATATATGCGGGTGAAGCAGTGCATAGAACAAGACAAAATAAAACCTTTGAGTTTTATGATGCCTTACCGGTAAGTAACAATACCCTTTATTTATCTAAAATAATAGCTTTAGTGGGTGTTGCTGTTGTACTTACCTTACTCAATGTAGTTGTCGGTGTTTTATACCAAACGTTTAGCGGGTATTTTAATTATGAGTTAGGAATGTACTTAACCTATAATTTTACTAAAATATTTCCGAGTTACATCATGACCTTGCTTTTGGCATTTTTTATTCATGTTTTAGTCAATAATAAGTTTTTAGGTCACTTTTTGGTAATACTTATTTACATAGGGATGCCTTTGCTTTTAACCCTAGCCTTTAAAACTTCTAATCCATTAGTGATTTTTGGAGGAACTCCAGGTGGTTTTTTAAGTGATTTAAACGGATTTGGACATTATTTAATAGGCGAATCTTGGTTGAATCTCTATTGGATTTTAGCCATGGGTATTTTAGCAACCATTGGTAAAATATTTTGGAATCGTGGTTTCTTTTCTTCTGCAAAAGAACGCTTGAGAATTGCTCAACAGCGTTTTAGAGGAAAAACAATTGCCTACACGCTATTGTTTATAATAGCTTTTATTTCTGTTGGTGCGTATAGTTATTATAATTTAAAAGTTTTAAACAAACTTGAAGATGGCAATTATAGTGAAAAGCTAAATGCAGATGCTGAGAAAAAATATGGTAAATATCTCGACAAGCCACATATTCAGGTGATTGATTTAAAGGCTTTTATTGATATTTTCCCTAAGGATAGAAGTATTAACGCGAAAGGTGAATTTCTTGTCACTAACAAATTTAGTGTTGCAATAGATACTTTATTAATGGAAATAAAATTTCCAATTGCCGATACTAAAATTAAAAAAGTGATCTATAATGGTAAAGAAATACAACCATTTTTATCCGATACAGATTATCGTTTGTTTCTATATAAATTACCAGAAGCATTACAACCAAAAGATACAGCATCATTAGTTATAGAAACTCAAGCGCTAACACATGGTTTTACAATGGACAGAGAAACAGCGGTTCTTGGGAATGGATCTTTCTTTACAGATGCTATATTTCCATCGTTTCATTATGAACGTGCTTTAAGTGAAAATGGCGTACGAAAAAAGTATGGCTTAAAGGAATTGGATTATTTACTTGCACCTAGAACCGATAGCACTGCCTTGAAGAAAAACTTATTTAATGAAGATGGTGATTACATGAATTTTGAAGCGATTGTAAGTACAGAAAAAGGGCAAACGGCCATTGCACCAGGGATATTAATTAAAAAATGGGAAGACAACAATAGAACCTATTTTAACTATAAACTTGAAGATAAAACCGATTATTTTTTCAGTTTTGTTTCTGCAAATTATGCGGTTGAAAAAGATTCTTGGACGGCACCAAGTGGTAAGAAAGTTGCTATTGAAATTTACCATTCTCCAAAGCACACAAAAAACTTAGCGTATTTTATTAAGGGCATCAAAATTGCATTAGACTACAATTCTAAGAATTTTTATGAATACCCTTATTCTGTAATTAGAGTAATTGAATTCCCCGCGCATTCTAATTTTGCACAATCATTTGCAACCACAATTCCGTATTCAGAAGATTTTGGTTTTGCTGCAGATTTTTCCAAAGCAGAAAGCTATAATTATGCCTTTAGAGTAACCTCACATGAGGTTGCGCACCAATGGTGGGGACATATTGTAACGCCGAGTAAAACGTCTGGTGCAAATATTATTTCAGAGACCTTGGCGGAATATGCATCGTTAATGACCATGA
This sequence comes from Cellulophaga tyrosinoxydans, assembly GCF_900176415.1. GTDB lineage: Bacteria > Bacteroidota > Bacteroidia > Flavobacteriales > Flavobacteriaceae > Cellulophaga > Cellulophaga tyrosinoxydans. The sequence continues at coordinate 743,583 of NZ_FWXO01000001.1, read as the reverse complement.
AACAAGAGTATGGCGAAAACGGAATCAAGTCTTTTTTAAAAAATTCTTTAGATACGTATTTGAGTGGTCGCCAATTTAGCTTTAAGCCAGAACGCTCACTAATAAATGTAGAAACTGGTCAGTATATTTGGTACCAAAAGGGATCAATGATTATGTATGATTTGCAAGACATTATTGGTGAAAACGTTGTAAACAAAGGACTTCGTAATTTTTTAAATGAATTTAAATACAATGAAAAAGGTTATTATGCTACCTCAGAAGATTTGTATAAAGCCTTATACGCTGTAACGCCAGATTCATTAAAGTACAAGGTTGATGATGGTTTTAAAGAAATTGTACTTTATGAAAACAGAGTGCTTGACGCTAAAACCAAAAAGTTAGACAATGGCAAATGGGAAACTACCTTTACCGTAAATTCTAAAAAAATCTATTACGACGATAAGGGGAAAGAAACCAAAGTAGATGATAAAAAGAATCTTGTTGACCTTGGTTTGTTTGCAGAAGATAAATTGAATGAAGACGGAGTTGCCATTAAAAATCCGTTATTTTTTGAATTAAAGTGGCTAGAATCTGGTGATAATACCTTTACTATTACCACAGATAAAAAGCCATTAAAAGCAGGAATAGATCCTTACAATAAGCTTATAGATCGTAATTCAGATGACAATCTAAAAGCGGTAGAGGAGTAATTGAAACTCCAGTACGTATATAAAAGCGATGAATTACTACTTCATCGCTTTTTTTATTTTAAACATTTTTGCCTTTTAGCATTTTATTCCAATACAAATAGGGTAATCCATATTTTTTTAACATCCAAAGTCTCCAATGTTCTTTAGAAGAATCAGAAATAAACATTTGTTTAAGTTTTGGATCTGGAATGAAATTATTGTTATAGTCAAATTCTGCTAATACCATTTTACCATAATCTGTTACAAGAGGACAAGATGAATATCCGTTGTAACTCATATCACCCATTTTATGTTGTGTAATTAATAGGCTAATATTATCTACTACAATAGGCACTTGTTTTCGGATTGCCGCTCCGGTTTTTGCTGTTGGAAGAGCAGCAACATCTCCTAAGCTAAAAATATTTGGGAATTTGTTATGTTGCATAGTTTGATGGTTTACATCAACCCAACCAGCATCATTAACTAAAACAGAATCTTTTACAAATTTGGGTGCTACTGATGGCGGTGCAGTATGGAGCATATCATAATGAATTCCATAACGATTTCCGTCTCGAGTTACTTTAACATCCTTATAATTATATTGAAAGTTTTCGTCTAGTTTTAAATCAGTAGCTTCATTTCCACTTATCACAACACATCCGCCAGAGGTAATATCTTTCCCCATTTCATACCAGGCGATTTGTTTGTCACTATCTACAGCTACAAGTTTATGATGAAATCTAAGATTTATATCTTTTCTATCCACTACTTCCATCAAAGTTTTTGCAACTTCTTTTACACCAAAAATAACGGTCCCGCCAGTTGCAAAAATAACATCAGTCTTTTTTCTAACACCACTTTTTCTAAAATGACTTTCCGCTAAATACATTATTTTTTGAGGTGCGCCGCCACATTTTATGGGTGTTGTTGGTTGAGTGAAAAGTGCCGTACCTCCTTTGAAATTTTTAATAACTTCCCAGGTATGCTCTGGATTGGTGTAATTACTACAAACAACTCCTTTGTCCATTGCTTCCCCAAGTCCTGGTACTAAACTAAAATCGTATGCCAGTCCAGGAGCAACCACCAAAAAGTCATATGTAATAGCACCTTTTTTTTCTGTAGTTACGGTATTTTTTTCAGGATCAAAACCAGTTGCCTTATCTTTAATCCACGTGATACCATCTGGCATAACTGAAGACATGGGTTTTGCAGTTTTTTTGTAGTCATAAGCTCCTGCTCCAACTAGGGTCCAAGCGGGTTGATAATAATGTATTTCTGTAGGTTCAATAATAGCAATATCTAAATTTTTATCTTTCTTTTGGAGCTGTGCGCCAGTCATTATTCCAGCAGTGCCTCCACCAATAATTAGTATTTGATGATGCGTTTTCATTGATTTTTAAATTTAATATTTCTATAATACTAAAAATATTAGATCAATTTTTATGTAACCTTTGTTACATAACAAACTTTAATATGTGAATAATGTAACTTTTAACATCAAAATTTAAGATTTGTGTGTTTTTGATGTGGTAAAATATAGATTTTTCTAAATTTAAATCATAATTTTCTACTGAATAGAGATTTTATTTGGTTTCTGCCAATCCCAGATATACCCAGTTTCCATCCTCTCGTATGAAGGCTGATTTTTCATGGATTACCTCTACTTTGCCATTTTCAAAATAATAGGCATTAAAGGTAACCGTGCCTTTATCATCGGTTGGGTGCCCTTGGCTAGTTTCCAAAACTTCTAATCGGATCCAACTAACTGATTTTGCCCAGTTTTCTATGGCTTTCTTTTCCTTTATGGGGCGAGTAGAAGAATGATGACTTTTCATTAAATATTCTCCATTGGCCATAGTGAAAGCCGAATAACGAGAACGCATTAATTGTTCAGCAGTGGTTACAGCCGATAGATTAGCATGTGCAATTTTACAACAATCGGTATATTTTTTAGTGCTGCCACAACGACAATTCATAGGGTCTGTATTAGGTTCCAAAATTTCCAATCCAAGTAAAAGCAATCAACATTAAAAATATGATGATTTGAGTGGTAAGCAGCGTAGTAAATAATGGCGCAATAAGTGCCACTAAAATCATTGCAGCCCCATAACTTATTCCAAATAGTTTTGCCTTATTCTTAAACATAAGAAATGCTCTAGGCATAGGTATTAGCGCGCAAATAAAGGCTATTGCCAAAGTAAGGCAATAGTCTATGCTAAAAATATAAAACAGGGCTATATTAATTAGTCCTAATAGCGCAAGAACACCAAAGGCGTACCCACTTGCTTTTTGCTTTTTATCCAACAAATATTTACCGTAAGAATCAAAATTTAGTATGGTATTAGATAGCGGCTCCATAATCCAACCCCCTAGTGCAAATAATAAATAGGCAACAACTAATGGAATAACCAAATAGGTCATTCCTGCAGCATCTAGAACTTTAACTCCTATTCTATAAGCAATATACAAGCCGATGACGAAAATCCATTGATTTTTTGAAGACTGTTTTGCCATCCAAAAAGAGTATTTTAAATACCACTTGTAAATAAAATTTTTACTCTTTATCGCCGTACTCATACCTTCCCGCGCATAGTCAAAATTTGGATCAAATTGTAAGGCTTGCTTAAAATGATTCAGCGCTTTTCTAGTGTTTCCATTTTCAAGTTCTACCCAACCAACATTGGCATGAGAAAAACTATCCTCTGGATTATCATATAAAATATGTTCAACGGTTTCATCCGCTTCTGATATTCTATTAAGTTTGGTAAGTAATTGCGCTCTTAAGTTTAAACAGTAGGCGTTCTTGGGGTTTATTGCTAAGCCTTCATTTACTTTTGCTAAACCATCCTCATATTTTTTTTCATGAAGCAGTAAACCAGCTTTAAGTCCAAAATAATCCGCATCATACGGATGGATCGAGATAGCAGTATCAATAAATTTGTGAGCTTCTTTAAATTTATCTTTCTGAAGTAAAATTTTTGCTTTTAAATAAAAAACATCTGGGTTGTTGGGCTCTTCTTCTAGTAGCGTTTGCGTGATAGCATCAGCATCATCGTATTGCTCTAAATTGATGTAGCAAATTGCTAGGTAAAACTTACTAGTCCAATCATTCGGATTCTCAGGAATTGCCTTTTGAAAGTATGCAATTGCATCTTTATATCGGCCTAATTCAAAGAGTTGAACCGCCCGTTCGTGGTTTATTGATTGCATTATTTTTTGATGTTTAGATAGGTCAGAATTTCATCATAAAGTCCACCATCATTAGAATACAAAGCATAATTTTTTGCCGAACTAAACCACTCTTTAGTACTAGATTTCATTTTCTTGGCTGCATTTAGAATGTCTTTTGTAGATAAAGGTCTTGGAATTCCATCTTTAAAAGCATCTTCTAATTTTTTTTCTATGGCAACATCTATTGTCGCTTTTATATCTGCCCCAGAAAATTCTTTTGTAGATTTTGCCAATGAAGCATAGTCAATTGTTTCAATGGGTTTATCTTTTAATTGAATAGTAAAAATTTCTTCTCTAGCTTCAACATCTGGAGGAGAAACAAAGATGATACGGTCGAACCTTCCTGGTCTTCTAAATGCAGGATCTAAATACCAAGGAGCGTTTGTAGCACCAATAACCAAAATACCATCATTATCAGCATCAATACCATCCAATTCCGCTAAAAACTGATTAATTACTGTTCTACCAGCACTTTTATTCATATCGTTTCTATTGGCACCTAGGGCATCAATTTCATCAATAAAAATAACGCAAGGTGTATTTTCACGTGCAGTTTCGAATATTTCATGAAGGTTGCGCTCTGAGCTACCAATCCACATGTCTAGTATTTCAGTAATACCTACATTAATAAAATTGGCATTGATTTCACCTGCTGTAGCTCTAGCTAAGTGTGTTTTTCCACATCCCGGAGGGCCATAAAGTAATATGCCACCTCCAATTTTTTTACCGTAAGCTTTGTAAAGATCCTTGTGCTCTAAGGGCTTTATAATTTTTAATGAAATTTCATTTTTTACATGATGCATTCCGCCAATGTCTTTGAAACTTACATTAGGTTTTTTCATGAATGAAATAGCATCATCATCAATAAATTCATCGTCATCATCAAAAGGAGTAGATGGAAGTTTTAATTTATGATCAAAATCTTCATTACTATACGATGGATCAATTGCTATAATATTTTGATAAGTATCTAAGGCTTCATTAGTATTCTGAAGATTCAATTGACAATAACATAGCAATTCTAAATACTTAATATTTTTGGTTTTTTTAGTAATTTCTTCTAAAACCACCTCTGCTGCTGAGGTTTTTCCTTGTTTGTAAAAACAATTGGCTAGCTCGTATTTTACATCATGATTAGTATTGTCTAATTCAATACATTCATAAAGATGCTTTTCGCAATTTTCAAAATCGCCTTGTTGTAAATATAGTTTGGCAACTTGCAATTTTAAAGGCACATTGTTTGGGGAAAACTTTAAGGCTTCTAATAGACTATCGAGCATATTTTGTTTTTTATTTTAAAAATAGCATTTTTTTAAACCCAATCTTTAGGGTTTTTTAGAACATTTAAGAGTTTTTCTTCATCGCTATCCTTTTCAGGTTGATGGTCATATACCCATTGTACATGTGGTGGCAAACTCATTAAAATACTTTCAATTCGACCATTTGTTTTTAGTCCGAATAGCGTGCCTTTATCGTGCACTAAATTAAATTCTACATACCGTCCACGACGAATTTCTTGCCATTTTCGTTGTTCGCTAGTATATTCCAAATCTTTACGTTTTATAACAATGGGTACATAAGCCTCTAGAAAACTATTGCCTACTTCGGTAACAAAATTATACCAATCTTGCATTTGCATTTGTTCATTGGCTTTGCAGTAATCAAAAAAGAGTCCGCCTAAACCACGTGCTTCATCACGGTGCGTGTTCCAGAAGTATTCATCGCATTTTTTCTTATAGGTACTATGAAATTCTGGATGGTGAGCGTCACAGGCTTTTTTACAGGTAGTATGAAAATGAATGGCATCTTCCTGAAACAAATAATAAGGCGTTAAATCTTGACCACCACCAAACCACTGGTCTACTATTGTACCTTCTTTATCATACATTTCAAAATAGCGCCAATTGGCATGAACTGTAGGCACCATCGGGTTTTTTGGATGCAACACAAGGCTTAAGCCACAAGCAAAAAAATCTGCATCTTTTACGCCAAAATAGTTTTGCATGCTTTCGGGTAATGCGCCATGTACTCCAGAAATATTAACGCCCCCTTTTTCAAAAACAGCACCATTTTCTATAACTCGTGTTCTGCCTCCACCGCCTTCAGGGCGTTGCCAAATATCTTCTCTAAATTTTGCAGAAACATCCACTTCTTCTAATGTAGATGTAATGGTGTCTTGTAGTTGCTGAATGTAGGCGTAGAATTTATCTTTCATCCGTAATTTTTAATTGCATTTTAATGGTCAGATGTTATTTGCTAAAGAACACATTAATTAATCTTAATAGGGTTTAAGCTCCTTTCATTGTATTTTTCATATAACTCCATATCTAATGTTGGCTCATTAGGTGGCGTAAAGTGTTGTAAAAGTGTTTTTTGCCAAGCAAAACCACATTTTTCGGCTACAGCAACGCTTGGAAAATTGGTTTTGTGAGCTATAATTTCTAATTTTTTTATACCTAAATCATTAAAAGCCCAATTCACAATATACCGAACGGTTTTACTAATAATGCCTTTGTTTTCATATTGATAACCAATACAATAAGCAAGTTCACCAGATTTTTTCTGCCAATCTATTTTTTTTAAATAAACCAATCCTATTATAGTTCTGTTCTCTTTTTCTTTTAGCGTAAACAAGAACTCTTTTCTAGTCATAAATTCACTGACTTTTTGAGTCACAAAAATTTCTGATAAGGTGGGATTTAAGTTTAGTTCTAAAGTTTTAGGAAAAAATCTTTTTAATCGGTCTGCATTGGAAACTACAAAATCACATACACGCCATGCATCCTTTTCTTGGATAGCTTCAACGGTATGTGATTGTAGATCAAAAATCAAATTATTTAGCTTTTATATTCTTTCACGGCATCAATAAATGCTCGAGCATTATCAACAGGAACATTTGGCAGAATACCATGGCCTAAATTTACCACATATTTATCTTTTCCAAACTCGTTGATCATTTGGGTGACCATACGTTTTATGTCTTGTGGAGGTGATAATAATCTCGCAGGATCAAAATTACCTTGTAGTGTTATATTTCCGCCCGTTAAATAACGTGCATTTCTTGCAGAGCAGGTCCAATCCACACCTAAAGCAGAAGCGCCAGATTTTGCCATATCGCCTAAGGCAAACCAACACCCTTTTCCAAACACAATAACAGGAGTTTCATCTTTTAGAGCGTCTATTATTTGCTGAATATACTTCCAAGAAAACTCTGTATAATCTGTTGGAGAAAGCATACCTCCCCAAGAATCGAATACCTGAACGGCGTTAACACCTGCTTTTACTTTTGCTTTTAAATAAGCAATGGTAGTATCCGTAATTTTTTGCAATAATTGATGCGCTACTACAGGTTGCGTAAAACATAATTCCTTGGCTTTGTCAAAAGTTTTACTGCCTTGACCCTGCACACAATAGCAAAGAATAGTCCATGGAGACCCAGCAAAGCCAATAAGCGGAATCTCGTCATTTAATTTTTCTTTAGTAGCTTTAATTGCTTGCATTACATAATCCAGTGCTACATTCACATCAGGAACAATAACAGCATCAACATCTTTCTGATTTCGTATAGGATTAGGCAAATAAGGACCAAAATCGGGTTTCATTTGTACCTCAATATTCATTGCTTGTGGAATGACCAGAATATCCGAAAAAAGGATAGCAGCATCCATGCCATATCTTCTAATAGGTTGTACTGTTATTTCTGAGGCTAAATCTGGAGTTTGGCAACGTGTAAAGAAATCATATTCTTTTTTGATTTCCATAAATTCAGGTAAATACCTTCCTGCTTGACGCATCATCCATACCGGTGGGCGTTCTACAGTTTCTCCTTTTAATGCGCGTAAGAATAAATCGTTTTTTATCATTTGTAGCTTTTTGGCTGAATTTTTATTTTCTATTTATTTTATATGGATTGCCCGAAGGTTATTAAATTATTGTCTGGGTCTAGAAGCGAAAATTCGCGCTGTCCCCAAGGCTTTGTCTGTAAAGGACCGTTAGGATGTATTTTCACTTTTTTGTTTAAGAACGATTGGTATAATTCATCAATAGCATTTGTTCTTATATAGATTTGACCATAATTTTCTTTAGGATTTAAATCGGCAAACTTAAAAAAATGAATTTCTATTCCCTCTTTAGAAATCATAAAATAATCTTCAAAATCTTCTGAACCTAGCACAGAAAAGCCTAATTGCGTAACATAATAGTCTTTAGTCACTTGTTTATTTCGCATTGGCAGTTTAGGGTGTATTGCGGTTAACATGGGCGATTATTTTAATACAGATTTTATGTTTTTGTCTTTACCAAAAACAACTAAAATGTCATTTTCTTGTAATACGGTACTTGGTTTAGGCATTCCAAGAACTTCTTTTTTAATTTCAATTTTGCCTAATAAAGTTTTGTGCTCTTTTAAACGAATTATTGTAATAATATTTAAATGATGTTTTTTACGAAACTCTGATTCTAGTATGGTCTTGCCCACCACGTCTTTTGGCACTTCAATTTCAGATACCAAATAATCATCATCAACTTCTAAACTATCTATACTACCACTAATGTTAATGGTTTTGATAAATCGTTCGGCGTAATCTTTTTCTGGATGAACAATTTGATCCACACCCATGGCTTGTAAAATGGTATCCTCGATAGATGAAGATGCTCTAGCAATGATTTTAGCGTTCGTTAATTTTTTTATTATTGCCGTGCTCATTATAGCTGTTCCATTGCGATCCCCAATAGCAATGATGACCAAGTCGGTATTTTTAAGTGGTAATGAGTTATATGCAGCTTCTTTTTTGGCATCAAAGGCAACGGCATGGGCAACCTTATCTTTGATTTGCGATATTTTTTCCATATCCATATCTACCGCTATAACCTCGTGATTTGTATTGGAAAGTGCAATAGCTGCTGACATTCCGAAATTACCTAAGCCAATAATTATTATTTTCATTGTTGTATTTTTTTATTTGGAGATCTATTAGCTTAGTTAATGACGATATTTTCTTCAGGGTAGGTATAATCTGCTTGATTTACACCTTTTAGCAATCCTATCATTAAATTTAGAAGTCCAATTCTACCTAAAAACATTAAAATTATTAGCACATATTTGCTATTTTCTGATAACGAAGCGGTGATGCCCATGGAAACACCAACCGTACTAAATGCTGAAAAAACCTCAAAAGCAATTTGGATTAACGAAAATTCGGGATCGAAAATTAATAAAAATAATATACCTGTACCTATACTCGCTAAGGAAATTGCCATAATGGCGAATGCACGACGAACCGATTGTGCAGCAATTCTTCTTGTTCCTATTTCTATATAAGGTTGATCTTTTGCTACAAAAAACACGTTCAACGTTGCAATGGCAAAGGTAGTAGTTTTTATACCTCCTCCGGTTGATGCTGGCGATGCTCCAATCCACATTAGAAAAATCATAAACAAGATACCAGGAATACTAAAATGAGCATAATCTACCGTATTAAACCCGGCTGTTCTTGCTGTAACGGAAGAAAAAAGAGCTGTTGTAAATTTTCCGAACCAAGTTTGGTGCTCCATAAGGTTGGTTTTTTGTTCTGAAAACAGGAAGAAAAAGGTACCTGCAACTATTAAAATTAATGTAGTATACAGTACTATTTTGGTATTCAATAAAATGACACGTGATATAAATATTTTTTTAGAGCCACTAAATAAATTGGTAACAAAACGCTTTAAATACTGCACTACATTATAAGCAATGTGGTATCCTAATCCACCAAAAATAATAAGACCCATTACAATCCATTGCAAATAATAATTGAATCTTAAATTAACATCATATAAACCCATAGATTCTAGTGAAAACCCAGCATTGCAATAGGCAGAAATGGCATGGAATACCGAAAAAAAGCCTTGGTCGGGCACAATTTTAGACGTTGGGAGCGATGTGTAAATAAGAATGGCGCCAATACCTTCAATAAATAATGAAAAAGCAACTACTTGCATAACTCTTTTCATTACACCACCTAATTCATCATTAGATCCCATAATATCTTTCATATACAAACTCTCACGAAATGAAGAACCACTTTTAAAAAAATACGCAAAGAATGAAGTAAATGTTAGCATCCCTAATCCGCCTAATTGAAACAGAAACATAATAATGGTCTGACCAAAAGAGGTGAAATCTTTGGCAGTATCCACCACAATTAATCCAGTTACTGATGTTGCACTGGTGGCAGTAAATAGGGCGTCAGTAAAGGTTATTCCGTTGGTGGTAGATTCAGGAAGCATTAATAGAAAAGTACCGGCTAACGCGATGATGGCAAAACTGCCAACAAAAATAATAGCCGGATTAAAATAGTAACTGTAAATTTTACGAACTAAAAACGATAAGCGAATAAAAAAGTAGATTAGTAGTCCGTATTCTATAACATAACGAACATTAAAAAAACTATCTAAAAACGACTCTTCAAAGTCGCTTGCAATCATAATTATTTCAATAATTAAAAGTAGCGATAGATAATATAAGTTAATCTTAGGACTTGGGTTTTTAATGTGTTTCTTCTTAAATAGAAGATATTTGTACAGATTAAATAGAATTAGCGCGAATACAAGTACAGGCAATACTATTAATTTATATTGTCTTAACGCTTGGTAGTCTTTAAACCCGAAATCATAAATTAAAAAAATAACAAGACCTAAGTCTAAAAACAATAGAATTAGGTTCGAGAATTTTATTTTTTCCCACATGATTATGTGACTAAAATTACTTGTAATCCTTGTTGACCAAGTCAATTACACTCTCCAAGGTTGGTATTTTTGCAATTTTAACCTTAGAAAAATGTTTTTTGGCTTCGTCGGCAGTGGTGTCACCTATACAGTAGGCAACCACATTGCTGGTATTTTCTTGTATATAACTTTGTACGTTAGACGGACTATAAAAAAGCACACCCTCAACACTATCACTCACTTTTTTTGGCGCTTGTTTGGTTACATAAGCTTCAATTTCGTCGAGTTCTATATTATTTTCTTTTAACAAGTCGGGTAATTCATCTAAACGAATGTTACTGCAGAAATAAGTAGCTTTTGAACCATCCATAAACTCAACCAAATAATCGGCAAGTTTTTTAGCTCTATTTTCAGCATGCGTAACTTTTCCAATTCTACTTTCAATCAATTTTTTTGTTCTTCTACCCACGCAGTAGATGTTTTTAAATTGAAGTTCATCGGGATTACTACTTGCTAAAATAGCTTCTACAGCATTTTGACTCGTAATAATTACGTTTTCTATGGGCGATTTTAAAACCAATCGAGGGATTCGATTAAGACTTATTTGAAGAAAATCTTCAGAATCAGCCGTTATATTCGAATTGAAAAGTGCCTGTTGTGATGGCGTAAGTTTTTTTGTAGAAAATATATTTGGTTTTACCAGTGCACCTGCAATTTCACCCATTAAAAGCTTACCACCACGACTTAGTATGCGTTCTGCACATGCTTCAGCTAAATTTTCATGTTTGCCAAGTTTAGAAGTAAATTCTACTTCTATTTTTTTCTTGCCATCAACACTTAATAACACCCCTTTTAAACTAACATTGTTATCTTTAATATTTGCCAAAGCGCCTATTGGTGCTGTGCAACCACCTTCCAAAACGTTTAAAAATTTACGTTCTAAAGTGGTGCAAATTTCTGTTTCTTTATGGTTTAATTCTGCACAAGCTTTTCTTGAGAATTCATCATTTTCAAGAGCCACAACTACTACAGCTCCTTGGGCTGGCGCAGGAACCATCCATGTTAACCCTATGGTGTTCTCAAATTCTAAACCCACACGTTCTAAACCTGCAGCGGCAAAAATGGCACCATTCCAATTGTTGTTCTCTAATTTCTCAGCGCGAGTTTGCACATTTCCTCTTAAATCTACAACAGTATGTGTAGGATATCTATTTAACCATTGCGCTTTTCTTCTAAGACTTCCCGTGGCAATTACGGCATCTTTTTGAGCCAAAAACTCTTCGTTGTTTTTAAAGGCAAGGATATCCATGTAATTTCCGCGTTCTAAAACTGCTGCTTGTACAATACCCATGGGCAAAACGGTTGGTACATCTTTCATGGAATGTACAGCAATATCAATTTCACCTTTAAGCATTGCCACATCTAAAGTTTTTGTAAAAACTCCAGTAATGCCTAATTCATGTAGTGGTTTATCAAGCACAAGGTCTCCCATAGATTTTACTGGGACCAATACCGTTTGGTATCCTTGTTCTTCTAATTGTTTTTTAACGGTGTTTGCTTGCCAAAGTGCTAATTCACTATCGCGTGTTCCAATTCTGATTACTTTACTCATTTTGTTTCTACTTCTAATTGAAACACTTTTTGGATTAATGATAAACTGTTGTCAGCATCAATATCTTCGCCTTTCAGGTGATTGGCAAACTGTTTGGTTATTTTTTGAATTATGCGTTCAGAAATAATATCTGCCTGTATTGCATTAAAATCACGCAGTTTTTTACTTTGAAAGTCCAGTTCTTCATCTTTCATCGTTTTTAACTTCTTTTTTAAAGCCTTAATAACAGGAGCAAATTTTCTGGTTTCTAACCATTGGATAAATTCGTCTTTTATTTGCTCAATAATGGCTTCTGCATCAGGAATAAACTGTTTTCTCTTTTCCAGAGTTTCATCAGTAATTTGAGAAAGGTGATCTAAGTGTACAAGAGTTACATTCGGTAAATCTGTAACATCGTCAGAAACATTTTTAGGAATAGATAAATCTAGAATTAGCAACGGTTTTTTAGAGTAAATAAGCTCTTTAGTAACTGTTGGTGTTTTTGCGCCAGTGGCCACAATTAACACATCGGTATTTCTAATTTCTGTTTGTAAATCGCCGTAATCTTTAACGATTAAATTAAATTTTCCCGCTATTTTTTCCGCCTTGTCTTTTGTACGGTTTATAAGTGTGATGTGTGAATTTTGTGTGTGCTTCAACAAATTTTCACAAGTGTTACGACCTATTTTTCCAGTACCAAACAGGAGAATATTTTTATCAGAAATATCAGGAACATTTTTAAAAATATACTGTACCGAGGCAAAAGCAACGGATGTTGCACCGGATGAAATTTCTGTATCGTTTTTAATACGCTTACTTGCTTGGATAACCGAGTTGCATAAGCGCTCTATAAACGGATTCGCAATATCGAATTTTTTAGAACGGTTAAAACTTTGGCGAATTTGACTTATAATTTCAAAATCGCCTAATATTTGACTGTCTAAACCAGTACCAACTTTAAAAAGATGGCTTATGGCATCGTTATTTTTATACACATAGGCCACTTCTTGAAATTCCTCAACAGTTCCAATGGTGTTATCACATAATAATTTTATAAGTTGAAAAGGATGTTGCGCAAAACCGTATAATTCTGTTCTGTTACAAGTGGCAGTAACCAAAAGTCCATCAATACCTTGAGCTTTTGCCTCAATAAGCAAATTGTCAATGGCCTTTTCATCCAAACTAAATTTACCTCGTATTTCTGCATCTGCCTTTTTGTAATTAAGGCCAATGGTGTAAAAAGAGCTATGTTTTGAAATATGGTAATCTTTCATGAAAAATTGAAACAATTGCGCACAAAAGTAAGTGCATCTATTGTATAAAAATAACGCTAGCGGAACAATTAGTATCGTTGCAAGTTTTTTTAATTGTATTTGGATAGTATTACGCTGAATTGTAGTAATTTTATAGCAATGATGGGGTTTTAAATCGTTTTTATTTAGAACCTTTCTAAATAAAGCGATTGAAGAAAAGTAAAAATATGGAACAAAAAAATACCGCTAAAGGTTCATTTGAAGAAGTTTTAATAGATCAAGGCATTTTTGTGTTAAAAATTCAGAATGATGATAGTCATGTGCAAAAAGTTACAAGAGAGATAGATAGCTCTTATATTCAGTTTCATTTTTGCTTAAAAGGAAGTGCTAAATTTATATTTAATGATGGGCGTTATGCTTTGGATGTTACGGAGGAAAATTCTCTTTTATTGTACAATACTCAGGTAGATTTGCCTTTAAATTTAGAGCTAAATGCAAATTCGTGGCTTGTATCTATTGTAATGACTATTCAGAAATTTCATTCATTATTCTCTAACGAAGCCGATTATATTCCGTTTTTAAGTAAGGACAATAAAGAGAAGAAATATTACAACCAAGAAGCATTTAGCCCTGCAATAGCTGTAATTCTGAGTCAGATTATGAATTACAATCTACACCCATCTATTAAAGAATTGTATATTAAAGGAAAGGTATATGAACTCACAGCACTTTATTTTAATAAGAGCAGCGATTCGGATATAGAGCAATGTCCGTTTTTGGTAGATGAAGATAATATTCGTAAAATTCGCAAGGCAAAAGAAATCATCATTAATCGTATGGCTGAACCGCCAACGTTAGCAGAATTGTCGGAAGAAATTAGCTTGCCCTTAAAAAAGCTAAAAGAAGGCTTTAAACAAATTTATGGGGATTCGGTATTTAGTTTTTTGTTTGATTATAAAATGGAATTTGCGCGTAAAATGTTGGAAAGTGGCCATCATAATGTAAACGAAGTAGGACTTAAAGTAGGGTACAGTACTGCGAGTCATTTTATTTCCGCATTCAAGAAAAAATATGGAACAACTCCTAAGAAGTATTTAATGGCTTTAGCCGGATAACACATTATTAGTATATTTTAAGACGTTGTTTATAGTCTTATTTAAAAGAAATACCGAAATTTAGCTCTTAATAAAGAAAACACCCTATGAAAATTATTTTTAAAAGTATCTTGGTAGTGCTCACGATTATATTGTTTGGCTCTTGTGGAAGTTCAAAAATTAATCAGCAGGTTGATTTACATTATCCGGAGCCGTTAAAAACTTCTCAAAAGAAATTAGCAGCTCTTAAACCGCAAATTCTAGTTTTTACAAAAACTGCTGGCTATCGTCATGAAGCAATTGAAAAAGGGGTAGAAACGTTGAAAGAATTAGGCTTGGAGAATAATTTTGAAATTACCCAAACCGAAGATTCATTGCAATTTAATGCAGCGAATCTTAAAAAATACCAATTAGTATTGTTTTTAAGTACTACGCAAGATGTTTTGGGCGAAGAGCAACAAAATGCTTTTAAATCTTACATTAATAATGGAGGAAGTTTTATGGGTGTACATGCTGCCACGGATACGGAATATGAATGGCCATGGTATGGTAAATTGGTTGGAGCCTATTTTTTAAATCATCCAAAACAGCAAGAAGCAAAAATAATGGTTGTTGACAAAAACAATCCTGCGACTGCACATTTAGAAGACACTTGGATGCATTTTGATGAGTGGTATAATTTTAAAAATATAAACCCCGATTTAAATGTTTTAATGTCTTTGGATGAAACAAGTTATGAAGGAGGCAAAAATGGAGATAATCACCCAATTGCTTGGTATCATGAATTTGATGGTGGACGAGCATTTTATACGGGATTAGGGCACACTTTAGCGTCCTATGACAATCCAAAATTTAGACAACATTTGTTGGGTGGTATAGCGTGGTGTTTAAAACGCTAAAATCCCGAAATGTGGAAGTGAACACTTAGAGATAGTAAGAGCCCACTTCTTTGTAGAAGCTAGAGGGTGCTTTATTGTACCCTCGCTACCATAATGCCCGTATTATTTTTTACTCCCTTTAAGTAATCCACTAATGGTTCTTCAGAAACTTTTACTTCGCCAGAAGTAGAGGCGTGTAATAAATGAATTCGACCATCTTTTTCTCGGGTTGCAATGCCTGTGTGAGTAATATCTAATCCTTTTATAGAAGTAGTTAGCGCAATAATATCACCCGATTGTATTAAATGCTCATTGGCTGCAATTTCGTTTTGTGGCAGAAGGCAAAATTCTTGACTATTTAAATAGTTTTCCGATTCTTTTATCTTTTCAAGATTGGCATCGTTATCTTTTAAAAAAGGATATAAATCACGATGCGTACTCATAAAGTTTATTTCTTTTGAGATAACTTTTCCGCCAATAGCTGCGGTAATATCGGTTATAATACCCTTAAACTGATTGTTTGATATCCACTCCGTAAAATAATGTAAACGTGATGGATATCCGTTCAGAACACCATTTTTATACCGAATGGTTTCAAGAGTCTTTGTAAATTGATTAAAAGAAGTAGAATCACTTTGTTTTACTAATGTAAATGCTAAAACATTCTCCACAAAAGTGGTGCAATCAAGTTCATGAAGGTTAACAACAAGCGATTCTGTTTCGCCTATTTCCAAAGTCTTCGCCACATAGGGTGTGCCTAAAAAAGTTTTGCCAATGGCAACCATAGTTTCACCCATACCTTTTTTCTCGAACTTAGAAATCTGTTTTATTTTAGCTTCAAAAGCTTCTTTGTCTTGAGTAGAACAGATTACATTTTGAGATATAGCAGTAGTACTAAAAATAAGTAGTACTACAAATGATAAAAAATGTCTTTTTTTCATGAATCTAAATAGCTAGTTGTAAAAATAGGGAATATCCCACTATAAGTGCTAAAAGTTAGGTTATAAGAAGAAGTTGTAAGTATAGTATTATTAATTTTTTTATCGACTAAACGTAACAAAAATATTTTTTCTACTACCAATAGTTAAAACCTTTTGAAAGTTGTTTTTTCAAACTCGTTTTTTTTACCGAAATTGATACCAATTAATAATCCTTTAAACACAACCAATATTATGGCTGATGATTTTGACCTTTTAGAAACCGAATCCACCTCAAAACCCGAAAAAGTAGATGTAAATTGGGGAAAAGCTGTGGACCAAATGAAGTCCAAACTTGCACAGGAAGATGATCCTGAAGTGCGTCAAAAAATATTAAATGCCACACTAGATGATGTTGTGGGCATGGCTGAAAAAGATAGAAAATCGCTTTTAGATGCTATTAAAGATCTTACGGACTATCAGGATGAAGTAGGTATTATTTTTGAAAAATTCTCGACACTAAATGCTGCGGAGCAAAAAGTAATAGATTCTGCTCAAAAGGCATTGGAACGCGCTAAGGTTGAGTTAGAGAGTGCTGAAAATGTAAAGGATAACTGGTGGAATAACTTATGGGGGCGAAAAGCAAAAATTCGCAAAAGAGAAGAAGAATTGGTAGCTGCTCAAAAAACCAGAGATGGAGCCGATATGAAAGCGAAAGCAATGTTCCAGGAGCGAATAGAGTCGGCCGATGTGCAAACATTATTGAACGAACTTTCCTATAAAAGTCAGGCTGCGGTTGGGCGTTTAAAAAATCGCGAAGTTGAGATTAAAGAGGTTGAAGATAAATTGCAAGTTGCCATTGTAGAAGCTAGTAAAAACCACACGAAAGCTTTAGAAAAGAAAAAAGAAACTGAAGACAAATTAGAGGAACAATACTCGCTTTTAAAGCAAGCTAGACAAAGCCTTGAAGAAATATCTGATAAGCAATCTACAGAATATTCAGAGGCAATTGGTAAAGTAACAACTATTGAGCAAAAAGTGGAAGAATTAGAAGGCTTGAAGAATGCCTATACCACTTTAGCTGCAAGTAAAGATAGTTTTGTGCATAAACACAATTTAACAATTAAAGTATTAACGTCTTTACGTAGTAACCTACAAACACATCGTGCTAAATTAAAAAGTGATACCGATGAACGTTTAAAATATTACGATGGTTATGTTGTGGCATTAAAGGCGAGAACAGATCAGGAGTTTGCTGCAATTTTAGAGCATTTAGGAGTTAAGACAGATGAGCATATAGGTCAGACATTGGCATCTATGCATACTGCAAGTGCTAAAGCACGTCAAGAGATGATGGATAATATTCCTGTGCATGAAAAAGTAATGCAAGGGGTATATTCTAGCTATGCTGAAGCACTTCAAGAAATCAGGGTTAAAGATGCCGATATTCAAAAGGATTTCGCTAACCGCTATGGTATTGATATGAAAGAGATTTTTGAAGAATATTATGCTACGGATGGGAATGCGCCTACGAAAGATGCTGGTGCCGATGCACCCCAAGCACTAAAGCCAAAAGCTGCCGAAGACGATTTGCTAAGCTAAAAGCCTCTAGCCCCCAAAGGGGGAATAGTAAAGAATTTGAAAAGAAATAATAAATTATACACCCATAATAGTAAGCTCCATTGGGGGTTTGGGGGCTTTAAATATGTCAATAAATCAAATAGTTACACCTTTAGATAGCGCTGTTCTGGAAACTAATGAACAGTATCAAGTCTATTTTAAAATTGTAACACATGCCTTTAATGAACTAGTTGAAAAAATTGCTAATGAAAAAATATGTACTCCGGTAGAGGCGAGTTTCGTTATGCAATATGGGGGCTTATTAACCTATTCGCTTGAAGCATTTCGGGTAAAGTATTTGTTTGATGCTGATGAAAAAATGCGAATTGATTTAACAGAATCTGGGTTTCCGAATTATTTGGAGTTTAGGTATCTATTTAACGATTTAGAATTAAAGCAAGAGCATATTAATAAGTTGCCTAAACTAGAATCGGTAAAAGCCGAGTTTTTAGAAACACTCCTAAAAGATAAGCAGCCTATAGCAGAACATAAATTGCATCAAGCGGCAAGTTTGGTGTATTATACTTCGGTGGACCAACAGTATATTTTTAGGCGTTTTGTTCAGGGTAAAATCTTAGCAGCTAAAGGCAATGAATTCGGAGCACAATACATGGTGAGTTGGTCATTTTATGACGTAACAACCAATAGGCCTTTTATTTGCTTTATGTATTTTGATTTGTATAAAGAAAAACTAGAAGACTATAAATCGGAGATTTATAAAGTGCTTGAAAACACTGCTGACCGCGATATGCCAATAGATATGATGGCGTATGCTATAGATAAAAAGCTAGAGCATTTACATCCTAAAAAAATTAGAAAATTTGATCTTGGGCCTTTGCACAGTGTTTTTGCTAAAGATGAAATTGCTATTACCCATATAATTCTTAAGGGGATTGTAGAAAAAACATTCGATTTATCTGCTTATGCGATCTCGGTTCGTGTAGATGAAGCAATTTCTACGGGGGCTTTTACCGAAGGTAGCTTTTTCAATAAACAGCAGTTACAAGTTTGGGAGGCAAAACCACAAAAGAAATATTTGTTTTGCTCGCATAGGGTAATGCAGTCACTTTACGACAACATCCCAGAGACAATAAATTCATTAACTCAAGATCCTATTGAGATCCGAAGTTTAAAATTAAATTAATGGAACACAACAGTACATTTCCTATAAAACTAGCCGAATTAGATGCCCTTCGTAATGAAGCCACTTCATATTTAAAAGGGGTGCAGTGGGAGCAAGGCGGTAAAGCTAAAAGTAGAGATAAGAATCAGAAAGATGAATCTATTTTACTCTATCTCTCTAAAGCTAACGGAAACACTGCCAATGAGGTTGTTTCAGTTTCTAAATCCATACTTGCTTTAAAAAAGCGATTATTGATTGATTCTGTAGCAATACCTTTAAACCTAAACCATTCGCTATATGCCTTGCAAGAAGGTTTAACCATAGGTATTTGGTTAAAGGATAATTATTTTGATGCGTCTGGATTATCGAGTTTAAACGAAAGAAAATCCACTTTAGACGCACAGCAGCGGAGAGAATATGATTCCAAATTGCAAACGGCAACGGCATATATGCTTCATGGAATAGCGTATCGTATTCTATTTGAGCTTAAACCTTTGGCTTCAGACGATTTAAGCGTCATGAAAAATAAGTTTGCTGGTATTCCTGAGCTATCAGTAATGACGCCAATTAAGGGAATATCTTGCATGCTTTTTTACTTGGATAAGTATTTAAATCATCCAGAAATAATTACTTCAGATGCTGAGGTGCTAAATTTTACAGTGGTCTTTTTCGAGGCAATTATTGCAGAAATTCAATTGCGATTAAGTTCTTTTGAATACACCGAAACTATAACAGACCGTACCTATAAGCTAGAAAAAAGTGAGTTTGCCGTTTCTGGTTGGGAAAACGTGTTGGAAGGCACAGCTAAAAGTGTAGAGTTTAATAAAATTCGCTTTGAAGAAATTGTAGGTAATCGCGATGCAAAGCATTTTGCAAAACGACTTACAGAACGTATGCTGAGTTATGATTTTGTTGCAAAAAAGAATCCTTTTCAAGAATTAGGCGGATTTATGCCAGTTTTTATGGGCTACGGAATTCCAGGGACAGGAAAAAGTATGCTGATTGCAGCAATTGCTACAAAATTAAAAGAACATTGCGACGCACTTGATATTCCGTTTTTGTTTCATCCAATGCCAGATACGCTGATTTCAACGTTTCAAGGAGGTTCCGCGGAGAAAATGGTACAATGGATGAAGCCTTTGCAGGACTCGTCTAAATTAATTTTCGCACCTATTGATGATGCTGAAAACAATTTACAAGAACGTACTACGCAAGGAGTTTCCGCGGGAGTAAAAGAAGTAATTGGTGTTTTTCTAAGATATACCGAAGGCGCTTATGCCATAAACTACGGCAATAGCTCAATTGGATTGTTTACCAATTTGCCAGAGATGTTAGATAAAGCAGTTATTTCACGTGTACAAGGCCGTTTTAAAATAGATGGTGCTCGTACAATTCCAGATTTTATAGATCAAGATTATTTATGGTGGAGCAAGTTTGAAAAAACGATGCCCAATTTTGTAAACATGAAGAATCCTGAAAATTACACTTATTTAAGCGAACAAGGATTGGCGAAAAATTTAGGAGAAATATTGAATCAATCCGACGAACCTATTGAGGCCAAAATAGTAGAAATATACGAAGAAACAGAGGCTAAATTTGGTACTGATCAACACTTGTTTTTTGCAGAATTATACCAAAGAGTACAAAAATCATTTCCTTTCTTTTCGTCTAGAGATATTCGAAATATTCAAAGTGCCATATCATTGCGCTTAACCGATTTTGATTTACCTGAAGAATGGTTCTCAGATCCTGCTTTATACTTTAAAAAAGACTACGATACTAAATTTTCAATGTTAAAGGAATTGATGAAGCAAAACATGAAAGGTCTTAATTTCTCGGATATTAGACGACAAGAAACCGTTCGGTATTTAGATAATGTGGCCACCATAGCGGATACCGATTTTAAACGAAAAGTAGAAGGCAGAGTACATGATTTAAATGTGCAATTGGCTGCCAATAAATTATTTGATGCTGAAAGAAAATAATGGAGAAACTTAGAGCTGCAGGATTATTTGGTGGAGCATTAGTACAGTTATCTGGTTCATTGGCTAGTCGCTATAATGAATGTTTAGCTTTGCTTGGTGTTACGCCTACTAAACTAAAAACCTTTGCCGTGGATGGCATGGGCTGGAGTCCTGAAATTGCAGTTGAAAAAGGGGAAAATTATTATTTAAATACTGGAGAGGCTAATGTTAATGCTATTGTAATTTCTCCAGAACAGAAAGATAAACCTGTGCACATGCCTTCGCATAGTTTTGATGTTGATGTTATGAGGGCTGTTTTTACCGCATACCACCGTGAAATTCGAGACATAACCAAAGATTCTGCTTTGGTGCTCAACATGGATCAGAATATCGATGCTTTTTTTGAGCCTTTTGATTTGCTTAGGTATGCTAAAATAGAAGTAACATTTACACTTTTGCACCATTTGGATGAAAAACAAATGGAGCAAGAGGCGTTTATAAATTTATTTAATCGTAATAATAATTTTATAGATCGCGATGTGCATCAGCAACTATTAAATTCAGCCAAACGCTATGGCGATTTACGAGGAAGAAAATTAAAACTAGATCCTATTACTTTACAAGTGGGATCATTTTATACAAGAGCTTTTGGTGGTGTTTTTGTGTTGAAAGATTCCATGAAAGACATGCTCATTTTTGAAGATCAAAAAGTCTTTAAAAATGCTATTCAAGATACTGCTCACGATGTGCTTTTGTTTCATAAAGAACATGATGAATTAATGCAAACATTGGTGAGTCACCTTGTATTAGAAGATGATTTTAAAAGCGCTATGAAATCACCAAGGTATGACCGCATCAAGAAGCATATTTTTGCAGAATTTGCTAAAAAAGCTGCGCATCCATTACATGAAATTTTAGATAGTCACTTTTTATTCCAAAAGTATTTAAATGAACTTCCTATTGATGTGCAAAAGAAAATTTCGGGAGTGGAATTATACTTTCAAAAATTGATAATTGACAAAAATGTAAAGTTGAACGATTTTGTAGATACGGATTACATTAAGCTTTTGCATGAACCACATTCATCTTTAGAACAAGAACAAAAAGACTTAATTTGGAAATTGTTAGTGAAGATTATGCCCAAAGATCCAGTGCATTTATATTGGTATGATAAGGCACTATTTTATACCTTATATGCTAAATGGGATGACTCGTATAAAGAATGGGTTATTAAACAAATATTAGAAAATAATAAAAAATACGCCTTATGACTTTAGAAATAATTGTATTCGTAGCTGCTATTCTATTTGGTATTCTTTGGTATTGGCGAGAGTCCAAAGACAATAAAATATACCGATTGGTAAATAAAATTTCCAATTCCAAAAAACTGCAGATGAAACCAGAAAATAAAAAGGGTTTTATTCACCTGCAACCATTTTTAATTCGCTTGGTTTGGGTTACTGTAGTATTTGTATTGTTTGGAGCTATTGTAAGTTTTGTTACTCCGTTTAACGCCTTTTATATTCAATATTTTGCTTCTGCGATTGTGGGCACATTAATAGGATCTTATATCGCATCTGCTGTGCTATTTGCAGAAGATAAAACCAAAAAAGAAAACCTAGATAAGGTATTTCAAAAAGGGAAAGATATTATAGAAGATTTTACAGAGGGCTCAGACAAAGCTGCTACTGAAACGGATGAAAAAGCAAGCATAAAAACTCCTGAGCCTGAAAATGCGCCTAAGAAATCTGCACGAGATCGGTTCAAGGATAAAGGAATGATAAAATAATTTCTAAATAGCAAACAATGATAAAGAACTATTGGAATAAAGGTACCAGACAAAAAAGAAATGTAATTATAGGCGCGATTATTCTTGTGCTGCTACTTTTCTTTTTGCGTGATGATTATCAACCTGTATTATTATTTTTAAGAAAGTTTATTTTCTTACTACTGTTAGGGGGTTTATTCCTGTGGTTCATGCTTTCTCGATTTAGAAACGCATTGAGTGCTGGAAAACGTGTGCTGATTCTCTTAGGAATTGTTTTGGTTTTTGGTGTATTGTGGTTTTTCGGCTGGAAATTGGAGCTTTACCAATACATGCAAACGTATAATGTTTACAAAAATTTAAATATTGAAGAATTAGATGAGCTGCCTTTAACGCAAAACGAACGAATTCAGCCATTTAATAATATTGTAACAATGGCTTATGAGTCTGTTGGGGAAACGCAAGAAGTCTCCTTGCCGCAATTAGTTCGTGTAGATAGTACCAACCAATGGACCATGGCGGTGCAACCTGCTAAAGAATACAATTGGCAGCGTATGAATGATAATACCGAAGAGCTTTTTACAGTAGAAAGTACTTCGCCATTTCCACGCTTTTCCAAAGAGAATAGAATTCCGATTACCTTTTCAATCGGGGAGTCTTTAGCGTTTAGTAGAAATACGTACAATGCCGTGGTACAACGTTTTAATATTTTGCAACTTTTTACTTTAGAGCCTAGTGATGTTTTTTATATGAAAAATGACGAAGACAAGTGGGTGCAGGTAGTAAGTTTAATAAAATGGAAGGGATTTTTCTTTCCTTATCCTACCTATGGAGGTGTTATGGTGATTGATGCTGGGGAGCACAATTTGTCGGATTATGTAGAACGTGTAACCATAGGAAAGGGAACGTATATTCCGCCTTCCGAGATTAAAAATCATCCTTATTTAACACGTCAGAATACTTTAGCGGAAGAAATATCGAGATTAGAAGCGCAGTCTTTACAGTTTTTAGGCGGATTTACAGATCCTTTGCCATGGAATGTGAAAACAGCGGTTAAGATACCCGATCTTCCCGAGGATCAAAATCAACAACCTTACGTAACCGATTTTGATTTTACAGGCATGAAAACCAATGCATATAATGGTTTGTACCATTGGTTTGGTTTGGAACCAATAGGCGACGAGCGCACCAGTTTGGCATTTAGTGTTATGATTCCTGCAGACGGCTCAGAGAAATTGTATTATTATAATCATGCCGCAAGAAAAGAGGGGATGGCCGGTGTGTCTGCCATGCCTTTAAAAGTAATAGAATCGCGAAAAGAATACGATTGGTCTGCTAATAAACCAGTTGAATTCAGGCCTTTTATTAAAAAAATCGCAGGGCGTAAACGCATGTTTGTTATTGGAACTATTGCTGCAGTAAAAGAGGATAGTAAAAAGTTTGATGGAGCTGCAACTCCAGATTTAGCATTGGTTGATGCAGAATACCGCGATGTTATTTGGATAGATGCTAAACATCCATCTCGATGGACGAGTACCATTTTAAATCAGTTAGGGGAAACCTGGAAAGCATCGGAAAGACTAACCGATGATGATTTGTATCCAAACAGGTTAAAAACGGATGTACCCAGAGATACCATAATACTTGTGGATTCTATTCAAAAGGCGAAACCTGTGGAAGTAGTTTTGGATAGTGTGGAGTAGGTATTGTTGTTGTATATAAGAAGCCAAATCTTAATATATAAAAGTCTTAGTTTGGGACTTGGGAGGATAACGCAAAAACACTTGACATGTATTATTTTAATAATCATAATACCCAAAATCGAGTCCTTGATTTTCTCGAGTAACTTCAGCGCGTTCGCGGTCTTTTAGCATAAATTCTTCAATAACCATATCTAAAACTTCATCATCGGTATCTGTGTCTTCTATTCTAAATCCACTGTTGTTATAAAACGGTTTAGATTTTAAAGGTTTTGTATCTTCATATACCGCTAAGTACATTTTAAAATTTTTGTCATAATCACCGCCATCCCTGTACTTAAACACATAACCGTTGTATTTTTTATCGCGATAGGTAATGGTTTTTGATATTACAAAAGCAATTGAATCTTGTTCTTTATCATAATTTTTACGATCAAACAACTGTGCTTCTGCAAGTTGTTTTTGAGTTTTGTATTCCGAAGGAAACTGATTTAGTTTATTGGCTTCTTTTAATTTTTGAAATAATAAGTTTCTAGTATTAATATCGGCTGCTAACTCGTTTAATTCTGTAATATTTATGGTAGCTTCAGAAGATGCTAATAATGCTGCTTTGGTAGTTTGAATATTAGGGTCTTTTAACAAGTCTAATTTCTTAAAGAATACTTGCACCTCTTTTTCATTAATAAAAGGGTGTAATAGTTGAATATAATCTTCTAAAACAGATGCTTTTTTATTTACTGAAAAGTTATTGTACAGATAGTTATTTTGCTTAGAAGTTTTGCCGAGTTCTCTCTTTAATTGAATTTTAGCATCATTCAGCATTTGCTTGCGATACTTTCTGTAACTAGTTGCTTTTACTAAGCCTTCTGATTTTAATTTAGCCAACAACGAAAATATCGGCGATTTATATTCTTCAATAGCGCTGTAATCTAAAATTTCTGGATATAATTTTTTTGCCAATGGAAGACTGTCCATGTAAGGTTTAAAAATCTGATAGATTTCGAAACTGCTCGAAACTAATGGCAAATCTTTAGACATAAGATCTAAAAGTTGCTTAACCGAAGCTTGAGTTTCTTTTTTAGATATGGCTTGCAGAATTTTTGTTTGCGCAGAGGAGTTGTTATAAGATTCTTGATAAAAAGAGGTGTAAAAATCTATGGTTTCGGAATCATCAATCTGCGCTAAACGCTGTATTAGGTAGCTTTGAATGTTTTTTTGATTTTCTTTAAACTCAAATTCCGAAATGTAATACTTCAACGAATCTATATGTTTTTTATTGAAATTAATAAACTGATATCCATTTATAACAATGCTATCATTGGCTTTTAAAGCTTTAAAAAATTCACTAGTCTTATCCACCAGAATACTTTTGCTAATAGTGGTGTCTAAGGGTTTAAAATTATCGAAAAACTCCATTACAAACCTACTTGGTTTGTTAACGGTGTCAATAACCGCCTTAATTTCGTACAACAGACCATCTTTAAGCACATTTTTAATTAAAATACCTCTAGTGCTTGCTGTATCGGTAAGTGTTATCTGAAGCTCCTCAACACCTTCGGGTGTGGTATTTTGGCTTTCATTCTTTATTTGAAATTTTTTATTGGCATAGAGTTTTTTACGCAAAGTCCAGATAGAATCTATGCTAGGGAACATCAAAAGGTCGTGCGATTTGTTTAGTTGCACGGCAACAGCTTCGTTATTTTTATTTTGATACACCGTTTTCTTAGTATAGCCATTATATGATTTTTCATCTTTTTTGCTGTAAGTGTTGCTGTTTACAACAAACTTTGGGGGCTTTACAGAAGAGACTGTAGAAAAAAACAGTGCGGTATCTTTTACAACACTAAAGCTTTCATTATACTGAGGTGTTTTTATTTTAAACGAGTTGAAATACGCATCCGCTTTTTCATCGGTTTCCGAGACTATACCTAATAAGTAATAATCTTCACCTTTTAAATTGGTATATAAATGTAGTTTTTTAGCACTTAAAGTATCGATTTTAGCAAAGGATCTTAAGCTATTGTTTTTAAAATCATTATAATTCCCTTTTAGTTTTAAACTTTTGTAGAATTTTACTTGTATTTGTTTTAGTTCAAAAGTGTCTTCTTCAATAAAATTATAATCATGTAGTGTTACTTTTTTTAAAAACCGATAGGTATTATCTGTAGAATCGTAGCTTTGAATAATTCTATTTCCGCTTCTAGATTTGTTTGTAAAAGTATAGTTTGAAGGAAAATCTACTTCAAAATCTTCATAGCTAGATGTAACAGATTCCAGTTTATCCGTTGTAGATTTAAATTGAATACTATTAAAAATGGTATCGGAGTACTGACTAACAAAAGTGTCATGCCCGCCCATTTTAAAGATAATAATTTCTAAAGGGGTTATGTAAATTTGATACCGTTGGTATTCACCATTTTTAAGCAGATTTTTAATGTCTATACCTTCATGGCCATTTCTGGCAATTCTAGTTTTTTCGATAATCTTACCAGGAATATTTTCAAATAATAAATTATCTATAGCATCTAGGGTATACACATCATCTTTTTTCAAAAAGGCGTACGTTGGAATACGGTTTGCCGTAAAAAAACTACCATTGGCAAGATCTGGCGAAATGTAAAATGTGTTCGAAAATTCCGCAATAGGATACAATTTATTGGGTAACAACAACGAGAAAAAATTGTCATCAACAGATTCTCTGTTATAATTGTTTTCTTTTACTTTCCCCTCAAACTTTTCCTTTAATTCTGTTCCTTTATTGGTGGTTTTAGAGGTAAGAGCTTTAACGGTATAGCCTTTAGCTCGTAATAACGCAATTACACCATTTTTTCCTGGTAAATGAGCAGCGCCAATTCCACAAAACACTTTGGAATGTTGCATTACAGAGTCTAGTTTGGTAACCATATTCTGGTTTCGGATATACAACATGTTTTTTAAGTAATGCTCCGTATACATCCCTTGGTCTAAAGAATCTAATAAATTTATATTGCGCTCTCTATACGCATCTTGCAACAACTGTAACGGGTCCTGTTGTTGCATCTTTTTTTGCAACCATTCAGCGGGTTTTTCTCTAGTGCTGTTAAAACTTGCACGCCCTACAAGCGCGGTAGATTCTTCAATATCTTCTAAAGCAACAATAGGTTTGCCGTATTTTTTACCAGCTTGGTAAATAAACATATCTAGATAGGTGTCTTCTTCAAAATTTTGAGAGTATTCATTGGTACGATAAAGAATACTATTAATCATTTGATCTTCAAAACCTAGGTATGCAGCTATTTCTTCTTTTTTTGGGTTAGCAACAGAAAATGCACGAGAATAAAACCCCTTAGTCATAAAGCTTTCCCCATAGCCAAAACCCATAGCGTCATCACTATCTAACCATGTATTTGGGTCAGATTCTAAAGCAATTACTTCACTTTTTTCTAAAGCTTCATAAAACACATCGTCTAAACGAAAGGCGATTTTCTTGCTGACATGCATGGTGCCATAGAGATAAGAACTTTGATTTAATCCATTTCCAGATATTTCCCAAAGAAGGCTATTTTTTTCTTGTGCGTTTGTTTGCGTAATGGCAAAGATTAGGATAACAGTAAAGAATAATCTCATTAGCGGTTTTGGGTTTGAAATTCGTTTGGGAAACCTTGGTTTTAGTTTCTATAACGGTTGCAATGTAAATGTATTTTTTAAATATCGATTTTTTTCAAATATGAAGGCTATAATTTAATCATAAAATGTGTTCTTTTCTACTGAATTAAGCGCGACTAGAAAATAGGTAAAGTAGAAAAGTTAGCTTTTAGGTACCTTTTTTAATGGAATATTGAATTTAACTATTCAATCATAAATAAACTAATTGCTGCTTTTAAAGATTATAAATTCCGCATGTCTTATTTTTGTAGTTGAAAAAGAAAATTTAAACACTTATGAAAGGAGTTTTATTAGTTAATCTTGGTTCCCCTGAAAGTCCAACTGCTAAAGATGTAAAACCGTATTTAGACGAGTTTTTAATGGATGAACGCGTGATTGATGTAAATAAAGTTTTAAGAAATATAATTGTAAGAGGAATTATTCTTCAAACACGTCCTAAAAAATCTGCCGAAGCTTATGCTAAAATTTGGTGGGAAGAAGGTTCTCCGTTAGTGGTGATTTCAGAACGATTTACGAACAAAGTGCGCCAACAAACCAACTTGCCTGTAGCTTTAGGCATGCGTTATGGTAAAATGACGATAAAAAATGCACTACAAGAATTAAAAGATAAAGGTGTAGATGATGTTCTATTGGTGCCTTTATATCCGCATTACGCCATGTCATCGTTTGAAACTGTTGTGGTAAAAGCAATGGAAGTAAAGGATGAATTCTTCTCAAACATTAAGATTACTACGCTTCCGCCATTTTATAAAAACCCAGAGTATATAAAAGTACTTTCTGAAAGTATAGCTGAAGGCTTAAAGAATTTTGATTACGATCATATTTTATTTTCATATCATGGTATTCCAGAAAGGCATATCCGTAAGTCCGATCCCACAAAATTCCATTGTAAAATAGATGGAAATTGTTGCTCAACCAATTCTGTTGCGCATCATACGTGTTATCGTCATCAATGTTATGAAATGACCGAAAGAATTAAAGCATTTTTACAACTTCCAGAAGATAAAGTAAGTTTATCATTCCAATCAAGATTGCCAAATGATCCTTGGCTAAAACCTTATACCGATTTTGAATTTGAACGTTTTCCAAAAGAAGGAAAGAAGAAACTAGCCGTAATTACTCCCGCTTTTGTATCGGATTGTCTAGAGACTTTAGAAGAAATTGCTATGGAAGGAAAGCATCAATTTCAAGAAGCTGGCGGTGAAGATTACATACATATTCCATGCTTAAATGATAATGATGCTTGGGTGCAAGTAATGGCCGATTGGATTAAAGATTGGGATGCTTCTGAAAAATTGCCGGCGTAATGACAAAAGTTTCTATGAACCACTTAGGTTCAGAGGCTATTAGTAAATTGCTTATAAAGCAAGCTGTTCCAGCTTCTATAGGCATACTGGTCATGTCCCTTAATATTCTAGTAGATTCCATTTTTGTAGGAAACTGGATAGGTTCTATTGCGATAGCTGCAATTAACGTTGTTTTGCCCGTTTCTTTCTTTATAGGCGCATTAGGTATGTCTGTTGGTATTGGCGGATCGAGTATTATATCAAGAGCCTTAGGGGCAAATAATCACGAAAAAGCATTAAAAACATTTGGTAATCAATTAGCGCTAACACTAGCCATTACTATTGCAATGGCAGTTTTAGGACTGGTGTATGTGGATAGTATTATACCTGCTTTTGGTGGAAAAGGTAGAATTTTTGAACCTGCTAAAATTTATTATACTATTGTTTTGTATGGAGTTCCATTTCTCGCTCTTTGCATGATGGGAAACACCGTTATACGAGCGGAAGGCAAACCAAAATTCGCCATGATCGCTATGATTATTCCTTCAGTTGGAAATCTTATAATGGATTATATTTTCATATATATTTTTGATTGGGGAATGGCTGGAGCTGCTTGGGCTACTACAATAGGGTATGTTTTATGTTTTGGATATATTTTATATTTCTTTATTTCTAAAAATTCAGAACTAAAAATAAACTTATCTCATTTGCGGTTTGACTTATCTATTTTAAAAGAAATAAGTTCTCTAGGTTTTGTGACAATGGCAAGGCAGGCCACTACAAGTATAGTTTATTTACTAATGAATAATATACTGTTCGGTCTGGGCGGTGAAGCGATGGTTGCTGTATATGCCATTATTGGAAGAATGCTCATGTTCGCTTTGTTTCCAGTTTTTGGTGTCACCCAAGGTTTTCTTCCAATAGCAGGATATAATTATGGAGCCGAAAAATACCAAAGGGTACGAGAAAGTATTAATACAGCAATAAAATATGCTGCAATAATAGCAACCATTGTGTTTATTGGCTTGATGATTTTTCCAGAAGAAATTGCCTCTTTGTTTTTGAGCTCAAAAGAAGGTATTTCAGCTAATGAATTAGCGATAAATACGTATGTTTTGGAGCATACACCATTTGCGATGCGATTGGTATTTGCGGCGACACCAATTATTGCATTACAATTAATAGGCGCTGCATATTTTCAGGCTATTGGCAAAGCGATTCCCGCATTGCTATTAACATTAACTAGGCAGGGTTTCTTTTTTATACCATTAATTTTAATTTTACCCTTGTACTTTAATGAAATTGGTGTTTGGATGGCATTTCCAATAGCCGATGTATTAGCAACTATCGTTACAGGGTATTATTTGCGAAAGGAAATTAAAAATGATTTAATTTTAAAAAGTTAAGCAATCGTAATGCCTTCATAAGCTTTCCGCACGGCATCTTCGCCATAGGTTCGTTCTAATTTACGAATGGTAAAATGCGCTTGCGCCATATTCTGAAAATGATGAATAAAAGCAAGATTAATTGCACCTCCTCCGGCAGTACCCAGAATAGGAATTGCCTGGGCAACAAATTTTTCTGATACTTGTATGCTAAATCTTGAAGCCACGGCTCCTAGTACTTGCATAATAGGATTTGAGCTTCCTTTTAAAAGTCCACTTACCATTATGCTTGCACTTTTTGTTGCTCCTCTTACGGTAGTGTTTAGTGTAATTCTAGTGGCGTAGTATCCAGTTTCTAAGTTGTCATCATGTTTAGATTTTCCTCCTAAGGCAA
The DNA here is from genome assembly GCF_900176415.1 of Cellulophaga tyrosinoxydans. Classification (GTDB taxonomy): domain Bacteria; phylum Bacteroidota; class Bacteroidia; order Flavobacteriales; family Flavobacteriaceae; genus Cellulophaga; species Cellulophaga tyrosinoxydans. Next base: position 712,364 of record NZ_FWXO01000001.1, on the reverse strand, counting down.
ATACTTGTAGGCAGGCTAGTTGCGTATCTAGTTCTTGCAAATCTTCTCCCTCACTACGAGCAATATCCATAATGGAACGCATCATTAATTTAGTGGTTAGTGCTAAATCTGCAGTAAAAGCGGCAACACCAAAAGTTCCGCCTAAAATACCAGACGAAGTTACCACCGCCTTATAGGTTTTGTTTAAAGGACTGGTGTTTTTTTTGGCACTTTTCATGGAAAATAAATTGGTCTTCACCACTTTTAGCAAAATATCATAACTTATTTTCTGAAGCCATTTTTGTTGTTTTTCTGGGAGTAGTTCAATTTTGTTTTGCAGCACATTCCCAACACTATTAATTCCTTTCATGGCCCAACCAATATCTTCCATTTGTTGTTTGGCTTTGGTAAGTAGTATCAAATCGTTATTAGAAAATGTGGTTGTTGTATTGTCTGGAAGCATTGATGTTATTTCTATCATTTAAAGATAAGTAGTTGAATATCATTAATTGTTACAATTCTTTTATTTTAAAAATAGAATAATTCACCTTATTTTAGAGGAGACTAATTACAACTAACTCATGAAAAAACTAAACTACCTCAAAGGCGGTATTTTATTATTGGCAATTTCCATGTTGCCATTTACTGCTACATCGCAAAAAAGAAAAAAATCAAATCAAGCAACTGAAGCTCCTCAAAAGGAACTGTATTCTAGTTTAGAATACCGATTAATAGGTCCTTTTCGTGGAGGTCGTTCGGCAGCAGTTACTGGGGTGCCTAATCAGCCAAACTTATTTTATTTTGGTGCTACGGGTGGTGGTGTATGGAAAACCATAGATGGTGGTCGGGAATGGGAAAATATTTCTGATGGTTTTTTTGGGGGAAGTATTGGCGCTATTGAAGTTTCAAAAAGCGATCCAAACGTGATATATGTTGGAGGTGGAGAAAAAACACTTCGTGGTAATGTGTCTTCGGGGTATGGCGTTTGGAAAAGTGAAAATGCTGGTAAAACGTGGGTTTCAATGGGTCTGGATAATAGCCGACATATTCCTAGGTTAAGAATTCACCCTACAAATTCAGACATTGTTTATGCAGCTGTTTTAGGAAATATTTATAAACCAACACAAGATCGAGGTGTTTACAAGAGTACAGATGGTGGCAAAAATTGGAAGAAAACATTATTTGTCAATGATCAAGCAGGTGCTGTAGATTTAGTTTTTGACCCTAATAATCCTAGAATATTATACGCTTCTACATGGCGCGCGCAACGTACGCCGTATAGTTTAAGTAGTGGTGGAGATGGTTCTGCATTATGGAAAAGTACGGATAGCGGAGAAACATGGACTGAAATTTCTAAAAACGAAGGCTTTCCTAAAGATACATTAGGAATTATAGGTGTTACTGTTTCGCCTAAAAATTCTGAACGTTTATGGGCCATAGTTGAGCATAAGGAAAAAGGAGGATTGTACCGAAGTGATGATGGAGGTAAAAAATGGACTCAAGTTAATGATGAACGTAAACTAAGACAGCGAGCATGGTATTACACGCGTGTTTACGCTGATACCGAAGATGAAGATGTGGTTTATGTATTAAATGTAAACTACCACAAATCTACAGATGGAGGAAAGAGTTTTAGCACTTTTAATGCGCCACATGGAGATCATCACGATTTATGGATTGCTCCTGAAAACGGCAATAGAATGATTATAGGTGATGATGGAGGAGCGCAAATTTCAAATGATGGTGGCGAAACTTGGAGTACCTATTACAACCAACCAACAGCACAGTTTTACCGCGTTACTACAGATAATTCGTTCCCGTATAGAATATATGCAGCTCAGCAAGATAATTCTACTATACGTATTAACCATCGTAGTGATGGGTATGCAATTTCTGATGGTGATTGGGAAGAAACGGCAGGCGGAGAATCGGCTCACATTGCAGTAGACCCTAATGACAATGATATTGTTTACGGTGGAAGTTATGATGGATTTTTAACCCGTGTAAATCATAAAACAAAAACGGTTAGAGGCATTAATGTTTGGCCAGATAATCCAATGGGTGCTGGTGCAGAAGCTATGAAATATCGTTTTCAATGGAATTTTCCAATAATCTTTAGCAGACATAACCCTAAGAAACTATATACTTTTTCTAATCATGTTCATGTTTCTGAAAATGAAGGTCAAAGTTGGGAACTGTTAAGTGGCGATTTAACACGAAACGATCCAACTAAATTAGTTTCGAGTGGCGGACCAATAACACAAGACAATACCAGTGTGGAGTATTACTGTACTATTTTTGCTGCAAATGAAAGTCCATTAAAAGAAGGCTTACTTTGGGTGGGTAGTGATGATGGATTAATTCACGTTTCTAAAGATGGTGGCGCAAATTGGCAAAATGTTACCCCAGCGAATATGCCAGAATGGTCAATGGTAAACAGTATAGAACCATCGGCTTATGATGAAGGTACGTGCTATGTTGCTGCAACGCGATATAAATTAGGAGATTTTACGCCTTACCTTTATAAAACTACAGATTATGGTAAAACATGGACCAAAATCATCAATGGCATAAAAAATGAGCATTTTACACGAGTGCTTAGAGAAGATCCAAAAAGAAAAGGATTGTTGTATGCTGGCACAGAAACTGGTATGTATATATCTTTTGATGATGGTGCTAATTGGGATTCTTTTCAAATGAATTTACCTATTGTTCCTATTACAGATTTAGCCATTAAAAATGATAATTTAATAGTGGCAACACAAGGGCGCAGTCTTTGGATTATAGATGACTTAACGGTACTTCATCAATTAGATGCAAATACTAAAAACCAGAGTGTTGTATTATTTCAACCAAAAGACAGCTATAGAACCAAAGGAGGGGCAAGAAAAGAACCATCTAAAACCGAAGGACAAAATCATCCAAATGGCGTGGTAACTAATTTCTATTTGAAAAATGTAAATGAAAAAGATTCCATTGCTTTAACCTACTTAAATATGATAGGTGATACGTTGGCTACTTTTTCAAATACAGCAAAGGAAAAAGACAAAAAGTTAACTGTAAAACAAGGAGGCAATTCACATGTTTGGGATACTCAAGGTAAAGGGGCCGAAAAACTTGATGGAATGATTCTTTGGTGGGCAAGTTTAGAGGGGCCAAAAGCTGTTCCAGGGGAATATCAAGTGCGTTTAAATGTAAATGGGACAAATAGTTCTAAAACGTTTAAAATTCTTGCAGACCCAAGGGCAGAAGCTACAATAACAGATATGCAAAAACAGTATGATTTTATTACTGATGTAAATACAACTATTGAAAAAGCGCATAACTCAATTAAGAATATTAGAAAAATTACGGCACAATTAGATGCGTTTAACAAGCAATACAAAGATAATGCTGAGACAAAAGATTTGGTGAAAAAAGCTAAAGATATGAAGGAGAAGTTTGAGGCTGTGGAAAAAGCTTTGTATCAAACTCAAAATAGAAGTGGACAAGATCCTTTAAATTTTCCAATAAAATTAACCAACAAATTGGGGCATTTAAATAGCTTGGTAGGAATAGATGATTTTCCTCCAACTGATCAAGATATTGCGGTTAAAAATGAATTAACAATGAAAATAAATGAACAATTAAGTACTTTTGATGCGCTGATTAGTAAAGAAATTCAAGATTTTAATACGGAATTTAATCAGTTAAAACTTAATTATTTATTTGTAGAAGAGTAATGGGAGAGCTTTATGGGTATGTTAAGGCGTTGCATTTAATTTTTGTAATCACATGGTTTGCAGGGCTGTTTTATGTGCCGCGCTTATTTATTAACCAAATTGAGGCGTCATTAAAACCATCACCAGATAAAGAAATTTTAACCAAAGAATTTAAATTAATGACCAGAAGGCTGTGGTATATTATTACCTGGCCTTCTGCAATTTTAGCAACATTATTTGCCGTTTGGCTACTTATTTTATTCCCAGCATGGTTACAACAACCTTGGATGCATGTAAAACTTGGTTTTGTTTTTTTATTGATTTTATATCACTTAAAAAATCATCAAATGTTTAAGCAACTTCAGCGTGATGACATAAAATATACCTCCAATTTTATGCGTATTTGGAATGAAGGAGCAACTATTATACTCTTTGCGGTAGTTTTCTTGGTAATTTTAAAAAGTGCCTTTAGTTGGGTTTATGGCGTTGTCGGAATAATTACCTTGGGGATTTTGCTTATGCTAGGAATTAAACTCTATAAACGAATTAGAGATAAAAATCCGGAAGCATAGTTTTTCAAACCCTCCATAAAAGATGGGAGTATTTTTTTGGTTCGATTATTGTTATCTTTAATCCCATATTTTTCAAATTAAAAATTCTTGTTCGAAAAACTATCCCTTAGATCGCGAATATTTGTTTCCATGATATTATTGGTGCTGTTGGCATCGGTATTAATCGCGGGAGTAACTATTTATCAATACGGAGAACAATCTAGAGATTACCATGAAGATCGCTTATTGCGTAAAGAAGAGCAAATCAAAGAAAATATCCGTTATACTTTAATTCGCACAACCTATGCAACAACGGCCGAGAATTTAGAATTGATATTTAAAGACGAAATCTATCAAATTGCGGATGTATTAAATGTAAATTTTAATATTTATGATTTAGAAGGTGGACTAATAAAAAGTTCACGCCCTAAACTGGAGAAAGATTCTATTTCTATGTGTTTGTCTCCTGAGGTTTTAAACAACCTTGCAAAGAGTGTTGATTCTCGTTATTTGGAGGAGAAATCTACTGCTGGCGACAAGTATCAAGCTTCTTACACGTATATCACCGATGGTAAGTTTAAACCTATTGGGATTCTTAATTTACCTTATTTTGAAGATAATTCGTTTAATGATAATGAGTTAAAAGAGTTTTTACTGCGCTTAGGTGGGGTTTATCTTTTTATGCTATTTATAGCCATTCTGTTGTCGTATATAATTTCAAAATATATAACAAGGTCGTTGCAGACAATTTCTGACAAAATGAACGCCACTTATTTAACCAAACGGAATGAGAAAATCATTGTTCAGAACCCTACGGAAGAAATAGGGAAGCTTATAAATGCTTATAATGCCATGATTGATGAATTGGAAATTAGCGCGGTAAAATTAGCTAAAAGCGAGCGTGAGCAAGCTTGGCGAGAAATGGCTAAACAAGTAGCACACGAAATTAAAAATCCATTGACCCCAATGCGATTAACGGTGCAGAGTTTTGAACGTAAGTTCGATCCTCAAGATCCAGATGTTAAAAATAAGTTAGCAGAATATTCCAAAACCTTAATTCAGCAAATAGATACCATGAGTAGTATTGCAGGTGCATTCTCCAATTTTGCCGAAATGCCAGCGCAGCAAAACGAGACTTTAAATGTGGTAAAAATTGTAAAATTAGGCTTAGATATTTTTAATGAAAGTTATATTCATTTTATAGCAGATGAAGAAGAAATTATTGCCAAGTTAGACCGTACACAATTAATTAGAGTGGTAACTAATTTAGTAAAAAATGCCATTCAGGCTGTTCCTGATATAGCATCTCCAAGAATTTTGGTTACAGTTTCGTCAGAGGGTAAATACGTTAAAATCTCAGTGGCGGATAATGGCGTGGGGATTGATGATGAATTTAAAGACAAAATTTTTGAACCCAAATTCACTACAAAATCAAGCGGTATGGGTCTTGGTTTGGGCATGGTGAAAACCATTGTCGAAACCTACAATGGCACTATTGGTTTTACCTCTCAAGTTGGAAAAGGGACTGTGTTTACCGTAAAGTTTCCTAGATTAATGGCAGAATAGGTCTTGTTTTCTACCAAAAATCTTACTTTGGTGTAGTGGCCGGTTTTCTATAAATGTTTGCTAAATTTGTTAGTATATTCATAGAAAAATAAAATCATGAAATTCAACAATATTCAAGTTCAAGAGGGGAAAACTACAATAGTAACTATTAATCGCCCAACAAAACTAAATGCACTAAATCGTGAAACTATTCAAGAGTTACACGATGCTTTTAAAACGCTAGATAAAGATAAATCTGTAAAAGTAATTATCATTACCGGAAGTGGTGAAAAGGCCTTTGTTGCAGGTGCAGATATAGCAGAATTTTCAGATTTTTCAGAGAAAGAAGGTGGCAAATTAGCTGCTAAAGGACAAAAATTGTTATTCAATTTTGTTGAGAATATGAAAACCCCTGTCATCGCTGCTATCAACGGCTTTGCTTTGGGTGGTGGATTAGAATTAGCCATGGCCTGTCATTTTAGAGTGGCAAGTGATAATGCAAAAATGGGCTTGCCCGAAGTTTCCTTAGGCGTTATACCAGGTTATGGTGGTACACAACGTTTACCGCAATTGGTAGGTAAAGGCATAGCTTTTGAAATGATTATGACCGCCGGTATGATCGATGCTGAAAAAGCACTTGCCCATGGTTTGGTGAATTACGTAGTACCACAAGCAGAATTATTGCCTTTGTGCGAGAAATTAGCAGGTAAGATATCGAATAATTCGTCAGTTGCGATTGCTTATGCAATAAAAGCGGTAAATGCTGGTTTTAGTACTAATGGAGATGGTTTTAAAGAAGAAATAAAGGCTTTTGGAGAATGCTTTGGTACTAATGATTTTAAAGAAGGTACTACAGCGTTTTTAGAAAAAAGAAAAGCAAACTTCGAATAAACCGCTGTTTTTTTAATCAAAATAACCAACCTTTACATGCGTACAAATAATATTCTAGTCGTGTTTTTTTTCGCTTTCTTATGCTACGCTCAGGCACAAGAAATGCCAGTTAAGTATTCTTTTGGAGAAAAGTTTAACGATAGATACAAGTACTCTAATTTATTAACTATTGCGCCCGATGGCAATGGCGGAAGTATTTTAGTTAGGTCCTATTACACGGGTATAATTCTTAAACCTAAGGGGTATTATATAGAGCATTACAACAGTAATCTTGAGCTTATTTCAGAGTTTAATTACAAACTTAAAAATGCCAATTATGTAGATGCTTTTGTAAAAAACGGACAAGTATATCTTTTATTTTTGGAGTATAACTATGGTTCAAAAGCTTATGAATATTTAATTCATAAAAGCTCTTATGAAAATTTTGATTTTAAAACTCAAAAAATACTATCTGTAGATTCCGATCCGGTTGAGGAACCTCTAGATCGTAATTATTACAACCGTAATTTCTCTTCAGGGTTTACCACTACAGTTTTATTTGATAAAGAAAAAACTGCCTTTGCTATAAGCGCACATCATAAAAAAGGAAAAGACAACAAACACAATATTTACGTTTTTGATACCAGCTTAAATGCTTTAATGCAATACGATTTTTCTGAGGAAATAGAGGAAAAAAACTATGCCTTTGAAAACTTTGTAATTTCTAAAAACAGACAAGAAGTGTATTTAACAGCTAAGGCATATTTTAAAAAGAAACGTTTTGAAGCTACAGAACGAAAATTCCAATATGAACTTTTGCAAGTAACTAATGATGGGGGAAAAGTACAGACCTTTGTTGATCCTGGAAAATATCCTGAAGCACTAAATCCTTTATTAGTTGGTAATAAATTGGTTTGTGTTGGTTTTTACTCAAACAGAAGAGACAACCGATATAATGGCATTGTTTATTTTGATATTGACCCGAGCAATATGCAGATTAAAAAGAGTAAATATCAGGAATTTACCGAGCAATTTATGTTAGATAAATTTGGTCGTGATGAAGAAAAGGATGTCAAAAATTTAGTTTTTAAAGAGGTTGTTGTGACCTCGGATGAAACCATTTTGTTTAATGCAGAGGAGTATTTTGTTACTTCTAGCATACAAAGAGATCCAACAGGATCAAGCGTTAAAATAGATAGATACCATTACAACGATATTGTAAGTGTAAAGCTTAATGCTGAAGGTGATATGGTTTGGGCTCGAAATATTAATAAGTCGGAAGTTACTCAAGGTGATGCTGCTTATACCTCGTATTGTTCTTTTACAAAAGATAGCGACACTTATTTTTTTATTAGCACTGCCAGTGAAAACCCGCAGTTATTAGGTGATCAGCGAATAGTTTTTAAACAAGGACTTGGACGTAATAGAAATATTTTTCTAATTAAGTTAAACGCAGACGGTAACATGAATTACGAAAAAGTAATTGACGATAGTGAAGCTAGATTGCCATTTATGGTATCTATGCCTTTAATTAACAAGGCTCAAGACAATTTACTTTTCTATGCTAAACGCGGAACAAAAAAACAGTTGGTTAAAGTAAACTTCTAATAAGAAACTAAAATCCAATTTTAACATCAAATGAATCTTTTTAATGGATTTATTCCATTATTTTGGAATAAATCCATTAAATTGAATTCAGAAGAATTTATCAAAGGGCGTGGCGCTCAACAGAATAAAACCAATAAGTTTTCCGAGTTCTCTTATGAAATGCGGGATGACTTTTTGGAATTTTGCCGTTTGGAAGGTGAAGAGGCCGACAAAAACAAAACGCAATACCTGCCAATTTTTCCTAAAACCATAGTCAACAAAGTAACCAGTATCGACGTTGGAATGCAGTATAGCATGAATCCCTATCAAGGGTGCGAACATGGGTGTATTTATTGCTATGCGCGTAATACACATGAATTTTGGGGCTATAGTCCTGGATTAGATTTTGAACGTAAAATTTTAATTAAGCAAAATGCTCGTCTACTTTTAGAAGAGAAAATACGGAGTAAAAGATGGCAAGCACGAACCATTGTGCTCTCAGGAAACACGGATTGTTATCAACCAGCGGAAAATCAATTTAAAATAACGCAGGCTTGTTTAAAAGTGTTTTTAAAATACAAACATCCTGTGGGCATAATTACTAAAAATGCCCTAATACTTCGCGATCTAGAATTACTTAAGGAGCTTTCCAAGGATAATCTTATAGGTGTTAACATATCGGTGACTACTTTATCTGAAAAAACCAGGCGCATTTTGGAACCACGTACCACTACAATTAAAAAAAGACTGGAAACTATTCGTATTTTAAGTGAAAATGGTATTCCTGTTAATGCGATGTTGGCTCCAATAATTCCAGGGATTAATAGTCATGAAGTTTTAAATTTGGCTAAAGCCGTTGCAGATAACGGTGCATTATCTTTTGCATTTACTGTAGTGCGATTAAATGGAGCAATAGGTCAAATTTTCACCGATTGGATTAAAAAGACTATGCCAGATAAGGCCGATAAAGTTTTGCATCAGATTGCAGAGTGCCATGGTGGGACTTTAAATGATAGTCGTTTTGGTATACGCAGTAGAGGTGAAGGTCACCTAGCGAAACAAATACACGATTTAATGAAATTAGCTAAACGCACTTATTTTAAAGACAGGGTTTTCCCCAAGCTAAATACCAATCTACACGAAGGCTATAAAGATGGTCAAATGCGATTATTTTAAGCAAAAAAGGGTTTGTAGATAAACAGAAAGGTTTTTAGTTTAAACGCGACTAACGTGAAGCAAATAAAGAAATAAAACTATGAAAGTAAGTATTTGGTCAGATATAAGATGTCCATTTTGTTACATCGGAAAAAGAAAGTTCGAAGCAGCTTTGGCAAATTTTCCACATAAAGATAAAATTACGGTAGAATGGAAGAGTTTTGAATTAGACCCCTATTTAGAAACACAACCAGAGGTAGATTACACGGAGTATTTTATGGAAAATAAAAATGTAGATAGGGATACTGCATTGGGTATGTTTGATCGTGTTTCCAAAATGGCTAGTGAAGTTGGTTTACACTTTAATGTAGAACAAGGGGTAATAGCAAACTCCTTAAACGCACATCGATTGTTATATTATTCGAAAACCGAAGATTTAGCGGATAAAACAAAAGAAACCTTATTAAAAGCACAGTTAGAACAAGGCAAAAATATAGACGATGCATCTGTGCTCCTTGATTTAGCTGTTCAAGTAGGTTTAAATAAAGAGAAAGTAGCTGCTTTATTGGCTTCTGATGAATATACTTATGAAGTTAGGCAAGATGAATTGGAAGCTAGGAATTTGGGTATTTCTGGGGTGCCCTTTTTTGTTTTAGATCATAAATTTGGCATATCTGGAGCACAGCCTACCGAGGTATTTGCAGAGGCTCTTGAAAAAGCATGGAAAAATTATACCAATGAAAAATTAACATTGCTAACTGTTGATAAAGCAGGCGAATCATGTGATGTAGATGGAAATTGTAATTAAATAATGCAAAAAAGGCTTGGCAATTACGCCAAGCCTTTTTAAGTATTTTAAAATCTATATTTTATTTAAGTTCCCATCCTTTTCTGTAATTTCCTTTTACCCAATCATTGGCTTTATCGTAATTGGTGACACGCATGTTTTCTCCATCCCATAAAATTTTACGTCTACCAGGGTAAGCATATGGCTCCCAATCTCCAATTTTTTTACCAGGGATTAGTTCTTTGTATTGGTAGGCTTTTATGGCTAAATTCCCCATAAGTACCGCTTCTGTTAAAGGCCCAGATTTAGCAAAATCTGATGAGGTTGGAGTGCCATTTAAACATCCATTTACAAAATTCATGGCGTGGCCAGAGGTATCACCTTCTATTCTTGTTAATGTTGGTTTTGGCGGATTGAAAAGTGCCATGGTTTCTGAAGGTAATAAACGTGCATTTCTAGAGTAGGTATCGGTTACCAATATACCTTTGGTACCATAAAAAATACTACCACCACCAGAGTCACCAATAGTTTCATCATTTTTTAATTCATCTGGCAGATCTGGTTTAAGTCCACCATCATACCAATTCAATGCAATATCGCCATGTTCTTTGGTATTAAATTTTAATCGCACTATGGATGATGCTGGGCAGGATTCTGGGTAATCTGCCTCCACAAAATCGCCAACCCAATTGGTTGTACAACTTGCTTCTGCTTCTGTAGGATACCCTAAACCAAGGGTGCTAAAAGGTGTTTCCATAATATGGCATCCCATATCACCTAGCGCGCCCGTACCAAAATCCCACCAGCCACGCCATTTAAAAGGCAAATAACCAGCATAATAAGGTCTGTCTTTAGCAGGGCCTAACCATAGGTCCCAATCTAACTCTTTTGGAATAGGATCGCCACCATTTGGCAAAGGAATTCCTTGCGGCCATACAGGTCTGTTTGTCCAACAATCTACTTTATATATTTTTCCGATGATACCAGAATCTATCCATTCTTTTGCTTGTCGGCTACCATCGCTAGAAGCACCTTGATTTCCCATTTGGGTAACAATGCCGTTTTCTTTCGCAACATTGGTCATTAGTCGAGCTTCGTGAATATTGTGCGTTAAGGGTTTTTCAACATAAGCATGTTTTTTGGCGCGCATAAATGGTAATGCAATTGTCGCATGAGTGTGGTCTGGTGTGGCGACCATAATGGCATCAATTTCACTTAAATGTTTATCGTAAATCGTTCTAAAATCTTTATATAGTTTGGCATTTGGGTGTAATTTTTGACTAGGAACAACCTGTCTATAATCCACATCACAATACGCTACAAATTTTACTTTTTTCGTATTCGTTAAGTCATTAATAACGCCGCCTCCACGACCTCCAATTCCAAATCCAGCCATATAAAGTGTATCACTTGGTGGAACATGATTTTTACCTAAAACAAAACTGGGGACAATCGAGAATGCTGCTGTTGCAGCGGCAGCATTTTTAATGAATTTTCTTCTTTGCATGATTAAGATGAGTTAGTTGAATTATCTCAATCAAGTTACAAAAATTATTTAAGTTAAGTTCATTGTATTTAGCTATTCCTTTCTAATGGAGTGCCATTCCATTCGCTATAAAATTGCTCTAAATAGTTCATCATAAATTGATGTCTTTCAGCTGCTAATTTTTTACCAGTTTTGGTGTTCATTTTGTCTTTTAAAAGTAGTAGCTTTTCATAAAAATGATTAATTGTAGGCGCAGAAGATTTTTTATATTCTTCTTTAGTCATTTTTAAATTTGGCGCAATATTAGGGTCGTAAAGTGCTCTATTTTTAAAGCCTCCGTAATTAAATGCTCTTGCGATACCTATGGCGCCAATGGCATCTAAGCGATCAGCGTCTTGAATTACTTGGAGCTCAATGGAATTAAAATTAGGAGTAGTTTTCTCTAGTGATTTTTTAAATGAGATATTCTCAATTATTTGAATTACCTGGGCAATTACATCCGCATTAACCTGAATTGAAGTTAAGAACGTATGGGCCAATTTAGGACCAACTGTTTCATCGCCATTATGAAATTTTGCATCGGCAATATCATGTAATAATGCCCCTAAACTAACTACAAGAATATTGATATTTTTCTCGTCTTTGGCGATTAAAAGAGAGGTTTTAAAAACACGTTGAATATGGAACCAATCGTGACCACCTTCAGCACCTTGCAATGTTTCTTTTACAAAGGCAATGGTTTCTTCTACAATTTCGGTATTGGTCATTTAAATGATGTTACGCCTTTAGTGACAATTTCTTCTACCTTTGCTATTAATTCTTCACTATTTCCAGTGTTTTCAAGCGGTTCATGAACCTTAAAAGTAATATGATTCCCGAGACCATTTGGAAACTTACCGTAGCGCAGCATTTTCCAAGAATTATTAATGCTAATAGGTACAATTAATGCTGATGGTGCCTGTTTCATTAAAACTTTAAGCCCTGTAGTTTGGAAAGGTTTCGGGTGGCCTGTTCTACTTCTTGTTCCTTCAGGAAAAATTACAGCACTTCTATTATGTTCCTCAATATATTTCCCTAATTTCATTATTTGCCCTAACGCCTGTTTGCTATCTTTTCTGTCGATTAACACAGAACCCCCATGAACAAGATTATAAGATACGCTAGGAATACCTTTACCTAATTCTATTTTGCTTACGAACTTTGGATGATGTTTGTGCATCCACCAGATTATAGGTGGAATATCATGCATGCTTTGATGATTTGCTACAATTATTAATGGCCTATTTGTTGGAATAGTATGGGGATTATCAAATGTATAAGTTGTACCTAATATATGGGAACAACGTATTAGACATAGATTTAAAATACTAACAGCCTTTTTTAGGGTGTTGTAACCAAAAACGTTAAATGAAATCCATTGTATTGGATGAAAAACCAATAAACACAACCCAAAACAAGTCAGGTAAATGGCGCTAAGCGGATATGCGAGTATTTTTTGCATGCTACAAAAATAAAAAACCGCTCTTTTAAAGAACGGTTTTATGAAAGAATTTTTAAGGTCTATTTTTCAATAAACGATTAAGCTTGGCTTATGAACAGAATTCGTTATAAGCAGCCATTAAATTTTCTGCGATTACTTCTGCTGGTCTTCCTTCAATATGATGACGTTCAATCATATGAACTAACTCTCCATCTTTAAACAAAGCCATACTTGGCGATGAAGGAGGAAAAGGTACCATTAAACTTCTTGCTTTATCTACAGCTTCAAAATCTACTCCAGCAAAAACCGTAACAATATGATCAGGTTTTTTGCTATTTGTTAAGCTAAATTTAGCAGCAGGTCTTGCATTTGCAGCAGCACAGCCACAAACAGAATTTACTACAACTAATGTTGTGCCTTCAGCATTTATTGCTTTTTCTACGGCTTCAGCGGTATGTAATTCTTCAAACCCAGCAGATGCTAGGTCTTCTCTCATCGGTTTTACTAATTCTGCAGGATACATAATTTTATTTTTATCAATTTATAAAAGTTTTCAAAGATAACCATTTTGTCGTAGTTCTTCTTTACGCCTTAACTTTTCATTACACTATTTTTTGCATTTGAAAATTATATCTTTGGCGCAAAATTGTGTAAAACATGAAATGGATATTTTTTATTCTAATATTTTATTTAATTCAGAAAATATTTAGTGGAACTAGATCGGTAATCGCTACGCAAAAGAGTGGTTCGGTGAGTCCTGCTGATTTTGAGCTAAATCTATTGTCATTATGTTCTGTAGTTATTAAAGCAGATGGTAAAGTTTCGCAAAGCGAAATGGACTATGTTCAGCGCTATTTTGTGAGTACCTATGGCAAAGATAAAGCGAACGCCATTTTTAGAACTTTTAATGAAGTAATCAAGAAAAGAGAAATATCTACGCAAAGAATTTGTGATTATATGAACCTACGTACACGCGTTGAGGTTCGATTACAATTAGTTCATTTTTTATTTGGTATTGCTCAAGCAGATGGTTCTGTGAGTCCTGCAGAGATTAATAAGATTCAAGAAATTGCTGGTTACTTAAGAATTGGAATGCAAGATTTTGAAAGTATTAAAGCCATGTTTATAAAATCTGCAGACAATGCGTACAAGATTTTAGAGATCGAAAAATCAGCATCTGATGATGAGGTTAAAAAGGCCTATAGAACTATGGCTAAAAAATACCATCCGGACCGTGTTAATAATGAAGATGAAGCTATTAAGAAAGGTGCTGAGGAAAAGTTTAAAGAAGTGCAAATAGCTTATGAAACCATTCAAAAAGAGCGAGGAATTAACTAATAAAATTAGTACAACTACATAAGGAGATTTTAATATGGAAGATTTTGTTTTTTATATACAACTAGGTTTAGAGCATGTGCTCGATTTTTCTGCTTATGACCATATTTTGTTTTTAACAGCATTAGTAATTCCATTTACGTTTAAAAGTTGGCAAAAAGTGCTTGTTTTAGCTACAATTTTCACCTTAACACATTGTCTTTCTTTGGCCTTGTCTACTTACAATGTTTTTACGGTAGATGTAAGTTTAATTGAGTTTTTAATACCAGTAACCATATTTTTTACGGCGGTATTTAATATACTCTATGTAAATGCTAAAATAGATCGTAAAAGTGTATTATTACATGGCTTAGCTACGGCATTTTTTGGTTTAATACACGGCTTCGGATTTTCAAATTATTTTAAAATGTTAATGGCTGAAGAAGAGGATAAAGTAACACCTCTGATAGGGTTCGCTACAGGTATTGAAATCTCGCAACTAATTATAGTTCTTGCAGGACTTCTTTTGGCCTATGTAGTACAGACTATGGCAAAAATAAAACAGCCACTTTATATCATAATTGCTTCAGTAATCGTTTTATTAATAACTATACCCTTACTAATCAATACCTTTCCCAATTAATTTTTCACTTAAAATTAACCATTAGCGGTTGTAAGGGTAGTGTAAAGCAGGTATCTTAGTAGCTTAATTAAAAAATTGCATTACTACCATTGGCGTGTTTATGAAAGATATTAAGCAAAAAAAGTATGATAAGGCCTATTTAAGAATGGCCAGTGAGTGGGGAAAGTTATCTTTTTGTAAAAGAAAGCAGGTTGGCGCAATTATTGTAAAAGATAGAATGATTATTTCCGATGGTTACAACGGTACTCCAACAGGTTTTGAAAATCATTGTGAAGATGAAGAGGGATATACAAAATGGTATGTTTTGCACGCAGAAGCTAACGCAATATCTAAAGTAGCATCTTCTACACAATCGTGTAATGGCGCAACTCTATATATTACTTTATCACCATGCAAAGAGTGCAGTAAATTAATACATCAATCTGGAATAAAACGCGTGGTATACCAAAACGCATATAAAGATGATTCGGGATTACAGTTTCTAGAAAAGGCTGGTGTTGTATTGGTGCATATGCCAGACATTAAAGAAAATTCTTAGGTACACACGTTATAAATGAAGAAGAAACAACAGTATTTATGGCCAACTATTCTTGCGGCAACTTTAGCCGTGGGTGTCTTTATTGGTGGGAAGCTTCATTTTAATGATTCGCCCGAAAAATTGTTTACGACCAATTCTAAAAAGGACAAACTAAATCGACTTATTGACTACATAGATTATGAATATGTAGACGAGATTAATACGGATAGTATTGTTGATGTTGCGGTGAATAATATTTTAGACAAATTAGACCCACATTCAGTTTATATTCCTAAAAAAGATATGGCCAAAGTTTCCGAAAATATGAAAGGAGATTTTGTGGGAATTGGTATTAGTTTTTTTATGGAAAATGATACTATTTCTGTGGTGCGCACCATAGAAGATGGTCCTAGTTATAATAAAGGAATAGAACCAGGAGATCGTATTTTAATGGCAGATAATGTGGCACTATTTGGTCAAAAATTGCCTAACGATGTAATAATAGATAAGTTAAAAGGTAAAAAAGGTACTCCTGTAAAACTAAAAATTTACCGTAAAAAAGATGACAAAACCTTTACAGTAACAATTACAAGAGACAATGTGCCTTTAAAAAGTGTAGAAGCATCATATATGCTCACACGGGATATGGGATATATAAAGGTGAACCGGTTTGCCGAATCTACGTATAAAGAATTTAAAACAGCACTTACCAATTTACAAAAGCAAGGTGCTTTAAAACTTACCTTAGATTTAAGAGATAATCCTGGTGGATACTTAGGTATTGCTGAGCAAATGGCAGATGAGTTTCTAAAAGATCACCAATTAATTTTGTTTACAAAAAATAAAAAAGGGCAAATAGATAGTACATATGCTACTAAAAAAGGAAGCTTTGAAAACAAGCCAATATATGTGCTAATTAATGAACGTTCGGCCTCAGCAAGTGAAATTATCGCTGGCGCTCTACAGGATAATGATATAGGTACCATTGTGGGAAGACGATCTTTTGGCAAAGGTTTGGTACAGCGCGAAATGGAACTTGGTGATGGATCAGCAGTAAGACTAACCATTGCAAGGTATTATACGCCAACAGGCAGATCTATTCAAAAAGATTATGCCAAAGGAAATAAAGATTACTATCAGAAATTTACGGATAGATATACGACTGGTGAGTTAGTCTCGGTAGATAGTATTAAAGTTGCCGACTCGTTAAAATTTAAAACACCTAAAGGAAAAGTAGTTTATGGTGGCGGTGGAATAATTCCCGATATTTTTGTGCCTATTCAAGGTTATGGCGAAGAAGCTATTAGCTTTTTAGAGAGTGGAGGTATCATGTCGAGATTTATATTTAACCATTTAGAGGAAGATAGAAATAGGTATAATGATTATTCAGAAAAAGATTTTGTTGGAAAATTTAAAGTTGATGATATTTTGTTTGAAAAGTTCATTAACTACATGCAGTTATTTAGTAATCAAGAGGAATCTTCGATGAACTATTATGAATATGAAGACAAGATTAAACTTTATTTAAAAGCATCAATCGCAGAACAGATTTACAATCCAAATGCGTATGCTATAATAAAAGGACAAGATGACCCTATGCTAATTAAAGTTCAAGAACTTGAACGCCCTATAATTAGGCAAAAAGACGAAAAGAAGGAGGACAATAATTAATTGTCATCCATCTTTTTTTGGATCTTTTTTGAAAGCATAAAAATAACCAAGAGAACAATTGCACATAAGGCAGCAACGATGCCTATCAATGCAATAATACTATCCCCTTTAAATAAGTTGTTAAAGTCTAAAAGCGTAGCATTATAGGTGATTAATGCTAGGGCTATTAGTATTAAAATAATACTTACAATTTTATTCATACTGTAATATTCATGGTTTGTTTAATCACCTAAAAAAGCTGATTTATATTTGATGTAAATAATTTTACGGCTATAGCTAATAGAATAACGCCAAATACTTTTCTTATAACACTCAAACCTGTTTTGCCGAGTGCTTTTTCTATTTTTTTGGATGATTTTAATACCAAATAAACAAAAATAATATTTATGATAATGGCTACTATTATATTTTCTACGTAGTATTCGGCACGTAATGATAAAATAGAAGTCATAGTACCTGCACCAGCAATTAAGGGAAAGGCAATAGGCACAATAGAGGCGCTTTCTGGGGCGTCATCTCTATAAAGGCTAATTCCTAAGATCATTTCAATAGCAAGAAAAAAGATGATAAAAGCACCTGCTACAGCAAATGAATTTACATCAATGCCAATTAATTTCAATATTTCTTCACCAACAAATAAAAAGGCGACCATTATAATAGCTGCAACAATAGAAGCTTTTTCTGAATGAATGTGCCCAACTTTATTACGTAATCCAATAATAATTGGAATACTACCAAGAATATCAATTACCGCAAATAATACCATTGAGGCGGTTGCAATTTCCTTAATATTAAAATGTAACTCCATAGTAAAAATTTCTTTGCAAATTTACGGTTAAATTCAAGTATTAGATGTTTTAAGCTAAATTAAAATCAATAAAAAGTATCTTTGCCAAACTTAAAAAATCATATGTTTCAGATAGGTAAAACTTTAATCTCTGAGGAGATAATAGAAAACGACTTTGTTTGCAATTTAACAGCATGCAAAGGTGCTTGTTGTATTGATGGTGACGCAGGGGCTCCTCTGGAAGATAAAGAAACAGAAATATTAGTAGATATTTATAAAGATGTAAAACCCTTTTTAAGACCAGAAGGAATTGCCGTGATTGAAAAGGAAGGGGCATTTGTTAAAGGCGAAGACGGAGAATGGGAAACGCCATTGGTTAATGGGAGTGAATGTGCTTATGTGGTTTTTTCGGATAATGGCACAGCTAAGTGCGGATTAGAAGATGCCTATAATGCGGGCGTTACCAAATGGAAAAAACCGGTTTCTTGTCATTTATATCCAGTACGGATTCGTGAGTATACAGAATTCACCGCTGTAAATTATCATAAATGGGAAATTTGTGATCCTGCCTGTAGTTTGGGTGCTGAACTTAAAGTGCCTATTTACAAGTTTGTAAAAGATGCGCTAATTAGAAAGTTTGGAAAAAAATGGTATGCTGAGTTAGAAAGCGTAGCAACTGATATGACTAAATAGTAGGGATGTGAATGGTTACTTTTGTGCCATTCGGGTTGTTATTATCATCAAATAAATCTACCATTTTAAAATCAAAAGAGTTTTCGTAATCTTTAGAGAAATTAGCAAGACGTTCTTTGGTAATATCAATACCTATAGATTTTCTTTTTAATACTTTATTTTCTTTAATAACTTCGGCGGCTGCTCTACCTATACCGTTATCATAAATGGATATGGCGGTAAAATAATCATTCTCTTTTTTTACCTCAATCCATATGCTTTTATCACCTTCTTTTGATGACAAACCATGCCATATTGCATTTTCTAAAAATGGTTGCAAAATTAGTGATGGTATTTTTATTAACTCCGTATCTATACCTTCCTCAATTTCTATTTTAAACTTTATTTCATTGGAAAACCTAATATTTTCAATATTCATGTAAAGTTCTATGGTTTCTAGTTCTTCGGATAAGGAAATTTCTTTTAAGGAAGAGGCTTCTAAAATTTTACGAACCAATTTGGAAAACTTATTTAAGTAATAAACAGCGTTCTTTTTTTCATTGTTTATTATGTAAAGTTTAATGGAGTTTAAGGAATTGAAAAGAAAATGTGGATTCATTTGACTTCTAAGCATGCTCTGTTCTAGTGTCAATAATTTCTTTTCGTTTTTTAGTTGGTACTGCCGGTAAAGAATATATAAAATCAACGCTAATAATGCCAAAAGAAGCGTACTCACAAGAAAGGTGTTTTCGTTTTTTCTAAGTTTAAGTCGCACTAATTCATTTTCACGGGCAAGAGCCTGTATTTGATTGTTTTTTTTCTCAGTATCGTACTTAAATAGAATGTCATTTACATACCTAACATTGGTTTCGTTCATAAGAACTTCGTCAATAGTTTTTGCCTTTTTATAATATTCTAAAGACTTTGCAAAATCTTCTTGTTTGGCAAAAAGATCTGATAATAGTTTATATCCCGTGGCTTGCGACCCGTTTAAATTATGCTTTACAGCCAGCCGAATACCTTCAAGAAGATTTTTTTCAGAGGCCTCAAATTGTTCAAGTTCCATTAAAACCCATCCTAGATTTATGTACACAGACGAGGTAAAATATTTGTCACCTAAAGCTATAGATTGTTTTAAAGTAGATTCTAAGATTCGTAATGCAGGCTGTAATTTTTTTTGTTTAATATAAACTTGGGCAATACTGTTATTGCAAATAACCCTACCCATATTATTATCAATCTCTTCGTTAAATGCTAAAGATTTTCTAAAGTAATTTAAGGCTAAGTTTAATTGCCCCAACTCTTCATAGCATTCTCCAATATTTTGATTGTTAATGGCTAGTCCTAACTTATTGTTGAGTTTTTCTTCAAAAGATAAAGATTTTTTAAATGTTTCAATAGCAACAGTATATTGTTTTAAAGTTTGATATATATTTCCAATACCATTTAGCGAAACATTTATACTTCTTTTTAAGCCTTCAGATGGGTTTTCTACTGTTTCAGCTAATTCTAGTGCTTCTTGAGCGTAGTCTAATGCAGTTTTTATAGCATCCATTCTACGATATACAACGCTAAGCATGTTTAAGCTAAAAACTTTTAATTCAAGATTATTTGCCTTTGTTGCTGCGTCTAGAGCTTCTTTATGCAGCATTATGGCTGCACTGTATTGCGATGTATTTCGGTATTTTGTTCCTAGTTGATTTAATGCATACGATTGTCCAGGGAAATAGTTTTTTTTTGCTGACAAATTTGCAAACGAGCGCATTAAAATGGTGTCCGATCTATAAGGTCTTAAGACTATGTCTATTTCAGCGTAAATTACTGGAGCCTTAAGAATTAGGTCATCTGCTGTTTTTCTAAAAGATTCAGAGATTTTTTGTTCTTGAGAAAAAGCCAAAAAAGCACAGAACAATGCCAGAAGCGCAAATGTTTTTTTTGCAATAGGATTATAAAGCTTTATGTTTCTTATAATTCGATATCGCATAGGCTTTTTTAAAGCAGATCTAAAAAGTCAGATTTTTTTTGACGGGACACCGGTATTTTATGGTTGGTTTCCAAAACAATGTATCCATCGGTTTTAATAAATTCTTTTATTTTGTTAAGATTTATTATGTATGAATTATGAATTCTGTAGAACGTATCCGATGGCAGAATTTCATTAACTTCTTTTAATTTTTTAGTAAGTACTATTTTGTGTCCATCTGTTAAAAAAATGGTGCTGTAGTTCCCATCAGATTCAACATAGAGTATTTCATCGCTTTGCAGAAAAACCAGTTTACCATCAGTATTAATGGTTATTTTTTTCTGAATAGATGCAGTGTTAAAGTTAAGAAGAATTTTTTCTAAGCGCTCTGCAGTAACGGTTCTAGAATTAAATTTCTTGATTTTTAAAATAGTGTCATTTAAATCATCAGAATCAATTGGTTTCAACAAATAGTCAATAGCTTCATTCTTTAATGCTTTTATGGCGTATTGATTATATGCTGTGGTAATTACCACAGGAAAATCTTTGTTTTTTAGTTTTTGAATAAATTGAAATCCATCCATTGTTGGCATTTCAATATCTAGAAAAAGACAATCTGGGGTGTTTTCACTATTATCTAGATAAGCTAAAGCTTCTAAAGGGTTGGTAAATGATGCAACAACCTTGATCTCATCACTGAAATTGGTAAGTTCCCAAGTTAAACTTTGGAGGGCTTTGGTTTCGTCGTCTACGATTACTGCTTCTAACATAGGGGAATAAATGTAATCAAAAATACTAGTTCTAAGTTTTTAAATAAAATGTTATGTATCAATGGTTAGATTTTAAGTGCAATTGGGTAAAAATCAATATAATTAATGAAATAGACTCTTTTGTTATTGAATTATCATTTTTTAAGAAAATTTAACTCTTTTACCATTTATACAGTTTTCTTCACCATTGGCACATTACGAAATTATTACCGCTAGTTTTCTTATAATTTAGTCTCGGTAAAATTTTTAATGGAACGTTAAACCCCGAAAGGCATTTTTGAAAAAATTGAATTTAGGTATTAAACTATATTAATAATTTTAAAATAAGGTCATGCAAAAATCATTTATTTTATTTATCGTTTTGATAATTGTTATAACGATTGCTGTTCTTACCGATAACAATACGGAACACCAAAACACAAAAGCATTAATTGCTTTAAGTGAAACACAAAATTAATAGCATTTGAGTTGGGGATTATGACTAACAAGAAAATTATAATTTTTATTCTGAATTTTTTTGGCTGTGCTTTGGTATTTATGAGCCTTACTTCATATTTTCCTTCATCTAGCTTTTTAAATAGTAATAGTTCAGGGCCAAATCCGTATAACCTTCAATTTTCTGGAGCATTAAATACTAATATTAATGGAGTTATGCACTTTGCTACTTCAGTGGAAACTACCAATAGGGGTAGTTCTTATGCTACTTTAAATCTAGTATTGGATAATAATCTAGACAATAAGTTCGAAATTATAATTTCTAAAGATAACAGTGAAAACTTTGAAGTTGGTACTTATAAAGTTAAGCTCAAGAATGAAGATGACGATGAGTTTGCTAAAATAAGTGGTGTTTTTGGGTATTTGAATATGATAAAATCTAAAGAATTACCTTATTATGTTGAAAAGGGTAAAGTAAAGATTACTAAAATAAATAATGAATTGGCAACTGGTTATATAGATTTAAAATTGGAAGATTATAATGGGGAATCTATTATTGTTCAAGGAGATTTTATAGCTAGTGCTAACAAATAAATGTAATATATAATTTTTTTGCAAAGAAAACTGTCAAGCCTATACTACCGTTCTATAGATGCATATTAATAGTTAGGATATGTGTCGCTAGCATTAGCGGAACGATATTTATAGAATAACAATTAACTAAACACCTGAATTTTTAAATTCTGTTACGTTTGGTTTTTAGGTTTCGGGGGGAACTTCCTAAACCAATAAGTTTGTTAATTGGTATGAAAAATCAATATCTGAAGAATGGTATGGTTTGGCAGGATTGCAAAGAATTTTCTTAAATTATAGTGGTTCTTAAAAAAGACCAAGGAGTATTTAAAAACATACTTTTTGGTCTTTTTTTTATTATAAAAATTATGTTGAATTTTATATTTATACCTAAGGTCAACAAACATCACTTCTAAGGTTAGATTTCAACAATCCGTGTTAAAAACTTTGTGTTATAAAAGGGTAATTGGGCTTTATTTACCCGCGATATTTTCTAATCTTTGTTAGCCCATCTAGAGAGTTTTTCAACTCGAACATGATAATTATAAAACAGAACAAGAATATGTCAGCAGTAGAACCAATTTTACAAGAAAACAAGGATAGATTTGTTATTTTTCCAATTCAACATAACGATTTGTGGGAATGGTATAAAAAGCAAGAAGCTTGTATTTGGACTGCTGAAGAAATAGATTTGCATGAAGATTTGAATGACTGGAATAATAAGCTAAATGATGATGAAAAATACTTTATTAAGCATATTTTGGCATTCTTTGCAGCATCAGACGGAATAGTAAATGAAAATTTGGCTGAAAATTTTGTAAATGAAGTACAATACTCCGAAGCAAAATTTTTCTATGGTTTCCAAATTATGATGGAGAACATCCATTCAGAAACCTATTCATTGTTAATCGATACCTATGTAAAAGATGAGAAAGAGAAAACAATTCTTTTTCAAGCCATAGAAAATTTCCCTGCAATTAAGAAAAAAGCAGATTGGGCTTTAAAATGGATAGAATCTCCAAGTTTTGCAGAACGTCTAATCGCCTTTGCAGCAGTTGAAGGTATTTTCTTTTCGGGTTCTTTTTGTTCTATTTTCTGGTTAAAGAAGAGAGGTCTTATGCCTGGTCTTACATTTTCAAATGAGTTAATTTCTCGTGATGAAGGTATGCATTGTGATTTTGCTGTTCATCTTCATAAAAATCATATTGTAAATAAAGTATCTAAAGAGCGTATTACCGAAATTATCGTTGATGCACTAAACATAGAAAGAGAATTTATAACAGAATCATTGCCTGCCAGTCTTATTGGAATGAATGCCAAATTAATGACGCAGTATCTGGAGTTTGTTACCGATAGATTACTAGTTGAATTAGAATGTGATAAAGTTTATAATTCAACAAATCCTTTCGATTTTATGGATATGATTTCTTTACAAGGGAAAACCAATTTCTTTGAAAAGAGAGTTTCAGAATATCAAAAAGCAGGAGTCTTAAATTCTGATAAAGATTCTGATTCTCAGAAGATCAGTTTTGACGCAGACTTCTAAAAAATAATAAAATTTCGCATTATTTCTTTCAGATTATCCGAAAGAAAACTTTAATAAACACTAATTGTTATGTTTTGCAAAAGACATGACCTAACCAACGTATCACTAAAAATTTGTAGCACATGTATGTATTAAAAAGAGACGGAAGAAAAGAACCGATGATGTTTGACAAGATTACGGCTAGAGTTCGTAAGCTTTGTTACGGTCTTAATGAACTTGTTGACCCTATTAAGGTTTCAATGAGGGTTATAGAAGGTTTATATGATGGTGTTACAACTTCTGAACTGGATAATCTTGCTGCGGAAATTGCTGCTACAATGACCACTACGCATCCTGATTATGCAAAATTGGCAGCTAGAATATCAGTCTCTAATTTACATAAAAACACAAAAAAATCTTTCACAGAAACAATGAAAGATTTGTATGAATATGTAAACCCAAGAACTACCAAAAAATCTCCATTGATTTCTGATGAAGTAATGAATGTAATAGAGGAAAATGCGGAGGTTCTAGACTCAACAATAATTTACAACCGCGATTTTGGCTACGATTATTTCGGTTTTAAAACGTTGGAGCGTTCTTACTTACTTAAAATTAATGGTAAAATAGCAGAACGTCCACAGCATATGTTAATGCGTGTTTCGGTTGGTATACATTTAAATGACATAGATGCTGCGATAGAAACGTACGAGTTAATGTCGAAGAAGTATTTTACACATGCTACACCAACCTTATTTAATGCTGGCACACCAAAGCCTCAAATGTCTTCTTGCTTTTTATTAGCAATGAAAGATGATAGTATTGATGGTATTTACGACACCTTAAAGCAAACTGCTAAAATTTCGCAATCTGCAGGAGGTATTGGGTTATCTATACATAATGTTAGAGCAACAGGATCGTACATAGCGGGTACCAACGGAACTTCTAATGGAATTGTGCCAATGTTACAAGTCTTTAATGACACTGCAAGATATGTAGATCAAGGAGGAGGAAAACGTAAAGGTAGCTTTGCTATTTATGTAGAGCCATGGCATGCAGATATTTATGAGTTTTTAGATCTTAAAAAGAACCATGGTAAAGAAGAAATGCGTGCTCGCGATTTGTTCTACGCTATGTGGATTCCAGATTTATTCATGAAAAGGGTGGAGGCCAATGAAGATTGGACCCTAATGTGCCCTAATGAATGCCCTAACTTATTTAATAACCATAGTGAGGCATTTGAGGCATTGTATTTAAAATACGAAGCAGAGAAAAAAGGTCGTAAAACGGTAAAAGCAAGAGAGCTGTGGGAGAAAATCTTAGAATCCCAAATAGAGACAGGCACACCTTACATGTTGTATAAAGATGCGGCTAACCGTAAGAGCAATCAAAAAAATCTTGGTACCATACGTTCATCAAACTTATGTACTGAAATTATGGAGTATACTTCTCCAGATGAAGTTGCGGTGTGTAATTTGGCATCAATTGCTTTGCCAATGTTTGTAAAGAATGGAGAATTTGATCATAAAGAATTATTCAGAGTTACAAAGCGTGTTACTAGAAACTTAAATAAAGTAATTGATCGTAATTATTATCCTGTAAAGGAAGCTGAGAATTCTAACATGCGCCATAGACCTATAGGATTAGGTGTGCAGGGACTTGCTGATGCTTTTATAATGATGCGTTTACCTTTTACAAGTGATGAAGCTAAAGCATTGAATCAAGAAATTTTCGAAACGTTATACTTTGCTGCTGTTACTGCATCTATGGAAATGGCCAAAGAAGAAGGTCCGTATTCAACTTATAAAGGTTCGCCAATTTCTCAAGGGGAATTCCAGTATAATTTATGGGGAATAAAAGATGAAGAACTATCAGGAAGATGGGATTGGTCTAAATTACGTAAAGAGGTAAAGAAAAATGGCGTAAGAAACTCGTTATTGGTGGCTCCAATGCCAACAGCATCAACTTCACAAATTTTAGGTAATAATGAGTGCTTTGAACCATATACTTCAAACATTTATACCAGGAGAGTACTTTCTGGGGAGTTTATTGTAGTAAATAAACACTTGCTTGAAGATTTAGTAGAATTAGGACTATGGAACGAGAGTTTGAAGCAAGAACTAATGCGAGCGAATGGTTCGGTACAGCATATTGATGTAATTCCACAAGATATTAAAGAACTTTATAAAACAGTTTGGGAGTTGAGCATGAAAGATATTATCGACATGTCTAGACAAAGAGGATATTTCATAGATCAGAGTCAGTCTCTTAACCTATTTATGGAGGGGGCAAATTACTCAAAATTAACATCAATGCATTTTTATGCATGGAAGAGTGGTTTAAAAACTGGTATGTATTATTTAAGAACAAAATCTGCAGTAGATGCTATTAAATTTACATTAGATAATACACAAAAGAAAGAAGTGCCTGTAAGTGTTGCTGCCGATGCTGAAGTTATAGCAGCAGTAGCTACAGCTCCTCAAAAGGAGATAAAAGCAGAAGCAACTCCAATTGCAGATCAAGAAGTAGATATACAGCCTATGACAGCGGCTGAAATGAAGGAAATGATTGCGAGAGCTAAAGAAGGTCAAGCTGACGACGATTGTTTAATGTGTGGCTCTTAATTGGTCTTTAAATAAAAACAAAAATGCCCTAGAAATTTTTCTAGGGCATTTTTAGTTTAAGACGTATCGTAAACTTACTTTTTAATATAAGGTTTTAATGCAATGGAGGCAATGCATGCAACAATATATATAGTTAAAATAATAAAATGATTTTCCATTTTAAAATACTTTCGGGGTTTCTATATCTACGTGCTTTAAATGTATTTTAGATTTTTTAAAAAAGTTAAAATTTTCAAAAACACAAAAAAACAACCCTTTAATTATGAATTAACTATAATTAAAGGGTTGTTTTGGAAAATCGGTAATTTAACTGTCTATATAGACCAAGCTTTGCCTTCTGTAAGTGTTTGTAAGTCTCCACAGCCAATATATTCACCTGGAACTGGTAAATAAGCTAAAACTTCTTCTCCAACTTTTTCTGAGGTTTTATAGCTCCAAATAGCTAAACCTCTTAGATTTGTAGCAAAAGCAAATCTAGACACGCCTTCTTCTAGTTCAGGGGTCTCTCCAGCTTCAATCGCTGTATTGTAGTCATTTATTACTTTAAAATTCTTCAATTCATCTTCCTTGGTATATTTTAAAGCATCGGCTAAAACAGCTTCTAAATTTTCAACACCAAGGTCTTCTAGTTTTTCTTTTCCAGAATCTTTTAGTGCTTTTGAGGTAAATTTGTTCATTGCCATTTTAAAGAAAGCCTGTTGTTTAGGCTCCATAATTTCTTGGGCATATTTATCAATAAAAACGTGTACGTTTACTTCAGTTGCCGAAGGCGTATCTGTTTTTGGAAGTATAATATCTACCAGTTTATATAACACAGATCCTTCTTCTTTAGTTAAAAAACTAGGTGTCCATTCTACTACATTCTGGTCTTTACAACTTTGAACTAAGCTTATAATTGTTGGAGTAGCTACAATGTAACCAAAAGATAAACCTATATTTTTGAGAGCGATTCTTCTATCCATTATATATTTCCTTTTTTAAGTTGTTCTGCGGCATGGTTTGCTGCTCTAGCGGTGAATGCCATATATGTTAATGATGGGTTTACGCAACTTGCTGAGGTCATAAAAGCCCCATCTGTAACGTATACATTTGGTACTGCATGTATTTGGTTATTACCATTCAATACAGATGTTTTTGGGTCTCTACCCATTCTAGCAGTACCCATTTCATGAATTCCCAATCCTAATGCGCCAGGGTTATCGAAAGATTCTACATCTCTAAATCCGGCTTTTTCTAACATTTCAACAGCTTGCTGCTTAATGTCCTCACGCATTTTCCATTCGTTTTCTTTAAACTCTGCATCAAAGGTAACGGTTGGTAAGCCCCAACTATCTAATTTGTCATAGTCTAAGGTCATTCTGTTTTCTTGATAAGGTAAAACTTCACCAAATCCCATGATTCCCATGGTCCAACCTCCAGGTTTAAGAATACTATCTTTTAATTCTTTACCAAAAGATAATTCGGCTATAGATTCTTCCCAGTTTCCTCTACTTGCGCCACCTTGATACCCATAACCACGAATATAATCTTTTCGATCTGTATCGCCACCTAAATTTCTAAAACGAGGAATATATACACCGTTAGGTTTACGACCTTTATAATATTTATCTTCAAAACCATCAAATTTACCATTGGCACCTACACCTAATTGATGATCCATGATGTTTCTACCTAATTGGTCAGAATCATTACCTAAACCATTAGGAAAACGGTCAGATTTAGATTGCATTAATATTTGAGTGGATGCTATTGATGAAGCACATAAGAAAATTACCTTAGCATTAAAAACTAATTCTTCTTTGGTTAATCTATCAATTACTTTTACTCCTGAGGCTTTTTTGGTTTTAGGGTCGTAAATGACTTCTGCCACGATGGAATCAGGTCGAAGCGTTAAATTCCCTGTGCGTTCAGCAGCTGGTAATGTAGAAGAATTACTACTAAAATAAGCTCCAAAAGGACAACCTCTAATACAACGGTTTCTGAACTGACATTTGCTTCTTCCATCAAATTGTTTGTCTCCAGTAATATGTGCAACTCTACCAGCGGTTACCACTCTTCCATCAAAATTTTCAGCAACTTTTTCTCTAAGTGTTTGTTCAACACAGTTTAGTTCCATCATAGGCCCAAATTGACCGTCAGGTAGTTGTTCTAATCCTAAATTTTCACCACTTACACCAATATAAGATTCTACCTTATCATACCAAGGTGCTATATCTTTATAACGTACTGGCCAATCTACAGCAATACCATCTTTTTTATTTGCTTCAAAATCTATATCACTCCAACGGTAACTATGACGACCCCACATAATAGATCTTCCGCCTACGTGATAGCCACGCATCCAGTCAAATCTTTTAATCTCATTGTAAGGATGTTCTAAATCGTTTACAAACCAAAAATTGTGAGGCGCTTTAACCGTATATCCTGTTCTTGCTTGTTTAAGTTGTTTGTCGGCTTCTGCTTTTGGTAATTCTCCATTATTCGGAAAATCCCAATCATCTAAATTTGCAGTAGGGTAATCTTTTATGTGGGTTACCATTCTTCCACGTTCTAAAACCAAAGTTTTAAGTCCGTTTTCACATAGTTCTTTAGCAGCCCATCCACCACTTATACCTGTTCCAACAACAATCGCATCATAGGATTCTTGTTCTTCATTATATAAAAATTTGCTCATGCGGTAAAATTGTTTATTTCGTAAATTTATTAAATATAAAATTAATTTTTTACATTTAAACGCGTAAAATACGACGATATCTCACTACAACGTTGTAGTTTGGTGTTAAATTAATAAAATCAAAAATTGAACCATATGAAACACAATTCAATTATTAAAAAGGGATTAGTTTTAACCGGTATGTGTGTTTTTTTGTTGTTCAATTCTTGTAAAGAGGATAAGCAATCAAAACAAGAAAAAGAGGTAGAAAAAGAAGTATCCGTAAAAAGTGAGCCTTTTTTCGAATTGTCTTTGGCACAATGGTCTATGCATAAAATGATTTTTGAGCAAAATGTAGATCCATATACCTTTGCAGAAAAGGCTAAAGGCTGGGGTTTTACAGGTTTGGAATATGTTAGTGGATTATATAATAAGGAACTAGAAAAATCTAATTTTTCCAAAGAAGCAATTGATTTATTTGTAGCTAAAAGTAATGCGGAGAGTAAAAAACACGGCATGAAAAATCTACTAATTATGATCGATGGCCAAGGAGATTTAGCGGCTAGTGATAAAAAAGAACGTCAATCGGCTGTTGAAAATCATTACAAATGGGTAGATGCCGCGGCGGCTATGGGCTGTCATTCTATTAGAGTTAATTTGGCAGGGAGCAAAACCCCTGAAGATTGGATTGCTAATTCAGTTGATGGATTAACGCAACTAGCTAACTATGCTAAAGCAAAGAATATAAATATTATTGTTGAAAACCATGGGGGATTATCTTCTAATGGGGCTAAATTGGCTGAAATTATGGAAAAGGTAAATATGCCAAATTGCGGCACATTACCTGATTTTGGTAATTTTTGTCTAAGACGCGCAGATGGTTCAGTGTATAATGGCCCATGTGCAGAGGAATACGATATTTACCAGGGGATAAAAGAATTGATGCCTTTTGCAAAGGGAGTAAGCGCAAAATCATATAACTTTGATTCTTCAGGAAATGAAACCAAAATAGATTATACCAAAATGCTTCAAATTGTACATGATGCTGGATACAAAGGTTTTGTAGGTGTTGAATATGAAGGAGATATTTTAAGTGAAGAGGAAGGCATTTTAGCAACTAAACAGTTATTACTAAAAGCAGCAGAAGGCATAAAATAATCAAACCAATCGTTTTTATGAATAGTTACTTCAATGAGTTATTTGATTATAATTTTTACTGCAATAAAAAGTTAATTGACCAATTTAACTTACCAGAAATTAAGCAAACTGAAAAAAATAGTATGCTCTTTAGTCACATTCTAAATGCACATCATATTTGGAATGCTAGAATTCTTGGTATTCCAGAAAAGATCAGTGTTTTTCAATTACACCAAACTAGCGAATTTGCAGATTTACATTATGATAATCAACGAAATTCATTTGAAATAGTAACAAATACCGGGGATTTTGAGAAACGAATTGAATATATAAATTCTGAAAATCGTCAGTTTAGCAATACTATTCAAGATATTTTATTTCATATTATTAACCATTCTACCTATCATAGAGGTCAAATTGCAATGGAATCTAGATTAAATACTATCGAGCCATTGTCATTAGATTACATTGTATATAAACGTTAAAACAAACAACCAAAACAACTACTAAATTATGGAACAAGTAAACAAAAATAAGGTATTCTTTTTAGCATGTATAGCGCTGATCGTTACCTCAATGACCTTTGCAATTAGAGCTGGAATCTTAACGCAACTTGGTGTGGATTTCGAGATATCTAATAAAGAATTAGGCTGGATCAATAGTATGGCCTTTTTAGGATTTCCTTTGGCTATGTTAATTGGAGGGTTGTTGTATAATACGCTTGGCGCCAAAAAATTAATGACGATTGCTTTTATTTGTCATCTTTTAGGGCTTGTGCTTACTATTTATGCCGATGGATTTTGGACCTTAATTATTTCAACATTTTTTATTGGTTTTGCTAACGGATCAGTTGAAGCTGCCTGTAATCCTATGATTGCTGATATGTATACAAACAACAGAACAGCAATGTTAAATAAATTTCATGTGTGGTTTCCAGGCGGTTTAGTTATTGGATCTTTAGTATCAAAGTTTATGACAGATGGTGGCTTAAGCTGGCAATTGCAAATAGCTACTATGTTGATACCTACATTAATATACGGCTTTTTAGTATTCACTCAGAAATTTCCTAAAAGTGAGAATATTGAGTCTAATACATCGTCTAATATTAAAGCCTTGGCAAATCCTTTGTTTTTATTCATGATGGTTTGTATGACTTTAACTGCAACCTCCGAATTTATTCCGCAACAGTGGGTAGAAACTATTTTAGGAAGTTCGGGTGCTAGTCCTATGCTTGTATTAGCATTAGTTACAGGAATTATGGCATTAGGAAGGTTTTTTGCTGGCCCAATTGTACATAAACTAAACCCGATAGGCGTATTATTTATGTCGGCCATTATCACTGCTTCTGCAATTTATTTTATGAGTATTGCGGAAGGTTCTATGATATATGTTGCTGCAGCATTATTTGCACTTGGTGTTTGTTATTTCTGGCCAACTATGATTGGTTTTATTTCAGAATACACCTCAAAAACAGGGGCGTTAGGAATGTCACTGGTAGGTGGTGCAGGTATGTTTGCCACGTCAATTTGGAACCCGATAATAGGATCACGTCTTGATACCGAAAAGGCTACAGCGGTTGCTTCTGGTTTAACGGGTAGCGATGCAGATATTGAGGCAGGAAGAGCTGTGCTTGGCTTTATGGTATATTTTCCAGTAACTCTAATTATCTTATTCGGAATCTTATTTATTATTCGTAAAAAAATAGAGAAAAACAGAATCCATCATCATGCTGATGCGTTAAAATCGGCATAGCCAGAAGATAGTATATAGTAAAAAATGAATTTTAAATAGTGTTTTAATCGTCCTATGAACTTAAAAGTAAAGTTTCAGTTGTCTTTTATGATGTTCCTTGAATTTTTGCTTTGGGAGTTCTAGTATTGTTCGTGTTATTGTTTAAAAATGAGAAAATAGAGTATAAAGAATAAAAATAAAATATGGCAAAGAAAATTAGATTAGGAATTTTAGGTGGTGGAGGCGATTCACTTATAGGTATTTTACATCGAGTAGCGTCGCAGATTAATGATAATTACGAAATTGTAGGTGCAGTTTTTAACCCAAAATTTGAAGATAATTTGGCATTTGCAAAAGAAATTGATGTGCCAACAGATAGAATCTATAAAGATTTTGATACGTTTATAGCTGAAGAAATGAAATTGCCTGCTGATAAACGTATTCAGGTTTGTTCTGTACTTACACCAAATTTTCTTCATTTTCCTATGGCTAAGAAGCTTTTGGAAAATGGGTTTAGTGTAATTTGTGAAAAACCTATGACAACAACTTACAACGAGGCTAAGATATTACAAGCAACATTAGAAAAAGCAAGAACAGTGTTCGCTGTTACACATACCTATACGGGCTATCCTATGGTGCGTCAAATGCGGGAGATGATTAAATCTGGTGCCTTAGGGAATATTCAAAAAGTAGATGTGCGGTATTATCAAGGGTGGTTAAATCCTGTAATTCATGATAAAGCAAAAAGAGCTTCTACTTGGCGTTTAGATCCAGAAAAAGCGGGAATTAGCTGTTGTATGGGTGATATTGGGGTGCATGCTTTTAATATGATTGAGTTTACTACTGGAATGAAAGTAAAATCTATTTTGGCGGACCTTAACTATTTATATGAGGACAATAAAATGGATATAGATGGTACCGTTTTGGTGCGTTTTGATGGCAATGCAAAAGGTGTTTTACGTTCTAGTCAGATAGCGACAGGAGAAGAAAACGGATTGGCAATTGCTATTTATGGCGATAAAGGTGGCTTTAGATGGGAGCAAGAAAACCCTAATTATTTATATGTAATGTCCGATGATAAACCTTTGCAGGTATACAAACCAGGTCATGCCTATAATTCGGAATTATCATTAAGTGGAACAAAACTTCCTCCAGGACACCCAGAAGGTATTTTTGATTCTATGGCCAATATTTATTTAGGAGTTGCTAAAGCAATAAGAGGTCAAAAGTATAACGATGGTGAGTTTCCTACAATGATGGATGGCGTAAGAGGACTTAATTTTATAGAAAGCACTGTGGCTTCTCATAAAAATGGAAATACTTGGATTAAGTTAGATTAATCTGCTGTTAAACCTAATAAAAAAAGGCCGCAATTTGCGGCCTTTTTTTATCCGTAAACTTTTTCAAATTCTTGACAAACAATGATCATACTTTCACGAGGTTCTCTATTAAATTCTGACAGTTCTCTTTGGTAATAATCCCAATGTGTTTTTTTCCAATAAGCTAAACTTTTATCACCTTCGCCTTCTTTTTTAGCATATTCTTCATCAATACTAAAATAGGGTTTTAGTTTTACTGCTGTAGTTTTTACAATGCATTTAGCTTTGCCAGACCAGTCTGTAATAACCATAAAATCGCCAATTTTTGGTAGGGGTTCATTTCTTAATTGAAGCCCTAAAAGCGAGGGTGAAGTTGCTTTTTTAATTCCGTTTACTACTAGGTTAACGCATTCATTTGCATCGTGTTCATTGTCGCAAAAATGGATAGTTTTAGGAGCATTAACGAAAGCATCTTCTAAGTGTTTATCTAAATAATCGCCCCACATATTGCGGGCTGAAGCATTGTCCATATTTTATATTCTATTACTTAAGCAAATTTACCTAATTTAAATTGTTCTGCCGCATGGTTAGCTGCTCTAGCTGTAAAAGCCATATAAGTTAATGATGGATTTACACAACTTGATGACGACATAAATGCCCCATCAGTGACATAAACATTAGGAACGCTGTGTATTTGATTATTATTATTTACAATAGAAGTTTTTGGATCTTTTCCCATACGAGCTCCACCCATTTCGTGAATGCCTAATCCAGGACCAGTTGCCTTATCGTAAACAGCAATGTCCTTAAATCCTGCTGCTTCAAATATAGCTGCTATTTCTTTTTTAATGTCTTCGCGCATGTTATATTCATTCTCTTTAAATTCAACATCAAAATCTAATTGTGGTAAACCCCATTTATCTTTTTCAGTTTTACTCAAAGTAACTCTATTGTCATCATATGGCAAGAATTCTCCAAATCCAGTTGCGCCTATTTGCCATTCACCAGGCTTTAATATGGACTCTTTTAAATTCGCGCCATAACCCATTTCTGCAATAGCATTGGTCCAGTTTTCTCGTGATGCCGATCCTTGATAGCCAAAACCTCTAATATAATCTTTACGTTTTGTCTTTTCATCAAGGTTTACAAATCTAGGGATGTAGAATCCATTAGGTCTTCTACCTTTATAATACCTATCTAAATGACCATCTACTTTGGCACTTGCTCCTAATTGATAATGATGGTCCATTATTCCTCGCCCTAAAGCATCAGAATCATTGCCTAACCCATTTGGAAAACGTTCCGATTTAGATTGCAACAAAATACCTACTGAAGCCATTGCTGAGGCACAAAGGAAAATAATTTTTGCGTTTAACTCCAATTTTTCATTGGTAACAGCATCAATTATTTTTACGCCAGTAGCTTTTTTGGCTACATCATCATAAATTACTTCATAAACAATGGAGTTTGGCCTTAGTGTCATGTTTCCAGTACGTTCGGCTGCTGGTAGTGTTGAAGAATTACTGCTAAAGTATCCGCCAAACGGACAACCTCTCCAACATCTATTTCTATACTGACAGGGTTGTCTACCTTCAATATTCGCTTTGTTATCTGTGATATGCGCTACTCTGCCTATGGTTAAGAGTCTGCCATCATCAAATTTTTCTGGAATAACCTTTTGTAATTCTTGTTCTACACAATTAAGTTCCATAGGAGGCTGAAATTTACCATCGGGCAAATGTTTCAACCCAAGGTTTTGGCCACTAACGCCTATATACTCTTCAACCTTGTCATACCATGGAGAAATATCTTTATATCTTACTGGCCAATCTACACCAATACCGTCTTTTTTATTGGCTTCAAAATCAAGATCGCTCCATCGGTAACTTTGTCTCCCCCAAGTAAGTGATCTGCCACCAATATGGTAGCCTCTAATCCAGTCAAAACGTTTGGTTTCAACATATGGGTGGTCTAAATCATTTACAAAAAAATGTTTTACATCTTCCTTTGGTGCCCAGCCTATTCTGCTCTGTTTGTGATATTTTTTCTTATCTTCTTTAGAAAGCTCTCCCTTTAGTTCATAATCCCATACGTCATCATTCATGGTTTTATAATCCTTTATATGCTCAACCATTGGGCCTCGTTCTAAGACTAACGTCTTTAATCCATTCTCACATAGTTCTTTCGCAGCCCATCCTCCAGTGATTCCTGTTCCTACAACGATTGCGTCGTATTCTTGATTTAGATTCATGCAGTATTTTTTAATTAATTGTATTCTTATTGCTATATTTAGACCTATTCACGGGTATTTTTTTACAGGTTGAATGAACCATAAATATAGGATTTAAATCTTAAAATTTTAATCCTCAGTAAATTCAATAAATAAATTGATTTAAAAATTTAAAACATCACATGAAAACTATTAAAGGACCAGCAGTTTTTCTTGCACAATTTGTAGATAGTAAGGCACCATTTAACACGTTAGACGGAATGTGTAAATGGGCAGCCGATTTGGGTTACAAGGGAATCCAAATTCCGACTTGGGAAAACTTTTTAATTGATTTGGATAAAGCAGCTGAAAGTCAGGTTTATTGTGATGAGTTAAAAGGAAAAATAAATTCTTACGGACTTGAAATTACGGAGCTCTCTACGCATCTACAAGGGCAATTGGTGGCAGTAAACCCAGCGTACGATTTAATGTTTGATAATTTTGCTCCAGATAAAGTAAAGAACAATCCAAAGGCAAGAACAGAATGGGCGGTA
Source organism: Cellulophaga tyrosinoxydans (assembly GCF_900176415.1). Classification (GTDB taxonomy): domain Bacteria; phylum Bacteroidota; class Bacteroidia; order Flavobacteriales; family Flavobacteriaceae; genus Cellulophaga; species Cellulophaga tyrosinoxydans. The sequence continues at coordinate 676,126 of NZ_FWXO01000001.1, read as the reverse complement.
GAAACTGTTAAAAAAGCAGCTACTGCAAGTAGAAGATTAGGTCTAAATGCGCATGCTACATTTTCTGGTGCATTACTTTGGCATACGATGCATCCTTGGCCACAAAGACCAGCAGGTTTGGTAGAAATGGGGTTTGAAGAATTGGCGAAACGTTGGTTACCAATTTTAAATCATTTTGATAAAGAAGGTGTTGATGTTTGTTATGAAATTCATCCTGGTGAAGATTTGCACGATGGTGATACGTTTGAACGTTTTTTAGAAGCAACAAATAACCACAAAAGAGTAAATATACTTTATGACCCAAGCCATTTTGTTTTGCAACAATTGGATTACATCAGTTATATAGATCATTATCATGAATTTATAAAAGCGTTTCATGTGAAAGATTCTGAGTTTAACCCAACTGGAAAAAAAGGAGCATTTGGTGGCTATAATGATTGGGGTAATAGAGCTGGACGTTATAGATCTTTGGGAGACGGACAAATAGATTTTAAAACTATTTTTTCCAAATTAACCCAATATGGTTGTGATGTTTGGGCGGTAATGGAATGGGAATGTTGTATAAAAAGTCCTGAGCAAGGAGCGCGAGAAGGTGCTAAATTTATACAAAATCATATTATCGAGGCAACAGAAAAAACATTTGACGATTTTGCAGGTGCTGCAATTGACAAAACAGTATTAAAGAAGATTTTAGGGATATAAAACGATGAAAAAAATACTATCAGTTTTAGCAATATCAATGCTCCTATTAGGATGTAAAGACGATTCGAAAAACATACAAAAAGAAACAACTGAATCAGAACAAGAGCGTGAAGTAACTTCTGATGCAGAAGATTGGACGGTACTGTTTGATGGCGCTTCATTTGAAAATTGGAAAGAATACTTAAATGAAGGCGTATCTGATAATTGGAAAATAGAAGATAATGCAATGGTTTTTTATCCTCCAAAAGACAGAGAGAACGGTCAAGCCTTTAATTTAGTAACAAAAAATGAGTACACAGATTTCGTCTTGACTTTAGATTGGAAAATATCAGAAGGAGGAAATAGTGGAATATTTTGGGGAGTTAAAGAAGATCCAAGCTTGCCAGAGGCCTATCAAACTGGTCCAGAAATTCAAGTTTTAGATAACGAAAAGCATCCAGATGCTAAAGCAGGTACAACGCACCAAGCAGGTTCGCTATACGATATGGTTTCCCCTGTTAAGGATGTTACCAAACCTATAGGTGAGTGGAACACTTGTGTGCTAACTATAAACCATAAAACAAATAAAGGTAGCGTAGTTTTAAATAATGTAGAAATAGTAACTTTTTCAGTAAATAATCCCGAATGGAGCGCGATGGTTGCAAAATCTAAATTTGCTGATTGGGCTGATTTTGGCAAATATCCTACAGGAAAAATAGGACTTCAAGATCATGGTGACATGGTTTCTTATAGAAATATAAAAATAAGAGAGTTATAATTAATAATACCCCCCGTAAAAACAAAAACAATGAAGTACGTTTATTTGGTTCTAATTTTTGTATTGTTTTCTTGTAAAGAAAATAGTAAAAATAATTCTACCGTTGAAGAGATTAATGAAGGCATTGTATATGAAGAGTATTCAGGTGAAGAACCAACTAAACCGGAAGATACCGAAGTTTATCAACCGGTTCCTCCAGTGGTTCGCCCTATAAATGATAAAGGCGTGCCTAGTGATGCTAAAATTCTTTTTAATAACAATAGTTTAAATGAATGGGTGAGTGTAAAAAACCCAAACAGAATTGCTGAATGGACTATTAATGCGGATAGCAGTTTCACTGTAAAAGATAAAGCTGGCGACATAAGAACAAAATATGAATTTGGCGATGTCCAGTTGCATATAGAATGGCGTTCTCCAGAAAAAATTGAAGGCGAAGGCCAGAGCCGCGGTAATAGCGGAGTATTTCTACAGGGACGTTATGAAGTGCAGATATTAGATAATAACGATAATGACACCTATGTAAATGGTCAAGTAGCCTCTATTTACAAACAGCATATTCCTTTAGTAAAAGCTTCCGTACCTAGTGGCCAATGGAATGCATACGATATTATTTATCGTGCTCCAGAATTTGATAAAAGAGGAAACAAAACTAAATCAGGTACCATAACAGTATTGCAAAATGGAATTTTGGTACAAGATCATGTGGAAATAAAAGGAACAACGCCTTATATAGGATGGCCAAAAAATGAACCACACGGTAAAGGTCCAATCATTCTTCAAGACCATGGAGACAACAGCAGAGTGAGTTTCCGTAATATTTGGGTAAGGGAATTAAATTGATTTTCGTCTAGTGGCCAATATTTTTAGCACCATATTTACAAGTATTTTATTTATTGGTATAGGCTTTTATTGGTTTAAATATCCACCTAAAAACATTAATAATTTATATGGCTATAGAACCAGAAGGAGTATGGCAAACCAACAAATTTGGGACTATGCTAATAAAATTGGAGCCAAGATGTTATTAGTTTTAGGAGTGGTAACGTTAGTTCTAGGTGTATTTCTAGTTTTAGTTCTACCATTAATGAGTATATTTTTAACTATAGTTTTGATCTTAATTGGTCTTGGCGTAGGAATGTATTGGTGCGAAACTAAATTAAATCGCCATTTTGATAAGAATGGAAAACCAAAAGAGTAAAACTGAATTTTAACTACCTTTGCCAAAATTAAAATGATTTATGATTCAGTCAATGACGGGTTTTGGGAAGCATGTTATACAACTTCCAAGTAAAAAAATAACCATTGAAATTAAATCTCTAAACAGTAAAAGTTTAGATTTAAATGCACGAATGCCTTCTGCATACAAAGAAAAAGAACTAGAATTACGTAAAACCATTGCAAGCGAATTAGTTCGTGGCAAAGTAGATTTTAGTCTTTATGTAGAAAATACAGGCAGTGAAACTTCATCGGTTATTAATGAAGTAGTGGTTCGTCAGTATATGAAACAATTAGGAGCTATTGCAAAAGTAGATGAAGCCCAGTTGTTAGAAATGGCAATTCGTATGCCAGATGCTATGAAGACTGAGCGTGAAGATATTGATGAAGATGAATTTATAGCTATCGAAAAAGCACTTGAAGAGGCTTTAAAAGAAATCAATATTTTTAGGTCTGAAGAAGGACAAGTTCTTGATAACGATTTTGTAGCTCGAATAGGCACTATAAAAACGTTATTAAGTGAAGTAGAAGTACTAGATATCGATAGGCTTCAAACCATAAGAGAACGACTGGAAAAAGCGGTTGCTGATTTAAAAGTTGATCTTGATGCCAACCGTTTTGAACAGGAACTTATTTATTATTTAGAAAAATACGATATCACAGAAGAGAAAGTTCGTCTAAACAATCATTTAGATTATTTTTTAGCTACCCTGAAATCAGAAGATTCTAATGGACGTAAATTAGGTTTTATTTGTCAAGAAATTGGCAGAGAAATAAACACCATTGGCTCAAAGGCTAATTTTGCTCCGTTGCAGCAAGTTGTAGTTCAAATGAAAGATGAACTAGAAAAGATTAAAGAACAAATGCTAAATGTTTTATAATGAAAGGTGGTAAACTAATAATTTTTTCGGCTCCATCGGGTAGTGGTAAAACTACTATAGTTAGACACTTATTGGAACAAAGCGATCTTAATTTAGCTTTTTCTATTTCTGCTACTTCTAGACCTAGAAGAGGTAAAGAAAAACATGGAGAGCATTATTATTTTATGTCACTTTCCGAGTTTAAAAAACACATAAAGAATGATGATTTTTTGGAATGGGAAGAAGTGTATAGAGATAATTTTTATGGCACGCTAAAAAGTGAAGTGGAACGATTATGGGCTGAGGGCAAAAATGTTATTTTCGATATTGATGTGGTAGGTGGTTTACGAATAAAAAAGAAATTTCCAGACCAAACATTAGCAGTTTTTGTAAAACCACCAAGTGTAGATGAGCTAAAGATTAGATTAAAGAAGCGAAGCACAGAGAGTGATGATAAAATTAATATGAGAATTGCAAAAGCTTCTGTTGAATTAGCAACCGCTCCACAGTTCGATAGAATAATTAAGAATTATGATCTGGATACTGCTTTGAAAGAAGCACATGATTTAGTTGCAGATTTTTTAAAGACAAAAGCATAAATTGAAAAAAGTAGGGCTTTACTTCGGCACTTTCAACCCCATACATATTGGTCATTTGGTAATAGCCAATCATATGGTGGAATTCTCTGATTTGGATGAGGTTTGGTTTGTTGTTACACCACAAAGTCCTTTTAAAACAAAAAAAACTCTTTTAGATAATCACCATAGGTATCAGATGGTTGCTGAGGCGACTTATGATTATGATAAATTAAAGCCAAGTAATATAGAATTTAACTTGCCACAACCTAATTATACTATTAATACTTTGGTTTATTTAAAAGAAAAATATCCAACTGGTTATAATTTTTCTTTAATTATGGGAGAAGATAATTTGAAGGGTTTTCATAAATGGAAAAATTATGACGTTATTCTTGAAGATTACGAGCTTTTTGTGTATCCACGAGTTTCTGATGGCAAAGTTGAGCAAAAGTTTCTTAAACACGCTAAAATACATCGTGTAGACGCTCCCATTATGGAAATCTCTTCTACATTTATTAGAACACAACATAAAAAGGGTAAAAACATTAAACCATTGCTGCCGCAAGAAGTTTGGAAGTATATGGATGAAATGAATTTTTATCGTAATTAATCCGCTAGGATTAATTTTTCCACCCAATTAATCGCATTTTCAAGAGAGTTAAAAATATTTGCTGGTATAGTGAAAAAGGATTGCTCCATTTCTGCAATTTCTCTATTCATTTTGTCATAAACTACCACTGCATAACCTTTTAGATTTGGGAACATTGCCGTGGTTTTAAAATGTGCTGTGGGGTTAAAAGAATAAGAGTTTATTCGATTAGAAATATAGACAAAAGGGGTAAGTTTACCAAAGTGCATTTTTGCCAATGCTAACATTTCTTGGGCAGATTCAAATGATACTGCTACGTTTTCTTTAGCTTCAGAAACTATAAAATTTTCATAGAAATAAAAAGTTCCGACTTCTAAGTCGTATTTCTTAATAAGTATTCTATTTAATTTTGAAGCCATTTTTTTAGTGTTTAAGTATATGTAAGATAATATTTACATTGATAAAAGTCAAGATAGTTGTAACTATTTGTTTCATAAACAGCGATATAATTCCATATTTACTAGAAATTGTATTGTTTGATTAATAATTACGGTTACTAAAATAGGATATAATAAACTAAAAAAGGTGTTCCTAATTTAATAGGAACACCTTTTTTTATTTACCTAAATAGGTCATTTATTTTTCAGACATATCTATTTTTGCTGGCTTCACGGAACTATCATGTTCGTTATAATATAGTTCTAGTAAATTCATAGTTGCCACCAGTAGATCTTTTGTTTCTTGTAATAAAGAAAAATAAAGCGTGGTGTTTTTTGGGCTAGATTCCTCAGTTCTTGTTCTTGCTACTTGTTTTTCTATTTTCAATGAAACTAAATCAAAAGCTTCATGTTTATTTTTTAAAATAACACCTATTTGTTCAAATGACCTAGATTCAAAAGCTTTTCTCATGGCATTGAAAACACTCTCTAACTTTTCATCAATCTCTTTAAGTTCTTTAATTTGGTTGTATTTTAACTTTTTATGATTGTTATGAATATGTTTGTGACTTACTTTGTTTATGTATTCTAAAGACTGTGCCATGTCTTGTAAATATCCTAGAATACTAATGTAAAAATTACTAGCGCCTAAACTAGATTCGTCAAGATTTTTAATAAAATAAAAAATATTATCTCTTAGTTCATCTATTTCTTTCGTGAGTTTAGCTACTTGTTTTTTATTCTTTTTGAGTGCGTCTAAATCTTGTCTTGAAAGGCCATCAATAGCAGTGGTATATATTTTATTACTTCTTTTTACAACGCTAGAAATATTGTTTGCACTTTCTTCAATAACCCCTTGGATGGAGCTACTTTCCGATTTTCTTAGACTATCTTCTGCTTTTATTTCTTTAGCTTTTTTGTTTTGTTTAAAATAGTTTCTAAAAATCATTAAAAACGCCAAAACCAAAAATGCACCCATTACCAAAGTTCCTCCATAATGGATCGAAATGGCTATAAATGCCGAAGCTACAAAGGCAATAATTGCGGTGAAGAACCAACCTCCAATAACATTTAACACGCCAGCAACTCTGTATACAGCACTTTCTGCACCCCAAGCCTTATCGGCAAGAGACGACCCCATAGCTACCATAAATGTTACATAAGTTGTAGATAATGGTAATTTCATTGATGTTGCTAATGATATTAAAACACTGGCAACCATAAGGTTTACAGCGGCTCTGACTAAATCAAAAGCAGGTTTGTCTTGTTCTTTAACTTTTAAAACAGGTGGTGCTGTTTTTTCAAATCTTGTGTTTATACGATCGTGTACCACTTGCGGTAATAAAGACGAAAAAGATTCCGATGCTTTAATGGAAAAACGTACTATCTGCCGTGATAAAAAATTTGGTTCAAAACGCTCTTCACCTTCATCTTGTCTGGAAAGGTCAACACTAGTTTTTACAACATTTTTAGCCTTTGTAGAAAACCAAATAGTAAGGATCATTATAATGCCTGAAACTAAAAGAAGATAGACAGGAGTTTGGACAGCATTGGTTAAACCAGACATTTTATAATCTGCGGCTAAAACCCCTGAAGTGCTCCAGTCTTGGTAGGATTGTAGCGCAGCTATTGGCACACCAATAAAGTTCACAAGATCATTGCCCGCAAAGGCCATGGCTAATGCAAAAGTTCCTAAGAGTATAATTAATTTGTAAATATTAGTTTTGAAAAAGACCGATAATATCCAAGAAATTAAGGTCCAAAAAATTATATTTAGCACTATAAAAAGATTGGTCTGATTGGTAATAAAATCTGATATTGGACCGTCTAATATTGAAGCGCTTTTTAATCCTTTAACGATTATAAAATAAATAATTCCTGTTATAGCTAAACCACCAAAAATAGAGCTTACCCATTTTGGTTTTTCTTCAAATTTAAACGTGATTAATAATCTTGAAAAAAATTGAACAATAGCGCCAACACTAAATGCGATTATCACTGAAAGCAAAATTCCAATGATAATTTCTGTTGCTTTGTCTGTATTTATATAAGCTCCAATATTTACAAGACTATCATCTAATGCAAATATTTTAATCACGGATATAGCTACAGCAGCGCCCAAAAGTTCAAATACAATGGAAACCGTCGTAGAAGTTGGCATCCCTAGGGTATTAAAAAAATCTAGTAAAAGAATATCAGTAATCATTACCGCCATGAAAATGATCATGACTTCTGAGAACACAAAATTATTAGGATTAAAAATTCCTGTTTTGGCAATATCCATCATGCCACTAGACGAAATTGCCCCTAAAGCAATTCCAACGCTAGCAACGATCATTATGGTTTTAAAAGAAACAGCCTTGGAGCCAATGGCGGAATTTAAAAAATTAACAGCGTCATTACTAACACCTACAACTAAATCTGTTACTGCTAAGATTGCTAAAGCAGCAATCATAAAAAGGTAAATATTTTCGCCCATTAATTGTTAAATATAAAAGCAAAAGTGCTATTAAAATCTGTGATTAAGGTTAATATAAGGTTATGAATTAACTTTGTAGTTTTTCATAAACTGTGCGTAATATACGAATACAATTTTTATTGATTTTTATTCATCAAAAAATAATACACAAACATGCTAATCAAGAATATTTTTTTAGAACAAAATAGTGTAGCTAAGAAGCTAAGAAATTTGGTAGATTTTCTTACTTAGACTTGTTGCTTTGCATTTTTTCTGCAACAGCAACATCTGCAACAGGAATAGTGTTGTAATCTAATTTTTTAGATTTTAAAGCACCATTAACTAAGGTTACTTCATTATTCTTTACCAATACAGGCACTTCTAAAGAATCATATCCTAAAAAACTAAAAACTAAAGTGTATTCTCCTGATTCAATATCTTTTAACTCAAAATTGCCATGAAAATTGGTTTGAGCTATTTTTGAAGTATTTTTTATTTGGACAGAAGCAAATAATAAGGGTTCATTGCTCAACTCTAAATCCGAAACGTTACCAGTAATAGCGCCTTTGTTTTGTGAAAATGCATTTGCGAAAACAAAAAGCATAGATATTAAAAGTAATTTTTTCATCAACAGTTTCATTAATTTTATTAACGGTACAAAATAAGTGTATGAATGTAAATCTAATGTTATGCACAAGTTAAAAATACATGATTATTTAACAGTTGAATTAGCCACTATTTAGACTTTTAAATGGATGCAAAAAATGTATCTTGCATAAAAATTAGAGCAGATATGAACTGGGAGCAGTTACTTTCGTTAAAACGACAAGGAGATACGCATAAAAGATTACGAATAGAACAGGATGAAACTCGTTTGGGTTTTGAGGTAGATTATGATCGTATTATTTTTTCATCTGCATTTAGAAGCTTACAAGATAAAACCCAAGTTATTCCGCTCTCTAAAACCGATTTTGTTCACACAAGGCTTACGCACAGTTTAGAAGTTTCGGTTGTGGGTAGAAGTCTAGGTAGAATAGCAGGAAAAAAAATTTTGGAAAAACATCCATATTTAAAAGAAGTACACGGTTATCAAATAAATGATTTTGGTGCCATAGTAGCTGCTGCTGCATTGTCACACGATATTGGTAATCCACCTTTTGGTCATAGCGGAGAAAAAGCAATAGGAGAGTTTTTTAAGACGGGAAAAGGGCAAAAGTACAAAGCAACACTTTCAGAAAAAGAGTATCAAGATATTATAGATTTTGAAGGTAATGCAAATGGTTTTCGTTTGTTAACAGCCTCAAAAGAAGGTGTTGAAGGCGGTCTGCGATTAAGTTATGGAACATTAGGTGCTTTTATGAAATACCCTAAAGAGTCGCTACCTAAAAAACCATCAACACATATAGCAGATAAGAAATTTGGATTTTTTCAATCTGACAAAAATAGTTTTCAAGAAGTGGCTGGTGAACTTGGTTTAGTGCAAACTAGAACTGGTGAAGATATTGGCTTTTCAAGGCATCCATTAACTTTTTTGGTTGAAGCAGCAGATGATATTTGCTATACGATTATTGATTTTGAAGACGGTATTAATCTGGGATTGATTTCGGAAGATTACGCTTTGGAATACTTAATTAAATTGGTAAAAGATACCATCAACACAAAAAAGTATAACGCTATGATACATATGGAGGATCGTTTGAGTTATTTAAGGGCTCTGGCTATAAATACTTTAATAACGGATGCTGTAAAAGTATTTTTGGATAACGAAGACGCTATTTTAAAAGGAGATTTTAATACTTCATTACTAGATAAAAGTAAGTATCAAGCGCAAATTGCTGATATCATCAAAATCAGTGTTGAGAAAATATACCAATCTCACGAAGTGATAGAAAAAGAAATAGCAGGCTATAAGATTATTTCAGATATTTTAGAGGTGTTTACTACTGCATTGATGAATAAAAAAGTGGGAAAAGCATCGAATTATGATTTGCTTTTATTGCAAATATTACCAAAACATTATGGAGAAACGGCTATTTCTGACTACGCTATTTTATTAAATACATGCTGTTTCGTGGCTAGTTTATCAGACAGTGCGGCAGTGCATATTCATAATAAAATAATGGGTAAACAATTATAGTTATTGGCTTAAAAGTCAAAGGCGATACCAATTCCTAAAATTTGTTTAAACTGTATTTTAGGAATGCCGTTTGTAGTGACAACGCCATTGGCATCAACCACTTCGTCAAACAAGATATCATCATCAAAAATAACTTGTGTGCCTATGTTAGTTTTAATGTACTTATTTACAATAAGCTTAAAATTAAGCTCCCAATCCACATCAATATTTCCAAAACTTTGTAAATAATCAGTATACAAACTTAATCGGTGATTCATAATTACATTTTTCATAATTTCTTTCTCCCAAGTGTTTGTAACTAAAAACCCTAGTTCAATATATACATTTTTCCCTTCTTCTAATATAGTGCCATCAGTGTCTTTTACCGCTTTTTCTACTCCAAAGGCACCTGCATTTGCTAAATCTTGATCTAAAACGAAAGTAGCTTTTTGAGTTAATGGCGATATGTATAAATTAAATTTTTTGCCTTCAGGAATGTATGACGCTCCACCACCTATAAATAAATAGCCAGGAGCCATAAATGTCGAGATTGGATTTTCGGTATTTGGATATTTAAATCCGTCATTAAACTGAGTATTAAAATTAGTTTTCACAGAGTAGTACCAATTGGTTATAGTGTCTTTTCTATAGCCAAAAGTGGAACTAAAACGAATAACATCTTCGGTTTTTCGGAGTTTTCTGCCTTCTTGAGCATTTAATCCGTAGCGCATTTCAAGGTCACTATTCCATTGTATATATCGAAATTTGTAGTTTCTAACAAATTTTGAATATGCTAATCCTGATACCGCATTATCACCACCAGCATTCCAATTTATAAATGCTACTTCGTTTAAGTTTAGACCTATTTTGTTTTCAATGTCCCAAAATGAAGGAATTCTGAAACTGTGGAATTTGTTTTTTAGTGGTTTTGTTTTTTTAAAAGAAACAACTGGGTTGGTTAAATTGGCTCCCCTTGGTATGTTTTTTATTCTGTTTTGAATAGTTCTTATTACTATGGTATCTACAATAACAGTATCTATTTCTTGATTGGTTGGGATACTATCTTGGGCAAAGGCTGTAACGCTTAGAAAAAAAAGAACAGCACCCAATACTAATTTTGTTTTATTAAAATGCATTGATAAGGTTGTTTATTTTTGATTTTAATGATAAATGGTCAATTTTACTAATTTTATGTAGTTCTTCGGTTGTTCCATGTTCTATAAAAACATCTTCTATGCCCAATATGGATATTGGTATTTGAGATTCTATTTCATTGGCGAATTCTAAAATAGCACTGCCGAATCCTCCAATTTTACAGCCATCTTCTATGGTTAGAATATACTCGTATGAATTAAATATTTTCACTAATTGTTTTTTATCTAAAGGCTTTATAAATCGCATATTATAATGACCAATTTTATCTTTCTCCGCAATTTCGCTGATAACATTGGAAACCATATTACTAATATGACCGATGGAAAGCACCGCAATTTTCGTTCCACTTTTCAATTCTTCTGAGGAACCAATTTCTATTTTTTTAAATGGTAGTTTCCATTCTTTAAGCACTCCTTTGCCTCTTGGGTAGCGAATAGCGATAGGATTTTTTAAACCTAACTGCGCGGTGTAAAGGATATTTCTTAACTCAATTTCATTCATTGGTGCAAATAAAATTAAATTGGGAACACAACGTAAATAGGCAATATCATAAACACCATGATGCGTAGCACCATCTTGACCAACTAACCCAGCTCTATCTAAACAAAAAATTACTGGTAAATTTTGAATAGCCACATCATGAATTACTTGGTCATAAGCTCTTTGTAAAAAGGTAGAATATATGTTGCAGAAAGGAATTAGGCCTTCAGTAGCCATACCTGCTGCTAAAGTTACGGCATGTTGCTCTGCAATACCTACATCAAATGCACGTTCAGGAATTTCTTCCATCATAAATTTAAGCGAACTACCCGTGGGCATAGCGGGAGTTATGCCAATGATATTTTTGTTTTTACGTGCTAATTCTACTATGGTTTCACCAAAAACATCTTGATATTTAGCGGGTTCAGAAATATTTGATTTAGGTAATAAGTCTCCCGTTTTTTTGTTAAATTTTCCCGGAGCGTGGTAAGTAACCTGGTTTTCCTCTGCCTGTTGTAACCCTTTTCCTTTTGTCGTTATGATGTGTAATAGTTTAGGCCCTTTCCTTGTCTTTAAAGTCTGAAAAGTTTCCAACAGTAATTCAATATCATGACCATCAATAGGACCTGAATAGTCAAAGTTTAAACACTCGAAAATATTTTCTTCTTTTGCGGTACCTTTTTTAACGTTGGTAAGGTATTTTTTTAAAGCGCCAACGCTTGGATCGATACCTATAGCATTATCATTTAAAATAATCAATACATTGGCATTTGTTGCCCCTGCGTGATTTAATGCCTCAAAGGCCATTCCACTGGCAATTGATGCATCGCCAATTACTGCTATATGTTGCTTTTCTTCTTCGCCTTTTAATTGCGAAGCCATTGCCATCCCTAAAATTGCAGAAATAGAGGTAGAGCTGTGGCCTGTTCCAAAAGCATCGTATTTGCTCTCTTGCATTTTAGGAAACCCGCTAATGCCGCCTAATTGCCTATTAGTCTCAAAAATTTCTTTTCGTCCAGTAAGTATTTTGTGCCCATATGCTTGGTGTCCTACATCCCAAATAAGTTTGTCATAAGGTGTATTAAAAGCATAATGCAAAGCTATGGTAAGTTCTACAACACCCAAACTAGCGCCTAAATGTCCTTCTTTTGTTGCAACAATATCTATAATAAAATCGCGTAACTCTTGTGCAAGTTTAGGCAACTGCTCTAATGGGAGCTTTTTTAGATCCTTTGGAGAATTAATATCTGCTAATAGTATATCTGCCATAACTATAAATATCTGCAAAAGTACTTATTTTGACCTAGTTTTTTCAAATACAAGGAGTAAGGTTTAAAAGTAAAAATCACTTTTAAATTTTATTAATAAATCAATTAGGGTTTTGAGGCTATCTTTTAATATTTTTGGAAAATGATTTTACCATACGACGACACTTATTTTATGAAAAAGGCCTTGCAAGAAGCCGAAATTGCTTTTGAAAAAGGAGAAGTGCCTGTCGGTGCTGTTATTGTAATTCAAGATAGAATTATTGCCAGAGCACATAATTTAACAGAGCAACTTAATGACGTAACTGCGCATGCAGAAATGCAAGCGATAACAGCCGCAGCTAATTTTCTGGGCGGAAAATATTTAAAAGATTGTACACTCTACGTTACTTTAGAGCCTTGCCAAATGTGCGCTGGTGCTCTATATTGGAGTCAAATATCTAAAATCGTATATGCTGCAAAAGATCCGGAGCGTGGCTGTGGCGTAATGGGTACAACGTTACATCCTAAAACTGTAATTAATCGAGGCGTTTTAGAAGCTGAAGCTTCGGAATTATTAAAACGATTTTTTATCCAAAAACGTAATTTAAACTAGCGGTATAGTTAAAAAAAAAGCAACCCTCTCCATTAGCTGGGGGGTTGCTTTTAAAATATTATGGAATAAATTGTATATAACTAGCCTATAACTTTCACTTGTGCGGCAACTATACCTTTTCTGCCTTCTTCTTCTGCATATTCTACTTTGTCGCCTTCGTTTAGTTCTGTTCCGTTTAATGATGTTGCGTGAACGAAAATGTCTTTTCCTGTAGTGTCGTTGGTAATGAATCCGTAGCCTTTAGATACATTATAAAATTTTACTGTTCCGGTCATTTGAATAAAAATTAAAGTAATTAGTATTACAAATGTATAATTTTTTGCTTATTTCTTAATAAATAGCAGAAAAAAAAGCAATACACCTTACTGGTTATCAGTCTTTTCGGGTTTCTTGCCTTGCATTTTCATTATATTTTCTTCATTGAGCATGTAGTCTTTTAGTTTTTTTCCTTTACTCTCTTTTATTAAAAAAAGAGGCATGGCCAAAAGAAAAATGCCTGCAGTTCCAAAACCAATACATTTATTGGCAAAAGCTAATTGTTCTTCTTTTATAGTAAAGCCGTAGATTATTGAAATAACTGATGCTATAAGTATAATGGTTATAAAATATTTTAATTTCATGTGGGTACAATTTACTTTGTAAAATTTATTAATCTTCTTCGGTAAGCAGTTAGTAATTTAGATTTGGAAATAAAGCCAACGTATATTCCGTTTTTAATAACGGGCAAGTTCCAAGCGCCACTATCCTGAAATTTACGCATAATTTCGGTCATTTTATCCTTATCAAACTCAATTATATCTGGTGGTGTATGCATTACATCGCTTACCAATACCTCGTTATATAAACTTTGGTTAAACATGATGGCTCGGATATCATCTAATAAAATAATACCCAAAAGTGTTTTATCATCAGGGTCCACCACAGGAAAGATATTTCTATTAGATTTTACCACTGCATTATGTACCATATCGCCTAAGGTCATTTTTGGATGTACAATTGCAAAATTATCTTCTATAACCTTATCAATATCCATTAAGGTTAAAACGGCATGATCTTTATCGTGGGTGATTAGTTCTCCTCGTCTACCTAATTCCATATTATATACCGAATGTGGATGAACATATTTTGTAATGGAATAGGCAATTGCAGCAGTTATCATTAAGGGAATAAATAACTCATACCCTCCGGTAACTTCTGCAATTAAGAAAATAGCCGTTAAAGGGGCGTGAAGTACACCCGCCATTAAACCAGCCATACCAACTAGGGTGAAATTACTTTCAGAGACTTTAGTTCCAAAAACACCAATATTATTTATGATTTTAGCAACTATATTCCCCATTATACTGCCCATAAAAAGGGTAGGTGCAAAAATCCCTCCAACACCACCGGCTCCAAAAGTTAATGCACTTGCAATAATTTTAAACAATACTAATCCGGTTAATAAAATAATAACCATCCAAACATTGGTTAAATCTAGCTCAAGAATATTATTGGTTAATACTTTTTCTGGATTTCCTTGAACTAAACTGTTTATTACATCAAAACCTTCACCATACAATGGTGGAATTAGGTATACCAGAATTCCTATGCTAATTCCGCCAATGAAAAGGCGTTTTATCGGGGAACTTATTCTATCGAAAAGCTTCTGTACTCTTTCATAAACCTCAGTAAAATAAATAGAAGTTAAGCCTGCAAACAATCCAAGAATAACAAAAAATGGAACGTCACTAATTTTAAACGTGTCTTCTATTTTAAATGGAAGCAATATATCATCTCCAAAGAAAAAATAAGACGTAATTACAGCAGATATTGATGCCAATAATAGAGGGAGCATAGAGGCAATGGTAAGATCCAGACTAAATACTTCGATGGCAAATATGATTGCGGCAATTGGAGCTTTAAATATAGAAGACATTGCTCCAGCAGCTGCACAACCAATTAATAAATTTCGATTGTTCTGATTCATATGAAACATTCGCGAAATATTGGAACTTATTGCTGCTCCTGTTGCAACGGTTGGGCCTTCTAGTCCAACAGAACCACCAAAACCAACAGTAATTGGAGCGGTTAAAAGAGACCCAAACATTTGATATTTTCGCATGATACCCTTGTGCTTAGATATTGCATACAGGGTAGAAGGTATGCCATGGCTCAGTTTATGTCGGATGACATATTTAATAACTAGATAAACCAATATTAAGCCAATAATAGGAAATGCAAAGTAGAAGGCCTGATGGTAATATTTTACCAAATTTCCTTCTAATAAATGCTGAAAAAAGTGTGTTAAGTTTTTTAATATTAGGGCAGCAACACCAGAGGTAAAACCTACTAGAATGCTCAGAATATAAATGAATTTACGCTCTGAAATATGCTTAACTCTCCAAATAAGAAATTTTGTAAACCAAGATTTTTTAGATGCTGCCATATTAAAAAGAATCCCGAAATAGTTCGGGATTATAATTTACGCTTTTAAATCTAGTTTTAGATGTAATTCTTTTAATTGCTCGTTGTCTATAAAAGCAGGAGCATCAATCATAACATCTCTTCCACTATTGTTTTTGGGGAAGGCTATAAAATCTCGAATGGTTTCTTGTCCTCCTATAATAGAAACTAGTCTGTCTAGTCCAAAAGCTAATCCACCATGTGGTGGCGCACCAAATTGGAAAGCATCCATTAAGAATCCAAATTGTGCTTTGGCTTCTTCAGGGGTAAAACCTAAATGTTTAAACATTGTAGCTTGCATTTCTTTATCATGAATACGGATAGATCCACCACCAATTTCGTTTCCGTTTAAAACTAAGTCGTAGGCATTTGCTTTTACCGCTCCAGGATCTGTATCTAACATTTCTAGTTGTCCTGGTTTAGGTGAAGTAAATGGATGGTGCATGGCATGGTAATTTCCAGTTTCTTCATCTAACTCAAGCAAAGGAAAATCTATTACCCATAAAGGTGCAAATTCTTCAGGATTTCTTAATCCTAAACGTTGTGCTAACTCCATTCGTAATGCACTTAGTTGTGATCTTGTTTTATTAGCATCGCCAGATAATACACAGATTAAATCTCCTGGTTTAGCATTAGTTACTTCTGCCCATTTTGCTAAATCCGCTTCATCATAAAATTTATCTACAGATGATTTGTAAGTACCATCTTCATTAAAGCGAACATAAACCATTCCTTTAGCACCAATTTGTGGTCTTCTTACCCAATCTACTAAAGCGTCAATTTCTTTTCTTGTGTATGCTGCTCCGCCTGGAACGGCTATTCCTACAACAAGTTCTGCATCGTTAAAAATGGAAAAATCTTTATGTTGCGCAATAGCATTTAATTCGCCAAACTCCATTCCAAATCTAATGTCTGGTTTATCGTTTCCATATTTGCGCATAGCATCATCATAGGTCATTCTTGGAAAATTCTCTATGTTGATTCCTTTAATTTCTTTTAATAGATATTTAGTTAATCCTTCAAAAACATTTAAGATATCTTCTTGTTCAACAAAGGCCATTTCGCAATCTATTTGCGTAAACTCGGGCTGTCTATCGGCGCGCAAATCTTCGTCTCTAAAACATTTTACAATCTGAAAATACTTATCCATACCGCCAACCATAAGCAATTGCTTAAAAGTTTGCGGAGATTGTGGCAAGGCATAAAATTGCCCTTCATTCATTCTACTAGGTACCACAAAATCTCTAGCACCTTCTGGTGTAGACTTAATTAAATATGGAGTTTCCACTTCAATAAAACCTTCGTTAGATAAAAACTTACGAACTTCCATTGAAACCTTATGACGGAATATTAGATTATTTTTTACGGGGTTTCTTCTAATATCAAGGTAACGATATTTCATTCTTAAATCTTCTCCACCATCAGTCTTATCCTCTATAGTAAAAGGTGGTACAAGTGCTTTATTTAGTATTGTTAGCTCCTTTACCAATAATTCTATATCACCAGTTGGCATATTTGGGTTCTTAGAAGCTCTTTCAATTACGGTGCCTTTAACTTGGATTACAAATTCGCGACCTAAAGAACGCGCCTGTTCCAATAAAGACTTAGAAGTGCGTTCTTCATCAAAAATTAATTGTGTAACTCCGTAACGATCTCTTAAATCTACCCAAATTACAAATCCTTTGTCTCTAGATTTTTGTACCCAACCTGATAATGTTACTTCTTGATTGTTGTGAGATGCTCTTAAATCGCCACAAGTATGACTTCTGTACATGTTTAATGTGTTTAATTGGCAAATGTAATAAGTATACGCTTAAGCCTGAAAAAAATAAAACACAATATTGTAAAATTCCTTAAATGTTAATTTTTTGAATTATTTAATATAAATTTAAGAATTAGCTTAATTTAGTTTTAAATTCTTAAATAAATCTTAATGAAAATGAAACACAATTTAATTAAAAGGAGTGTCTTTTTGATCTTTATTACTATGCCTTTTGTCTTACTGGCGCAGTCAGTGGTTAAAGGTACAATTGAAGATGCAAGTTACGGAGGCCCTGTTGCTGGTGCCAACGTTATTATTAAGGGAACAACTGTTGGAGCAATTTCTGATTTCGACGGAAATTATGAAATAACTGTCGATAGTTTTCCTGCAACACTTATTTTTTCTTCGTTAGGTTATGGAACCAAAGAAGTACAAGTAACAAGCGCAGGCACAATTAATGTGTCTTTAGCAGAGGCGGCAACTGGACTAGATGAAATAGTTGTTTCAGGTTTAGCTACTTCCATTAAGAGAACAAATTTAGCAAATGCCGTTGCTACAGTTAGTGCAACAGAATTGGCTGGGACTACTCCTCCAAAAACCTTAGATGGTGCTTTGGCAGGTAAGTTTACAGGTGCAATCGTAAGCGCAAACTCAGGTGCGCCGGGTGGGGGAATGTCAATTAAATTTAGAGGTGTAACTTCTATTAATGGTAACTCTCAGCCACTTTATATTATTGATGGTGTTTATCTAGATAACAGTAGTATTTCTTCAGGAGGATTAAATGCTGTTTCACAGGCTTCTGGAGGTGGAAATGCATCTTCACAAGATAACGCAACAAACAGAATTGCGGATATCAATCCTGATGATATTCAAACAATTGAGATTTTAAAAGGAGCTTCTGCAGCTGCAATCTATGGATCACGAGGTGCTGCTGGGGTTGTAATTATCACAACAAAAAAAGGTAAATCTGGCAAAACTAAAGTCAATTTTTCACAAGGATTTGGTTTCAATGAAGCTATCAGATTACAAGGTCAAAGAGACTGGACGGCTGCTTTAGCTGAAAGTCAGTATGGTGAAGGTGCTTTATATACTGCTGCTGAAGCTGCGGGTACTTTAAGAGACTATGAGAAAGAAATATTTGGAGAAAAAGGTCTAATTTCAAACACTAGCATAAGTGCTTCTGGAGGATCAGATAAAACCACTTTCTTTACTGGTTTTTCTAGAAATGATGAAGATGGTATTGTAAAGAATACTGGATATAAGAAATCTTCATTTAGATTAAATGTTGATCATAGATTTACCGAGAATGTTAAGTTAGCTTTAAATACTAACTACATAACTTCTAATGCAGATCGTGGGTTTTTTAATAATGATAACACAGGAACTACTTTAGGTGTAGCTTTAACAGCTACAAGGCCTTGGGATTTTTTATTGCCAGATGCAAATGGTAATTACCCTGATCATCCTAATAACTCTTCTAACCCACTTCAGACGAGAGATTTAATGAAGAACAATGAAAGAGTAAACAGATTCATTGTCGGAGGATCACTGGATATAAATGTTTATCGCAATGAGAATTCTAGTTTAAAATTAGTTAGTAAAGCGGGTATTGATACCTACACTTTAGCGGCTACAGTAATTTTCCCTAAAGAACTACAATTTCAAAGACCAGATCAAGGTGGTTTAAATGGTGTATCTGCTGTTTCTACAACAACAAACAAAAATGCAAACTACTCTACCTTCTTAGTTCATGATTGGAATTTAGAAAACGATTTGTCATTCAATACGCAATTAGGAGCAACTAACGAGCAATTTTCTAGAAATACTGTTCGAGTAGTAGCAACAGATTTGATTGCATCAGAAACAAATGTTGATCAGGGAGCGAACCAAACGGTTACTCAAGATAGATTAGAACAAGAAGATTTTGGATTTTTTGTACAAGAGTCTATTAATTACCAAGATAAATTAATTGGTACAATTGGCTTAAGAGGTGATAAATCTACCAATAATGGCGATGTGAACAAATTATTCTATTACCCTAAAGCATCTTTAGCGGTGAATTTAAATAATTTTGATTTTTGGAATGAAGATAGTTTCTTAAGCAGACTTAAATTACGAGCAGCTTATGGTGAGGCAGGTACGTTTGCTGTATTTGGTTCTCTTTATACTATTTACGCTAGTACGTTAATTGATAGCAATGTAGGTATTGCTGTGCCATTAACAAGAGGTAATCCGAATATTTTACCTGAAAGACAAAAAGAGCTTGAATTAGGTTTTGATTTAGGTCTTATTGAAAATCGTTTGTCATTAGAATTTACAATGTATAAAAAGAATGTTGACGATTTATTACTTTTAGCAAACACACAACCATCATCTGGGTTTTCAACAAAATGGGAAAATGCTGGTGAGTTAGAGAATAAAGGGATTGAGATTGCATTAAATGCAAGTATAGTTCAAAATGATGATTTTGATTGGAACGCTGGTTTAAACTGGTGGAAAAATAAATCTGAAATGGTAAGAATGGATGTGCCAGCTTATAATACTGGTGGATTTGGTACTAGTTTAGGAACATTTAGAATCGAAGAAGGTAAAAGTGTTACCCAAATTGTTGGGAACAATGTAGATGGTGATTTGGTACAATTAGGAAACGCAGAACCAGATTTTCAAATGTCGCTTTCAAATAATTTAAATTACAAAGATTTTTCATTGTCTTTCTTATGGCATTGGAAAAAAGGAGGAGACAATGTTAACTTAACTAAGTTATTGTCCGATTTTGGTGGTACTAGTGCAGACTATGATGACTTCACAGTTGATCCAAATGGCCAAATTAAAAATGGAGACTATCGTATTAATAATGGTATTTTTGCAGGTAACGCTACACCATTTGTGGAAGATGCATCTTACTTAAGATTAAGAGAGATTGGACTTTATTACAGCGTGCCATCAAGTACTTTAAATCAATGGTTTGGCGAGGCAATTTCAAATGTGAAAATTGGTTTCTCAGGGAATAACTTAATCAATATTTTCGATTATAATAGTTATGATCCTGAAGTATCTAATTTTGGTGGAAATGGTTTATCTACAGGTGTTGAAGTAACACCATTCCCTTCATCAAAAAGATATATGTTTCACTTATCAGCTCAATTTTAATAACTAAAAAAATAGCAAATGAAAATTTTAAAGCAATATAGCATAATAGTTCTTTTCGTTACTGCTTTGGTAGTTACTTCATGTGAACTTGATGGAGGAGAAAGCTTAAATGGAGCGAGTACTTCATCTATTTCCGATGATCTTTCTAGAGGTGAACTTACTCAAGCATTATCAGGAGTACTTTCGGATATGAGAGTAGGATTGGCTACCCATACTGATGTGCAAAGTATTTTTGGAAGAGAATACTACTATTTTACATCATCTGACCCTAGATTTGAAGGTGACGTGGTCGTTGGTAATCTTGATAACAATACTTTTTATACCACCACACCATGGGGTGCCAGATATGCAACAATTAAGGATATTAACCTAATACTTGAAGGGTTAGCTAATACCACTGCAGATTTTTCTGCTGAGGAAATAGCAGCAACTAAAGGTGTTTTAAATACGTTAAAAGCTCATGAGCTTTTGATGTTGTCTGATAACCAAAATGATAATGGTATACGTGTTGACGTAGCGGATCCAGAAAATTTAGGAGGATTTTTAAATAGAAGTGCTGCGTTAACTGCCATTTCAGAAATTTTAGCCACTGCAGCTACTGACTTAGCGGCTGGAGGAACAGAATTACCATTTAATTTAACTTCTGGGTATGATGGCTTTGATACTCCTTCGGATTTTTTAAAATTTAATAAGGGTCTTCATGCACGAGTAGAAATGTATAGAGGAAATTCGGCAGCAGTTTTAACCTTGTTAGATGATTCATTTTTAGAATTATCTACAACAAGTATAAACAATGGTATTTACCATACATTTTCTTTGAGTGGAGCAGATTTGTCAAATCCTTTATTCATCGCGCCAAATCAAGAAGCCAACGTTAGAGTAGCGCATTCAAGTTTTGTAGCCGATGCTGAAAGTGGAGACAACAGATTAAATAAAGTTTTGTTGAGAACTACACCAAGACAAGCATCTGGTTTAGTTGGCGCATATGATGTGGCTATTTATGGCTCAAATACAGATGATGTGCCAGTAATGAGAAACGAAGAGTTAATACTTCTTTATGCCGAGGCAAACATTACTACTAGTCCGTCAACTGCAGTTTCTGCTATAAATATTATTAGATCAGCAGCTGGATTATTACCGTATGTAGGAGCAACAACCCCTGAGGCATTAACCAATGAAATTTTAAAGCAAAGAAGATATTCTTTATTTGGTGAAGCACATAGATGGGTAGATATGAGAAGATTTGGTAGATTAAGTGAATTACCTAATGATAGAGCAACAGATAACGTGCCTAGTGCTGTTCCTGTGCCAGCTAATGAAAACTAGTTTTTTAAATAATAAATACAAATAAATTAGAACTGCAGACATTTGTCTGCAGTTTTTTTATGGGTTGAAAATAAGTTGGTTAGCGTTTCAATGTAAATTTAATGTTAACTAAAAGTGATTTAAAAGTAAAATATTTGTATATTTGTTACGTTAAGGTAAATAAAGTATATAATATTAAAATATAATCCCATGAAAACTATCACCCTATTTTTAGCACTTTTTATGACCGTTGCACTGTCAGCGCAAGATAATACACCTACTTTTACTAAAGATGGGAATAAGGTAATTGCAACTTATTTTCATGCCAATGGTGAAATTGCTCAAACTGGTGAATTTTTAAAAGGAAAACTTCATGGAGAGTGGAATATGTTCGATGAAGCTGGAAAAAAGATTGCTAGTGGAGAATATTTAAATGGTAGAAAAACTGGTAAATGGTTTTTCTGGCAAGGAGAAGAATTAAAAGAAGTAGATTTTGAAGATAGTAGAATAGTTGGTGTAACTCAACGTGATTCTAAAGGAGCAGTTGTTGTAAACTAACTTTTGAAAATACTGTATTAAAAAATCCCTGACAACTCGTTGTCAGGGATTTTTTTTTAATGTATGATCTTCTAAGTAAGATTAGCTTATTTCTTTAGCTATAGGCTCCGGTTCGCTCGCAAATTTGCTGCGTAACCACATTTTAAACTGCATAACTAAAAAGAATAGTACTGGAACCAATATTAAAGTTAAGAAGGTTGCGATTAGTAAACCATAAATTACTGTCCAAGCCAATGGACCCCAGAATACTACGTTATCTCCACCCATATAAATATTAGGATTAAAATCGGAAAAAAGCGTAAAGAAGTTTATGTTTAAACCAATTGCCAATGGCACTAATCCAAGAATTGTAGTGATTGCAGTTAAAAGAACTGGTCTTAAACGTGCTTTACCTGCTTTTACAATACTTTCATATAAATCTTCTTTTACTAGATATTCCGATTCATCTAAATCTAAATCGTTCTTTTTACGATCAATTAATAACTGCGCGTAATCTAATAATACAACACCATTGTTCACAACAATACCTGCTAGAGATATAATCCCAACCATGGTCATCATAATTACGAACGCACTTCCTGTAATTACAATTCCACCAAATACACCAATAAAGCTTAAGAAAATTGCCAACATGATGATACCGGGTTTGGAAACGGAATTAAATTGAAAAATTAGTATGAAAAATATCAATAGCAATCCTGTAAAAAATGCACCCATTAAAAAGGCCATTTGCTTGTTCTGTTCTTCAATCTGACCTGTATAATCAATTTTCACATTAGCAGGTAAGTCTTCATAGCTTTTCATTTCGTTCTGAATTTGAGAAACTATAGCACTTGCATCTGTAAAGCCTGGTGATAACGCAGAGTATATGGTAACCACTCGATGAGTAGCTTTGTGTTTTATAGCACTAAAACCAGAATTGTTACCTTGTTTTGCTACTGTAGATAAAGGAATATTCTTAATCTTTCCGGTATTATCTCTAAAAGTTATATTCTGATTAAATAAAGCACTTGTATTGTATCTATTGTCTTCGTTAAAACGAACATAAATGTCGTAATCTTCACCATTTTCTTTGTAAATACCTGCTTTAGATCCAAAAATAGAATTACGTAATTGTTGCCCAATTTGAGAAGCACTAATGCCCAATTCACCAGCTTTTTCACGGTCAATTTCAACACGCATGGTAGGCTTATCTTTATTGACATCTATTTTTAATTCATCAATACCGCCAATGTTTTTAGTATTGATAAATTCACGCATTTTCTCTGCAGTATTTATCAATTCATTGTAATCATCACCTTGAATTTCAATGTTAATAGGCGCGCCAGCAGGAGGTCCGTTCGCATCTTTTTCAACAGATATTAAAACACCTGGATAAATACCAACTAAGGCAGTTTGTACTTTTTGACGCAAAAGCTCACTATCCTCACCTTTACGGTATTTATACTCTCGCATTGATGCGGTAATTTTTCCTTTATGAGGCATTTCTGCTGAAGAACCACCGTCTGTCTGTGGGTTTCCTGCACCTTCACCAACTTGCGATACGGCACTTTCTACTAAAAAGTTATGGTTACCATCTTTGTACTGACTATCATCTAAAACTTTGTAAACGCGCTCTTCAATTTCTTTAGTAATCGCATTGGTTTTTTGGATATCCGTTCCTTGCGGATACTCTATATAAACGATAATCTGATTTGGCTTGTTATCAGGGAAAAATTCAACTTTAGTTCTTTGTGTGGCCAACGATGCTCCAAACGCAACAAAAGAAAGAATTAACAACACAAATGTGCCTATAGTTAAAATAATAGGCATTCTACCAGATAATGCGCCTCGCAACCTGTTTTCATACCAGTTTTCTAATCTAACAAGAGTTTTCTCTTGGAAATTGTTCGCCCATTTTCTAATGAACCAACGATACATCCATAACATGATAGCTGTAAATATCATAACGGTTCCTAGACCGCGATACGTACCTCCAAAGATTAAAATTAATAAACCAAAGACAGCAACAATGCTGGTTATTCTTATGATTTGTTTTAGAGGCATATCTTTGTCTTGTATGGTCATGTATCTAGATACCAATACGGAGTTGAAAAATATGGCCACAAATAATGATGAACCTAATACAACAGATAAAGTAATAGGTAGAATTTTCATGAACTCTCCCATTATCCCTGGCCATAAACCTAATGGAATAAATGCTGCTACAGTCGTTGCTGTAGAAATAATGATTGGGAAGGCAATTTCACTAATACCTTTTTTAGCGGCTGTGAACCTGTCCATTCCCTCGTCTTCCATTAAACGATACACGTTTTCAACAACCACAATACCATTATCTACGAGCATACCTAGACCCATGATAAGGCCGAATAAAACCATGGTATTTAAGCTATAGCCCAGCATGTTTAAAATCATTAATGACATAAACATGGACATTGGTATTGCAAAACCTACAAATAGGGCATTTTTAAATCCTAAAAAGAACATTAACACGGTTACAACAAGAATAACCCCGAAGATTATATTGTTTACCAAATCATCTACCTGACCAATGGTAACAGAAGATTGATCGTTGGTTACAGTAACTTTTAAATCTTGTGGAAACTTATTTGCAATCGCATCATCAACAATTACTCTAATTTGTTCTACTGCAGCAACCATGTTTTTACCTGCTCTTTTTTTAACATCAAGCATCACTACAGGCTCACCATACTCGCGGGCAAAAGTTGTTTTATCTTCGTCTTTAAAGCTTACAGTAGCCACGTCTTTTAAATAAACTGGGTTACCGTTTTCAGATTTTACTACAAAATTTTCAAGCTCTTTCGGGTTTTCAATTTCACCTAAAATTCTAATAGTACGTCTCTGCCCACTTGAAATTAAGTTTCCGGCAGACATGGTTACGTTACCACTATTTATGGTTCCAATAATATCGTTAAAAGTAACTTCTGCCGCCATCATTTTATAAATGTCTACAGCAACTTCTACTTCTTTTTCTTGAGCACCACGAATGTCTACCTTTTTAATTTCTATAAGGTTTTCAATTTCATCTTGAAGGTACTCTCCGTATTCTTTTAATTTTTCAATAGGATAATCTCCAGTAATGTTAATATTTAGAATAGGCATTTCTTCAGATAAACTTAGCTCAAAAACATCTGGCTCTACTTTAGCGCCGTTAAAAGTTGGCCAGTCTTCACTCGATGTTTCTGTGTCTATTTCATCTTTTACCTTCTGTTTTGCTTGCTCAACAGTTAAATGTTCGTCAAACTCAACAATAACCATCCCATAATCTTCTTGAGATGTTGAAGTTATTTCTACAACATTACTTACTGTTTTAAGCTTGTCCTCTAGCGGATCAATAATAAGTTTTTCAATATCTTCGGCTGTGTTTCCTGGGAATACAGAGCTTACATAAATTTTAGTTTCATTTACCTCAGGGAAATTTTCTCTTGGCATGTTGAAAAATGCAACAATTCCTAGATAAAAAATTACCGCAATAAGCACATACATTGTTGTCTTATTGTTTATTGCCCAAGATGATAAACCAAATTCTTTATCGACTTGTTTTTTTTGTTTCGTCATTATAATTTTGGTTTAAAGGTTAATTACTTTTACAGCCTGACCATCTTCCACACTACGAGCACCTTCTTTTATAATTTCAGTACCATTGGTTACGCCTTCTAAAACTTCAATAACATCACCCTGAGTTTTACCAGTTTTTATAATAACTTTTTTAGCAACACCCTCGTTCGTATCGTTTTTATCCGTTACTATGTAAATATATTGTTCACCGTCAGCATTTTCAGATATAATACTCTGAGGTATTAATACGGCATTATCATTGGTATAATCATTAATTTTTAATCGAGCGGTTAAGTTTGGTTTAATGCCAGATTCTTTAGAAGGGATGCCCACTTCTACCTTAAATGTTCTGTTAGCAGGATTGATAAAATCTCCTGCCTGACGTATTTTGCTTTCAATTGTTTTTCCTAAAATTGGAAATTCGATAGCTACACTTTTACCTTTTGATACATTGGCAATGTAACCTTCTGGAACATCGGTTTCTATATACATGTTGTCTAAGTTTACAATGCGCATTAGTTGCGTTTGACCAGCGGCAACAACACTACCTTGTTCGGTAATCACATCGTCAATAGTACCCGAAAATGGAGCTCTAATTACTGTTTTTGCAATTTGTTGTTGTAATTGTGAAACGGCTCTAGATTGTGCTTCGTAGTTAGATTTTGCTTGTAAATACTGGATTTCGCTACCAATTTGTTGTTCCCACAAACGTTTTTGACGTTCGAAGGTTGTTTTCGCTAACTCCGCTTGTATTTGTAGTTGAGCAACTTGTTGACCTAGACCACCATCATCAATTCTACCTAAAATTTGGCCTTTGCTAACTTTTTGACCTTCTTTTACATATACATTGGTTAAAATGCCATTATACTCTGGAGTAATTACTAAAAGGTTTTTGGTAGTAACATTTCCTTGTAGTTCAAGAAAATGATTAAAAACTTCATTTTTAGCAGTAATTGTAGTAATTAATGGAACTTTCTTAACGGTATCATATTGCGATAATGCTTCGTCTAAAAGCTTAATTTGGTCATGAAGCGTTTGTTGTTCTGCAACAAGGTTTTCTCTTTTAGTTTTAATATTTTCTAGGTTTGCCGTTGCAATAACCTCTTCTACTGTTTGTTTTTTGTCGCCTCCACACGATATCAATAGCAAAGCGAATGTGGATAGTATTAAAAGATTTTTCATTGTATATATTTTGTAGTTGATTGTTATAATTGTTAATTAACTAATTAGTTGTTAAGTACTATTTCAAGTTCTGTTTTTGTGTTAATTACATCTACCATAGCTTGTAGATAGGTGTTTTGAGCATCATATAACTGCAATTGAGCTTGTCTTAACTCAAAGCTACTGGCAATACCTTCGGTATATTTAGTCTGATTTTTTTTCTCGATACGTTCTGCAAGCTTTAGATTTTCTTTGTTTGTGGCATATTGTTCAATAGCTAGCATATAGTCGCTTTGTGCTTTTTTCAATTGCAACTTAATTTGTTGCTCTGCTTCATTTAATTGTGTTTTAGCTTTTTCTAAAGCAATTTTTGCACGTTGTGTACTAGCACTTCTTTTTAGAGAACTAAAAATAGGAATGTTTAAATCCAGGCCTAAAACAGAAGAATCGAACCATTGTTGGTCACTTTTAAAGAAACTAAAAGAATCACTAAAAGCAGAACTACCATAATTTACAAAAGCATTAAGTGAAGGCAATGCTCTACTTTTTGCTAGTTTTAGTTCTAAGGCGCGTTGTTCGTTTAAATTAACAGCCATTTTATAATCAACATTATTAGTAATGTTGAATTCTGATTCTACAAAGGCCAAACTAGTTTCGCGTTGTGCTAAATCGTCTAGGTTATCGGTTAATATTGTTGGAGAATCCGTAGCAATACCCAAAGTAATGTTTAACATTTGTAGGGTGATATCTTTTAACCGAGTAGCATTTTTTAATTGATTTTTGATGGTAGATAAAGTTATCTGCAATTGCTCAACACTTTCTTCATCTGTTAATCCATTTTCAAAAGTTGTTTTAGTTTCAAAAAGATTTTTCTCTAAAGTGGCTGCGTTTTTTTCCAATATTTTAACGCTTTCCTCTGCTAAAAGTACATTTCCGTATGCTTGTACAACGGCTTTTTTTACGTCTAGCGCAGTTTTTTCTTTATTGTTTTTGCTGTAATCAATAAAAGTTTTTGTGGCTTGAACACCTACTATATACGAACCATCAAAAATTTGCTGCGTTAATGTGGCTGTTGCAGTCATGCTTTGTGGTTGACCAAAAACAATTGGAATAAAAGTGCCTGGTTCTCCACCAGCTAATTCTCCTGGTAATAACGAAACCGGTTGTTTTAACTGGTTTTGATAACCTACAGATCCATTAATTTGTGGTAATCCGGCAGCTATTGTTTCCCATTTTTGTTTTTGAGCGTCTTGTAGATCTCTACTTGCATTTATTGCACTGTAATTGTTTTCAAGTGCAAAATTAATAGCTTCTTCAAGCGTATAACTATTGGACTGTTCTTGCGAAAATCCTTGTAGTATACTAAAAAAACTAAAGATTAGTATTAGTTTATATTTCATATTAAGATTGGTTTAGTTTTATAAATTTATTTAATATTTGTAATCCCTTTTCAGTACATATTGCTCTTAAATGGTATTCTAAATAGCTCTCCATTAGATAATCCATTGTGAATAATTCTTTTGGAAAAATATTTTCATCTTTTATTCCTGACATACCGTTAAAATACATTCTCGAAATAAAATCCACATCGATATTTGATCTAAATAGATTTGTATCAACACCTTTTTGAATGCTATCCTTTACAGATACATGCATTTTTTCAAATTGTTTTATATGCAGACGTTGGTATATTTGAGGATAGTATTTTTTAAGTTGGAATTGCGGCGATGTTTTTTCATTTTTTAAATAATTCATCACGTACATTTTTATCTCGTACAATTCTTCAATCGGGTTTATTGATGCATTACATATACAATCAATCCCCTCACAAACAGTATCGAAAATGCTAAACGTAACTGCCTCTACGAGCTTAGTTTTGTTTTCAAAATGCACATATATCGTTTTTTTTGATATCCCTAAATCATTAGAGATATCATCCATAGTAACGCTTTTAAAACCTAAGGTTAAAAAGAGTTCAGCGGCTTTATGTATAATTTTTTCTCTCATATTGAGGCGCAAATGTAAGACGGAAACTATGAAAACAAAAAAAGTTTCCTAAGTATTTACAATTATTTAACATTTGAATGCTTTTTTCAATCCATTTTCTAAGTAGAAATATTAATGGGATTAATGTATTTTTGAAAAAAAATGGCTGAATGCAATCAATTGAACAGTATAGTAAAGAATTTGTAACCTATTTAGAAGAGAAAATAAGTGTTAAGGAGCCCATAAATTTGTATGAGCCAATTGCCTACATTCTTTCTTTAGGAGGTAAACGTTTACGACCTGTATTAACTTTAATGACCGCTGATATTTTTGATTGCAATTATAAAAAGGCACTAGATGCAGCACTGGCTGTTGAGGTTTTTCATAATTTTTCTTTGGTACATGATGATATTATGGATGATGCTCCATTACGTAGAGGAAAAACAACCGTACACGAAAAATGGGATATAAATACAGGTATTTTATCTGGCGATGCTATGTTGATTAATGCCTACCAATTATTTGAAAATTACGAAGGCGATGTTTTTAGAAAATTGGCACAATTATTTAGCAAAACAGCAATAGAGGTTTGCGAAGGTCAACAATACGATGTGGATTTTGAAACACGTGATGATGTTACGATTCCGGAATATCTAAAAATGATCGAATACAAAACTGCCGTTTTAGTAGGTGCAGCTATGAAAATGGGTGCTATAATCGCCAACGTATCTCAAGAAGAACAAAATAATATTTACGAATTTGGTAAAAATTTAGGGATTGCGTTTCAATTACAAGATGATTATTTAGATGCTTTTGGAGATCCAAAAACCTTTGGAAAACAAGTAGGAGGAGATATAATTGAAAATAAGAAGACATTTCTTTACTTAAAAGCCTTGGAATTTGCTAACCAAGATCAAGTGAAAGAATTAGAACATCTTTTTTCTATACAACCAAAAGATACAAGTGACAAAATTATCACAGTAAAAAATGTTTTTGTCGAAAGTGGAGCCGCTCAAAGAACTAAAGAGGAAATTGCCTTATACACGCAAAAAGCATTTATCACTTTAGAAAAATTAACCATCTCCGACGATAAAAAGGGTTTGCTTAAAAAATTTGGCGAAAGTTTAATGCAAAGAGAAGTATAGTAAAGCCTAAGCTTATCTACATTAGAAAATTCTTCTAACTAAAGCATTAATAAATGGCATTGGAGACAATGCGCTAATAAATTTTACATCTTCCCAAAGACTAGTTTCTTCATCTAGAAATTTAAAGATAAGTTGTGGTTTTCTATTTTTAAAAAGTGCTTCGAAAATGGATTGTCCTTTTTCGTTATTTTTATATAGAATATCTAACAACAGCAGATCATAAAACCAAAATTTATCCCTTTTGCTAAAAGAACTAAGTTGTTTTCCCTGTTTTATATGCTCAATTAGCACGTTTACTTTTTTGCTTGTTTTATTAAATGTATATCCGGTGCTTGCTTTTGTCCAACCTCCAGCAGTGCCAATATAAACTAAAGCATTCCTGTTTTTATCAGCAAAATTATAGCTCGTCATGGGAATACTGCCATGTTCTTTTTCTATAATTTTATAGTTTTCAATTCCTAAATTATTTGTGATGTAACTTTTTATAGCTGTTTCATATTCTTGCTTCTCTAGTAGTTTTTCTGAAAATAGGGTATACTCGATTAAGGCTTCTTTTTTAGAAGTTGGGAGTACGTACATAAACCGGGTATTTCCTTTTTGAGGGATGGAAAAATCCATAAAAGTTGCTGTTGTATCATCAAAAACAGCTTGTTCGGTTTGAATAAACCAACCAATAAAATGTTGCTGTAAAACAGGGTATTTTATTTGTTTTAGGGGCTCATTAGGGTTATAAATGCTATTGAAAACTGTTTTTGCTTTATAGCTTTGTAAATGAGTTGTAATGATAACTTCGTTGCTAGAATATTCTAAATTTATTACTTCATCTTGCAAAAATGTAATGTTTTCATACTGAGCAATGCGCTTTAAAAATGTAGTATAGAAATCTATACCACGAATCATTTTATAAGAGTAGGGAGCTATAGGATAAGTTTTGTTTATTTGTTTGCCGGCGAAACTAATTTGTGTCCATTCTTTGTGCAGTATTTCATCAAAATGCCCAGCTTTTTTTTCCCAAAAACACCATGTTCTATTATTACTGTTTTTGGCATCTTTATCTAATAGCAGTATCGATTTATCTTTAAAATAGTCATCCTTGCCAAAAGCATCTGCAAGCATTAAACCTGCAGCGCCTGCTCCAATAATAATGTAATCAAAGTTTGTCATTATTCTATAAAGTAAGGAACTTGATAGCTAGTAATTATGGGTATGTTCACTTTTTCTTTAACCTGCTCTGTCTTTTCAACAATAGCAATAATCTCCATCGCTATATGGATACCATATAAATTATCAGGGTTTCTAATACCTAAGTAACTTTTGTTGGCTCCAGTAACCTTAACAATACCAGATTTAAAATTTTCTCGCGAACCGTCTAAACTAGATTTGTAATCTTCTTTTACTTTAAATAATTCAGCGTTAGCTTCATCATTTATCATATAAATATCGCAAATATTGGCTCCTGGCGGAGGACTTAAATTGCTTACCGCATTTTGTATGGAAGCATCATCTTTTATAAACTTGGTAAGTTGTGATGCAAGATTAAATGAAGAAAGGGTGTTTTTAATATCATTTTCCTCTCTTGCTGCACTAAAAACGTAATACCATTCTTTCGTATTTTCCGGTAAATTTACAGGGATGATAATTCTATTTTTTCCACCTTTTAAAAACGCATTGGAGGTGCTGTTTAAATAAAATTTTTCATTTTGAATGGTAGTGGTTTCAAGCTTAATTTTATCGACCAACTGCTCTGTTTCAAATCCATAAGTAGTATCTTTTTGAACTTTGTAACCTATTTGTGGTTTTTTCTTGCGTGTAGACTTTACATCGTAGATTACTTTATAATCAACACTCTTAGAGTTTTCATTTTTTAAAAGTAATTTGTAAATACCATCATTTGCAGTAACTATATTCTTATCTAGATCTTTGGCGCTTTCTGTTTTTAGCAGGAGTTTGTTTGGGTATTCGTATAAAAAAAAGGAATTGTTTTTGGCTCTTTTCGTTTTATAAACTTCAACTTTCAAAAAGATTGAATCTTCACCATAAGCGGGGATTAATATTTCTTTTTCTTCATTTGGGGCAAGACTAACTATTTCATTGCTTGAAGATTGCGATTGAAGATTAATAAAAGTTAGAAATAGAATTAAGTAAAAAGTAGGTTTCATTTAGTACTATTTAATTTTAATTAGGTTTAGATGTTAGTTAAATCGCACAATATTGACAACTGACAAGTTTGTAAATGAATATTTTCAGCATCTAATTTTTCAAAGATACCAATTTATACTATCCCTATTAAGCATACAAAGGCATTGGCGAATCAATTTTTAGTCTAAACGATACCGTACTCCTAAAAAACCTCTAATGCCTTGATTTGGAGCATAAACATAAGTAGGGTCAAATGTAAGTCCGTAAGGATTATCTTGAGTCACTTGTGCATTACCATTGTTATCAAAAGTTACATTTTTATCAAAAGGATCGTTTGCACGTGCTATGATAAATGGGTTACCACGATTTGGAGTCCAGTTTAATAAATTTTTTACTCCACCATATAATTCCACATTTTTAATTCCGTCATAAGTAAACTGAATATTTTGAATACTCCATGTTGGAGAATATGCTCTTCGGGGATCATTTTCACCTAAAAGAGGAAGGCGCATTGGGCCATAAAAATTTCCTGTATAATCAATACCTAAGTTTAAAGTTTTAATAGGGTATGAAATATTCCAAGTGCCTGAAAACTTTTCGGTAAGAATTTGCTTTTTGGTAATGCCATTTTCTGTGGAACTTACATCCTGAAACGTGGTTCCTAATGTTGCTTTTAAACCATTAGCAAATACAAAATCTAAATTAGTGCTAATCCCTTTTGCAATGGATTTGCCGTTTAAATTATCATAAATTATTTGGTTGGGATTGGTGTCATAATCCGGAATAATGGCATTACTAAAATGGGTGTAAAATGCGGAAAAATCAATTCCAATAAAAAGACCGTTATTGCTATAAATTTTCTTTAAATAATTAAGATTTACATTCACAGATTGCTCTGGTTTTAAGGCTTCAGCAATAATCACATTACGCGAACCTGTTAATGAGGCATGTTCTTCAGTAAAAAGATTTACTACCCGAAAACCTGTTCCAACATTCAAGCGAAGAATATCATTAGCTGTCATTTTCCAACGATAGGCCGTTCTTGGGGTATAAATGGCTCCATGTCGTTTATCATAGTCGTAACGCATGCCCAATAGTAAGGAATGCTTTTCCGAGAATGTTATTTCGTCTTGAAGAAAAATACTCGGAATTACTACTTCGTCCGCGTTATTTTGGTTTTGAAAGGTAGTAGCAGGCGTATTATCATCGTAATAATTATATCTAAGCGCCGATCCTATTAAAAAATCATGACCTTTTACGTCAAAGTTCCAAGTTAATTGAGAAAAACCAATACGTTGTTTAGCTAAGTAGGTACTATTTCCATACACTGAATTCTGATCGTGATCAGTATAGGAGAAAGACAGCATCATTTTTTCTTTTATGGGGAGTTGGTATTTTCCTAACAACTCAAATCTACGAGTGTAGATGCTTTCCCCATAAATGGAATCTCCACTCCTAAAAGCAGGAGTCCATTGTAATTCTCCACCCCAACGGTCTTCATAGAAAAAGCGCCCGGCTATAGATAATTCTCGATCATTGGTTCTTTGGAAATTCCATTTTTGAAAAACAGAAATCCGATCTTGTAAAGTTAAATCTGTAAAATTATCATTGTTATTATCAATCCTATTGCTAAAGTTAAAATAGTTTATGCCAAGTAAAACATTAGTTTTGGAACCAAAATTTATTTTGGTGGCCAAATCTAAATTGTATTCCCCCCAACTAGTTGCAAAACCGTCTATTGCTAAATGGGGAGCAGTATTATTTTTTTTAGTGATAATGTTAATTAGTCCGCCAACCGCTTCACTACCATACAGGCTAGAAGCAGGTCCTTTTACAATTTCTATTTGTTCTATTAGTGAGTTTGGAATACCAGATAAACCATAAACGGTACTTAAACCACTAACAATTGGCATTCCATCAATCAAAACTAATGTGTATGGGCCTTCTAAACCATTAATATGTATATCACCAGTATTGCAAACATTACAATTTATTTGTGGCCGAACGCCATTTACATTCTGTAAGGCTTCAAAAATATTTGCCGTTGGGTTTTGTTTTAAAAAAGTGGGACTGTAAACTTCTACAGGAACAGGACTTTCGGATCGGCTTACCGCTTTTAATGTACCCGTAACAACCATTTCTTCTAGTTGTTCAGAAGCTTCAATTAAATTGATGGTAATGTAGTTTGTGTTCGTATGCGTAATTTCAATTGTTTTAGTGGATTTGTAGAACCCAATCGCAGAAACTAAAATAGTGTATTTGCCAGGTGAGCTTAAATTAATTGTAAAACGCCCATTTTCATCTGTGGCGGTGCCTTTAGTCGTGCCTGATATTAGAACATTGGCAAATGGCACCGGAATATTATCATCCAAGACCATTCCTGATAGTTTGTATTCTTGGCTAGTAGCCAAAAATGAAAGTCCGCATAAGAATAAAGCAAGTAATTTTTTTAGGATTTTCATTTAACTTGTCTAAAATAAAATTTAGACAAATCTAAAAATATGTTTTTAGTAATAAAAATGTATTTTTGTTTAAATTTTTATTCATGACACATTCCGAAGAAGATTATATCAAAGCAATTTACCATTTAGGAGTATTGAATAATTCTACTGTGGCTACAAATGCGATTGCTGAACAGATGGATACCAAGCCATCTTCGGTAACCGATATGATTCGTAAACTGTCCGAAAAGGGTTTTGTGTCTTATAAAAAATACCAAGGTGTGAGCTTAACAGATTTAGGTACGCAAAAGGCCTTGACTATTGTTCGAAAACACAGATTGTGGGAAGTTTTTTTAGTAGATAAGTTAGATTTTTCGTGGGATGAAGTCCATGAAATTGCGGAGCAATTAGAGCATATAAAAAGTGAAAAACTTACAGATAGTTTAGATAAACATTTAGGTTATCCAAAATTTGATCCGCATGGAGATCCAATTCCTTCAAAAGCAGGAGTGTTTACGAACACCACAAAAAAGTTATTGAACGAAGTGGCAATAAATAATAGTGGTATTTGCGTAGGTGTAAAAGATTCTTCTGCACCATTTTTAAAATTTTTAGATAAGCATGAAATTGCTTTGGGCGATTATATTACCGTTTTAGATAAAGAAGATTTTGATGGGTCGCTTCAGATAAAAATCAATGAAAAGATTATTCTTATTTCACACCAGATTGCCTCTAATTTATATGTAAAATCTACCTAAAGTAGAAAACAAAAATAAAAGAATATGGATAAGTAAATTTAAGTTTTAATGATGGAACAAATTATACAGTATTTTGAATCTATAGATCCGGTTTTGGCCGCTTTTTATGCCACATTGTTTACTTGGGCTCTTACAGCGTTAGGCGCAAGTTTGGTGTTTTTCTTTAAAACATTAAATAGAGCTGTTTTAGACGGTATGCTTGGATTTACCGGAGGAGTAATGGTGGCCGCCAGTTTTTGGAGTCTATTAGCTCCGGGTATCGAGATGAGTCCTGGAGAAGGTTTTGTAAAAGTAATTCCAGCTGCAGTTGGCTTTTTATTCGGGGCATTATTTCTTTTTGGTTTGGACAAGGTATTACCACATTTGCATATCAATTTTAAAGAAAGTGAAAAAGAAGGGATAAAAACACCTTGGCATAAAACTACACTTTTAACACTGGCTATAACCTTACATAATATTCCAGAAGGATTGGCAGTAGGTGTTTTATTTGGTGGTGTTGCAGCGGGTTTTGAAGGGGCTAGCATTGGAGGTGCAGTTGCTCTTGCTTTAGGTATAGGGCTTCAAAATTTTCCTGAAGGTTTTGCAGTAGCCATGCCTTTGCGAAGACAAGGATTAAGCAGAACCAAAAGTTTTATGTATGGTCAGGCTTCTGCACTTGTGGAACCCATTGCGGCAGTAATTGGGGCGTGGGCCGTTATGTCTTTTCAACCAATTTTACCTTACGCATTATCATTTGCAGCGGGCGCTATGATTTTTGTTGTGGTCGAAGAAGTAATTCCAGAAACGCAGCAAGATAAACATACTGATATTGCGGTAATGGGCTTTATTGGAGGCTTTATTGTGATGATGACCTTAGATGTTGGGTTGGGATAACTAATATGGCAAGAAAATTGCTTAGGTTTGATGATGTAAATTTGAAAATCATTTATAATGAAGCGAATGCTTTTTCTCCTAGTGTTTTTGCCTATGACACTTTTGGCACAAAACAGTCTTAAAGTTAAGGTGAAGAATGTTGCCCATTCCACAGGTAAAATAAATATAGCTGTTTACAATTCTTCCAATGATTTTTTGTCGTTTAATCATGCATATAAAGTTGAAAGTGGTCAAGCAGTAAAGGAGGAGACAATGGTAGAATTTACTGATTTACCTTCCGGAACTTATGCATTTGCTGTGTTTCATGATGAAAATGCCAATGGAGTATTAGATACCAATTTTCTAGGAATACCAAAAGAACCAGTAGGTTTTTCTATTGGTAAAATGAAAACTTTTGGGCCGCCAAGTTTTCAAGAATGTTCTTTTCAAATCAATACCAATAAGGAGATCACAGTTAGTCTAAAGTAGCGCCTTGTATCTTCTTTTAGTAAACATATTATCTTTACATAAAATTAAAAAATGATGATTCTTTTAACCCAAGTTATTGGCGCACTTTACGGAATGTTGGCTGTTATTTTTGGTGCCTTTGGAGCGCATGCTTTGAAAAAAACGTTTACAGAAGACCAATTAAAAAGTTTTGAAACAGGGGTAAAATATCAGATGTATCATGCCATTGTTCTTATTGTTATTGGCTATAATTTTAATTTTTCAACGGCACTCGAAACCTATATTGCGTATTGTTTTATTATAGGAACTTTATTGTTTTCATTCAGTATTTACTGGCTTTGTTTAAATGCTTCTAAAAATAAGAAAAGTAAAATTGTAGGTCCAATAACCCCTATTGGAGGCTTACTTTTAGTAATAGGTTGGGGTCTTTTGATGTACTCATTTTTAAAAAATATTTTATAGCACAAAACGGTAGGTGGCCTTAAGTAAAAAAATATTTTTTGGCTTAATATCACCTAATAAATTATTCTCTAATGTTTTAAATAAACCTTCTGATGGGTTGCTACTACTAGATAAATCTTGCGACCAAACTAAAAATATTTCTGAACCAGGTTTGTATTCCCATCTAACAACAAGGTTAGATCTAAATTGGGTAAATGAAAAATCTGGATTATTAAAGCTATAATCTGTTGTGCCATCAAGATCTTCATCTACTGCATAAATGTCATTTGCAAAGGATATTTGATTTGGTGCATAGGTATCAATTCTAGCATTAAATGTTTTGGCAAGAGGGTCTACTACTTGTTTAAAATCAGTGTAAACTCCTTTGGAAATAAAAGGTTGCCCCCAATACTGAATGGTTAAATTAGGGTTAATGGTATAATTAAGTCGAAAAGACATGCTTAAGGTTTCCTGCGCAACGGTACCATTAATGTATTTGGTAGCACCATTAAAATCTAGGTTATCTACAAATTGCAACTGATCATTATTGGTGCTATATCCTGGATAAGCCGATATACTTAATGCGTTTATAGGTTGATAGCGTACGCCAAATTCAATGTTGTAGTTAGTATAAGAATTATCAGTGCCTTTGCTACCGGAATGGAACATGCTATACTGCAATTTTTTTCTTCCATCAGATTCAACGCCATTAAAAAATCCTATTTCGGGGGTAAGTCTTAGTCTTGGTCCACCACGAAGCGCAAAATTGGAATATTGTTTTGGGGCATAATTAAAGCCTAAATTACTAAACCAATTGTTTTTCCAGTTTTGCCAACTATTGGTATTAAAACGTAGACTATTATGATTTCCGCCAAAATCCCATACACTCCAATGATTGTAATTGATGCCTACTTGTCTAAAAGTATTATCAGGCTTTAAGGTTTGATAGCCCACCCATGTATAATGCCGAATATCATCTGCTTGTCTTTGAAAACCGAGATCATTTAACTCCAACTCAGGAGAACGCCAAGTGCCTCCTGTTTCAAATTTCCAATGGCCATTACCTACTTTTCCTATTTGAATATTACCGCCAGTACCAGTTAATGATGTTTTATTTGGGTCTAAATCTAAATAATCGGCACCTACACGTTGAAATAAATGAGTTATAGATTCTTGAGTATTTAAAATAGCTGTTGTGCTTCCATTAACCCTACTAAAAATAATATTCCCAGCTGCATACCAATCTCGGTCATTCCATTGATGCCTTACATCTAAACCGCCTGTATAGGCAGACTCATGTAAGAAGTTTAAATTAGGCGTGAGATCATTTCTATTGGTGGCTGTAAAAACGCCGCCTATAAAGGTGTTACGATCATTAAAATCTTTTTGTAATCTACCAACAAAATAATTGGTTAAAGGCTCAACAACCTCTTTTCTGCGCTGCCCATTATTGTCTATAGTCGCGTATTTTTTGGCGGTAACACTTTCTAATATCCCTATAGACCATCCGTCTTTAGTTTTACCGCTGAATTTAGCTGCTCCTAAAATTTCTGTATTTTCAGGTTGATCTACAAATTCTCCTGTATTAGAGTTTGGATAACCCTGCGGGCTTCTTCCTATTCGCCTTGAATAAAACACATTATCAGAACCAAAAGTGTTACCAGCTTCCGAATTGGAAACTCGATAATCAAATATATTTTTGTTTTCTACGAAAAATGGGCGTTGTTCTTGAAAGAAAATTTGAAAACCATCGAGAGCAATGGCAGAGGGGTCCGCTTCAACTTGACCAAAATCGGGATTAATAGTAAGGTCTAAGGTTAAATCATTCGTGATACCAATTTTAGCATCTAAACCAACAGTAAACTTACTGTCATTACCATCTTTAAAAGGATTGCCTGGTTCTGCCTCGTAGGTTTCTAATTTGGAGATGCCGTAAGGCTGAATTTCCAGCTGTTTTTGTGGTTTTATATGTAATAAACCTTTTAATAAACCAAATTCGCTCGCCCAACCCGGCGTATCGCGAGGTATGCGTTGCCAAACAGATCTTTCTTCTTCGCGGAACAGTTTTCGCATTACCTGCAAACCCCATGTTTGTTCATCAGATTTGCCGAATTTTAATTGACTCAATGGAATTTTCATTTCGGCAGTCCAGCCTTCATCGTCAATATTTGTTTTGGTATACCATATAGGATTCCAGCTTTCGTCTGAATTATTGCCATTGTTAGACGAAAATTCGTCACCTTTTACACCTGCTGCCGTAACTATAAAATTAAAAGTTGTTCGCTTGTCATAATAACTATCAAAAAATACGGCTACCCAATCCCCTTCAAAACCATCTCGACGAGATAAACGCTTTACAATTTTATCTGGTTCGCTATCAAAACAACGAAAGCTTACGTAAATGTAATTTTCGTCGTATAAAATTTTAAATTTTGTTTGATGATTTGGTGGCGTATTTTCATCTGGTCGTGATTCAATAAAATCACTTTCCCATTCTACAAGCTCCCATGAAACATCATCAATAAGGCCATCAATAATTGGTGGTGGATTATTTAACAATGGTTGTGTTGTATAGGTTCTTTGTGGAACTACTGCTGTAGAATCCTGCGCGAATATAGTTTGATGGTATAAAACTAAACTAATTGCAATTAGTAGTGCTTTCATACTGTTGGTTATGTTTGAAAGACTATTGGCAAAAAGAATCGTTACACTAAGGGCTCTATTTTATAGTTTTATTAACATTTACTTACCTAATTTACTCTGTTATTTCCTCTGTAGCAGTAAAGGCTTTAATAGCTTTGTTGGGTTCAATTATGGTGTGTCCTTTCCAAAATTCAGGATCGTAATTAGCTAAATACGTTGGTATAATGGTATTGTCTTCTTTTAAACCATCAAACTTTGAATTGTCGATATCTTGAGTATCGTAGATTACAATTTCATATTTATTAATATTTGTGGCAGCAGCATCAAATTTTAATGATAACTCATTCTGTCTGTTTTTACCTTTTACCACTTTATTAAACTCTATAATTTTTAAAGGTCTTTTTGCTCCTGCCATACCACCATGCTCTTTTTCAAGATACCTTAAGTTGTACTTACCTTTGGCATCTTTATAGAAAATCATTTTTCCTTTATCTAAATATTCGTTCATGAAAACACCTAATAATTTAAAGGTTTTTAAAGATTTTACATTTTCATAGTCTACACGCATTATGGCAAAATCATCGGCATTAATGTAAAGGGTTCCTTTGTAATCGGCGCCTCCGTCTGGTTTAAAATTTACTACGTAGACCACATCATTACCCAAATAAGTTAATTCTTGTATTGCGAAATCGTATTTTCTAGATTTAGAAATAAAATTTAGGTTGGAGTCATCCATGAAAAAAAGATCTTCAAGTAAATTTGAAATTCTTCTTTTTCTGCCATTGGCAAAGTATAATTTTTCATTCTCTTTTCTTTTTTTCTCTTCCTCCAATTTTTTGTTCAACGCATCAACATCAGTAGAATCTATTTGGTTTCCAAAAAGTTCATCATTGTCTATTTTAGTTCCGAAAATACCAGATTTAACTTTTAGGTATGAGTCTGGTTTTACATTATCATGCAGAATTTTTTCTAATTTCTTTTCCAATATTTCAAAATCGAGCTCTTTGTTTTTATCATACATTTTTGATGCTTTTATCACCGAAATCTTTTGCTTGTCTTTGGTGAAATCTCCATATAAATCAGCAAGTGTTTCTGTATAATAATCACTGCTCTTAGGTACGGAATTTAGTAAGTTATCTACAAATTTCTTATCAAAGGCTTCAATAGTAGATTCAAAATCGGAGTAATTGGTTCTATTGATGTATTGATGATAATGATCTCGAAAAAACAATCGTTTTTGGGTTAAAGAGGTGTTGTAATTTTTATCCATATTATCTTTAACCAAATCTATTAATTCTTCAGCGCTATAATTTTTATTGGTTACAACAACGTTTTTAAGTGTTATGTTTTGAGGGGACAAATGCACTACGCTATCCTTAAATTGTTTAAGTAGTGTTTTATAAGTTTTGTATCCCATACATGAAATAATCAATGAATCGGTAGCTACTTTCGGAGCGTTTAGTATAACACTAAACATCCCTTCACTATTCGAAATTACGCCACTATTTTCTGCAAATTGTATGGTTGCAAAAGGCACAGGCTCTTTGGAAATGGAATCTAGAATTCTTGCACTTACCGTTTGCCCGTATTGATTTGTAAAATTTAAAATAGATGCTAAAAGAAAAAAGAAAGTAGTTTTAGTATTCATACAAATAGATTTGTTGATTGTTCTTAGCAAAAAAAGAATGTGCAAAGAACAAAAAGGGTGTGTTTTAGTTTTTGTTATGATGTATTTAATACTTATTTAACTGTTTGATTATGCAAAACAGAAAAAATAGTAACATTGTCTTGTTTGTAGAATAAGACGTATTTGAGAAGTAAAAGGTTGCCTAAAAGTTAATTTTATTTAAATAAAAGGGTATTGACTTTAATGGCACCCGCAATCACTAGAACCACAACTTTTTTGTTTTTTGGTAACGCTGAATTTTTTTGGCAAGAAGAATTTTTTAACTATATATCCTACAGCAATGCCTAAAGTGATAAAGAGCAATATGTTTTGTAGTGTATCCATTTTACTTTAAAATTTGATAAGCGATAAAAGCTATAATATACGCAAAAACACTCATAAAAACTAGTTGACCTAAAGGCCATTTCCAAGAATTTGTCTCTCTTTTTACAATGGCTAAAGTACTGGCACATTGCATAGCAAAAGCATAAAATAATAACAATGAAATTCCTGAGGCCAAATTAAATAAAGGTTTCTGAGTTTTTGGGTTAACCTCGGCTGCCATTCTATTAGTTATCGTATCTTCTTCATCACTACCTACACTATAAATGGTAGCCAATGTGCCTACAAATACTTCTCTCGCAGCAAAAGATGTTAATACCGCTATGCCTATTTTCCAATCATAGCCTAAGGGCTCAACAATTGGAGTTATTGCCTTTCCCATATAACCCATATAGGAGTTTTCTAATTTATAACTTGCTATTTCCTGCCTTTTTGCACGTTCGAATAATTCGGTGTATTTTTTAGCAACAGAGTCTTGTATTGCCAAGTTAGATATTGTATTGGTTTTATTTGCAACACTATCTTTTAAAGCAAGTTCATAGTTTGCCATATCTATTTCCAAAGCATCGGAATTGAACTTCGTTAAGCCTTGATTTGTAATTCTGTTTTCTACAATTTGTTCAGCATTTTTAAAATCATCAGAAATACCATTAGAGCCTAAAAACCATAAAATTATTGAAATGGCTAAGATTATTTTACCGGCTCCAAACACAAAACTTTTGGTTTTTTCAAGTACGGTATAGGCTACATTTTTTACTAAAGGAAGCTTATAGTTAGGCATTTCTACCACAAAAAATGTTTTGCTTTTGATTTTAAGAATCTTATTTAAAATCATTGCGGAAAAAATTGCTGTAAAGAACCCAATAAGATACAGTAACATTAAAGTTAATGCTTGATAGCTAAGACCAATAAAACGACCTTCTGGAATAACAAGACCAATGATAATTAAATAAACGGGTAAACGAGCGGAGCAAGTAGTAAAAGGCGTTACTAATATGGTTATTAATCTTTCTTTCCAGTTTTCTATAGTTCTGGTCGCCATAATTGCTGGAATTGCACATGCGGTTCCTGAAATTAAGGGAACAATACTTTTGCCACTTAAACCAAATTGACGCATAATGCGATCCATTAAAAAAACCACACGGCTCATATAGCCAGTTTCTTCTAACAAGGCAATAAATAGAAATAAGAAAGCAATTTGCGGAATAAATATAACAATACCTCCAATGCCAGCAAGAATTCCTTCAGCTATTAAATTGGTGAAAACACCGGGTGGTAAAGTGTTTTTAACTAGCTCGCTTGCATTGGCAAAAAAGCTCTCGATCATATCCATAGGATATTCACTCCAAACATAAATAGCTTGAAAAATTGTAAGCAGTATTAAAAAGAAAATAAGATACCCAAAAACTTTATGTGTTAATATTTTATCCAATGTAGCTCTAAGTCCTTTTGCAGCATTAAGATCT
Source organism: Cellulophaga tyrosinoxydans (assembly GCF_900176415.1). GTDB lineage: Bacteria > Bacteroidota > Bacteroidia > Flavobacteriales > Flavobacteriaceae > Cellulophaga > Cellulophaga tyrosinoxydans. The sequence continues at coordinate 632,615 of NZ_FWXO01000001.1, read as the reverse complement.
ATTTTATGGGCTTGCTTTAAAATGCCATTAATAAATTGATACCTTAAAATGGTTTCTTTTTGTTGTAGGCGTTTTAACTCTGGTTTGGACTTTGTAGCAAAAGAGGTCGCGTTTTGAAAAAGATTCTTTTCAATCGGCATAAAGTTTACATCTTGTGTAATAACCAACCACAGTTTATAAAGATCTTCTTTGGGGAACGTGGTTTTTAAACGTTCAAAATATTCAGGGGCAATAACGGTCGTATCTATATTAGGGCTAATAGAAAGACTTTTGTAATCAGAAATAAGTTCTTTTAGATGGTCAATACCTACATTTTTTCTAGTACTAACTAGTGCTATCTTGGTATTTAGCTTTTCTTCTAGTAGCTCAATATCTATAGAAATACCTTTCCGAGACATTCTATCTGCCATATTTATGACCAAGATTGTGGGTATTCTAAGGTCTTTAATTTGGGTAAAAAGTAAAAGATTACGTTTAAGGTTTTCAACATCAGCAATTACAACGGCAACATCTGGGTAATCCTTATCGTTTTTATTTAAAAGCAACTCTACCGCAACACTTTCATCTAGTGAGGTGGTGTTAAGACTGTAAGTCCCAGGTAAATCTATAATATGCGCTTTTACACCACGTGGGAGCTTGCAGATACCTTCTTTTTTTTCAACAGTAATGCCTGGGTAATTTCCAACTTTTTGATTCAGACCTGTAAGTTGGTTAAAAACAGAAGTCTTTCCCGTATTGGGGTTTCCTATAAGTGCTACGTTAATTTGCTTGCTCATAGTAAATGCGCGTCTTCGATTATTTCTAATTCAATCAATTTTGCCATTGATCGGCGAATAGCAATATGAGAGCCATTTACATTAATATAAATAGGATCTTTTAAGGGTGCAATTTGCACTAACTCAATCTCATTACCAGGCAAGCAACCAAGTTCTAGTAGCTTTATAGGTAGAATATCATCAGCAAATTCTTTGATAATTCCCTTTTCTCCACGCTTTAATTCTGCAACCGTTTTTATCAATTTTTATTTAGATTGATTTTAAGTAAGAGCAAAAGTAAAAGAAAAAGAACAAACAGGCGAGGTATTCATCAAATTAAATTTTAAAAATTATTTAATATATGATGCTTTTAAAATCTTTAAGTCTTCAAGCAGTTTTTTAATTTCTTCCGGATTGGTTCCGTCATAAGTACCTCGAATTCTACGTTGTTTGTCTACCAAAATAAAATTTTCCGTATGGATCATATCGTAAGGGCCACCATCGCCATCAGTTTTTACTGCCATATACGATTTGCGGGCTAAATCATATATTTCTTTTTTATCGCCAGTAACTAAATTCCATTTACTATCTACGACTCCTTTTTCCAAGGCATATTTTTTTAATTGAGCAACAGAATCTATTTGCGGTGTTACCGAATGCGATAGGAGCATTACATCGTCATCATTTATTATTTCTTTTTGAATAAGTCCCATGTTATCCGTCATTATAGGGCAAATGGTTGGACAGGTTGTAAAAAAGAAATCAGCAATATAGATTTTATCTTGGTAATCAGCATTCGTAATTGTTTTGCCATTCTGATTAATTAATGAAAAATCAGCTATGGTATGGTATTTTTTAACATGTAAAAGAGTGGAATCTACTAGCTCTGGGTTAAAATTAACAGGCTGTAAAATTGGAAGCAGTTTTTTAGGCTTTAAGGCATTATAAAATAAATACATTATCACAATGGATAATCCTAAAAGTACCAATCCAAAAAATTTATATTTGGCAAAAAAAGAGCGCATATTTTTATTGCAAAGGTACTAAGCTTGGAGCTATCATTCAAATGATTAAGGGGTGTAGCTGCTAATTATTTCTTAAAAATTTATGGTGAGTTACACTTTACTTTTTTTACACCTTGTAAAAGCTTACTTTTGGCGCTTTAAAAGCTAATACTAAATTATTTAATGGATTATTTCACAAAGCTACTGACCTTTATTTTAATTATATCTATCCTAGTAATTCTTCATGAATTAGGTCATTTTATACCAGCAAAATATTTCAAAACTAAGGTGGAAAAATTCTACTTATTTTTTGATGTTAAGTTTTCACTCTTTAAGAAAAAAATTGGAGACACAGAATATGGTGTAGGCTGGTTACCACTTGGTGGGTATGTTAAGATTGCCGGTATGATTGATGAAAGCATGGATACCGAGCAAATGAAACAAGAACCACAACCATGGGAGTTTCGATCCAAACCAGCTTGGCAACGACTAATTATTATGTTAGGTGGTGTTACCGTTAATTTTTTCTTGGCGTGGATTATTTATTCAGGATTGTTTTATACCGTCGGGGATAACTATATTCCTGCAGATCATATAAAATATGGAATACAAGTAGATTCTATTGGCGAGCGTATAGGTTTAAAAACTGGTGATAAAATTTTAGCTATCGATGGCATAAAAACTAAAAAGTTTGATGATGCCATGTTAGATATTCTTTTGGGGGATAACATTACCGTAGATAGAAATGGCGAAAAAGTTACTTTTCCTATTCCAGATGAAGGTATAAGAGATGTGCTTGGAGCTAAAGGAAAACGATTTTTATCGTACCGTTACAAAGCTATTATAGATACACTTTTGCCTAATAAACCAGCAATTAAAGCAGGGTTAATGCCTGGCGATCAAATAAAAGCAGTAAATGGAGAAAGCCTTGTTTACTGGGATGAATTTGTTGATGAAATTATTTCAAAAAAAGGACAACCAATATCGATTACCGTTTTTAGAGATGGAGCTTCTAAAACATTAGATATGACCGTAGGTAATGATGCTACTATTGGAGTTGGCCCTATGATTGAAGATATAAGTGTTACAGACCATTATAGCTTTTTGGCAGCGATACCTGCGGGTTTTGAAGAAACAATACATGTATTGACCAAACAAATAAAACAATTCAAAATTATTTTAAAACCAAAAACTGAAGCTTATAAATCGGTAAGAGGACCTATAGGTATTGTAGATATGATGCCTAAATCCTTTGATTGGATGTTCTTCTGGAACTTTTTAGCCATGTTTTCTGTTTGGTTGGCTTTTGTAAACTTGTTACCTATCCCGGCATTAGATGGTGGTCACGTTATGTTTTTACTGTATGAAATGATTTCTGGTAGAGCGCCAAGTGAGAAAGTTTTAGAACGTGGACAAATTATTGGATTTGTAATTATTATGAGTTTAATGGCGGTTATTTTTGGACATGATATCTGGGTTGTTATCCAAGAAAAAATCTTAAATAAATAGGCAGATTAAAATTTTTTTAAATTTCCATATTTTTTTGTTTGGCTAATTTGAAAAAACAATTATATTTGCAGCCGCTAACGCGATAAAGTACACTCCTCCTTAGCTCAGCTGGTTAGAGCATCTGACTGTTAATCAGAGGGTCCTTGGTTCGAGCCCAAGAGGGGGAGCTTTTAAACAGAAAACCGTTCAAGAAATTGAGCGGTTTTTTTGTTGCTATATGTTTGTGGGCGAGAAGCCTGTGCCGAGCGTAGTCGAGGTAAGCCCAAGAGGGGGAGCAGAGCGATAAAAAGCCTTCAACGAAAGTTGAGGGCTTTTGTGCTTTTATTGTAGTAGTAAGTAATTATACTCTATTAAAATCTGCCTTCCAATTTTTAATTGCCATTTTTATTTCTTTAGCAGATAGTTTTTCTTTCAATGCTTTATCTAACAATGGTAAAAACTCTTCATCACTTGCAAAACGTAATGCTATAATTTGAGACATTCTCAATTCTTTAGGCAATAATTTTCCTGTCATTACATAGTATCTTAAATTTTCTTCCGCTCTTATAGCTCTGTCTTGGGCCTTTAAAGGAAACATTCTAATGTACCATGCCATTATAATCAAGATTATTGCTATTAACACAACTAAGGATGCCAGATATAGGTTTTCTGATGTGGTTCTAAAAAGATGATAAACTGCGCCAATTAACAATGCCAAAAGCGCTAAAAAGAGTACACCGTGAAACCCTACTACTAACCTTCCGTGATTTTTAAAATTCTGTTCTTTCATTAGATTTAATTTATGCTAAAGTTATTTTTATAAATATGATTTTTTTTAAAGCAATTTGCATTATGGTTCAAACTTTGATTATACGAGGTAAAAGTAGGTAACATTTTTCTTAATTTTTGTATGTAAGTGAATAACACATAAAAATGATAATTATGGATACCTTATTAGTGCTTTTGATGTATGCTTTATGCTATGCAATTGTAAGATATATAGCTAAAATATCGAGATGAATATTTTATCTATTTTTGAATACTTTCGCAATGTTTTTTCCAATAAGATCAAGTTTCTCAATAGGTTCAATAAAGCTTGGGTTCATCAAGTTTATTTTTGAGGTGTCCGATACCCCTTCCTGCATTGGATAAATTAAAATAAACGAATGGTTTTGAAAGTTGGAATTTAGATATTCAGGAATATTTAGCATGCTACTTAGGTAAGAAGGGCCTTCTTTTCTGCTAAGCACAAAAATTAAATTATCAGACTTGCTAATGTCTTTTGTAAGACTCAAAAGATTTTCCCAATCATTAAAAGAAATAAATTCGCACTCCACGGGATATTTGCCATGTATCTCTTTTATATACTCTAAGGTCGCCTTTGCAGCATAAAATTTTAGATTGGTACCGGTATTTTGAGCAATATTCCAGATTTTAATTAGCCAGAATGCAAATCCTAGTTCTTTTTCAGCATTGGCAGGTATAAAAATAACATGCCTTTTAATAGTAGATAGGGGTTGGGTAGATTTGTAAATTAGTGTTGTGGTATTACATTTTGATAAAATTCCTTCTGTTAAATCCCCTAAGAAAGAATCGCTTAATCGTTTTTTAGCGTGTAAGCCTAAAATAAGATCTGTGATATTATTTTCCCGTACAATACTATTTATACCATTAATGATACTCAGATCATAACGCAATATTGTTTTTAAATTAGTGTCGGTCGCCGATGCAATAATTTCGGCTTTATCAAGAATTTTTCTTGCCAACTTATCTGCACTTCCGTCATTCGTATTATTGTCAACAATATTCATGGCAAATAATCCCTCTTTGTTTCTTTTAGATTTTACTGCCAATGCAAGCGTAATAAGCTCTTCTGTATTTTCAATATTGCTAATTGGAATTAATATCTTTTCTTGATTTTCTTCGTGTCCCAAATCCATATGGGTAGTTTGGGATAGCACCAAATTCTTGGCACCCTTTTGTGCAACAAAAGAAGCGATAGTACAAGTTACAAGTATCATTAAAATAGTGCCGTTAAGAATAGTTTCATCAAAAAGGCGAATAGGTTCTCCAGAAGTTGTGGTAGCTAAAACAGTGTTGTAGCCCACCAATACAGCGGCAAGTGTTGCTGCAGCTTGCGCATTGCTTAACCCAAAAATTAATCTTCTTTCATCTGCTGAAAAATTGTAGGTTTTCTGAGTTAACCACGCAGCTAAAAATTTTGAAAGCGTTGCCGTTACAATCATTACTAGTGCAACTATGATTGTTTTAGAATCTGTAATAAAAATATGAAAGTCGATTAACATACCAACCCCTAATAAAAAAAATGGAATGAAAATGGCATTTCCAACAAACCCAATCCTATTCATTAAAGGTGAGGTATGGGGAATTAGAGGATTTAATGATAAACCCGCAAGAAAAGCTCCAATAATAGGTTCGATACTTGCCATTTCAGCGAGTACAGCACCTAGAAATACCATTGTTAATACAAAAATGTACTGAGAAATATTATCATCAAACCGCTTAAGAAACCACTTGGCTATAATTGGAAAAAGAAAAGTTACTATTAATCCAAAAATTATAATTCCGAATACTAATTGTAGCCAAAATGCCGTATCTACGTTTCCTTTAGCCATACCTACAATTATTGCTAACACAAGTAGGGCAAGCGTGTCAGTGATCATAGTGCCACCAACCGTAATATTTACAGCTCTATTTTTTGCAATGCCCAGTTTGCTTATTATTGGATAGGCAATTAAGGTATGGGAAGCAAACATACTTGCTAAAAGAAGCGACGAGGCTATGCTAATTTTTAAAATATAAAGACCCACCAAAGTGCCTAAAAACATGGGAATAAGAAACGTATACAAGCCAAAAACAAGGCTTTTTTTACCATTTTTTTTAAAGTCTGCTAAATCTATCTCCAAACCTGCGAGAAACATTATATACAATAACCCTGCAGTTCCTGACAGAATGATTCCATTATCTCGCTCAATTAAATTTAGTCCGTTTGGACCAATTAAGGCTCCAGCAATGATTAACCCAAGCAAGTGGGGAATTTTTATTTTGTTCAGGAGAATAGGAGAAAATAGTATGATTAACAGTATTATAAAAAACTTTAATACGGGATTGGTCAAAGGCAAATTTAACTCTAAGGCATTTAGAATGAGTAAAGTTTGTTGTATCACAATTGTTACGGTTGCCGATGTAATTAAATAATTTATTCAGATAAATTATGGGATAAAATTAAGTTATTAATCTTATTCCTTAGTTTATTTTGGGAGTAATAAATTCTTATTTACGAAAGTGCCCTTGTTGAAGCCACAACAGCAAACTTTATGGTTGGCGAAACTGTTTGAAATGCTTAATCAGATCCATCTAATTTTGCTTTATCTATTGCCAATTGCGCAATTTTTTTACCTTGTTCTGTTCCAATTTTTGCATCAAATGTCCAATGAAGTCCTCCATAAACTCTAGAGATGGCTGCTTCTTCAGCCCAACCACGTACTAAAGTGGCCTTTTCAGGGAAAATATAAGCAAGCACTTCGGCCCCGGTAGCAGAAAAGACACTATGACCAGAGGTGTAGCTTGGAAAATTTGGAGTTCCAGCGATGGTTTTAAAACCTTCAATCATTTGTATAGGTCTCGGATAATGATAATAGTATTTGGTATCCCAACAGCTTATTCCTGCATCCATCATTGCCATGTTTAAATATGCCATTGTTCTTGCAGATCGCAGTGGATTCATATGATATTCCACAATAAATTCATTAGCAAATCTGTTCCAATGTCCGGGTGGAGTATAGGTGCCAGTGCCGTCTTGCCAGAAATTAGAAATTCTTCTTTTTTCTGAAGTCATATTATTGGCGTGATTTTTTAAAATTGCCACATCTTCCAAAAATTCAGCTGAATCAAATTTTGGCGGAGCAACGGGTCTTACGCTTGCAATATTTTCAATATTCCAAGGCGTTACTTTTCCAAAAAGAGGAGTTAACCCAACAGGGCGAACAGGAATCTCTAGATTTTCCCACTGCCAACCAAATCTTTCAAATGCAGCCGCTTTTATGGAATCGGAAACAGCCTTAGTAGTTTGTGCTTTTTTCATGCCGTCGGTAGCAGCTCTGGTCAATGCAAGTTCAGAAATTTTGTCACCAATTGTTGTTCCCGCAGAAATATCACTCTCTACATAACTGCCGGAAAGTAAAAGGCTTTGCAAATGTTCATCTTCTAGTTCTTGTAAATAAGCTACTTCTAAAGGGAACATAGCGGATAGTATTTTTTTAGACACTCTTGCAATAACAGCACCATCTGATGGGTATGATGGAATATTGTTTTCTGGATATGCATGTACTATGCTGTTATCATAACGATATGGAGCAGCTCTATTAAAAAGATATTTATAATGCCAAGCAGAAATTAATCCATCATATTGCGCTACAGAAAGGTAAGCTAATGCTCTACTTGCATATGGCGGATGCGCAAACGGAAATGCAGGAGGCCCTTCTGGATTATTTGCATTTGGCAAAGTATAGGAGCCATCCTCATTGGGTCCGGGAATTAAATTGTATTTAGCAATGAGTTCTAAAGTAATCTCATTCCATCTAACTAATGGGTTGTTGGTCCAGTAATTAATGGCTTTTTGTTGATTAGGCTGTATACTTGTTATTGCTTCCTTAAGTTTAGATACTTCATTTTTGTACGTATCTGAATCAACATTATCTGGAGATTTAATGATTAAAGCTGAACCATTTTCAATTAAAATAGGCTTCCAGTTTCCACCATTTTCATCAACGGTAGAAAATTCGTATTCCTCGTAGCTTAAATAGGTAGGGATGTCTTTTTCACATGATATACTTAGTATACCAATTGCGAAAAGCAATGATTTTATATACTTTTTACTTTTCATTTGGTTCTGCATTTATATTTTTAGCGTAATTAAACTGGTAATTTAATCCAAGCCCCGAATTACTAAATTTTCCAGTATTTAAACCATTTACCACATTGTTATGGTAAGCTAATACACCCAATCCTTTTATACCTTTAAAGTAATATTGTGCGCTAAGTGCTATTCGGTCTATGTTTACCCTATTGGTAGGTTGAGGTGCGTTATATGCTCGTATATTGTCGCCACTAGTAGATCTAATCCCGATATAACTTGCTTCTATTTTTAATCGGTTATCTATAAGCCATACCCCTAGTCCTCCTTCAAAATTCCATGCGTTAGGAACATCCATGATGTTAGAGTAAAAACTTCCATTATTGTAATAGTAATCACGTTCCGCTTCTGTATATCCTCGCCAAAAGTAACCGACCATAGCTTGTGCGTAAAATCCATTTTTAAATTGAAATTTTGCAATCTCACGAATTCCAAATTCGGAAGTGCCTAATCCAATGCTATAGGGCATGTAATCGGATAAATAATCGCTAGATGGAGTTGCAAAAGATAATGTGGTGAATAGGCTCAAATCACCAGAATCTAAGGTTTTTTCTGTGGTACGATATTTAAACGCGATAGCAATATCTTGTAACCCTTTAGCACCAGCAAAATGTCCACCATTGGGTTCTGATGATGCTGTTTTTATGTAAGGAAGGCTAATATATGCGTTGAGGTCTTTAATAATGCCAATGGCCGCCATTGTAGTAATGGTTTTTCTCGATAAGGTACCAATCGAGGCATTTTTTCTTAAATAATTACCTTCCCAATATTGGTTGAAGTTTCCAGATTCATAACTAACAAGAATACAAATGTTCTTACTCGGCATAAGTAGTGCATCTGAGGGTGATTGGCTAAATGCTGAAAGACTATTTAGTGAAATTAAAAGGATGAGTCCAACGTTGAAAATTACTTTATTTTTTGACCTAATAAGGCAAAATAATCGTAAAAGTTGAATATTAGTTTTACAAATCAAATTAGAATAATTAAGATATTATCGACCAAATTAATTCTAAATAGCATTGCTAAAGATTAACGATAAATTAATGATAATTATCAAAAAGTTAATAGTATAAATAACAAGATAACTGAGCTATTAAATGTCTATCCTTATTTTCAAACGTTATAGTAAATTTTGTTTCAGATTAGTCCGTTCTTTTCTACAAATTCTCTTTGTAATATTTTACCTTAGACTTTCAACTTAATAAATAATTCAAAATTTATATCATGAAAAAACTATCGATGTATTCGGTTTTTATAGTAGTACTTGTGCTTGGTATTTCTTGCAAAGAGAACAAGAAGGAAGAGACTACAAAAGATACCACTGATGAAATTGTAACAGAAACCAATTTTGGGGGCTTGGCTTTGTATACCCTTCGAGATGATATGGGTGTAGACCCAAAAGCAGTACTGCAGGAAGTCGCAAATGATGGTTACGCATATATTGAGGCTGCTGGGTATAATGAGGGCAAATTCTATAATATGTCTCCAGAAGATTTCGCTAATTTATTAAAAGAACTAGAATTAACACCTGTTAGCACCCATCATTCTGATGTAACCCTGGAAAACGCTGATGCCATGATGAAAGATGTTAAAACTGCTGGTTTTGAGTATTTTGTTGTACCTATTCCACCAATGGGGTTATTTCATTTTGATGATGCAACTATGACTATGAGTATGAGTGGTGGAGCAGAGAATTTATCGAATATTGTAAATACATTAGGTGAAAAGGCTCATGCCGCAGGTCTTAAATTGTTATATCATAATCACGATTTTGAATTTAAGAAAGATGCTGATGGGATTGTGCCAATAGAATATTTACTAGAGCATTCAGATCCTAAATATGTTAACTTTCAAATGGATTTATTTTGGGTAACTAAAGCGGGTGCGGATCCAATAGCATATTTTAAAAAATATCCAGGACGTTTTAAAATATGGCATGTAAAAGATATGGATAAAGAGGGTAGGTTTGCTCCTGTAGGCAACGGTACTATAGATTTTGCTACAATATTGGCAAATAAGGAACTTTCAGGTATGGAATATTATATGGTAGAACAAGACATGACATTTGACGGAATGAAACCCTTAGAAGCTATTAAAATAAGCCATGAAGGGTTAAAAAATATTGGATTTAAATAACTTATTCAAGATAATTTCGGAATAATAAAGACCAACACAAATCTATGTTGGTCTTTTTTTTGTAGAATAGTCAAAATTAGTCATAACTATCACTAACAGCTTTTCAAAATGGAACTTAAGTATATACATAAGTTTAAGAAATAAATTTTTCATAAAAAATAACATTCTAAAGTTAAAACATTTGTAATACAGTTCATTAAATACGTATTTGAGCAAAACTCTTCATAGTGTCATTTGTAATTTTATATCAAATATCATTCTAGATATTTTATGAAAAGGATTATTGAATTTTAAAAATTACACTATGAAATTACAAAACAAAAAAGTAGCTATTCTTGCTACAGACGGATTTGAAAAATCTGAATTATTCGAACCCTTAGAAGCATTAAAAAAAGAGGGTGCAATGGTTGATATAATCTCTATAAAAGAAGGTGAAATAAAAAGTTGGGATGATAAAAATTGGGGAAAATCTATCACTGTAAATAAGTTGGTAAAAGATACTAAGGAGTCTGATTATAACGCTCTGGTTTTACCTGGTGGTGTTGCTAATCCGGATACGTTGCGAACCGACGAAAATGCTTTACAATTTATCCGCAGTTTTTTTAAGAGCCATAAGCCAGTTGCGGCCATATGCCATGCTCCTTGGCTGTTAATTAGCGCAGGAGTTATTCAAAATAGAGAAGTAACGTCGTATAAGAGTATAAAAGACGATATTTTAAATGCTGGCGCGACTTGGATGGATAAAGAAGTTGTTGTTGATAACGGTCTAGTAACGAGTAGAAATCCAAACGATTTACCTGCTTTTATTAGCAAAATTATTGAAGAAATCCGCGAAGGTAAACACGAAGAACAAGTAGCGAATGCATAATCTTTTGTCCATTAAATTTTAAAACTGAATTTAAAAAAATCGGTAAAGAAAAATCACTCTTTCCGATTTTTTTATAAACTAAACACTAATTAATATGGCTATTCTAGGTGAAATAATAAAAGGCGTTATTGATTTAACAGATAAATTTTCAACAGAATCTAATCCTGTTGAGGAACAAAAAGAGGTATTGAAAAGTCTATTAAACTCAGCTAAAAATACGGCTTTTGGCAGGCGTTATAATTTTGAAAAAATCTTGAATGAACAGGAGCCATCAACACTATTTGCGCAGACGATACCCTACTACGATTATAATAAAATAAATAAAGAATGGTGGTCTAAATTGCACGATGGAGAAAAAGATATTACTTGGCCAGGGAGACCAGATTATTTTGCCCTAAGCTCTGGAACCACAGGAAAAACGAGTAAGAGAATCCCTGTTACAAATGATATGATCACCGCCATACGTAGCGCTGGTATTTCTCAGGTAGCCGCTTTGGCCAATTTTGATTTACCCGCTGCATTTTTTGAAAAAGGAATTTTAATGTTAGGTAGTTCTACTGATTTAACGGAAAAAGATGATCATTTAGAAGGAGAAATTAGTGGTATAAGTGCTAGTAAAATTCCGTTTTGGTTTAGAAGCTATTATAAGCCAGGAGAAGAAATTTCTCAAATTGATGATTGGGATGAGCGTGTTCAGAAAATTTCAGATAATGCCAAGAATTGGGATATTGGAGCACTAAGTGGAATACCATCATGGCTAGAGTTAATGTTGCAAAAAGTAATTAAAGACCATAACGTAAAAAACATACATGAAATTTGGCCAAATTTACAAGTATACACCTCTGGAGGAGTGGCTTTTGGGCCATATGAAAAGAGTTTTAATGCGCTTATGGGTAAGCCAATTACAGTGATTGATACTTATTTGGCATCTGAAGGTTTTATCGCCTTTCAAGAACGCCCAGAAACCCATGCTATGAAATTAGTAACTAATAATGGAATTTATTTTGAATTTGTACCATTTAAACCAGAATACATACAATCAGATGGTTCGCTTACAGACGATGCCCCAGCATTAACATTAGCCGAAGTAGAAAAAAATCAAGATTATGCATTGGTTATTAGCACCGTATCTGGAGCGTGGCGCTACTTAATAGGCGATACAATAGAGTTTATAGATATTGAACGTGCTGAAATTAAAATAACAGGCCGAACAAAATTCTTTTTAAACACTGTTGGCTCTCAATTATCGGTAAATAAATTGGATGATGCAGTTAAACATTTGGAAACTGTTTTTAAGGTAAAAATTCCTGAATATACTTTATGTGCAAAGCGTTTTGATGATGATTTTTATCATAGTTGGTATTTGGGTTGCGAGAATAATTTAGATATTGAAAAGGTAGTTGACGAACTAGATTCGTATTTAAAGGATGCTAATAAAAACTACAAAGTTGCCAGATCAAAGGCATTGAAAGGTGTAAAAGTGAATTTGGTAGCTCCTAATGTTTTTCACGAGTGGAATGGTGCCAATAAGAAAAAGGGTGGGCAAGTAAAAATGGAACGTGTAATGGGAGAAGAAAAATTTAAGGAGTGGGAAGACTTTGTGCTAAAACTAGCTTAAGGCTTAGTTGTTTTTTGACTGATCTCTTTTTTCTACGAGAATCATAATTTCATCGGGCGATAAGTAATACTTTTTTATTCGGTTTTTGTAACTATCAGATAAATCAGTATTATTTAAAATAAAATTTTTCGTTTCCAAAATATAGGCATCCATGTTCTTATCCACCGCATAAGTATCTGCTGCTCTTTCTGCAGTTTTAATAGCATTATCGGAAAAAAAGTATCGTGCACCAAACCATATAAGGTTTAAACTACTCCGATCTCTGTAGTCCATAATATGCCCTAGTTCATGACCAAGCCAACCAATCATAACATTTTCGGGAATATTTTCCGTAGAGAATTTTTTTCCTTCAATTTCAAAAGTTCTACTAATTAAAATTTTGTATTTTCTATTTGATTTGGATTTAAATAAACTCAAAAAATCTGGTTGCGCCTGCATTATAGATTTATCAATATGTTCTTTAAATTTAAATTCAATTGCAGTGTTTTTTAGTTCCGGATAATAGGAAAGGGCAGTTAATGCTTCATGTGTTATAGATTCTGGTATAATGTGCTGCTTTTTATTTTCTTGCATCTGTAGGGCTAAAAATAAGAGTATTAAAACACAAAAAGTGGCATAGTGCCACTTTTTGATGTTGATTTTCTTTGTTTTCAAATTCTTAAAATTGGTATCTAATACCCAAAGCTATATCTAAATCTAAGTCATCAGAATAACTATCGTTAAAACCTAATTCAGGTCGTACGTCTAATGATAAAATAAGCGGAATATCAAAATTATACTCAATTCCTATATCTCCTGCAACCAATGCAAAAGTGCCATCATTATTATTGCCAGCATCAAAAGATCCAACACCTGCACCTACGCCAACAAACCAATTAAAATTACCTTCTATAGGCATAACCCATTGGTATAGACCTACAAGTTTAAAGGCATCAAAGTTTTTTGAACTTCTCCAACCTAAATCAAATTCTAATCTATTATTCTCTTTTAAATAGTGCTGATAAGAAACTTCTCCACCAAACCCATCGTTATCTCCAACACGAATACCTAAGGCATTTTTAGAGATAGATTGTGCTTGTACAGCCACAGTCGTTAAAATAAATATTGCAATTACTCCTACTATTTTTTTCATATTATAAAATTAATTTAGTTGAGGGTCAAAGATAATTCTAAACCTTGTTAAAATTTACTCTATTTGATTTAATAATTGATTCTTTTGCGTTTTATAAAAGTGGACTAAAAAATTTGGCTATCCCTTCTAAAAATTTATTCAATATAGACCGTTCTTTAAATGTACTATAGTCAATAGAGATGTTTGTTGAGCAATAAGATTTAAACTCATCGCTAATGGTTTTGGTTACTTTTTCGTTATAAATAAGTGCATTAGCTTCAAAGTTGTGTTCAAAGCTGCGGTAATCAAAATTTCCAGAACCTACAGAAGCTAGTTTTTCATCAATAATGATGACTTTACTATGTGAGAAATCTTCACGTAAAAAAATTTGCACGCCAATAGCTAGTAATTCTTCAAACCTAGAAAACATACTATATTTTGCCATTAAAGAATCGGAATGTTTCGGAACGAGCAAGTATATTTTTATTCCGCTTAAGGCGGCAATTTTTAATGCTTGTAGAACAGTGGTGCCTGGAATAAAATATGGATTTGCTATGTAAATAGATTCTACTGCACTATTAATCATAGCAATATATTGCTGCATGATAACGGGTTGCTTGGAGTCGGGTCCTCCAGAAACAATTTGCACTACACTATCTCCTTTGGATTGTGATGATGGTAAATATTTTTCGTTTAAAAGCATTTCTTCATTACTGGCAAAATGATAATCTTTAATAAATACGCGATGTAGGCTATTCACTACTGGTCCTTCAATTTTTAAGTGTAAATCATTCCAAACGCCCAATTCGGAAATTGCTTTTATATATTTATCGGAAACGTTTACACCGCCAATAAAACCTATGGTTCCGTCAACGATAACAATTTTTCTATGATTACGATAATTAAGCGTAAAAAGTAGATTTCCAAATCGTAAAGGCATCATAGGATAAGCTTTAACACCTATATCTTTAAATTTCTTAATTGTTTTTCCTCTAAATCCAAAGCTTCCTACTGAATCATAAATAAGTCGGACTTCTACTCCTTCTTTAATTTTTCTTTTAAAAATTTCATAGAAACGTTCGGTAAGTTCCCCTTCTTTAAAAATATAATATTGTAAGTGTATAAACACTTTGGATTCTTCTATGGCTTTAAAAATAGCATCAAAAGTTTCAATGCCGTCGTTTAAAACTTTTACATCATTACCTCCATAAGGTAGAAAAAAAGTGTTGTTTTTAATTAGCTTTCCAAGCTTTGGATAGTCGAATGAATTAAGGCTTATCGAATTTTTAGTATTCTTTAATTCATTATAGGTTTCATTGTAAAGTTTACGTTTTTGAGTTTGCCGGAGCGTAAAAAATTTAAACTTTCGCCTGTTTACACCAAACAAGTAATATAATATAGGCCCTGCAAATGGTAATGCTAGTATGGCTAATAACCAACTTAAAGATTTTGTAGGTCTAGAGCCATAAAAAATAATACTTAACGCAGACCACAAGGTAACAATCAAGTAAACAATTAATAAAAAAGTTTTCATAATAATAGGGCACTAGTTATAAGTTCCAAATTAAGGATTTCTAACTAGAATAGTTTGGTTTTTAATCATTCAGGTTAAACTTAAAATGGATTGAGTATTTGAACACCATTAAAAAATTAGAAGTTTATCACTACAATGAAAAATAGAATAATTACGTATCGGTACAAAAAGTCAATGCTAATAGTAGGTGTTGTATTTGCATTGGCTATAATTGCCTATTTGGCGCTACAATCTTTTGTCTCCACAAAAATTCAAGATGCTATTAAGCAGGACTTAGGTGAAAAGGTGATAATTAATTATAAAGATATTAAGGTAAACCTTTTTACTAGTCAGGTAAGCTTACATGACGTTCATGTACTACTTAAAGATGCTGATACTCCAAATCATGAATTTGCAATTACAAAAATTGCTGTGAAAGGATTAAGTTATTTTCAACTATTAAATTCGGGTGCTATTGAAATAAGTAATGTGGTTATTGAAAATATAAAGTCTACTATATATTTTAATAAAGAGCAATCATCAAATAAAACCAATATAAAAACAACAATAGAAAAAGCTATAAAAATTAATAATCTAGATATTAATAATGCATTTTTTACTATAAAAACCTCAAAACAAGATAGTACTTTTTGCCAAGTGGATAATTTTACACTAAAAATTAAAAACTTTAGCTTGACTAATGATGTTATCGCTTCTCAAATACCTTTTTTATTTGACTCTTTTGCGCTAAAAACAGGAAATGTGTTTTTAGTTATGAATGAATTTGAAAATATAAACATAGCAAGTATAGCTCTTGATAATGATTTAACTATTCAGAATTTTTTACTTAAAACAAAGTTTACTAAAAAACTATTATCGCAAAAAATTACAACAGAACGCGATTATATAGATTTGAAAATTCCTTTGATCAACGCGTCTAATTTTAATTTTAAAGGGCCTGAAAACAATTTTCATCTTGAAGCATTAACTGTTTTATTTGAAAATTTTAATTTAGATATCTACCGGAATAAATTGGAGGCAGATGATGTAACGATAAAACAGTTTTTCAGTAAAAAATTAAAGCAACTTTCTTTTCCAATCCATTTTCCATCAATAAAAATTACTAATGGCCTTGTTAAATATTCCGAATTAGTTACAGAGCAAGCGGTACCTGGAGAAATTGTTTTTACGGAGCTAAATTCCGAAATTTTGAATGTTTCTAACAAGGCTTCAGAACCTATAATTTTTACGAATACAGCAAAACTTATGGGAGCGGCACCAATTAAAGTAGATTGGACTTTTTATACTGAAAATGAGGTGGACTTATTTAAAGCATCTGGAGTAATTAAAAATTTTGAAACTACCGCAATAAATTCTTTTTTAGAACCTAATCTGCGAGCTAAAGCCAAGGGCACTATAAATGAATTGTATTTTACTTTTAGCGGCGATTCTTATGTTTCTAATGGCGATATGAAGATGAAGTATCAAGATTTTGAGTTTTTAATACTAAAAAAAGATAGGTTAGGAGTAAGCAAGATACTTACCGCTATAGGTAATCTTTTTACTAACGATGGTTCTAATACCGACGATAATGGCTATCGCTATGGTGCGATTAGCGTTAATCGAGATGCTACAAAATCGTTTTTTAATTATTTATGGATTAATGTGCAAGATGGCATTATCTCCACATTAACAGGTAATGGTAAAAAAGACAAAAGAGATTAGTATCGTAAAAGGATTAATAATAAAATGGAATGTGCCAATGGTTTGATTTTTAGCATAGTAATTTCGTTGTAAAACTAAGTTATTATGGCTATGGGAGTAATTTCAACAAACAAAAATAAAATCACTTTATATTACAATTCTGAAAACTCAATTGGGCAACAATGTTATGCCTATGTGCAATCTTCAGACAAAAAAGTTTTAGGAATAGATGTGTCTAAAACGAAGGTTACTGGAACACAATGGTCCGAAATAGCCGAAAAAGTTGGAATTCCGATTATCGATTTGATAAACGTTGAGCATCCTGATTTTATAAATGAATTTGGAAAAAGTAAGGTAGATTTAGAACCACAGGATTGGTTAAAAATTATCGATAAAAATCCAAAACTATTCCATTATCCGATAGTTATACATGGTGAAGCCTTTCACCAATTAAAATCAGGTTCCGATTTTAAAAAGTACTTAGAATAAGATAGCGCGGGAATCGAAAATAGTTAATTTCCAACTCATAACTTTGTATGGAGCCAAAAACCAAAAGAAAAATTTATAAGAAAAAAAGGTTGACTGTACCTTTAATAATCCTGGCAATACTGCTGGTGGCAAGATTACTTTTGCCCTATTTTGTTAAGAATTATGTAAACAAGGTTTTGTCGGACATCCCTGGTTATTATGGCCACATAGAGGATATAGATATTTCATTAATACGAGGTGCTTATGTAATAAATAAGCTGTATTTAAATAAAATAAATGCTGGTTCTGAGGTTCCATTTTTAGATTTTGAAAAAACGGATATTTCAATAGAATGGAAATCACTTTTAAAGGGTAGTGTGGTAAGTGAAATTATCATGACCAACCCTAAAATAATTTATGTTTTTGAAGACCAACAAAAAAACGATACTGAAGATCCAAATTTTGATGATTGGACTAAAGCACTGACCGATTTGGTGCCGATTGATGTGAACAATTTTCAAATTTTAAATGGAAAAATTGCATTTGTGCAAATTACTGCTGATCCAACAATTGATTTAAATCTGGATCAGGTAAATCTACAAGCTACAAATTTGCGCAACGTAGTACAAAAAGAAAGAACACTCCCTTCAGATCTGCATGCTACAGCCATATCTATTGGTAATGGAAAATTAAATTTACAAGGTAAAATGAATTTAGTGAAGCAAATTCCAGATATGGATATTTCGTTTTCACTAGAAAATGCCTCCGTTACTGCTTTAAATGACTTTACCAATCATTATGCTGGAATAGATTTTGCTGAAGGCGATTTTAATGTTTTTAGTGAAATTGCCATTGCAGATGGTTATTTAAAAGGTTATATAAAACCATTACTCAAAGATTCTAAACTAATAAGCAAAGAACAAGACAAGTTCTTTAATGCCTTATGGGAAGGATTTGTGGGGTTCTTTAAGTTTGTTTTAAAGAACAAAGGCAATAACACCTTGGCAACCAAAGTGCCATTGGAGGGCAATTTAAACAATGTATCTACTAAAGTTTGGCCAACTATTTGGAACGTTTTTAAAAATGGCTGGATCAAAGCATTTAAAGGTGTTGTAGATGATGATATTAAATTTGAAGATGCTGAGAAAGCCGCTGATAAGCGCAAAAAATAACAATTATTTTTCTGATTTTATTTGAGCTAATTTATCATTTGTTTACAGCAAGTGAAATGGTGGTATCTGATTAATTTAGAGGTAGATAATAATATAAAAACATACCTATTATGAAATCAGAACAAGCAGAAATTGGAATAAAAAAAAATAATAGAAAAGCAGTAACAGAAATGTTACAGCAAGTACTTTCCGATGAGTTTATTTTATATACCAAATATAGAAATGCGCATTGGAATGTGGAAGGTCATGATTTTCATACCAAGCACGTTTTCTTTGAAGAAGAATATGGAAAATTAGAATTAATAGTAGATGAGGTTGCTGAACGTATACGAATGCTAGGTTTTTACGCTCCAGGAACAATGCGAGAATTTTTAGAATTAACGCAACTCGAAGAAAATACTCCAAAACAGAATGACAGTATAAGCTTTATGAAGATTTTGTTGGAAGACCATCAGAAAATGATTGCTTTTATTAGAAAAAGTATAAGTGAGAATGCAGAGGAGCATAATGATGAAGGAACAGCCGATTTTATTACAGGCTTAATGCAGAAACATGAAGAAATGGCTTGGATGTTAAGAGCTTCCGTTAAAACGTTCTAGTTAAATCACCCCTTAATTTAAAGGTGATAAGATTATTCTTATCACCTTTTTTATATCCATTTATATACCTTTTTAGTTGCAGATTATTAAATTAGGTAAATACTATTAAATTACGTGAAATTATAAACAAGTAAAGCCAGCTGAGAAGCTGGCTTTAGTACTTAGTTATAGGTATATATATTAGGCTGTTACAGCTAACGTATGTTGATTGTCTTGATAGTATTTTGGGCTACAATCATATTTTTCTTTGAATATTTTAGAGAAATAACTTCTGCTTGTTAACCCTACCGTATATACGATCTCTGAAATATTTAAATCGGTTGTTTTAATCAAATTTTCGGCAGCTTCTACGCGTGTATTTCTAATAAAATCTGTAACGGTTCTATTATGTAAAAGTTTAAATCCTTCTTGTAATTTTGAAGGCGATAACCCAGATTTTTTGCTTAAATACTTTAAACTATATTGTATTTCTGGATAGTTTTGAATGAAGGTTGAAATTTCTTTTACATCCTCCATTTCACTTTTAGTTAATGAGCCAAAGTTGTTTTTTAAATTTTTTAAATCTTCTTTGTGTTGCTGAATTTCCATAGCAAGTATTACATGTACAGTTCCATTAATTAAAAGGTTACGTACGATACCTTTCTGCGAAATTGCATCAAGCTGTTGAATTTTTTCACCAATTTTTAAATTAAAAGAACCTACGTATGCAAAGGTTTCTTCTCCATTCTTTGGCATAAATGTTTTTACAAGCTGGTTTCTTAATAAATCAATGCTTTCCGCATTCTTATCTTCTAAGGCATCAACTATTATGTTCGAAAATTTTATGCTGTTATCTTTCTTAAAAAACATAATAGCATCTTTATTTGGATCACTAGAAAATATTCCCGTTTGAAATTGTTTTAAAACTTTTTTGGTTCCACTTTCACTAAATCCATAAGATAACTGCCCTTTTGAACAGTACATAAAATTTATAGGATTTGTTGCAGTGGTCTGATTTTTTAATATGATATCTTCTTTAAACGTAACATCATATTTCATGAAAGAAATGTTATTATCTAATGAAATACCTGAAATATTTCCTTCCACCAAGGTGTTATCTAAAACAAGATTAAATTCTTGATGCGACACGTTTAATTTTCCACCTAATTCAGTTTGTAATGAATTAAATATTTGAGAAATAGTGTTTGTGTTAATATGTACAGTTTTCATAGTTGTGTTTTTAATGTTAATAATCATTTTTCGTAAACTACACCTAGTATTAATACTATTGTGGCTGCTACTAATGCTAGGTGAACAATAAATCCAAGTTCAAAAAAGAAAAATCCTATAATCCATAGAAAAAATATAATAGCTGATAGAATTTTTAATTTACTCTTCATCTTTACTCTTTTATATCTATTCCGTCGAAGTTCATTTTGTGTAATAAAACTTCACTTAGTAATTCTTCAGTAAAAGTTCCTAAACTTTTTACTTTAGGTCTTATAGCACCTACTCTAGAATTTGTCTGGTATTTAAATATGTTCTGGTTCATGGTGTTTTAATTTTAATAGTACACGTTATCTTGTGTTATCTTTTGTTCAAAACAAAGATCGGGAGCGCATAGCCTTATTTTGTTATACAATTATTTGGTAGTGTTATATAATTCCTCGGAAACGGCTATTTTTTAGCCATGCAGATTAGGTGCTAAGCGTTTTCAAAGCATTTTTGTGCCTTTTTACACAAAAGCCTGTGTATAAAAAAAGACGCCAAGAAAGCGTCTTATATTAAGTTGAGGTTTGTATTGTTATGCAGGTAAGTATATGCAGAATGATGAACCTTTACCAGGTTCACTTTCCGCTAAAATATGACCATTATGGTTCTGAACAATTTTTTTACAGATGGCTAATCCTATACCTGTTCCAGAATACTCATTGTTTTGATGCAGTCTTTGGAACAGTTCAAAAATCTTCTCGGCATGTTCCTGATCAAAGCCAATACCATTGTCTAAAACCGAAATGCGATAATAAGATTTACTTTTTTTGATAAAATCATCTGTGATTTCACTTCGTTTTAATTTTTTACAATCAATGATAATTTTTGGATCCTCAGTATTTCTATATTTTATGGCATTAGATAATAGGTTATTAAATAATTGCTCCATTTGAAAAGGGATAGCATTTAATGTTGGTAGGTTATCCATTATTATGCTTATGCCCGATTCTTTAATTCTTGTATCTAAATCTTCTTGAACTTTTTCGATTATTTCGGTAAGGTTTACAATATTAAAATCTTTACTGGATTTGTTTATTCTAGAATAAGATAAAAGATACCTGATTAACATTCTCATGCGTTCCGATGAACTGCTTATTTTTTCAAAATAATCTTTACTCTTATCAGATAATTTATCTAGGTCCGTTTCTGCAATTCTAGAGATAAACATCTGAATTTTTCTTATTGGTTCTTGTAAATCATGACTTGCAACCCTGTTGAAAGATTCTAGTTCTTCATTAGATCGTTTAAGTTCTTGATTTTTTTCTTTTAGCTTTTGAGCCCCTTTTACTTGGCTCGTTACATCTTGGGTTACACCCAATAAATCATTTTCTTGAAAATTACCAATGGTTCTAAAATGTTTTATTTTATTATTTTTTGTAATGACACGGTATGTAAAGTCAACAGATGTTTGGTTTTCAAATGACTCTTTCAAATTACTATTGTAATGGATAAGGTCATCTGGGTGAATAAATTTTTTAAAATTTTCATGGGTAGGTTTAAATTCATCTGGGGTACAACCAAGTAGCACGTATAAGTTTTCTGATATCGTAGACAACTCCAACTCGTTTTCTAAAACATTCCAACGATAACTACCAATTTTAGCAATTGTTTTGGCATCTTTCAAAATTTGATTTTGAATTTTTAATTGGTCATTAACCTCTAGTAGTTTTTGTTCATTAAGTTTTAGTGTAGAAACATTTCTTGACGTTACACAAATACCATTACCGGTTTTTATTACATAAGATGAGAACCACATTTTTATACCATTAAATACATAATCCCTATCAAATTCAATGGGCTTATTTTTTTCAATACATTCCACAAATATTTCAAATACGCCATTATCCATTAAAAACGGATACACTTTTGATATGTGTTTGTGTAGAATTTCATTGGGATCGTCTCCAGTGGTATTACTTATTTCTTCATTGGTATATAAAATTTCAAAGTCAATAATTTTATTAGCATTATTAAAGATGGGTTCAAAATAACTTATAACATTGTTTGTACTCTTAATTACATTTTGTAAAAACTCATCTGTTTCTTTAAGTTCTGCATATTGCGTTTGGAGCTGGTCATTAAGTGAGTTCAGCTTAACAACGGATTCTTTTTCATAGGTAATATTTTTGGCGATGACCAAAATCCCATCAGATAAGGGTCTGATGATAGATTCTAACCAAATCTTTTTACCATTTACAAGAACTTGTCTACTTAATTTATGAACTACCTTTTCATTGTATGATGAGGCTAGTTTTTCGTATTCCCCATTTAAAAGTACAAAAGGGAATATTTTTGAAATAGGTTTGCCAATAATATCTTTGACTTTCACTTCAAAATCCACCTCATTTCGTTCATTGGCATATACCAGGTTGAAATCAACAATTTCATCTTCTTTATAAATTGGCTCGTAGTAATTAATGATGTTTTCGGTGTTGGCCATTACACTTTCCAAAAAGGCCTCAGCTTTTGATCTATTTTTACGTTCTGTGTTAATTTTTATAAACGATACGATAAAAACAAACATGGCAAATATGCCTAAAAGTAAAATCATTAATGGCGTAAAAAATGCGTAGGAATTATAGGTTTCTTTCCGCTCTTTAAGTAGCATTTCTTCTTTAGTAAGCATAAAGTTTTTACGCTGATTAAGTTCGGCCATGATATACCCCACAGAATCTATTTTACTACGCTCCTCACTAGAAAATTTAAGTCTTGTTTTAGGTGACTCCGCAATTGATTTAAGAGAACTAATGAGATCTTTTTGTAACTCCCTAATCCGAGTAAGATGCGTTTGTTGCACACTATTATCACTTACAAGTATTTGTAATGAATCTAATGAAGTGTTTGCTTTTTGTATGTATTTTTCAAAGGTTGATGCATATACAACAGTATCTTTTCGTAATAAATTTTTAAGTTGGGCAGATTCCATCTGAGCGTAAATAGAGAATAGAATATTTATCTCTTTTTCAACCTCCATGGTATGCGTTACTAAATTACCTGCTTTTTTAAATTCAGTTATTTGCTTGTAACTAATGCTGCCAATAAAAATTAGTAATGCTGTAGCAAAAATCAGTAAAACCACATAAAGTTTAGGGGATGATACTATTTTTTTAAATGCCATAGTGATATTGCTTTCTATATTCTTAGTAAAAAATTATCTCTGTTAAGCGCTGAGGTTTGGTATTGCCAGTTAAGTTGTAATACCTTTTCAATTGCAGATTTTAAATCGCCAAAACTATTAGGTTTATTAATGTAAATATTTGCGCCAGAAATGAACGTTTCTTCAATATCTTTTTCAGAGGAAGAGGTAGAATAAATGGCAACAGATAAATCTCTTAATTTAGAATTATTTCTAATTTCTTTTAAACATTCCATTCCATTTTTAACCGGCATATTTAAATCTAAAAAAATTACCTCTGGTAGAATTATATTTGGCAACATTAGATAATCCATGAGCTCTTTACCATTAGTAAATAATGAAAGTTTTGTCTTTATTTTTATCTCTTCAATTGCATCTTTAAACAAAAGTCGATCATCTTCATCATCATCAGCTAATGCTATATTTAATGTGTGTAATGCCATATTTAAATTATTGCTGCGCTAAAATTCTTTCTTTTCTTTTTTGAATAATCTTTTGAAAAGTAGAAGGGGTTAGGCCAGTTGTTTTTTTAAATTGTGCCGATAAATGTGCTACACTGCTGTAGTTTAATTTATAGGCAATTTCTGTAAGCGTAAGGTCTTTGTTAATTATTAATGCTTTAGCAACATCAATCTTTTTTAAGATTACAAAATTTTCTATTGATGTATGGGTTACCTCAGAAAAAAGATTAGAAAGGTATGCGTATGAATAATCTAATTTTTCCGATAAATAGGTAGAAACATTATATTTCTGTGCATCTTCATCACCATTAACTAAAAGCGTTATGGCATCTTTAATGCGCTGTACTAAAGCCGTTTGTTGATCGCTAATTATTTCAATACCGAAATCAGATAAATTTTCGGCAATACTTAGCAATTGCTGTTTGTCTGGAGTTGTTTTGAGCTCAATTTCTCCAATTCCTCTAAGTGTATACGCTAAACCCATAGCATCTAGCTGCTGGCATAGAATTTTTTTACACAAGGCATTAAAATTAAATTTTACATTAATAATCATAGCTCCTCACCAGTTAAAGACATTTGCCTAACTTACAAATATGGCATTTTTTTAGATTTAAATCTTGAGACTTTTGGTTTTTTTAGCAATTAATACAATTAAACATTCTCTTGTGTTTTGTTGTTTTCCTTTGGTATTGCATTAAAAAATTCAGCGATTTCTGTTGCACTAGACGGACTATAATTTGCCAATACAGTTCCTTTATTACCATCTTTAGTTTCGATAATATAAAGTATCGACATGTCTGACGGGTTACTCATGCCTTCAAATCTAATTTCATTTTCTATGACAACTTCATCTGGAGCATACTGTTTTTTAGATGCTAAATCTATTAAGTTGTTGTTTTTAGTGCTATAATTTCTGGTATATCCTAGCTTTTGATACTTGGTAATATACTCCTTTTCACTTTTTGCATATTTCATAATTGTTTTTTTAAATTTATCGTATATAAATGCGAGCAATATCTAAAAGACCTTGCTCGCATTTTAATATTTAGATGTTTAAGAATTACTTATTATCGTCCGTATGATCATCGATTTCATCTTCTATTTCTTCTACACCTTCTTCAATATCATCTCCAACTTCTTCGATTTTATCTTTTGTTGTTTTTTCTTCCCTACAACTTGTAAAAGTTAATAGCGATAAACTAAAAAATAGGGCTAAAAATGAGTATATAAATGACTTTTTCATTGTTCTAAAATTTTAAGGTTAAACTTGTTTTAGGTTGCAATTAAATCTTTTTTCTTCCGGTTATTAGTGATATTACAAATAGCACTAAAAATATAAAGAATAAGACTTTTGCTATACTTGCTGCACCTGCAGCTATTCCGCCAAAACCAAATATTGCGGCTATTATGGCTAAAATTATAAAAGTGACTGTCCAACGTAACATAATGTTTGTTTTTAAAGGTTAAATGGAAGAAGGCACGTTGCCAACTCTCTATACAAATTTGGGTTTTATTATTTGCTTGAATTAACGTAATCCAGTAATATGTTGACCCATAAAGACTTGGGTGGAAGAATTTACAAAAAAAAAGAGATGCAGGTTTTGCATCTCTTTCTCTTAGAAAAATAAAGGAAAACTTTATTTGATACTTTCCATTATTTTCTCCTTTGACAAATCCATTTCGATCTGATTTTTTTGCTGCATTAAAATTGCTGAAGTACTTTGAGGCAAAGTAGTATCTGATAATACCTCATTGTATTCTTCCACAGCTGCTTTCTCACCTCTTATAGCTTCTTGTAACATTGCCTCACCGCTATCAGATGTTAAGACTGATTTTATGTCCATCCATGCTCTGTGGGTAGCTCCTGTTAAGCTGCCACCTTTTTCAATTTTTTGACCAAAGCTATTTAGCTCTGCTTTTAATTGATGCCCAAAGTCATAACGCTGCTTGCTTTTATTATTAAAAAAGGTTTTTAAAACCATATTATCGGTGTTTTCTGCGGCTTTTTTATATCCTTTTTCAGCATCATAAGTTTTTTCTAATAATGCATTTAATTTGTTTCCGACTTTATCTGTGTATGTGTTCATATGAAAAGTGTTTTTAATGATAGAGATAATTTTAAATATGCTATCTCCTTAGCATTACTTCAAAATTAGAAATTGCACTTGTAGTTGATTGATGCAAAAAGTGGAAGATTTGCCCTATTTGCTTTTCAAATGTTAAAGAGTATTAAAACTTAAGTATACCTGTATACATTGAAAAGTTTTTAAAATTAAAATGGTTCCAATGTTTTTTATGCATTGAAACCATCTTAAAAACAACCAACCAAATCTTTATATCCTAAAAGTAACATCACAATTTGTTTTGTATTAGCGCTATCGGAAGATTTATTAACTACATTGCTATCTATGCATAATGGTTAATAATACTTTTGATTGTTACTGTTATTTGCTCTAGGAATTAACAATTTTGTAGATTAACAAAAAAGTTAAGGTTATGGTAAGGTCATTATTTAAGTATTTGAAAATTACTTATTTCAGAATATTGGAGAGTATAGCTTTTTATCCAGTATTATTATGCGTTATATTTTTGCTACTAGCTGGAGTAACCACAAGAATAGAAAATGTAGCATTTATTCTTAAAATTAAAAGTAAATTACCTCATTTGTTTATATCTGATTATGAAACTTCGCGGTCTATATTAACCACGCTGGTAGGAGGAATTCTATCGTTAACGGTATTTAGTTTTTCTATGGTAATGGTTGTGCTAAACCAAGCATCAACCAATTATTCTCCTCGATTGTTACCTAGTTTAATCGCAAATAAAAAGCATCAGATTATTCTAGGTTTTTATATCGGCACCTTATTATACTGCATTTTTGTTTTAATTATTTTAGGAGCAAATGGATCTGATTCGGTAGGCCTGTCTACTATGCTTGCCGCCTTATTTGGAGTTTTTTGTATTGGATTGTTCGTGTATTTTATTCACAATATATCTACAACAATCCAAATAAATAATATTATTGATGGCATCTACAATTCCAGTAAAAAAAGTTTAGAGAATAGGTTTAAAGCGCAAAAATTAAAAACTGGATTAAAAGTCGTAGATGCTTCAGATTTTAAGTTGATTCACAGTGCTAAATCTGGTTATTTTATAAATTTTGATTCCTCTTTATTAACCGATGATTTTAAAAATCAACAATTACAAATACACATACTGCCCTATCTAAATCAGCATATTTGGCAAGGCGATGTAATTGCAAAAGTATCTAAACAGTTATCAGATGAAGCTATTAATGCATTATTATTTTGCTTTAATATTTCTAAAAATCGCCATTCTGGTAATGAAGGTATTAGTGGCTTAATAAAACTAATGGAAATTGCTGTAAAAGCTATGTCGCCAGGAATAAATGATCCAGGTACATCTATTGAGGCCATTAACAGTTTAGGAAAATTAATGTATAAAATTGTGGATTTTCCTGAGGTGAATTCTAGTATTGACGAGAACTCCGATTTAATCATTGTTACACATAATGTAAGATTTGATGAGTTGTTGAGAGTTGTAGTACAGCCCATTCGCTTTTATGCTAAAGAAGACTGCTCGGTCTTGTATCAATTAATAAAATCTTTAAAATTCATTGCAACCAATCCTAATATTTCCCTAGAAAACAAAAAATGTATAATTACAACCTTAGATTTAATTAGGGCTGATAGTGAAAAATATATTCAAAATAGCAATGATAAATTAGCCTTATTTAAAGCCTTTGAGTAAATCTATTTAAAATTAAAAAAGCCTTAATAAATACACATTAAGGCTTTTGCTTTGCTACTTTTTTTGTTATTTAAAAATTTTCTTTAAGATCATAAGAGTGCTAAATTTTTTAGCAATTTTAAAACCTGACTGTATCCAATTTAATGGTTGTAAATCTTCTTGAAATTGATGTTTTAAGCTAGACAATTCTTCAACGGCAATTTGTCTTTGCAAGGACAAAAGTTTTAAGTCCATTTCAATTTCTTCAAATGATTGATATTTTTTATTTTTCATGAATCGAAATACGTTTTAGATAATTTCTGAATAATAAACTTATCTATGATTTTTCTACCGATTAAAACAAGGACACCCAGTAATAAAAAGATCACTCCTACCAATAAATATCCTAAAGGCATGTTATCAAAATATTGACCAATCGCAGAAGCGCCTGCAATTGCCATAAAAATTAAACCTAAGACAATTAAACTACCAAGTATAGCAAACTGGACCACATAAGATGATAATAAGGAGACCATCTGGAAAACTTTTAATTCGTAATATTTTCTAGTGGTACTAATATAATCCTGCCCAACTTTAGCAGCATTACTTGAAGTTTCGTCTAAAGATTTAAGTATGCTCATAATAGGTTATGATTTTTGTAATTTCTTGTTTTTAGTTTTTAATTCTGCAAGCTTTTTTTCTAAAGATGTGATAACATCCTCTGTCTTATGGCTTACATCAGAAACAATACTTTCTAATTGTGTATCTAGATTTTCTCTTTTAGTTGCCACAGTTTGTGCAGCTCTATCTCTTAAATCTAAAGCAGTTTCTGTAAGTGAGTCTCTAGTAGCCGCAGCTTTATCGGCAATTTTTTGCCTTGTATTTGATCCCCTGTCTGGAGCAAATAGAATTCCTAATGTGGCTCCAATGGCTGTTCCTGCTAAAATTCCTAATAATGTATTACTGTTATTATTCATAGTGTTTGTCTTTTGTATTAAAATGATGATAGTATTTCTATCATTCATTCCAAAAGTAGTACTGTTTTAAGCGAAGTATTAGCTTAAATCGGGTTAATATTAACGCTAACGGTTATTGTGAAAAGCGTTAACAATATGATGGAATGAACTAATGTAAGTAGGTATTCTTCCCTATATTGAGCGTATATTAATTAATCTAAAAAAGTAGAATATGAAAAAGCAAATAAATGATCCAAAGACTAAGTTTATTAAAGACTCAGACGAAGAGACTAGAGAATATATTTTACAGAAAAACAAGAAAACAAAAACAGCGGCAATTATAATAGGTTCGTTTTTAATTCTACTAATTATAGGAATAATAGTTTCTGGAGTTTCGTTCGATTTTATAGGATAAGCTTTTAAATACATATAGTTAATTAAAAAGCCCTCAAATTGAGGGCTTTTTAATTCGTTTTTTTTTAACCTTTAATTAGTCTGGCCATTTATTCATAAAAGCAAATTCAGATTGTTGCATTCTCTTGCGTTCCTTCATTTCCTCTATTTGTAATTCTTCCGAAAGTTTATCCAATTCTCCACCATAATATCCAACGGCAATAGCTGTAGTTACATGATAGTCATTAGAAATATGAAATAGTTCTTGTGCTTTTTTCCAATCTACTCCTGCCATATGGTGTAATGCTATACCCATATATTGTGCCTGCATTGTCATGTTACCCAGTGATAAACCTAAATCGTGCAAGGCATGAAAATTTTCCTTACCATCAGGATTAGTTTGTTTAAAAATACTTAGCATTAATAGCGGAGCTTTTGAGGCCCATTTTTTATTTTCTTCACTTAGGCAAGACACAATTTTTTCATAAGCGTCTGTATTTTGCTCAGCATAAAGAAAGCGCCAAGGTTGTAGGTTATTAGAACTTGCTGCCCATCTAGCTGCTTCAAATAACTGATTTAAATGTTGCTTTTTTATCTTTTCTTCTTTAAACGTTCTAGGGCTATATCGTTGTTTTAAAAGTGCAAAAATCTCGTAATCACAATCGGCTATATTCTCTAGTTGAACTTGTTCTGGTGCTGTCATAATCTTTTTCTTTTTTTAGCTTTTTAATTACCTAACAAGATTACAAGAAAGTGCCGATTTTATTTAACGCTAATCCATATTAGATTAATGCATTTAATGGTAAGTATGTTAAAATCAATGATTATAACTGCTCTTTATTACTAATTTCCTGACCGTATTCTTGCTTATAAATTCTTAAAACAATAAGAAAAAGGCTTATTAGTAAAGGGCCAAAAATAAGTCCGATAAATCCGAACAGAGGCACGCCTACAATTACACCAAATAAGGTTATTAGTGGGTGTACGTTATCTAGTTTTTTTAGTATAAATAGACGTAGTAAATTATCTGTAGAGCCTATAACAATGATACCGTATAATAAAATACCCCATGCCTTAAAATCATCACCGGCAGCAAGAGTCAACACAAAAACAGGTAATGTGCCTATAAAAGTGCCTATAAACGGAATCATGGAGCCTACAAACACTATTACTGCCCAAAAAAAAGGCTGTTCTATATTAAAAATTAAAAAGCCTATCAGAGCTACTATTCCTTGAGCTGCTGCAACTAGGGGAATACCCAAAGCGTTGGAGCGCACCATAGTTTGAATGTCGTTACCAATAATTTTTAAATTATCATTTCCAATAGGAATGTATTCAAAAAGAGATTCACGTAATTGTCTGCGGTTAGTAAGCATATAATACAACATAAAGTACATTAACCCTAAAGCAATAATTATATTAAAGGTACCACCAGCAAAATTGGTGAGCCCCTCAGATAACCATTCGGAAAAACCTGCAGCATCAATCTGTGAGGTTAAGTCGTAGCCAAGTCTTTGTTCCCAATTACTCAATTGTAGTTTTCCTGCAGTAATGACCTCTTCGGAGTTTTCTACAGTGTTTTCTAATTTACTGGCAAGCATCATAATAATTCCTGCTACTGGTATCAGTATACCAATAACCGATAAAAAAAGAAGTAAGCTAACTGCTACGTCCGGATTCCATCCTCTTTTTACTAATTTACTCATAGGCTTACGCAATAAAACGTATATTGTAATTGCTCCGAGAACACCAGATAAATAAGGCAGCATTTTCTCAAAAATTAAGCTACCCATTAATAAGATTAGAAGAATAATAAACAATTGCCGAATAACTCTAGGATTAATTGCTGTCATTTTATGTGTTGTTAGGTTGTTTAATAGGTTTAACTTT
Organism: Cellulophaga tyrosinoxydans; assembly: GCF_900176415.1. GTDB lineage: Bacteria > Bacteroidota > Bacteroidia > Flavobacteriales > Flavobacteriaceae > Cellulophaga > Cellulophaga tyrosinoxydans. The sequence goes on along the minus strand of NZ_FWXO01000001.1, from coordinate 601,406 downwards.
TAGTACTATCGATGGTAGCTATTTTAGAAGGTTCAGTTCCAAATCCGTATTTTTTTGCATAGACAAAAGTGAATTCAGCTCCAAAAAATAAAATTAGGCATGAGTAAGAAACCCATAGCAATATTAAAACAATAGTACCTGCTGCGCCATAGGTTGATCCAGGATTTGCAGCGCCAAAGTATAGGCCTAATAATGATTTTCCAATTACAAAAAGTATAGCAGTTATCAGGGCGCCTTTCCAGACGGTCTTCCATTGAATTTTAGCATCGGGTAAATAGCGAAACATTAGCGCAAAAAGCACGGTAATTATTCCAATAGATAGCGTAAAATCTAATAAATAGGCAAAATACAGTAGTATGTCTGGGAGAACCTTTTTTATATAGTCGTTTAATGCGGAAATTCCTGCAGTTACCACAAAGCTCACAAGCAATAAAAAGCCTATCACCAGAATAAAAGCAAAACTTCGAGCACGATCAGTAACTAATTTCCAAAACGAAGCATTGGGATTGGGTTTAACTTTCCAAATTTCATTTAAAGAAATTTTTAATTGATAAAACACTCCAGTTGCCCCAAAAAGTAAGGTGGCGATTCCTACAATTGTCGATATTAAACTTTTTTCTTCATTTTGTGTTTCTGCAATAATTACTTGTATAGATTCGGCTGCATCACTGCCTAAAGCTGAGGAAATTTCATTGGTGAGTCTCCCTTGCACAATTTCTGCACCCCAAACTGCACCCACAATATTTATGATTATAACCAGTAATGCAGGAAGCGATAATACTGCATAGTAAGCCACAACGGCACTAAGCCGCCAAGGATTAGCTTCATCCCAAGCTTTATAGGTTTCTGTTATTAAAGAGGGCAGATCTTTAATGCTAAAATTTTTCTTTGGAACCAAGGTTATTGTCGTTTTAAAATATGAGGTGAAAGTATAGCAGTTGCCTAGAATATATTAACTGTATCGAAAAAATTACTTCTCCAAAGCGTATCGCTAGCTAAAAGTGATATTCATCATAGTGTAAAGGTTAAAGTAGTCGTAATTTTGAAGCGCTCCATCAAAAATTAAATTTTTATGAAAAAAATACTTTTGTTATTCATAGTGTTATTAGGTTTAAGTTGTAAATCTACCAAGTTAGTGGATAGTTATAAAAATCCGGATAATGTACTATTTACCGCCTATAAAGTACTCTTAGTTGGAATGACAGCTAATGAAGAGCATAAGGTTACGTTTGAATCTAAATTAAAAGAGGAATTCGATAAAAGAAATATCGAAGCTATGCGCAGTATAGATTTGTTCGATGTAAATTTTACAGCGGCAGCAAAGACCGATGATGAACTTGCAGCTGTGGAACGTCAATTATTAGATAAAGATTTTGATGCTATTTTGTTTGCTAAAGTTATAGGTTCTGAAAGCAAGCAAACTTTAAAAAAGAGTATTGCCGATTGGAATAATTATACAGGTAATTTTAGAGAAGATTATATTAGAAGTCAAAGTATTTACAATGAAACAGATTATGACTTGTTTAAAGTATACCATACCGAAACCACTATCTATTGTATTTGTGAAGGTAAAGAACGTTCGTTAGTTTGGCGCGGAAGCATAGACCTAATGGATCCAAGTGATATTAATAAGTCAATTGGCGAATATGTAAAACTTTTGGTGGGTACAATGGAAGAACAAGATATAATTTTCAGAAAAAAATAAGCCTCTAAAGAAATTAGAGGCTGTTTTAGATAAATTTGGATTATTTCTTTTTGGTGATTATTTCAATAACTCCATTTTGTGCTTTTGCGCCATATTTTGAGATGGCACTGGCATCTTTTAAAACATTTATGCTTGCTATGTTATCTGGGTCTACCGTATCTAAATTAAAACCCGGACTAGCTTCCTTGCCGTCAATAATAACTAAAGGATTTGGGTCGTTTTTCTCATTAATTTCAATCTCAATTTTTCCTCCTTTACCATTTTTGTTTTTATTGATATTGATTTTCTTTATGGTAGAAACATCAATGTTTTTAAATATAGAATCATTTTCAATATTATCGGAATCTATAGTTATGGTATTGGTGGTTACTGTTTGAAAAGAACTAGTACTTTCGGTTTCATTGGAATCCACATCTGTAGAGAACACAAAGCTATTCTGATCTTCAATAGAATTTTTTTTAAATCCAATAGCCTTTATGGTTTTGTCTTTATTCATAACAACAGAAAAGTTAAAGGGCTCTATTGGATCATCGCTTGCAATATTGTAGGTGCCACTTTGACCATTCTCACTTTTGTAAGTAGCTTTTATGGCAATAATTTCTCCTAGTTTATTGCGTTTAATTCTACTGAATTTTAAATCTACATCAGTTTTATCTAAAACGTACTTGGCATCTATGGTCAAATTTTCATCACTTGAATTTTTGTCTATACTAATTTCAATCTGACTAAGGTTTATTTGAAAGTCTTGATCAGTGCTTGTACTAGCGGTTTCCTTTACTTGAGCAATTGTTTTGGTATTAAAAAAGATTAAAAAAGCTGCCAATAAAGGCGTGATAAGTGCATACTTAATTAAATTAAACTGTTTTGATTTTGATTGATTTAACATGACGATTCGTTTTTTGATTAATGAATTAAAAAAAGGGTTTATAATAGTGGTTTTGGGCTGATATTGCCCAGATTGATGTAATAGTAAGTACTGATAATCTCTTTTGTTTTCTAATATTGCTACGCTGTTTTTATCAGCAATAAATTCTAAATTCTGTACAATATCTTTTTTATACCACCAGGCAAACGGATTAATCCATTGTACAATACACAGGAGATTTGCAATAATGCTATCAATAGAATGTTTTTGGTCAACGTGTACTTTTTCGTGTATTAATATGGCCTTAATAGCTGCATCATCATACATTTTTGGATTGTAAACAATAGTATTGAAAAAAGAAAACGGATTTACGGTTTCTGCTGTGGTTGCAATGGTATATTTTCCATCTTTCGCCATTTCGCATTTTCTTAATAGTCTTTTAAGGGAAATCAATTGTATAATAAACCTAAAGGTTAATAGGGTAACACCTAAGGTATAGATAACAATAAAGACCTGGAACCAATTTATAGATTCTTCAACAATAGGTGCACTATTAGACGCAATTAAAAAGTTGAGGTTTTGTGATGGCTGGGGCGCAACCAAAATTATTTTTTTTAGCTGAAAGAGAGGCAATAAAAAGGAGGTAAATACTCCAAATAAAAGAAAAACTCTATGATGCTGAAAAAAGGTTTCGCGTTTAAGAAAAATGCGAAAACATAACCAAAAAGCTACTAATAGTCCTGAGCTTTTTAAAAAATAGATAAAGAAATTTTCCATTATTTTTTATTTTCAATTCGGTCAATAATCTCTTTTAAATCGTCTACACTAATTTTTTCTTCAGCAGCAAAAAACGAAACCAAATTCTTATAAGAATTACTAAAATAATCTTCAATTGCCTGGTTCATAAAGCGTTTGCGGTAAACTTCTTTTGTGACAATAGGGTAATATTGGTGTGTATTGCCAAAAGCATGGTGTGCTACATATCCTTTTTCTTCTAGATTTCTAATCATAGTAGAAAGTGTATTGTAATGCGGTTTATCTTCTTTAAACTCTGCCAATACATCTTTTACAAAGGCTTGTTTTAAATCCCAAAGGATTATCATGACCTCTTCTTCTCTGTTCGTTAATTTTTTCATGATTTCAGCAACTGTTTCTGTTCATCAAATCAAAGTTAACTAAAAAAGTAGTTACAAAACTAAAAAAATAGTTAAATAACTAAAATAATAGTTTTGTAAAAAATTATAATATTGATATTCAATAGATTATAATTTTTAATGCCATTTTATTGTAGTAAATTAAAAATATAGTAGAGGAGTAAACTTAAATTAAGGAAGGAGAAAAAAATTTAATCGAATATTGTTTTGTTTACAGAAAAGCACCAATAAGCTTGCTAAGTAGGGTAACCAGTATAAAGAAACATAAGGTATAGATTATACTCAAAATAAGATATTTAACTTTTTTTATACGATCGGTTCCATTAGCCATTTCTTTTTGCATTTTAGATAGTGTTTTCAATAGTTCGTAGTAAAAGTAGTCATGCTTAGTATTTAAGAAATGCAATCGTGGTTTAATAACAGTTTTCTATAGATGAATTTTTCATTACTATCGATAAACAAAATAGCATATTTAAAGAGGTAGGAGAACATGTAGAATTTGGAATCTATTGACAGCAAATTTTATTTTCTAGAAAAAATGGTAAAATTTTATAAAAGCCTTGTTTTTTCAATTTTTTTGTTTTCATTTGTTCTATGAAACCAGTATAAAAAAACAACTGGAAATAAAGCTATTAGCTATTTAAAATGAGTAATTTTTTTTTGTTTGCTGCGTTGGATAGAAGGAATGTGGAGCCTATGAATGTCAATAGAAAAAAACGCCAAATCTATTTCTTTAACAGTAATAGATCTTCAATTGTGAAATCTCAGCACGATTACTTTTTTATTCCTACAACTGAAACTCAAATTATTATCTAGGGGATTGGATTAATTTTTTTCTCGAAAACCGTCAAGTTTTTAAAACCGTTTATTAGTTTTAACAAAAACAATCCATTATTCAATGAATACTAAATATATTAACTTAATTGATCAAACATATTATTTTCCACAAGAAGAATTTACCTTAAGTGGAGAAAACTTAAATTTTCATGGGATCCATTTAATGGATTTGGTAGAAAAATATGGTAGCCCGTTAAAGTTTACATATCTCCCTAAAATATCCGACAATATAAATAGAGCAAAAGAATGGTTTAAAATAGCTATGGAAAAGAATAACTATAAAGGTAAATACCATTACTGTTATTGTACAAAAAGTTCGCACTTTCAGCCTGTTTTAAACGAAGTTTTGAACAATCATGTTCATATAGAAACCTCTTCTGCTTACGATATAAATATTATAGAGAAGCTTAAAAAGAAAGGTAAAATTAAAGACGATACCTATGTAATTTGCAATGGCTTTAAACGAGATGAATATATAGATAATATTGGTCGTTTAATTAATGAAGGTCATAGAAATTGCATTCCAATTATTGATAATTACGAAGAAATAGACCTATTATCAGATGTTATTAATGATACGTTTAAAGTAGGTATACGTATTGCTTCAGAAGAAGAACCAAAATTTGAATTTTATACCTCTAGATTAGGAATAGGGTATAAAAATATTGTTCCGTTTTACGAAAATCAAATAAAAGATAACGACAAGGTAGAGCTAAAAATGCTTCACTTTTTTATCAATACTGGTATTCGTGATAACGCCTATTACTGGAACGAGCTTGTTAAATGTTTGAAGGTTTATATTCGTCTTAAAAAAATATGTCCTTCATTAGACAGTCTTAATATTGGTGGAGGCTTTCCTATAAAAAACTCCTTAGCATTTGATTATGATTATCAATATATGATTGACGAGATCATTAATCAAATTAATATTGCCTGCCAAGAGGCAGATGTTCCTGTGCCACATATTTTTACTGAATTTGGTAGCTTTACTGTAGGGGAAAGTGGAGGAGCTATTTACGAGATTTTATATCAGAAGCAACAAAACGATCGTGAAAAATGGAATATGATCGATTCATCTTTTATAACAACACTACCAGATACCTGGGCAATAAATAAACGATTTGTTATGTTACCTATAAATCGTTGGGAAGATGAGTACGAACGTGTTTTATTAGGTGGTTTAACTTGTGATAGTGATGATTATTATAATAGCGAGCAAAACATGAACGCTATTTATTTGCCAAAATACAGAAGAGATAAGCCGTTGTTTATAGGCTTTTTTAATACAGGAGCGTATCAAGAATCTATTGGAGGGTATGGAGGTTTGCAGCATTGTTTAATTCCGCAGCCAAAACATATTTTAATAGACCGAGATGCTAAAGGGAATATAAAAACTAAATTATTTAACGAACAACAAAAGGCAGAAGATCTGCTAAAAATTTTAGGCTATGACGACAACTAGCAATTTCGCGGGAATACCAGATAAATTTGCGCAATTGGAAACGGCAAAGGTAGTTTTAATACCAGTGCCTTATGATGGAACAAGTACATGGGGAAAAGGAGCCGATAAAGGCCCGCAAGCTTTTTTAAATGCTTGTGAAAACATGGAAACCTATGATATTGAAACAGACACTGAGGTTTATCAACAAGGTATTTATATTGCTAATGCCATAACAGAAAAGAGCTCACCAGAAGCAGTAGTAAAAGCTGTACATGCTACCACAAAAGATTTTATAAAGCGAAATAAATTTGTGACGCTTTTTGGCGGAGAACACTCCATTTCTATTGGATCTATTAGAGCATTTAATGAATGCTTCGATAATCTAACTGTTTTACATATTGATGCTCATGCGGATCTCCGTGATTCGTATAATGGCAGCAAGTTTAATCACGCCTGTGCAGTTCATGAAGCTAGCCAAACAACCAATTTAATACAAGTGGGTATTAGAAGTATGGATGTTATTGAGAAAACCTATATGGATGAAGAAAAAACTTTCTTCGCCCACGATATGGTAAGTGATGAATATTGGATGGATAAGGTAATTGAACTTATGTCTGACAATGTTTTTATTACCTTTGATCTTGATGCATTGGACCCTAGTATTATGCCAGCAACAGGAACCCCTGAGCCAGGAGGTTTGTTTTGGTACGAAACACTAGAATTTTTAAAGCAAGTTTTTGAAGAAAAAAATGTAGTTGGGTTTGATATTGTAGAACTATGCCCAAATGAAAATGATAAGACATCAGATTTTCTTGCTGCAAAATTATATTATAAAATGTTAAGCTATAAATTTATGAATGAAGCTGCTGAAGACTCATACGATAATACGTATGATGTTGATTATAAAGCAGGATCATCCAATAACTCAAAATTCGAAGATGACGAAGACTAAAGGACCAATTTCTAATTTTATTGAAAAAAACTATTTGCATTTTAATGCGGCTGCATTGGTCGATGCTGCAAAAGGGTACGAAACTCATTTGCTAGAAAATGGAAAAATGCTAGTTTCTCTTGCAGGCGCTATGAGTACTGCAGAATTAGGAAAATCGTTAGCAGAAATGATTCGCCAAGATAAAATTCATATTATTTCTTGTACTGGAGCAAATCTTGAAGAAGATATCATGAATTTGGTAGCACACAATTCCTATAAGCGCGTACCTAATTACAGAGATTTATCACCACAAGAAGAATGGGATTTATTAGAAAACCATTACAACCGTGTAACGGATACTTGTATTCCAGAAGAGGAAGCTTTCAGAAGATTACAATCACATTTATACGATATTTGGAATAAAGCAGACAAAGCTGGAGAGCGTTATTTTCCGCACGAGTTTATGTATCAAATGTTAAATTCAGGTGTTTTGGAACAATATTATGAAATAGATCCTAAAGATTCTTGGATGATTGCAGCAGCTGAAAAAAACCTACCAATAGTGGTTCCAGGTTGGGAAGACAGCACTATGGGAAATATTTTTGCTTCCTACTGTATTAAAGGAGAATTTAAAGCATCAACCACCAAAAGTGGAATTGAGTATATGATGTGGTTGGCAGATTGGTATCCAAAAAACTCAGGAGGTAAAGGTCTAGGTTTTTTCCAAATAGGAGGAGGAATTGCTGGAGATTTTCCAATTTGTGTAGTGCCAATGCTTTATCAAGACATGGAGATGCATGATATTCCTTTTTGGAGTTATTTTTGCCAAATAAGTGATTCTACCACAAGTTATGGTTCTTATTCAGGAGCAGTGCCTAATGAGAAAATAACATGGGGAAAGTTAGATATACATACCCCGAAATTTATAATTGAAAGTGATGCTACGATTGTAGCTCCATTAATTTTTGCATACTTATTAGACCAATAGTTTTATGGACAATTTAAAAAGAGTTATTGTTGATTTTAAAAAACTTACACCAGAAGTTTTAAAACTTTTGGTTGAGAAATACCCAGATGGGTATGATGATTTAAACATCATATCATTTAAAAATGCACAAGGTGAGCGTATTGAAGCGGTTGAGGTAACTACTGAAGACACCAAGTATTTGGTGAAAATTAGTGCCAAATTGGAAACAACCATGGCTAATTACGACGAGGATGATTATGAAGATTTTGATGATGATGATCCAGATGCAATAGTAGATCCAGACATTATCCCTGAGGATGGTGATATGGATGACGAAGATTAGATGAAATGGTGTTTGAGGTCGTTGCTTTTCAGATAGCAGGTACGTTAGATATTAGGCAATGTAGAAATTTATTGCCTATAAAGGTTTTATTTGCCAGTAGCGACGAACTTTATCTGAAAAGCGGCCCTCAAAAATTTGTGTATATTTTCCAATATGGAATGGTTTCATTTTTTAATCATAATGAAACCGAAATGCACAATATTTTGCAAAAATTAGATCCTGTTACTAGTAAACAGACGCAAGCCGAACTTTCGGAAAAAATCCAAGTAGAAATACTTACAGATCAAAGAAAAGTAAGTTTTAATAAAGTAATCTTACCAGATTTTGATAAAGAAGCCATAAGAATGGTAATGCTAAATGCCTCTCAATCCGTAGCGCTAGATCGCTATTCTTATGTTACAGAGCAACTTTTAGAAGAAACCAATGAGCATACTAAGTATTTAGAACAACATGGTAAGCTAGATATTGGAGGAAATAAACTAAAACGTTTTATTGGTCGTGTTTTAAATATAAAAAATCAAATTTCAGAGAATCTCTATATTTTTGATGAACCAGATATTACTTGGGACGATGAAAATTTAAACAAGCTAAATCTTGAATTAAAGCAAACTTTCGATTTAAAAAATAGATATCGCAACATCTATGAACGAATCGAAATTATTAAAGAAAATTTAAGTTTGTTTAAAGATATCATGGAGCACCGAGAAAGTAGCAGATTAGAATGGATAATCATTATTCTAATTTTGGTTGAAGTTGTAGATCTTTTTGTTTTACGACTTTTTAAATTATAATTAAATTAAAAATACATTGGAAGAATTAACAGTAATAGGTAGTGAGGAGTGGTGCGTATTTGAAACCTTAGGTATTCCTGCCATAAAAGCAAGAGTAGATTCAGGCGCAAAAACATCATCTATACAAGCCACAAACATGAAGGTTTTTGTTCGTGGCGCAAAAGAATGGGTAAAGTTCGAGGTAAATCCAATACAAGACAATAGAAGTATCGCCATTGAGTGCGAGGCTAAACTCGTAGATAGGAGAACCGTGAAAAGTTCATCTGGTATATCGGAAGAACGTTATGTTATAAAAGCACCAGTTACTTTAGGTAATCAAACTTTTGAAATTGAGTTGACTTTAGCAAATAGGGATACTATGGAGTTTCGAATGCTTTTAGGGCGAGAAGCTTTAAATAATAGATACATAGTTAATCCTGCAAAAAACTATATAGTTCAAGACTTTAGTACTATTGAGATTACAGGAAAATATTCCACTCATTTTAAAGAAAAAACGGGACTAAAAATTGCAATTCTTGCTAGTAATCCAGAATTATATAGCAACAAAAGGTTAATGGAGGCTGGTGAAGCTAGAGGTCATGAGATGGTGTTTTTAAATGTGGAACATGCCTATATGAAATTAGATGCTAATTCACCAGAAATACGCTATCGTGGAGGAAATATTTTAAATGAGTTTGATGCCATCATTCCAAGAATTAAGCCTGCGGTTACCTTTTATGGGTGTGCACTAATTCGTCAATTTGATAATTTGGGGGTGTATTGTTTAAATTCTGCGGAAGCAATTACACAGTCTAGAGATAAACTTTTTGCATCGCAATTATTCTCTAAAAATGATATTCATATTCCTATAACTGGGTTTGCAAAATCGCCAATGGATACCAAAGATCTTATTCGAATGGTTAATGGTGCGCCGCTAATTATAAAACTTTTAGAAAGTACACAAGGTAAAGGTGTTGTTTTGGCAGAAACAAATAAAGCTGCGGAGAGTGTAATAAATGCTTTTAAAAGCGTGCAAACTAATATTTTAGTCCAAGAGTTCATTAAAGAAGCAAACGGTCAGGATATTCGTTGTTTTGTAGTAAACGGAAAAGTAATAGCTTCTATGCAGCGCCAAGCTGAAAAAGGAGAGTTTAGAGCTAATCTTCATCAAGGTGGAAAAGCTTCGGTTATTAAAATTACCCAAGAGGAGAAAAAATTGGCACTAAAGGCGGCTAAGGTTTTAAATTTGGCGGTTGCAGGTGTCGATATTATTAGATCTAATAAGGGACCTTTGTTGTTAGAAGTTAATTCTTCACCAGGGCTAGAAGGAATAGAAAATGCGACCGGGAAAGATATTGCAAACAGCATGATTATGGCCATTGAGAACAAAATAAAATTTAAAAATGCACTTATTAATTAGGTGCTATAGTAGATAAACAAAAAACCCTTTGAAATTTTCAAAGGGTTTTTTGTTTATGATCTTAATTGTTTTAGCATCTCTTTGGTGGTTTTATCCAGATCAAATTTCGGTTTCCAGCCCCAATCCTTTTGTGCATCAGCATCATTTATACTCGATGGCCAAGAATCGGCAATGTGTTGCCTAAAATCTGGTTCATAGCTTATTTCAAATTCTGGTATGTGCTTTCGAATACTATTGGCAATTTCAGCAGGATCAAAACTCATAGCAGCTAAATTATAAGATGACCTAATTTTTATTTGCTCTGGTTTAGAATCCATAATATCAATGGTTGCTCTAATGGCATCATCCATAAACATCATGGGTAGTACGGTATCTTCTTTTAAAAAACAGTTGTATTTTTTATCCGATAATGCTTTGTGATAAATTTCAACAGCGTAGTCGGTAGTGCCTCCACCAGGTAATGTTTTCCAACTAATTAATCCAGGATAACGAACGCTTCTTACATCAACTCCATATTTTTTAAAGTAATACTCACACCAGCGCTCACCAGATTGTTTGCTTATGCCATATACGGTACTAGGTTCCATAATTGTGTTCTGCTCCGTATTTATTTTTGGCGTATTCGGACCAAAAACTGCTATAGAAGAAGGCCAGAATATTTTACTTATCTTCTTTTCTTTTGCAAGGTTTAAAACATTGAAAAGGGAATTCATATTAAGGTTCCAAGCACGCATAGGAAATTTCTCTGCGGTTGCGCTAAGCATTGCCGCCATTAAATACACTTCATCTATTTCATAATGCATTACTACATCTTCAATCGCTTCATAATTTGTTGCGTCTAATAGTTCAAAAGGTCCAGATGCCATAAGTTCAGAATTACCTTCACGTATATCACTTGCGATAACGCTATCCTTACCATATTTGTCTCTTAAAGCTAAAGTTAATTCGGTTCCTATTTGCCCACACGCTCCAATTATTAAAATAGATTTATGCATTAGTTTTAATTTGTTGTATTACAATATTTGCGTCTAATTATTGGTGCAAAAATCGGGAGAATTTTTAGAATTATTTTAATTCGTTTTAAGTATTTTTTAATTAAGATGGCGATTTATTAAATATTAACTAAAAAATGTCTTTAAAATGGGCAAGTATTTGGATGATTCGCAACTAGCTTTTACATTGTAATAAAAAGATTGCTTTGCGTTTGAGCAGCTCCACGAACTACTAAAATTTGTACCTTAGCTTTATGAAGAAAAATTTTGTTATCGCACTTCTCCTTTTGGGATTTTTGGCTTGCGGAGAAAAAAAAGTTGAAGAAGTAAAGGAAGATCCAGCACTGGCTTTGGTAGATTTAAAAAAACTTCCTAAAATGGTAGAACCTAGTTTTGAAGCAATGGAAGTGCTTAAAAATTGGACAGAATATAATGCTCTTAACTCAGCCGTAAAAAAAATATATACTACTGAAACTAAAGAGGATCTGGTAGTAGTGCTTGAAGATTTAATAGAAAAGCAAAAATTATTGGAAGCCTCTGCATATCCTGAGGTTTTTGATAAGCCAGCTATAAAAAGTAGACAAAAAGTATTTAAAACGTATTTACTTAAAATTAAATCTAACTTAGTTTACGACATTAACCCAAGAGTTGCTGTAATTGAAATGGTGAAAGCCTATAGTGCATTAAATAATCAATTTTCAATTGTAATTTCGAGTACCATAGACCCTAAAATTTTGTTTGATGAATAAACTGATAATAACTGTTGTTTGCCTTTTCACTTTCATTTGCCATGGGCAAGATGCTAAGTCAAATATAGAATTGGTGTTGAATAATTGGCATAAAGCTGCTGCGGAAGCAGAGTTTGATACCTATTTTGATCTAATGACTAAAGATGGTGTTTTTATTGGAACTGATGCCACAGAGAATTGGCAAAATCAAGCCTTTAAAGATTTTTCAAAACCTTATTTCGATGCCGGTAAGGCCTGGAATTTTAAACCATTGGAGCGTAATATATATGTAAATGAAGCCGGTGATTTTGCTTGGTTTGATGAATTACTAGATACACAGATGAAAATTTGCCGTGGATCTGGAGTATTAAAGAAGATAAATGGAGATTGGAAAATAGCCCATTATGTCTTGTCCATTGCGGTGCCTAATGAGCATGTAGATGCACTAGTTTTGCTGAAAAAGGAAAAGGATAGTTTGCTTACGCAGCAGTTGAAAGCTAAGAATTAATAAAAGTATTGGAATAAAAAAGGGAGCATTGCTCCCTTTTTTATTTTGTAGTACTTATTGCTTTTTCTTCTTACCAGTAGTTGGCGCTACTTCTTTGGCTTCGGCAGCAGGAGGATTTTTTCTTGCCTCTAATGCTTGCTTGCTTAAACTAGCTAAGTTAAAATTTGGATCTAATTGTAACGCTTCATTAATAGAGGCCAATGCAATATCTATATTATCTTTATTAAGATTATAAGACACCAAACCTTTTAAATGTAAAAATGCTGCTTTTAAAGGCACCTCATACGGTTGCTGGCGTTCGTAAAATGCATATTTCATATCATCGGTGGCATTAGCAATTCCGTAATCTATATTTATTAATGCACCATTAGGCTCACCAGTTTGAATTTTTAAATCGGCTAGTTCATATGCCAAATACGGATTTTGATGTCTGCTATAGAGCACTTCAAATTGTTCTAATGCCCTTTTTGGTTGGTTTAATGCTTTTAAAGAAATTGCTTTAACTTGTACAGCTAGATCAGAGTCAGTATCATTTTTTTCAATACCAATCGTGTTTAAAGCCTGCATATGTTGATTGTCGTTAGCATATACATAAGCAAGAGTGTCTCTACGCTCTGTGGATGGCGAAAGTACATTTAAATGTGTTAGCGCATTAATAATGCCAATTACATCTCCTTGCACGCGCATTTCATTATAAAAGGCTTCATAGTGCTTTTGTAGTTCTGTTTTAGTTTGAGCGGTTCCAATAAAACTTACACTTATTATTAGAGCAAATACTATTTTTTTCATTTTACTTCTGGTTATTTTTTTGGATTGCTAAACTATAAAATTTATTCGTAGCATGCTGTTAAGGAAATCATTAAAACATTGATATTCATTTGAAGAAGAATTTACTCAAGATAGGAAATGAAAAAAGATGCTATAGAGCATCTTTTTTATAAATAATTGATTTAAAAATTAAACAGCCATAAGCGTTACGTCTTTATTTGCATAAGAACGTAATAGACTGGCATAAAATGCTATACTCTTATTGTCACTCTCTATAGAAGCTTTTAAAAAATCTTTAAGATTTTTAAATAATAAGTTGGTATGTAAGGTTGGAAGATACGTGTTAATCCGTTTAGGATTGTAATGGTTATCATCCAAAATAATTTCCATTTCTACCCGTTTTCGATGGTAATCAATGGATACATCAGAAGCGTTGTAGTATTTTTTTAAAATTGCTACATGTAGGTTTTTAAACTTCTGTGGAACGTTACGATTTGGACAACTTCGCGAAATAAGAGCTTCAAATTCTGAAATTACTCTACTTTTTAAACTTGAATTTTCCATGTTAATCGATTTAAAATTATATCTTAAAGTTATAATTTAATCGATGAAATGCACGGAGTATTAACAGTTTAGGCGGTTATTTGTTGTGAAATAAGGGAAATTTGTTGTAAGTCAATTCTCAATTGATGTAAGAAAATTGAAATTTTTAACATTTAAAAGGTATTCAGGTGTAATAATTTTGCCATTTATTGTTGAATCTTCAATATAAACGGGTGGTTTTAAGTCTCTTAATATTGCCTCTCTTTTATAATACTCCTTTTTAGTGGGGTGTTTTGGATAAACGCCATTAATTATTACGTTACATGTACCCTCTTTCAATATCAGCTCTATAATTCTAATACAGTCATTTCTGTGGATTAAATTTACCGGCATATTCCCATTATGTAAATTATCTTTTTTCGAAAGCATAGTTACTGGATGCCTGTCTTCACTAATTAATCCTCCAAACCTAATTATAGTGGTTTGCAGTAAAGGGTCGTTTTTAAATATGTTTTCTGATGCTAAAAGTTGTTTTCCAGATGCTGTAGTGGGCGATGGAATAGTTTTTTCTGTTACTTCACCATCAATATCTCCATATACCGAGGTACTACTTACAAATACAATATTTTTTACTTCTGATTTTTTTATGGCAAAGTAAAGTACTTGCATTTTTGCAACGTAATTTTCTGAATTGGTTCCACGAAGTTTTGGTGGTACATTTAAGACTAAAGTTTTTACCCCGTTTAAAAAATTGGTTATGTCTCCCTCGATACTGTTTTCCGATAGCGAAATTAGATAAGGTGCAATACCAGCATTATTTAAAATACTCAGTTTATTTTCCGCTGTTGTGCTGCCTTTTACATTAAAACCATCAAGAACCAAAGCTTCAGCTAGAGGTAGGCCTAGCCAACCACAGCCAATAATACCAATATAATTATTCAAAACGTATTGTTTTAGTAATTACAACTGCATCATTTAAAACAAAAGGCATAGGAATAGTAGTATTTGGTCTTTCTGGTACAGTAAACTGTTCATTAACTAGTAAATCATTAGATGCTTCATAGATAGTTAATTGTAGTTTTTCGTGTTGCGGAATTACTAAATCTAATTCGGTATAATCATTATCAGATATATAATGGGTGATCAGTTTTCCATTTTTTCTGTTTTTTAAAAAGAATTCTGAAAGCTCCAAAGAATTTATAGTTGCTTTACTTATGATTGCATTATTTGTAAAAACATCTAGTCGATTAACATTTCGTTGTGGTGTAATGCATATTTGAAGATGGCGCTCGTTGTTAATAATGGTATCTTTTGTTTGCTGAATCTTTGGCGATGCAAGGTTTTTTAATGGGGCATCGGCTACGTATGTAAATCCAGAATTGTATTTACTGCTAATGGTATTTTCGTTAAGTGCTTTTGGTGCTTTTTTATTAGCTCCAATAAATTGGGAAGTCCAATTGGATAATACCTTTTCATAAGTTGCCCATTCAGCGGTATTCGTATCAGTGTTTAAAACATACAATAAGCTAGTAGGTTTTGCATTGTATTCATTAAAGCTTGAATTAAAATGTGCAACGAGCATGCTAATAATGAACATGACAAAAGTTAAAAAAGACAAGTATTTTTTGTTTCTGAAATAGCCGAAAATTGGTAACAAAAGCATAAAAACTAAAGTACTCAACACTGTAGATGCCACCATCATTTTTAAACCTAATCCTACAGGAAACATTTTAATAAATGGCGTGAAAATCCATAATGCTGGTAAGGCTAGAAAAACTAGTAGTAATGCATTTGGTTTATCTTGATTTATAGCTACCATAAAAGAGGCCAATAAGGCAAAAACTGGAATAATAAAAAAGTTGGCGCCAGGTAAATAGACTGTTATCGCGCCACAGAGAATTAACCAAATAATAATGGGAGCCACTAAAAGATTAGCGGTTTTTATGGCTTTAAACTTTGAATACGTATAAAAACAAACGGAAACCGAAAAAAGTACAAAAGCCAAAATATAGGTGTAGCCATTATACGTAAATCCGTGTAAAATATCTTGATATTCTGGATAGATCCATTTTAATACATTCCAGCTGAAATAACCCACCACTCCATTAATTATTAGTATTATAAAAACAGGTAAAAAACTCTTTAAACTATCTTTTAGGTTTAATGAACTCTTTTTAAAACCAAATATTAGTAATGCAATAAATAGTATAACAGCTAACACAAATAACGGCCAAACCCATTCAAAAGGATAAGAAACAAGTTTAAAAAAAGGCACATTAAAATAATTATAATCATCTAGACTTTTTAAATTAGTTAAATCTGAATTACTAAAATACTTAAGCAAAGGCATAAGATAACTGCCTTGATGGGCTAACGTGTTTTTATCGAGTCTTTTGTAATTATCACGAACCGTATGATAATCGAAATGATCGTCTATAAATGCAAAGTTTAGACCTTCTATATCAGCATCTTCTCTAAACACGGTTAAATCTGTGTCATTTGGTAGCATTTTGTAGATGCTATACACCAAGGAGTTGGCCACAGGATAATCAGGATTTGCTTTAGTAAACTCTTTGATTAAATTGCCATTTCCTCTATTGGTTTCAATGAGCATATACGATGGTCCGCCACTTCCACGCGCTTCAAAATTTAGTACTAATCCTACATCTTGAATCCACGGATGTTTATTTACAAAAAGATCTGCACCATTAAGCCCTAATTCTTCAGCGTCTGAAATAAGGATTATAATATCATTTTTTGGCGTTTTATTTTCTGTCAAAAAGGCTCTAACGCCTTCTAAGATGGTTGCAACTCCACTAGCAGCATCACTGGCACCTAATGATGAATGTGGATTGCTATCATAGTGCGAAAGTAGCAGTAAAGCTTTTCCATTATCCAAACCCTTAATTCGCGCTAAAATATTAGTGGCTTTGCTATAATTAGCCCAATCGCCAACTGTGTATCCTTCTTGCAGTGAAGTTTCCAATCCCATTTTCTCAAGTTCAGATACAATATATTGTCTCACTTCTGAATGAGCAGAAAACCCTACTGCATGAGGTTTTTTCGACATATTTTTTACATGCACCAAAGCTCTGTCTGTAGAAAAATTAGATTGGGGAATAGTAGTATCCACCGAGTAACTAGGCATAGATAATTTAAACACTAAATAAATCGATAATATTATAAGAAGAATGGATAGGGTAGCTGTGCTGTTTTTCATTTGTTCGGGCCTATTTGGTTATGCGTAGTTACTTTTTTATAAAAGTATAAAAATCTAACCGGATAATTATCGGTATATAATTCAATTAATTTATCACAATTAGTCACTTAAATTCTTAAAGCACTGATAATTATATCGAAATTATCAAACAAATTTGAGGTTTTCTTAAAAATAATGCTATCTTTAAAATCAACCTAAAAATTAAAATATATGGGAATCAAAAGTTTTCAAGGAGCACGTAAAGTTGTAAAAAAGGAATTTGATGCACCCATTTTGGTCGAAGATTACATGACCAAAAAGCTCGTTTCTTTTAAGCCAGACCAGTCCATTTTAGAAGTTATGGAACTTTTTACAAAATATAATATTTCTGGTGGTCCAGTTTTAGATGATAACGGATTTTTAGTAGGAATTATATCGGAAGCAGATTGTATGAAGACTATTTCTGAAAGCAGATATTTTAATCAACCTATTTTAGAAAAAAGAGTAGATAATTATATGACTAAAAATGTGGAAACAATTTCTAATGATATAAGCATTTTTGATGCTGCTGGGATTTTCCATAAAAATAACCGACGCAGATTACCTGTATTGAAAAATGGATTATTAGTGGGGCAAATAAGTCGTAAAGATATTGTGGTTGCTGCATTAAAGCTTAGTGGCCAAAATTGGTAAAAAATTTATTAAAGCCTTTTATAAAATTTAAACCTTGCTAATTGCAAGGTTTTTTTATTCTCTTTTTACAATCATATAATAGTCATTGTCTAAGGGCAAATAACCTAAATCGTACACGAAAAAATACATGGTGCCTTTTTTAGTGGTATAAATACTTGTGAAATTTTCAAAATCAAAACCCTTGTCTAGAAGTTTATATCTGGTAGTTTTTGTTTTGCCATCTGTTAAAGGAAAACTTTCTAGAATTCGGTAATTCTTACGCAAGCGGTTATTAACATTCCGGATTAAATTTTTATTGTCTTTATTAATTTTGTTATTAAAGGCATTGCGACAGTAATCGGAACAGAATTTTTTATCTATACGTCCAATAATTTTGGCGCCACATTCGGGGCATTTTTTATCCAAGGTTATTGTTTTTTAAAGTTGAACTCCATTTCCTGTGCAGTACCTTCATTATTTGACACTAAAACATAGGCCGTAAGCTCCGTGTCACTTTTACGCTCATACGTTAACCCACTAAAATAAAGTTTGTTTTTATCTTTTTTTACTAATTTAAAATCTTCTGTTTCGTCTTTTTCTTCCCAGCCTTTTAAATTGCCACTAAAATGCTTTAATTGCAATTTAATGGTACCAGCTTCTTCAATAATATGACCAATTTCATAAAAATCTACTTTACCATCTATGACCAATCTAAAGGAGAATAGCATAGAATTTCCATTTCCTTCGGTCCATATTTCCTCTGTAGTACCACCAAAATCTTGGCCAATCCAATGTCCAGTCATAAAACTGGCATCTGCAAGAGTGGCACTTGGTGATTTTTCGTTTTCAGCAAGTTGCAAGGTGTTTTGAGCGGTACTTACTATGGTAAACAATAAAAAAATGAGTGTAGACTTCATATTTTTTCTAGTTAAGATTCTAATATACAAATAATTAAAATAATTTATTTAATAACTAACTTATACTGGCAGAGCAAGCCTGCTAAATTTTCTTTGGAAAACTTCGCTTTCTGAATTTTATTTTCTTCAGGATTTATGGTGAAATTGTAGGAAGTGCTAAAATCAGCTTTTTCCAAATTTGTGCTATTAAAAAAGGCATTTTCCAAATCACAGTCGGTAAAAATTGCTTCAGACAAATCCGCTTCAGTAAATTCTACTTTAATCATTTTACAAGAATTAAAATGAATCTTCTTTAGTTTCATTTGATAAAAAGAAGAAAAATTAAGGATGCACTTTTCAAAATTAAAGGATAGTAAAAAGGGATTACAACTTTGGAAATTAACACCTAGAATTTTACAGTTTTTAAACTCGGTTTCTTTAATAGTTGCTTCGGAAAAATTAGCGTTACTTAAATCACAATCTATAAAGATACATTCTGAAAAGGTGGTATTCGTTATGTCCGAATGGGAAAATTGACAGGTATCAAAAATACAATTTTCATATTCTGCTTTAGGTAACCTAATTTTGGTATAGTCTTGACCTTTAAAGGTTTTATCAAAAACTAAAGATTCATTCATTTACGTTTTATTTTTCTCGTGCTGCTTTAAATTCGCTTGTATCATACCATTTTGGGAAATATTTTTCGTTAGATAATAATAACCCAACTTCAAATAATAATTGCGCATCAAACTGAATCCCACTCAGTTCTGTTTTCCCAGGCTCATATTCGTCTGCTGGTTGATGGTATTTATTATTTTGATAATCTTCTTTCATTTTTTGCACATAGGCAACACCATGTTTAAAATCTTCATGACTACCACTTGCATATAAAGCAGGAATACCAATTTTAGCAAAATTAAAATGATCTGATCTAAAGAAATAGCCTTTCTCAGCTTCAGGATCAGGAATGATATATCTACCTTGTTTATCGGCAGCTTTTTTAGCATATTCATCCATTTCCGATTGTCCGTAACCTGTTATCGTTAAATCTTTCATAGGTCCAGGACTTTCAATAGCATCCATATTTATATTCGCCACAGTTTTTTTTGGGTCGTAAATAGGATTTTCTGAATAGTAAGCAGAACCTAATAATCCTTGCTCCTCAGCAGTTACAGCAATAAAAACAATAGATCGTTTTTGAGGTCCAGATTTTTTAAATGCTTCTGCAATTGCTAGTAGACAAGCCGTTCCCGATGCATTGTCCACTGCTCCGTTGTATATGGAGTCATTATTAACTGGTCTGCCAACCCCTAAATGATCCCAATGGGCTGAATAAATTATATATTCATCTTTTTGATCCGTACCTGGTATTAATGCAACAACATTTTTAGATGCATCTTTCTTTATGGTATTAGTGATTTTTACGGACGCTTTTAATCCTAATAGTATAGGTTTAAAATTTTTCTGTTTTGCTAGTTCATTATAGTTTTTATTGGCAATAGAAGAGGCTTCAAATAATTTTTGTGCGCTTTCCATGCTAATCCAACCTTGTACATCGCATAATGGAGCATTACTCTCTAAATTCATACGTGCACCACTCCAACTAGATTGTACTACATTCCAACCATAGGAAGCTGGTTCTGTTTCGTGAATTATAAGTACACCAGCTGCACCTTGTCGAGCGGCTTCTTCATATTTATAAGTCCATCTGCCATAATAAGTCATTGCATTCCCTTTGAATAAAGTAGAATCACCAGATTTAAAACCCGGATCATTAACTAAAACTACGGCAGTCTTTCCTTTCCAATCTATACCTTCATAATCATTCCAATTATATTCAGGAGCTACAATTCCGTAACCAGCAAATACAAGTTCCGAGTTATCTAAGCTAACCTCAGGACTAATTTTTTGTGTAAGCGCTACAAAATCTTCGTAATATTTTAAATCGATTTTTTTTTGTCCTCCAGATATCACCATTTTTTCTGATGGTTTTCCTGTAATTTCAACCATTGGGACATTTTGAAAATAGCTGTCGCCATTTCCAGGTTCAAGGCCTAGTTTTACAAATTCATCTTTTAGGTAATTAACAGTCTTTGTTTCACCTTCAGTAAAAGGCATTCTTCCTTGAAAATCATCAGAAGCTAAACGCTCTATGCTATTACCAATGGTGGTAATAGCTACTTCAATGGTTTTGGTATTTTCCTTTTCTTCAGGTTTACAGCTAAATATTAGAAGTAATAAAACTGGTATGAGATGAAGTTTTTTCATAATCTTAAAGTAAAATTAGAGAAAGGTTTATTTTTCTGATTTACTCAAAGATAGCGAAATATAGAAGATTCTTGTAAAGATGTATCTATCCATTACATCTTTGAATTATAATTAAAAAGAGGTTTATTTATTCAAAGCATTATGCATAATGAAACAAACCCTTTTGAAATTTTATGTTTTATTCTTTAGGCTTTACAGGGCATGAAGAAAAGCCAAATAATGTATAAAGTGGACAAAAACTTACTAAACTGGTAAGTACAAAAACACCTGCAAGTACAAGTAGCACTATTCCTAAAGTACCCGTAACTGTATTGGTGAAATATAAAATAACAAAAATTGCAGCAATAATAAATCTAATAATTTTGTCGGTTGATCCCATGTTGTTTTTCATGATCTTTGATGTTATTGGTTATTATAGTAACAAATATCAGAAATACTAATATCATTAAATGTGACAAAAGTCACATATGAGTTAATTTTATAATTCTTGGTTTAAATTATTAGTAATTACAGACCTTCCCACCAGTTAATGTAATTATTTAGTGAATCTTTAACTACTATATTTTCTCCTATTATTGGGGTAATTACGTTTAGGTTCAATTCTAAAGCTTTTGCCTTAACCCGTATAATTGGATCAGTCCAAGAATGCAAAGCTAATTTAAAACCAGCCCAATGTATTGGCATAATTTTATTGGCCTTAAGATCTAATCCTGCTTGTGCCGTTTCTTCAGGCATCATATGAATATCGGACCACATTTGGTTGTATTGTCCGCATTCCAGTAAAGCTAAATCAAACGGCCCATATTTGTTTCCAATTTCCTTAAAATGTGATGCATAACCACTATCGCCACTAAAGTATATATTTTCGTTAGGAGATTTTATAACCCAAGAACTCCACAACGTACTTTGTCTATTATTAAATTTTCTGCCAGAAAAATGCTGAGCAGGAGTACAGACAAATTTTAATTCATTTAACGAAGTTTCTTCCCACCAATCTAATTCAGTGATTTTGTCTGAAGCAACTCCCCATGCCTCTAAATGTGCACCTACTCCTAAGGGCACAAAGTAGTGATTAACTTTATCTTTTATTTTTAAAATAGTTTCGTAATCTAGATGATCATAATGGTCATGTGAAAAAATTACGGCATCAATTTGCGGTAGTTTTTCAACTGCTATTGGCATTTCTTTGTTAAATCGTTCAGCGCCTAATAAATTATGTGGTGCAGCAACCTTACCAAACATAGGGTCTATTAATATATTCAACCCCTCTATTTGCAAAAGAAATGAGGAATGGCCAAACCAGACCATTCTTGTTTTGTTATTGTAATCTGCAACAGCCGTAGAATCTAATTTGCGCACTGCTAAATCAGCTTTTGGCCTCCCATTGGGCACATTGGTAGTGAAAAATTTGTAAGCTAAACTTAGCGTTTCTGTAAAACTTAAGTCTTTAGGGACTGGCTTTTTATTTTTAAAAGCTCCATTTTCAAATTGCTCAGATTTTGTGTAGCTTTTTTGGCGTTCTTTAGAAATATCTCCTCCAAAACTGGGGTAGTAGCTTGTAAATATAAGATAGGCTACAATAAGAACTCCAATACTAATTAATACGCCAATCATCATTTTTTTAAGTATTTTTTTCAACATTTTAATCCATCAAGGTTAGCGCAAATTTACTATTAATTGAACGGATATTTTATTGGCTGGAGCGACTTTAAAATAAATAATCATGTAAAAAAAATAGACAAGGGTAGGGTATTTCATTTTAGGCGTGTCTAATTAGAAACCAATGGTATTTTTTAAACCATTTTTAAATATTGAAATCATGAAAAAAGTAAATTTAATTGTACTTGTAAATTTAATGTTTACTGTGGCAGTGATGGCACAAGTAGAAGATTCGAAAAAAATAGATTCTAAAACGTATTACGAACAACGCGCAGAAGAAGATGCTAAATTTGAGCAATCATTTGTAGCTGAGGATGAAAAATCGGATGAAGAATTCTGGGAAACTCAAAAGCAATATGAGAATGATTTAAAAAAGCGCGATCGAAAGGCGTATAAGGCTTATATGAAAGGAAAAAAAGATGCCTATGCGGAGCATTACAATCATTGCGATGATCACTGCCATCATAGTCATCATTATTACAGTCATGCTACTTTTTACTATTATGGCTATAATCGTAATTATTACAGGCCTACAAACCGAACAACTGTGAGAACCAATGTTGGTTTAAACACGTCACGCATACGAGTTGGTTTATTTTAATGTTGTTTTTCCCCCAAATTTAAAAAAGCGGTCTATAAAGACCGCTTTTTGTATATATTACTTTTCATCAACACCGCCATTGCGCTCTGGAGAACGAGGCTCAGGCCATGTACGTTGTTCTCCTGTTCTTGAGTTTATCGGTAAAACCGATTTTTCACGTGATGTTTTACTGGCATCTTCACTAGCTTCATAGGCCATAATTGCCGTCAAAATTGCATTGTTTCTTACGTCATCAAAAACTATTTTGTCATACGTGTCTAAGTTCGTATGCCAAGTATAATTCCAATAACTCCAGCTTAAAGAGCTTAAAGAAAAAGCAGGTGCACCAGCTGCAACAAAAGAAGCATAATCTGAACCTCCACCGCCTGGTGTGCCAGGAAAATTGGTTTCAATATGTTTGGTGATATCTTCTGGAACAGAATTTAGCCATCTGCCAATGTAATCATAAGCATGTAAAAATCCTTGCCCTGATATATTTACTACACGACCAGTACCATTATCTTGATTAAATACAGCTTGAATGCCTGCAACTATTTCAGGATGATCTTCAACAAATGCACGAGAACCATTTAATCCTTGTTCTTCACTTCCCCAGTTTCCTATTAAAATGGTTCGTTTTGGGTTAGGATATACTTTCTTTAAAATTCTGGCAGCTTCCATCATGGTAATAGTTCCGGTACCATTATCTGTTGCGCCAGTAGCGCCATCCCAAGAATCGAAATGCGCTGAAAGTATTACATATTCATCAGGCAGTTCTGTTCCTTTTATTTCAGCAATGGTATTAAAGGTAGGTACTTTGCCTAATTCTTTAGATTCTGCAACAACCTTAATTTTTGGATTATCGCCATTTTCTGTCATGCGATATAGTAATCCATAATCTTCCAAAGACAAATCCACTACAGGGATTTTTTTAGTATCGGCACTAAATATTTTATTGGCACCAAATCCGTTAGACCATCTAGATTGAACAATACCGATGGCTCCGGCTTTTTCTAATTCTTTATTAATTGTTCTAGAAGTAAAACCTGTTTTTTTCATTCTAGAACTCCAAGCTTCCTCTAAAGCATCACGATCTTTTTTCATTTTTTCAAAAGACTCTGGAGTAGCAAATTCTTCCCAATTATAATCTGGTCTTCCAGTTGGTTGGTTCATAGAAACCAATACAATTTTACCTTTTACGTTTGGCAACCATTTTTGAAAAGCAATAGAATCTGTTACTTCTGGAATGATGATTAGGTCAGCAGTTATTCCCTTTTTGCCTGTACTTGGGCTCCATGCCAATTGCATGCCGCTTAAACTCACTACTCTTGGATACACTAAATCTACATGAGTAATACCACGTTCCCAGCCTCGCCATGTTCCGTATTCTTCCATTCGCGCTTCTATTCCCCATTTTTTATAGGTGGCAATAGCCCAATCACTTGCTTTTTTCATTTGTGGAGTACCCACTAATCGTGGCCCTACAACATCCATAAGTTCATGAGCAAGTACTTCTAATTGAGAATTATTGTTCGCTTCTGCAACAATTTTATCCACAACATCTTTACTAGTTTGTGCTATACTAAATGTTAGCGAAAGGAGTAACAGCAGTGCTGTTAGTAGTTTGTTTGTTTTCATTATGTTCATGTTAATTAGTTCGGAAACTAATATACCCATTTCAAAGAGGTATTCTGCATAATAAAATCTAAATAGAATGTTAAAAATAAATGGCTTGGGCTAATCGGAAAGTATTTGCATGTGCTTCAATAATAGTTTTTATATCTGGGGAATAACCGCCTCCCATACTACATTGCACTGGAATTTTATTATTGAAACAAGTTTTTAAAACGATCTCATCTCGATTTTTGCAGCCGTTTAGCGTCAAAGCCAATGTGCCAAGTTTATCTGTTGAAATTACATCCACACCAGAAAGATAGAATATAAAATCGGGCTTAGCTTTTGTGATAAGCTCTGGGAGCGTTTTTATTAAAATAGATAAATATTCATCATCTTCAATTCCCTTTTTTAAAGGAATATCTAAATCTGATTTTTCTTTTTTAAAGGGATAGTTGCTTTCCCCGTGCATAGAAAATGTAAATACAGAAGCATCATTCTTAAAAATTTCAGCGGTGCCATTTCCTTGATGCACATCGAGATCTATGATCAATACTCTTTCTGCTAATTTCTTCTCCTGTAAATATCTAGTACCAATGGCTTGATCGTTAAGCATGCAAAATGCCTCTCCATGATCTGAATATGCATGGTGGGTTCCGCCAGCAATATTCATGGCTATACCATACTGCAAGGCATACTCGCACGCCTTCATAGTACCATCGGCAATAATCCGCTCTCGTTCTACTAAATCTTCAGAAAGTGGAAATCCTATTTTTCGAGCTTCTTTTGGATTTATTTTTATATTCAATAAATCATAAAAATATTCTGCATCATGAACAGCAAGAATATATTTGTCATTCGGAATTTCAGGCTCAAAAAAATTAGCTTCAACACAGGTTCCTTCATAAAGTAATTGCTTTGGTAATAGATCATATTTTTCCATTGGAAAACGATGCCCCTCGGGTAAAGGATGTTTATAAATGGGATGGTATGCTATTTTGAGCATAGTATTTAGTTGTGCAATTTCAATTGAATACGTTTGCGGGCCACATCAACCTCTAAAACTTTTACGATTATTTGTTGCTGTAAGCTTACATGTTCATTAACATCTTTTACAAATGTATCGGATAGGTTAGAAATATGAATCAATCCACTTTCTTTGATGCCAATATCTACAAAACAACCAAAATTGGTAATATTGTTGACAATCCCTGGTAACAGCTGTCCTTCATGCAAATCGGTAATCGATTTTATATTCTGATTAAAAGTGAAAACTTTTGCTTTTTCACGCGTATCTAATCCTGGTTTTTCAAGCTCTTTAATAATATCTTTTAAAGTTGGCAGACCAATGTCATCATTACAATATTGATCTAGATTGATGCTTTCCAATGCTTTTTTATTACCAATAATTTCTTGAATAGTAACGCCTTTATCCTTCGCAATCTGTTTAATTAATTCATAACGTTCTGGGTGGACAGCAGAATCATCCAATGGGTTTTTTGCTCCTTTTATGCGCAAAAACGCAGCTCCTTGTTCAAAGGCTTTTCCCCCCAAACGAGGCACTTTCTTAATATCGGTTCTACTGGTAAATGCACCATTTTCGTTGCGGTAAGAAACGATATTTTCTGCCAATTTAGGGCCAATGCCCGACACATAGCTCAATAAAGGCACACTGGCAGTATTGATGTTAACTCCTACAGCATTTACACAACTTTCTACAACAGTATCTAAAGATGTTTTTAATTTGGTCTGATCCACATCGTGTTGATATTGACCTACACCTATAGATTTTGGATCTATTTTTACCAATTCTGCCAAAGGATCTGCTAATCTTCTCCCTATAGAAACTGATCCACGAACCGTAACGTCGTAATTTGGAAATTCATCACGGGCAATTTTTGATGCAGAATAGATGGATGCTCCTGCTTCACTAACCACAAAAACCTCTATCGGATTTTTAAAATGTATTCGTTTAATTAAATGTTCTGTTTCTCTAGATGCTGTTCCGTTGCCAATGGAAATGGCTTCAATCTTATAGGCATCAGTTAAAGTGCTAATTTTTTTAATGGCGCCAATGCTATCATTTTGCGGTTCATGGGGATAAATAGTTTCATTATGGAGTAGATCGCCTTGTTCGTTTAAACAAACTACTTTACAACCGGATCTAAAACCGGGGTCTATAGCTAAAATTCGTTTTTCACCTAAAGGAGCCCCTAATAAAAGCTGTTTTAAGTTTTTAGAAAATACTTGAATCGCTTCTTCGTCAGCTTTTTCTTTTGCTAATTTTAAAGTTTCGTTAGCTAACGAAGGGAATAACAATCGTTTATAAGCATCTTCAATAGCTGCTTTAATGTACTTAGCACTTGAACTTCGTGTTTTTATAATGCGCTCTTCAATTTTTTCAATAGCCCTGTCATCTTCAATTTCTATTTTAACTCGAATAAACTTTTCATTCTCTGCGCGTAAAATAGCTAACA
This sequence comes from Cellulophaga tyrosinoxydans, assembly GCF_900176415.1. Lineage (GTDB taxonomy): Bacteria > Bacteroidota > Bacteroidia > Flavobacteriales > Flavobacteriaceae > Cellulophaga > Cellulophaga tyrosinoxydans. The sequence goes on along the minus strand of NZ_FWXO01000001.1, from coordinate 574,069 downwards.
AACGGTGCGATGGACATCTATTTAAAGTCTCACTCCAATCGAAATAATCACGAAATTTTTGTGCTTTTTCATCCTCTTTTTTAGTACCAACAACCTTAGTCGTTATTTGTGCAAATTTCTCTAATTGATGTCTAATTTGGTTTCTTACATCCGTACGCTCATTAATCCATTCTGCAATAATATGTTGTGCACCCTCAATTGCTTCATCTTCATTAACTACTTCATCATTTAAATACTGCGATGCAATAAAGTCTATATCATCATTATTCTGAGCCATGATGATTTTGGCCAATGGCTCTAAACCATTTTTTATAGCGACTTCTGATTTGGTATTTCTTTTTTTCTTGAAGGGTAAGTATAAATCTTCAAGACTAGTTATATCTGAAGCCTCCTCTAATTTTTTCTTTAATTCAGAAGTCAATACACCTTGCTCTTCAACCGATTTTATAATGGCTAATTTTCGTTTTTCTAAAACTTCAAATTGGTCTTTGAATTTTACGATTTCACCAATTTGTACTTCATCTAAATCTCCCGTTTTCTCTTTTCGGTAGCGTGAAATAAAGGGTATAGTACAATCTTCATTTAAAAGCTCAACGGTATTTTGGATGCTTTTTTCAGGTAGTTGGGTATGCTTAAGAATATAGGGGATAAGCTGCATTGTAGTCTATAAATTTAAAAACCTATGCAAGATAAACAACTGCATAGGTTTTTAGTAATTTTTATAAGTAGATTAAGCAACTTTTTTTATCAAATCAAAACAAGGACATTTACTGCAACGTTTGCTCTCAGATTTCTTATATTTAGAACAGCATTTACTTTTTACTTTATCGGCTTTTACCTTAATGGTTTTCGATAACTTTTTTAATGCCTTTTCTTCCTTCTTTTTTTGCTTTTTTTTGCCCACAACAAATGCTATAAGATATTGCGTGGCAAACTTAAGTTATTTTTACTTAATCTAAATAAGATTAAATGTTAAATTATTTTGGTGCTTCTATTGATGCAGAAGTAATTGTAAGCTGCTGAATATCTCTATCAAATAAATAAAGTCCACCTTTATCGTCGCCAATTAGGTTTATTTTATCCAGAATGGTGCGTGCCATTGCTTCTTCTTCTATCTGTTCTGCCACATACCATTGTAAAAAGTTATGTGTGGCATAATCTTTTTCTTGAAGGCTAATATGAACTAACTCGTTTATACTGCTTGAAACAAAAACCTCGTGTTCAAATAATTTTTCAAACATTGCTTTAAATGAATTGAAGGTGACATTCGGTGCACTCAATTCTGATATTTGTGCATGGCCACCACGTTCGTTTACAAACTTTACCAGTTTTAGCATATGATCACGTTCTTCTTGTGATTGGTCATACATAAAACCAGCCACACCTTCAAGTCCTTTAACTTCGGCCCAACATGCCATTGCCAGATAAATTTGCGAAGACTCAGCTTCAATTTTTATCTGGTTGTTAAGTGCCTTTTCTATAGTTTTTGATAACATATTTTTTATTAAAGTTACAAATTAATTTATTGTCTCACCATTAGAAACACCTTCTGTATCAGGATTTACAAAAACTAATTTACCATCTGCATTTTCAGTCATTAATATCATTCCCTCACTATCTACACCGCGTAAAGCTCTTGGAGCTAAATTTACTAAAACGGTCACTTTTTTACCAACCACTTCTTCTGGAGTAAAGCTTTCTGCAATTCCTGAAACTATGGTTCTTACATCAAGTCCAGTATCAACCTTCAGGACCAGTAATTTTTTGGCTTTTGGCATTTTTTCTGCCTCAATGATGGTTCCAACACGAATGTCTAATTTCGAAAAATCCTCAAAGGTGATAGTATCCTTTTGCGGTGTAACTTCTTTATTTGCCATTTCATTTGCTTTTTTAGTAGCCTGCAGTTTGTCTAACTGCGCTTGTATAGTTTCATCTTCTACTTTAGAAAATAATAATTCAGCTTGACCTATTTTGTGGCCGGAAGGGATTAAAATTTCTTTAGAAGAAACATCATTCCAATTTGCACCGCTTGCGGTATTACTTGAGCTGTTATTCAGTATTTGCTTAAGTTTATCTGATGTAAATGGTAAAAATGGTTCGCTTAATATGGCTAATGCTGAAGCGATTTGTAATGCCACAAACATAATGGTTTTTACGCGTTCTTCGTCTTGTTTTATTACCTTCCAAGGCTCTTCATCAGCTAAGTATTTATTCCCTAAGCGAGCTAAATTCATTAGTTCTTGACCTGCCTCTCTAAAACGGTAGCGCTCAATAGAACTCGATATAATTTCAGGATATTTTTTAAGCTCTGCCAAAGTTTCTAAGTCAATTTCGGAAAACTGATTAGGCACAGGGATGATGCCTTCATAATATTTATTAGAAAGTACTACCACACGGTTGATGAAGTTGCCAAAAACAGCGACTAATTCATTATTATTTCTTGCCTGAAAATCTTTCCAAGTAAAATCATTATCCTTAGATTCTGGTGCATTTGCGGTTAATGTATAGCGCAATACATCTTGCATATTTGGAAAATCTATTAAATACTCGTGCAGCCAAACTGCCCAGTTTTTTGAAGTAGAAAGCTTATTGCCTTCTAAATTTAAAAATTCATTCGCAGGTACATTATCCGGCAAAATGTATCCACCATGTGCTTTAAGTATGCTTGGGAAAATTATACAGTGGAATACAATATTATCTTTGCCAATAAAATGCACTAATTTGGTGTTTTCATCTTTCCAATAAGGTTCCCAATCTTTTCCTTCTCTTGCAGCCCATTCTTTTGTGGATGATATATAACCAATAGGAGCATCAAACCAAACATAAAGTACTTTGCCTTCACCACCAGGTACAGGAACTGGAATTCCCCAATCTAAATCGCGTGTTACTGCTCTTGGTTTTAATCCATCATCTATCCACGATTTACATTGGCCGTATACATTGGGTTTCCAATCGTTTTTATGACCATCTAAAATCCATTCTTTTAAAAATGCTTCATGACGGTCTAAGGGTAAAAACCAGTGTTTTGTTTCTTTTACTGTTGGTACAGCACCAGAAATGGTAGATTTAGGGCTGATTAAATCTGTTGCATTGAGTGTAGAACCACAATTTTCGCATTGGTCTCCGTAAGCTTCCTCGTTACCACATTTTGGGCACGTACCTATTACGAAACGGTCTGCTAAAAATTGATGTGCTTCTGGATCGTATAATTGTTCCGTAGTTTCTTCAATAAAATCACCTTGCTCATACATAGTTTTGAAAAACTCGGATGCGGTTTCATGATGAATTTCAGCAGATGTTCTAGAGTAATTATCAAATGTAATTCCGAAATCTTCGAATGATTTTTTTATGATAGTATGGTATTTATCAATAACCTCTTTGGGAGAAATACCTTCTTTCTTTGCTTTCATGGAGATAGCTACTCCATGTTCATCACTTCCACAAACAAAGGCAACATCTTTGCCAATTAAACGTAAATACCTGCTATAGATATCTGCAGGCACATATACACCAGCTAAATGACCAATATGAATTGGACCGTTGGTATAAGGTAAAGCAGCTGTGATGGTATATCTAGCTGGATTTTTAAGACTTTCGGACATTATTTTTGTAATTAGCTCACAAAAATAAAGATTTTTATGGGAGAGCTCTATATTACTTTCAAAAAGTAGAAATTAATAGTAACCAAATAGTGTTAAAAATGACAAGGCCATTTCACCTGTGTAAAAACAAGTGAAATGGCTGCCATAGTAAGTAAATGTTAATAGAAACTAGTGTTTAAGCTACCATAACTGATTTACTCATTTTTTTATCTTGTACTCTAATTCTATAAATATATTTTCCGGTAGCTATAAATTTAGACATACGCTCTCTAATATTAATCTCAATAGAACCTTGAGTCATGATTTCGTTATAGATAGTACCTAAATTCTGCCCCATTATATTAAACAATTGAATATCTACATGAGCCGTAAAAGGCATTTCTAGATATATATGTGGTGTTTTTTCTGTTGGGTAAAATGGTTTATGAACTATTGCCTCTAACAATTCTGGTGTTGGATCAATGGCAATAGGGTCTCTTGGATCTAAAGGAGTTGGTGGTGTTGGATCACCATCACTATAAGCAATATCATCAAAAGTCTCGCCACTACAGTTAAATCCTAAGTTAATTGCCTTATAAGGGTGTCCTAAAAGATGTCGTTCAACTAAAGTACGGTCCACACATAGCCATTCAGCCAAAACAGTTCCATATAAATCTCGGAAATCCATGGTATATTCTAAATTCCCTCTTTCATTAGGGTCTTCCAATGATGGATGCTCACCAACAAAGGCGCTACCATTTAATCCAGAACCAAAGAATAGCGTAGGTGAAGCTTTCCCATGATCGGTTCCATTAGAACCATTTTCGAAAATTCGTCTTCCGAATTCAGAGAATGTCATGCTTAATACCTTTTCATCTTGATTTGTAAAAGCAATATCTTCGTAGAAGTTATTTACAGCAACAGATAGGTTGGTCATTAAACGTTCGTGTGCTAATGGTTGATTTCCATGCGTATCAAAACCTCCCATGGAAATCATATATACTTTAGTTCCTAAATTACCCTTTATTAATCTTGCAAGTAATTTAAGCTGTCTAGCAAAGTCGTTATTCTGATATTCAACTTGATTTTGACCTCTTTGTGCCGCATCATAAATTTTCCCAGCATATTCTAGAGTAGTATTAGACATGCCTCTTAAAAAACGTAATTGATCGCCATACATACATTGATCAAACAATGCTTGGTCTAAACTGTATTGTAACCCAGTATCTGCAATTTGCTCCAGTTGATTTATATTATTGGTAACGAAAGCATAATTGGTTTCATTTCCTTCAAAAACTAAACTTCCAAAATTTCCTATTTGAATTGCTGCAGGAGCTTCCGGAGGAGTAATTAAATAATCTGGGTAAAGATCTTCAAAATGGCGACCCATCCAACCTGTGGGCTCACCTGAGAATCCTGTAGTATCTAAATCTGTATTGGCAAAAATATCTGATCCCGTAAAGTGCGATAAACTCTGACCTTCGTAACCTACACCATGCACAGCTTTAAACTGACCTTCTCCCCACAATGGTTCTAAATTTTTCATATAAGTAGGAACTCCGAATTCATCTGTAAGTTTTAAAATCTTACTTTCCGGAAGGTATATATTTGGTCTTGCATTGGCATATAAATCATACTGCTCGATAGGAATAACAGTACTTAGACCATCGTTTCCGCCTGATAAACGAATTAGTATTAAAATATTATCTGTTTCAGCCATACTTATTGCGGCTGTTAAAGGTGATGGAGCAGAGGCAGTTAAGTATTGACTACCTAACAACATACTTCCTGAACCTGCTATTCCTAATGCTTGTAAAAATGAACGTCGGCTCCATGCTTTATGTTCTAAATCATGACCTTCATGATCTTTTCCTTTATGGGGTGATGTATGATGAGTATCGCACATAATAGTAGGTTTTTATTTTAGTTGAAATTCAGGTTGTCTTACAATATGTCTTAATAGAAGATGTACTTGTTTAGGCACTTCTTGACTAATGCTTAAGATCCATAAGCTTAATCCACCAGGAGTGTGATCGGGTGAATAGTAATTCTCAGGAACATCCTCAATTTTAAAGGCCGACATCGCATTTTGGAAATCTGCTTCTGTAAGCATTCCTTTTGGAGTAAATTTGTTAACTAGCGCTCTTACTACAATTTCTGGGTTACTGGTGTTACTGTCAGCAGCCCCTACAGCGTCCATGGCTAGAGTTCTAAATTGTTCTTGATTTTGTGCAAAGTAGTCATCTAAAAATGACTCTGAAGATAACCACCTTCCGATTAGGAAGTTTGTGTTTATCCAAGATCTATTTCGTTGCCAACCAGCAACATCAATAGGATTAAACAATTCTTGACTTAACATCCCAGAATAGTTAACCGCGGTTGCTACGGTTGTGTCTGTGTAAGTAAAATCGGTTTCTGTAATAAGATTGAAAAAACAATCAAACGGACTTTTAATAATCACACCAATGGCTTCATTGTCAAAAAAGTGCTGACTTTTAAATAGTTGTCTAAGGACAGGAGCAATTTCAAAATTATTTGAAATAAAGGTAGCTGCCATACTATCTATTACAGTTTTTGCATTTCCTGCTTGATCGTTAGAATCAGGATGCACAAAAAATTCATATAATTTAGTGCAAATAAATCCAGCGATTTCATTAGGTCTTTGAGCGAAAAGAATGTTTATCACATCATCATACCCCCAATTTCCTGTTTGACCTAAAATTGTTTTACTCCCTGGATCATGACGGTCTGCTCTAAAAGTAACTGGAGTCCACTGAATTTCACCTCTTTCTACATAGCCGGTTAAAGCCTTTGCTGTTTCAATAATATCTTGCTCAGTATAATTATTCCCCTCTCCTAAACAAAACAGCTCGTAGATTTCACGTGCATAATTTTCGTTTGGATTGTTGCCATTATTGTAAACTCCATCTAAATAATAAAGCATTGCACTAGTTAATCCAATTTCACTAGTGAAGGTTTTAAAATTTCCAATAGCATTACGTTGTAGGCAATTTATGTAGTGGTAAAGAAAAGGAGGAGAATCGTAAATTTGTAATTCTGTTACAAAATGATTGCTCCAAAAAAAACTTAAACGATCTCTTAAATTATTGGTTAGTATTGATTTACCGTAAGATAGTCGCCATTCGGCAACTTGTGCATTGATCATGTCACCACGAAGATCATCATCCGTTGGATAGTTTGCTCCTGTCCAATTTGCCCATGCTGGCGCAGCTGTTAAGGGTTTTGCTAAAGCTTCGTCAATTAAGGAATCTACTAAAGCACTTGCCGATTGCCCCAATGCCTGATTGATAGTGGTAACAGAGCTACCAAACCCAATACGTCTATATAGGTGTTCTACTTTTTGTTTGTCTAGAGGTGCCGTAAATGGCGCTAATGACGAAGTATTACAATTGATAAAATATTCCATACTATTTGGTCCTTAAGTTCAATTTTAGGTTTATTTGGGGGTAATCTTCTACTTTAAAATAGTGTTTATTAAGTTATTAGATTTATATTATAACTCAATAACCGCAATAAAATTACGTAAGTATGCTTATTTTAGACGTTAAAACACTAATATTTTCGATGAACTGCGTAATATGCGCAAATTTTAATTTAAAATAATGGCAGATCATAATGATTTAGGTTCTATCGGAGAGCAATTTGCGGTCGATTATCTACTCAAAAAAGGATATAAAATACGGTATAGAAATTATCGATATTTAAAAGCTGAAATTGACATTATAGCGCAAAAAAATAATAAAGTAATAGTACTAGAGGTTAAAACTAGAAGTACTGATTTTATTGGGGAATTGAGTGATATGATACCACCTAAGAAGATTAAACTTTTGGTGATGGCGGCAAATCATTACATAGTGGATAATGATTTAGATTTTGAAGTACAATTTGATATTGTACTAGTACATAAAGAAAAAGGAGCCTTAAAATTGAATCATATTGAAAATGCATTTTATCATTTTTAAAGATTTGTTTTATTTATAACAAATTGTTATATTTGCAGCTCACAACCAAAATCATGAAAACAATTTCATCTGTAGTTGAAAACTACATTAAAAAGAAACCTTTTTTGCAAAGCGCTTTAGCACAGGGAATTATTAACCTTACATCGCTTTCTAGAATCGTAAAACCTGAGATTGAAGCAGAACTCGGGAAGGACATCCGAAACGGTGCCATTGTTATGGCGCTAAAACGATTATCGGATGATTTAGAATTTAGAGCAACACATAAAATCATCAAAGTTTTGAAGAATATAGGTGAAATTACTGTGCGTTCTTCATTAACAGACTTCACTTTTCTTTTGTCTGATACATTATTGGAAAATCAACGCTTATTATTAAAGGAAATAAATAAAGACAAAGAAGTTTTTTACACCTCATCTAGAGGGGTAAATGAACTAAACATTGTTGTTAGTAATAGTTTAGATAAAACAGTCGAAGCATTATTTGAAGGAGAACGTTGTACTCAAAAAGCAGAAAACCTTTCTTCAATTACTGTAAAATTGCCATCTGAGAATGTAACCGTACCAGGAATTTATTATTTTATTTTCCAAAGATTAGCTTGGGAAGGTATTGTACTATATGAAGTTATTTCTACTACGAATGAATTTACCATACTTGTTGATGACGAGCATGTAGATATTGCCTTTAAAACAATAAAAGATTTAAAAACTCTTTAATTACTTTATTATATATATTGCAGAGCAGTTAGTAGATTTTTTCTAAAAATTCTACAACTGCTTTGTCGTTTTCAGGCTTAGCAATAATTCGCTTTTCATTATCGAGAATAAAATAGGTGGGAGTGGCATGAATATCATATAAATCGGCATATTCACTATCCCATTTGCCAAGAGATATAGCATGCTCAAAACTTGTTAGATTTTTAGATTCTTGTTTCCAATTTTCAGTATCATCTTCTAATCCAATCGCAAGAACTTTTATTTTATTCTTACCTGATAATTCTTTATGTAAGGCAGGTAGTTCCTTTAAGCAATGCCCGCAGGTACTACTCCAAAAAACGAGCACATAATTTGTGGCTCCATTTAAATCACTTAATTTTAGTAATTCAGTTCCCTTTTTCCAGATTATTTCAGGAGCAACCTCTCCTAAACGCAATCTGTTGTGTGCTTCAATTGCATTTTTAATTTCTATATTATTGGTTTCTTTAGCAAGCTCATTTAAGTACGTATTATAAATGAAATCTGAAACAGAATTGTAGCCATATGCCACGGCGTAATTCCATAAATCATTATAAATATGAAATTTAAAAGATGCGCTTAGTTGCTCTATATGCGAATTGATTAGTACAATATTTTTATTAATTTCAGTTTCTTTTAGATCAACCTTATCAGCGGTCAATGGCAAAGCTGTAAATACAAAATTTGCTAATTTATCCTTAAGGAATCCTGAGCTTTGTAGTACGGTATTATTAAAATCAATCGCATCAAAATAATGTTCTTTTTTATGTTGCACATAGTCTTGAACCGACTCTAATTTTGTTGGCATGTAAGGTTTATTCGCCTTAATAAAATGATAAGCCAATAATCCGTTTGATTTTTCTTCATAACGCTCTTGTATGTTCAAAATCTCCTGAATTAAATTCTGATAAAGCAGTTCATCTTGCTCCTGATTGGTGTAATAACTTATAAAGTTTTGTTCTGCAGTAGCAATAGCGGCTTCGTATTCATTTAAAATAGTATTTTCTGTAGATGATTTAAATGAAGCACCATCATCGGAATTGAAATTAAAAATAATATCTTCTTTTCCATTGTAAATAATGTCAAAATTGTACTCCTCTTGAGGTACAGCATAAACCAATCTATACGTGCCAGGTTCTGCATTCTCTGGCAATGTCATGGTAAACGCACCATTTTTTATCGCAGTATCGGCGGCATATACTTGGGTGCCTGGTTTTAATCTATAAGCGATTAACCATGTATAATCTTCGGCAGGGGTAAAAGTGCCTGAAATAGTATGTTGTGCATTTAAATTGAATGCACAAATGGAAACAAGAAAGAAGATGAATTTTTTCATAAATAATATTTTACAAAAACCACTCCAAATTTTATTTTGAAACAGATTTCTTTTCTAATTCAAACGGTTCGAGTGCTAAATAGGCTTGATCAACAGATTTTATATGGTCAAAAACCAATAACAAACGCAATCCATTTCTAGTTTGCTTTTCTTTTATTTTACAAATACTAGAAAATGCTTGTACAAATTGTAAAACTTTGGTGAATTGCGGACTTTGATAAAATGCGGATTGCTGATCAGCAATAAAATACCCAATCATTTTACCTTGCTTCATTACTATTTTTTCTAATCCCATGGCATTAGCAATCCACTTTATGCGCACTGAATTTAATAAATCTTCAGCTTCAATAGGTAGTTCACCAAATCTATCTATTAAATCAGTTTCATATTTCTTTAAAGCAACTTCATCCTTAATCTCGTTTAAAGCGGTGTAAAGATTTAATCGTTCCGTAATGCTATTTATGTAATCATCAGGGAAAAGCAATTCAAAATCGGCATCAATTTGAGTATCTTTTACAAATATTTTTTCATGATGACCTTCTATTTCTTCGTATAAATCCTTGAATTCATTCTCTTTTAATTCATCAACAGCTTCCACTAATATTTTCTGATAAGCATCAAAGCCTATATCATTAATAAATCCGCTTTGTTCGCCTCCTAACAAATCACCCGCACCTCTAATTTCAAGATCTTTCATGGCAATATTAAAACCACTACCGAGTTCCGAAAATTGTTCTAAAGCTTGTATCCTTTTTCGCGCATCGTTGGTCATAACATCATAAGGTGGTGTTATAAAATAGCAGAATGCTTTTTTATTGCTACGCCCAACGCGTCCACGCATTTGATGCAAATCGCTCAAACCAAAATTATTGGCATTATTTATAAAAATAGTATTGGCATTGGTAACATCTAATCCACTTTCCACAATGGTAGTAGATACCAATACATCAAATTCGCCATTAATAAAGGCAAGCATCAAAGTTTCTAATTTTTTGCCTTCCATTTGCCCATGCCCAATACCAATTTTAGCATCAGGTACCAAGCGTTGAATCATTCCGGCTACTTCTTTTATGTTTTCTATTCGGTTATGAATAAAAAACACCTGTCCGCCTCTTTGAATTTCATAACTAATGGCATCTCGTATGGTTTCTTCTGAAAAACGAATAACAGCACTCTCAATCGGGTAGCGATTTGGTGGGGGAGTTGTAATGACCGACAAATCTCGGGCGGCCATTAGACTAAATTGTAAGGTTCTAGGTATTGGAGTGGCGGTTAATGTTAAAACATCAACATTTTCCTTAATAGATTTTAATTTGTCTTTAACGGCAACACCAAACTTTTGTTCTTCATCAACAATTAATAAGCCTAAATCTTTAAATTGTACATTTTTATTGACCAATTGGTGGGTGCCTATAATGATATCGACCTTACCAAGTGCCAGATTTTCTAGTGTTTCTTTCTTTTCTTTTGCCGTTCTAAATCGGTTTAAATAATCTACCGTTACAGGCATATCTTTCAATCGCTCGCTAAACGTTCTGCTGTGCTGAAAAGCAAGAATTGTTGTAGGCACAAGAACCGCTACTTGTTTGCCATCGGTTACTGCTTTAAAGGCTGCTCTAATGGCTACTTCAGTTTTTCCAAAGCCAACATCGCCGCAAATAAGTCGATCCATAGGACGCTCACTTTCCATATCGCGCTTAATGTCGTCAGTTGCTTTACTTTGATCTGGAGTGTCCTCGTATATAAAAGAAGCTTCAAGTTCATTTTGTAAATAACCGTCTGGGCTATATTGAAAGCCTTTTTCGAGTCTTCTTTTTGCGTAAATTTTAATTAAATCAAAAGCAATTTTCTTAACGCGCGATTTTGCTTTGTCTTTTACCTTTTTCCAAGCTCCAGACCCTAATTTGTATATTTTGGGTGGAGCACCGTCTTTACCATTAAATTTTGATATTTTATGAAGTGAATGAATACTCACGTATAAAATATCTCGCTCGCCATAGACGAGTTTTATCGCTTCTTGCTTTTTGCCTTCGACATCTATTTTTTGCAATCCGCCGAATTTCCCAATCCCATGATCCATATGGGTAACATAATCGCCGAGTTCTAATCTGTTTAGTTCTTTTAGCGTTATGGCTTGCTTTTTGGCGTATCCGTTTTTAATATGAAATTTATGATACCGCTCAAATATCTGATGATCGGTATAACAAACAATTTTTAAGTCGTCATCTATAAAACCTTCATGCAGTGGAAAAACCACGGTTTTGTAATGCACTTTATTGGAACTAGGCGATGCAGCTATTAATTCTTCAAAAATATCGTAAAAACGTTTTGCTTGTTGTTCCGTAGCGCAAAATAGATAGTTGGTATAACCTTTTTCAAAGTTCTCGTTTAGATTTTCTATCAGTAAATCAAACTTTTTATTAAATGAAGGTTGCGGTTTTGTTTCAAATGTAATTTTTGAAGTTTCGGAGAGCGATTTTGAATTTCCGCTAGTAATTAATTTAAAATCTTTAAGTTGAGATTTTAACGAATTAGAATTTACAAAAAGTGCTTCTGGTTCGGCATGCTTAATTTCAGTAGATAGTTTTTTAAAAGCCTCTTCAGCCTTCTCAAAAAAGGAATCTAAACGATCGAATAATAAATCTAAATCTGAACTAAAAACAATAGTATTTGCTGATATATATTTTAAAAAACTTTCTCTAGTTTCATTAAGAAACTTATTCTCAACATTAGGGATGATGGTTATTTTGGTAACCTTTTCTTTTGATAATTGGGTTTCAACATCAAAAGTACGTATGCTATCTACCTCGTCTCCAAAAAATTCCAGACGGTAAGGTTCATCATTCGAAAAAGAAAATACATCTACAATACCACCACGCACCGAAAATTCTCCAGGTTCCGTAACAAAGTCTACACGTTTAAACTTGTATTCAAATAAAACTTCATTCAAAAAATCTAACGATAGTGAATCTTCTAGTTTTATTTTAAGTGTGTTCTTTTCTAAGTCTTTTCGGGTAACCACTTTTTCAAAAAGTGCATCAGGATAGGTGACTATTAAAGCAGGTTTTTTTCTTGAATTTATGCGATTTAATACCTCGGCACGCAAAAGAACATTTGCATTATCGGTTTCCTCAATTTGGTAAGGTCTCCGATAGCTTCCTGGATAAAAAAGAACATCTTTATCACCAATCAGTTGTTCTAAATCATTCAAATAATAGGCAGCTTCTTCTTTGTCATTAAAAATTAATAAAAAAGGGTTGTCTGCTTTCTTAAAAATAGCACTAAGAACAAAGGATAATGAAGAACCTATTAATCCTTTTAAATTAGTTTTTGATTCAGAATTGGCAATAGCATTTTGCAGTTTCTGCAATTGCGGAGACTGTGCATAGTTTTGTTGAATAAGATCTTGGCTCAACTTTTAGCTTTTGTGCAAATATACTATGGTCCTCTAAATATTTACTAGAGGAATACGTTATTTTCATATTTTTATGTGGGTAGCTAAACTCTAAGAACTTGATCTTTAGTGATAACATATACCTCATTATCTTTAGCAGGTTGTAATGAATATGTTCCTGTAAATTCACCAAAGGCAGGGAGAATCATTTGGTGGTTTGATTTAAAAAAGCAAGCTAATTTTAAAAATTGTTTTCCACTACCTTTTAGTTTTACGGAAGGGTGAATATGCCCTGCAAAATTAAATAGTCCTTCGCGTTCTTCTGGGTGATGCGTGAATAGAAAACCTTGAGTTACAATTTCACTAATTACTACAATGCCTAAAGCTTCATATTTTAATGGTGATATAATATCATGGTTCCCTGCAATTAAGAATAGTTTTGCATCTGTTTTGGTTACCCAAGTTTCAAATAAATGCCATTCTGAATTGATAGATGAATGAAACAAATCACCCAAAAAACAGATAGTTTTAGGTTTAAATTGATGAACGATATTCTCTAAAAGATCAAAGTTTTTCTGAATGGCCTTTTGTGGTACTGCTGCGCCGTGTTTTCTAAAATGTGATACTTTTCCAAAGTGAATATCACTGACCACTAGCGTACTTTTTTCTTCCCAAAAAAGTGCACCAGAACAATGCATTGTAAATGTCTGATGGTTTAAAACTATAACTTCTGTCATTCACTACAAAAATAAGAAAAAGCAAAAGGTTTTTACTTTTTAGTAAGAATCGCAGTCATACGTTTAATACGATCTGCTAATTTTTCACTAGATAGTTTTTCTCGCAATCTATCGGTGATTATTGGAAATGAAAATGGTGTTGCTTTCTGGCATGCTTTCCAAACAATTTCTTGTTGTTCAATGCGCTCTAATGCCAGTCGCAAACGCCCTTCTTCTAATTGGTGTTCAAATGTTTCAGTGAAAGCCTGTTGAAAAAGCAGATTATCGGCTTCGTAATCCCTAAAAACATCAAAAAGAAGTTGTGAGCTACTTTGTAAATGCTTCATTTTTATACCCTTATTTGGATATCCTGTAAACACCAATCCACTAATTACTGCAATGTCACGAAATTTTCTACGCGCCATCTCAGTGGCATTTAAGCTTTTTTGCAAGTCACTCAACATAAAGTCTGTAGAAAACAAATCATTATCTAAAACCTGCTGTATGTTTATCTCTTGGTCAGAAAGTAACTCAAATCCGTAATCATTAAAAGCTAAAGAAAAAGTTATTGGTGAAAGTAAACTTATACGATAGCCTAAAAGGCTTCCCATGGCTTCATGAACTCCTCGACCTTCAAACGGATAAAATATATGATGAAAACCATCACGTGTTTTGAAGGTTTCAATTAAAAGTTCATTGGGTTTTGGCACGATACTTTCTTCTTGTTGCTTGTCAAAAATGTGCTTTAAAGATTTGAGTTCGACACTTAACTCCCCTCCTTTGGAGGGGTTGGGGGAGGCCACTTTATATAATTCCTCACGCAACAATTCTGACATTTGTGCAGAAAACGTAAGTCGTCCGCCCATCCAACTAGGAACTTTGTTAGTTTTTTTGCTGGAATTCCGAACATGTACTTGCATGTCTTTTATCCGAATAAACTCTAGATTTCTACCAGCAAATGTAAAAATATCTCCAGGAGATAATTTTGAAACAAAGAACTCTTCTATTGATCCAATAAAACCTCCTTTTTGATAGCGTACTGTTAAATTTGCGTCGCCAACAATAGTTCCTATTTGAAAACGGTGTCGCATAGCAATACCTTTATTATAGACTTTAAACTTGCCGTCTTCTTCAATATCTACTTTCTTATATTCATCATAACTTTGCAAACTCTGACTGCCCATGACTAAAAAGTTTAATAACCACTGCCATTGTTGTTTAGAGAGGGCTTGGTAGCAAAAGGTTTTAATAACCTCTTGGTATATTTCATCAGGATAGAAACCATCGGAAATAGCGAGGGTGGTGAGGTATTGCAGTAGCACATCATAACTATTCAAATACGGAATGCGGTCTTCAACTACGGTGTGTTTTACAGCTTCCTGCAAAGCAGAAGCTTCAATAAGTTCTATAGCATGCGTGGGTAAAAAGTAAATAACACTTTCTTTGCCTGGTCGGTGGCCACTGCGCCCAGCACGCTGTAGAAAGCGGGCGACACCTTTTGGCCCTCCAATTTGTATGACTGTTTCTACCGGAGCAAAATCTACCCCTAAATCTAAACTAGAGGTGCACACTACAGCCTTTAAGTTTGCATTACGGATAGCCTGTTCTACCCACAAGCGGGTTTCTTTATTTATACTCCCATGGTGCATGGCAATTTCGCCAGCATACTCAGGATGTTTTTCTAAAATTTTTTGAAACCAAATTTCACACTGACTTCTGGTATTGGTAAATAGTAAGGTGGTTTTACTATTGTTAATTATGGGAATAATATCTTCTAATAAATGCAATCCTAAATGTCCGCGCCACGGAAAGGTTTCCATTTTTTTAGGGATGATACTTTTTACGGTTATTTTCTTATTCAGTTTAGCTTTTATTAAAACTGAATTTTCAAGTGCCTTAGAATCGGTGCCCAATAGCACTTCTCGTGCCTGTTCTAGATTGCCTATTGTTGCTGATATTCCCCATATTCTAAGTTTTTTAGAAACAGTTTTTAAACGAGAAAGAGCAAGTTCCATCTGTACACCTCTTTTAGTGCCTAACAACTCGTGCCATTCATCTACAACAATGGCGCTGCAATCTTTAAATTGTTTTTCGTAACCTTTAGAGGCTAAAAGTAATTGCAGACTTTCGGGAGTGGTTATTAACAAATCGGGCATTTGCTTTTTCTGCGCAGTTCGTTCTTTTGTACTAGTGTCTCCTGATCTAATCCCTACTGTCATTTGGGTACCTAAATCAGTAGCAACTCGTTCTGCAGATTGTCTAATCTCATCAGATAAAGCTCGCAGGGGAGTAATCCATATTGCTTTTAAGCCTTTTTTGTGCTTAGTTTTGTACTCCGGATTAGACTTTATGTAATTTAGAATTATAGGAAACCAAAGGGCATAGGTTTTTCCACTTCCTGTGGGAGCGTTTAACAATCCGTTTTTACCCTGTAAAAAAGCCTTCCAAGTATCCTTTTGGAATTTAAATGGTTTCCAATTATTTTCTTGAAACCAATTTTCGGCTAGGGTATATAATTCGTCTCTATTCATAGTACGGTTAGGGTACTGTAATTATTCGGTAGTTGTTATACTTGTGCTTGGGATTAAGCTTTTTAAATCTTCAATAGTATTGGCATCTTCTATTTTTTTGTCATGTCGCCAGCGTATAATTCTAGGGAATCGCGTTGCAATTCCACTTTTATGTCTTTTAGATAAAGCAATACCTTCAAAAGCAATTTCGAAAACGTAATACGGGGTAACACTCCGCACGGGACCAAAACGTTCAAGGGTATTCTTTTTAATCCAAGCATCTACTTTACGGAACTCGGCATCAGTAAGTCCGGAATACGCTTTTGCAAAAGTGACCAGTTCGTTTTCTCCTTCCTCGTTTGTATTCCAGAGCGCAAAAGTATAATCGGTAAATAAATTACTTCTTCTTCCATGTCCGCGCATAGCATAGGTTAATACGGCGTCAATAGTAAGTGGGTCTACTTTCCATTTCCACCAATCGCCTTTTTTTCTACCAACTAAATAAGGAGAATCTTTTCTTTTTAGCATTAAACCTTCGCTATACATTTCGCGTGCCCGTTCTCTTTCTTTGGCAACCTCTTCCCAAGAATTGAAATGAATAGTTTCAGAAATTTGAATTGGTAGGTGCTCCGTAGCTGAAATAGTTTCAAATAATTTCTCTAATAGCTCCCTTCGTTCTATAAAAGGAAGATGCCGAATATCATTCCCTTCCCATTCTAAAATATCATAGGCTTTAAGGATTATGGGTGTTTTTTTTAGCAGTGCTTTAGAAACCGTTTTTCTTCCAATCCTAGTTTGCAAATCATTGAAAGTACCTATGGTATTATTTGCATAAGGCAAAATTTCCGCATCAATGACGGTTCCGTTTGGAATAATGCCCACCAGTTTTTCTAATTCGGGATACTTATCGGTTACTAATTCTTCACCACGACTCCATACAAATAATTCATCATTTCTAAATATGGTTTGTGAGCGTATACCATCCCATTTATGCTCTGCAGACCATTCTTGCACATCACCTAAATCGTTCACTTCATTTTCAATAGCGTAAGCTAAATAAAAAGGATATGGTTTTGATAGGTAATCATTTTCATTCTCCTCTAAAATCAGTTCTTGAAAAGTAATCGTTTTTGGGTCCCAATTCCCCATCAATTTATAGGCTAATATATCTTCGTTTATTTCAGTAGCTTTAGATAAGGCCTTTGTCATTAATTTTTGACTTACACCAATTCGGAAACCTCCAGTAATTAATTTGGTAAAAACAAAACGTTCATAATAATCTAATGCTTTCCAATTGTTGTAGAGGTATTCTTTTTTCTTTTCTTCTGGTTTCTTTTTTAAAAGAATCATCTCTTCTAAAAATTCCGTGAGCGATTTGTCAGTTTGTAACGGATTAGATGGAATTACTAATGCTATAGTTTCTGCTAAATCACCCACAATATGGTAGCTCTCTTCAAAAAGCCATAATGGAATGTTAGATAATTCAGAAGCCCATTGCCGTAATAAAGTAGTGTTCACAGGTCTTGGAGGTCTTCGATGTGATAAGATTGCGATGGTCCACACCTTATCTGTATCACTGGCCTTTGCAAAATACTCCGCTAGGGCAGCAACCTTTGTATTTGTTTTGGTTGTGCTGTCTAGGGTTTTAATAAGTGAAGCAAAGTTCTTCATGCGGTAAAATTCAAGATAAGGTGTTCTATGTAATTATTTTTTCTTCTATTTCTGTGGTTTCTTCTTCTCCGTATTGTGTTTCTTCGGTTCTGGCATCATACCCTTGTTCGCGTAAGTATCTTGAAAAAATATCAGAATAGCCATGTGTGCAAATTACCTTTTCCGCACCAGTAGCTTTTATACTTTCTAATAAGCCTGTCCAGTCGCAATGATCGCTTAATACAAAGCCTTTATCAATAGCTCTTCTTCGTCTTGCACCTCTAAATGTCATCCAACCGCTGGCAGATCCTGTAACGTAAGGCACCATTTTTTTAATCCAAGTGCTGCCATGTGCACTAGGTGGAGCGAGTACCATATTACCCAATAAATCTTGTTTTTTGGTTTCCTTGGTAATTAGTGTTGTTTCCGGAAAATCAACGAGTGGACGCAACACTTTGGTCATGTTTTCTATGGCGCCGTGGGTGTATATCTTACCTATTTCAGGATTTAAACATTTTAGTAAGCGTTGTGCTTTTCCCAAACTATATCCAAAAAGTATGGATGTTTTTCCTTCCGCTTTGTTTTCAAGCCACCAGTTGTTAATAGATTCCATCACTTCGTGTTGAGGTGTCCATTTAAAGGCTGGTAATCCAAAGGTGCATTCTGTAATAAAAGTGTCACATTGTACTACTTCATAAGGCGTAGAAATTCCGTCGTTCTCAGTTTTATAATCCCCAGTAAAAACCCAAACATCTCCTTTATGTTCAACGCGTATTTGTGATGATCCAATAATATGCCCTGCAGGATGAAGGCTAAACTTTACGTTATTTATAGTAAAGGTTTTGCCCCATTCTATTCCCGTTACATTAATTTCGCCAAGCCTGTGGCATATAATCGGTACATTTCTATGATGAGTAATGTAGCTTTTATGGCCATAGCGACTATGATCGGCATGACCGTGTGTAATGATAGCCTTATCAACAGGTTTCCAAGGGTCTAAATATACCTTAGCAGCACTGCAATAAATACCTTTTTCGGTAAATTGAAGTAATGGTTTTTTCATAGCATGCTGAATTTACAAAATTCAAGAATCAAATGACACTTCTTTTGGTATTTGATGAAAATAATTCAATTGAAAATGTTGTTCAATTGTTTTGGTAACACTAAAATAATCTAGTCTAAGAGGAATAAAGAACTCGAAAAAAATTATATTTGCTCCTATAAAAAAATAGAAATTATGTCTTTTGTAGATTTATATAGTAGTGGTGAACATAGAAGAAATTTAGCACATTTTGCATCAATTGCTTCTTTAGCTGCTATTGATGGGGCGGTTAACCCTCAAGAAAAAGTATTATTAGATCGTTTTGCTAGAAAATTAGATATTACCGATGCAGAATATGCTGAAGTGATGAAAACTGAAAATAAGTATCCAATTAATCCTCCATCGACTTCTGAAGAACGTTTAGAGCGTTTATATGATTTATTTAGAATTATTTTCGCCGATCACGAGATTGATGAAGAAGAAATGATTTTAATTAAAAAGTATGCATTAGGTTTAGGTTATAAGAGCGATGCAGCTGACAAATTAATTAAAAGATCAGTTGAGATTTTTGGAGGTAGAATAGATTTTGATGATTATTTGTATTTAATCAAGCATTAAAAAACAAACAAAGGCTACTGAAAAGTAGCCTTTGTTTGTTTCATATTTGAAGCGTTGTTTTATAATGCTATAAATCAATTGTACTTTCTTATAAATTCTTCGGCTTTTTCTACCATTTTACGACTTCCGCAGAAGAAAGGCACACGTTGATGTAATTCTGTTGGATTAATCTCCATTATTCTGCCTTTGCCATCACTGGCTATACCGTTTGCTTGTTCTGCTATAAATGCCATTGGATTGCATTCGTAAAGCAACCTTAATTTCCCTTCAGAAGCAACACTACTTTTTGGGTACATATAAATTCCGCCTTTAATCATGTTTCTATGAAAATCAGAAACTAACGAACCTATATATCGAGAAGTATATGGTCTATCATCTTCTTCTTTTTGACAATATTTAATATAGTCTTTTACACCTTGAGGAAAGTGAACATAGTTTCCTTCATTAACAGAATAAATTTTACCTGTCTCTGGAAATTTCATATTCGGATGCGATAAATAGAATGTACCTAACGCTGGGTTTAACGTAAATCCGTTTACGCCATCACCTGTGGTATAAACTAACATGGTACTAGTTCCGTAAACAATATAACCTGCTGCAATTTGATTGATACCTGGCTGTAAAAAATCTTCTAATGACACAGGAGTTCCAACAGGAGTAATTCGTCTGTATATAGAAAAAATAGTTCCTACCGAAACATTAACATCAATATTAGATGAGCCATCTAGCGGATCAATTAAAACCACATATTTGTTTTGATGATTATTATCAAAACTATTGATGCTTATAAAATCATCTTCTTCCTCCGAAGCAATTCCACAAACTATTTCGCGCTTTTTTAAGGTTTGGATAAATTTTTCGTTAGCAAGTACGTCAAGTTTTTGCTGATTTTCACCCTGGATATTAGTATCGCCTGCTTCTCCGATAATGTCAACTAATCCTGCTTTGTTAACTTCATGGTTTACCACCTTTGCAGCTAACCTAATTCCATTTAAAAGTCTTGATAATTCACCTGAGGAATATTTGAACGAATCTTGATTTTCAATTATAAATTCTCCAAGGGTTTTGTATTGCCTGGTCATGTAAAGAGTGTTTATTTAGGTACAAATATCGCCTTTTTTGTGAAACTACAACGTTTTCGTACTTTTTATATTTTTTAAATTTATAACTTCATGTTATATTTGTAACAATTATTTTTATATGAAGCTTGAGATTGTATTTTTATAAACTAATTAAGCAATTAAGTATAAAAATCGTAAAAAAAGGACCATGAATTTTTCAATAAGAGATGCCGAAAAAAGTGACATGAATCAAGTTTTAAAGCTGATTCAAGAATTAGCAATCTTTGAAAAGGAAGAAAATGCCGTTGAAGTGACCGAGGCAGATTTAATTAGAGATGGTTTTGGGAGTAAAGTATTGTTTAAATGTTTTGTTGCAGAGGTAGATGGGATTATTAAAGGAATGGCACTGGTCTACCCTAGATATTCCACATGGAAAGGACCAATAATTCATTTAGAAGATTTAATTGTTACCGAAAAAATGCGTGGTACCGGAATGGGAACAGCACTTTTAAACGAGGTAGTAAAATATGGAGCAAGTTTAGGTGTTAGAAGAATAAATTGGGAGGTGCTGGATTGGAATGAACCAGCTATTAAATTTTATGAAAGTAAGGGCGCTAACGTAATGCGCGATTGGGATGTTGTTCAATTAAATGAGAATGGCATTAAAAATTATATTAAAAGCATATGAGAATTTTCAAATTTGGAGGAGCTTCTGTTAAAGATGCAGAGGGTGTAAAAAATGTAGTAAATGTATTGCATCAGGTTGGGTATGAAAATACCTTGTTAGTGGTTTCTGCTATGGGCAAAACAACCAATGCCATGGAGACAGTAATCAATAATTATTTTAGCGATAAAACAACAGTTTCTTATGCAATTCAAGAGGTGTTAAAGTATCACAATGATATTTTAATGGATCTTTTTGAGAATGATAAACATCCTATTTTTAAGCAGGTTAAATCGCTTTTCGAGGAAGTTCAAGGTTTTTTAGCATGGAATAAATCGCCAAAATACAGTTTTGTTTATGATCAGGTTATTGGTTATGGCGAATTGGTTTCTTCTACTATATTGAGCGCTTATTTAAACAAAGTTGGTATTGAAAATATTTGGCTGGATGTTCGTAATTTTATAAAAACCGATGATAATTATCGCGATGCTACTGTAAATTGGGAAAAAACGCAAGACAGTATCTCCAAAGGCATCAATAAAAATAAATTGAATATTACTCAAGGTTTTATTGGAAGCGATGACAATAACTTTACCACAACCTTGGGTAGAGAAGGTTCTGATTATTCCGCTGCAATTTTGGCTTATTGTTTAAATGCATCAGATGTTACTATTTGGAAAGATGTACCAGGTGTACTAAATGCAGATCCTAGATACTTTGAAAAAGCACAATTATTAAATCAAATTTCTTATTTAGAAGCTATAGAACTTGCTTTTTATGGGGCATCGGTAATACATCCAAAAACATTACAACCGCTTCAGCGAAAAGAAATTCCATTACATGTAAAATCATTCATTGCGCCAAAAGATCCAGGCACAACTGTAGGGAAAGGAAAAGGTATTGAGCCGAATGTTCCTTGTTTTATTGTAAAGAAAAATCAGGTATTAATGAAATTGTCTTCTTTAGATTTTTCATTCATTGTAGAAGATAATATAAGCGAGCTTTTTAAATTATTGCACGATTATAAAATGAAGGTAGATTTAATTCAGAATTCTGCTATTAGTTTCTCTGTTTGTGTAGATAATAAATTTGGACGTTTAAATGAGTTGCTTGAAACCTTAAAAGGAAAATTTAAAGTGCAGCACCATGAAGGGGTATCGCTTTATACCATTAGGCATTTTGATGCTGAAGCAATAAATTCATTGCAAAATGGAAAAGAAATTCTTTTAGAGCAACGAGGTAAAGAAACGGTTCAACTAGTGGTAAAATAAGGAGGGAGTCATTTTTCTTTTACATAAAAAAGTTAAAAAGCATCAAAGCCATGTAACGATTTTCCTATATTAGCGTTCTAGGAAAATGTGTAGAAATTATGGGTTTAGTTACCGCTAAGGAAGTTGCAAAGGCAATTAATCTAGATAAATATGGATTTTTAGGGACTTTTATAAGCTGGTTTCTGATGAAGATTACCAGAATATCTAGTATTAATACCTTTTACGATTCTATACAACATTTAGAGGGTAAGGCCTATGCTGATGCAATTTTAGCGCATTTTGAGATAGACTTTGAAATACCCGAAGAAGATTTTAAAAGAATTCCTAAAGAAGGTCCTTTTATTACCATTTCTAATCATCCGCTTGGAGCAATAGATGGCATAATATTAATGAAATTAATGGCAGAACATCGTCCAGATTTCAAAATTATGGCTAATTTTCTGTTGCAGCGAATGAAACCTATGGAGCCATTTATTATTCCTGTAAACCCCTTTGAAACGCATAAAAATGTTAAAAGTAGTGTCTCTGGTTTTAAAGCTGCATTGCAACATTTAAAAGATGGGCATCCGTTAAGTATTTTTCCAGCGGGTGAAGTATCAACTTATAGGGATGATAAATTAATTGTAGATAAACCTTGGGAAGAAGCTGCATTAAAGCTTATCAGAAAGGCCGAAGTTCCTGTAGTTCCTATTTATTTTCATGCAAAAAACAGCCGACTATTTTATCGTTTGGCAAAGCTTAACGATGTTTTTAGAACGGCAAAAATCCCTTCCGAAGTATTTACACAAAAAAGCCGACCTATTAAGGTAAGAATAGGACAGCCAATTTCAATTGCCTCGCAGAAGGAACAAAATGGTTTGGAAGAATTTACCGATTTGCTTCGTAGAAAAACCTATATGCTTTCTAATGCCTATGAAAAAGAGCCTTTTGCAGAGCGTATACGTGAACAAATTCCTAATCCGCTTAAAATACCTAAGGCTCCTAAAAAAATTGCATCTGCAATAAGACCTGAGTTAATTGAAGAGGAAATTATTAAGCTTAGAGAAAAAGAGTGTAGACTTTTACAAAGTAAAAATTACGAGGTGTTTTTGGCGGTTGAAAAAGATATGCCATACATACTTCAAGAAATAGGTAGGCAAAGAGAGGTTACTTTTAGAGCTATTGGAGAAGGAACTAATAACGCTATAGATTTAGATAAATTCGATACCTATTACCATCATTTATTTTTGTGGGATGACAATGATAAATCTATTGTTGGTGCTTACAGAATGGGAATGGGTTCTCAAATATTTGATGCCTATGGTATAGATGGTTTTTATGTGCAAGATTTATTCCGGGTAGAACCAGAATTGTATCCTATGATGAAAAACTCTATTGAAATGGGGAGGGCGTACATCATTAAAGAATATCAACAAAAACCAATGCCTTTGTTTTTATTATGGAAAGGTATTGTGCATACCACATTACGTTTTCCAGAACATAAATATTTAATAGGTGGCGTAAGTATAAGTAACCAGTTTTCTAATTTCTCAAAATCTTTAATGATTGAGTTTATGAAATCGCACTATTGGGATCCTTATGTGGCGCAATATATACATCCGAAAAAGGAATTTAAGGTAAAATTAAAAGATGCCGATAAAGAATTTGTTTTTGACGAAACACAAGCCGATTTAAATAAGTTTGATAGATTAATTGATGAGGTAGAACCAGGAAGCTTACGATTGCCTGTATTAATTAAAAAGTACATTAAGCAAAATGCCAAAGTGGTAGCTTTTAATGTAGACCCACTGTTTAATAATTCCGTAGACGGATTAATGTATATAAAAATTGCAGATTTACCAGAGGATACCGTTAGACCTGTTATGGAAGAATTTCAAGCGGAATTGGAGCGTAAATTAGCTGCAGACCAGGAGTTAAATAATGAGTAAGCAGGTCTTATTATTTTGTTTTCTTTTTTGTTCCAGTGTCTTACTATCTGCACAATATAAAGTAGAGGGCACTGTATTCGATTTTTCTACGAAACTACCTTTAGAAGGTGTGTCTGTCTTTTATGACGGCACCAGTATAGGCACTATTACCAATCAAAAAGGGAAGTTTACTTTGGTGTCCGATAAGCAAATATCGGCACTACTCGTAATAAGTTATATTGGGTATAAAACACAAATGTTTAGTAAGCCTTCTAATGATTTAGGGCTTGTGTATTTAATAGAAAACGCTGTGCAACTTGATGAAGTGGTTATGGAGCCTGACACATGGAGTCGAGAAAAAAAATTGAATATATTTAGACAGGAATTTTTAGGCACCACCATGCCAGCACTTCAATGTAAAATAAAAAACGAAAAAGATATTCGGCTTTATTATAACAAAGCAAAAAACACCTTATTTGCCTATGCTGAGGTTCCTATACAGATTCAAAACAACTATTTGGGTTATAAAATCGAATATAATCTAATGGATTTTGAGGTGAATTTCGGGAATTTTATTGGTGATGATAAAAAGCCTGGATATACATACACGGCAGGAACCTTATTTTTTTCAGAGCTAAATACTAAAAAAGTAAAGAAGAAATATTTAGAGAACAGGTCAAAAACATATTTGGGATCAACACTACATTTTATGAGGGCTTTAGCCAATAAAAGATTAGATGAGGAAAAGTTTCAAATATTTAAAGACAAATTTCAGATACATCCTTATGTTGAATTTGATATACATTTTAACGGACAATTATCAGAAGTAAATCAAAAAACGAAACTCCTGTCTATCTTGTATGATGGACGCGAACAATCTAGTATTGAAGTTCATGTAGATACTTTTTATATTGATTATTACGGAAATCATTCTCCTTCAAAAGATATTTTTTTCGGAGGTGTACAAGGAGGTCAAAGAGTAGGGAATTTATTGCCTTTAGATTATTTAATTAACTCTATGGATTAATTGCATATGCTTAGGTATAGAACAAGAAAAAAGCCAAATCTAATTTATGATTTGGCTTTTTAAAATTTATAAGTATCCTTTAATTAAAACCAAGGTTTTTTGCCTACTTGGTATGTATTATAAAATTCTTCATCGGTTTTGGTTAGGTATATAATACCTTCAATAATACCTATTACCCATACAGCCATTAATATAAAACTACCAACAACTAAACAAACTGTTGCGTACCCAATAACTGAAGTTACAAGAAGAATAATACCTTCTTTTTGGTAGCCTAAAATAAATTTATGAATGCCTAATGACCCTAAAAATATAGCTAGTAAACCAGCAAGCATTTTTTTGTTATCACCACCAGCTCCGCTAAAGGCCTCTTTTGCACCTTCAGTAAATTCATTAGCAGTTTTTTTTGCATCATCAGCAAAGTCCCCTGCTTTTTCTTTTGCATCATGAGCAAATTCACTTGCTTTTTCTTTTGCGTTATCAAAGGCTTCTTCTGCTTTGTCGCCTAAATCTTTGTGTTCTTCTGACATGGTTGTATACTGTGTTAATTGTTATATGTAGCGATAAATGTAATAATTATTTAGCTATCAGAGAAATGCAGTATCAATTGGTTCCCATAATTCTAGCTTATTTCCATCAGGATCTAAAATCCAAGCAAATTTTCCGTAGTCAAATTCTTGAATTTCCCCAACTACTGTAACGCCTTCTTCTTTGAGCGCTTTTAGTAATTCTACTAAATTCTCTACTCTAAAATTCATCATAAAGGGCGATTTACTGGGCTCAAAATAGGAGGTATCATCCTTCATTGGGCTCCACTGTGTAGAACAATCTTTGCCTTCTTTGTCTTTCCACCAAAAGGTGCAGCCATATTGGTCTGTATTTAATCCTAAGTGATTTTTATACCATGTTTTTGAAGCATCTGGATCTTTAGTTTTAAAGAAAAATCCACCTAAGCCTGTGACTCTATTTTTCATATGTTATTTTTTCATTATGTTTTTTTCGTATAAAGATATCCATGACTCAGGAGTCATTTTCTGGCATAAATTCCCTATTAAATCATAAGGAATGGCATCTATATTTTTAAAACGAATACAGCTTTTCCCCATATCTAATTTACGATTACTATGTTTAGGATACTCGCTTACGAACCAATCGGATAAGTTTTTATCGGCATAAATTCCGGAATGGTATAAGGCAATAAAATTTTTCTGAGAGGCTAAATTTATAAAAGGTAGGGGTAATTTAGGGTCGCAATGATAGCCATTTGGATACCTCTCCTTAGGAACTACATAAGCAATCATGCCGTAACCCATGGTTTCTAAAAAACCCAACGGAAGGTTTTGTTTAATGGTATTTCTTAATTTAGAAATGGCTTCTTTCCGCTCTTCAGGAAGCTGTGCTATGTATGCGTCTGGTGTTTTGGCATCTGAGGTCATTTAATTACAAAATTTCTGTTTTACTTTATCTACCACTGTTTGAGCTAGTTTAATTTTACTTTCAAAGGTCCAGCCTGCAACATGTGGCGTAAGAATAACATTTTCTGCTTCAATTAAATATTGAAAAGCTTCAGGTAGTTCTTTTTCAGTAAACATATTTTCAAATGAGGCTTTTTCATATTCCAAAACATCTAATCCTGCGCCTAAAATTTTTCCACTTTTTAAACCATCAACTAAATCTTTAGTAACCACACATTTACCTCTCGCGGTATTTAAAAGCCAGATATTTTTCTTAAAATCGTTGATAAATTCTGATGTTATCATGTTTATAGTGGATTCTGTTTGCGGCACATGCAAACTCAGCACATCGCACTTTTGTTTCAGTTCCATTATTCCAACTTGGCGGGCATTGTCATCACTAACTCCGCCTTTAATATCATAACAGAGTACTTCCACATCAAAACCTTTTAATTTTTTAGCAAAAGCCTTTCCCATATTTCCGTAGCCAATAATACCTACAGTTTTACCGTCTAATTCAATTCCTCTATTGCCTTCTCTGTCCCATTTTCCATGACGAACTTCTTGGTCTGCCTTATTTAGTTTGTTAAATAAGGATAACAACATTCCTAAGGTGTGTTCACCTACAGCATTTCTGTTTCCTTCAGGTGCTGCGGCTAAAAACACGCCATTGCTTTTGGCAAATTCAGTGTCAATATTTTCTAAGCCTGCCCCTAGGCGACCAATAAATTTTAAGTTTTTAGCCTTGCTTAAAAAATCTTGATCAAGTGTAAATCGGCTTCTTATAATAATACCGTCGTACGTATGTATTTTAGCTTCTACTTCTTCTTTGGATGAGATGTAATCTTCGTCATTAGTAAAACCTAGCTCGTTAAATTGTTCTATAATTAAGGGGTGATTTTTATCTAAATGTAAAATGTGCATAGGGGGAATTATATTTTAGGATATTGATTTTGTGTTACTTCATGAACAGTATTACCTGTATGTGATGTTGTTTGTTTTTCAAATAATAAGAGTTCTACAATTTCATTGTTTTTAGTAAGAGGACAATGTTCTAATCCTTTTGGCACCACAATAATTTCACCTTGCTTAACAATTTCAGTTCGATCTCTAAACTGCATATACAAAGTACCTTTTAGCACTTGAAAAAGTTCGTCTTCATCTTCATGTGCGTGCCAAACAAACTCTCCTTGAATTTTAGCCAGAAGCACTTGCATATTATCCACTGTTGCAATTTGATGTGGATGCCATTTTTTTTCAAAAAGTGAATGTTTTTGTGCTAAATTGATGGGTTTCATTAAGAATAAAGAATAATTGACTTAAATATACCAAAAAAGCACCAACCTTTTAGATTGATGCTTTTCAAAAGTTATAAGAATGATTTATTTTTTTCGCAGTTCAAACAAATCTTTTCTACGATCTTTTAAGTTTTTTACGCTACCAAATTGGTTCAATTCACGTAATAAATCAATATCTACATCACAGATTAAAATCATTTCAGTATTTGGTGTGGCTTCTGCTTTTATTCCATTGGCTGGGAATGAAAAATCACACGGTGTAAATACCATAGATTGCGAATATTGTATGTCCATATTATTTACACGAGGTAGGTTTCCTACGCTACCGGCAATCGCAACATAACACTCGTTTTCGATTGCTCTGGCCTGCGCGCAATAGCGAACTCTAGAATACCCATTTTGCGTATCGGTTAAGAATGGAACAAATAAAATATCCATACCATCGTCAGCCAATATTCTACTTAATTCTGGGAATTCAGAATCGTAACAAATTAAAATTCCAATTTTACCACAATCGGTATCAAAAGTACGCAGTTCTGAACCTCCTTGCATACCCCAAACTTTTGCTTCGTCTGGTGTTACATGTAATTTTTCATAGCGTTCCGTAGATCCATCACGCTTACATAAATAACCAACATTATACAGCAGGTCATTTTTAATCTCGGGCATACTGCCTGTAATAATATTGATGTTGTACGAAATGGCTAATTCTGAGAATTTTTGAACAATTTCCGCAGTATGTTTCGCTAGTTCTCTAATAGCGTCAGACTCTTTTAAATGGTTATTCTCTGCCATTAAAGGGGCGTTGAAAAACTCAGGAAACAATGCAAAATCTGATCTATAACCAGAAACCGAGTCAATAAAAAACTCTGCTTGTTGCATTAGATCATCAAGGTTTTTGTAGCTACGCATTTGCCATTGGATAAGGCCTAAGCGAACCACTCGTTTTTCATTGCTAGCTTTTGCTACTGTTTTTTGGTAGTAGATATTATCCCACTCTAAAAGTACAGCATATTCGTTAGAAGCGGCATCGCCTTCTAAATACCCTTTCATAATTTTAGAAGGGTGAAAATCATTGGAAATCTGAAAATTTAAAACAGGATCATGAATCTCTTTACGCTTTACTTTTTCTATATATTCTTTTGGAGAAATTTTATCGGCGTATTTATGGTAATTAGGAATTCTTCCACCAAAAATGATTCCTCTTAAATTATCTCGTTCACAAAGTTCTTTTCTAAAATCATATAATCTGCGACCTAAACGTAAGCCTCTAAATTCAGATTTTATAAAAACTTCTATACCGTAAAGAACATCGCCATCTAGTTTTAACGTGCTAAAAGTATAGTCACCTGTTACTTCGCGGAAGGTATGTGGCCTATCAAATTGTGCGTAATCCACTTTTAATGATAATGCGCAACCTGCTAATTTTCCGTTAACTTTTATAACCGCTTGACCTTGTGGAAATTCATTAATTAATTTCTGAATTAACTCTTCCTTCCAATAGGCATTTTCCATATTGGGGTAGGTTTCAATCATGGCCGATTTAAGGGCTTCATAATCATCAACTGTTAAATAGGCTAACTCTATATTTTCAATACTCTTTATCATTTTGTACAACTAAATATTATGCAAATATTAAAACTTTTTAATTACAAATAGCAAAAGATTTCATAATTAAAAACACCAGACAAATGTATGTAATTATGCTAAAATATTGCTGATTTTCAGTTTTTTGGAAGAATTAAAATCCAAGTATTACTTTGGCAATCGAAAAATAAATTAAGATACCCAAAACATCATTACTGGTAGTAATAAACGGACCCGTAGCAATGGCTGGATCAATACCTCTTTTATTTAAAAAAATAGGAATAAATGTACCAATAACTGCGGCATTTACTACTACGGTAACAAGGGCAATTCCAACAGCAACAGAGACTAAATACGAAGTATTAAAACCAAAGTGGCTTATCAATAGAAAAACAAATGCCAACGCCAAGCCATTTACTAAACCTAAAAGCAACTCTTTTCCTAATCTACCCCATATGGCACCTTTTATAGTGTCATTAGCTAAACCTTGTACTACAATTGCTGATGATTGTACACCAACATTTCCCGCAGTTGCTTGCATTAAAGGAATAAATATTAACAATACAGGAAACCTTGTTAAAGCATCTTGAAATCCACTAATAATACTTGCAGCTCCTATTCCACCCATCATTCCAATTAAAAGCCAAGGTAAACGTGCTTTTGTTAAATCCCATATGCTATCATCTGCCTCTACGTCTTGCGAGATACCCGCAGCCATTTGGTAATCTTTCTCGGCTTCTTCCTTGATAACATCCACAATATCATCAATAGTAATTCTACCTACCAAACGACCAATTTCATCAATTACAGGGATGGCTTCTAAATCGTACTTAGACATTATTTTTGCAACTTCCTCCGGTTTCTCGTTTACACGAACGGAGTCTACATTGGGAATATAAACGTCTTTTATATGTGTTTTTGTTGATGTGGTGAGCAAATCTTTTAAAGACAAACGGCCTTTAAGTTTATCTTCATCATCTACCACATAAATGGAGTGTACACGCGTTACATTTTCTGCCTGTGCGCGCATTTCTTTTACACATGTAAGCACATTCCAGTTTTCATTAACCTTCACAAGCTCTTTCGCCATTAAACCACCTGCCGAGTTTTCATCATAACGAAGAAGATCAACAATATCTTTGGCGTGCTCCTTATCTTCGATTTCAGAAATTACTTTCTGAGCCATTTCTTTAGTAAGCTCAGCTATAATATCCGCAGCATCATCCGTATCTAATTCTTCTAATTCCTCGGCAATTTCTTTAGCCGATAAATTTCCAAGAATACTCTCACGAATATCTTCATCTAACTCTGTAAGAATATCAGAAGTTTTGTCACTATCTAATAATTTTATTAAATAGGTAGCTTCTTGTTCATTTAACTCATTGATAATTTCTGCGATATCCGCATAGTGAATTTCGTTTAAGAGCGATTGTAACTCATTATCGTTTTTAGTTTCGATAAGGGTTTCAATCTCTTCTATTAGCTCTTTGGTGAGTTTAAACGGTATCATTATCAATTTTGTTAGTCAGTGCTATAAAGTCTATAACAGACAGTTGTTCTGGTCGCTTGTCAAAGATAGTATCTTCTTTGAGACTATCGGAAAGATTGAATGTTTTTAAACTGTTACGAATGGTTTTTCTGCGTTGTCCAAAGGCGGCTTTTACTACTTTGTACAAGGATTTTTCATTGCAATCGATTTCTATTTTTTCTTTACGTTTTAATCTTAGCACACCAGAATCTACTTTTGGAGGCGGATTAAAAACACTTGGTGGTACGGTAAATAAATATTCAGCATCATAAAAGGCCTGTACTAAAACAGAGAGAATTCCGTAGGTTTTGCTACCTTCTTTTTCGCAGATGCGCTGTGCAACTTCTTTTTGGAACATTCCTGTAAACTCGGGTACAAACTCTTTTAATTCTAACAGTTTAAATACTATTTGAGTAGAAATATTATACGGGAAATTGCCCGTTATGGCAAATTGTTCGCCTTTAAATATAGGTGCAATATCGTATTTTAAAAAATCGGCCTCAATTACCTTAAAAGTGGATTTTCTACCAATGAATTGCGGGTGTTCTAAAAGAAAACTTTGATGGAGATATAGAATAGATTCAGCATCTAAATCCATTGCTACAAGAGCTACCTCTTGCTCTAATAGATATTTGGTTAAAACGCCAGTTCCAGGGCCTATTTCAATAAGATTGGTATAGCCATTAAAAGTAAGTGTTTCCGCAATTTTACGGGCAATAGTTTCATCTTTTAAAAAATGCTGCCCTAAATGCTTTTTAGCCTTTACTGGACTACTATCTTTAGCTGCGTTTTTAGATTTAAATTTATTCTTGCTATAATCTTTCTTGGCCATTATGACGCTCTTTTAATACTACATTACATAACACCAAGCTTCTCGCCCAGATTCTAATTTTACTTGTATTCTTCTATAATGCTCACCTTCGTATTCATCAGTAAACTTTAATTCTTTGAGTGTAATTTCAAAAACAAATCCTGAAATAAGATCGGTATTATCTTTAGTTTCAATAATGATTGGATATTGATCATAAAGGAGTTTTTTAGCTAATTTAAAACCTTTTAATTGGTCTTCATTTCCTTTTAAAACTCTTTTATAAAGCGATAACTGAACTTCTTGTTTTTGAAGACTGCCATAACTAAATAGTACTATTTTATTGCTCACTTATAACTTCTAATTCGGTTCTAAAAGCGATCATTTTATCTGCAAATAGCTTCAATCCTTCTTGGCGTAGGCGAGGAGCATCTTCTTTGTAATAAAGTTCTAACATTTCTTTGGAGGCAGCAGTATATTGTACAGAATAAGTTTTACCTCCCATTTCTTCGGTTACTAAAACACGACACATTTTTGCAGCACTAAATTTACCTGTTGCCATCATTGCTGGTATATGTTCTTCTTGCATCCATTTAATCCATTTGTCGTGAACTAAATCATCAATATTGGTGGTAACATTATAAATGTACATCTAAAACGGTGTTAAAGGTTGAGCGTTTTTATTTTCTAGTAGTGCAAAGGTAGTAGTAAAAATGGTCAAGTTCAAGAATCAGGAGGCGGAATGTAGAGAGTTGGAGTGAATACATCTCATTCAATAGCATCGCCTCTTAAAATTCGGAAATTTTTTCGGGCAATAGGAAAGTAATAGCTGTCTTGGTAGTTGTAGATTATTTTTTCATAATGCTCTTTAGCCTTTTCATTTTCATTAAATTGATGTTCATACAATTGCGCCAATGCAAAATAGGCGTCATCGGCAAGAATATCATTAGCATAGAATTCTATAATTTTTTGATAGTTGAATTTAGCAGCATCGTAATCTTTAATTTTCTCTAATAATTCGCCTTGCTTTAAAAGTGCTTCGTCTTCTATTTTCTCACCTTTATGATCTTTTAAAATCTGCTCTAAAGTTTCAATCGCATCTTTGGTTTTATTTTGATAAGCTAATAAATCGGCTTTCGCGTAAATTTTTAATGCCGTTTGTGTAGAATCTTCAAGTGAATTGTCTGAAATTAAAAGACTCAGTTGCATGGCATCATTGGCAATTAGTTGTGAAGTAGAACTCCGTAAAACCTTTAATTGTGTTAACGCCCAATCAAAATCGCCTTTATAAAAACTCGTTTGGGCTACTTTAAAACGGGCATTTTGCCCTAATACATCATTCTTTAATTCTTGTTGTATTTGAGAAAAATAAATTAAGGCCTGATTAAATTTTTGGTCGTACACCAAAATGTCTCCCAATGCCATTTTTAAGGTGGCAATGCCATAATTGTTTAAAGGTAATTCTAGAGCTTTTTTTAGAATACTAACCGCATATTCTGGATTGTTCTTTTGAAAGGTTAAAAAGTTTGCATACGCTATTTGTAATTGGAGCGTATTGCTTCTGTAGCCATATTCCGTTAAGAGGTTGTCAAAGGTGGTTTCTATCTTATTTAGTGCTGTTATATCTGCATTCAATAACTGTATATCAATACTATGTAATTGTGCATTTAATTTTAAAATGGCATCATTACTGTTGCTTATAATGAACTCAAAAAGTTCTTGAGCTATTTCGTAATCTTTATTTTCCAGTGCTTGTAAACCTAAATCTTCTATTCTAGAAAGGGAACTTTCGTCCGTTCTCTTATAAATAGCTTTTTCTTGTGTAAATGCACTTTTAAATTGTTTCTGACGCACAAATAACCAACTTAACAGCTCGTTCCAAAGAATATTGGGGTCTTTTTGGGCGTTTTTCAGAAGAACTCTTTTTAAGATGATGTTGTTCTCAGCTTCAGCATCGCTAGTAATAAAATCATCAATATTTCGGAGGATGCTTTCTTTAGATGCATTACCATTTTGAAGAAGGGCCAAATAAGAAACATACATTTCCTCAATTTTTCCTTGTTCACCATAAATACGCGCAAGCGGAAAATTAAAGTCGAGTTCGGGTTTTACTTCCATACCTTTTTTAAACGCCTGTTCCGCATAATCTAGCAAGGTAAATTTTTGGAATCTACTACCAATACTATACGCAAAATTTGGATTTTTTTCTATAACATCAAGTGCTTGCTTGTAATAATCTGCTGCAGCATCTGGCTTATTTTGAAGCGTGTAATTATAACCAATTTCTACCAAAAGTATAGGGTGAGCTCGATCGCTAGTTAATTTTTGCTGTAATAATTTCTCAGCATCATCATAACGCTCTAATTGCTGGTAGCAAACAATTAAGTCTTCGGCATAATCATTACGTGTAGGATTGTCTTTGGTTAGTTTTTCAAAAAAAATGACTGCTTTATCAAAATCACCATCATTCAAGTATTGCTTCCCCAAAAAATAATCGTCTTGGCAAAGTGCTATTTGAAAACAGAAAAAGCTAATTAAGAATAAAACGACCTTCAAAACTCTTTTTTCTCAAAGATAAGCAGAAAGCATAAAAAACAATTGGTTCTTTTCTTAAAAGCAAACCAAAGAAAAATTAGGCCAAAAAATAAAAACCATAGAAAGTGTATGGTTTTTATATAGTCTGTTGTAGAATATTTCCTATATCTTGTTCAAAGTATTAACAAAAAACCTCTGGTTGGCTGTATAGTAACTAAAATCTCTTAAAAAATTAATCCTAAAACCAAATTGCCTATGACATAGACAAAAGTACCAAACCAGAGGAATGTATTGCAAAGGTAATATACCTCGTAGCTTTTAAAAATTATTTAACAAAAATGAAAATTTTAAAAATTATGAAAAAATTATTTTTTACCCTAGCGTTTGTATTTGTAGCAAGTTTTGGATTTGCAAGTACACAATTAGAAAATGTAGTAACAGATAAAATAGTTTATGAATATGGGACTTGCACTATAATTATTACTGCTTACAATTCTGACGGTGAAGTAGTTGATTCTAGAATACATACTTTTCCTGCGGATACACAAAGTGAGTGCAATACTATTGCTAATAATGTACTTACCCTATATAAAATTGGGACATTGAAAATGTAAATAAAAGGTGGTTATACCTATTATAACCACCAATTTTAATATTTAAAAATTCGATAGATAAATTTATAACAGCATATGAAAAAGATTATTAACATTATATTTCTGTTACTTTTAATAAAAGTGTTTCCACAATCAAAAAAAAATAGTTTTGTTAGAGTAGAATATGATATTTTTTATAATACAGAACTGCCAAATACAAAAAAAGGTATTTTAGAAATAGATTTGAATTTAAATAATTCAGTATTTTTTCTATCCGAAAGCAGTCTAGAATCAGGCTTAAAAAAAGATGACGATAAAATAACCTTAATCGGTAAAAATGGTAATCGTTATATGAAAACTGATAGAGCTAAAAAATTGATTCAGTATTCAGAATTTATTAAAAATGAAACTTACCTAGTGAATGACTCAATATTTGAGTTGAATTGGGATATTAATCATACTGAGATAAAGAAAATAGGTGAAATTGTTTGTAATAAAGCTACACTTTATTTTAGGGGAAGAAATTATATAGCTTGGTACGATATTAAAAACCCAATTAATTTTGGGCCGTGGAAATTTAACAATCTGCCAGGACTAATTTTAGAAATATATGATGAAACAAATAGATATAATTGGAAGGCAAGTACTATAGTTTTCTCTAATAAATCAGAAATTGAAATACCTAAAGAAGATATTCAAGTAATTTCAATTCAAGAATTTGTTGACTTAAGATATTCTCAAAATAATTCAAAAATTTATTCTAAAATGCCAAGGGGGGTACAAACAGAAATAATAAATGTAGGTAGGTCCGGTATTGAAATTAAATTTGAATGGGAAGAATAAAATTAAATGAAGAAAACTCAAATTCTACTTTTAATACTCTTAGTTGCTTTTTTTGAATCTTATTCACAAACTATCTTAAAGGGTCAAATTTTAGATGAATTGAATAAAGCAATACCTTATGGGAGCATTTTACTTAAAAACACATCTGACGCATCTATAATTGCCTATAGTTTTACTAAAGAAGACGGTTCATACACCTTAAAAACTTTAGAGACAGGGAATTTTATATTAATATTTTCAGCATTAGGTTATAGAACTAAAACCACAGAGTTAGCTATTTCGGATTCCTCTTCAGAAATTATTACTAATGTAATCCTAATTGAAGAAGCTTTTGCCTTAAACGAAGTAATTGTAAGTTCAGAAAAACCTATCACCATAAGTAATGACACCATTAATTTTAAAACTAATTTTTTCACCAATGGTACAGAACAAAATGTGGAGGATTTGTTAAAAAAAATACCTGGTTTATCAGTAGATAGTCAAGGTACTATAAAAGTGGGCAATCAAGAGATAGAAAAACTAATGGTAGATGGCGATGATTTGTTTGAACGTGGCTATAAAGTACTCTCCAAAAACATGCCAGCCTATCCTATTGAAGAAGTAGAAATTTTAAAAAACTACTCGAACAATCGCTTATTAAAAGGTATTGAAGAAAGTAATAAAGTGGCACTTAATTTAAAACTCAACGAAAAATCTAAACGCATTTGGTTTGGTAATTTCACATTAGGGTATGGTTTAGTTAGTGAAAACCGTTACGAATTGAAAGGTAATCTAATGAATTTTGGCAAGAAAAATAAATATTATTTTTTAACCAATTTGAACAATACAGGTTCCGATGCTATTGGCGATGTGCAAAACTTAGTACGCCCCTTTAGATTTAACGAACCAGGTGTTATTGGTGATAATGTATCGATAACTAATTTAATAGGCTTAAATGGTGGAATCTCCAATTTTAAACGTGAACGTTCAAATTTTAATAATGCTGAGTTACTTTCGCTAAATGCTATTTTTAGCCCTACAGAAAAATTAAAAATAAAAACCTTAGCTTTTTTGAATACCGATGAAACCATTTTTTTTAGAAATGCTACCGAAACGGTTAATGTAAATACTATAGATTTTACGAATTCAGAAGACTTTAAGTTGCGTAATAAAACTATTTTGGGTTTTGGTAAGCTAGATTTTAATTACACTATATCAAAAACAAAATCGCTAGAAGCTACTACTAAATATAACTCAGGAAACGATCATAACAGCGCAAATTTAGTGTTTAACGGACTCTCAACTATTCAAAGTTTAAAAAACAATAATACGCTTTTTGATCAAAAAATCACCTATTCCAATAAGTTTAAAGACAAAAAAGTGTTTCTACTAACCGCGAGGTATATTCAAGAAGAAAGCCCTCAAAATTATGTAGTAAATCAGTTTTTATTTGAAGAACTTTTTACATCTTCGACAAACGCAAACAATGTAAAGCAGTTTATTGAAAATAAAATGCAGTATATTGGTATCAATGCTCATCTCTTAGATCGTCGAGAAAATGATGATTTAGTAGAAATACAAGTGGGCAATGAATACTGCAACGATAAACTAAATACAGCTTTTGAACTATTTGAAGATGATAATAGCCTTGATTTTCCTTTAGGGTATCAAAATCAAATTCAGTATCGTGTTAATGATGTATATGTAAAAAGCAAGTACCGTTTAAAAATAAATGATTTTGCCCTTTCAGGAATTTTAGATCTACATCAATTATACAACAGTCTAGATAATAATGAAAATAATAAAAGTGAAACGCCATTTTTTATAAACCCTAGTTTTGGCGCAGAATGGAAAATAAATGGTAAAAATAAACTAATAACTACATATTCGTATAATACCACAAACGCTAAAATTTTAGACCTTCATGATAATTATGTGCTTACCAGTTTTCGCTCATTTCAAAAAGGGTTAAATACCTTTAATCAGTTGAATAATAGTAGTGTAGTTTTAAATTATGAGTTGGGGAACTGGAGCGATCGCTTTTTTGCAAATACTTTTATGATGTATAGCAAAAATCATGACTTTTTCTCTTCAAATACTTTTTTAAATCAGAATTACACGTTATCAGATAAAATAAGAATAGAAGACAGGGAATTTTTAAGCATCAATTCTAAAATAGATTATTATTTTAAAGCCATATCGTCTAATTTAAAGTTAGATGTTGGCTATTCAAAATCAAATTATAAGAACAGTATTAATAATGCTGCATTAAGAGAAGTGAAAACCGCAAATTTTAATTACGGATTAGAATTACGTTCTGGTTTTCGAGGATTTTTTAATTACCACCTAGGCACAAAATGGTTGACCAACACCATTGAAACTACTATTAGTAATAATTTTACAGATAATACAAGTTTCTTAGACTTGTCGTTTTTATTTGATAAAAAGCTGGATATTCAGCTGCAAAGTGAACGTTATTATTTTGGAAATTTAACCACAGACAACACCTATTATTTTCTCGATTTTGATGCACGCTATAAAATGCCAGAGCAAAATGTAACCATTACATTAACAGGTAAAAATTTATTTAACACTGAAACATTTAGACAAGTGTCTATTAGTGATATAGGTAGCGCTACAACTGAATTTAGATTACTGCCAAGATTTGTTTTGCTAAAATTAGAGTATCGGTTTTAAAGTTTAATTCACCCATAGGAGGCTAGGAGGCTTTTAATCTATCCTATCAAACCCACAATACGGTATTAATACTTCTGGAATTCGAATGCCATCTTCTGTTTGGTAATTTTCTAAAATACCAGCTAAAACACGCGGTAAAGCTAAAGAACTACCATTTAGCGTGTGTGCTAGTTGGCTTTTGCCCTCTTCATCTTTATAACGCAATTTTAAACGATTAGCTTGAAAGGTTTCAAAATTAGAAACAGAACTTATCTCTAGCCAACGGTCTTGAGCGGTAGAAAATACCTCGAAATCAAAAGTCAGGGCAGAGGTAAAGCCTAAATCGCCACCACAAAGGCGTAGTATTCTATACGGTAGTTTTAGTTCTCTTAAAATATCTTTTACATGCTCCACCATGCCGTTTAAAGCTTCATACGATTTATCTGGGTGTTCTACACGAACAATCTCTACTTTATCAAACTGATGTAATCTATTTAGTCCACGAACATGTGCGCCATAGCTACCTGCTTCTCTTCTAAAACAAGGGGTGTATGCAGTGTGTGTAATCGGGAAATCTTTTTCGTTTAAAATTACATCTCTAAAAATGTTGGTTACTGGAACTTCTGCCGTTGGAATCATGTATAAATCATCTGCAGGCATATAATACATTTGCCCTTCTTTATCAGGCAATTGCCCTGTGCCGTAACCAGAGGCTTCATTCACCACATGTGGCACTTGAATTTCATTATAACCAGCTGCGGTGTTCTTGTCTAAAAAGTAATTGATTAAAGCGCGTTGCAAACGAGCACCCTTGCCTTTATATACCGGAAAACCTGCACCAGCAATTTTTACGCCTAACTCAAAATCGATGATATCATATTTTTTAGCTAGTTCCCAATGCGGTAATGCGCCATCAAAAAGTACGGGAACAGTCCCTTCTTTATAAACTTCTTCGTTGTCTTCTTCAGATTTTCCTGCAGGAACCGAATCATGCGGTACATTCGGAATTTGATATAAAGCGTTTTGTAATGCAGTCGCTGTATCGTTTAAATCGTCAGTCAGTTGTTTTGAAACTTCTTTTAAATTAGCAGTTTCTTCTTTTAAGGCATTAGCTTCTTGGGCTTTTCCTGTTTTGTAAAGTGCGCCAATTTCTTTGGAAAGCCTGTTAGATTCTGCTAACGTATTATCTAAATTAGTCTGTAATGACCTGCGTTTTTCGTCAAGATCTAAAACAGTAGCAATAAGGGATGCAGCATCTAAATTTCTCTTCTTTAGTGCTTCAATAATAGCATCTTTATTTTCTCTAATAGCGTTTAGCTGTAACATGGCTTTATTTTAAGTCGACAAATTTAATGGTTTTTAAGCGAAATTTCTATGCAGAGATGATAGATAACGATGTTTTTTTATCGATCTCTAATTGTGCTTTTAATTGATCTACAGAATCAAATTTATGCTCGTCTCTAATGCGGTCTAAAATATCAATTTGTAGTTTTTGGTCGTATAAATTCTGATCAAAATCGAAAAAATGAATTTCAATACTTTTTTCGGTTCCTGAAACGGTTGGGTTAAAACCAATATTCATCATTCCATAAACCACTGTATTGTTAATTTCACTTTTAACTACATAAACTCCGTTTTGAGGAATTAGTTTATAAGATTCTTCTATGTGTAAATTAGCTGTCGGAAATTTAAGTTGGCGACCTAATCCTTTTCCTTTTTTTACCCTTCCGGTAAGCATGTATTCATAGCCTAAATACAAATTTGCCGTTGCAATATCGCCGGTTTCAAGTGCTTTTCTAATTTTAGTAGAACTCACTGAAACTTCATCAATTTCTTGAGCGGGTATTTCATCTACTTTAAATCCAAAAGTTTTACCAAAGGCAATAAGGTCTTTTATATCTGCATTTCTGTTTCTGCCAAATCTATGATCGTAACCAATAATAATTTTTTTACTATTTAGGCCATTCACCAATATTTTTTGCACAAATTCTGTAGCAGATAGCCTAGAAAATTCTTGAGTAAAAGGGTAAATAATTAAATTATCTAAGCCTATTTTTTCTAAGATTTTTATCTTTTCTTCAATGGTATTTAGGAGCTTAATATCAGCATCCTGTTGTAAAACCATTCGTGGGTGCGGAAAAAAAGTAAGTACGGTCGCTTTTAAATTTAACAGTTTGGCATCATTTATGAGCCTATCTAGTAATTTTCGATGCCCAATATGTACGCCATCAAAAGTGCCTATGGTAACTACACTTGGCTGTTGGTTGTCGAATTTAGTTGTGTTTTGAATACTTATCACGAAAATAAAATAATAAAAAGCCTTACTTTTATAATCTTTATTAATCTGTTTTAATGACAACAAACTTACGCCTACTTTTTGCAATTCCCATATTTTTTCTAAGCTTTTGTGGGTTTAGTCAAGTTAGCTATTGGCAAGAGGCCAGTTTATCCAACTCAAATGTATCAAAATCAATAGAAAAGTTGTCCGTTAAAAAGGCTAAAGTTTTTAAACTTCAGGGGGCTTTATTGGATGAGAAATTGAAGTCAATTACATCTAGCGCAAAGAATAGTGATATCGTATATTTTCCAGATGAGTATGGAGCGTTAGTGGCTTTTAGTATACAGGAAGCCTCGGTATTATCTCCGGAATTAGCTCAGAAATACCCTCAAATAAAATCGTATAAAGGAGTCGCAGTCAATGATCCATTAAAAAAAATAAGATTTAGTATTGCACCAAATGGCATACAAACGATGCTTTTAGATAAGAAAAGTTCCGAGGCCACGTTTATGGAAAAGGCATCAAACGGTGATTATTTATTGTATACCAGAAAAGCTTCAGATGCTGTAGCTAATGATTTTGTTTGTGAAACAAATGAAGCCATTCAGAGTAGCATCGAGGCTCCTCAGCCAAGTCTTGTAGATACCCAAGTTTTAAAAAAGTATAGGGTTGCTATTTCAGCTACAGGAGAATATACACAGTATCATGGAGGAACAAAAGCAAGTGCTTTGGCTGCGATTAATGCTACTTTGACCAGGATAAATATGGTTTACGAAACGGATTTGGGCATTACTCTTGAACTAGTTGCCAATACAGATTTAGTTATTTATACTGATGCTGCTACAGATCCTTACAATGGAAATTTAAACACACAAGTGCAAAGCACTCTCAATTCAGTACTAGGCGCTGCTAATTACGATATTGGGCATTTATTGACCAAGGCAAATAACACTGGAGATGCAGGTTTTGTGGGTGCTGTTTGCGACGATAATAAAAAAGGAAGTGCGTATTCTTCTGGGGTGAATCCGTCTGGAGATTTGTTCGATATTGATTTTGTTGCCCATGAAATGGGACATCAATTAGGTGCAAACCATACGTGGTCTTTTGAATCTGAAGGAACACAAGTACAAGCAGAACCAGGCAGTGGATCTACCATTATGGGTTATGCAGGTATTTCAGGGGCTAACAATGTGGCATCGAACGGTCAAGATTATTTTCATTATTACAGTATAAAACAAATTACGGAGTATTTGGCAACAACAACTTGTGCTACGGAAATTATGCTAGCCAATAATCCTCCTGTTATAACGGCTTCTCCAGATTACACCATTCCAAAAGGCACTGCTTTTGTGTTAACTGGCAATGCTACTGATGCCGATGCTGCGGATGTGCTAACTTATACATGGGAACAAGTAGATGATGGTGTTGTCACCAATACTACTTTCGGCCCTAACAACCCAAGTGGAGCAAATTTCAGGTCGCAATTACCGAGTACAAATCCAAGCAGATATTTTCCAAAACTGTCGAGGGTATTACAGGGGAATTTAACACAGACAAATCCTACGATTAATACAGCTTGGGAGACCGTATCTAATGTGGAACGTGAAATGAATTTTGCGTTGACAGTTCGAGATAATAATAGTGAAGGTGGTCAGGTTGTTTCTGATCTTCTTAAAATTGATGTAGTAAACAGTGCAGGTCCCTTTGTAGTATTGTCGCAAAATACAAATGTGAGTTATGAAGCGGGGAGTATACAACTGGTAACTTGGAATGTTGCCAATACAACTAATGCATTAGTAGATGCGCAAAAGGTTGATATTTTGCTGTCTACAGATGGCGGGGCAACTTTCCCATATTTGGTTGCGGATAACGTGCCCAATGATGGTGCACAAAATATTCTAATTCCTAGCGAAATAACAAATCAGGCTAGAATAATGATTAAGGCTAGCGATAATGTCTTTTTTGCTGTAAATAGCAGCAATTTTACAATAGCTAATTCTTTAGTGGTATTGAATTTTTCTGCTTTGGAATTTACGGTTTGCCAGCCTTCAGATTTGGTGCTGCCATTTACTTATGAAACCAATTCAGGTTTTTCTGAAACTTCAACTTTTAGTGTTTCCGGAATGCCAACAGGTCTAACGGCAAGTTTTTCCCAACCAACCGCAAATTTAGATAATACAGCTGTGTCTATAACTTTTTCTAATACAGGTGCCGCGGCAATAGGCGTCTATCCAATAACAATAACATCAACTGCCGCGAGTGTTACTAAAGAGATTACCATCAATTTAAACATTAACAGTACTACTTTTTCATCAGTAAATTTAACTTCGCCAGCAGATAATCTTGTTGATGCGGAAATTAATCCTACTTTTCAGTGGACGGTTGAGCCTGCAAGTACCTCATACGATATTCAGATAGCATCAGATGTGGCTTTTGCGAACATTGTTGAATCTTCAACAGTATTATTTAACAGCTACACTTCTATAGGTTTGTTGCCAAACACCACTTATTATTGGCATGTAAAGCCTAAGAATGAATGCGGGGAAGGGGTTTACAGTGCTCCTTTTAGTTTTACCACAACAAGTGTAGATTGTGCGTTAAGAACTGCGCCAAATTTGCCTATATCAATATCATCAGCGGGAACTCCGACTATAGTTTCTACCATTACTTTTACCGAAGATTTGCCCATTGCAGATGTTAATGTTATTTTGAATGTATCTCATAGTTATCTTGCTGATTTAACTATAAAATTAACTTCTCCACAAGGTACATCTGTTGTGCTTGTTGCAAATTCATGTGGTGATAAACGAAATATAAATGCCACTTTTGACGCTAGTGCTACTAGCTTTGTATGTGGTAATAATCCAGCAATTACTGGCATGGTAAAACCATTGGGGTCATTAAATTCTTTTATCGGAGAATCTTCATTAGGAGATTGGGTTTTAGAAATAAAAGATAATGCCGGAGGTGATGGTGGATCACTTAATAACTTTGCATTAGAATTATGTGTAGAAGGGTTTTTTAGACCAGATGATGATAATGATGGAGTTTATGATGACGGAGATGATTTGTGTTTAGGAACACCTGCAGGACAAGAAGTAAATGCAGATGGTTGTCCGGTGTATCGTTTTACTAATACTAATTTTTCTATAAATATTGATAGCGAGTCTTGTAGAGCTAGCGATGATGGAGCTATCCACATTAGTGCGGCTATGGGTCTTAATTACACCGCCACCATTACTGGAAATGGAGTAAATAACACAGGTACTTTTACCAATACCTATTCTTTAGACGGATTACAGGCTGGTAATTATATGGTTTGTATTACAGGAACCGATGGGGTGATAAATTACGAGGAATATTGTTTTGATGTGGTGTTATCTCAACCTGATGAATTACTTGTTTCTTCTAATTTAACAACAAATGGTAAGAGTGTGCTTTTAAATCTTAGTGGTGCTCAGAGTTATAC
This sequence comes from Cellulophaga tyrosinoxydans, assembly GCF_900176415.1. Lineage (GTDB taxonomy): Bacteria > Bacteroidota > Bacteroidia > Flavobacteriales > Flavobacteriaceae > Cellulophaga > Cellulophaga tyrosinoxydans. Next base: position 529,530 of record NZ_FWXO01000001.1, on the reverse strand, counting down.
TGTTACCTTAAACGGAAGGACTACTCAAGTAACTAGTACAACGGCTTTATTTGAACTAAAAAACGGAATTAATACCTTAAAAGTGGTTACTGACTTACCCTGTCAGGGCGTTTATGAAGAAACAATAATTGTTGCTGATACGCCTTTTATATATCCAAATCCTACCTACAATAATGCGAAAATATTTACTGGAATCGAGCAGTTGAATTGTGATGTTTGGATCTATGCAATGAATGGAAAATTGGTAAAACAATTTCAATACCAGAACACCGCAATAGAGCTAGATTTAGAAGTTTCGGATTTGCCACAAGGGATGTATATTGTAAAATTAAAAGGAGAAAATTTAAAAGGAACTTTTAAATTAATGAAAAAGTGAAGAAACTAATTTTAATCAGTATTCTAATTGTGATATTAGGTTGTTCTAAGGACGATCCAAAGCCACCGTCTAGTGCTTTGTTGATTTTTCCGTTGGAAAATTCGGAGTGTACAGTAGGTCAAAATATTAATCAAACTACGCGCTTAATTAATTTTCAGTGGGAGGCATCGGCTAATACCGATGGTTATGAACTTACAGTAACAAATTTAAACACAAATGTACCGCAAGTAGTTACTACTAATGAAACATCAGTACAATTGCAGGTTAAAAAAGGAGTGCCATTCTCTTGGAGTGTAACTTCAGAAAATAATAAAGTAAATCAAACCGCTACGAGCGAATTGTGGTATTTTTTTAATGCAGGAACTATAACAACACGTGCGCCTTTTCCTGCGAAAATTAATACGCCAAAATCTGGCGAAACGGTATTAAGAGATCTGAATAATCAAGTGGAATTATCATGGACAGGTACTGATTTAGATCTAGATATGGATGTGTATGAAGTGTATTTTAGTACAACAAACCCACCATTGACTTTGGAAACATCTGTAAATGCGTTAACTCAAAGTATTGCTGTAGATGTGCAAGTCAATACTGTTTATTATTGGAGTGTTAAATCTAAAGACAAGGAAGGAAACACCTCTAGTTCTGGAGTCTATAGTTTTAGAGTGCTGTAATTAGCTTCCATTAAATTGGTTCATGGTATTGGTAATTCCAGAAAGAATAAAAGATTTTATTACCTCAGTGGATTTTTCAAGACGTTCTACAAGGGCTTTCTTTTCGTCATCGTTCCATTTTCCAAGTACATAATCTACTTGTCGTCCTTTGCCAAAATCGGCTCCTACGCCAAATCTAAAACGATTATAGTTTACTGTATTTAAGGTGTTTTGAATGTCTTTTAATCCATTATGACCTCCGTTGCTACCTTTAGTTTTTACCCGAATAACTCCAAATTCAAGATTAATGTCATCAGTGATTACTAATACGTTTTCTAAAGGAATATTCTCTTTTTCCATCCAGTAATGTAGCGCCTTACCGCTTAAATTCATATAGGTAGATGGTTTTAATAATAGCGCACTTCTACCTTTGATCTTAAATGTGGTTATGTCACCAAGTTTGGCAGTTTCAAAAGATAGGTTCTCTTGGTTTGCCAAAGCATCAAGAATTTTGAAACCAATATTATGTCTGGTTTGGGCATATTCAGGACCAATATTTCCTAGTCCTACGATTAAATATTTCTTCATGGAATCTAATTCTTCTAAATGAGATTTTTTAGTTTCGAAAATCGATTTAAAAAAGCTGAACATTTTTAACGGATTACAATAGTGTAAAAATACAAAAGCATCCTAATAGAAATATTAGGATGCTTTTTAATTGTATTAAAAAAGATTATTCTGCTGCAGTTTCTTCTGTAGAAGCTTCTGCACCTTCAGTTCCTTCTTCTTCATCTTCATCATCCGTAACAATTGCATTACGTGCTGCTTTTACTTGAACAACAACAGTATTGTCTGGGTGTAAAATGGTGAATTCGTCTTTCAATAAGGTAGAAACAGCAATGTTGCCACCAATTTTTAATTTAGAAATATCAATATCAAAGAAATCTGGCAAGTTAGCCGGTAAAGCTTTGATTGTTAATTTACGTTTTCTGAATAACAAACGACCACCGTTTCTTACCCCTGGAGAGTTACCTACTAAACGAACAGGAATGTCCATAGTAACTTCTTTGTCAGCAAATAACTGATAGAAATCGATATGTAAAATAGCATCAGTAACTGGGTGAAACTGAATATCTTGTAATACCGCATCGAATTTTTTTCCACCTTCAATTTCAATCACTGCAGTGTGAGCGTTTGGGGTGTACACTAAATTTTTGAATGCTGGTTCATCCGCTGAAAAGTGTAATGGTTTATTCCCTCCGTACAGTACGCAAGGAACCTTTCCAGCATTACGTAAGGCTTTTGTTGCTTTCTTGCCTACGCTTTCTCTTTTAGATCCTGAGATTGTAATTGACTTCATTATTTATATTTAACTATTAATTATTCTTTTTTTAAGCGCTTAAATGCTATTTTAAAATAGTGGCTTATTATACACTACATTAAAAATTTTGAACTAATTGAGGTGTTGTTATGTACACGTTCCATAACATCGGCAAATAAATCTGCACAACTCAACACTTTTACTTTTTTACTATCTTTTCTTGTTGGTATAGAATCAGTAATTATCAATTCTGATAATTTAGATTTTTCTATTTTTTCGTAAGCATCACCAGAAAGTAATCCGTGCGTAGTTATTGCTCGTACACTTATCGCACCACGCTCTATCATTAAATCAGCAGCCTTGGTTAATGTGCCAGCAGTATCTACCATATCATCTACTAATACCACATTTTTACCTTGAACATCACCAATTAATTCCATATGTGAAATAACATTGGCTTTTTCTCTTTGTTTATAACAGATAACTACATCGCATTCTAATGCTTTTGAATAAGCATAGGCTCTTTTAGAACCACCCATATCTGGAGAAGCAATAGTTAAATTATCAAGATTTAATTTCTTTAAGTATGGTAAAAATAGTGTTGATGCAAATAAATGATCTACAGGTTTTTCAAAAAATCCCTGAATTTGATCAGCATGCAAATCCATAGTAATTATACGAGTTGCACCAGCAGCTTCTAACATTTTAGCTACTAATTTTGCAGCAATAGGTACTCTTGGTTTGTCTTTTCTGTCTTGTCTTGCCCAACCAAAGTAAGGCATTACAGCGGTAATATGCCTTGCTGACGCGCGTTTTGCAGCATCTAACATTAAAAGCATTTCCATTAAATTTTCAGAACTAGGATTGGTAGATCCTATAATAAACACACGTGTTCCACGAACAGATTCTTCGAAAGAAGGTTGGAATTCACCATCACTGTATCTAGAAAATATAACTTTACCTAATTCAGCACCATAAGATTTTGCAATCTTCTCTGCTAATGCTGTACTTTGTGTACAAGCAAATATTTTAGGCTCTGGTACTTGATACGCCATGGTTAATCTCTTGTTTTTTAGTTTATTGGGTTCCGATTTCTTTAAGGAGTGCAAATTTAGAAATTTATTTGTCTTGCTAAAGGATAATTGTTTAAATTTTTGTCAAATAAAGAAAATTATTTTATAATTTTGCACTCCTTTAATGCTCGAGTGGCGGAATTGGTAGACGCGCTGGATTCAAAATCCAGTTCTTCGGAGTGTGGGTTCGATTCCCACCTCGAGTACAAAAGCACAAAACCTCTGTGAAAACAGGGGTTTTTTTATGCTGAAAAATTGTGTGGGTTCTCCCGAGGCTTCGGGATTACTTCGATAACAGACTTGATGTCTATGAATTAGGTTCAAAGCTTTGCTTCTGGTAAAATAATAGTCATCTTAGTACCTTTATTCAATTCACTTTCAATTAAGATTTTTCCATTATTCTTTTTTAAGTAATATATACACGTTCGTAGCCCAAAGCCCGAACCCCTTTCTTGTAAAGTTCCCTCTGTCGTATACCAATTATCGCCTTCAAGAATTTTTTTTATTTCTTTTTCAGAAATACCCACACCTGAATCTAATATTGAAGTATAGATATGCCCATCTCTTTTAATGGTGTCAATTTGAATAGTACCATGTTTAGGGGTGAATTTTATAGCATTATGTAATACATTTCGCAAGACAAATGAGTAGCTCTCCATATCTGCATAAATGATATTATTAAGATTTTTTGTAGAAATAGTAATTTCTTTACTTAAAGCAATTGGCTCTAATAAATTATAGATTGGTTTTATAGCCTCTGCACTATTAAATGAAGTAAACTCTATAGGTTTATCTTGAGTTTGTCTTTTAGACCAATCTAATAAGCCATCCAAAAAACTGTTTACATGCTCAAATTTAATTGAAAGTTGTTTAAGGTATAATTTGCTTTCTTGGCTATCAATAACATCGTTAGTAATTAAATCAATCATTCCTTTTAAAGTATTCAGTGGTGCTCTAACGTCATGTGATATTAACAAAAAAAGCTTTTTATTGATTGAGTCTAAACGTTCTAATTCTATTTTTTGTTTATTTATTTTTTTAAAATAACCATCCATAATAACGGCAATAGGACATGAAACAACAAAAGGTATAAGCGCACTCAAAAAAAATCCTACCCAAAAATCTTCCCAGTAAATAAAATAATGTGCGATTACATAGGATATAATGGATAATAAAACGGATATGGTTACAACAAAAAAAGGATGATATAATCTTTGTTTAATAGGTATCATTGATTTGGGTTTGAATTAGTACTACACGATTAATGAAGCATTATCTACAATTACTTTAAAACAAAATTAAATCGAAAAAGAAAGAATTATCTTACAGTTTATATGAATTGCATATTTTCGTAGACGAATAGCAATTTTATACAGACCAAAGTTTAAAAGTTCTGGTTTGTATAAATTGTATTAAAAAATAATTTATTCATTTTTTTACTATTAATTACAAAAAAGCTTTCAATAATTAAATTGAAAGCTTTTTATTTATAGCAATAGTTAATACCAGTTTATATGGCTTTACGTCTATAATTATGATTTTCCTGTTACTTTAACACTTAAGTTTAAATTAATCTTAGAGCTAACTTTTATAGCATTTAATTTCACATTTGTTAACGACTCAACACTCAACATTCCTTCATATTCAAATTTACCATCGTTGTCAGTATCAGAATAAGAAGCAAAATGGAATTCATAATCACCTTCTTTTAAAAAGTTAACTTGGTAAGCTCCTGAAAAAGAATTTACTGTCGCGCTGGTTACTGCATTTGCGAAAATTATCCCACTAGCTCCTTGAGATTGTGATTCTGAAGCAGTATAAGTTCCTTTTTTATAAGCATATACAATAATTTTTTCAGAGGTATTTTCATTGTCACTTACAGTACCAGAAATGCTCCCTGCCTTTGCATTATTTACTAATCTTAATCCTGATGATAATTCTGTAGCTGAGGCAAAATCGTATTGATCATTTGCAGAACTACCACTAGCAATTATAGTTTTGCGTAAATCAAAGTCAATAACAATTTCATTTGCTGTGTTGGTAATGATATCTACCTTATCGTTTATTTTAATCTCACTCACTGTTGATATTAATTCGTGCTTTGTTCCGTTAATAGTTTGCACATAACAACCAGGAGCATTGCCGTTTTGATCTTGCGCATAATCTAATACTAAGGTTATGTTAGACACTGCACCAACATTTAGATCTAAATTACCTAATGATAATTTTTTGCCGTTTTGAAGTTTTAATAAATCTACCGTTGTGGTGTTAAAACCTTCGATAGATACACCGTCTATTTTTACATCAGCTATTGTTACGAAAGCTGCAGAAACGTTGGCATTATCAATAGGTGCATCTGTAATAGACACTTCTGTATTTTGTTTTTCTGTATTCGTATCCATTTTGTCTTTTTCGCAAGATCCTAAAGCCAATACTAATGCTAACATTCCGATTTTAAAGATTGATTTTTTCATAATTCTAAATTTTAATTTGGGTTATATTAATTTTTAAATTTTGCGTGAGTTATCCCTGCTTAAGAAGTCGCCACTCCTTAAGAGATTAAATATTAATATGTTATTTGATAATTTTAAAGAAGCACTATCATAAACAAATACCTAAATAGGTGTCTAATGCTGTATTATTTTCAATGGTAATATTACCTAGATTGGGTTCTAAGATTTGCAATGGAAACTGAAAGCTGTAAAGCGTATTGCTATCTAAATTAGTGATAAAGGTATAGAGCTCTTGATTGCTAGTTATCTCAAATATCTCTTGAGATTGGTTTTTTGTAGCTGTAAATATGCTTAATGGATATATAAAATCAATACAATCAATTGGGCCATTTCCGCTTGCAACTAAACTTTGGCATGAACTAATAGCGGTATTAAACTCCTGCTGATTAGTGATGGTAGTTTCTGTATAATCATAATTTGTTAGTACTATCGGGTAAGATATTTCAATAATATCTGTTGCAGTAAAAATGCCTAAATCTGTTTGAGAATTTAATGTTGTTGGAATGGTATTCAATAATATATTAATTGGATACTGAATTGCGAAACAAGGAGACCCATCAAGAATATCATCAAAAGCGCCGTTAAACATAGATGTTCTCCTTACTTTTGAGGTAAATACAGAATCACTATTATTTGTGTCGTTATTAGAAGTGTCAATATCTATATCATTTTGACAACTTGTAATTATTGTTATAACTAGTAAGATGTTTATTAAGGTTGACATTGCTTTCATAAATTTTGGTTTACAGTGATAAGACACGCTTGTTATTTTTTACCCTACTTTTATTTTTTGAAATTTACATTTATTCCTATTGAATTAAAAATAGCAGCTGTCTTTCATGTATTAGACACGCCATTTATTAGATACCCTACCCAGCATACTATTTTTTTTTACTTTTACATCACTTAAGAAATATATGGAATGTTAGACCCCCAAGCAGAACTTTGTAAAGACAGTGTTTTTAATTCATTTTATAAAGAGCATTCCGACTCCTTATATCGCTTTATGTATTATCGTTGCGGTAACAAAGACAGGTCATTAGATTTAGTTCAAGAGGCGTTTTTAAAAATTTGGAATAAATGTAGTGAGGTAACTTTTGAAAAAGCAAAGAGCTATCTTTTTTCGGCAGCAAATAATTTATTTTTAAATGAAGTTCGGCATGATAAAGTGGTTTTGGAATATGCCAAAATAAAACCAATTTCAGATACTACTAATGAGAGTCCCGAATATATCATGGAAGAAAATGAATATATGGATAAACTTCAAAAAGCCATTGCAAACTTAACCGATGGTCAACGAGAAGTATTCTTGTTAAGTAGAATGGAGGATAAAAAGTATTCAGAAATAGCTGAAATGCTTACCATTTCTGTAAAAGCTGTAGAAAAGAGAATGATGGGTGCATTGAATGCATTACGTGAGGAATTTGAATATTTTAGAAAATAAAGTAGGGAGATTGGCAACTAAAGTGTCCTAATAGTATAATGCAGAAATTATGCAACACGAAAAAGAAATTTTAAAATGGATTGATGGAACGATATCGGATTCGGAATTAGCCGAATTGCGAAAAACGCCAGAATATGCGCAGCTCAAACCAATAATTGAGAAAACATCCAATTTTAAGAAACCAGATTTTAATGTAGAACAAGCCTTAGAAGGGTTTACTAAATTAAAACAACCAAAAAATAAAGTTGTTACTTTAACTTCTTGGAAAAAATATGCTTCCATTGCGGCAGCAATTATCTTAATGGTCTCGCTTTATTTTGTTTTTGCAAATACAAATACAACGGTAAATACTGATTACGCCGAGACTACTATTTTTAACCTTCCAGATGCTTCTGAAGTAGTTTTGAATAGCGGATCAGAAATAGTTTATTCTAAAAAAAATTGGGAGAAAAAACGTGAATTAACTTTAAGCGGAGAAGCTTTTTTTAAAGTTAGTAAAGGTAAAACGTTCGATGTAATTACAGACCAAGGTACGGTTACCGTTGTTGGCACCCAGTTTAATGTAAATGAAAGAGATGGGTACTTTGAAGTTGCCTGTTTTGAAGGTAAAGTGCAGGTTACAACCAACAATAATGTGGTTATGCTTACTCCTGGTAAGGCCATAAGAATGATCCAAGGAAATCTAGGTGATGTAACAGAATTTAATGCTGCAACACCAGATTGGATGAATAATCAAAGTGATTTTAATGAGGTGCCTTTTGCACTTGTTGTTGAAGAATTAGAACGTGAATTTAATGTGAAAATTAATTATGATAAATCATTGGCTGACAAGCAATTTACGGGTGGTTTTGATCATGGTGATTTAAATGAAGCAGTCCAGTCTATTGCCTTCCCATTAAATTTAAAGGTTACTATAAAAGATCAAAACCTTATTGAGCTTAATGAATAGCAAACAAAAATCATTACTTGTTTTTGTATTTCTTTTCTTCGGAATTGTAATGCAAAGTCATGCACAAAATAAGCTTCCTGCCAAGGAAGCTTTTGAGGTTTTAAAAGAACGCTATTCGGTTACATTTTCTTTTATAGAGGAAGATATTTCGTCCGTTTTCGTTACGATTCCTGATGCTAATTTAGAGTTAGATGAAGTTTTGCAAATATTGCAAAAACATCCTATGTTAACCTTTAAAAAAATTGGGAAAGACCGAATAGCAGTGGCTGTAGAAACCAATAATTTAACAATTTGTGGAACCATAATTGACGCCGATACAAAAGAAGTACTTGTTGGCTCATTAGCAATAGTAGTTGATAAAAAGGGTACAATTTCAGATTTGAATGGCTCCTTCCGCTTAATAGGTTTAAAAAACAATGATCAGCTTACCATTAGTTTTTTAGGTTATGAACCGCAAAAATTTTCCGTTCTAGAATATTTGTCATTAACAGATGATTGTCCGATAGTGGCGTTGGTTCCTCAGCAATTTCAATTACAAGAAGTTGTAGTGCGCAATTTATTTACTACAGGTTTTAATCAAAAAAGAGATGGTAGTATTGATTTTTCAACAGGTAATTATGGTATTCTGCCCGGTTTAGTAGAATCAGATGTTTTGCAAATGATACAAGTATTGCCTGGGGTGCAAAGTGTAAATGAATCTATTGCAGACATTAACGTTCGTGGCGGAAGTCATGATCAGAATTTAATACATTGGGATCATATTAAAATGTATCATTCAGGACATTTTTTTGGTTTAATTTCGGCCTTTAATCCAGAAATAACCAATCAAGTAACTGTAGTTAAGAATGGCACAAGTGCAGAATATACAGACGGAGTTTCGGGCAGTATTTTCATGAGTTCAAACAATGAAATAGATGCTAAATTAAATGGTTCTGTTTCAAGTAATTTGTTGAGCGCCAATGCCGTTTTACAGGTGCCAATAAATAAAAAAATGGCAATACACATTTCCGGAAGAAGATCATTGACAGATTTTTATAACTCACCAACCTATAATCAATATTTTGAACGTAGTTTTCAAGATTCTCGTGTAGCTACGTCATCAGATAAAAATGTGAATTCAGAATCAGATTTCTACTTTTATGATTTTAGCGGAAAATTTCTTTACAATGTTAATGAAAAGCATAAACTAAGGATTAGCTTATTGAGTGTTAATAATCAACTTTCTTATACAGAGTCTAGCGCTGATACTACAAATCCAGAAGCTAGAAGAAGTAACTTAAACCAAGAAAATTTTGCTTTAGGTGGGACCCTTAGTAGTGATTGGAGCACTATTTTTAATACGGAATTACAAGCTTATTATAGCAATTATAATTTATCTGCTTCAGATTTAAGAATCGATATGGATCAAAGCATACTGCAACTTAATCAAGTTTTAGAAACGGGGATTAAGCTTAATACAAATACTATTATTTCAGAAAATTTCTCTTGGTTAAATGGCTATAGCTATTCAGAAACTGGAACACAAAATTCTAGCGATTTGCAAAATCCTACCTATCAAATTATTAAAAAAAGAGTTCAGCGCAATCACGGCTTCTTTTCAGAATTAAGTATTAAAAATAACAAAACTTTCATTAGAGCAGGAGCACGACTCAATTATTTTGAACGGTTAGGAACCTTTTTGGTAGAACCTCGATTAAATATTAATCATAAATTGTCCAATACATTTTCTCTTAATTTACAGGGCGAGTTTAAGAACCAAACCATTACTCAATTTGTAGATCTGAATGATGATTTTTTAGGGGTTGAAAATAGACGGTGGATTGTTAGTGATGGAACAACAATTCCTATAATAAAAAGCAAGCAGGTTTCTTTAGGTTTTCAATACAAAAATAGCGGTTGGTTTATAGAGTTAAATCCGTATTATAAAAAAGTAGAAGGGATTATTACGGAAAGCCAAGGGTTTACCTCTCAAAACCAGTTCGATGGATTTATAGGTTCGTCAACGGCTAAGGGAATGGAGTTTTTAGTAAATAAAAGAATAAACAACTCCAATGTTTGGGCAAGTTATACCTATGGCAGGCAAAACTATATATTTAAAGCTATTTCCAGTGAAGATTTTCCATCTAATTTTGATATTACTCACACACTTAATGTGGCAACAAGTATAACAGTATTAGAAAATTGGAAATTAGCATCGGGAATTCAATTTAGAACGGGGAGACCTTATACGAAACCTGTTGAAGGACAGGAAACCTATCAAGAAGGTAATTTTACGAGAGTAAATTATGGTGATTTAAATGTTGAAAGATTACCAAGTTATATGCGATTGGATGCCAGTACTTCTTATGATTTTAAATTTGGAGATACTAGAGAATTATCTATAAGTCTTGGTGTTTTAAATATCTTGAATAAGAACAATATTTTACTAAGATATTATGAAGTATCACCGGAAAATAGCAATGAAGCAATTCAAATTGAAAAAACGTCACTTGCCTTGACACCTAATATTTCGTGTACCTATAAGTTTTAAAACTTTACTTAAAACATTAAAATATAAGAAGTTTCTGCCTTTTAAGCTGAATTTCTTCTTAATTTTAGTAACAGATCCTCCCGCTAATAGTAATAAAATTAAAATTTAGTATTATGGCTACACGATATATAAACGCAAAAACAGCTAGACTTTATAAATCAACTATAGGGAGTTCTTATGAACAAATATTAATTTATGGAGAAGAGGTAAAAACAACAGGTTCTCCTATAAATGGCAGAATAGCGGCTGTCTATAGAAGTAAATATCAAGGGTTTGTTTCCGTACATCAAATTACTGAAAAATCCGCTTTAGAGATTTATTATATAGATGTGGGGCAAGGTGACGCCGCCCTTGTGGTAACGCCTAACAAGAAAAAAATACTTATTGATGGTGGGTTTAATAATCAAGCAAAGGGATTTTTACAATGGAAATACCAGTTGGCAGACTTAACAGCACCAAAATTAGAAATAGACCTCTTGGTGTTGAGCCATGCAGATCAAGACCATTTAAAAGGCTTAATTGATATTCTTCAGCATGATCGTATTGTAATTAAAAAAATTATTCATAATGGTATTGGTATGTTCGAGGGAACCGATGAAAAATCTGGAGATTTAAGTACAGATAAAAAACACCTTATTTCTTATCATTCCACTATTGGGGATCTTCAAGGCTTACAGCTAAGAGGAACGTTTGATAAATGGATTGCATTGGTAAAACAATTAAATATACCCTATGCAGCAGTTAGTTCTGAAACAGGAATATTTGATATTGGGGATCCTAAAATAAGCTTAGAAATAATAGGCCCAATAGTTGAACGCTCTTCAATAGGGAAAAAGCAATTAAAATGGTTTGGGAATCATGCCCATACTATAAACGGACATTCTGTGGTTTTTTCTATTACCTATGATAAAGTGCGAATGCTTTTTTCTGGTGATGTCAATATTGAAGGTAGTGCGTATTTGTTGGCACACCCTGAAGCGGCTGAAAAATTAAAAGCGCATGTTTTAAAAACACCACATCACGGAAGTCATGAATTTCATCCTCCCTTTTTAGCAGCTGTTAGACCACAAATCTCTGTGGTTTCTTCTGGTGATTCTCCCGATCATGGACATCCAAGAGCTAATTTTATTGGTGCAATTGGTTTAGCATCTAGATCCAAAGAGCCCTTAGTGTTTTCAACTGAAATTGCTAGTACATTCACGGATGCAAACGAGGTGGATTTAAAATCTATTGTTCCAAATCATGTATTAAATAACGCCGATATTCGTGGTGCACGTTTGTTTAAAAAACGACTTAATGGAATGATAAATGTACGAACGGATGGTAAAAATCTTTATGCAATGCGTAGAGTCACCGCAGGATATTGGTGGGAATCATATGGCCCTATTATAGCGGAAGACTATCCAAGTGTATTGTAAAATAAAAAAGAGCTCAATCAACTAAGACCAAGCTCTTTTACGAGAACACTATATGAAAATGAAAAAATTTACTCTTAAATAACTAATTCATTTCAAATGTATAACCTCTTTATACTTTTCAAAAACAATTGATGTGTAGCACTCAAAAGTTGTGGTAAACTATCAAATTATATTTATTTACTGGTTTTTAGGTAGTTTTTTAATGCTAAATAAACACCATTACTCCATCCAAATCCATCCTGTACAGGGTATTCACCGCCGCCTGCGTCTAAAGTCATATCTTCAACATTATATTTTTCTACAAATTTTCCAGTATTAGCATAAACTTTTTCGTTTAAAGTTACCCAGCGCTCCGCAATAGTTTTAGCTAATAGGTGGTGTCCATAATTTTCAAGTCCTTTTATGGTCATCCATTGTAATGGTGCCCAGCCATTAGGAGCGTCCCATTGCTGACCAGTATAATTTGTAGTTGTAACTACTCCTCCAGCTTTTAACAGGTTTTTTTCAATAAACTCAGCAACTTTATCTGCTTGTTCTTGACTAGCCATTTTAAAAAATAATGGGTAAACAGTGGCTAAAGATTTTATTCCTGTTTGTTTTTTAGTTACCCAATTATAATCTTCATAAAAACCATCAGTTTTATTAAAACAAAAGTCGTTTAAAAAGGTTTTCCTGTTCTTCATACTGGTTTGTAATGCCGAAACAAAATCTTGATCATCGCTAGAAATAGCAACTAATATTTCTTCAAGTCCGTATAATAAGGCATTTAAATCTACGGGAATTATATCCGTTGTTTCAATAGTTTCAATTGAGTTGCCATCAGCAAACCATCTCGATGAATAATCCCAACCAGATTCAGCACCAGAACGTAAATCGCGATACATTTTTTTGCCGCCACCTAATTTTTCTACTTGTGTATAATCTTCTCGATAAGATTCCTGCCGTGGGGTATCTCCTTGATCGTAATACCTGTTCATTGTTCCCACTGAGGTTGGCACACAATGTTCCATGGGTTCACTTGTAATCTTATTGCCTGACATCCAAAACTCATATTCTTTTCTTAAGGCAGATTTGTACTTGCTATAAACCTCGTCTCCTTTATGATCTGCCAAAAGCTTTACCATCTGTGAGAAAAAAGGTGGCTGAGATCTCGTAATATAATAGGTTCGGTTTCCATTGGGGATATGACCAACAGTATCAATTAAATAGGCAAAATTATCCAAGATATTTTCAATGAGATCAAATTCACCACTTTCAACTAATCCTAACATGGTAAAATAACTATCCCAATAATAGACTTCTCTAAAACGACCACCAGGAACAACATAAGCTTTGGGTAATGGAATTAAGGTGCTACCTTCATGAGCAATATCCGAATCACGCTTTAATACCGGCCAAAGGGCAGTTAGATGCTCCGTTGCAGATTTGTTAGGATCCGATTTAAAATCTGAAGAAATAGATATGGGCACCTCAAAATTTTCTAAAACAAAGGTTTTTAATTCAAAATCAGGTTTATTTTTTTCCTGCTCGTATTTTACACGTATTTCATCGTAAGGGAATTTGGCGGTACAGTCTACAAAAGTTTTCCCATCAGGAAATACCTGTGCAAGTTGAACATGTGCAAATAATTCTCCTAACAGCTTATCTGGAGTTTGTAAAGGCTCCTGCTTTGTAATTTGCGTATGGTTTTCTAGAGTTGCTTTTTTATCTTTTTCACCTTTGCAACCTAGTAGCACTAATGCCGCAAGTAAATAGTAGTATTTCATAAGTAATAGTTTGAGTCAATTGCCTTAAAAGTACTATAATTTCATGAAATTTAATTTGTCAATACTGTTGTTCAGATCTAAATAACTAAGAGTTTAGAAAAAAATAAAAGCTAACTTTAAAGTGTTTAAAATCATCAAACAATATTAAAATTAAAGAATGAAAGAAGTATTTAAACGAAATGTTTCTATATCCGGAAGTCAAGAATTTTCAGCAATAAGAGTGGAGAAACCTGTGACGATTGCCGCTGGAGCTTTAGGAGTTAAAGAAGCATTGCGACATGGATTTAAAGAAATGGGTGTTTTAAGATCTATGCAAGCACTTCTAAAAATGAACCAAGAAGACGGATTCGAATGTCCGAGTTGTGCATGGCCAGACCCAGAAAAAGCATCTAAGTTTGCAGAATACTGCGAGAATGGCGCAAAAGCATTGGCGGATGAAGCTACTACTAATAAAATCGATGCTTCTTTTTTTGAGAAAAACTCCATTGAAGATTTATCGCAACTCACCGATTATGAGTTAAATAAATTTGGCAGATTAACAGAACCCTTAGTTTTATTACCAGATAGCATTCATTATAAAGCGATAAGTTGGGAAGATGCTTATAAATTAATTTCTCGGGAATTGGCATCTTTAGCATCTCCTAACGAAGCTATTTTTTACACCTCAGGAAGATCAAGTAATGAAGCTGCTTTTTTGTATGGAATGTTTGCTAGAGCAATAGGCACTAATAATATGCCCGATTGTTCCAATATGTGCCATGAATCTAGTGGTGTTGCCTTGGGAGAAACTCTTGGTATAGGTAAGGGATCTATTAAATTAGAAGATTTATATGAAGCTGAGGTGGTTATTGTTGCGGGTCAAAATCCCGGAACAAATCATCCAAGAATGCTTTCGGCTTTAGAAAAATGCAAGGCTAATGGTGGAAAGATAATTAGTATAAACCCACTGGAAGAATCGGGTTTGGTGAATTTTAAAAATCCCCAGCACGTAAAAGGTTGGATTGGTCCAGCAGTGGATATTGCAGATTTACATTTGCCTGTGCGTATCAATCAAGATATACCTTTAATGAAGGCGATAATTAAAAAATTAGCAGATCTTGATCAATTAGATAATTCAGTTTTTGATCATCAATTTATTAAAACCTACTCCCAAGGCTATGAAGCTTTACTCGCAGATATTCAAAATTATGATGTAAATGATTTAATTAAGCGCACCGGTGTTCAAGAAGCATTGATAGATGCTACCGTAGCACTTCTTGCTAAAAAATCTAAAATAGTCGTTTGTTGGGCTATGGGCTTAACCCAGCATAAAAATGGCGTAGAAACCATACGCGAGTTTATTAATCTTTTATTACTAAAAGGCGCTATAGGTAAGCCTAATGCGGGAACATGCCCAGTGCGGGGCCATTCTAATGTACAAGGGGATCGAAGTGTTGGTATTATGCATTTTGTTGATAAAGGTTTGAACCAAAGAATAAAAACACATTTAGGTTTTACACCTCCAGACCAAGAAGGGCTAGATGTGGTTGCCTCAATGAAAGCTATGCATGATGGTGAAGCCAAAGTATTTATGTGTTTAGGTGGAAATTTTTTAATGGCAGCTTCGGATACAGCATATACAGCAAAAGCAATTCAGAATTGTAATTTAACCGTTCAAGTCAGCACCAAATTAAATCGAAGTCATTTGGTAACGGGCAAGACAGCTTTGATATTACCAACTTATGGTCGTTCTGAAAAAGATATGAAAGATGGAAAGCTCCGATTTATTACAGTAGAGAATAGTATGGGTAGAGTGCGCCAATCTAAAGGATTGTTAAAGCCTACTTCCGACAATATTAAAAGTGAACCTGATATCATTGCTGAGTTGGCAGATACTTATTTTAAAGGTAATCACCCTATGGATTGGAAGGCTTTAGGGGCAGACTACAATTTAATTCGCGATAAAATGGATAAGGTGGTAAAAGGGTTTGAAAAAACTAATGAGCAATCTAAAGGAGTTGGATATTATTTGCCTAACAATGTGCGTAATTTAGATTTTAGTATGCTCCCTAACGGAAAAGCACAACTAACCATAAATAAACTGCCAAATCATCAGTTAAAGAAAAATGAGTATATGTTGATGACCATACGCTCACATGATCAGTTTAATACCACCATTTACGGCTTAGACGATCGTTATAGAGGCGTTTATAATGAGCGACGGGTTGTTTTTATGAATGAAGAAGATATGAAATCTCATGGGTTAAAAAAGCTTGAGGTTATAAATATCAGAAGTAATTATGATGATACGGTACGTGTAGCTTTTAATTTTAAAGTAGTGCCTTATGCCATACCTAAAGGAGATATTGCAGCATACTATCCTGAGACAAATGTATTAGTACCGTACAACCATTTTGCAGAGCGTAGTTATACGCCGATTAGCAAATCGGTTATTGTTACTATTGAAAAAGTTTAACGAATACCATAAAATGTAAAATATGAACACCAGATTTAAATTAGGTTCACTACTCTGTAGTATGCTTATTTCGACAATGATTTTTGGTCAGGCCAAAGAAACTTTAGTTTATGCGGGAAGAAGTTTTACTTGGGGAATGAATATGGGAAGTTATGATCTTGTTGTTTTACTTCGACCTGATGGCACGTTTTGTGAAGATTTAGAAGAACCAGATTGGCAAACTAAAATAACAGGAAACTACAGAAAAATAAAAGAAGGGTATTTTTTGGAATATCTTGATAAATCTATTGAAAACGACACCATAACTTTTGAGAAGGATACAGAAGGGTATGAATTTATTTATTACGGCGGCGCCCAAATGGTTAAGATGGAAGTTGGGAATAAAGTGCCAGCTGGTTATTATAGATTTTCTAGCGCTAGTAGTTCTGGAGGTATGGGAACAGGAATGATTTATGTAGGCACACAACATCATGAAGGTTATAACTTTTATGATGATGGTACTTTTGATAGAAGTAGTTCTGGAGGTGTAATGGTTAGTGGTGATAATATTGGAGGTGGTTCTAGTAGCGATAGTGCGGCTAGAGGAAAATATACTATAGAAAACGGACTTTTAACCTTAACGAATGATGATGGAACCATTGAAAAACATAGTTTTTTTTACCAAAATAATGGTGAGAAAGAATTTTTAGTAGCTATCGATGGATCAATATTTTTCTATGGTGATGAAGATAGTACCTCCGAAGATACAACAGCATCAAATGAAGTTGTAGCTAAGTCCGACGATAATTTGGCTGAAACATTAAAATCATCAGGTTTTACATTTTTAAATGCGGTGAAGCAAACCCATGGAGGTTTAGAAATTGATAAAATAAATACAGTACAAGCAACATTTACCGTTTCTGGTTTGCGTTTTAAGTTATTGATGGATTATGAAAGCAAATTGCTACGATTAGAATCCTTAGAACCTAGTTTTGCATATGTTGAGCAAATACAAGACAAACAAGGTTGGGTATATCAAAATGGGGCATTAAGAGAACTTGATACTGCAAGAATTAACGAATTGCGACAAAGTTTTATCAGCGGTGTATTTGGATTAAAAGAATCTGTTCTAGAGCAAACTAAAATTCTTGATATTCGTGAAACCGAAGACGGGATTATATTAGTTAGTGTTCTTATTGATAATAATACCATGGGGTACATCATCAACAAAAAAGAAAATTCTTTAATTGGAAATTTTATACTAAAAAATGGTGAAAACGAAATTACATATTATTCAAACTTAAAAAAGCAGAATACTATTTTATTGCCATTTACCGAAACCACAGAATCTAGTACTGGAACTATTGAAGTAAATTATCAAAATATTATTTTCAATCCTATTTTTGCTAAGAAAGATTGGGTGAAGCCTATGTAAATTAAAAGGGAGCCAATCGGCTCCCTAAAATAATTTAACTCAACTACTCAAAATTATTCAAATGAGTGGTATTTAAATTTTTGGCCACCTACCGATGCATCAGCCATTAAACCTGCTTTAGGTAAAGCAAATACGGCCACACCATCTTTATATTTGGCATTAAAAGCTAAGCCAGAGCGTACTGCAACCGCAGAGGCCTCTGCGGCAAAAGAAAATTTACCTTCCTTAAAGTCATTCAGAGCGTTTTTGGTTTCAAAAAAAATGACTTCAATAATAGCTTGGCCCCCAGCTTGAAAACCAATGTTAAGTTTTTTCAGATCTGCCATGCCAACTTTTTTTCCACCCTCGAAAACTACGCCGTTTCCAGAAGCGGCTCCAACTATAAATCCGCCTTTACCAACATTCGGAAAAATAACATATCCTGCAGATTCATCAAAGAAGGTTTTTAGGCCTTCATCTGCTTTTAATAACATTACTTTTGCTTCTGCTGCGTCATCAATTATCTTTTGATCTTTTACTGTTTGTGCCTGTCCTGCAAAAACAAAAAGCATCGTAAAAATTGTAATATATTTTATTGCTTTCATATAGGTTTAATTTTTAGTTCTAAATAATATACGCACAAAATTACCCTCTTGATTTTTGAAGTGTACTAAGTTTTTGTTAAAGGTGTAGCGCAACTTATTGGAAGGCTGGATACCCCGTTATATCTGCGCCAGTAATTAATAAATGAATATCATGTGTGCCTTCATAAGTAATAACACTTTCAAGATTCATCATGTGGCGCATAATGCTATATTCACCTGTAATTCCCATGCCACCAAGTACCTGTCTTGCCTCTCGTGCTATTTTGATAGCCATTTCAACATTATTACGTTTGGCCATAGAAATTTGAGCTGTTGTGGCTCTGCCTTCATTTTTAAGTTGGCCTAAGCGAAATGCTAGTAATTGTGCTTTTGTGATTTCGGTAATCATTTCGGCCAGTTTCTTTTGCTGTAGTTGTGTAGCGGCAATAGGCTTTCCAAACTGAATGCGTTCTTTGGCATAACGTAGGGCGGTATCATAACAATCCATGGCAGCGCCTATTGCACCCCATGCAATACCGTATCGTGCAGAATCTAAGCACCCAAGTGGCGCACCAAGTCCAGTTTTACCCAGTAATATATTTTCTTTGGGCACTTTTACATTGTCAAATATTAATTCTCCTGTAGCGGATGCTCGTAACGACCATTTGTTGTGCGTTTCTGGAGTAGTAAACCCTTCCATACCACGTTCAACAATTAATCCGTGAATTCTACCTTCTTCATTTTTTGCCCAAACAACGGCAATATCTGCAAATGGCGAATTGGAGATCCAGAGTTTAGCCCCGTTTAAAAGGTAATGGTCGCCCATGTCTTTATACTTGGTTTCCATACCACTCGGATTAGATCCGTGATTTGGTTCAGTTAGACCAAAGCATCCCATAAATTCTCCTGATGCTAATTTAGGTAAGTATTTTTTACGTTGCGCTTCATTACCATAGGTGTAGATAGGATACATTACTAATGAAGATTGTACCGATGCCGTAGAGCGAACACCACTATCTCCACGTTCAATTTCTTGCATGATTAACCCATAGCTAATCTGGTCTAATCCCGCGCCACCATACTGTTCTGGAATGTAAGGTCCAAATGCACCTATTTCTGCTAAACCTCCAATGATTTCTGTAGGAAATTCAGCTTTTTGCGCATACTCTTCAATGATTGGAGAAACAGATCGCTTTACCCATTGGCGGGCAGCATCGCGTACCAGTTTATGTTCTTCACTTAAAAGATCATCAATGTTGTAGTAATCAGGAGCTTCAAATAAATCTGGTCGCATATATATCTGTTTTTATCAAAGATATATAAAGATTTATAACATTACAACGACCTAATGTTACATTTTAAGATAGAAGTCTTTGGTAAGATTTATGTAGTCTTGAGTGTACATATTGCGTTCCTTTTCTATGACCAACTCAGTGCTTGTAATTTCTTTTTTTACAAAAGTGAATTCTAAAAGACTTCGCTTTATTTCTGTATTAGCGGAACCTCGTACTCTTGTGATGCGATTTGGGTAGAGCTGGTTTTTATGTGCTAATTGTATAAATTGCTTTTCTTCTTTAAACGGAATTATAGTAGCGAAGCTACCTTGTTTTGCTAATAACTTGGCTACGCCAGAAACTAATTCATCAAATGGGAGGGAAGTGTTTTGGCGCGCATTATCACGTGCTAAATCGCCACTAGAAACTTCTTCTGTATAAAACGGAGGGTTAGAAACAATTAAATCGTACAGCTCCATTTCATCAGGTTCTTCACTAGTATATTCATCAACAAATTCATCAAAACCAGCATGAAAACAAAACAAACGATCCGCCCAATCCGATGCTTCAAAATTTTCTATGCATTGTTCAAAAGCATCATCATCCAATTCTATTGCTTCAATATTTTCCGCATTACTTCGTTGCGCAAGCATTAAGGCAATAACTCCAGTTCCTGCGCCAATATCAAGTATGGAATACGTATTTTCATGTACTGAAGCCCAAGCGCCTAATAAAACACCATCTGTACCTATTTTCATGGCACATTTATCTTGGTTTATGGAGAATTGTTTGAATTTGAAGGGCTTCATGATTAATTATTCAAATACAAATCTACCAAACCTAAAGGGGTAGTAACGTAAATAGTTTTATTATCACGATCTACTTTGGTAATGATTTCATCATTGATGGGTATCAATAATTGCGTGCCATCCTTTAAAACTTCAAATAGCGCTTGCGATGTAGTGTCGTTTACACTTTCTATAATGCCTATATCGCCATGAACACTATCGATAAGTGTAAAACCAATTACCTCATGAAAATAAAATTTATTGCCAGTAAGCTTGGGTAACATGGTAAGCGGCAAATAAATTTCTGAACCCATTATGCGGTCGGCATCAGATTCATCAGCAATTTCTTCAAAACGAACACGAAGTAGTGTTGATTTATGAAGGCTAGATTTTTTAATAAAAAATGGAACCAGATTATTTCCTAAAGAAATAAATACTGATTCCAAGTTTTCGTATTCTTCGGGCTCATCGGTATCTAATTTTATTAGCACCTCACCCTTAAAGCTATATTTTGAAACGATTTTACCTAAGTAGAAACAATCTGACTTTAGCATATCGTTTTAAAAATAATTACTCTTTTGTTTCTGTATCAGCTGCTGGAGCTTCTTCAGCTGCTGGAGCAGTGTCTTCTGCAACTACTTCAGGAGCAGCTTCTTCAGCTACTTCTTCTACTTCAGGAGCAGCGGCAGCGGCAGCATCAGCAATACGTTTAGCATTTACTTCTTTTTCAGCTTTTAGTGCTAAAGCTTTAGCCTCAGCTTTTGCTTTATCAAGAGTGCTTAATTTAGAATTTACTATTTGTGCTTTTTCTTCTAACCAAGCATTAAATTTTGCTTCGGCTTGCTCTTCAGTTAAAGCTCCTTTACGAACACCACCTAATAAATGGTGCTTTAATAGTATTCCTTTGTATGATAATAAACGACTTGCAGTTTCAGTTGGTTGTGCACCATTCTGTAACCAAGTTACTGTGTTATCAACATTAATATCAATTGTTGCTGGGTTGGTGTTAGGATTGTAGGTTCCTAATTTTTCTAAGAATTTACCATCTCTTTTAGCTCTTGCATCTGCAGCAACTACCCAATAGAATGGTTTTCCTTTTTTACCGTGTCTTTGTAATCTAATTTTTACTGGCATATCACATTAATTTGTAGGGTGCCCGACCCTTGATTATTAATTCTAAATTTTTGTTTTCATTTCCGTAATGACAGAAATCCAAAACTCACTTATACTTAAGCGGGTGCAAATATACTCTTTTTTTGATTTCAAGCAATTCAATATTAGAATTTTCTACTAAC
This sequence comes from Cellulophaga tyrosinoxydans, assembly GCF_900176415.1. Classification (GTDB taxonomy): domain Bacteria; phylum Bacteroidota; class Bacteroidia; order Flavobacteriales; family Flavobacteriaceae; genus Cellulophaga; species Cellulophaga tyrosinoxydans. Next base: position 507,698 of record NZ_FWXO01000001.1, on the reverse strand, counting down.
TGAAATAAAATAAGAGCCAATTGTATCTCCATTGGTGTCTATTTGAAAAGAACCCCCTGTTCCGATAGTATATTTATCGGATACCTTGTAACCATAATATAATTTCAAAGAACCTCCAACGGCAAAAGTTCTATAGGGACTTTCGGTAATAAAAACTCTTACAGGATAAGGTAAACCTGTTATTGCAGGGTATTCAACTATTGTTACATCTGGAAGAGAGGTAACTTGGTATCTAAAAATACTAGATAAGCCAAATCCAAATAAATGCCACCTAGTGTGAGCAATGTTGAATCGTACACCTGCGCCTAATTGTAGGCCTGATGTTACATTGTGTAAGGTGCTATTGTATAATGGATCCCACTCGTCTGAATAAAAAAGAGGTGTGTCTGGTTCGTCATGTAAAGAACCTTCAAAAGACAGAGTCCAATCCAATTTTTTTGAAAAAGATTGTGCAAATAAAATTCCATATTGAAATCCAGTAATGTCGCCACTACCATGAACTCCTTTTGCAAAATTTAATTCTAAATAGGAGTTATTTGAATTTTGAGAAAACACATTAATGTAGCTTAATAAAAACATTAAAATTAATAATAATTTATAGGGCATTTTTTTTTGAATTAAAACGGCAACCTTTTTTAGAGGCTGCCGTTTATTAGTTATTGTCTTAAAATATTTGCTCTGCCAAGTGGATATTCTTGACTGATATTATCAGTAAATTGTATAAGGCTAGAGCCCAAATCATCATCATCCTTTTGGATATTCAATGTTAAAGTGGCTCCAGGAAATGCGTTGATTTCTGGAGTTGTTGATGTTGCTGGTTTGTATGCTGTTGATGGCATTGTAATAGAGAAAGTCCCTTTAGGCCCGCCATCACGCTCAATCCATTTCTCAATATTGTAATCACCTAAAACGGATAAATTCCAATTGAATAAAAAAGTGCCGTAATCAAACCACTTTTTATCTTTAAAATGTTTCCGTTTAGTTTTTTGAAAAGGAATGTCTCTTAAAACTGTTGCTCCACTTTTGACGCCAGTTACTATCATGCGTAATTCTAATTTTCCTGAAAACCAGTGTTCAACATCGTTTAAGTCTAGAATTTGAATTTTACCTCCATTTTCGGTCCTACCATCAATTCTTAAATCAGAATTTATTGGAATTGGATTAGGGACTGGGTCAACTGCTTGAATACACTCAGAACAATCAATTAGCTCTTCTTCGCCAATTACATATACATCATTTTCCCATGCAAATTCTTCTGTTATGTTTCTGTTGTAAACTAAATTTCCAGAACTATTTAAGGTGTATCCAGGGGCGGAGTAATCGTCATAGTAAGCACCTTTTAAAACCGCAATAGGTTCTAATAATTCTTTTGCAACACTAAAGCCTTTTTTTGTTTTTAAATTGTCTTCTAAAGTTTCTGCTTTTGGGAAAAAAACCATTGGTTTTTTTCCATTATTTAAACTTTGAACTTTTGCAGAAAGTACTTCCAATTTAGATGTTGATTTAGCAAATTTAGCACTAGATTTAAATTTACGAGTAACATTGTCTAAATATACTACATAATCTCCTCCTTCATTACTTAGTTGCTCGGCACTTTCATACATAAACATTTTAAATTATTGATCTTGAGCCATGTGCAATACCTCTTTCATAATTTCGGAATAGGCAGTTATGATTTCTTTGCTTTCAAGAGTGTTATTTGGCACTTGTAGCATTTGTTCTTCAAAGCTAAGCGACAAATCTACTGCGTTTGGTTCTAAAATAGTTGTGGTCTCCTTATTGCAGCCAATAAAAACCAATAATAAAGCCACGGTAAAAATATATTTCATAATCTTAAGTTTTTTGCTTTTTGTTAAATATTTTTTTTGTTCTACGAGGCATATTACATTTGTACTACATTCCTCTGGTTCGGTGCTTTTGTCTATGTCATAAGCATTATTTTTTTAGGGTTAATTTTTTAAGAGATTTTAGTCACTATACAAATCAGCCAGAGGTTTTTTTGTAAGAACTTTCGGAAAAATACAAAAACAAAAAAACGAATGGACTACATAAAAACCATACAATTTCTATGGTTTTTATTTTTCTAACTCTTTTGTTAAGTTAATAACTCATTACAACTATCCTATTTCAAAAGTTGGGTTTTTAGTATTTTTACAAACTACTTTTTTTATAAAGAAAACGCTAATTTATGTACCTAATTTTCGATACAGAAACTACTGGATTACCTAAACGTTGGGATGTGCCATTTACCGATACGGATAACTGGCCACGTTGCATTCAAATAGCATGGCAATTGCATGATGCTATGGGTAATTTAATAGAGCATCAAGATTATTTGGTACAGCCAGATGGTTTTAATATTCCTTTTGATGCGGAAAAAATACATGGAATTTCTACTGCTTTGGCGGAGCAAAAAGGGGTGCCGCTTGCGGTTGTTTTAGAAAAGTTTAATCAGGCCATGGCCAAAACAAAGTTTATTGTTGGTCAGAATGTGGGTTTTGATTTAAACATCATGGGTGCAGAATTCCACCGTTTGGGAGTGGAAAATCCGTTACAGGAATTGCCAGTTTTAGATACTTGTACAGAGCACACTGCTGAACTTTGTCAAATTCCAGGGGGTCGTGGTGGTAAGTTTAAATTGCCAACACTAACAGAATTGCATCAATATTTATTTGGTGAGCCTTTTGGAGAAGCGCATAATGCAACGGCCGATGTGGAGGCAACTACACGTTGTTTTTTAGAGTTAGTGCGTAAGCAACAATATTCTTCAGAGCAATTAGATGTTCAACCGGATTACTTTAAGAATTTCTCTGAAGCTAATCCTCAGGAAATACAATTAATTGGTTTAAAGCACATTAATTTAAAAAAAGCATCAAAAAAAATAGCAGATGCCCTTTGGGAAAAAGATACCGGTGGTGTTTCTCAAGCTGAAATTAAAGAAAATGTAAAAACACTAGCGGATGCTGAATTTGCTCATTTGCATAATCATAGTCAGTTTTCGGTTTTACAATCTACTATTGCTGTTGCTGATTTGGTGAAAGCTGCCGCCGATGCTAAAATGCCAGCGGTTGCGATTACAGATCATGCGAATATGATGGGGGCTTTTCATTTTGTAAAAGCAATCAAAGCAAATAATAGTAGCGTTAAAGAGCGAAATGCTAAAGCTTTAGAAAACGGAGAAGAACCAACCGAAAAAGAAATCAAACCTATTATTGGTTGCGAATTTTTTGTATGTGATGATCATACCAATAAAAATGTAAAAGACTACGGCTACCAAATAGTATTGCTGGCAAAAAATAAAAAAGGATACCATAATCTAGCGAAACTTTCCTCTATAGCCTATACCGATGGTTTTTATTATGTGCCTAGAGTAGATCGTAAATTAATAGAAAAGTATAAAGAAGATATTATTGTGCTTACTGGAAACCTGTATGGTGAAGTTCCGGGAAAAGTGCTAAATGTTGGTGAAAATCAGGCTGAAGAGGCTTTGCTTTGGTGGAAAGAGCAATTTGGCGATGACTTGTATTTAGAGATAATGCGTCACAACCAAGAAGACGAAAATCGAGTAAATCAAGTGTTGTTAGAGTTCGCGAAAAAGCACAATGTAAAATTAGTTGCAACCAATAACACCTATTACTGCGCTAAGGAAGATGCTGATGCGCATGATATTTTATTGTGTGTAAAGGATGGCGAGAAGCAGGCAACTCCAATTGGTAGAGGTCGCGGATATCGTTACGGATTGCCTAATCAAGAGTATTATTTTAAATCTCAAGAAGAGATGAAAGAACTCTTTAAGGATATTCCTGAGGCTATTTTAAACATTCAAGAAGTTGTAGATAAAATTGAGCCGTTTGAATTGGCGCGTGATGTATTATTACCAAAATTTGATATTCCTGAAGCCTTTAAAGTGGCTGAAGATGCAGCGGATGGCGGTAAAAGAGGGGAGAATGCCTATTTACGACATATTACGTATCAAGGAGCAGAAAGAAGGTATGGCGAAATTACAGATGAAATACGTGAGCGTATCGATTTTGAACTACAAACGATAGAGAATTCTGGTTATCCCGGATACTTTTTAATTGTAGAAGATTTTATCCGAGAGGCACGTAATATGGATGTTTCTGTGGGTCCTGGTCGTGGTTCTGCAGCAGGTTCTGTGGTGGCATACTGCCTAAAAATTACCAATATAGACCCTTTAAAATACGATTTGCTTTTTGAGCGTTTCTTGAATCCAGATCGTGTGTCCATGCCCGATATTGATATTGATTTTGATGACGAGGGCCGTGGTCGTGTTATGGATTATGTAATTAAAAAATATGGAGCCAATCAAGTAGCTCAGATTATTACATATGGTACTATGGCGGCGAAATCTTCTATTCGCGATACCGCGCGGGTGCTCGATTTACCATTAGGTGATGCTGATAGGATTGCAAAACTGATTCCGACGATGTCGAAATTAGGTAAGATTTTTGGCGTTTCTGAAGCCGATTTAAAAAAGAAATTTAGAGCTGAGGATTTAGAAAAAGTTAATGAATTGCTGAATATCGCTGAAGGGGATAATTTAGAAGGGCAAACCCTGAAAATGGCGCGGGTGTTGGAGGGTTCTGTTCGAAATACAGGTATTCATGCTTGTGGGGTGATTATTACACCTGATGATATAACAAATTTCGTTCCTGTAGCTACTGCGAAAGATTCTGATTTATATGTTACGCAATTTGATAACTCAGTTGTGGAAAGTGCAGGTCTTTTAAAAATGGATTTCTTGGGATTAAAGACCCTAACATTAATAAAAGATACTGTAAAAATTGTTAAAGCGAAGCATGGAATAGAATTAGTACCTGATGATTTTCCTTTAGACGATGAAAAAACTTACGAATTATTCCAAAAAGGAGAAACTGTTGGGGTTTTTCAGTACGAATCTCCTGGAATGCAAAAGCATTTAAAAGATCTTAAACCAACGGTTTTCGATGATTTAATTGCGATGAATGCCTTGTATCGTCCGGGTCCAATGGAATATATTCCTGACTTTATTCAGCGTAAAAATGGATTGGCAGAGATAAAATATGATCTTCCAGATATGGAGGATAATCTTAAAGAAACTTACGGAATTACGGTGTACCAAGAGCAAGTGATGCTTTTGTCGCAGCGTTTGGCAAGTTTTTCAAAAGGTGATGCCGATGTTTTGCGAAAAGCAATGGGAAAAAAGATTTTTGCGCTTCTGGAAAAATTAAAACCTCAATTTTTAGATGGTGGAGAGAAAAACGGACATCCTAGAGAGGTTTTAGAGAAAATTTGGAAAGATTGGGAGGCTTTTGCCGCCTATGCATTTAATAAAAGTCACTCTACTTGCTATGCCTATATTGCTTATCAAACAGCATATTTAAAAGCACATTACCCAGCGGAATATATGGCCGCTGTTTTGAGTAATAATATGAATGATATTAAGCAAGTAACGTTCTTCATGGAAGAGTGTAAACGTATGGGTCTAGAAGTATTGGGTCCAGATGTTAACGAATCGTATTATAAGTTTGCTGTTAATGCTGCTGGTGCGGTGCGTTTTGGAATGGGTGCTGTAAAAGGGGTTGGTAGGGCTGCTGTGGAAACCATTGTGGAGCATAGAAAAAAAGACGGTCCTTTTAAATCTGTTTTCGATGTATCTAAACGAATAGATTTACGAGCAGCAAATAAAAAGGCATTCGAAAATTTAGCAGTTGCTGGCGGATTTGATTCTCTTGGAAGCACGCATAGGGCACAATTTTTTCATGATGACGGAGACGGAATTACCTTTTTAGAAAAAGCAATAAAATATGGCGCTAAGTTTCAAGAAAATGAAAATTCTAGTCAGGTAAGTCTTTTTGGAGAAGCGAGCGAAGTACAAATTCCTGAGCCTATTGTTCCACCTTGTGAAGAATGGGGAACCATGGAAAAACTTCGTCGTGAAAAAGAAGTAGTAGGGATTTATATTTCCGGGCATCCTTTGGATGATTTTAAATCGGAAATAAAGTCGTTCTGTAATGCGGGACTATCCCATTTAAACGATTTAGAAAGCATTGTAAATAGAGAAGTGTCCTTTGCAGGTGTAATTACCGATGTGCAACATCGTATTTCAAAAAATGGAAAAGGATGGGCGGCGTTCACTATGGAAGATTATACAGATACCTATGAATTCCGGATTTTTGGAGAAGAATACCTAAAATTCAGACACTTTTTAATGATCAATTCTTTTGCTTACGTAAAAGTATATGTGAAGGAAGGTTGGGTAAATAGGGATACTGGCAAAAAAGGAGATCCAAGAATGCAATTCAATAGTTTTATGTTATTGCAAGAGGTAATGGAGACCTATGCTAAAAAATTAACCATTAAACTAAATATAGATCAGCTAAAAGAGGAAGGTATTTATACGCTTAAAGAAACCATTAATATGCATCGAGGCGATCATTCATTAAATTTTGTGGTTTATGAAATGGATGAAGAAATTAAAGTGAATTTGGTTAGTAGAAAACAAAAAGTTCAAATTTCTAGTGAGCTTTTAACCTGTTTGGAGGAGCAAGAAGTGCTGTATAAATTAAATTGATGATTTTCTTAAAAAAAATAGTAGGGTTATTTGGAGTTAAGTTGTTTAGTTAAAAAGAACAAATTTTAAATCCCTTATTTTATGAAAAAAATTAATTTTTTTGCTGGTTTAGCCTTCATTTTACTTAGTGCATGGTCGTGTCAAAAAGGAGAAACAACAGATACTCCGTTTAATGAGTTAAGTACAACAGAATCTTTGGCATTAGTTGCTTCTGTGGATGAAGTAGATGCTATTATCGATGATAATATTTTTTACTCTGATGATTTTTTTAATGAATCAGATTTTACAGGTAAAGGCAATCATTATGATCGTTCAGGGTACTTTTCTGACTGTGCCTTTTTTGAAATAACTTCAAATGAAAATACAGTAACAGTTATAATTAGTTTTGAGGAAGGATGTAAAGATCGTCGTGGCAACGAATTGTCTGGTACCATTACCATGACGCGTACAAAAGAATCTGGAAATTACGAGGCGTCTGTAGCGTTTACTGATTTTACTATTAATGGATATATTGTTAATGGAAGTAAAACGTATTCAAAAATAATTGAGAATAGCAATGGTAATCCAGAGAGAACAATAACAATAAATATCACTGTAGAAACGGATGGTGGTACAATTACAAAAACTGGAACTAGAACTAGAGAGGTTACAGCTGGTGGTGATACAGATACTTATCAAGACGATGAGATAACTATAACAGGTTCTGGCTCTTATACATCAGCCGATGGAATTGTTATAACTGCTGAAATTACCACACCTTTGGTTAGACCAGCTGGGTGTAAATTTATTGCACAGGGTGTAAAACAATATACAAATGCAGGAGTAATTTCTGTATTGGATTATGGTGATGGAACTTGTGATAACCTAGCAACATTAACCGCAGCAGATGGTTCGGTTACAGAAATAGAATTAAGACGAGGGAGAAAAGATTGCAAAGCAAGTCATGATTAAATAATGACATTAATAAATACACAGCCATTCAAGTTAATTGAATGGCTTTTTTTATAACCATCAAGTTTATTGATAGTATAATAATTAAAACGAATATATCGTTAGTAAGGAAAAAGTCTAATAATTGACTAAATTTGCATAATTATAAATACAAACAAAATGGCATTAGAAATAACAGACGCAACTTTTGACGAAGTAGTCTTAAAAAGTGATAAACCAGTAGTAGTTGATTTTTGGGCAGCATGGTGCGGACCTTGTAGAATGGTTGGACCAATCATCGACGAAGTGAGTAATGAATACGAAGGTAAAGCTGTAGTTGGTAAAGTAGATGTTGATGCTAATCAAGAATTTGCTGCAAAATACGGTGTGCGTAACATACCTACAGTATTAGTGTTTAAAGGTGGAGAAATTGTTAGTAGACAAGTAGGAGTATCTCCAAAGAAAGTCTATACCGATGCAATTGATGCTGCTTTATAATAAAAAGCAATTTCCTTTTTAGGAATTTAGAATATAAAAAAAATCCTGCTTTATGCAGGATTTTTTTGTTGCTTATAACTTAAAATAAGTAAGGGTTCTTATTTTAATTACTTCCTAAGATTTAATTATCTTTAAACTATGAATATTCAGTCAGAGCTTTATAAATCTACATTATTCCAAAACTTGGAGTTAATGGCAAATCAAGTTGTTGAAGGCTTTATAAGTGGAATTCATAAAAGCCCCTTTCATGGTTTTTCTGCAGAATTTGCTGAGCATAAAATTTATAATAATGGAGAAAGTACCAAACATATAGATTGGAAACTTTTTGCAAAAACCGATAAATTATATACCAAAAGATACGAGGAAGAAACCAATCTTCGTTGTCATATGATTTTAGATAATTCGGCATCGATGTATTATCCGGAAGTTAAAAATTTAAACATAGCTAATCTTAATAAAATAGGATTTGGTGTTTTGGCTATAGCGGCTTTAATGGCGATTTTAAAGCGTCAACGTGATGCGGTAGGGCTTAGTGTGTATTCTGATACTTATGATTATTATAGTGCGGAGAAGGGTAGTGAGCGGCATCATCAAATGCTGTTGGCTAAACTAAATGAAATAGGACAATCACAGCGGCCTAAAAGCAGAACAGAAACCTATACGTATTTACATTTAATTGCAGAAAAAATAAAGCGTCGCAGTCTTATCTTTTTATTTTCAGATATGTTGCAAACAGAGACTGAGGATGAAAAGCTTTTTGAAGCCTTACGCCATTTAAAATATAACAAGCACGAAGTGGTATTATTTCATTTAATGGATGAAAAATATGAAGTGAATTTTGATTTTGAAAATACACCACAGCGCTTCATAGATGTGGAAACAGGGGAAGCTATAAATTTATATGCAGATACTGTAAAAGATGCGTATCAAAAAAGCGTATTAAACTATAAAGAGGAATTAAAATTAAAATGCGCACAATATAAAATTAAATACTTGCCAGTTGATGTACGCAGAGATTTTTCTGGTATATTAAATACTTACATGACCGAAAGGCAAAAATTTCTATAAATAAAATCATATAATTAAGCTATGTCTCTTGCTAATAAAAATGCATTGCCTCAGGTGATTGCACTTAAGTCTAGAATAGAAAATATTACTAGCAAAGGCTATGCTTTTGGGCATCAAGACACCACCTCTTATGGTATTGGTTGGAGAAATGATGCAGTAAATTATCAAAGTGATGTTTACAGCGTTGCGGGTGATTTTCCATTAGTATACGGGTTTGATCTTGGGCGATTAGAGCATGGTAATTCACTTAATCTTGATGGCGTTCCTTTTGATGAAATGAAAATGCTTATACAAAAAGCACATCGCGATGGAGGAATAATAACGATTAGTTGGCATGCTGATAATCCTGTTTCGAAAGGCGATAGTTGGGATACAACTCCGGCGGTAAAACAGTTACTGGATGGGGGAGATTATGCGCTTATCTACAAAAGCTGGATAAAAAGAATTGCCGATTTTATGTTAAGTCTAAAAGATGACGAAGGCGAGTTAATACCCATTGCTTTTAGGCCCTTACATGAAATGAATGGATTTTGGTTCTGGTGGGGAAACCATAATTGTAGTCCAGAAGAATTTAAAGCCTTATGGAGGCATACTTTTAATCTGTTGACAAAAGATTTCATGGCAAGTAATTTGCTCTTTATATATGCTCCAAATATGATTGGCAACGCTGAAGAGTATTTGGTCAATTATCCTGGAGATGAATATGTAGATATGTTGGGTTTAGATATGTATCAACATGGAGCTGCTAAAGAATTTAAGAAAGACTTAAAGAAAAATATAGAGGTGTTAAAGCAAGTGGCAGATGAAAAAATGTTGCCTTTTGCGCTTACCGAAGTTGGATTGGAAAAAGTAGAGGATGCTAATTGGTGGACTGTTGTGTTGGATGAAATTCTTGAAAATTCGGGAATTAGCTGGGTGTTGCTATGGCGTAATCACACCACAAGTCATTTTTATGTGCCATACCCTAATCAATTAAGTGTAGCAGATTTTATAGCTTTTAAAAATAAAAGTCATGTTCTTTTTTTAAATGATGTAAAATAATATAAGATAGATGAATTTGTAATCTATTGATATTGAATGATTAGCAATCAATAAAAGTTGCTTTTGATATTATTTTAAGTTTTAAGTGTATTTTTTGATGAAAATAATTTGCGCAATTAAATAAGCGATGTATATTTGCAACCGCTTAAAGCAACGGTTCGGTAGTTCAGTTGGTTAGAATACCTGCCTGTCACGCAGGGGGTCGCGGGTTCGAGTCCCGTCCGGACCGCTAAAATTTTTTCAAATTTTAGTAAAAGCCCACAAACATTAGGTTTGTGGGCTTTTTTATTTTCAAATAATACCATTTAATATCAAAAAAAATGACCCTCGCGGTGAGTGTGGCGGTGAGTAATTTATTTGAAAAAAGTTACTCACCAGTTAGTGCTAAACGCCTGTATTTGTAGGACTTACAATTTTTTTTATTGCATAATTTGTGTACCTTTAAAAAGGTAACAAGGTGAGTAATTATGCTAAATCAGTTTTCAGTCTTATTTTATCCGAAAAGAAGGGATATGGACAAGCAAGGGAAAATACCCCTTTATGTTCGTATTACTGTTTCTGGTAAGCGTAGTGAAAGTTATATCCAAAGACGTATAGAACCTGATAATTGGAATTCTGATGCTGGAAAAGCATTTGGGGCTACAACAAATATGCGAGAACTGAATCGCTATATGGATGGAATTCGCAGCAGCATTTATAAAATTCACAGTAGATTTATTGAAAAGGATATTTTTTTTACGGCTAAAGACATTCGAGATGTCTATACTGGCAGAGATGAAAAGCTTAAAATGGTAGTTGAATTATTTCAAGAGCATAACGATGATCTTTCTCGATTAGTAGGAAAAGAATATTCAGCAGGCACATTGCAACGTTATAAAACTTGTAAAGCACATATTGAGAATTACCTTAAAAAAGAATACAAGAAATCTGATATTCCAGTACAAGATATAGATCATAAATTTATAACTGGGTTTGAATATTATTTAAAGTCGCAAAAGAAGTGCGTCCATAATACGGCAATTAAATACATCATAAATTTTAAAAAAATTATACGTATTGCTTTTGCCAATGATTGGATTTCCAAAGATCCATTTGTGCATTGGAAGGCGAGTTGGAAACGAATAGAACGAGAATTTTTAACTCAAAGGGAACTTAATACACTGGAGAAGAAAACTTTTACAATTCACCGTTTAGAGCAAGTCAAAGATATTTTTCTTTTTTGTTGCTATACAGGATTGGCTTATGCAGATGTAGAGAAGCTCAAAACAGATGATATTTTATTGGGAATGGATGGGCGTAGATGGATAAAAACTAAACGGAAGAAAACAAATACCCGTAGTAGCATTCCTTTATTGCCAGCTGCGGAGTCTATTTTGGAGAAATATGAAGCGCATCCATTGGTATTGGATAAATTGAATATGCTTCCAGTATTGAGCAATCAAAAATCCAATGCCTATTTAAAGGAGATTGCACTTTTATGTGGAATTACTAAAAACCTCACAACACATTTAGCACGCCATACCTTTGCCACAACGGTTACGCTTTCAAATGGCGTTCCTATAGAGTCAGTAAGTAAAATGTTAGGTCATACTTCTATTAAAACCACCCAACATTATGCTAAGGTTTTGGATAAAAAAATTGGTGAGGACATGGAAGGGCTTATGGAGCGATATACAAATAATGCTTAAAGATTTGTCTGCATTTACAAATTGAGCTACTAATTCAAGTTTGGTATTTATCCTTTAAAAATTCATTTACTTTTTTTAACCAAGAGCATTTTCCTTTTTTAAAGTCTCAATAGAGCGCAAAAAAAGATCAAATGAAATAGGATTTGTCCTGTAGTTTATTTACTTCTTTCAGAGCCAATCGCATTCCCTTTTTGATATAGATTATATAAAGGATTTAAAATTAGGAAAGGGCTATAAATAGGAGGGCAGCGCCATCTGTTTTATGCGCCCGCTAATTTTAAATACTGTTCATTTAGAATCAAAAAGGGAAGGGACTCAAAGAATACTAAGCGACAAGTTATTGAAATGCAAAACGTATAAAGTTCACTAAAAAGTTGAACAAGCGAACGTAAGTCAAAAAGGAATTTTCCAGAAAAAACATATAAACTCAAATTACTTTTTGGCTTGTGTTCAAGACTTTTAGACGAACCTTTTTTCCTGTAATGTAATGAAAGGAAATAGGGTGAGGATTAAAACGGTTTATAGTTTTGGACTTGCTTAATAAGCCTATACTGTTATGGTTAAAAATGTGTTACAATTACATGATTTGTCGCAAATAATTGCCATTTTACTGAGGTTTTAAGCTGATTTGTCGCAAACTGTGAGAAATTGAGGATTTGAATAATTTGTAAAATGCTGTATATGAGGGAATTGAAAACTAGTGACATCGCGCAGCGTGTCACCCTCTTGCTATTCCCTCCTTAGCTTAATATCAATAAAATTAGAGATATTTTTAGTTAGAATAAATAAGTCTTTTAATTTGATTCTTTAGTTGGGAATACTTCTTTTCAGATTAAATAATTAAAATTAATTTTTTCTGTTAATATTATAGGATATGGTTTGTTTTTCAATAAGATTTAATATGGATTGCTTTTTAAAATATATGCGATTTCCTATTCGAATTGGGTTAATAATTCCATCTTTAGCCCATTGGTATAATGTTGGTAAACTTACCTTGAAATAGTTTGCCGTTTCTTGCCTAGTTAATAAAATATCTGGATCCGATTTAGTTACTTGATTCAAATAATCTTCAATTTTAACAAGTAGCTTTTCGGCAATTATTTCTGTTAATTCATCCGCAGAAATTTCTGTAATTTGTATTGTTTTTGTTTCCATCGTAAGTTTAGGTTTCTATATCTTTCGCCAAATAAATTAATGTACGACTCTAAATCAATATTTGATAACGTGAACTTCTTCCGCCACCAATAGGAATAAAAATATTTTGTTCAACCAAATTTTGTAAATCTCTTGTTGCAGTAGCTTTTGAAGTTCCTGTTATACCCATATATTTTGTTGCATTCATTCCGCCTTCAAAACCATCAGGACCTTCTTCTAACATTCTTCGGATTACTTTTAATTGACGTTCATTAAGTGCTGTTTCAAATTGGTCGAAAAATTTAGCTTTTTTTAAGGTAAATTCAATTTCTTTCTCTGTTTGTATTTGAGCCTTTAAAACTGTTTTGGCAAAATAGATGATCCAGGGTGTAATTTCATTAGAACGCTGAGCAGATTGTAGGGCATTATAATACGCTTTTTTATCTTGTTCAATAGTTCTTGATAAACTTAATAAAATTGGTCTTTGAATGCTTTGTGATAATGCTTTTTCAGAAATTGCTCTACCAATTCTTCCATTACCATCCTCAAATGGATGGATAGATTCAAAATAGAGGTGCGCAATTGCAGCTCTAATAATTGGTTTTTTAATGGCATTTCTACCGACTAGTGACGTATCATTAAACCAAGTTATAAAAGCATTCATTTCCGCAGCTACTTTTTTCGAGGGTGGAGCTTCAAAATGTACAAGTTCTCTACCTAATGCACCGGAAACAATTTGCATGGGTTCTTCATGATTTCGCCATATTCCAATTGCAATATTTTTTGAGCCCTTCATCAACATCGAATGCCATGAAAATAAAGTTTGAGTGTTTATAGGCTCCATAAAACTATCTCGAACAGCAATCATAAGCTCAGAAATGCCTTCCGCTTTTTTATCTTTGGATTGTGGTAATTCTGTTTGTAATCCTAAATTTCTCTTGATGGAAGACATCACATCCTTACGACTTAAATATTCCCCCTCGATTTCGGAGGTTTTTATAGCCTCAGAAACCATCATATTAATCATAGTTTCAGTTTGCATAGCTTCTGGGAGCCCCTCTAGAATACCACTTATGCGTCCAGTACGTTCTGCAAATTCAAAGAGTAAGCCTTCAATAGACGTAGTTTCATATTGAAATTTTCTCCAATCTTTTTGTTGCCAATTGTACTTCATGAGCCGATTAAATGTCTTATTCGGCTCAAATATACGATTTAATTGAGCTAATAAGTGATTTTATTTGGCTCAAAATGATTTAAAACCTTTTTTCTAATAAGGCAAGTTATACTTGTATTATAGATTCACGTAATGTTTATGACCACTTTTTATTTATTTTTAGGACTTAAATAAAAATGGAATGCTAAAAAAAATACTCCTTATACTTCTTATTTTCAGTGCTTTCAAGGGATACTCGCAAGATGTTAAAATCAGTTTAGCGTCATGGAATATTAAAGATTTTGGACAAACAAAAAGTAGAGAAGAATTAGATGAAATTGCTGAAATTCTTCGTGATGTAGATATTATTGCAATACAAGAAGTTGTTGCAGGTTATGGTGGCGCGCAAGCAGTAGCGAAATTGACAGATATATTAAATAGAAAAGGGAGTAAGTGGGATTATGTAATTAGTAGCCCTACTAATAGTTCAAAGTATGTAACGGAGCGCTATGCATTTGTTTGGAAAACAAGGGATATTAAAATAAAAAACAGAGGTAGATTAATAAAGGAGTTAGATTCTCTAATAGATAGAGAGCCTTTTTTATTAGATTTCTATTTGGGCACAAAAAAGTTTACTGTGCTTAATTTTCATTCAAGACCTTTTGATAAAGACCCTGAAAGTGAAATAAAAGCACTTACAGAGTATGTTAAAAATTCTTCGAATTCTTCAATGCTCATTGCTGGGGATTTTAACGTAGATCAGAATAAAGCTGTTTTTAACGACCTAAAAAAAAGTGGCTTTAAAGCTGCAGTAACTGGCAAGAAAACAACTATAAAAAGAACTTGCGACCAGAATGACTATTTAAATTATGCTATTGATAATATTTTCTATTCTAAGAATATTAACAAACAAGAAGCAAAGGTTATAGATTTTGTAGGAGTTTGCGGAAATCTAGATAAAGCTAGAAAGTTATCGGATCATTTACCTGTTTATTTGAGGTTTTCTATTGAATGAATCACAAAAAAAAGTCCCACCGAAGCAGGACAAAAGGTTTTCACCTACGGCATATAGCCTTATTGTGATAAGATTAAAGATTAGAAGTTTTAATCTAGTAACGAAGATAGTTAAATACTTTTAAAAAAAAGTACGCTTTTCTGTAAAGGACTACAACAATTTATTTATAAGTTTATTTTTTATAAAGTGTAGGGCAAAATGGCAAAAATTTTAGGTTTAGATTTAGGGACAAATAGTATTGGCTGGGCCTTAATAGACGATGTTCAAAATAAAATTTTAGGTATTGGAAGTAGAATATTTCCAATGGGTGTTGAGAATTTGGGTGATGGGGAGAATGAGATGTCTAAAAATGCAAGCAGAACAGGTGCACGAGGTATTAGGAGACAATTTTTCAGAAAAAGACTTAGAAAAAAAATATTGCTAAAAGCACTTTCGGAGAATAATATGTGTCCGTTGGTTGAAATGGATTTTATAGATTGGAAAAAGACAAAACAATTTCCTTCAGAAAAATTAGCTGTATGGTTTGCACTAAATCCTTATGAACTTAGACAAAAAGCTTTAATAGAAAAACTTAGTCTAGAAGAAATCGGTAGAATTTTTTATCATTTAATTCAAAGACGTGGGTTTTTAAGCAATAGCAGGAAAGGTGGTAGTGAGGATGGAGCAATTTTTAAGGGTAACGTAAAAGATGGCAAAATAGGTATAACAGAAACTCAGGAAAAAATCGAGAATAAAACATTAGGTGCTTATTTATTTGATATTTACCCCAAAGAAAATGAACTTTTTCAAGATGGTTTAGAACGTATTCGGAATAGATATACAACCCGTAAAATGTATGTTGATGAATTTGAAGTGATTTGGGAAAGCCAAAAACAGTACCATTCTAGCTTAAATGAAAATTTAAAAACCTTGCTGGGAGGGAGGAAGATAGATGGCTATAAAGAAGATGGTATTATTTTTCATCAACGCCCTTTGCGCTCTCAAAAGCATTTAGTTGGCAATTGTTCATTTGAAACTTCAAAAACCAAATCACCAATTAGTGCAATTGCTTTTGAACAATTTCGAGTTTGGCAATGGGTAAATACTGTAGAATATAATGGAAGCAAAATATCCCAAGAACAAAAAGAAATAGTAGTAGGTTTTCTGTATGCTAATGAAAAGATTGATTTTAAAAAGATTAGAAAAGTACTAGGAAAAGAAAGTGCGGAATTCAAATTTAATTATAAGGATGATGATAAAATTGTTGGCACACATACCATCTCAAACCTATCCAATAAAAAATTCTTTGGTAAAAAATGGTTCGAATTTTCAGAAAAGAAACAAGATGATATTTGGCATGTTTTATACTTTTTTGATAGCAAATCTAACGTTAAAGAATATGCAATAAAAAAATGGAATTTCACAGCAGAACAAGCTGAAGCAATCTCGAAATTTAATGTAAAAGATGGTTATGCGAATTTAAGTAAAAAAGCAATAAATAATATATTACCCTTTCTGCAAATTGGTTTCACTTATGATGTTGCAGTTGTTATGGGTGGTATTAAAAATACTTTTGGTGCAGATTGGGAAAAAATATCACATGAAAAAAGAAACTTTTTGATTGATAATATTGAAGGTATAGTTCGCTCAAAAACTAAAGGCGGATTTATTACTATAATCAAGGATATTCTTCTAAATGATTACAATCTGACAGAAAATCAAATGAAGAAATTGTACCATCATTCAGCAACAATCGATGTTTCAAAACTTCTTGAAAAACTTCCATTGGGCAAAGATGCTGATAAAGAAATACAAGCTATTCGTAATCCTATTGTTATAACTGCATTATTTGAACTGCGAAAATTAGTAAACGAATTAATCGACGATAACGGCCAGATTGATCAGATTAAAGTAGAAATGGCTCGTGATTTAAAAATATCGAAATCTCAGCGCAACAAAATCCGAAGAGACCAAAAGCGCTTAGAAAAAGAAAATGATAGAGTAAAAACGGAAGTTTTAAAATATACCAATTTATCACATGATAATATTTTAAAATTTAAACTTTGGGAAGAATGTAAAAAAACATGTCCCTATACAGGTAATGCAATATCTGTGAAACAACTTTTTTCAGGCGAAATACAAATTGAACATATACATCCTTGGAGTCGTTCGTTAAATGATAGTTTTTCAAATAAAACATTATGCTATGCTGACGAAAATAGAGAAAAAGCAAACAAAACACCTTTTGAATTTTATGGTTCTGATGAGAACAACTGGTCAGCTATAAAAGAACGTGCATTAAAATTGTTTTCAGACACTAAAGAATATCCAACAGCGTACCAAAAATTCAAGCGATTTATACAGCAAAAATTCGATGATGATTTTACTTCTAGGCAACTAAATGACACACGTTATATAAGTAAAGAAGCAAAAAATTACCTCACAAAAGTTTGTAAAAAAATAATTGTTTCCCCTGGTCAAGCAACTTCAAATCTTCGACATAAATGGGGGTTGAATACTATTTTGAATGATGAAAATATAAAATCGAGAGAAGACCATAGACACCATGCTATTGATGCTTTAGTAATGGCTTGTACTAAAACCGCCTATGTTCAAGAATTATCAAACTGGAATAGGTATAATAGAAACTCAGTATTAAAAGAATTTCCAATGCCTTGGGAGACCTTTAGATATGATGCAGAAAAAGCAATTAACAGTATTTTGGTTTCCCATAAAAGAATATCAAATGATATTACGGTAAGGACTCATATTTCAGAGAAAAATGGTGCTAAATATAAAAATGTAGGTATTGCAGCAAGAGGTCAATTGCATAAAGAAACTGTTTTTGGAAAAAGGAATTTTAATGGAGAAGAAGCATTTCATGTAAGAAAATCGATTGATAGTTTAGAAACTGCCAAACAAATTGATAAAGTAGTAGATAAAACCACACGTTTTTTAATATTAAAACGAGTTCAAGAATTAGGTGGTTTTGTAAAAGGTAAAGTTCCTGTAAATACATTTTTTGTTGTTGACGAGAACGGAATAAATCAGCCTCAAATATTTTTGCCAAACAAAAATGGAGATCCAGTTCCAATTTTGAAAGTAAGAGTGAAAGAAAATATCGGAGGGGCAGAAAAACTAAAAGAAAATATAAATCAATGGGTGAATCCTAGAAATAATCATCATGTATTAATTTACAAAGATGAAAAAGAAAATTTAAAAGAAGAAGTTGTGACATTTTGGACAGTTGTTGAACGCAAAAGGACTGGTGAATCAGCATACAAGTTGCCAACAGACGGAAAAGAAATTGTCACTACTCTCCATATTAATGATATGTTTTTACTAGGTTTAAATGATGATGAGATTAATTGGGAAAATCCTAATAATGAAATTTTTAAAGAGCATTTATATAGAATTCAAAAGTTATCGTCAAAATTCTACGAATTTAGGCTATGTTCACAGTCTTCGTTGGATAATAATTATCAACCATATTATAATAGTATTAGAGGCTTTGGTGCAGGAAAAACAGGATGGTTTACTTTTAACCCTATAAAAGTAAAGATTTCGGTTTCAGGAAAAATAACAAAAATTTAATTTTATAGAGTTGTAAAAATTAACAAAAACTCAAATTGATTAAATTATTACCAAAAATCAAAAAAAGCTGAGAAAAGTGTTCTCACAAAAAATAAAACTCAATTTAAAGTAATTTTTGAAACTAAAAAGTTCATTGACATAAGATTTTCATTTTCTCAAACAGCCGAAACACAATGAAAAATCTTCTGATTTTCAGTTACATATTTTACGTTGTACTTTGATTAAAGATTAGAAGACACGATATTGACAC
>NZ_FWXO01000001.1:108085-485622 GCF_900176415.1 Cellulophaga tyrosinoxydans | reverse complement strand
TTAAGAATTTAAAAGAAAATATCGTTAAAAAAAATGCTTCTTTTTTGCAGTGATAAGGCAAGATTGAGGCATTTTTTGTTTTTAAAACAATTCTAATTGCATTGGCGGTGGAGGTTTAGGTACTTCAGCTCTGCCCCAGAAATTTAAAATATTACCAAACTGTTTATCTGTAATACGCAAAACACTCACTTTCCCAAATGGTGGTAATAATGAATTTATTCGTTTTTCATGAACATCTGCACTTTCGCTACTTGCGCAATGTCTGGTGTAAACGGAATATTGCATCATGTCAAAACCATCTTTTAAAAGATTTTTTCTAAAACCAGCTGCATTTTTTCTATCCTTTGCGGTTTCAGTAGGTAGGTCAAAAAATACAAATAACCACATAATTCGGTAACCGTTTAGTTCCACAATTTAGCGTACTTAATTTTTTTTCGTTCCCCAGTATAACATTGTTGTAATGAGCTAGCCGTTTTTTGTAAAGCAACCATTAAGGGGCTTTTTTCATCTTTAAAATAAACGGTTCGCGTAAGAATATTTAAAAGCTCGGATTTTATCAAAGTATTTAAGTCTTGTTCGTCGTATTGTTGCATCAAATTATATACACATTCATCAACTAACGGTCTATAAGGCTCCATTATATCATCGGCTAATGCGAAAGCATTGTATTTGTTTTTATGGTGTATTCCTAGAGTGTTTAATAAACCGCTACCCGATAATGCCCTAGCAGTTGCTGCTCTCAAAATAGCATATCCGTAGTTTAAAAAATTGTTAGGATACTCGCCAAAACGTTCTCGTTTAAATCCTGCATCAAAAAAAGATTTCCAATAAAAATTCGCAGCTACACCTTCCATATTGGAGGTGTCACCACTTAATACTTTTGACGATAAAAATTCGAACTTATTTTTATGTTTAGTTATTTGTTCTAGTAAAATTCCTTGATTTTTTATTTTTTCTTGCACAGTTTGTTGCCAGAGTTTTTTCTTTAAAGGGGCACTGGCTTCAATTTGATAGGCGAAAAGCTGTTGTTGAATATGATGACTATTTAAGTTTAAGAACATGCCATTTGGTAAGTGTACTTTATTACATAAAATAACTCCTGAATTATTTTCAATTAAATAATTTAATGCTGGTATGGTAATGTATGTTTCCGGATGATCAATAACTATAAAACCAATATCTTCAATTGGAATTGAGGCTTTTCGATCTGCTGTTTCTATGCAAAGTTGTAAATTTTTACAAGTAATTACTGCTTTCTTCTCAATTAAAATGGAGCGTTTAATCATTTTGAAAATTTTAGAAAGAAGAAGTTTTCACTATATTTTTTAAAAATAATAATCGTATTCTATCTTAATTGCTAATTCTCGGTAAGTCTTCTAAAAGGTTTGGGGAAATCATTTATCAACAATATTTCCTATGAATAATATAATAATAGTCAGAGTTATTAACATGGAAACCAAGCACCCACTATTTTTGGTCCTGGAAAATGTCTTACGGTATGTTAGGCCAGGAATTCCTGTTTTAATTGAATATCCTTTTGAACTTAAACTGCCACTTTTTGTTCTAACGCTAGGTGAGATTCCCGATTTGCTGATATTTACTCCTAAACCTTTAATTATTTTGACTCTTTTATTAAATCTGATTGCCATAATTATTCCTTTAAAATAAAATCACGAATCACTTTTTCCATGTTAGATGGCATATCTGCCTGTTTTATTTCGAATTTCTTAACTTTCATTTCCACTAACCATTTACTCCAATATGCTCTAATCACATCTTCTTCATAAGGATTTTTATCATCAGGATTAATGCCTAAAACCAATACCTCTAAATTGGAAAGATTTTCATTTGCAGTTACAAAGCCATAATCTTGCTGATCAAATTTCTTTTTCCAACCAGATTTGTTAAAGCCAAAACTTTTAATGTCTTGTGGTGTTAGGTGTGTAGTTCTATTGCCTTCTCTTATTAAAGCGTCTTTATGATAAATATATCCATCAGTTAAAACCACTAGAATATTTCTGTAACCATTTTCTACGCAATAATCATCCACTTTATTTTTGAAAAACCGCCAAGTATCAGAGCCAACATAATGATCATCTTTAATTGCTGCTTCATAAATAAGTGTTGTAATACTATCATATTTTTTGCAGGTTTCTAAAATACCTTTTTTAGTAACCACATCTTTATTGAAGTATATTTTAAGCTTATTAAGCTTTTCGTTTAAATTTTTATCTGAGGGTTCTGGGTCTATAAATACTTGAATTTTATCATCAATTTTAATCATTTTTTTATTCATGATATGTGATTCAAAATTCACCGCAATGGACTTTAAATAACCAACATCTCTCATATAATATTCCATCGCTGGGGCAGGGTATTTTTCAGGGTTTATTCTGTCTGACAAATCCAGGAGTATACTAATATTTAAATTATCAATCGCAGATACCTTGGGAAAATCGTGCTCATGAATAAGTTCTTCAGCCTTAGGTTCATCTTTACAAGAAGTGATAACAAAGGATAAAAGCATTAGTGCGGTTAGGAATTGGAAATTCTGTTTCATTTTATTAGTTTACAAGTTTATATAATCGCCCTTCATAACTTTCATCCGCAATGTCATGTTCTTGCAAATGTTTTTTCTCCTCAGCAGTACAGAGTGATAGTAATTGCTCTCTTCTTTTTAAATCGTCAAAATTATCAGCTATTCCAAGAAACCATCCTTTTACATATTCTGCATGATAAGTTAGGTAGTGTTTGTTGGAAAATACAAAGCCATCAATTGTTCTTTGTAAATCGTTAATTTTTCCCTCTATTCCTGAAATATCTTCCTTTATTGGGTTTAATTTTTCTGTCTGTGAAATAATTTCTAGTTCACAATTTTTGATATCTTCTCTTTTAGACCTAATAAATGTTTTTATTTTATCGAAGTTGTCATATTCTTTCATAATAAAGTCAAACACCAACCCCCAAATAATATAAACTACGAAACCTGCAAAAATAATACCCCAAAATTCTGCTTTTGTAAAAGCTATTTGTACGTTAAAATCAGGTGAGTTAAGTGTCTTCTCAATATCATATATTTTCTTTTCAATTTGATATGCAAGTATTGCGTCAAAAATAAAAGTGACTATAAACAAAGTTGCTATCTTAACATATGAAAGCCAGTTTTTATGTTTTTGAAACATATGAATTAAATACCCCAAGCCCATAAATGCAAAAGGAATGGTAGCCACAAAAACACCTTCTAACCAGCCATCATCAATTGCTTTTGTTAATGCATTGGCATCAAAAATGGCATTGGTTAGTTGGTCAGTATCGAATGTTTTGAAAAATGCAGAATAGGAGGCAGATATATAAAAAACTAATAGATAAAATGTGATAGGAATCAAAACAATCAAGCCAAGATAAAATTGTGCTTTTGGTTTTTTATCAACATCCTCTACATATTTTTCTGGATTATGTTTTACTTCGGATATTTCACTTTTGAAAATTGAAATCTTATTTTCCAAAGCTGCAATACCTTCTTCGATAATGTCCTTTACTGTTTTTCTTTTCTTTAATTCAATTTCATACTTACTTTTTTCTTGAACATAAGGTTCCTTCAATTCTTTCTGGAGCTTTTCATCTTCACGGCATTTACCCTTATAATCCATGTAAACGTCTTGTAAACAAGCCTTAAATATTGTATGATTTCCTGATGCTTGTTTTGATGAACCATAGCCACTTTCAAAAAAAGAAAGTTTAATTTTTTTAACATCTTCCTCTTTAGGTTTAACAATTTCCTTAGGAAGACTTTTTTTTAGTGAGAATATATTTTTTAAAGCACTCATATTAGTCTTGCATTTTAGTAAGTAATTCAGATAAGGAGATTTTTTCTTTTGCATTTTCCAAAAGAAACTCACAGATATCGTCAATGTTCTCTTCCAAAAACTCAAATTTCTTGCAGTACTTTTTTAAGGTATTTATTTCATCGTCTGTAACCACTTGGTCTGCCCAAATCATCAGCGCTAAATCATACAGATACTCGATTTTATCGTCTAAAGATTCTGGAATTACTGACTCTTGAGAAGGGTTTAATAAGATTTCATTTAATTGATCTTTAGTAAGCCCTCTTTCTTCGGCAAAATTGTAAAGCATCTTTAATTCGAGCACATCGAAATTGTCATCTGCAAAAGCCATTTGATACAATCTTAAAAAGTGACTTTTTAGCCCAGTTGATATATTTAATTTATTCATAGTTTTAATATTGTCCATTTTCGCAAGCGATATTGTCATTATCTCTGTCAAGGTTTGAATAGCAACTTTTATCACCATCAAAAGCTGCTTGAGCTTCTGCTTGATTAGAAAAGTCAGCACATTTTTTAGATTCGCAATTAGATTCTGAAGTACAGGAGAGGCCTATTAATCCATGCAAAATTATAAGTAAAATACCTAAACAACCTTTTTTGCTATCTACTTTAAATTTTGTTTTTACACTGCCTTTGTTTACAAAATGACCTTGAACATAAGTTCCATCTTTTTTGTAATACCCTTTACGGTAACTCATTTTAGTTACTGATAGTTAAGTCAATTACTTCTGCGTTAGGAGCATCTCTCTGTACGGCATCAATACCATCTTTACAACTCTGTTTTGAATTATACATCTCGCTCGTTGCTATAATCTCTCCGTTACCTTTTGATCTTAGATTGAAATAAAATTTACCGTTTGAACTTTTCTTGATTTCAAATTTTGGATAAGCCATGATATATAGAATTTATTGATTAATTCTCCAAACCTAAACTCTTTGAAACACAAAACCTTACAGATTTCTGTAATGTAAAAAGATAATAGAACTATGTTTTCGTCATTCCGTACTTACTAAAATGTGATTGTAATAAACAAACCCAATTGTATTAGTCAGATTAACTTTAACTTTCACCCAATTTCCTGTCATCGCAAGAAAAGTAAGATTCTGTTCTTTTTTTAAAACCTCAATTATGGAATAAGAAGTTCCTGGACCGCTCCTTAGATTTAATGCTGTAATATTTACTAATAAGTTTTTTAGATAATACTTGGAAGAAGTGTCATTCGGTAGATCATATGCATTCGTTTTTGATTTGGAGGTATATGAATTTGATTGTTTCTTTTCACTACTAGAATTATGCTTTGGTTTGCTACTTTCTTTAGATTTATAATTTTTCTTTCTTGAACAAACTCCACAAGATCCTCCAGAACTACAATGACCGCATCTACTGCAATTAGTACACGCAGAACAATAACTAGAACCTACACATTTGCCTACAGTTTCTCCACAAGAATAAGCAATAGTAAAATTTTCTTGACTTAAAGAAGAATTAGAAAGTATTACCATAAATGTTAGCATCACAAATTGTTTTATATTTTTCATAAAAAAAGTATTTATTCTATGGGAACTCGAATTTTAGTGTCTTTAATATCCATTTTATTACTAGCCTCTAAATCTGTTTAAAACTGATATTCTATTCCATTGGTTAGTAAAGCAAATCTAGTTTTGGTCGTATGAAAATATCGGAATAGTTGTGAATTATGCGGTTTGAGTTTTTCTTTCCAATTTTTACATTCGATTATAATGCTTGGCTACTGATTTTAGAAAATAGCATAATCAACTTTCTCACCCTTTTTAAGGCCAATATCTGCGGTGAATTCTGGAACTACTTCTGTAGGATTAAAAGAATCATAACCCAAAATATTTATAAAGGGCAATACAAAAGCGGGTTTTATAGATTCCTCTATATCTATTTTATCTTTTAGTTGATTTATTTTTTCAGCTAATGATTTTAGTTGGTTTTGGATTTCCATAAATGTGTTACATTTTGGTTTTTACTTCGTTCAATAATTCTAAAAACAGTTCAAATTCACTTCCTTTTAGCAAAACCAATGATTTCCTGTCATATTTTTCTATTTGAAGATATATCTTCCATTCATTTTTACTCCAATAGCACCCTGCTTCAAATCCACTTCTACTTTTAAAACTAATTTCTGTGTAGTTGGTGGCATTAATCGGTAATACTTTGTTTTTGATTATTATTAAGGACTTGATTAAACCATCAATTTCATCTGAATCTAGCTGTGCTATTTTGGTTTCTGTAGAATAAGACCCTTTTATATCGGTTGTAATTCTTAAGGACTTAATGGAATCACCAGAAATCATATTAGTTATTTTTAAAATTATGATTTCGGTGTTATTATTTATTTTTCCAACATCCAGGAATTCCTTTTCTATTAAAGTTCCAGCTTGCGAAGAAAATATTTCTGCATTACTCAATTCCTTACTTTTATCCTGAGATACTCCTAGGCTAAAAATGAGAAGAAAAAAGATAGTATTGATTGATAATTTCATATTATTATTTGAGAAAACTTAATTTTTACAACCATTCTTATCGCAAGTAATTCTATCGCTTGTGTTTATCCAATGACTTTGGTTTTCTGATGTGTTAAAACCGCATCCAGTTTTGCCTCCTTTGGTTCCTGAATGGACTTCATTTGTTGGAGTATGTTTAACTGCCATAATTTATTTTTTTCCTTTTGGTGCTCTTTGAGATAAAGCACTACCAGCTGCTTTTTTACTATCCTTTCCTGTTCTTTTATCTTTTAGAACTTTTGAAGCCGAAGAAGCTGCTTCTTTACTAGTTTTTCTTTGATTTGCCATTTTATAAATATTTATAAATTAATAATACCTCAAACATAAACCCATTAAAAGACAATCCCTTACAGATTTCTGTAAGGGATTAAAATTTGTTTGTCAATAAAAAATAGTAGGCTATATTAAAGTTTACCCTGCTTAATTAGTTTGGCAATAAGGTGATGCGTGTTTTTAGCACCAAATTCATCGAATAGTTTACTTACCTTTTTATCAATAGTACTTTCACTATTGGGTGAAATATTTAGTTTTTTAAGTTTTTCTGATATTTCTTTTTTTGTAAGGCCTTCAGCCAAATCCTTTAATATCATGATGTCATATTTGTCCATCTCAAAAACACTATTGGAAGAATTCAAATTTAATTGTGGGGAGACAAACGTTCTATTTTGATAAACTTCTTGAATACCTTCAAGAAGTTCATTTAAACTATTTCTACCTTTACAGACATATCCATTAATTTTTTGATCTTTAAATAATGCATTTATTTCTGTAGGATTTTCTATCATAGAATTTACAATGATCTTAATGTTTTTATCAACACCTCTAATCGCTTTTATTAAATCTATTCCTGATGTTAATCTACGATCTACATGGCTTTCTTTAAATGTTAGATCTGATATTAATAACTCGTAAGGTTCTCCTTTTTCAAAGGCTACTTTAAATCTATTAAATGCTTTATCACAATAGAGCTCTTCTTGTATTATGTCAATTTGAAGATTTACTTCCAATGCATGTACAATTCCTTTATTAGTGTCTTGAAAATCTTCTGCGATTAGTATTTTTTTAAACATTATTAATGCTTTTTAATTCGGAATTTCTATTTGAGCTTCAAAGCCACGCCCTTTGTCTGATTCAAAAATAATAGTTCCGCCAATAGCTTCAATACGCTTTTCTGTATTCATAAGACCATTTTTAAAATTTAAGTCAGTTTTTGAAGCACCAACACCATTATCCATGAAACTAACCTTTAGTGTTTTTTTTGATTGTTCAAAAGCAACAGAAACTAAACTTGCACCGCTATGTTTTTGCATATTAATCATTAATTCTTGAAGAATTTTAAATAAAGTTTTCTTTGATAATGACGATAGTTTTGACCAATTTAAATCTGAACTACCAGATACTATAAGTTTTGTGTTTTTGCAGTAATTACCCATCATTCCAATTAGAGACTCCTTAAAATTTGGACCTGTATCTACATCATTTATTTCTCTTGAAAAATCTCTACTTTGATTGTAAAGCCCATCAAGCGTATCCAGTAATTTTAATTTGTCGGAGTCGTTTTGAACTAAAAGCATTGCATAGTTAAGTTTTCCTCCAAAGTCATCATGTAGTTTTCTCGAAAGCTCTGACTCGGTTTCATATGTAGCTTCTAATTTTGCAGTTTTGTTTTTTTGCTTTAATCGTTTCGATCTTTGCACCAATATGTAGGTCGAAAAAGCGAATATTAAAAATAGAAACCCCCCAAATGCATAAGTAAGCTTTCTTTTGTTTTGTTGATTTGTTACTTCTAATTTCTGCTCTGCATTCTCTTTCTCCAAACGTAAATTAGCTTCTTGTATTAATTTGTCGTCGTATTTGTATTTTGCAAATTGTGTTTTTACTTTTAATTCTTGGGCATATAGGCTGTCTTGTAAAAAAACGTAACGGTTCTTTAGTTTAAGATTATATGGCTCCAATTCCATAAGTTGTTTTAAGGCGTCTTTTTCAGCTCTAGGATTTTTTAATTTTTTTGCTAATATGAAAACAGAATCAAGATAGATATTTGCTTTTTTTGAATTTGAATTGGAATATACTTCTCCTAAATGTGTATAACTAGCAATTTGCCCCCTTAAATCATTGTTTTTAATTCTTATATTAAGGGCAACTAAGAGTTTTAATTTACTTTCATTTTTACCCGATAGCCATTCGGCGTATGCTATGTTATCTAAAACTCTAGCATATTCATTTGGTTTTTCGCTAAGTAATGAATCCTTAACTAATTCAGTTAATAAATTAAGTGCTTCGTTATAGTTTTTATTGTCTATATATGTTGCGGAAAGATTATTGTTGATAACAATTCTATCCGCTTTATTAATTGAAAATGCTAAAGCCTTTTTGTAATATTTAATTGCGTCTTCATGATTGAGTAATTTTCGGTGATTTGTAGCTAAGCCGTTAAATGAAGAAACAATATAGTTAGTGTCTTTTTCTTTATTTAGATATTTCAAAGCTTCAGTGATTGTTTCTTTACTGCCAAAAAAATCCCCTTGATTTTTCTGAATTATACCCATTTGTAACAAATTTTTACCTACCCAACTACTATCCTTTAAATATTGAAAATGATTCTTGGAAAGATTATAATTTATAAATGCACTATCGGGATTATGGGCAACTTCATCAAAATAAAATCCTTTTAGGTAGAATTGCTTAGCAAGCCTTGATTTTAGGTTGTTTCTTTTCGAATAATTTATCAATGAATCACTAAATAATAGAAGACTATCATATTCCGCCAATGAATAATGAACTAGATTTTTTTGATATAAAACTTTGGCTAATAAAGTGTCATTGTCATTAATTTTCGCATAATACAAGGATTTATTTATGGCTTCTTGCTTTTGCCTTAAGGACATTTTGTTGTCGAGTGAAATATTGTAATACAACTGAGTGCTATCTATATTTTCGTCTTTTTTATCTGATTGTTTATTTCTTTCATATTCACATGATCCAAAAATAATTATCACCAAGACGATTAAAATATTTCGCAAATTGTTTTTTGTTTAAATGTATTAAAAAAGGAGTTATACTTAATATAGAATAACTCCTTTTGTAAAATAATCATGATCTATTAAACTGGGTCTGGAGGAGGTGGTGGTGGTTTAATATCACCATCATCCCCTTCAGTGGCATTAGTTTCATAAATTAAATCGCTCTGAGTAGATGTGTCCTTTGTACAAGAAAATAAAAATGTATTTAAAACAATTGCCAATACGGCTATAAAAACTTTTTTCATAATTTAAAAATTTTGAGATTAAACAAAGGGGTTGCTGTCCGTGCTTTCGCCCGAAAGTTTTTTGGGTACAACAACCCATTGAAAATTTTAGGATTACTCCTTTGTTTTTGAGAAGTAGAAATTGTAATGCAGCGGCTTTTAACTACTTCTCAACCGGCTAATTACCAACCGCATTACAGATTTCCGTATTAGCTAGTTTTGTACATTTGTTATGTTAGCATTTCATAACAAGAACTTGCTGATGGGACAAAATTAATATGGCTAAAAAGCAATAACTTTATATGATTCAGGAAATTCCAGTAGTTCTTAAGAATTCCATTGAAATTCCAATAATTCCAACCAAATAGTTGAAATGAAAACATTTGAAACATATAAAAAAGAGATATTAGAGAAGTATAAGTTAGAAAATGGAGGAGAGGTTAGTATCTATATGGCCAAGCCAACATCTGCTAACATAAGGGCTGCTTGTGTTTTACTTTTGAACAAAAGAAATTCAATTAAGGATGATCACATTCTAAATCACTTTTTTCAATTTAAAAATGAGAATAATAAATTAAAAGAGATACAGGATTTTGATGTGGATAAATTTAAGCCGATTGTTAATTTTCTTAAAGGAAGAGCAAAAAATACAAGCACTCAGAATATTGAGTTAATTAGTTGGCTGATTGATTTTCAACCTAGGCCGCTACAGGAATATTTAAGAAATACAAGTTATTCTGGAACAAATACGGAAAACCGTATATATGAACGTGAAATTAAGTACACTGTGGACGCTGTGAATTTATTGCATGAAAACTCAAATAAAGAAGACACTCTAAAAGTAAAAAAGAATCAAATAAAACAAAATAAATGGCTGTTTTTAGGGTCTTTTTGTATTGTTTTTTTAATAATATTAATGACTTGGTTGTTAAATACAAAAGGAAATTTTAATCAAAGTCTAATAGATAAAACTATAAATACTGAATTAGAAAATCGTTGTATGACATGGGCTATAAATCATTACGAAGAAGTTTCATGCAATACAAGGCCTTATTCCAAATATGGAACGGAAGTTTTAAGTTATGAAGATGTGAAAATTAAAAATTTTAAAAGAATAGATGTCAATATGGCGACTGATTTTTTTGCGCCAGTAACCAACAAACCTTTGATATGGTATTCAAAAAATAAAAACGGAGAAATAGAATATTTTACGAGCCCAGGACTTCACCCAATAACGGGTAAAACATTGGATGAAATTACACCATACATTATTCAGAAATATGTGCCTTTACATTCGAATGATAAAGACTCTTTTGTTAAGTAAAAACTGAATTTTATTTTTTTGGTATTAAAAATCATCAAATTGTACAAACCAAAATGTTAAAAATGTTAAAGTTTTTTCGCGGTGAGTAAAGTGGTGAGTAACAAAAATGAAGGTCTGAAAATGCCCATAAAAGCAGGGGTTTTTGTCTAAAGTTCAAAACCCGTCCGGACCGCCAACAAATCCTCAACAATAGTTGAGGATTTTTTTTTGCCTTTTTTTATACACTTTCCCTTATTGTTTTTGATTTTAGTATTAGCGATTACTCCGACATCTTATTTTCCGAAAGTAATATATGCTTGTAAGAATTTTTAGTATTCAAATAGCACCAAATAAAGCAATAAAAACCCCTTATACTATAGTAATGCTCTGAAGTTGTAACAGTAATATATTTTTTTATCCGTAATGCATTTTATGAAATAAACTACGTATATTGTAAGGCATAATTTATGTATTTCATCGAAAGTTCGTATTAAAATACAATTATAATAGTGTTTAAGGTGTTAAGGTAAAATATTAACCTTAAATCTTTTAAGATGAAACACTTTAAAACTATTATGATTCTTGCTATTTTTTCACTTGTAGTGACTTCGTGCACTTCAAGTACAGCTAGTGATGACGACAAACTGTATGAACAGAGCATTGACAAGAAAGATATTAAAAATAGAGACACCTAGACTAAAATTAGGTTTGCTGGAGATAGAAAAATCTCCAGCATTTTCTATTTTTGGTTCTATGAACAAAAGAACTCTATTAAACTTTTTGATTTCTCTTGGAATCATTTTTTCTTCCATAATAAGTTACTTTCACGATATTCTTACCAACAAGGATGGCGAATTAAGAGATTGGGTTCCCAATCTTGGTCTTGTAGACGCAATTAAAGACAGTGAAGGATATCCCTTAGGATTCACTAATTACCGAGTTTTACTTTATATTTTAGGTCTAAATATTGCCATGCACATAGGCTATTTAGGATGGTATTTTGCTGCGAAAGGCAAGCCATATCGGTTTTTTATACTTGTACCTGTTTTTATAAGTCTTTACCAAATTATAATTAATTTACTTAATCAGCGCTCAAGTGTACTAAATGATGTGAGTACAAAATTCATAATTACAATAGTGATTATCATTGCTATAGTTTTAAATTTTTATTTACGAAAGAATAATGAAAAAAATACTTATTAGAATTTTAGAAGAGTCTTTTTATACCGGTAATAAAAGTTTTTATAAGTTTTCTGATAAAGTCAATTCGCTAGTAAATGCCATTAATAAAGAGGAAAGACCTTATGGCACAATTAATTGGCGAAGAGTAGAATTAATGTTTGGCGACATACACTCTATTGATGAAGTTGAACAACTTGCGGTAACTTACTCACAAGAATATCATAAATTTAAAGGGCTTACAAAAAATATTGAAAGTCAAGAAGCTATGGCGATTGAAATTATTGAGCATTACGAAAAATTAGGCTTAAAATAATCATATCAATATCACCTCCTTAAATAAATGTTGCTTAGTTGCCTTTAAAACAAGCACTTTACAACCAAAATGTTCTGTTTTACAACAAAAATAATCGTGCTTCTATCAAAGCTTTTAGATTTGATGTCATAATCAACCATATTTTATCATGAAAAAAGCATTTTTAGTAATACTATTTATTTTATCCGCCGCGAATATCAAAGCACAAGAAGGACTTAAATTTGGAATTCAAGGAGGAATACCTTTAGAAGAATTTAATGATGAAATTGGAGTGGTATTGGGGGCTGATTTTGGACATATGTGGGCATTGGGTGAAACAGTGGATCTAGGTGTAATGGTTGGGTATATTCATGGTTTCCCTGAAAAATTCGGAACGGAAAATGCATTAATAGATTTACCAAGTATTCAATTTATGCCCTTAACTGCATCAGTACGCATCTGGACATCAAATTCATTTTCTTTTGGGGCAAATGTTGGGCAGGCAATTGGTTTAAATGATGGTAATGACGGCGGGTTTTATTACAGGCCGCAAATAGGTTATTTAATGGGTCCAAGTACCGAAGTGAATGTCTCTTATACTTCTATAGGATTAGATAATAGAAACTGGTCAACGGTAACGCTAGGTATTCTTTATACACTGCAAGTAAAGAGGCCTTATTAATAGTGTAATGGTATTTTACATTTCGTTTCGAATGGTTTAAGTAACTATTTAAAAGTTAGAATTTTTACCCAAATCCATTATTTTTTACGTAATTGTAGTCTATATCATAAAACATTAAGTAGAATTACGATAAAAATTAGTATTAACCCTACAAATGTTTTGTATTTTTGATATGATTAACGTGTAGTATCCCATTGAAAAACCAACTAGAAAATAGCGCTATGATTGCAGCTGCATTATGCAACTGCTCTGTAGGGCTAATTACTTTTTCAAAAAATAAGGATATTATTAGTAGGGCTTGTTATGGAAATGAAAATCCACAACAGCTGCTTGACCATCCTATAGTTTCCTACTTATTAAATACTACCGCAAAGCTGCAGGTAATAACTGATCTTAAAGAGTATAGTTTTCCTAACGAGAAAACGGTTCAAAATATTAATTTACCTTATCAATTTTATGCAGGTTTTCCATTAACAAGCCAAGAAGGGGAACATTTTGGCATCCTAAGTGTATGGAATACAACGCCATTGAATTTATCTGAAATTCAAAAAAATTCATTTTTAGCATTATCTAGTCAAATAATTGAATTAATAACCGCTCAAAATAGTCTAAATCAAAAACTTACTATAAATGATCATAGTGCTAAACTAAAGTTTATTGAAAGGGTTTTAAATGATGGCAATATAGGACAATGGGAGCTAGATTTAACAACATTAGAATTTAAACTAAACCACGTATCCAAGCGTATTATGGGATACGATAGGGGAGAATTTATTGATCTTAAATTTAAAACTTTTTTAACCATCGTTTATCATGATGCAGTGGCAGAGTCACTGGATTTTTTAGAGAAGATTAGAAATAATAAAATAGAAAGCTATCAACATACTATTAGAATTAAACACAAAAAAGGCTATTGGAGTTGGACCAAAATAATAGCCAAAGTAGTTAAAAGAAACTCGAAAGGGGATCCTTTAGTACTCGCAGGCAGTATGCAAGATGTTCATGATTTTAAGACTACCGAACTGCAATTAAACACCATTATTGAAACCATTAACTGTGTCGCATTTCGTCATATTTTCTTTAAAGATGGTACCCAAGAAATAGTACATATGACCAATGGAATATCGCGACTATTAGGTCTGTCGGCTGAAGAGTTTAATAATGATTATAAGGCCGGATGGAAACACGTACATAAAGATGACCGTGAGAATTTAACTAAAATTCTAGAAAAAAGTATTACTTCTTTAGAAGAATGGCAACATGAATGGAGGGTAATTCATTCCGATGGTACCATACGATGGCATAGTGGAATTGGTAAGCCTGTTAAAAATATAAACGGAAGTGTAAGTGTTGATACTGTTATCATAGATGTAACTGCAGCCAAGAATAAAGAAGAGCAGTTAAATTCCTTAAATAATAAACTATTACAAGCGCAAAAAATTGCCAAATTAGGCTATTGGGAGTTTGATTTGGTTAATGATACAGAATATTGGTCAGATAGGATTTATGATATTTTTGGTTTGGAAAAGGGTATTGTTAAGGAAAATCGAGAATTTATTAAAAAAATGGTATATGAAGATGATATGCCAGAAATTTTAAGAAAAAGTCAGGCTGCAATTGCGACAAATAGTGAGTTTTTTACAGAAAATAGAATAAGAAAGCCAGACGGAACAATAATTTGGGTTCGACAAATTGGAAATTTCACCAAAGATAAAAGAGGTAATCCCCTAAAGTTTGAGGGCACAATTCAAGACATTACAGAGTATAAATTAATTTCTCTGGAATTAGAAGAAAGTATTCAGCGCTATAATTATGTAACTAAGGCAACTTCTGATGCCATTTGGGATTTAGATTTTGTAAAAGGCACACTTTTTTGGGGGGATAATTATAAAAAATTATTTGGGCATCCTTCACAAGCTTCTGCACAAGATGAATTAATCTATTGGGAAACTAATATACACCCTGATGATCGAGTAAGGGTAACTGATAGTTTTAACTCTAGTATTGAACAAGGAGAGTATAATTGGATTCAAGAATATCGATTTAAAAATTTTGATAATACCTATTCAAATGTTGTAGATAGGGCATTTATAATTCGAGATGAAAAGGGTGATGCAGTTAGGATGGTTGGTGCCATGAAAGATGTTACAGAGAGTATTAAAAGTATCGAAGAAATTAAACATTCTAATGATCGTTTTAAAATGGTCTCAGAAGTGACCAATGATGCTATTTGGGATTGGAATTTGGTACATGATACTTACTATCAAGGCCCTGGATATCAGAATTTATTTGGATATGATTCGGAAAAAGGAGAGGTAGGTTTCAGTTTTTGGAGCGAAAAAGTACATCCAGAAGATTTGGGTGAGGTACTTGCAGTTACTGACAACTTATTCAAAGATAAAACACAAAGCTATTTTAAGACGGAATACCGTTTTTTAAGAAAAGATGGAACCTATGCTTATGTAGTAAATAAAGGAAGCGTTCTTAGAAATGATGATGGTGAAGTCATTAGAATGTTTGGAGCTATGCATGACGTTACAGAAAGTAAAATGTATGAAGCATCTTTAAAACAATTAAATCAAGACTTAGAAAAACAGGCGGTTGAACTAAGTAGGTATAACCAAGAATTGGAGCAATTTGCTTACGTGGTTTCCCATGATCTTCAAGAACCATTACGAATGATCTCTAGTTTTCTTATGCTCTTGGAAAAAAAGTACACCACTGTTCTTGATGAAGAAGGAAAAAAGTATATTTATTTTGCCGTTGATGGCGCTAAAAGAATGCGACAAATTATACTTGATTTGTTAGATCTCTCAAAAGTTGGAAGAACTAATGAAATAGTGGAAGCTATAGATTTAAATCTTATCATAGCAGAAATTAAAAATAGATTTAATCAAGAAATTAAAGATAAAGAAGCACAGATACATGTTTCTAAAATGCCTGTTATTAAAAGTTATAAGGTATTGCTGGAGCAATTGTTTCAAAATTTGATTGGGAATGCCCTAAAATATCATAAGGAAGGAGTGAATCCAATAATTAAAATTGATTATACGGAAGAATTAACACATCATAAATTTTCTTTTTCGGACAACGGAATAGGAATAGAAAGTCAATATTTTGATAAAATTTTTGTAATTTTTCAAAGGCTTCATGGTAGAAACCAATATAATGGTACAGGAATAGGCTTGGCGCTAGTTAAAAAAATTATTGATTTTGTCGAGGGCGAAATCTGGGTAGAAAGTGAAATTGGCAAAGGAACCACTTTTATATTCACCATTAAAAAAGTATGAATACAAAAAAAATTGACCTATGAAAAGCATTGAAATATTATTAGTAGAAGATAACGAAGGCGATATATTGCTAACTACAGAAGCTTTAAAAAGTTGTAAATTAGATAGTAAACTTAAGGTGGTAAATGATGGTGAAGAAGCATTAGAGTTTATTTATAAAAATGGTAAATACAGCCATGTGAGTACCCCTGATATAATTTTACTTGATGTAAACTTGCCTAAGAAAAATGGACATGAAGTTTTGCAAAAAATAAAAAGCAATGTGCTCTATAAGCATATTCCTATTATAATGTTAACAACATCCTCTTCAAGTGTAGATATTAAAAAAGCCTATGCTAATTATGTAAATTGTTACATAACCAAACCAGTAGAGCCAGAAGATTTTATTGATGCGGTTTCAGAAATAGAAAGTTTTTGGTTAAATCTTGTAGAATTGCCTTAATAGAAGTTATATGCTAAAAGACCCGTTAGATTATACAATTTTGATTATTGAAGATAATCCGGGCGATTTGGTGCTTTTTCAAGAATACCTGAAAAATCAAATAGCCCAACCAACAATATATACTGCCACAAGTTTTAAAGAAGCTAAGGTTATTCTTCTGGATACTACGTTGAAGATAGACCTAATATTTCTAGATCTATCCTTACCAGATAAAAATGGTATAGATTTAATTCATGAAATATTATTCTTAAGTCCAAAAATCCCCATTGTTGTATTAACTGGTTATTCAGATATTCAATTTAGTATTCAGTCCTTAAAACTAGGGATTTCAGATTATTTAGTTAAAGATGAAATTACGGCTCTTTCACTATATAAAAGTCTGCGCTATACAATTGAGCGTAATAAGTATATATTTCAATTAGAGCAATCAGAAAAAAGATATATGGATCTTTTTCATTTGAGTCCACAGCCCATGTGGGTTTATGATTTGGATACATTATATTTTTTAGATGTAAATAAGTCTGCCATAGAACACTATGGCTATTCTTATGAAGAGTTTTTAGCAATGACTATTGAAGATATAAGACCTGCAGAGGATCTAAATTCTTTTAAAGAAATTATTAATGCTACTAAAAAAGATAAGAGTAGAAAATTTAGAGGATTATTTAAACATAAAAAAAAGAACGGTCAAATTATTTCGGTTGAAGTTACAAGTAATCTATTTTCGCATAATGGTAAAACAGTTCGCATAATATTGGCAAATGATGTTACAGAAAGATTAAATTATGTAAAAGCGATTGTTGAGCAGAACGAAAATTTAAAAGAAATTGCTTGGGTACAATCGCATAAAGTAAGAGCCCCATTAGCTAAAATGATGGGCTTAATTAATATATTACAAAATAATGCAGAAGAAGTAGCTAATAACTCCGATTTTTTAAATAATGCATTGCTTAAATCTGCTAACGAGTTGGATTTAATTATACATGAAATTTCTGCTAAAGCATCTGAAATAGAAATAAATAATAAGAAATATGAAATTGGAGATTTTACTGGTTGATGACGATCCTGTGGTGTTGTATTTACACAAAGCAACTTTTAATAAATGTAATTTTCCAAAGCAATTATTTTTTGAAAATGGAAGCTTGGTGTTAGACTACGTATTAGCAAATAAAGATGAAGACAAAGTGTTTTTAATTTTGCTAGATATTAATATGCCAGTAATGAATGGGTGGGAATTTCTTGATGAACTAAATACAATTGCAATTAAACCATTAGTAAAAGTGGTTATAGTTACATCTTCAATTGATAGTGCTGACAAAGATAAAGCTAAAAACTATGACCAAGTTTTTGAATTTATGGAAAAACCATTGCAAGAAAAACTAATTTGCAACCTGAGAAATAATAAAGATTTAGCGCCTTATCTAATACAAGATTAAAGCTCTTGCGGGCATTATTTTTTATTTACTAAACCTTTGGTAAACTCGTTTAGCGTTTCTACTTTTTCCTCAAAATCTCCTTTAATAGTTTTTCTAAATTCGTTTAAATTTTTTACCAAATCATCAATGTTGTCAGGGATAACATCTTCAAAAAATTGACGTAATCTTTTGGCGGTTGTTGGTGATTTACCGTTGGTTGATATAGCAACCTTTACATTGCCCTTCGTTACAATACCTCCCATGTAAAAATCACAAAATGGAGGGTTGTCAGCCACATTTACCAAAATATGCTGTGCTCTACAATCATGATATACTTGCTCATTCACAGGAACATTATCTGTGGTAGCTACAACCATATGTTTATTTTGTAAATACGTCTTATCGTATGGCGCTATTGTCATTTTTATATTAAACTTATTAGCAAGTGCAATGGTGTCATCTCTAAACATAAGCGAAACCATTTCTACATTTGCATCTGGACTAGATTTTAATAAAAAAGTAAGTTTTTCTAGCGCCACGTTACCACCGCCAACAATTAAAATATTTAAGTTGGAAACTTTTAAAAAAATTGGATAAAGATTATTGCGTTCCATTTGTTTATGTTTAATCAATATAATACCTGGAAAGAATAGCAAAGGTAAAAACAAAAGTCAAGATGGGTTCATTAAATAGCTAAATCCTTAGCATGTTATTATAATCAATCATTAAAATTTTTAACTTTATGTAGATTAATATTTGTAGATGATACAACAAGTATGGCTAAACTTGCCAGTTAAGGATATAGAAAAGGCAAAAATATTTTTTAGAGCAATCGGCTTTAAAGAAAACCCTATGCATAAAAACGCTAAGTATTTGGGCAGTTTTTTTATTGGCACCGCCAAAGGGTATAATACCCCAAGGCTTGCCTTGAATTAAA
The DNA here is from genome assembly GCF_900176415.1 of Cellulophaga tyrosinoxydans. Taxonomy (GTDB): domain Bacteria; phylum Bacteroidota; class Bacteroidia; order Flavobacteriales; family Flavobacteriaceae; genus Cellulophaga; species Cellulophaga tyrosinoxydans. The sequence goes on along the minus strand of NZ_FWXO01000001.1, from coordinate 466,455 downwards.
AATTGATTTCGTTTCAATGCCTCGTGGGCTTGCCCCGAGGTAGTTTACCGGAGAAAATAAATTTGTTTTAATGCTCTTTCCAGAAGAAACTTTTAAAACATTTTCCGGAAATGCAGTTTCTGATACTACAAAAGGAAACGAAGTTTTGATAAATTTTGATGCAGAGAGTAAGGAAGAAGTAGATGCAATGGCTGAAAAAGTAAGAAAAGCTGGAGGTAAAATATATGCCGAACCCGGCGAATCTCAAGGATGGATGTACGCGTTTGGATTTGAAGATTGGGATGGTCATCGTTGGAGTATGCTTTATATGGATTTGGCTAAAATGCCCGAATAAAAAATGTAATTATGAAAAATGCTATAACAATTGAAGCAACAATTAGTGCTCCCTTAAGTAAGATTTGGGAATACTGGACACTTCCTAAACACATAATAAATTGGAACAATGCCTCCGATGATTGGCACACCACTAAATCTGAAAACGATGTAAGAACAGGTGGCCGGTTTTTATCTAGAATGGAAGCTAAAGATGGTAGTTTTGGCTTCGATTTTGAAGGGACTTACACCGAAATAGAAAAGCATAAATTAATTTCATATGTTATGGATGATGACCGAAAAGCAACCACAAGCTTTAAAGCATTGAGCGATTATAAAACTAAAATTGTCACAACTTTTGAGGCAGAAGATACAAATCCTATTCAAATGCAAAAAGACGGATGGCAGGCAATTTTAAATAATTTCAAAAAATATACCGAAGCCTAAAAGGTAGCCTTATGGAGCATCAAACACCTAAAACCATTGATGAATATATGCAATTGTTTTCTAAAGAAACCCAAGTTGTACTAGAAGAAATTAGGCAAACCATTAAACAAGAAGCACCAGAAGCAATGGAGGTTATTAGCTATAAAATGCCCGCATTTAAGTATCATGGAATGTTGGTGTATTTTGCAGCATATAAAAACCATATAGGGTTTTATGCTTTGCCATCAGGTAATAAAGAATTTGTAAAGGAGCTTAGTGGTTATAAAACGGGAAAAGGTTCTGTTCAGTTTCCATTAGATAAACCCATGCCATTAGCCTTGATTAGAAAAATTGTAAAATTTAGAGTATTGGAAAATTTAAGTAAGCAGCACAAAAAGTAACTAGTAAACTGACAATTATCATACTTTTTCACTGGTGAGCTATGTAAGTTTGTGGTAAATACTTTTATAATGTGCAGCTTAGTTCAAAAATATAATATTCCAGGTCCTAGATATACCAGTTACCCCACGGTTCCCTATTGGGATATTACTAATTTTTCTGGTAAAAAATGGCAAAAAACACTTCAGAAAAGTTTTTCTGAAAGCAATGCTATAGAAGGAATTAGCCTATACATTCATCTGCCTTTTTGTGAAAGTATGTGTACGTTTTGTGGTTGCCATAAACGCATCACAAAAAGGCATGAAGTTGAAGTTCCTTACTTAAAAACCGTTTTAAAAGAGTGGCAATTGTATTGCAATTTATTTAATGAAAAACCAATTATTAAAGAATTGCATTTGGGCGGAGGAACTCCAACTTTTTTCTCTCCGGAAAACCTAAAATACCTAATAAACGGAATTTTTAAATCGGCAGATAAAGCGGCTGATTATGAGTTTAGTTTTGAAGGTCATCCGAATAATACCACAAAAGAACATTTACAGGCACTTTATGAAGTTGGTTTTAGAAGGGTGAGTTTTGGAGTGCAAGACTACAATGAAAAGGTACAAAAAGCCATACACCGTGTTCAACCTTTTGAAAATGTAGAAAAAGTAACAGAGGCAGCCAGAGAAATAGGGTATACATCTATTGGTCATGATATTATTTTTGGATTACCGCATCAAACTATTCAAGATGTTGAGCATACTATTTTAAAAACAAAAAGCTTAATGCCAGATCGATTGGCTTTTTATAGTTACGCCCATGTGCCTTGGCTTAAAGGTAATGGACAACGCGGTTATAGCGAAGAAGATTTGCCAAGTGCTTCAGCAAAACGTAACCAATATGAAAAAGGTAAAGAATTACTTGCCGAAGTTGGTTATCATGAAATTGGCATGGATCATTTTGCCTTAAAGACTGACAGTTTATATCAAGCCATGGAAAAAGGCAGTTTACACCGGAATTTTATGGGCTATACCGCTTCAAAAACCCAATTAATGATTGGCTTAGGTGTTTCCAGTATTAGTGATAGTTGGTATAGTTTTGCTCAAAATGTAAAAAGTATTGAGGAATATGAGCATTTAGTCAATAGCGATATTATTCCTATTTATAGAGGTCATATTTTAACAGAGGAAGACGAAATCATACGAAAACATATCTTAAATTTAATGTGCCATTTTGAGACTTCTTTTGATAAAAAAGAGGGTGGTTTTCCCGATTTAGAAATTACCTTAGGGAAACTTGAAGAGATTAAAAATGACCAATTAATTGAAATAACAAACAATAAAATTATCGTTACAGAAAAAGGGAAGCCCTTTATTAGAAATATCTGCATGGCTTTTGATATGCATCTTCATAAAAGGGCTCCTGAAACAAGATTATTTTCAATGACCATTTAAAAAAAAGTATATGAAAAATATAATAGTTCCAATAGATTTTTCCATTCAGTCAGAAAACGCGCTTAAAGTTGCGGCAAGTCTGGCAAAAAAATATGGATCCAAAATTTTTGCTTTGCATATGTTAGAGCTCAATCAGGCTTATTTAACTTCTACTGAAGGTTTTCATCCAGAGCAAACTGTATTTTTATTGAAAATGGCTGAAAAACGATTTGCAGAATTTTTAGACAAACCATTTTTAAAGGATATTTCGGTTAAGCCAGTAATTAAGCATTTTAAAGTTTTTAGTGAGGTTAATGAAGTGGCTGAAGCAAATAATGCAGATATCATAATCATGGGATCGCATGGTACCGATGGGTTAATGGAAATATTTGTTGGCTCTAACACCGAAAAAGTAGTGCGTAATGCGGAGGTTCCAGTATTGGTAATTAAGCATGAAATAAAAGATTTTAAGCCTAAAACAATGGTATTCGCATGCGATTTAAAAGAAGAGAACATTAGTGCTTATCAACGCGCAAAATATATTGCTAATCAGTTTGGAGTAGAACTTCATATTGTATACATAAATACTCCAGGAGATAATTTCTTAAGTACGGAAGACATCAAAATTAAAATTGAAAAATTCTCCAGCCTTGTTGGTTCTGAATTCATCAATGTTAAAATATACAATGATTATACGGTAGAACTTGGGGTGCTTAATTATGCAGAAAATGAAAATATTGATTTAATAGGCATGCCTACGCATGGCAGAAAAGGTATTTCTCACTTTTTCATGGGTAGTATAGGTGAAGATGTTGCCAACCATGCTAATATACCAGTGGTGACGTTTAAAATTGAATAGTTGATTTGTTTATATAAGTAGTTGAAAAGGGGAGTGAGTTTAGCGACGCTCCCTTTTTTTATTTAGGTCGGTTAGTGAACATTTGCATATAAAGCATCGTGTTCATTTGTCGTGCTCTATTTTTAGCTATAAAAGCCGTGTCGCCAGTAAATAATTCGTCTATAGTTTCGAACCATAAATTCAACCAAAAACCAAAATGCTCAGGGGATATGGAATAATTCATTTTCTTATCTACTTCATTGTGCACTTCAATAGGATTTCCACGATAGATTCTTTTTAAGAAAAGTTGTGTTTCCCAGAAATCTGTCAATAGTTCTAAATGGCTTTCCCAATCGGTAATAATACCATTAAATATTGGTCCTAAAACTTGGTCTTTCCTAACTTTCGCATAAAAAGATCGCACTAAAAGACTCACATCAGTTCTATTTTCAATCTCTTTTACAGACATACTAAAGGCGGTTTGTTTTTGGTGAAGATACCTAATTATGACATTCCATAGTAGATGAAACGACTTCTGTAACAGGCTTTGGTGAAACATATGGGATACCAAGTCCTAATCCTCTAAGAATAAATAAAGCGCCAATAAGAACTACGAAAATGGGAATTAATTTCTGAATTTTTTGTTTGGCCGAACTTTTTAAAAGGCTGCTAAAATAAATTGCTGATGTCATTAAAGGTATGGTGCCTGCTCCAAACAGCATCATGTAAAAGCTACCCTCTAAAGGGTTTCCCATCGCAATAGCGCCAAACAATGCCATGTAAACCAATCCACAAGGGAGAAAACCATTTAAAAAGCCAATGGTTAAAAAGGTATCGGCTGTTTTTTTCTGAAGCTCTTTTCCTAGTCTGCTTTTAACCTTCGCGATTAATGAATACATTGGTTTAGAAAAATTGTACTTACTAAAAGTTTTATAGGGAATTAGAACCACTATAATCATTAGCACTCCAATAATAATGGATAGTTTTTGTTGCATTCCAAAAACAAATAACCCTTTCCCCAAAAGCCCAAAAATGAGCCCTAATATGCCATAGGCGAGTAATCTGCCAATATGGTATACGAATATTTGCGAAAACTTTTTTAGGTTGTTAGATCTATCTACAGGAAGCATAAAGGCTATGGGTCCACACATGCCTACACAGTGCAAACTACCCATTAGTCCTAATATGATTGCTGATGCTAACATTTAATATGTAATACTTTCTTTGTGTAGGTAATTTTCTTTTTGATCTTCCCAAGATATTTTAATGTCCCAGCGACCATCTAACAAACGTTTGTCAGGTATGAGCAAATGTGAGTTGGATAAACTTATTGGAAAGTCAAAATCCAAGTGTTTATTAGATGGTCTGTAAAGGGACACTGTTCCTTTTACTTCAGATACATTTATGTTTTCAGGAAACTCAATTAATAGTCCTTCTAAGGTTTTAGAAACTTTTAATTTTTTGTCATCTGCATTAGCATTATTTTCAGCGTCAATTTCTTTTTGATACCCTAATTCTGCCTGGTAATATTCCTCCGTCACTAAATCGTGATTAGCACGGTCATCCATATTCATACGCACTACAAAAAATAGGATAAAACTTATGAATGCTATAAAAGCCAATACGATTCCTGTTCCCCAATTTATTTTCATTGCTGTAATATTTTATAGTTAATGGTACTTAAATGTTTATTGAATTTCCAGTTAAACTTGCTAACAGCTCTTATTTATAGCTTCTTGGCGCTAAAAAGGCTGTAGTTGTCGTTTCGATTAATTTATCGCCACTATACACCGCTATTTTAACTTTCTCTTTATCGCTTTTTATGGCACTATTATTAATTTCTATGAATAAGGTTCCTTCAGCAAGTTTTTGAGCAGGGATTTTAAAATCTTTATTTCTAACTAATTTAATAGTTCCTTTATGAGAAATTAATTCAAAATGAATATCCTCGATATCTTTTGTGGTTTTGTTAACCACTTTGTAGGTATATACATTACTTATAATATTACCTTCTTTGTGTTCGTATAATTGTCCGGGGAGTCTTAATACAGTAGCTTCAACATCATTTCTTAAGAAAAGCATACCAACAAGAACTCCAATAAGAATTACTAGAACAGCGGTATACCCTTTTAATCGAGGAGTGAATTTGAATTTTTCTTTTTTTACAATTTCATCTTCACTAGCATATCTAATAAGTCCTTTTGGAAGGTTAACCTTTTCCATTATCGTATCACACTCATCAATACAAGCCGTGCAATTTACACATTCAAGTTGAGTTCCATTACGAATGTCAATACCTGTTGGGCAAACATTTACACATTGAAAACAATCAATGCAATCCCCATGTCCTAATGCGGAACGATCTTCATTTTTTCTCCATTTTTTACGGCCACTTTCTCCTTCACCTCTTTTATGATCATAGGCAACAACAATAGATTTGTTATCTAATAAAACCCCTTGCATTCTGCCATAAGGACAAGCAATTATACAAACCTGCTCTCTAAACCATGCAAAAACAAAGTAAAAAACGGCTGTAAAAATTAACAACGAAACCATAGTGCTAATATGCTGTAGAGGGCCGTCTGTAATGTATTGTATTAAACGATCGCTACCAATTAAGTATGCTAAAAATACATTGGCAATTAAGAATGATATAATGAAAAATATAACCCATTTTAAAACACGTTTTCTAATTTTTTCAGCATTCCATTCTTGACGGTCTAGTTTTATTTGTGCTCCTCTATCTCCGTCGATCCAGTATTCAATTCTGCGAAAAACCATTTCAAGAAAAATAGTTTGTGGACACATCCATCCGCAGAAAATACGTCCAAAAGCTACGGTAAATAAAGCTATAAATATTACCCCGATAATCATTGATATAACAAACAAATGAAAATCTTGGGGCCAAAACGGAAATCCAAAAATATTGAACCTCCGTTCTAAAACATTAAACATTAAAAACTGATTACCATTTATTTTAATAAACGGTGAAGCAACTAAAAATAATAATAACGCATAACTCACATACTTGCGATATTCATAAAATTTACCACTAGGTTTTTTAGGAAATACCCAGGCTCTTTTGCCTTCTTCATTAATGGTACCTATGGAATCTCTGAAATTTTCGCTGTCTTGAGCCATTTTTTACTATTTATACGATCTAACCAATTAATTTAATTCATTACAACGCTGGTTGAATCTACTGCTTGCTCTGGTGTAATTGTGGTTGGAGCAGGAGCATTAGGATCTACCCAAATTTCCCCTTCTGGGTCTTTCGGATTTGCAGGTGTTTTGCCATTTAAAGTAGCTAAAACATAACTTGAAACTTGAGCTATTTCTACTGGTTTTAAGGTTTGTTTCCATGCAATCATACCTTTACCATCTCTACCTCCTTCAGAAACAGTGTGGAATACATTTTTAATGCCACCGCCAAGTATCCAATATTGATCCGTTAGGTTAGGGCCAATACCTCCGCCACCATCTGCCATATGGCAAGCAACACAATTAGATTCGAATATTTTTTGACCAGCACTAAGGTCAGAGGCATCCACTAATAATTCCACTGTACTTTCATCAACAAGGTCTTTAGCAGTCTTTTTATATTCTTCAATTTCTATTTTTGCTGCTGCAACTTCTTGTTCATATTCCAAGTCTTGATTGTAATCGTTAAAAACATGAAAACGAAGTAAGTAAACAACCCCAAAAATTATAGTGGCATAAAACATATAAACCCACCATGGCGGTAACTTGTTGTCTAGCTCACGAATACCATCATAATTATGATCTAAAACAATTTCGCCTTCTGCTTCCATTGGTTTAGAACCAAGCATTTTTTTATAGACTTTCTTACCCCATTGCCATTCCCATTTTTCAGATTTAGCGGTTAAATAGCGCTCTTTTGCCTCGGGAGATAAGGTCTGAAACATAATATTTTCTATGGAACTTAATATCAATTCAATCGCAATTAAAATAATAAGAACCATCAGCATAAAAAACTGTGTGATAGGGTATTTAATAATTGCAGGTTGATCTCCTGAATCTATAAAGTATTCCATTAATCCGAAGATTAAGAAGAATAAAAGTGGGACTCTAATCCACCAAAGTGATTTATTTTTCATAATACGTAAGTTTTATTGGTTGTCTTTATCTATTGGCAATTCACTAACTTCTTTTATATACTCTTTTGATGCAGTAAAAACCCACCAGAATAAGATTACAAAGAAGACAAAGAATATTAATAATGATATCATTGGATAGGTAGCTACGCCATCTATAGTTTCCATATATCCTTTTACAAATTTTAGCATGATATTTAGATTTTTAATAGAAGCAACAAGAGCAATACATATTGAGGTTTTAACCCTTGTTGCTTTTCTTTATTAATTATTCGTTTTTAGAAACTACTTCACCAGTTTCTTTTATTTTAATGTCTGTTCCTAATCGTTGTAGATAAGCTATCATAGCAACAATTTCACGGTCCTTCATTTCGATAAATTCCTCACCATTGTCGGCAGCATATTTTTTATCCTCTTCATATCCTTTTGCAAAATCAGGATCAGCATATAAATTCTTTTCAATTTTACTTGCTTGAGCATTCATATTTGCCTCTGCATTTGCAATATCTTCTTCGGTGTATGGAACTCCAAGAGTTACCATAGCCTCCATTTTATTGGTAATGTTAGAACGGTCGTGTTTGTTTCTAACCAGCCAAGAATAAGATGGCATTATTGATCCTGAAGATGTACTCTGTGGATCATACATATGGTTTAAGTGCCAGTTATCAGAGTATTTACCGCCAACACGTAATAAATCTGGACCGGTACGTTTACTTCCCCATAAGAATGGATGATCGTAAACAAATTCTCCTGCCTTAGCATATTCACCATAACGTTCTACTTCGCTTCTAAATGGACGTACCATTTGTGAATGACAACCAACACAACCTTCACGAATGTATAAATCGCGTCCTTCTAATTCTAAAGGGGTATAAGGCTTAACACTTGTAATAGTTGGAATGTTAGATTTTACTAAAATAGTTGGTATAATTTGTACCATACCTCCAATTAAAATAGCAACTGTTGCTAAAATTGTTAATTGTACAGGTTTACGCTCTAACCAAGTATGGAAAGTTTCACCAGCTGTTCTTCTTTTAGAAACTTTAGATAAAGCAGCAGCTTCAGCCAATTCATCTTCTACTTTACTACCAGATTTTATGGTTATAACCACGTTATAAATCATAACACAAGCGCCAATAATATACATGGTTCCACCAATAGCACGCATCCAATACATTGGCATAATTTCAGTGACAGTTTCAAGGAAATTACCATATGCTAAAGTTCCATTTGGATTAAACTCTTTCCACATTAAGGCTTGTGTAAACCCTGCAACATACATAGGTAATGCATACAGTATAATACCTAGTGTACCAATCCAGAAATGGAAATTTGCTAATCCAACAGAGGCTAATCTTGTTTTGAACATTTTTGGAACCAACCAGTAAATCATACCGAAGGTTAAGAAACCGTTCCAGGCTAAAGCACCTACATGTACGTGGGCAATAATCCAATCGCTAAAGTGCGCTATAGCATTTACATTTTTTAGCGATAGCATTGGTCCTTCAAACGTTGCCATACCGTAGCCAGTAATTGCAACAACCATAAATTTTAAAGTTGGGTCGGTTCTAACTTTATCCCAAGCTCCTCTAAGTGTAAGTAAACCATTAATCATACCTCCCCAAGATGGCGCAATAAGCATTACAGAGAATGCTACACCTAAATTTTGTGCCCAATCTGGTAATGCTGAGTATAATAGGTGGTGCGGTCCTGCCCAGATATATATAAATATTAATGACCAGAAGTGTACTATGGAAAGTTTATAAGAATAAACAGGTCTGTTAGCCGCTTTAGGTACAAAGTAATACATTAAACCTAAAAATGGAGTAGTCAAGAAAAATGCCACCGCATTGTGTCCGTACCACCATTGTACTAAAGCATCTTGAACACCTGCGTAAACAGAATAACTTTTTAATCCGCTAACGGGTAATTCTAAACTATTAAAAATATGAAGCACGGCAACGGTTACGAAAGTTGCTAGATAAAACCAAATAGCAACATATAAATGGCGCTGTCTACGCTTAATCATAGTTCCAATTAAGTTCACGCCAAAAGCAACCCAAACTACTGCAATAGCAATATCTATTGGCCATTCTAATTCCGCATATTCTTTAGAAGTGCTATACCCAAGTGGTAGGGTTATAGCAGCGGCTACAATAATTAATTGCCAACCCCAGAAATTAAAATTACTTAGGAAATCATTGTACATACGCGCTTTTAGCAATCGTTGGGTGGAGTAATACACCCCTGCAAAAATGGCGTTACCTACAAAGGCAAAAATCACTGCATTTGTATGTAATGGTCTTAATCGTCCAAAACTTAACCACGATATTCCATCGGTTACATTTGGAAAAATAAACATAAAGGCTAGTAGTAGACCTACTGACATACCTACTATTCCCCAGAACATAGTGGCATAGAGGAATTTTTTAACGATCTTATTGTCGTAATAAAACTGCTGTACTTCCATAATTAATTGTTTAAACTTTTATTTAGTTGGATAGGTTCACTTTTTTTTTCAGGTGCTTTTTTAACCAATTCATCTTCAAAAAGCATACGCACAGAGGGTGTATACGAATCGTCATATTGACCACTTTTTACCGAAATGATAAAAGCGATAAAAAAAACAATTGCTACACAAATGCTTATTGCTAATAAAAGATAAATGACACTCATACCTACCTGAAATCGTTTGTAAAACTACATTGATGATAAAGTCTAAAAAATGACATTTATCAGGTTTTAGTTATTATTTTAATTTTTTTCCTAAAAGGTTCGTTGCAACCGTGGTGAATGCAACTACACTCACGGAGCTTAATGGCATTAAAATAGCAGCAATAACAGGCTCTAATTGACCTGTTACTGCAAAATAAAGTCCAACTACATTATACGCTAATGATAAAATAAAACTCCATTTAATAATCTTAATCGCCTTTTTTGATGCTACTATGTAACTGAATAACTCAGTAAATCTGGTTGCGTCTAAAATTCCATCGCAAGCAGGAGAAAATATATTTACATTCTCTGAAATAGCTATTCCTACATTGCTTTGTGCTAAGGCACCAGCATCATTTAAGCCATCACCCACCATCATTACTTTTTTGCCTTGCTCTTGTAATGATTTTATAAATTGGAGTTTATCGCTTGGCTTTTGATTAAAATAAAGTGGTGTAAGCTTTGGCAATAATTGCTCCAGGCGTTGTTTTTCTCCTTCATTGTCTCCTGAAAGTATAGCGAGTTGTATCGTTTTGGACATCGCATTAAATAGTTCTGAAATTCCTTCACGATATTCATTTTTAAAAACAAAACATCCTTTGTAAATTTCATTAGTACTGATATGTACAGCTGTACTTTCACTTGCTTCAGTCTGATTTTTACCAACAAAATTTGCAGAACCTACTTTTATGCGGCTATCCTTTAGTGTTCCTTCAATTCCTTTGCCAATATGCTCTTCAAATTCATCAAGGGTTTCAATATTTTGTTCAGAAAGTAAATCATATAAAATTCTGCTCAATGGGTGATTAGAGGCCCTAAGTGTATTCTTAAGTAAAGATTCTTCTTCTTCAGTTAATTGCATACCTTCATAAGTAGCAACACTCTTTTTTGATGTGGTAATTGTACCCGTTTTATCAAAAATTGCAGTATCAATTTGTGCAAGTTGTTCTATGGTTTGCGTGTCTTTTAGATAGAATTTTTTTCTACCAAAAATTCTAAGCATGTTACCTAAGGTAAATGGCGATGCTAAAGCAATGGCACATGGACAGGCTATAATAAGCACAGCAGTAAAAACATTGAGTGCTTTGCTACTATCAAAATAGATCCAAAAACCTGCGGAAAGAAAAGCAACACTCAATACAAAAATGGTAAAACGTTTGCCAATACTATCTGTTAAGGTTTGGAACTTACTTGATTTATCTTCTTGAAAAACAGCATTACTCCACAATTGCGTTAAATAACTTTGAGATACTGTCTTTAGGGCATCCATTTCTATTGCACCATTAAGCTGTTTGCCGCCAGCAAAGATTTTATCCCCAGAAGTTTTATAAACTGGCTCAGACTCTCCCGTGACAAAACTGTAATCTATTTTAGCATTTCCGTTAATTAAGATGCCATCAACGGGAATTAGTTCTTCATTGCGGATTAGTAATCTGTCACCTCTTTCTATAGTATAGATCTGAGTTGTCTCTTCTTTGCCATTTGATAAAATTCGAGTTACTGCAATGGGGAAATACGATTTATAATCCCGTTCGAATGATAAGAAAGAATAGGTTTTTTGTTGAAAAAATTTACCTAAAAGTAAAAAGAAAACTAAGCCTGTTAAGCTATCAAAAAAACCAGGCCCCCAATCAAAAATTATTTCTAAAGTACTACGTACAAATAGCACAAGAATACCCAAAGCAATGGGGACATCAATATTTAATATTTTAGAGCGTAAGCCTTTGAAAGCGGAAATAAAATAATCTTTACCTGCATAAAAAACTACAGGTAACGAAAAAGTAAACATAAGCCACCTAAATACTCCTTCGTATTCATTTAACCAATATTCACCACCATTGGTTTTGTTACTGGCAAGATCAAAATACTCGGGAAAAGACAAAAACATGACGTTTCCAAAAGCAAAACCTGCTATCCCTAATTTATATAGTAAACTGCGATTAACAGATTTCTTTTTTTGATCATAATCGTCTAAAGAAATATAAGGTTCGTAACCTATATGCGCTAAAAGTAGTACAATGTCTTTTAAAGAAGTTATATCAGAAGCATAAGTGATCCTAACGGTTTTTTTAGGAAAATCTACTTGAGAATTGCTAACTGCAGGGTTTATTTTATTTAAATTTTCTAAAACCCAGATACAAGAACTACAATGAATATGTGGAATGTAAAGATTCACAATTTGCATGGCACCATCATTAAATTCTGTTAGTTTTTCAACTATAGATTCAGATGCCAAAAAATCATATTTACCTTCTACTATTTTTGGAGTAGCACCAGCAGCAGATTGTATATCATAATAATACGATAAGTTATTCGTGGAAAAAATTTCATATACTGTTTTGCAGCCATTACAACAAAAGCTTTTGTCATCAAAATCTATTGGTGTATTGGCACAATCTTCACCACAATGATAGCAGTTAGTTGTACTCATAAACATTTGCTTTATACCTGATGCAAAGTTGTAAATACAGTAATTCTTAAAATATGATTTTTGTCATGTTTAAAAATTTTTGCAACTCCTAGTTTTGTATAGTCTTAAATTAAATACCAATGGATGATTATCAAGAAACAAGATGTGAACAATGTGTGATTCGTCAATTTAATTCTTTGCGTGCCATGAGTAAGGAAGAATTAAAAAAGGTTTCTGATACTAAAACAACTCAGTATTTTAAAAAAGGAGATGCAATTTTTACTGAAGGCGAAAAGCTTAATGGTGTTTTTTGTGTTCGCGATGGTATTTCTAAACTTTCTAAATTGAGTTCAAATGGTAAAGACCAAATTGTAAAATTAGCCACCAAAGGTCATTTACTAGGGCAGCGTTCTGTAATTTCAAATGAACCTGCTAATTTGAGTGCTATTGCCGTTAATGATATGCAGGTGTGTTTTATACCTAAAGAAGGTATTTTAAATACATTAAATTCAAATTCCAACTTTGCCGTTGAGGTTTTAAGGCATATGGCGCATGATTTAAAGGAGGCAGATGATGTAATAGTAAATATGTCGCAACAAACTGTAAAACAGCGGGTAGCAGAAGCATTTTTATATATGAAAAATAATTTTGGGGAGGATGATAAAGGATTTTTAAACTTAACCCTATCCCGTGAAGAAATTTCAAATGTGGTTGGTACAGCAACAGAGTCTTGTATTCGAATAATTTCAGAATTTAAAAAGGAAAATTGGATAAAAGCTTCAGGAAAAAAGCTCGCAATAATAAATGAAAAGGCACTAATAGATTTAGTGAATAGTTAAAGAAATAGTCAAATAATTCATTAATAAGCAGAATTCAAAACCTGACATTTATCATAGTAATTATAAAACGTTTCTTCTAGTTTTACTTTAAGTTTTAATACAAACCAATGAAAAATATTTTACTACCTACTGATTTTTCAAAAAATGCATGGAATGCTATAACCTACGCCATAGAGTTATATAAAAATGAACCATGCACGTTTTATTTGTTGAACACGTATACACCAAATATTGCTGCCAGTAGGTTCATGGCTACAGCAGTAACCTCAGAGAGCTTGGCGGTAGAAAGTTATTCTAAAGAAGGATTAAATGCAGTTTTAAATAACATTCAGAGCAAGTACAATAATAAATTACATAGTTTTAAAACAATTTCTTCCTTTAGCTTACTAGCCGATGAAGTGCGCGAATTGGTAAACGAATATAACATAGACATGGTTATAATGGGTACTAAAGGAGCATCAGGGGTGTCAGAAGTTTTTATGGGCAGCAATGCGGTACGCGTTATCAAGGCCGTTAAGAATTGTCCTGTTTTAGCTATTCCAGAAGATTTTACATTTGAAACACCAACGGAAATAGCTTTTGCAACCGATTTTAATAGATTCTATACGCAGTCCGAATTGCAGCCAATTATTAATTTAGTGAAAACATTCAATTCTGTTTTGCGAATAGTACATGTGCAGGATAAAATTAAGGCACTGACTGAATTGCAGCAGTTTAATCTAAACATGCTACGAAAGTATTTCTCCACTATTGAGCATTATATTCATACCGTTTCAGAGTTAAACTCAGTTTCTAAAACCTTGGAAGTTTTTGCAGATGAATTAGATATTCATTTGTTGGCCATGCTGAACTACCAACATAGCTATATGGAAAAAGTTACGCGTGAGCCAATTGTAAAACGACTCGTTTTTCACACACAAATACCACTACTCGTAATTCCGGAATTAGGGATGAGTAAATCATCAAAATCTAAAAAAGGTAATGTGGTAAATGATGCGTGTTTAGGATAAGCTTACTGTACCCAAAAACGGTCCGATACGGGCATATTTTTATTCTTTCCTATGGTAAATGGATTAAAATTTTGTTTTGCAAATAAATACCACACCGTAGATGATATTGCCGGTGTTACATCCGCATGATCCCAAAGCATTCCAGAACCAAAACTAGTCGCGTAGTTTGATGCATATGGTACGCCATTACTATTGCCATGTAAACTGCTGTTAATAAATGTTTTCTCAATTTGTGTAATGAGTTTTTGTGCTTGTGTAGCGCTTCCTGCAGATTTATAGGCCATTGCCATTTGAGCAGTACCTTCAAGCCAAACCACATCTTTATCCTCATCAAAACAATATCCTGTAATTTCTTCTGTGGTAACGGTTGCAATTTGTGTGTTTAAATAGCGAGAGGTATTGTCTAATATATCCTCGTCATAAGCTTCCAAAATTCCGTAGGCGAGGGAATGTAAATCTAAAGCATAAGTATACGTAGGGTTTTCGGGCCAAGCAACTAAAACATTTTCAGTTGCTTCCCAACGTTCGTTTTTTAAATATCTAAGTATGTTTTTATGAAAATCATCATAACCCTCAACGGCGTTAAATGCAGTAAGTATGCCTTCGGTAACTTTATGAATTGGTGTTCCATCTGCGTTTTTTCCACCCCATAAACCGCCATCGATGTCTTGTAATGAACGAATCCAATTGGTTAAATGATTTGCCATGGCTTGATACTTGTTGTTTTTTGCATAAAAATGATAATTATTTATAGCAATTAACAACCATGCATTATCTCCCAACCAGGTTCTATTGCCGTTTTCTCCTTCTTTATTTCTAAACTGATAATATCCTCCAGAACCGTTCAAAAGTTCAGTTTCCATTTTAGCATTAAAATAATCCAATGTCTTCTCAGCCTTGGTAAATTCACCCTCCGATGTAAAAAATAAAATGGATAACGCATTGTCATATAATGAAACAAAGTTAGATCGTTCTGTACTTTCTAATAACCCATTCTCTAATTGCATGGCGCCAATCCAATTTTGAGCGCCAAGGTTAATGTCGTTGTTTGTATCTGTTTCTGTTTCTGAGCTTGAATTAGAGTTCTGCTCAGTTTCAGGATCTAGAATGCTATTTGGATGGTTTATTTCGGCAATGGTTTCTATGGTATCAGTTTCACAACTGTACGTTAATATGGAAAGGATTAAGAAGCTACTTAGTTTTCTTAATTGCATAAAAATTTGGTTAGTTTGATGTTGCGAAAATAGGTTTTTATAATTTTTGAGTCTACTATAACTAGTTTAGGCGATGCTTTATATCGTTGAAGTAGGTGTGTTAGGTATTTTAACCTTTTTATTCGCCATTAATCTTAAAGCTGAAATTTATGAAATTACGCTACATAAGTATTTTAGTCATTGCAAAAGACTAAAAAAGCAAACATTTTCTATTTTATAGAAAAGCTTTTCTATATTTGCAATGTTGTGTTGTACTTCGAAAGAAGTGCAAGTTGTGGTGAAACATTTTTTATAAAAAATGTATAAACCGATGAAAGGCTTTCCTATTTTGGGAGGCTTTTTTTGTTTTCAGGCCTCATGAAAACTACAGGTTACTATACCATTAAGTTTATATTTTATCTATAATGTTCTTGTTCGCTAATAGGATGATCTTCGTAGAAATCTTTAAACGTTTTTGTGGTGGTATATTTGTCTTTTAGCACTTTATAAACCATAAATACCACTAAACCTTGACCTATAATTGTGACATAAAATACCCAGTTAAATGGAAAATTCATAGTAGCCATTATAGTAACAGATATAAGTACTAAGGTGGTTAAACCAACATAGAAATAAACAACATCTTTCATAATCTTTTTATTTAAAAGATAAGAAATATTCAGAATAATTCAAAACCACTAGCATAAGTGCTTTTGCAGCAAATCATTTTATAGTTCTATTGCAGGTTAAATGCACCTTTTTTGTTATAAAATAATTGTAATTTTATAGAGATTAATTATAGCAATTTTACCATGCCACTTTATCATAAATTAGGAAAAATACCTCAAAAACGTCATACTATATTTAAAAAGGAAGATGGAACATTACATTATGAGCAGCTTTTCGGAACTATAGGTTTTGATGGTATG
Source organism: Cellulophaga tyrosinoxydans (assembly GCF_900176415.1). Lineage (GTDB taxonomy): Bacteria > Bacteroidota > Bacteroidia > Flavobacteriales > Flavobacteriaceae > Cellulophaga > Cellulophaga tyrosinoxydans. The sequence goes on along the minus strand of NZ_FWXO01000001.1, from coordinate 449,857 downwards.
TCTTCTTTAATGTATCATCTACATAGGCCTACACAAATTAAAAAAGTAGGGGAGTCTCTAGATTTGACGCCTAAAGCTGCCGTAGAACATAATATAAAATCCCGATTATTGAAAGGTTTTCAAGTAAAACCAGTTGATGATTTTTTGGAGAGTAGAGTTACAGTACTTTTTAATAATGATGTTCATATGGGTTTGGCAGCACCTAAAAAATCAATGACATCTTATTTTTATAAAAATACCGATGCTGATGAATTGTTGTTTATTCACAAAGGCACAGGAACCTTAAAAACCATGTTGGGAGAGATTCCGTTTGAGTATGGAGATTATTTGGTGATTCCGCGTGGAATGATTTATCAAATACATTTTGATACCGAAGTAAACCGACTTTTAATTACCGAAAGCTATCATCCAATATACACCCCAAAAAGATACCGCAATTGGTTTGGGCAACATTTAGAGCACTCACCATTTTGTGAGCGCGATTTTAAACTGCCAGAAAACTTACAAACTCATGATGAAAAAGGGGAGTTTTTAATGAAGCTTAAAAAGCAAGGACAATTACATCATTTAACTTATGCTACACACCCATTTGATATTGTAGGTTGGGATGGATATAATTTCCCTTACGGATTTTCTATTCATAATTTCGAGCCCATAACAGGGAGAGTGCATCAACCGCCACCAGTACACCAAACTTTTGAAACTAGTGCTTTTGTAGTATGTTCTTTTGTGCCGCGATTATATGATTACCATCCGCAATCCATTCCTGCACCTTATAACCATTCGAATATAGATTCTGATGAGGTGTTGTATTACGTAGATGGCGATTTTATGAGTAGAAAAAATGTAGAAGAAGGTTTTATTTCTTTACATCCAGCAGGTATTCCGCATGGGCCACACCCAGGAACTTATGAAGCAAGTATCGGAAAATCTAAAACCGAAGAATTAGCGGTTATGATTGATACGTTTAAACCACTAAAACTAACACAAGCAGCGTTAGATATTGACGATGGTAAATATTATAAATCTTGGTTAGAGTAGAGTTAAACCATATGCATTACAAAATGCACTAATGATGCAGCTAATTTAGCAGTTTGCCCATCAATATCATAGGTTGGATTCATTTCAGCAAGGTCTAGGCTAATTAGTTTTTTACTGTCGATGATCACTTTTAAACACTCTAAAACAATGTTGGGCGAAAAACCCATAGGTGATGGCGCGCTTACACCTGGGGCGTAGGCAGATGAAAATCCATCTAAATCTATAGTAGTATAAATGTAATCTACATCTTCAATAAACTGCATTAGTATTAGCTGAACATGTTCAAGGTAATGCATATTAAAATGCTCCGTTTCTAGGTATTTTACATTTAACGAATCTGCTGTTTCAAAAAGTACCTTGTCGTTGGCATCGTTCCGAATGCCTAAACATAAATAATTAAACGCTGCGTTTTCGGTTTCGCAATCTTGTGCTATTTGGTTGAAAGGAGTTCCAGAGTTATTACCCGAAGTATTCTGTCGTAAATCAAAATGAGCATCAAAATTAATAATGCCTATTTTCTTATTACCAAGATGCTTTTTAATGCCCTTAAAATGTCCGTAGGCAATATCATGACCACCTCCAATTACAATCGGAAAGGTATTTTGAGAGAGTAATAATTCAATGGTATTGGTTAGGTTTGTTTGCGTGGATTCTAAATCTGCATTGAGACATGTGATCGTTCCGCAGTCTAAAAATTGGGTGTCATTGGCTAAATGATTTGGGAATTTACCCAACGATTTTCGTATTGCATCTGGGCCATGTTCTGCGCCAATTCTACCTTGATTTCTTTTAACACCTTCGTCGCAAGCATACCCTAAAAGGGCAATAATTTTTAAATCTTTATTAAATTCGAATTCAACCAAAGAAACACACTGTACTTTTTCATGTAAATAAAGTTCCTGATCAGATTTTCTGCCTGTCCATAGGTCTTTTGCAGTAATTTTATAGTCCAACATCATCACTAAATAAGTTCACTAACATTTTATCATCAACTAAGTTAGGCAAAGTTATTTTTAATTCAGGATTTCTATCCATTTCTCGTTGAATAGCAAAAATCGCTTCTTTATTTCTAGCCCAACTTCTTCTTGATATGCCATTATTTACATCGTAAAAAAGCATGCTTTTGAGTCGTTTTGAAGCTTCTTTTGTACCGTCTAAGACCATTCCAAAACCGCCATTAATTACTTCTCCCCAACCTACACCACCACCATTATGGATAGAAACCCAAGTGGCGCCTCTAAAACTGTCTCCAATGACATTGTGGATGGCCATATCAGCAGTGAATTTACTACCATCATAGATGTTACTAGTTTCTCTAAACGGAGAATCAGTACCACTTACATCATGGTGATCTCTACCTAAAACCACTGGAGCAGAAATTTCTCCATTGGAAATTGCGGTATTAAATGCATCCGCAATTTTGGCTCTCCCTTCAGCATCGGCATATAAAATTCGAGCTTGAGACCCAACTACCAATTTGTTTTTCTCAGCCTCTTTTATCCAAGTAATGTTGTCTTGCATCTGCTGCTGAATTTCAGCCGGTGCGGTGCTCTTTATTTCTTCTAAAACACGTTGTGCTATGGCATCTGTTTTGTGTAAATCGGAGGGGTTGCCAGAAGTACAAACCCATCTAAACGGACCAAAACCATAATCAAAACACATAGGGCCAAGAATATCTTGAACATATGATGGATACCTAAAGTCGATACCATTTTTAGCCATTACCGCAGCTCCAGCTCTTGAAGCTTCCAATAAAAAAGCATTTCCATAGTCAAAAAAGTAAGTGCCTTTTTGGGTATGTTTGTTAATTGCAGCGATTTGTCTTCGTAAAGAAATCTGGACTTTCTCCTTAAATAATTCAGGATTAGCAACCATTAGTTCATTTGCCTCTTCAAACGATAAATCAACAGGATAATAACCGCCTGCCCAAGGGTTGTGTAATGATGTTTGGTCAGAACCCAGATGAATAAATAGGTCTTCATCGTAAAAACGCTCCCAAACATCAACAATATTACCAATAAAAGCGATGGATACGACTTCTTTTTCCGCTTGTGCTTTTTTAGTTCTAGTAACTAAATCATTTAAATTAGTTACCAATACATCTACCCAACCTTGTTCATGTCTTTTTATTGCAGCAGCAGCATTTACTTCGGCGCAAATGGTAATACAACCTGCAATATTTCCAGCTTTTGGTTGTGCACCACTCATACCACCTAATCCGGCAGTTAAGAATATTTTTCCTGATGGATTTTCGTCAGGTTTTAATACTTTTCTAAAGGCATTCTTTACCGTAATCGTGGTGCCATGAACAATGCCTTGTGGTCCAATATACATATAAGAGCCGGCAGTCATTTGTCCGTATTGTGTTACGCCTAAAGCGTTGTATTTTTCCCAATCATCAGGTTTGGAGTAATTCGGAATCATCATTCCGTTCGTCACTACAACTCGAGGCGCTTCAATGGATGACGGAAATAAGCCCATAGGATGACCAGAATACACATGAAGCGTTTGTTCATTATTCATGGTTGCCAAATACTGCATGGTTAAAAGATACTGTGCCCAATTCTGGAAAACAGCGCCATTACCACCATAGGTAATTAATTCCTCTGGATGTTGCGCAACTGCGGGATCTAAATTGTTCTGAATCATTAGCATGATACCTGCGGCCTGGATTGTTTGGTATGGATACTCATGTATGGGTCGCGCATACATTTGGTAATCAGGCTTAAATCGGTGCATGTATATTCTACCATAGGTAGTTAGTTCAAAAGCAAATTCTTGCGATAACTCAGCATGCCAATCTTTAGGGAAATAACGCAAAGCATTTTTAATGGCTAGTTTTTTTTCTTTTAAAGACAGAAGGTTTTTTCGTTTAGGAGCATGACTAATCGTGGTGGAATATTCTTTTTGAGAAGGCAATTTAGTTGGAATGCCTTGAAGTATTTGTTCTTTGAATGTCATGCTAATTTGTTTGATGTTTGTCGTATACTAGTGCGCCATTTTTAAAAACCATACAAGGTTTAAAAGCACCTTGATGGTATAGAATTTCGTTATAATTGTCGGTATGAAATAAGGCAAAATCAGCTAAAAGTCCTTCTTTTAATTGGCCTCTATCATTTAAATTTAAAGCGGCTGCAGCACGAAAGGTTATACCTGCCAGAACTTCGGCATTGGATAGCTTTTCAAAAGTTTGCAAAATAGCAGCCTGAGTAAGTAAATCGCCCATTGGCGCGGAACCCGGATTATGATCGCTAGCAATGGCTAAGGCACAACCTGCATCCAATAATTTACGAGCTGGAGTAAAATTGCAGCCCAACCCTAAGGATGCCCCGGGAAGCGCAGTTGCAATGACATTACTTTTAGCTAGTAATTCAATTTCATTTTTGGTTGATGCTTCCAAATGATCAGCACTTATAGCTTCAAATTCTACAGCTATAGCACTACCATCTGTTGAAAACTGATCTGCATGAACGGTAATATCAAAACCTATTTCTTTGGCTTTCTTAAAATAAGGTCTGATATCTTCTTTCGAAAAAGCACTTTCTTCAATAAAAGCATCCATGCGGTTAGTAAGTTTTTCTTCTTTTAAAATGGGAAAAAGAGTAGTGCTAATTTCGTTCAGATATTCAGCATTACTACCTGAAAAATCCTTAGGTTTCATATGCGCGGCTAAACAAGTCGGAATTAAATCTAAAGGAGTTTGAGAATTTGCATTTTTAATAGCACGAAGCATTTTTAATTCCTCTTCTACAGATAGCCCATAACCACTTTTTACTTCAATTGTGGTGACACCATTTTTAAGATGTTGCTTTGTTCTTTTAAGCGTTTTTTTTATTAATTCTTCCGAAGCAGCTTTTCGTGTTTGTGTTACGGTATCCCAAATACCACCACCAGCTTTTGCAATTTCTAAATAAGTTTTTCCAGCATTGCGCATGGCATAATCTTTAGCTCTTGTGCCACCAAAACATATATGTGTGTGCGAATCTATAAAGCCAGGTAAACAAACATGATTGCCTTGAAGTGCTATGACTTCAATTTCAGTTTGTTTAGCTTCAGAGAGCATCACAGTAAATAAGCCAATTTCTTTTATTTGTTCATTTTCTATAAGTATGCCTGCGTCTTCGATAATGGTTAATTGGTCGTCAGTAAGTGCGCCTTTTAATGGCAAATTTGCCATGGTAACTAATTGTTTAAACGGACCTATAAGTTTTAATGCTTTCATGTTCTTAATATACTTCAAATTCATCAGAAAATTTTGTCTTTAAGGAAACGCCTTCAGTTTGACTCACTTTTTCAATTACCTTAATGATGGTCTGATCTTTTATCATTTCAATGCCTTTTTCAATATCGTCGGCAAATACCCGGTCTTTAGCTGCAAAAGCAACTTTTTCACGAATAGCTTTATGAATCTCTTCTAAAAATATTCCAGATTTCATGGGCTTTCTAAACTCAAAGGCTTGTGCAGCAGTTAATAATTCTATGGCTAGAATTTTCTCTACATTTTCTATTACTTGCAATGCTTTTCTTCCACCAATAGAACCCATACTCACATGATCTTCTTGTCCTAATGATGTAGGTATACTATCTGCGCTCGATGGGAAACAAAGTCCCTTATTTTCACTAGCCAAAGCTGCTGTTGTATATTGAAGAATCATGTAGCCTGAGTTAATTCCTGTTTCTTTCATTAATAATTTAGGTACGCCAGGGCTATTACCTTCTAAGGCAAGGTAAATTCTCCGGTCCGAAATATTTCCAATTTCCGATGCCGCTAAACAGGCATAATCCAATGCCATAGCTAAAGGTTGTCCGTGAAAATTACCACCACTTATAGTTAATTCTTCATCGATTATTATGGGGTTATCGGTAACAGAATTCAATTCAATTTCTACCAACTCTTTTAAATGCAACCATGCGTTCCGAGATGCACCATGAACTTGTGGCATACAACGCAGTGAGTACGGATCTTGAACTCGATCACAATCTATATGATCTTCCATAATTTCTGAACCTTTTAGCAGTCTTTTAATGCGTTTGGCCACATGAATATTCCCTTTAAAGGGTCTAAGCGCATGGAGTTCATTAAAAAATGGCTTTACAGAACCTTGTAATCCTTCTACCATCATAGCGCCAATAATATCAGCTTGTGATAAACAACTATGAAGTTTCTCTATTACTTTTACGGCATGTGCAGCAATAAATTGTGTGCCATTAATCAATGCTAAACCCTCTTTTGGCCCAAGTTCAACACTTGTGAGTCCTGTTTGTCTAAAAAGTTCCTTGGTTTCAATATCATTGCTTTTGTAATGCACTTTTCCTAATCCGATTAAAGGAAGAAATAAATGTGAAAGAGGTGCTAAATCTCCAGAAGCACCAACCGAGCCTTGTGAGGGTACAACAGGAATTGCATCATTTTCTATATGCCACAAAATACGGTTTAAGGTAGATTCAGATATACCAGAATAGCCTTTTGCTAAGGATTGCAATTTTAAAATCAACATCAATTTAGCAATTTCGGTATCAATTGGTTTTCCTACGCCAACACTATGACTTTTAAGAATATTGGTTTGTAAAATTTTAGTTTCTTCTTTCGATATTTTAGTAGTACAAAGTGGCCCAAAACCGGTATTAATTCCATAGACCGCTTTACCTTTTTCAACAATGTTGGCGACAATTTTAGCACTGTCATTTACCTTTTTTCTTGTCGCAATAGATAATTCTGCTTTTGTTTTTCCTTTTGCTATAGAAAGCGTAATGCTAGCAGTAAGCCAATCTTCACCGAATTTGAAAGATTTTAAAGTTGAACCCATTTCTGTTTTTTTAGAATACTAAAGTTATTCATTAACTTTGATAATTACCAATATCAATTTTATCAATATATAATAACTGTGAGTTATCAACTGGAATTGCGACATTTTCATTATTTCTTGGCTGTGGCCGATGAACTTCATTACCGAAAAGCCGCTGAAAAGCTATTTATTTCTCAGCCTGGTTTAAGCAGACAAATAAAACAAATGGAGGAAATTTTAGAAACACCTTTGTTTATTAGAAATAAGAAAAAGGTAGCATTAACCCCTGCTGGGGCATTTTTAAAGTCAGAAGTAGAATTTATTATCAATCATTTAGAGGTAACCAAAAAACAGCTGAAACTGGTCGCAGATGGTGATTTTGGTGAAATACGGATTGGTTTTTTAGGTTCCGCCATGCAAACCGTTGTTCCTAATTTATTGTTGAAATTACGAGATAAATATCCGCAAATAAAAACATCGTTAGACGAACTTTCTAATAATGCCCAAGTAAATGCAATTCTTAAAGATAAGTTAGATATTGGCTTTGTTCGTTTAGCAAGGGTTCCAGAAGAGTTAGGAATTAAAACCGTTTTCAAGGATACATTTTCATTAGTCTTGCCAAAAGACCATACCATTACCAATGATAATTTTGAAAATATAAGTCAATTAGCTGGAGAAGATTTTATTTTATTCTCTCAAGATTATAGTCCCTTGTATTTTGATACTGTTATGAGTATTTGCGAAGATGCGGGATTTACACCTAAAGTTTCCCATAAATCGGTTCATGCACAGACCATTTTTAAACTGGTAGAAAATAAATTAGGTATTGCTATTGTTCCAACGTCACTTCAATATGGATTTAAAATGGGCGTAAAATTTATTAAGCTACAGAATATTAAACAACGCGCGGAGTTGTCTGTTATATGGAAAAAAGACAATAGAAATCCAACAATAAAACATTGTCTAAATTTAGTGTTAACAAGTGCAAGCGTTTAATTTAAGACACTTAACTTTACCTTTCTATAAAAATACTACGTATGATTTTTGATGTAATAAGAAATAGACGTTCGGTTTTTCCAGTGCAATATAATGGTAAATCAATTGCAAAAACGGATATTGAAAAAGTGTTGGAAGCGGCAAATTGGGCGCCAACACATAAAAAAACCGAGCCTTGGCGGTTTAGAGTGATGCAAGGCGAAATTCAGGAAAAATTAGGGTTATTCTTATCTTTAAAGTACTTAGAAACCGATCCTAGCCCTAAGGAGTTTAAAGCAAAAAAGCTTATTGAAAATCCGAAGTTAGCAGGTGCTGTTATTGCAATTTGCATGCAACGAGACCCTATGAAAAGTGTTCCTGAATGGGAAGAAATTGCTGCCGTAGCCATGGCTGTACAGAATATGTGGCTTGCTTGTACAGAATTAGGAATTGGAGCGTATTGGAGTTCCCCAGGTTTAATAAAACACATGGGCGAATTTTTCGACATGAACGAAAACGAAGCTTGTTTAGGATTTTTCTATATGGGACATTATGATGGTGAAATTCCAGATTCAGCAAGAACGCCAATTGAAAATAAAACGGTTTGGTTGTAGACTTTTAAAAACTAAAAAGTGCAGATTTATATTCCCAAGTTTTGGCTATAAACAGGCCTAAATAAATAATGGTGACCATAAATTTTAAAAAGGTGCCAGTTAAAAAACCAAGGAAAGAACCAAAAGCCGCTTTTAAAGCGGTTTTTTTATCTGCCTTATTTAATATTTCGCCAATAAAAGCACCAACAAAAGGCCAGATTATAATACCAAATATTCCTAGTATTGGAAAAATTAGCGCTACTAGAAGTCCAAGCGTAGTACCTATCATTCCAGCTTTGCTACCACCAAATTTTTTAGTTCCCATGGCAGGAATAATGTAGTCCATAGCTAAAACTATTAGCGCAATGACTAGTGTAGTGCCTAGAAACCACCAATCCATTGGAATTACACTTGTTATAAAAAGCAATAATAGTCCAATCCAGCTAATAGGAGGCCCTGGCAATACGGGCAAAAAACTACCAAGTATACCAATAAGCATAAATATAAAGCCTAAAATTACTAACGCTATATCCATTTAAAAATGTTTTGTAATAGGACGAAGATAGTATGATTTTGTTACAACTATTTTAAATGTTTTTGTCAGGATAAGAATTTATTCAACTAAAAAATTAGTTTAAACTAAATATTTAGTTATATTTGAACTAAAGAGTTAGTTGAAAGTTGTTGAAATATGAATCATTTAGATTTTCTACAACAAGGAAATGAAATGAAAATATAATTATTTATGAAGCAGTTGACAAAAGCAGAAGAAGAGGTCATGCAAGTGTTATGGCAATTAGAGAAATGTAATGTTGCGTCGATAATTGAGGAATTACCTGAGCCAAAACCAGCATACAATACAGTTTCTACAATTGTTCGCATATTAGAAAGCAAAGGTTTTGTGGATCACGAACAAGAAGGGAAAGGCTACTTGTACTTTCCAATACTTAAAAAAGCAGATTACAGCAATCAGTCCATAAATAAACTGGTAGATGGTTATTTTCAAGGCTCGTTTAAAAGTATGGTATCGTTTTTTATGAAAAAGAACGATATGAATCTTTCGGAGTTAGAAGCTATTTTAAAAGAAATTAAAAAAGAAGAAAAATGATACAATATGCCTTAGAATGTATTGGGTTTCAGTTACTGTTTTTAATCATTTATGATTTTTTCTTAAAACGAGAAACCTTTTTTCAGTGGAATCGCGTGTATTTAATTGGCACTTATATTTTATCGATGGTATTGCCGTGGATTAAGATTGAAGCGTTGAAAACAAATGTTCCCAAAGCGGTTGTTGTTTATCCGGAATATTTGTGGAATACCAATGCTACTGAGGTTGTGCTTACAGCCCCAGTGGCGGAAAGTTTTGAGTTGCCATGGAAATCAGTTGTGCTATTCGGAGGTATGGCATTGGCTTTAATGATTTTTTTATATAAACTCTATCAAATTCAACAATTAAAACAGAAAGGAGAAGTGCGTTATTTACCGCATTTCACTAGGGTAATCATTCAAAATAGTGAAGTAGCATTTTCATTTTTTAAATCTATTTTCTTAGGCGATAAAGTTATTTCAAAAGAGCATGAAAGCATCATTCAGCATGAGTTGGTACATATTAAACAAGGTCATTCTTATGATTTAGTATTTTTTGAATTGCTCCGAATTGCAAACTGGTTTAATCCGTTGGTTTACATTTATCAAAACCGAATTTCTGAATTGCACGAGTTTATAGCAGATGCCCAAGTGGCAAAAACGCATAAAAAAGAGCAATACCAATTATTGCTATCGCAAGTATTTCAAACACAACACATCTCCTTCATCAATCCATTTTTTAAAACTTCATTAATCAAAAAACGAATCGTCATGTTACAAAAATCAAAATCAAAAAAAATATTTCAATTAAAGTATTTGGTCTTAGTGCCATTAGTGCTTGGAATGTTAATTTACACCTCTGCGGCGCCCGAGAGTTCTCTTGATGCCATCGATATCGTACAAGATGAAGATGATGCAGCCTTGATTAAGAAAATACAAGCAGAAATAGATCAAGAGGTTTTTGAATTTGGGTCTGTAATTACAGCCTATACGAATTATTATATGATGACTAAAAAAAGTGAGTTAGACTCCATAATGACTAAGGAGCACTTTTTTAAGTCGGAATTATACTCAAAAATATATTACGATTCATTGATAGAAAAAATGAAAGAAGCAGGTGAGAAAGTTGAAAATTTGATTGTAAAAACCATTGCCCCATCTACTCAAAGATATAATGAGTATATAAAATATAGACAAGCTTTCTTAATTCTCGATGACAATTTAAAAATCTCTATTTCAGCGTATAGTCACGATGTTATTTTAATGGAATCAGAAAACGATTATCCTGAAAAGTATACCCTTGTAAAAGTAAAAGATGTAAAAGACCTTACAGGTGATGAAATTCGCGAATTTAATGGCATCATAGATGATATTTCAAAAAATCATAAGCTTGAAAGTATAGTACTTACAGATGGAGTTTATTCTTTCAATATTTATCAAAAAAAGTTTGTTAGGGTTGAAGAATACGAAGTTAAAGAAGTACAAGAAACCATTACTAGAAATGGAAATACTATTACTTATCGTGTGGTAGATGTACAAAATATGACAACTGAAGAAAAATCTAAACAGCAGGAGTTGCTAGATGAAATACTAAATTCTGACACCTATGATACTCTAGTTATAACCGATGGTAAAATGAAAACTATTATTGGTGGTAAAACGGTGCCCAATGATGAAGTAGTGGTTTCCGAAATTGAGGGAATGATAGATGTTCCATTTTCCGTAATTGATGAAGTTCCAGTATTTCCGGGTTGTGAAAATGCTAGTGATAAGCGAGCCTGTTTTCAAGAAAGTATTTACAAACACATTAGTAAAAACTTTAGATATCCGCAAGAGGCTCAAGATAAGGGTATTCAAGGGAAAGTAAATTTAATGTTTGTAATAGATGAAAGGGGTAACATTGGAAATTTAAAAATGCGAGGTCCTAGTGAAATATTAGAAAAAGAGGCGGCCAGAATTATTTCTCTGTTACCAAAAATGACAGCAGGAAAACAACGAGGCAAAAATGTTCGTGTGCCATTTTCAATTCCCATTACTTTTAAAATGGAGAGCAAATTGCAGGTAATTGATGAAAAAATAGTGTTGGATGATAAATTGGGGATTCCTTTTTCCACAGTAGAAGAAGCACCCATTTACCCTGGCTGCGAAAATGCAAGTGACAAACGAGCCTGCTTCCAAGAAAGTATATATAAGCACATTAGTAAAAACTTTAGGTATCCGCAAGAAGCCCAAGATTTGGGTATACAGGGGAAAGTAAATACCATGTTTGTTATTGGTAAGGATGGCGTTATAAATGATATTAGATTAAGAGGGCCAAGTAAATTGTTAGAGGAAGAAACGAAACGTATTCTTTTGTTATTGCCAAACATGAAACCGGGAATACAAAGGGGAAAAGAAGTAAATGTGCCTTTTTCAGTGCCTGTAACGTTTAAATTACAAAGTGAAAAGGAACTTGATTTGATCCCTGAAAGTTTAATAAGCAACTACCCAAATGAAAGCATAGCCATCGATAAATTAAATACTTTATTGAAAGAACGAGGGCGTTTGTTGAAAACATCAAAACCTTCAAACTCAATAATTCAGAACTTGGATAACGAGATTAATGCACTAAGAACAGTAATAGGAAACAGCATAGCTGAATCTAAAAATTAGTAGGTCTTTGAAAAATCTAATGCTATTATTTTTTTATTTAGTCGTGCTAAAAGCCGAAGCTCAGACTTCGGCTTTGGCTATGGCTGACAGCCTTTATACCGTTGGAGACTATACCAAAGCAATTAATGAGTATGCTAAAGTAAATACACCAAATGCTAAATTGCAGATTGCCAGAACTTATAATGCTATACGTAATTATGATAAAGCAATTTTACAATATGAGGCCCTTATAAAGCAAGATCCTAAAGGTCAAATTCCCAAATTTGAATTGGGGAAATTATATGATAAAACAAAGAAGGCGGAAAAATCTAAACGTATTTTTGAAGATCTGAGTGCGGAAAACCCCAGCAACCCTGAATACTTTTATTATTTGGGTAATGCATTCAATGATTTAGATTCCATTTCTAAAAGTATTACATGGTTTAAAAAAGCCATTGCGGTAGATAGTACGCATCTGCGCAGTATTTATCAAGTAGCAAAATATTATGTTGCTGAACAAGAACGAGATTCTGTGGTGAAATATGCAGATTTAGGTTTAAGCTTTTATGAGAATGATGTGTCCATTATTAATTTAAAAGCATTGGCATTGTATAACAACGATGAATTTAAAGCAGCAATTCCTTTATTTGAAAAGATGGTTGCATTAGGAGAAACTACTAAATTTTACATTTTTGAACGCTTAGGTAATGCGTATTTTAGTACAAATCAATATGCAAAAGGAATAGAAAACTACAATAGATCACTTGTTATTGATGAAGAAAATCCACGTGTTTTATTCAGTATAGGCAAGGTTTTTTGGGAAGATAAACAACTAGATAGTGCCAAAGTTTATATTAATAAATCTATTGACGTACAACAAGTAGTTCTTGATAAAGAATACCAAGCTTTAGGGCGGATTGCTAGTGAGCAAAAGGACTTTAGAACAGCTATAAAGTATTATAAATTAGCACATGAAGAAGACACTTCTAATGTAATTTATTATTACCAAATTTGTTTTATTGCGGATCAGTATTACGAAGATCCTAAGGTAAAACTAAGTTACTACGAGCAGCTTGTAGATAATTATGGAGGTAAAAGAGATTACTTTACGGATTATGCTAAACGTAGAATATCAGAACTCAAAGAGGAAATACACTTTGCGAGTAATTAAATACCTCAAAAAATCGTAATTTTCCGCAAAGATTTAAACGCACATGCGTACACTATTCCTTTTTTGCGGATTTTTTTTAGTGGTTTCCTGCGATTTGTTTACTTCAAAAGAAGTGAAAACGCAAGAATTGGTCACACGCGAAATGCAGCATATTAATTTTAACGATGTGGATCAGTTTCCACTTTTTGAAAATTGTGACGAAACCAATTCTAAGGAAGAAAATAGGAAGTGTTTCGAAGATACCTTACTGAGTCATTTTTCAGAATCATTACAGGGCTTCGAATTTATTTTAAAAGAAGAATTTGTAGATACCCTTTACGTAGATTTTTTAATGGATAAGAAAGGGAAAATATCGGTTTTAGATATTGAAAATAACGCTATTGTAGATGAACAAATACCGGAGTTTGATGCTATAATAACTAGATGTTTAACCACCTTACCACGCGCAACACCTGCATTAAAACGCGGAATTCCTGTAAAAGCAAAGTTTAGAATTCCTATAGTATTGAACACCAAATAAAAAACCTTTGGCAAACGAAAAGATAATTTTAGGTATTGATCCTGGAACCACTATTATGGGCTTCGGCTTAATAAAGGTGGTGAATAAAAAAATGGAGTTTATTCAAATGAACGAATTGCTTTTGAGCAAGTATACTGATCCATATGTAAAGCTTAAACTAATTTTTGAGCGTACTATTGAGTTGATAGACACCTATCATCCAGACGAAATTGCCATTGAAGCGCCTTTTTTTGGCAAGAATGTACAATCTATGTTAAAACTAGGTCGCGCACAAGGGGTAGCCATGGCTGCGGGATTATCACGACAAATACCAATTACAGAGTACTTGCCGAAAAAAATTAAGATGGCTATTACAGGTAACGGAAATGCTAGTAAAGAGCAAGTGGCTAAAATGCTACAGGGTATGTTAGGCTTAAAAACATTACCTAAAAACTTGGACAGCACAGACGGACTAGCAGCTGCGGTATGTCATTTTTATAATGAGGGCAGAATAGAAGTTGGTAAAAGTTATACAGGTTGGGATGCCTTTGTAAAACAGAATGAAAAAAGAGTAAAAAAGTAGCCAGTTACAGTTGGCACAAAATATCAGTTATGAAATTCCAAGAACTATTGGCTTATAAGAAATCATTTGCTTTAGCAATGAAGATATTTGCAATTACCAAATCCTATCCCAAGGAAGAAATGTACTCATTAACAGATCAAATTAGGAGATCTTCTAGAAGTGTGAGTTCAAATATAGCTGAGGCTTATCGTAAACGAATCTACCCTAAAAACTTTATTAGTAAATTAACGGATAGTGATGCGGAGAATTCTGAAACTCAAACATGGTTAGAATTTTCTCTAGCGTGTCAATATATTGATCAAGAAACTTATAGTGAACTAGCTGAAAATTGTGAAGAAATAGGAAGGTTGATAAATTATATGATCAATAATCCAAGTAAATTTGGTTCGGTATAACTGCCGACTGATACTAATTACTGAACACTAAATTATGGCCGGCATCTACATCCATATTCCTTTTTGCAAACAAGCATGTCATTATTGCGATTTTCATTTTTCTACCAGTATGGAAAAAAAAGAAGCGATGGTTAGTGCCTTAAAAAAAGAACTTGTTCTACGCAAATCAGAATTTAGAGATGAAATAGTAGCAACAATTTACTTTGGTGGCGGAACGCCTTCTGTATTATCTTCTCATGAAATAAATGAAATTATAGCTGCGGTTTATCAAAATTATAAAGTTGTTGAGAATCCAGAAATAACACTGGAAGCAAATCCTGACGATTTATCTGACCAAAAAATTGAAGAACTATCCAATAGTAAAATAAACAGATTAAGTATAGGTATTCAGTCTTTTTTTGAAGAAGATTTAAAACTAATGAATCGTGCTCATTCGGCAAAAGAGGCAGATAATTCAATTGCGAAAGCAATTCAGTTTTTTGATAATATATCAATAGATTTAATCTACGGAATGCCAGATATGAGTAATGAACGGTGGGAGCAAAATATTGATAAAGCACTATCTTTTGGAGTACCACATATTTCTAGTTATGCACTTACGGTGGAGCCAAAAACTGCATTGGCAAGTTTTATAAAAAAAGGATTAATTAAACCTGTAGACGATCAAGTTGCTCAAGATCATTTTAATATTCTGGTGCAGAAAATGGAAGAAAATGGATTTGTGAATTACGAGATTTCTAATTTCGGGAAACCTAATTATTTTTCTAAAAATAATACGGCTTATTGGTTGGGTAAAAAATACATTGGCATTGGTCCGTCTGCGCATTCTTATGATGGTAACAACAGAGCTTGGAATATTAATAATAACGCTAAGTATTTAAAAGCAATTGAAAAAAATGAATTGCCTTTAGAAAAAGAAATGCTTTCTCAAACCGATAAATATAACGAGTATGTAATGACGGGTTTACGCACTATTTGGGGCGTTTCTTTAACTAGAATTGAAGAGGAATTCGGAACTAGATATTTAAACTATCTATTGCAAAATGCTCAAAAGTATGTAAAAGAGGAGCTTTTGCTTATGGAGAAAAATACACTTTACACCTCAAAAAAAGGTAAATTTTTAGCGGATGGAATTGCCTCTAATTTATTTATGATTAACTTGTCATAACTAAACATTACCATTTTGAAAGCTACTATAAAACATAAAAAAGAAATCTATTCGGTAGATTTATCAGCGCCTTTAGATATTTCTATTCCTTTAACTGGCGACGTTTCAAATGTAAATGCTTGGTATATTGAGCAACCCAGAATAGAAGCGCATAGAGAAGGCGATTTTGTAGGTAAAGTAACCGAAGGCGCATCAACAAATTTTAATGATATTTGGTTTAATCCGCATGCGCATGGTACGCATACAGAGTGTGTTGGGCATATTACCGAAGAATTCCATTCTGTAAATCAAAATTTAAAAAAATACTTTTTTTTAGCTGAGGTAATTACCATCGCTCCAGAAAAACAAAAGGGAGATTTTGTCATTTCTAAAAAGCAATTGCAATACGCCATACGTAATAGTAAGGCTGAGGCAATTGTGATACGTACCATGCCTAATTTAAGGGAAAAGCTTAACAAACAATATTCCAATTCCAATCCGCCCTATATTTTAGAAGAAGCGGCTAGATACCTTGTAGAATTAGGTATTATACATTTGCTAATAGATTTGCCTTCTGTAGATAAAGAACACGATAATGGAGAATTATTGGCTCACAATGCATTCTGGAATACTAATGGTTCTATTAGAAAACACGCTACCATTACCGAATTTATATTTGTAGACAATGCCATAAAAGATGGATCGTATCTTTTAAATTTGCAGGTAGCTCCATTCGAGAATGATGCAAGCCCCAGTAGACCGGTTTTATATAAAATAATAGAAGAATGAATGTTGTTTTAAAGTTAGAAGAGCTATTCTTATTACTTTTAGGAATATATCTATTTAGTTTGCTCAACTATGATTGGTGGTGGTTTGTGGCCTTGTTGTTAACTCCCGATATTGGAATGTTTGGTTATTTATTTAATGCTAAAATAGGGGCAATTACTTACAACCTATTTCATCATAGAGCAATAGCGATACTAATATACTTATTAGGTGTTTATCTTTCAATACCTTTGTGTCAATTAATTGGGGTAATCGTATTTTCTCATGCAGCTTTTGATCGGTTTTTAGGGTATGGGTTAAAGTATGAGAAAGGATTTAAATTCACTCATTTAGGTGAAATTGGCAAATAAGAATGGATAATATTTTTGATACTTTACTAGGGTTAATTTTAGGAGCAATTGCTACCTATTGGGTATATAATTTTTTTAGAAAAAAGAGGAGTAAAGAACTTACTGAGGTGCAATCGCACGTATTGTTAGAAAAAATAAAGAGTGTTTGTAAGCTTATTGCCGTTGAGGGAGATTTTGCCGAAATTTATAGGTATGAAAATACCAAAGAACGTTTTTTAAGTTTGGTGACCAGTAAAAAAAAGGCATTGATTGTGATCAACGCAAAAGCACAAATAGGTTACGATTTAAAAAAGCTAATTCTTAATGCTGATACTGAAAATAAGAGAATTATACTGTCCAGTTTTCCAGAACCTGAAATATTATCTATAGAACCTGAATTGGATTTTTACGATATAAAAAACGGAATGTTTAATGCATTTACTCCAGATGATTTAACAGTATTAAACCAAGAAGCAAAACAACATATTCGTGATAAAATTCCAGAAAGTGGTTTAATGGAAACAGCGAAAAACGAAGCTTTAGAAGCAATTTTATTAATTGAAACCATTGTAGAGACAATAGGCTGGAGGCTGGATTATTCGGCTTTACGAATAGAAGCAAAAGACCAATTAATACAACGAAAAAATAAATTAACCCGATTTTTAGAAAAATAAAATGAAAAACTCCATTGCAATTTTTATATTTTTAGCATGTACTTCCGTTTTCTACGGACAAGATGAAAAAAGCATGAATAATTTTGATTCTAATTTTGCGCATACCGTTTATTTCTGGTTGAAAAACCCAGATAGCAAAGAAGATTGTAAAGCTTTTGAAGTATCGCTTCGCAAATTTCTTGATCATTCTGCGTATGCAAAAACTAAGTTTATCGGTAAGGCGCCAAAAGCAAGTCGTGATGTTGTAGATGGTTCATTTACCTATTCCTTAATTGTTTCTTTTGAATCTTCAGAAGCACAAGAGGCTTACCAAAAAGAAGCGCCGCATTTATTATTTATTGAAGAGTCCAGTAAATTATGGACTAAAGTTATTGTTTACGATTCTAAAGGCATTGAGCACTTATAATGTTGCAGTATAGAGCGGCAAATAAAGAAGATTATAAAGCTATTGCTGAGCTGCATGCCAAGAGCTGGCAAGAGAATTATAGAACAGATTTTAGCGCCCATTTTTTAGATCATTTGGCATTAGAAGATCGCCTAAAAGTTTGGAAAAATAGGCTAGAAACTCCTGCAGAAAATCAATATATAATTTTAGCAGAACAAGACACAATATTAGTTGGTTTTGGTTGTGCTTTTTTAGACCAATCTTCTGAATATGGTACCCTGTTGGATAATCTACACGTTGCTAATGAAGCAAAGGGGCTAGGTGTTGGCAAACAAATAATGAAACGTATTGCAGAAGCATGCCAACAACATGCTACTAGTAAAAGTATGTATTTGTGGGTTTTAGAGAATAATGTAAGTGCCTTTAATTTTTATATGCATTTAAATGGAAAGCATATCGAAACCATTACAGGTAACGATATTGGAGATAAAGAAGTGCATAAACAAAGAATTGTTTGGACTGATTTATCAGCATTGACATAGATAATTATGGATATAGAAACTTTAAGATCGTATTTTATTTCAAAAAAAGGAGTTACTGAAGATTTTCCTTTTGACGATGTAACCTTGGTTTTTAAAGTTATGGGAAAAATGTTTGCCCTTGTTTCATTAGAACGCTTACCGCTTCAAGTAAATTTAAAATGTAATCCAGAAAAAGCAATAGAACTTCGTGAGGAGCATGATGGGGCTATACTCCCAGGCTATCATATGAGTAAAGTACATTGGAATACACTAATTGTAGAAAAGATTTCACCTAAATTAATATTAGAATTAATAGATCATTCTTATGACTTGGTGGTTTCTAAACTGACAAAAAAATTAAAAGACGAGTTGGCCAGTCTAGATTAAGCTTCTATTCAATTCCATTTAACTACACTTTTCTACCATTGACCGAACCTTATAGGAGAATTGGTCTCTTTGGTACGTTTTACCATTTTCTTCCGTAGTACTTTTACCAAAAGAATTAGAAAA
The DNA here is from genome assembly GCF_900176415.1 of Cellulophaga tyrosinoxydans. Taxonomy (GTDB): domain Bacteria; phylum Bacteroidota; class Bacteroidia; order Flavobacteriales; family Flavobacteriaceae; genus Cellulophaga; species Cellulophaga tyrosinoxydans. Next base: position 430,745 of record NZ_FWXO01000001.1, on the reverse strand, counting down.
CCCGATTAAAATTTATAAAGTTCCCCAAATCTTACTTGTAGCTAGTTCCCCCCGAACACTATAGGTGATTAGACCAGCGAAAGCTGGTCTTTTTTTTAAAAGAAAACCTATCTTTACGTTTCATTTCATAATTTTTTAAATGCAAAAGTTACATACTTTTTATTCCCATAAAATACAGACGTATAAAGAGGCTCTCGTAAAGATAAAATCGCAATTATTTATTTCGAGTATGTTGCGTTTAGTGTTGTTTGTTGCCGCTGTTTTTGGAGTATATATGCTTCACGAAAGCATGAACGCCACTATAGGTGTTATTGTGTTGAGTTTGGCAGTTTTTCTTTTTTTAGTTTCTCGCCATACCGATATAAATTACAAGAAAGAAAAACTACTGGCTTTAATTAAAATAAACGAAACTGAACTTCAGGTATTGGATAGAAATTTTCATAAACTACCTGATGGTGGTGAGTTCAAAAACCCACTACATCATTTTAGTCAAGATATTGATTTATTCGGGAAGGGTTCATTTTATCAATATTTAAATAGAACAGTATTGCATCAAGGCAGTAAAAAATTGGCAGATATTTTTACAGAAAATTCTATTGACTATATCCTTGAAAAACAGAATGCCATAAAGGAACTAGCAGAATTACCAGAATGGAGACAAGAATTTTCCGCTATAGCATCACTGGTAAAAACAGAGACTCCTTATGACGCTATTTTAAAATGGTTGGAAAATTATAAGCCATTTTTATCAAAAACCATGAAAATACTTCCTTATATATTTGGATCAATTTCACTGCTAGGGATAATTGGGTATTTCGTCATTCCGCTATCCATTTTTGTATTGTTAGCCCTATTTATTGTTGGATTGGTTATTACTGGTTTTTATGTAAAAAACATTAACAAGCTCGCCAATGATACAGGTAAAATTCAGACCACATTTCATCAGTATCAAAAATTAATACTCGAAATAGAAAATATAGAATTCCAGTCTAGTTTATTAAAAGAGAAACGAGAAACCATCTTAAATGATGCTGTAAAAACTTCAAAAATAGTACATGAATTTTCACGAATTCTAGGCGCTTTAGATCAGCGGAATAACATGCTTTTTGGTCTTTTTGCTAATGGATTTTTACTTTGGGATATCTATCAATCTTATAAAATAGAAACCTGGATTTTGGCGCATGGTCAAAAAGTGCAGCATTGGTTCGAAACTATTGCTTTTTTTGATGCTTATAATAGTCTTGCAAATTTTACTTACAATCACCCAAATTATGTATTTCCTAAGCTTGCAGCAAACCAAACAGTTTTAAACGCGAAAGGAGCCGGACATCCATTGTTAAACCCTGATAAGAGTGTCTTGAATGATATTCAGATTGAAAATGAACAGTTTTTTATCATTACAGGGGCTAATATGGCAGGGAAAAGTACTTTTTTAAGAACGGTATCTTTGCAAATTGTAATGGCGAATATTGGATTGCCCTTATGCGCTAAGGAGGTGGAATATTCCCCAATAAAATTAATCACCAGTATGCGCACAACAGATTCCCTTACGGATGATGAATCGTATTTTTTCTCTGAATTAAAAAGACTCCGTTTTGTGGTCGACGAAATTAAAAGCGACCGCTATTTTATTGTTTTAGATGAAATATTAAAAGGTACCAATAGTACCGATAAAGCTATTGGTTCCAGAAAGTTTGTGGAAAAATTAATCTCTTCCAAAGCAACGGGAATTATAGCTACACATGATTTAAGTTTGTGCGAGGCAGCTAATGATTTGCCGCAAGTTAGAAACCATTATTTTGATGCCGAAATAATTAATAACGAATTACATTTTGATTATAAATTCAAAGACGGTATATGTCAAAACATGAACGCTTCGTTTTTACTTAAAAAGATGGAAATTGTTGATTAAAAAATTACCATGTATTTAGAAAGTTAGAAATGCCAGGTAAACATAAATCAGTCTTAATTATGAACTTTTTTAACCCAAAACGGGACACTTAATAACCTATAGATGGATTCATTAACCCAAATTGTGCTTGGTGCAGCGGTAGGCGAAGCTGTGTTGGGTAAAAAAGTAGGCAATAAAGCAATGCTTTTTGGTGCCATAGCCGGGACGATACCTGATTTAGATGTGCTTACTCGTTTTTTAACTAACGATGCTATTACTGCCATAGAGTGGCATAGAGGTTTTAGTCACTCCATAGTATTTTCTATTATTTTTGCACCCATATTTGGGTGGTTAACATATAAAATTCTACCTAAAAAAGAGGCGACTTGGAAAGAGTGGTCATGGTTAATGTTTTGGGGACTATTCACGCACCCAATTTTAGATTCTTTTACTACTTGGGGAACACAACTTTTTTGGCCATTTGAAACACGTTTAGCCTTCCAAAATATTTTTGTAATAGATCCACTTTATACCCTTCCTTTCTTGTTTTTTCTTATTCTGGCTATAAACCAAAAAAGAACCTCTTCAAAGAGAAGAATTTATAACACATGGGGATTAATTATAAGTACGGCCTATATGGCAATAACTTTAGTTTTAAAAGGTGTTGCTTATCAAAATTTCACTACTTCACTGGCAGATCAACAAATTGCTTATAAGGATATCGATACACGCCCAAGCCCTTTTAATACTATTTTATGGACTGCAAATATTGAAACAGCCGATGCCTATTTAATAGCCAATTATTCTTTCTTTGATTCTAAGTCAATTACTTTTGAAAGCTACCCAAAAAATTACGAAGCATTAGGTCTTCTAGCTGAAAATGATAAAGTAAAACGACTTATTGCTATTTGTGAAGGGTGGTACACTATTTCTGTAAATAAAGGATCGTTATATTTTAACGACCTTAGGTTTGGCCTTATTAGTATGGACCCAAAAGAAAAACAATTTGCATTTAGTTATCAATTAAAACAAGAGAACGGAACCCTTGAGATTATTGAAAACCAAAGAGTTGGTGCAGATGCTAAAAAATTGTTGTCAGAACTTTGGAAACGTGTTTGGGGTAATTAACCCGCACTACAAATTCTTTACTTGTAGTTTATGAAAAGAATCTGCTTGCAATTTTAAAAGCTCTTCTGCTTTTTGTTTTTTATAAGCATATACGGCCTCTTCTTCAGCGATTTCAGCATATATTTTAGTATTAAGAGCTTCATCGGTGTCCACAACCATTTCACGTTGTTTTACCTTTTGAGTCACCCAAGATTTTACAACGCTTTCCTCTTCTTCTAATTTATAATCGTATGATCCTTTGGGAGAAAGTAGTTTGGCTATGATAGGCGATGTTTCAATAGCTAAGAATAATAAGAATATAAAAAATGACGGTAACCATGGTAATTTGTTTAAAGCGGTAATACGTGCCATTAAACCATCAAAACCGTCTATAATAGGTTGTGAATCTGTTACTGATTTTGTGTACTCGGTATTTAATCCTGTAATCTGATTTTCTATAGCAGTTATCTTCTGTGCATTGGTTTCTTTTAAAGCTTTTAATTCTGCTAGAGCAGCATCATGTTTGTCGCGTTTTTCTTTGTAAACAGGTCCTTTGCCTAAAAGTTTGGTGCCAGCAGTACCTTCAGCTTCCGAAATGTAGGTATCGTAAAGCGCATTAGTTTCCGCTTCTTTCGTTACAATTTCAGATTTTAAAGCTTCAATATCTTTATTTAAATTCTCAATTGTTGGATTGTACTGTAAAGCAATTTGATCTTTGTTGGCAAGCGTTAATTCATTCTTTTGTTCTAATAACACTTGATTAATTTCCTTTTCAAAAATTTTCATTTCTAAGGGCTTAGAAATTACTATAGCAATGATAATAGCCAGAATTATTCGTGGTGTAGCCTGTAGTAATTCGCTACTGAATTTTTCTCTCTTTTTTATAGTGGAAACAATAAAACGATCTAGATTAAAAATAAGTAAGCCCCAAACCAATCCAAAGAAAATGGCGGTGTACAAATTGTCAAAAACAGTATAAAGGGCATAGCTACTAGCAATAAAAGCCATAACTGCAGTAAAGAATACCGTGGCACCAATTCCTGCATATTTATTGCGTTCTCCCTGAGAACATTCTTTTAAGATATCAGAATCTGCTCCGGAGCAAAGGATAAAAAAACGTTGTAACATAATGATTTGATTTATTGATTGATGAAAGTCTAAAATACTAATTCTATTTGAAAAAGATTGTTAAACCTTTAAAAACAGTGTTTATAGAACGCATTAGTACTCCAAATGTTACAAAAAAAGCCTTCAAAATTGAAGGCTTTAAGAATGATTTATGATATAAAACTAATTTTCTATAACAATCGGTGCTTTTGATATTCTAACAACTGGCTTATTACTATTAGAGCTTCGGGTATCAATATTTAAATTTTTATTATTTTTTAGAAGTTTGATGGCTTCATCAGAGCTAATTTTTTCCCCTTCGCTATAAAAAGTGGCTCCTTTTTTAGCCATTTCAACAACATGGTCTAAAGCAGACATTGGAGTTGGAGGGACTGGTGGCATTGGTGGTTCCGGCATTGGAGGTAATTCTGGAAAATTCGCTACTTCTCTTTTTTGTTTTTCGGTCATGAGGCTATAGAGATATGTCATTCGATCTACTTCTGATTTTTTAATACTTGTTTTAGCATTCAAATCACTGTATTTACTGGCAATGGCGTTGTATTCAGAAATTTGCTCTTTAGTAGCACCATCTTGGTTTGCGGCTGGTGGTGGTGGACATTCAGGGAAAGGCTGCGCCTGTTGTTTTTGCTCACTAGTCATTACGCTATAAATAGATTCTAGTTTTTCTAGCTCTATTTTTTTAATAATTCGTTTATTTATAGGTTGCGCATTATACTTTTTAGCTAGTGCATTATATTCCGAAAGTTGTGTTTTCGATGCACCCTTTTGGTCGGTATTTGTGCCAACAATATTTATAGTTGCACATCCATATTCTGTTAAAATAGTATTCACTTTTAATGCAGTTTCCATTACACTTTTGGGTGCTTTAATGATAGCGCTTATTTTTTCAGAACGTTCTTTTTGAGTTAAATCCGTATTTAGTTTAGATAGGTAATCTTTTAAATTATTTACCTTCATCAATTTACTATTGATATATAAAAATTCTTTTTTATAGACTTGAATAATTATTTCCCTTTCATTTATTGTAAACTGTTTGTCAAATTCTTTTTGGGTGTACAAACTAACTTGATATGGTTGTGGAAATCGTTCACTTCTGGCATTATTATAAACAAAACTCGAAGAATAGTGTACAAAATCTGCTGCTTTATAATTTTCTAAAGCTTTATTATTAACAGGTTTTCCATTAATCCATAGAGCAAATTCAGCTGCGTTTTTCCATTTTTCAAAATCATTGGGAGTAGGCACATTTGCTTTTGTAAAATAACGTATGGAATCTGATTTTTGATGACTTCTCTCTTGCGAATATGCCTTTAAAAGCATTTTATTTTCTAATTTTTCGTCTGATGTTTGAGTAACTTCCAAAACTTTAGTTTCACTAAAACTATAAAGGGCGAGTGCTACAAGGGGTAACACTAATAAACTACGGAGCCAAACGGCTTTTTTTGAGGTGTTTTTTTTCATGACTGTAAATCGTTTTTTGATTGATGAATAATTGATGGCATTTGATAATGCTATTTCTTGGGTTTGGGCATTTGATGAGAATGCCAATAATATTTTTTGATATTTTTTTAGTTCAATGCCTTTTTGCATTACCGCATAATCTGCTAAAAATTCGTGATTTAGTTTTATTGCTTTTTTATAGGCATACACCAAAGGATTAAACCAGAAGATTACTTGTAAAAACTCAATAAAAAGCACATCTATACTGTGTTTTTGTGCAGCATGGGTCTGTTCGTGGAGCAATACTTCAGCCGGAATTTCATGTGCATCATACTTTTGTTTGTTCAGAAATATAAAGTTGAAAAAGGTGTGTGGCGCTAAATTTTCTTGTAGTAATACATTGATAATATGATGCTTCTTAATTTTTGGGTTTTTGAAAATTCTATTTCTTATTTGAAACAAATTTTGAAAATATTTAAAGCCAAATAAGAATACTCCTAGTCCATAAACTGACCAAAGTAGGGTGTTCAGGTAATTAGTTTTTTCTGGGATAGTCGTTGTTTGTAATTCAGTTAAGGCAAAGTTTTGCGTAAAACTTTGTAGCACAGGTGCTGGATCTACGTATACATATTCTGTAAAAACTATAGCAGGAATGATGAAAGCGCAAAATATTGAAGCAATTAAATAAAAACGCTTAAATACATGCATATTTTCTTTTTCCAGTAGCAACTTGTAGAAGCCTAAGAACAGTATAAAACAAATGCTTGTTTTTAAGATATAGAGTATCATAGTTTCTTTTTTTCAAGTTCACTATCTATTAAGGCTTTTAAATCTTCCAATTCTTCTTTGGTAAGTTCAGTTTCTTGTGTAAAAAAAGAGGCAAACTGACTGGCGCTATCATTAAAAAAGTTTTTTATTAATCCGTTTACGTGTTTAGAAAAATAATCTTTCTTTTTTACCAATGGATAATATTCTCGTGATCTTCCAAAGCTTTTATAAGCTACAAAACCCTTGTCTGCCATTCTTTTTAAAAGCGTAGCAATAGTTGTTGTTGCTGGTTTTGGGTCGTCATAAGCCTCTAGTAAATCTTTCATAAAAGCAGTTTTCTGTTTCCACAAAATATTCATTAGTTCTTCTTCGGATTTTGAAAGTTGCATGTTCTACGTTTTTAGAATTAACTCTACAAACATAGAACAAATATTTCAATTCTACAAGTGTAGAGGAAAAATAGTCAGAATTGTTTAAATCTTAATCGTTTTTTGATAGATTATCTTAATTTTACAGCACTAAAAAATAGTAATGACGGTAATAGACGAGCTTAAAGAACGTAGTGGAAATAAATGTGAGCTATGCGCTGCAGAAAACAATTTAAAAGTGTACGAAGTGCCACCAGTATCGGTTGGTGGTATAGATGGTAGTTTATTGACTTGCGACGTATGTATACATCAAATTGAAAATCCAGATGCTACAGATCCTAACCATTGGAGATGCTTAAACGATAGTATGTGGAGTGAGTATGACAGTGTAAAAGTAATAGCTTGGCGCATGTTATCTCGACTAAAGGCAGAAGGTTGGCCAAAAGATTTGCTAGATATGATGTATTTAGAAGATGATGCATTAAACTGGGCTAAAGCAACAGGAGAAGGACTTTCTGAAAGTGAAAAAATTATTCATAGAGATATAAACGGTGTAATTTTAGAAAATGGTGATAGTGTTGTTTTAGTAAAAGATTTAAAAGTAAAAGGTTCTAGTATGGTTGCCAAACAAGGAACAGCCGTTCGTAGAATTTCATTAGACCATGAAAATGCAGAATATATTGAGGGCAAGGTTGATGGGCAACAAATTGTTATTATCACTAAATATGTAAAAAAAGTTTAGCTTAAACTCAACTTCCATAGACATAAAAAAAATCCGCTTAGTTTTAAGCGGATTTTTTTGTCGTAATTTTTTATGAATTCATTTCCGTGAAATATTTATAGAAATATGGAATGGTCTCAATACCTTTTAAATAATTCCATACCCCAAAATGCTCATTAGGAGAATGGATAGCATCACTATCTAAACCAAAGCCCATTAAAATTGTCTTACTATTCAGTTCTTTTTCAAATAAAGCAACGATAGGAATACTACCGCCACTACGTTGAGGAATTGGTTTTTTGCCGAAAGTAGTTTCATAAGCTTTTGATGCAGCTTGATACCCAATAGTATTAATTGGAGTTACATAGCCTTGCCCTCCATGATGCGGCTTTACAACTACAGTAACACCTTTGGGAGCTATACTTTCAAAGTGTGTTTTAAATAATTCGGTAATTTCTTTCCAATCTTGATTGGGTACTAAACGCATAGAGATTTTTGCAAAGGCTTTGCTCGCAATAACCGTTTTAGCACCTTCTCCAATGTATCCACCCCAAATACCATTCACATCAAGTGTAGGCCTTATGGAATTACGTTCATTGGTGGTATACCCTTTTTCACCATAAATATCTTCTATAGCTAAAGCGTTTTTATAATTTTCAAGACTAAATGGTGCTTTTGCCATTTCAGCACGCTCTTCTTTTGATAATTCTTCTACTTTATCATAAAAACCAGGAATGGTTATACGATTGTTTTCATCATGAAGGCTAGCAATCATTTTAGTCAGTACATTAATAGGGTTGGCCACTGCGCCACCATATAAGCCAGAATGTAAATCACGGTTTGGGCCTGTTACTTCTACCTCTACATAGCTCAAACCACGAAGGCCTGTGGTAATAGATGGTACATCATTGGCAATCATTCCAGTATCAGAAATTAAGATAATATCGTTAGCCAGTTTTTCTTTATTGTTCGCTACAAAAACAGCAAGATTACTGCTGCCAACCTCTTCTTCACCTTCAATCATGAATTTTACATTACAAGGCAATTGATTGGTTTTTACCATAAATTCCAAAGCTTTTACATGCATGTACATTTGACCTTTGTCATCACAAGCACCTCTCGCATAAATTGCTCCGTCAGGATGTTTTTCAGTTTTTTTAATAACAGGTTCAAACGGAGGAGAGGTCCATAAATTAATAGGATCTGCCGGTTGAACATCATAATGTCCGTAAACTAATATAGTTGGAAGTGCAGCATTTATAATTTTTTCGCCATAAACTATCGGATATCCATCAGTTTCACAAATTTCTACAACATCGCACCCTGCGTTTAAAAGTGATGCTTTTACAGCTTCCGCTGTGTCTAAAACATCTTGAGTAAATGCAGTATCGGCGCTTACTGAAGGCATTTTAAGTAATTCTATTAGTTCATTTAAGAAACGTTCTTTATGCTCGGAAATGTAATTTTTTATTGACTCCATGTGTTGTTTTTTGTCCACTATAAAACTACAAAAAAGAACTTTTTTCAAGTAAGTATTTCTAAATTGATTTTTTGCTTTATATTTGCACTCCTTTAACAGAATAAAAATTCGTTTTTTAGGCCGGAAAAAGGAAAAATGCAGGCGTGGTGGAATTGGTAGACACGCTAGACTTAGGATCTAGTGCCGCGAGGTGTGAGAGTTCGAGTCTCTCCGCCTGTACTTTTAAAAGCCTTTCGAGAAATCGAGAGGCTTTTTTTGTATTTTCTAGTTATGAAATTTAAGCGCAGCTTATTTACGGATTAATTAAGAAAATAATGCCAAATGGTGTAGTTTATAACCCATAACTACCCCCTTTAAGCGATATGATGGGCTTGATTCTAAATGAATATTATATCGTAACATAGGTTTGCTGATATGATTATTGATGTGGGTAATTCAGCATAGAAATATGAGAATATACTTGCGTTTTAATCGGTTTATGTTTCTGAATTTTGCACTTAATTATTATAAATATCTAGTACAATGAAGAAAACAACATTTTATCCGACTATATGGCAAACGATTCCATATTCTTTTGATATAATTGAGCAATTAGAAAAGGATGGAAGTACTTCTAACTTTGGAGTTATCCTGCAAAAAATACGGATTTTTTTTAAGACTATTTTTTAATAATCTCTATAGCTAAAGTTCAATAAATAAATGTAAAACCTAGTGCTTCATGTAATTTTATGATAGCGCTATAAAATTTGGAATAGAAAAAGCCTCTCTAAATGAAAGGCTTTTTTATTTTCTAATACTAAGGTTTACCCTATTATTTGTTTTTCTAGGTTAAAAGGTTGGTGGTAATGTCTTTGGCCTGTAGCTTTATATAAAGCATTTGCTAAGGCTCCAATAGCAGGAGGTAAACCAGGTTCACCCAATCCTGTGGGATCAATATCATTATCAACAAAGAAAACTTCGATCTCTTTTGGTACTTGCGAGTTTCGAATTAATTGATAAGTGTCAAAATTCATTTGTTTAGGCGCACCATTTTCAAAAGTTAATTGGCTATAGGTTCCATGACCAATCCCATCAATAATACCACCTTCGAGCATGTTTTTGGCACCATCTTTATTTACCACTATTCCGCAATCAGCAGCACACCAAACTTTAGCTATCACTGGTTTGTCATTTTTCATGACTATGTCAAAAATTTCAGCCACGTAGGTAGAATGACAAAAATAAGCCGCTACACCTCGGTGTACACCTTGTTTAGCTTCTCCCCAATTTGCTTTTTCCTTTACTAATTTTAAAACACCCGCGTAACGTTCCGCTTCGTATTCATTTTTTTCGCCAACAGGATTTTTAATAGCACGTTCAAATAATTCTAATCTAAAATCTATTGGATCTTTTCCAGCTAATTCCGCCACTTCATCTAAAAATGCTTGTTCTGCTCCAGCAGTAAAATTGGATCTTGGAGCTCTCCATGCGCCAGTAGTAATATTGGTAGCTACTTTTATTCGCTGGGCTAAGTAATTATCAACAGTTCCTGCAGGAAACCTATTAACAAATACTGGTCCTTCTGTTAAACCTGCTCCTTTTACACTAAATGCAATAAGAGTATTGTTCTCATCTAATCCAGCCTTGTAGACTGATCGATATGTTGGGCGATAAGTACCTTGAGTCATATCATCTTCTCTGGAATAAATAAGTTTAACTGGACCTCCAATTTTCTTGGAAATTGCTGCAGCTTCTAATCCAAAATGAACATAAAGTCTTCTGCCAAACCCACCACCAATTCGGGTCATATTTACTGTTATATTTTCTAGCGGTAGGTTTAATAATTTTGCAACAGAACCTTCTAATGCTTCTGGTGTTTGTGTTGGTCCAATAAGTTCTGCTGCAGTGTCCGTTACGTTAGCAAAGAAATTCATTGGTTCCAATGTGTTATGTGCAATAAATGGCGCACTGTAGGTGCGTTCAATTACTTTGGCAGCTTTTTTAAAGGCAGCTTCTGGATCGCCATCTGTTCTTGTTTCTTCAACTTCTCCAGATACTAATGCTTCTTCCAAGCGTTGTATGTGTAATTCAGAATTCTCCAGTTCGCTTGTAGTTTCCCAATTTACTTTTAAGGCTTTCTTGGCTTGCATTAATTGCCATGTAGAGTCACCAACAATAGCTACGAGTTTTTTAAAGCCCACTTCATCAAACATACCTGGTTCTGCAATAGTAGTATCAATAATAAATGCATCAGAAATACCGGGCATATTTTTTATTTCATCTTCATTAAAATCAACCAACTGCATACCAAAAGCAGGCGGATGTTGAATCATTGCCAATTTCATGCCCTCTCTTTGAAAATCTAAACCAAAGAGTGGTTGGCCTGTAACTATTTTTTTTCCATCTACATTTTTTACATCAGTACCAATAAGTTTAAAGTCGTTAACATTTTTAAGTGTTACTTCTTCTGGAATTTCTATTCCTACTGCTTTAGCAGCTATTTCTCCGTAGCCAACAGATCGTGTTCCATTATTTTCTTTTATTACTCCTTCACTAGCAGTAACTTCATCTACTTGTAAACCCCATTCTTTAGCAGCGGCTTCCATCAACATTCTTTTTCCGGTGGCACCAGCCATTCGTAAGGCGTTCCAACTTAAACGTATGGAAAGACTACCGCCTGCAAACTGATTCTGGTAAAAACCTGTATTTAGGGGAGCTTGTTCTACAACAACATTTTCCCAAGGGACTTCCAATTCCTCAGCCACAATCATCGGCATAGATGTTCTTACATTTTGACCAATTTCAGGATTCGGTGAAAAGATGGTTACCAAACCAGTGTCACCAATTTTTATATATCCGTTAATATCAAACCATTCTTTAGGTACTGGTAAACCAGCTGCTATTTCTTTTGAATTTGGTTTACACCCATTGAGCCAACTAAATCCAATTAGCATTCCTCCACCAGCGGCAGCAGAAACCTTAATAAATGATCGACGATTGTATTGTGTTTTTATCTGTGTCATGATGTTTTATTTTGGATTGGCGCTAGGCGTTTTCTGAATTGGCAGCAGTTTTTATAGCTTTCTTAATTCTCGTATAAGTGCCACAACGACAAATATTGCCATTCATAGCAGTTTCAATTTCTTCATCTGTAGGGTTTGGCGTTCTTTTAAGTAGCGCACTTGCAGACATAATTTGGCCTGCTTGGCAGTATCCGCATTGCGGAACATCTATTTCTAGCCATGCTTGTTGCACTGGGTGATCACCATTCTCTGAAAGTCCTTCAATAGTAGTTATTTTTTGATCTCCAACAGCCGAAATAGGCAATTGACAAGAGCGTACTGCGTTATCACCTAAATGAATGGTGCAAGCGCCACATTGTGCTATTCCGCAACCAAATTTAGTACCAACTAATTTAATATGATCACGTAATACCCAAAGCATGGGTGTAGTTGGATCGACATCAATTTGTTGTTTTTTTCCGTTGATATTGAGCGTGTAATTTGCCATGATTTAGATGTAAATGGATGAATTCTATGAAAATACAAAATATATGAATACAAATAATTACAAATTCAGCAATTATTTTTTTTAAAGTTGATTAATAGGGTATGGTATTTTAAGTTTCAATTGTTCTATGGCTATACCCTGAATTTTAATCATTTTAAAACAAAAACTTATGGATCGTAAAGAATTTTTAAAATCGCTAGGTGCAGGTGCTGCCTTGGCGGTTACTATTAGTTGTTTAGGTAGTTGTTTGCGAGAAGAAGTAGATACAGTTGCTATACAGGATACTAATGCAACGAATACTGAAAATACTGGAGCATCGTCAACAATACTTTTTTCAATAGATTTAAACGCTAGTGAAGCTGCTAAGCTTGCCGTGGATGGTGGTTATGTTGTTAAAAATAATGTGGTAGTCGCTAAAAATTTAAATGGTGAATTTGTGGCTGCTACTGTAATTTGTAGTCATGATCTAATTAAGAAAGTAACTTTTAAAAATAATGAATATTATTGTACAGAACATGGAGCAAGATTTGACCAAACGGGTAAAGGTTTAAATAATGATGGCAAAAAGGGATTGAAAATTTATAAAACAAGTTTAAATGGTTCAATTCTTGATATTCTTTCTTAATTTTAACTTGTCAATTTAATTGGAATATGAAAAAATATTTGATACTAATCTGTTTTCTTTTTGCAACCATAGTTTCTGCGCAAAAATGGGAGCATAAAATAGAGGACGCCATGGCTTTGGCAAAAAAATCTAATCAGAACATACTTTTAGTTTTTTCAGGATCAGATTGGTGCGCGCCTTGTATAAAATTAGATAAGTCTATCTGGCAATCCGAAGATTTTAAATCGTACGCTAAAACTCATTGGGTGTTATTAAAGGCAGATTTTCCAAGAAAAAAAGCAAATCAATTACCAGAAGAACAGGCCAAAGAAAATAGGTTACTTGCAGAAAAGTATAATAAAAAAGGCTATTTTCCACTTGTATTACTCATAAATTCCGAGGGGAAAGTGCTTGGTGAAACGGGTTATAAAAATATAACACCAAAGCAATATATAGATTTATTAAAGGCATTTGAAAATTGAAATACATACTTAGCATTTTGATGGTGGCTTGTTTATTTGGAACATTACAGGCCCAAGATGTTGCGGAAAGACGTACAGTGAAATTAATGGGTAGCCGTTTTGATATTACTATGGTTGCCAGCGACTCTATAACTGCTAATACGTATATTGATGATGCTGTAGCCGAAATTAAGAGAATTGAGAATTTAATCTCATCTTGGAATCCAGATTCACAAACTTCGCTCATAAATAAAAATGCAGGTATTAAGCCCGTAGTTGTTGATCAAGAATTAATTGATTTGGTTTTAAGAGCTATTCAGATCTCAAAAATTACCAATGGGGCATTTGATATTAGCTATGCTTCGGTAGATAAAGTATGGCGATATGATGGCACCATGACACATAAACCTACAGCAGAAGAAATTAGCAATTCTATCGCTAAGATTGGTTACCAAAACATACTAGTAGATAAGGACGCAAAAACTGTTTATCTAAAGCTGGAAGGTATGAAAATTGGTTTTGGGGCGATAGGAAAGGGCTATGCGGCTGATAAAACGCGTAAATTGCTAATTGATAAAGGAGTAAAATCTGGAATAATTAATGCTTCTGGCGATTTAACTACCTGGGGGAAACAACCAGATGGTAAAGATTGGATGGTAGGGATTACAAATCCACTAAATAAAGATCATGTTTTTTCTTGGTTTCCAATTATTGATGCAGCTGTTGCTACATCAGGTAATTATGAAAAATTTGTTGAGTTTGATGGTGTTAAGTATAGTCATATTATAGACCCAAGAACTGGATATCCATCAACCGGTTTAACTAGTGTGACTATATTTGCTAAAAGTGCAGAACTTTGTGATGCGCTGGCTACATCGGTTTTTATTACAGGTGTGGAGGTAGGTTTAGATATGATAAATCAACTAAAAGGTGTAGAATGCATTATTGTTGATGCTCAAAATAAAATTCATTTTTCAGAAAATATATCTTTTAACCAAACAAAATAATTATGAAGAAATTAATAGTAGTGTTTGCGGTTCTTATAAGCCTTAGCTCATGCGTTGCGGTTAAAGAATATGACAAAGTATATTTAAACGATGAAGAAATGGTGCTGAGTGCCAAGAATTTAGAACGATTTGAAACTAATTTTCAAATTTATCGCGAAGGTGCAGCTGGCGCTAATGGGGGTAAAACAGGTGGAGGTTGTGGTTGTAATTAACAAATTATGAAAAGACTTCTAATTAAACTAATTGTATTTTGTTTACCTTTTTTAGGATTTTCTCAAGGGAACGCGCAAGAATACGTAAAAAAAGTTCTAGAAACTCCCGAGGTGGAGCTCTTGTATAGTTATTATAACCAAGATGGGGATAATGCTGCGGTTACTGGGGGAGAAGGGACTGAAAAGCTTTCGGATATGACGCCAACTATAATTGTGAGCATTCCTTTTGGCGAAAATGATGTGCTGACTGTTGATGCAGGATTATCTGCTTATACTTCTGCATCTTCAAGTAACATAAACCCTTTTGATGGTAGTGCAACAGCAAGTCCTTGGGTGGAATCTTCAGGGCCATCTAGAAGTGATGTGCTTAGCTATTTTCATCCAACCTATTCGCATAGTTCTGTAGATAGAAATGAAATAGTTAGCGGTAATGTTTCTGTTTCTAACGAATATGATTATTCTTCATTTGGTTTTGGAGGCGGATATACGCGACTTTTTAATGAAAAAAACTCTGAAATTGGTATAAGTGCACAAGTGTTTTTAGATAACTACAGGCCTCAATACCCCATAGAACTTAGAGAAGGATTTTTTGATAATAGAATTTCTGGCAACGGGACTTATACACCAATTTCTGACCCATTTTCGGAGTTAAAAAGAAATACGTATTCCTTTTCCTTTAATTTTTCTCAGATTATTACTAAAAAACTACAATTATCTTTATCGTTAGATGGTATTTTTCAAGAAGGCTTATTGTCAACCCCACACCAAAGAGTGTATTTTGTAGATCGATCCGATTTTTTTATTGAAGATTTTCAATTAGCCGATGATGTAGAACGCTTGCCTTTTTACCGCTTTAAGCTCCCAATTGGTGGTCGATTATCCTACTACATCAATGAAATTTTTGCGCTAAGAGCTTATGCCCGCTATTATTATGATAATTGGGGTATTACTTCTTATACCGGTAATATTGAAGTGCCTATAAAAATTTCTGAAAAGTTTACCGTTTTTCCTATGTATAGGTATTATACGCAAACAGCATCGGATTATTTTTACCCAAAAGAAGTAGCATTATCTACCAATCGATACTATACATCAGATTATGATTTGTCTTCTTTTAATGCCAATCAATATGGTTTCGGTATCAGTTACAAAGATATTTTTGCACAGTCTAAAATTTGGAAATTGGGTTTAAAATCAATCAATTTTAGATTTAATCATTACCAACGTAGTACTGGTCTAAAAGCAAATATTGCTGCCTTAGGATTTAAATTTATAGTGGAATAAATAATTTCAAAAAAAACCCTTTAAAAGAGCATTTTAAAGGGTTTGAAATGATGTGATTATGTTTATTTTCCTGGTGCTGGTTTTCTGCGCTTCATCACCAAACTATCTGCTGGATAGGTATTTTTCAGGTAAGTCATTTGTTCTTTAGCCCAATCCATGATTAAATCTCTTTGAGCATCGGTTAAATTAGCTTCTGCATGCAAACCAAAGTTGGTGTATGATTCTAAAGGCATTTCTTTATTCTCAACCATTTCTATGGTTTCCTCGAACTTATGATTTTGTACTGCAATAGGAAGTTTAGTAAAGGTGGAAAAATTTAAATGTCTTTTGCCATCTACAACATGATCATTAAGCCACCAAGCTACTGGTTGCACGTTTGCATACCATGGATATTCTGTTTTGTTAGAATGACAATCATTACAGGAGACTTTTAAAAGATGATTTACATCATCTGGTACTTGATATTTTGTAGAAATATCATACGTTAAATCATTTGTGTCATTTTTTTCTGGACGGATGAATTGAATAATGATGAAAACAATTGCTAATCCGAGTAAAATCTTTTTTATCATTAGGTATGTAATTGGTTACTGCTAAAAGTATTAAAATTTAGACTTTTAAAAAAGAAAAAGGTTTAACAGATTTTTATTCTTTTATTATAGAGATTAAGTTTTTCTTATGCTAGTATAGGTGAAATTACGTTTAATGCTTTTGTGTCGATATGAATAGTCAAAGTTTCGTTTTTTATTTTTAAAAATTCTCCATCGGCCTGCGTATCAAAATAATCCTGTTTTTTATTTTGTACTTTAATTTGTTTTGTTTGGTAATACTGAGCTTCTTTTAATAGCAAAGGTTTTTTTATTAAAACTAAAAAACCAAACCAGATCATTTTAAGTTTATTTATTTTAGTAATAATTAGCACATCTAAAAGACCATCTTGTAAAGAGGCTTTTGGTGTAAGACTAAATTTATAACCTAGTTCATTAGAATTAGAAATAAAAACAAGAAAAGGATCAATTTCAAACTGCGTATCGTTTATGTGGATTTTTAACTTTTTAGGATGTTTTAATTCGTTTATAGAAGTAAAGCATGCCAGAATATATCCTATTAATGTACGCTTATTATTACTTTCATAATTTTTTATAACTGTGGCATCAAAACCAACTCCAGTATTGCTAAAGAAATATTTTTGATTAACGCGTCCTACATCAATTTTAATAACTTCTTGTTTTCTAATTATCTCTAAAGAGTTTAGAATTTTTCTCGGAATGTTTAGGTTAGAGGCCAAACCATTACCTGATCCCATTGGAACAATACCTAGTTTTACACTTGAATTTATTAAACAAGAAGCCACTTCGTTTATGGTGCCATCTCCGCCGCAGGCAACAATAATATGAGCATCTTCAGTTATAGAATTCTGAGTAAGTTCAGTTGCGTGCCTTTTGTATTTAGAATACTTAATAACAATAGTAAATTCCTCAACATTAAAAATAGATTTTAATAAATCCATTGATAAATATCGTATACCTTTTCCCGCTATTGGGTTTATTATGAAATGTATATTTGTCAAGATATTTACTCTTTTAGCTTAAGCCCTTTGTGGGTGTAAAGGTAATCGGCAACTTGATAAAACGAAATAGTTTTTTCTAAAAACGTAGTGTCCAATGGAATGGACTCTAAGCTATTGTCTTGTATTTGCCATTTATAAAAATTTGCCTTTTTTTGATCTCCAAGAATCATTACTTTGTTACCTACTAATAGCCCTAGCTTTCTGTAATTGCCTATAAAAGCTCGCTCGTCTTCTAGGCTCATTTTTGTAATATCAACACCAAATAAGTTGGAATTATATTCCCAGCCTAGTTTTGCAAATAAAGTTGGGAAAACATCAATTTGAGAACATAAATTATCAATTTTTTCATTTGGGGTGTTTGGTAAATTTACGATCATAGCAGGTATATGATAGTTCTGCACATCTAATTCCCATTTACCTGCACTACTCGCGCAATGATCACTCATAATAACAAAGATTGTATTTTGGTACCAAGGTTTAGTTTTGGCCACTTTTAAAAAGCTGTTGATGGCATAATCAGTATATTTTATGGCACCATTTCTTCCCGTGCCCGAAGGAATATCTATTTTACCTTCTGGGTAGGTAAAAGGTTTATGGTTTGATGTGGTCATTACAAAATCGAAAAACGGCTCACCAGTTTCATACGCTTTATCTGCTTCTTTGATTACTTTGTTGTAAATATCTTCATCACAAACACCCCATGCATTCTCAAAAGTTACTTCATCATCTTCTATATTGGTTCTAGTGGTTGTAATGCTTTCGTCTAATAAAAATCCTCTTCCACGGTCAACAATATTAAATCCATTTCCGCCAAAATAAGTGTTCATATTATCAAAATAACCATCGCCACCATAAAAGAAATTACGATTATACCCTTGATCTTTAAATACTTCGCCAATGGTAAATAGTCCTGTGTTGTTAATTCTTTTTACAATACTTCTGCCTGGAGTTGGGGGTATGGATAAAGTTATGGCTTCCATTCCTCTTACCGTTCGTGTTCCCGTAGCAAATAAATTAGTGAAATAAAGGCTTGTATTCGCTAAAGAATCTAGCGTTGGGGTAATATTATAATCACCTCCAAGGGAGTTTAAGTATTTGCCACTTAAACTTTCAATACAAATAAATATAACATTCGGTTTTTGTATTGTTTTTAAAGAGTCTATTAAAGTTGAATCTTTAGTAACGGGATTAATGGTGTTTATATTTCTATAGATAGATTCTTCTTGTGCTTCTATAAAAGTGTCGCCATTATCAGCGAAAGTTTCTTTTACAAGTTCAAAAGCTTTCTGTGTCGGAATGGTGTTGTAAAAATCGGTATAGGCAAGCTCGTTATTTCTGAAGGCGGAAAAAAAGGAATATATACCAGCTTTTGAAAGTTCATTATTAAATCTGTTCGTGGACCACTCTGCTTTATTATTAGGGATAAATACCTTGAAAACCATTGCAATAATTAACCAAGGTGAAGTAGCTAATATTCTTTGTTTAAAATGAATTTTTGAGGTAAATATTGAATTAAAAATACCTAATTTTTTAGTAATAAAAATTGTAATTAATATCAATGTCAATAAAATCGATATTAATAAAGGTAAAGGATACGATTCATTAATATTCTTTACCACTTCGTAAGTATAGACTAAATAGTCTACGGCTATAAAATTATAACGACGATGAAATTCTTCCCAAAATGTAAATTCGCCTAAAAATGAAAAGTAAATAATTAATAATCCTATAAAAAAGGCGGTATAGGTTAGTATTCTATCCAGCAGAGAACCGTGCCATTTGGAGGGTAGTAGTATCAAGTAAATGCAGAACGGAAGCATAAAAAACGATAAAGTACCTATATCAAAGAAAGTACCTGTTATAAAAGTTAGTAATACATCTAGAATGTCTTTATCTACATCGCTAGAGTCCCAAATAAATAAACTCAGTCGAACAATAAAAGAAACAGATAAAAAAATAATAGCGAATGTTTGTAATAGGGAAAACCGATCAGGAAATAGTTTAGACCACATGATAAAAGAAATTGAAAGACTATGTAAAAGTAGAATTAAAATATTGAAATATAAGGTCTATTTATTTTAATGAATTTCAATAAGGTTTTATTAAAAACAAAAAGCCCTAAAAGGGCTTATGTTATCATTTTAGATAGATTGTAAGTAGGTGTCAAATTCATTTTTATTAGCACAGTAGTATTTATAATATTCCAAAAGCTGCCAGAATTAAACAGATAACAACTCCTGTTAAAATACATACTAAAACACCAACCATAAGAGTAAGGAATCCGTTAAGTACACGAGTACTAATTGTAACTTCTCTCATAATGTTTATTGATTTACTTAAATGTACATAATAATTGTATAATTATCAATAAGTTAGGGGTTTAATTCGTTGAATAGCATTCAGCCTTATCAAAAAATCTTAATTCCTTAAGCTAAACATTGAATTCTCCGGTATTATTTTATGGACTTAATCGCTTGCTTAATTCCTCTAATGAAACACCTTTGGTTTCTGGCATCATAAAACGAACAAAAAGCAATTGTAAAACCATCATAAATGCAAAAAATGCGAAAACTGGTCCAGGACCTACCCAAGCAAATAAGAATGGGATTGATGATGGAATAATCCAAGCTAAAACCCAGTGTACTGAAGATCCAAAAGATTGCCCTGAACCTCTTAAATGATTCGGAAAAATTTCAGATATAAAAACCCAGATGATGGCACCTTGTCCTATGGCATGGGATGCTATGAATAAGAAAAGAAATATAGGTACTGCAAGTCCCTGCCAATTAAAAATAAAGGCACATGCAACGAGTGATAAGGATATAATATAGCCTATGGAGCCAAAATACATTAGTTGTTTTCTGCCTAATTTGTCGATTAAAAAAATACCAATTAATGTGAATATCAAATTAGTAACTCCTATACCAATACTGCTTAATAGTGCCGTGCTTTCACCCAATCCAGCGGCTTCAAATATTCTAGGGGCGTAATATAAAAAAGCATTAATGCCAGAAAATTGATTAAAAAATGCGATTAAAAAAGCAAGAGTTAAGGGTACTCTATATTTTTTTATAAATATATTTTCAGATTTATTTAAAGTACTTTCTGAGTTTTCAACTTCAGCTTTTAAATCTGCAATAGATACTTCCGGACTAATTTCTGAAAGCACTTTTGTTGCTTCTTCAACTCTGTCTTTTGTTAATAACCATCTAGGGCTTTTTGGAACCGTTAATACAAAAAGTGTATATATAATAGCAGGAATTGCTTCAACACCAACCATCCAGCGCCAATCATTATCACCAATGCCACTAAATGCGTAATTAGATAAAAAAGCTACTAAAATTCCAAAAACTAGCATAAATTGATAAAGACCTACTAATTTACCTCTGTTTTTAGCTGGTGCTATTTCAGAAATATAAGCAGGTGCCGCCACTGTTGACGCTCCAACTCCAAGACCTCCTATAAAACGGAATATTCCGAAGGTAATAGGGTCATTTGCAAATGCAGATCCAATAGCAGATACGGAATATAATACGCCAATCCATATTAATGTATTTTTTCTACCTATTTTATTGGTGGGAAATCCGCCAAGCATGGCGCCTATAACCGTTCCAAATAATGCCATGCCAATTACAACGGTTCCATGAAAGGCATCTGATGATTGCCAAAGCAATTGTAGCTTCTTTTCTGCTCCCGAAATTACTACAGTATCAAAACCAAATAGGAATCCGGCTAAAGCAGCAATTAGTGAAATTTTTAATATTTTATTGTTCATTTGTTAGGTTGGTTTTAGTAAAACTAGCAAAAAAACAATTAATCATAATGATTTTTATGAAGTATGCAAAATCGATAACGATTTCGGTTTAAATTTTAAGAAAATAGGAAGTGCTTTTTATGGAGTTAATAAGGAGTCTATATATTGTAAAATCTGCTTGGTTGCTCCAATATTGTTAGCGATATACGCACGATTAATTGCGCTTGTTTTTTCGTAATAGTCTTTAGAATTTATAAATTCTTCGAGGGTATTTTTAAATGCTACTGCATCTGATATTGAAATAATCCCATTCTGAGCAACTAACTCTTCAGCTTCTTTAAAGCCACTATATTTAGGACCAATGATTACCGGAATTCCAAAAACCGCAGGTTCTAAGGTGTTGTGTAGCCCCGTGGCAAAGCCTCCGCCAACATAAGCTAAATCAGCATAACTGTATATTTTTGTAAGTATACCAATGGTATCAACTATAAAAACATCAAAATCAGATAAATTTTGGTCTTTTAATTCAGAATATAAAATGGTTCTCTTTTGTATAGCTGCAACTATTTTTTTTATGCTTTCAGGTTTAATAGTATGTGGAGCTAAGATGTATTTTATTTTAGTTTTGGAAGTGTTTATATACTCAATAAGAATGGCTTCGTCTTCTGGCCATGTGCTACCAGCAACTACACAAAATGTATTGTCCTTAAATTTTTCTATGAAATCTAGTTGATTGTCTCGCTCCAATATTTCTTGTACACGATCAAAACGAGTATCGCCATTTATACTGGAGTTCGTATAGTTTATAGTAGCAAGTAATTTTTTAGAGTTTTCATTTTGGACAAAAATATGCGTAAATGCACCTAAACTTTTACGCATAAAAGTACCGTAACCTTTAAAATATATCTGATGTTCATTGAACAGGGCAGAGATAAGAAGAGTAGGTATTTTTTCTTCTTTTAAAATTGATAAATAGTTAGGCCATATTTCATATTTAACAAAAATCGCTAGTTCAGGATTAACCATTGCTATAAATTTTTTCGCGTTCTTTTTAGTGTCTAGCGGGAAATAGGTAATGAAATCTGCACTTTTAGAATTTTTTTTCACTTCATAACCTGAAGGAGAAAAAAAGGTAACTAAAATTTTATAATCGTTGTAGGCTGTTTTAAGTTTTTCAATAACTGGAAGTCCCTGTTCAAACTCACCTAAAGAGGCGGTATGGATCCAAATAATTTTTTGATTACTCGGTATTACGTTTGTTAAATAGGGAAACACATTTTTTCTTCCATTAACAAACAGCTTTAATTTTGGGCTGAAAATGGCCGCTATTTTCAAGAAAAAGCTTGCTAAATAAACCGCGCAATTATAGATAAAACTCACTTAATTTTTGTTTGGTGCTAAAATACACTTCTTTGTATAAATACATTGGGTGCTTAGTCTACTTTTTGTAATTTTACAGTTCTAATTTCATAAGATGCGAAAAATTCAAATGGTTGACTTAAACGGTCAATTCGAAGCTATTAAAGAACAAGTGAATAGCAAGTTTGCTACAATATTAGAAACTTCAGCTTTTATAAACGGACCCGAAGTCCACGGATTTCAAAAAGATTTAGAGACCTATTTAGATGTTAAACACGTGATACCATGTGCCAACGGAACAGATGCGCTTCAAATAGCGATGATGGGACTAGATTTAAAACCTGGCGATGAGGTTATAACTGCAGATTTCACATTTGCCGCCACGGTAGAAGTAATTGCGCTGTTGCAATTAACACCTGTTTTAGTTGATGTAGATGCTGAAACCTTTAATATAGATCCAGTAGCAATTGAAAAAGCAATAACATCAAAAACAAAAGCCATTGTACCGGTGCATTTATTTGGGCAGTGTGCAAATATGGATCAAATATTGGCAATTGCTGAAAAGCATAATTTGTACGTTATCGAAGATAATGCACAAGCGATAGGAGCAAATTATAGATTTAAAAATGGAAAAAAACAAAAAGCAGGTACCATTGGTCATGTTGCTGCAACTTCATTTTTTCCTTCAAAGAATTTAGGAGCATACGGTGATGGTGGAGCTATTTTTACTAATGATGATGCTTTAGCTCACACACTGAGAGGCATAGTAAATCACGGAATGTATGAACGCTACCATCATGATGTTGTTGGGGTAAATTCTAGACTAGATAGTTTACAGGCTGCAGTGCTTAGAGCAAAACTACCATTATTAAATAACTATAACGCTAAAAGAAGAGAAGCTGCACGGAAATATTCCAAAGCATTTAAAGGTATTGCGAATATTGAAGTTCCTGTAACGGTAAACGGGTGTGGTGAAATTTGTGATACATGTGATTGTCATGTGTTTCATCAATATACTTTAAAAATTACGAATGGGAAAAGAGATTCGTTGGTGCAGCATTTAAATGAAAAAGGTATTCCATGTGGAGTTTATTACCCAATACCATTGCATAAGCAAAAGGCATATATAGATCCGCGGTATAATGATGCGGATTTTCCCATAACCAATCAATTAATTAAAGAAGTCATTTCATTGCCAATGCACACAGATCTTGATGATGAGCAGATTGCCTATATTACAGATACAGTTATCGGTTTTGTTAATCGATAACCTTTAAAATACTATAGATTTGACTTGTAGCTTTATTAATCAACAAAAGAATTGAATGAAAGTACTTGTAACAGGAGGATTAGGTTTTATTGGTTCTCACACCGTAGTTGAGCTACAGAATAAAGGGTTTAATGTTGTAATTATTGATGATTTATCTAATTCTTCAGAGAAAGTGTTGGATGGAATTGTAGCTATTACTGGTGTAAAACCAGCATTTGAAAAAATAGATTTAAAAGAAAAATCTAAGGTTGAAGATTTTTTCGCTAGACATACTGATGTGCAAGGTGTTATACATTTTGCAGCATCAAAGGCCGTTGGAGAGAGTGTGGAAAAGCCGCTGTTATACTACGAGAACAATATTGGTACATTAGTGTATCTTCTAAAGGAGTTATCAAAAAAAGATAAAGCAAGCTTTATTTTTAGTTCTTCTTGTACCGTATATGGGCAAGCAGATAAAATGCCTATTACAGAAGATGCGCCAGTGAAAACAGCGGAGTCTCCCTACGGAAACACCAAACAAATGGGAGAAGAAATTATTGCAGATACTTGCAAAGTGGTTCCTTCATTAAACGCTATAGCTTTACGTTATTTTAATCCAATGGGCGCGCACCCAAGTACTGAAATAGGGGAGTTGCCAATAGGAGTTCCACAGAATTTAGTACCATTTATAACCCAGACTGGAATTGGCATGCGAGAGCAACTGTCAGTCTTTGGAGGGGATTACCCAACATCAGACGGTACGTGTGTCAGAGATTATATTCATGTTGTGGATTTGGCTAAAGCTCACGTAATTGCATTAGAAAGATTACTTGAACATAAAAACGATGCTAATTATGAAGTGTTTAATTTGGGTACAGGTACAGGAAGTACGGTATTAGAAGCAATACAAAGTTTTGAAAGAGTATCTGGTAAGAAACTTAATTATGAAATTGTAGACAGAAGACCAGGAGATATTACATCGGCTTATGCGAGTACAGAAAAAGCCAATAAAATTTTAGGATGGAAGGCAGAGTCTACCTTAGATGAAGCCATGAAATCGGCTTGGGAATGGGAACAAAAAATTAGAAATTAGTTTTTAACGAGATTAGAAATTTTTTAATTGCAATAAACAGCACAGAAATATGTATATTTCTGTGCTGTTTATTTTTAAATCGTTTCTTATGAAAAATCTACTCTTTATTTTACTTTCTGTAATTGCGCTAAATGTGAGTGCTCAAGATACCTATTTACAATGTGGAAAAATAATTGATGTGGAATCTGGTAAAGTATGGGCGGAGAAAACAATTGTGGTTTCAGATAATAAAATAAAATCAATTCAAAATGGTTTTATTACCGGTTCCAGTACAGATGTTACTATAGATTTAAAAAATAAAACCATCCTACCTGGCTTTATTGATTTACATGTACATATTGAAAGTGAGTCTAACCCAAACACATATATTGACAGATTTACGGATAACGAAGCAGATATAGCATTCAAATCTACCGTATTTGCTAAGAAAACTTTGTTAGCAGGCTTTACAACGGTTAGGGATCTTGGTGGCTCTGGTGTAAATATTGCTATCAGAAATGCAATTAATAAGGGTATTGTAGATGGGCCAAGAGTTTTTACTTCAGGGAAATCTATTGCAACAACAGGAGGACATGCGGATCCAACTAATGGAAGAAGTCATGAGTTTACTGGTGACCCAGGACCCAAAGAAGGGGTGGTAAACTCTCCTGATGAAGGTAGAAAAGCGGTAAGGCAAAGATATAAAGATGGTGCTGATGTTATAAAAATTACAGCTACTGGTGGTGTTTTAAGTGTGGCAAAAAATGGTAAAAATCCACAATTTACAGTCGAAGAAATAAAAGCAATAACAGAAACTGCAAACGATTATGGTATGTTAACTGCAGCTCATGCTCATGGTGATGAAGGCATGAAAAGAGCCATTTTAGGAGGTATCAAAACAATAGAGCATGGTAGTTATATGAGCGATGAAACAATGGAATTAATGAAAAAGCACGATGCCTACTTGGTTCCAACCATAACAGCTGGTAAGCAGGTAGCGGAAAAAGCGGAAGTAAAAGGTTATTTTCCTGAAGTAGTCGCAGTAAAAGCTCGAGAAATCGGCCCATTAATTCAAGGGACTTTTGGAAGAGCATACAAGAAAGGTGTTAAAATTGCCTTTGGAACCGATGCAGGTGTTTTTCCACATGGTTTAAATGCTAAAGAGTTTGGATATATGGTAGAAGCTGGTATGCCTGCCATCGAAGCTATACAATCAGCAACCATCACAAATGCTAATCTATTGGGTGTTGGAGACGAAATAGGCTTAATTAAAAACGGGTATTTGGCAGATATTGTAGCAGTTTCTGGAGATCCCTTGAAAAATATAACGGTGTTAGAAACGGTGTCTTTTGTAATGAAAAACGGAATTGTTTATAAAAACAATTAAATTCAATCTCAAACTTACAACCAAAATAGGTCTAAGAATCGTAAATTATATATGATTCCTAATTATTTAAATAGCGCTTCGCTCTTAGCGGATTCAGTAGAGAATAACTTATATGTTCAGATTGTAGCTCAATTAGAAAAGGATTTTGGATTGGCTAATGTTTCTTTAGAGTTACCCTATAAAGTAAGTCCAAAAAACTTAAAAACCATTCTTCATCAAAAAGTATATCATTTAATGATGGAACGCTTTACGGAGTATCTTAATCTGCTTTATATAATTGATGTTCCAGAAAAAACAATAAAAGATATTCAAGCAACTGATGTGGTTGATATTTCTAATGAGGTTACTTTTTTGATACTAAAAAGAGAATTTCAGAAAGTTTGGTACAAACAAAAATACGCCTAATTAACTTAGAAGTAAACTCTAACAAAAGGGATTAATGCGTCAGTGTAGATGCTTTGTTCATCATGTAAAACGTTATATTTTATTCCTATCGTAAAATTTCTGTTTACATATCCTGCACCTAAATATAAAGCAGGACTCCAATAATTATCTTCAAGATTGGCGCCGTCTAATGCTAGTTTTTTATTAATTCGTAGTTGTTCTAATTCTGCTGAAAGTTGAATTGCTGGTATTAAGTTATATAGGTTTATAATACTTGCGCCATACGCAGTTAATGAGAAATCATTTTGCTTGGCGTAACTAAAATTCAACTGTAATCCAGTTGCGAATTTATCATTTACTTGGTAGATGGCGCTGGGTGAAATAGAGCCATTAAAAAAGTCTTTTCCAAAGCCTAAACCAATGCCGCCGCCATAACGAACATTATTCCAAAAATCAGAAGAACTCCTGTTTTGCGCTAAAACAAGCGATGATGAAAATGTGAAAAACAAAATGAAACTCCATTTTTTCAAACTTAAATTCGCCAAATTATTCATAATTGTTATTTTTCATTAATAATGTAATCTAATATAGGACTAGAATTTTGAAATGTTGTATTTTTGCATAAATTTTATTCACAGGGAAGAGAAAATTATTTATGGATAAATATTCCTTTTTAAACGCTGCACATACTTCATTTTTTGCAGATTTATATGACAAGTATTTGATTAATCCTGATAGTGTTGAGCCTAGTTGGCGTGCATTTTTTCAAGGATTTGATTTTGGTCAAGAAAGTTTAATTGATGAACTTGATTTGCCAGAACAAAAAGTAGCTTCGGTAGCTACGGCAAATGTGGAAGTTCCACAATCTTTGCAAAAAGAGTTTCAGGTAATCAGACTTATTGATGGCTATAGATCTCGCGGGCATTTGTTTACTAAAACAAACCCAGTTAGAGAAAGAAGAAAATATGAGCCAACATTAAGCATTGAAAATTTCGGTTTAACATCCGATGATTTAAACACTGTTTTTAAAGCTGGTGATATTTTAGGAATTGGTCCAAGTACCTTAAGTGAAATTATCTCGCATTTAACCAATATTTATTGCGATGCCATAGGTGTTGAGTATATGTATATTAGGAGTCCAGAGCGTATAGAGTGGATTCAGAATTGGTTAAACGTAAATGATAATCATCCTAAATTTAATAACGAACAGAAAAAGAACATCTTAAGAAAACTTAATCAAGCAGTTTCTTTTGAGAGTTTTTTGCATACAAAGTATGTTGGTCAAAAACGCTTTTCGTTAGAAGGTAACGAATCATTAATTCCATCATTAGACGCCATTGTTGAGCGCGCTGCAGAAATGGGAGTGGAGCAGTTTGTAATGGGTATGGCACACAGAGGTAGATTAAACGTGTTGACCAATATTTTCGGAAAAGCTGCGAAAGATATCTTTAGTGAATTTGATGGAAAAGATTATGAGCAAGTAATATTTGATGGAGATGTAAAATACCATTTAGGTTGGACATCAGAAAGAATGTCTGATAATGGCAATAAAATAAAAATGAGCATCGCGCCAAACCCTTCACATTTAGAGACGGTTGGTGCAGTTGTAGAAGGTATTACTAGAGCTAAGCAAGATGCTCAATATAAAGATGATTTCTCTAAAGTTTTGCCAATTGTTGTGCACGGAGATGCTGCAATTGCAGGGCAAGGCTTGGTTTATGAGGTCATTCAAATGGCTAATTTAGACGGTTATAAAACTGGAGGTACAATACATATTGTGGTAAACAACCAAATTGGTTTTACTACAAATTACCTTGATGCTCGTAGTTCTACCTATTGTACAGATATAGGCAAGGTTACATTAAGTCCAGTCCTTCATGTAAATGCTGATGATGCTGAAGCCGTAGTACATGCTTCTTTATTTGCACTGGAATATAGAATGCGTTACAAACGTGATGTGTTTTTAGATTTATTGGGCTATCGTAAATATGGGCATAACGAAGGTGATGAACCTAGATTTACACAGCCTAAGTTATATAAAGCGATTGCAAAGCATCAAAACCCAAGAGATATTTATGCTGCAAAACTAATTGCTGAGGGTATTATTGATGAAAATTTTATAGGTAAATTAGAGCAAGAATATAAAGATTCACTTGAAACTGAATTAGAAGATTCGCGTAAAATAGACAAAACAGTCATCACTCCTTTTATGGCTGATGAATGGAAAGGTTTTGATAGTGTGCAGGAAGATGAAATGGCAAAGACTATTGATACAACCTACCCTAAATCAAAATTAACAGAAATAGCAGATTCCTTAACTAGCCTTCCTAAAGGAAAAAAGTTTTTAAGAAAGGTAGATAAACTAATCGAAGATCGTAGAAAAATGTTCTTCGAAAGCGATAGTTTAGACTGGGCTATGGGTGAACTTTTGGCATATGGATCGCTATTACAAGAAGGTTATGGAGTGAGAATGTCTGGCCAAGATGTTGAAAGAGGGACTTTTTCACACCGTCATGCGGTAGTAAAAGTAGAGGACAGCGAGGAAGAGGTAATTCCATTAAACTTAGTAAAAAATAAAAAAGGAGATTTCCACATATTTAATTCGCATTTGTCAGAATATGGTGTAGTGGGCTTTGATTATGGGTACGCTATGGCTAGTCCAAATACACTAACCATTTGGGAGGCGCAATTTGGAGATTTTAGCAATGGAGCTCAAATTATGATTGACCAGTATATTTCTGCTGCAGAAGATAAGTGGAAACTGCAAAATGGATTGGTAATGTTATTGCCACATGGTTATGAAGGTCAAGGTGCGGAGCATTCATCTGCACGTATGGAGCGCTATTTACAGCTGTGTGCAAGTGATAATATGTATGTTGCGGATGTAACAACACCTGCAAATATGTTTCATTTGCTACGTAGACAAATGAAAGCTAATTTTAGAAAACCTTTAATTGTATTTACGCCAAAGAGTTTGCTTCGTCATCCAAAAGCCGTTTCATCAGTTGAAGAATTTGCAAAAGGTAGCTTCCAAGAATTAATAGATGATGTAAGTGCCGATGTGAAAAAAGTTACTACGCTTGTGTTTTGTTACGGTAAGTTTTACTATGATTTATTAGCTGCTCGCGAAGAACATTCAAGAGAAGATGTAGCTTTAGTTCGTGTAGAACAATTATTTCCATTGCCAGTTGATAAAATGAAGGCAATAATGAAAAAGTACAAAAATGCTACTGATATGGTTTGGGCTCAAGAAGAACCAAGAAATATGGGAGCTTGGAGTCACATCATGATGCATTTTAGCGAGGCTCACAAATTGCGCGTTGCGTCTAGACGTTTCTATGCGTCACCAGCTGCGGGTAGTGCGGTGCGTTCTAAGAGACGTCATCAAGAAGTGATAACTTATGTTTTTGACAAATCTAAAGACAACATGATTCGTCAATAATCATATATAATAAATAAGATACAGGTTACAAATTAAAATTATACGATAATGATTTTAGAAATGAAAGTCCCTTCGCCAGGGGAATCTATTACAGAGGTTGAAATTGCTACATGGTTAGTAAAAGATGGAGACTATGTAGAAAAAGATCAAGCAATTGCTGAAGTAGATTCGGATAAAGCAACATTAGAATTACCAGCTGAAGAAAGTGGTATTATTACACTAAAAGCAGAAGAAGGTGATGCTGTTGCTGTTGGTGAAGTTGTGTGTTTAATTGACACAAGTGCTGAAAAGCCTTCAGGTGCTTCAAAGACGGAAGCTGCACCAAAAGTAGAGGTTAAAGAAACTCCAAAAGAGGAGAAAAAAGCGCCTCAACCTGTACAAGCTAAAGAGACATACGCATCTGGTGTAGCATCTCCAGCAGCCAAAAAAATACTTGCCGAAAAAGGTATGGATGCTAGTGCGGTTAAAGGTTCTGGTAAAGATGGTAGAATTACTAAAGAAGATGCTGTTCAAGCGGTGCCTTCAATGGGTTCTCCAACTGGTGGAAAAAGAGGAGAAACTAGATCTAAACTATCAATGTTACGCAGAAAAGTGGCTGAACGTCTGGTGTCAGTTAAAAATGAAACTGCAATGTTGACTACCTTCAACGAAGTAGATATGTCTCCAATTTTCGACTTAAGAAATCAGTATAAAGATGAATTTAAAAATAAGCATGGTGTAGGATTGGGCTTCATGTCATTCTTTACATTAGCTGTAGTAAGAGCATTGGAACTTTACCCAGCAGTAAATTCCATGATCGATGGTAAAGAAATGATATCCTACGATTTTTGTGATATTAGTATTGCTGTGTCTGGTCCAAAAGGATTGATGGTTCCTGTAATAAGAAACGCGGAAAATTTAACTTTTAGAGGTGTTGAGGCTGAGGTAAAAAGATTAGCTATTCGCGCAAGAGAAGGAGAGATTACAGTGGATGAAATGACTGGAGGAACTTTTACCATAACTAATGGTGGTGTTTTCGGTTCTATGTTATCTACTCCAATCATAAATCCTCCACAAAGTGCTATTTTAGGAATGCATAATATTGTAGAACGACCAATAGTTAAAAATGGTGAAATCGTTGCAGCGCCAATTATGTATGTTGCTTTATCGTATGACCACAGAATAATTGATGGTAAAGAGTCAGTTGGATTTTTAGTTGCGGTTAAAGAAGCATTAGAAAACCCAGTAGAATTATTAATGAATGGTAATGTAGCTAAAGGTTTGGAATTATAAATTCAAATATTTTTTAAATACATAGAAAACCCTGAAGTATCAACTTCAGGGTTTTTGCTTTATTTTTTAAGAAAGATTTCTAATTGCATCCCATATCTTCTCTCGAAACTGGATCTGCATTTGGAAAGCATAATCCTGTTGGTAATGCTGTTGGATTGTATCTTTTTAAATCATTATCATAAAGGCTTTTTTCAATAAAAATTGTAAGCAAATCAATCTCTTCATCGTTCAAGCCTAAAGGTTTAAATTTATCTGATAATGCATCTGTTGTAACTATAGAATTTTGCTTTACACCATTATTTTTATAAGTAATAACATCCTTAACTGTTGTGAAATTACCACCATGACCTAGAAAATTAACATCGGCTAAATTATATAGTTGTGGTACTTTGTACTTATAATTGTCTTCAGTCTTATTTGTAAATCCGCCTCTTCCTTTTTTAGTAGCTTCATCAATTACCCCATGAACATTTGCTCCAGCTAAGTCGTTCATTCCTAAAGCATAAAATGCCTCTGAATTTAGAGCAGGTCCATTATGGCATTCGTAACATTTAGCTTTGCCAAAAAATAACAAAGCCCCTTTTTTTTCGTCTTCAGTCATTGCATTTAGATCTCCCTTAAGCCAGTTTTGAAAGTTGGTGTTGGTAGCTAATAATGTTCTTTCGTAAGCTGCAATAGCTAAGCCAGCATTCTTTAGCGAATATCTTTCTGATTTGTCAACTTCAGGAAAAGCATTATCAAAAAGCACATCGTAATTAAAGTCTTCGCAGAATTTTTTATCAATATTCATTCTATGAACTCCTAAACCTGCAATAGCCTGCGTTTCAATACCTTCAAACCCAAGATTGTTGGTTTCTTTTGGGGTGCCAGGAGTCCAGTTTGTTTCTGTGCCAATATTATCAGATGTAGCTCCAAATTGCCCATTCCATAGCATAAGTTTTTGGTATGCCGAATTTAAAACAGTAGGTGATCTAATAGGTTGTACATCTATTAAATCTGCCGTGTATTCTGGATCCATAATTCGCAGCTCTCCTTGCATTCCAAAGCCCATGCCGCCTTCACCAATTCCCTGAATATTACCACTTTGAAATCCTGCGGCACTGTGGTGGCATGAGGCACATGAATAAGTTGCTTTGTGAGATTCTTTTTTAGCACTAACTCCAATACCTGTTTCGTGGAATAAAAGTTTTCCTAACAGCACCTTTTCATGTGTTATTGGGTTTTTTGGATCCGCAGGAATGTTTGCGTAGTCTGTGCTTTCCGGTAAGGTAAAATAATTTAAATCTCCCGATATGGCTAGAAGACTTTGTTGTAATTCAAGATCTTCAGAGGTTGATGAAATATCGATAAACTCGGTGTCTTGTGAGCAACTAACTAAACTAATGACACTAAGCGTTAGAAATAATGTTTTACAATTAAACATGTGTATTTTATTAAAATAAAGTGCAAAGGTTATAATATTAATCAAAAACAAAACTTAATTCGATATGCTGCTTAAAAGTTGGTTGTGTGGGATTATATGGTCTTAGGATATTTTAGAACAGTAAATTATATGGTCTTTTCCTTGATTTAGATGAAAGCTCTAATTAAACCGATGAAAACTATGATAAAAAAACCGTAATTCTATTTAATGTAATACTTTTGAGATGGATTTTATGTTTACATCTTTATGAGAAAAATCTTTCACTTGACTATGGTCATCTTGTTGACCTTCATCGTAGCGTGTAGTGATAATGACACTATGTTTTTTCAAGATTCGGAAAGTGCTTCTGCTGAATCTTACGAAGGTAAATTTCTTCAAGATTACTTTTATTTAACTTGTAGAATTGTTCAAACTACCAATGGCTTTTTTCCAACACAAGCCTCACGTGCCTATGGATATATTGGATTAGCTTCTTATGAAGCCGTTGTGAATGGAATAGATGCTTCTAAAACCATGGCCGGTCAAATAAGCGGATTAAAATATGGAGATTTGCCTTTTCCGGATACGGATTTAGAATATAATTGGGCTATAAGTTGTAATGCGGCTACTGCAGAAATGATGCGGAAAATGTTCGGTGTAAATATCACAACCGAAAACCTGCAGCGCATTAATTCTATGGAAGTTGATAATTTGAACAAACTTGAAACCAACGTTTCTGAGGATATAAAAGAAAGGTCAATTTCCTTTGGTTTGTCAATTGCACAAGCTTTGTATCAACTAAGTACCACTGATGGCGGTCATGAAGCATATTTAGATCCTTTTAGTCAAGGCAAATATCAAATGCCTACGGATGATTTTTGCTGGACTCCCACTGGGGCTACTGCATATCCTTTGAGTCCATTTTGGTCAAAAAATAGAAGCTTTGTTGATGGAATCGTAGCTACTAGCCAGCCAGCTGCTCATGTTACATTTTCTACCAATGTAGATTCAGAATTTTATAATCAGGCAATGGGTACCTATGAACAAGTTATGAATAACACCCCAGAGCAAGAGGAGATAGCAAGATATTGGGCAGATGATCCTTTTGCAACTTGTACACCAGCTGGACATACATTTAACATTCTCACACAATTGTTACAAGAATCAAATGCTACTTTGGCAAAAAGTGCAGTTGGTTTTGGTATGATGGCGATTGCCGAAAATGATGCTTTCATAAGCTGTTGGAAAACTAAATATGATTTTGTGCTTATAAGACCAGTAAGTTATATTCAAAAATATATTGATCCTAATTTTCAAACAGTAATTGGTACACCACCATTTCCAGCATATACATCTGGGCATTCTGCAGAAATAGGATCTGGTATAAAAGTGCTTATGTCATTATTTTCCGATAGTAGTGGAGATTATAAATTTACAGATTTAAGTCAAATACAATTTGGGTATGAAGCTCGAACCTATGATAATTTTTATGAAATGGCCGATGAATGTGCAAAGTCAAGATTTTACGGTGGTATACACTACGAAATGGATAACACAAAAGGGTTAGAAATTGGTTATGCGGTTGGAGATGCGGTTGTTAATGATTTGAATTGGCCAAAAAATAGCAGGTAATGATGATTAAGAGGTTGATGTTTTTATCTATATTGTCTGTTTTAGTTTTTGTTTCTTGCGCTGAACGAGAAAATAATATTGATGTAAAAAATATAGCCAAACTTAGCTGCACTGCAACTTCACTTAAACAGCAGCGTTTTGCATTAGCGGATTCTATTAGATTTTACGAAGATTCGGTTCTTAATTTTTCTAAATCAGATCAATTTAAAAAAAATAGATGGCAGAAAATATTGGAATCAATGTCGGAGCGAAAATTAAAATTAATGAAAGAAAGTAGAACTCTTGCCGATGCCTTAAATGATCAAATTTATGCGGCCACGCGCACTATGACATTGGATGAAAAGAGAGATTTTAATAAGATTTTAGAGAAATCTAAAGAGGAGATTATTTGTGAATAACGGTTTTTACTCTATTGTCATCCGTTTTATCTATAAATGGTTACTTTAAATAAATGTGCTGTTTATGGTAATCAATAATAGCTTTACCTTTTTTAAGCACATCTGCACCAATAATACCATCAACAGGTTGGGCATTGTGGTTTGTTAATGCAGTATTTACATGCGTTAAATCAAACAAGACAATTTTTACTTTATTGAACTCACGTGATCCAATTTTGATGCGATTTTTAGTAGATATTAGTGTTGCCATATCCGTTGCTCCTGCGCTGGCAGCCTTAACTTTGGATTCTTTAGATGTGAGCTTGAAAAAATCAATTTTATCAAATCCTACACAAGTATTAGATGCTCCGGTATCTACTATAAATCTACCTACAACGCCATTTATTTTTGCTTCAATTTCAAAATGATTTGTGGCGGTTAAAACCAATGCAGTTTTATTATAATTCTTATTCGTTAGAAATTTTTTGAGACTCTTCACTAATTTTTTTTTGATAAAGATAAAGCTATTTTTGCATCATGATAATTACTGATACTCATACACACTTATACAGCGAAGCTTTTGATGAAGATAGAGATGTGGTAGTGAAAAATGCGATTAGCAAAGGTGTTAAAAGATTTTTTATTCCGGCAATTGATTCTTCTTATACGCAAGCAATGCTAAATTTAGAAAAATCCTATCCAGATAATATGTTTTTAATGGCAGGATTGCATCCTACTCATGTTAAAGATAATTATAAGGAAGAATTGTCGCATGTAGAAGAAATGCTTACCAAGCATAAATATTATGCAATTGGAGAAATAGGTGTAGATTTATATTGGGACAAAAGTTACATTAAGCAGCAAAAGGATGCTTTCCAATTTCAGATTAAACTTGCTAAAACATATAAACTTCCTATAGTTATACATTGTAGAGATGCTTTTGATGAAGTCTTTGAAGTTTTAGAATTAGAAAAATCTAATGAACTGTTCGGTATTTTCCATTGTTTTACAGGGACAAAAGAACAGGCTTTAAAAGCAATATCATATAATATGAAGCTTGGAATAGGAGGAGTGGTTACTTTTAAAAATGGAAAAATAGACACTTTTCTTAACGAAATTGATTTAAAACATATAGTTTTAGAAACAGATGCGCCTTATCTGGCTCCTGTGCCTTATCGAGGTAAAAGAAATGAAAGTACCTATGTATTAAATGTTTTAAGTAAGTTGTCTTTAATATATAATAGGTCTGAGGCTGAAATTGCTGAAATCACAACCAACAATTCCAAAGAAATTTTTGGGATATAAAGAAGTAAACCATGTCGAAAAAGACGAAAATTCTACTAATATATACTGGAGGAACAATTGGAATGATGAAAGATTATAAATCAGGAGCGCTTAAGGCTTTTGATTTTAAAAAACTTTTAAAAAATATTCCAGAGCTTAATCAATTAGATTGTTCAATTCATAGTTATTCTTTTGAAACACCAATAGATTCTTCAAACATAAATACATCGCATTGGGTGCTAATAGCAAGTACCATTGAGAAAAATTACGATGAATTTGATGGTTTTGTTGTACTTCATGGCAGTGATACCATGAGTTATTCCGCGTCAGCATTAAGTTATATGCTAGAAAACTTATCCAAACCAGTAATTTTTACAGGTTCGCAGCTGCCTATTGGTGATTTAAGAACAGATGCCAAAGAAAACTTAATTACTTCCATACAAATAGCTGCTTTACGAGATAAAAACAAAGCGGTGATACAGGAGGTAGGGCTTTATTTTGAGTATAAGTTATATAGAGGTAATAGGACTACAAAGTTTAATGCCGAACATTTTGAAGCATTTGGATCGTTAAATTACCCTCCTTTAGCTGAATCTGGAGTGCATTTAAAGGTGTATCCAGAATATTTATTCCGTCCAAAAAAGCAAAAAAGTCTAATTGTTCATAAAAAATTAGATAATAATGTAGCTATTTTAAAATTATTTCCTGGCTTTAATGAGCATTTGCTTCAGTCAGTATTGAACACACCCAATATAAAAGCGGTAATCATTGAAACGTATGGTTCTGGTAATGCACCTACTGAAGATTGGTTAATTCAAAATTTAGAAACAGCAATAAAAAAAGGTATACATATTATTAATGTAACGCAGTGTTCTGGAGGCAGTGTTATCATGGGTCAATATGAAACCAGCGAACACCTTAAGCGATTACAAGTAATTAATGGTAAGGATATTACGACCGAAGCTGCGATTACTAAGCTAATGTATCTAATAGGTGCTGGTGTATCGGAAAAGCTTTTTAAAACCGTTTTTGAGACTTCACTACGTGGAGAAATGAATTAAAATTTATTAAAATATATTTTATTTAGCGCTTTTTTTTTCGTTAATTCGACGCCTTGAAAAATTAATAAAAAGAGAGGTGGCCGAGTGGTCGAAGGCGCACGCCTGGAAAGTGTGTATACCTCAAAAGGGTATCGAGGGTTCGAATCCCTTCCTCTCTGCTAATTAATTTTTAATTTTTTAATTGCAAAAATTTTTTATCTTTAACCCATTAACTAATCTAAATTAAGTTTGAAAGAAATGAAAAGATTATTCTCTATCCTAGCAGTAGCTGGGTTATTTGTTATTAACACAAATACTGTTAACGCTAAAGTAACTGCTAACGCAATTACTACTAATCTATCCGCAACAATTGCTACAACTGCAACTATGATTCAAGAGGCAGCTGCAACTACAGAAGCGGAAAGAGGATTTGTACAAGTTTTAAAAGAAAAATTTATTGAAGGTGGAGCTGGCTTCATGGGTATCGTACTATTATGTTTGATACTGGGTTTAGCTGTAGCTATTGAAAGAATTATTTACTTAAACTTAGCAAGTACAAACACAACAAAATTAAAGCAAAGAGTGGAAGATGCATTAGCTTCAGGTGGTGTTGAGGCTGCAAAAGAGGTTTGTAGAAATACAAAAGGACCTGTAGCATCTATTTTTTACCAAGGTCTAGACAGAGCTGGTGAAAGCATCGAATCTGCAGAAAAAGCAGTTGTTGCTTATGGTGGAGTTCAAATGGGGCAACTTGAGAAAAACGTTTCTTGGTTATCTTTATTTATCGCTGTAGCGCCAATGCTTGGTTTCATGGGTACTGTAATTGGTATGATTCAGGCATTCGAGAAAATTGCAGCAGTTGGTAACTTAAGTGCTTCACTTATTGCAGGTGATATCCAAGTAGCATTATTAACAACAGTATTTGGTCTTATTGTGGCTATTATTCTTCAAGTTTTTTACAACTACATTATCGCTAAAATTGATAGTATTGTAAATGATATGGAAGATTCATCAATCTCATTGATTGATATGTTGGTAGATCACAAAAAATAAGTCACACTTAATACTTAAGTAAAATGCATAAAATAATAAAAATAATATTAATAGCTCTTAGTGTACTAGGCTTAATCCTTTGGGTTATGCTAGCCAAAGAAGCTGAAGTTACTGTAGGTAATGGAGCGATGAACTTTATGTTTATCATCACATTCATTTTGTTAGCTATATCAGTTTTTGCTAGTTTGTTCTTTGGTTTGAAAAATGTTTTCGCTACACCAGAAGGGCTTAAGAGAACTTTAATTGGTGTTGGAGGTTTATTGCTTATTGCAATAATATCTTATGTTGCTGCTTCTGGTACGGATGTTGATTTGGTGGCCATGAACAAAAAAGGATTAGAGGCTACTGAAGGTACTGTTAAAATGATTGGTGCATCGTTAAATATGTTTTTCATACTAACGATAGTTGCAATTGGAGCAATGGTAGTGCCAGGAATCAAAAAAATGTTTAACAAATAAAAATATAAAACTATGCCAAGAAGAGGAGCACCCCCAGAGGTAAATGCCGGTTCTATGGCGGACATAGCATTCTTGCTACTTATCTTTTTCTTAGTTACTACAACTATAGAAACAGATGCTGGTTTGGATCGTATGTTGCCACCTATGGAGCCGCCTACGGAAACACCGCCAATTATAAAGCAAAAGAATATTTTTACTGTTAACATCAATAAAAATGGACAACTTTTAGTGGAGGATGAACTTGCTGATATTAAATCGTTAAAAGAAAAAGCTATTGCTTTTTTGGATAATGGTGGAGCAGCAAAGGGCACTGAAGAGTATTGTTCTTATTGCAAAGGGAAAAGATTGGAGAATTCTTCAGACAACCCAGATAAGGCAATTATTTCACTAAAGAATGATAGGGAAACCCAATACGGAATTTACATAACTGTACAGAACGAAATTGTAGCTGCGTATAATGAATTGCGTAATAGGGAAGCTCAACGTCTTTATAAAACTAACTTTACTGATATGGAAGCTGAATATCTGAATCCAGAAACATCAGATTCTAGAAAAGAGGTTTTAAAGGAAAGAGTAAAAAAGATTCAAGAATTATATCCTCAGAAGTTCTCAGAAGCTGAAACGTCAACTGGTAATTAATCGTAAAAGTTAAAAAGATATGTCAAAATTTAGCAAGAAAAAAGATGGTGAAGTACCTGCAGTATCTACTGCATCGTTACCAGATATTGTTTTTATGCTACTGTTTTTCTTTATGACCGTAACGGTAATGAAAGATACGTCAGTAAAAGTGGAGAATGATTTGCCAAAGGCGAGTGAAATTAAGAAATTAGAGAAGAAAGACCGTGTAATAACAATTTATGTTGGTGCTCCTACTCAGGAATATCAAAAGTTATTTGGTTCTGAACCTAAAATTCAATTGAATGATAAGTTCTCTAGTCCTTCTGAAGTTGGACCTTATATTCTTCAAGAAAGAGCAAAGAAATCTGAAGATTTACAGAATGTATTAACCACTTCGCTTAAAGTGGATAGAAAAGCGAATATGGGTATTATATCTGATATTAAAGAAGAATTGCGTAAAGTAAATGCACTTAAGATTAACTATACTACATACGAAGGTATAGCGTTTGATAATCTTAAGAGGTAGTAATAATTTCTTTCAAAATTAGTATATAGCGTCTCAAATTTTTTTGAGACGCTTTTTTTATGCAAATCTGTTTTTTACTACCTTTAAATTATGTGTAAATATATTGTACTGACTTTAATGCTTATGCCTTTATTTTTGTGTGGGCAAAGCAATAATTCTAATGAAATAGATAGTAATTATCTCGAAGATCAAATTTACTTAGGTATAAATTATAATTTTATGCTTGATTATCCAGAGGATGTTTTAAAAAGAAACTTTTCTTATGGTTTACAAGGTGGTATTATAAAAGATATTCCAATTAACATTAGCAGAACCCTTGCTGTGGGATTAGGTATTGGCTACGCGGTAAATTCTTATTACTCCAATCTTATTAGTGATGAGCAAAGTGGTGAAATAGTATATTCTGTGGCCACCGATGACTCTTTTTATAGCAGAAGTAAGTTTGAAACCCATAGTATAGAATTGCCGCTAGAATTAAGATGGAGAAATTCTACTCCTACTAAATACAAATTTTTCCGAATTTATAGTGGTGTTAAAATTGCTTATAATTTTAGTGCACGATCAAAATTGGTTGCCGATAGCGGAAATATCGGATTCAAGAATTCGGATATCGAAAAATTGCAATACGGATTACAATGTAATCTTGGGTATAATACATTTAATCTACACGTGTATTATTCTCTTAATAATTTTTTAAAAGATGGCGCTAAGGTTGAGGCAACTGGAAATAATATTAATATTAAACCTCTTAGAGTGGGAGTGATATTCTATTTGCTATAACCAATATGGAATGGTTAGGAATTGTGTAACAATACCAATAACTAAACCAACTGCGAGTTCTAATTTAGTATGCGCTTTAAAATACAATCTAGAGGAAGCTATTAATCCGGCAAATAAGATTAATATGCTTAAAGATAGCGCTAGATTAATTTCGAAATGAATACTTAAATTTATTAAATACATTACTAAACTTCCAATACCAAGCATATGTATGCTTGTTTTGTATTTTACAAATAGGAGTACAGCAGAAGTGCTTAGAGCCAATATAAGACCTATAAAGTAATAATATAGCTCTGGAGTATACTGAGAAGGAATAACCTTGTATACGATCATAAAAAGCAGCATTATGCTTATGTATAAAGGATATTTGCGTTCTTTGGTGGTTGGCATGAACACAGAGCTAATCATACCGATATTCCGCATAATTAAAAAACATATTATGGGTATAACTACAGTTAGTATGAAAATAGGAAATAGATTTCCCACTTTCATTTCCATTGAGGTATATTTTTTTGTGACTACAAAATAGATTAGGCAGCCATAAATAGGGATAAAAATGGGATGGAATAAATAAGCAATTATCTTAAAAAATGCTTTCATTAAATTTCTTTACGCATTCTTGCGACTGGAATTCCTAGTTGTTCTCTGTATTTAGCCACAGTTCGTCGAGCAATAGGATACCCTTTTTCTTTTAGGATATCGGCTAATTTATCATCAGTAAGTGGTTTTCTTTTCTTTTCTTCACCAATTACAGTTTCTAAAATCTTCTTTATTTCTTTAGTAGATACATCTTCTCCTTGATCGTTTTTCATTGATTCGGAAAAGAATTCTTTAATTAATTTGGTACCATAGGGTGTATCTACATATTTGCTATTTGCCACTCTCGAAACTGTTGAAACATCCATTTGGATAGTATCGGCAATATCTTTTAGAATCATAGGTCTTAACTTGCGTTCATCGCCAGTTAAGAAGTACTCTTTTTGATAATGCATAATGGTATTCATCGTTACAAATAATGTTTGTTGTCGCTGTTTAATTGCATCAATAAACCATTTTGCTGCATCAAGCTTTTGTTTAATAAATGAAACAGTATCTTTTTGAGATTGCGATTTTTCTTTGGAATTTTTATAACCCTCCAACATGTTATTATAATCTTTAGAAACATGAAGTTCAGGTGCGTTTCTTCCGTTAAGCGTTAGTTCTAGTTCTCCATCAACAATTTTTATAGAAAAATCAGGAACTATATGCTCAATCATCCGTGTATTTCCTGAATATGAGCCACCTGGTTTAGGATTTAATTTTTCTATTTCAGAAATCGCCTTTTTTAATTCTTCTTCTGTAATGTTGTGCTTCTGTATTAACTTTTGATAATGTTTTTTTGTAAACTGCTCAAAAGATTTTTCAAGAATTGCGATTGCAAGCTCAATATTAGGAGTAATTTCTTTGCGCTTTAATTGTATGATAAGGCATTCTTCAAGTGAAGTGGCTCCTACGCCTGGAGGATCCAATTCTTGAACAATTTTCAGCACTTTTTCAATGGTAGCTTTTTCAGTATATATATTTTGTGTAAAAGCTAAATCATCTAATATGTCATTTATTGGTCTTCTAATATAGCCACTTTCATCTACACTGCCGACTAAAAATTCAGCAATAGACCATTCTTCATCATTTAAATAAACTGTATTTAACTGATTTAGTAAATATTGGTTAAAAGAGGTGCCTGCTGCATAGGGAATAGTCTTTTCCTCATCATCAGAACTGTAATTATTGGCTTGTGTTCTATAGTCAGGAATTTCATCATCGCTCAAGTATTCATCGATATTGATATCCTCAGCACCAATGCTTTCATTATCGGAGCCATCATCATAGGTATCTTCAAAATCATCATCAAAATTATCTAGTTCTTCCTTTCCTGTTTCTAATGCAGGATTTTCTTCTAGCTCTTGCTTTAAGCGTTGCTCAAAGGCTTGAGTAGGCAACTGAATCAGTTTCATTAGCTGAATCTGTTGCGGTGAAAGCTTTTGCGATAATTTAAATGATAAATGTTGCTTTAGCATATAAAATGATATTCTTTCCTATAAAGTTAAGTTTTCAAATTTAAAACTCAGCATTTTGCGGAGTT
Organism: Cellulophaga tyrosinoxydans; assembly: GCF_900176415.1. Taxonomy (GTDB): domain Bacteria; phylum Bacteroidota; class Bacteroidia; order Flavobacteriales; family Flavobacteriaceae; genus Cellulophaga; species Cellulophaga tyrosinoxydans. The sequence goes on along the minus strand of NZ_FWXO01000001.1, from coordinate 388,004 downwards.
CTAGGAAACGGAATTACATCTCTAATGTTACCCATACCTGTTGCGAATAGAACTAAACGTTCAAAACCTAATCCAAAACCACTATGCACTGCAGTTCCAAATTTTCTAAGATCTAGATACCACCAAAGTTCTTTTTCATCGATGTCTAAGGCCTTGATTTTTTCTTTCAATACGTCTAAACGTTCTTCACGTTGTGAGCCTCCAACAATTTCGCCAATACCAGGAAATAATATGTCCATGGCTCTTACTGTTTTTCCATCATCATTCAAACGCATATAAAATGCTTTTATTTTTGCTGGATAGTCGAATAAAATCACAGGGCATTTAAAGTGTTTTTCAACAAGAAAACGCTCGTGCTCACTTTGTAAATCTGCACCCCATTCTTCTATAATATATTGAAACTTTTTCTTTTTATTAGGAGTGCTGTTCTTTAAAATATCAATTGCTTCGGTGTAAGAAACTCTTTTGAAATTATTTTCCGCTACAAATTTTAATTTTTCAATTAGTGCCATGTCACTGCGCTCAGCTTGCGGTTTAGATTTTTCTTCATCTAATAAACGTTGCTCTAAAAATTCTAAATCTTCTTTGCAATTAGTCAAAACGTAATTGATAACATCTTTAATGAAATCTTCAGCTAAGTCCATGTTTGCATCTAAATCGTTAAATGCAACTTCTGGTTCTATCATCCAAAATTCGGCTAAATGTCTAGAGGTATTAGAGTTTTCTGCTCTAAAAGTTGGTCCAAAAGTATATACCTTACCTAATGCCATGGCATAGGTTTCTGCCTCTAACTGACCCGATACTGTTAAGTTCGTTTCTTTACCGAAAAAATCTTGTTTAAAATCTATTTGGCCATCTTCTGTTAATGGCGGTTTTTTTTGATCTAATGTGGATACTCTAAACATTTCCCCAGCACCTTCCGCATCAGAACCGGTAATTATTGGTGTATGCACATTGTAAAAGCCATTTTTTTGAAAATAACTATGAATAGCGAAAGACAATGCAGAACGCACACGCATTACTGCCGCGAACGTATTAGTACGAACTCTTAAGTGCGCTTTTTCTCTTAAAAACTCTAATGAATGTTTTTTGGGTTGAATAGGATAAGTGTCCGGATCTGAAGTACCTAAAACAATCAGCTCTTTTACCTGTATTTCAACAGACTGTCCTCTTCCTTGACTTTCAACTAGAGTACCCGTAACTTTTAATGCTGCTCCAGTAGAAACTTTTTTCAGTAATGCTTCATCAAAATTTTCGAAATCTACAACACACTGTATATTGTTTAATGTAGAGCCGTCATTCAGTGCAATAAACCTATTGCTTCTAAAAGTTTTTACCCAACCATTTACGGTTACTTCTTGCAATGAAAGATTTTGAGAAAGGAGTTCTTTTATGCTATACGATTTCATTCTTATTTTTCTGTTTTTAAAAAACAAAGATAGCCTTTTTACAAAAAAAAAGATTCTCTTAGTTCAAGTATACAATTTGATTTATTCTAATTCTTTATCTGAAATTTCATCTTTTGGTAAGATGTCAATTTGAGGTTTTTTAAGTACTTCTTTGTTTGCAATGTTGCGCTCCAAAGATAATAATAGTGATGGAAGTAAAATTAAATTTGCCAACATTGCAAATAATAGGGTTGCTGAAACTAAAGTTCCTAAAGCAACTGTTCCTCCAAAGCTAGATATAGCAAATACTGAAAATCCAAAAAACAATACAATGGAGGTATAAAACATACTCACACCTGTTTCTCTTAAAGCAGCATAAACCGATTTTTTTATGCGCCAGTTGTTTGCAGTTAGCTCCTGCCTGTATTTAGCGAGAAAATGAATGGTATCATCTACCGATATCCCAAAAGCTATACTAAACACTAAAATTGTAGATGGCTTTATGGGGACACCAACAAATCCCATTAATCCTGCAGTTACAACTAATGGAAGTAAATTTGGAATCAAAGAAATTACAATCATTCTAAAAGAACGGAACAAATAGGCCATGAAAATTGCAATAAGGCCTATAGCTAAGGCTAATGAAAGGATAAGATTATTTACTAAGTACTTGGTTCCTTTAAGAAATATTAATGCACTACCGGTCATGTAAACATCAAATTGCTCCTCGGGAAAAGTTTTTGTGATGTTTTCTTGTAGTTTATGTTCTATTTCCTCCATTCTAGTGGTCTTTACATCTTTCATGTAGGTAGTTATTCTAGCCACTTGACCGGTAGAATCCACAAAGCTTTTCAATAAATTGCTGTTATTTGAAGATTTTCTGGCAATGTCCATGATAAAAGTATTTTCTTGCGTTGTAGGCAATTGATAATACTTTGGTATGCCATTGTAGAAGGCTTGTTTAGAATACTTCACCAAATCTACCACTGAAACTGGTCTGGATAGCTCAGGAATTTCATGAACTACTTGACTTAAATCTTCAATTCTTTTTAAGGTTGCAGGTTTTAAAACACCTTTTTTTCTTTTGGTATCTACAACTATCTCCACAGGCATAATGCCATCAAACTCTTCTTCGAAAAAACGAATATCTTTGAAAAATCCTGCGTTTTTAGGCATGTCTTCTATTGGACTTCCAGATATTTTAATCTGATAAATGCCAATAATACTTATTACCAAAAGACTAATTGATACTACGTAAACAGAAATTCTTTTTTCTCGTACAATAGTTTCCATCCAATTTACAAATGCTTCAATCCATCTAGTATTTAGATGCTTTAAATGCTTACCTTTTGGTAAAGGCATGAAACTATAAATTATTGGGATGATTAAAAGTGAAAGAATAAAAATTCCTATAATATTTATAGATGCGACAATACCAAACTCTTTTAATAACTGACTGTCTGTGACAATAAATGTAGCAAAACCAGATGCTGTTGTAATATTGGTCATCAAGGTTGCATTCCCTATCTTAGAAATTACTCTTTGTAGCGAAAGTGCTTGATTACCGTGTTTTTTAACCTCTTGTTGGTATTTGTTGATTAGGAAAATGCAGTTGGGAATACCGATTACAATAATTAAAGGAGGAATTAATGCGGTTAAAACTGTGATTTCGTACTGCAATAACCCTAAAACTCCAAATGACCACATTACGCCAATAATAACTACACACATAGATATGATGGTAGCTCTAAAGCTTCGGAAAAAGAAGAAGAAAATTAATGAAGTAACCAATAAAGCAGCTAAAATGAATTTAGATATTTCATTTATAATGCTTTGTGAATTCATGGTTCGGATATACGGCATACCTGAAACGTGAACATCTAAACCGGTTTCTTCCTCAAACTTTTCAACCAATCCTGTAAGATCTTCCAGAATAAAATCCTTCCTCGCAGGGGTATTAACAATATCTTTATCTAAATAGGCAATTGTTCTAATGGTTTTAGACTGCTTATTGTAAATTAAGTCTTCGTAAAACGGCATTTCATTAAAAAGATGCGATGCTAAAGAATCAATTTCCGATTTAGTAGTTGGATTCTTTTTAAGAAAGGGCTGTAAAACAAACTCTTGCTTTGTAGTATCTTTTACTAACTCTTTTAAATTATCTGTAGATAAAACAAACTCCACCTCGGGGAAAGCAGCTAATTGTTTGCTGAGTTTATTCCAGCGATTAAATTTTTCTGGGGTAAATAATGAGCTGTCTTTTACGGCTAATACTAAAACATTACCCTCTTCGCCAAAAGTCTTTAAAAAAGATTGGTATCTAACATTTACTGGATGATGATCTGGTAATAAATTTGCCTGGGAGCTAGAAAATTGCATTTTATCCCATTGCATGGCTAAAAAAATGGTGGTGCTTAAAATCAGAAGAAGAATTAATATTCTATTTCTTAGAATAATATTTGCGGTTTTTGCCCAAAAACCTTTCGTTAGTTTTTTAACCATGTTGATTTTTACAATTCCGACAAAGGTAGAAAATCATTGTATTTATTCACAGCATCAAGCATGCTAATAGCAATAATATTTATGGTTTATGTATTTTAAGTGCTATTTATAAAACAAAGAGCGGCAATTTGCCGCTCTTTGTTTTAAAATTATCGAATTGAAAATTACACTTTCATTATTTCAGCTTCTTTAACAACCAATATATCTTCAATTTTTTTAGTGTATTTATTAGTAAGTTCTTGAACATCTGCTTCAGCATTTTTCTTTACATCTTCCGATGCATCATCAAGATTACGTATGTCTTTATTGGCTTCTTGTCGCGCCGTACGAATTCCGATTTTAGCATCTTCTGCTTCTGCTTTCGCCTGTTTTGCTAAATCTCTTCTACGCTCTTCTGTTAATGGTGGTACGCTTATAATTACAAAATCTCCATTGTTCATAGGGTTAAAACCTAAGTTGGCAATCTGTATAGCTTTTTCAATTTCTTGAAGCATATTTTTTTCCCAAGGCTGCACAGTAATTGTTCTTGCATCGGGAATATTAATATTAGCTACTTGAGCTAATGGGGTTGAAGAGCCGTAATAATCTACCATAACACTTGAAAGCATTATCGGACTTGCTTTTCCTGCTCTAATCTTTGCAAATGATTTTAATAAATGGTCTATAGAACCATCCATGCTTTCTTTTGTACTATCTAATATAAAAGTAATTTCTTCGTTCATTTTTGTAAAATTTAAAAAACTTGCTGCATAAAATGTGCCAAATACTAATGATCTACAACGGTACCTATGTTTTCTCCAGAAACTAATTTAAGTAAGTTTCCCTTTTTATTCATATCAAACACTACAATTGGTAAATGATTTTCTTGACTTAAGGTAAAAGCTGTTGTATCCATAACTTTTAATCCTTTGGTAAGAACATCCTTAAAAGTGATCGTGTCAAATTTTGTAGCATCTTTAAATTTTTCTGGATCTGCAGTATAAATCCCATCTACTCTGGTTCCTTTTAAAATTACGTCAGCTTCAATCTCAATTGCTCTTAAAACAGCTGCGGAATCAGTAGTGAAATAAGGATTTCCTGTACCTCCACCGAAAATTACTACACGTCCTTTTTCTAAATGGCGCATTGCACGTCTACGAATAAATGGTTCTGCAACTTCGTTAATCTTTATGGCAGACTGCAATCGGGTCTGTAGCCCAGCTTCTTCAAGTGCGCTTTGTAGCGCTAAACCATTTATAACGGTGGCTAACATTCCCATGTGGTCACCTTGTACGCGGTCCATCCCGTTACTTGCTCCAGCAACCCCTCTGAAAATATTTCCTCCGCCTATTACTATGGCAATTTCTACACCTTTATTAACAACTTCTTTTATTTCTTCAGCATACTCAGCTAGTCTCTTTGGGTCAATACCATATTGTCTATCACCCATTAATGCTTCGCCGCTAAGTTTTAAAAGAATTCTTTTGTATTGCATGGTTTGTATTTTGTTAAACTGGAACAAAAATAATCAAAAATATTTATGAGTATTACTCTTATAAAATTAATATACTGCTAATATTTTCTGAAATGTAACTGGCATCTAAATTTTATTTTATAATCTTGCCCCAAAAAATAACTAAAGTCAGAATAGACTTGAAACTCAGAAAACTACAGTGATGAAAAAAATTGGATTATTAGCACTTTCAGTATTAGTGTTAACCTCATGCGGTGCCGGAAAAAATTTGGTTGCTGCAGATAAGGCAACAATAAAAGTTGGGATAGATTTAATTAATGTTAAGGAAGATAAAGTTCTGGTGACTTTGGATCCTGGTGCATTTACTTCAGAAAATGTAACATTTTACATTCCAAAAACTGTTCCAGGTACTTATAGCACAGACAACTACGGTAAGTATATTGAAAATTTCAAAGCCTTTGATTATAAGGGTGTAGAAATGAGCGTTTCTAAAAGTGATGAAAATACTTGGAATATAGCTAATGGAAAAAATTTAGATCGTGTTTCTTATTATGTAAATGATACTTATGATTCAGAAAGTGAACAAGAGCATGCTGTTTTTTCTCCTGCTGGAACGAATATTTTAAAAGGGGAAAATTTCATGTTGAACCTTCATGGTTTTGTTGGTTATTTTAAAGATTTAATAGAGGTGCCTTATGAGTTAGTAATCATGCATCCTTCAAATTTAAAGGCTACAACTTCCTTAAAACTTAAAGCTGCTAAAGATGTTAAGGCTACTGAAGATGTATTCTATGCTAAACGCTATTTCGAAGTAACAGACAATCCAATTTTATATGCAAAATCTGATATTGTTTCATTTGAAGTAAACGGCATCACTGTAAATTTAAGTGTTTACTCGCCAAATGGAGTCTATAATGCAAATGATCTTAAGGATAGAATGTTAAAGATGATGACTGCTCAAAAAGCATTTTTAGGTGATGTTAATAGTACCAAGGAATACAATATATTATTGTATTTGTCCAAAGGAGTGGAGGATGCAAACGGTTATGGGGCTTTAGAGCATCATACATCTACAACAGTGGTCTTGCCAGAGCAAATGGATAAGGAACGTCTAGAACAAGCTATGGTTGATGTGGTTTCGCACGAGTTTTTCCATATTGTAACGCCTTTAAGTGTGCATTCTGAAGAGATTCAGTATTTTGATTACAACAATCCAAAAATGTCTAAGCACCTTTGGATGTACGAAGGAACTACGGAATATTTCGCTAATCTATTCCAGATTCAGCAAAACCTAATTGACGAGGATGAATTTTTTCAACGCATGATGGATAAAATTAATAACTCTAAGAGATATGATGACGCTATGTCATTTACTATCATGAGTGAAAATATTTTAAAAGATCCATATAAAGATAATTACGCCAATGTGTATGAAAAAGGAACCTTAATAAACATGTGCTTGGATATAATATTACGTGATTTAAGTAATGGTGAGAAAAGTGTTTTATGGTTACTAAAGGAGTTATCAAAGAAGTATGGAGATGCTATCCCTTTTAAAGATGATGTTTTGATTGATGAAATTGTGGGGATGACATATCCTGAAGTAGGAGAATTTTTTAGAACACATGTAATGGGAGATTTACCAATTGATTATACGGAATACCTCGGTAGAGTTGGATTAGAAATAGGGGAGAAAGAGGAGGAAAGTGGTTATTTTCTAATGGGACAGATCCCTTATATAGATGTTGATGTAGTGAATAATAATGCGATATTCGTTAGAGAAGGGATAGAACTGAATAGCTTTTTTATTGATTTAGGAGCGCAAGGTGGAGATGTTATAAAATCTATAGACGGAACAACTATCAATTTAGAAACTATACGACCAATAATTGGACAAAGTTTTAGTTGGACCCCAGAGAAAGAAATAACAATGGTTGTTGAACGTGATGGTGAGGAAGTTACTTTAAAAGGTAAAGTTGGTGCGCCAACTGTTAAGAATAAAACCATTGTACCAAGTACTAATACAACGCCTAATCAGTTGGAGTTAAGAAAAGTTTGGATGAAAGGCTAAGTTTATCATTCTAATGAAAAAAGCGATATCAAAAGATATCGCTTTTTTTTGTTTTAGGTTAATGATTGATGTTTGGTCATAAAAATTGTACTTAAGCTGTTATTGTATTTATTAAAGTGGTTTTCTTATTTAAAATATACCACCAATAAAAAAGTCGCAATCTTTTGAATTGCGACTTTTCATATAAGTTTAAAAAGATAAATTATCCTAAAGAAACTCTTTTAAAGCTTGTAACAGCTAAATCTTTACCAGCTGAAGCAACATAAGTCGCAACATTGATTTTATCATCTTTAATGAAGTTTTGATCTAATAAACACTGTTCTTGATCAAGAGTGGTGTTGTCAGACTTAAAACGATCCATTTTACCAGGAAGAATTTTATCCCAAATTTGCTCTGGCTTACCTTCTGCTTTAAGTTCAGCTTTAGCAACTTCTTCTGCTTTAGCCATAACTTCAGGAGTTAATTGTGCCATTGAAATGTACTGAGGTACATTTTTAAGAGTTTTACCTAATCTGCCTAACTCTTCATTTTCTTTTTCGATTACAGCAATTCTTGCTTCTGTTTCAGCAGCAATAAAAGCAGGATCAAAATCTTTATAAGATAAAGTAGTAGCACCCATTGATGCAATTTGCATAGCAACATCTTTACCTACTTCTTCATTTTTAGCAGTTAAACCAACTAAAGCAGCAATTTTGTTAATATGTACATAACTACCAACGTAAGGAGCTTCTAGTTTTTCAAAAGCTGTGATGTCTAATTTTTCACCAATAACACCAGTTTGTTCAACTAATTTATCAGCAACAGTCATTCCGCCAAAATCAGAGGCTAAGAAATCTTCCTTAGAATCAAAATTTAAAGCCTTTTCAGCAAGTTCGTTAGCTAAAGCCACGAAGTTATCGTTTTTACCAACAAAATCCGTTTCACAGCCTAAAACAATAGCAACACCAACCGTATTGTCAGCATTAACTTTTGCAATAGCAGCACCTTCTGTATTTTCTCTATCTGCTCTTTTAGCAGCAACTTTCTGTCCTTTTTTACGAAGCACTTCAATTGCTTTGTCAAAATCTCCTTCAGCTTCTACTAGCGCATTTTTACAGTCCATCATTCCGGCACCTGTAGCTTGTCTTAACTTATTTACTTCTGCGGCGGTAATTTTTACCATTTTATATTAGATTTTAAAAACTAAGCTAAAAGTATACCTTTTGTATGTTATACTTTTAGCTAGAGTGTTAATTAAAAATTTAGTTTATAATATATTATCGTTAAGGGGCTTATTCTATACCACCTTTAACGTTATCTTGCCATTCTTTTAATTCATCCCATTTACCATCAGCAGCCATTTTTGCTTGTTTTGGCCATGAAGCAGGATTTTTAGAAGCGAATTTAGAACCAGCAGCAGCTAATATTACATTTAATTCATCCTCAGATTTATCAGCTAAATCTTCGAAAGAATTAATACCTGAATTTTGGAAGATTTCAGAAATTTTTGGTCCAATTCCTTCAACTTTAGTTAAATCATCTGATTCATCAGAATCTTCAACTTTAGCCTTAGCTTCTACTTTTTTCTTTTTTGGTGCTTTCTCAGCATCATCTCCTTCTTTTCCTGATTGTTTTTCTGATTTACGCTCAGATAAACCTTCAGCAATTGCTTCAGTTACATGTGATAATATAGCTTCGATAGATTTAGAAGCATCATCGTTAGAAGGAATAATATAATCCAATAATCTTGGGTCAGAATTTGTATCCGCCATTGCGAAAATTGGAATATTTAATTTTATAGCTTCTTTTACAGCAATGTGCTCACGCATTGTATCAACAATGAATAATGCACCTGGTAAACGTGTCATTTCAGAAATAGAACCTAAGTTCTTTTCTAACTTAGCACGTAAACGGTCTACTTGTAAACGTTCTTTTTTAGAAAGAGTTAAGAAAGTACCATCTTTTTTCATTCTATCAATAGAAGCCATTTTCTTAACAGCTTTACGAATAGTTACGAAATTGGTTAACATACCACCTGGCCATCTTTCAGTGATGTAAGGCATGTTTACTTTAGATACTTTTTCTGAAACGATATCTTTTGCTTGCTTTTTAGTTGCAACGAAAAGAATTTTTCTTCCTGATGCTGCAATTTTTTTAAGAGCTTCATTAGCTTCTTCTAATTTCGCAGCTGTTTTGTAAAGGTTAATTACGTGAATACCATTACGCTCCATGTAGATGTAAGGAGCCATGTTTGGATTCCATTTTCTAGTTAGGTGACCAAAGTGTACACCTGCTTCTAATAATTCTTTTACTTCGATTTTTCTTGCCATTTTTTGTACTTAGTTTACGTTCTGTTGAATTAGCAATATTAAAGTGGCACTTAAAAGTGGCCTCCAATATTTAGATGCTAAACTAGTTTCCAAAAGCTGTATGCCTTTGGACAACAACAACTTGATTTTAAAATTTAACCCTGAAAAATATTTTCAGGGCTTTCAATGAACTTATGTATAAACTGAATAAATTCAGTTTAAAAAACAATTCGCTAATATTAACGTTTAGAGAATTGGAATTTCTTACGAGCTTTCTTCTGACCAAATTTCTTACGTTCAACCATTCTTGGGTCTCTTGTAAGTAAACCTTCTGGTTTAAGAATAGATCTATTTTCAGCATCTACTTCGCAAAGTGCTCTTGATAATGCTAAACGTATAGCTTCTGCTTGTCCGGTAATTCCACCACCAAATACATTTACATTTACATTGTAAACATCTTCAGTATTTGTTAATGAAAATGCTTGTTTTACTTTGTATTGTAAAGTAGCAGTTGGGAAATATACTTCTAACTCTTTTTTGTTAACAGTAATTTTACCGTCTCCTTCTGAAAGATAAACACGTGCAACAGCCGTTTTTCTTCTTCCTATTTTGTGAATTACCTCCATTTATTTAAGGTCCTTTAAATTAATTACGGTTGGTTTTTGAGCTTCTTGACCATGTTGAGCACCTTCGTAAACTTTTAGATTACGGAAGATTGCAGCACCTAATCTATTTTTAGGTAACATTCCTTTTACAGAACGCTCTACGATGCTAACTGGGTTTTTAACTAAAGCTTCTTTAGCTGTTTGAAATCTTTGACCTCCTGGGTATCCAGTGTGGCGTACGTAGGTTTTGCTTTCCCACTTGTTACCTGTCAAGTTAATTTTCTCAGCATTAATAACAACAACGTTGTCTCCACAATCTACGTGTGGTGTAAAGCTTGGCTTATATTTTCCTCTTAGTAATTTTGCAACTTTTGAAGCAAAACGACCTAATGTCTCTCCTTCTGCATCAACCAAAACCCATTGCTTATCAACAGTTGCTTTGTTAGCGGAAATTGTCTTGTAACTTAATGTGTCCACAGTACTTTTTTATTTATTAAACACTTAAATCCCGTTTAATGGGGTGCAAATGTACAATTATAAACTTGAATTACAAATGCTTGTTTCTAAATTATTTAAATATTTTTTTAAAGATTATGCTTTTTTACTGTTTTTAACGCTGAAATAACCAAATTATTAGGTTGTATGCACAGCTAAATATAAGGTTATTAAAGGTATGCTGAAATTGAGGTTTATACTAGAAATAAACTTTTTTCGTTTGCTATTGCATAACTTAACCTTTATCAAAATATAATGAAAAAAATAATTTTAATGCTGTTTGTAACTGCTATCGGTGTTTTATCTTGTTCGGAAGACAAAGAAGATGATAGTAATTTTGACTCAAATTCCCTTATAGGGGTTTGGACATTTTCTAATATCGATGCTGATGGTGCCACAGGTAATATAAAATTGTCCAATGATATTTTAACGGTGTTGGTGAATGGCGGTTGTGATATTCTGACCTATGATTTTAAAGCAGACCAAACCGTGAATGTATCTTTTAGAGATTTTACTGAAACCGGTAATAGTGTAAATTCATCTGGAACAGGTTTATTAATAGAATGTCCAATAAATGTTAGAAACTCTACGAGTGTCTGGGAGTTAGAAGGAAATCAATTATCGTTCATTAACGGTAATGGAGCTATAGAAACCATTACTATAAATATTGATGGTGATACCTTAACTGTACCTGGAGAAGTAATAAATGAAGATAATTTAGCCGGTACCAAGGCCATTTTTGTTCGAGAATAGTGTAAATTTAAAGTTATAAAAAAATCCCCTTGAATTTTCAAGGGGATTTTATTTTTTAATGCGCTTCCAGCCAATTCTCTCCAACACCAACTTCTACATCTAGTGGTACTGCAATTTTATAAGCATTTTCCATTTCGGATTTAATCATGGTTTTCATTATCTCTAACTCTGGCTTGTAAACGTCAAAAACTAATTCATCATGTACTTGTAAAAGCATTTTGGTTTTGTAATTACCTTCTTCAAGCTTTTTATGAATATTAATCATGGCTATTTTTATAATATCTGCAGCACTACCTTGTATAGGCGCGTTTACGGCGTTGCGTTCTGCGGCACCACGAACAATAGCATTACTTCCGTTAATGTCTTTTAAATATCGACGTCTGCCTAATACGGTTTGTACATAGCCATTTTCTCGAGCAAAATCTACTTGCTCACTCATGTAGTTACGCAATTTAGGATAGGTTTTATAATAGGTGTCAATCAAATCCTTAGCTTCTCCTCTTGATAAATCTGTTTGGTTGCTTAATCCAAATGCAGATACACCATAGATAATTCCGAAATTAACTGTTTTAGCGTTACTTCGTTGCTCTCTTGTAACTTCGTTTAAAGGAACATTGAATACTTTTGATGCTGTTGATGCGTGAATGTCTTCTCCATTTTTAAAAGCTTCAATCATGGTAGTTTCTTCACTCAAAGCGGCAATTATTCTAAGTTCTATTTGAGAATAATCCGCAGCAAGTAAAATGTAATTTTCATTTCTTGGAACAAATGCTTTACGTACTTGTCTTCCTCTTTCGGTTCTGATAGGAATATTTTGAAGATTAGGGTTGTTGCTACTTAAACGCCCTGTTGCTGCCACAGTTTGCATATAGTCTGTATGGACTCTTCCTGTGCTTTCTTCAATTTGTGTGGGTAATGCATCAACATAAGTGCTCTTAAGTTTTGCGAGACCACGATATTCTAATACATTTTTTATGATTTCATGATCTTTTGCTAAATATGAAAGTACATCTTCGGCTGTAGAATATTGACCAGTTTTGGTTTTTTTAGGTTTGTCCACCAATTTAAGTTTGTCAAACAGAATATCTCCTAATTGTTTTGGAGATGCAATATTAAATTCTTCACCTGCTGCCTCGTAGATTTTAGCTTCTAATGTATTAATGTCATTATCTAAATCTTTCGAAAGGGAGTTTAGAAATTCTTTGTCTAAATTAATACCTTCTAATTCCATATCTGCAAGCACATGGAGCAAGGGTATTTCTATAGCATTAAATAATTCTTCGGTGTTAGCTTCAGATAATTCAGGTTTAAAATGTTGTGCTAATTGGAACGTTACGTCTGCATCTTCAACAGCATATTCGGTTTGTTCTTCTAATGGAACATCGCGCATATTTAATTGATTTTTTCCTTTTTTACCAATCAATTCGGTGATAGAAACAGGAGTATAATTTAAGTAAGTTTCTGCAAGCACATCCATATTATGACGCATATCTGGATTGATCAGATAGTGTGCGAGCATAGTGTCAAAACACTTTCCTTTTACTTTGATATTATATTTGTCTAGTACCTTAATATCGTATTTTAAATTCTGCCCTATCTTTTCAATATTTTCATTTTCAAAAAATGGGTGAAGTTCCTCGATTAGAGCTTGGGCTTCTTCTTTTTGCTGTGGAAATGGTATATAGAATCCTTTAGTTGATTCCCAAGAAAATGCAATACCAACAAGTTCTGCGGTAAGAGGATTCAGGCCAGTGGTCTCTGTGTCAAAACAAACTGCTTTTTGCTGCATTAGGTTTTTCAGGAATAGCTTCATTGCCATGCCTGGCGCGATACTCTGGTAAATATGGGCAATATCTTTAATGGTTTTTCGGCTAGAATAATCCTGAACAGTTTCTGCAATGGTAGATGGGTCTGCTCCAAACAATGAAAATTGTCCGCTACCAGCTTCTTTTGGTTGCGTCTTTGTGGTTGTGTTAGATGAGCTAGATGTTTCTGAAATTTCAGTAGTGTCTTCCTCAGAGAATAGTTTTAAAAATTGATCTTTTAATCGTCTAAACTCTAGTTCTTCAAAAAGCACTTGTACTTTCTCTGCATCAGGGACAGATAATTCGTAATCTTTTGCATTGAATTTTACATCACAATCGGTGCAAATGGTGGCTAACTTTTTTGATAATAATCCTAACTCGGCATTTTCTTTTACTTTTTCTTTCATTTTGCCTTTTAGCTTATCTGTATTTGCTAAAAGATTTTCCATGGTTCCAAATTCTTCCAGAAATTTCTTTGCTGTTTTATCACCAACTCCAGGCAGCCCTGGAATATTGTCACTAGCATCACCCATCATTCCCAGATAGTCTATTACTTGTTCTGGGCGTTGTACGCCAAAACGTTCTTGAACTTCTGGAATTCCCCATATTTCTATACCATTGCCCATTCGTGCAGGTCTATACATAAAAATGTTTTCAGAAACTAGTTGACCAAAATCTTTATCGGGGGTTACCATAAATACTTTGTAATCTTCTTTTTCAGCTTGTTTGGCTAAAGTTCCAATAATATCATCGGCTTCCCATCCTTCTAAGACAACAACCGGAATATGCATGGCTTTTAATATTTCTTGTATGTAGGGTACTGCAATACGAATCGCATCGGGAGTTTCATCGCGATTAGCTTTGTATTCAGGGAAAAGTTCCGTGCGTTCAGCGCTACCGCCTTTGTCGAAACAAACGGCTAAATGATCTGGTTTTTCACGACGAATTACATCAAGAAGTGAATTCATAAACCCCATAATTGCCGAAGTATCCATTCCTTTAGAATTGATTCTTGGGTTTTTTATTAAGGCGTAATAGCCACGAAATATTAATGCATATGCATCGAGTAGAAAAAGTCTTTTTTGATCTGCCATTTTAATTTTTATTGTAGAATTCCAAAACTACGAAGATTATCTAATTCCATTTATTAATTTATTCTTTAATATAGGATTCAGGGATATTATTTACATGTCCGGCTTCGGAATAGGTTCTATAGCTAAATCCTGGTTGAATGCAATATCCTCCAGTTTCTCCTTTTTTATTTATGGCTATAAATCCTATTTGAAAATTTAACTTGTTTTTATTCTTTTTTATAATTCTCCGAACACCTTCTTCGCAGGCTTCTTGAGGCGATTTGCCTTGTCGCATTAATTCTACAATTAAAAAACTTCCCACGGTTCGTACAACTTCCTCACCAACTCCTGTAGCAGTTGCACCGCCAACCTCGTTATCAACAAAAAGTCCTGCGCCTATTATGGGGGAATCACCTACGCGACCTGCTATCTTATAAGCCATGCCACTAGTAGTGCAAGCTCCCGATATGTTGCCGTTATTATCTATGGCAAGCATTCCAATGGTATCGTGATTTTCAATATTCACAATAGGTTTGTACTGAGCGGTTTTTTTCCATTCTAACCATTCCTGTTTGGATTTTTCTGTTAGTAAATTCTCCTTTTTAAATCCTTTTTCATAGGCGAATTGCTCTGCTCCTTTTCCGGCGAGCATTACATGTGGAGTATCTTCCATAACTTTTCGGGCAACGGAAATTGGGTGTACTATATTTTCTATGCAAAGTACTGCTCCGCAATTACCTTCGGAATCCATAATGCAAGCATCAAGAGTGACATTCCCATCGCGATCGGGTCTGCCTCCTTTCCCTACCGACTGATTTTTTACATCAGCCTCTTCGATCATTACACCTTGTTCTACTGCGTCTAAAGAACTACCGCCGCTTTTTAAAACCTCCCATGCTTTAGAAGTGGCATTTTCAACATTCCATGTAGCAATTACTATAGGTTGTTCTCTGTTGTTTTCTGAGATAATTGATTTATTTTCTTCTTTACAAGATGCGAGAATTGGCGAGGAAATTAATCCAGCTGTGGCAATAGTCGAACTTTTTAGAAATTTTCTTCTTTGCATTCTATTGATGTGTTGATTACATTAGGGTTTTAAATATAAGAATATGCAAGTAGAAGTTTGCGCTAATTCTTTAGAATCTGCGTTAAATGCTCAAAAAGCTGGAGCAGACAGAATTGAGCTTTGTTCTGAATTAGGTCTTGGTGGTGTTACTCCATCTTTTGGTTTGCTAAAAGCCGTTAAAGAGCATATACATATTCCCGTTCATGTGCTTATTCGGCCAAGGGGAGGAGATTTTGTATATTCTGATTTTGATTTTAAAGTGATGTTAAACGATATTGATCACTGTATTGGTCTTGGTTTTGAAGGAATAGTTTCAGGCGTTTTAATGTCGGATTTTAATATTGATTTGAAAAGAACGGAGCAATTAATAAGAGCTTCCAAAGGATCAAAGTTTACTTTTCATAGAGCATTTGATTGGGTGCAAGATCCATTTATGGCTTTGCAACAATTAGAGCAGCTGGGAGTAAATTATGTTTTAACAAGTGGGCAGCAAAAAAAAGCAGAAGATGGAATAGAATTGCTTAGTACACTTAATGAAAATACAAAACATTGTCAGATTATACCGGCAAGTGGTATTAACTACGATAATGTGTTGTTGTTTAAAGAGAAAAAATTTAAGAATGTTCATTTTTCGGCGGCTTCTTTGCTTGAGAAAAATGTAAATAGGAAAAATTTGCCCATGAGTTTTTTACCTTTTTTAGATGAAGATAAAGTTGCAATTTCTAATTTGCGAACAATACAAGATATTGTAACAAGGGTTAAATAATGTTTAAATGGGCTACTGCTTTTCGTAATTAGAAATACCTTTGTAAAAAAAATAGTGCATGCTACGTTGGATTATATTTATCATTGTTTACCTAGTTTTAGGATTCTATACCTTACAGGCTATAAAAGCTGGCACAAGATATCCATGGGTGCATTACGCCTTTATTGCAATATCGTTATTGGTTTTAGGTAATTTTATTTATCAATTTACTTTTGGAGCTACAGATGGTCGAGTGTTGAGTAGACCAAAAAGCTATGCTTTAGGGTTTTTGCTTACTGTTGTAACATTTAAAATTATCACTGTTGTCTTCTTGTTATCTGAAGATTTATTTAGATTATTATCTGGGTTTTACCAAAAAGTTTTTGGAATAGATAAAACATTTACTTTTCCTGAGCGCAGGCGATTTCTTAGTTTAATTGCTATGGGAATTGCTGCAGTACCTTTTGGAGGTTTGCTTTATGGAATGTACAAAGGCAAGTATAACTTTAAGGTATTAAAATATAATTTGGAGTTTGATGATTTGCCAGATGCTTTTGATGGGTATCAAATAACTCAAATTTCTGATGTGCATAGTGGTAGTTTTGATAATAGAGAAAAGATTGTTTATGCTATTGATTTAATAAATAAGCAAAAGAGCGATGTTTTGCTTTTTACTGGGGATTTGGTAAATAATAAAGCAGAAGAAATGCACCCTTGGAAAGAATTATTTTCTACTCTTGAAGCTAAGGATGGTAAGTTCTCTATACTCGGAAATCATGATTATGGTGATTATGTAGATTGGAATACAGAAGAAGAAAAAGCAGAAAATTTAGAAGATTTAAAGAAGTTGCAAAAAGAAATAGGGTTCGATTTACTTTTGAATGATAGTCGTTATTTAACAAAAGGCAATGACAAAATTGCACTTATTGGTGTGGAAAATTGGGGAAGAGGGGGTTTTAAAAAAGCTGGAGATTTAAAAAAAGCTACAAAAAATATACAAAAGAACGATTTTAAAATATTATTAAGTCACGACCCTAGTCATTGGGAAGATAAAGTGTTGCATGATGATGATCATTACCATTTAACGTTGAGTGGGCATACGCATGGTATGCAGTTTGGGATTGAAATTCCAGGATGGATTAAATGGAGTCCAGTAAAATGGAGGTATAAATATTGGGCCGGGATTTATCAGGAGTTAGGGCAATATATAAATGTAAATCGTGGCTTTGGGTTTTTAGGTTATCCTGGTCGTGTGGGAATATGGCCAGAAATAACTGTTATAACATTGAAAAAAAGAATTTAGCCTAACTTATTTGAATTAAAAATGACAAAAAGGACTAGGAAATTATTTTTTTAACATTTTTTCTTACATTTGACTAATGAATCCAAACATTCAAGTATGTCTAAATTTGGTGAACTAATAGAATCAAAGACTCCAGTGCTTCTGGATTTTTATGCAGAGTGGAATGAACAATCCACTGCAATGCACCCTGTGCTACGTGATGTAGCGGCAGCCTTAGGTGATAAGGGTAAGGTAATTAAGATTGATGTTGATAAAAATAAAGAGTTATCACAAGCTTTGAGAGTTAAAGGCTTGCCAACCCTTATGATTTATAAAAATGGCGAAATGGTTTGGCGCCAGAGTGGAGAACAAGATGCAAATACCTTAATAGGTATTCTAAACGAGTATATTTAAATATTTAGAATAAAAGCATAAAAAAACCGAGATGAATATCTCGGTTTTTTTATGCTTTTATTCCTGTATAATAGGAATGGTATCTAAGGTTTCAGGAATAGCAGTGCCATCAATTTGGCTGGAGTCTATTAAATCTGGATTGTCCTTCGATGTGTGTTCTTTTAATAATGGGTCTTGACCGCCATCTACAAATCTGCTAAACTTGTCAATATATTCATTGAAGATGATCGTTTCTTTTTCAGCTAATTCCCGATCTCCATTTCTAATAACAATATCTATATTTCTGTTATAAGCTTCCATATCAGTAATTATTTCATTTAGCTTTTCATATTGTTCATCTAATGGCATGGCAGCATAATAATCTAGCTTTTCCTGATATTTTTTCTTTAATTGTTCAAAAATCTTACGAGCCTTAGCTGTTTCACCAACTTTATAATAGCCATCTACAAAAGGTTCCACAAAAGCATAATACTCAAAATGTTCAACCGGCATATTAGTCATTGCAATGTTGATCATTTCTTTGGCTTTATCAATTTTGTTTTCATTTATGAGTTGCTCAACTAGACGGGCTATGTTGCCTCTAAAAGAAAGACCTTGAATTCTTGTTTGGGGATCATGGTAAATATCAGAACTTCCTGAATTTCCCCATTCCCATTTTTTTACAATATCATACATTAAATCACTATCTATTCTTCCCATTTCGTAAGAACTCGCATTAGTAGTTTTAATAGGTACCAGTTTGTAAACTAGCCCATCTAATTGTAAATAATCTTTCATCCATAAATACTCTCCATCGTCAAAACTACCACCTGAAAAGTAAATTGGCCTTTTCCAATCGTTATTGGCAAGTAAATCTAACATTAACAACCTATTTTTAGGTAATGCACTCTTTGGTAATTCTATATCAATGTAGTCTACTATTAACGCAGAATCTTTTTCTTTTACCAAACCACTTTCTAATACATTCTTTTTATTTACTGGAACACGAATATGGTTTGTTGGATAAAAAACAATATCTAATGTATTTTCAGGATAGTCGCTCGGGTTTTGTTCTTGTGATGCTTCTATAACACTTCTAAGTTTAGTTCTAGGCTCATCACTAGCAACCCATTCCATAAAAGCTTTAATATCCCATCTAGATTCAGATATGTTTTTATTGTATAATCTGTCAACATTCTGGTAATAAACCACATCTCTAGATCCTACTCTATATTGTTCATGGGTTAATTGTGAAGGTATTGGATCGCTTTCATAGGCTTTCTTCTTCATTTGGTCTATATACCAATCTGTAGCAAATAAGCTAGTATTGATAACGCGAACATCTGTTCTTATTTTTTCAATCTCTTGAGCATACCACAATGGAAATGTATCATTATCTCCAATGGTAAAAAGTATTGCCCCTGCATTTTTTTGCGTAGACTCCAAATAATCAATTGCGGTTGATTTTGCTGTAAATCTGTTAGATCTATCATGATCATCCCAGTTTTGATATCCCATTAGAAAAGGAACGGCAAGTAAGCATATAGCAACGGTAACCGGAGCTGAAATTTTAGGGGTAATCAGTTTTTTAAACGAATCAAAGATTCCATATACGCCAATCCCAATCCAAATAGCGAAAATATAAAAAGACCCCACTAAAGAATAGTCTCTTTCTCTTGGTTGAAATATAGAAGGATTGGTATAAAACTGAATTGCAATACCAGTAAATATAAAAAACACGAAAAGGACCCAAAATTGTTTAGGATTTTTTCCTAGCTGATAGAGTATGCCTATGATGCCTAGAATAAGTGGTAAGAAATAATAGAGGTTTCTTCCTTTATTATTTAAAATATCACTAGGTAAATTAGTTTGACTGCCAATCGATGGTCTAAGGGAGTCTATAAATGAGATTCCACTAAGCCAATTTCCATTTTCATCATAACGACCCTGTTTGTCATTTTGTTTTCCTGTAAAATTCCACATAAAATAACGCCAATACATATATCCAAATTGAAAATCAATCATGTATTTTACGTTGTCCCAAACAGATGGTGGTTGTACCTCAATATAATCCCCAAATCTATTCAGAAACTGAACGTATTGACTTTCGCTAATATCACCTTTGGCAAAGCCAGATTTAAGTTGCGCAATGGCTTCGCGCAACTCTGCGCTATTAGTTTTGGGTTTAAATTCTAGAGTGCCAAAATAACGCATGTAATTTTCAACATTTTGTTCACTCCACATTCTTGGTAGAAAACCTACATGTTTTTCGTTGGGACCTTGTGTAGCGTTTTTATATTTATTTACAATAATATACTTACCGGCTTTTTCATCTTTTTCATACTTGGGCTTTTCATCTTTTTCTGGTCCTGCTGGTGCAAAAGCATTGGAGTAATAGGCGCCATAAAAAGGACTATCAACACCAGGGTATTGCTCTCTGTTGTAATATGCTAACAAAGAACGAGCGTCTGACGGATCATTTTCATTAATTACTACATTAGCATTTGCTCTTATAGGAAGCATTAACCATGAAGAAAAACCGAAAAACAAAAACATTAAGCATAAAACAATAGTATTCGCTGTATGGTAATTATTTTTTCTAGTATATCGAAGTCCAAAATAAAAGGCAGAAATAAATACTAAGCCCATAATAATAGAACCTGAGTTAAAAGGTAGTCCTATAGTATTAATAAAGAACACTTCGCTCCAACCAAAAGCAACTAATACATAGGTGAGAGAGAACTTATAGACTAACATTAATATGGCGACCACTATAATGTTTGCTAATAAAAAGCTTTTAACTGTTGTAGTTTTATATTTTTTAAAATAATAAAGTAATCCAATAGAAGGAATGGCTAAAAAGCCCATGAATTGAATACCAAAGGTCAAACCAACAATGAACGACATTAAAACAATCCATTTATCTCCTCTTGGATTATCTAAATTGTCAACCCATTTTAAGCCCATCCATAATAATACAGCCATAATTAAACTTGCCATGGCATATACTTCTGTTTCAACGGCATTAAACCAGAAACTATCGGAGAATGTAAAAGCTAAGGAACCAACAAGTCCGCTGCCTAATATGGCAATTGCTTTGCTGTTTGAAATAGCTTCGTCTTGTACAATTAATTTTTTTGTGAGATTGGTTATCGTCCAAAACATAAATAATATGGTGAACGCACTAGATACGCCAGAAACGTAATTTACCATAATGGCAATATAGGTTTCGTCAATAGCAAACATTGAGAAAAAAGCACCTATCATTTGAAGTAATGGTGCTCCAGGTGGGTGGCCTACTTGTAGTTTAGCCGAAGTGGCTATATACTCACCGGCATCCCAAAAGCTACCGGTTGGCTCAACAGTAATCCAATAAGTTATTAATGCAATAAAAAAAACAAACCATCCTAAAATGGAGTCCCATCTCTCAAAATTTTTTGAAAACATCTATGTTGAATTTTATCAATAACGGCGAATTTACTAATTAAAATAGATATCATTCTCATTTTTTGATAAACCTTTAACATCAACTCTTTTCTTTTTTTAAATTATTTTTTTTAAAATATTTGTGGATGTAAAACTTTGTATTAAATTTGCACCTCTTTTAGAGGTAATGGTCCATGGTGTAATTGGCAACACTCCGGTTTTTGGTACCGTCATTCAAGGTTCGAGTCCTTGTGGACCAACAGAATTTAAGTTAATCCCTGCTTTTGAAAGAGCGGGGATTTTATTTTAAATCTAAAGTAAGTTTCACTTGATTAAATCTTGTAGCTGTAATTTATATTGTATGTTGAAAAAAAATGTATATTTGCACTGCTGTAAGGAAGAATAGTATATACGAGGGGACAATTTGTCCCCTCTTTTATTACTTAGTTTTATGTTTAAAGAAAAAGTTTTAGCGTTATTAGAAGGGGCTTTAGAGGAGAATAAATCTATATTTTTAATAGATTTTACCATAGCTGCTGGTAATAAAATAAACATAGTATTGGATGGTGATACTGGTGTTACTTTAAAAGATTGTATGGCTGTAAGTAGAGCTATAGAACATAATTTAGACAGAGAAGAAGAAGATTTTTCTTTAGAAGTTGCTTCAGCTGGAGCGACTTCTCCTATGATTATGCCAAGACAGTACAAAAAGAATATAGGTAGAGAATTGGAAGTGAAGTCTCAAGGTAGTAAATTTGAAGGTGTTTTAACTGATGTTAATGATCAGGGTATTACTTTAGAGTGGAAAGCTAGAGAACCTAAACCAGTTGGTAAGGGTAAAGTTACAGTTCAGAAAAAGCAAGAATTTGATTTTTCTGATATTCAAGAAGCAAAAGTTATAATAAAATTTTAATTGTAGTATAAAATGGAAAATATTGCGCTGATCGAATCTTTTTCGGAATTTAAGGACGATAAGTTCATAGACAGGGTAACGCTAATGGCGATTTTGGAAGATGTTTTTAGAAACGCACTTAAGAAAAAGTTTGGTTCTGATGATAACTTTGATATTATTATTAATCCTGATAAAGGGGATTTGGAAATATGGAGAAATCGTGTAGTTGTTGAAGATGGACAAGTGGAGGAGCCAAATGAAGAGATTTCATTAAGTGAAGCGCGCAAGATTGAGCCAGATTTTGAAGTAGGTGAAGATGTTTCTGAAGAAGTAAAGTTAATACAATTAGGTAGAAGAGCTATTTTGGCATTACGTCAAAACTTAATATCTAAAATTCATGAACATGATAATACTACAATATATAAGCAATTTAAAGATTTAGAAGGCGAAATATATACTGCAGAAGTGCATCATATTAGACATAAAGTTGTGATTTTGTTGGATGATGAAGGCAATGAAATTATCATGCCTAAAGAAAAACAAATACCATCAGACTTTTTTAGAAAAGGAGATAATGTTCGTGGTGTAATTGAAAGTGTAGAATTAAAAGGAAACAAACCTGTAATTATAATGTCTAGAACGGCACCTGCATTTTTAGAGCAATTGTTTTTTCAAGAAATACCGGAAGTATTCGATGGTTTAATTACAGTTAAAAAAGTTGTAAGAATACCAGGAGAAAAGGCGAAAGTTGCAGTAGATTCTTATGATGATCGTATTGATCCAGTAGGAGCTTGTGTAGGTATGAAAGGTTCTCGTATTCATGGTATCGTTAGGGAGTTGGGTAATGAAAATATAGACGTAATAAATTGGACAAGTAATCCTCAGTTATTAGTAACAAGAGCATTGAGTCCAGCGCGTGTGTCTTCCGTAAAGCTTAATGATGAGAAAATGACTGCTCAGGTATATTTAAAACCAGAAGAGGTTTCTAAGGCTATCGGTAGAGGCGGTCATAATATTAGATTGGCTGGTCAATTAACTGGTTATGAAATAGATGTATTCCGTGAAGGTGTAGAGGAAGATGTTGAATTAACAGAATTCTCAGATGAAATCGAAGCATGGATTATCGATGAGTTTAAGAAGATAGGGATGGATACTGCTCGTAGTGTTTTAGAGCAGGATGTTGATGATTTAGTAAAGCGTACAGATTTGGAAGAGGAAACAATTTTAGAAGTTGTGCGTATCTTAAAAGAAGAATTAGCAGATTAAGCTATATATTAGCAAGAAATTTCAAGTATAGTAACAAGTATTTATGGCAGATAATGCAACAATAAGGCTTAATAAAGTCCTACGGGAACTAAACATTTCACTCGACAGGGCGGTAGATTTTTTGGGTTCCAAAGGTCATGATGTGGACGCCAGGCCTACCACTAAAATTTCTAATGAGGTGTATCAAGTTCTTTTGGATGAGTTCCAAACGGATATGAGCAAAAAGGTTGCATCTAAGGAAGTTGGGGAAGAAAAGCGTAAAGAAAAAGAAGCTATTAGGCAACAACTTGAACAGGAGCAAGAAGACCGTAAGGTCGAAAGAGAGCGTAAAGCAGCTTCTGAACAAGTTATTAGAGGTAAAGCGGAGCTCACCGGACCTAAAACTGTTGGTAAAATAGATTTAGATAAAAAGGAGCAACCTAAAGAGGAAAAGGCTCAAGAAGTTCCAAAACCAATAGAGCCAGAACCAGTTAAAGAAGTTAAATCGGAGCCGGTTGTTGTTAAGGCAGCTGCTGATAGACCTAAATTTAAAGTGGTTGATAAAATAGATTTATCACCTAAGGAGAAGGTTAAACCAGAAGTGGTAAAAGAAAAGGAGCAAGAAGTTGCGCCTGTGGCTAAAGTGGAAGAGGTAAAGGAAAGTAAAGCTCCTGTAGAAGAGGTTGAAGAAAAATCTCAAGAATCTGAAACTCTGACTACGCAGTATAAGAAATTAAGTGGCCCAAAAATCACTGGAGCCAAAATAGACCTTTCTAAGTTCGAAAAGCCTAAAAAGAAAAAAGAGGTTGCTAAACCTGGAGACGCTAGCGATAAAAAGAAGCGTAGAAGAAGAATAGTAAGCAATAATACAACTCCTGGTCAAACAAGTACTGGAAATCAAGGTGGCGGTAACCGTCCAGCAAGAGCGGGTGGCAACACTGGAGGTCCAAGAAGAGGTCCTGTTCAAAGATTTAATCCTGTGGCTAAAGTAGAGCCTACGGAAGAAGATGTGCAAAAGCAGGTTAGAGAAACTTTGGAAAAACTTCAAGGTAAATCTAAAAAAGGAAAAGGAGCTAAATATAGAAGAGATAAAAGAGATCAACACCGTCAACAAACGGAAAAAGATCTTGAACAACAAGAATTAGAAAGTAAAATTCTTAAAGTAACTGAGTTCGTAACGGCTAATGAAGTAGCTACTATGATGGATGTGCCTACAACCAAAATTATATCGGCTTGTATGTCTCTTGGAATAATGGTTACAATGAATCAGCGTTTAGATGCAGAAACACTTTCTATTGTTGCTGAAGAGTTTGGATACGAAGTGGAATTTGTCTCAGCGGAAATCGAAGAGGCAATTGAAGAAAAAGCAGATAATCCAAAAGATTTAAAAGAAAGAGCTCCTATTGTTACTGTAATGGGTCACGTAGATCACGGTAAAACTTCTTTATTGGATTATATCCGTAAAGAAAATGTTATTGCTGGTGAAAGTGGAGGAATTACGCAGCATATAGGTGCATATGGGGTTACTTTAGATAGTGGTCAAAAAATTGCTTTCTTAGATACTCCTGGTCACGAAGCCTTTACGGCGATGCGTGCACGTGGTGCTCAAGTAACTGATATTGCAATTATTGTTGTTGCGGCAGATGATGATATCATGCCTCAAACCAAAGAAGCAATTAGTCATGCTCAAGCAGCAGGTGTTCCAATTGTATTTGCTATCAATAAAATAGATAAGCCAAATGCGAATGTGGAAAAAATTAAAGACGGACTGGCACAAATGAACCTTTTGGTTGAAGATTGGGGTGGAAAAATTCAGTCTCATGATATTTCAGCTAAAACAGGTCAAGGTGTAAAGGAGTTACTGGAAAAAGTATTGTTAGAAGCAGAGCTTCTTGAGCTTAAAGCTAATCCAGATAAATTGGCAAGTGGGACTGTAGTAGAAGCTTTCTTAGATAAAGGAAGAGGTTATGTGTCTACAGTTTTGGTTCAAGCAGGATCTTTGAAAATTGGAGATTATGTGCTTGCTGGTACATGTAGTGGTAAAATTAAAGCCATGCATGATGAAAGAGGTAATAGCATTAAAGTAGCAGGACCTTCAACGCCAATATCTATATTGGGTTTAGACGGTGCACCTCAAGCTGGGGATAAATTTAATGTACTAGAAGATGAACGCGAAGCGAAACAAATTGCAGCGAAGCGTGGTCAGTTATTACGCGAGCAATCAGTAAGAACGCAACGTCATATTACATTAGATGAAATTGGAAGACGTATTGCTTTAGGTGATTTCAAAGAATTAAATATTATCCTTAAAGGTGATGTTGATGGATCTGTTGAAGCATTAACGGATTCGTTCCAAAAATTATCAACAGCAGAAATTCAAGTGAATATTATTCATAAAGCAGTTGGTCCAATTACAGAGTCTGATGTATTGTTGGCTTCAGCTTCAGATGCGGTTATTATTGGATTTAATGTAAGGCCAATGGGTAACGCACGTGCAATAGCAGATAATGAAGAAATTGATATTAGAATGTATTCTATTATCTATGATGCTATTAATGATCTTAAAGATGCAATGGAAGGTATGCTTTCTCCTGAAATGAAAGAGGAAATTACTGGTACTGCAGAAATTAGAGAGACATTCAAAATATCTAAAATAGGAACCATTGCTGGTTGTATGGTAACTAGTGGTAAAATCTTTAGAAATTCTGGAATACGCTTAATACGTGATGGTGTGGTAGTATTTACGGGTGAATTGACATCATTAAAACGATTTAAAGATGATGTTAAGGAAGTTGCTAAAGGATATGATTGTGGTCTTCAGATTAAGAATTACAATGATATTAGAGAATTGGATATTGTTGAAGCATTTCAAGAAATTGCAGTTAAAAAGAAACTTAAATAAGTATCTTTTGAATAGAAATACAAATAAAAAAAGGACTCAATTGAGCAGTCATGGTCGGAAGAAATTCCGGCCATTTTTTTTAGGTTTCAAAATGGTTTAAATTTCCTTCACAGACTACCACAATCATGGCGATGGCCAAATTTCTGAGTTCCATTTTAAATCTTCTTTTTGCGGTTTTGTAACCTATTTTGTTTGCTTTTTTATAGATTAAGACTAACATAGCAACAATAAAAGTCATGTATAGCATAACTTCTATTCCATTTTTATTTAATGACACAAAGTGACTTACATTGAGTTCTTGTTTTATAAAGCGAAAAAACACCTCAATATCCCATCGTCTTCTATAGGCCTGGGCTACTTCTTTGGCAGATAAGTCAAAATCATTGGTAATAAACCAAAACTCTTTTAAATCTTCTGTTTTTGTTTTTGCAACAATTAGACGAAAAGGTGTTTCTACTAATTCTTCCCTGTGATGAATATTGCCTTTTTTGTTATGGATCGTTTTTCCTGTGTATAGTTGCACTTTACTATCTTTAATAAGAATCAATTCCCCTAAATCTAAGTCTTGACCTTGTTTAACTAAAGATTTTAGTTCTACATGTTTTCGGTTTTCTTTTGCTCTGACAATAAAAGTAATAGCATCATTAGTAAATGACTTCATAGTTTTTGTAGACTGAAGCCCTCTATCAATGACATAGATATTTTGATGATGTGTTTCTTGCTTTACATGATTCAGTATAGCTTCTGGTAAAGCCATATCTTCACTAGAATACTTTGCCTTAGTAAACACTTCAGAGTGACAAGGCAACAAGCCGTCAAAAGCCATACTATATTTAACAGATTTCTTTCCATTTTTATGGTCAATACCTTTTAATAATTTAGCAGAAGCCTCACTAACCATAGAGCTATCTACACGAATTAAATGGTGTTTTTCCTTATCCTTGTTAGGATAGGCATCGTGAAATTGCTGATAAACACACTGGTATATTTGACGGAAATAATCGGAATCGATTTTAGATAATCTTTCAGAAATAGAACTTCGTCTTATAGTTTCAGAGGTATCTAAATCAAAAAGAGTCTTGAATAGATAATCATTGAAAGTATCCTCTAAAGTACGTTGACTTAATTTTTCGTTCTCTACAATACTATAAAGTAGTAAATAGAACATTTTTTTGCCATGAAGAACTTTGGCGTAATAATCAACTTTGGTAGTTAATGATAATTTGGATAAAAGTACTTCAGGAATAACACCTAATAGTTGACTTACTGTAATTTTATGATCTTTAAATACCGGCATAATACATTGATTACCAATGTATTAATATACGAAAATTACATCACAAAAACAAAATAATCAATTGATATTCAGTTAATTAAAATCAAATCCTTAAGTTCCTCAAAACAAAAAAAGTCGGAAGAAAAATCTTCCGACCATGACTGCCCTTAGGGGTGCTTTTTTTATTTGTACAATATTTTGATTTAGTTTGGAGTAATAATAATTGCTGCAGGATATTTTTTTCGCACTTCTAAATATTTTCGTTCTGCCTCAAGGGCTGTTTTTATTTTTTTAATTCTCACCCTGTAATCGGTATCTACATGATCAATTTTCGTTTCCCAAGTTGGGAAATCTACATCTAAATTTGCTTTTTGTGTATTTGCTCCTGTTAAGGTGCCGTTATAAACTTGTATTTGATAGTATTCTGAGTTTTCTTCAGCGGACTTGTATATCTCTAATAATTTAGGAATTCTCTCGTCTTGTTTAATGTTAATTTCACCTTGTTGTGCATTACAATAAAAACCAAAAAGGGTAATTATCAATGTATTAATTATAATTTTCATAGTTCTTTTTAATTATGCTTTTTATCGTTTTACAAAAGTAATTTTTTAATGATTAAACAAAACAATAGATTTTTATTTAGAATTATTATAAATTAGAAATTATAAATACCTTAACATTTCGCAAATAAAGTCTATGTCGTATTTTTGCCTTCGATTTGGAGGATAACATTCTTTAATTTTTTAATGTATAGTAAGAATCGTGCCAAAGGGTCAATAGAAATTATTTTAATATGAAAAAGGTTACGTACCGCAATCAATTTTCTAAAGTTTTAGGTGTCAGTCTATTAGTTTGTCTGTTCTTTTCAGCAAACCTTTTCTCGCAAGACGAAACTACGTCTGCTGGTGATGCCGTTAAGGGTAAATCTTTGTTTAATCAAAATTGTGCTGCATGTCACTCTTTAGCTAAAAAGATGACTGGTCCTGCCCTTGCTAATGTTGAAACTCGTCTAGCGGAAGAAGGCTTGGATAAAGAGTGGATCTATGCATGGATTAAAAACAGTTCTGGTGTCATTGCTTCTGGTGATGCTTATGCAAACAAGATTTACAATGAATATAATAAAGCAGCTATGACTGCTTTTCCAACCCTGTCTAATGCTGATATAGATGATATTTTAGCATATACTGCTGCTCCGCCTCCAGCTCCTGTGACTCCTGCAGTTGCAACCGCTGTAACTACCGGTGATGCCCAAGCAAATGGTTTGTCGAATGAAATAATTCTGGGAGCCTTAGTGCTAGTGTTTGGTTTATTGGTGATGATGTTGTTCATGGTGAACAAAACGTTAACAAGAATTGCAGAAGCTAATGGTATTGCTGTTGAAAAAGAAGCGTCGCAAAAAAGAACGCCAATTTGGAAGGCTTTTGTAAAAAATCAATTTTTAGTTTTGGTATCTGTTATTTTCTTATTGCTAAGCGGTGCATATTTTGCTTACGGATGGATGATGCAGGTAGGTGTTGATCAGGGTTATGCTCCAATTCAACCAATACATTATTCGCACAAAGTGCATGCTGGAGATAATAAAATAGAATGTAAATATTGTCATTCTTCTGCACGTGTTTCAAAGCATTCAGGTATACCATCATTAAACGTTTGTATGAACTGTCATAAATCTATTGCTGAATATTCAGGAAATCCTGAAGGGCCATCAGCGGAAGATTTGGCTAATGGATATACTAATGAATTCTATACTGGCGAAATCAAGAAGCTTTATGCGGCTGTAGGTTGGGATGAAGAGAATCAAAAATACACAGGTGAAAGTAAGCCTGTGGAATGGGTGAGAATACATAATTTACCAGACTTCGCGTATTTCAATCACTCACAACACGTTTCTGTTGCTGGGATAGAATGTCAAACATGTCATGGTCCTGTTGAGGAGATGGAAATAATGCAGCAATTTTCTCCATTAACTATGGGTTGGTGTATTAATTGTCACAGAGAGACAAATGTTAAGGTGGAAGGAAATGAGTATTATGATAAAATCCACGCCGAACTTTCGAAAAAATATGGTGTAGAGTCCTTAACAGCTGCTCAAATGGGTGGTTTGGAATGTGGAAAATGTCACTATTAATAGGTTTAATAAAGAAGAGATAATTTCAGAGATATACGTATGGCATCAAACAAAAAATATTGGAAAAGCGAAGCGGAGTTAAATCCTAACGATTCCATTGTTGAGACGCTAAGACATAATGAGTTTGTTCAAGATATTCCTGTTGATGAATTTTTGGGAGATAAAGAAAATTTAGCTTCCTCATCAACGAATAGAAGAGATTTCTTGAAATATGTTGGTTTTAGTACTGCAGCCGCAACTTTAGCAGCTTGTGAAGGACCAGTAGTTAAATCTATTCCTTATGTTGTTCAACCAGAAAGTATTATTCCTGGTGTGGCAAATCATTATGCAACTACAATAGCAAACGGATTCGATTTTGCTAGTGTTTTGGTAAGAACTAGAGAAGGTCGTCCTATCTCTATTCACAATAATACCGATGCTAAGATTAATGCAAGTGCAAATGCACGTGTTAATGCATCTGTTTTAAATTTATACGACAGTACTCGTTTACAAGGGCCGACCTTTAATGGTGAGTCTATTGAATGGAGTGGTCTAGATGCGGCTGTTAAAAAAGGATTAGAAGCTGCTAAAAATTCTGGTAAACAAATTGCTGTTTTAACACAAACCTATGCTAGTCCATCAACTGCAAGGTTGGTAAATGAGTTTAAAGAAGTTTATGGCAATGTAAATCATGTGGTTTATGATGCTATCTCTGAAGATGCTGCTTTAAATGCATTTCAAGCAAAATACGGAGAAAGAGCTTTAGCTGATTATGATTTTTCAAAAGCTGAAGTTATAGTTTCTTTTGGTGCTGACTTTTTAGGAGATTGGCAAGGTGGTGGTTATGATAGTGGTTGTTCTAAAGGTAGAGTGCCGCAGAATGGAAAAATGTCCAAGCATTTTCAGTTTGAAGCTAATATGTCTTTAACTGGAGCTAATGCGGATAAAAGGGTGCCATTAAAACCTAGTCAACAAAAAGTAGCTTTAGCGAACTTATATGCTAAATTAAACAATTCGTCAGTAGGTGGTGAATTGAGTGATGCTGTTGCAAAAGCGTTGGAAAGTGCTGTTGCAAGTATTAAAAAAGCAGGTGCAAATGCAGTGGTAGTCACTGGTTTGGATGATGAAAACGCACAAGCTGTAGTATTAGCAATTAATGAATTTTTAGGAAGCAAAGCATTTGATGCTACTGCTCCAAAATATACACGTCAAGGAAATGTAAAGGCGGTAAATGCTTTAATTTCCGAGATGAAGGCAGGTAGAGTAGGAGCTATCCTTATGGATGGAGTAAATCCGATGTACTCTTTGCCAAATGCAGCTGATTTTGCTGAAGGTTTAAAGAATGTAGGTTTATCTGTATCATTTTCTTCAAATGTAAATGAAACAAGTGTTGTTACTCAATATGTAGGTGCAGCTCCTCATTATTTAGAATCTTGGGGTGATGTTCAAATGAAGAAAGGTAATTTTGCTCTTATTCAGCCTGCTATAAAAGAATTATTTGATACGCGTCAGTTTCAGACATCATTATTAAAATGGATTGGTTCTGATAAGACTTATTATGATTACATAAAAGAAACGTGGACAGCTAATGTTTTAGGTTCTAGTGACTGGAATGAAGCATTGCATGACGGGTTTTATGCGGTAAGTGATGCTGTTGTTATGGAGTCAGTACCTGTTGTGGCTGCTGCTTCTGTAATAGAAACAGAGGAAGTTGTTGCTACAACTGAGATTCCTCTTGCTTCTGCATTGCGCAGTTTGGCAAGTGCAGATACATCTGGTATGGAATTGGTATTGTATTCTAAAACTGGAATGGGAGATGGCCAAATGGCGAATAATCCTTGGTTACAAGAATTTCCAGATCCTATTACTCGTGTATCTTGGGATAACTACCTAACTGTTTCTAAAGCAGATGCTGAAAAATTAGGATTTGTAAATGAAAATGTTGCCAACGGTGGTTTAGATGGTAGTTATGCTAAGGTTACTGTAAACGGTGTTTCTGTTAGCAATGTGCCTGTAATTATCCAGCCAGGTCAAGCAGTAGGTTCTATCGGTCTTTCATTCGGATATGGTAAGAAAGAAGGATTGAAATCTGAAATGCAAACTGGAGTTAATGCATATCCTTTATATCAAGATTTTTCTGCTACTCAGAATGTGAGTATAGAAAAAGTTGCAGGTAACCACGAATTTGCATGTGTTCAATTGCATAAAACTTTAATGGGTAGAGGTGATATTATTAAAGAAACCACCCTTGAAATATTTAATACTAAAGACGCGGCAGAATGGAATATTCAGCCAATGGTGTCTTTAGATCATCAAGAAGTATTAGCGACCTCAGTAGATTTATGGGATAGTTTTGATCGTTCTATAGGACATCATTTTAATTTATCTATAGATTTAAATGCTTGTACTGGTTGTGGGGCTTGTGTTATAGCTTGTCATGCTGAAAATAACGTTCCTGTTGTAGGTAAAGAAGAGGTGAGAAAATCAAGAGATATGCACTGGTTGCGTATTGATAGATATTATTCTTCGGAAGATACTTTTGAGCAAGATAATATTAAGAAAGATGAATTTGATGGTTTAACGGGTGATAAAGGTTCGCTAAGTGGATTTGGTGAATTAGAAGATCCAGCAGTAAATCCTCAAGTGGCATTCCAACCTGTAATGTGTCAACATTGTAATCATGCTCCTTGTGAGACTGTTTGTCCTGTTGCTGCAACATCACATGGTAGACAAGGTCAAAATCATATGGCATATAATAGATGTGTAGGTACAAGATATTGTGCAAACAACTGTCCATATAAAGTACGTAGATTTAACTGGTTCTTGTATAATAACAATGATGAGTTCGATTATCATATGAATAACGACTTAGGTAAAATGGTTATTAATCCTGATGTAACTGTTAGATCAAGAGGTGTTATGGAAAAATGTTCTATGTGTATTCAAAAAACACAAAAAACTATTCTTGATGCTAAAAGAGATGGTCGTGTTGTTAAGGATGGAGAATTCCAAACCGCTTGTTCTGCTGCTTGTAGTAGTGGTGCTA
The DNA here is from genome assembly GCF_900176415.1 of Cellulophaga tyrosinoxydans. GTDB lineage: Bacteria > Bacteroidota > Bacteroidia > Flavobacteriales > Flavobacteriaceae > Cellulophaga > Cellulophaga tyrosinoxydans. The sequence goes on along the minus strand of NZ_FWXO01000001.1, from coordinate 355,191 downwards.
TGGTCTTTGGAGATGTTAATGATGGTGATAGCAAAATTGCAGAATTAAAAGAGAGTAGCCGTATGTATCACTTGTTAGAGCATGTAGGCACCAAGCCAAATGTATTCTATCATGTTAAGGTGAGAAATACAGAAGAAGTTTAGAAAATTTTTAAAAGATCAACGTAACTATAATTTAAAATATGGCGTCGCATTACGAAGCACCTATAAGAAAACCACTAGTACTTGGAGATAAAAGCTACCATGACATTTCTGTGGATATTGCTCGTCCAGTTGAAGGAAGAGCAAATAAACAATGGTGGATTGTTTTTTCAATAGCATTAGTAGCATTCCTTTGGGGTATTGGTTGTATAATTTACACGATATCTACTGGTATTGGAACTTGGGGATTAAATAAAACAGTTGGATGGGCATGGGATATTACTAACTTTGTTTGGTGGGTAGGTATCGGGCATGCTGGAACATTAATTTCAGCGGTATTGCTATTATTCCGTCAAAAATGGAGAATGGCTATTAACCGTTCTGCGGAGGCAATGACAATTTTCTCTGTTGTTCAAGCAGGATTATTTCCAATTATTCACATGGGTCGTCCTTGGTTGGCTTATTGGGTATTACCAATTCCTAACCAATTTGGTTCCCTTTGGGTAAACTTTAACTCCCCTTTACTTTGGGACGTTTTTGCGATATCAACCTATTTATCGGTATCATTAGTTTTCTGGTGGACTGGTCTTTTGCCAGATTTTGCTATGATTCGTGATAGAGCTGTTAAGCCTTTTCAGAAGAAAATATATAGTTTGTTAAGTTTTGGTTGGACAGGTCGTGCTAAAGATTGGCAACGTTTCGAAGAAGTATCATTAGTATTAGCAGGATTGGCAACACCACTTGTACTTTCTGTGCACACTATTGTATCTTTCGATTTCGCAACATCGGTAATTCCAGGTTGGCATACTACAATTTTCCCACCATACTTCGTTGCAGGAGCTATTTTCTCTGGTTTCGCAATGGTTAATACTTTACTTATTATTATGCGTAAAGTTTGTAATCTAGAAGATTATATTACCGTACAACATATTGAGCTTATGAACATAGTAATTATGTTAACAGGTTCCATTGTAGGTTGTGCTTATATTACAGAATTATTCATGGCATGGTATTCTGGAGTAGAATATGAACAATATGCTTTCTTGAATAGAGCAACAGGACCATATGCTTGGGCTTATTGGTCAATGATGACTTGCAACGTGTTTTCTCCACAATTTATGTGGTCTAAAAAATTACGTACTAGTATTATGTTCTCTTTCTTTATTTCTATTGTCGTAAATATTGGAATGTGGTTTGAGCGTTTCGTAATTATCGTAACATCATTACACCGTGATTATTTGCCATCTTCTTGGACAATGTTTTCACCAACATTTGTTGATATTGGAATATTTATCGGAACTATAGGATTTTTCTTTGTGTTATTCTTATTATATTCTAGAACATTCCCGGTAATTGCTCAAGCGGAGGTTAAAACCATCATGAAAGCATCTGGAGAGAAATATAAAAAATTGCGTGAAGCAGGTAAACCTGGTTATGAAATAATCCCAACTCCTGCAAGTGCAATTAATAGAGGTGTAAAGAAAGCTTCGGATAATACATCTGTAAATGATAATACGAAGCCTGAAAAAGTTGCTGAAGATAGTTCTGCTAAGGTTTCTTCATTATTAGGCACTTTAGGTGTCTTTAATGCCGCTACTGATACTGCAGATGATTTAAAACAAGTAAAAGGTATCGGCCCACAAATGGAAAAAACTTTAAACCAAATTGGAATTTATAAGTTTTCTCAAGTGAGTAAAATGACTGAAAAAGAATATGATTTGTTGGATTCTATTACTGGTTCATTCCCTGGAAGAGCATTAAGAGACGATTGGGCAGGTCAAGCTAAGATTTTAAATAACAATAAGTAGATATGGCATCTAAAGTTATACATGCACTTTATACAGATGATGATGTTTTAATGCACGCTGTAAAAAAAGTAAGACAGGCTAAACATCATATAGAGGAAGTCTATTGTCCTTTTCCAGTTCACGGACTAGACAAAGCAATGGGTATCGCTCCAACAAGAATCGCAATTACATCATTTATGTATGGTTGCGTTGGTTTAACCGTTGCAATTGTCATGATGAATTTTATTATGATTGAGGATTGGCCGCAAGATATTGGAGGTAAACCAAGCTTTAGCTACCTAGAAAATATGCCTGCATTTGTTCCTATTATGTTTGAGTTGACGGTGTTTTTTGCTGCTCACTTAATGGTTATTACTTTTTATATGAGAAGTCGATTATGGCCATTCAAGGAAGCTGAGAATCCTGATAAAAGAACAACTGATGATCATTTTCTAATGGAAATTGAAATTCATGATAATGAGGATGAACTAATTAAGTTATTATCAGAAACAGGGGCAGTTGAAATAAATATTGCAGAAAAGTAGTCAAAAAAAGATATGAAGAGTTTTATAAAAATTTTAGTTATCGTTTTGGTTATGGTGTCTTTTACTTCTTGTGCAGACAAGAATGGTAAAAATTATCAGTACATGCCAAATATGTATGAATCAGTGGGTTACGAGACCTATCAAAAAGTAGATTTTTTGCCAAGCGGGATGGAAGCTGGTATACCAGTTGAAAATACCATTGCAAGAGGCAAAATGCCTTACAAATTTGCAAATGGACCTGAGGGTAAAGAACTTGCAAGGTTGCAGTTAAGCCCATTAGATTCGTTAAACACTGAAGCAAATTTGGCTGTAGGTGCGGAATTGTACACTATTTATTGTGGAATTTGTCATGGCTCTAAGGGTGATGGTAATGGTAACTTAGTAAGTCGTGAGAAAATATTAGGGGTGCCAAACTACTCTGATGTTGGTAGAAATATCACTGTGGGTAGCACATACCATACAATTTATTACGGACTGAACTCTATGGGATCTTACGCAAATCAATTAAACGAAGAAGAGCGTTGGCAAGTATCAGAATACGTGATGAAATTAAAACAAGATTTAACTAAATAATACATAGATTTTAGATATGTACACTATTTCAAATAGATTAAAAATTGCTTCAATTGTATTAATGGTTCTTGGTGTCATTGGTATCGGTATAGGATTTGTTTCAATGCCTGGTACCGTTGAAGAAGCTAAAGCAATTGTTGCTAGTCATGAAGATGGTCACGGTGGAGGTCATGCGGCTGAAACAAGTCATCATGAAACTACTGCTAATGCTCATGGAGTTTCAGAGGCACATGGCGAATCTCACGATGCTTCACATGACGAACATTTATTACATCAATTACAGAATAAGCCGTGGGCGGCGTTATACGTTGCTGCGTTCTTTTTCTTTATGATTTCCTTAGGTGTTCTAGCGTTTTATGCAATTCAAAGAGCTGCTCAAGCGGGTTGGTCTCCTTTATTGTTTAGAGTAATGGAGGGCATTACAGCTTATCTTGTGCCAGGCGGAATTATTGTTTTCGTAATTCTTGCATTGTCTGTAGCGCATATGAATCATCTTTTTGTTTGGATGGATCCTGAAGTTGTTGCTCATGACAAATTGTTGCAAGGAAAGGCTGGATTTTTAAATGGTACGTTCTTTTTAATTAGAGCAGCTATATTTTTAGCTGGATGGATTTTTTATAGAGAATATTCAAGAAAACTATCACTAGCTCAAGATGAAGCAACAGATGATTCTAACTTTAAAAAGAATTTTAGATGGTCTGCTGGATTTTTAGTATTCTACTTAGTAACAGAATCTATGATGTCTTGGGACTGGATTATGAGTGTTGACCCACACTGGTTTAGTACTTTATTTGGCTGGTATATTTTTGCAAGTATGTTTGTGTCAGGAATTACTGTAATTGCTATGGTAACTATTTACTTGAAATCAAAAGGCTTATTGCAAGATGTTAATAATAGCCACATACATGATTTGGCTAAATTTATGTTCGGTATTAGTATATTCTGGACATATTTATGGTTCTCTCAGTTTATGTTAATTTGGTATTCTGATATTCCTGAAGAAGTAACCTATTATGTAACCAGAATTGCAGATTTTAAATTGCCTTTCTTTGGGATGATAGCTATGAACTTTTTGTTTCCAGTATTATTATTAATGAACAGTGATTTCAAAAGAGTAAATTGGTTTGTAATAATGGCTGGGATTGTAATTTTAGCAGGGCATTATTTAGACATATTTAATGCAATTATGCCATCAACTGTTGGTGATCAATGGTACATTGGTATACCAGAAATAGGATCAATATTATTTTTCGCTGGGTTATTTATATTCTGGGTATTTAGAGCGCTTTCAAAAGCACCTTTACAGCCTAAGCGAAATCCGTTTATTGAAGAGAGTAAGAATTTTCATTACTAGTATAAAATATAACATTAAATCATAAAATGACTGCATTTTTAATTATAGCTGTTTTAGTATTAGTGGCAATTGCTATTTGGCAAATGACCAAAATTTTTGAATTGTCGCAGATAAAATCAGATAATTCAGAAGTAGCTACCGATAAGGATAATAAGTATAATGGATATTTACTATTTGCTTTTTTAATATTTATTTACGGGATTACTATTTTTAGTTTCTGGAAATATTCAAAAATGTTACTACCTGAAGCTGCGTCAGAACACGGGGCAGAATATGATAGTTTAATGCTTTGGTCGTTTGTGATTATTTTTATTGTTCAAACCCTAACGCAAGCATTATTACACTATTTTGGTTATAAGTACAGAGGTGAAAAAGGTAAAAAAGCATTATTCTATGCAGACAATGATCGTTTAGAGTTCATTTGGACCATTATTCCTGTTGTTGTATTAGCTGGATTAATATTATGGGGTCTTTATACTTGGACGAACATCATGGATGTAAATGATGAAGACGATCCATTAATTGTTGAATTATATGCACAACAATTTAATTGGACTGCTAGATATGGTGGTGAGGACAATGTTTTAGGCGATGCTAATGTGAGAATGATCGATATCGATAGAGCAAACGTATTAGGTTTAGATGAAGCTGATCCTAATGCTACAGATGATATTATAGTTAAAGAATTGCATTTGCCAGTAGGTAGAAAAGTTAATTTTAAGATGCGTTCACAAGATGTTTTGCATTCCGCTTATATGCCACATTTTAGAGCACAAATGAATTGCGTTCCAGGTATGATAACTGAGTTTTCTTATACACCAATATATACTACAGAAGAGATGCGTCAAAATCCTGATGTAATGGAGAAAGTTAAGAGAACTAATGCAATTAGAGCAGAAAGAGCTGCAAAGGGTGAGGATAATTCGGATCCATGGCAGTTTGATTACATTCTACTATGTAACAAAATTTGTGGTAAATCTCACTACAATATGCAGATGAAAATTATAGTAGAAACCGAAGAGGAATACAACAAATGGATTGCTGAACAACAGACTTTTGGTAAAACTATGTTGGCTTCGGCACAGTAAATTAGGCTATTAAAGAAAATTAATATAAAAAAATAAGATTTCGATTATGTCAGCAACAGCACATGCACACGTAGATGATCATTCAAATGACGATCATGGACATCATCATCACAAAGAGACTTTTGTAACTAAATATATTTTTAGTCAAGATCATAAAATGATTTCAAAGCAGTATTTAATTACTGGTTTGATTATGGGAGCTATTGGTATTGCCATGTCTATTTTATTTAGAATGCAATTAGCTTGGCCAGGAGAGTCTTTTCCAGTATTCGAAGCATTGCTTGGAAAATGGGCTCCTGATGGAGTTATGGATGCTGATATTTATTTAGCATTGGTTACCATACATGGTACCATAATGGTATTCTTTGTATTAACCGCAGGATTAAGTGGTACGTTTAGTAACCTCTTAATTCCATTACAGATTGGTGCACGTGATATGGCATCCGGTTTCCTAAACATGGTTTCCTATTGGTTGTTTTTCTTATCTTCTATAATAATGCTATTTTCATTATTTGTTGAAGCGGGACCAGCTGCTGCAGGTTGGACAGTATATCCTCCATTAAGTGCATTGCCAATGGCACAACCTGGATCTGGAATGGGTATGACATTGTGGTTAGTTTCTATGGCTATATTTATTGCATCTTCTTTATTAGGTTCATTAAATTACATTGTAACTGTTATCAACCTTAGAACAAAGGGTATGTCTATGACAAGATTGCCTTTAACTATTTGGGCATTTTTTGTAACTGCAGTTATCGGGGTAATTTCCTTCCCGGTATTATTGTCAGCTGCATTGTTGCTGATAATGGATAGAAGTTTTGGAACCTCATTTTTCCTTTCAGATATTTTTATTCAAGGTGAAGTTTTACATTACCAAGGTGGATCGCCAGTATTATACGAACATTTATTCTGGTTTTTAGGCCACCCTGAAGTATACATTGTATTATTACCTGCGTTGGGTATTACTTCTGAAGTAATGTCTACTAATGCTCGTAAACCTATTTTCGGTTATAGAGCAATGATTGCGTCGATAATAGCAATTGCGTTTTTATCTACCATAGTTTGGGGTCACCATATGTTTATTTCTGGTATGAATCCATTTTTAGGATCTGTATTTACATTTACAACCCTATTAATTGCAATACCATCTGCAGTAAAGGCATTTAACTATATAACTACCTTGTGGAAGGGTAACTTGCAATTAAATCCGGGGATGTTATTTTCTATTGGATTGGTATCTACTTTTATTAGTGGTGGTTTAACTGGAATTATATTAGGAGATAGTACTTTAGATATTAACGTTCATGATACGTATTTCGTAGTAGCACACTTCCATTTAGTAATGGGTATTTCTGCACTTTACGGTTTATTTGCTGGTGTTTATCATTGGTTTCCTAAAATGTTTTACGGTAGAATGATGAATAAGAATTTAGGTTATGTTCACTTTTGGATAACAGCGGTTTGTGCTTATGGGGTATTTTTCCCAATGCATTTTGTGGGTATGGCAGGTGTTCCTAGAAGATATTATCAGAATACTGCGTTTCCAATGTTCGATGAATTGACAGATGTTCAAATATTAATTACTATGTTCGCAATTATTGCTGCTTTTGCACAATTAATATTCGTTTATAATTTTATTAGTAGTATTTTCTATGGTAAGAAAGGACCTCAAAACCCATGGAAATCTAATACTTTAGAGTGGACTACACCTATCGAGCATATACATGGTAACTGGCCTGGTGAAATACCTCATGTACATCGTTGGGCTTATGATTATAGCAAAACAAGAGAAGATGGTGAGTATGTAATTCCAGGGCAAGATTTCGTTCCACAAACTGTACCTATGCAGGAGAACGAAGAAGAAATGCATCATTAATCAAGTGATATAAATTATATAAAAAACCCTTTGTTTTATTTGACAAAGGGTTTTTTATTCAGTATAATTAAACTTTGATCTCCATTTAGTAATTTTATAATATATTTAGTACAAGTATAATTAGCAATTGTATTTTGGTACGAATATTGCAAATTTCATATTATGAATGTAAAATATAAGGTTTTAATATTTCTATTATTTGTTGGTTTTATGGTTAATGCACAGCGCAAGCCTAAAATTAAGGGTAGTAGGGTTGTAGTAGAAGTTAAAGAGGATTTAGAGCCTTTTACGGCCATAGAGCTTAACGATGATTTGGATATTAAGTTAAAAAAGTCCTCCGATTTCGGATATAGTTTAACTATTGATGATAATTTAGTAGATATACTAAAATTTAGAGTGGTAGATCAAACCTTAACCATAAGTTCGTTTTATACGGTAAGTTCAAAAAAGAAAATGGAAATTACCATATTTTATAATGATCTTAATGCTATTACCATGCGCGACGGAAAAATTGAATCTGAAGATTTAATATCAACTAGTGAACTTACAATAAACACATTTGGTTCTTCAAAATTAAAGCTGAATGCGAATGCCGAGTTTATGAATATTTTGATGGTTGATAATAGTTTTGCCGATTTAAATGTTGGAGCCGATACACTTAATATTTCTTTAAAAGATAGAGTTGATGCTAAAATTTATGCAGTGAGTAAACTTAATACAACAGAAATGTATAAAAATGCTCAGGTTAAGATGGAAGGCACAACAGATGTTTTTAATATTAATCTTTATGAAAGCTCAGATTTAAAGGCGGATAAATTAGATGCTTCTGATATAAACTTAACTTTAGGTGGTTCTACAAGCGCCTATGTAAATTCCTTCAATACAATTAATTTAAGTTCCAAAGAGTCCGCTAAAACATATCTTTACGGAGGAGGTAAAATCACTATAATAGACTTTTTAGACACCTCACAACTGATAAAAAAATAGTTTAGTTAGCTATTGGAGCTGTTATTAAATGCTCGGGTATGCCGAAGCCATCAACTAATACATCTATATGTGGTCTTAGTTCAGTAGAAATACGCTCAATACGTTGTCTAATAGCTTTAGATTTAACTCCAGAAATGTAACCTTGCTCTAAATACCAACTGGCATCTGTTCTTATTTCATGCAAGGCATAAAGAGTTCCGAGTTTTTTAAAAAGCGCTTTGTTTTTTTCGTCAGTTATATCTTCGGTAAACGATACAAAAGTTTTATACGCATATTCGCAACTATATGCTTTACCTAGTGCTAATAAATGGGTTTGAACTTTTAAAAATGCCTGATACGACGGGATTCCACTTTTAATATAATTTCTAATTCGCATTGCAATCGAATAGGTAAGTCTGCGTGTACGATAATCAAAAGCATGTAAATGAAATTTCGGGTTGTACAAATGTTTCGCATCAACTTTACTTGAATATAATGGATTTATGGTGGTTATTTTATCATTTATTTGATTGCCTAATAATTTTAAAACCGCAGAAAATCCAGCACTATTAAATTCTGAATTAAAATCAGACAGCACACCTTTTGCGGCCAATTGAAGCAATACCGTATTGTCTCCTTCAAAAGTTGTAAAGATGTCCACATCGCCTTTTAAATCAGCTATGCGATTTTCAATTAAATACCCTTTACCACCACATGCCTCTCTACATTCTTGAATGGTTTCATTGGCAAACCAAGTTATGACCGATTTAAGACCCGCAACTTGTGTTTCAATCTCACGCTTATCTGTTTTAGAATCATCGCTATAAATTTTCATAGCGTGTTGCAAGGTTATATCATAAACATATGCTTTTGCTATCGCCGGGGTCAATCGTAATTGATGCGTTGGGTAGTCCATCAATAAATCTTCCTGAATTTTTATGCTATCATTAAATTGTCTTCGCTTTAAAGCATGTTTAACGGCAATGGTAAGAGCCATTTTTGCACCACCAAGACCTGCTCTAGCAACACAAATTCTTCCTCCTACAAGTGTGCCGAGCATAGTAAAAAACCGTTTATTCGGATTTTTTATATGAGAATGATAATGGCCTTCATCGGAAATGGAGCCATATTTATTTAATAGATTTTTACGCGGTACTTTTACCTGATTAAACCAAATTTTACCGTTGTCTACACCATTCAATCCCAATTTATAACCGTTATCTTCTATTTTCACTCCTGGTAATAAATTATGGTTTTCATCGCGTAGTGGAACTAAAATTGCGTGTACGCCTTCATTTTTACCATTTACAATAAGCTGAGCAAAAACAGATGCCATTTTAGAATCTAGGGCATTACCAATGTATTCCTTATTGTCATTTGTGCCTGGCGTATGAATTATTAAAGAGTCTGAACTATTTTCATATGTTGCGGTGGTTTTTATGCCTCTAACATTAGAGCCATGTCCAGTTTCGGTCATGGCAAAGCAACCTAAAAGTTCAGTTTTACCTGCTTTTCCTAAATACAAATCGTGATGCTCTTTCGAGCCTAATTTTTGAATACTACCTCCAAAAAGCCCAAATTGCACGCCAAATTTAATTGCTAAACTGCCATCTACATACATCATGTTTTCAAAAACAAAGGCGTAACCAGGCATATTGTTGGTTCCGCCATATGCACTCGGGTAGGCCATTGCTCCGTATTTTTCCTTTGCAAGAAACTTGACTTGATCTAATACTTTTTTTCTAAAATCTTCCTTTTTACGTTCAATAGTCCAATTAAAAATAGGATCTTTTACTACTTGGTGAAAATCATTAACAATGGTCTTGTGTTCCCCTTTTAATATGGTATCAATAGAACCGGAATTATAATAGTTTGATGTAGGTTCGTGAATAACTTCAACATCGAACAAATGATTGTAGTGGTTAGGCTGAATTCCCAGATTTATTTCAATATGCTGTAATTGTTTGTTTTCAATTGACTCATTAAAATAATACTCCAATAATCTCTTCGAAAAATTTGATAATGGATGAATATCGCTTTCAATTAGTTTTATAGATGTGCTTGATATAGTTTGTTTCCAAGATTTTATCTCTTTATTTGATGGTTTCTTAGCGGTATTCAGCCACTGAAGTAATAAGCTACTATCCTCTTTCGATAACGAAGCATCATTATCAATGGCGTTCTTAACTATATTTATTTCTGAAGCGGATAATAAGTCGTCAGACCATATCACATAGAAAAATGGAATGTATTGAATAATTCCAGAAGTGTATTTATTCTTTATCATACTATGAAAATACAATTTTCTAATTACAAATAATAAGAATTTCTTGGTTTAGCAATATCTTTATTTTGCGCTATCTTTGTTGTATATGAACGAGAATTTAGACCCAACTAATAGTAATTTTTCGCCAGAGGAAATTGATATTGATAAGGCATTAAGGCCCATTAGTTTCTCGGATTTTACTGGTCAAGAGCAGATATTAGAAAATTTAAAGATTTTTGTAGAGGCTGCAAATCTTCGTGGTGAAGCATTAGATCACACACTTTTTCATGGTCCTCCAGGATTGGGGAAAACCACGCTTGCGCATATTTTAGCTAATGAATTAGGAGTAGGAATTAAAATTACTTCAGGTCCAGTTCTTGATAAACCAGGGGATTTAGCTGGTTTACTTACCAATTTAGACGAGCGCGATGTGCTTTTTATTGATGAAATTCATAGGTTGAGCCCGATTGTGGAAGAATATTTATATTCGGCAATGGAGGATTATAAAATAGATATCATGATTGAAACAGGACCAAATGCACGTTCGGTTCAGATAAATCTTAATCCGTTTACCCTAATAGGAGCTACAACCAGATCTGGTTTGTTAACCTCGCCAATGCGAGCACGTTTTGGAATACAAAGTAGGCTACAGTATTATTCTACAGAATTATTATCTACTATCGTTACCAGAAGCTCCGAAATATTGAAAATGCCAATCACCAACGATGCGGCTATAGAAATTGCAGGTAGGAGTAGAGGTACACCTAGAATATGTAATGCTTTATTAAGGAGAGTTCGTGATTTTGCTCAAATAAAAGGAAATGGTAAAATCGATTTAGAAATTTCTCGTTTCGCCTTAAAAGCATTAAATGTTGATGCCCATGGCTTAGATGAAATGGATAACAAAATTTTAGTAACGCTTATCGATAAATTTAAAGGTGGACCAGTGGGTATCACAACCTTGGCAACTGCGGTATCTGAAAGTGCAGAAACTATCGAAGAGGTTTACGAGCCTTTTTTAATACAAGAAGGTTTTATTATGCGTACTCCTCGTGGTAGAGAGGTAACAGAGTTAGCCTACAAGCATTTGGGAAGAATTAAAGGAAACATTCAAGGAGGTTTGTTTTAATGCATAAAACACCAATAGTTTCGCAATTTGAGGTGCTTAGGAATAGTGCGCGTATTCTAAAAAATCCCTTGCCTTTTCATCATGAAAATTTCACTAAGCATGGCGATATTTTTAGAGTGAAAATTGGGCCTAATAAAGAGATCGCTTTTACCAGAAATGCAAGGTTAATAAAGCATTTATTACAAACTCAGCATAAAAAATATCATAAATCTACCTTACAGACCCAAGATTTGGCCAAATATATTGGTCATGGTATTTTAACATCCAATGGGGAGCATTGGCGTGTACATAGAAGAATGGTGCAACCTGCTTTTCATAAAAAAAAGTTGTCGAATTTAATGGGCACGATACTGGCTGCCGTTAAAACCGAAATAAATCATATAGAACCTAATAAGACTCTTGATGTACATTCTTTAATGAGCAACTTAGCTTTTCAAGTAGTTGCTAAATCATTATTCAGTAATGAAGACATTCAAGAGGAAATGGGTAGGCTCCAGAGTATTACGGAATCCAATCAAAGAATGTTGATTAAAGAAATGCGTCAGCCTTATTTAAAATGGTGGTTTCAGTGGAATGGAAGTTTAAAGAATCATCATCAATTAGCTGATGAAGGAAGAGACATATTACATCGGTTAATTGAAGAAAGGCGTATTTCTCCAGTAGAAAAAGACGATTTACTAGATATGCTTCTTCAGGCAAAATATGAAGATGGCACTTCCATGTCGAAAGATCAATTGATAGATGAAGTATTAATTTTATTTACAGCCGGACATGAAACAACGGCAAATGCATTAAGTTTTTTACTCTTTCTACTAGCTAAAAACCCTGAAATACAGGAAAAAGCATTTGAAGAAATTAGTGGTATTTCTTTAGATGGTGAAGACATTTTAATAAAAATAACAAGTTTAACATACATTCAGCAATGCATTGAAGAGGCTTTGAGAATGTATCCACCAGCTTATATTATAGACCGAGTTGCTATTGAGGATGATGAATTTGAAGGAATGGCCATACCTAAAGACACTACTATTCTAATGAGTATTTACGAATTGCATAGAAGTGCTGACTTTTGGATGGCACCAAACACATTTAATCCTGATAGATTTGATGCTTCTAAAAAGAAGGAATATCAAGAGTATTATTATCCTTTTGGAGCGGGGCCAAGAATGTGCGTGGGTAACAATTTTGCAATGTATGAGATGATGCTAACAGTAGCGGTAGTATTGTCTACATATAAAATTAGCACTGAAATGTTGCAGGTAACGATTAATCCTCTGATATCATTAAAACCTGCAGAAGTAAAACTGAAATTTTCACCTAGAGAATAAAAAAATGCCGCATTTTTCATGCGGCATTTTTTTATTGAAAAGAAACCATTATTTCAATATTGCATTTTCGTCTGAGAATTTTTTATAGCTAAAATATACAGCACCTATTGCAAAGGCAATAAGCGATACCAAAATTACCGCATACTGCACCATATCTATAGTGCCAGCCATTATTTCTTTAACACCTAATCCAATATTCAAAACTGGAACTAAAACAGTACTCCATGTTAATTCTATACCTGGCATTAATGCCAATACTAAAGGTATAATGATCAGCATAATAATTGGAGATGCCTTACTTTGTGCCTCTTTAAATGATGTTGCTCCAGCAACCAAAGCAATTATTAAACCTGACAAGAAAAGTGAAAACGGAATTAATAATAATAGTATTAATGTGATAGACTGAAAGCTTAACATTTCATTAATGGCCAAGTTTAACGATTCTGGAATACCTGGAATAAATTTTAAGCCAAGAATTAAACCTACTAAATTCAATAAGGCAGGAATAAAACCTAATAACGATGCAACAATTGTTTTACCTAGTAATACTTTAAATTTTGAAATAGGTAAAGAAAGTGTAGTTTCAATTGTTTTACGTTCTTTCTCTCCAGTAACTAAATCAACAGCCGCCAATAAGCAACCACCCCACATGGTTAAAATAAATAAATAGGGGATAAAACCTCCAATACGTTTTCCAAATAGTTCTTTTTGCTCCCCAACTTCAATATAATTTTCAACTATAGGGGTAAGTTTGTCAGTAGGAATTTGAAGCTTTGCAATGCGTTGTTCCTTTAACTGGGCACTGTAAATTTCGATTAAACTAGAAACACGACTATTGACATTATCTTTAGTGCCATTTCTAAAAATTTGTACTTCACTTGCAGTAAGACTATCCATCTTTGTGTTCCAGTCTTGAGGAAAAACAATTGCAGATTGTATAGTTTCGTCAGCTATTAGTGCTTTAAAATCTTCAACTTTGTTGTATGTTGTTATTTGGTTTAAAGTATCTTTAGATACCATATCTAAAAATTCTTTAGGAGCATTAACTAAGCCAATTTTAATAGTTTTTTCTTGCTGACTTTTTTGAATCATTTCCGTTACCTTAATACTACCAAAAATCAGGATAGGTACTAAAAGTGTTGGTAAAACTATAGAGTTAATAATGGTTTTCTTATCTCTTAGAAGCTCTGTTAGCTCTTTTTTTACTATGATAAATAAATCGTTCATTTTAAGCTTCTTTTACACGGTTAATAAATTCTTGAGTCAGATTTTTGGCTTTCATTTCAGCTTTAAAATTTTCGAAAGTACTATTGTAAATAATAGCACCTTTGTTAATTATTGCCAGATCATCACATAATAAATCTACTTCACTCATAATATGTGAAGAAAAAATTACTGTTTTATTATTTTCTTTAGACTCTCTAATTAAATCTATAATACTCTCCGCTGTAATAACATCTAATCCAGAGGTTGGTTCGTCAAAAATCAACACTTCAGGGTCATGAATTAAGGTACGTGCAATGGATACTTTTTGTTTCATACCAGTGCTCATTTGCCCAACTCGCTTTTTTCTGAACTCGTTTATTCCTAGTTTTTCAAACAAATATTCCTTTCTGTCATTTAGTTTTTCGGCAGGGATTTTATATAATTTTCCAAAAAACTCAATAGTTTCATCCGGGTTTAATCGCTCGTATAATCCTGTGGAGCCAGTTAAAAAGCCAATTCTCTTTTTTACTTCATCATTACCTTTAGATATGTCAATTCCGTCAACAATTGCAGTGCCCGATGTAGGGTTAATAATTCCCGCTATCATTCTAAGTGTTGTGGTTTTTCCAGCTCCGTTTGGTCCTAGTAATGAAAAAATTCTTCCAGGTTTACAATCAAAAGAAATTTCATTTACAGCATTTACCGTGATGGTTTCTTTTTTAAACCCTTTTTTGGTTGTGGATGTAAAAGATTTGGTTAGATTTTCTATATGTATCATATTAGCATTTAATTTGGCATCTACTGTTAGTAGATAAAAATACTAATTGTTACAGAATAATAGTTTTTTTTCTAATATTCTTCAATAGCTTTTCGAATAGATTAGATTATTTACAGTTTTATATCAATAAAAACAATAGTATAATTTTAAAGAGAATTATGACTTTAAAGGAGAAAAATACTTTTCTAATTAAAAATGAAGCAAAAAGACTAGGTTTTATGTCTTGTGGAATTTCTAAAGCTGATTTTTTAGAAAAGGAAGCTCCGAGATTAGAAAGATGGTTAAATAATAACATGAATGGCGAAATGCATTACATGGAAAATCATTTTGACAAAAGGCTAGATCCAAGACTTTTAGTGCCAGGCGCCAAATCGGTTATTTCCTTATTACTTAATTATTATCCCGAAGAAAAGCAAATTGATACTACATACAAGATATCTAAATACGCATACGGACAAGATTATCATCATGTGATTAAGGGAAAACTTAAAATGCTGCAAGAGTTTATTTCTCAAGAAATTGGGGAAGTAGATGGTAGAGCATTTGTAGATTCTGCTCCGGTTTTAGATAAAGCTTGGGCAGCTAAAAGTGGTTTGGGTTGGATAGGTAAGCACAGTAATTTGCTAACACAACAAGCAGGATCATTTTATTTTATAGCAGAGTTGATTGTAGATTTAGATTTGGAATACGATAATCCGGTTACTGACCATTGTGGAACATGTACGGCTTGTATAGACTCTTGCCCAACACAAGCAATAACAGAGCCTTATGTTGTGGATGGTAGTAAGTGTATCTCCTATTTTACGATTGAGTTGAAAAAAGAAATTCCGACAGAGTTTCAGGGTAAATTTGATGATTGGGCTTTTGGCTGTGATGTTTGTCAAGATGTTTGCCCATGGAATAGATTTTCAAAATCACATAATGAACCTCTTTTTAATCCACATCCGGAGTTACTTTCTATGACTAAAAAAGACTGGGAGGAAATTACAGATGAAGTATTTAAAAAAGTGTTTCAAAAGTCTGCAGTTAAACGAACAAAGTTTGAAGGATTGAAAAGAAATATTAATTTCTTAAAATAAATTATTTATCTAAAACGATTTCGTAGGTTAAAATATGTAATTCTAAAAAAGAATTTCATAAGTAATCTTTTAAAATGTTATCTTCAAAGGCTTTAATTTGCTAAATATTTATATTTCAACTACGAATAATGTGAATATCTAAAATTAAAGCAAGTTTATACTAAGCAACCAAAGAATGATGAAAATAAAAAAACCAAATTTAACTTTCTGGCAAATATTTAATATGAATGTTGGATTTTTAGGAATCCAATATAGTTTTGGTTTGCAACAAAGTGCTATAAATCCAATATTTCTTTTTTTAGGAGCATCAGAAGAAATTTTACCAATACTTAATATAGCAGGTCCAATAACCGGATTAATAGTTCAGCCAATTATCGGAGCTATATCTGATAAAACTTGGTCACCTAAATGGGGTAGACGTAAACCTTTCTTTTTAATAGGAGCAATTATAGGAAGCCTCTGTTTATTTGCTTTTCCGTTAAGTCCTACGTTATGGTTTGCAGTTGGGTTATTGTGGTTGCTTGATGTTGGTAATAATATGGCAATGGAGCCTTATCGTGCTTTCGTTGGAGATAAATTACCTGAAAAACAATTAAGTTTTGGGTATCAAATGCAGAGTCTATTTGTTGGCGGAGGAATTTTATTGGCGATGGGTTCTATTATTTTATTTCAAGATTGGTTTGGTGGTGATCCTGAAACTGCTGGGGCTATTCCTAAGTGGCTTTATTATTCATTTTTTATAGGTGCTGCACTGTCCATATTAACTATTTTGTGGTCTGTTTTAAAAACACCAGAGTTGCCTCCGTCAGAAGAAGAGTTGGTGGAAATTCAAGAACACAAAGCACTTTCGTTTGCAGAAAAGTTCAAAATGCCATTTGTTGAAATTTCAAACGCAGTAAAAGACATGCCTAAGTTTATGTGGAAACTCTCTGCTGTTTATCTTTTTCAATGGTATGCTTTATTTATTTATTGGCAATATATAACTCCAATGATTATGTCTACCATGGGTTATGATATTTCTAATGCAGCATCGCAAGCTGCAAAATTAAGTTTAACGTATAATATAGTAACCGTTGTAGTAGCCCTAGCATTAGTTCCATTAACACTCAAGTTCGGTGGCAAGAAAATTTATGCTGCGAGTTTATTGGGTACAGGAGCAGCGCTTTTAATCATACCCCATATTGCTGATCCGGTTCTAATTTTAGTTCCAATGGTATTATTTGGTATTGGATGGGCCGCCATGATGGGTATTCCTTATACCATGGTTTCTAAAATTGTACCACAAGATAGGAGAGGGGTTTATATGGGTATTTTAAATATGATGATTGTAATTCCTATGGGAATTGAAACTGTAACCTTCGGATTTATTTATAAAAATTTTCTTGGTAGTAATGCCATTAATGCCATCCTATTTGGTGGAGCGTTTTTTATTATAGCTGCTATTTTGGCAATGCGATTAAAAGTTCCTAAAACAGAAGAAGTTTAAAGAATTTAATCTGTTGATTATATAATTGAAAAATTTTAGATCAATATTTTAAGGGGATATTGAAAATTAAGCATTAATTAAAAGTTAATGCTTTTTTTATTTTAATAACCGTAAGACTTCTAAAGAATACGTGTAAATTTGTTTTTCAATATATTATTTTATGAGTAAAGAATCTAAACGTCGTGAAGCATTAGTCTATCACGCTAAACCACAACCCGGTAAAATAAAAATTGTTCCTACTAAGCCTTATTCAACACAAAGAGATTTAGCCTTAGCCTATTCTCCAGGTGTTGCAGAGCCTTGTTTAGAAATTGCAAAAGACAAAGACAATGTTTACAAATACACTTCTAAAGGAAATTTAGTAGCGGTAATTTCTAATGGTACAGCGGTTTTAGGTTTGGGAAATATTGGACCTGAAGCATCAAAACCAGTAATGGAAGGAAAAGGTTTGCTTTTCAAGATTTTTGCGGATATCGACGGAATGGATATTGAGGTAGATACCGAAGATGTTGAAAAATTTATAGAAACAGTAAAGATGATAGCTCCAACTTTTGGAGGTATAAACTTAGAGGATATAAAAGCGCCAGAGGCGTTTGAAATAGAAAGAAGATTAAAAGAAGAGCTAGATATTCCAGTAATGCATGATGATCAGCATGGAACAGCTATAATTTCTGCTGCTGCATTATTGAATGCTTTAGAAATCTCAGATAAAAAGATTGAAGACGTTCGTATTGTAATAAGCGGAGCTGGTGCTGCTGCGGTTTCCTGTACAAGATTATACAAAGCTTTTGGAGCAAAGGACGAGAATATTGTCATGCTCGATAGTAAAGGAGTAATCCGAAAAGATAGAGAAAATTTATCTGCTGAAAAATTGGAATTTGCCTCAGATCGTAAAATAGATACTTTAGATGAGGCCATGGTAGATGCCAACGTATTTGTTGGTTTATCTATTGCAGATGTGGTTACACCAGAAATGTTACTATCTATGGCAGAGAATCCTATTGTTTTTGCTATGGCAAATCCAGATCCAGAGATTGCTTATGATTTAGCGGTAAAAACAAGGAAAGATATTATAATGGCAACAGGTCGTTCGGATCATCCTAATCAGGTGAATAATGTACTTGGTTTCCCGTTTATTTTTAGAGGTGCTTTAGATGTTAGGGCTACCAAAATTAATGAAGAAATGAAAATGGCAGCGGTTAAGGCATTAGCAGATCTTGCTAAACAGCCCGTGCCAGAGCAAGTTAATATTGCTTATGGCGAAACTAGACTTGCTTTTGGAAAAGAGTACATCATTCCAAAACCTTTTGATCCTAGACTTATAGCCGAAATTCCACCAGCAGTTGCAAAGGCAGCAATGGATAGTGGTGTAGCAAAAAATCCTATTGAAGATTGGGATAAATATAAAGAAGAGTTATTGCAACGTTTGGGTAACGACAATAAATTGGTGCGTTTGCTGCATAACCGTGCAAAAATGAATGTTAAGAAAATTGTTTTTGCTGAAGCAGAACATTTAGACGTTTTAAAAGCTGCACAAATTGCCTATGAAGAAGGTATTGCCATACCAATTTTATTAGGTAATAAAGAGGTTATTTTAGAACTAAAAAAAGAACTTGATTTTGATGCTGATATTGAAATATTAGATCCAAAGGGTAAAGAGTCTTTAAGCAAAAGAGACCAGTATGCTACAAAATACTGGGAAAATAGAAGAAGAAGTGGTGTTACCTTGTATGGTGCCAAATCTAAAATGCGTGAACGTAACTATTTTGGCGCAATGATGCTTATGGAAGGCGATGCCGATGGTATGATTTCTGGGTATTCTAGAGCATATCCTACCGTAGTAAAACCTATTTTTGAAGTAGTAGGTCGTGCCGCTAATGTTAAAAAAGTAGCTACTGTAAATATTATGATTACGGATCGTGGCCCGCTTTTCTTAGCAGATACATCTATTAATATTGATCCAACTGCAGTTGAAATAGCCGAAATAGCAAAAATGACGGCCAATGTTGCAACAACATTTGGTTTTGAGCCTGTTATGGCCTTATTGTCTTATGCAAATTTTGGTTCTTCTAGTCATCCACATGCTACTAAAGTTAGAGAGGCTGCGAGAATCTTACATGAAACTAATCCAGAATTAATTGTCGATGGTGAAGTGCAAATGGATTTTGCTTTGAATAAGGATTTGCATGAATCTAAATTTCCGTTTTCAAAACTAGCCGGGAAAAAAGTAAATACGCTTATTTTCCCTAATTTAGAATCGGCAAATATTACCTATAAAATGTTGAAAGAACTAAATAAGGCAGATAGTATTGGCCCAATTATGTTAGGATTAAGAAAATCTGTTCACATTCTTCAATTAGGTGCTGGGGTAGATGAAATGGTGAATATGGTGGCTATCGCAGTGATTGATGCGCAAGAAAGAGAAAAGCGCAAAAAGGCGAAATAATAATACTAGGTGTAAAAAAATTAGTGCAAAACATAAGGTTTAAGAAAGACCAAAACGAATAACGAACAACAATAATTTATACTTATGATTCACCATTTGAAAGGGAAATTAGTCGAGAAAAATCCTACTCACGTGGTTATTGAATGCGGAGGTGTGGGGTATTTTGTAAATATATCACTTCACACCTTCTCAAAAATTACGGATGCTGAAAACATTCAGTTGTACACACATTTACAAGTAAAAGAAGATAGTCATACCTTATTCGGATTTTCAGAAAAATCTGAACGTGAAATATTCAGATTGTTGTTGTCGGTTTCCGGTATTGGATCAAGTACCGCAAGAACCATGTTGTCTTCCATGTCACCAATGCAAGTGCGCGATGCGATCGCCACAGGAAATGTTGCTGCAATACAAGCTATCAAAGGGATTGGAGCTAAAACTGCACAAAGGGTAATACTAGACTTAAAAGACAAAGTTTTAAAAATTTACGATATTGATGAAGTTTCCGCCATTTCAAACAATACAAATAAAGATGAAGCGTTATCTGCTTTAGAAGTTCTTGGCTTTGTGCGTAAGCAATCAGAAAAGATTGTGGACAAAGTTTTAAGTCAAGATGCTTCACTAAGCGTGGAAGACATTATAAAGCTTTCGCTTAAAAATTTGTAATAAGTTTGAAAAATAGGGCAAAACCAATACTTAAATCAGTAAGATTTAAGCTACTAATCGTATTTATTATTTTTTTCGGAGTATCGCATGTAACCTATGCACAAGATACTAACGAACAAGAAACAGATTCTGTAAATACAGGGTATGCTCTTGGTAATATTAGATTGAAAAGCCCAGCGAGTATAGTTTCTAAATATACTTATGATCCTAAGTTAGATCGTTATATCTACTCCGAAACGGTTGGAGAATTTGACATTAGTTACCCTATTATCCTTACTCCAGCAGAATATCAAGAATTAGTTCGTAAAGAGAATATGAAGTCTTATTTTAAAGATAAGATCGATGCGTATTCTGGTAAAAAAGAAGGAAGTGAAGAAGCCAGGAAAAATTTGTTGCCTAACTTTTATGTAAATAATAATTTTTTCGAATCGGTTTTTGGCGGGAATACAATTGAAGTAATTCCTCAAGGTTCGATTGCAATGGATTTGGGTGTTATATGGCAAAAAAACGACAATCCATCTTTATCTCCTAGAAATAGAACAAATCTGTCTTTCGATTTTGATCAGCGTATAAGTTTAAGTATGCTTGGCAAAATTGGTGAGCGTTTGCAAGTAAACGCTAACTATGATACAGAAGCTACTTTCGATTTTCAGAATATTGTAAAATTAGATTACACACCAACAGAAGATGATATTATTCAGAAGATTGAAGTTGGTAACGTAAGTATGCCTTTAAATAGCTCTTTAATTCAAGGAGCACAGAGTCTTTTTGGTGTTAAAACACAACTGCAATTTGGAAAAACTACTGTAACTGCTGTTTTTTCAGACCAGCAATCTCAAAACAATACAGTTGTAGCGCAAGGTGGAGGAACGCTTAATGATTTTTCTATCACGGCATTAGATTATGAAGAGGATAAACACTTTTTTCTTTCGCAATATTTTAGAGATACCTACGATCAGGCATTAGCAAATTATCCTTATAAAAATACTCCAGTTCAAATTACCCGTTTGGAAGTTTGGGTTACAAACAGAGGACAAATAACTACCAATGTTAGAAATGTTGTAGCAATTCAAGATTTAGGGGAGGCCGAAGTTGTAAAAACAAGAATAGGACGTTTAAATGGTAATCCTCCAGGTTTTTTTAATTCATCAAGCGCTGGATTATTGCCAAGAAACAATGCAAACGATTTTGATCCTGCATTAATTGGTAATGGAGGTGCATTAACGGATCAGATAAGAGATATTGCAACAGTGGAGGCAGGGTTTAATGTGCCTGGTTATCAAATAAATCAAGGGTTTGATTATACTATTCTTGAGAATGCTAGAAAATTAGAAGAGACTAGAGACTTTCAATTTGACCAGCAATTAGGGTATATTTCGCTAAACCAACGTTTAAGTAATGATGAAGTTTTAGCAGTTGCTTTTCAATATACCTATAAAGGACAAGTATATCAGGTTGGAGAATTTGCAAATGGTGGTATTGATGCAACAACGGTTACTACAGGTGTAAATCCTACAGTAAATAATAATACTTTGGTATTAAAGCTTTTAAAAAGTAATATTACCAGCGTAGCCGATCCTATCTGGGATTTAATGATGAAAAACATCTATGCTACAGGCGCTTTTAGATTAAGTCAAGAAGATTTTAAGCTTAATATTTTATATACAGACCCAACTCCAAGAAATTATATAACTAAAGTTAATGATAACGGCTGGCCTGCCAATTTAGAAGAGCGTATTTTACTAGATGTTTTTAATTTAGATCGATTAAATGTTTATAATGATGTGCAACCTGGTGGGGATGGATTTTTTGATTTTGTGCCGAATATAACCGTAGATACTCAAAACGGACGAATTATATTTACAAAAGTTGAGCCGTTTGGAGAGTTTTTATTTGAAACTTTAGGAGGCGGAGTTTATGACGTTGCCAACGATCAAGGTTATAACGACAACCAAAAAAAGTATGTTTTTAGAAACATGTATTCCTTGACAAAGGCTGCAGCACTTGAAGATGCAGATAAAAACAAATTCTTGCTAAAAGGGCGTTATAAATCTGAAGGTAATAACGGAATTCCTATTGGAGCATACAACGTGCCTCG
Organism: Cellulophaga tyrosinoxydans; assembly: GCF_900176415.1. Taxonomy (GTDB): domain Bacteria; phylum Bacteroidota; class Bacteroidia; order Flavobacteriales; family Flavobacteriaceae; genus Cellulophaga; species Cellulophaga tyrosinoxydans. Next base: position 332,380 of record NZ_FWXO01000001.1, on the reverse strand, counting down.
TGGTTCTGTGCGTGTTACTGCAGGTGGGCGACAATTACAAGAAGGTATAGATTTTACGGTGAATTATATTGCGGGAACCGTTCAAATAATAGATCCGTCATTGCAAGCGTCTAATACGCCAATTAATATTTCTGTAGAAAATACAGCAGTATTTGGCCAACAAGCGAGAAGATTCACTGGGGTGAATGTGGAGCATCAAATTAATAAAAACTTTATTTTAGGAGGTACATTATTAAACCTTAATGAACGCCCACAAACACAAAAAGCAAATTATGGCGTAGAGCCCGTAAATAATACAATTTTTGGTCTTAATGGTAACTTTTCTACTGAGGTGCCTTTTCTAACGCGATTGGTAAATAAGCTTCCAAATATAGATACAGATGTTCCTTCTAATTTATCGGTTCGTGGGGAGGTGGCATTTCTAAAGCCAGGAACGCCTAAAAATGATGATTTTAATGGGGAAACAACCACTTATTTAGACGATTTTGAAGGAGCGCAATCGTTAATAGATATTAGATCTTCTTTGGGTTGGTCCCTTGCAAGTACGCCATTGGAATTTGTTCCTGGAGGTCAATTAGCAGGTTCTTCACCAGATGATCCATCAAATTTAGAAAATGGTTATGGCCGCGCTAAAATGGCTTGGTATTCTATAGATCCAATATTTTATACCAATCAAAGACCTTCAGATGTGAGTGATTCAGATATATCACAAAACAATACTAGAAGAATTTTTATAGATGAGGTTTTTCCTGAAGTAGATCAGGCTCAAGGGCAATCTAGAGTACAAACTACTTTAGATTTAGCATATTACCCTAATGCAAAAGGTCCTTACAATAACAACCCTAATTTTACAGGTGAGCAGCCTAATGAAAAATGGGGTGGTATTATGCGTTCACTAAGCAGTACCAATTTTGAACAATCTAACGTTGAGTTTGTTCAGTTTTGGGTGTTAGATCCCTATGTTGATGGGATTGCAACGAGCCCAGGAGAATTGGTTTTTAACTTAGGGAATATTTCTGAAGATGTTTTAAAAGATGGTCGTAAGCAATATGAAAACGGTTTGCCAGGTGTGGATAGCAATGACCTTGTGTCGACAACATCTTGGGGTGAGGTGCCAGCAACGCAGTCTTTAGTTTATGCTTTTGATGTAAGTGAGACCAATAGAGTATTGCAAGATGTAGGTTTTGATGGTTTAAATGATGCCGATGAAGCTTCCGTATTTACAAATAATCCAGGGAATGACCCGGCATTGGATAATTATCAATATTATTTAAACAGAGAAGGTAATATTCTTGAGCGTTATTTAGATTATAATAACGTACAAGGCAATTCACCAACGCAAGTAACCAATACAAACAGAGGTTCTACAACATTGCCAGATGTTGAAGATATTGATCGCGATTTAACTATGAATACCGTAAATAGTTATTACGAATATCGTATAGCAATTAAGCCAAATACAACTATTAATGATAAATATGTGACTGATATCCGTACCAATGTATTATCGGGCACTGAAATTCCTGATGGTTCTACGGTTAATAGTCGCTGGATTCAGTACAAAATTCCATTAAGTGATTTTACCAATGCTGTTGGTGGAATATCAGATTTTAGATCTATTAGTTTTATGAGAATGTACCTAACAGGGTTCTCAAGTGACGTTTCTTTACGTTTTGCTACTTTAGATTTAGTACGTGGCGATTGGCGTACGTATACAAAAACTTTGCAGCCAGGTGTAGATGATACCCCTAGTGATGACAATACACTACTAGATGTTAACACAGTAAACATTACCGAAAACGAAAATAGAACACCAATACCGTATGTGTTACCTCCTGGGGTAATTAGAGAACAATTAAATAATAACAACACGCTTATTCGTCAAAACGAGCAATCACTTTCGTTAACAGTTGAAAATTTAGAATCCGAAGATTCAAGAGGTGTATTTAAAAATATCAACATAGATATTAGACAGTATCAAAAGTTGAGAATGTTTATGCATGCTGAAGAAATATTAGATGGTGATTATTTAGATGGTGAGCAACCATTAGTTGGTTTTATAAGATTAGGAACAGATTTTTCGCAAAACTTTTACCAAATAGAAGTTCCTTTGTCATTTACGGAATACGGAGCAACTTCAGCTGAAGATATATGGCCCGAGGAAAATGAATTAACTATTGCATTAAGTGATCTAAATAAGGTTAAATCTCTAGGGATTGCAAACCAATCACTCGATGATATTAATTATTATGAAATTATTAATGGAGATGTTATTCCAGTAACCGAGTTTGCGCCAAGAACACCTGGAGTAAATCGTATTGGAATTAAAGGAAATCCTTCTTTAGGGAGTTTAAGAAGTTTAATGGTTGGGGTTAAAAACCAAGATTCGCAAGCCGCTCGAGGGGAAGTTTGGTTTAACGAACTTCGTTTAGCCGGACTAGACAATAATGGTGGTTGGGCAGCAATTGCTGCTGTAGATTTTAATCTTGCAGATTTTGCAGATGTATCCGCAACAGGAAGCAAAAGCACGTCCGGATTTGGTGCTATTGATCAAATGCCAAATGAAAGAGCTCGTGAAGATGCTATTTCGTATGATGTGGTTACCAATGTAAATATGGGCCAATTACTTCCTGAAAAGTGGGGAATTCAATTGCCATTTAATTACGGTATTTCTGAACAAGTAATTACACCAGAATTTGATCCTGTTTATGATGATTTAAAATTAGATGATCGTATTGCAGCGGAAACAACACAAGAGGGTAAAGATCAGATTTTAGAACAAGCAGAAGATTATACGAAAAGAACTAGTATAAATCTAATTGGCGTTCGTAAAAATAGAAGCGAAGAAGCCGAGGAGAATTTTTATGATATTGAGAATTTTACATTTAACTATTCTTATAACGAAACCGATCATCGCGATTTCGAAATAGCTAGTCTTAAAGAACAAAATGTTGCAACAGGGTTTGTGTATAATCATAGTTTTAAGCCTGTAACGGTGGCGCCTTTTGCTAAGAAAGATTCCTTATTTACGGGAGCTTATTGGAAATGGTTAAAAGAACTTAACTTAAGTTTATTGCCTTCAACCGTTTCTGTAAATTCTAATATTAATAGAAGTTTTAATCAACAACGATTTAGAGATGTTTTAGAGCCAGGTATCGAGGCATTAGATTTGCCATTGTTACAGCAACGTAATTATATGTTTAATTGGCAATATGCATTGAATTATACGTTAACCAAGTCGTTAAGATTAAACTTGCAAGCATCTAATAATAATATTGTTCGTAATTATTTTAATCAAGATGATAATTCCGCATCTTTAATAAATCAGGAGTTAGAACTTTGGGATGGTTTTTGGGATATTGGCGAGCCAAACAGGCATGCACAACAAATGACCTTAAATTACGAATTACCGTTTAAATTAATTCCTGCACTAGATTTCATAAATGGGCAATATACCTATACAAGTAACTTTGATTGGCAACGAGGTGGTGATGCTTTAAATGAAGTGGCTGGCGAAAATATTAATACTGTACAAAATGCCAGTACACATAACTTGTCTGCAAATATGAACATGCAAAAGTTTTATGATTTGGTAGGCTTAAAAAAGGTAACGGGTAACGCTAGATCAAAAGCGGCAAGCTCAAAATCAACAGATAAAGATGCTTCTTTAAATAAAACTAGTCCATTGTTTAACACTTTTGTAGATGTAGTTACAATGGTGAAGAGATTGAATGTTACGTATAGCCAAAATAGTGGTACGGTATTACCAGGGTACACACAATCTATAGGATTTATTGGAACAACCAGACCATCTTTGGGTTATGTTTTTGGTAGTCAGCAGTCCGATGTGCGTTTTGAAGCTGCAAAAAATGGTTGGTTAACAACGTTTTCAGACTTTAATGATCAATTTGTGCAAACCGTAAACAAACAATTAACCATAACAGCTACTGCGCAACCACTAAAAGATTTGACCATAGATTTATCTGCTGATAGGCAATATCAAAACAGATATGAGGAAAGTTTTAGGGTAGATGCTATTGGGCAGAATGATTATTTGTATGAAAATTTACTAGGAAATAATTATGGTAACTTTAGTATATCTACCGTAATGTTAGGTACAGTTTTTAGTAAAACAGATGAATTTAAATCTGAAGCATTCGAGACTTTTAAGCAAAATAGAATAACTATTGCGAATAGACTCGTATCAGATAGAGGTCAAACTCCAGGACCATTAGATGATGATGGTTTTCCAGAACAATATGGTAAAACAAGTCAAGAAGTATTATTACCTGCTTTCTTTGCAGCATATACGGGGCAAGATGTAAATAGAGTAAATCTTGATGCTTTCCGTGATATTCCTATTCCAAACTGGAATTTAAAATATACAGGTTTAATGCAGAACAAATGGTTTAAGAAAAAATTTAAGCGTTTTTCAGTGAGTCATGGGTATCGTTCCGCTTACAGTATAAATTCATTTCAGACGAATTTAGAAAAAGTACAATTAGTTAGTGAGGGCTTACCAGCGGTTAATGCCGAGAATCTAGATTTAATGCCGGATAATTTAATTAGTAATGTAGTTTTAACTGATGAATTTAATCCATTAGTAAAGGTAGATTTTGAAATGAAGAACTCCATGAGTGTTCTTGCTGAAATTAGATCAAGTAGAATACTATCCTTAAGTTTTGATAATAGTCTATTGACCGAAATTAATGGTAAGGATTATACCGTTGGTTTAGGGTATAGATTTAAAGATGTGCAAATGGTTACTAATATAGGTGGTCAGAAGACACGTTTAAAGGGCGATTTGAATATTAAGTTAGATGCTACCATGCGTGATAACATTACCTATATCAGAAATTTAGAATTAAATAATAATCAAATTACTTCTGGTCAAAATCTATTTTCTGTAAAGTTTAGTATGGACTATGCATTGAGTAAAAATTTAAACGCATTGTTTTTCTACGATCATTCATTTTCTAAGTTTGCTGTATCAACGGCATTCCCACAAACAACAATAAATTCAGGGTTTACTATCCGTTATAATTTTGGTAATTAAACCAATTTTATTTTTCTTGAATACCTAAGTTTAAAATTTTACATTTGCGTTTTAATACGAATAATCAGAAATTATGAAAATACCATCAGAATTAAAGTATACAAAAGATCACGAATGGGTTAAGATTGAAGGAGATACTGCAACCGTAGGAATTACTGATTTTGCCCAAGGCGAATTAGGAGATATTGTTTATGTTGAAGTGGAAACTTTAGATGAGTCACTTGCTAAAGATGAAGTTTTTGGCACTGTGGAAGCTGTAAAGACCGTATCTGATTTGTTTTTGCCTTTGTCCGGAGAAATTGTAGCCTTTAACGATGCTTTAGAGGATAACCCAGAAAACGTAAATTCTGATCCTTATGGTAAAGGATGGATGATTAAAATAAAATTTAGTGATTCTTCAGAAATAGATACGCTTTTAAGTGATGCCGATTATAAGGAGTTAATTGGTGCTTAAAAACTACCGATATACCATTTTATTTCTAAGCTGGCTGGTGTTCATAACATCACTCAGCTTATTTTCTATGTCTAAGTTTGGAGGAGTTTCTGGTTGGTTAAGGATACCTCATAAAGATAAAATAGTGCATTTTAGTTTTTATTTTATCTCTACAATACTAGGAAGCTTCGCATTAAGAGAGTTTTCTCAAAAAAAAATAAGCCTAAATAATGCAGCTGTAAAAATGTTTTTATTTTCCGTTGTTTATGGTATGATTATTGAGGTATTACAGTATAGTATTACGAAGGACAGGCATGGCGATTTTTACGATTTTATTGCAAATAGTATAGGCGCTTTCTGTGGATTGTTACTGGTTAAATATTTTTTTTCACAAAGAGTTTCTCAAAAATGAAAAAAATATTGTCATTTTAATAAATAAATATTTAAATTAGCTCACATTAAATTTACTCAATTATGGAATTAAAGAAGAATCCAAAGGCGGATATTGGTAGAAATAGCGGTCTTTATTTTGTAGCGGGACTTGCTGTTGTTATGTTAATAACTTGGCGAGCTTTGGAATATAAAAAATATGATGATGTAGCCAATTACGACATTTCGCAAAATGTTGATGATTTATTGGATGAAGAAGTTCCAATGACTGAACAGATTAAAACACCACCACCTCCACCGCCACCAGCTGCACCAGAAATAATTGAAGTGGTAGAGGATGAAGCTGATGTTCCAGAAACCGTAATTAAAGATACCGAAGCAAACGAAGATACTGAAGTAGCAGAAGTAGCTGAGATTGAGGTGGCTGAGGTAGAAGAAGATTTAGATATTCCTTTCTCTGTAATTGAGGATGTTCCAATCTTTCCAGGTTGTGAAAGCGAAAAAAGTAAAGGAGCAAAAGCGTTAAGAGATTGTTTCCAAGAGCAAATGTATAAGCACATTAGTAAAAACTTTAGATATCCTGAAATTTCTCAAGAAATGGGAGTTCAAGGTAAAGTAAACGTAATGTTCGTAATTCAGAAAGACGGAAGTATCGGAAGCGTAAGAATGCGTGGACCAGATAAAAACTTAGAGGCTGAGGCTGCTAGAATTATTAGTAAATTGCCTAAAATGACTCCTGGAAAACAAAGAGGTAGAGCGGTAAGAGTACCTTTCAGTATTCCAATTACATTTAAATTACAGTAAAAAATTACTTTTTATAAGTAAAAATCCAGAACCTAGGTTCTGGATTTTTTTTTGGTACGTTTCTTGTGTTTTAACAAAGTAGTAACAACATAAATATTTACTACAATGAAAAAAAGTACCACAAGTACTGCAGAGACCCACGGCAATGGGAATCACAGCGAAACGTCCAGTGTGTTAAATTCCAAAGGGACTAAACACGATGCAAATTTACGAAAAAACGGATTCATTCATTTTCAAATTGGCTTAATTGTCGCAATGCTACTCGTCTATTTTGGGTTAGAATATGCGGTAGATAAGATGACTCCGAAGGTTACGGTTCATGAACCTGATGCTACAGAGATTGTAGAATTTCATGCAGATGCTAATAATTTTAATGTCGAGAAAGACAAAGTTATTGAGCAGTCGGTAGAGAAAAAAACAAATCCTGATAAGATTAAAATTGTGCATGATGATGTAAATCTTCATCCAAAGTTGGAATTTAAATCTAGTGACGAGCCTACTAATGCTGAAATTGTCGATGTTAACAGTATTGAGGTTGCACCACCTATTGAAGAAGATATGGTTTTTCCAATAGCAGCAGTGGATGCTCCTATTTTTCCAGGATGTGAAAACGTTGAAAAATCCATGCAAAGAGCATGTTTTGAAGAAAAAATTCAAAAGCATGTAATTCGAAATTTCAGATATCCAGATACAGCAATAGAAACGCGAACTCAAGGTAAGGTTTACGTAATGTTTACTATCGGTAAAAATGGATTAATAGAAGATGTGAAATTGAAGGGGCCAGCGAAAGTGCTCGAAAATGAAGCTGGACGCATTATAGACAAATTACCACAAATGAAACCAGGTAAGCGGCTTGATAAGCCTGTCAAGGTTTCATTTAGTTTGCCTATTAATTTTCAGCTTAACTAATTTTTTCTAAAATTATTATTTAAAAGTCGGTTGTACTAACTAGTTATTACAACTGACTTTTTCTCGTTTTAAAGGGTTGATTATTAAATTATGATAAACATGTGTATTTCATTGCACAAATAGCATTCTGGCGTTATCTTTGCCAACCAATTAATTGTTAATGAAAACGGCAGTGAGTTCGGCAAATAAAAGCTCCTTGAGTTTAATTTTTGCTGATTTTAAAGAAATAACTAAAGCAAGGCTTTCTATAAGTGTTGTTTTTTCGGCAATTGCCGGTTATTTTTTGGGTGCTACAGAAATTCAATTAGTTCCTATTCTTTTATTAGCATTTGGTGGTTATTGTATGGTTGGGGCTTCTAACGCGTACAATCAGGTTATTGAAAAAGATCTTGACGCCTTAATGAATAGGACAAAAAACAGGCCAATTCCTGCAGGCAGAATGTCAGTTAAAACGGCATTACTAATAGCAGTAGTTTTAACCCTTATTGGTATTGTTTCGTTGTATGTATTAAATCCTAAAACTGCCATGTTTGGGGCAATTTCCATCTTTCTGTATACTAGTGCATACACTCCATTAAAAACTAAAACACCTTTGTCTGTTTTTGTAGGAGCAATTCCGGGAGCGATACCTTTTATGCTTGGATGGGTGGCCGCAACAAATGATTTTGGAATAGAACCTGGGACCTTGTTTATGATACAGTTTTTCTGGCAATTTCCACACTTTTGGGCACTTGGCTGGATGTTAGACGAAGATTATAAGCGCGGTGGATTTAAAATGTTGCCAACCGGCAAAAAGGATAAGAGTACCGTATTGCAAATAATAATGTATACCATTTGGATGATAGTCATCTCTGTGATTCCCGTTTTTGGTATTACTGGAGCATTAAAATTGTCAATACCAGCTGCTGTTTTAATTTTTTTAATGGGAATGGTAATGTTGATTTTTGCATTCAAACTGTATGAAAAACAAGATAATGCATCGGCAAGAAAGTTAATGCTTGCCAGTGTTAGTTATATTACTTTAATGCAAATAGTTTACGTAGTAGATAAATTTATATAAAGAATAAATGAATTTAACAGAAGGTTCAACAGAAGAAAAACAAGGTAGAGCTAAGAAGATGATGCTCTGGTTTGGAATTGCAAGTTTATTAATGACTTTTGCAGGATGGACAAGCGCTTACATAGTTAGCAGTACCCGTCAAGATTGGTTGAAAAATTTTGAATTGCCATCATCATTTTATATCAGTACAATATTGCTTATCATTAGCAGTCTTACGTATATTTTGGCTAAAAAGGCAATGAAAGAGAACAAGGTTAAACTTTGTACAAGTTTTTTAATCACAACCTTAATTTTGGGTTTTGCCTTTATATTGTTTCAGTTTCAAGGTTTTTCTCAAATTGTAGCACAAGGGTATTATTTTACTGGAGAATCTAGTTCGGTAACTACATCTTATATTTTTTTGATAGCCATGGTGCATATTTTCCATGTAATTGCAGGGATAATATCATTAATAGTGGTCTTATTTAACCAGTTTAAGGGTAAATATTCGAGTCAAAATATGCTGGGAATAGAGCTTGGAGCTACTTTTTGGCACTTTTTAGACTTACTTTGGGTGTATTTAATATTGTTTTTTTACTTCTATAAGTAAAAAAGTGGGGCCTATTAGGCTTATAATTAGTGGATTATTAGATTTCAAATAAAGAAATGAATAATTTTAAATTTTTTTAAAACCAATAATTTTGTTTGGTTAAAAAAAATGTAAATTTGTGAAAATTTTATTAACGCGATAATATATTTATGGATACTACGGTAACAACGGGTGAGGAACAAAATGTATGGGGTGGAGGTAACGAACCACTTGGAGCGAGTTATGGAAAAATGATGATGTGGTTTTTCATCGTTTCTGATGCTTTAACTTTCTCTGGCTTTCTTTGTGCATATGGTTTCTCAAGATTTAAGTTTATTGAAACATGGCCTATAGCTGATGAGGTATTTACTCACGTGCCTTTTTTTCATGGTAATTATCCAATGATTTATGTTGCGTTCATGACTTTTATATTAATTATGTCTTCTGTAACAATGGTATTAGCTGTTGATGCGGGTCATAAAATGCAAAAGAATAAAGTTATTTGGTATATGTTTCTTACCATTATTGGTGGAGCAATATTCGTAGGTTCACAGGCTTGGGAATGGAATACCTTTATAAAAGGAGACCATGGCGCACTTGAAACTAAAGGTGGTAGAATATTACAATTTGTAGATGCTAAAAGTGGAGAACATGTTGCTATTGCCGATTTTTCTAAAGTTATTGCAGGTGAACGTGAGCAGCACGAACGTAAAAATGGTATTTGGTTTATGCAGGAGGGTTCATTGCCTACGTATACCGTAAATGAAGTTGTGGAGGGTTTTAAAGCAAATCCAAACATATTAATTCGTGTAGAGAACAAAGATGAAAAAGGGCATAAAATAGTTTTGTCTAGAGAGGAGTCTTTAAAAAAGATAGCGGATGCCTCGCAAGTGGTAGAAGGAGCAAATCTTATTCATAACGAATATGGTAGCAGGCTTTTTGCAGATTTCTTCTTTTTTATTACAGGTTTTCACGGTTTCCACGTATTTTCAGGAGTTGTAATTAATATTATAATTTTCTTCAATGTTATATTAGGAACCTACGAGAAAAGACGTAGTTATGAAATGGTTGAAAAAGTTGGTTTATACTGGCACTTTGTAGATTTAGTATGGGTATTTGTTTTTACCTTCTTCTATCTAGTATAATATATTGTAAATCAATTTTCCGAAAGAATAAAAAAATAGCACAAAAATGGCACACGATCATAAATTAGAAATTTTTCGAGGTTTAGTAAAGTTTAAGTCTAACGTAAGTAAAATTTGGGGCGTTCTTATATTTTTAACGCTAGTTACCACAGTAGAGGTAATATTAGGGATTATAAGACCTGCTGCTTTAGTTGAAACTTCGTTTCTTGGAATGCACTTATTAAACTGGATATTTATTATTCTTACTTTAGTTAAGGCATATTATATTGCTTGGGATTTCATGCACCTTAGAGATGAAAAAACTGCGCTAAGAAGAACTATCGTTTGGACACCAATATTTTTGGTGTGTTATTTAATATTTATATTACTTTTTGAAGCTACCTATATTTTCGAAGTCTTTAAAGATGGCTTTGTAAAATGGAACTTCTAAAAAAGCATATTTAATAGTTAAAAAAGACGGTTTTAAAACCGTCTTTTTTTATTTTTGTACCATACAATTGCATCATGAAAAAAGCATTCGTTTTAATTATTCTTTTTGTTTTTCCTATAGTAGCCTACTTATTTTTTGCATCAGGAGTGCATAACTTTGGTAAGCTTCCTGTGTTGACTAAAAATGTAAAAGATGTTAATGTATATGACAATAATGTAACACTTGAAAATAAGATTACTATTCTAGGTTTTTTAGGTGCTGATGTCGATTTTAAAAAAGGGAATGCCCTAAATTTAAATCAAAAAATATATAAAGATTTTTACAAGTTTAATGACTTTCAGTTCGTTATGGTAATGCCTAAAGGTACCGAGCAAAATGTTGAAATATTAAAAAAGGAATTGTCGGAACTTGCAGACATTGAAAAATGGAAATTTATTTTTGCAGAACCTTCAGAAGTAACTTTATTATTTGACAGTCTAAAAACAGATCTAAAGCTTGATGCAAATTATAGTACTCCCTATGTTTTTATTATTGATAAAGACAAATCGTTACGAGGCCGAAATAATGAAGAAGATCACGAAACTATTTATGGTTTCGATGCCACTTCAGTTGCGGAACTCACAAATAAAATGATTGATGATGTTCGCATAATTTTAGCAGAGTACAGAATGGCATTAAAAAAGAACAATTCAGACCGAGATATCTAATGAAAAATAATTATACATACGTTTGGGTGTCTTTTATTGTACTGGTTTTTGGAATTATTTTTATTCCTAAAATAATAGATAGAGTTAAAAGCGGAACCATTGTTCAGAATGATCGACTCAACAAAGAAAAGAAAGCAGATGGCTTGTCATTCATAATTTTGAATGGTGAAAAAAGGAAAGTTCCAGATTTTGCCTTTTTAAATCAAGATAGCTTACTTATTACCAATAATGATTATAAGGGTAAAGTTTATGTGGTAGAATTCTTTTTTACAACCTGTCCTACCATTTGTCCAATAATGAACGAGAATTTAATTCAAATTCAGAATAGGTTTACGAATTTTGAGAATTTTGGTGTGGCCTCTTTTACAATAAACCCTGATTATGATACGCCTAAAATTTTAAAAGAATATGCTGAAAAGTATGGCGTAACCAATCTTAATTGGAATTTAATGACAGGGGCTTCTCAACAAATATATGATTTAGCCAATACAGGTTTTAATATTTTTGCCAGTCAATCGCCAAATTCACCTGGTGGATTTGAACATTCGGGTATGTTTGCATTAGTAGATAAGAATGGATTTATAAGATCTCGAGTGGATGATTTTGGAAATCCTATTATTTATTACCGTGGAGCAATTTCTGAGAAGGACGGTGTTAACGATCATGGAGAAAAAGAACAAATAGGGATTTTAATAGAAGACATAACTAAATTATTAGAGGAGAAGTAATGAATACGATTGATTTAAAGGAGAAGAAGTTTAATAAGCTAATAACTATTATTTCTATTATAGTACCGCTTGTGGTAGTGGTACTTTTTAATGTACGGATACCTAATGTTGAACCTTTAGGTTTTTTACCTCCTATTTATGCGGGTATTAATGGTTTAACTGCAGTTTTATTAGTAGTAGCAGTAATTGCCATATCAAAAGGGAATAGAAAACTACATCAAACACTAATGACAACATGTATTGCACTTTCCTTGGTGTTTTTGCTTATGTATATTGCTTATCATATGACGTCTGATCCTACTAAATTTGGTGGTGAGGGCATTTTAAAATATATCTATTATTTCATATTAATTACACATATTGCATTGTCCATTGCCATAATTCCATTGGTGCTAAAAACATATGCAAAGGCCTATTTGGAGAATTTTGAGGCACATATAAAAATTGCCAAAATAACTTTTCCTATTTGGTTGTATGTAGCTGTTACTGGTGTCATTGTTTATTTAATGATTTCACCTTATTATATACATTAGTTCTGAGATGCAATCTGATGAAAAATAAAATAATTAGGCTCTTTTTTGTTTTTATATGCTTCCCAATAATATCTTTTGGGCAATGTGCTATGTGCCGTGCTGTTTTGGAAAGCGAAGAAGGTAAAGGTACTGCAGAGGGTATTAATAATGGTATTGTTTACTTAATGGCAATCCCTTACATTTTGGTGGGCGTATTGTTTTATTTCGTTTATAAAAAGATGAAGAATTAATCCACTTCTTTTTTTAACATTTTTTTAATGTTTTTACTGTAACAAAGGTCTATTTCTTTTAGTCTATACTATTGACGACTTGTGTTTTTCTTTACAAAGCACACCAACCAATAGCGACTATATGTTCGATTTAGAAAGATGGCAGGAAATTTTTGATACTATTCGCAAGAATAAATTACGCACATTTCTTACTGGGCTTTCTGTAGCTTCAGGTATTTTTATTCTGGTAATATTACTGGGTTTTGGGCAAGGCATGCAAAATGGTATTGCACAAGAATTTGAAAGTGATGCCGCTACAAGTGTTTGGATATGGACCCAAACTACCCAAAAAGAATATAAAGGCCTAAATCCTGGTAGACAAATTCAGTTTAGAAATGAAGACTACACTACAATAGTCGATAAAATGGATTTGAATATTGAAAACAAATCTAGATTCTATCGTCCACAAAATATTACCACGACTTATGGCAATGATGCTTTAATTTATCAAGTTCTTGGAACAACAAGCGAAGTGCAGTTTTTAGAAAATGAATCTATGGTTTTTGGTCGTTTTTTAAACGAAGAAGACGAGAATCAATCTAGAAAAGTGGCTATTATAAGTGCTAAAATTAAAAAAGAAGCATTTAAGACAATTGATAATCCCGTTGGTGAGACAATCAAAATTTCAGATATTCCTTTTACTATTGTTGGTGTTTATAAAGATAAGGCTGGGGATCAAGAAGAGAACCGTATTTTTATTCCAATATCAACTGCTCAAAAAGTCTTTAATGGTGCTGATAAATTAGATAACCTAGTGTTTTCTTTACCGCCAGTCGAAGATTTTGATCAAGCTGTTGCACAATCTATAGCATTTAAAAATAAGGTAGAAACGTACCTAAAGCAAAAACATACTATTGCCCCTGATGATGAAGGTGGTGTGGGAATTTTTAATCCCATGGAAGAGGCTAAACGGTACTATAGTCTTACAGGGAATATAAAATTTTTCTTTTGGTTTGTTGGGGTATGCACTATAATAGCGGGTGTTGTTGGCGTAAGTAATATAATGCTTATTGTGGTAAAAGAACGTACCAAAGAAATTGGAATTAGAAAAGCACTGGGCGCCAAACCATGGTCTATTATTGGTATGATCATACATGAAGCTATTTTTGTTACCGCAATTTCAGGATTTACTGGATTAATATTTAGCATGGGTTTATTAGAAATTGTAGGCCCTAATATTGAAGTAGATTATATTGTTAATCCTTCTGTTGATTTTAACGTAGCCCTCGCAACAGTTTTTCTTTTGGTTATAGCAGGCGCGGTAGCCGGTTTTTTTCCAGCATGGCGAGCAGCAAGTATTCACACTATAGATGCACTACGAGATGAATAAGAAAATAGTTAGCTATGTTTAATAAAGATCGGTGGAAGGAAATTATCGAGGTTCTAACAAGTAACATGTTTAGAACTATTCTAACTGCCTTTGGTGTTTTTTGGGGGATACTTATTCTAATAATCTTATTGGCGGCAGGAAAAGGATTGGAAAATGGTATTAAAACTGATTTTGGAGATATAGCAACCAATACTATGTTTATGTGGTCGCAGGCTACTTCGAAAGAATATCAAGGATTGCCAAAAGGTAGACGATTCAATTTTAAAATAGAAGATGTAGCATCGCTTTGGGAGAATATCCCTAACCTTCGTTTTATTTCTCCTAGAAATCAATTAGGAGGTTTTAGAGGCGGTAATAATGTGGTGCGCGGAATAAAAGTTGGTGCGTTTAATGTGTATGGTGATTACCCTGAAATTATAAAACAAGATCCAATGATGATAACTTCTGGACGTTTTATAAATCAATCAGACATCAATGAGAAACGAAAAATTGCCATTATTGGTGATGGCGTTAAAACTGCTTTATATGAAAAAGATGAGGAGGTATTAGGTTCTTATATAAAAATTCAAGGTGTAAATTTTATGGTGGTCGGCACCTATAAAAAGAAAAGTAATAATGGTGATGGGGAAGAAGGGCAGAAAGAAATATTTGTACCATTTTCAGCTTTCTCACAAGCCTTTAATAGAGGAAACGATGTAGGATGGATGGCAATTACAGCCGTAGACGGAGCATCGATAACTAATTTAAAAGAAGACATCATAAGCTTAATGAAAACCAATCGAAAAATCCATCCGGAGGACACAAGGGCTATTGGTAATTTTGATTTGTACGAGCAATATAATAGGGTAGAGAGTTTATTTGTTGCTATGCGATTAATTGCATATTTCGTTGGGATTCTTGTGCTTATTTCTGGGATTATTGGCGTAAGTAATATAATGTTGATTGTAGTAAAAGAGCGAACAAAAGAAATAGGTATTCGAAGAGCTTTAGGAGAAGACCCTTGGTCTATTAAATTACAAATATTAATGGAGTCTATATTTTTAACTATTATCTCTGGAATGGCTGGTATTATAATGGGTGCATTATTTATTTACGGTATAAATACATTGTTAGATTCAGTAGGGCCAGTAGATATGTTTTTAAACCCAAGTGTTAGTGTTGGTGTGGTGGTAACTGCTTTAGTAATACTAGTAGTTTCAGGTTTGCTGGCAGGATTTATTCCCGCACAAAGTGCAATAAAAGTAAAACCTATTGATGCTTTAAGGGCAGAATAGATATAAAATTAATCAATCAAAAATCACGACAATAGTCGCAATTAAATCAACTTAAAATGAAAAAACGAGTAACCATTATTATTTTACTTTTAATAGTTGTCTGCTTTGGGGGTGCAATGTATTATTTATACCAAAAAAATGCAGAAGACCCGATAACTTATGAGACAGAAAAACCATCAACGCAAACTATAATTAAAAAAACCGTTGCCACTGGTAGCATTTTGCCGTTGGAAGAGGTGCTTATAAAACCTAATATTTCTGGAGTAATTGAAGAAATATATGTGGAAGGTGGCGATTATGTAAAATCAGGAGATCTTTTGGCTAAAATTAAAATTGTGCCGAATTTAAATGCGCTTAATGATGCTAAAAATGCTATTGACGGAGCTATAATTGGTCTAGATGATCAAAAGAGAAACTACGAGCGTCAAAATGCTTTATTTCAAAAAGGAGTAATTTCAAAAGTAGATTTAGAGCGGGCAGAAGTAGCATACGATCAGGCGCGACAATCATACAATGCGGCAAATAAAAGGTATGATATTGTAAAAACTGGAACTACAAAAGGGTTTGGTAATTCAGCAAACACCTTAATTAGATCTACCGTAAATGGGATGGTTTTAGATGTGCCTGTGGAAGTAGGGAATCAAGTTATAGAAAGCAATAATTTTAATGAAGGAACCACTATAGCTGCTATTGCTGATGTGGACAAAATGATTTTTGAAGGTAAAATTGATGAATCTGAAGTTGGGAAAGTAAAAGAGAATTTACCATTAGAAATTACAGTTGGCGCAATTGAAAATAAAGTTTTTCCAGCTGTTTTGGATTATATAGCTCCAAAGGGTAAAGCAGAAAATGGCGCTATACAGTTCGAGATTAAAGGAACATTAAAAAAGCAAGATTCGGTTTTTATTAGAGCAGGATTAAGTGCTAATGCATCAATTATATTAGCAAAGGTAGACAGTGTGCTTTCTATAAAAGAGGCATTGATTCAGTATGATGATAAAACAAAAAAACCATTCGTTGAAATAGAAACAGGGGAACAAAAATTTGAACGTAAAGACATAGAATTAGGTATTAGTGACGGAATAAATGTGGAAATTAAATCGGGTTTATCATTAAATGATAAAATAAAAGTCTGGAATAAAATTGAGTCAGTCGAGAATAATGATTAATATTATAGAGTAAATGTCCAATGATTATAACGCATTCAAGATTTTAACATAATTTTTTGATTTAATCTTGTAACATATACAAAAGGAGTAAGTCTAACAGACGGAGTAAAAATCCAAACAATTAACAAAGCAACCATGATTGAAATAAAAAATCTTCATAAATCATATAAAATGGGAAGCAATTCCCTTCATGTATTAAAAGGGATAAATTTTTCTGTTGAAGAAGGTGAACTAGTTGCAATTATGGGTTCTTCAGGATCAGGAAAATCTACATTACTTAATATTTTAGGAATGTTAGATGAGTTGGATGAAGGTTCATACGATCTAGATGGAGTTCCAATTAAAAATTTAAATGAAACTAAAGCAGCGCAGTATAGAAATAAATTTTTAGGATTCATTTTTCAGTCCTTTAATTTAATTAATTACAAAAGTGCTGTTGAGAATGTAGCATTGCCACTGTACTATCAAAAAGTTGGGCGTAAAGAACGCCATGAAAAAGCCTTAAAATATTTAGAACAAGTAGGCCTAAAAGAATGGGCTACACATCTACCAAGTGAACTTTCAGGGGGTCAAAAACAGCGTGTAGCTATTGCACGTGCTATGGCGGCAGAGCCAAAAGTGTTGTTGGCTGATGAACCTACTGGAGCTTTAGATAGTAAAACTTCTTACGAGGTTATGGATCTAATTCAAAAAATTAACGATGCCGGAAATACCATTTTGGTGGTAACTCACGAACCTGATATTGCAGATATGTGTAAGCGAATTGTGCATTTAAAAGATGGTGTAATCGTAGAAGATAAAAAAATTGAGCAAGTAAGAGCATCACAATATGTTTAGTAGAGATAACTGGCAAGAAATATTTGAAACCATTCAAAAAAATAAACTACGGACTTTTTTGTCTGGGTTTACCGTAGCCATTGGTATCTTTATTTTTGTTGTCCTTTTTGGTTTTGGCAATGGCCTTACAAATACTTTTAATAAATTTTTTGGCGATGACGCTACCAATGTTTTCTTTATTTTCCCAGGGAGAACAACGGTTCCTTATCAAGGCTATAAGGCAAACCGTAGAATCGAGTTTGATAATAGCGATTTAGCAGACATCAAAAAAGATTTTCCAATGTTTCTGGAATATATAACCCCAAGAATATCTAGAAGCGGATTGGTTAAATATAATAATGAATCTAATAATTATACTACCCGAGCTGTTGCACCTTCGCATCAATTAAATGAGAAGACAATTATAATGTTTGGACGTTATATCAATGAAAGTGATATTCAAGAAAAATCAAAAATAGCGGTTATAGGAAGATTAGTAGGGCAAGATTTGTTCAAAGACAAAAATCCTATTGGTGAGTTTATTGATATTTCTGGAAGTTCTTTTAAAGTTGTTGGTGTTTTTCAAGATGACGGAGGAGATAACGAAGAGCGGACTATTTATATTCCATATACCACCAGACAGCTTATTGAAAAAAACACTGACAAAATAGACCAAATAGTAATTGGCTTTAAACCGGAAATAGGATATACTGGTGCAATGGCTTTTCAAAGCAGTTTAGAAAAGTTTTTAAGAAGCAAAAAGTACATAAGTCCACAAGATAAAAATGGAATATTTGTGCGAAACATTGCGGACCAATTAAAACAGAATCAACAATTAGCTGTGGTTTTACAATGGATTGTTTCATTAGTAGCTTTTGGTACAATCATAGCCGGAATAATTGGTATTAGCAATATTATGGTGTTTGTGGTTAAAGAACGTACTAAAGAATTAGGTATCCGAAAGGCTTTAGGTGCAACACCAAAATCTGTCATAGGAACAATTCTACTAGAATCTATCTTCATTACAACAGTATCTGGATTTGTTGGTATGATGATAGGTATTGGCGTGCTAAGTTCATTAGGGAAATCATTAGACGATTATTTTATTACCAATCCATATATAAATATTGGAGTAGCAATTTTCGCCACCATTGTGTTGATAGTTTGTGGAGGGATTGCTGGCTATGTGCCCGCGAGAAGAGCATCTAAAATTAAACCAATTGTAGCACTAAGAGACGAGTAATATGAAATTTATATTTGATAGTAATACTTGGCAAGAAATATTTGGTTCTATTGGTAAAAATAAAACCAGAACAGCAATTACAATTATTGGGGTTCTTTGGGGTATTTTTATTTATATAGCACTTGCCGGTGCCGCAAAAGGATTGGATAACGGATTTGAACGCGCTTTTGAGAGTGTAGCCATGAACAGTATGTTTGTTTGGGCGCAAAGTACGAGTATGCCTTATGAAGGTTATAAAACAGATCGTCAGTTGCAACTAAAATTATCGGATGTTGCTACCTTGCAAAATAGATTGCCCGAAATACAATATATAGCTCCAAGAAATGCAAAAGGAGTATTTGATGGTTCGCCAGCAAGTGTTGTAAAAGGGATGAAGTCTAGTACTTCTCCTGTTTATGGAGATTATCCGGTATACACCAAAATTGCCACAAAAAAGATTTATGATGGTGGACGTTTTATAAATGATGAAGATATTCAGCAAGCCAGAAAAGTTGCTGTTATTGGCGAAAGAACGCAACAAGATCTTTTTGAGAAGGATGAAAATCCAATAGGAAATTTTATCAAGGTAGATAATATTTATTTTCAGATTATAGGTGTACATAAATTTGTGCCTGGCGGTGGTTTTGAAAGTGATACAGATATTTATATTCCTTACACTACCTTTAAAAAACTATATAATACAGGGGATAACGTGGATTGGTTAACAATTGCGGCGTATAATGATGCCGATGTAGTACAGGCAGAAACCAATGTTAAAAATGTATTGAAAAGCATTCATAAGGTAAACCCAAAGGATGAACGAGCATTTGGAGCATTCAATCTTGGAGAAATATTTAATAGAATTACTGGTTTCGCTAAAGGACTTACCTTTTTGTCGCTGATCGTTGGAATTGCAACAATTTTAGCCGGGGTGATAAGTATTGGAAATATATTATTGATATCTGTAAAGGAACGTACTAAAGAACTTGGAGTACGACGCGCTCTAGGGGCAACTCCAGCAGAGGTGCGTAACCAAATAATATTAGAATCAGTTTTTTTAACTGTAATAGCAGGAATTTTAGGAATAATCTTAGGAGCAGGCGTGCTAAAACTAATTGATGTTTTAACCCAAGGAACAGATTTTCCATATACCAATCCAACATTGCCAATTCCTTATGTACTAGGAGCCTTGGCCATTATGATAATACTAGGTACTTTAATAGGATTAATACCGGCGCAAAGAGCAGTAAGTATAAAGCCTATTGATGCATTAAGAGAAGAGTAAACTAAACCAACATAAAAGTAAATATATCACAAATGAAAAAAGCATTAAAATACGTTATAATCGTTGTTCTAGTATTAGCAGCTTTGTGGGCAGCAATGTTCTTTATTAAAACAAATAGTAAGTCTGCAATTACTTATGATACACAGCAGCCATTCATTTCTAATATAGAAAAGAAAACGGTGGCAACGGGTAAAGTAGTGCCTGAAGACGAAATTGCTATAAAGCCTCAAATATCAGGGATTATTGAAGAAGTGTATCTTGAGGAAGGTGTAAAAGTTAAGGCAGGAGACTTAATTGCAAAAATTAAGGTAGTACCTAACGAACAGTCATTAAACCAAGCAAGTGGTAGAGTAAGAAATGCCCAATTATCCGTAAATAATGCTAAAATAGAATTTGACAGAAATAAGGCTCTTTTTGAAAAAGGCGTAATTTCAAGTCAAGATTTCAATAATTTACAATTGCAATATAATCAGGCAACTCAAGAACTGAATAATGCACAAGCAGATTATCAAATTATTCGTAAAGGATCTGCCGGAGGTTCATCTACAGCAAATACCAATATTAGAGCTACCGTTTCTGGTACTATTTTAGAAATACCAGTAAAAGAAGGCGATCAGGTAATACAAAGTAATAACTTTAATGACGGTACCACAATCGCAACTATAGCAGATTTATCAAAAATGATTTTTGAAGGTAAAGTGGATGAAGGCGAAGTTGGCAAATTAAAAGTGGGTACTCCATTAGAAATAAATTTAGGAGCTATAGAAGACAAAAAATTTAATGCCAAGTTAAGATTTATTGCACCAAAAGGGGTTGAAGAATCTGGAGCAGTACAGTTTAAAATAGAGGGAGAAGTAGATGTTGATGATGATGTTTTGATTAGAGCTGGGTATAGTGCTAATGCATCTTTGGTATTAGAAAGTAAAGAAAATGTGTTAGTAATTCCTGAAGCACTTTTGCAGTTTGATAAAGTAACCGACATGCCATACGTCGAGGTGTCCGTTGGAGATCAAAAATTTGAAAGAAGAGATATTAAAATAGGAATCTCTGATGGCGTAAATGTTGAAGTTGTATCTGGATTGACTGAAAAAGATAAAGTTAAAATTTGGAATAAAACTGAGCCAATAAAGAAAAATGTTGACGAAGAAGAAGAGAAGAAATAATAATTTCATCGATAAAAAGTAAACAATCAAAAAACAAGGATCACATGAAATTTAAAATCATATTAACCTTACTATTATTTTCAGTCGCATTGTCTTTTGGGCAATCAAAAAAGTGGACATTAGAGGAATGTGTTGCTTATGCTGTAGATAACAACTTAACCATAGAGCAGTTTGAGCTTGATTTGGAAACAATTCATCTTGAAAAATCAGACGCTATTGGCGACTTTATTCCTAGTTTAAATGCATCTTCTACGGTATCTGGTAATACAGGATTGTCTTTTGATCCTACCACAAATCAGGCTGTAACAACTACAATTTTTACAGCTTCTGGAGGGATATCATCAAATGTAACGTTGTTCGATGGTTTGCGTAATATTCACAGGCTTAATCGTGCAAAATTAAACGCAATTGCCAGTCAATATCGTTTAGATAATTTAAAAGATGATATACGTTTAAACGTAGCAAATTCTTATTTGCAAGTATTATCAAATAAGGAGTCATTACGTGTTTTTAAAGCTCAATACAATGTTACACAGCAAGATTTAAAACGCACAAAGGAGTTGGTAGATGCTGGGGTGGTTCCAAGTGGTGATTTATTGGAAATTGAAGCTACGGTAGCTAATCAAGAACAACAAATAGTGAACTCGGAGAATCTAATCTTAATTTCAAAAATTAATTTAGCACAGTTGCTTCAAATCACAGATTATGAAAATTTTGATATAGCCGATGAAACTTTTGAAATTCCACCTTCAGAAATATTAACCTATACACCGAAAACAATTTTTGAAAAGGCCTTAACTTTTAGAAATGACATTAAGTTTTCGGAAGCAAACATAGGCATAGCTGAAAAAGATTTACAAATTAGTAAAGGTGCATTGTTGCCAAGCCTTGGAGCTTTCTTTAATTATAATACTAGGTATTCTGGCCAACAACAGGATCTAAATTTTACAGACCAGTTATGGATAAACGATGGTATATCGTACGGTGCGCAATTAAGTATTCCTATTTTCAATGGTTTTAGTGTAAAAAATAATATTAAACGATCTAAGATTAATATTGATAGAGCAAACAATCAATTAGAGCAAGATAAGTTGGCATTGGAAACAACTATAAATCAAGCTTATGTAGATGTAAAAAGTTTTGCTAAGGCTTATGAAGCAGCACAGAAAACTGCCGACGCTCGTCGTTTAGCGTATAATTATTCAAAAGAAAGATTTGATGTTGGATTAATGAACTCTTTTGATTTTAGTCAGTCACAAGCAAGAGTAGATGACGCTGAAGCGCAGTTGGTTAGAACCAAATACGATTATATCTTTAGATTAAAAGTATTAGAATTCTATTTTGGCTTGCCAATATCTTTAGATTAAAATAAAATACCTGTTCGAGTAGTATAGACCCATAATTAATTGTGGGTCTTTTTTTTGTATTTTTTTAAGGCTAGCATGTATATTTGTACTCCATATGGCAATACTATTAAATTTAGAAACCGCTACAACCAATTGTTCAGTAAGCCTTGCAAAGAATGGGGAATTATTGGCCTTGAAAGAATTTGATTCTGCTAATTTTTCACATGCAGAGCAGTTGCACTTATTTATAGAGGCGGTTTTACAAGAAGCGAAGGTTTCATTGCAAGAATTACAGGCTATTGCTGTAAGTAAAGGCCCAGGATCCTATACAGGTTTGCGTATAGGAGTTTCTGCAGCAAAGGGATTGTGTTTTTCTTTAGACTTGCCTTTAATTGCAGTGCCTACGTTAGAAAGTATGGCTAATCAGAATACAGATAACAAACTGGCCTATATTATTCCTGTTTTAGATGCTAGGCGAATGGAAGTTTATTCTGCAGTTTATGATGCTGATTTAAATGAAGTAAGAGAAACAAAAGCTGAGATTATTGACCACAACTCTTTTTCGGAATACTCAGAAAAAGGATCGACATTAATAATAGGGAGTGGAGCTGAAAAATGCCAAGAATTTTTAAGCCATCCTAACTTTACATTTAATACCACCGTAGTTCCTTCAGCCAAAGAAATGGCTAAGTTATCTTATAAAAAGTTCAAAGCAGGCAAATTTGAAAATGTTGCCTACTTTGAGCCTTATTACTTAAAAGACTTTATTCTTCAGAAAAAGGGATAAGTTTATTTGTTGTATTGTACCACTTGTGGGAATGGAATTTCGATACCTTCTGCATCGAACCTAAGTTTTGCTTCTTCCATTACGTAAAAATGTGCTTCCCAAAAAACACTATTATTTGCCCAGAAACGTAGGGTTAAATTCACCGCACTATCCGCTAACTCATCTACATAAACAACAGGTGCTGGATCTTTAAGAATATTTGCATTTTCTGCACAAATTTGTAGTAAAATATCTTTTGCTTTTTTAAGATCAGAACCATAACCAATTCCAATATTTATCTTATCTCTACGCGTTTCTTGTGCATTGTAGTTAATAATGTTGTTATTGGATAATTGCCCATTGGGAATAATGGCAACTTGATTGCCAAAGGTTGATAGTTTTGTTGTGAAAATAGAAATTTCTAGAACGGTACCGTCTACACCTTGTGCAGAAATAAAATCGCCTACTTTAAATGGTTTAAATAACAAAATTAAAACACCGCCAGCGAAATTTGATAAGGAACCTTGTAACGCTAAACCAATAGCTAAACCAGCAGCACCAATGATAGCTACTAATGATGATGATTGTACGCCTAATTGGGTGATGACTAATACAAAGAGCATAATTTTTAGCCCAATGTTTATTAAACTCTGTAGAAAAGTCTCTAAAGATTCGTCATAATCCTTTTTATCGAAAAATTTTCTAACCATTCGGTTTATAAGTCGAATAAACCAAAGTCCAATAAAAAAGATAAGGACGGCTAATATTAAATTGGGTAATGCTGACCAAAGCCAAGCTATTGCATTGTCTATGTGCTCTTGATAATCTGTAAGTTTCTCCATGTTCAATCGTTCAATTTTTTATTTACAATTGCAAAGTAAATCAAACCTTTTTTTAATTCCTACTTTAGAAATGGATTACGGCAATAGTAATTTTTATAGAGCAACAGCTGTAATTTTTAGGCATAAAAAAAAGCGCAATAATGCGCTTTTTAGAACGTTTCGCGATCGTATTATTTTACTTCAAAAGTAATTTTTACGTTTACACGATAGTCAACAATTTTACCATCATCAACGGTAGCACTTTGTTCATTAATATAAACCGATCTAATGTTTTTTACGCTTTTAGCTGCTTGAGCTACTGCATTTTTTGCTGCATCTTCCCAACCTTTGTTAGAATTTGCTAATACTTCAATTACTTTTAAAATTGCCATAATGATTATTTATTTTGTGTTTCTATAAATTTAAGAAAATAATAATCGTTCAAAGAATGCTAAGCAATAAATTAACCATTTAAGGCAACTACATTTTGTACTTGGTCGCCCATCATGTTTTTTAACATGTTTTCAATACCGTTTTTTAAAGTAAAGGTAGAAGAAGGACATCCGCTACAAGCACCTTGTAAAATGACATTTACCGTTTTACTTTCTTTATCATAAGACTTAAAAAGTATATTACCACCGTCGCTAGCAACGGCAGGTTTTACATATTCTTCTAAAATGTCTATGATTTTTTTCGAGGTATCATCTAAATTGGTGTTTTCTAATTGCGTTTTTGGTGCTTCAGCTTTCTTTTTCACAACGCTTTCAGAACTAACTACTTCATGACCATCGGCAATAAAATTTCTAATAAGTTCACGAATATCATAAGTAACTTCGTTCCAATCGGCAACATCATATTTTGTTACAGAAACATAATTTTCATCAAAAAACACTTCTTTTACAAAAGGTAAATGGAATAATTTTTTAGCTAATCCAGAGTCTTTAGCTTCATCAATATTTTTAAACTCAAACGCTGTTGGTACAATAGTTTTGTTAGATACAAACTTCATAACTGCTGGATTGGGAGTACTTTCTGCGTATACTGTTGCTGGGATTTTTTTGGGATCTTTATTTTCATACACAACTGGTTCTCCGCTGTTTAGGTATTCCACGAGTTGTTGCGCTACTTCATCTTTTACATCATTCCATTCTACTATACTATAACGCTCTAAAGCAATAAAATTTGCAGAAATATATACCGTTTTTACAAATGGTAAGTAAAATAATTGCTGCGCTAAAGGAGAATTTTTAGCCTCATCTATATCTTTATATTCGTAATTAGTGCTCTGTGTTATAAAGTGATTGGTATCAAATTTTAATATGGCAGGATTATTTGTTTCTACTATTGTTATGGTAAACTCCTTCATCTGAATAATTTTTCAGCAAAAATACAAAGTTATTGCCACTATTACTATATATAATAATGTTGGATTTATGCCGTTATACTTTATATTTGGAAAAATCTAGAACGCTATCACTCTTAAATCTTAGAAATGAAAAAGATTTACTTTTCTTTACTACTAATCCTTGTATTTACAATAAAGTCTTGGGCACAAGAAGGTATACCTGTTTATTTTGATTATTTAGCGGATAATTATTATTTAGTTTACCCGTCTATGGCCGGTATTGGAGAAGGAGGAAAAGTAAGACTTACTGCAAGAAAGCAATGGTTTAGTGTAGACGAAGCTCCAAATATGCAAACACTCAATGCCCACTTTAGAGCTGGAGAAAAAAGTGGAATTGGGGCTATTATTTTTAATGATGCTAATGGCTACCATTCGCAAACAGGAGTAAAATTAACGTATGCGCATCATTTACGTTTTGGAGAAGATATCCGTAGTCTAAATCAACTTTCATTTGGATTAAGTGGTACTATGTTACAAAGTAGCTTAGATGAGACTGAATTTAGATCAGTTACACCAGATCCTTCCATTGTTGGTTCAAAAATTAGCGCTTCCTACTTTAATGTAGATTTAGGGATGTCTTATAATTTCTTAGAATTCTATGCTCATGCAGCTATTTTAAACATGATGAGTAGTAAAAGAAGTTTGTATTATAAAGATAGAACAGACAACCCAAACCAATTAGAAGTTGATAATTTAAGAAGATATTTATTTTCTGTAGGTTATGTTTTTGGACGTGGAGATTGGCAATTAGAACCATCTGTATTATTTCAAATGACAGATTTTACGCAAGAAAAAGCTATGGATTTCAACGCTAAAGTGTACAGAGATGTAGATTTTGGGAAAGTATGGGGAGGAATATCGTATAGAAGAAGTTTTGATGGCGCACAATATGCCACAAATAACTCTTTCGGAGAACAAAGATTACAATTAATTACGCCAATTGTGGGGGTTAATTATAAGAACTTTATGGTGTCTTATAACTACTCTTATCAAATGGGAGATATTCGTTTTGATAATGGAGGATTTCATCAAATTACGATAGGGTATGACTTTTTACAATCGGAAAAGCGTTATGATTGTAATTGTCCTGCTGTAAATTATTAAAAAGACGATAAACATTTCAAAGAAAACCCTGTGATAGCTATCACAGGGTTTTTTTCGTTTTCAACTATGTTACTTATTCATCCCATTTGTAATTTTTCTTTTCTGCTTGTTTTTTAATAGCATTCAACATGGCACTTTCCAGGTCGCCAGTGGCATTTTCTTTCTGGTTTTTGGCAATAAAAGAATCTCTTTGCTTATTTAATTCTATAATTTCTGATTGTATTTTTTTTCTTTCGTTCTTCTTAGCTTCGATATAGGTTTCAATCTCTTTATCAGTCTTGTTTTTAAGTACTTCGGGTAGTTGCTCTTTGTCAATTTTCTTTACATCAAAATCTTTGTCATCAGATGCATCTACTAAATCCCAAGTTGGATTATTATATAGTCTAGAGCTTTTGCTTACGGCTCTCTTTACAGCTACAGCTTCTTCTACTTCCATTGCATTAGAGTCTTGTAAATATTGCTTTTCTAATTTTGCTTTTCCAAGCGTTCCATACGACACATATGTTGTGTTTAGTTTAGAATTTAACTGTACAATTTTTGCATCATAAGGTGTGTCAATATGCACTACATGTTTATTGTGGTCAATAGCAATATAATCTCCACCTGTTAAAACTGCCCCATTTTTCCATTCAGTTGAGACTCCTTGCTCATAATTACCACAGAAAATGGTATTGACGATAATATTCTTCTCTTTAGCATTGGTAACCGCATCTTTATAATTAATTTTTCCTTGAGTAAAAGGTTCATTGCCTGCAATAAATATCATTTTAAGATGATCTGGATTTTTACCCCAATCTAGTTGGTTTAATGATGTTTGTATAACGGTACCGCAATATTCTTCTCCACCATTGGTTTTTAAGGAAAATAATTTTTCTGATATTTCATCTAGATCCCCACTAAAACCTAAAACTTGCTGAATATACCCTTCGTTGGACGAAAGCTGATCATTGCCGTACTGGTATAGCGCTATTTCTAAATTTGGACGTATGTAATCTGGGTTCGGATCATTACCACAGCGAGCCTTTACGTAAGCGAATTTATTTACAATATCCCATAATTGCGATTTTGCTTGGTCTATTAATCCATCCATGCTATTACTAGTATCTAATAAAAGTGCAATTTTTACGGTATTGCTCACATGTTTATGTGGTGGAGTAATAGAAACTTGTGTAATTAGTGTTTCTTTTTTATTCTCGAAAGCACAACCATACATGGTTCCAAATGATAGTGCGAATAAACTTAGTCCTATTGCTTTTTTAATATTTTTCATAATTACTTTGTTTTAAATTCTGGTCTAAAACTAGGCCTAAAGTATCTTTTAAAAAATCGATTTTGAGTAAACAGGTCTTTTGAATGAGTGAACTTGACGATTGAATGTGTAAAAGAGGAAAAATAGAAGCGTTTAAAGCTATTCTAGCAAATTATTCATTTTTTAATGCCATTAAAATCAATTAAGTTTATCATCTATTTAAGGGGTTATGCGTAAATACCAAGGCATTTTATTAATTTTCTTTCTGTCGTGTTTTGTGAGCTTTTCACAAGGCATACAATCGGAGTATAGTTTTGATATAAAAGGAACAGTTAAAGGCAAAGAGAATAGAGAGGCTATATCTGGAGTAACGGTTACGACCACCAGTGGCGGCTATACCGTGACTAATGGACTTGGTGAATTTAAAATAAAAGCAATTATAGGAGATCTTATTCAGTTTGAAAGTGTTGAATTCCAAACGGTAAGTCATCGCGTAAAAAGTTCTGAAGATGTAGATGTTTTGGTAGAAGGTTATGAACCTTTTTATAACACTAATTCTAAATCAAATTCGAAAAGGAGTAGCGTGCAATCGCAATCGTATTTAGATTCGGCGATATATTATAAAAAAACAGATTTTAAGAAAAGTATAGATTTTGTTACCAAGGCAATTTCTCAATTAGGAAGAAATGGTAACAAAACAGAAATAGCCAATTCATACACTGTTTTAGGAGAAATTTACCAATACTACAAACAATATGATTTAGCTATTAGCAGCTATAAAGAAGCCTTGTTATCTGAGAAATCTACGAAGACAGAATTGCTTTTAGGGAAAAGTTATCTGCTAAATAAATCGTACAAAAACGCAGAGACTATTTTCCTATCCATTCAAAAGAAATCTGGAATTTCGGCTTACGAAAAAACACAAGTTTATGAAGGCTTAGGCGATGTTTATATAGGTTTAAACAATACAACTAAATCAATAGAAAATTACAATCAAGGTCTTTCAATAGCTCAAAAAAATTCTATTAAATCTAAAATAACCGATCTTAACTCTAAAATAGCAGATGTATTTGCTTCAATAAATAAGGTTGAAGAGGCTAAGGCGTATTACGATAATTCATTGGAATTATCTAAAAAGGAAACGCCTCAAAGGGCAGTTCAAGAAAAAGAGAAAGTTGCTGATTTTTATAATAGAAATAATGAATACGATAAAGAAATATCGCTACGCAAAAAGAGTTTAAAAGATTTTCAAGAATTAAGTCAGAATACAAGTCGCGTTCCAAAATCTACAAATCAGACCATCACCTCAGATTCTATTTCTACACAGCGTATAAAATATAAAATTGGAAATGCGCTATTGTCTCAAGAAAAGTATGCTGAGGCTATTCCATTTTTAGAAGAAAGTATTAAAGAAGCTGGCGATGATAATGATTTATTAGTTCAGAAAGATGCTACACGCAAACTATCGGAAGTCTATGAGTATCAAGGTGATTTTACTAAAGCTTTTGAAACCTATCAAAAGTATGTTGCAGTCGTAGATACATTATATGTTCGTAAAGAGCAAGAATTATCGCAAGCGGCTAGATTTAATAGGGAAATTGCTTTAAAACAAAGTAGAATAGCAGGTTTAGAAAAAGAGCGAGAATTGTATCAAAGTAAGTTTGATTTGGCTTTGACAAGTGAGCAATTAGTAGATCGCCAAAAGTGGCTTATTTATTCCTTAATTTTTGGAATGCTATTATTAGGCTTAACTGCATATTTCTTCTATCGTAGTAATAAGCAGCAGAAATTGGCTAATAATTTATTGGCACTCAAATCATTACGTTCTCAAATGAATCCGCATTTTATTTTTAATGCCTTAAATTCAGTCAATAATTTTATTGCAAAAAGTGATGAAAGGAGTGCAAACCGATATTTAACAGAATTTTCAACCTTAATGCGTGCCGTTTTAGAAAATTCTGAAGAAGATTTTATTCCGTTAACAAAGGAGTTAGAACTATTGGAGCTCTATACCAAATTAGAGCATTCTAGATTTCCTGAGAAATTTGATTATGAAATAACGCTAGACGAGCATATTGATGTTGACGCGTATCAAATTCCACCTATGCTGTTGCAGCCATATATAGAAAATGCTATTTGGCATGGATTGCGATATAAAGATGAAAAAGGATTTTTGAAAATTGATATTAAAGAAATCAATAAAAATTCTATCGAAATTAGCATAGCAGATAATGGTGTTGGAAGAAAAAAATCTGCAGCATTAAAAACAAGCAATCAAAAAAAGCAGAAGTCAAAAGGAATGGGAAATATCAAGAAAAGAATTGATATTTTAAACGATATGTATAAAGATAAATTGGCAATTTGTATTACCGATAATGATGAAGATGGTACGGGTACTAAAGTTGTTTTTAATTTAAAAAAAGACCAATAATTTCCATTTAAATAACACACTAATGAAATTAAATGCAATTTTAGTTGAAGATGAGGCTAATAGTAGAGAGATACTTCGGAATTATTTAAAAAAGTATTGTCCAGCTGTAAATTTAATTGGAGAGGCGGCAACCATAAAAGAAGGACTAGCTTTAATTCAAACCAATAAATTAGATTTAGTTTTTCTTGATGTAGAAATGCCTTTTGGTAATGCTTTTGATTTATTAGACCAAGTACTAGATCGTACTTTTGAAACCGTATTTGTTACAGCATATAATCAATATGCCATGGATGCTTTAAACAATCATGCGGCCTATTATTTAATGAAACCCATTAGTATAGATGAGCTAATAAAAGCGGTAGATTATGTTTTGGAAATTAGGCAAAAGGAAGATGCTTTAGAAGATCGTATACTAAAACCTAAATTAAAAAGTGTTGATGGTAAAATAACCATTCCGCAGCAAGATGGTTTTCAGGTGTTAAATGTTTCTGATATTATCTATTGTAAAGCTGATGATAATTACACCGAAATTTATTTAGAAAAGAAAAAAATAGTAGTGAGTAAAACCCTGAAGTATTTTGAAGATGCGTTGGTAGATTTTGCGTTTGCTCGTATACATAAATCCTATTTAGTAAATGTAAATGAAGTTGTAAAGTATGTAAAGGGTAAAGGAGGAAGTGTAATAGTTTCTAACGGTAAAGAATTGTTAGTGTCTTCTTCTAAAAAGTCAACACTATTAGCATTTTTTGAGTAAAATATTTAGTTCATAATAATTAAGAATTCTATGATTACAAAAACAATAAATGGCAAAACGCCAATTATAGGAGATGATTGTTTTATTGCAGAAAATGCAGTGATAGTTGGAGAGGTTACCATGGGAAGTCAATGTAGTGTTTGGTATAATGCGGTTTTAAGAGGTGATGTGCATTTTATAAAAATGGGTAATAAAGTAAATGTTCAAGATGGTGCGGTTATTCATGCAACGTATAAAAAATCGCCAACTACCATCGGAAATAACGTTTCTATAGGTCATAATGCAATAGTCCATGGATGCACTATTCATGATAACGTATTAATAGGAATGGGGAGTATTGTTATGGACGATTGCATTGTGGAGAGTAATAGTATAATTGCGGCAGGAGCTGTAGTGACAAAAGGCACACATGTTCCTTCTGGCACTATTTTTGCAGGAATGCCTGCGAAAAAGATTAAAGATATTAGTCCAGAATTAAGTGCAGGAGAGATAGACAGAATAGCAGAAAGTTATGTAATGTACTCGGGTTGGTTTAAGGAATAATGCAATACAGATAAAATAAATATTATCACTATTTTTGCCGTTACTAATTGAATTTTAATACGATGAACGCATATATATTTCCAGGTCAAGGAGCACAATTTGTAGGAATGGGTTTAGATCTTTATGAAAAGTATCCTATTGCCCAACAATTATTTGAACAAGCCAATGATATTTTAGGTTTTAATATTACCGATATTATGTTTGAAGGTACTGCAGATGCTTTAAAAGAAACTAAAGTAACACAACCTGCCATTTTTCTTCATTCTGTAATTATGAGTAAAGTAATGGGTGATGCTTTTAAACCAGATATGGTAGCAGGCCATTCTCTTGGAGAATTTTCTGCGCTCGTAGCAAATGGAGCCTTGAACTTTGAAGATGGACTTAAATTAGTGTCTCAAAGAGCATTAGCAATGCAGAAAGCTTGCGAAATTAAGCCAAGTACAATGGCTGCAGTTTTGGCTTTAGCTGATGATGTTGTAGAAAAAATATGTGCTAATGTACCAGGTATTGTAGTGCCTGCAAATTATAATTGTCCCGGACAATTAGTGATTTCTGGAGAAATAGATGCAATTAATATTGCATGTGAACAGTTAAAAGATGCGGGTGCAAGAAGAGCTTTAGTGTTACCAGTTGGTGGTGCATTCCACTCGCCATTAATGGAGCCGGCAAGAGAAGAGTTAGCTTCTGCAATAGAAAATACCTTGTTTAGCACTCCTTCTTGTCCAATTTATCAAAACGTAACAACAACAGGAGTAGTAAATCCTGAAGAGATTAAGAAAAATCTAATTTCCCAACTAACTGCTCCAGTAAAATGGACGCAAAGTGTCCAAAATATGATTAAAGATGGAGCCACTTTATTTACTGAAGTTGGTCCAGGTAAAGTTCTTCAAGGCTTAGTAAAGAAAATTGATGCTAATGCAGAAGCTGTTTCAGCTGAATTAGCTTAATAGTAAATAGACTAATTTTAGAGCTAATTTTTACACCGATTAAAGACGCATTTTAGCCCTATAATTGGCTATTTACCCAATAAATTAAGTAATATTGAGGTGAACTTTAAGCATCCATTAAATTTCAATCCTATGAAAATCAATAACCTGCATAAAAATTTTTCCAATTTGGTTTCTATTTTTACTGAAAATAGCGTGTTATTTTTTATGTGGTTTTTATTGCTACCTCTTTTAGGTGTAAGCCAGTCGACCGTTGTTGTAACCGCGACTGATGCTATTGCCACTGAAGGAACCCCCGCAAATGATACTGGAATATTTCTTATAGATTTGGGCTCAACAAATAATACCGGCGGCAATGTTACGGTCAATTATTTATTTAGCGGCACAGCAACTTCTGGTACAGATTATACCAGTTTAGGTGGAAGCGTTATTATAGGTAATGGTGCTAGAACAGTACAATTAACTGTTGTGCCAGTAGATGATAACTTATTTGAGGGAAATGAAAACGTTCAAATTAGGCTTGCAAGTACAGATAATGCAGCTTTTACTGTTGCAGGTAACTCAAGTAGTAATGCAAATATTACAATTGTAGATAATGATGGCTGTAGTGCAGGACCAACGGCACCAGCAATACAATCAATTATTCAAACACGCTATTGCTCTGGTGTAGAGGTAGATTTATCAAGTTTCGTAACTAAAGCAGCGCCGTCGGGTACCACTTTAAGATGGAGTACTAGTGCAACACCTAATCCTAATGACTCGAGTTCTTTTTTAGCTTCTTCCATAATTACAAGTGGAGGTAATTTTTATGGGTTTTATTACGGAACTGAAAATGGCACCGCTTGTATTTCCCCAGTAACAAGTTTGCCTACTATTACTTTTGATACAGCTCCCTCTTTAGGAACGCTTAGTAGTGATAATCAAGCTTGTAATCAATCTTTCCTTGGATTAGGAGGCATTCATGATTTGGATGACGCATTAATAGGCCAAACAACGGGTGGAGTGTGGAGTTTAATAGAAGCGCCTTCTGGAGAAACTACTGTTATAGGAAGTGGAAACCGCGTAAACTATGATGGGCAACCAGCGGGTTCCTATATTTACACGTACACTCCAAATTATGCAGGAGCGCCATCTTGTCCAGTAGAAAGTATTGAAGTTACTGTTTTTGTAACTGCCTGTACCCCGTGTGATGCAGGTACAAGCCCACCTAAACTTAATGAAGGTATTCCAACCATTTTCTGTGTTGAAGCAGGAGCTACATTTAGCCAAGATTTATTGGAGTACTCTAGTGATGGAGGACCAAATGGAACTAAATTAATATGGAGTAGAAGTAATGATTACACTAGAACAAATGTATTTTTAAGTAATACTGTGGTAACACAAGAGGGTACTTATTATGCATTTTTCTTAGATGAGGCTAATAACTGTGCTAGTCCAGTTTTGTCTGTTTCAATAATAATTAATCAAAAACCGGTAATTGATGTTGTTGAGAATGCGTTGTGTTCTGAGGGAATTATGACCTTAAGTGCTACAGCTACTTCAGGGAGTACCATTAATTGGTATGCCTCGGCAACAGGCACAACACCAGTTCAAGAAAATTCTTCAACTTTTACTACGCCAAATTTAACCACAACTACCACTTATTATGTTGAAGCAGTTTTGGCTGGTTGTACGTCGGATAGGAAAGCTGTTGTGGCTACTATAAATCAAGAACCTGTAGTGCAAGCGGTATCCACGCCATTAAATGCATGTAATATTAACAATGGAGAATACCCTAACGTTTTTAATTTAAATTCCGGACTTACACAGAATGTTTCGGGAACTTGGGTAAAAACTTCAGATCCATCAAATGCATTGGTAATTTCAGCTACAAATACTGTAGATTTTTTAAATGCACCAACAGGTAATTACACCTTTACGTTTACAACGAATACGGCTGTGGCGCCATGTGCTGATAAATCAGTTACCATAACAGTAATGGTAGGTACGTGTATTGTAGATTCTGATAATGATGGTTTAAGTGATGAAGATGAAATTACAATTGGAACTAATCCAAACAATAATGACTCCGATGGCGATGGAATTTTAGATGCTGAAGAGGTAGGTGATGATATTGCCAATCCACTTGATGCCGATGCTGATGGCATTATTGACGCCTTAGATTCTAATGTTTTGGATACCGATATGGACGGTGTTGTGGATCAACTTGACCCAGCAAATTCTAATCCATGTATACCAGATAATACAGTTGGGATGTGTGATACCGATGGAGATGGTATTAGTGATGGTGATGAAATGGCAAATGGCACAGATCATTTAGACCCATGTGATCCGAATTTAACACCCGATTGTGCCCCAGACCCAATAGATTTAGAAATTACAAAAACTGTTGATATACTGCGTCCTAAAGTTGATGATATTATTGAGTTTACCGTAACACTTACTAATTTAAGTATGGATCGTGTAATTGCTATTTCAATTAACGAAATACTTACTGCCGAAAGAGGATTTGAATATGTATCACATACTGTTACTGCGGGGCAATATAATGTTGCAAATGGTTCTTGGCAAATTCAAGAAATTCAGGGTGAAGAAGTAAACACACTTATAATCAGGGCTAAAGTTTTACCAGAAGGCGATTATTTAAATACCGCTGAGGTTGTTGCTAGTTTCCCTCGAGATAATAACGCACAAAATAACGTAGCGACTATTACGGTAGAAGTACAAAAACGCTCTAATGATGACTGCGGGTTCATGTTTAATCAGTTTTCACCCAATAATGATGGAATCAATGATTATTTGATTATAAATTGTATCACTAATTATCCTAATAATACTTTAGAAATTTTTGACCGTTACGGTAACCAAGTTTATAAAACCGTTAGATATGATAATAATTGGAATGGCTCAGGAAAAAATGGTGACCTACCTAAAGGCACTTATTATTATGTCTTGGATTTAGGTGATGGTTCTCCAATCACAAAAGGATGGATTCAAATTATTAGATAATATGGTAGATACAAGTACAATGAATAATTTGAATAAACTTCCTCTCTTTTTTTGTATATTCTTTTTTGGTATACTAATTAGATGTTATGGGCAGCGAGAACCCCAATATACCCAATATATGTATAATATTGGAAGTTTTAACCCTGCCTACGTTGGTACTGTTGAAAATGCCGAAATAGTAGGGGCTTATAGAGCACAATGGATTTCGGTAGATGGTGCTCCAACAACCATGCGTTTTGGGGTAAATTTGCCTTTTAGTAATGAAAAGAATGGTTTGGGTTTTAATATAATTCATGATCAATTAGGGCCATCTGCACAAACATACTTTGATATTGCTTACTCTTTTCAAGTGAATGTATCAGACAATACTAAATTATCTTTTGGTGTTGATGCAGGTGGTGCTTTATTAAATGTTGATTATACAAAAGGTAGTTTTGAAATTATTAATGAACCTTTATTAAATACAAATTCATTCAATAATTTTTATCCCACCATTGGTGCTGGATTATTTTTATATGGTGAAAATTGGTATACAGGTTTATCTGTTCCTAATTTTTTAACTGATGTTGTTTATAATGATGAAGTCTCTGTTTTTATTGAAGATAAGCCACAATTTAATCTTATTGGAGGTTATGTTTTTAATATTTCAGATGGCTTAAAATTTAAGCCTGCATTTCTTTTAAATTATCTTGATGGTTTGCCACTGAATGCCAATATTTCTACCAATTTTTTAATAAGTGATGTGGTAACCCTCGGAGCTTCATATAGGTTTGATAATGCTGTAAGTGGTATGGCGGGCATTCAAATATCTAATAGTACCTTTTTGGGCTATTCTTATGATTACAGTACAAATGGTTTTTCAGGCTATAATGATGGATCACATGAAGTAATCCTTAAATTCTTTTTAGGAAAAGGTGGTAGCACTAAAGATAAAAATGCAAAAAGTGGTAACACAAAAGGGAAGCCAAAGCAAATAGATACTCCAAGATTCTTTTAAATAGAAACATGAAAACGAAATTCAAACATATTATTCCATTATTTCTAATCTTTAGTATATTTTCATTTGGACAAAAAGATTCCAAGGGAGATTACTATTTTTTCGAGTATGCTTATAAAAATGCTATACAAGAGTATAACAAAGAGGCAATTAAAAAAAGGCTAACACCACAGCAAAGTTTAAACTTAGCTGATTCCTATTTAAAAACGGGAGCATATAAAAAAGCAGCAGAGATTTATT
Source organism: Cellulophaga tyrosinoxydans (assembly GCF_900176415.1). Lineage (GTDB taxonomy): Bacteria > Bacteroidota > Bacteroidia > Flavobacteriales > Flavobacteriaceae > Cellulophaga > Cellulophaga tyrosinoxydans. The sequence continues at coordinate 295,477 of NZ_FWXO01000001.1, read as the reverse complement.
CGAATAGCTATGAAAAAGATTCAACGCTGTCAAGTACCTATTTTAATAAAATGCTGCAATCAATTAGTCGCATAGATAGTATTGATAAAGTAAAGGCTTATTTGGAAAATTCTAAAAATTACTTATCTCGAGAACAGTTAGAAAATGCAGAATTTAATTTTGAATTATTAGAAAAAAATCAGAATGGGCATTTAGATTTTTATGTGTTTAACTGCTATTTAAACAGCCCTCAAGCGGATTTTTCTCCTGCTTTTTACAAAGATCAAATATTATTTACTAGTGGAAGACCAAAGGGTAAAAGAGAAATATATGAACCTTCTGGTGAAGCATATTTAGATATATATTCAGGAATTATTCAGCCAGATGGGGATGTAACGGTTCCAAAATCTTTTAGTAAAATACCTAATTCTAGTTTTCATAAAGCCACTCCTTTTTATTCTGAAAAATTAGACGATATTATTTACATGCTTTCCAATGCAAATGGAGATGACTTGTTGTTTGATTCTAATGGTAAAAATACCTTGGCGATTGGCAAAGTAAATGATAAAGGAAGATTTGAGTACTTACTGCGTGATTTGAGTACATCATTCTACTATCCTTTCTACGAAGAAGCAACAGGAAAATTATATTTTTCAGCAAATTTTAGTGGAGGATATGGTGGTACCGATATTTATTATGTGTATACAAATAGTGGGCAAATAATGTCTGCTCCAGTTAACTTGGGACCAAGAATAAATTCCCCTGGTAATGAAATAGCCCCTTTTATTTTTCAAGGGAGTCTGTATTTTTCTTCAGATATATTTTATGGTATAGGAGGAATGGATATATATACTTCAAATATTGAATCGGATGATTCATTTAGTATTCCTATAAATTTAGGTGAAGGGATTAATAGTAGTTATGATGATTTTGGTTTTATCATTAAAAATGATGCCAATGGTTTTTCGGGCTATTTTTCTTCAAACAGAGAAGGTGGTAAGGGTAAAGATGATATTTATGGATATAAAGTCTCTGAAAAACCTGGATTAAAGACGATTGCAATTAAAGGAACTGTTGCTAACAGCGCAAGTAGAATAAATATTGAGAATGCTAAGATTGTTCTTTTAGATGAAAATGAGGAAGTATTAAAGGAAACTAATACTGATGAAAATGGAAATTTTCAGTTTGAAATTCCCTACAGAAAGTCATACGCTATAAAAGCATCTAAAAAAGGACATGGTATTTTTTTTAAAACATTCGGAAACGAGGATGAAGCTGCTTTATCTAAGAAAAAATTGGCTATTGAATTGCCATTTATTCAAGATGTGGTTGAAGAAAAAGAGGGTAAAACGGTTCTTAAAATTAGAAAATTTTACTTCAATGCAGGGTCAAGCCAGCTTACTCCAGACATTAAATCAGTACTTGATAATGTGGTGGCAATAGTGGGTAATTTTCCAGAAATTAAACTGAAAATAGAATCCCATACAAGCAGTCGTGGTAGCGATTCTAAAAACTTAGAGCTATCAACAAATAGAGCTAAGGCCATACAGCGTTATTTAATGGAGAAAGGTGTTTCACAAAATAATATTGATGAAGCTATAGGGTATGGAGAGAGTATGCTCGTAAACCAATGTAAAAACGGGGTGTTTTGTTTAGAATTTCTACACAACCAAAATGATAGGTCTTTGATTTCGGTATTGAACCTTGATGCCCTAAATTAAAAAAGAACAATCCAGAAATAATATAGGGAGAAAAGGCTTAAAAAAATAATCCCAGAATAGGTTAATATTTTTAGGGGTTTGTTGGGCCTATATTCTAAAGGCAAATCATCACTGGTTACATTTTTATAATTCATATAACCAATTAAAGGTGCAACTATAAAAGATACAAAAGTAGCTAATGCTACTAATTGCCCCATATTAGCCCCAAAGGCAGAAATGACAGTAAAATTAATGCCTGCTAACAAAACTATTATTATTGGGGTGGTATATTTTTCCGTGGATTTTTTTAAATCCGGTCGTATTAAGGTAAAAATGTCTACGCTGACCCTTGCTATGGCATCGTGAGCCGTCATACAGGTACTAAACATTGTTGCAAAGGCTGCAATGGCGATTAATATATAGGCCCAAGAACCTATGTTGCTTGTGAACAATCCAACCAATTGATCAGCAAAAATAATTGCACTGTCGCTGAGAATGGTATTGGTTCCATATAAGGTCATCCAACCAATGATTAAAAAGAAAATAGCAAATACTGCGGTTAATATGTAACCTACGTTAAACTCTAAAAGTGCATCTTTAAGAGTTGGCTTTTCAGATGAAATTTTAAATTTTTCGATACTCCAGAGGCTTACCCAACTAGATGCTTCGACCGTTGTAGGCATCCAACCCATGAGTCCGATTAAAAATAAAATTCCAGCATCGTTAAAAATAGGTGGAGCCTTAAAATTAGTTACAGGCGCTGTTTGTCCATTAAATAGTACTAAAGCTGTTGTGGCTATTAGTGCTACAAATAATATGGTAACGATCATTTTTAGTGATAATTCTAGAAACTTATATTTTCCAATAATTAGAAGTCCACTAATGAAGATAAAAAGGCCTAATGAAACCTGAATTAATGTAAAATCAAATATTTTAAAAAGATTAATAAATAAGCCTGCGGTAACGGTATACAGTGCCGCTAATATGGTAAACGTAGATATGAAAGTTATGAAGGCATAGAAATATAAATACGCCGTCCCTCTTTTTAAATAACCTTCTATTAAAGTTAAATTGGTAATGTTAGTATACCGAACACCAAATTCAAAAAATGGATATTTAAAAATGTTCGCCAATAGAATTGGAATGACCATAATCCAGCCATATTGTGCGCCTGCTTTTGTAGATAATACTAAATGAGACGTGCCTATAGCCATACTTGCAAACAAAAGCCCTGGTCCAAGATTTTTAATAAGTTTCTTGATCGTATTCATGCTTTTACTTGTTGTTAAATAAAGAAAAAAGTGTTATTTAATATCAATTTTTTCACCATAGAATTTGGGCTGCTTATTGGTTATAAGGTCTAGAAATACCTTTACTCTAGCAAAATACTCTCTAAGTTGCACTTTAAAACCATTGGAGCCAGATAAATCTTTGGCGTTAAACCCTATAGCATTGAGTCCCTTCTCTTGGGCAATGTAAATTGCTCTATCGTTATGAAATTCTTGAGAAATTACAGTGACACTATCCAATCCAAAGACATATTTTGCTCGGATCATAGAATCGAATGTTCTAAAACCGGCATAATCTAAGAATATTTTATCTTCTGGAATTCCGCCCTTTATTAAATCCTTTTTAATGGCTTTTGGTTCATTGTAATAAATGCTGCCATTGTCACCACTTACTAAAATAAATTCAATTTTTTGCGCATTGAATAAGGCAATAGTGGCCAAAATTCTATTCGTGTAATATGGATTAGGAGATCCAGAAGTTAATTTTTTTGCTGTTCCTAAAACCAGACCAACTTTATTTTTTGGTATGGTATTGAACTTGTCAAACGTTTTGCCTTCTGTAGCGTTATTTATAATAGCATTACAAGAAAAAATGGTGATAACAGATAGTAGAATAAGGGCAAAAATGGTATATAAAATTTTCTTCAGCATACTATTAAACTTAGTATTAAAGATAATTAAAACTTAATAGCTTCTTTAAGTTTATTGTAAAATAGTATTTTCATGGCATAAATATTGTTGACTAGCTCAATAACAATTTTAATCTTATCTATCTCATAGCATCATATTATGAATAAATTCTTAGTCCTTGTATGGGCAATTTTATTGTCTTCCTGTGTTAGCGTTAAAAAACATAATGCTGAAATCGCGAAGCTTCATCAAGTTAGTGAGCTACAAAAAGATGTAGATGTTGCTTATCATAAATTAAGAAAACTGCATCCTAAATTATATCAATTTATATCAGAGGAAGCCTTAGATTTTAAATTTGATAGTTTAAAAAAGAGCATTAAGGAACCAATGACTAGTGCTGATTTTTATTTGAAATTAGCACCTGTTGTGGCAGAAGTGCGCCAGGGACACATTTCTATCGGCGCTCCAAGTAAGAGATTTACAAAAAAAGAACGAAAAAGTAATGCTAAAAAACAATTTGATATTGCTAAATTAAAATTTGAAAAGGTAGCTGATGCAGTCATAATTAAAGAAAGCTTTGGTAAAGATAGTACCTTGGTTGGTTCAGAAGTTTTGCTGGTTGATAATGATTCTATAACTGAAATTACTGAAAAATATAAAAAACTTTTTTCTTCCGATGGGTACAATAAAACGTTTCAAGATAAATTTATAGCACTTAATTTATTAGCATTTTATTCAAAACATAGCGGCTATCTAGATAGTATTTCGCTTACTCTTAAAAAGCAGGATTCTGTATTTACTAGAAAATTTTTAAGAGTACCTAAGGACTCAGTAAATAAAAAAACTACGGAAGTAGATTCTTTAAAAAATACGACCATAGCACAGTTGACAAAGGCTGAAAAACAATTAGCTCGTAAAAAAGCTAAATTGAATAAAAAGAATAATAGAAAGTATGGATTTATTAGTGGAACTACCCAGTATACACGAAATTTTAAGTTTGTAGGTGCAGATAGTTTGGTTGCATACATGAAGATTAGAGGTTTTGGTAATGGTAATTATAAGAAGTTTTATAAAGAGGTTTTTGCTAAAATAGATTCGTCTAAATCTGAAAATTTGATTATTGATTTAAGAGATAATTTAGGGGGTCGACTTGATGAAATAGCTTATTTGTACACGTATTTAGTTTCGGAGGAGCATCAATTTATTGAAAAAGCACAAACTTCTACAAGGCTACCGTTCTTAAAATCTACCATATCAAGTAGAAATCCGTTTATGTATAATTTTTTAGGAGTTTTGGCATCACCAATTATAGTGCCAGTAGAACTGCTATTCGGAAGCAAAAAAAATGGAGTGGTTTATTATAAACTTCCAAGTTCTAAGCGGCATAGAAAGCCTAATCCTTTAAATTTTAAGGGAGACATTTATGTATTAATTAATGGTAATTCATTTTCGGCTTCCTCAATTATATCTACAAATTTAAAGGCCTCAAAAAGAGCAGTTTTTGTTGGAGAAGAAACAGGAGGTCATTATAATGGAACAGTAGCAGGGCGTTATAAGTATTTGCGATTACCAAATACTAAAGTTGCTTTAAATTTTGGATTAATGCAAATTCAGGCGCCTTACCAAACAGCTGAAAATGGTTATGGTATAAAGCCAGATAAGGAGATTATACCAACAAAAGTAGATCGCTTAAAGGGTATAGACCCTGAATTAGAATGGGTATTAGCACAATTGAAAAAATTAGAATAATAGGTGGTTTTTGTTGTGAATTTTTTATAAAAATATACTAATTAATAAGAAAATTTTATTTATCCATAGTTTTAAAATATCGTTTTTGTTTAAATAAAAGTACAATAATGCTAAACGTTTTATACTTTTGTTCATAAGAATTTACATTTTAGTACTTTTAAATTTGCTTAACAGTCCGAACTAAAATATGTTTGGTAGCTAAAATGTAATTGTTTATCTTGTTTTTTGCTTCCTCCAAAATTTGGATACGTTGCTTAGAAAGAGAAAATTTATTAATTATAAAAGAATACAGCTATGGATGCAATGGAAAGAGCATTAGAGTTTGAAAGCCGAAAAATGTCAGGAATGACAACTAGTGATAGGGTAGAAGCTTCTAGAGAAGTTAAGGCGCTAATATTAGAACTTAATGAAATATATAAGAAAGATAAAAGCGAAGAAATAATGGATGTTATGAAACGCTTAACAGCTAAAAAACGTAAAATCGAAAAACGTTTATTAGGTAAGCCAACGGCTTAGCGCTAATTAAGAATTTATAAAATTTAAAACCTCTTTAGTAATATACTAAAGAGGTTTTTTTATGTTATGCTTGATTTGCTGGTGCGTTTTATGTCGGAATTTCTACGGCATCTGTTGTAATATGTACTATGGCATCACCCTGATTTACAATGGGAGATTGATTAATACAAATTACATAACCAGCGTAGGTAGATTTTTGTTTTTTTTCAAAAAATCCGAACGGATCTGATAAACTGCCTATATCATCTCCTTTTTTAACATATTGGCCTAGTTGCACTGTCGGGTGAAAAAGTCCTGAATATTTTGCTCTTACCCAAGCAGATCCTTTAACTAAATAACTATGGTCATTGGTGTTTTTTAAAAGTGCTAATTCTTTTTGGAAATTACGTATGCCTAGCTGCTGCATAACTTTTAAAGCACCTGCAATGCCAATTTTAGTGACATCATTATTTATGTTTAACGATTTTCCACCCTCAAACAATAGGACTTTTTTATTTAAATTGTACAGGGTTGCACGGAAAGATTTTTCTCTTTTAGCAGATTTAATTACAAATCGGGTTCCAAAAGTTTTTGCTAATTCTAAACTTTCTGTGTCGTTTTTGCCAACACGTATTTGGGGTGCATTAAATCTGCTATCTCCGCCTGTATGAAAATCTATGCAATAGTCTATGTGAGGTACAATTTCTTTAACAATATGGTAGGCAAATCTACTTGCCAAAGATCCTCTAATACTGCCCGGAAAAACCCGATTAAGATCTCTTCCGTCTGGGAATTCTCTTGTTTGACTCAAGAATCCGAATACATTCACTACCGGAATGCAAATAACCATTCCTGCATTTGGAATATGGTATTTTTCAGCAATTAATTTACGGACAATTTCCACTCCGTTTATTTCATTTCCGTGAATACCACCAATGAATAATATGGTTGGCCCAGGTTCTTTGCTTCTTGAGACAATAACAGGAACTTCAATAGTTGAACCAGTATGTAATTTGGCAATATCTAAAGATAATTGGTGTGTTTCGCCAGGTGATATAGCTTGTCCTAGAATTTTTACTTTTTTACTCAACATTTCTCTCTAAATACTTTATAATTTGACCAGCAATATCAGTTCCGGTGGCATTCTCAATACCTTCAAGTCCGGGAGACGAATTCACTTCTAAAATTAACGGACCTCTTGCAGATTGCAACATATCTACTCCAGCAATACCTAAACCTAAAGATTTAGCAGCCTTAATGGCTGTGTTTTCTTCTTCATCTGTAAGTTCAATAATATTGGCTGTCCCGCCACGATGTAAATTAGATCTAAACTCACCTTCTTTACCTTGCCTTTTCATAGCGCCAACAACTACACCATCTACAACAAAGGCCCTGATATCCGCGCCCTTTGCTTCTTTAATGAACTCTTGCACAATTACCCTTGCTTGTAGCCCATTAAAAGCCTCTAAAATAGATTCTGCAGAATTTCTATTATCAGCTAAAACAACACCCAAGCCTTGGGTGCCTTCAAGTAATTTAATAACTAATGGTGCGCCACCTACTTTATCTATAATTCCACTAACTTCTTTAGAGTAATTACTGAATACTGTTTTTGGTAAACCCAAACCGGCCCTAGATAATATTTGTAAACTTCTTAATTTATCTCTTGATCTAACTAGAGCCTGTGATTCTGTGGCTGAAAAAACTTTCATCATTTCAAATTGCCTTACCACAGCAGTGCCATAGAAAGTCACAGATGCACCTATTCTTGGAATCACGGCATCTACGTTGGTTATTTCTTCTCCTTTATAAATTATACCTGGTTTCTTTTTTTCAATAACTAAATCGCATTTTGTGTGGTTTATAACCAACATTTCATGCCCCTTTTTCTCGCCCGCTTCTACAAGCCTTTTTGTTGAATATAAGTTTGGATTTGCGGATAATATTGCAATTTTCATTTTAGAATATATTTGATTTATTGTTATTTTAAATAGGAGGTTAATGATTTTCGAGTATGGAAAATCATTTTACACTTGTGGATAAGTGCATAAATAAAGTGTTTGTAAACTATATGTAACTATTTACTTGAATACAATTAATTGGGAATTGATAATAAAAGCCAATTTTTTAATAATGATAGCCTTGTAGATGTTTTGTGTACTCAAATTTTTGATTTTATTAAATGAAGTTTGAGGGAAAAAATTATGAAGTTAATGGTTTTAAACCCTCTTGGATAAGGTACAAAAAAAAACCTTTATTAGGAAGTTTCGCAGTGCATTTAATAAGTTTAAACTAAAGTATAGTTAAATTTTATTGAAGAAAACAAAAAACCCTTGAAAATCATAAGATTAACAAGGGTTTTTGTACTCGAGGCGGGAACACAACCTAGTCAAGTTTAAATTATTTATAATCGTATCTAATGCACATGAAATATTAAATTATTCTAATAAAACCAATACGTTAGATGAATTTCAAAATTCATTGCTTATTTAATGTTATTTAAAATTATCTAATATTATCGTGATTTGGTTGGCAAACGGTTGGCAAGATTTAATATATTGACTATATTTGATTTGTTCAAATATTCATAATCATGGCAACAATAAAATTGCAATTAATAGGCAAAGCAGAAAATGTGCCTATTTATTTAAGACTTTCCGTTAATAGAAATTTAACCCCTCGAGCAAAAACAGGGCTTTTTATTAATCCTAAAGATTGGAGTTCGACAACTGGATTACCAAAGCAAACCACTAGTGCAAACAAAAATCTTTCAACCGATTTACAAAACTTAAAAATTTATATATTCAAAAAGTTTAATGATGCCAGTAGTGAGGGTGTTGAAATAAGTAAAGATTGGTTACAGCATAATATTGATGTTTTCTTTAGTCGTAAAAATGAAGAAAATTTAAGTGAACTTTTGACGGATGCCATTCAAAGCATTATAGATGAGGTTGCAACTCGTAAAAATGCCAAAGGAGGTTTAGGCTTATCTAAAAGCAGAAAAGATGCTTATATTTCTTTAAAGAATGTTCTTATTGAATATCAAAAAGAAAAACGATATAAGGTTAAAGATGTTAATTTAAAGTTCGGTAAGGATTTTCTAAAATATCTACTTCACACTAAAAAGTATCAAAAAAGTACAGCATTAAAAAAGTTAGCCGATTTAAAAACGGTTTGTAATGATGCTGAATTAAACGGTATTGAGGCAAATATCCAGTATAAGAAAATAGAAAGCAGTAAACCGAACAATGAAAATATTATCTATTTAACGCCTTTAGAACTCGAGAAAATACAAAAGGCTGAACTTATTAATGAAGCACACCAAAATGCCCGCAAATGGCTTTTGTTAGGGTGTAACTTGGGGCAAAGAGGGGGCGACCTATTGCAATTAAATGAAACAAATTTTGTTAAACGTAACGGATTAGAAGTAATTGAATTAAAGCAACAGAAAACAGGTAAAAATGTAACTATACCAGTACTAGAAACTACAAAAGAAATTATTGCAAGTGGATTGCCTTATAAAATATCAATTCAGAAATTTAATAAGTATATCAAAGTAATCTGTAAAAAGGCAGAATTAAATGATATGATAAAGGGCAGCAAAATACAAGTTACTGTTAAGGGCCAAGGCAACAAGAAAAAAAGAAAGATTGATGGTGTTTATCCGAAATGGGAATTAATGGCATCCCATGTATGCCGTAGGTCATTTGCATCAAATCTTTACGGAATACTGCCAACGCCTTTAATAATGCAAATAACACAACATTCTTCGGAGCGTTTGCTGCTTAACTACATCGGGAAAAACACACTGGACTACGCACAACAGATTGCGGACTTCTATACGTTGCAGGCATTAAAGGATAAAAAAGAACCTCAACTTACTGTATTAAAAAATGTTATTAATCAATAAATATATTTTATGGAAAACAAACCGCAAAACCATATCGCAGAGATCAATGATATGCTTCAGATATACAAAAAACTAAAAGTTTTAAAAATGAATTCTAATCTAATGAACCCTGAGGAATATTCATTAGAGTTAGAAATTTTGAAACTTTCATTAACGCTAAATACTGAGGTGTATGAAAATGATCAGTTAGCATTAATTCTTAGAAAATCCGGCATTGCTACTAATAATTAAAATATATAGAAGATCAACAAAACGCCAACCCTTTTAATTAAATCTTAAAGGGTTTTGTATTTTTATAAAAGCAACGTATAAAATTGTTCAAACCTGATGAGAGAATATTATTTAAATAGTATTGATTACGAGTATTACCCTCCTGAATTTATACAGTACTCTATAAAAAATTTAGTAAATAATAAAACATTTTTTGAAAGTGATGAACAAGCATCATTTTACAAACCCTACTTGTTTGCGCACTACTTAGGTAAAATAAAAAATGATATTCAATTAAATAATACTATTGATTTATATAAATCAGGTGGTTGGTTGAAAAAAGAAAAAATAGCAACTCAATATCTGATTGAAAATGTATTGTACAAACTTATTTATTCTAAAGAAGATTGTACAAAAATTAGGGCAATTGTATATTCAGGAATGATGGAGTACGAAATACTAATAAAGACTTATAAATCCATTATTAAAAGAGATATTCCAGAATTTAAGTTTGAAGTAAAAGATAAGGTTGTTATTGTTAATTCTGACGAACTATTACATTTTATTGGAATCGAAAGTAGAAATACATTTTTAAACCAATTGGATAGAAAGAACAATTACCAAGAAAAAATATATCAAATTGAAAATTTAATTTCCGTACTAGCAAGGATTGATTACCAAAATGGAACCTCATTTTTTGATAAAGAAAAATTAAACTTAACATACCTAAAACAAAATATAACAAGAAGCATTCAGACTGAAAATATTCACCCTTTTAAAATTATTGGTGCAAAAGAGAATTTTTTGAAATATACAGCCTTACATATAATAGATGCTTATAAAGATTATAGTTTTTTGTATAACATGATGCTGAACAAATCTTTAATAGAAAAAATTGGGCATAAACAATTTATTAAATGGCTTCATAAAAATGATTACATAAAGGAAAAAGACTATGAAGTATTAATTAGCAAAGAACAGTTGATAAGTTTAAAAAATTCCAGATCAGAACAGAGACTAAATAATTTCAATAATATTTTTTTTCCTTCAAACTGAACCCATTTAAACCATTACCTAATATCAGGTAAAAACCTCTTATGATAGGGGGTTAAATCTATTGAAATTTGAATGTTATTAATCTTAAATAATGTTCAAAATGAAACAAATTCAATTCATTGGCACAACACCAACCGCATTAATTGACCTAATCGATGAAACCGTTAAAAATCGATTAAACGACCTTAAAAAACATCTACAACCTAAAGAGCCTAACGTTTATCTTAGTCGCAATGATGTCGCCGAAATGCTTCAAATTGACTTGTCAAGTGTACACAACTGGACTAAGAAAGGAATATTGACCGCATACCAAATTTCGGGGCGTGTTTATTATAAGCGTGATGAGGTCGAAAACGCAATTGTTGAACTTAAAAAGTAAGACAATGTATATAAAAAATATCCCCGAAGTTTATACTTACAGAAGATATGCTTCAAACGGTAGTACCTCAATTTATCACAGTCAAGATAAATTCAGTGTTTTTGACGATCAACTTAAAATTGCTCCTGATTTAGGAAGATCAAAAGCCAAGGATAAGCCTATTTTTTGGATGAATCAAATAGATGAAATGTCGTTCAAGCCCACTACTGGGCTAAAAAAAACATCATCCCCAAGATGGTTCTATGGAGATCAGAAAAGAAAAAAAGATCATTTGATTTTTGAGTTTAGGGAGGATAAAGAATACTTAATAATACATTTCTTCAAAGGCTTTAAACCTATTAGCCCTAAACTATTTACAGAAAAATTTATAAGACTATAAAAAAAGGGAGGTTGTTCAAGCCTCCCGTATTTGTTCAAATGTTGAGGTTCACAGCAACGTAACACCTCGACGTAAAGATACTAATTAATGGTAGATTTAATTCAAATTATTACTAAAGACCCAGTCACATTAGAATCAATATGGGGTAATCCGCTATTATCTACAATGCTTCAAGTGTATAAAACTAGCAAAAGAACAGGAGAGATATACAATAAAGACCAAAAAGAATATAAAGGCATTATTTTTAAAAGAGAACCGCATTTTCCTCGCAATGACAAAGAAGGAAAAGAGCGCATAAGGATTGTATTTAAACCACATTACTTTTTTAATAACAATAACCATAACTCCAATGATTTTAATGTAGTTAATTGCATTAATACAATACAAGAATTTATTGATTTATTTGATTTCCATGATTTTGATAAATATCCAATAAACCATTTAGAGTATGGAGTAAACTTTATTCTTGATGGATATGGTAAAGAATTAATTTCTTATGACTCCTATTTTCAAAGAAGGCAATTTATTCTTGATGAAAGCCTTCAGTATAGTAAAAAGGCTAAAAAATTTAATCGTAAAACGGGTGAAATCTTGAAATATCTATCAATCAAATTTTATGCTAAAGGTTTTCAATTTCCAGAATTCTGCAATCCAGACACTTTAAGATACGAGGTGTCTACTCTTAGCCCATCGAAATGCAAGTATTTAGGAATTCATAATATAGGCGATTTACTAAAAGTTGAAGTTTACGAAAACTTAAAAGAAGATATTCTAAAACATGCAAAAGATACTCTAATTCTTGAGCCTAGACCAAGATTAGATTTTCTTAAAAAGAGAGATAAAAAAAGTTTAATTAATGATTTTAATACATTTAATTGGTACGACGCAATGCAATCTAATAGGAGCGCAGATTTTAATGATAAAAAAAGCAGGTACTTAAATATATTAGACAAAACAGGTTTTAATATTAACAATGAATTTTTAAAAACAATTGATATAAAACTAAATTCTTTATTCCCTGAAAAGCGTAACTATTTACCCCAAATAGAAAATATTGAAAACCGTAACTATTTAGATATAGATAAAGGGGAAATACTTACGAATACCAATAGAAGAATATGCCCTATTACAAACCTAGATATTTCCATGCAAAAAAGAGGCAGTAATTTACTTTCTAATACTGGTTTGAAATATTATGAAAAAAAAGAGCCTGAAACTTTTAAGAGAATTGCTGCTGCATTATTAACTGGTCGCTATAATGAATTTGAAAAGAGTATCTATGATAAAATATCAAAACAGATACGTAATAGGTATTATAATAATCTAAGCGATTTTTTTAACAACCAATTAAATTTATTCTAAGAACTAGTTGGCACCAAAATTGAAACTATAATTGAAAGAAAAAAGTCAAAAATTTATTCGAAATCCTTATTAAATCAACGGGCGTGGGGTTAAATATCCGAGTTTTCCTGTTCCGGATGTTACTTAATTATATGTATTCCAAACCTTCAACATTATCATATTCAATATTTTAGTATATTTATTTATAATAGTTATTTTACATGTATAGAGTTTTACTTTTGTTTGTTATAGTTATAGCGACATCTTGCACTAATATTCGAGATACTAAAATTAGCGCTCCTAATTCACACAAAGTACTTAGTAAAATTTGCCATAAACTGGATAGTAGTTCTGCAAAAAGTTTGAAATATAGATATCGTTTAATTTTAATGGCATACGAGGATTTAGAGACACGAAAAAATATTATAAAATTATATGGAATCAGATATGAAGACATAACCTTTCAAGATTTGATTGAGCATAAGAATATCAGTAAATTAAAAAAATAATTAATTAATGAAAGACAAGGATAAGAAGCCATTGAAAATGACGGAGAACGAGAGAGCGAGGATCCAGGCATTCAAGAACGTACAGGAGAGAAGAAAAGAACAAGACAAGGCCCAAATAAAGAATTAAAATTGCTAGAAATAGGTCAAAATCACCTATTTAAAACAATCAATTTTTTTTATGTAAAAAATTGATTTTAAACAAGTTGGGTGCTTTGTTAACGGTTATTTATGGGGCAACACTTAAGAATCAATAAAAGTGTTAATAAAATGTATTATATAGGTTCTGAGGTCGTATTTTAATTGGTTTAAATTAATTCTATAATGTTCTCACCTTTAGACGCGAGTAAAAGAAAAAAAAATAATAAATATTAGATATGAAAAAGCAGGCGATTTACATATTGTTAATGTTATTCTTGTTTGATGCAAACAGTCAGCCAAGTGTTATTAATCAGGAGTGTAAAGAACTAAGATCAAAAGTTTCTGAATATGGGGTTCGTGACGCTGCGCTTTATTCATATCAATTACAGTCATCATACCTAGAATTTATTTTCTTTTATACTTACAATGATAAAAATTATATTTTCGTTTCGTTTAAAACAGATTTAAACAACTTGTATCTATACTGTGATTTACCTATTAAGGTAATTGAGCAGTTTTTGGCAAATCCTGGTACCTATGGTGAGAAATTCAATAAATATATTACACCTTACAAATGTGATTGCTCCTAGGTGTTGTTTTTATAGTTTAATTAATCCGTTGGCAAAATGTTGGCAAAATCACAAAACAAAAAACCTCAACTATCTAATAATTAAGATGTTGAGGTTTTTCTTTGTACTCGAGGCGGGACTTGAACCCGCACGGACTAATGTCCATTGGATTTTAAGTCCAACGTGTCTACCAATTCCACCACTCGAGCCTTTGCCAATTAAGGCTAGGCTATTCTAAAAACACCGTAGTTATGTGTTTTTATATGAGCGAAAAAAGGGATTCGAACCCTCGACCCTCACCTTGGCAAGGTGATGCTCTACCCCTGAGCTACTTTCGCAAGTAATGTTTTATTTAAATGAACGTGGCATTCGTTACAAATGCGGATGCAAATTTAATACAATTCTATAAAAACCAAAGAAAAATCGCGTAAAAGAATTAAAAAATATTTGATACAGATTTTAACTAAAATAACATGTTGCTTTATTGGCTAATTAACAGGCATTTAGAAATTAGTTGAATAAAAAATTTAGGCATTTTTTTTCTTGGTCAATAGCCGTTTTATTTCATTTAGCTTCATTAGCGCTTCTACAGGCGTAAGCGTATTGATGTCTAAATGGGTAATTTCTTCTTTTATTTGCTGTAATAGGGGGTCGTCTAAATTAAAAAAGCTCAATTGCATTTCATTCTGCGCATCATTTAATTTATCCGTAAGTTCTTCGCTAGAATGTGATTTTTCTAGTTTCTTTAAAATTTTGTTAGCTTTAATAATAACTTGTTGGGGCATGCCGGCCATTTTAGCCACATGAATGCCAAAACTATGTTCACTTCCACCAGGAGTCAATTTTCTTAGGAAAAGAACATTGTCTTTTAGCTCCTTTACTGATACATTATAATTTTTTATACGCTCAAAAGTAGTTGCCATTTCATTTATTTCATGGTAATGAGTGGCGAATAATGTTTTTGCTTTTGCTGGATGTTCGTGTAAGTATTCAGATATTGCCCAAGCAATAGATATACCATCATAAGTACTGGTTCCTCGGCCTATCTCATCTAATAATACCAAACTTCGTTCAGACAAGTTATTTAAGATAGATGCTGTTTCGTTCATTTCTACCATAAAGGTAGATTCTCCCATAGAAATGTTATCACTTGCGCCAACTCTTGTAAAAATCTTATCTACATAACCAATTTTTGCGGTATCGGCAGGAACAAAACTTCCCATTTGTGCTAAAAGAATAATTAGGGCTGTTTGTCGTAAAATAGCAGATTTACCACTCATGTTTGGGCCCGTAATCATAATAATCTGCTGATCTTCTCTGTTAAGAATAACATCATTGGCAATATATACATCGCCTATTGGCAATTGTTTTTCGATCACAGGGTGCCTGCCATTGCTAATTTCAATAGTGGTGGATTCATTAATCTCGGGTTCGTTGTAATTATTCTCTTTGGCTAACTGTGTAAAACCACATAAACAATCTAATTGTCCAATTTGGTAGGCGTTGTTCTGTACTGGTGCAATATATTCTTGCATCCAAACAATTAATTGAGAAAATAATTGCTGCTCTAAGCTTAATATTCTTTCTTCTGCACCTAGTATTTTACTTTCATATTCTTTTAATTCTTCGGTAATATAACGTTCAGCATTAACCAAAGTTTGTTTGCGTATCCAAGATTCTGGAACTTTATCTTTATGTGTATTTCGTACTTCTATGTAGTAGCCAAAAACATTATTTGATGCAATTTTTAAAGAAGTAATTCCTGTGCGCTCCGTTTCGCGTTGCAGCATTTTGTTTAAATAGTCTTTGCCAGAAAAAGCTAAATCGCGCAATTCATCAAGTTCTTCAGAATATCCTTTGGCAATGGTAACTCCTTTTAACATGTTTACGGGTGCTTCTTCATTAATCATTTCTTTGATTTTTGAACGAAGCAAATCACATGTATTTAGTTGATCGCCTATAATTTTTACAGCCTCATTTTCACTATTTGTTGCTAACAGTTTTATAGGGACTATAGCTTCTAAAGAATTTTTTAACTGAATTACTTCTCTAGGGTTAATTTTGCCTGTGGCCACTTTAGAAATTAACCGCTCTAAATCGCCAATTTGTTTTATGTGGTTTTGAAGCTTTTGTAGTGTAATTTCATTTTTTTGTAAATAAGCTACTACTTGGTGCCTTCTTTTAATTTTATCAATATTTTTTAGTGGTAAGGCTAGCCATCTTTTTAGCATTCGCCCTCCCATAGGAGATATTGTTTTGTCAATAACATCTAACAAAGTAACTGCATTGACATTATTGGCCTGGTATAATTCAAGGTTTCGAATTGTAAAACGATCCATCCAAATATGTTCTTCCTCCGCAATGCGTTCAAGTTTGCTGATATGTTGTAACTGACGGTGTTGCGTTTCTGAAAGGTAATGTAAGGCAACACCAGCCGCTATAATGCCATGATTTAGATGATCTACACCAAAACCTTTAAGGCTTTTAGTTTTAAAATGACTCGTTAGTGTTTCTAAGGCATAATCTTCTTGATAGACCCAATCTTCCATAAAGAAGGTGTGGAATTGCTTCCCGAAAATTTCTAAAAATTCTTTTTTGTGCGCTTTTGATACTAATATTTCATTGGGAGAAAAATTTTGTAGCAGTTTATCTACTTGATCTTCATTTCCTTCCGATGTAAAAAACTCCCCTGTGGATATGTCTAAAAAAGCAACACCAATAAGTTTTCGTCCAAAATGAACAGCACACAAAAAATTATTGCTTTTTGCACTTAAAATATCATCATTAAAAGCTACACCAGGAGTTACTAGTTCTGTAACACCACGTTTTACAATGGTTTTTGTTTGTTTTGGATCTTCTAATTGGTCGCAAATTGCTACACGCAAACCTGCTTTAACTAATTTTGGCAAATAGGTATTTACAGAATGATGTGGAAAGCCGGCAAGTTCTGTTTTGTCACCACCATTATTACGGTGTGTTAAGGTAATACCAAGAATCTGAGATGCTTTTATAGCGTCATCGCCAAAAGTTTCATAAAAATCGCCAACTCTAAAAAGCAATAGTGCATCAGGATATTTTTTCTTGATGGTATTGTACTGATTCATTAAAGGTGTTACCTTCTTTTTTTCTGTCTTTGCCAAAAGCTATAATATTAACTTATTTTTGCTCCAATTTCTACTAAAAACGAATGTACTATTTTCTTTAGGCAAATTGTATAATTGTTGATATTTTGAAATAAGTTTTAAACATAAAAAGAGCATGCGAAAATTAAAAAATAGTGAATTGGATCGTTTAGATGTTAAACAATTTAAAGACGCAGATAAAACACCTGTCATTATAGTGTTGGATAATATTAGAAGTCTTAATAATATAGGATCGGTTTTTAGAACAGCAGATGCTTTTTTAATAGAAAAAATATACCTCTGTGGTATTACGGCGCAACCTCCACATAAAGATATTCACAAAACTGCACTAGGGGCAACAGATAGCGTTGCTTGGGAATATGCGGAAAGTACCTTAGAGGTATTGCAGCGATTAAAAAAAGAAAATATAAAAACCATAGCGATAGAACAGGCAGAAAATGCTGTTTTTCTGAATGATTTTAAAACAAAGCCTAATGAAAAGTATGCTTTAATTTTTGGTAACGAAGTAAAAGGCGTGTCGCAAGAGGTAGTTTCTGCAAGTGATGTTATTATTGAAATTCCGCAATATGGCACTAAACATTCATTAAATATATCGGTAAGTGTAGGTGTGGTTGTTTGGGATTTTTGGGCAAAAATTAACCCATAGCAAACTAATTAAAGTAAAAAGCCCCAGCCTAATTGGTCGGGGTTTTTTGTATAGTTTGAGTTAGTTAGTTTTAAAATCTCCTATTGAAAAAAATCAATATTTGTTTTTAACAGATGCAATTAAGCAAAACCTTTTCTACTACGCAAATAAAATGTGAAAATTATCTTAATTTTTTATTGTGGTGGTGTGTTCAATTATAGCATCTAAAATAAAATTGTAGTCTTTTTCATTCTCAACAAAGTCCAATTCACTAATATCTATAATTAAAGTATTATGGTTAGGTGCACTTTTAATAAAATCTAAATACCCTCTATTTATCTTTTCTAAATAGTCCGAAGCAATATTTTGCTCGTAATCCCTATCGCGCTTTTTTATATTTGCTAAAAGACGTTCCGTATTCTGATATAAGTATACATAGAGTCCTGGTTTTTTAACCTCTTTATGCATAAAATTAAAAACCTTGCGATATAGTTTAAACTCTTCCGCTTGTAAGGTTACGTTAGCAAAAATTAGCGATTTATAAATATCATAATCACTAACCATAAAACTTTTAAAAAGGTCAAATTGCGAAGTATCATCTGTAAATTGCTGATACCGTTCTGCTAAAAAAGACATTTCTAAAGGGAAAGCATAACGCGCTTGATCTTCGTAAAATTTCGGAAGAAAAGGGTTGTCAGCAAAACGCTCTAAAATAAGTTTTGCGTTAAAATCTTCAGATATTTTATTTGCCAAGGTTGTTTTTCCTGCACCAATATTACCTTCAATGGCGATAAAATTTAGTTTTGAAAAAAGTAATTCTTTTGTTTTGTGCAATTTAATGGGAGTTTTAGTAATCTCAGTTTTGTCCTTGCACATTTGTATTAAATTTCTAGTATCCTTATTTAAAATTGGATGATAAAATTGTGGTGCAATTTCACTTAATGGTCTAAGTACAAATTGTCTAAGTTGTAATGAAACATGCGGAATTGTTAGTTGATCTGTTTCAATAACTTCTTTTCCGTAATACAAAATATCAATATCAATACTTCTTGGTAAATATCCTTCGGTCGTATTTCTATATCTTCCTAGACTTTCTTCAATCTCGTGAATTTTTTTTAATAGTATATGTGGTGCTAAATCAGAGTCTATTGCTATGCAAATATTTAAAAAATCATCCGAGTCAAATCCCCATGATGCGCTTTGGTACACATTAGAAATAGATTGCACAGCGCTAATATTTTCAGCAATTTTGAAAATAGCGTTTTGTAAGTTGTAAAGCTTGTTGCCAAGATTACTGCCTAAAGACAAGTAAATAGTTTTGGGGTTGTTCATAATAGCGCAACAAAATAAATAAAACAATTTAACATTGGTTATCTTTGCAGCGAATTTATAACGAAATTTTAATGAAATTTTTAGGAAATCTATTGGCGGCCATTTTAGGATGTCTTATTGCATTTGGAGTTATGATGGCCATGTTTTTTATTTTTATTGCCTTAGTAAGTAGTGCAGACGATACAAAAACGGTTAAAAGTAATTCTGTTTTAGAAATCCAAATTCAAAATCCAGTTGAGGATTATGTTGGTGGGGATAATGCAGATCCTTTTGCAGGTTTATTTCAACAATCACAGGGTTTAGATGAAATTTTACATGCCATTGCTGTAGCCAAGGCTGATGACAAGATAAAAGGTATAAGTATTAATAATAATTTTATCATGGCAGGTTTGTCACAAACGCAAGCCATTAGAGCTGCCTTGGAGGATTTCAAAGAAAGCGGAAAATTTATTTATGCTTACGCAGATGTATATACTCAAAAAGATTTTTATTTATCCTCTGTTGCTGATAGTTTGTTTTTAAATGAAGTAGGTGTTTTAGATTTTAAAGGTCTTTCATCAGAGGTGCTTTTTTATAAAAATTTACAAGAGAAAACAGGAATAAAGATGGAAGTGATAAGACATGGCAAATATAAAAGCGCTGTGGAACCTTATTTGTCCAACGAAATGAGTGATGCTAATAGAACACAAATCAAAGAATTGCTGAGTTCTCTTTGGAACTCCATGATTGATGAAGTTGCGATAAGCCGCAAATTATCTGTTGAAAACTTAAACACTATTGCAGATACTTTAGGCGGAAGAACTCCTGAATTAGCTTTAAAATCTAAGTTAATTGATGATGTTCTATTTTTTGACGAATACGAAACCAAAATAAAGAATGCCTTAAAAGCTTCATTAAAAGATGATATTAATTATATCTCTTTAAAAGATTATATCCCAAGTGCTAAGAAAAAAGTGCTTTTAAAAGGAGATGATAAAATTGCAGTAATCTATGCGCAAGGTGAAATTTTTTACGGAGAAGGTGGTCCCAATATTATTGGTCAGGGCATTATTAATTCTTCTTTAATAAAAGCAAGGGAAGATGAAGATGTAAAAGCTATTGTACTTCGTGTAAATTCTCCTGGTGGAAGTGCTTTAACTTCAGATATTATTTGGCGAGAAATTGAGCTCACAAAGGCAATTAAACCAGTAATTGTTTCTATGGGAGATGTTGCAGCTTCAGGTGGTTATTATATTGCCGCAGGCGCAGATAAAATTTTTGCAGAGTCTACAACCATAACCGGTTCTATAGGTGTTTTTGGTACTATTCCAAACGCAAGTGAATTGGCAGAAAAAATTGGAATTAATGCAGAACAAGTTGGGACTAATAAAAACTCAGTGGATTATTCATTATTTGAGCCAATGACAGATGCGTTCAGGAATACCGTTCAAGAAGGCGTTGAGAATACGTATAGTACATTTTTAAGTAGAGTGGCACAAGGAAGAAATATGACAGTTGCTGAGGTAGATAGCGTAGCACAAGGAAGAGTTTGGAGTGGAGTAGATGCAAAAAATTTAGGACTTGTTGATGAAATTGGTGGATTAGATGATGCTATTAAAGCTGCAGCAGAAATAGCTGGAATAAAAAACTACGGAATTAATAGCTATCCAAAATATAAATCAGGTTTTGAGCGTTTTATGGAAGACTTTGGTGGAGCGAGTTCTAAAATAAAACAAGATTTCATTAGAGAAGAAATTGGTGAGGAAACCTATTCTATTTTAAAAGAAGTTAAATCAGCAATGAAACAGCAAGGTGTTCAAGCAAGAATGCCCTTTATTATGAATATAAAATAATGGATTTAAGTAAGTATGACAAAGAAAGACAGGAAATTAGCATTTAATATTTATCTTTTTTTGGCAGCTTTGTTTATTACCTCTTTGGTGGTATCCAATCTTATATTTCAAAAATTTGTTTCATGGCAACCCTTTGGAGAGGTGTCTATTTGGAATGCTAATCTTTTTGAGGTCTCTGTAGGTATTTTGCCATACCCTATAACTTTTCTTATTACCGATTTGGTTTCAGAAATGTACGGGCGTAAAAAGGCAAATCAGCTAGTAACTACTGGAATTTTCGCATCTTTTTTCTCCATGGGAATTATTTTGTTGGCAGATTATATGCCTGCAATTACTTCTTCACCAATAAATGATGAAACGTTTAATAAGGTATTTGCCTTGTCTCCAATTGCCGTTTTAGCATCAATGATGGCTTATCTTTTTGCGCAATATATTGATGTTGCCATCTATCATTTTTGGAAAAAAATAACCAAAGGCAAACATTTATGGTTGCGAAATAATTTTTCCACGTTCCTCTCCCAGTTTATCGACACGGTTACTGTAGTTGGGTTATTATGTGTGTTTAAAGTGTTGCCTTGGAGTTTATTTAGTGGTCTAGTTATAAGTGGGTTTATTTTTAAGATAATTATAGCATTTCTTGACACTCCTTTCTTATACTTTTGCGTATATCTATTTAGAAGACGATTTAAATTAGAAGTCGGAGAAGAAATCGAATTAGATTACTGAAATTAAATTTTGTGATTGCGTCATTAATAATTTGGATTGCCGCAAAACGCGTTTGTTAAAAAAGATATTTTTAAAGAATAATAATTTTATGAAAAAGAAAATTTTAAAAATTGTTGGTATTGTCTTTTTGTTATTCGTGATAATGCTTGTTGCTGCTCCCTTTTTTCTAAAAGGTAAAATAGCTGATATTATAAAAAATAAAGTAAACAATAGTATCACGGCAACGTTCGATTTTGAAGATGCTGATTTAACATTGTTTTCATCTTTTCCAAAGGCAACTTTAACAATGAATAATATTACATTGGTTAACAAAGCTCCATTTGCAGGAGACACGCTTTTCTCTTCTAAAAAGGTTGCATTGAATATGTCTATAAAAGAATTGTTCAAAGACGCCAATGAGCCGATAGTAATTTCTAGCTTGGTGGTAGATGATGCTCTAGTGAATATTATTGTAAATGAATCTGGTGTAGCAAACTATGATATTGCTAAAGAGGATGCTAATGCTACTGAAGCTAGTGCTGAGGACACCAGTAATTTTACTTTCTCCATGCAATCTTACGCTATCAATAACTCTAGAATAGTGTATTTGGATAAAGAAGGTGGCATGCGTTTTGAACTGCTAGAAATGAATCATTCAGGGACAGGAGACTTGTCGTTAGATAAATCAGAATTAGATACCAAGACCTCAGGTTTAGTTTCTTTTGAAATGGACAGTACCAATTACTTGAATAAAAATCCAGTGAAATTAGATGCATTATTGGGAATAGATTTAACTACAAACACCTATTCATTTTTAAAGAATGAAGCCCTTGTAAATCAGTTACCATTAATATTTGATGGTTTTGTTAAGTTGAATGATGATAATCAAGAGGTGGATATTAGTTTTAAAACGCCATCATCAGATTTTAAGAACTTTTTAGCGGTGATACCTGCTGAGTATTCCAAAAATATTGAAAATGTAAAAACTACCGGAAATTTCACCCTTGCTGGTAGATTTAATGGTATTGTAGATGATTTGCATATTCCTAAATTTAAAATTGATATTAAGTCAGATAATGCCTCTTTTAAATATCCAGATTTGCCTAAATCTGTTCGTAATGTTTTTATTGATACTGAAATTACTAATGAAACCGGTATTACAGAAGATACATTTGTAGATATACGAAAATTGTCTTTTATGATAGACGAAGACAAATTCAATATGGTAGCTAATATAAAAGATCTAATGGGTAATACTAAGGTAAAGGCGCATGTAGATGGGAAAATGAATTTGGCAAATATTGCAAAGGCTTATCCAGTTCCTGCAGATTTAAATTTAGAAGGACTTTTAAGTGCTGATATAAATGCAGCATTTGATATGGCTTCTATAGAAAGTAAAAGGTATGAAAACACCAATATCAACGGTAATTTAAACTTGAAAAACTTTGTTTATAAATCCGATGAATTAAAAAGTCCGGTTAAAATAAATTCCACTTCGGTAACATTTAATCCAAAAACGGTAACCTTAAACGAGCTTAATGGTGTAACAGGTAAAACAGATTTTAATGCCTCAGGATCCATACATAATTTATTAGGATTTATGTTTAATGATGAAAATGTAGAGGGTACTTTTAACTTAAAATCCAACACTTTTGCTGTTAATGATTTTATGGTTGAAGAAACAGTTGTTGAGCCTACAAAGGCAAAAACACCAAGTACTACGACAGCATCTCAAATAAAAATACCTTCATTTTTAGATGCAACTATTAATGCGTCAGCTGCAAATGTTATTTATGATAACCTAACACTTAAAGACGTTTCTGGAACATTAATAGTTAAAGATGAAAAAGCAACGTTGCAGAATATGACATCATCTATATTCAATGGAAAATTGGCTTTTAATGGAGAGGTTTCCACAAAAGATGCCGTACCAAGTTTTGCAATGAAATTGGATATGAGCAATTTTCAGATTGCCGAGACATTTAAAGCACTTGAATTGTTTAAAGTACTTGCGCCATTGGCGAATGCATTACAGGGTCAGTTGAATTCTGATATTGCAATTTCAGGGAAATTAAACGACGATTTTACGCCTAATTTGGCGACTATTTCTGGTAGTGTTCTTGCAGAATTATT
Source organism: Cellulophaga tyrosinoxydans (assembly GCF_900176415.1). Lineage (GTDB taxonomy): Bacteria > Bacteroidota > Bacteroidia > Flavobacteriales > Flavobacteriaceae > Cellulophaga > Cellulophaga tyrosinoxydans. The sequence goes on along the minus strand of NZ_FWXO01000001.1, from coordinate 271,374 downwards.
AGGTACTGAAATTAATGCGAATCAAACTAAAGTATTATCAGCTTTAAGTAGTAAACTAAACTTTTTAAATGTAGATAAACTAGATTTAAAAGGATTGAAAACAGCACTATCCTTTGAAAATGGAACTGTTAAAGTAAAGCCTTTCACAGTTAACTATCAAGATATAGCTGTAACGGTAAATGGAAATCACACTTTTGACAAAAAATTAAATTATACTGCTGTTCTTAATGTTCCGTCTAAATATTTAGGTAAAGATGTAACTAATTTAATTGCTAAGATTGATGAAAGTTCGTTGGATAATTTAACTATACCAGTAACTGCATCAATTGGAGGAGAATATACAAATCCAAGTGTTACAACAGATTTTACAACAGGAGTAAAAGATTTGACATCTAAACTTATTGAAATCGAAAAACAAAAATTAATCAATAAGGGTATGGATAAAGCTACTGATCTTATTGGTGGATTATTATCAGGAAATCAAAAGAAAAAAGATTCTACAACCGCTGCAAATGATTCTAAAAGCCAAGTAAAAGATGTTTTAGGTGGATTATTAGGCAATACCAAGAAGGATACCACAGCAACTGCGGTAAAGAAAGATACTGCAACTGCTAAAAAAGATGCTGTTAAAGATGCTGCTAAATCTGTTTTAGGTGGTTTGTTGAATAAGAAAAAGAAAACTGAAGTTAAAAACGACTCTACTAATTAATGCCTAGCGAAACATAATAACCTTCGCTACCACGGACATTAAAAACGGTATCGTCTGAAAATAATAAGTATTGGCCTTTAATCCCAGATAAGACTCCAGTAAAATTTGGTGTTTTGTCTAGATTAAGGCTTTTTACTTTTTTAGGATATTGCAGTACGGGAAATTCAAGATGCGTTTCTTTATTGCTTTCAATAAAATATGGCAAGGCTTCTTCTGGAATGTATTGCTTTAATTTATTTCGCCATTCTATAAGGTCTTTGTCTTCAATTTCATTTTTTAGCATTGTTCTCCAGTTGGTTTTGTCGCCAACATGGTCTTTAAGTGCAACTTCGGTAATGCCTGCTAAATATCGGTTGGGTACTTCTACAATTTCTATAGCTTCATGTGCGCCTTGATCTATCCATCGAGTGGGAACCTGCGATTTTCTGGTAACACCAACTTTAATATTACTTGAATTGGCTAAATAAACTATGTGCGGCTGTAGTTGTACTTTCTTTTCGTAAGCCAAATCTCTATCCTCTTTGTCTAGATGGGCGGTGCTTAATTCAGGCCTCATTATCCAATCTCCGGCCGAAGGGATTTCAAAAAAGCATTTTCTGCAAAATCCTTGACGGTAAATAGGATTGTCTTGGCCGCAATTTAGGCATTGGTATTTTATAAAATTTATGGTCACTCTTTTGTTCAAAATCTGATTTACATTCAAAAAATCGTTTTCGAAAATCATGTAATATTGAATAGGACTTCCAAACTCTGTTTGCATCTTCTGTAAAACACCTTCGTATTGCATAAAAAATTCTCTGTAAATTATGATTTGAACACTTTAAAGTTAAAAACGATTTCTTAAATTGTTCTGCTAATTAATAAAAAACAATTAAAAGAAATTCACCAAGCCTAAAGATACCTAAAAATGCCTATACCACTATTTAATTCTATAGCTTCTTGGTTGCTGAAAAAGCGCTATCACCAGATAGAACTTTTTTTGAAGTACCCTGAGGAGGTGCAAGAAGAAGTTTTAATGCAATTATTGGCAATTGCAAAAGATACTGAGATAGGAAGAAATTATGAATTTGAATCTATATTAAGTTATGAAACCTTTGCTAATAGAGTTCCAATAACTTCATATGAGGAGATAGAACCAGATATTGAACGCACCAGACGCGGCGAACAAAATATTTTTTGGCCTACCAGTATAAAATGGTTCGCCAAAAGTAGTGGTACTACGAATGCGAAAAGCAAATTTATTCCGGTTAGTACAGAGGCTTTAGAAGATTGCCACTATAAATCAGGTAAAGATTTGCTCTGCTTGTATTTAAATAATAATGAGAATTCTCAATTGTTTACAGGTAAAAGTTTACGTCTAGGAGGTAGTAAAGAGTTGTATGAAGATAATGGAACCTTTTTTGGAGACTTATCAGCTATTTTGATTGATAATATGCCATTTTGGGCAGAGTTAAGTAGTACACCTAGCAATAAGGTTTCATTAATGAGTGAGTGGGAATCTAAACTAAAAGCTATTATTAAAGAAAGTACGCAAGAGAATGTAACCAGTCTTGCAGGGGTGCCATCATGGATGCTTGTTTTATTAAATAATGTAATTGAAGAAACCGGTAAGGACCATTTATTTCAAGTATGGGAGAATCTTGAAGTTTATTTTCATGGAGGTGTAAATTTTAATCCCTACAAAGCGCAGTATAAAAATCTACTGCCACGTAAAAATTTTAATTACTACGAAATTTACAATGCATCGGAAGGATTTTTTGCTATTCAAGATAGAAACAATTCTGATGAACTTTTGCTGATGTTGGATTACGGCATTTTTTACGAATTTATTCCTATGGATACATACAATACAGAAGAACAAAAGGTTGTTCCATTATGGGGTGTTGAGAAAAATAAAAATTACGCAATAATTATAACTACTAATGCGGGCTTATGGCGTTATAAAATTGGAGATACGGTTCGTTTTACATCTATCAGTCCATATCGCATAAAAGTAACGGGTAGAACCAAACATCATATTAATGTTTTTGGAGAGGAATTAATCATTGAAAATGCTGAAGAAGCATTGCGAAGTATCTGTTTAAAAACATCATCGGAAATAAAGGATTATACGGCAGCTCCTATTTTTATGTCTGGCAAAGAAAAAGGGGGGCATGAATGGATTATAGAATTTAGAAAACCACCTGAGGAGATTGATTATTTTACTGAATTTTTGGATAACGCATTAAAATCTTTGAATTCTGATTATGAAGCAAAGCGCTATAATAACATTACACTAAAGATGCCAAAGGTTCATATAGCTAGAGAAAATTTGTTTTACGATTGGTTAAAATCTAAAGATAAATTGGGAGGGCAGCATAAAATACCGAGATTGTCTAATAAGAGGGACTACATCGATGAATTACTTCGAATGAACAAATAAAGACCAATAAAATAGGTTTTTAGCCGTTAAAGAATAACATTTAGATATAATTTAACCTAACCAGACAAAAATTTATTTTATTATGGCCGAAAGATTAGTAGTAATTTCTGATATGTGGGGAACCAAAAAAGGACTTTGGATTACTTCTTACTTAGGGTATTTACAGCAACATTACGACATTGTTTTTTATGATTGTCAAGAGCTTGCAAACATTAATCTTACAATAGAAACAGAAGAAAATTTACATAAAGAGTTTGTAAATGGTGGTATTGATACTGCCGCTGCACATCTTTTAAAAAGAGAAAGTAAGCCTAGTCATTATTTAGCATTTAGTACTGGTGGAACAGTTGCGTATAAAGCAGCCTTAATGGGTTTGCCGATAAAATCGCTTTACGCAATTTCGCCTACTAGAATTCGTTTGGAAAACAGTAAGCCTAATTGTTCAATTAAACTATTGTTTGGTTCTAATGATGAATTTAGGCCAAGTAAGGAATGGGAAGAGAAAATAGGCTTGCCTATGACCTTGGCAAATGGATTTGGGCATGAATTGTATTCCGATGAAAAAATAATAAAGGAAGTTTGTCAAGATTTATTAGCTGAAGTAACCAAAAAAGAATATCAAGAGTAGTATTTAGAAAAAACTAGATATAAAAAATCCTGCAAGACAATACGTCTGCAGGATTTTTTAGTTTAATGTAATGTCAGTTTATGAAACTGCTTTTAATTTTTTTATTGTATCAAAAGACAATTTTTTCTCCGCGTAAGACTTGCTTACTTTTAATTCTTTCTCATCAGAACTAGGTAATGCAAACATAGCATCGGTGAATATTGCTTCGCATAATGAACGTAAACCTCTTGCGCCTAACTTGTACTCAATTGCTTTGTCTACTATATAATCTAAAGCGTCTTCAGTTATGGTTAAAGTAACATCATCCATTTTAAACAGTTTTTCATACTGTTTAATAATAGCATTCTTAGGCTCAGTTAATATGGCTCTAAGTGTTTTCTTATCTAGAGGATTCATATGAGTTAGTACTGGTAGTCTTCCAATTATTTCTGGAATTAGTCCAAACTCTTTTAAATCTTTAGGGATAATGTATTGTAAAATATTTGTTTCATCCGGTCTGTCTTCGGCCTTAGAACTACTGTAACCAATTGATTGCATGTTTAGACGCTTGTTTATAGCGCGTTCAATTCCGTCAAAGGCACCTCCGGCAATAAAAAGAATATTTTCTGTATTTACTTCAATAAACTTTTGATCTGGATGCTTACGTCCACCTTTTGGCGGAACATTTACAACGGTACCTTCAAGTAATTTAAGCAAACCTTGTTGCACACCTTCTCCAGAAACGTCTCTTGTTATTGAAGGGTTATCGCTTTTGCGAGCAATTTTATCTATCTCATCAATAAAAACAATTCCTCGTTCTGCTTTTTCAAGATTATAATCTGCTGCCTGTAATAGTCTTGTTAAAATACTTTCTACATCTTCACCAACATAACCTGCTTCGGTCAAAACTGTAGCATCAACTATAGCCAATGGCACATTTAACATTCTGGCAATAGTTTTAGCCATTAATGTTTTACCAGTACCGGTTTGGCCAACCATAATGATATTGCTTTTCTGTATTTCTACATCGTCTTCTTTTGAAGAAGGCTGCAATAATCGCTTATAGTGATTGTAAACCGCAACAGACATTACTTTTTTAGTGCGCTCTTGCCCAATAATAAAAGTGTCTAAAAATTCTTTTATTTCAAGCGGCTTTTTTAATGTTAACTCAGATGATAAATCATCGTTTTTAGACTGCTTTGATTCTTCCGCAACAATGCCATGTGCCTGCTCAATACAACGATCACAAATATGTGCATCTAATCCCGCTATAAGGAGATTAGTTTCAGGCTTTTTCCTTCCACAAAATGAGCATTCTAAACTTTCCTTTGCCATAATCTTTATCACATTAGTAAACTTAAAACGAAAAAAACTATCGTTTTAGTTTACTCTTTATAACTTTCTACTTTTAATAATTGTTTGTTTAGTCGAGATTATTTTTTATCTCTTACTAAAATCTCATCAATCATTCCGTATTTTAACGCTTCGTCTGCTTTCATCCAGTAATCTCTATCACTATCTTCATTTACCTTGTCGATAGTTTGCCCTGAGTGCAAAGCAATTATTTCGTATAATTCGTCTTTAAGCTTTAGTATTTCTCTAGCAGTAATTTCTATATCACTCGCTTGTCCTTGAGCGCCTCCCATAGGTTGGTGTATCATTACACGAGAATGGCTAAGTCCACTACGCTTACCTTTTTCTCCAGCACACAATAATACCGCACCCATAGATGCAGCCATACCGGTGCAAATGGTTGCAACATCTGGATTTATATACTGCATAGTATCATAAATGCCTAATCCTGCATAAACACTCCCTCCAGGAGAGTTAATGTATAATTGTACGTCTTTAGTGTTGTCTGTACTTTGTAAAAACAATAATTGTGCTTGTACAATGTTAGCTACCTGATCATTAATTCCAGTACCTAAAAAGATAATTCTATCCATCATTAATCTGGAGAAGACATCGAACACGGCTATGTTCATTTGTCGCTCTTCAATAATGTTAGGCGTCATGTTAGTTGGGTACATGCTTCCTAGAATTTTGTCGTAATAAGTGCTGCTGATACCTTGATCTTTTATAGCGTAATTCTTGAATTCTTTTCCGTAATCCATAGATTTTTTGATATGATTTTAAATAAAAAAAAGGTGTTGAAAGCTTGCTTTCAACACCGTAAAGATACTTATTTTATCTTTGCAAAACTACCCATAAACTTCCTTGACAAAGTTTTCGTAGGTAACTTCTTTAGATTTTAAATTAGCTTTTTCCTTATAAAGGTTTAATAGTTTTTGACTCATTAATTGTTCTGATAAACGCTTAACTTCATCTTGATTAGATAAAACCCTTGCTGCAATGTTATCTAGTTCTTCTTCTGCTGGATTTAATTGACCAAATTGAGCCATTTGCGATTTAATAAATCCTTTAGAGAATTCTTTTAATTCGTCGAATTGTACCTGTAATTTGTTTTCTTGTATGATCTTACCTTCAATTAATTGGTAGCGTAAACCTTTTTCAGATTTTTCGTATTCTGCAGCCGCTTCTTCATCAGAAAGTACTTTCTCACCAGTTAATTGGATCCATTTTTTTAAGAATCCTGTTGGTAAATCAAATTTTGTGTTTTCAATAAAATTTTCAGTAACATCATTTAAAAGCTTTTGATCAGATTGTTGTGCAAATTGTTGCTCAGAATCTTCCTTTATTTTTGCTTTTAATTCTTCGGTTGATTTTATAACATCTTTACCAAAAAGTTTATCGAATAACTCTTGATCTAATTTGGCAGGTTCTCTTTCGTTAATTTCTTCAATTGTAAAAGTTACATCTGCTTTTAAATCTTCTGCTTTCTCGGCAGAAATCCCTAATGTAGAGGCTAGCTCTTGAGTTTCTTTAAATAAGTCTTTAGTGTTTAAAGTAACAGTCTCGCCTACCTTTTTACCCGTAAGTGCGTCAATTGCTTTTTTGCCTTTTAATGCGCTAATTTCAATAGTTGCTTTGTTTTCTATTTCTTCAGCTTCATTTTTGAAAACACCAACAACTTCATCTTTTTTGCTAATTTCAGATTTGTTTACAAGTTTTCCGTATTGTTTTTGAATACGTTCTACTTGCTCATTAATCATTTTATCATCAGCAACTATTTTGTAATGTGTAATTGCTTTTTTAGACTTTAATTCTACCTCAAAGCTTGGTGCAAGGCCTAATTCGAATTCAAAATCAAAATTTTCTGAATCCCAATTAAAATTATCACGTTGCTTAGGTAGAGGATTGCCTAAAACATCTAATTTCTCCTCGGTAAGGTATTTGTTTAGATTGTCTTGTAGTAATTTGTTTACTTCATCAACCAATACGGCTTTTCCATATTGCTTTTTAATCAATCCCATTGGAACTTGTCCTTTTCTAAATCCAGGAATATTGGCTTGTTTCCTGTAATCTTTTAAAATAGTTTCAACTTTGTCTTGATAATCGTCTTTTGTAACGGCAACCTTTACAACAGCATTTAATTCGTCAATCTGTTCTTTAGTGATATTCATCTCTATATCTAATTTTACATCAATAAAATGGGATGCAAAAGTACTACATTTTGTGAATTGCTACAAGTTTTTAAACTGCTGAATTTCAAATAATAACTTAGTCTTTTTTATTGTCTTTCAATAAAGAGAAGAATATAGATTGAAGAAAAGATAAACATAAACTAAATAATAGCGCCCACCATATTCCATCTACACTAAATCCGTCGATTAATTTGTCGGCAATTAATATAATGATTGCATTAATGATTAGTAAGAATAAACCTAAGGTTAAAATAGTTACTGGGAGTGTAAGAATTACTAAAATTGGTTTTACAATTAAATTTAATAAGCTCAGAACAATTGCAACAATAACGGCGGTATAGTAGGTGTCTACTGATACGTGAGGCAATATTTTTGATAGCACTATAACAGCAATAGCACTTAGTAAAATTCTTAAGATAAAATTCATAATACAAATATTTTAGGGAATGAATAGTACGGTTAGTTACACTTTAAAGTTAGTAATAAATTTCAATTTTTTATTAGCATTTAGAATAAATGCTAAAGTCTATATTATTTAAGGCTGATTGAATATAAAGATTGAGTAATTTTTATAGACTATGAAATCATAAAATTATAAGAAAGCTCATAAAATTGCTTTGGATTTTCGGCATGTAACCAGTGGCCAGCTTTTTCAACTACTTCAATAATTGCGTTTGGAAAATGTTGCTTAATTAAAGGATAATCATCAATGGCAATATATTCTGATTTATCTCCTCGTAAAAATAGCGTAGGACCTGCATATGAAGCCGTTGTGCTTATATTTTCACCAACTTCTTCCATTTTATCTGTTAAAACATCAAGGTTAAATCTAAAATCAAGTTTGCCTTTTTCTTTCCAATAAAGATTTTTTAATAAAAATTGCCTTGTGCCAAAATCTTTAATGTACTTGCTTAATTGTTCGTCTGCTTTTGTTCTAGAAGATAACTCCGAAACATTTATTTTGTTTAGTGCATTAATAATAGGTTGATGATGCGGCGGATAGTATTTAGGCGCAATATCTGCAATAAGTAACTTCTCAACTTTTTCTGGATAGGTGCAAGCAAATTGCATGGCGGTTTTCCCACCCATAGAATGACCTAGTATTATGGCTTTTTCTATGTTGTGATGGGTCATGTAATACTTTAAATCTTCAATCAGTAAGTCGTAATTAAACTCATTAGACTGAAAACTTTTACCATGATTTCTTTGGTCTAGTAAATGGACTTCAAACCCGTTTTCGGAATATTGATTGCCAAGGGTTTTCCAGTTATCAGACATACCTAAAAAGCCATGTAAAATTAGTAATGGTTTTCCTGTTCCAAAAATTTGAGAATGTAAGAGTTGCATTAGTTTAATTTATTCAAGTACATGTTAATTACATTTTCTAGTCCAAAATATAACGATTCGCAGATTAATGCATGTCCTATAGAAACTTCAAGTAAATTAGGCACATTGTCTTTAAAGAATTTTATATTATCAAGGCTTAAATCATGTCCGGCGTTAATGCCAAGACCTACTTTTGTAGCGGTTTTTGCAGCTTCTGTAAATAGTTTTACTGCATTATATTTTTCTATTTCCGATTTGGCATGTGCAAAACTATGCGCATAACTTTCAGTATATAGTTCTATTCTGTCGGTGCCAATTTTAGCGGCATTTTCAATAATCTCCGAACTTGGGTCGACAAATATGGACGTTCTTATGCCATTTTGTTTAAAAGTGGATACTACATCTTTTAAAAAGTCGAAATTTTTTATTGTATCCCACCCGGCATTAGAAGTAATAGCATCTACTGCATCTGGAACTAAAGTTACTTGGGTAGGTTTTACTTCTAGAACAAGATCAATAAACTTTTTATTAGGGTTGCCTTCAATATTATATTCTGTTTTTACGATACTTTTTAGTGCGCGCGCATCGTTATATCTAATATGTCGCTCATCTGGTCTTGGGTGAATTGTGATGCCTTGGGCGCCAAATTCCTCAATATCGCTGGCAACAGTTAAAAGGTTAGGCATGTTGCCGCCTCTTGCATTACGAAGCGTAGCAATTTTATTGATGTTAACACTTAATTTTGTCATTCCTTTGTATCTGTTTTAAAAGCAAAAATACGAATAAGGCATGCTTTTTGCCATATTTAATTAGTAATTTGCACAATATTATTAAGAATGAATATACAATCTCACATAGTAAGCTCTACACCAGTTTTTAAATTGGAAGATTCAGTGAAGGATGTGGTTAAGTTTTTTAAAAACTCCACATTTTCACATGTTGCCATTACCGAAAATGATATTTTTTTGGGGGTTGCAGCTGAGAATGATATGGCTGTTTTGGAAACCGTAAATAGTTTTGATGATCATAGGTATAGTCTAGAAGCTTTTTTTGTAACCAAAGAAACATCTTGGTTAGATGTTTTAGAGGCTTTTGCACGTAACGAAGCAAATATAATTCCAGTTTTAGACGAAAACTCTCAGGTTTTAGGATATTACAATTTAAATGATATTGTTGGTGAATTTATAGAGACGCCTTTTTTTACCGAACCTGGCGGGATCTTAGTTGTGGCAAAAGGCATTAAAGATTATTCGTTCAGTGAGATAGCTCAAATTGTAGAAGGGAACAACACCAAATTAATAGGCGCATTTATATCAGAACTTAGAAATGATATTGTGCAAATTACACTTAAAATGGGGTCTTCAAATTTAAATGAGGTTATCCAAACTTTTAGACGATATAATTATAGTATTATATTTGGTCATACAGATGACCAATTTTTAGAAGATTTAAAACAGCGTTCAGACTATTTAGATAAATACTTAAACGTTTAAAAGTTATGAAAGTCGCTGTTTATGGTCAAACCTACTCTGATAATGCTTTTGATTATGTTGTGGAGCTGTTAGATGAATTAAATAAATCAACCGCTGAGATATTCTTTGAAGAGGATTTTTATACCATGCTGCTTAAAACAGGTGTCCTAGGTGCGTATCCAATATTCAATATGGTTAAAGGTTTAGATAATTCTTTTGATATGTTTATTAGTTTTGGTGGTGATGGTACTATACTTAGAGCCATAACTTATGTAAAAAATTTAAACATTCCAGTAGTTGGTGTAAACACAGGGAGACTCGGATTTTTGTCTACTTTCAAAAAAGAAGATGTGCGTAAGGTGGTGCAAGAATTTGTTTCTGGGGCCTATACTATAGTCGAACGCAGTCTTGTTGAGGTGTCGTCTTCACCACAACTGCCAGAATTTGAAAATTTAAATTTTGCATTAAACGAAGTTACTGTTAGTAGAAAGGATACTACATCAATGATAACCGTAGAGACGTATTTAAATAATGAATATTTAACGTCATATTGGGCAGACGGTTTAATTGTAGCCACGCCAACGGGTTCAACAGGTTATTCTTTAAGCTGTGGAGGCCCTGTCATTGCTCCAACGGCAAAATCATTGATTTTAACTCCAATTGCACCTCATAATTTAAATGCAAGACCTTTAGTAATTGCAGATGATACTGTAATAAGGTTAAAAGTATCGGGAAGAGAGGAAAACCACCTGGTATCCTTAGATTCAAGAATTGCTACGGTAGAGAATGGTCGCGAAATAATTATTAAAAAGTCGTCTTTCACTATTAAAATGATAGAATACACTTCAGAGAGTTTTCTAAAAACTTTGCGTAATAAATTATTGTGGGGAGAAGATAAGCGTAATTGATGGTGTGGCAAACAATAAAAAGAACTAAAAGTTGTTTATCAAATAGAGAACATCAATATAAGAATTCAGTTTTATAAACTGTTCAAATTGTTATATTTGCAAACTTTTACAATACATGAGGACATTTTTTGCGTTACTAATTGTCTTTTCATTTTATAGCATGAAAGGACAAACATACGAAGTTGGTGTAATGGCTGGCGGCGTAAATAATATTGGGGATGTCGGGAGATCAAATTACATTGCGCCTTCTGGTTTTGGTGCAGGTGGAATTTTTAAATGGAATATAAGTCAACGTTATGCTTGGCGTGCTAGTGTTTTGTATGGTGAATTTACTGCCGATGATACAAAATCTAACATGACCTCAAGGCAGCAACGTGCATATGTTGTAGATAATAATGTTTTGGAGTTTTCGGCGGGTTTAGAATTTAATTTTGTAGAATATAATTTACATCGATTAGGCCCGGCATTTACGCCGTACTTATATACAGGAATAACCTATTTTAGGTACGATTATAATTATATTGATGCTAACATGGTGATTAATTATGATAATCAACGAGATGGTGCATTTGCAATTCCCATGACAGTAGGGTTTAAATATAGATTAAATCAGTTCTTTATATTAGGGGCGGAAGTTGGGGCAAGATATACGTTTACAGATAATCTTGATTTTAGTTATCCAGATGATCCTAATTTAGAGCCTTTAAATGTTGAATTTGGTAATATTTTTAGCAACGATTGGTATGTTTTTTCTGGTATTACATTAACCTATACCTTTAGAAGAAACCCATGTGCCGATTGTTATAAATAATTTATGAATACTATAGAATCACTTGATAAAACAAAATTACCCACACACCTAGCTATAATAATGGATGGTAATGGTAGGTGGGCAAAACAACACGGGAAAATGCGCGTTTTTGGACACGAAAACGGTGTTAAAACAGTAAGAGACACTGTAGAATCTTGTGTTAAAATCGGCATTTCATACCTTACCTTGTATACTTTTTCTACTGAAAATTGGAAAAGGCCTAAATTTGAAATAGATACCTTAATGCGTTTATTAGTCTCTTCTTTGAAAAAAGAGCTCGTTACCTTTATGGATAATAATATTCGCTTAAACACTATAGGAAATATTGCTTCATTACCTAAAAAAGCAAATAAAGAATTACTAGAAGTTATTGAAAAAACTAGTAAAAATACGGGAATGACATTAACGCTTGCCCTAAGTTACGGGGCAAGAGAAGAAATTAAAATTGCAGTGCAGGAGATTAGTATCAAAGTTAAAAATAATATAATTTCCGCAGAAAATATTGATGAAACCATTATTAATAACCATCTTTACACGCACGATTTACCCGATGTAGACTTGCTTATACGTACAAGCGGAGAACATAGGATAAGTAATTTTTTACTTTGGCAAATTGCATATGCTGAACTATATTTTACTCATATCTTATGGCCCGATTTTACCGAGCAGCATTTGGTTGAAGCAATTTTAAATTACCAAAATAGAGAACGAAGATTTGGAAAAACTAGCGAACAACTTATCTAGAGGTGCAAACAATAACACCTCTCATCAATTAGCTTTCACTTTAATTTTATTTTTAACTACCTTTTTCGTTTCTGCACAGGATACGAATTATGAAGAGGGTAAAAAATATATCTTAGCCGGACTGGAAGTTACGGGATTGCAAAGTTATAATGAGCAAACCGTTAAAACCTATACAGGTTTAAGAGATGGGCAGCAAATTACGGTTCCAGGTGATGAAATTAGTGCCATAATTAATAAGTTATGGAATTTAGAACTGTTTAGTGATATATCATTTTTCGTTACAAAAATAGAAGGGGATAATATTTATCTAGAACTAAATATTTTAGAAAGACCTACATTAACCAATGTTACGGTTTATGGAGTTAAAAAAGGTAAAATAGACGAAATATTAAAAGATACCGACCTTAAAAAAGGTAAAAAAATAACTGAAAACCTTATTGCAAATACAAAGAATTATCTTCAAAACAAGTATAAGAAAAAAGGTTTCTTAAACACTAAGGTCACTATAGTTACAGCTAAAGATACTTCAGAAACCAATGCACAAAGCATGGTTGTGAATATTAAAAAAGGGACTAAAGTAAAAATTGGTCATATTAATTTTGAGGGTAATGAAAAATTATCAGACAATAAATTAAAAAAATCACTTAAAAAGACCAAGGAAAAATCACTAAAGAATATTTTAAAGCTTAAGCGATCTAAATATATTCCTGAGGATTACGAGGCAGATTTGGTAAAGTTGGTTGAAAATTATGCTGCAAAGGGGTACAGAGATGCTCGTGTTATTTCTGATACGATTACTAAAAATGGAGAAGATCTTATAGATATTACTATTAAGGTAGAAGAGGGTAATAAATACTATTTTGGCGAAATAGATTTTGTTGGAAATACGGTGTATTCAGACCGAGTATTAAGTCAAGTTTTAGGGATTAAAAAAGGCGATACGTATAATGGAGTATTATTAAAAGAGCGAATTGCCGATAATACGAAGCCTGATCCAAATGATTTAAGTAGTTTGTATCAGAATAATGGTTACATGTTTTCTAGTATTAATCCTGTAGAAATGTCTGCGGCAAATGATACGATAAACTTTGAAATTAGAATAATAGAAGGTAAAGAAACTTTCTTAGATCACGTAACTGTTGATGGGAATGATAAAACGAATGACCATGTAATTTTTAGAGAATTAAGAACAAGACCAGGACAAAAGTATAATAAGGCAGATATTATACGTAGTATTCGTGAACTAGGAGCTTTAGGCTTTTTTGATGCCGAGAACGTAAAGCCAGATGTTTTAAATCCAGATCCTAACGCTGGAACTGTAGACTTAAATTATAGTTTAGTGGAGTCTGGTTCTAGCCAGATAGAACTACAAGGTGGTTACGGTGGTGGAGGTTTCATTGGAACTTTAGGATTGTCTTTCAGCAATTTTTCTATTCAAAACTTATTTAAGGGAGAAGCGTATAAACCTGTTCCAATGGGAGATGGGCAAACTTTTGCATTGCGTTTACAAGCTAGTCAGACGTTTAGAGTATATAGTTTAAATTTCTCTGAACCATGGTTAGGGGGTAGAAAACCTGTAAGTTTTAGCACATCATTGTCAAGAACTAAACAATTTTCGTATGATTTTAATGCAACTGGTGCTGATCGTTTTAGACCAGATAAAGACAGGAGTTTTACTATAACAGGTATAACATTAGGCTTAGCGAAGCGTGTGCAATGGCCAGACGATTTCTTTACTATATCGCATTCCGTAGGTTATCAATTGTACCAGTTTAATAATTATGATTTAGGACTTTTTAATTTTGGTGACGGTAATTCCAATTCATTAACATATACACTAGGTATTTCTCGCAGGTCTTCAGGACCTAACCCAATTTACCCGACCTCAGGTTCTAATTTTGAAGTGCGTGCAAAATTCACCCCACCATGGTCCTTATTTAACGGTCTTGATTATGATCAGTTAAATGCAGATCTAGCAACAGCTATAGATAATGGGGATCAATCGGAAATAGAACGTGTAGATCAAGAACGTTTTAAATGGTTAGAGTATTATAAAGTAAATTTTAAAGGAGATTGGTATACGACACTTGCGGGTAATGTAGGTAGTAAATCTTTGGTATTGAGAACTAATGCAGAGTTTGGTTTTCTAGGAAATTATAATAGCAATGCTGGTTTGGTGCCTTTTGAGCGTTTTTATGTTGGAGGTGATGGTATGGGGAATTTTACCCTTGATGGTCGTGAAAACATACAATTAAGAGGTTATGAAAACCAATCTATTACACCTTATGTAGTGGATCCAGTAAGTCAAAGATTGGAGCAAGCTGGGGGTGTAATTTATAATAAATTTTCAATGGAACTTAGGTATCCATTAACTTTAAAGCCATCTGCATCCATATATGGACTAGCTTTTGCCGAAGGCGGGAATGCCTTCGACAATTTTAAATCATTTAATCCGTTTGAAATAAAGAGATCAGTAGGTGCTGGTTTACGTATTTTTATGCCTGCGTTTGGTTTATTGGGTATTGACTTTGGTTACGGATTTGATAGTGATGCAAATCCTGGCTCTGTTGGCCCTAGTGGTTGGCAAACACATTTTATTATTGGGCAACAATTTTAATATATTAAAACACGTATTACCTTCATCTTAATTAAAAATTAATATTAATTAGATAGTAATACGTGTTTTTGCATAGAAAGAAATTAGTGTTTTTTAAAGTAAACTTTAACATTCCGCTCTCTTTCTTAAAATATTTATTTATTTTGGCACGATATTTTCTATAGTAGTAAATGTAATCGAAATGAAAACAAAAGTTCTTTTATTTATTAGCGCACTGCTTTTATCAATTTATGGTTATTCTCAACAACGAGGAGTTAGAATTGCTTATGTTGATATGGAGTATATTTTAGAAAATGTTGAAGAGTATAGAGAGGCAAATGAACAGCTTGATGCTAAAGTCCAAAAATGGAAATTGGAAATAGAACAAGAGAAAAGTGCTATCGATCAAATGAAAAAAGATTTAATGGCCGAGAAAGTATTACTTACAAATGAATTAATCCAGGAGCGTGAAGAAGAAATAAAGTTGCTAGAAAAAGAAATGTTCGATTATCAGCAGAATAGATTTGGTCCAAACGGAGATTTGTTTTTGTCAAAACAAAGACTAATTCAGCCTATACAAGATCAAGTTTTTAATGAAGTGCAAAAAATAGGTCAGAGTAAAAACTATGATTTAATTTTTGATAAATCAGCAGATGTCGTAATGTTGTATGCTGAAAAAAGATTGGATATTAGTGAATTGGTTTTAAAAGCTATTTCTAGAACAAGAAAAGTTAGTGCAGCCAAAGAACGAGTAGATAAAAGAAATGCCATTGATGATTTTGAAGATGAGCCAGTTGAAAAAGAAATGACTGAGGCTTTAAAAGAAAGAAAGGATCAAGCGCAAGAAGCACAAGAAGCAAGAGATAAGTTGGCTGCAGAGAAAAGAGAAGAGCAGTTAAAACTAAGAGAAGAGCGTAAAAAGGCATATGATGCAAGACGCAAAAAACTTTTAGAAGAGCGTGAAGCAAAACAAAAAGCAACACAAGAAGATAAAAAAAGCGATAATTAATAATAAAAATTTTAAACTCGAATACCCATTAAGGGATAAACCATTAAATTAACACTCAAAAAGTAATTAAAAAATCATGAAACACTTAAAAGGAATAGTAGTAGCAGTAGTATTATTTGTAGCGGCTACAAGTTTTGTAAATGCACAAAATAAAATGGCACATATTAATGTAACAGAATTAATGTCTGCAATGCCAGAAATGAAATCTGCTGAGGCAGAACTTAAAAAGCTAGAAGAGACTTATGGTGCAGATATAAAAAGTTCTATGACCGAACTGCAAAATAAGTACAAGCAATACGAAAGTGAAGCTCCTAGCAAATCTGATGAAGAAAATCAGAAGAGAAGTATTGAATTACAAGAAGCACAAAAAAATATTCAAGGTGCTCAACAAAAGGCTAGTCAGGAACTACAAAATAAGCAAATAGCTTTATTAGGTCCTATCTCAGATAAAGCTAAAGCAGCCATCGAGAAAGTAGCTGCAGCGCAAGGTATCAACTATGTATTAGATTCATCACAAGGTAGTGGTGTAATCGTTGCAAAAGGAACAGACATTCTTCCTTTAGTTAAAAAGGAATTAGGGTTCTAATTCAAACAAAATAATAAAACATTGAATAGCCCATTTTTTAATGGGCTATTTTTTTTGTACGATACTTTGAGGAGACCAAGCATTATTTAAATTTTAATGTAACTTTAAGCTTAATTTTTAATGGTCACATGAGTACAAAGCCTATTGGAGTTTTTGATTCTGGAGTTGGAGGCACTTCTATTTGGAAAGAAATACACAAACTGCTTCCGTTTGAAAATTCAATATATTTAGCGGATAGTAAAAATGCTCCTTATGGTGAAAAAAGTGCTGACGAAATCTTAGCCTTAAGTATTAAAAACACCGAATTTCTATTAAAACAAAATTGTAAATTAATTGTGGTAGCCTGCAATACAGCAACAACAAATGCTATAGCGTATTTAAGAAATAACTATGATGTGCCTTTTATTGGTATTGAGCCTGCAATTAAGCCCGCAGCATTAAATTCAAAATCCAAGACAATTGGTGTTTTGGCAACAAAAGGGACCTTGTCAAGTGCATTATTCAATAGCACTTCTAAAAGCTATTCTGAGGGGATCCTAATAATTGAGCAGGATGGCGAAGGATTAGTGCCACTTATAGAGGCTGGGCAAGTGCATAGTAAAAACACCAAAGATTTATTGCTCAAATATTTAAACCCAATGATTAATAAAGGCATGGATCATTTAGTTTTAGGCTGTACTCATTATCCTTATTTAATACCTGTAATAAAAGATATTGTGCCAAGTAATGTGCAGATTATTGACTCCGGAGAAGCTGTTGCGAGGCAAACAAAAAATATTCTAGAGAAACTAAATATTGCAGCTCCTGTCCAAGTTTCTAAACATCAATTTTACAGCAATACCAATAGTAAATCATTAAAAGATTTTTTATTAGATTATGATGTAACTGTTGATTATTTAGACTTTTAATTCATAAGTGAGATAGGTAAAATCATATGTGTGCTTTTCATCCTTAGAATGGTAAATTTCATTAATTAATTTCCATTTAGTGGTGTCGATTTCAGGAAAAAAGGCATCGGCATGAAGGCTAGTATGAACCCTTGTGAGTTCTATTTTAGTAGCAAATTTTAATGCTAAAGCATAAATTTCTCCACCACCAATAATAAATTGTGTGTCACTATAATTTTCAGCAAGTTCCAAAGCATCTTCTAGGCTGTGAACAACAAAACATTCATCATAAAGAACCTTGTAGTTTTTGTCTCTTGTAATTATTATATGAGTTCTATTCGGTAAAGGTTTTGGAAAGCTTTCAAACGTTTTTCTGCCCATAATAATAGGAAAGCCAGTGGTAAGCGATTTAAAACGTTTAAAATCATCTGGTAGATGCCAAAGCAAGTCGTTATCCTTACCTAATGCATTGTTCTCTGCTGCGGCAGCTATTAAAATTATGTTGCTCAATCTTCTTTTTTTTTATTGATTTGAGAAAGTGGAAAATCGGTCTCAATTTCTTTTTGTAGTTCGGCTATTTTTTGTTTTTGCTTGTGCACGAGTTTTTCTCTTTGTGCTCTTTCCCAATCTTTACCCAGAAATTTTTGAGTAAAAAATACATTAATTACATGCATCACAAACAAGAAAGACCAAAAAGTGATAGCCCAAATAAACCAATCATAAGTTTCACCATATTTAAGAATCTTATTTATAAGCACAAGAAATACACTCCCAACTAAGAATATTACAAAATGCGTATATAAACGTTTCTTTTGTTTTATACGAAAATGCGCGTATTCTAACTGTTCGTGCTGCTCTAAATTTATTTCAGATTCTTTTTTTGCTTTGAAAAACATGTCAATATGTATCTTTACAACAAAGATAATATATTACTGTTTTAACCTGTATCCAATGCAAAAGATAATTAAAGAGTTTCCGATTTTAGATCAAAATATTTATGCAAATACTGCAGCTTATGGAATTATGTATGACGGCTTATTGGATTGGCGACAAGAACATGACTTGGATTATTTAATAGGAGGTAGTGAATTCAAAATTAAGGGACTTAAATTAGTACATCAAATTAGAGAAACAGTTGCTGGGTTTTTTAATTGTAAAACAAATAACGTAGCGCTAGTTCAGAACTTTTCTCTTGGTCTAAATATGCTGGTTGACGGACTTGATTCTAAACAAAAGGTCTTGTTAATACATGAAGATTACCCATCATTAAATTGGCCTTTTGAGAAAAGGGGTTTTGATGTTACCTATATTCATATGATGGCAAATGTTGAAGAATTAATTTTTAAAACTATTAAAGAAAATGACATTGATGTTTTGGCAATTAGTATTGTGCAATGGCTTAACGGTGTAAAAATAGATTTGGAGTTTTTGAAAAAACTCAAAAAAGAGTTTCCAAACTTGCTAATTATAGCCGATGGTACTCAATATTTGGGCACAGAAGAATTTAATTTTGAAGATTCAGCTATTGATGTTTTAGGGGCGAGTGGTTATAAATGGTTGTTAGCAGGTAGTGGTAATGGTTTTTTATTGTTTAAAGATGCAATAAAAAGTAGATTTAGATTAAAAACTACAGGGTTTAATTCCGCTAATGGTGATTTTGATAAGCAAAACAATTTCGATTTTATATATCATTTCGAACCAGGACATTTAGATACGCTAAGTTTTGGTAGTTTAAAATGCTCATTAGATTTTCTTAAGAGCATTGGAATGGATCAAATAACATTAGTGAACAAAGAATTAAGAACAATTGCCTTGAGGGAATTTTCTAAATTGAATTTGTTAGACGAAGTTGTTACAAGTAGACCTGATCATGGTAATATATTTACGATAAAAGGAGGGCAAAAGTTGTTTGATGAACTTGCTAATAATGATATCATTTGTTCACAAAGAGGAGGAGGAATAAGATTGAGTTTTCATTTTTATAATACGACCAAAAACATTGCAAAGGTTGTTGATGTCATAAAAAAAATGAAATAACGGTTCAGAAAATTCAAAAAATTTAGCTATTAAATTGAGAAAACACATTTTTTGTAAATTGTATTTTACCGAATTCACAAATCGACGTTAACTAATTGGAAATCAATTATTTTATAACTTGCTTTGTACTGAATTTAAAACACAAGGCTATGGCAATTACAAAACAGTATTTAAAAAGTAAGCCGGTTTGTAAAGTAACATTTACAGTTCCAGCAGAGGACGCAACAAAAGTATTTGTTGTTGGAGATTTTAATAATTGGAATCCAAAAAAAGGTACCCTTAGAAAGTTAAAAAATGGAACTTTTAAAGGAACTATGGATTTGCCAAAGGAAACATCATACGAGTTTAGATATTTAGTAGATGATACTTATATTAACGATGCAGATGCAGATGGGTATAAATGGAATGATTACGCGGGTACTGAAAATGCAGTATTAGCATTATAAACTACACAATACATAAAAAGAAAAATCCGAAACAATTTAAATTGTTTCGGATTTTTTTATATAGCAACAACACCCTTTATATGTGGATGCGGATTGTAATCTACTAAAGTGAAATCTTCGAATTTAAAATCAAAAATATTTTTAACCTCAGGATTTAGTAGCATCTTTGGAAGCGCTTTGGGTGTTCTGCTTAGCTGTAATTTTACTTGTTCCATATGGTTATTATAAATGTGTGCGTCACCAAAAGTGTGAATAAAATCGCCTGCTTCATAACCACAAGCTTGTGCCATCATCATGGTAAATAGTGCATACGATGCAATATTAAATGGTACGCCTAAAAAAATATCCGCACTACGTTGGTATAACTGGCACGATAATTTACCTTCAGCAACATAAAATTGAAAGAATGCATGACATGGCGGTAAGGCTGCTTTTCCGTTAGCTACATTTTCAGAAAATGATTTAGAGGTGTCAGGTAGCACACTTGGATTCCAAGCCGAAACTAACATTCTTCTACTGTTTGGATTTGTTTTTAAAGTATCAATTATTTCTTGTATTTGATCAATACCTTCACTATTCCAGTTGCGCCATTGATGGCCGTAAACGGGCCCTAAATCACCATTTTCATCGGCCCATTCATTCCAAATTCGAACGCCATTATCTTTTAAGTAATCAATATTTGTGTCACCTTTTAAAAACCAAAGCAATTCGTATACAATTGATTTTAAATGTAACTTTTTGGTAGTTACCATTGGAAAACCTTCGCTTAAATCAAAACGCATTTGGTACCCAAATACACTTTTAGTTCCTGTGCCTGTACGGTCTCCTTTCTGAGTTCCATTTTCTAAAACGTGTTGTAATAAGTCGTGATATTGCTTCATAGCCCCTTCGCCCCCAATGGGGGAATTTTAAATAGATTATACACAAAAATATATAATCTGATTATTTAGAATTGCTTTTTAGCATTCTACTTATCAATAATTATTAACGAAAGAGCATAGTATGGAAATTAAGTAAACCTGGTTATTTAACCTTGTAATTTTTAATGCCAAGATTGGTGTTCCTTCTTTGAGAGTTAGGGGGCTTTAGCCTAAAATCATACCAGCAATAGTGGCTGATAATAATGATGCTAATGATCCTCCTAACACTGCCTTCATGCCAAATTCTGATAACGTTTTTCTTTGACCAGGTGCTAGAGAGCCAATGCCACCTATTTGGATTCCTATAGAGGCAAAATTGGCAAATCCGCATAGCATATAAGTAGCCATAATTACAGATTTGTTATAAGCAAAGTGAGTTCCATTGGAAACATCTTTTAAATCGGCCAATTGTATGTAGCCAATAAATTCGCTTGCAGCTAACTTAATACCTAATAATTGTCCCATTAAAGCAATATCTTCTTTAGCTACGCCAATAAGCCACATTAAAGGTGCGAAAACAGTTCCTAAGATTGATTCTAAGGATAGTTTCTTATACGATGTATTCAACGCCATCCAATCATTAAGAGTTGTGACATCACCTATGGCACCAAATACCCAATTAATCATTGCGATAAATGCAACGAACACTAATAGCATTGCGCCAACATTAACCGCTAGTTTTAAACCTTCTGTAGTTCCATTAGCTATAGCATCTAAAAAATTGGAGCCTATTTTTTCTGTAGAAACTTGTACATTGGTATTTATGGCTTCGGTTTGTGGATATAATATTTTTGAAATTACAATGGCACCAGGAGCTGCCATTACAGAAGCTGCTAGAAGGTGTTTCGCAAATTGAAGTCGTAATAATTCGTCATCTCCCCCTAAAAATCCTATATAAGCGGCCAAAACAGCCCCGGCTACAGTCGCCATACCGCCAATCATAACCAAAAGCATTTCAGATTTATTCATTTTTTCTAGATACGCTTTTATCAATAACGGTGCTTCAGTCTGCCCTAAGAAGATATTACCAGCTACACTTAAACTTTCAGCACCTGAAATCCCCAATGTCTTGGTTAAAAGCCAAGCCAATACTTTAACGACTTTTTGAATTATACCTAAATAAAACAATACTGAGGTTAATGCAGAAAAGAAGATGATGGTGGGTAGTACTTGAAAGGCAAATATGAAACCAAAGGTATCCATGTCAACCACAAGTCCTTCAAATAAAAACTTGCTTCCAGCGGTTGTGAATTCGAGAACCTTCACAAACACTTTTCCTATTTTGTCAAAAACATATTGTATAAATGGTACTTTAAGAACACCTATGGCAATGATTAATTGTAAGCCTAATCCAATGCCTACAGTTTTCCAATTAATAGCTTTTTTATTAGCACTGAATAAAAACGAAACCAGTATTAAAACAAACATTCCTAATATACCTCTCCAAAGGCTGTTAATAGAGAAGCCTTCATTGGGTTTAATACTATTTATTGATTTTGAATTAATATCATTAATAGTAGTTGCATCAACAGTATTGTTAATGCTATCGGTAATTGTGATAGTTTCTTGTGCTATGGATGGTGTAACTACAAAAAGTAAAAGCAAGATAAGCCAAATGCTATTTTTCATTTAGGTTGGATTTGAGTAGAATTTATTGGCGTTTGGAAATTTCATCCCTTAATTTGGCAGCTTTTTCGTAGTTTTCGTTGGCTACTGCACTTTCCAATTCTTTATAAAGTTCGTCCATTGTTAGCTCTGAATATCCATCTGAGGCGGAACCAGTAATTTCAACAGTTTCTCCTTCTTGTAATATTTCATTAACCATAATACTATCATCTGTACTTTCATTTTCCTTATCTTTTGAAGAAAATTTAAGAAAAATACCGGCTTTGTCTAATATGGTCTTATAGGTAAAAATGGGTGCATTAAAACGTAGCGCTAATGCAATGGCGTCGCTAGTTCTCGCATCGATTATTTCTTCAATTTTATCTCTTTCACAAATAATACTAGAATAGAAAACACCGTCAACAAGTTTGTGAATGATTACCTGTTTGATCACTATCTCAAACCGATCAGCAAAATTTTTAAAAAGATCATGAGTTAATGGTCTTGGTGGTTTTATTTCTTTTTCAAGGGCAATAGCAATGGATTGCGCTTCAAAAGCACCAATAACAATGGGTAATTTTCGATCGCCTTCAACTTCATTCAATATAAGGGCATACGCACCATTTTGCGTTTGACTGTATGAAATACCTTTTATTTTTAATCGTACTAAGCTCATAAATATCTGTAAACTACAAAGGCTGTTTAAATAAAGGCTTACCTATTATTTAAACAGCCCTTTAAGAGGCACAATTTAACAATTTTTAAGCGTTTTGAGCTTTAAATTCTTTTAATTTTTCGATCAGTTGCGGAACTACTTCAAAAGCATCACCCACTATGCCATAATCTGCGGCTTTAAAAAAGGGTGCTTCTGGATCAGAATTTATAACAACTTTTACTTTAGAAGAACTTACACCAGCCAAATGTTGAATGGCTCCAGAAATACCAATTGCAATGTATAAATTACTAGCAACAGGCTTACCTGTTTGGCCCACATGTTCTCCATGAGGTCTCCAGCCTAAATCTGAAACTGGTTTAGAGCAAGCAGTAGCGGCACCTAATACATCAGCTAATTCTTCAATCATTCCCCAGTTTTCAGGGCCTTTTAATCCTCTACCACCCGATACTACAATATCAGCATCGGCAATAGTAGCTTTACCAACTACCTTATCAATGTCAATAGATTTTGTTGAGAAATCACCATCATTTAATGTTGGACTAAAATTTTCTACTGTGGCTGTTGTTTTATTTTCATGTATGCCATAAGCATTATTAGATACACCAACAATTTTTGTTTCGGTGCTTATTTCTGAAAAAGCAAAACCTTTATTGCTAAATGTTGTTCTTTTTACAATAAATGGACTTGTGCTTTGTGGTGCGCCTACAACATTTGGAATGTAACCAGCTTTTAAATGACCAGCCAACAATGGTGCTAAATATTTTGTGTCTGTACTAGAGCTTAATATAATAACTTTAGCGCCTTCCTTTTCAACAGCTTGTTGTACGGCATCGGCATATGCTTTTGCATTAAATGTTTTTAATTTATCATCGGTAACGTTTAATACTTTTGATATTCCATATTCTCCTAAACTGTTATTTTCAGTGGCGTTAAAGGAAATGGCTGTTGCGGAAGTGCCCATTTGTTTTGCAATTTCACTTGCATACGAAGCAACTTCTAAAGCATTTTTTTTAAACTTACCGTTTTCTGATTCTGTATATACTAAGACTGACATAATTTTGTGTTTTTTAATTTGAGAAAAATTTAAATGGCTTTAGCTTCTTCGTGTAACAATTTAACTAATTCATCAACAGAAGTAACCAATTTAACAGCGCCTTTCGCTGCTGGTTTTTCAAATTTGGTGTCTTTAGTTGCAGTAATTCCTTCAACAGGTTCTACAACGGTTAATTTTTTTTGACGCGCCATCATGATTCCTCTCATGTTTGGGATTCTCAAATCACTTTCTTGAACAAGTCCTTTTTGGCCACCTATAATTAAAGGTAAGGTGGTAGATAATTTTTCTTTTCCGCCATCTATTTCACGAATTGCTGTAGCATTGGTTCCATCAATTTCTAAACTGATACAGGTATTTACAAAATTCATTTTTAATAAACTTGCCATGATTCCAGGGACCATTGCTCCATTATAATCAATAGATTCTCTACCTGCAATTACTAAATCGTATGCACCATCTTTAACAACATTAGCCAATTGTTGAGCAACAAAAAAACCATCCGTAGGAACTGCGTTTACTCGTATTGCTTCATCTGCACCAATAGCTAAAGCTTTTCTCATCGTAGGCTCTACAGAAACATCACCAACAGTTGCAATATGAACAGTGGCATTTTGTTTTTCTTTGAACCACATTGCTCGTGTTAAACCAAATTCGTCATTTGGATTTATAACAAACTGAACTCCGTTGGTGTCGAATTTTGTGTCGCTATCTGTAAAGTTTATTTTCGACGTAGTGTCTGGAACGTTGCTTATGCAAACTAATATCTTCATCGTTATGGTATTTTTTATATTTAAAGATTGCTAAGATAGCCAATATTTTTCAAATTTACTATGCATGCATAGTAAATTTTATAACTTTTTTTAGTTGTTACTAACTTTAATATGACATATAATTTCCTATTTTTGCTATCCTTTTAGGAATAAGAATTATTAGAAACTCTGATTAAATGAAAACAATACAATTTAGAGAAGCCATTTGTGAGGCAATGTCCGAAGAAATGAGAAAAGATGACTCTATCTATTTAATGGGTGAAGAAGTCGCTGAGTACAACGGGGCTTACAAAGCTTCAAAAGGAATGCTTGATGAGTTTGGTCCTGAAAGAGTTATTGATACTCCTATTTCAGAGTTGGGTTTTGCTGGTATTGGTGTTGGTTCTGCAATGAATGGTAATAGACCAATTATTGAGTTCATGACATTTAACTTTGCTTTAGTTGGTATTGATCAAATAATCAATAATGCTGCTAAAATTCGTCAAATGTCTGGCGGTCAGTTTAATTGTCCAATAGTTTTTAGAGGTCCAACAGGTTCGGCTGGACAATTAGGAGCTACCCATTCACAAGCTTTTGAGAGTTGGTTTGCAAATTGCCCTGGTCTAAAAGTAATTGTACCTTCTAATCCTGCTGATGCAAAAGGATTATTAAAAGCTGCAATTCGCGATAATGATCCTGTGATTTTTATGGAATCAGAACAAATGTATGGTGATAAGGGTGAAGTTCCAGAAGGAGATTATATTATACCAATAGGTGTTGCTGATGTAAAGAGAGTTGGAACAGATGTTACCATTATTTCTTTTGGAAAAATAATCAAAGAAGCATACAAAGCTGCTGATGAATTAGAGAAAGAAGGTATTAGTTGCGAGATTATAGATTTGCGTACAGTGAAGCCTTTAGATTATGAAGCTATTTTGACATCTGTAAAGAAAACAAATAGAGTAGTAATTTTAGAAGAAGCTTGGCCTTATGGTAATGTTGCTTCTGAAATCATCTATCATATTCAATCAAATGCATTTGATTTTCTAGATGCGCCAATTGAAAAAATAAATACTGCAGATACACCAGCACCTTATTCACCAGTTTTATTGGCCGAATGGTTGCCTAATCACGAAGATGTGATAAGATCGGTTAAAAAAGTATTGTATAAATAGTAACATGTTTATGTAAGTATATATAAGCTTTACTGACAAAATTGTCAGTAAAGCTTTTTTAGTTTTAGTATAATATTTCAACTTGTATTACAGTTTTAATGATATTAAGGATAGCTCTAATTAATGCTATAAAAATTAATGAAAAAGTACATTTTTTTATTTCTTGTTTTTTTTACAACGATATTTTTTGCACAAACAAAAGTTAGTGGGTTAGTTGTAGATGAAAATGATATGCCAGTTTCCTTTGCTAATATTATTTTTAAAAATTCTTCGGAGGGAACTATTACTAATGATGATGGGGTGTTTTACCTAGAATCCGATAATACATACAACGCAGTTGTTGTTTCTTTTGTTGGCTACGAATCTAAAGAAATTACACTAAGTAGTAGGGTAAACTATCAAATGAAAATTGTTCTAGTTGAGGGTGGTGAGCAATTAAAAGAAGTTGTAGTTTACTCAGGAAAACAGTCTAAAAAAAACAATCCTGCGATCGATATTTTAAAAAAAATATGGGAACACAAACGTAAAAATGGCGTAAATCATTACAAGCAGTACAATTATGATAAGTATGAAAAAGTGGAGTTTGACTTAAATACTATTGACAGTGCTGTTATAAAAAGTAAGCTTTTTAAAGGTATGGAGTTTGTGTTTCAAGATCTTGATACTTCAAGAATTACTGGAAAAACGTACCTGCCTATTTTTTTAAATGAGACCTTCTCTAAAGTATATGGAGATAATATTAAAGGAGAAAAGAAAGAAGAACTACTGGGGTCAAAAAATTCCGGCTTCACTAATAATCAAGCATTAACTGCATTTGTAGAAGATTTATACTCAGATTATGATGTGTATAATAACTATTTAAAATTTTTTGATAAAAGTTTTACTAGTCCACTTTCCAAGACTGGGGTAGACGTATATAATTATGTATTATCAGACAGTACTTTTATAGATAATAAATGGTGTTATAACATTATATATTATCCAAGAAGAAAAAATGAGCTCACCTTTAAGGGTAATTTCTGGGTTAACGACTCTACCTATGCTATTAAAAAAATAAACTTACAAGTAACCAAAAGTGCTAATATAAACTGGGTAAAAGAAATTTATATAGAGCAAGATTTTGAAGTGGTAAACGATTCTGTTTTTCTTTTGAAAAGAGATTACATGTTAAGTGATTTTAGCCTAAGTAAAAAAGAAGAGTCTAAAGGTATTTATGGTAAGCGAACAACGGTATATAATAATTATAAATTTGATGAATTTAAAGACGATAAATTCTACAAAAACCTTACCAATCAGTTTAACGCTGGTATTGTTGAGAGAGATGATGAATTTTGGAATATTAACAGACTAGAAGAACTCAATAAAGATGAAAAAGGAGTTTATAAATTATTAGACACCCTTAAAACCGTTCCAAAATTTAAAAGCTACTATAATATTGTAAGTATTTTAGGTTCTGGGTATGTCGAGATTGATAAATGGAATCTTGATATTGGAGATGTGTATAGCACTTTTGGTTTTAATGATGCCGAAGGCATTCGAGTAAGAGCAGGGGCTAGAACATATTTTGGCCAAAATGATCCGTGGAGAATTGAGGCCTATACAGCTTATGGCTTTAGTGATCAACGGTTCAAGCATGGAATTTCCGGAAAATGGCTATTAGATAAAAAATCAAGATTAATTATTTCTGGTGGTAATAGGCGTGATATTGAACAACTAGGCCTAAGTTTAACTGCAACTACTGATGTGTTAGGAAGAAGTGCGGCTTCATCATCTTTGTTTTCCGTTGGATCTAATGACAGGCTAACAAATATAGATTTATCTACATTTAATGCAGAGATTGAACCCTTGCATAATTTTATAGTCAGGTTTGGAGGATCGTTAAGAACTTTAAGTTCTGCGTTGCCAGACGCATTTAATTTGGATTATGTAGATCCTAATTCACCTACTGGAATTAGCTCAGAAATAAAACAGTTCGATATTGCAACAACTTTAGTCTATACACCTGGTAAAAGAACAATAGGCTATGGGGTAGAACGCAGAAATATAAACGATACGTATAGTACCTTGTTTTTAAAATATACCAAAGGATTTTCAGGCTTCCTTGAAAGTGATTTTGATTATGAAAAACTCCAATTTTCCTATAGCCAACCATGGATAATTGGTGGTTTTGGAAGACTATACAGTACAGTTGAGCTCGGGAAAACCTTTGGCGCTGTACCTCTAGGATTGTTAAATGTTATACCCGGAAATCAAACGCTGTTTTCTATTTATGGAACTTTTCCAAATTTAAATTTTTATGAATTTGTAACCGATACCTATGCTTCAGTACACTTGGAGCAAAATTTTAATGGAAGACTGTTTTCAAGAATACCAGTCATTAAGAACTGGAATCTCCGCGAAATTATTGGAATTAGAGGTGTCTGGGGAAATCTTTCTGATGAAAATATCTTATTAAATAATCCTACCAATATTCCATTAAGTGCGCCTAATGATAAAATTTATTGGGAATATTCCTTCGGTGTAGGTAACATTTTCAAGATCTTAAGAATCGATTTTAATTTTAGAGGCAACTACTTAGAAAACCCAGAAGCCAGACCTTTTAGTGTAACAGGTTCCTTTGGTTTTAGTTTTTAAAATAAATAAAAACTTTATAGACAATTTTACGCAATGGTTTTCGTTAAATAAATCAAGAAAATACAATGCGAATCCTAAGATATTTACAGTCTTAACAAGAGTTAAAATAAATTATTCAAGTATCTTTGCGCACAAATTACAGTATATTATTATGAGTAAAAAACAAACTATTACTTTCGATGTTTTAATAGAAATTCCAAAAGGAAGTAGAAATAAATATGAGTACGATTTTACCTTGCATAAAATTAGATTTGACAGAATGCTTTTTTCATCTATGATGTATCCAGGGGACTATGGATTTATTCCAGAAACTTTGGCATTAGATAAAGATCCGTTAGATGTATTGGTTATGGGAACGGAACCAACTTATCCAATGGTTGTGATGGAAGTGAAACCAATAGGGGTTTTCCATATGACCGATGAAAAAGGACCAGATGAAAAAATAATTTGTGTTCCTGTATCTGATCCTATTTGGAGTAATAATAATGACATAAGCGATTTAAATCCGCATAGATTAAAAGAAATAGAACACTTTTTTCAAGTTTACAAAGATCTAGAAAAGAAAAAAGTAGATGTAGGTGGTTGGGGTGATGCTGCTGAAGCAGTTAAGATTTATCATGAATGTGTAAAGCGTTATGATGAAAGCGATCACAAAAAAAAGCGTACGTTTACCATATAAACAAAAATAACTACTTTAAAAAGCCACTTTTAATATTTAAAAGTGGCTTTTTTTATTAATATCGATTTCATACATTTACCATCAACTAATTAACAAAATCTCAAAATAATTATGGAATTACTATTAAAATTTCTGCCAGTCTTCGGAATCGTGGCATTATTATTTGTCATTATTAAAAATATGTGGGTGTCTAAACAAGATGCTGGTAACGAAAAAATGACAAGGATTGCTAAGAATATTTCTGATGGCGCAATGTCTTTCTTAAAAGCAGAATACAAAATACTGTCAATTTTTGTTGTTGCAGTTGCTGTTTTGCTTTATGTGAAAGGAAGTAATGAAATTGGATCTAATGGTATGGTCGCAGTTTCGTTTATAGTAGGCGCTATTTGTTCTGCATTAGCAGGTTTTATTGGCATGAGAGTTGCAACAAAAGCTAATGTAAGAACCACACAAGCTGCAAGAACTTCATTAGGGAAAGCATTAGAAGTTGCTTTTGCAGGTGGCGCTGTTATGGGGCTAGGCGTTGTTGGTTTAGGGGTATTAGGTCTCAGCGGTCTTTTTGCAATATATCAAGAAATTTGGCCTGGAGCTGATAATTTAGGAATGGTATTAAATGTGCTTTCTGGGTTTTCTCTTGGGGCGTCTTCCATAGCATTATTTGCGCGTGTGGGTGGTGGTATATATACAAAAGCTGCAGATGTTGGAGCTGA
Organism: Cellulophaga tyrosinoxydans; assembly: GCF_900176415.1. GTDB lineage: Bacteria > Bacteroidota > Bacteroidia > Flavobacteriales > Flavobacteriaceae > Cellulophaga > Cellulophaga tyrosinoxydans. Next base: position 241,067 of record NZ_FWXO01000001.1, on the reverse strand, counting down.
TTTAGTAGGTAAGGTTGAGGCTGGAATTCCAGAAGATCACCCTTTAAACCCTGCAACTATTGCTGATAATGTTGGTGATAACGTTGGTGATGTTGCTGGAATGGGTGCGGATTTATTTGAGTCTTATGTAGGTTCAATAATCGGAACAATGGTGCTTGGGGCGTTTATTATTACTCCTGATTTTGCTGGTCTTGGTGCAGTTTATTTGCCTCTAGTTTTAGCAGCAGTGGGTATAATCATGTCTATAATCGGAACCTTTTTTGTAAAAGTAAAAGATGGTGGAAACCCGCAAACAGCATTGAATATAGGTGAGTTTGGATCTGCTGGTTTAATGGTAGTTGCCTCTTATTTTATCATAACTGCTTTAATCCCAGAAGTATGGGTGTATGGTGGGGTAGAATATACTGCAAATGGTGTGTTTTTCGCAACTTTGGCTGGTTTAGTATCAGGTTTAGCTGTTGGTAAAATCACAGAATATTATACAGGTACAGGTACAAAACCAGTAAATTCTATAGTGAAACAATCAGAAACTGGTGCTGCTACAAATATTATTTCTGGATTAGGTGTAGGGATGATGTCTACTATGTGGCCAATTTTATTCATTGCAGCTGCAATTTTAGTTTCGCATCATTTTGCTGGCTTATACGGTATTGCTATTGCTGCAGTGGGTATGCTAGCAAATACAGGAATTCAGTTAGCTGTTGATGCATACGGTCCTATTTCTGATAACGCTGGTGGTATTGCTGAAATGGCAGAATTACCACATGAAGTTCGTGATCGTACCGATAAATTAGATGCTGTTGGTAATACTACTGCAGCTATTGGAAAAGGATTTGCCATTGCTTCTGCGGCTCTAACAGCTCTAGCATTATTTGCGGCATTTATGAAAGTAGCTAATGTAACTTCTATTGATGTTTCTAAGCCTACCGTAATGGCAGGGTTATTAGTTGGTGGAATGCTTCCTTTTGTGTTTTCTGCATTATCAATGAATGCGGTGGGTAGAGCAGCAATGGCTATGATTGAAGAAGTTCGTCGTCAATTTAGAGATATTCCTCAATTAAAAGCTGCATTAGAAGTAATGCGTGCGGTAAATTCTGATATGTCTAAAGCTACTAAAGAGCAAAGAGCAATTTTTGATGCTGCCGATGGGTATGCCGAATATGATAAGTGTGTTGCAATTTCCACCAAGGCATCTATTAAAGAAATGGTGCTACCGGGGTTATTGGCAATTATAGTTCCTGTGGCTGTTGGTTTTATTGGTGGTGCAGAAATGTTAGGTGGGTTATTGGCTGGAGTTACTACGTGTGGCGTTTTAATGGCTATTTTCCAATCTAATGCTGGTGGTGCTTGGGATAATGCTAAGAAAATGATCGAAGCCGATGGTCGTAAAGGAACAGATGCGCATAAAGCAGCTGTTGTTGGTGATACTGTTGGTGATCCTTTTAAAGATACATCGGGTCCATCCTTGAACATTCTATTGAAGTTAATGTCGGTTGTGGCTTTAGTAATTGCACCGAGTATTGCTTTAAGTCTTGATGATGTTTCCGCTTATGTGAATGGCAAGCAAACTGTTGAGACAACTATTAAAATGAATGTGGAAAGTAATGATTTAGCTGAGGCGACTATAGTATATACCACAACAGTTAATGGAGTGTCAACTACAGAAGAAAAAATTATCAAAGGAACACAAGCTGAAGTAAAGGCGCAATTAGAGGCTTTTGAAAACACTACGGTTAAATCTAACGATGATAATATCGAAGTTAAAATAGAAAAAGTAGATATTCGAAAGTAATATCATATAAAGTTTATATTTTTAACCTGTCAGTTATTTTAATTGACAGGTTTTTTTATACTAATACGTAGTATGAGTTTATTTAAGAAGGATCCATTACAAATTATCACTTTTGACGCTTATGGTACCAATGCCCATTTTTACTTAAGGGGTAGAGCCTTAGAAGATGAATCAATAAATCTTGAAGATCAAGGGTGGTTTCGTTTGCTTTTGAATACATGGAAACGGTTAGAAACCGATGAAATTAAAAATACGGAAATAATAATTACACTGCCGAACGGTCAGGTTTTAAAGACCATGACTGATAACTATGGTTACTTTAAGGTAAACGAGCAATTGGATAATTTAAAGTCCTTAGCGAACGATGAAGGATGGGTAAATTTTGAAGTTTCTTATGGAGATAAAAACCTTAAAAGAACAATTCAATTAGAAAACAGATTTCCTGGCAAATTGTTAGTTCCATCAGATGAAGCAGATTTTGGGGTAATTACCGATATTGATGATACTATTTTACATACTGGCGTGGTTTCTACCTTAAAATGGAAAGTATTATTTAATACGGTATTTAAAACAGCAATTAAAAGATTGCCATTAAATGGAGCGCCGGATTTATATAATAAATTACATAGAGGTGTTTCTGGTAAAATGGCAAATCCAATATTTTATGTAAGCCATAGTCCATGGAATTTATACCGGTATTTGGAGCTTTTTTTAAGGCAGAATAATTTTCCTAAAGGACCAATATTGCTTCGTAGTTTTCAAACTTTTTTTAAAAGAAAAACAGCGCTAGATAAGCCTCAAAAGCAATTAGAAATTTTGAATTTATTAAATACCTATCCTAAACTTTCTTTTATCCTTATTGGAGATAGCGGAGAATATGATGCAGATATTTATAAAGAAATTGCCTTGTTATACCCTCAAAGAATTCGTGCTATTTATTTAAGAAGTGTAAACAGTTCTAAAAGAATGAAACGAGTAAAAGGCCTCTTTGAAAATTACACGACTACACCGGTACTTTTTGTGGATGATAGTAGTCAAGCTGTAGATCATGCAAAAAAAATGGGCTTCATTTAATTTGAAACCCATCTTAATTATAGCTCTTATGTTGCTTAAAATAATCCGTTTATTTCTGCATCAATTTTATTAATTATCGTACCCAAATCTTCAGGATTGTCTACAAAATCAAGATGATCCACATCAATAATTAAAAGCTTTCCTTTTTCGTATTTCTGGCTCCAAGCCTCGTAGCGTTCATTAAGTCTGCTTAAATAATCTATAGATATGGTATTTTCATATTCGCGACCACGTTTATGAATTTGATTTACCAAATTAGGGATAGAGCTCCTCAAATAAATTAATAAATCTGGTGGTTGAACAAGTTTTTCCATTAATTCAAACAAACTAGAATAATTACTAAAATCTCTATTAGTCATTAATCCCATGGCATGAAGGTTAGGAGCAAAAATGTATGCATCTTCATAAATGGTTCTGTCTTGAATAATATTTTTTCCTGTTTCTCTTATCTCGAGGATTTGACGATATCGGCTGTTTAAGAAATAGATTTGAAGGTTAAAACTCCATCGCTCCATTTGATTGTAAAAATCATCTAGATATGGATTGTCTACAACATCTTCAAAATGTGGCTCCCAACTATAATGTTTAGAAAGTAATTTGGTTAATGTGGTTTTTCCTGCACCAATATTTCCGGCAACGGCAACATGCATAGTGTGTTAGTGTTAAAAGGGTTCTTATTTTATAGGGCACACAATATACAACGAATCTTGGGTTGACGAAAAAATAGTTGTTGAAATACAAAATTGTTTATAAACAAAGTAGTATCATGTCTTTACAACACAAACTAAATTAAGTTTTCACATAGTAAATTAATTTTTGTAGTAGGTTAAACCAAATCTAATTTTCAAAGTCTTAAACACACTTAATACTATTCAATTATGAAAAAAGGTGTACTTCTATCCATTGCTTATTTGTTTTTTATGGCCATTGGTCATTCGCAAGATTTTCAAGGTAAAGCCGTCTATCAATCTAAAACCAGTATGGATATGGATTTTGGTGGCCGCGAAATGTCTGAAGAGCAAAAAAAGCGAATTAAAGAGCGTATGAAAAGTGCCTTGGAGAAAACTTTTATACTCACATTTGATAGAACATCTGCAACCTATTTAGAAGAAGAAAAACTAGAGCAACCTGGTGGAGGCAATGGTGGCTTTAGGGTTATGGCTTTTGGTGGCGGAGGTGGTAAGTACTACAAGAACATAAAGAATCAAACATATACGGATCAAAAAGAAATGTTTGGAAAGGTTTTTTTAATAAAGGATAGCCTGCCTAAACTTAATTGGGTTATGAGTGCAGAAACTAAGCAAATAGGTAATTATACGTGTTATAAAGCAACTGCAACTAAACCAATAGACTCAACTGATTTTTCTAATTTTAGAAGACCACCACCCGGACAAAGAGGAGGAAATAAAGATGATGCAAATAAGGACGAAGTAAAAAAAGATTCTACGGATAAGAAAGAAACCTTATTTAGAGCAATTGAGACTCCAAAAGAAATAGAAATTACCGCTTGGTATACTTTAGATGTGCCTATTAGTCAGGGGCCTGGTGAGTATTGGGGACTGCCTGGATTAATTTTAGAAGTAAATGCTGGTAAAACAGTAATCTTATGCTCTAAAATAATATTGAATGCGGAAGAAAAAGAAATCATTGAAGAGCCATCAAAGGGTAAAGAAGTAAGTCAGAAAGAATACAATACTATTCTCGCTGAAAAAATGAAAGAAATGTCAGAGCGTTTCCAAGGTGGTAATAGAGGTCGCGATGGTGGTAATCAAATTAGAATAAGAAATTAATGAAGTACATTCTTCTAAAAAGATTGTTGTTATCAACGTATATGATAGCAATTACGTTCGTTGCTTTTGGTCAGCAAGTTACAATAACTGGAGTAGTAAAAGATAGTGTTGGTGGTACGCTAGACATGGCTAATGTTGTAGCGATAAATCAAGAAACAAAAACGCTAGACGGTTTTGGTATTACTGATCCAAATGGTCGTTATAAGGTGAATGTAAAATCCAATACAGCTTATAGTCTAAAATTTAGCTATTTGGGTTTTCAGCCAAAAGAGCTTTTGATAGAAGTTAAAGATGCTGATTTACAAAGAGATATTACTTTGATTGAGCAATCTGAAAATTTAGATGAAGTGGAAGTAGTCTATGAAATGCCGGTAACGATAAAGGGTGATACGATTGTTTATAATACAGACTCTTTTGTAACTGGTACAGAAAAAAAGCTAGAAGATGTGCTCAAAAAATTACCAGGTGTTGAAATAAACGATGACGGTGAGATCGAGGTAGAAGGTAAAAAAGTCACCAAAGTAATGGTTGATGGTAAAGATTTTTTTGATGGTGACTCTAAATTAGCAGCTAAAAATATTCCTGCGAATGCATTAGATAAGGTTGAAGTACTCAGAAATTTCAGCGAAGTATCGCAGTTAAAAGGGGTCACTAATAACGATGATAATGTTGCGCTAAACATAAAATTAAAATCTGGTAAAGAGCAATTTTGGTTTGGCGAAATTACAGGGGGAATAGGTTTGGATGATCGGTTTTTGGCGCATCCTAGACTGTTTTTTTATAGCCCTAAATACAGTATAAATATTCTTACAGATGTGAACAACATTGGAGAATTGCCTTTTACTTCGCGTGATTATAGAAACTTTACTGGTGGTTTTAGAAGTAGAACAGGATCTACTGGTACAAGTTTTTCGGTGGGCGATGGTGGATTAGGATTGTCTCAATTACAAAACAACAGAGCTAAAGAAATAAACTCAAGATTTGGTGCAGTAAATTTTAGTTATTCGCCAAATAAAAGTTTAGACTTAAGTGGTTTTGCTATCTACTCTTATAGCAATACAGAGTTGCAAACGTTATCAACACGATCATTTATAAGTAGCAACCAAACTGAGGTTACCACAACGGGTACAGATCAAACTTCAAATTTAGGATTGTTAAAATTTAGCACAAGCTATAAACCAAGTGCTAATTTGCAAGTGGAGTATGATGTTTTAGCTAAATTCTCTGGAGAAAAAGAAAATGTTGGGATACTTTCTGTGGCCGAAGTAACCGATCAGATATATGAAAACAAAGAGCAATCACCTTCAAGTGTTAACCAGAATGCTAATGTATATTACACTGTTGATGCTAAAAACATATTAGCTTTTGAGGCGCAATATTTAATACAAAACGAAGATCCATTTTATAATGCTATACGAGAGGTGCAACCTTTTACAAGTATTCTTCCTTTAGATGATTCGCAAGCTAATTTTAACATTAATCAAGATCGTAAGATTAAAACTAATAAGTTCGATTTTAAGACCGATTATTATTTTATAACAGGGCAAAAGAGCAATATTAATTTTACACTAGGTACAACTCAAAGTAGTCAAAAGTTTAATTCCAATATTTTTCAAATTTTAGATAATAAAACCAATTTAGATTTTACTACAGATGATTTAGTTAATGATGTTCATTTTAATTTCTCGGATGTTTTTCTAGGTTTTCATTATAAATTAATCGCAGGGAAATTTACTATTAACCCAGGACTTATAATGCATAATTATACCGCTAAAAACGAGCAATTGGCAACGAGTGTTACTGATAATCTTTTTAACGTGGTACCCGATTTATTTGTAAATTTTAAATTGAAACAATCTGAAAATATAAGATTTAACTATTCTGTAAACAGACAATTTTCGGATATTGAAAAATTTGCAAGCGGATATATTTTTAGCAATTATAACTCCATGTATAGTGGAAATAGAGATTTAGAAAGCGCATTATTTCACAATGTATCGCTTAATTTTTTCAGCTTTAATATGTTCAATATGCAGAATATTTTCGCAAATATTAGCTATAACAAACGTATTGATGCCTTTAAGAATAATAGTTCTATTGTTGGAATAAACCAGGTAAGTAGTACTATAAATTCTAATTTGGAAGATGAGGTGTTGTCTGGTTCTGCCAATTTCCAAAGAACTTTCGGAAAAATTAAAGTAAGCTCTAGTGGATCGTTATCATATTCTAATTTAAACAACATCATAAACGGTAGTCCAAGCACTTCAGAATCGTTAACACAAAATTATAGAGCATCTTTAGCAACTAGTTTTAGAAATGCACCTAATGTTGAATTTGGATATAATTATGCTGTAAACAAGTATGATAATGGTGGTAATGCATCAACTTTCTTTACGGATACGCCTTTTTTAAAATTTGATGCCGCATTTTTGAAAAGTTTCATCTTTTTAGCAGATTTAGATTATTATCATTATTACGACAAGGCAAATACGGTGGACAATGAATATGGAAACTTAAATACTAGTTTGTCGTATCAAAAGAAGGATAGTAAATGGGAGTATAGTGTAGAGGTAACCAATTTGTTAAACAATACGGAGTTAAATCAAGATAGCTTTAACGAATTGTTTTTCAGAACGTCATCTTATGTAGTTCAGCCAAGATTTGTTATGCTTAAGTTGAAGTACGATTTATAATCTGCAATTTGTTGTTAAAGCATTTTATAAACTGAATCATTTATTTTACTTTTGCGCCATTAATAATTGAGGAAGGATTTGACTGATTGCAACCTCAGATGCCATATTTATTTTGGTACAAGAAAAATGCTAAAGCAGTTATGGCTGATATCACTATCGGTTCATAAACTTCTTTCAAACTATTTAGTCAAGTCCATTCTAGATAATAAAACCATTTATGGCTTATTTATTCACATCAGAATCTGTTAGTGAAGGACACCCAGATAAAGTTGCAGACCAAATCAGTGATGCACTTTTAGATAATTTTTTAGCCTTTGATCCAGAGAGCAAAGTTGCTTGTGAGACTCTAGTAACAACTGGTCAAGTTGTGTTGGCTGGCGAGGTAAAAAGTGACACCTATTTAGATGTTCAGCAAATTGCAAGAGATGTAATTAATAAAATAGGATATACAAAAGGTGAATACCAATTTAGTGGTGATTCATGTGGCGTTATTTCATTAATTCACGAACAGTCTAAAGATATTAATCAAGGTGTGGATCGTGGTGCAAAAGAGGAGCAAGGCGCTGGAGATCAAGGAATGATGTTTGGTTATGCAACTAGAGAAACTGAAAACTATATGCCTCTGGCATTAGATATCTCGCATAAATTACTACAGGTTCTTGCTGATCTACGAAGAGAGCAGAAAGAGATTACTTATTTGCGACCAGATGCAAAGGCACAAGTAACCATTGAGTATAATGATAATAATGTGCCGCAACGCATAGATACAATTGTTGTCTCTACGCAGCATGATGCGTTCGATGCCGATGATGAAAAAATGTTAGCGAAGATTAAGAAAGATATTATTTCGATCTTAATACCTAGAGTAAAAGCCCAATTACCTGAGAATATTCAAGTTTTGTTTAATGATGCTATAACTTATCATATAAATCCAACAGGAAAGTTTGTAATAGGTGGTCCACATGGCGATACGGGTTTAACAGGTCGTAAAATTATTGTAGATACTTACGGTGGAAAAGGAGCACATGGTGGTGGAGCATTTAGCGGTAAAGATCCAAGTAAAGTAGATAGGAGTGCAGCTTATGCAGCACGTCATGCAGCTAAAAATTTGGTAGCAGCAGGTGTTGCCGATGAAATTTTAGTACAAGTAAGTTATGCTATTGGCGTTGTAAAACCAACATCCATTTTTGTAGATACGTATGGTACATCAAAAGTGAATTTTAATGATGGACAAATTGCTAAAAAAGTAGCTGAATTATTTGATATGCGCCCGTTTGCTATCGAAGATCGTTTAAAGTTGCGTAATCCAATTTATCTAGAAACGGCCGCTTACGGTCATATGGGTAAAGAGCCGATTACCATTACTAAAACCTTTGAATCTCCATATAATGGAAGGGTAGAAAAAGAAGTAGAATTATTTACTTGGGAAAAGTTAGATCAAGTTGATGCTATTAAAAAGGAGTTTAATTTATAAGACGATATTTTCATTACATAAAACCCGATATTTTTAATATCGGGTTTTTTTATACTTACTAAATTCTTAGTAGATTTATGAAATACTAATATCATAACTATGAGAACCTTATTTTCTTCGATTTTACTACTGGTAATGCTAACCTTTTTAGGTTCTTGTTCAAAAACTACTAAAACCACAAAAACCAGTATAGCTGAAGTTTCTGAAACTTACGTTGCGGATAATTATACCAAAAAAGAGGTTGATATTGTTATGCGAGATGGTGTGAAACTGCATACCACAATTTATTCGCCAAAAGACACTTCAATAAAATATCCTATAGTAATGCAACGCACACCATATAGCTCTAGTCCTTATGGTGAAGGCAAATTTAAGGAAAGTATAGGTCCAAATATTCACATGATGCAAGAAGGATATATAGTTGTTTATCAAGATGTTCGTGGGCGTTGGTTAAGTGAAGGGCATTATGAGAATATGAGAGCTTATATTCCAAATAAAACTTCAGAAAAAGATATAGACGAAAGTTCGGATACTTATGATACCATTGAGTGGTTGGTGAATAATGTAGAAAATAATAATGGTAATGTTGGTATTTGGGGTATATCATACCCTGGTTTTTATTCTACTTACGCTACTGTAGACGCGCATCCAGCTTTGAAAGCGGCATCACCGCAAGCCAGTATTGGCGATTTCTTTTTCGATGATTTTCATCATAATGGAGCTTATTTGTTGAGTTATTTTAGGGCGACTTCCTTATTCGGAACACCAAGGCCAAATGGGGATAAACCAATTGATACGGCATGGTATAAGTTACCTGAATTGCCTACGGAAGATCAATACCAGTTTTTTCTTGACAAAGGGCCACTGAAAAATTTAAATGAATTTTTTGAGTATAATTTAAAAGATGAAATGTCGATGTCACCAGATGGTCAAACGGATGATTATTTTTGGAATGAACTAAAAGAACATCCAAACTACGATGAACTTTGGCAAAGTAGGGGTATTATTCAACATCTTAAAAATGTAAAATCGCATGTGGCTACTATGGTTGTGGGTGGTTGGTTTGACGCAGAAGATTTATATGGACCCTTAGAAACCTATAAAAACATAGAAAAGTATAATAAAGATAATTACAATACCATAGTTTTTGGACCTTGGGATCATGGTAAATGGGCAAAAAGAAATGGCAGGTCTGTAGTTGGTAATTACTATTTTGGCGATTCTATTTCGGAGTTTTTTCAACAAAACATCGAAACAAAATTCTTTAATCATTTTTTAAAAGGCAAGGGTGACAAAAATAGTGGATTGCCAGAAGCTTACGTTTTTGATACTGGGCGGAAAGAATGGAAACAATATGAAACTTGGCCACCAAAAGGGGTGGTGAAAAAAGATATGTTTTTGTCTGAAAATCAAGAACTAACAACAGAAAAAAAGAATGTTTCAGGGATCAAATTTATTAGTGATATTAAAAAGCCTGTGCCCTATTCTGAAGATATAAAAACGGTTTTTACCCCAAGAAAATACATGACAGATGACCAACGATTCGCAGCGCGTCGTTCCGATGTTTTGGTTTTTGAAACAGAAGTTATGGAAGAAGATTTTACTTTAGCTGGGGATATCTTAGCAAAATTAAAAGTAGCAACAACAGGTACTGCTGCAGATTGGATTGTTAAAGTTATAGATGTGCACCCTGCCGATGCCGAAAACAATGAAGAAATGCAAGATCATTTAAAAATGAGTAACTATCATTTAATGGTTAGGTCTGAGGTGCTTAGGGGTAGATTTAGAAATAGTTTTGAAAAACCAGAGCCTTTTGTTTCGAATAAAAAAACGGATGTTAATATTAAACTGCAAGATGTTTTTCATACCATAAAAAAAGGGCATAAACTTCAGATTCAGGTTCAAAGTACATGGTTTCCTTTGATAGATTTAAATCCGCAGACTTATGTAGATAATATTTTTAAGGCAGATGAAAGTGATTTCAAAACACAAACGCATACTGTTTTTACAGACTCGAGTATTGAGTTCAGTGTCTTATCCCACTAAAATGATAGGATTTGTGAAAATATCTAAAAATCATTAGGATTTTAAAACTTTCTGACTTTAATTTGCAGCTCGTAAGTTCAAACACGTATTGAATAGTTATCAAGAAAGGTGGAGGGAATAGACCCTTTGAAACCTTAGCAACCCTTTGCGCAATGCAATGAAGGTGCTAAATTCTACCAAATGTGCTTTATGCATTGGCGGCAGATAACGAAAAAATCAATTGCTTTAAAAAGCAGTTGAAAATTTCTTCTTAATAACTTTTTGATTTTTATCTAACCAAGACTCAGGTCTTATTTAGAGTTTGGCTTTTTATTTTATTAATTAATTTAAAAAAACAAAGAATCATGAGTGATCACAAATTAGCAACCAACGCTTTACATGCAGGGCATGACACTACGCAAACAGGAGGAACAAGAGCAGTACCTATCTATCAAACATCGTCATATGTTTTTAGAGATACTGATCATGCCGCAAAATTATTTTCTTTAGGTGAATTAGGATTTATTTATACTCGATTAAATAATCCAACAAATCAGATTTTACAAGATAGGTTAGCGGCTGTAGAAGGCGGAATTGGAGCTGTTGTTTTTGCTTCCGGTACGGCAGCAATTTCTACAGGTTTGTTAACATTGTTAAAAGCAGGCGATCATATAGTTGCATCAAGCAGTTTGTATGGTGGTACTTTTAATTTATTGAATGTTACTTTGCCTCGATTGGGTATTACAACCACTTTCGTAGATGCATCCAATCCGGAAAATTTTGGAAAAGCCGTACAGGATAATACAAGAGCTATATTTGTAGAATCTTTAGGAAATCCAAAACTCGATGTATTAGACTTGAAGGCAATTGCCAAACAAGCAAAGGCTGCTCAAGTGCCGTTTATAGTAGATAATACAGTGGCATCACCAGCACTATTAAATCCAATTGAACATGGAGCAAACTTGGTTATACATTCGCTTACTAAATATATTGGAGGTCAAGGAACATCATTAGGTGGTGCTATTATCGATGCAGGAACTTTTGATTGGACCAATGGCAAATTCCCTGAATTTACAGAACCATCAGCAGGATATCATGGTTTAGTTTACAGTGAAGCTTTAGGCGCTGCAGCTTTTACTTTTAAATTAATTTTAGAGGGCTTACGTGATTTCGGAGGGGCTTTAAGTCCGTTTAACGCATTCCAAATTATTCAAGGTTTAGAAACATTGCCAGTCCGTATAAAACAACATAGTGCAAATGCATTGGAATTGGCAACTTGGTTAGAAAGTAGAGAAGAAGTTGCTTGGGTTAACTATCCTGGATTAAAAAGTAGTAAATATTATAATTTAGCTCAAGAATATTTACCTAAAGGTCAAAGTGGAATTGTAACTTTTGGAATAAAAGGTGGATTTGAAGCTGCTCAGAAAGTTACTGATGCAACTAAAATATTTTCTTTATTAGCGAATATTGGAGATACAAAATCATTAATTATTCACCCAGCATCAACAACACACCAACAATTAACAGCAGAGCAACAAGCAGCTGCTGGAGTACCGCAAGATTTAATACGATTATCTGTTGGATTAGAGGCTATTGAAGATTTAAAAGCAGATTTATCACAAGCTTTTGCAGCACTTTAATTGAAATTAAAAATACTAGTTCATTAAGTTAGGGAGTAGTTCTAAACCTCGTTGATTAAATAAATAATTATGCTACATCATTTAAAAATAGATAAGTACACCAATTTTGGCGGCACAACACAAGATATACCTCTATCATATCAAGTTTTTGGACCAGAATTACATAGCGCACCTATAGTTTTGGTAAACCATGCGCTTACCGGAAATTCTGATGTGGCAGGTGAGAATGGGTGGTGGTCTGCATTAATTGGAATTGGAAAATGTATTGATACAAAAAAATATACCATCATAGTATTTAATGTTCCTGGTAATGGTTACGACGGGTTTTTAATTGAAAATTACAAAGATTTTGTTGCTCAAGATATTGCTAAGATATTTTTACTTGGACTTGAAGCACTTAAAATACATCAACTTTTTGCATTGATTGGAGGGTCTATGGGAGGTGGTATAGCTTGGGAAATGGTAGCGTTAAAGCCTAATCTTACCGAAAATTTAATTCCTGTTGCGAGCGATTGGAAATCTACAGATTGGTTAATTGCAAATTGTCAGATTCAAGAACAGTTTTTGGTAAATTCCAATCAACCCGTTCATGATGCACGTATGCATGCCATGTTATGCTACCGTACGCCAGAATCTTTTAAAGAGCGTTTTAAACGTAGTACAAATGAGGAACTCCAGGTTTTTAATGTAGAAAGTTGGTTAACGCATCATGGTACTAAACTCCAAGAACGTTTTCAGTTGTCTGCTTATAAGCTAATGAATCAACTATTAAAAACAATCGATATTACGCGCACAAATAAAGATGCTTTTAGTGTCATAGAAAAGAGTGCTACAAATATTCATATTATAGGAGTAGATTCTGATTTGTTTTTTACGGCCAAAGAGAATAAAGACACGTTTAAACAAATTGCACAAGTAAACAGTAATGTTACTTATGGTGAAATAAGATCACTACATGGTCATGATGCTTTTTTAATAGAGTTTCAGCAAATGGAACAATTGTTAAAAGGAATATTTGATCAACAGGGTAAAAGTCAGCGAATTAAAATATTAAAATTCGGCGGAAAATCATTAGCAAATGGTGAAGGTTTACAACGTGTATTAGAAATAATTTTGTCTAAAGTTGCTAATGGAGAAAATATTGGCGTGGTTCTTTCTGCAAGGGATAAAGCTACAGATCAGTTAGAATCGCTACTTAAAAAGGCTGCAAAAGGCAAAGAGTATTCAAAAGATTTCGAGTCGTTTAAAACCTATCAGAAGTCAGATTTTACGTTTGATTTGTCCAAGGAGTTTTCTGAATTAAACAAGTTGTTCGAAGGCGTTTCGCTATTGGGAGACTATTCTGAAAAAATAAAGGATCAAGTTTTAGCTTATGGCGAATTAATTTCGGGAAAGGTTATTACTAAGCTGTTGAATGAAAAAGGTATTAAAGCCAAATTAATCGATTCTAGAGATCTTATAAAAACCGATGCAAATTTTGGTGATGCTAAAGTTTTAGAAGCGATATCAAAAGAGAATGTGTTATTAGAAATATCTAAATTAGCCACTGATGTTGTTCCAATAATAACAGGATTTATTGCATCAAATCGCGATAATGAAACCACTACTCTCGGTAGAAATGGAAGTAATTACTCCGCGGCATTAATTGCCAATTTTTTAGATGCAGCAGAGTTGCAGAATTATACACATGTAGACGGTATTTTTACGGCAAATCCTGATTATGTTGCCGATGCCAAACGCATAGCCGAACTATCATATGGTGAGGCAAACGAACTTGCTAATTTTGGAGCTACTATTTTACATGCAAAAACTATAATTCCATTAATAGAAAAAAATATTCCACTAAGAATATTGAATACTTTTAAAGATGATAATGAAGGGACTTTAATTAGCGCCAAAACCAATAAAGAAGGAATCAAATCTTTATCTGTTATAGAGAATGTGGCACTAGTGAACTTTGAAGGTCGTGGATTATTAGGTAAAGTGGGTGTGGATGCGCGCGTTTTTAAAACGCTCAGTGCAAATAATATTAGTGTAAATATTATATCGCAAGGATCTTCGGAACGTGGACTCGGATTTGTGGTAGATGCAGATAAAGCACAAAAAGCGAAAGAGGTATTGATTGAAGAATTTAGTTCAGACTTTGAAACTAAAGACGTAAATATGATTACGGTAACTACAGATGTTTCTGTAATTTCAATTGTGGGTCAAGATTTAAGTTCTTTTCATAAGCCTTTTAATGAATTGATTAAAAATCAGATTGTTCCCTTATTGTTTAATAACACAGTTACAGGTAAGAATGTAAGTTTAGTGGTTAGGAGAAAAGATTTGTATAAGGCATTAAATGTAATGCACGGACAGGTTTTCGGAATCAGTAAAAAAGTAAATATTGCACTATTTGGTCATGGAAATGTAGGTGGAACCTTAATAGATCAAATTTTAAAATCAGCGAAAAATATTGAGGAACGTAAAGGAATTCAGTTAAATGTTTTTGCCGTTGCCAATTCTAAAAAAGTCCTTCTGAATAAAAAAGGGATTACTAAAAATTGGAAATCAGATCTTGATAAAAACGGAGTTGCCTTTACCTTAGATGCTGTCTTCGATTTTGCTAAGGAGCATCATTTAGAAAATTTAATAGCAGTTGATAATACGGCAAGTAAAACGTTTGTGGAATCGTATACGAAACTAATAGAAAACGGATTTGATTTGGTATCCTCAAATAAAATTGCAAACACCTTAAGTTTTAGTTTTTATCAAGACTTAAGAAAACAACTTAATAAGAGTCAGAAACAATATTTGTATGAAACTAATGTTGGCGCTGGATTGCCATTGATAGATACCATAAAATTATTGCATTTATCGGGTGAGAATATCACAAGAATAAAAGGTGTATTCTCTGGGTCGTTAAGTTATATTTTCAATACGTTTTCCGAATCTGAACAGTCTTTTTCATCAATCTTAAAAGAGGCTATAAACAAAGGTTATACGGAGCCAGATGCACGTGAAGATTTATCAGGAAATGATGTAGGGCGTAAATTATTAATTTTGGCTAGAGAGTTAGATTTGAGTAATGAATTTGCTGATATAAATATTCAAAATTTAATTCCAGAAGCTTTGCAAAATGTGGAAGTAAATGAGTTTAATAGCCGCTTAGAATCCATGGATGCAGTTTTTGATAAAATAAAGAAAGAACAAAAGCCAGATCATGTTTTACGTTATGTAGGCGATTTGTCTGGCGATTTGCAAAAAGAAAAGGGTAATTTAGAGGTAAAGTTGATATCAGTTCCAAAAGCAAGTGCACTTGGGCAGGTAAAAGGATCAGATTCAATCATCGAGATATATACAGAATCTTATGGTGAAAATCCATTGGTTATTCAGGGAGCAGGTGCTGGAGCGGCAGTAACAGCACGAGGAGTTTTTGGTGATATATTAAGAATAATAGAGAAGAATTAGATAATGGAGAATAAGAAAAAATTCGAAACAGAAGCAATAAGAACACAAACGGAGCGTACCCAATTTTTGGAGCACTCAACACCAATGTATGTAACTTCAAGTTTTGTTTTTGATGATGCAGAAGATATGCGTGCGTCTTTTAGTGAAGAAAAAGACCGTAATATATATTCTCGTTACTCCAACCCAAATACTAACGAATTTATAGAGAAGGTATGCCAAATGGAAGGGGCGGAGGCAGGTTTCGCTTTTGCATCGGGCATGGCTGCTGTATTTTCAACTTTTGCAGCCTTGTTAAATAGTGGAGATCATGTAATCTCTGCGCGTAATATTTTTGGTTCTACCCATAGCCTATTTATGAACTTTCTTCCAAAATGGAACATTACATCGGACTATTTTGAGATTGATGATTTGGAGGCAATCGATGCATTGGTTAAACCTACGACTAAATTTATATATGCCGAATCGCCTACTAATCCAGGTGTGGATATTTTAGATTTAGAAGCATTGGGTAAAATTGCAAAAAAGCATAATTTATTACTTATTATAGATAATTGTTTTGCTACCCCATATTTGCAACAACCCATAAAATTTGGAGCAGATTTAGTAATACATTCTGGAACAAAATTAATGGATGGTCAAGGCCGTGTCTTAGCTGGAATAACAGTAGGCAGCGCTGAGTTGATTGATAAAGTTTATCGTTTTTCACGCATTACTGGTCCAGCATTATCTCCTTTTAATGCATGGGTAATTTCAAAAAGCTTGGAAACGCTGGCAGTTCGTGTAGACCGTCATTGTGAAAATGCCTTAAAATTGGCGGAGTTTTTAGAAAGTCATCCTAAAGTAAATTGGGTGAAGTATCCTTTTTTACAATCGCACCCCATGTATGAGGTTGCTAAAAAGCAAATGAAAGCGGGAGGGACTATAGTTGCTTTTGAGGTAAAAGGCGGCTTAGACGCTGGGCGTAAATTTTTCGATGGCATTAAATTATTGTCTCTTTCTGCCAATTTGGGAGACTCAAGAAGTATTGTTACCCATCCAGCTTCGACTACCCATAGTAAATTATCTACTGTCGAAAGGGAGGCTGTAAATATTACAGATGGAACTGTACGTGTTTCTGTAGGATTGGAACATATTGATGATATTATATCGGATATAAAGCAAGCATTAGCATAAAAATATTATAATACTAATGGAGGTTCTTCTTTTATAGAAGAATTACTATTTTTGATTATCTTCGTTTTATGCTATCAAAAAAGACAAAATACGGACTTAAGGCACTAACATTTTTGGCGCAACAAAAAGATAAGGCGCCAGTACAAATAGCCGAAATAGCGAATGCAGAAAACATCTCTCAGAAGTTTTTAGAAACTATATTATTGTCTTTGCGTAAAACTGGTTTTTTAGGTAGTAAAAAAGGAAAAGGAGGCGGATATTATTTAATAAAAGATCCTGCCGAAATACAAATGACTGCTGTAATGCGCGTACTAGAAGGACCAATTTCGATGGTACCTTGTGTAAGTTTAAACTTTTATGAAAAATGCAGCGATTGTCCTGATGAAGCTACATGTGGAGTGCACAAACTTATGCTTCAAGTTCGTGATAGTAATTTAGAAGTATACCGAAATACTTCACTTGCCGATTTAATAGCTTAAAATTTTTCTAAGCATTATCAAATTAATAAGTTTCGTATTATTTTTTTAGTAATCTATTAAAACTATAGGGTATGTCTAAAATTATTTAGCTTTTGCCTATGTAGATTCAAAATAGTTTTTATTTTTGCATACTCTATTAAATCTATAGGGTATTAATATAAATGTTTAACATGATTGCTGAACAATTGATTTTAGATAAGAACGCAGAGAAAACAAACTACAAAAAGGATAAAAAATCTGAAAAACCCTTACGTAGTATTGTAAAATCTATTAGTTGGAGAATTATTGGCACATTAGATACCATGCTAATCTCTTGGATTGTAACTGGAGAATTAAAGGTTGCCTTGTCTATAGGTTTTGTTGAATTGTTTACCAAAATGCTACTGTATTTCTTTCACGAAAGAATTTGGAATAATATAAACTGGGGAAAATAGAAAATAGCTGAAAAATGAAATTTACAGAGAAACAATTAAAGGATTTAAGTTTGCAATTAAAAGGAATACCTCCTGTTGAAATAATTTATTGGGCTATTCAATTTGCAGAAAATGCTGTCGTTACTACAAATTTTCGTCCCTATGAAGTTGCTATTTTGCATGCTGTTTCTGATATAAAAAATGATATTCCTGTAATATGGTGTGATACAGGGTACAATACGCCGAATACTTATAGACATGCCGAAGAGGTAATTGAAAAATTAAACCTAAATATAAAATTGTACGTTCCTAAACAAACTACTGCACATCGAGATGTAGTAATGGGAATTCCTGGTATCGACGATCCAAAACATAAATTATTTACGGAGCAAGTTAAATTGGAGCCATTCCGAAGAGCAATGGAAGAATTTAAACCTGATGTTTGGTTTACTAATTTAAGAAAAGGGCAAACTGCGTTTCGTGATGAGATTGATATTTTGAGTTTAAGTAAAGATGGTGTTATAAAGGTTAGTCCTTTTTATCATTGGACAGATGCGCAATTAGATGCTTATTTAGACAGTCACAATTTGCCTAACGAACATAAATATTTTGATCCAACTAAGGTTTTAGAAAACCGTGAATGTGGATTACATACCTAATCATATCAGTTTAAAGACCAGTATATATTGAGCTTAAACTTAATTTTTTGAATTTGAATTTTATAATGAAAGATACATCACATATAAATCCTTTAGAGAGCGAAGCAATTTACATTATCAGAGAAGTGGCTGCCCAATTTGAAAAGCCAGTATTGTTATTCTCTGGTGGTAAAGATTCTATAACCTTAGTGCGTTTGGCACAAAAAGCATTTTGGCCAGCAAAAATTCCTTTTCCATTAATGCATATTGATACCGGTCATAACTTTCCTGAAACTATTGAATTCAGAGACAAATTAGTAAAAGAGTTAGGCTTAGAACTAATTGTACGAAATGTGCAAGATTCTATTGATCAAGGAAAAGTAAAAGAAGAGTCAGGTAGATATTCTAGTAGAAACTCATTGCAAACTACAACACTTTTGGATGCCATTGAGGAATTTAAGTTCGATGCTTGTATTGGTGGTGCGCGTAGAGATGAAGAAAAGGCTAGAGCTAAGGAACGTATTTTCTCGGTTCGTGACGATTTTGGTCAGTGGGATGAAAAGAAACAACGTCCTGAACTTTTCGATATGTTAAATGGGCAAATAGAACTAGGTCAAAACGTACGTTGTTTTCCTATATCTAACTGGACAGAACTAGATGTGTGGTCTTATATTGAAAAAGAAAAGATTGAAATTCCTTCTATTTACTTCGCACACAAAAGAAAAATATTTTTAAGAGACGGACTTATTTGGTCGCATTCAGATTATGTGTATCAGGAAGAAGATGAAGAAGTGATCGAAAGAATGGTTCGTTTTAGAACCGTTGGGGATATGAGTTGTACAGCAGCTGTATTTTCCGATGCTGCAGATATTGCTTCTGTAGTTCAAGAAATTAGAGACTCTTCTATTTCTGAGAGAGGTGCTCGAATAGACGATAAGCGTTCTGAAGCAGCCATGGAAAAAAGAAAACAACAAGGATATTTCTAGTAGTTGTTGGTTTTGGATTGCTAGTTGTTAGCAATTTCAATAAAAAATAACTCATATAAACGAACAAAATTTTTAGGCTGTTTAGGTGGAGATAAAAAGAACCATCAACAAACAACCAGCAACGAACAACGAATTTTAAAATGGAAGTACTAAAAATAGCAACAGCAGGTAGTGTAGATGACGGAAAAAGCACCTTGATAGGTAGAATTCTGTATGACACAAAATCTTTGACAAGTGATAAGCTTGAAGCTATCGAAAAAACCAGTAAGCAAAAAGGCTACGATTATTTAGATTTTTCACTTGCTACAGATGGTCTTGTGGCTGAACGTGAACAAGGTATTACAATAGATGTTGCGCATATTTATTTTTCTACAGCTAAGAAAAGCTACATTATTGCAGATACTCCAGGTCATGTGGAGTATACCAGAAACATGGTTACAGGGGCATCAACCTCACAGGCGGCTATTATTTTAATAGATGCACGTAAAGGTGTTATTGAGCAAACAAATCGTCATTTTTTTATTAATAATTTACTTCGTGTAAAAGATGTTATTGTTGCCATAAATAAAATGGATTTGGTTGATTTTTCTGAGGAGAGATATAACGAGATTAAAGCAGATTTTTCAACCTTAATGGCAAAAAGAGATTACCAAGATCAGCATATTACTTTTATTCCTGTTAGTGCTTTAAAAGGAGATAATGTGGTGAATAAATCTGAAAATACACCTTGGTATTCAGGTCAGACTTTGTTGGAACATTTAGAAGATTTAGATAAAAAAGATATCTACAATACCGGAACGCCACGTTTTCCTGTACAATATGTAATTAGACCAAAAACAGAAGACTTTCACGATTTTAGAGGATTTGCTGGTAAAGTTTACGGTGGCGAATTAAGTGTAGGTGATGAAGTTGTTGCTTTGCCATCACAAACTAAATCAAGAATTAAAGAAATTTATTTCTACGATAAAAAGTACCAAACGGCTTCCAGACGTTCTTCAGTCACCATTACCTTAGAAGATGAAATTAATGTGAGTAGAGGTGATATGATTGTAAAAGTGGGTGATTTACCTACTATTGATAAGCAATTTACAGCTAATATTTCTTGGATGGATTCTGAAAAATTAGAGCCAGGAAATAAATATGTAGTACAACACGGTGTAAATAAAGTATTAGCAAAAGTTGAAGCTATAAATCATAAAATAAATCCGGATTATTCAGGTATAGATACTGATGTTAAAGCTTTAGGAATGAATGATATTGCTGAGGTAACCTTCAAATTAAATAAACCAATTTTCTTTGATGCCTTTAAAAAACACCGAACTAATGGCTCTTTTATCCTAATTGATACAAAGACCAATAATACAGTAGGTGCTGGGTTTATTCAATAAACTAAGCTACTTAATCCACAAAATGGTGGATTATGAATTTATTAAACAACAATATTCTTACTAGCCCAAGTAAGAATTCCTTCCCCTTGGGAAGGTTAGGAGGGGCTACTTTATGCAGAGTTTTAGAACAGAAATAGAAAATCCAATTGTAGAAAAAGATATTATCGATTTAGCGAACAAAATCGAAATGTTTCACAATGGAAAAATAGATGAAGAAAAGTTTCGAAGCTTACGTTTAGCACGTGGGGTTTATGGACAGCGCCAAGAAGGCGTTCAAATGATACGTATTAAGTTGCCTTATGGTAAAGTTTCGTCTGAACAGCTTAGAAGAATTTCTGATGTTTCTGAGGAATATTCCATTGGACGTTTGCATATTACTACCCGTCAAGATATTCAAATTCACTTTGTAGACTTGAATAGAACTCCAGAATTATGGGCAGAATTAGAGCAATCAGATATTACGCTTCGTGAAGCTTGTGGTAATACGGTACGTAATGTTACGGCTAGTGAAACTGCGGGAATAGATGTAGATGAACCTTTTGATGTTTCTCCTTACGCACACGCACTGTTTCAGTATTTTTTAAGAAATCCAATTAGCCAAGAGTTGGGTCGTAAGTTTAAAGTTTCTTTTTCTTCTAGTGATGCAGATACAGGACTTTCTTATATGCACGATTTAGGTTTTATTGCTAAAATAGAAAATGGAATAATAGGCTTTAAAGTAATGTTGGGTGGTGGATTAGGTTCTCAACCACGTCATGCAGATGAATTGTATTCTTTCTTGCCTGCTGATAAAATAATTCCTTTAATGGAAGGCGTTGTACGTGTTTTTGATAGATACGGAGAGCGTAAAAGTAGAGCAAAAGCACGACTAAAATTCTTATTAAAAGATTTAGGATTAGAGGGTTTCAAAGCTTTGTTAGAAGAAGAACAAATAGCAATTCCAGTAAAAACATTCCCTATTGATGCAGCTGCTTATCCAAAACCAAGGATTGCAGGTGCAGTTGTTCCAGAAGTTGAGATAAAAGATCAAAAAGCTTTCGAAAATTGGAAATCTACCAACATAATTCCTCAAAAACAAGAAGGTTATGTTGCTATAGGTATTAAAGTATTGTTAGGTGATTTTTATTTAAAAGAAGCACGTGCTTTGGCTGATTTAGTAGAGAAATATGCGGCTAGTGAAATAAGACTTTCACTACGTCAGAACATAATAATTCCATATGTAAAAGTAGAATCCATACCTTTTTTCTACACAGAATTAGAAAAATTAGGTTTCACAGAAGCGGGTTACAATAAAGGAATAGATATAACAGCATGTCCTGGAACAGATACATGTAATTTGGGTATTGCAAGTAGTACAGGTATTGCGGCAGAGTTAGAACGGGTAATGAAAGTGGAGTATCCAGACTATATTAATAATCCAGATGTGGTTATTAAAATTAGCGGATGTATGAACGCTTGTGGACAGCACAACATGGCAAATATTGGTTTTCAAGGTATGTCAGTGCGTACAAAAGCAAAATTAGTTGCTCCTGCTTTACAAGTGCTTTTAGGTGGTGGAAATATTGGAAATGGCGAAGGTAGGTTTGCAGATAAAGTGGTAAAAATACCCAGTAAAAGAGGTCCTGAGGCATTACGTATCATTTTGAATGATTTTGATGCTAACGGAAACGGATTATCATTTCCAGACTACTATGCAGAGAAGGAGCAAATGTATTTTTATGATCTTTTAAAACATTTAACAGATGTTGAAAATTTAACACCTGAAGATTTTATCGATTGGGGTAATTCCGAAGAATATGTACAAGCTATTGGTGTTGGTGAATGTGCTGGTGTGGTGATAGATTTAATTGCTACTTTATTGTTAGAAAGCGAAGAAAAAATTCAGAATGCAGAAGCTACTTTAGAAAATGGAAAATGGGCAGCAAGTATTTTTCATTCGTATGCCTCAATGGTGAATACAGCAAAAGCTTTACTTACTGCTGAAAACGTAAAAACAAATACACATATTAGTATTATAAAGGATTTTGATGAAAAATTTGTGGCCAGTGAAAGAATATCACTTGTTGGCGGATTTGAAAATTTAATCCTTCAAATAAATAAAAACGAACCAACTCAGGAATTTGCAACGCAATATTTGAAGGATACAAAAGAATTCTTGAAAAAAGTTCAAATTTTTAGACAAGCAGAACTCGCAGAAGTATAGTCCAATGAAACTAACAAGTAAAAATACAAAAGGCTTACTTACCGTCATTGGTGCTGGTCCAGGAGATCCAGAATTAATAACAGTTAAAGCAATAAATGCTTTAAAATCTGCGGATGTTGTACTGTATGATGCCTTGGTGAATACCGAGTTGCTAAAGTATGCTGGCAGTGCTGAATTAATTTTTGTTGGAAAAAGAAAAGGTTGTTATACGTATCAGCAAGATCAGATAAACGAATTAATTGTACAACGTGGTCAAAATCAACATGTAGTGCGTTTAAAGGGTGGCGATCCATTTATTTTTGGTCGTGGAGCTGAAGAAATGGAGTATGCAGCACAGCATGGTTTAGAGGTAGCAATGGTGCCAGGTATTTCATCATCAATAGCCGTGCCTGCCTCGCAGAATATTCCAGTAACTAAAAGAGGTGCAGCGGAGAGTTTTTGGGTAATTACAGGAACAACCAAGGATCATAAATTATCATCAGATGTTGCTTTGGCAGCAAAATCAAATGCCACTGTTGTAATTTTAATGGGAATGTCCAAATTAGCAGCGATTGTAGATTTATTTCAGAAAGAAGGAAAATCAGAAACGCCAATTGCTATTATCCAAAATGGAACAAGGGAAGACGAAAAGATAGGAATTGCAACTATTTCGACTATTAATGTAGAAGTTGAAAAACAACAATTAACGAACCCAGCAATTATAATTATTGGAGAGGTTGTTAATCATAGGGCAGCGCTTGAAAGTGCCGTCTTATCAAATATAAAAGTAGAAGAATTGGGAGTTTAATCATAAGTGACGAATTTTTCCAACAAACATGAATTTTTTTTGAATTAGTAGAAATGATAAAAACAGACATCTTAATTATAGGAGCGGGACCAACAGGGTTGTTTACCGTTTTTGAAGCAGGATTATTAAAATTAAAATGCCATTTAATAGATGCACTACCACAACCAGGTGGACAGTGTTCAGAAATATATCCAAAGAAACCTATTTACGATATTCCTGCATTTCCAGAGATTTTAGCCGGACATTTAGTGGATAACTTAATGGAGCAAATAAAACCTTTTGAAGCAGGTTTTACTTTAGGAGAACGTGCAGAAACATTAGATAAACAAGAAGATGGGTCTTTTATTATTACTACAAATAAAGGCACAAAACATCATGCGCCAGTTGTTGTAATTGCAGGCGGATTGGGTTCTTTTGAGCCTAGAAAACCACTGATTCCTAATATTGTAAATTTTGAAGACAAAGGGGTTAACTATTTTATTAAAGATCCAGAGGTATATCGCAATAAAAAAGTGGTAATTGCTGGCGGTGGAGATTCTGCATTAGATTGGGCAATTTTCTTAGCAGATGTGGCTTCAGAAGTATCATTGGTACATAGACGAAATGAGTTTAGAGGAGCTTTAGATTCTGTTGAAAAAGCTGCGGAATTAGCAAAATTGGGCAAAATTCAATTATATACAGAAGCCGAAGTGGTTGCAATTTCAGGTGAAGAAAAATTGAATGCTGTTACGATAAAGCATAATGATCAGGAAAAAGGTGAAACCATTTTAGAGGTAGACAATTTTATTCCTCTTTTTGGTTTATCTCCAAAATTGGGTCCCATAGGTGATTGGGGATTAGAAATAGAAAAAAATGCTATTAAAGTAAATAACGCTAAAGATTATCAAACCAATATTCCTGGAGTATTTGCTATAGGTGATGTTAATACGTACGAAGGCAAGTTGAAATTAATACTTTCTGGTTTTCACGAGGCCGCTGTCATGTGTCAGTTTGCTTATCAAATTATAAACCCTGGGAAACGATATGTAATGAAATACACCACCGTAGGAGGGGTTGAAGGTTTTGACGGATCTAAGAAAGAAGCTAAAAAAGAAGTAGTGCAAAGTATACTAGCATAAATTTACTAAAGACTAATTTTTAAAGCCTTCTTACAAATACTGTTCGAAGGCTTTTATTGTATAGATTATTTGCTTTTAATTGTACAGTGGCGTTTCTTTGCAATCTGTAATTAGTTCATTGCAACATTGAAAAACAGTTATCAAGAAAGGTGGAGGGACTAGACCCAATGAAGCCTTGGCAACCCTTTTAAAAGTGAATTCGCTTAAAAAGAAGGTGCTAAGTTCTATTCAGAATCTAATATTTTGAAATAGATAACAAAAGCTAAACATTTCGTCTCAGTTTTTACTTTACTTGATATTTAATTTATATAGCGTTTCATTTGTGAAAAACAAATGACCGGGCTATTCGCTGTATCTTTTTTACATTTTCAAGTAAAAAAGGATGCCGCTGCTATCCCTAACGCGTAAAAGAATAGTTTACGAAAACAAGAAAATGAAAAATATAAAAGACATACTTAAAGAACGCATTTTAGTGTTGGATGGAGCCATGGGTACCATGCTTCAGCGTCACAAATTTACTGAGGAAGATTTTCGTGGAGAGCGTTTTAAAGATTGGAAACATCCTTTGCAAGGGAATAACGATTTGTTGTCTTTAACCCAACCCGAAGCTATTGCAGATGTGCATAGACAGTATTTTGCTGCAGGAGCAGATATAGTTGAAACCAATACATTTTCAGGAACAACAATCGCTATGGCCGATTACTTCATGGAAGATTTGGTTTACGAACTAAACTATGAGTCGGCGAGAATTGCCAAGCAAGTGGCTGATGAGTTCACGGCGAAAGAGCCAAATAAGCCTAGATTCGTTGCAGGTAGTATTGGGCCAACAAATAAAACCGCAAGTATGTCACCAGATGTAAATGATCCTGGTTTTAGAGCCGTTTCATTTGATGAATTACGCATAGCATATAAACAACAAGTAGAAGCTTTAATAGAAGGTGGTGTAGATTTGTTATTGGTAGAAACCATTTTCGATACCTTAAATGCAAAAGCAGCTCTTTTTGCGATTGAAGAAGTTAAAGAAGAACGTAATATAGATATTCCTATTATGGTCAGTGGCACCATAACCGATGCATCTGGCAGAACATTATCTGGACAAACAGCGGAGGCTTTTTTAATATCTATATCACATATTCCAATATTATCAGTTGGGTTTAATTGTGCTTTAGGGGCTAAACAACTAGTACCACACTTAGAAGTTTTAGCCGCTAAAACGGAGTTTGCTATATCAGCGCATCCAAATGCTGGGTTACCTAATGCCTTTGGTGCCTATGATGAAACTCCGGAGCAAATGGCAGCTCAGATTAAAGAGTATGTAGAAAAAAGTTTGGTAAACATTGTTGGCGGTTGTTGTGGTACAACACCGGAACATATTACGGCTATAGCCAATGTTGTTAAAAATATAAAACCAAGGCCGGTAATCGTTTCTCGTTAATCGTTAATGGTTTTAAAAGTAAAGAAATAGAATTTTGGATTATAAAGAGTTAGATGTTTGGTTGCAAGCTCGGAATTTGGTTAAAACTGTTTACGTTTTAACTAAGACTTTTCCAAAAGAAGAGCAATATGGGCTAACATCCCAAATAAGGAGGTGTGTAGTTTCAGTTTCTTCTAATATTGCAGAGGGTTGCGGAAGACAGTCAAACAAAGAAACAGTGCATTTTTTACATATTAGTAGGGGTTCCTTGTATGAACTAGAAACTCAAATAATATTAGCTAACGATTTAGAATATATTACATCAGATATTAATGCCATTTTGAATGAAGTTGAAAGAGTAAAGAAGTTGTTGAACGGATTTATTAATTACCAGAAGCGAGTATGACGAACAACGAACAACGAATAACGAATAACGAACAGCGTTTTCTTAAATTAAGCGGTCTTGAACCTTTGGTACTTTCCGAAAATACAAATTTTGTAAATGTTGGAGAACGTACAAATGTAGCTGGTTCAAAAAAATTCCTTCGGCTCATAAAAGAGGAAAAATTTGAAGAAGCCTTGGATGTTGCACGTGAACAAGTAGAGGGTGGTGCTCAGATTATTGATATTAACATGGATGACGGCCTTATCGATGGTAAAGCCGCCATGGTAAAGTTCCTGAATTTAGTAATTGCTGAACCAGATATTGCTAGAGTTCCTATTATGATAGATAGTTCAAAATGGGAAATAATTGAGGCAGGACTACAAGTTGTTCAGGGTAAATGTGTAGTAAATTCAATTAGTCTTAAAGAAGGAGAAGCGCAATTCAAGCATCAAGCAAAATTAATTAAACGTTATGGTGCAGCCGTAATCGTAATGGCATTTGACGAAACTGGTCAGGCAGATAATTACGAGCGAAGATTAGAAATTTCAAAACGCTCATATGATATTTTGGTAAACGAAGTAAACTTTGCGCCCGAAGATATCATATTCGATTTAAACATATTTCCTGTGGCAACAGGGATGGATGAGCATAAACTTAATGCCATCGACTTTATAAAAGCAACGAAATGGGTAAGAGAAAATCTACCACATTGTAGCGTAAGTGGTGGCGTGAGTAACGTATCATTTAGTTTTAGAGGTAACGATCCCGTACGCGAGGCTATGCACTCTGTGTTTTTATATCATGCCATTCAAGCAGGGATGAATATGGGAATTGTAAATCCTAGTTTATTAGGTGTTTATGATGATATTCCTATAGATTTATTAGAACGTGTTGAAGATGTAATTCTTAACAGAAGAGATGATGCTACAGAACGACTTTTAGATTTTGCTGAAACTGTTGTAGGAACTGCAAAAGAGAGTAAAGTAGATTTGTCATGGAGGGAGGAGCCATTGCAAAACCGTATTACCCGAGCATTAGTAAAAGGTATTGATCAGTATATTTTAGAAGATATTGAAGCCGCTCGTGTAAGCGTAAATAAACCTATAGAAGTTATTGAAGGTCATTTAATGACAGGAATGAATGTGGTTGGTGATTTATTCGGAAGCGGAAAAATGTTTCTGCCACAAGTAGTAAAATCTGCTCGAGTAATGAAAAAAGCAGTCGCCTATCTTTTACCTTATATTGAAGAAGAAAAACGCCTTAATCCACAAGTAGGCGATGATAAAGGCGCTGGTAAAATATTAATGGCTACCGTTAAAGGAGATGTTCATGATATTGGTAAAAATATTGTGAGTGTGGTTCTTGCTTGTAATAATTATGAAATAGTAGACCTTGGTGTTATGGTACCGCCAGAAAAAATTATTAATGCAGCCATTGAGCATAATGTAGATATTATTGGCCTTAGCGGATTAATTACACCATCCCTAGATGAAATGGTTTTTTTGGCGAAAGAAATGGAACGTCAGAACTTTAAAGTGCCTTTGTTAATTGGAGGGGCAACCACCAGTAAGGCGCATACTGCGGTTAAAATTGATACACAATATAGTCAAGCAGTTGTGCATGTAAATGATGCATCACGAGCAGTAACCGTTGTTGGTGATTTATTGCAAAAGGATACGGCTTTAGCGTATAAGAAAAATATAAAACTCGATTACGAATCTTTCCGAGATAAGTTTTTAAGCAGAACAAAAAAGAAAGAATACAAAACTATTGCTGAAGCTCGTGCAAACAAGTTTCAAATTAATTGGGCTAGCGCTGAAATTGTTAAACCAAATCAATTAGGAATTCAGGTTTTTGAAGATCTAGCATTAGAAAAGTTAGTGCCTTATATAGACTGGTCTCCTTTCTTTAGAGGTTGGGAGTTGCATGGTAAATTTCCCGATATTCTTACGGATGATGTAGTTGGTGAACAGGCGGTTGAGTTGTATGCAGATGCCCAGAAAATGTTGAAGAAAATATTTGAAGAGAAGCGATTAAAAGCAAAAGGTATTTTTGGCATTTTTCCTGCAAATACAATTAACGAAGATGATATTGTTTTACAATCGGAAGGCAGCGAATTTATTTTTAGAACCCTGCGCCAGCAATTGCAAAGGCGTGAAGGGGTGCCCGATTATGCCTTAGCCGATTTTATAGCACCAAAAGAATCTGGCATCCAAGATTATATTGGTTGTTTTTGCGTGAGTACTGGTTTTGGTGTTGATGAAATGGCAGATGCCTATAAAGAAAATTTAGATGATTATAATTCAATCTTAGTAAAAGCACTAGCCGATCGTTTGGCCGAGGCCTATGCCGAATATTTGCATAAAGAAGTACGTATACATCATTGGGGCTATTCTAAAGATGAAAATTTAACTAATGAAGAATTAATTAATGAAACCTACAAAGGTATACGTCCTGCACCTGGTTATCCTGCATGCCCAGATCACTTGGAGAAATTTACTATTTGGGAGTTATTGGGTGTAGAAGAAAAAATAGGCGTAAAGTTAACAGAGAGTTTGGCCATGTGGCCAGCATCTAGTGTTAGTGGCTATTATTTTGCGAATCCGGAGGCGCGTTATTTTGGTCTTGGAAAAATAAAAGAAGATCAAGTAGCTGATTTCGCTAGGAGAAAAGGAATTCCATTAGAAGAGGCTACAAAATGGTTGGCAACAAATATAGCTGATGATTAAATTACTATAATTTTTAAATCAAATTTTAAAATTTAAGGAAGATATTTATTAATAATTAAAAGCACCCCAGTTATAAGCTCCCTTTCCTTTGGAGAGGGCGGGGGGAGAGGCAACGATGAAAGTAACAGACCATATAAAAAACGCTAAAGGAAATACCTTATTTTCTTTTGAGATTGTACCACCAGTTAAAGGTAATAGTATTCAAGAATTGTATGATAACATTCATCCTTTAATGGAGTTTAATCCGCCATTTATTGATGTAACAACTTCTCGCGAGGAGTATGTTTATATTGATAAAGCCGGTCTTTATGATAAAAAAATTACACGTATGCGCCCAGGTACAGTAGGTATTTGTGCATCAATTAAACATAAATTTAATGTGGATACCATTCCACATGTTATTTGTGGAGGTTTTACCAAAGCAGAAACAGAGTATATGTTGATTGATTGTCATTATTTGGGTATTGACAATGTAATGGCCTTACGTGGTGATGCTATGAAAGAGGAAAAGTATTTCACGCCAACGGAAGGCGGGAATGTATATGCAACTGATCTCGTTTCTCAGATTCAGAATTTAAATAAGGGGAAGTATCTACACGATGATGTGCAAGGTGAAGATCGTTCAGATTTTTGCATTGGCGTTGCAGGGTATCCTGAAAAACACTTAGAGGCTCCCTCTTTTATGTCTGATTTAAAACGCCTGAAAGAAAAAGTAGATGCTGGTGCGGATTACGTAGTAACTCAAATGTTTTTTGATAATAAAAAGTATTTTGAATTTGTGGAGGCCGCAAAAGCTATTGGAATACAGGTGCCAATTATTCCAGGAATAAAGCCTATTGCTGTAAAAAGACATTTGCAATTATTGCCACAAGTTTTCAGTTTAGATTTGCCTCAAGATTTGGTAGAAGCTGTGGAGGCATGTAAAAATAATTTGGAGGTTAGGCAAGTGGGTGTAGAATGGGCAATTCAACAATCAAAAGAATTAAAGGCAGCTGGAGTTCCTGTCTTGCATTATTACACCATGGGAAAATCTGATAATATTAAGGCCATTGCAAAAGAAGTTTTTTAATTAACGTATAAACATGATTATCGGTTGCTAGTGAATTCTTACTTTTGAAACCATTAATTCTATACATGAATAGTAAACTTTCTGTTTGTTTTGTTTTTTTGGCTTCATTTTGTTTCTCTCAACAAGATTCTCAAGAAAAAAAAAGATATACACTTGATGCAAATCAGTTTTACGGCACCATATTGCGCCATAATCCTGATGTTACGCATTTAATAAATTCACATCCTGGTGGATTGCTTTTAAGTCTAAACCGTAAAACTTATGGTTTAGAGGCTTGGGAACAACGCTACAACTACCCAGATTTAGGCTATTCGTTTATATATCAAGAATTTAATAACGAAACTTTAGGGCAAAATTACGGACTCTACGCACATTATAATTTTTATTTCTTAAAACGGAATATTCAATTCCGAATTGGACAGGGAATAGCATATAATACTAATCCTTATGATAAAGTAGAGAACTTTAGAAATAATGCTTTCGGATCAGATTTTTTAAGTTCAACCTATCTAATGCTTAACCTTCACAAAGAAAATATTCTTAAAGGTTTAGGGTTAAAAGCAGGGATTACAGTTATACACTATTCAAACGCCAATGTAAAAGCTCCGAATACATCAACAAATACATTTGCATTTAATGCTGGTGTGGTTTATGATTTAGATGGTAGAAAAGGAATTTCATATATAGCATCAGAAAAAGAGAAGATAAAGGAACCTTTAAAATTAAATTTAGCTTTTAGAACTGGAATTAATGAAAGTGATGTTATTAATTCTGGCCAATATCCGTTTTACATTTTTTCGGCATATGCAGACAAACGCTTAGGTACTTTAAGTGCTCTGCAGCTGGGTACAGATGTATTTTTATCTAATTTTCTAAAAGAACAAATTAAGTATCAATCTATAGCATTTCCTGAAAGAAATATTGAGGCGAGCACAGATTATAAGCGTGTTGGAATTTTTGTAGGACACGAGTTATTTATAAATAAAATGTCGGTTATAAGTCAACTTGGATATTATGTGTATTATCCCTATGATTTTGAAGGTCGGGTGTATAATAGAATGGGAATGAAACGCTATTTTGGAGATAAGGTTTATGGCGTGTTGAGTCTAAAATCGCATGGCGCAAAGGCAGAAGCAGTTGAATTTGGTATAGGAATACGATTATAATGATAAAGAAAACAAGCATATTAGTTATTTTTCTGACTATCTTTTTAGGTTGCGATAGTGAGAATGCGGGCGATTGTTTTCAAAAATCTGGGGAAATAATTCAGGAAGAATTGCAGTTAAAAAACTTTTCTTTAATTACTGTTTTTGAAGGCGTTAAACTCGTTGTGAAACAAGGTGTTGAACAGCAAGTGATTTTAGAAACAGGTAAAAATCTTAGAAATGATATTACTGTTGAAGTTTTAGACAACAGGTTAACAATTCGTAACGAAAATAGTTGCAATTTGGTTCGTGATTTTGGATTAACAACATTGTATGTAACTTCGCCCAATATTAGCGAAATACGAAGTAGTACAGGTTTTCCAATAAAAAGTGATGGAATTTTAAGTTATCCAGATCTTACTCTTTTCTCTGAAAGTTTTGGTGATATAGAGGCTGAAACAACCGATGGAGAATTTAATATAACCGTTAACAACACTTCAGTAAATATAGTCTCGAATGGAATAGCATTTTTTAAAGTTAATGGGGCAACTCAGAATTTAAATATCACATTTGCGGCAGGAGATTCAAGACTAGACGCTGAAAATTTGATGGCAGAAAATGTAAATTTATTTCATCGAGGTTCTAATGATATGCTGGTAAATCCACAACAAGCATTAAATGGATCCATTGTAAGTACCGGAAATGTAATAAGTTATAATACTCCTGCAACTGTGGAAGTAGAAGAACTTTATAAAGGTAGATTGATATTTAAAAATTGAAAGTGAAACCATTATTATCATATTTAAAGGACTTTTTTTCTTTTCAGCGAGTTGTTGGAAACGATAAACAGTTGCAAGGTTTAGCAAAAGCGGAATGTGAATTGCAACGGTTAATACAGTCAAAAAAAGTACCAGGCATAGCTGTTTCAGTCTTAAAAAATGGCAAGCCTTATTTTAAAAAGGGATATGGTTTTGCTGATATTGAAAATAAGATAAAGATTAACCCAGAAAAATCGGTATTTAGAATAGCTAGTGTTTCTAAACCTTTAGCAGCAACTGCGCTTGCAAAAATGGTAGATGAGGGTATTATAGATTTAGATACCTCTTTTTATACCTATGTGCCATACTATCCAAAAAAGGAATGGGATTTTACTATTAGACAGTTGGCAAGTCATACTGCCGGTATTAGAGGGTATATGGGTAAAGAATATGGTTTAAATGAACCCTATTCAATAAAAGAGAGCATAGGTATTTTTAAAGATGATGCTTTGTTGTTTGAGCCTGGAACAGGATACCATTATAATAGTTATGATTGGGTTTTAATTTCACTAGCTATGCAAGAGGCTAGCGGAATACCTTTTGAGGAATATGTAAAAACAAAAGTTTTAGATCCTTTAGGTTTAGAAAATACCTTTGCCGCAAGTCCGACAGGGATGGATGTGCTAGAAAATAAAAACCTTCAACTAACCACGTTTTATTCTAAAAGTAGCCTAGGGTTTAGAAAGGCAATTCCTGTGAATAATTTTTTTAAACTTGCTGGAGGTGGTTATTTATCGACTGCGCAAGATATTTCCAATTTTGGACAAGCCTTTTTAAATAAAGAGGTTTTAATTGATTCAACTCAGAATCAGTTTTTAAGTTCTGAAATTATAAATAATGAATTAACCTATTACGGTTTGGGCTGGCAGGTTAGTCAAGATGCGAAAGGAAGACCCTTTTACGGGCATATCGGCAATGGTGTAGGGGGCTATTCTAATTTTTTTGTGTATCCTGAAGAAAAAATGGTGCTATCTGTTCTCATTAATTGCACAAATCCGAATGTTCAGGAAGAATTGGATCAAGTAATAGATGCATTTTTGAGTTCCTAAATGGTTTAATGAAAAGAAATAGGTTTTCAATGTATTTGGCAATATTTAAATAAATAGGCCGTTCATTCAAAAGTGAATTAATAAACTTCACGTAACCAATCTTAAAAATAAACTTTAAATTATGAGAAAATCAAATTTTCTAGTCTTATGTCTACTTGCTTTCGGAGTATTTTCATGTTCCAAAGATGAAAGTTCTTCACTTTCAAAAGATATTGATCCAGAAGGTGTTAACTTAATTGAAGACGAGCAAATCGAGATCAACGCTGCGACTGCGGGCATTACCATTGATGGTGCGCAAAAAGTAACAGGTAGCCCTGTTCCAACAGGAAATTTGGCTTTTAGTCTTGATTACTCAACCCAAACAGCTTTTCAGAAAAGTGGCTTTGATATTATTTTTGAAGCGCCAGTGGAATTTGCAGGAGCATATATTCAATTAAAAGATGGCAACGGAATGGCTTCTTCATATTTTGATGTGCCATTAAGTGCAACCAATTCGTACAGTGGTAAAATAGCTCAAAACAAAAGAAAGAACTTTTTAGCAAAAGATAATTCTACAACTCGAAAAGATGAAAACACCGAAATCAATGTTGGATTTTCAGCAGCGATCCCTGCAGGTACTTTTTGCTATGTTATTTGTATTTACGATAATCAAGGTAATATCAGTCAGCCACAAGAGGTTTGTGTAACTGTTGAATCTTGGGGTGGTAATATTAATCTTGTTGCCGATTGGGAGTATGTAAAAGAAGTTTCTGAAGGAGAAACAATAAAAGTAAATGAGCCTTCTTGTGAAGCATATACCTTTGATTTATATTGTGATAATGGCACCTCTAAAGAAGTTGAAAGTTCTTATTGTTACACCATTAATGGTTTAGATATGACTTTTAATAGTAATGGAACGTACTCTTATACTGAAAATAGTAGCTATTCTGATTACGATTATGAAGCGTCACAAGCAAGTTGTGAGTTAGTTTCAAGTGAGTACGAATCTGTATATACTTCAAAAGGTAATTGGGCTTATAATGAAGAAAAGGGTGAATTAACTTTAGTAGAATTTGAATATTCATATAATGAAGGAGGCGAAATTGAAACATATACCGAAGAAGAAGGAGAATTAGTGTTTAGCGGGCAAATAGAGCTTACGGCTAGTACATTTATACTTAAAATTTCTGATTCTTTTGAAGGTGAAGTTGAAGAATATAGCTACTATTTTAATAAAAAGTAGGCAGCATAATAAATAATTAAAGGCTCCTTTTAAGGAGCCTTTTTTGTTTTGTTGAAACTTGTTTTAGTATGCAATTCGCAATAAAATGTTTAATTATTAAAATTATTCGTAAGTTTTGTTTAAAAAATAAAAACATTAAAAAAAAGATTGTAGTATATTTTGAATTTTGAATATATGTATTACTTTAGCAGCAGTTTAGAACAATTATGACAAAGCAATATTTCTGGAACGGTTTCTTTTTTTACTTCTTTTTTAAGAGAGGTGCGGGACTGTTGTAGTATATTCTAAATATATAAACAAATAGAAGTCCCGTGTAAAACGGGGCTTTTTTTTTGATTGAAATTTAAAAAAAAAGAAATAGCAGATTGTCTTTTTAAGATAAAAAAATCCTTAAAAAATAAGGGAAGATAGAAAAATTTAAAGCATAAAGTGTATCGCAAATGAGTCTGAAAATAGCCATACAAGGAATAAAAGGATCTAATCATCATCAAGTGGCTAGAGACTATTTTGGAGAAAATATTGAATTAGTAGAATGCATGTCGTTCGATGATTTAGTAGCACAAACTTTATCAGGTAGAGCAGATAAAGCAGTTATGGCTATTGAAAATTCTATCGCAGGATCTATTATCCCTAATTACAATTTAGTTTTTCATAATAACCTGCACATCATTGGGGAGCATTATTTAAATATACATCATAACTTAATGGTGCTCAAAGGACAGAAAATTGAAGATATTACAGAGGTACATTCTCATCCAATGGCACTACTTCAATGTAAGGAGTTTTTGAAAAGTTATCCTGATATAAAAATGGTCGAAGCTGTTGATACAGCTGAAACTGCTCTTCAAATTCAAAAAAATCAGTTAAAAACAATCGCAGCAATTGCACCAAAAGCGGCTGCAGAATTATACGATTTGGAGATTATAGCATCAGAAATACAGACCATTACTAATAATTCTACTCGCTTTATAATTTTAAAAACTAAAAATAAAGAATTACCTCATGATCAAATTAATAAAGCATCTGTTCGTTTTGTAGCAGATCACAAAAGAGGTAGTCTTGCAGCTATTTTAAATGTTATGAGTGATTGTACTTTGAATTTAACTAAAATACAGTCGTTACCCGTAATTGAAAGACCATGGAAATATGCCTTTTTTGTCGATGTTACTTTTGAACAATATGCACATTTCTCCAAGGCTAAATCTCTTCTAGAAATAATGACGGAAGAGTTTAAAGTGTTAGGGGAGTATAAAAATGCAAGAATATGATAACTACTGCAAACCGACTAAATACAGTTGAAGAGTATTACTTCTCAAAAAAGCTAAGAGAGGTAAGGGGTTTAATGGCGGAAGGAAGACCTATTATCAATATGGGTATAGGTAGCCCAGATTTAGATCCGTCAAAAGAAGTTTTAGACGCCATAAAGAATGCCGTTTCGCATAAAGGAGCGCATCAATATCAGAGCTATCAGGGTTTACCAGAGTTTAGAGAAGCTATTGCCGATTTTTATAAAAAAAACTATCAAGTAGTTTGTAATCCTTCGAGCGAAATTTTACCACTTATGGGTTCCAAAGAGGGTATTATGCATATTAGTCTGGCATTTTTAAACCCGGGTGATGAGGTTTTGATTCCTAATCCAGGATACCCAACCTATACGTCGGTAACAAATTTAGTTGGAGCCGTACCCAAGTATTATGATTTGGTAGCTAAGAATAATTGGTTCCCCGATTTAGCCGAATTGGAGAAGCAAGATTTGTCTAAAACAAAAATTATGTGGGTAAGTTATCCGCATATGCCAACGGGAGCAAATGCTTCTACAAAGCAGTTTGAAGCTTTGGTGGCGTTTGCTAAAAAGAATGGTATTTTATTGGTGAATGACAATCCATATAGCTTTGTTTTAAACGCTAATCCAAGCAGTATCTTAAGTGTAGAAGGGGCTAAAGATGTAGCATTGGAGTTAAATTCATTGAGTAAAACATTTAACATGGCTGGTTGGCGTGTAGGTATGGTTTTGGGTAGTGAAGATCATATAAATGCTGTTTTAAAAGTAAAAAGTAATATGGATTCTGGAATGTTTTATGGCATACAGAAAGGAGCTATTGCGGCCTTAAAGAGTGGACAAGATTGGTTTGATAGTTTTAATGAGGTGTATGAAAAACGTCAAAAGCTTATGTTTCTGTTGGCAGATAAATTGGGTTGTGATTACGATAAAAATGCAGTTGGTATGTTTGTTTGGGCAAAATTACCTAACGGAGCAAAATCATCAGAAGCGTTTATAGATGAAATTCTTTATGAGAAAAACATATTTATTACACCTGGAACTATTTTTGGAAGCAATGGCGAAGGCTATATACGTTTTTCATTGTGTATAACAGAAGATAAAATTAAAGAAGCAATTAGTAGATTTTGATACTATAGCGCAAAGAACTTAGTATAGAATGAAGAAAGGCAGTGTTTAAAAACAATTAGACATCTATTTTAAAAGTTTTTCTTCCTTATCAGAATAAAAAATGAATGTATTTGTAATCGGTGTTGGTTTAATTGGAGGGTCAATGGCTAAGGATATTAAAGTTAATAATCCAGAAGCTGTTATTTATGGCATAGACACCAATGAAAATCACATACAAGAGGCGTTGTCCATCAATTTAATTGATAAAAAGGCAAGTTTTAGCGATTTGTCAATAGCGGATATCGTAATCGTTTCAGTGCCTGTAGATATTATGGTTTTGGAGCTTCCTAAAGTTTTGGATGTCGTAAATGATGAAGCAGTTGTGTTGGACGCAGGCTCAACAAAATCGTTAATTTGTAATGCGGTAGCTTCACATCCTAAAAGACGAAATTTTTTAGCATGTCATCCTATTGCGGGAACAGAATTTTCAGGTCCATCTGCAGCAATACATAATTTGTTTCAAGGGAAAACAAATATTATCTGTGAGGTAGAAAAAACGGCTTTCAAATTGCAGGAAAAAGCTTTAGCAATATTTCAGCAATTAGGAATGCGAATTCGATATATGAACCCAGAGGCACATGATAAACATATTGCCTATGTATCGCATTTATCACATATCAGCTCTTTTATGCTTGGGAAAACAGTGATAGAAAAAGAGAAAAATGAGCGCGATATTTTTGATATGGCTGGGAGTGGATTTGAAAGCACTGTTCGATTGGCAAAAAGTTCACCCGCCATGTGGACACCAATTTTTAAACAGAATAAGGCTAATGTTATAGAAACTCTAGAGGAGTATATAACCAACCTTAAAGATTTTAAGCAAATGCTTAAAGATGACGATTACGATGGCATTTATAATGAAATGAATAGTACCAATAGAATAAAAGAAATATTAAACGGAATACCACTTAACAAAAAATAGAACAAGAAGAGATGGAAAATTCAAAGCAAATGAGAACATGGTTGGACGATATGAAACTAGATCATCCACTAGTAATAGCAGGGCCATGTAGTGCGGAAACAGAGGAGCAAGTATTAAAAATTGCACATCAATTAAAAGATACAGATGTAAATTACTACCGCGCAGGTATTTGGAAACCAAGAACTCGTCCTGGAATGTTTGAAGGCGTTGGAGCGCTTGGGTTAAAGTGGTTGCAAAAAGTAAAAGCAGAAACAGGTATGAAAACTTGTACAGAAGTAGCGAATGCTGCGCATGTAAAGTTGGCGATTGAGCATGATGTAGATTTATTGTGGATTGGTGCACGATCAACTGTAAGCCCATTTATCATGCAAGAAATTGCAGATGCTTTAGGGGAAACAGATAAGATAGTTTTAGTAAAAAATCCAGTAAACCCAGATTTAGCTCTTTGGTTAGGTGGTATTGAAAGATTAAAAACTGCCGGAGTTAAAAACTTAGGAGCAATTCACAGAGGTTTCTCTACCTACGAGAAAAGTAAGTATAGAAATATCCCAGAATGGCAGTTAGCAATTGAGTTTCAAAATAAATTTCCAGATTTACCATTAATTAACGATCCATCGCATATTACAGGTAATAGAGATATGATTTTTGATGTTTCGCAAACGGCTCTTGATTTAAATTTTGATGGATTAATGATTGAAACACATTTTGATCCAGATAATGCTTGGAGTGATGCTGCTCAGCAAGTTACCCCAGAAAAATTAATACAGATCATGAGAGATTTGAAAATTAGAAAAGAATCAGATCCAGAGGCTGCTTATAACAGTGAGTTAAGTAATTTAAGAGCTCAGATTGATGTTATAGATAGTCAATTAATCGAAACATTAGGAAAAAGAATGAAAATTTCTGATGGAATTGGCGCATTGAAAAAGCAAAAAAACGTTGCTGTATTACAGTCTAATAGATGGAACCAAATTCTTGGAGCTATGATTTTAGAAGGAGAATATAAAGGTTTAAGTGAAGAGTTTATTCTTAAAATGTTTAAAGCAATTCACCAAGAATCTATTAATCATCAAGAGAAAATAATTAATTCATAAACAATTAATTAGTAGACATAGTATTCAACCCGTTTTTTTTAAACGGGTTTTTTTATTAGTAAACTGTAACAAATAATTAAACCTATTGTCTTTATACAAATCGAAAATAACATATTATGAAAAAGATACTTACCGTTTTTATTATTTTAATTGGATTTAATGCTTTTGCCCAGAGAATTGTAGAAAGAGAAATGGGTTCCTTTCATGAAGTAAAAGTGTATGATTTAATCGAAGTAAATCTTATAAAGTCGGATGAAAATAAGGTGCTGATTAAAGGTCAAAATGTAGACGATATTAACTTAGTAAATAAAAATGGCGTCTTAAAAATTAAAATGGAATTGGATAAAATTTTTCATGGAGAAGATACTTTTGTCGAAGTATACTATACAAGTTTAGATTTGATTGATGGTAATGAAGGTGCCAGAATTACTTCTAATGAGACTATAGAACAAAATACAATAGAACTTAAAACCCAAGAAGGCGCTCAGATTAAAGTAGGATTATCTGTAGATTATTTAAGGGTTAGAGCAGTTACAGGAGGAATAATTGACGCCTCTGGTGTAGCAAAGAACCAAGAAATTGTGTTAAATACAGGTGGAATTTTTGAAGGTAGAGAGTTAAGAACAGAAACGACTAAAGTAAAAATAACAGCTGCTGGAGAAGCAGAAGTATATGCTTCAGACAGAGTTGATATAAATATTAGAGCCGGCGGAGATGTTGAAGTACATGGAAACCCAGAGCATGTTAATAAAAATACATTTGCTGGGGGTACTGTGCGCATAATGGAGTAATGATATGGGCATAAAAAAAAGGATCTAATTCAAGTATTTGAATTAGATCCTTTTTTTTTATTACTTATGGACTACTATTTTTTCTTAAAAATATAGCGCGTAATAAAAATACCTGGATCTCCTTTAGTTGAGCTTTCAACAGCACTTGTTACAAAGGCTAATTCCCAACCTTCTTCAATCATGCCATTTATTTTAGAGGTAATTAAAGCATCATTCGCTGCAATGTTTTGAAAACGAATACCGGCTATATTGTAAAAATTTAAAAGTTTTGTTTCGTCAAAATCTTTTACTCTTATTTCTCCTCTATCCGATTTATTTCTACTGTTATCATCTTCGGTTTGAGTGGTAGTGTATTCCTTGTAATCTTTGTCTTCATTGGCACTTATAATTCTAGAACGGCCTAACCCACTTGAAACTATAGATTCTACGCTAGTAATTACTTTAAACTGTTGTGCATTAACTTCAATGCTTGCGGCAACAAATAGACAAATAATAAATAATACTTTTTTCATAGTAAAAAATGGTTTTAAAAATGGATTATGTTTATTTTAAATAAAGCTTAAAGATAAACTCATTTTTAAGAATAAGAACTACTGGTTTTCTGGTAATTGTCTTTTTTTAATTGAAAAGCAGTATCCTATAAACAGCAGCAGTTAGATAGAAATGTTGTTATTTTGTAAAATATAATTGGAAAAGTATTTTAATGAAAGGAATCGTTTATAAATCTACAGGAAGTTGGTACTCAGTTAAAGCCAGTGATGGTAGTTTTTACGAATGCAGAATAAAAGGTAAATTTAGAATTAAAGGAATTAAAAGTACCAATCCAATTGCAGTCGGTGATGCGGTTATTTTTGATATTGAAAAGATTGGCGATGAAACAATAGGTATCATCAAAGAAATATCTGAAAGAAAAAATTATATAATTCGTAAATCTGTTAACCTTTCAAAGCAAACTCATATTATCGCAACCAATTTAGATCAGGTTTTTCTAATGGTTACCTTAAATAATCCGCCTACTTCCACAAGTTTTATTGATCGTTTTTTAGTGACGTCGGAGGCGTATCATATACCAGCTATTCTACTTTTTAATAAAATAGATACGTATAATGATGAAGAGTTAGGAGAGATAAAATATCTAGCAGCATTATATAGAAGTATTGGGTATACCTGTATTGGAATATCATCTACAACGGGTAAGAATGTAGAAATGGTAAAAGATATGATGAAAGGGAAAACAAGTATGTTTTCCGGGCATTCGGGTGTGGGAAAATCTACTTTAGTTAATGCTATAGAACCCAAACTACAGTTAAAAACTAAAGTAATTTCGGAACAGCATGCCCAGGGTCAGCATACAACCACTTTCGCTGAAATGTACGATTTAGATTTTGGCGCTAAGATAATAGATACACCCGGTATTAAAGGTTTTGGTATTGTGGATATGGAGAAGGAAGAAATAGGAAGTAATTTTCCTGAATTTTTTAAACTTAAGCAAAACTGTAAATTCAATAATTGTCTACATATAGAAGAGCCTAAATGCGCTATTAAAGAAGCGCTTGATAAAGATGAAATTGCATGGAGTAGATACCGCAGCTATGTACAAATGATTACAGGAGAAGAGGAAAATTACAGGACAGATATTTACGGAGAAAAAAAGTGAGAGCAGTAATACAAAGAGTTTCTAGTGCGAGTGTGGAAGTTGATTTTAAGTTAATTTCTGAAATAAAAACTGGCTACCTTATTTTATTAGGAATAGAAGAAGCAGATACCCAAGAAGATATTGAATGGTTGTCTAGAAAAGTAGTGAATCTTCGCATTTTTTCTGATGCAGAAGGGGTTATGAATAATTCTATCTTAGATATCAACGGAGATATTATAGTTGTAAGTCAGTTTACTTTACACGCGTCAACTAAAAAAGGGAATAGGCCATCCTATATTAAAGCCGCAAAACCAGATATTGCAATTCCTCTTTACGAAAAGTTTATTATGCAATTAGAGAGCGATTTAGCCAAAAAGGTAGCAACGGGTGTGTTTGGAGCCGATATGAAAGTTAGCCTTTTAAATGATGGTCCAGTAACTATTGTTATTGATACAAAGAACCGAGAATAAAATAAATAAAACTATGGACATTGCCAATGCACAAAAAGCAGTAGATAATTGGATTAAGGAACATGGAGTCCGCTATTTTAACGAGCTAACTAACATGGCTCAGTTAACAGAAGAAGTGGGAGAAGTTGCTCGTATTATTGCGCGTAGGTATGGTGAGCAAAGTGAAAAGGAATCTGATAAACATAAAGATCTTGGCGAAGAACTAGCAGATGTGGTGTTTGTGGTGCTTTGTTTGGCAAACCAAACTGGTATAGATTTACAACAAGCTTTTAATAAAAAGTTAGATTTAAAAACAAAACGGGATCATGATAGGCATCACAACAATAAAAAGCTTGAATAGCATTATATTTGTTGCTTATTTTTTTGAAGACCAACATTTTTAAATCAGACATCATTGAAACTACACTTATCGCAACCTGTCAGTAATCATATAAATTCAACAATTAGAATCACTGGTTCTAAAAGCGAGTCTAACAGAATTTTATTGCTAAAAGCGCTCTATCCAAATGTAAGTATTGAAAATACTTCAAACTCTGATGATGCACAAGTAATGGAAAAGGGGTTGA
This sequence comes from Cellulophaga tyrosinoxydans, assembly GCF_900176415.1. Taxonomy (GTDB): domain Bacteria; phylum Bacteroidota; class Bacteroidia; order Flavobacteriales; family Flavobacteriaceae; genus Cellulophaga; species Cellulophaga tyrosinoxydans. The sequence continues at coordinate 198,182 of NZ_FWXO01000001.1, read as the reverse complement.
AGATTTCCAATGGCGTGGTGGACATTCACCATGCCGGTACGGCAATGCGATTTTTAACTGCATACTTTGCGACCCAAGAAGGTAAAGAAGTAGTTTTAACAGGTTCTCAAAGAATGACCGAGCGCCCTATTGGAGTTTTGGTAGAGGCCTTAAGAAGCTTAGGTGCCGAAATCACCTATGTTAACAATGAAGGCTTTCCGCCACTAAAAATAACAGGAAAAAAAATTACCCAAAGCAAGGTTTCACTTCCCGCAGACATCAGTAGCCAATATATTTCTGCTTTGCTTTTAAATGCATCAAGTTTAGAAAATGGTTTGGAATTGGAATTGGTAGGAAAGATTACATCTGTGCCTTATATTAAAATGACACTGGCATTACTATCACAATTACAGATTGAAAACACTTTTGAAGGGAATACCATAAAGGTTTATCCTAAAAAAGATGTAAAAGCAAATACACTGGTTGTCGAATCTGATTGGAGTTCTGCTTCTTATTTTTACAGTAGTATCGCATTGGCAGATTTAGGTTCGCAAATTATCTTATCATCCTATAAAGAGAATAGCTTACAGGGCGACAGTGTGTTGTCAGAGATTTATAAGTCTTTTGGAGTAGAAACTATATTTAATGAAAATAAAGTTGTTTTAAAGAAAATAAGCACTCCGAAATTAAATAAACTAGTTTGGGATTTGGCTAATGCTCCGGATATAGCTCAAACTATTGCCGTAACCTGTTTTGGGTTGGGTATGGGTTGTTATTTAACAGGACTTCATACTTTAAAAATTAAAGAGACAGATCGGCTAGAAGCTTTAAATACAGAGCTAACAAAACTAGGAGCTGCAATTTCTGTTACAGATAAAACGTTGACCATAGCGCCAACAATGGCTATAAATAAGGATATTGCTATTGATACTTACAATGATCATAGAATGGCAATGGCTTTTGCACCTCTCGCTTTTAAAACTTCTCTAATTATAAATGATGCAGAGGTGGTTTCAAAATCATATCCAGATTTTTGGACAGATATGAAAACAATAGGTATTGGGGTGGTGTAATACATTAAATTGCAGCCGTATACTTCATATTAAATATACAAACATACCATATACAATTACAAATAGGCTTTTAAAGTCTTGCTAGAGCCTAGTCCTTAGTGCTCTAAAGGACAACTTCAAAAATATAAAAGGTGTTTTACTTGACAACGCCCTATTGAGGGTTGTATCTTTGCAGCCGCAATAACAATAACAAAAAAACGATACATGAAATTATCCGGATTTAATTTTGAGCTTCCAGAAGAATTATTAGCTGAATATCCTGCAGAAAACAGGGATGAATCAAGGCTAATGGTAGTTCACAGGGAGACAGGTAAAATTGAACATAAAATGTTTAAAGATCTTATCAATTATTTTGATGAAGGTGATGTCATGGTATTGAATAATACAAAAGTATTTCCTGCACGACTTTATGGTAACAAAGAAAAGACCGGAGCGCGTATTGAGGTATTTTTATTACGAGAGTTAAACGAAGAACAACGTCTTTGGGATGTTTTAGTAGATCCAGCACGTAAAATACGTATTGGTAACAAATTGTATTTTGGAGACGATGATACTTTGGTAGCAGAGGTTATCGATAATACCACATCAAGAGGTAGAACTTTGCGTTTTTTATATGATGGTTCGTATACAGATTTTAGAAGAAAACTAAAAGAATTAGGGGATACTCCATTACCAAAATATATTAAAAGAGATACAGAACCAGAGGATGCTGAAAGATATCAAACTATATATGCAAAACACGAAGGTGCTGTAGCAGCTCCAACAGCTGGGTTACACTTTTCTAAGCACTTATTAAAGCGTTTAGAAATTAAAGGTGTTGACTTTGCAGAATTAACACTACATGTTGGTTTAGGAACTTTTAATCCGGTTGAGGTAGAGGATTTGTCTAAGCATAAGATGGATAGTGAAGAGTTAATTATTGACGAGAAAACTACGGAAATAGTTAATAATGCTAAGAAGAATAAGAAAAGAATTTGTGCTGTAGGTACTACGGCCATGAGAGGTCTTGAAAGTGGAGTTTCTTCACAACAAACGTTGAATACTTTTGAAGGATGGACAAACAAATTTATTTTCCCTCCTTATGATTTTAGTATTGCAAATTGTATGGTTACTAATTTTCATTTACCTAAGTCAACTTTATTGATGATGGTATCTGCTTTTATGGGCCATGATCTAATGAAAAAAGCTTACAAAGAAGCAATTTTAGAAGGGTATAAGTTTTATTCTTATGGTGATGCAATGCTAATTATTTAAGAAACCTTTTATTCATTATAAAATCCCGCTTTAGTTCTAAACCTAAAATAGACTTAGCGGGATTTATTTTTAATTGGTGGCTTTTAAAACTATTTTTAATACGTGGATATACTTAAAAAAAAAGACATTCGAGCACTTACCAAAGAGCAACTAAGAGATTTTTTCGTTCAAAACGGAGACAAAGCTTTTAGAGGTAATCAAGTCTATGAATGGCTTTGGCAAAAATCTGCTCACACGTTTGAAGCCATGACTAACATATCTAAAGAAACACGAGATATGTTAACCGCTAACTTTGTAATTAACCACATTAAGGTAGATGTCATGCAACGCAGTAATGACGGTACTATTAAAAATGCAGTTCGTTTGCATGATGATTTAGTGGTAGAATCTGTTTTAATACCAACTAAAACAAGAACTACTGCATGCGTTTCAAGTCAAGTAGGTTGTAGTTTGGATTGTAAATTTTGTGCTACTGCTCGCTTAAAGCGTATGCGTAATCTAAATCCTGATGAGATTTATGATCAAGTGGTTGCAATTGATAATGAAAGTAGATTATACTTTAATAGACCTTTGAGTAATATTGTTTTTATGGGCATGGGAGAGCCTCTAATGAATTACAATAATGTATTAGCTGCAATAGATAAAATTACTTCTCCTGAAGGTTTAGGGATGTCTCCAAAGCGTATTGTTGTGTCCACTTCTGGTGTGCCAAAAATGATTCGCAAAATGGCCGACGATGAGGTGAAGTTTAAACTCGCTGTTTCTTTGCATTCTGCAATAGACGAAATCCGAACTTCAATCATGCCTTTTAATGCTAATTTTACATTAACCGATTTAAGGCAATCTTTACAGTATTGGTATGCTAAAACTAAAAGTAGAATTACCTATGAGTATGTGGTTTGGAAAGGCATTAACGATACTCAGAAAGATGTAGATGCCTTAGTGGAATTTTGCAAATTTGCGCCTTCTAAAGTCAATTTAATAGAATACAATCCTATAGATGACGGGGAATTTCAGCAAGCTTCAAATACTGCTATAGATATGTATGTAAACACTTTAGAAAGTAATAACATCGCTGTTACCGTAAGAAGATCAAGAGGAAAAGATATTGATGCTGCCTGCGGTCAGTTGGCAAACAAATCATAAAAAAAAGGGATGCTAAAATAGCATCCCTTTTTCATATAATCATTTAGAATTTTTAAAAGTGTTGGCTTAGAAGTTAAGGTAATCCTACAAAAAGTCAAATTCTAATTAAATTAAAGCGGTTGTGAATTAGCCTACTGGCATTTTTTATCTAATTTTACAAACTAACTAATAGAACTCATAACTTCAGGATTAGTATTTGTGAAAATCGTTGACCAAATAAAAGAACCGATTATTCTTGAAATGGAGCTTTTTGAAAAAAAGTTCTATGAATCCATGAGTTCAAAAGTTGCACTTTTAAATAGAATTACCCATTATATTGTAAATAGAAAAGGAAAACAAATGCGCCCGATGTTTGTTTTTTTAACCTCTAAATTAATTAATAATGGGGAAGTTAATGAACGTACCTATCGAGGAGCCTCAGTTATTGAACTTATTCATACGGCTACTCTAGTTCATGATGATGTGGTCGACGAGAGTAATAAGCGGCGTGGTTTTTTCTCTATAAACGCACTTTGGAAGAATAAAATTGCCGTTTTGGTGGGCGATTATCTTTTGTCAAAAGGACTCTTACTTTCTATTGATAATGGCGATTTTGATTTGCTCAAAATAATATCTGTAGCTGTTCGTGAGATGAGTGAAGGGGAGCTGCTTCAAATAGAAAAAGCAAGAAGGCTTGATATTACAGAAGAGGTATATTATGATATTATCCGCCAAAAAACAGCAACATTAATTGCCGCATGTTGTAGTCTAGGCGCATGTTCGGTAAAGCCAGATTCAGAAGAGGTTGAGGTATTTAGAAAATTTGGTGAATATTGTGGAATGGCTTTTCAAATTAAAGATGATTTATTTGATTATGGTGAAGAGGCGATTGGCAAGCCAACTGGTATAGATATTAAGGAGCAAAAAATGACACTGCCTTTAATTCATGTTTTAAACACCTGTTCTAAAGAAGAAAAACGCTGGTTAATAAACTCCATTAAAAACTATAATACTGATAAAAAGCGTGTAAAAGAAGTGATTGCTTTTGTTAAAGAACGCGGTGGGCTAGAATATGCGGTTCATAAAATGCTTTCTTTTAAAGATCAGGCGCTTGCTCTTCTTGAAAATTATCCTGATTCTCCATATAAAAAGTCCCTAGTGCTAATGGTAAACTACGTTGTAGAGCGCAAAAAGTAATATTCTGAATTACTAGAGGGAGATTTATTTCTATTTTTTAATTTATATTATACATCTGAAAATCAGATATTTGCAATTATTGATTGGGATAAAGAATAAAGTTTCTAAAAAATAAATGCCCTCTTAGGCAACCAATGTAAAAATAGATGCGTCTACCTTTATAGAAACCAAAACCAAAGTAAATTGAAAATAATTTCTTTTTATACAAATGAAAGGCTTTTAATAAAAAAGGCTATTGCTGGTAATCCGCAGGCACAAAGGCATTTGTATGAAAAACATGCGCCGAAAATGTTAAGTGTTTGTAGGCAATACATCAAGGATTTAGAATTTGCTGAAGATGTAATGGTAATTGGTTTCGTGAAAGTTTTTAAATATTTAGACACTTTTAAATTCGAGGGTAGTTTTGAAGGTTGGATTAGGAGGATTATGATTAGAGAATCTATCACCTACCTCCGTAAAAAACAGTTTGTAGTTTTTGATGATGATATTTATGAGCGTAATACTCAAAATCATATTTCAGTGAGCTCAGATATTGATGTTGAACAAATTCAGATGCTTATAGATAAGCTTCCAGAAGGGTATAAAATGGTATTTGTGCTCTATGCTGTGGAAGGCTATAAACATAGTGAAATAGCAGAGTTGTTACAGATTACAGAAAGTACATCAAAATCGCAATTATTCAAGGCTAGAAGAATGCTTCAAGAGCAATTAAAGGAACAAAAAATTATAGGATATGGCACCAATTAAGTTTGAAGAGCATATAAAAGAAAAATTAGATAAAAGGGAAATTAAACCCTCTGTTAGGGCTTGGGAAAGTATTGCAAGTTCTATAGATAATACCAATCAAGGAAATAAAAAGGGCTTTGTTTGGTATGCAATAGCTGCCTGTGTATTAGGCTTGTTAATGGCGTCATTATTTTTGTTTTTTGGACAAAAGGAGGCATTAGATGTTGAAAATAGTATCGTGGATAAGCCTACTACAGAAAAACCTATCGAAAAGCTTATTACACCTGCCATTATTGTGGAAGATGCGATAATTGAGACTACGACTAAGTTGGTAGAAATGGAGGAAAATCCTGTTAGCGTGGAAGAAAGTTTGCAGCCTAATAAAGGTGCTGACAAGAGTTTGGATTACGTTGCTAATTTAAATGATAATGAAAAACTTAAAACTTTCGACAATATTGCGTTGAGTAATGAGGATTTAATTAATAACAAAATACACGAGTTAATTGCTCAAGTAGATTCCTTAGAAATTAAAAATAAAACTTCAATTACTGATGCTGAAATAGATGCACTTCTTATCAAAGCGCAAAACGAAATATTGGAACAGCGCATTTTTAAGCAGAAGAATGCCGTAGATGCAATGGCACTTTTAAACGAAGCTGAAAATGAATTAGATAAATCTTTTAGGGATCAGTTGTTTAACACTTTAAAAAACGGCTTTTTCAAAGTTAGAACAGCGGTGGCTGATCGAAATAATTAACACAATTAATATTTTACAAACCATACTTTTCTTTTTCGATATCAGCTGTATTTGAAAAGGGAACAGGGAGGAGTTTATTCATCAATTAATAATCGAAAAAATAAAATCAAATGAAAATAAAATTTACATACATAGCTTTATTCTGTTTTAGTTTAGTTACTGTAAATGCTATCGGGCAGGATAAACACCTAAGCAAAGTGGAGAAACTTAAAGCGCTAAAATCTGAAATTACAGTGCAAGAGAAAGATGCGCTTAAAGTAGAAATAGAAGCCATTAATAGGCGATTGGAGGCTAAGGAGATTAGTGAAACTGAAGCGCAACAACTTAAAGAAAATGCTGCAAAGAAAAGGGCATTAAATATTGAAAATAGACTGAGTATTATTGACAATGAAATTGCATTACATGAACGAAATAATGGAGATGTTTTAGTTTTGGATACTACGAATCAGGTTAGTCAAATAGAGATTAATTGGGGCGGTAAGGGAGATAAAAACAGCAGATTATTTGGTATTCGAATAGATAGTGATACCAAGAACTATAAAGTACAATACGACCGCCGTACTTATTCAGATCTTGTTTTGGCGATAGGTTTAAATAATGCACTTATAGATGGTGAAAGTATAGATGATTCTCCATATAAAATTGGAGGAAGTCGTTTTTTCGAAATAGGTTGGCAATGGCGTACACGTGTATTTAAGAATTCTAATTTCTTGAGAGTAAACTATGGTTTTTCGTTTCAATTTAATGGGTTAAAACCAAAGGATAATCAGTATTTTGTAAATAACGCGGGGCAAACGGAGTTACAAGAATTTGATTACGATTTGGATAAATCTAAATTACGAATGGATAATTTAGTTTTTCCTGTGCATTTAGAATTTGGATCTTCTAATGTGAAAAAAACAGAAACTACAATTCGCTATAGTCTAGACAGAAATTTTAGATTTGGTATTGGAGGATATGGTGGATTTAATTTAGGCACACGCCAAAAATTAAAATATGAAATAGATGGTGAAAATGTAAAAGACAAATTAAAGCGCGGATATAATTCACCAAATTTAATTTATGGAATAAGTGCCTATATGGGTTTTGGAGGAACACAGCTTTATGTTAAATACGATTTAAACCCACTTTTTAAAGATGCCCTAGTGGAGCAACACAATGTTTCACTCGGACTACGGTTTGATTTGGATTAGTATGAAAAAGACCGAGAATTTTCTCGGTCTTTTTTTGCTTTTTAGTTGATAGAAGAAGCGCCTTGCTTTAAATTAACTAAGAACATTAGTGATACAAATTATAGAGCAAGGTCTTCTTCTTAAACAACCAACTAAATATTATAAAAGTTCAAAAGAAACAGAAATATTGTATTTTCTATTATTAATTTCTGTTGCGTAATAAATAGACTCTACCGTTTCATTGGAGTTTGAATTAGTAATGTATAGCGCTTTGCCAACTTTTCTGCCTATTTTTTCGGCCATTGCCGTTGCTTTTGCTTTAGCATCTTCGTAGGCTAGTTTGGTGTAGTTAGCCATTTCTTCATTTGATAAAACATAACTTAAGTTAGCATCAGATTTTGTTACGCCTAAACCTCTTACATTTAAGAATTTTTTCATTTCTTCAGTGGACTTTGTTTTTAGCTTAATTACCGTTCCTTCTTTATCGTAGCCCATAATTGCATAGGCAAGTTCATCTTCGGAAATAGAACTTTTACTTATACCAGCCTTTTCTAAATTATTTAAGTAGGTAGATTTTAAATCAGGTAGTGTCATTCCAGGAGCATCATAATAAACATTAGCTAGGCTTAAGATCATTTTAGCTTCAAATTCTGGTTTAATTACATATTCATGTTCGCCATTTACGGTAATGCTATTCGGAATGTTTTGAGCAAATGTGGTCATTGTAATAAAAATGAGTATTATACTTATCGCTGTTTTTTTCATGGTTATAAATTTTATGGTTTAGTTTATTTACGCAATTGTGAAGATAAAAGATGCTACAATCATCCAAATACCTACAAATATCCCAACAACACCTAGTTTTCCTTGTTTTGGGGCTATTTTAGCACGTAGAGATTCTGCTTTTTCTTTTGCGTTGTCATTTTTAGAAAGAAAGAATTTGTTGATAAGCCCAAATCCTAACATAAAACCTAAAGCTGCAGAAACTATATTGCCAGCTAAAAAGGTAATCCACCAGATAGGAGCAGAGGTTAACCATCCAATATTTAATATAGCAGTGATTATTCCCCAAACACCCCAAAAGCAGAACACTATTCCAATCCAACCTTGGTAAGGTTCTATTTTTTCTAAAAGTTCTTTAGCGTTAGGCTTTTTTGATAAGATTAATGATGGTACTGCAATAATGCTTAATAAAACGAGTGTAATTCCCCAGATCATAATTTTTAGTTTTTAATGATTAATTATTTGTTTTTAATTTGATGACAAAGTTTGAGAAAAAAGAGGGTGTGTTTTACCCTTTTGATAGCGAAAATGCGCTCCCTGTAAACAGTGATAGGTTTATTTTTATAATTATATTTACACGTTATTAGTCGCGAGCTAATATGTTAAAATTGTAAAAATTGATATCAAAAACAACCATAGATCAAGTTTATGAAACTGCCCGTTTAGAGGAGGTAATTGGTGATTTTGTACAATTAAAAAAATCTGGTTCTAACTTTAAAGGTTTGAGTCCGTTTACCGATGAACGTTCCCCGAGTTTTATGGTGAGTCCAGTAAAACAAATCTGGAAAGATTTTAGTAGTGGTAAAGGAGGTAATGTTGTCGCCTTTTTAATGGAGCATGAACATTTTACCTATCCTGAGGCCATTAAATACCTAGCTAAAAAATATAATATAGAGGTTGAAGAAACCGAACAAAGTAGCGAGCAAAAGGAACAGGCTAATGAACGTGAGAGTATGTATCTGGTTTCTGAATACGCTCAAAAATACTTTTCTGAAATACTATGGGATACAGAATTGGGTAAAGCCATTGGCTTGAGCTATTTTAAAGAGCGCGGATTCACAGATGAAACTATAAAGAAGTTTTCTCTTGGTTATTGTTTAGATAACTGGGGCTCTTTTACAAATGCGGCAATAGAAAAGGGATATCAGCTTAAATATTTAGAAGCAACAGGGCTAACTATAGTAAAAGAGGATGCTTCTAATGCTGCCAATACCAAAATGTTCGACCGGTTTAAAGCCCGCGTCATGTTTCCTATACAATCTTTAAGTGGTAGGGTGTTAGGATTTGGAGGACGAATTTTGACCAACGATAAAAAAGCAGCCAAATATCTCAATTCACCAGAAAGCGATATTTATCATAAAAGTAAAGTGCTTTACGGTATTTACCATGCTAAACAAGCCATTGCAAAAGAAGACAACTGTTACCTAGTTGAAGGGTATACAGATGTTATTCAGTTTCACCAAAGAGGTATTGAAAATGTGGTAGCTTCAAGCGGAACGGCGCTAACCCCAGAACAAATTAGACTTGTAAATAGACTTACAAAAAATATTACTGTTCTGTTTGATGGTGATGCTGCGGGTTTAAGAGCGTCATTACGGGGTATAGACTTGATATTGGAACAAGGAATGAATGTAAAAGTTTGTTCTTTTCCAGAAGGGGAAGACCCAGACAGTTTTGCTAAAAATAATAGTTTAGAAGATGTTCAGTTATTTTTAAAAGAGAACTCGAAAGATTTTATACAATTCAAAGCTTCATTATTAATGAAGCAAGCGGCTAACGATCCAATTAAAAGAGCTGAAACCGTTCGGGATATCGTAAATAGTATTGCCAAAATTCCTGACCGAATTCAGAAAGAAATTTATATTCAGGAATGTGCTCAGATTATGAATATTTCGGAGGCTGTTCTGTTTAATACACTGGCTCAAATAGGTAAAAAAGACGAAGCCGATGCAAATAAAAAATTAAAAGAAGAGCGCAAGGATCAGGCTTTTAATGTGGTGAAGAATGAAACTACTATTACAAAGGTCGATGTGCAATATGAACTTGAGCGAAAGATCATTGAGATATTATTGCTTTATGGTAATTCATCGCAACGATTTGAAGATTTACTATTAAAGGAGAATGATAAAGGAGAGCTAGTGCTAGAGCCTGAGTTTTTAGATGCTAAAGTGTATGAAAAAATATTCTTAGACTTACAAGAGGATGAAATAGAGTTAAGTAATGAAAACTTTAAAAGCATTTATAAAAAACTGATTCAGGAGCTCAATGAAAATGAAAATTTCACCATAAATAGTTTTATAGCGCCTTTGGAACAAGATATGGTTTCTGAGATTTCTTCTATTTTAATGGAGGAAGAAAAATATATATTACACGATTGGGGAAGAAAAGATATTTATCCAAAAGCGAAAGATAAAGGCATAGCACAACTTGCTAGTGAAACTATTTTAACCTTACGCTGTTTTTTAGTGAAGAGAAGAATAAACACATTGCAAAGTGAAACCACTGATATTGAAAAAGATAATCGAGAAATTCTGGAAGAGATTATGAACTATATTCAATTAAATAAATTACTAAATCAAAAATTAAATAGAGTTTTATCATAAAAAAAGCCTAGCAATGCTAGGCTTTTCTTTGTAATAATAGTTAGGAATTAATATAATTCTAACGCTTTAGCTTGTTGTAATAAATCCACAAGATTATCTACGTTAAGTTTACGCATTAATCGTGCTTTGTAGGTACTTACAGTTTTTTCGTTTAAGTTTAAGCCAATAGCAACGTCTTTATTACGTTTACCACTTGCTAACATTTTTAAAACTTCTACTTCTCTTGTAGAAAGTTTTCTGAAAAATCTTCTTGGTTTTTTAGTTCCTTCGTCAAATGCAAGTCTTTGCGCAAGTTCATTAGTAATGAACATGTCCCCTTTACTTACTTTTCTAACCGCAGAAATGATATAATCTAAATCTGCTGTTTTAGACAAGTAACCATATGCCCCAGCTCTTATGGTGCTAAGTGCATAAACATCTTCAGATTGCCCACTATAAATAAGCACTTTTACATCTGGAAACTCTGCCTTTACTTTTCTTAATGTAGCGATTCCGTTAATTTCAGGAATATCCATCTCTAACATTACTACATCTGGTCGTAAAGTTTCTAATTTCTTAAATAATTCAGTTGTTGTTGATACATCTGCGATAACATCAAAATCTGAAGCTGTATCTAAAACAAACTTTATTCCAGTTCTTACTACAGGATGGTTATCTGCAATTAATACTTTAATCATGGTTTTTTATTTTCTCGATTTGAAATTAACTATAAATAAATTGCCAATAAATTCTGACATGCAATGTAAAGTTAATTTATCTTATTTCAGGTGTAAATTTGAGTTTTTTTTACAAATCCACCATATTTTAAGACTTTTTTTCGTTTTACTCACTTGATTATAAGGTGAGTGGTTACTTTAGATTGGTAGGAATCGTACAAACAGGGATGGGAACCATCTTATGTTTGTTCGCAGAATTAAACTTTTTGTAGATAGTAAAAACCTCTTTTTCTCTACCGGTAAAGTCTTCAATTGTTTTGCCTTTTTCTACCATCGCCATTGCCCACTCCAGTTCTGGGTAAGATGCTCCAATCTGATCTTCATCGGTTCTATCATCACCCCATAGACCATCTGTAGGCGCGGCATTAATTATTTCTTCGTTTACTCCTAAAGTTCTAGCAATTTCCCAAACCTCAGTTTTTAGTAAATCTGCAATCGGGCTTAAATCTACGCCGCCATCACCATATTTAGTGTAAAATCCTACACCAAAATCTTCTACTTTATTCCCTGTGCCTGCAACTAAATAACGTTCTAAAGCAGCAAAATAGTATAAACTGGTCATTCTAAGTCTTGCTCTTGTGTTTGCTAAAGACATAAATCTATCTTCTTCATTTTCGACCTTAGGCAATTCGTTTATTAAACTATCAAAAACAGGTGTAAGGTTAACTTGTAGTCTTTTTACATTTTTAAAATTTTTTTGCAACCAATCAATATGCCTCGATGCTCTTCCAACTTGATTTTCAGCTTGGTGTATTGGCATTTCTAAACAAAGTAATTCCAAACCAGTTTTAGCACATAGGGTAGAAGTGATAGCAGAATCAATACCGCCAGAGATGCCAATTACAAATCCTTTCATTTTGGCATTGGTGGCATAATCATTTAACCAGGTGACAATATGATTTATTACTTTTTCGGTTTGCATAGAGGTATTTTTTAAGTTGAAAACAATTAACTTTGCTCCGTAAAAATAAAGCCTACGTATTAATAATTAAAACTAAAAAGCAAATACTTTATATGAAGAAGATAATTTTTATTCTCTTACTAGTTTTTCAACTGTTTTTTTATAATTGTGCAGAAGAAGATAAAACGGCTAAAGAAATTAATAAAATTGCAGTAAATATTCAAGTGGCAAGGTTTGATCAGGAATTTGCGAAAACTAATGCTGAAAACTTGAGTGCCATTAAAAAGGAGTATCCTTATTTATTTCCAGAGCAATACACAGATAGTGTATGGATTGCGAAAACTCAAGATACTATTCAGCAAGAATTAAATGAAGAAGTACAGAAGGCCTTTCCAGATTTTAATGCAGAGACAGAGGAATTAGAAGAATTATTTAGACATATAAAATATTACTACCCAAAATTTAAAGAGCCTAAGGTAATTACTTTAACATCAGATGTGGCTTATAATAGCAGAGTAATATTTGCGGATTCTATATTATTGATAGGTCTTGATAATTACCTAGGAAAAGAGCATAAATTTTATGCTGGATTCCAAAACTATATAGCCACTGGACTAGATAAGCAATTTTTAGTTAGTGATGTAGCGAGTGAATTTTGTGGACAAATTGTTCCAAGAGAAAGAGGTAGAACCTTTTTGGATCAAATGGTTTATTATGGAAAAGAATTGTATTTAAAAGACAAACTAATACCTTTTCAATCAGAAGCTCAAAGAATTGTTTACGCACCTGAGCAATTAGAATGGGCGAAAGTTAATGAAGAGCAAATATGGCGATATTATGTAGAAAGAGAATTGTTGTATAGTACCGATAAGCAATTGCAACTACGCTTTTTAGAGCCGGCTCCTTTCTCTAAATTTCAACTAGAATTAATAGATAGCGAATCTCCAGGAAGAATAGGTAGATACATTGGCTGGCAAATAGTTCGTGCATTTATGGAAAACAACGAAGTGACTTTGCAACAAATGTTAACCATACCAGCAGATGAAATATTCAAAAAATCTAATTACAAACCTAAAAAGTAATGGCAAAATTACATACATCAGAAATAACCCTAAGAGTTGGTTTAGATGATAATAGAGTTCCTGAAAAATTAAATTGGTCTGCTCAAGATGGTGGCATAAATAATGAAGAGGCAAAAGCAATGTTATTGTCTGTTTGGGATAGTAAAAATCAAGAATCATTAAAGATAGATCTTTGGACAAAAGATATGCCTGTAGATGAAATGAAAATATTTTTTCATCAAACCCTAGTTTCATTGTCTGATACTTTTATGAAGGCTACTCAAGATGAGAAAATGACTGCTACTATGAAAGATTTCTGTGATTATTTTGCTGAAAAATTGGAGTTGAAAAAATAGGACCTACTTAAATAATTCCATGGTATAATCAAGCAGTTTAACATCGCCAGCCTTGCCATGACCTGGTATAATTAGTTTTACATCAGGATATGCTTCTTTAATTTTTTGAACGGTGGTGCTCCATTGAGCTGTATTGGCATCGCCAGTAAAGCCTTTTGATGCGTTTATGCTTTTAACCAAGCAGCCGCCAAATAATAGATGTTCGCTTGGAATATAGCTTATAATATTATCTGTGGTATGTGCTTCGCCAAAATATCTATTTATTACATTTTCATTGCCAACAGCTACCTCCATTGCATCATCAAAACCTATTTGCGGAACGGTAAAATTATTATGTTGTGCTAAGGCAATAGTTTTGTTACTTGCAAAAGAAGGAATGGCTAATTCATGAAAGGCGGCCAGTCCGCCAAGGCAATCGCCATGAAAATGATTAATGATTACCGCTGATATTTCACTTTTTTTCACTTCGGCTATCCACTTTATTAATTCAAGGCTCACTTCCGAAGTTGTGGGTGTATCAAAAACTATTGCTTCATTATTATTTATGTAAACGAGGCCATTGCAGGCAACTTTTCCAAAATCATCAGTTTCAAGATAGGTTACATGTATAAAGGAATTTGGCGAAACGGGAATAATCTTTAAAGTTTCAGTGTTGTAAGTAACCATTTCTTTTTGAGACTTACAGTTTACAAGAAGTAATACTATAGCTAAAGCGTGCAGTAACTGTTTCATTTTTAAATTAGTTATTCCTTCGTATAAAGATAAAAGAGTATGACCAATGGAAAAACAAAAGATTGAAAAACTTATTTTTATTTACAATGCAAATTCAGGAAAGCATAATGCACTTTTAGATACTATGCATAAAATAGTAAGCCCAAATACATACAATTGTAACCTTTGTGATATTACTTTTGGATTGTTCACAGAAAATAAAACTTGGCGAAAATTTAGAGAAACTTCTAAAGTAGAAATGGTGTTTCTTCATAAAGATGAATATTTAAAAAAATATAAATCTAAATTTAACTACAAATTTACATTTCCAATTGTACTTGCGGAGCATTTAGAATCTCTATCCGTGTTTATAAACACCGATGAATTAAATAAGTTAAAAAACCAAGAAGGTCTTATGAAAGAAATAAGAAAAAGATGGTAATCTTTAGATTAAATCGGCCCAATTGTTTTTCTTAAAATTTTCATTCATCAGATCTATGTAATCCAATAATTCTTCCTGACCGGTACCATTAGATGAAGAAGTAATGAAGTAATTCGGTGCTTCTTGCCAAATACCTTCTAGTAATTGTTGAATGTAGTTTTCTACGTGCTTAAGAATAGCGTTTGGTTTAAGCTTATCTGCTTTTGTAAAAATTATTGAAAATGGAATTTGGCTTTCGCCCATCCATTCCATAAATTCTAAGTCTACCTTTTGGGGTTCATGCCGTATATCTACCAGAACAAAAGCAGAAACTAGTTGCTTGCGTTCTAAAAAGTAATCGGTAATATATTTTTGAAAAGTTCTTTTGTCTTTTTTGGACACTTTTGCGTAACCGTAGCCAGGTAAATCTACCAAAAACCAATTGTCATTTATTTTAAAATGATTTATTAATTGTGTTTTTCCTGGTCTGCCCGATGTTTTAGCTAAACTTTTACGTTGAACTAACATATTAATTAATGAAGACTTCCCTACGTTAGATCTACCGATAAATGCATATTCAGGAATAGGCTCTTTCGGACAGTTAACAACATTGGAGTTGCTCATTACAAAGTCGGCTGACTTTATTTTCATGGATTTATTATTTAGAAATTCCTTGCTTTAAGCCAAGATTCTAAAATTGTATTGAATTTATCCGGATGTTCCATCATTGGTGCATGTCCGCATTTTTCAATCCAAAATAAATCAGAATCAGGAAGCAATTCATGAAATTCTTTCGCCACATTTGGTGGTGTAACATTATCATTCTCGCCCCAAATAATACAGGTTGGTGTTAGCATATGTGGTAAATCCTTGGACATGTTATGTCGGATTGCACTTTTTGCAATCGCAAGTGTTTTTACCAACTTCATTCTATCATTTAAAGTTGCGAAAACTTCATCTATTATTTCAGGTGTTGCAACCTCTGGGTCGTAAAAAACATCTTGAGCTTTTTTCTTAATAAATTCATAGTCACCTCTTTTTGGATAACCATCGCCCATGGCACTTTCATATAATCCTGAACTGCCTGTAATTACTAAAGCCTTAACTAAGTTTGGACTTAATTTGGTGTGCAATAATCCAATGTGACCTCCTAAAGAATTTCCTAGAAGAATTACATCTTTTAAACCCTTAAATTTTATAAATCCTTCTAAAAACTTTGCGAAACTTTTAACGTTTGTTTTTAAAAGTGGCATAGAATAAATTGGTAGTTCTGGTACCAATACTTTGTAACCTAATGGGGGGAAGTGCTCTACTACTCCATTAAAATTGCTAAGTCCGCCTAAAAGGCCATGTAATATAATAATAGGTGTTCCTTCGCCTACTTCAATATACTTGTACTTGCCTTCAGTAATTAACTCTTCTTTCATTAATGTAGGTTGATGTCTTTAGTGGCAAATATAGACATTTCCTTAGAATCCAAACATACTAGTTTTAAAGAGCTTGATACAATTGTTTTTCTAAATTTTATTTTTCTAAATAATCAAAACTTTCAATGGCCGATTTATTGCACTTGTAAATCCAAAAAAGAATGAAAAATATATAGAATTTATTAACAATGTGGTAAATAGTGGTAAATAGTGGTAATAAATTCTATATATTTGAGTTATAATTTGAATAAAAGGATATTAAGTGATCAATTTCATTGGTACATATGATTGTAAAGCGGACGTAAAAGGTCGGGTAATGCTGCCTGTTGCGCTTAAAAATCAAATGGCTCCAGTGCTTACAGATGGCTTTGTGGTAAAGCGTTCTGTTTTTCAACCTTGTTTAGAATTGTACCCAATGAAAGAATGGAATCTTTTAATGGAGAAAATGAATAAGAAAAACAGATTTGTAAAGAAAAACAATGATTTCATTCGTAGGTTTTCAGCCGGAGTAAAAGTTGTAGAAATAGATGCTACGGGCAGATTGCTTATACCTAAAAATCTTATTGACATTGCAAGTATCTCTAAAGATGTTGTGCTAAGTTCGGCAATTAACATTATAGAAATTTGGGATAAGGATAGTTATGAAAAAGTTTTAGAGGATACAACGGATGATTTTGCAGCCTTGGCTGAAGAAGTAATGGGAGGAGACGAAGATGAGTTATCATAACCCTGTTTTATTGCAAGAGTCTGTAGATGGACTTGCTATTAAGAAAGATGGTGTTTATGTGGATGTTACCTTCGGTGGTGGAGGTCATTCTAAGGAAATATTAAGCCGTTTAGGTGAAAATGGAAAGTTGTATGCATTTGATCAAGATGAAGATGCATTAAAGAATACGATTAATGATCCGAGATTTATATTGATTCATGAAAATTTCAGATTCATTGCTCAGTTTTTAAAGTTCTATGGCATTCGGAAAGTAGACGGAATATTAGCCGATTTTGGAGTGTCATCGCATCAGTTTGATGTTGCGGAACGAGGCTTTTCAACTCGGTTTGACGCGGACTTAGATATGCGTATGAGTAAACGCAATACCATATCTGCATATGATGTGGTTAACGGTTATGATTATGATCAGTTGCGAAGCGTGTTGTTCCAGTATGGTGATTTAAGAAATGCTAATGCTATTGCTGCGGCAATAATTGCTAGTAGAGAAGTGGAGCCTATAAAAACAACAGCGCAATTAAAAACAGTTTTAAAACAATTTTTACCAGCAAGAATTGAACATAAAATATTGGCGCAGATTTATCAAGCGATCCGTATTGAGGTGAATCAAGAGATTGAGGTGATTAAGGAGTTTTTAATGCAAGTGCCAGATTTATTAAATGATGAAGGAAGGTTAAGTGTAATAAGCTATCATTCTTTAGAAGATAGGTTGGTTAAAAATTTTATGCGTTCAGGCAAGTTTGAAGGTGAGCCGGAGAAAGATTTTTATGGGAACATGAATTTGCCATTAAAGAAAGTTGGTGGATTGGTGGTTCCTTCTAAAAAAGAAATTGGAATAAATAACCGTGCTCGTAGTGCAAAATTACGAATAGCGGAAAAAGCAAAAAATAAATAAGAACAGTGCGTAAAGGAATTTTAGACATATTAAAAGGTAAGTTCTTGGTGAGTGGTGATGCTCCTAAAAACTGGATTTTTATAATCTATACCTCTTTTTTGGCCGCAGTTATGATTGCAAGTTCACATAGTGCAGATTATAAAGTGCATCAAATAGCAGCATTGAATGAAGAAGTGAAAGATTTGCGTAGTCAGTTTATAGATGGACAAACCGATGTGCAAAGATTAAAATTAGAATCAGAAATTTTAAAAACTGTAGCGGAAGACGGATTACTTCCTTCGGAAACACCTCCGCATAAAATAAGAGTAAAATCAGCTGAGTAATGGCGTTAACGGAAAAGAAAATATTAACAAGATTATACGTGGTAGCAGCATTTCTGTTTGTTTTTGCCGTGGCTGTAGTGGTTAAACTGTTTAGCATACAAATGGTAGACGGTGATAAATACCGACAGTTAGCTGAAGACAGAACAGAAAAGGTTTTTACTATTACCCCTAACCGTGGTAATCTGTATTCGTCTGATGGTAGTTTGTTGGCTACTTCGGTTTCGCGCTACAATATTCATTTTGATGCGGTAACGGTTAAAGATGCTGATTTTAATGAAAACATTAAGCCGCTTTCTTTGGCTTTGTCCAAGTTATTAGGTAAGCCGGCATCACATTACGAACAACTTTTTCGTAAAGCCAAAGCAAATAAAAGTAGATACGCTTTAATTGCGCGAAATCTAGATTATTCGGACTATATAAAGGTTAAAAAATTTCCACTTTTTGAAAAAGGACCAAATAAGGGAGGTATTGTGGTGGATCAAAATACAGTAAGAGAACATCCACTTGGTGGTATTGCAGAACGTAGTGTTGGCTATGAACGTTTTGATGAAAACGGTTATGCTACGCGTGTTGGTTTGGAAGGGGCTTTTACAGAATATTTAAGTGGAATTAAAGGAAGTCGTTTAAAACAAAAAATATCAAAGAACCAATGGAAACCTATTGGTATGGATAATATTGTTGAGCCTAAAGATGGTTACGATGTGTATTCTACTATTGATGTAAATATTCAAGACATTGCGCATCATGCATTATTAGGTCAGTTAGAAAAATATAAAGCCGATCATGGTTGTGTTATCGTAATGGAAACAAAAACCGGTGAGATCAAGGCGATTTCAAATTTAGGTAGAACTGAAGATGGTAAATATTACGAACGATTAAATTATGCAATAGGAGAATCGCATGAACCAGGTTCTACCTTTAAGTTAATGTCGATGATAGTGGCCTTGGAAGATAAGGTGATAGATACCAGTACTGTTATTGATACTGAAAAAGGCTTATATAAGGTTTACAACAAAACGGTAAAAGATTCTAAATGGGGTGGTTATGGTAAAGTGTCTGCTGCCAAAGCATTTGAGGTTTCTTCCAATACGGCTTTCGCTAAAATAATAAATACCAATTATAAAGATAATCCTGAAAAGTTTGTTAATCGCTTAATGAATATGGGGTTAAATCGTGAATTGGGTTTACCTGTTAAGGGTGAAGGTGTGCCTGTAATTCGTTATCCCGGTGATAAAGGATGGTCGGGTATCTCTTTAGCATGGATGTCACATGGTTATGAAGTTTCATTAACACCATTACAAACGCTTACTTTTTATAATGCCATTGCTAATAATGGAGAAATGGTGAAGCCAAGACTCCTTAAAGAGGTAAAAGAATGGGATAAAACCATTTTTAAGTTTGATAAAGAGGTAATAAATCCATCAATATGTTCTCAAGAGACAATTGGTAAAGTTAAAGAGATGATGAAAAATGTTGTGGAGAAAAAGCATGGCACGGGCCACAGTTTGTATTCTCCTAACTTTTCTATGGCTGGTAAGACGGGTACTTGTCAGAAGGACTATGTATCTAAAGACCCAAACAAACTTAAATACATCTCCACTTTTGCTGGCTATTTCCCTGCTGATAATCCTAAATATTCTTGTATTGTGGTAATTCATGAACCAGATAAAAGTGTTGGGTATTATGGGGCAGATGTTTCTGGTCCAGTATTTAAATCGGTTGCACAAAAAATATACACTTCATCGCCAATGATTGATGAAGTTGAAGGTTTGGAAATTAATGATAAAAACCTAAATAGCAAATACGAGCAGTATTATGCCAACGCCAGTAAAAAATTTAGCAAAGTTCCTAATGTAGAAGGCATGAGTGGAATGGATGCAATTGCCATATTAGAAAACCTTGGACTAAAAGTTACGGTTACAGGAAATGGTAAGGTTAGAAAGCAATCTGTAAAGGGTGTGAATATTAGTGAAGTTAAATCAATAGTACTAGAGTTGTCATGAAATCACTTAAAGACATATTGTTTGGGGTGAGTTTAACTGCGGTTAGCGGTTCAACTTCGGTATCTGTAAATAAAATTTGCTTCGATTCACGATTGGTGGGAGCAGAGGATGTTTTTATTGCAATTAGGGGAACGCTTACAGATGGACATAAATATATTGAAAAGGCAATTTCTTTAGGCGCTAAGGCCATTGTTTGTGAAGAAATGCCAGATACAATAGTTGACGGTATTACGTATGTGGAAGTTGATAGTGGTAATAAAGCTTTAGCGATCATGGCTTCTAATTACTATGATAATCCATCTAAAAATCTAAAATTAGTTGGTATTACAGGTACCAATGGTAAAACTACCGTAAGTAGTTTATTATATCAACTGTTTAAGAAAGCAGGTTTTAAAGTGGGTTTAATCTCAACGATTAAAATAATGGTTGATGATAAAACGTATAAAACAAGCCATACTACTCCAGATGCTTTGACGATTAATGAGCATTTGCATCTAATGAATATTGCGGGAGTTGAATACTGCTTTATGGAAGTTAGTTCACATGGAATTCATCAAAAAAGAACGGAAGGTTTAGTTTTTGAAGGGGCTATTTTTACGAATCTTACACATGATCATTTAGACTATCATAAAACCTTTGCAGAGTATAGAGACACTAAAAAAATACTTTTTGATAATCTGCCTAAAAAAGCATTTGCACTAACCAATATTGATGATAAAAATGGCTTGGTTATGTTGCAAAATACCAAGGCAAGAAAATTCACCTATGCACTAAAATCTTATGCAGATTATAGAGCTCAAATTTTAGAAAATCAATTTAACGGTCAGTTATTAAAAATTGATGGAGATGAAGTTTGGTCTAAGTTAATTGGTGATTTTAATGCGTATAATATGCTGGCTATTTATGGTGCGGCACATTTATTAGGACTAGAAAAACTGGAAATATTAAGGTTATTAAGCGAATTGGAAAATGTTGATGGTAGATTTCAATATTTTATATCAAAAGAAAGAATAACGGCAATTGTTGATTATGCCCATACGCCGGATGCGCTTAAAAATGTACTTGATACAATTAATACATTGAGGACTGGAAATGAAAACGTCATCACCGTTGTGGGGTGTGGTGGCGATAGAGATAAGTCTAAGCGTCCGGTTATGGGTCATATCGCTTCAGAAATGAGTAATACGGCAATTTTTACTTCCGACAATCCAAGAACGGAGCAGCCTGAAGTAATTCTTGAAGAAATAGAAGCGGGAGTAGAGCCACAAAATGTTCGTAAAATTTTAACCATAGAAAATCGAGAGCAAGCAATAAAAACAGCGTGTCAATTAGCGCAATCAAATGATATTATTCTAATTGCCGGAAAAGGACATGAAACTTATCAAGAGATTAAAGGGGTGCGTACAGATTTTGATGATTATGAAATCGTACAAAAAATTTTAATGAACTTAAATAAATAAACAACCATAAATTTTAAACCAACACAGCGAGAATGTTATATTATTTATTCGAATTTTTAGAGCAAAATTACCAAGTGCCAGGTGCTGGATTGTTCCAATTCATCACTTTTAGGGCTGCCTTAGCTGTGTTAACATCTCTTTTAATTGCAACGGTTTATGGTAAAAAAATAATTGTATTTCTTCAAAAAAAGCAAATTGGAGAAACCGTACGTGATCTTGGATTAGAGGGGCAAAAACAAAAAGCAGGAACACCAACTATGGGTGGATTAATCATAATCCTTGCTACTTTAATTCCAGTATTGCTTTTTGCAAAATTGGATAATATATATGTCATTTTATTGATTGTAACCACCTTATGGATGGGTATCATTGGTTTTGTGGATGATTACATTAAAATATTTAAAAAAGATAAAGAAGGACTAAAAGGTAGATTTAAAATTTTAGGTCAAGTTGTATTGGGCTTGATTGTAGGGGCAACCTTATTTTTTCATCCTGAGGTTACCATGAAGGAGCGTAGTGTAACCACTATAAATAGCTCATTTAAAGTGGAAAAAATTGCTGGCGACGAAATTAAATCCACACGAACTACCGTTCCTTTTTTTAAGAATAACGAGCTAGATTATACCTCATTTATTGGTTGGATGGGTGACAGTGCTAAAGAATACGCTTGGTTAATTTTTATACCTATAGTTATTATAATAGTTACAGCAGTATCTAACGGAGCAAATCTAACGGATGGTATTGATGGGTTAGCTGCAGGTACCTCGGCCATAATAGTTTTAACATTGGGTATTTTCACATGGATATCTGGTAACATCATCTTCTCTAATTATTTAGATATTATGTTTATACCAAGGGCTGGTGAACTGGTGGTTTTTGTTGCGGCATTTGTAGGAGCTTTAGTAGGGTTTTTATGGTATAATGCCTTTCCTGCATCAGTATTTATGGGGGATACAGGTAGTTTAACTATTGGTGGTGTAATTGCGGTAATTGCCATTATAATCAGAAAAGAATTAATGATTCCTGTGTTATGCGGAATTTTCTTTGCAGAATCAATTTCTGTGATGTTGCAAGTAGGGTATTTTAAATACACCAAGAAAAAATCAGGAGAAGGTAAAAGAATTTTTCTCATGGCGCCATTGCATCATCATTATCAGAAAAAAGGATACCACGAAAGTAAGATTGTAACCCGTTTTTGGATTGTTGGTATTCTATTAGCAATTATTTCAATTGTAACCTTGAAGGTGAGATAGTATGAAAAGGTTAGTCATTCTTGGTGGAGGAGAAAGTGGTGTAGGTACCGCCATTTTAGGAAAGAAAAAAGGATACGAAGTTTTTGTATCTGATAAAGGTAAGATTAAGGATAATTACATAAAAGTTCTTGAACATTTTGAAATAGACTGGGAAGACGAACAGCATACAGAAAGTAAAATTCTTAATGCTGATTTGGTTATGAAAAGTCCAGGAATACCCGATAAAGTGCCATTGGTTGTAAAACTAAAAGAAAAGGGAATTCCTGTAATATCAGAAATAGAATTTGCATCTAAATATACCAATGCAACTATTATTGGTATTACCGGTAGTAATGGTAAAACTACCACAACAATGCTTACCAATCATTTGCTTAAAAATGCAGGTTTAAGTGTGGGCATGGCAGGGAATATTGGTGATAGTTATGCTAAAATGGTTGCTGAAAACAATTTTGATTATTACGTATTAGAAATCAGCAGTTTTCAGTTAGACGGTATTGTGGATTTTAAACCGCATATAGCCATTTTAACCAACATATCACCAGATCATCTAGATCGATACGATTATAAATATGAAAACTATATCGCATCAAAATTTAGAATAGCAGAGAACCAAACCGAAGATGATTATTTGATTTATGATGCTGATGATAAAGATTTAAATGATTGGTTAAGTAAACATCCAGTAAAATCAAAATTATTGCCTTTTTCAATAGAAAAAGAAATGGGCGAAGGGGCCTATAGTACAAACGAGAATATACAGATTACAATTAATAACGACACACTGAAAATGACAACAGAATCTTTAGCTTTAGAAGGAAAGCACAATCTTAAAAACACAATGGCTGCATCAACTGCGGCAAAGCTTATAGGTATCAGAAAAGAAACTATTCGTCAGAGTGTAGCCAATTTTCAAGGGGCTGAACACCGTTTGGAGAAAGTACTGAAAATACATCATGTGGAATATATAAATGATTCTAAAGCAACGAATGTTAATGCTACCTATTATGCTTTAGAAAGCATGAAGACTCCTACTGTTTGGATTGTTGGTGGTGTTGATAAGGGAAATGATTACATGTCGTTAATGCCTTTTGTTCGTGAAAAGGTAAAAGCAATAATCTGTTTAGGAAAAGATAATTCTAAAATTATAGATGCTTTTGGAAATGTTGTTGATCTACTTGTAGAAACCTATGCTATGGATGAAGCAATAAAAGTAGCTTATAAAATTGCAGAAAGAGGAGATACGGTATTGTTGTCGCCAGCATGTGCAAGTTTCGATCTTTTTAATAATTATGAGGATCGTGGTAATCAGTTTAAAGCAGCAGTAAAAAACTTATAGAAAATGGAATTTTTCGACAAAATAAAAGGAGATAAAGCAATTTGGGCCATAGTAGCCTTACTTGCCTTATTTTCATTTTTACCAGTATACAGCGCAAGCAGTAATCTGGTTTATGTTGTTGGAAACGGTACTGGAACAACTATTAGCTTTTTGTTTAAGCATGCGCTTTTATTGGCCTTAGGGTTTGGAATAATTTATGGAGTTCATAGAATTCCAACGCACTTTTTTAAAGGACTATCGCTTATTGCTATGCCAATAGTTTTGCTTTTGCTTATTTATACCCTGGCGCAAGGAACAACTATTGGAGGCGCTAATGCTAGTAGATGGATACGACTTCCGTTAGTAGGTTTTACTTTTCAAACCTCCAATTTGGCTGCCGTTGTATTGCTAGCCTATGTTGCGCGTTATCTTGCTAAAATAAAGGAAAAATCAGTCTCATTTAAGGAAAGCATTTTACCATTATGGTTGCCTGTTTTTCTTGTGATTATTCTAATTCTGCCAGCAAACTTTTCTACAGCAGCAATCATCTTTTTTATGGTAATGGTGCTTTGCTTTTTAGGAGGGTATCCAATAAAATATTTATTGGGCATTGTAGGTACAGGTATTTTAACCTTAACATTATTTATACTTGTAGCTAAAGCGGTGCCAGATCTGTTTCCAAACAGAGTAAATACCTGGCAAAACCGAATTGAAAATTTTACGAATGGTGAAGATAGTGAAGCAGATTACCAAATAGAAAGAGCAAAGATTGCTATTGCTACAGGTGGTATTGTAGGTAAGGGTGCTGGAAAAAGTGTTCAGAAGAACTTTTTACCCCAAAGTTCATCAGATTTTATTTTTGCCATTATCGTGGAAGAATATGGTTTAGTTGGCGGCATGGTATTGGTGTTCTTTTATCTGCTTTTGTTGTTTAGAATTGTTGTGGTAGCTAATGGGCACCAATCTATTTTTGGAAAGCTTTTGGTGGTAGGCGTTGGTTTGCCAATAATATTTCAAGCATTTATAAATATGGCAGTAGCGGTAGAATTGTTTCCAGTTACTGGTCAGACTTTACCATTAATAAGTAGTGGAGGTACTTCTACTTGGATGACGTGTTTGGCTATTGGAATTATTTTAAGTGCTAGTAATAAAGAAACAAGCACTGAACCAAGTTCAGTGGATATTGATGATACAAACCCTTTAGAAGTGTTAAGTGGGCAGTTATAGATTTATACTTTCTGGAGGAGGAACTGGCGGGCATATTTACCCGGCAGTGGCTATTGCGAACGAATTAAAAAGGAGGTATCCTGATGCTGAATTTTTATTTGTTGGTGCAAAAGATAAAATGGAGATGGAGAAGGTGCCTAATGCGGGGTACAGAATAGAAGGACTTTGGATTAGTGGATTGCAAAGAAAGCTAACATTTAAAAATTTATTATTTCCTTTTAAATTATTAAGTAGTTTGATGAAAGCTGGTAAAATAGTAAACAAATTTAAACCTGATGTTGTTATCGGCACTGGGGGATTTGCTAGTGGTCCACTTTTAAAAAGAGCTTCAGCTAAAGGAATTCCTTGTGTGTTGCAAGAGCAAAATTCATATGCTGGGATAACCAATAAATTACTGGCTAAAAAATCGCAAAAAATTTGTGTTGCCTATGATCATATGGAACAATTTTTCCCACAAGATAAAATTGTAAAAACGGGGAATCCTGTACGGGGAGATTTGGTCACTAATAATGTAACCAAGAAAGAAGCTTTAGTTTATTATCAATTAGACGAAAATAAACCCACATTAGTTGTTTTAGGTGGCAGTTTAGGTGCAAGACGAATTAATCAGTTAATAGAAAAGGAGTTGCGTTTTTTTAATGATTTGGGCATTCAAGTGTTATGGCAGTGTGGTAAACTGTACTACAATGAATATAAAAAATACCAATCCGAAACTGTAAAGGTGTTCGATTTTTTAAATAAGATGGATTTTACCTATGCTGCGGCAGATATTGTTATTTCGAGAGCAGGTGCGGGGTCGGTTTCGGAATTATGCATTGTTGGAAAGCCTGTAATTTTTATACCATCGCCTAATGTTGCAGAAGATCATCAAACTAAAAATGCATCAGCATTGGCGGTTAAAAATGCAGCGATAATGATAAAGGAAAGCGACCTAAATATGCAGTTTGAGAGCGTGTTTTCTGCGCTTTTTAAGGATGAAGAGCGAAGAGAGATTTTAGGACGCAATTGCAAAGAAATGGCAATGCCAAATGCTACTCATGATATTGTAAATGAAATAGAAAAATTATTAAAAAAGTAAAATTCCCGCTCACTATTAAAGCAATTTATTGAGAATTAGTATGAACATGAATCAAATACATAGCGTTTATTTTCTTGGTATAGGAGGCATAGGTATGTCTGCTTTAGCTAGGTATTTTGTGTTTCTAGGTAAAAATGTTGGAGGGTATGATAAAACGCCTTCTCCACTAACCTTAGAATTAGAAGGGGTAGGAATGCAAGTTCATTATGAAGATGATATTTCGAAGATTGATGCTAAATTCTTAGACAAGGATTCTTGTTTGGTGGTATATACCCCTGCAGTACCAAAAGATCATACGGAGTTGAATTACTTTTTTGACAATGAATTTACAGTTAAAAAAAGATCAGAGGTGCTAGGTTTAGTAACTAATGAAACATTCTGTTTTGCCGTTGCTGGAACTCATGGTAAAACAACTACCTCAAGTATATTAGCACATATTTTAAAAGAGGCGCAATTGCCAATGACTGCCTTTTTGGGTGGTATATCGGAAGATTTTAATAGTAATTTTTATTACCAGGGTTCGGAATATTCCGTAGTAGAAGCGGATGAATTTGATCGTTCCTTTTTACGTCTTTCCCCAAATATTGCCTGCATTACCTCAATGGATGCAGATCATTTAGATATTTATGGTACAGGTGAAGAATTGCATAAATCATTTAGAGAGTTTGCAGGTAAAATAAAAGAAGGTGGAAAATTATTTGTGCGGAATGGTTTGCCAATTAAAGGAATTACTTATGGTATTGACGATGATTCGGATTATTGCATAAAAAACCTTGAAATTATAAATAGTGTTTATGTTTTCGATATCAAAACTCCTACTATTACCTACAAAAGTGTAAAATTTAGTAAACCAGGGCGTCATAATTTGCTGAATGCATTGGTGGCATGTGCAATGGCATTGGAGTCAAATCCCAATCCTGAAAAAATATTTGATGCTTTAAAGAGCTTTAAAGGGGTGCAACGTCGTTTTTCATATCGCATTAAAAATGAAGATTTTGTTTTTATAGATGATTATGCACATCATCCTACCGAAATTAATGCGGTATATGATGCTGTGGCAGAAATGCATCCTAATAAAAAAGTTTTAGCCATTTTCCAACCGCATTTGTTTTCAAGAACAAAAGATTTTGCAGATGATTTTGCATCAAGTTTAGAAAAATTCGAAAATGTTTTGTTGTTAGATATATATCCTGCAAGAGAAAAACCAATGGAGGGTATTACCTCAGAATGGCTGTTAGGTAAAATAAATAATCCAAATAAAAAATTAATTCAGAAGTCAGATTTAATACAAGAAATTAAAAATCAAGCACCAGAAGTATTAGTAGTAATGGGTGCTGGTGATATAGGGTTAGAGGTTGTGAAAATTGAAAAAGCATTGAAAAATGAAAATTAATTGGAACATAGTAAAGTTGCTAGTTTTATTGATCGCGGTTGTAGGTCTATATGCGTTTTCTAACAAAAGAAATAATCATAAAACTATAGCAGAACTCGATATTAAGTTTGCCGATGGGGAGAATTTATATGTAACAACGGGCATGGTTAATAAATTGTTAATACAAAAATTCAATGGGTTTGAAATCGTGCCCAAAGAAAATTTAGTTTTGAATACTATGGAAAAGGCTCTTGAAGCCAATGAAATGGTTAAAAATGCCCAAGTCTATCTCACCGTAAATGGTAAGTTGACGACAAAAATCGTTCAACGCAACCCAATTGGTCGTGTAGAAGGGAGTACAATATTTTATCTTGATGATGAAGGAAAGCGTATGCCGCTGTCTCCTAATCATTCCGCAAGGGTCCCAGTTATAACAGGGAACATAACCGGTAAAAGTTTAGAAGATGTGCATATAATTTTAAACCATATTAATGGAGATGATTTTTTGCGCAAAAATGTAATTGGAATACAAGTGTTAAATAACAATAAATACCAATTAAAATTTAGAACAGAAAATTTTGCTGTTAATATTGGGAAGGCCGAAGCTTTGGAACAAAAGTTCAATAAGTTCAAAGCTTTTTATGTCAAGGGTACAAAAGATAAATCGCTTGATAAATTTAGTTTAGTGAGTTTAGAGTATAACAATCAGGTTGTGTGCACCAAAATTTAAGATATGAAACAAGGTAAATATTCAGTTGGTTTAGATATCGGAACTACGAAAATTGTAGCAATTATCGGAAAGGAAAACGAGTACGGTAAAATTGAAATCTTAGGTATAGGTAAATCTAAAAGTTTAGGTGTGCATAGGGGAGTGGTAAATAATATTACCCAAACCATTCAATCTATTCAACAAGCAGTTGAACAGGCAGAAAATAACTCTGGTTTAAAAATAGGCTCGGTAGTTGTTGGTATTGCAGGGCAACACATAAGAAGTTTACAACATAGCGATTATATTACTAGATCTAACTCCGAAGAAGTTATTAATGAAGATGATTTAGATAAACTTTGTAATCAGGTTTATAAATTAATTATGCTACCTGGCGAAGAAATAATTCATGTATTACCACAAGAATATAAAGTGGATGGTCAGGCAGAAATAAAGGAACCAATTGGTATGTATGGTGGAAGATTGGAAGCAAACTTTCATGTAGTGGTTGGTCAAGTTTCTTCTATAAAAAATGTAGGTCGTTGTATTAAAAGTGCAGGTTTAGATTTAGGAAGCATAACACTTGAACCTTTAGCATCAGCAAATGCAGTTTTAAGTCAAGAAGAAAAAGAAGCAGGTGTTGCTTTAATTGATATAGGAGGTGGTACAACGGATTTAGCCATTTTTAAAGATGGAATTATTCGTCATACCGCAGTAATACCTTTTGGAGGTAATGTAATTACCGAGGATATAAAAGAAGGTTGTTCCATTATTGAAAAGCAGGCAGAATTATTAAAAATAAAATTTGGATCTGCATGGCCTGGAGAGAATAAAGACAATGAAATTGTTTCTATACCAGGACTTAGAGGTAGAGAGCCTAAGGAAATAACTTTAAAAAATCTTTCTAAAATTATACATGCGCGAGTTGTAGAGATTGTGGAGCAAGTATATGTTGAAATAAAAAATTATGGTCATGATGACCAAAAGAAAAAATTAATTGCAGGAATTGTTTTAACAGGTGGGGGAAGCCAGCTAAAACACTTAAAGCAATTGGTGGAATATATAACCGGAATGGATACAAGAATTGGGTATCCAAACGAACATTTGGCGGGAGATTCTGATGAGGAAATTGCAAGTCCATTATATGCAACTGCGGTAGGACTTTTAATGAACGCATTAAAAACTCAAGCTAAGAAAGAGGCTTTTCAACAAGAAGAACAAGAAATTGCTTCGGCAATGGGTGAAAAGTCTATGAATACTAATGATGTTGATACAGCTCCTACAACGACAACAGTTACAAGGGAACGAAAATCAATATTTGACAAATGGTCCGATAAGTTAAAAGACTTTTTGGACAACGCAGAATAAAAAACACGAGAACACAGTATAACCAGTAATACACAAAGTATGAGTAACAGTAATGAATTTGGAAGTATCTCCTTTGATTTGCCCAAAAATCAGAGTAACGTAATAAAAGTCATCGGCGTTGGTGGTGGTGGTAGCAATGCTATTAATCACATGTACACAGCGGGTATAAACGGGGTGGATTTTATCATTTGTAATACAGATGCTCAAGCCCTTGACAATAGTGGTGTACCTAATAAAATTCAATTAGGAGTTTCTCTTACAGAAGGTCTTGGAGCAGGAGCAAACCCAGAAGTGGGGGAGCAATCGGCTATAGAGAGCATGGAAGAAATAAAAAACATGCTCGGCAATAATACCAAAATGGTATTCATTACTGCCGGTATGGGAGGTGGTACAGGTACTGGAGCTGCACCAATGATTGCAAAACAAGCTAAGGAACTGGATATCCTTACAGTTGGTATTGTTACCATTCCTTTCCAATTTGAAGGTCAAATGCGTACCAAACAAGCGCAAGCAGGGATAGAAAAATTGCGTAAAAATGTTGACTCATTAATTGTTATTAATAATAACAAATTAAGAGAAGTGTATGGTAATTTAGGATTTAAAGCTGGTTTCTCTAAAGCAGATGAAGTTTTAGCAACTGCCGCACGCGGAATTGCAGAAGTAATAACGCATCACTATACACAAAACATAGATTTACGTGATGCAAAAACAGTACTTTCAAATAGCGGTACCGCAATTATGGGTTCTTCTACTGCATCTGGAACATCAAGAGCACATGAAGCGATCACTAAGGCATTAGATTCTCCATTATTAAACGATAATAAAATAGCTGGTGCTAAGAATGTACTGTTATTAATTGTATCTGGATCAAAAGAAATAACTATTGATGAAATAGGAGAAATCAACGATTATATTCAAGGAGAAGCTGGTCACGGCGCCAATATTATTATGGGTGTTGGTGAAGATGAAACACTAGGGGAAGCGATTGCTGTAACGGTTATAGCTACGGGTTTTAATGTGGACCAACAAGATACTATTGTAAATACAGAATCTAAAAAGATAATACATACTTTAGAAGATAACCAAAAGGCAGAACAACACCTTATGGGCTCTGAAAACGTAGTGTTTGAGTTGGTCGAAGAAGAAGAGGAAATTGAAGTTGCTGCTGTCTCGAAAGAGCCTAAAGTGGTAAAGCATATTTTAGAGGAAGAAAAGCCAGCAATGGACTTAATACCTACATCTAGTTATATTAAAAACTTTAATGTATTCTATGAAGAAGTAATTGCTGAAAATGTTGGCGAAGATTTTATAATAGTAGATTCTAAATCTAAACTAAATAATTTTGAGGTAATTGATCCTATTACAGTTTCTTCAGCGAAAATAGAAGATGATCAGTTTGTATTTAGTTTTGAAGCTCCAAAAGCACAAAAGTTTGAAGAACATGACGAGGAAGAAAAAGAAAATGTGTTCTTGTTTTCTTTAGATGATGAAGTAAAGGATATTGAAGTAAAAGAGCATATTGAAGTTATTCCGGTATTAGAATATAATAAAGAAGGCGAAAAAAGATATAGTCTTGATGATTATATGGAGCTAGAGAATAAGTTAACTGGAGCAAAATCTAAAGCCGAAGAGTTTAAACCAAAAGTTGTGGAAGATGAATTAGTTTTTGAGAGAAAAACTGTTGAAAAAGCTAATCCTAACTTCGAGGAAAAGGTAGAGATAGATCCAATAGATATGCCTTTAGAAGAATTATTAAGAAGTAGATCTGAGGAGCGCAAAAGAAAATTAAAAGACTTTAATTATAAGTTCCAAAATAACAACTCTAGTCGTATTGATGAAATAGAAAAACATCCAGCTTATAAACGTCAAGGGGTTAATTTAAATGAAGTAAACAGAGATAGTAAAATATCAAGAACTTCATTAAGTGAAGATAGTAATGATGAAATTCAGATAAGATCTAATAATTCTTTTTTACATGACAATGTAGATTAATAAGTTATTTAATAACCATCTTTAAACCCGGAAATAGCATCTATTTTCGGGTTTATTTTTTATCTTCGTACCGCAAAAAAAATTGAGATATGAGTTTACAGCAACAAGTAATGGAAGAGATGAAAACAGCAATGAAAGCTAAAGACAAAGTGGCTTTAGAATCTTTGCGAGCTATTAAATCGGCTTTATTATTGTTGCAAACTGAAACAGGTTCTGGTGAGCAAATTTCCGAGGATTCAGAAATACAATTAATTCAAAAATTAGTAAAGCAACGTAAGGATAGTGCTGCTATATTTATTGAGCAAGGTAGAACAGATTTAGCAGAACCAGAATTGGCGCAAGTAGCTATTATCGAAAAGTTTCTACCAGAACAGTTAACAGAAGAAGAAATAGAGAAAGTAGTAGTGCAAACTATTGCTGCGACTGGAGCCGAGGGTATGAAAGATATGGGTAAAGTAATGGGGATAGTGTCTAAAGAATTAGCAGGTCAGGCCGATGGTAAGACTATTTCTATGATTGTAAAAAAGAAATTAGCATAATTTAATAAATAAGGCTGCGTAGTTCAACTGGATAGAATATCAGATTTCGGCTCTGAGGGTTGGGGGTTCGAATCCCTTCGCGGTCACGAATAAATAAAAAGTCTATACGTCAAATCAAGCTTGCTTGAATTTGTAAGTATGGACTTTTTATTTTCAAAGCGGAGCTTTGAGGGATCAACGCAGTTAATCCAACGTTATGTAGAATCTGAATGTCTAGAGTTGCTTGCTTGAATTTGTAAGTATGGACTTTTTATTTTCAAAGCGGAGCTTTGAGGGATCAACGCAGTTAATCCAACGTTATGTAGAATCTGGATGTCTAGAGTTGCTTGCTTGAATTTGTAAGAATGGACTTTTTATATTCAAAGCGGCGCTACCTTGAATCGTATTACGACTTAAAAAAATGAATTAAATACGCAATTAGTATACTTACGATAAGACCAATATTTACTTTGGCTAAATCCTTAATTATAAGCGAATATGTTTTTTTTAGTTCTTTTTTCTCAAGAATATACTTAATTGCTATTTCACGTCCTGCAAGGATCCCTATAAAAGTCCATGTAGTGCTCATAGGTACATTATTAAGCATGGTAAACACATAGAGTAATACTCCATAGCATAAATCAATTATAGTAGCAGAACGTATGTGTTGCGTGTTGGATTTTTGATTCACGATTTTTTGAATGCTACCCCCTTTGGTTTTAAAAATATATGCCATTATTAATAAAATAATAGCCATAGAAATCAAAAGTTCTACTATGCTTAATTGTCTTGGCAAGAACACGAATATATTCGCAAAGTCTTGAATGAGCCATTGCGACCATAAAAAAGCAGTAGAAAACCATTGCGCTACTAGCCAATAGGGTTTTTGCTTTTTAAAATTCATTAATCGTAAAGATGCTCTTGTTTCAAACTGTTTAGCAATTAGTAAGTATAAAACCAGCGCACAAGCAAAAGCAAGCGTATAACCAAAAATAGATTTTAAGATCATTTTTTCAATAAGTTGGCCAGACGAGAATACACTTAATATCATGAATGTGGTGCTCACAGGAATTCCGTATCGAGTAATAACCATTAAACTTATCGGGGCTAGTAAATACCACCAAGGTAATGGGTCCGGTAGTGGAATTTGAGATAATCTTCCATAAGATACATCACCGCCATGAAAATGCCACCCAACTAAAAGCGTAATTGTTAATATAGATCCTGAAAACGCCCACAAATACCACCATTTAATTTTAGAATTAGAAGATATAAATGTGCCCAAGGTTTGGATAACGTCATTGGCTATAACCGAATAGGTCGCAATTAGAAATCCTAAATACAAAATAAGTATGTTCACAGAATATAGAAATAAAAATCAATATTAATTTAAAAAAATCGCGTAAAATTAGATTAATATTTGGCTGACTTATAGAAACTTGAAAAATATTTCTTTGCCAAGAAAATATATGATTGGAGTGTTGATTTTGTTTGTACTTTTATCCCACAATTTCGATTTAAAGAAAATGTCCATATTTAGGATTTTACTTTTTATACTATTTGTTGGAAACTACAATATTAATTTTGCTTCGGTACCTAGTAGTGTAACAAATGATACAACCACCATTCAAGAATCTGTAGATTCTGGTATTGGCAATAAATTTTTTACACTTTCCGAAACTGTAAATCTTTCTGTTGAAAGTAGTTTTTCAAATTATATAGGTAATCCTTCTAAAATTGTTCATCAAACGCTTAAGAATAAATATCAATTCTTATGTGCTCATAAAAATAGAATTGCTTTGCTTTATATTCAAGGCGATATTATTTTCATCAAGTTCAATTCTTGCAGTATTTCTTATCCTTTTCATTACTTCCCTTAGATAATAAATTGAAATATTTTTTGCCTTAATCTTCGATTTAGGGCAATCCTATTTTCTGTTTTATTAATCAATTTTTGTAATAATTGATTAATAAAGCATTGTATATCAATATATTAATCTAAATTAATTTTCTAATGAATACTTCATTAATAATAGTTTGCAGCATCATGGTGTGCGTAATTTTTTCACCATACTTTTTATTCAATATGTCTAAAAACAGTCATAAATCACAAATTAAAGATGTGTTATTAAAAAACAATCTAAAAATTGCTCAATCTGAAACTTGGGCTAGTTTTTATATTGGAATAGATGAAATTCAAAAAAAACTGATTTTTTTAATTTTTAAAGGTAAAGAAGTAGAAGAGCAAATCATTGATATTAAAAATGTCAAAGAATGCCAGATTGTTGAAAAGCGAAAGTTTTTCAAAATAAAAGATAAGCAAGACTCCGTATTGGAGCATTTGAATTTGCATTTAAATTTAAATAACGGAGAAGTATTAGATCTTGTTTTTTTTGATACTAATTTAAATTATAAAGAAGATTTTGAATTAAAGCGAATCGAAAAGTGGAAGTTTATAATCACCTCTTTAATAACTCAAGAGCGAAATGCTAAAAAAGCTGCGTAACATATAAGTATTTAATAAAGTATCTGAGTTATATGGCATATAATTTTTTTCGCAAGAAAACATTAGAGCAACTTCAGACGGAGTCTGAATCCTCTTCACTAAAAAGATCTCTTGGCGTGTTCGATTTAACCATGATGGGTATTGGAGCCATCATTGGCACGGGAATTTTTGTATTAACAGGAGAAGCAGCTGCGGGTACAGAACATGCACTCGGTGCTGGCCCAGCATTAACAGTATCCTTTGTTATTACAGGGTTAGCCTGTTTGTTTGCTGCATTATGTTATGCAGAATTTGCATCTATGATTCCAATATCGGGTAGTGCATACTCGTATTCTTACCACTCTTTTGGAGAATTAATTGCTTGGATAATTGGGTGGGATTTGGTTTTGGAATATGCTGTGGGTAATGTCGCGGTTGCCATTGGTTGGTCTGGTTATTTTAAAAATTTACTGGACGGCTTAGGGTGGCATCTTCCCGGTTGGATGTCGGCATCTACAGGTACTGAAATGGTGTTGTTGCCTAATGGAGCTTGGTCAGCACTTACACCTGCCATAGAATCTAAATATGCAGATATTATTACTACATTTCCGCATACCACGGCCTTAATTAATTTGCCAGCATTTGTAATTACACTTTTAATTACTGCTTTGCTGTATATAGGCATAAAAGAATCCGCTAGGGTAAATGCTACACTAGTAATTGTAAAATTAGTTTTAGTAGGTTTGTTTTTATGGTATGGGATACCACATTTCGACCCAGGTACAAATTGGGAACCTTTTGCTCCAAATGGTTGGAAAGGTATTATGACGGGCGCAGCATTAGTGTTTTTTGCCTATGTGGGTTTTGATGCGGTGAGTACCACTTCTGAAGAGGCTAAAAACCCTCAAAGAGATTTGCCAAGGGCAATGATTATTGCATTGGTGGTTTGTACTATACTTTATATTGTTGTTGCTGCAGTTCTAACAGGTATGGTGCCATTAAATATTCTGGCTAATGAAAAGCCTGTGGCGGATGCCTTAATTGCGGTTGGAGAAGACCAAGTTGCTTTATTAATTGCTATAGGCGTAACTCTGACAATGCCAACGGTTTTATTAGTTATGCAATTGGGTCAAATACGAATACTTTACGCCATGAGTAAAGATGGGTTAGTGGGTAGTAAACTGCATAAAGTGTCTCGTAAATTTTCTACACCTTCTTATGCTACTTTATTAGTAGGATTGTTTGTTGCAATTCTTGCTGGTACTATTGATATTGGTGTTGCTGCAGAGCTTACCAATATTGGAACTTTATTTGCATTTATTATTGTAGCCATAGGTATTTGGATTTTAAGAGTTAAAAGCCCTGAAGCCCCTCGTAAATTTAAAACCCCATACTTTAAAGTCGTTTGCTCTTTATGCGTAATTGTTTGTTTAGGATTAATGGTTGCCTTGCCATTAGTGACTTGGATAAGATTCTTTTTATGGATGTTTTTAGGAGTACTTATTTACTTAGCTTATGGGTATAAAAAAAGTAGATTAAATAATTAGTCAGCAATAATTCTTATATTTATGAAATCCATAGCTAAAACTATGGATTTTTTAATTAGACTATTAATTACATAGCGATAAAAAAATAGACTAATTTTGGCGAAATTTTTTTGCCAGTTGTAA
This sequence comes from Cellulophaga tyrosinoxydans, assembly GCF_900176415.1. Taxonomy (GTDB): domain Bacteria; phylum Bacteroidota; class Bacteroidia; order Flavobacteriales; family Flavobacteriaceae; genus Cellulophaga; species Cellulophaga tyrosinoxydans. Next base: position 161,531 of record NZ_FWXO01000001.1, on the reverse strand, counting down.
TTACTGATTATCATTAAATGAGCAACCAATCACGTTTGAAAAGTATTTTGTTGGGTAGGGTAAAAGGTTTTTTTAAATTTCTTAGAAAACATCCTTTTAAAAGTTTTTTTTATTTAATAGGGTTAGGTATATTTTCTTTAGGAGTTTTTATTTTGTTAATCTATTTCGGAGCTTTTGGAAAACTGCCAACTAAGGAGTATTTAAAGCAATTAGAAAATCCAATTACTTCAACAATTTATGCGTCGGACAATGAGCCTATTGGTTATTATTTTCTACAAAATAGATCCAATGCTGATAGTACTCAAATATCCAAATATTTAAAGGAAGCTTTAGTAGCAACTGAGGATAGTAGGTTCTATACCCATAGCGGAATAGATTATAAAAGCTACGGTCGTGTATTTATAAAATCTATTTTATTAGGTCAGAATGCAGGTGGTGGTAGTACGGTTACCCAACAGGTAGCTAAAAATATTTTTGGTAGGCAAAAGCAATTTTTTCTATCTACACCAATAAATAAAATAAAAGAGGTTTTTATTGCTAAGCGTATAGAGAGTATTTATAGCAAAGAAGAGGTGTTGTTGCTATATTTTAATACAGTTTCTTTTGGAGAAAATATTTATGGCATTGAAAAAGCCGCGTATAGATTTTTTAATAAACCACCAGAAGAACTAAGTTTATCTGAGAGTGCAACGCTAATTGGAGTATTAAAAGCACCATCTTATTATAATCCAAGAACCAATCCAGAGCGAGCAACAACCCGCAGAAATGTGGTGCTTAGTCAAATGGTAAAATACGGTTTTATTACTGAAGAAGAAATGCAGGCCGCTAAAATTCCTTTGGTTTTAGATTATCAGCAACCAAAAAAAGTTGCTTCGTCTTATTTTAAAGATATGGTTGCGGATGAGTTCACCAAATGGGCGGAAGCTAATCCAGCAGAAGATGGTCATATTTATAGCTTAGAGGCCGATGGTTTAAGTATTTATACCACAATAAATCCAACGATTCAGAAATATGCAGAAAAAGCCTTAAATAGGCAGGTAGAGAATCTGCAGATATTAATGGATCAGTATTGGGATGCTGCAACCACCGAAGGAGGTAAAGAAGCGCTATTAAATACATTGGTAGACCAGAATTTAAAAGTTAAAAGTCTACGAAGTCAAGGAAAAAAGGAAAGTGAAATAGAAGCCTTTATTCAACAAAAGAAAAAAAGAAAATATTGGGTTGTTGGTAAAGGATATGAAGGGAAATTACAATCTCTAAAAGACTCGATAGAGAAAAGTATAAATAGACTCCATGGCAGTGTTCTTGTCATGAGTAGTACATCTGGTAGAATTCTTGGATATGTAGGTGGTATAGATTACGGTTTTAGTCAAATAGATAATATTAAAACACCACGACAAGTGGGTTCTACATTCAAACCAATAACTTATTTGGCTGCTCTAGAGGCAGGGCAAGATGTTTGTAGTTACTACAACAATAATCTTGTGACTTATGAAGAATATGAAAATTGGCAACCTAGAAATGCAACTGGCGGTTACGGTGGTAGTTATAGTATGCATGGCGCCTTGGCGAATTCAATTAACACTGTATCTGTTAATATTCAGCTGAAAACAGGTATTGAACGAGTTTTGGCACAGGCAAAAAAAATGGGTATCGAATCTACTTTGCCAGAGGTGCCTTCTATAGTATTGGGCACTGCAGATATAAGCTTATTAGATATGGTTACAGCCTATGCAAGTATATCTAACGGAGGTAATAAAATTAAGCCTTATGCAATAGAACGAATTATTGATGAAGATGGTGTAGTTATTTATGAAGCCAAACCCAAATATGGAGATCGAGTTGCTGGATATACACATGTAAAACAACTTCAAAAAATGATGGAGGGTGTAATTAGAAGTGGTACAGGATTACGTTTAACGGGTTATGGAATACCGTACAATTTAATTGGCAAAACTGGTACTACTCAAAATAACGGTGATGGTTGGTTTATAGGTGCCTCTCCCGAAGTGGTTATTGGTGCTTGGGTTGGAACTTATGATAAAAGAGCGCAATTTTCCACAACAAAAATGGGTTCTGGATCTTACACTGCTTTACCTATTGTAGGTTCTGTTTTTCATGATTTAAGTACTTGGAAAAGACCTATTCTAACCAATTTTATATATGATTTTGATTATTTTCCTTGTCCTCCATATTTAGAAATGAATGCTAAAGAAGCCTTCGAATTTGCTAAATCCGATACCTTATATGTGCAAAACTTAAGAATTCAAGATTCACTTAGAGTATTATCTGAACTGCCGGTACCAATGGATTCTCTTTTAGGGAATAATCCTATTTTGATAAAATCAGATTCTATTTTAAAAGATAGCACGGCAGCAGATATTAATTCATTACTGAAGAATTAATTTAGTATTTAATTCACTATTTCAGCTTTGGCATAAGCGTCTTTTGTAAAATAATTTAAGTAGGAATCGTTTTTAAATAATTTAGAAACAGTTTCTCTAATTTGCACCTCTTGTAAAGAGGAATTTGCGGTTTTGTAATCTGAATGTAGCAATTGAATTGTAGGGATGGTATCGCTACTAATTTGCTTTCCATTAGCACTCGTTACCTTAAAAATGGCTTTACTTTTTAAAAGTGATTTACCATTGATTATTACGGTTAATGTATCTACATTACTTGGATTAGAGAAAAATTTGGTAGCGCTGTTTACCAATAACAAATCTGACTTAGTTTTGACAACTTCTTTAGGTTTTTCTGTAGTTTTTTTGTCGTTACTGCAAGAGATAAATAATGTAGTTAATGCGATTAAAATAATTTTGTATTTCATAGTTGTATTGTTGTTTGTTCAATACAAAAATGATATTATCTGTTCCTAAAAATGTCACCTAAAAAAGTGAAAATTATACTCCCTGAATTCAGGGATGTCAGGTTTTCTTATGCCAATTAGATAGGTTTTATTCGTCTAACAATCCCATCTTTAAGGCATGTTTGGTAAGCCCTGCCAGATTTTTTACATTAAGTTTTGAGATTAGATTTTTTCTATAGCTTTCAATGGTATGTTTACTTAAGAATAGTTCATCTGCAATTTCTTGTGTAGTATATTCTTCTGCAATTAGTTTTAAAACTTCTTTTTCTCTATCGGTTAAATTTATTTCTTCAACTTTCTTGTTGTCAAACATAGCATCTGTGTACGCTTTTTTTATTTCTGAAGAAAAGTATTTTTCACCTTTAATTATAGAGCGGATTGCGGTTAAGAGCTCGTCTTTTTCCGCATTTTTAGGCACATAACCATCAACATTATTTCTAATTAATTTGTCGATCATATTGCCATCAATATGCATACTAACCACTAGTGTTTTTAAACTAGGATAGGTTTCTTTTACAATTTTGTTTAACTCAATACCATCCATTTCAGGCATCGTTAAATCGGTTATTAATAAATGTATATTTTCCACTCCATTAATACCTAAATATTTTACCACTTGCGCGCCATTTTTGGCGGTAAGTATTACTGAAAACTCGGGCGCATCATTTAGTATGCTAATAAGCCCATCGATGAACATTTTATGATCATCGGCAATAATGAGATTGTATTTCATTTATTAATTTTTTAAGTCAGCGGAAATTCCATAGCAATAACAGTTCCTCTATTCTTAGAAGAATCAATATTAAAAGTTCCGTTTAATTTTTTAATCCTACTTTTTATATTTCCTAGTCCAATACCATCTACTAGTTCTAACGCATTAAATCCTTTCCCATTATCTTCAAATAATAAGGATAGTTCATTTTCTATAAGATTTAAATGGATGTTGACTTTTGTAGCCTCCGCATGCTTAAGAGTGTTAGTCATTAATTCTTGAAGAATTTTAAATAATTCCATTTGTAAATTTTCATCTATTTTGTTTATTTCATCCACTGGGTGAGGATAAAAATCTACCAGTATTTTGTCCGATTTTGTAATGGAGTTTGCAAATTCTTTCACTAAATCTGTGAAAGCATTTTGTTTAAATTTTTTCGGAATAAGTGTATGCGAAATGTCTCTAACTAATTGATAAGTTTCATCAATTTGATTATTTATAGTTTTTAAAGCAGGTGAATTTTGAGCAAGGCTGGATAATTGCAATTTTATACCTGCTAGATTGCCACCAATACTATCATGTAATTCTTGAGCAATTCGTTTGCGCTCTTCATCTTGACCATCCATAGAGGCCTTAATTAAGTTTAATTCTTGCTCTTGTAGCAACGATTTTACTTTTTCAGTGTTGTATTCTTCTTGCTTTTTAGCTAATTCGCTTTGCGTTTGTATTTTTTGGTAATACACAAAAAGTAGAGCAATAATCGGAATCAGAATAATTAGAAACCCAATTAGAAAGGCATTTTTTATCGTTTTTTGTCGCTTTAGTTCCGCTTCTTTTAAAAGTTTATCTTCTTCAAGCGTGTTTATTTCTTTCTCTTTTTCAAGAGTTTCATACTGTATTTCTAATTCCCTAATTATGGCTTGCTGTTGTTTAGTAGATATTTCTCTTATAATACCTATTAACTGAGTCATAGCAGCATACGCATTTTCGTAATCTTTTTGTTTAGCGAAACAATTTGCATTTAAAATTAGTGACTCTCTTTGAAAGTCTAAGTTATCACTATCCAGTGCATTTATATAAGCCGTAGATAAACCTAATATTGCCACATCATAAAATCCCTGATTGTAGTAATATTTTGCTAATAATAAAGAACCCTCGTAATAAATGGCATCAAGATCATTTTGCTTTGCTTCATTTCGGATGCTTTCATAAGCCTGAAATGCTTGACCTAAATTTCCATTGGCTTCGTCAAGTTTTGCTATTTCAAGTTTAGAGGTTAGCTTAATTTCTAGATCATCTAGTGTTTCTGCTATGGCAATAGCATGATTATAGTATTTTTGAGCATTTTCATAATCACTGTTAAAACGATAAGCCTTTCCCAATAGTAAATAATTTTCGGCAGTTAAAAGGGGAGATTCTGCAGAATATTCTACTAAGGTTTTGTCTAAAAACTCAATAGCTTTAGTTAAGTTATTTTGGAAAATATAGCATTTAGCAAGACCTAATTTGTTTTTAAATTCAAATTCGGTGTATTTTGTATTTTCTGCACCTTGTAATCCTTGAATATACCATTTAATGGCATTGTCTAAAAGGCCATTCATAGCATTGCCAACACCTAAATAATAATCGGCTTTAGCGGAATAACGTTCTTTTATTAAATCAGATTCATTCCAATTTCTAGTTTCTTTTAAGTATAAATTAGCATAATGCAGTACAGAATCTGTATTGCTTTTTTTAATATGATATTCTATTAATTGATCGAAAATTGAGAATCTTTGAGCTCCATATTTAGCAGATTTTAATTGATCAAAATAGGGTTTTAATGATGTGGAATTTGTTCTTTTGGACCATCCAAAATTAATTGTTTGCATTTTGGTCTTTACAGTATCTTTTTCAGGGTTCTGCGCAAAACCTATAGATAGATACAAACAAAATAAAAACGTGAAAAGTGTTTTGAGTATACTGATGGTCTGCTCCTTTAAATTCATTTCTGAAATATACTATTTTAATAGGTATTTTATAAGAGAATAAATTCTATTATTGTTTCGTCAAATCTATACAGTTTAAAGATGCAATGTATCCCTGAAAACCGTGTTTATAGGCTAGATTTACTTTCTTTTTTCAAGAATTGAGGCCACAATCATTTTTGCATGTATTCTAGAGTTTTCTATAAACCATTTGTGGGTTTCCATACCTCCGCAAATAACACCAGCTAAATACAAATTGGCAATATTTGTTTCCATGGTATTTGGGTCATAAGTTGGTAATTTTTTATCATCATCTGATAAGGTAATACCAAGTTGCTCTAAAAATTTAAAATTGGGTTTGTAGCCAATTAATGCCAGTACAAAATCATTTTTAATAGTGGTCAGGCCATCTGGAGTATTGATTATGATTTCTTGAGGCTTAATTTCATTTAATGTAGCATTATAGAATACCTTGATACTGCCTTCTTCAATACGGTTAATGATATCAGGGCGAACCCAATATTTTACACGTTGCCCCACTTCTGATCCACGAATGATAAGGCTAACTTCGGCTCCTTTCCTATAACATTCTAAAGCCGCATCTATAGCAGAATTACTAGCGCCAACAACTGCTATTTTCTGTTGGGCATAAAAATGTGGATCATTATAATAATGACTTACTTTTGCTAAGTTTTCGCCAGGAATGTTTAATTTGTTTGGTATATCATAAAAACCAGTTGCAATTATTACGTTGATACCTTTGTAGGTGTCTTTGCTTGTGGTAATTTCAAAAAGTGAATTTACTTTTTCTACATGAGTAACATTTTCAAAAAGATGCATGTTAAGCTTATTACTAGTAACTATTCTACGATAGTATTCCAAAGCCTCGCTTCTTTTTGGTTTAGCTTCATTACTAATAAAGGGAATCTCATCAATCTCTAATTTCTCTGAAGAAGAAAAAAATTGCATATTAGTAGGGTAGTTGTATAGCGAATTTACAATAGGACCTTTTTCTAAGATAACATAGCTAAGCCCTTTTTTCTGAGCCTCTAATCCGCAAGCAATGCCGATAGGACCTCCTCCAATAATAACAAGATCCAAAGTTTTCATTAATTGGCACAATTTTTAAGTTCTTTGATGGTTTCTGTAGGATTGGAACTTTTAAAAACAAAACTTCCAGCAACAAGTACATCAGCCCCAGCATCCTTTAGTGCTTTGGCGTTCGATGAGCTTACGCCGCCATCAATTTCAATTAAAGTAGAAGCTCCTTTTTTTACAATTAATTCTTTTAACGCTTTAATTTTAGTGTAGGTGTTTTCTATAAAAGATTGACCTCCAAAACCAGGATTTACACTCATAATAAGCACAACATCGATATCATTGATAACATCTTCCAATAAATTTATATTGGTATGTGGGTTTAAAGCAACTCCAGCCTTCATTCCTGCAGCCTTAATGGCTTGTAAAGTTCTATGAAGGTGTGTACAAGCCTCATAATGTACCGTTAAGATTTCAGCACCTAATTTGGCAAAGGTTTGTATGTATCTATCCGGATCAATGATCATTAAATGCACATCCAATGGTTTGGTTGCATGGGCTGCAATAGCTTTTACTACGGGCATACCATAAGATATATTGGGCACAAAAACCCCATCCATAACATCAATATGATGCCAATCTGCTACACTATTATTAACCATTTCTACATCGCGTTGAAGATTTCCAAAATCTGCTGCTAATAGTGAAGGCGCTATTTTAATGTTACTCATGTGTGGTACGGTATTTTTGTTTTTACAAAAATAGTGAATTAGATGGCTAACTGTAAACGAAAACTTTACAGAAACAAGATGCGTTTTAAATCTTTTATTTTGTTAACTGTCTTAAACCTTCGTACACCACAATGCCCACGGCATTAGATAAGTTAAGACTGCGAATATGATCACTATATAGTGGTATTTTATAAAGTTTAGAATTGTTGATTTCAGTAATTTCTTTGGATAGTCCGCTAGATTCTTTCCCAAAAATTAAAAACATATTGTCTTTAAAATCAATATCCCAATGCGTTTTAGAACCATGACTCGAAAAATAGATAAAGTTTTCTCCTATATTTTTGGCATAAAAATCGTCGATACTTTCGTAAATAGTTAATGAAATGTGCTGCCAATAGTCCAAGCCAGCACGTTTTACGCGTTTATCACTTAGTTCAAATCCAAATGGTTTTACAAGGTGTAAATGGCTATTGGTAGCCAAGCTTAATCTGCCAATATTTCCAGTGTTATTAGGAATTTCAGGCTCGAATAGCACAATATTTAACGGCATTATTTTTTTAAAGATTTTAAATATAAATGTTCTACTTTTTCTCTAGCCCAAGGTGTTTTTCTAAGAAAATTTAAACTAGATTTTATGGTTGGATTGCTTTTGAAACAGTTTATGTTTACCTGCAAGGACATTTCTTGCCAGCCATATTTTTCAACAAGAAACTCTAACATGTCAACCAGTTTTACGCCATGGAGTGGATTATTAGGTTGTTCTTGTTTTAAACTGTCGTGCATTAATCTTTAAAATTTTAGTGGTGTAAGGGGAACTTTTAAATTAAAAACTCCGGTAATCAGCCGGAGTTTATTCATCAATCAAAAAACGAACAGTCATGATAACTGTTGTTACAGTTCACAAATTACAATTTTTAGACCAAATTTCCAATACAGAAATTTTTTAACAGTAATTTATGCTTAGTTTATTAACCAAGATATGTTTTTAATATTTTACTTCTAGAAGTATGTTTAAGTCTACGAATAGCTTTTTCTTTTATTTGACGCACACGCTCTCTTGTTAAATCGAAAGTTTCACCAATTTCTTCAAGTGTCATTGAATGTTGACCAGCAAGACCAAAATACAAACGAATAACATCAGCTTCTCTAGGTGTTAATGTTTCTAAGGCTCTTTCAATTTCAGTTCTTAAAGATTCGTGTAACAACTCTCTATCTGGATTTGGAGATTCACCACTACGAAGTACATCATACAGGTTAGAATCTTCACCATCAATTAAAGGTGCATCCATTGATACGTGACGACCAGAGTTTTTTAATGATTGTTTTACATCTTCAACAGTCATATCTAATTCTTTTGCAATTTCTTCAGGAGATGGCTGACGTTCGTGAGCTTGCTCTAGGAAGGCAAAAGTTTTATTAATCTTGTTAATAGATCCAATTTTGTTCAAAGGTAAACGTACAATACGAGATTGTTCTGCTAAAGCTTGTAAGATAGACTGACGAATCCACCAAACGGCATAAGAAATGAATTTAAAACCACGAGTTTCGTCAAAACGTTGAGCAGCTTTAATAAGACCAAGATTACCTTCATTAATTAAATCTGGTAATGTAAGACCTTGGTTTTGATATTGTTTTGCAACAGATACCACGAATCTTAAGTTAGCTTTGGTTAATTTTTCCAAAGCTGCTTGATCACCTTTTTTTATTCGCTGAGCTAATTCTACTTCTTCATCGGCAGTAATTAAATCTACTTTACCAATTTCTTGTAAATATTTGTCTAACGAAGCGGTCTCCCTATTGGTTACCTGTTTTGTAATCTTTAGCTGTCTCATCTAAATATTCTTTCTAAATTATGTTGTTGTGCATAGACTGCATTAAATTATACGTTGAAAAAATTAAAATGTTACATTTAGGTTAAGTTATTTTACATTTTTTGGTTCAAATGCATAAAAAAAGCCCTAATCTTTAGAATTAGGGCCTTTAGTATTGAGTTAGAATGGACTTTTATTAGTCTCTTCTTGGTTTTCTATCTCTATTATCACGAGAATTATTACGATCATTTCTACCGCCACGATCATTATTTTCTCTTGGTGGTCTTGCTACGTAACCTTCTGGTTTTTCTAACAAAGCCTTACGAGAAACTTTTTCTTTACGTGTTTTTGGGTCTATACCAAAGTATTTTACTTCAAAAACATCGCCCATGTTCACAACATCAGATACATTCTCTGTGCGTTCCCATGCAAGTTCTGAAACGTGCAATAAAACTTCATTTCCTGGTGCGTCTAAATATTCAACAACAGCGCCAAAATCTAACATTTTAATCACTTTTACTTTGTATGAATTGCCAACTTCTGGTTTGAAAAGTAAAGAATCTATTTTTGCTTGTACAGCAGCAATACCTTCTGAACCAACTCCTAAAATTTCAACAATACCCTCTTCAGTAATAGGATCTTCGTTAATAACGATAGTAGTTCCTGTTTCTTTTTGAAGCTCTTGAATAACTTTACCACCTGGACCAATTAATGCACCAATGAATTCATTCGGAATTCTTCTAGTAATCATTTTTGGTGAGTGAGATTTTACATCAGCAGCAGGAGCTGAAATAGTATCTGTAAGTTTCTTTAAAATATGTAAACGGCCTTCGCGAGCTTGCTTTAAGGCGTTTACAAGAATTTCATAAGAAAGTCCTTTTACCTTAATATCCATTTGGCAAGCAGTAATACCATCTGCAGTACCGGTTACTTTAAAGTCCATATCTCCTAAGTGATCTTCATCACCTAAAATATCAGATAATACAGCATATTTACCAGTTTCAACATCTGTTATAAGACCCATAGCAATACCGGAAACAGGTTTCTTTAATTGAACCCCTGCATCCATTAATGCCATTGTACCAGCACATACTGTTGCCATAGAAGAAGAACCGTTAGATTCTAATACTTCAGAAACAACTCTTACTGTGTAAGGGCAATCTGCAGGTACCATGTTTTTTAAAGCGCGTTGAGCTAAGTTACCATGACCAACTTCACGGCGAGAAGTACCTCTTAAAGGTCTTGCTTCACCAGTGGAGAAAGGAGGGAAGTTGTAATGTAAATAAAAACGCTCTTCTCCTTCAAAAGATGGCATATCTATTTGGTTTGCTTCTCTAGAAGTACCAAGAGTTACCGTAGCTAATGCTTGCGTTTCTCCACGTGTAAATATAGAGGAACCATGAGTAGATGGTAAATAATCTACCTCACACCAAATAGGTCTAATTTCATCAGTCTTACGACCATCTAAACGTAAACCTTCATTTAAAGTTAAATCTCTAACCGCAGCCTTTTCAGCTTTGTAGAAATACTTAGAAACTAAATCACCAAAGTCTTCTAATTCTTCCTCGCTAAAGGCAGCTTTTACTTCTTCTTTTATTTCATCAAATGCAGCACTTCTTTCATGTTTTGCTGAAGCTTTTTTAGCAACGGCGTAAACTTTATCGTAAGCTAATTCTCTTACTTTTTTCTCAATTGCTTCATCTTCTCTTTCTGGTTCGTACTCACGTGTTACTTTTTTTCCGAAAGCTTCTGCCAATTTTACTTGTGCAGCACATTGTACCTTAATAGCTTCGTGAGCAAATTTAATAGCATCAGCCATTTCTTCTTCAGAAATTTCTAGCATTTCACCCTCTACCATCATTACTGAATCGGCAGAAGCTCCAATCATCATATCAATATCAGATTCTAATAATTGTGCTCTTGTTGGGTTAATGATAAATTCACCATTAATACGACCAACTCTTGCTTCTGATATAGGAGTTTCGAAAGGGATGTCTGATAATTGTATAGCTGCAGAAGCAGCTAAACCAGCCATTGCGTCTGGCATAACATCATCGTCATGAGACATTAACTGAACCATAACTTGAGTTTCAGCATGGTAATCTTTTGGGAAAAGTGGACGTAAAACACGGTCTACTAAACGCATGGTTAAAACCTCACCATCACTAGGTCTTGCTTCTCTTTTGAAGAAACCACCTGGATAACGACCAGATGCCGCAAATTTTTCACGGTAATCTACTGTTAATGGTAAAAAATCTACATCACTTTGCTTGTAATTGGAAACTACTGTACATAATAACATACATTTTCCAGATTGGACAACCACAGAACCGTGTGCTTGCTTTGCTAATTTTCCGGTTTCGATAGAAATTTCTCTACCATCACCAAGGTCAATGACCTCTTTAAATACTTTTGGAATCATAAAATTGATTTGCAACTTGCTTTTACAAGTTAGTTAAACTTTGATCTTTGTGTCTTTATTCAAGACGGACAGTTGTTGTGCTGTTGTAGTTGTGCGACCAATGAAAAACTATATGCAAGCTTTTTGTCTGCTGCCTTATATTCTTTTGAAATAAAGGACTTTAAAAAAATACACCAAAACTTATTGGGTATATTAAAAAAGGGGGAAGCTAAGCTGTCCCCCTTGAAAATTATTTTCTAATGTTTAATTCCTTAATTATTGCACGATATCTGATGATATCTTTCTTAATTAAATAATCTAACAAGCTTCTTCTTTTACCTACCAATTTTACTAATGAACGCTCTGTATTAAAATCTTTACGATTGTTTTTTAAGTGCTCAGTTAAGTGGTTAATACGGTGTGTAAACAAAGCGATTTGCCCTTCAGCAGAACCAGTGTTTGCTTCAACACCACCGTGTTTTTTAAAAATTTCAGCTTTTACTTCTTTAGTTAAATACATTCCAATATTATTTTAAATGATTTTTATGTATATGATTGATTTTCAATCAGCGTGCAAATATACTATATTTTTTCTAACGACCTAACAGGATTGTTCTGAATTAAATCTATGTATAGATTTATTTTTTTCTTTAAATCTCTTCTGTGTACAATAAAATCCAAAAAACCATGCTCCATAACAAATTCGGCTGTTTGGAAACCTTCAGGTAATTCCTTTCCTGTGGCTTCTTTTACAACTCTTGGTCCTGCAAAACCAATTAAAGCTCCAGGTTCAGAAATGTTGATATCTCCAAGCATTGCATAAGATGCTGTTGTTCCTCCTGTGGTTGGATCGGTACATAATGAAATGTATGGAAGACCTGCTTCAGATAATTGCGCAAGTTTAGCAGATGTTTTTGCAAGTTGCATTAACGATAGCGCTGCTTCCATCATACGCGCACCACCAGATTTTGAAATCATAACAAAAGGTAGTTTCTTTTTGATCGCATAATCTATACCTCTAGCTATTTTCTCACCTACAACACTTCCCATGGAACCACCAATAAAGGCAAAATCCATACAGGAAATAACCACGTCTTTACCATATGATTTGCCAACGGCAGTTCTTACAGCATCTTGAAGTCCGGTTTTTGCTTGAGCAGCTTTTAATCGGTCAGCATATTTTTTGGTGTCTTCAAATTTTAATGGATCTTTAGATGTAAGCTTTGGATCTAACTCTTTAAATTTATTATCATCAAAAAGTATTTCGAAATATTCTTTACTTCCAATACGAACATGATAATCATCTTCTGGACTCACATAAAAGTTTTTTGCCAAATCCTCAGATTCAACAATTTTACCCGTTGGAGATTTATACCATAAACCTTTTGGAGTATCTTTTTTTTGTTCCGTTGCAGTTTGTATTCCTTTTTCCTTTCTTTTAAACCAAGACGACATACATTGAATAGTTAAGTTAAACGGATTTTTATATTATAACGTGTTTACGTTGTTTAAATCAGCAAAGGCCTTCTTTAAACGCTCTACAAAAGTTTTTTCACCTTCACGTAACCAAACTCTTGGATCGTAATATTTCTTATTTGGCTCGTCTGGGCCGTTTGGATTTCCAATTTGCGATTGTAAGAAATCTTTTTTGCCTTGGATGTAATCACGGATACCTTCTAAAAATGCATATTGTAAATCAGTATCAATATTCATTTTAATTACGCCGTAGCTAATTCCTTCGCGAATTTCTTCAACTGTAGAACCTGATCCACCATGGAAAACAAAATCAATATGATTATGCTCAACATTGTATTTTTTAGAAATGTATTCCTGAGAATTTTTCAAGATTTTTGGAGTTAACTTTACATTTCCTGGCTTATAAACACCGTGAACATTTCCGAAAGCAGCTGCAATGGTGAATCTATGGCTAACTTTTGAAAGTTCTTCATAAGCATAAGCTACTTCTTCTGGTTGTGTGTAAAGTTTAGAATCATCTACGTCAGAATTATCAACACCATCTTCCTCACCACCTGTAATACCCAACTCTATTTCTAAAGTCATATCCATTTTTGCCATTCTAGCAAGATATTCTTTACAAATAGCAATATTTTCTTCTAAAGGCTCTTCAGATAAATCTATCATATGAGAGCTGAAAAGCGATTTTCCAGTTTCTTTATAATGTTGTTCACTAGCATCAAGTAAACCATCTATCCAAGGTAATAATTTTTTTGCACAATGGTCGGTGTGTAATATAACTGTTGCACCATAAGCCTCAGCCAATTGATGTATGTGTTTTGCACCAGCTATTGCTCCATGTATTGCAGCTTTTTGTCCATCATTAGATAGTCCTTTTCCAGCATTAAATTGTGCGCCACCATTTGAAAATTGTATAATTACCGGAGCATTTAAACTTGCAGCGGTTTCAAGAACGCCATTTATAGTGTCTGACCCAATAACATTTACTGCTGGTAGGGCAAATCCTTTTTTCTTTGCGTAATTAAAAATTTCTTGAACCTGATCTCCAGTTGCAACTCCTGGTTTGATATTATGAGCCATAATTATATTTTCTTGAATTAGTTATTATAATAGTTGTGGAACAAAAGTAATAAAATAATTAAGAGGGATTCCTATTTTTTATGTGTAATCAAATGGCAAATACCCAGAAAATATTTCGATAACGTTATAGTATATATAGGTTTTTAGAAAGGATAGTTTATGCCAATTTGTAAAACAGAATTTGCGAAATTATAATCTCTAAACCATCTTTGGGATATTTCTTCAGCGGGGTTGTAGGTTTTAAATCCTAGGTCTACGCGTACTACAAAATAGGTAAAATCATACCTAACACCTAGTCCCGTACCAAGGGCAACATCTTTTAGAGAGCTGAATCCATTAAATGTAGCATCTGCATTTTCCACATTGTCAAAAACATTCCAAATGTTTCCTGCATCTGCAAAAACAGCTCCTTTGAAATTTCCAAAAAGTGGAAACCTATATTCTAGATTAAGCGCAAATTTTAAATTAGCTTCATTAAAATCATTTAAATTATCTGTGCGTCCAGGCCCTAAAGAATAAGGGCTCCAAGCTCTATTGTCATAAGCGCCACCAGCAAAGTAACTCTTAACAAAAGGAATGCTATTTGCATTTCCATAGGGAATAGCTATACCTAAAAAGCTTCTAAATGCTAGAATATTGGAGTGTTTTAAATCCCAATGTTTAACATAATCGAACTCTGTTTTAATATATTGAGAATAAGGAACACTGAAAACTAATTTTTGCCCATCATCGGTATTAAAAGGAATAACATTAGAGATTAATGAAAGAAAATTACCAGCACTTTCTATCTTAAATTTAAATTGATGAAAATCAGTATCTGAAATAGTAGTCTTGCTACTTTTTGAAAACGTATAATTTGTAGCAAAAATTAAGTTGTTTTGGGTTAAACGTATTCTTCTTTCTTCAATACTACTAACTTCATCATATTCATCGGAGGTGGAAACAATTGCCCTGTCTAAAATAGCTTTGGTAAATGCGGATGTCCCAGAGGGAATTGTAAGTTGTAAATCGCCATTGTCATTTGGCTCAAAATCATTTACAAAGCTTGGTTCGCTTTCAAAATTATCTGCAACAGCATCTAATCTATTATAAGTGGTTTGGTAAACATTGTAGAAATTATCTGTTCTTAAATTGCTTACAAATTGCAAATTTAAAAGCTCTATGGTATTGCTTACGCCATCTTTTGGTGTCCATTTATATTCTAAAATAGAATTTAAAGATTGCTTATCTAGTCCAATATTTTTTTGAAAACTTGTTCCAATAGATATTCTTGTTCTAGGTAACATATAATAAGGAATGATTTTCTTTTTATTTAAAAAGGGAAGCCACATTCTTGGAAAATCTAGGGCTACATCTCCGCCAAATTCTTGAACATTAAAAAATTGATTATCATTTATACTATTATCGCTTGATGCTCCTACATTTGCTCTGGCAGAGACACTTAAGTTTTCAGCACCTCCAAAAACATTTCTTATACTCAAGGTCGGAGAAAAGGATAATCCTGCATATTGGATGTTGGAACGAGAAATATCGGTATCAAACGCTAAAGAATATTTATCTCTCGCAGAAAGATATATATTAGATTGTAAAGTTGCTGTGGTACTATCAGCAATTATTTCTATGTTAGGGTATTTAAAATTATTTAAGTTATTTATTTG
Organism: Cellulophaga tyrosinoxydans; assembly: GCF_900176415.1. Lineage (GTDB taxonomy): Bacteria > Bacteroidota > Bacteroidia > Flavobacteriales > Flavobacteriaceae > Cellulophaga > Cellulophaga tyrosinoxydans. Next base: position 145,788 of record NZ_FWXO01000001.1, on the reverse strand, counting down.
TCGATAGGTACGTAATCTATTTACATCTCTATAAACACTATCTTTTTCAATAAAAATAGCATCGGTCAATGCTTTGGGTTTGTATCTGAGTTTATCTTTATAATAAATGGTAAAACCATTATAATTTATAGAATCTAACTCGTTAGGATTATTAGCAAATAAATGATCCGCAAAAATATTTATCTTACTAAATTTATAAACTTTGTATTCGGTTTTTGCAGAGTCGCCGCGTTTTTTTAAATTTTCAATATTTAATTCAACATTCATTTTTTGATCATTCCTTGCTGCTGTCGTATCTGCAATTATATCGTAGTAAATTGAGCTTTCTTGAAAATTGTAAATTCCAGAATTACGGAAAACATCGGTTAAACGTGCTCTTTCATTATTAAAGTTGTTAAGATCAAATTGTGTGTTGCTTTTAATATAGGATTTATCCTTATTTAATCTATAAAGCGAATCTATTGCTGTAGAAGCAATTGCGCTAAAGGTAGAATCTACCATAAAAGGTTTGCCAAGGTCTAAGTTGTAGTTGATTTTTGCGCGTTGTTTTCGTTTGGTACTGTTTATAGTATAGCTGCCTGTTGCATTAAAATACCCTCTATTGCCGTAATATGCTTTTATTCTTTGCAGTGATTTGCTAGTCTTTGCTGTGTCTATGATTACGGGAGCTTCTCCAATTTTTTTTAGCCATTCACTATATCCTTTTACTAAAAAAGATTCCCCTAAACTGTCAAACTGTTTTTTAGATAAAAGTTTTATTAAGCGTTCTTCCCTTTTCTCTTTTTTGTTCAGCCAAGCTTGGTAGGTGGAATCTGGATTTTTTTTAGCTAAGTTGTAAAGGTTTAATCGCAATGGATAGCCTAACAAAGTACTGTTAGGTTTTTGGGCAATTAGGCTATTTATATTTTCATCTGTTACTTTTGCACTATCTGCAATAATGGTGTTTCCAACAAGTAAAAGTTCATTTTCTTCTACTCTTTTTAATGCATTACAAGAGGTGATGATAATACCTAAAAATAATAAGACTATTTTTACAGTGTTTTTTTTCAAACTAGATTGCGATTCTCTTAGAAATCAAAAATACGTTATTTGTATGGTTGGTAAAAGCCAAATAAAACTTATAAAAAGCTTACAACAAAAAAAAGTTAGAAGCCAGCAACAATTATTTGTTGTTGAAGGCAGAAAAACAGTTGAGGAGCTTATTAATTCTACTATAAAAACTAACAAAATATATACCACAAATGAAGAATTTGCTTTGGCGTATAATACTATTTCTGAATTAATTTCATCAGCTGATTTAAAAAAGATAAGCTCGTTAGCTACTCCAAATGGGTATTTAGGTGTTTTTGAAATTCCAAAACCTAAAAAAATAAATTTTGATGATTGGATTTTGGTATTAGATTTTGTGCAAGATCCAGGGAATTTAGGAACAATTATTCGTTTGTGCGATTGGTTTGGAGTGCGAAGTCTTGTTTGTTCTACAGATACAGTGGATTGTTACAATCCAAAAGTTTTGCAAGCAACAATGGGTTCTATTTCTAGAATAAATATGGTTTATGTTGATTTGCCCGAATTTCTAGAAACAACAAATCTGCCAATTTTTGGAGCTTTTATGGAAGGTGAAGTAGTATATAAATCAAATTTACCTAAAAAGGGTATATTGGTTATGGGGAATGAAGCAAATGGGGTATCCGATAAGGTGTTAAATGTTATTAATCAAAAAATTAGCATACCTCAGTTTGGTGAAAAAACCACTGAAAGCTTAAACGTGGCAACTGCGACCGCTATTTTATTGAACGAAATAAGAAGAGCTTAAATACCTTTATTCAAAAGTAAAATTCACGAATATTCCACGTGTTCGCATTCCTGCCAAATTACTTGTCCAAGGACTATTAGGGTCATTATCCGGAACCAATTCATTATTTATTGCGAAAACACCACGTATTGAAGGGGAGAATTTAAAATATTCTGTATAAAAATCAATTCCAAATCCGAGTTCCCAGTTGTAGTTGTTCTTGGTCATTCTAAACGTATTTGTAGAATTGTCTTCTAAACTATCTTCATTGCTTCCTAAATTTAGGGCATATGCGGCACCACCAACTAAAAAAGGTTTCCAGTTACCTAATCTTTTGGTGCTTACTTTTAATAAAATCGGAAAATTTATATACGTAGACTTAACTTCTCTAAGTGCGTCATTTGGATCAGTAAAACCTCTGAATCCTATAGTTCTTTGTGCGTAGAATAAGCCAGGTTCAAAACGTACATCCATGAATTGGTTTAATCGCAACTCACCTATCAGACCAACGTTAAAACCTGTTGAAGTAGATACTAAAATATCTCCATTATCTGGAATATCTCTATAGTCAAATTTAAAATCATATTGATTAAATCCTAAGAAATAACCCCAATTTAAAAGCGCTTCATCTTCATTTTCTAAATTGATGATAGGTTTTTCATTAAACTGACAATGTGTAGATAAGCCTATAAATAAACCTATAAACAGTAAAAAAATATTCTTCATACTTTATTTTGTAGCTACATAAATGGAAGCTACCCCAAATGTTTGGGGTTTGTTCTCTATATCTATAAACCCAATTTTTTGTAAAATATTGTTGAAGTCTTTTCCATGAGGAAAAACAGCAGCTGATTCTGATAAATATTCATATGCGGAATTGTCTTTTGAAAACATTCTTCCTATTCTTGGAAGCACATGTTTTGTATAAAGACCATATCCTTGTTTGTATGGCGATTTTGTTGGAACCGATGTTTCTAAAACAACCAATGTGCCCCCAACTTTTAGAACTCTAAATATCTCCGAAAGACCAATTTCTAAATTTTCGAAGTTCCGTACGCCGAAAGCTACAGTAACTGCGTCAAAAGTGTTTTCTTCAAATGGAAGTTTTTCACTATCGCCAACAACCATTTCAATAGTGTTGTTAAGTTTTTTTTCTTCAATTTTTTTCTTTCCAACAGCCAACATGCCAGGTGAAATGTCTAACCCTATTATTTTAGAGGCGCCAGTTTTAGTAAGATTAATTGCTAAATCTCCTGTTCCGGTAGCAATATCTAAAATAGTATCAGGCTTTTTTGTCTTTAGAATAGCTACAACTCTTTTTCTCCATTTCACATCAATTCCGAAAGAAATTACTCGGTTTAGCCCGTCGTAATTAGTAGAAATTGTGTCGAACATTTGAGTTACCTGTTCTTTTTTACCTAATTCAGAATTTTTATAAGGAGTAACTTTTTTACTCATGATCGCAATTTTTGGCAAAGATACAATTTCGAATTTGCATCACAGGGTTAAGTTGTACAATAAACTCGGTGATTTTAAGATTTTTATTCTTTTTAATTCAGGAACAACAAAATAAAATTATGTAATTTTGCTACGCAAAATATTGCAAACTTTTCACAATATGGGCTTGAATAAATTTTTGCCTTTCTGGTATATTCCAAATTATACAATTTCTTTACGTCTATTGAAGCGTCTTAGATTAATGAAAAAATATTTTTATAATTAGATGAAAATTATAATAGCAGGAGCGGGTGAAGTAGGGTTTCATTTAGCTAAATTACTGTCCTATGAATCTCAAGATATTACTTTAATAGATACTGTTAAGGAAAGTCTAGCCTATGCCGACACACATTTAGATATTAGAGTTTTAAAAGGGGATGCTACTTCTATTGCGGTTTTAAAAGATGCACAAGTGGATAGATCCGATTTGGTTATTGGAGTTACTGCTTCGGAAACTACCAATTTAACCTTATGTATGCTAGCAAAACAGTTAGGTTGTAAAAGAACTATTGCAAGAATATCAAATACCGAATTCAAAAAAAACAAAGATCTTATAGATTTTAAGAAATTAGGAATTGATGAGCTAATTTCACCTGAAGAGCTAGCGGCAACAGAAATTCAATTACTTTTAAATCAGTCTGCATTTAATGATACTTATGAATTTGAAGAAGGCGCCTTAATAATGGTTGGTGTTTCACTGCCAAAATCTGCACCTTTTGTTGGTAAAATGGTGAAAGAGGCTGCGCAAATTTTTCCAGAACTTCATTTTATGCCAATTGCATTGCAACGAGCAGGTACACAATTTACGCTAATACCTAGAGGTGATACTGTTTTTGAGGAAGAGGATCAAGTGTATTTTATCACTGCAAAAGGTGGAGTTGAAGAGTTGTATAAGCTCACTGGAATGACTAAAAAAGACATCAAGAACGTTATGATTCTTGGTGGAAGTAAAGTGGGGTACAAAACAGCTCGTGATCTTTGCAATAAAAGGTTTAATGTTAAGCTCATTGAAAAAAATAAAGAAAAAGCATTCGATTTAGCAGATCAATTACCTAATGCCTTAATTATTAACGGTGATGGTAGAAATGTTGAGTTGCTAGAAGAAGAGAGTTTAGAGTCTATGGATGCTTTTATTGCCGTAACAGGTAATTCTGAAACCAATATTATGTCTTGTTTAGTGGCTAAATCTAAACAAATAAAAAAGACAATTGCTTTAGTGGAAAATATGGATTATTTTCAACTTTCACATTCCATTGGTATAGACACGTTAATTAATAAGAAACTTTTAGCTGCTAATAATATATTTAGGCACATAAGAAAAGGAGAAGTGGTTGCCTTAACCCGCCTCAATAATCTAAATGCTGAAATTTTAGAATTTATTGTAAAGCCAGATTCGGCGGTTAATGGTAAAATCATTAGAGAACTTAATTTCCCTAGAGAAGCAACAATTGGTGGTGTTATTCAAAACGGTACCGGAATAATTGCTTTAGGAGATTTTAAAATAACCCAAGGCGATAGAGTCGTGGTTTGTTGTTTGCCAAGTGCAATTCCTAAAATTGAAAAATTGTTTCTTTAATGGGATTAAATTACAAGATAATCTTTCATTTAATGGGGCTTCTATTGCTATGTAATGGAGGTTTTATGGTAATTGCTGCGATCTTAAGTGGTTTTTATGCGGATGGTGCTACAATTGCAATTTTATTAGCCGCAATAGTTACCATGATTATTGGTACCTTTTCTATGTTTTTTACAAGAGGACATAAGAAAGAAGTGAATCGTAAAGAAGGTTACATAATCGTAACTTTTGGATGGTTAGTAATGTCATTGTCAGGTGTTTTGCCTTATATGTTTTCTGGTTCCATTCCAGATTTTACCAATGCATTTTTTGAGACTATTTCTGGTTACACCACAACGGGAGCTTCTATTTTAGATGATATTGAAATTTTGCCCGAGGGGATTTTATTTTGGCGTAGTCTAACCCATTGGATTGGAGGAATGGGTATTATTGTTTTGGCAATTGCTATTTTGCCTTTATTAGGTATTGGTGGAATGCAATTATTTGCTGCCGAAGCACCTGGTCCGAGTGGTGATAAACTTCATCCAAGAATAACAGATACTGCTAAACGATTATGGCTTATTTATTTTGGCTATACCGTGGCAGAAACAATTTTGCTACAACTAGCAGGTATGTCTTTTTTTGATGCCATAAATCACTCTTTAGCGACCTTATCAACTGGTGGGTTTTCAACAAAGAATTTGAGTACTGCGTATTGGAATGACCAGCCTTTAATTCAATATATTATAATTTTATTCATGTTTTTAGCGGGTAGTAACTTTGTATTGAGTTATTATGCTTTTAAAGGTAAAGTGCAAAAGGTATTGCATGACGAAGAATTTAAATATTATACAGGCTTCGTAGTTTGTTTTACAATTGTTGCAGCATTGGTGGTTTACTTTAAAGCTAATGTTCAGGTTTCAGAATATTATCCTATGGTACTTGGTGAAGGAGAAAGTGCATTTAGGCATTCGCTATTTCAGGTGCTAACCGTAATTACAACTACAGGTTTTGTAACTGCCGATTTTACTAATTGGACACCCTTTTTAACTATTTTCTTTTTTGGATTAATGTTTTTAGGAGGATGCGCAGGTTCCACAGCGGGTGGGATTAAAGTGATGCGTCATTTATTAATTATAAAAAATGGATTGCTTGAATTCAAGAGAACAATTCATACCAATGCAGTAATTCCTGTTCGATACAATACAAAAACAGTAAGGGAGCATATTGTTTATAATATAATTGCCTTCTTTGTGCTTTATATGTTGACCTTTATTATAGGCTCGTTAGTCCTCGGGGCTTTAGGGTTGGATTTTGAATCTGCCATTGGTGGTGCTGCATCTTCACTTGGGAATGTAGGTCCTGCTTTGGGGACTTTAAATCCGCTAAGTAATTTTAATAGTCTGCCAGATTTAGGAAAGTGGTGGTGTGGTTTTTTAATGTTGTTAGGCAGACTTGAGCTTTTTACAGTTTTAATATTATTTACGCCTTATTTCTGGAAGAAGATATAAGTTATAGTAAGGTGCTATTAAGTTTTGTCTATACTTTTCATAAAAAAAAGCGCTTCAATAACTATTGGAGCGCTTTTGCAATAAATAAAGGGTATTGTTAAGAAACGGCTTTCTTTATTCTAGCCATTGCTTCAGTAATTTGTGCTTCACTTGCTGCGTATGATATGCGTATGCAATTATTGTTTCCAAAAGAATCTCCTGCTACCGTAGCAACATTTGCGGCTTCTAACAAATACATAGACATGTCAGATGAATTATTAATTTTTCTACCGTTTAATGTTTGGCCAAAAAATGCAGTAACATCAGGAAAAACATAAAATGCACCTTCTGGTTCGTTGCATTTAAATCCAGGAATTTCTTGAATTAAACCTAATATTAGTTTTCTACGTTCTTTAAACTTGTCGACCATATATTGTATGCGGCTTACAGGTTCTAATAATGCTGTGATAACTGCTCTTTGAGCAATACAGCTAGCACCACTGGTTACTTGACCCTGTAACTTGTTGCAGGCACGTGCAATGTATGTAGGTGCGCCTATGTAGCCAATTCTCCATCCTGTCATTGCAAAAGCTTTTGCTACTCCGTTTACAGTAACTGTGCGCTCATACATATCAGGAAATTCTGCCATAGAGGCATGTGCAGTTACACCATAGTTTATATGTTCGTAGATTTCATCACTTACAACTACTATTTGTGGGTACTTTTGTAAAACATCTGCAAGTGCACGTAATTCTTCTTTACTATAAATAGATCCTGTTGGGTTGCATGGTGAGCTATACCATAACATTTTTGTTTTTGGTGTAATAGCTGCTTCTAATTGCTCAGGAGTCATTTTAAAATCGTTTTCCAATGAAGTCTGTACTTCTACAGGAACACCATCTGCAAGCTTTACAATATCACTATAACTTACCCAATAAGGACATGGTAAAATAACCTCGTCACCTTTGTTTAAACAAACTTGAGCCACATTGTATAAAGATTGTTTTGCTCCCGTTGAAACTACAATTTGTGGTTGCGTATAGGTTAAATTATTATCGCGCTTAAACTTGGTAATAATGGCTTCTTTCAAATCAACATAACCATCAACTGGAGAGTAAGAATTGTAATTGTCGTTTACGGCTTGTATTGCGGCTTCTTTTATGTAATCAGGAGTGTTGAAATCTGGTTCTCCTAAACTAAGACCTATAATGTCTTTTCCTGCTGCCTTTAATTCTCTTGCTTTTGCCGCCATTTCTAAGGTGGCTGATATTGCTAAACTGTTAACGCGATCAGATAATTGGTTGCTCATTACGATAAATATAATTTTCTAATATTGGATGGCAGGTTCCTTGCCAAGTTCTTTTAAATGATTAAAGTGCGAAATTATAGCTTTTCTAGTGGTTTTGTATTCGTGATAAGGTAAATTAAACTCATTTGCCGTCTCTTTAACAATTTTTGCAATTTTTGTGTAATGTACATGGCTGATGTTAGGAAAAATGTGATGTTCTACTTGGTGATTTAAGCCACCTGTAAACCAATTAACTATTCTGTTTTTAGTGCCAAAATTTACTGTAGTGAATAATTGATGTATAGCCCATGTATTTTTCATTGTACCAGTTTCATCAGGTAAAGGTGTCTCTGCATCTTCAACCACATGTGCCAATTGGAAAACTACACTTAATATCACTCCAGCCACATAGTGCATGATAAAAAAGCCTAATAATATTTTCCACCAAGCTATATCTAATACCAACATTGGTAGTACGATCCAAATGGTTAAATAAATAATCTTTGTAATCACTAGTTTACTCCAATTTAAGAATGGGTTTGGTAATTTACCATAAGATAATTTTCTTTTGGTATATCGATACATTTGCTGAAAATCAGTAGTAATTGCCCAGTTGAAAGTTAATAAGCCATAAAGGAAAACAGAATAATAATGTTGAAATCTGTGGTGTTTTCTCCACTCAGAATGCTTAGTAAAACGTAGTATTCTACCAGCTTCTAAATCTTCGTCGTGCTCGTGTATATTGGTGTACGTATGGTGTAAAACATTGTGCTGTACTTGCCAGTTATAAACGTTACCAGCTAGTATGTAGATGCTGCTCCCCATTAATTTATTTACCCATTTTTTGTTGGAATAAGATCCATGGTTACCATCATGCATAACATTCATGCCAACACCTGCCATTCCTACGCCAATAGTAATAGTTAATAGTAAATTTGCCCAATTAGGCAAACCTAATGTTAAAATTAAGAAGTATGGTGCTAGAAAAACAGTAAACATGATTGCAGTTTTTAAATGCAATCTCCAATCGCCTGTTTTTTTTAATTTGTTTTCTTTGAAATAATTATTTACCCGACTATTTAAGGTCTTGAAGAATTGGGTAGAATCCTTTCTGGAGAACCGAATGGTTTCTGTACTCATAATATTGTTTTTAACAAAGATAGTTTAATTCAAAATGTTATATTCTAAATACCTTCTTAAAAAAACAAATAATTATGATTTTTAAAGTCTTATTTTTGCGTAAATTTTCAATACAGTATGGAGGTAGAGGTGTTATTTCAGTATTTTCCGAATTTATCAAAAGAACAAAAAGAACAATTTATTTTGTTAGCTGATTTGTATAAAGATTGGAATATGAAAATTAATGTAGTTTCAAGAAAAGATATTGATGAGCTATATTTAAGACATGTGTTGCATTCTTTAGGAATTGCAAAAATTCAAAATTTTCTTCCAAATGCTTCTATTATTGATGTGGGAACAGGTGGCGGATTTCCTGGTGTTCCTTTAGCTATTCTTTTTCCTGAAACTAAATTTACTCTTGTTGATGCTATAGGAAAAAAAATCAAAGTTGTTGATGAAGTGGTTGCTGGGTTAGGGATTAATAATGTAACTACTGTTAATGATAGAGTTGAAAATGTAAAAGGAGAGTTTGATTTTATAGTTAGTAGGGCGGTGGCTGCCATGCCTACCTTTGTGCATTGGACACGAGGAAAAATCAAAAAAGAATCTGTTCATGAACGTAAAAACGGAATTCTTTATCTTAAAGGAGGTGACCTTACGGAGGAATTAAAAGAATATAGAACAGCTGAATTATTTAGCCTTTCTGATTATTTTAAAGAAGATTTCTACGAAACTAAAAAAGTTGTTTACCTGCCATTAAAATATAGAGGAAAATAAAAAAAGTTCCATTTAAAATCTTAAATGGAACTTTTTTTTACTCAAAAATAATGGGTTAAATACTAAGCAATCTTAAGTAAGATTGTCTGCAAGTCTTGGCATATCTTTTTATATACTGAACAAAACCTTTGTAACCCGATTCTTGAGTAGTTAATTGTGAATTGTTGTTTTTTCTTTCTTTCATGGCTCCATCTATTTTTGTGAAAAGTAAATTTACAACATTACTTTTAGTTTACAATTAATTAACGTTAAATTTACATAAAAAGTATTTCTAGTTGCTATTTTTTTGTTTTGAATATACATCCGATATTGGGAAGGTTTTATAAGCATAAAAAAGCCGATATCAATTGTTGTGATATCGGCTGCTTCTTAATTTTTATGTTTAACTATTGTAAACTCCAAGGTGGTGCAATGCCGTTGGTTCGGGCATAGGCGATAAGCTGTCCTTTGTGCTCACCATTATGTTCCATAACCGCCAAAAGGCCTCCCATGGTATTTATTTTCATGAACCCAAAATCCACTTCTTCACTAAGTTTGGAGTCCTCAATTAACGGAATCTTCTCCAGAATAAAAGCATTAGAAGCTTTTAAGGCTCTTATAACATTTTCCTTGCCTGTAATAGCTGATAAATTCATCATGTCCACATCTTCAGGCGGAGCAAAACCCATTTTAGTCATAAGAAAGTAATTTGCACCTGCAACATGTAATAATGCCTCGCGTACTGAGTAAACACCGTCAGCAGGTCTCCAGTCATATTTGTCTTCCGGAAAAGCTTCAGCTAGCTGAACTACCTGACTTTGATTGCCGTTTAAAACACCAATTATGGTATTTTGTGCCAATTTTTCTTGGGCGTATGTGCCCAAGAACGGTAGCATAATGCCTAGTAAAACAATAATCTTTATTTTCATATTTATAGTATTAATTATTTGACTTTTAGTTGATTAAGTATTAAAGATAATCAAAAGTTCTTTAATTTACCCTAAAAATGGATACCTATAATCAGTAGGTGTTACAAAAGTTTCCTTAATTAATCTTGGAGAAACCCATCTTAAAAGATTTTGAGCTGACCCTGCTTTATCGTTAGTACCTGATGCTCTCGCGCCACCAAATGGTTGTTGGCCTACTACAGCTCCGGTTGGTTTGTCATTAATATAGAAGTTACCAGCACAATTTTCTAATGCCTTGGTTGCTTCATCAATAACATAGCGGTCAGTAGCCAAAACTGCTCCAGTTAATGCATACTCCGATGTTTCATCAACTAATTTTAATGTTTTAGCCCAATCAGCATCCTCATAAACATAAATAGTAACTACTGGGCCAAATAATTCAGTTTCCATGGTAGTGTACTTTGGATCGGTAGTTAAAATAACCGTAGGTTCTATAAAGTAACCTTTAGATTTATCATAATTACCACCAGCAATGATTTCTGCATTTTTATCAGCTTTTGCTTGATCTATATACTTTGCCAATTTATCAAATGAGCCTTCGTGAATAACAGCAGTAATAAAATTCGACATGTCTTCAGGTGACCCTGGTTTGTTCATAGATTGTAAATCGCTCTTTACTAAATCTAAAATTTCTTTAGAGAGTGATTTAGGTAAATAAACTCTAGATGCTGCACTACATTTTTGACCTTGAAATTCAAAAGCACCACGAACAATAGCGGTAGCTACTTGATTTGGATTAGCGGTTTTGTGTGCAACTATAAAATCTTTACCGCCAGTTTCTCCAACTATTTTAGGATAGGTCTTGTACGTGTGTATGTTATTGCCAATTTGTTTCCACAATTCTTTAAATACATGGGTAGATCCCGTAAAATGAATTCCTGCAAAATCAGGACTCGCAAGCACTGTTTCTGTGATCATTACAGGATCACCATAAATTACATTAATCACACCATCCGGTAAGCCTGCTTCTTTAAAGACATCAACAATAACCTTCGCTGAAAATATTTGACTGTCACTAGGTTTCCAAACAACTACATTACCCATCATAGCAGCACTTGCTGGTAAATTACCTGCAATTGCTGTAAAGTTAAAAGGTGTTATTGCGTAAACAAACCCCTCTAAAGGTCTGTATTCTACACGATTCCAAATGCCAGGTGCAGAGGAAGGTTGTTCATTGTAAATCTCTGACATGTATTCTACGTTAAAACGTAAAAAGTCGATAAATTCACAGGCGGCATCAATTTCAGCTTGATGTATGGTTTTAGACTGCGCTATCATCGTAGCGGCATTTATTTTTGCTCTGTACGGACCAGCGATTAGTTCAGCTGCTTTTAAAAATATAGCTGCTCTTTGCTCCCAAGTTAAATTTGCCCATGCTTTTCTAGAGGCTAAAGCATTAGAAATTGCTTTTGAAACATGGCTTTTCTCCGCTAAATGGTATGAGCCTACTACATGTTTGTGGTCATGAGGAGGGGACATTGGTTTTGTGTTTCCAGTTTTTATCTCCTCGTTTCCTATATATAAAGGAACTTCTACATTTCCGTTAAAATATGATTTGTATTGTGCTAATACTTCGTTTCTTTCTTGAGATCCTGGAGCGTATCCTTTTATAGGTTCATTTACTGCCTTTGGAACGTGAAAAAATCCTTTACCCATTCGATTTATTTTTTAATTAAATAATGACAGTAAAGGTACTAAAACTTATAGGGTGAAAAAAGTAATTAAAAGGTAAATGAAAGTTAATTTAGTGTGAATGGCGTACTAAATTTAAAAGTGGGTATATACACTCTAAACTTTTCATTATTTTCAAAATTCACCATGTTATAATGGCCTTTCATGGCGCCAATGGTAGAGGTTAGTAGGCATCCAGAACTGTAGGTGTGTGATTCTCCTGGTTTTATAACAGGTTTTTTGCCAATAACACCTTCTCCATCTAAAATTTCAAGTTCATTTAATGAATCGTAAATTTTCCAATGGCGCGAAGTAAGTTGCACAGAATCTTTACTCTGGTTTTCAATGGTAATTGTATAGCCAAAGGCATAATGTGTTTTGTAATTTTTGAAAAATGTGCCTTCAAAACTTGTAGTAACCGAGATTTTTATTCCTTTTGTTATCTGAGTTGTCATTGCCTTCAAATTCTAAGTATTAAAAATAGCTTCGTTTCTTTTTTTTTACTTGGTCTTAAAAATATGAAATTCCTAACAAGTAGTTTAATTTTTTAAAAAACTTTATAAGTTTTACTTTCTATTTTTATTTAAAAAGACCTTAAAACGCACTATTATTTTGCGCCAAGATAAAAAAGATATTATTATTTGGAGTAGACATGGGTTTAATCTCGGTGTAATATTCCTTTTTGAGGGTATTTGGTCAATAAATCGATGAAATTAATTGCTGATATCGCTAGAATTTGCAGACCCAATTCCAATTAGACTGTCGTATAAATCACCGAAATTTCTGTAATACACAAGTATTAAATAATTATTCTCAGTAAAATGAAAGTTACCTGAAACTTTATTTAAATCTATTTGATTATCAGAGTTTTTTAAAACGTATTTATAATTGTAGAAGCCTTGTTTCATTTTTATGGTTGCTTCCATTAGTCCGTTTTCTGCATTAAAAGTCATTTTGTTTTCATCGGTTAAATTGTAATTATTGAATTTTCCGAAAACATATACATCATTTAAGCCAATTTCTTCTTTATAGGGTAGGCTAAAATGTACATAGCTGTATTCTGCTTCTCTTGAAGAATCATCGCCTTGTAATGTTCTTACAACAAAATCTCCATTAATATCTGGGAAGTAAGTGTAAGGTCTGTCATATCTAAAAATATCAGTAAATAAATAATGATTGTAAAGGTCTGTTAAATTTACAGATGATATTGCGGCTGATGGCGATCTTAGATCTTTGGTGTCAAAATTTAAATATTCATTTCCGCCAAAAAAACTTATTTCATCATCGTATTTATAGACCAATTCATTGCCTATGGTAAACTGAGGCGCAACATCATTTATAACCGATGGCCAATAATAATTTTGTAAAACGGCAACCTTTACTTCTTTTTTAGGATTAACTAATTGAAAGTCGCTATAATTAATTCTTATTTGGACTACCTGTTTTTCATTGATAAAATTAAAGTCTCTCGATCGCTTTACGGTGCCAGCAACAGTTACTAAATTTTGATAAACCAAAAATCGTCTAGAAAACTGTAATTCATAATTACTATCGTAAACCTCAAGAATATAATTGCCACTCACCTTTAGTTTAACATTATCATTCGGAATAGTTAATCGGTAATTGGAATAAGGTTGTAAAGTGTTGTAGCTATTTTGATAATCTATTATTCTTTGATTGTCAATGCCATTTAAATATTGTGATTTAAGTAAATCTGATGGAGTCCAATCATAATTACAATGTACTATTTTGTAATAAAAATCTTGTTCGCTAGCGGTAATGTCATCAAAATCTAAATATATAGGATCGCCAATTTGTACAATAGGGAATTGATCGTCTGTGTTTCCTTTAAAAACTATAGATTTTATGTTTGATGGTGCATTTACCTCTTCTTGTATTTGAGCAAATAGTGAATGAAAGAAAAGAAGTGCAGCAATAAAAATTATGTTTAAACGCATTTGGTTATTGTATTTGTTGCAAAGTTAAACAAAAAGCATTCCCAAAAATAGATCCTGAATAATAGCTATAAATTTATAGATAATAATTATGAAAACTTTTTATTAAGTACTACTTTTGCGCTAAATTTTGTTAACCTAAGGTCTACATTAATATGTCTAAAGACATCAGAATTAAAAAAGGCTTAAACATTAATTTGGTAGGGAAGGCTGAGTTAGCCACTTCCAAAGCTCCAGCGAGCAATGTTTATGTTTTGAATTTGCAGGATTTTCATGGAATTACTCCAAAAATGCTTGTAAAAGAAGGCGCAGAAGTAAAAGCAGGTCAGGCGCTTTTCTATAACAAAAATCATGAAGCTATGGTTTTTGTTTCCCCTGTGAGTGGTGAATTGGTTGAAATTAAGCGAGGAGATAGGAGGCGTATTTTATCTTTGAAAATTTTAGCAGATAAAACCCAAGAGCAAATTGAACATACTGTTCCAAACTTAAACAATGCATCTGCATCAGAAATAAAAGCAATTTTATTGAAATCTGGTTGCTGGCCGTTTGTAAAGCAGCGTCCGTATGATGTAATTGCTAATCCAGAGGTAACTCCAAAGGCTATTTTTGTTTCAGGTTACGCTTCGGCACCATTGGCTGCGGATTTGGATTATGTGCTAAAAGGAAAAGAAAGTGAATTGCAAGCAGCCATTTCAGCTGTTGCTAAACTTACACCGGGTAAAGTACATGTATCTTATGGTGGATCTAATTCTCCAATGTCTAATTTAAAAGGGGTAGAACTTCATAAAGTTTCTGGACCACATCCTTCTGGGCTTGTTGGGACTTTAATTAATAAAGTTGATCCTATTAATAAAGGTGAGCTAGTTTGGGTAATTACACCTCAAGATTTAATCATTATAGGTGAATTGTTATTAACTGGTAAGTTCAATGCAGAAAGAACAGTAGCGTTGGCAGGGTCATCAGTTAAAAAACCTCAATACTATACTACTAAAATAGGTTCCGAAATCGCTACGTTTTTATACGCTAGTGGAGTGAACGGGGAAAAGTTTAGAGTTATAAATGGCGATGTTTTAACTGGATCAAAATCTAAGCAAGATGGTAATTTGGGATATTACAATAATGTGGTAACCGCTATACCAGAAGGTGATGATTACGAATTTTTTGGTTGGAATAAACCTATTTTCAATAAAATATCAACAACTAGAGCACTTACCTTCTCGTGGTTGAACCCTAAGAAAAAGTACGATTTAACTACTAATACTAATGGGGAACATCGTGCATTTGTGGTAACTGGTCAATATGAAGAGGTATTTCCTTTAGATATTTATCCAATGCAGTTGTTAAAAGCATGTATGGTAAAGGATTTAGATGAAATGGAACAATTAGGGTTATACGAAGTAGCTCCTGAAGATTTTTCATTGACTGAGTTTATCTGTATATCTAAACAGCCACACCAGCAAATTATACGTGAAGGATTAGACTTATTACAAAAAGAAATAGGATAACTATGAGCCTAAAAAGTACATTACACGATTTAAAAGAAAAGTATAAAGGCAAAAAAATGGCTCCAGCCTTTAATGCCATACATACTTTTTTATATACGCCAAACGAGACTACACACTCAGGCGGACATGTTAAAGGAGCAGATGATTTAAAGCGTACCATGAATACCGTAATTATGGCACTTGTGCCTGTGTTGCTTTTTTCTATGTTCAATGCTGGTTACCAGCATTACGCTGCAGTCGATGCTGCCAATGGAATTATTAGAAAAGTTTCTTTATTTGAAAACTTTTTGACTGGAGAAAATTTCTGGATTGGAGTTATTAAAGTACTTCCGCTATTAATTGTTTCTTATGGTGTTGGACTTATAGTTGAGTTCATTTTTGCTGTAATAAAAGGACATGAAGTAGAAGAAGGATATCTTGTAACGGGGATGTTAGTTCCATTAATTGTTCCTATTGATACACCTTTATGGATGCTAGCTATAGCAGTAGTATTTGGTGTTGTTATAGGTAAAGAAGTTTTTGGAGGAACAGGAATGAATATCTTGAACCCAGCATTAACTATTAGAGCATTTTTATTCTTTGCGTATCCAACTTGGATGAGTGGAGATAAGGTTTGGGTTTATGATGCTGTAAACATGGCAGGTAAACCAGATGCTATTTCAGGAGAAACCATACTAGGGTATTTAGCACAAGGTAAAGTATCCGAAATTACATACTCTGTATCAGATATGTTCTTTGGATTTATTCCTGGTTCAGTTGGAGAAACATCAACATTTTTAATTCTTTTAGGAGGATTATTCTTAATCTTTAGCAAAATTGCAAGCTGGAGAATTATGGTGAGTGCTGTTATTGGTGCTTTAGTAATGGGTGTTATATTTAACGGTGTAGTAGATGCTGGTTGGATTACAGAAACGAGTAAATTCTACGGCCTAATGAGCTTTACATTCTGGAAACATCTAATTGTTGGAGGTTTGGCTTTTGGTATAGTTTATATGGCAACCGATCCAGTTACTGGTTCTCAAACTAATAAAGGAAAATGGTTCTATGGATTCTTCATAGGATTTATATCCGTAATGATTAGAGTGTTTAACCCTGCGTATCCAGAGGGCGTGTTCTTAGCAATTTTATTAATGAACGTATTCGCTCCAACAATTGATCATTATGTTATTCGTGGCAATGTTAATAAAAGATTGAAGCGATTAAAGAATGCTACTGCTGTAGCTACAGGTAATAAATCAGAAAAATTAAAAGCTGAAACCGTTTAATTATGGCAATTAACACAGATAAAAACGTATACACCGTAGTTTTTGCGGCTGTAATGGTTATAGTAGTTGGATCCGTTTTAGCACTTACAGCGTCAGGCTTAAGTGATAAAATAAAGGAAAACGAACGATTTGAAAAGCAACAGAATATTCTTTATGCCATGGGTGTAAATGAAAATGTTGATGAAGGAACAGTGAATTTTATACCAGCTGATAAAGTTGAAGCAGAGTTTACCAAATATATTAAGGAGCAACTAGTTATTGAGGGTGATAAAGTTACTCCTGATCCTAACGCCTACCTTATTAATATGAAAAAAGAGGTTGCCGTTGCTAAAAGCGGTGGCACTCCAAAACTTCCTTTATTCGTTGGTGAAAAAGACGGAAAAAAATTCTATATCATTCCAATGTATGGAAAAGGATTATGGGATGCTATTTGGGGATTTATTGCTCTTGACGATCAAATGGTTGTTCAAGGAGTGTATTTTGACCATAAAGGAGAAACTCCTGGATTAGGCGCTAACATAAAACAACGTTATTTTATGGATGATTTTGTGGGAGAAACTATTATGGCAGGCACAGAGTATGCTGGAATTGAGGTTGCTAAAGGTAATAATGATCCAACAAACCTTATTAAAGATGATAACGAAGTAGATGCACTTGCGGGTGCAACTATCACAGGTAATGGTGTTTCTGCAATGATTTCAGAAACTATGAACCTGTATAAAGACTATTTAAAAACCATTAGAACTAACTAGTTATGGGATTACTTTCAAAAAAAGATAAGGGATTAATTTTAGATCCTCTTGCGGATAACAACCCTATTACCATTCAGGTTTTGGGTATTTGTTCTGCACTTGCGATTACTGCAGAGTTAAAAGCATCAATCGTTATGGCATTGTCTGTACTATTTGTATTGGCTATGGGAAATGTTGTAATCTCACTTATGAGAAACATTATTCCTTCAAAAATTAGAATTATTGTACAGTTAGTAGTAGTAGCTGCTTTAGTAATTATTGTGGATCAGGTATTAAAAGCCTTTGCTTATGAATTGAGTAAAACACTTTCAGTATTCGTTGGTTTAATTATTACCAACTGTATCATCATGGGACGTTTTGAGGCATTTGCATTAGCAAATGGACCTTGGAAATCTTTTTTAGATGGAATTGGAAATGCTGCGGGTTACGGTTTAATACTTGTTATCATTGGGTTTTTTAGAGAATTATTAGGGTCAGGTACCTTATTAGGCTTTAAAGTTTTAGGAGATCCAATAGCAAAAACTGGATTGTATGCTTTAGGTTATGAAAACAACGGATTTATGTTGCTTTCGCCAATGGCATTAATTGTAGTTGGAATTATAATTTGGGTACAGCGTTCAAGAAACCCAGCATTAGTAGAAGAAAATTAAGTAGTCATACCAAGAAAATAGTATTATGTTAGAACATGTAGAATTATTCTTTAAATCCATATTCATAGACAATATGGTATTTGCCACATTCTTGGGGATGTGTTCTTATTTGGCTGTATCTAAAAAAGTAACAACAGCTGTTGGTTTAGGGGCTGCGGTAATTTTTGTATTAGCAGTAACTGTGCCATTAAACTGGTTATTGGATCAGTATCTTTTAAGAGATGGTGCTTTAGCTTGGTTAGGTCCAGAATATGCAGATTATAATTTAAGCTTTTTATCATTCATTTTATTCATTGCTACTATTGCAACAATGGTACAATTGGTAGAGATCGTGGTAGAAAAATTTTCACCATCACTTTATAATTCATTAGGTATATTCTTGCCACTTATTGCGGTGAACTGTGCTATATTAGGTGGATCGCTTTTCATGCAATCAAGAGATATACAAACTTTAGGTTTGGCATTTAACTACGGACTTGCATCTGGAATTGGATGGTTTTTAGCTATTTTGGCTATTGCTGCTATTCGTGAGAAAATTAGATATTCTAATGTTCCTGCTCCTTTAAGAGGATTGGGAATTACTTTTATAATCACTGGTTTAATGGCTATTGGTTTTATGAGTTTTGGTGGTATGCTAACAGGTGGAGATGATGCTGCACCGGCTGAGCCTGTTGAAACAGCTTCTAAGAAGTTGAATGAAGAAAAGAAATTAAATAAAGAGAATGATAAAGAAGTCTCTTTTAATGATGTTTTAAATAAATAAGAATGATTTTAGCTACAAGTACAGGCGGAACAATAGCAATTACAGTAATTGCTTTTATGATTCTTTTATTAGTATTAGTTGCACTTTTGCTATTTACTAAAGAAAAATTGTCGCCATCAGGTCCAGTAACCATTACCATTAATGGGGAAAAGAAAATTGAAGTTGCTTCGGGTAGTTCTTTATTATCTACACTAGGAAATCAGAAAGTATTTTTACCATCTGCCTGTGGTGGTGGTGGAACATGCATCCAATGTGAATGTCATGTATTATCTGGTGGAGGTGAAGCATTACCAACTGAAACACCACATTTTTCTAAGAAAGAACTTTTACATGGTGCGCGTTTAGCATGTCAGGTAAAAGTAAAGCAGGATATGGAAATTACGATTCCAGAAGAAGTTTTCGGAATAAAAAAATGGCCTGCTAAAGTGGTTCGTAATTATAACGTAGCATCGTTCATTAAGGAATTTGTTGTTGAGATTCCTGAAGATATGGGTTATAAGGCAGGTGGATATATTCAAATTGAGATTCCTCAGTGCGAAGTAAAATATGCAGATATAGATATTACAGCACACCCTGAAGAGCATGAAACTCCAGATAAGTTTAAAGCCGAATGGGATAAATTTAATCTTTGGCCTTTAGTGATGAAGAATGCAGAAACTGTGGAAAGAGCTTACTCTATGGCTTCTTACCCAGCGGAAGGAAGAGAAATTATGTTAAACGTGCGTATTGCAACTCCACCATGGGATAGAGCTAAGAATGGTTGGATGGATGTAAACCCAGGTGTAGCATCATCTTATATATTTGGATTAAAACCAGGAGATGACGTGGTTATTTCTGGACCTTACGGTGAATTCTTTATCAATGAATCTGATTCAGAGATGTTGTATGTTGGTGGTGGAGCAGGAATGGCACCAATGCGTTCTCACTTATATCACTTATTCAAAACATTAAAAACAGGTAGGAAAGTTACTTATTGGTACGGTGGACGTTCTAAGCGTGAGTTATTCTATTTAGATCACTTTTATAAATTGGAAAAAGACTTTCCTAATTTTAAATTCTATTTAGCGCTTTCTGAGCCTATGCCAGAAGATAATTGGAAGGTAAAAGAGTCTATAGATGCTCCAGGTGATGGTTTTGTTGGATTTATTCATAATTGTGTTATCGACAACTATTTGAGTAAGCACGATTCTCCAGAAGACATAGAACTTTATTTCTGTGGACCTCCATTAATGAACAAAGCTGTTCAGAAAATGGGTGAAGATTTTGGAATACCAGATGAGCACATTAGATTTGATGACTTTGGTGGTTAATCAATAATCAAAAGATGAAGTTTCATCTCACGAATAAAAAATGCAGCCTTAAAAGCTGCATTTTTTTATTTCAGTATTTCGTTTATTTGGTAGCGAGGCTTTTCTTCTTCGGTTTCAAATAACTTAGCATATTCCATCACATTTGGAATATTATCTAATTCGCAAAGTAATTTTACAGTATTGCAAAGCCCATTAAATAACACGCTTTTACTGGTAGGATTTTTCGGTTTTTTATGGCCCACTTTAAAAGGTAATTCGTAACCACAACCCTTTAAAAATGCAACTTCTATTTGCAATAATTCTATGGGTGAATAGCCAAAGTAACGTTTGCCAAATTTTTGGTTAACTAAACCAACATAATTAAGTCGCCCAGCACCATGTGCATCCGTTAAATGTTGCCAAAAATCCAAGTTATCACAAATATTGCCTACAGCACATTGAGTGCAGTATTCCGGATTTAATTTGTTTTCATGGAAAGCGGTATAAAGTTTACGCAATGCAGATTCTAGTCTAAATGATAATTCCATGGCTTCATAGTTTTAAACTAAAGATATGAAAATTAGTCCTTTTTTGCTAAGTGCTAAAGCTTTTGTTAAATATAGATAGTCTTATTGATTAAAGTAAATTTAGATTTTAGGGGATACTGTGTGCTCAAGAAGAGATTGACTTGAGCACAAAATTTAGTGTGGTAGTATCTTGATTTATTTTGCCTTTACATTCCTGTTGAAAGTGCGTTAAAATGTATCTTAGAATTCTTTTTTGTACTACTTTTGTATACTATGAGTAAGCCACTTTCCGAACAAGAATTGCACAATCTCGCAATGAATATTGTGGGTAAGCAATTAGAGGCAGACGGATATGAATTTTTGTCTGTTAACAGTAAGCTGAAAAAAAATCCACAATTTGTATGTCTTAAAAACAAACAATTACATTTTGTGGTGGTAAAAAGTATTTTATATCCTAACGATCCAAAAGATTTAGATTGGGATAGTTTAACAAAAATAAAAGAACACGCCTTGAAGTTTGAGGCAGAAACTTTTTACGCAGGAGTTGGTTTGGTCAATGCTGCGGATTACCATAAGCCAGTTAGCTTAAATGAAGATTATATTGTTGACTATGACGGACTTGTTAAAATTTAATAAAGTGGCACAAATATTAGGAATATTTCTGCTGCTTTGCGCATCTTCTTGTTCCAATGATTTAGTAGAATCCAGAAATTCTGGTTCTGCACTTGGAACCACCTATTCTATTATTTTTTATGATTCAGTTGCAAGGGATTACCAAAAGGAAATAGATTCGGTTTTTAATGCGATCAATCAGTCTATGTCGACTTATATTCCAACATCAGATATATCAAGAATAAATGCTGGCGATACTACCGTAATAGTTGATGCCATGTTTAAAGAGGTTTTTGAAGAATCTATGAAAGTGTATACGCAAACTAACGGACATTTTGATCCAACTGTAGGTGTTTTGGTTAACGCTTGGGGATTTGGTCCTGGAAAACAGATTGCCTTAGATAGTGTAAAAGTAGATAGTTTATTGGCCTATGTAGGGTTTAATAAACTAAAGTTAAATATTGATAACACCCTTTATAAAGCTAATGCTAATATCGTATTAGATTTTAATGCCATAGCTAAAGGGTATGCCGTTGATCGGATAGCCGCATTATTAGATCAAAAAAAAGTAGAAAATTACCTTGTTGAAGTGGGTGGGGAGCTTGTTGCAAAAGGGGAAAATAAAATAAAAAATAAAAGCTTTGTTGTTGGTATTGATGATCCAGTTGCCAATGACAGAAGTGTGCCTGCGGCAAAAGTTCATTTAGTGAATAAAGCTTTGGCTTCTTCTGGTAACTATAGACATTTTAGAGAAGATCCAGTTACGGGTAAAAAATATGTACACACTGTAGATCCAATTACTGGTTATACAAAAAATTCTAATGTGATTGGGGTTAGTGTTTTGGCTAATACATGCGCCGAAGCAGATGCCTATGCAACGGCCTTTATGGCGATGGATTTGGATGAGTCTATGCAATTATTATTAGCTGATAAAAATATTGATGCGTATATCATTTACATTACTGTAAACGGAGAGATTAGCCATTTTAAAACAGATGGTTTTTCAAAAATAATGATAGAATAAAAATACTATTTACGAACCAGAGGGATAATTTCTCCTTTTGCAAGTCTATAGGTATTTACTTCGTCCGGAGATAATGTAGCGGTATAATCTATTTCATCCACTGAAAAACCAATTTTTCTTAGTTTGTTAAAGTAGTCTCTGCCATACACCCGAACATGGTCATATTGACCAAAAATTTTAGCTCGTTCACGTTTATCGGTGATGCTATTATCTTCATAAGTGAATTCTCTTGCTAGATCTTGAGGAATTTGGAATATTCCCCACCCATCAGGTTTAAGTATTCTATAAAGCTCCTGCATAGCTTTAGTGTCATCTGGGATATGTTCTAAAACGTGATTGCAAAATATAACATCAAAACTATGATCACCAAAGGGTAAATTGCAAATATCAGCTTTCACATCTGCTAAAGGAGAATCTAAATCAGTCGTGGTATATTCTAAATTTTTTAAATTTCGGAAACGTTTGTAAAATGCTTGTTCTGGTGCAAAATGTAGCACTTTGTAATTTTTGCTAAAAAAATCGGTTTCATTTTTTAAGTATAGCCAAAGTAGCCGGTGTCGCTCTAATGATAAGGTTGACGGTGAGAGTACGTTTTCTCTGGGACTTTCATAGCCATAAGGAAGAAAGCTTTTGAAACTTTTTCCATCAATTGGATCAACATAATTTGTTCCTCTCATAGAAAAAGCTAAAATAGGTCTAGCGACATAGCTTAGTTTAATAAGCAATGGACGTGGTACCGCATTAAGTATATACTTAAATAACTTTTTCATGCTATTGGTTTCTTTGTAATAAAACAAAGAATATTAGGATTGGAATTTTTATGGGTTATTGTCTAAACTCGTCTTCTTCATTGCTTACAATGCCTAAAGCATCATAAATGTATTTAAACGTAGATAAAAGCTCTGGCTTACCATTAACAAGGGCAACATCATGTTCAAAATGTGCACTCGGCTTATTATCCGCTGTTAATATTGTCCAACCATCTTTAAGTTGTTTAATTCTATGAGTACCTAGGTTTGTCATAGGTTCTATAGCGACTACCATGCCTTCAACAAACTTTTTTCCTCGACCTCTTTTGCCGTAATTTGGCATTTCTGGATCTTCATGCATTTTACGACCTAAACCGTGCCCTACAAGTTCACGAACTACTCCGTAGCCATGATCTTCAGTGAATTTTTGTATTGCATAACCAACATCACCAACTCTATTACCTAATTTAAATTCTCGAATACCGATATAGAGTGATTGTTTTGTAATATCAAGCAGTTTTTTAACTTCAGGAGCTACTTCACCTACTTCAAAGGTGTAGGCATGATCACCGTAAAAATCATTTTTTAGCGCACCACAATCAATAGATATAATATCGCCTTCTACTAATGGGGTGTTATTAGGTATGCCATGTACTACTTGAGCATTTGGACTCATGCAAAGGGTGTTTGGAAAATCATATAAACCTAGAAATCCTGGAATAGCTCCGTGATCACGAATAAAAGTTTCGGCAAGGGTATCTAATTGTAATGTGGTTACTCCTGGTTTTACTTCACCAGCTAACATTCCTAAAGTCTTTGAAACGATTAATGCGCTTTCGCGCATTAATTCTATTTCTTCTGCAGTTTTTACTATTATCATAGTTTGCAAAGATATTATTTTTGATTCACTTTACACCAATGGTTTTTGAGTCATTAGCGCAGGTTGTTTAACACCCATTAGTTTTAAGATGGTTGGTGCAATATCACCTAAAACACCATTCTTTATTTTAGTATGCTCTTTGTCTACCAAAATTAATGGCACTGGATTAGTAGTGTGGGCTGTGTTTGGAGAACCATCAGGATTTATCATGGTATCGCAATTGCCGTGATCTGCGATAACGATAGTAGTATACCCGTTTTCTAATCCTGTCTTTACCACAGCTTCAGCACAACTATCAACAACCTCACATGCTTTTATGGCCGCGGACATTACTCCAGTATGACCTACCATATCTGGATTAGCAAAATTTAAACAAACAAAATCTACCTCACCTTTTTTAAGTTCAGGGATAATGGTATCTCGAATGTCATATGCGCTCATTTCTGGCTGTAAATCGTAGGTAGCTACTTTTGGTGAAGGGCAAAGTAATCTCTTTTCACCCTCAAACGGAATTTCTCTTCCTCCGTTAAAGAAAAAGGTAACGTGTGGATACTTTTCTGTTTCGGCAATTCTAATTTGTTTTTTACCTGCTTTTGCTAAAACTTCACCTAATGTTTCTTCAATATTATCTTTATCATAAACCACATGAACTTTTTTATAGGAATCATCATAATTAGTCATGGTTACATAATAAAGATCCAGTTTGTGCATGTTAAGTTCATGCATGTCTTCTTGACTTAAAACCTGTGTTAATTCTCTTCCGCGATCGGTTCTAAAATTAAAAAATATAAGGACATCGCCATTTTCTACTTTTGCCATCGGAGTGCCGTCTGTTGCGGTTAATACTATCGGTTCAATAAATTCATCGGTTACTCCAGCATCATAACTTTTTTGAATTTCATTAGCAATGGTACTTGTCTTAACACCCATATTATTAACTAAAAGGTCGTAAGCCAATTTAACACGTTCCCAACGTTTATCTCTATCCATGGCGTAATATCGACCTATTACAGTGGCTAATTTTGCCTTTTTGTCGCTGCAAAATTTAATGATATCTTCTAAGTAACCTTTGCCACTTTTTGGATCTACATCACGACCATCTGTAAAGGCATGAATGTATACTTTATCTAGATTGTAAGCTTCACTAGCTTTTATTAATCCTTTTAGATGCGAGGTGTGACTATGTACGCCACCATCACTTAAAAGACCAACAAAATGTACTGGTTTATTATGCTCTTTTGCGTATAAAAAAGCTTCTTTCAAAACTTTTTCATCTTTAAGAGTATCTTCTTTAACTGCCTTATTAATTTTTGCTAAATCTTGGTATACAATTCTACCTGCACCCAAATTCATATGTCCTACTTCACTATTTCCCATTTGCCCTTCCGGAAGTCCAACATTCATGCCATCCGTTAAAAGATTGGCATTAGAATATTCCTTTAAAATGGAATCTATAAATGGAGTGTTAGCGTTATCTATTGCAGATACTTTTGGATCTGGAGATTTTCCCCAACCATCCAAAATCATCAATATTACTTTTTTATTCATGTGACTAATTATTTTCTTTAACAAAAATAGTATGATTTGGCTGTTTATTCTAAATATTCTGGGCTTCTTTTTGGTAGAATTTTTAAACTAGTGTTCAATTACATTTTTAATAACGAATACTGTTAAATATTTGTTATTTAATGGTTCTTAGTGAAACAAATTACGAATAGCATCGTCTTTTTAATTGTAATAACAATTAGTATTCATCATTTAAAAATCAACATCATGAAAAAAACAATCACAATTGCAGTTATGGCTATTGCCTTAATGAGCACAACAGTTCAGGCTAAAACTTCATCTAATTTACCATCTGATGCAAAAATTGAAACCTATAAACCGATAGCTGGTTTAAGTATATTTTGCAATGCTATTTTAAAAGGGGAGATAGAAACAGTAAAAAGCATGATAGCACTTGGGGAAAATGTTAACGAAAAATCTTTAGGTATGACACCTGCAATTTTTGCTGCTCGCTACAATAAGGTAGAGATTTTGAAAGTATTAATTGCTAATGGGGCTGATCTTACCGTTAAGTGTGACAAAGGTTTTAGCATTAAAAAGCATGCAGAAATGTCTAATGCGAAAGAGGCGTTAATCGTCATTAACGAAAATTGGAAAAAGAAATAACAAGCTAAACTGTGTTATGCAAAAAGCCCTTTAAGTTATTACTTAAAGGGCTTTTTAATTTTGTCTTCTAGTGTTCAAGTAAAAGAGTGAAAATTTTAAAATTCGAATCCATTAAAGGCTCTGTGAATGAATGCATAAACCGCCATAAAGATCATTATTAATGAAAATAATGAATAAATTTTTAGTAAAACTACAATAAATGTAGGTCTACAATTTTCAAATGCTTCTAAGTAAACATTTTTGAAGTTTACAAGTGTTCCCATATAGTTTCATTTAAATGTTTATAAATCAAAGCTATAATGGTTAAATAAATTATGTAAAAGATGGGGATACTACAAAGCTAAAAAAATAAAGGAGATTTTCGATATATTCTCTAAATAATAGACGAACTGCACTTTATTGTCCTTTGTATTTTTCTATGGCCTCTTTTATTTTTTCAATTCTATTTTCAGGATCTGGATGTGTGCTTTGGAATTCTGGAACTCTATCTGGTCCTCCAGCAGCTTTTAAAATCTCCATTACCTTTATCATTTCATAAGGATTGTATCCTGCTTGAATCATGAATAGCACTCCCAATTCATCGCTTTCTAGTTCGTCACCACGACCGTTTTTTAATAATGTATTTTGACCAATACCACCAACAATGTTACCTAAATCGCCAGCGCCAACAGTAGCACCCATGGTTGCAGTTTGCCATGTTTGCGAATCAGCAATACGTTCTGCAGAATGTCGCCCAATAACATGACCAATTTCATGGCCTAAAACTCCAGCTAGTTGAGATTCATTCAATTTTGAAAATAGGGCATAGGTAATAAAACATTGTCCACCAGGTAAGGCAAATGCATTGATAGTTTGGTCATCTGCCAATAAATGAAAATCGTATTTATAAGGCGTTTCTCTGGCAATACTATTATTTACAAGTTTATTGCCTACTTGTTTTACAAAGGATTGCAAGCGTTGATCAGGGTAAAGACCAC
This sequence comes from Cellulophaga tyrosinoxydans, assembly GCF_900176415.1. Classification (GTDB taxonomy): domain Bacteria; phylum Bacteroidota; class Bacteroidia; order Flavobacteriales; family Flavobacteriaceae; genus Cellulophaga; species Cellulophaga tyrosinoxydans. Next base: position 118,529 of record NZ_FWXO01000001.1, on the reverse strand, counting down.
CGTGTTGTTGCGCCATTTCAGGAGCACTTTGTAAGCCAATGGCAATTTCTTGATCCGAAGACATCGTAATGTGTTGTTTACGTCCTGTATACGGATTTTCTTCGGTGTTATTGCATTTTTGAATAAAGGCAAATGCTACAATAGCAAGACCAATAAATATTCTAATTTTCCAACTTCCTCTGTTCATGGTTAGTAATTTAAGAGGATCCTAAAGTACAAAAAGCTTATAAAAGTTTAGGGTTAATGTCTAAAATATTGTCTGTTATGTATGTTCTTAGAAAACCTGATGTAAAATATTCACTACCTAAAAAATCTTCTTTTTTATAAATTTGCATGATATTTTTACTTCTGTAGGTTTCTAGCATAGGTATGGATAAGGGTGCATAACTGTAATGCCACGGTTCATATTTAAAACCTCTTCTTTTGGGAGTATCCGTATAAACAAGATAGAAACCAAATTTCTGAGAATTTTCATCCATCCACTTTTTAAAATCTGCAAAAGGTTGCCCTTCGCCATATTTAGAAGGTACAAGTACATCACCATCCACTTTTCTATAGCCATCAATTACATCAATATCTGTTCCCCAGTGATGTCTGCTGGTTCCTGGAATTGTGGAATATTCTATAATTTTATTTATGGCATCAATTGGTGCCATACCTTCATCGGAATATTTTTGAAACTTACGTTCAAAAATGACTTGTTGCCGGTCAAAACTACGGTAGCTAGACACTATTTTTAAATCTATACCACTGGAATAAGCAGCTCTTTTCATAGCTACAAATGCTTCATGTGCCTCTTTTCTTAATTGATACCCATCGCCATACAAATCTATAGTGGTTTTGCCCATAAGCTCAACTAATGAATATTCTTCTTCTTGAGACTGAGCTAAAGTAATGCTTGGAACAAGCGTAAGTGCAAGTCCGGTTATCCCCGTTTTTTTAATAAATGATCTTCTTTGCATTTTTAAATATTTTTAAACATTACATAATGTTCACCTACCATAGGTATGTCAAAAACAGTACCAATTGTTTTGTAATTTAATTTAGTGTAAAAACCAATAGCTACTATTCTAGCGTTCATCCAAATGGTTTCCACCTGTTTATCAAGCAAAAGCTTTTCTCCAAATTCGAGTAACTGTTTTCCATATCCAAAATGATGATGGGATTCTAAAACAGCCATTCCCCTTAGTTGATAGGCGTTTTTAAATTGATATTCCTTATGTTCTGCTTTGAAAAATGAAGCTATTGCTACTAATTTGTCATCAACAAAACCTCCCAAATGAAAAGTTGTTGCTAAATCGTCTCCTTCAAAAGCACAAGTTTCAATTGGTCTTCCTTTTCTAAGTACAGCATGCCTAACTGGAAAAGTTTCTTCTGCTGTAATTAGTTTAGGTACTAAAGTAGTAACGGAATTTTTATGCATTATTGTCTAAATAAATAACAATAATAAAGATACGAGTTAAAGTTTATTTAATTGCTTATTGATTTATATAAAGATACCCTTGATGTTTTATATCAATATCATATAAACTTATAATGTAGAAATAGATGCCATCAGGAAGTCCATTTTTCTTTGATACCGTAAATTCATTATTGGCAATACCATTAAATCTGTTTTTGTAATTCACTTCTGAATAAACAATTCTTCCCCATCTGTTATAGATTTCTAATTTATTATTTGGAGACAAGGCAACAGCATCAATTTCTAAGTAATCATTTATACCATCACTGTTGGGAGTAAGAATATAATTGTCAAGAGTGATGCTTTCAGTGCTTAAGCTTTCACCAAATGTGATGATATCATAATCCTCTGGTATAAATTCGTTTGAAGTAATGGTACCAGCATTAAAATCACCTGAAAATGTTGAATTTCCAAGATCTACCCACATGTTTTCATCACGATTCCAACCAACTACTCTTAAATCTTCTAGTGTATTAACTATTTCATTTATTTGACTCTCGGAGTCCCAATGTAACTTTACGGTAGACAGTACTTCTCCATCAAGATCCCAAAACTCAAAATTGCTCAGTCTCAATAAAATATCGCTCTTAGAATTGGTATTGAAATTGGTTGCAAACGTAGAAGGGTTGTTCGGATCTTCATAAAAATACGCGGCTTTAGCATACATATTAGTATTGGAAGATAACAGTTCTAAGGGTCTAATTTTGTTCGTATTCCCGATAGGGAATAAAAAGTTTTGTTTGTTTGTTATGGCAGAATAACCATCTACTTTGGTGGCAGCAGTTTCTCCTGTATAAAAAGCATTATTATTATAGTCCAATGTAATATTTAGTTGCTCTCTTGGAGTAACAATATTACCTATTACAAAATTGCTATTATTAGTTATGCCAACGCCAACTTCAAGTTCTAAATGATTGTTTACAACAACCTCTAGGTCATTAAAAATTGGTCTGAAAGCCCCTGAAATAATAGCATTGTTTTCATTGTAAAATCCAGCTAAACCTAAATTTTCATCAAAAGAGCCATCATTAATTAAATCGCCATGAAAACCTAAACTTCCAGTATCATGAATTTTTAATGTGCCAAAATTATGTACGGCTTCTTGAGCATTCAAATATAGTATGCTAAAAAGTAGACTTGAAATACAAGTTGCTAGATGCTTTTTTAAATTCATAATCATATCTTATAAATCTAAAATTGTAAACATAAATTCTGAGTCAAACCTATCACGATCTGTTCCACCATTATCATTGTCACCGATAATTACTTCGAAGCTAGAAAGACTTTGGTTATCATATGATATTCCTGGATCATCATTTCCAGCACCTCCACGCCCAGGTTGTGTTAATTGTATAATGTAATTGGAATCACTTGTGGTACCCGTAGGAAGATTAACTCTGTAATGGCCATCACCTGTGAGTTTAGTTACTGTTATTCCAGCGGTTGATTTTATAATCCCGCCGGTGGCAGAAATTTTCCCAAAAGCTTTAATAGGACTTTCATAAAAAATACCTGAGTCAGAACCTAAAGAAACACTATTGCCAGCATCTGCACTAACCGTTGCAGAAGGAGCTGGGTCTACCCAATCTGTTCCCGTAGCGGTTGAGCTTAAAATTTGTCCTGCAGTACCAGCATCACCATCTTTATCTTCAAAACTACCATTTAAGCGCATATTCCCTCCAATATGTAATTTTTCATCTGGCACGGCAACACCAATACCTACATTTTGAGAAGCATTAATTCTAATTGCTTCTGTTCCTCCGGTTGAAAAGCCCAATTGATCTGCTGCTTCTCTATACATTCCTGTGTTGGCATCATCATTAAATCTGTAAGACGGAGAGTTGGCTGTACCATCTGCATTGGCAAATGAAGTGGCTCGTACTTGTCCACTTACTTGTAGTTTGTGTGTGGGTGAATTGGTACCTATTCCTAATCTATTATTTGTATTGTCCCAGAAAATTTGCGAGTTATTTTCCGTAGGAGCACCTGAAGCTCCCGCAAAAAACAAAGAGCCTTCTGTTCCGGAGTGATTTAGTTCATCAGAATCTACCCAAGTAACAGTACCGGTGTTATCGGTTATTAAAGATTGATTATTGCTGCCTGGAGCAATTTTATTAGTAGTTACATTGGCATTAGAAATTTTAGCAGAAGTAATTGCATTGGTGGCAATATCATCTGTTGTTACACCTCCATTGGCAATTTTAGCTGTCGTAACGGCATTATCTGCTATGGTTAAACCTACATTGGTAAATGTTGCATTTGCACCACCACTAACGATTAGATCTAATGAGGTTATGGAACCACTTGCTAGTGCATCAACATAATTTTTTGTTGCCGCATCTTGCGCATTTGTTGGGTCGTTAAGATTTGTAATATTAAAATTACCCATGGCTAATGGACCCACCATGGCATCGCCATTTACATTTACGTATCGTGCATCATTGGTAGATAAATCGGTAGTGACTTCTTGCCATCCTGTTAAATCATCATAAATAAATGCCACTCCATTACGGTCTGCATTGGGTGCTACTTCACCCGAAACAATATAAATGTCTGAATCTACCGCAGTTGCTGGTATATCTGCTTCAAGACCTGTACTGGTGCTGGACAGTATTACGGCTACATTACCGTTGGATGCAGGTGCAACTCCATTTACTGTTCTAACGATATTTGGAATGTCATTAAAACCTCCTGCTTCATTTGTAAAACGCAGACTGGCATCATTACCTGGAGTCACAGATAAAGCGGTTATAGTTTCATCTATTTCAACACTTGTTCCGTTAGTTTCGGTAATGGTAGCTATTCTATTTCCGACAATAACATTAGTAACTTCTAGTGCGTCAACATCTAGAGCACCTGTTGTTGTATTTTGTGATAATCCTACGCCTGCAACATCTGCATTTATTTTCGCTGCAGTAATAACATCATTAGAAATGGTAAGTACTCCTGTGTTTGTTAAAGTGGCATCACCACTAAGGGTTGCTCCCTGTGCAGTATTGGATCCATTGCCAATATAAATTTGACCATTGTTTAATGTGCTAACTGAATTTATTGAATTGTCTACATAGGTCTTAACGGCTAATTCTGTTGGGAATTTTACGTTAGTTGCATCTGCTAAATTCACATCAGTAGATTTGTTAGCGGTGTCTTCTTTATTATTTTGCAATGCTAAAATATCAGCATCGTTTAAAATAATATTTGCTTCGTTGGCATCTTCGGCTGCAGTAGCTCTTGTTTCTTCATTAGCAATTGCAGTGGCATTGGCTTGCTCTGCATTTGTTGCTCTGGTTGTTTCAGCAGCAATAGCAGCAGATTCTTCTAAGTCGGCCAGACTTACTGAAATTTCGGTAGCACCTTCGTATATAGTAAACAGGCTACTGGAGTTAAGTGTAGCAGCCGTAATATCATCATCTTGATTAATTGCATTAAATTGATTATCAACATAGGTCTTAACCGCTAATTCTGTTGGGAATTTTACGTTAGTTGCATCTGCTAAATTCACATCAGTAGATTTGTTAGCGGTGTCTTCTTTATCATTTTGCAATGCTAAAATATCCGCATCGTTTAAAACTATATTTGCTTCGTTGGCATCTTCGGCAGCGATTGCTCTTGCCGTTTCTGTAGCGATGGCAGCAGAATCATCAAGGTCCGATAAATTTACATCAATGGAGGTTGTGCCTTCTTCTAAGGTTAAAATATTAGTTGTAGCATCAAGAGTAGCAGCCGTAATATCATCATCTTGATTTACGCCTGTAATTTGGTTATCAACATAGGTCTTAACGGCTAATTCTGTTGGGAATTTTACGTTAGTTGCATCTGCTAAATTCACATCAGTAGATTTGTTAGCGGTATCTTCTTTATCGTTCTGCAATGCTAAAATATCAGCATCGTTTAAAACAATATTTGCTTCGTTGGCATCTTCGGCAGTGATTGCTCTTGCTGTTTCTGTAGCGATGGCAGCAGAATCGTCAAGGTCCGATAAATTTACATCTATGGAGGTTGCGCCTTCTTCTAAGGTTAAAATATTAGTCGTAGCGTCAAGTGTAGCAGCGGTAATATCATCATCTTGATTTACACCTGAAATTTGGTTATCAACATAGGTCTTAACGGCTAATTCTGTTGGGAATTTTACGTTAGTTGCATCTGCTAAATTCACATCAGTAGATTTGTTAGCGGTATCTTCTTTATCGTTCTGCAATGCTAAAATATCAGCATCGTTTAAAACAATATTTGCTTCGTTGGCATCTTCGGCAGCGATTGCTCTTGCCGTTTCTGTAGCGATGGCAGCAGAATCGTCAAGGTCCGATAAATTTACATCTATAGAGGTTGTGCCTTCCTCTAAGGTTAAAATATTAGTCGTAGCATCAAGGGTAGCAGCCGTAATATCATCATCTTGTTCAATGGCTAGTATTTGGGTATCAACATAGTTTTTGGTTGCAGCATCTTGCGCATTGGTAGGATTGTTTAAGTTGGTGATGTTGTAATTGCCCATAGCTAATGGTCCAACCATGGCATCTCCATTGGCGTTTACATAGCGAGCGTCACTTGTAGATAAATCAGTGGTTACTTCTTGCCATCCATTTATATCATCATAAATAAAAGCAACACCATTACGATCGGCATTAGGAGCAACTTCACCAGATACGATATAAATATCAGAATCTACAGCAGTTAAAGGTCTGTCTGCCTCCAATCCAGTGGAAGTGCTTGAGAGAATAACAGCTACGTTACCATTAGCTGCCGGGTTTACTCCATTTACACTGCGAACAATATTCGGTATGTCATTAAAACCGCCAGCTTCATTGGTGAAGCGTAAGGTTGATTCTGCACCTGCTTGAACAGATAAAGAGGTTATTGTTTCATCTATTTCAACACTAGTACCATTAGTTTCAGTTATGGTAGCTATTCTATTTCCATTAATAACATCAGTAACTTCTAGTGCGTCAACATCTAGAGCACCCGTAGTTGTATTTTGTGATAATCCTACGCCGGCAACATCTGCATTTATTTTTGCAGCTGTTATTACATCATCAGTAATCGTTACTATACCGGCATTACTTAGGGTAGCATCACCGCCAATAACAATTTCTTGGGCAGTATTGGTAGCGTCCCCTATATAAATGGCACCATCTGCCAGCGTATTTACAGTAGCAACTTGCGAATCTACATACGTTTTTACCGCTTGTTCTGTTGGGAAATCTATATCAGAATTGTCGGCTAAAGTACCATCGGTAGATTTGTTAGCAGTGTCTTCTTTATCGTTTTGCAAGGCTAATATATCCGCATCGTTTAAAACAATATTTGCTTCGTTGGCATCTTCGGCAGCGATTGCTCTTGCACTTTCTGTAGCGATGGCCGCAGAATCATCAAGGTCCGATAAATTTACATCTATGGAGGTTGTGCCTTCTTCTAAGGTTAAAATATTAGTCGTAGCATCAAGAGTTGCAGCCGTAATGTCATCATCCTGATTCACGCCTGTAATTTGATTGTCTACATAGGTTTTTACCGCTTGTTCCGTTGGGAAATCTATATCGGAATTGTCGGCTAAAGTGCCGTCAGTAGATTTGTTAGCGGTGTCTTCTTTATCGTTTTGCAAGGCTAAAATAGCAGCATCATTTGCAGCTTTTAATTGGTCTATAGCTTCTTGTACGGTAATAGCAGGTAAACCAGATATGGCATTATCATATGGGTTAGCACTGGCATTCGTATCTATTAAAATAGCGGTAGTTCCGTTGGAAAAAGAATAGGTGCCATCATTATTGTCTGCTAGGTTGGCTTTGGTAATTACTACCTCGGTATTGTCTTCATTGGTGTAACTAAATGTACCATCGTTATTGTCAACAATGGTGGTTACAGTTTGCCCTCCAGCAACATCTACACATAAGCTGTGCCACGTGTTGTTGCGGTATTGAAAGAGGCAGTTTTCGTCCGTATTATAGGCTAGTGCACCATTTATGGGTGTAATAGCATTCATTTGCGCATTGGATAGGCGCGTAACTACTAATACTTTGGTATTGCTTTCTAATTCTAAGATGGAATTGGAGTCTATAGTGTTAATATTGTCTCCAACTTTGACTTGACTATAAGATGCGCTGGCGCACATCAAAATTATAGCTAGGGGGAATATAATTTTCATGCTTTTAATGGTGTGTTTCGATAAAATTACCACTACAGCTTGAAAATCACAAAGAAATGTTGTGAAAATCAGTTATTTACATCATGAAAAAGTAAGAATAAATTACTGTTAAAAGTAAGAATAATATTACAATACACCTCTTGAACTATTGTATTTACTGCATTTTTGAAGTGCTGTTGTTTTGTAAGATTTTACGTTTACTTTATATTCCCCATTTTTTGCAGTTAGCCAAGGCTATAATTACTGCGCTAAATACAAAAATCCTTGAAATTCGTATCCTAGATCATACATGTTTACAATGTAAAAATACACCCCGCCTGGTAAACCAGCTTCACGATTAATCACCAGATTATCTACATTGGAAATTCCGGTGAATTCATTGGTATAATTTTCTTTTTGAAAAACCAGCAACCCATTACGATCGTAAATTTTTAACTCGTTTTGACTCGAAAGTGCTAATTCTTCAATAACTAGGGCGTCATTAATGCCATCACCATTTGGTGAAAGGTAAAAATTATCAATTGTAAGTCGGTCTTGCGGAACTAATAAGCTACCTATAGTAATAATATCATAGTCATCTGGCACAAAAGTCCCTGAAGTAATAATCCCGTTTGAAGCATCGCCACTCACTGCCGAATTTCCTAAAATAGACCATTCACGCAATGTTTTATTCCAACCAACTACCAATAGATTTTCTGTTTCTTCCGTAAGATTAGCAATTTCGCTACGCAAATTCCAAGAAAGGGTAACTGTGGAAGGAACACTGCCTTCTACACGCCAAAACTCTTTGGTGTTTACCAAATCTAATTGGCGTTCACGCTCGCCAGTATCAAAAATATCGGAGAAGGATAGGGGCGAATTTGGGTTTTCAAAAAAGTAAGCACAACGTGCGGTTAGATTTGCACTATTAGAATTAAGGATTAAAGGTCTTAATTGGGTTTCGTCACCCACAGGAAAAGAATACGCTTGTTGATTGGTGATAAGTGCGTAACTGTCTATTTTAGAAACATTGCTTTCGCCAGTATACATAGCATCTGCTAGTAGGCCAAAGTAAATGTCTTGTAATGATTTTTGAGAAATAATATCGCCATAAATAAAATTAACACTATTGGTGGCGCTAGCTGCCGTATTTAAAATAAGCCCATTATCGGCGTTGATTTCAAAATCGTAAAAAACAGGGGAGACGCTACCTTGAATATTTAAAAAATTAGACCCGTAAAAACCTGCTAAACCTAAGTTTTGATCAAAGGGAGCATCATTAATAAAACTGGTATGAAAACCTACTTGCGCGCCGGCATGAAACTGCATATCTCCGGTATGGTAGAGTGCGGTTTGTGCATTGGCTAAACAACCAACAAGAAAACAAATACTGTAGAAAAAACTCTTCATATTTTTTTAGTTGTTGATTTGTTGCCAGTTAGCACCGTCGCTTTGGAGTTGTAATACTCCAGGATTAAATATTGTTGAAGAAGTTCCAACATTATTAATATACGAGGTTATCGATGCAGTTGAACCCGTTGGTTTTTTTATAATATAAATACGACCAGTACAGGTGTTTGCTGATGGTAATGTTATGTTGTGGTTCCCAGTAATTACAATTGTATGATGGGCAGCAGTTAAAGTAAGGTTGGCTGTGGTTAATAAAATTGCTGTAGAAACTGAACCCTTTACTTCTAATGTTGAATTTGGATTGGTGTTGCCTGTAGGAGTAAAATTGCCTATTCCTACATTTTGATTATTACCTATTCTAATTGCTTCAATTCCGTCACTCATTAAAGTTATTTGATCTTGATAAGGGCTATAAACGCCCGTATTTAAATCATCCTCAAATCTAAGAGCTGGTTCTCCTATGGTTCCATCATTTAAAACGACTCCTCTTTGAACTCGAATTGATCCAGTAGAATGTATTGAGTGTGTAGGGCTAGTAGTTCCTACACCAATGCTTCCATTTATAAAACTGAAAACTCCACTATTTATATCGTAAGTTCGAGGTGAAGCTGTTTGAGTTAAATTTGTATTTGATAAATTCTGACTTGTAGGCAGCGAAGCCCAAGTTGCAGCACCTACACCGTTAGTGGTGAGTACTTGGTTGGCTGTGCCAGTAGTTGTTGGTAATGTTGTTGCTCCCGCTGTGCCAGAATTTAAGGTTGTTTGTCCTGTTACTGCAAGAGTACCTGTTATCGTTGTGTTTCCTGCTGCTAGCGTACCAGTTGTGGAAACATTTGCGGTAAATGTTGGATTAATTTTAGAACCTGCAATACCTGCGGCTGAATTTATATCGGCATTAACAATTGTGTTATCTAATATTTTTGCTGAAGTTACTGCATCATTTGCTAATTTGGCAGAAGTTACATTTAGGTCAGCAATTTTTGCAGTCGTTATAGCATTATTTGCAATAGTTAATATTCCTGTATTTGTTATGGTAGCATCACCACCAATAGATTGCGATTGGGCTGTTCCAGATCCATTTCCAATAAATATTGTGCCGTTGGCTAAATTATTTGATGTGGTAATTTGCGTATCAACATAAGTTTTTACTGCATTCTGAGTTGGGAAGAGAGTTGCTGAATTTCCTAGTGCTACCGCATCTGATTTGTTGGCAATATCTTCTTTAGTAGCGATAAGAGCCAACGCGGCATTTATTGCAGTAGGATCAACTTCGAGTGCGCCAGTTGTGCTATTTTGCTGTAAACCAGCACCTGCAACATTTGCATTTATCTTTGCTGCTGTTACAGCATCATCAATTATTTTACTTGTAGTAATTGCATTATTTGCAATAGTGAGGGTCCCATCATTTGCTAAAGTAGCATCGCCTGAAATAGAGACAGCATTTGCACTAGTTCCAT
>NZ_FWXO01000001.1:11161-107545 GCF_900176415.1 Cellulophaga tyrosinoxydans | reverse complement strand
AATTCGGTTGTTTCATCTTGCCAAGAAGGATTTCCAGAAGCATCAGTTTTTAAAACTTTATTACCATCTGTTGCACCAGCAGTTCCTATTTTATCAGAAGTAACTGCATCATCTAGAATTTTTACTGACGTTACAGCATCATTGGCAAGTTCGTTTGCTGTAATTCCTCCAGTACTAACGGCAACAGTGTATTCGTCTCCAACAACACCAGTTCCACTTCTAGTTAATGTTGTATTAGTTACATCAAGTATTTCATTTCCAATAACTCCATCAACTTCAGCAATTGCAATGGCAGATTGATCTATAAGTTCCCAGTCTGTTCCATTAAATCGTAATATCTGATTTGCAGCAGTACCGTCTGCTAATTTTAAAGGCGCAATTGTTCTATCTAGAATATCACTATTGGCAATTGTACCATCTTGGATATCTTCAGATAAAATGGTTTCATTATCTATTTTAGCTGTTGTTACAGCATCGTCAGCGATTTGTAGTGTGTTAACTCCACCATCTATTATTTGTAATCCAGTGGTATTGTCAGGATTCACTTCTAAAGTAACCCCATCAGTTTTAACCTCTAAATCCATTGCTACTAATGCAGCGTCAAGCGCCGTACCTGTAATTGAACCGTTGGTAGAAATTACATCTTCACCTAAATTTGCAGCAAGAGCACTAGCATCTTGCCATTCGGGATCACCTGTGGCGTTTGTTCCTAAAATTTTATTTTCATCTCCTGCTACAGTACCAATTTTAGCAGTAGTTACGGCATTATCTTCTAGTTTTGCAGTATTTACAGCATCATCGGCTATTTTTAAATTGGTTACAGCATTGTTAGCAATTTGTAGTGTGTTAACTCCACCATCTATTATTTGTAATCCAGTGGTATTGTCAGGATTTACTTCTAAAGTAATCCCATCAGTTTTAACCTCTAAATCCATTGCTACTAATGTAGCGTCAAGCGCCGTACCTGTAATTGAACCGTTGGTAGAAATTACATCTTCACCTAAATTTGCAGCAAGAGCACTAGCATCTTGCCATTCGGGATCACCTGTGGTGTTTGTTCCTAAAATTTTATTTTCATCTCCTGCTACAGTACCAATTTTAGCAGTAGTAACTGCATTATCTTCTAGTTTTGCTGTGCTAATTCCGCCATCTGTAACACGTAATTGAGTATCTTTTAGCGTAGCGCCATCACCATTAGTTACGGTTATAGAGTTATCGCCAGTTGTTGCTAGTTCATTTGAAAGTAGTTTTCCAGTTATGTTATCAACATTTAGGGGAGCCCATTCGACTACAGAACCTACATTGGTTTGCAAGATTGTATTTGGGAGACCAGGAGCAATATCAATAGTCTGAATAGATTTATCAGAAATTTTATCAGAATTTACAGAATTCGTCGCAAGTTTGGTTTGAGTAACAGAACCATTTACAATTTTTGTTGTGCCTATGGTACCGTCTTGAATGTTACTGGCATTTAATAAACCAACTTCAAAGTTATAATTGGTAGGCGTATCTTGGGTAATAGTAATGGTTTCAAAATTACCTGGATTAGCTAAAGCCGCACTTGTAAACGTTAAATTGTTGGCAAACGCTTCACAAATATTTATCCACTCCACACCATCGTAATAATGCAAACATTGCTCGTCTGTATTGTATACCATAGCACCCTCAAGTGGTACAATAGCATTCATCTGTACGGTACTCACTCTGGTAATTACAAAAGCTTTATTGGTGCTCTCTAATTCTAAAACTGAGGATAAGTTTATATTTTGAGGGTTGTCTCCAATTTTTACCTGTGCCTGTAGTGTTGTATAGCCAAGTACAAGAATGAATAGTAAAAATGCTTTTTTAAAATAATTTGTTTGCATAAGTAAAAGAACTTAAGAGGGGTTATTTTTAATAAAAATACAATTATATGCCTACTGCACCGCTTTTATAAGACGAAATGCAATTGCCATAGATTAATAGTTAAAATGCAGCTGTAATGCCTTATATAAAAACAAAAATAATGAATTCTTATTGTGGTTAAAACTGTAGGTTTATGCTTTCAAAAGGCGGTATATTTTCTTTAAAAATACGAGCTTTAAAGGGGCCTTTTAAGCTAATTTTTTCATCTTCGATACAAATATAACTACCTTCTCTAAGGCCAACTACAGGAGTGGTATTAAAACAATGAAATTCTTTTATTCTAGTTTCTCTTGATTCGCCGTTATGTTTGTTATTTGGGTCAGGGTCCAAATAATGGGCGTTTATATTAAAATTAACCAACCCTAAGGTTTTAAAACTTGGTGGGTAAACTATCGGCATATCATTGGTGGTTTGCATCGTTACCCCTGCAATGTTACTGCCTGCACTTGTGCCAAAGTAAGGCGTACCATTTTCTACTTGGGTTTTTAGTATGTCCATTACGCGTAACTCGTGTAATTGTTTTACCAGTAAAAAAGTATTTCCACCACCTGTAAAAATAGCTTCGGCATTTTTTATGGCATCTTCTGGTTTTTCAAAAGTGTGCAATCCCACTACTTCTTTGTTGATTTGGGCAAATGCTTTGGCTACTATGGCGGTGTAGTCATCATGCGAAATTCCGCCAGGTCTTGCATAGGGAATAAATGTTATGGTGTTTACATTTTTAAAGAACACGCGGAGTTCATCTAAAAGGTAAGCTAAATAGGTTTCTCCGTAAAGGGTAGAAGTGCTAGCAAGTAGTATTTTTTTCAAGGTAATTAATTTTGATACCTGCAAATTAACAAAAGTTTAATGGTGCTTTATTTTTTTTTGAAGCCAACTTGCATTTTCTTTATACTAACTTAAGGGAAATACTTTTTTACTGACCACATGTTGTCTTTTCTACCCTTAATTTAAAAATTGCTTATGAAAAAAATTATACTCTTACTTGTACTTATTAGTGCTGCATTTTCACAAACCTATGGTCAAACAGAGGAGCGAAACTTATTGCGTGGAAAAGTAATGTATCGTAACAGCAATGTTCAAAATGAAAACGTTATAAATGTTACTACCGAGAAAGGCGTTGTAACCAATGCTAATGGCGAATTTGAGATCAATGTAAAACTAGGAGACGAATTAGTGTTTACCGCGGTAAATTATCAAATTAAACGTGTGCGAATTACACAAGAAATACTAGATAATAACCGGCTGGTAGTGGAGGTAAATGAAAAAGTAACCGAGTTAGATGAAGTGGTGGTAACACCTGAAAACGAGGAGGCATTTATTAAGCTTAAAAACGAAGAGTTTAAAAAGTACGAATACGGTATTGATGAAACCTCTAGAGTAGAGAACATAGCACTTTCCCAGACCGAAAGAGGCATGCAAAATGGGATTAATTTTGTGAATATTTTTAAGGCTATCAAAAAAGGCTTAAAAGGAGAAGATGGGGAAGAAGTAGAACAAAAACAATTGAAGGTAAGTGATGTTTTACGACAAGTTTATGACGATCAATTTTTTGTTAAAGACTTAAGCATCCCTCAAGATAAAATTAACGATTTCTTGTTTTATTGCGATACGCGTTTGCCTGAACAGTCATTACTAAAAAAGACGAATGAATTTCAGTTGATAGATTTTTTGGTTAACGAGAGTAAGGAATTTCGTAAGCAATTAGATGATAAAAATTAGTGGCTATATTGGCATTTTTCTTCTTTTTGCAACGTCATTGCAAGCACAAACTTTTTTTTCAAAAGAGCTAAAAGGTAAAGTGTCTAGTGCCGATGGCGATGTGGCAGCTACGCATGTGCTAAATATTAGTACACAAAAAGCAGCTATTACCGATATTGAAGGATATTTTACGATTTCGGCACAATTAAATGATACCTTGGTTTTTTCTGCCATTCAATATCAACGTAAAGAAATTGTGGTGACTACGGCGATACTAGCAAGCAAGTCCATTTTTGTTAGTTTGGATCCAGCGGTAAATCAGCTTAATGAAGTTGTGGTAATGCCGTATAATTTATCGGGTGATTTATCGCGCGATATGAATAATACTGAGGTTGCTCCAGTAATCACGGCATCTACTTTAGGTTTGCCTAATGCTTTTGTTAAAAAAATGTCGCAAGCTGATCGTAAATTATATGCCTCAAAGGCAGGTGGGCCTTTAATTGCAACTATAAATGCTATTACTGGAGAAACGAAACGATTGCGATTAATCGCAGAGCGAGAGGCTAAATACCAACGTACGGAACTCATTAGACATTCTTATCATGATTCCTTGTATATAAAACAGTTGAAAATCCCCTTAGATAAAATAGATGATTTTTTGTATTCGTGTGAAATTGATACCACTTTTGCAAGCATTGATGCTAAGGATAAATTAAAAATCTGGGACTATTTACTTGAAAAAAGCGTTTTATATAGAAAGAATAATGAATTAGAAATGCCTTAACGTTTAATCCTAAATCCAAAATTTGAATATTCAAAGTTCACATATTGTTTGCTTAATTATGGTGATCTTGGGTCATACAGGTTACGCACAAACTTTTTTTTCAAAAGAGCTAAAAGGAAAAGTGTCTAGTGCCGATGGCGATGTGGCAGCTACACATGTGCTAAATATTTCTACACAAAAAGCAGCTATTACCGATATTGAAGGGTATTTTACGATTTCGGCACAATTAAATGATACCTTGGTTTTTTCTGCTATTCAATACCAACGTAAAGAAATTGTGGTAACTACGGCAATACTAGCAAGTAAGTCCATTTTTGTTAGTCTGGATCCAGCGGTAAATCAGCTTAATGAAGTAGTGGTAATGCCGTATAATTTATCGGGTGATTTATCGCGCGATATGCAAAGTCAACCTGTACTTGTTGCGGCAACTTTAGGATTGCCAAATTCATACGTGAAAAAGAAAACACAAAGTGAGCGTTTGTTAATAGAAGCTACTACCGGTGGTGCGGGAATTCCTTTAAACCCAATAATAAATGCCATTACGGGGCGTACCAAAATGTTGAAAGAAAATTATAAGCGAGACATTAAGTACGAACGTACCGAAAGAGTGCGTAATTTTTATTCCGACTCCATTTACACCTCGCAGCTAAAAATACCTACTTTAAAAATTGATGATTTTATGTATTTCTGCGAAGTAGATCCTGAATTTTCTAAAATAGTAGATACGCATGATAAAATAAAAATATTGACCTTCTTGCGTCAAAAAAGTGTAGTGTATCGCAAAAATAACGAGTTAGACTAATCCAGATATGTAAATGCATAAGTATATTAAAATATTGCTATTACTTATGCTCCTTACTCCAAGTTGCTTTCTACTAGCGCAAGAGGATACTGTTTTATTCAATGGGAATGTTAGCATTGGTTCTAATGATGTAGACGGGATTCATGTGCGGAATAAAACAGCAAATCGTGTAACTATTACTGATGGTTATGGTTATTTTTCAATTCCCGTACGCCTGCATGACACACTTGTTTTTACTGCTATTCACCTAAAAGAGAAACAAATTGTCATCAACGAAATTCTTTTAAATACCAATGCTGTTGTTGTACACTTAGAAGAAGTAGAAAACAAATTGGAAGAAGTGGTGGTGATGCCCTATAATTTAACAGGAAATATTACTCAAGATGTTGTTAATTTAGATGTTCTTGTACTAACAGAAACAACGCTTGAGTTGCCCAACGCTAAAGCTAAAATTTATACCCAAGCAGATCGCCATTTATATACCGCTAGGTCTTGGGAGTACACCGGAAATAAAATAGAGTTAGACCCAATTGTTAACTTTTTCTCTGGGCGAACAAAAATGTTAAAGAAGCGTGTGGAAAGAGATCTTAAAAACAAAAGGTTAGACTTGGTAACAGATATTGTTACAGACACTACTTTTGTAAACGGACTTAAAATTCCGAAAGAGCATATCGCGAATTTTATTTTTTATTGCGAGGCTGATGAATCTTTTGATGCTTTATTGATTTCAAAAGATAATTTTGAAATTTGGAAATTTCTATTAGAAAAAAGTGTCCATTATCGGAAAGATAATGATTTAGAGTAGTTGTACCTTTGGCATATGATTTGCGTTAGTGAAAAACAAACAAGAAACCTATGAAAGTATTTAAAAAGTTTTTTTTGATTCTATTATTGCCACTATTGGCATTTGCATCGGTGCATAAATTTTATGTAACCGTTACTAATATTGCCTATTCTGATAAAGATGATGCCATACAAATTACCTCAAGAATTTTTATTGATGATTTGGAAAAAACTTTAAAAGAGCGCTATGATATTGCTCCCAAGATGGCGACCGATAAAGAACTTAAAGATGTAGATAAGTATATAGAGAAATATCTAAAATCTAAATTCATTATCGAGATAAATAACGAGCAGAAAGAATATACCTATCTCGGTAAAAAATATGATAATGATGTTGTCGTGGTGTATTTAGAAATACCAAAAGTTGGTTTTTCAAAAATAAAAACAATATCAGCTACCAATGAAGTGCTTACAGACATGTTCGAAGATCAGCAAAATGTGGTACATTTTAAACTTGCAGGAAAAAAGAAAAGTTTTGTACTTACCCGCTCAAATAATAAAGGAATGTTAAACTTGGAATAATTAGTTAACCATTTCTTAAAAAGCATTATTTTTCAATCGACTAAATATAATTATTTCAAAAAATGAACAAGATCAAGTATTGTGCTACGGCACTAATGTTCATGTTCGCTTTTATGGTAAGCGCACAAGAACAAGAAGTTAAAGAAAAAGCAGCGCCTCACGGCATTGTAAACAAATTTGAACAAATGTATCAGGAGTTCGCAACTCCAAATACATATAGGTCTGCATCTGGTGCTCCAGGTCCTGATTATTATCAGCAACAAGCCGATTATAAAATGGACATAACACTAGATGATAAAAATGCAAAGATTTTTGGTGTAGAAACTGTTACGTATACCAATAATTCTCCAGACGATTTAGAATTTCTATGGGTTCAGTTAGATCAAAATGTACGTACAAAAAATACGAAATCAGATCTTAGAAACGAAACCAATGCGCCTTTCGCGAGCACTATGGATAATTTTACTACTACGTTTATGACTCCTGCTTTTGATGGTGGTTTTAATATTGAGTATGTAAGAGATGCATCAGGAAAAGCCTTGCCGTATACCATTAACCAAACAATGATGCGTGTAGATTTACCGCAGCCGTTAAAAAGTAAAAGTCAGGTTTCTTTTTCTGTAAAATGGAATTACAATATTCCTGATCATACCATTACTAGAGCTCGTTCAGGTTATGAATACTTCCCAGAAGATGGTAACCGTGCCTATGTAATTGCGCAGTTTTTTCCAAGAATGGCCGTTTATAATGATGTAGAAGGATGGCAGAACCACCAGTTCTGGGGGAATGGAGAGTTTGCATTGCCATTTGGTAACTACGAAGTAAATATTACAGTGCCTGCAGATCATATTTTAGATGGTACTGGGGTGCTTCAGAACATGAAAGAAGTGTTCTCAAAAGAAATGATGCAACGTTATGAATTGGCTAAAAAATCTTACGATAAGCCAGTAATTATTGTATCGCAAGCAGAAGCTGAGGCTGCTGAAAAAGGGTTTTCTGAAAAAACAAAAACATGGAAGTTAAAAGCAGAAAATGTTCGTGATTTCGGTTTTGCAACTTCAAGAAAATTTATCTGGGATATGCAAGCTGTTAAATTAGGTAACAGAGATGTTATGGCAGTTTCTATGTATCCAAAAGAAGGTAATCCACTTTGGGAAGAGTATTCTACAAAAGCAGTTGCACATACCTTAAAATCATACTCAGCACATACATTCGATTATCCTTATCCAAAAGCAATATCAGTACACGCTAAAAATCAAGGAATGGAGTATCCAATGATTTGTTGGAACTATGGTAGACCAGAAAAAGATGGTACCTATGATGATCGTGTAAAATACGGAATGATCAGTGTTATTATTCACGAAGTTGGTCACAACTTTTTCCCTATGATTGTAAATTCTGATGAACGTCAGTGGGGATGGATGGATGAAGGTTTAGATACTTTTATGCAATACATGGCTGAGCAAGAATTCGGTGAGGCTTTTCCAGATGCGATTGCTCCTAACGATAAATACCCATCTAGAAGAGGTGAGCCTTCTAAAATTGTACCTTACATGAGTGGTGATCAAAACTTTATTGCACCAATTATGTCGAATCCAGAAAATGTTTTTCAATTAGGTAACAATGCTTATGGTAAGCCTGCTACTGCATTGAATATTTTACGTGAAACGGTAATGGGTAGAGAATTATTTGATCATGCTTTTAAAACATATTCTCATAGATGGAAATTTAAACACCCAACGCCAGAGGACTTTTTCCGTACCATGGAAGATGCATCTGCCGTAGATTTAGATTATTTCTGGAGAGGTTGGTTCTACACGACCAATTATGTTGATATAGGGGTTAGTGGTGTTAAAAAATATGTTGTTACTGATAAACCAACAGCAAAAATGAAACAGTATGCTGAAGCCAGAAAACAAGATATAAAAGATTTCCCTGCATTAGTGTATTTAGCAGAAGAAGGTACTGAAGATTACGACGAATCATTAAAAGGAAAAGCACCATCAGAAATTTCTAAAACCTTAAAAGAATTTATGATGGACAATTTAACTCCTGCTGAAAGAGCTGCAGTTGTTGAGCCAAAGTATTTTTATGAAGTTACCTTCACCAAACCAGGAGGAATTCCAATGCCATTAATTGTAGAATATTCTTATGCTGATGGTTCTAAGGAAAACATTACCTATCCTGCAGAAATTTGGAGAAAAAACGATAAAGAAGTAACACGTATGCTTTCTTTACAAAAAGAACTTGTTGGTGTTGTTGTAGATCCAAAAGCAGAAACTGCTGATATAGATACAACCAATAATTCTTGGCCTAAAAAAGAAGAGCAATCTGATTTTGACCAGTTCAAAAGCACAATTAAAAATTAAATCTTAGTTACCGCTTTTAAATAAAGTAAGCCCCATATTTTAATTTTAAAATATGGGGCTTATACTTTTTGTTAAAAATCTTATTCTAGCGTATATGTTTTGTTCTTTTTTTTATTGCGCTGACAAACTTCTCATTATATTTGTATCATGTTTACATCTTATTTTTTGTTTATTAGTGGTGGAGAAATATTCTTCATCATGTTTATCGTAGTCATGGTATTTGGAGCAGATAAAATTCCAGATATAGCTCGTGGATTGGGTAAAGGTATGCGTCAGTTAAAAGATGCTACAGAAGATATTAAACAAGAAATACAGAAAAGTGCAGAAAAGCAGGGTATCAATACAGACTTCACTAAAGATATCAAGCAAGAAATAGATAAGGTTAAGGAGAATATTAACGAAGTTTCAGGCACGATCAAGAGAAAGTAATGTTAGATAAATTGTTAACCTGGGACAGGGAAACTTTTATTTATTTAAATAACCTTGGTATTGAACAATACGATCACTTTTGGAGTATTGCTACAAACATTACCACTTGGATTCCATTATATCTTTTATTTGTGTTTTTAGTGAGTTACCAGCACACTAAAAAAGAAATCTATTACAGGATAGGCACTGCTATTTTATTACTTCTTTTTGTTCTAATTCTTACTGGTGTTACAAAAGAACTTATTGGTAGATTAAGACCTAGTAACAATACCGAAATAAATACTTTAATTAGGATTATAAAATCCTCTGATGGATTTAGTTTTTTTTCAGGCCATGCTTCATTTGCATTTGCGCTTACTACCATTGTAGTATTATTTGTAAAAGATAAATTCAAATGGATTTGGGCTTTTTACGTTTGGCCCATCTTTTTAGCCTTAAGCAGAATTTATGTAGGCGTGCATTACCCTATCGATATACTTACCGGAGCCTTCGTGGGTTTTGTTTCGGCTAATATTTTTTATGGGTTGTATGTAAAATTTATAGCACCCGGCTTAATGTTAGACCATCACGAATAGGCAATAGAACGGTTTCTACTCTGGGGTCTTCTTTAAGTTTTTTGTTATAGTCCAATAAAATTTTAGTCACCTTATCTTTTGGGCTTAAAGGTTCTACAACTTTGCCAGACCACAAGACATTATCAGAGAGAATTACACTACCAGGGCGTGTTTTTTGTAATACCGTTTCAAAATAGAAATCATAACTTGCTTTTTCGGCATCAATAAAAACTAAATCGAACACTTCGTCTAAGGTTGGAATTATTTTTAAGGCATCACCGGTATGCTGAATTATTTGGTTTCCAAATCCACTCTTTTCAAAATATTTACGCTGCATACCTACCAGTTCTTCGTTGATATCAATGGTGTGGAGTGTGCCATTTTTCGGTAAACCTTCAGCCAAACAAATTGCAGAATAACCCGTATAAGTACCTATTTCTAATATGTTTTTAGGATGTATAATTTTAGATAGCAAGCTTAATACCCTGCCTTGAAAATGACCTGTAATCATTCTTGGCTGAATCACTTTTAAATGTGTTTCTCGTGTAAGTTCTTGTAAAACTTCAGGTTCGTTTTGCGAATTATCGGCTATGTAGTTTTCTAATAAAGTAGAAAGAAAATGCATGAATTTTATTTTGGTAAAAATAGATATTTAATAGTAACTTGAAAAAAACATTGATAAAAATGAATGATATTACCATTCGTAAGGCTACCCATCTAGATTTGCCTAAGTTACGTGACTTTGAACAAGGGTTAATAGAAGCAGAAAGGCCGTTTGATGCTACCATTCGTGAAAATCCCCTTATGTATTACGATTTAGAAGCGATACTGGAAAGTGAGTCAAGTTTAATAGTGGTAGCCCAATATCAAGAAGAAATTATTGGTTGTGGAATGGTGTTAACGGCCGACGCTAGACCTTATTTAAAACACAAGACTTATGCGAATATTAGATTCTTGTATACGGTTCCTGAGCATAGGGGTAAAGGGGTTAATGCTTTAGTGATCGATTTTTTAAAACAATGGGCACACACCCAAAATCTTTTTGAAATAAGACTCACCGTTTATCAAGATAATTTGCCTGCCATAAAGGCTTACGAAAAAGTTGGTTTTCATAAACATATAATAGAAATGAGACTTCCATAAATCAGGATACTATTCTTTAATCTATAAAATATAAAAGGAAGTCGTAATTTTGAAAAAAAGCTATTTTATGCAATTTGAAAACACCTTACAATTCGCTCAGAAATTAGATGCAGCAGATAAACTTAAAAAGTATAGAGATGAGTTTCATTTTCCAAAAGTTAATGGAAAACAAGTAATCTATTTTACGGGTAACTCATTAGGTTTACAGCCAAAGCGGACCCAAAAATTTGTGGACGATGTAATGGCCGATTGGGCGAATCTTGCAGTAGAGGGTCATTTTTATGCAGAGAAGCCTTGGTGGGATTATCACGAGCGTTTAGCAGCGCCCTTAGCAAAGGTGGTAGGAGCTAAAACAGAAGAAGTTTCTGTTATGAACACCCTATCGGTAAATCTTCATTTGTTACTAGTTTCTTTTTATCGGCCTACCAAAACTAGATTCAAAATATTATGCGAAGAAAAGGCCTTCCCTTCGGATCAATATATGCTGAAAAGTCAAGTCCGTTTTCATGGTCTTGATCCAGAAGAAACCATTGTTGAGGTTAAAAAAAGAGCAGGAGAACACCATTGGAGAACTGAAGATATTCTTGCGAAAATTAAAGAAATAGGTAGTGAATTAGCACTTGTTTTAATTGGAGGAGTTAATTACTACAACGGTCAAGTTTTCGATATGAAAACCATTACAGCTGCGGGACAAAAAGCAGGAGCTTTTGTGGGTTGGGATTTGGCACATGGCGTAGGAAATATTGCATTGAATCTGAATGAATGGAATGTAGATTTTGCTGCTTGGTGTAGTTATAAATACATGAATAGTGGGCCTGGCCATGCTTCTGGAATTTATGTGAATGAAAAATATTTGAACGATCCAGATATACCGCGTTTTGAAGGTTGGTGGGGAACCAAAAAGGAGACAAGATTTTTAATGAAGCCAGAGTTTGAGCCCATGGAAACTGCTGATGCATGGCAAATTAGTAATGCACCAATATTATCTGTTGCACCTTATTTAGCATCATTAGAATTATTTGAGAAAGTTGGCATGGATGCACTAATAGAAAAACGCGATAAAATTGTGGCATATCTTGAGTTTATTCTACATGAAATAGACGCTGAGGTAGATAGTACGTTTGAAATTATAACACCTAAAGATAGAGGTTGCCAGCTATCGGTATTTTTACATGGGCAAGGAAGATCATTGTTCGATTTTTTAATGAAAAATGGTGTCATTACCGACTGGAGAGAGCCTAATGTTATCAGATTAGCACCTGCGCCTTTTTATTGCTCGTATGAAGATATGTATCAATTTGGTCAGTTGTTGAAAAAGGGAATTTTGGAAAATTTGAATTAAATACTAAGACAACATAGTTCATCAACCATCAACCATTTTAAATGAAATCTTTACGATTAATTCTTTCTAATCCTCGTTATTTTGGGCCTGCTTGGATTTTTGCTAGTTTAAATATTTTGTTTGGTACATGGGCTATATACATTCCCATAATTCGTGAGAGTTTAGCTATTGATAAAGCAAGTTTAGGCTTTGCTATTTTTTTTCTCTCACTAGGTAACTTTACAATTTTTCCTATAGCATCTAGTTTAATTAATAAACTTGGTGTTGGCAGGGCTTCGTGGATAGGTTCTATACTTATTTGTTGCGCTGCTATTGGTCCATTTTTAGCACCCAATTATTACTGGTTAATTGCAGCCCTATTTATTTACGGTGCCGCAAATGGCTTTACAGATATTGCAATGAATACTTTGGTTACTGAAATTGAAAAGGAGGATAAACAAAATTTTATGTCAGCTGCCCATGGTTTTTTTAGTTTAGGAGGTGTATTTGCTGGTTTAGGAAGTTTTTTAATCTTGCCATTAAACAACAAAATATTACATATTCTGCTAGGGGTGTTTATAGTTTTTTTAGTGAACCTTAGTTTACATAAAAAATATACAAAGATTCTGGCAGCACCTATTGAGAAAGAGCCCTTTAAAATGAAAAATTTTAAACCCTTATTTTTATTAGGGGTAATTTCATTTGTCATTATGGGTAGTGAAGGAGCAATTATAGATTGGAGCGGTATATTTTTACAAGAAGTTAATGTAGCACCCGAACAATACATAGGCATGGGGTTTTTGGCTTTTTCCATTACCATGACCTTAGGTAGGTTTTTAGGAGATGGTATAAGCGCTAGAATTGGCTCCGTAAAAATAGTATCTCTGGGCACTTTTATGGCAATTATAGGCTATGGTCTAGTGTTGTCCGGTACTCTTTTTATTACCATTTTAGGATTTGCGTTAATCGGATTGGGCTTTTCAGCTATTATTCCTGAGTTGTTTAGAATAGGAGGAAACGTAAAAGGGGTAGAATCATCGCAGGGTATAGCATTTATTGCTGGTACTGGTATTTCAGGGTTTTTGCTAGGCCCTGTAGTTTTAGGGTTTTTAGCAGAACATTTTTCGTTGCAGATGAGTTTTGGTTTATTGCTTGTTTGTGCAATTATAGTTTTAGGCGCCTCTTTTGTATTGAAACGAAAAAGAAGCGCCTAATATATATTACTTTACTTCTATAGCAGTAAAATGAAGGTTGAAATTTTCTCCTTCTTTCTTATGGGATTTGGCAAATTTCATTCCGTTTATGGTGGTATAATCTTCCCAAGTGGTGGTCATGGAAGGTTCAGTGCTATTTGCTTTTCTAAACACCCATTCTTGAATAATATGGTCATCGCCAAAATATATATCATAGGCATCTCCGGGTGTGTAACCACCTTCTGCGCCATAAACAATGGTGAGTTTTTGCATTGCCTTTTTGCTGATTGGTGCTTGCGATTGTGCGGAATGCTCGTACTTAAAATTATTTTGATCCCAAATCAACTGAAAAGGTAATAGCAACCAAAATTTGTCATTTATAAATGCTGCATCTGTTTTACTAGTAATACTGTCTAACGCTTTTCTATTATAGCTAATTTCTGTTTCTAAACTTTTGGCGGTTACATCATTTGTTTTGGGTTTCCAATTCCAAACTCGTTCAAAATGGTTCGTATCTCTATCAACGTTAAATGTAAATTTTAATTCATTTACATTAGCCCAATTGTCAAAACCATGGGCATTGGCTACTTTTTCAAGCACCGTTAATTCAGGTTCAGGAGCTTGTATTTCTTGTTTCTTTTCTTCTTTACAACCTGTTAATACTAGTAAAAGAAGCACCATTATGTGCGTTATATTTTTCATTTTTTCTCGTTTTTATCAAAGATAGTAGCTTTTAATTGTAATTATTTAAAATGGATAAGTTTTTGAAGGTTATAAATCCCGATAATTTGATTAATTTTGATGTTCATTAAGATTTTAAAAAATGAGTTCAAAAAGAGGAAAAATACAAGAAGCTATAGACGAAAAAATGTTAGAAGAACGTAAAGTTTTTCTTTGGGGTATGGTAGATGATGACACTGCTAAGCACGTAATAGATCGTTTGTTGTACTTAGACATGCAAAATAATAAAGAAATACAATTGTATATCAATAGTCCAGGAGGATACGTTACATCTGGTTTTGCTATGTACGATACTATAAAATCTTTAAAAAGTCCTGTTTCAACAATTTGTACAGGGTTGGCAGCATCAATGGGTTCCATTTTATTGTCTGTTGGAAAAAAAGGAAGACGTTTTATTCAGCCACATGCTCAAGTAATGATTCACCAACCAAGTGGAGGTGCAAGAGGGCAGGCATCGAATATAGAAATCCAAGCAAAAGAAATTATTAAAACTAAAGAGCTTAGTGCTCGTATTTTAGCAGAAAATTGTGGACAAGATTTTGATAGAGTCATGAAGGATTTTGATCGTGATTATTGGATGGGTGCTGCAGAGTCTGTAGAATACGGTATTGTAGATGGTATCTTAGAATAGGTAATGTGCTGAATTTATGTATATAATGAATCCTTCGCAATTTAAAAGTGAAGGATTTTTTAATTTTAGAAAAATACTGTTAGCTTATTTTTCTTTGAATTGATCAAAAATGAAAAAACAACAATCAAAAAATATTGCCATTATAGGATCAGGTTTGGTGGGTTCTCTTTTAGCAATTTACCTTAAAAAATATGGTCATAAAATTACCGTTTTTGACCGTAGACCCGATATTAGAAAAGTTGATTTTTCTGGTCGTTCTATAAACTTAGCCATGAGTAATCGTGGTTGGAACGCTTTGAAAGAAGTGGGATTGGAAGATAAAATTAAAGAAATAGCTATTCCTTTAGATAAAAGAGCCATGCATGTTATTGGTCAGCCGGAGTATTATCAAAAATACGGGAAAGAAGGGGAGGCAATATGGTCTATATCACGCGGTGTTTTGAATCGAAAAATGATTGATTTAGCGGAAGCTGAAGGCGTTCAATTTAAGTTTGATGAAAAGGTTTGGGATGTAGATTTGCCTGAAGCAAAATTATATACAGGCGAGACAGAAAAAGGAGAATGGCAGGAATACAAATACGATTTAATCTTTGGTTGCGATGGCGCATTTTCACGTGTACGCCATAAAATGCAGCGAAGAAGTCGTTTTGACTATTCTCAGGACTTTATTGATGTAGGTTATAAAGAACTTACAATAGCACCAAATGCTGATGGTACACATAAGTTAGACAAACATTCTTTCCATATTTGGCCAAGAGGTAAGTTTATGCTTATTGCAATGCCTAATTTAGATGGAAGTTTTACCTGTACTTTATTTATGCCTTTTGAAGGCGAGGTGTCATTTGAAAATATAAAAACTAAAGATGATGCCCGTGTATTCTTTAAAACCTATTTCCCAAATGTCATGCAAGACTTAGATAACCTAATGGAAGATTTCTTTAAAAATCCAACAAGTGCTATGGTTACTATGAAATGCTTTCCATGGACGTATTGGGATAAAGTTGCTTTAGTTGGCGATTCTGCACATGCTATAGTACCATTTTATGGTCAAGGAATGAATGCAGGTTTTGAAGATATTTATGTGTTAAACACCATTATACATAAATATGGTGATGATTGGGAAGCTATTTTTAATGAGTTTCAACAAGTACGGAAACCAAATGCAGATGCCATAGCTGAGTTGAGCTATCGCAATTTTATGGAGATGAGTAGTAAAACTGCTGATCCTAAATTTTTATTGCAAAAGAAAATAGAGAAACATTTTGCAACACAACACCCAGAAAAATGGTTGCCGGTGTATTCAAGAGTAACATTTTCTGATAGACCTTATGCCGAAGCCCTCGCTGAAGGTGATGCACAAGAAGCTATTATGAAAAAGGTTATGAGTATTGAAGATATTGAGCAAAAATGGGATAGCAAAGAGGTAGAGGAATTTATACTCAAACAATTGTAACCTGCTATTTGAGTTATACAAAAAAAGCCATCTTGTAAAGATGGCTTTTTTAATATTTATAAAACTATAGCTTATAGTTTAGAAAACATTTTTTGCATTTTTTCTTGTTCTTCTTCGGCTAAAACAGGATCTACTAAAATACGACCACTGTGTTCGTCTGTAATAATTTTTTTACGAGACGCAATTTCTACCTGTACTTGCGGTGGAATGGTAAAGAAAGAACCACCTGATGCACCTCTTTCGATAGCAACAACAGCCAATCCATTTTTTACGTTAGTTCTAATACGCTTGTAGGCAGAAACTAAGCGCTCTTCAATATCATTTTGATATTGTAACGATTTTTCTAAAAGTGCTTTTTCTTCTTTTTCAGTTTCAGCTAAGATTGCATTTAACTCACCTTTTTTGTGCTTTAAATGTGTCTCACGCTCACTGTAACGCTCTTTAGTATCGGCTATTACGTTTTTTTTCTGCTCAATTTGAGCTTTAAACT
This sequence comes from Cellulophaga tyrosinoxydans, assembly GCF_900176415.1. GTDB lineage: Bacteria > Bacteroidota > Bacteroidia > Flavobacteriales > Flavobacteriaceae > Cellulophaga > Cellulophaga tyrosinoxydans. The sequence continues at coordinate 90,664 of NZ_FWXO01000001.1, read as the reverse complement.
CTTTAATATTTTTTTCTGCTAATTGAATTTCTAATTCTTGAAATTCAATTTCTTTAGAGATAGAGTTAAATTCTCTACTGTTACGAACATTTTTTTGCTGCTCAGTGTATTTTTTCATCAAAGCTTTAGCATCATCAATCATGTTCTTTTTAGCAGTGATTTCGTAGTTGATTGTTTCAACATCAGTTTTCAACTTTTCCATTCTAGTCTTAAGACCAGATACTTCATCTTCTAAGTCTTCAACTTCTAAAGGTAATTCACCTCGTACATTACGTATTTCGTCAACTCTAGAATCTATTAATTGCAAATCATATAATGCTCTTAATTTCTGTTCTACTGTTGCTTCTGTTTTTGTTGCCATATTTTAAAAATACTTGATGGGATTTGTTTTGCTATCCGATAAACGGATTGCAAAATTAGGGATTTTTTTTGTAAGATAGTCAACTAATAAATTTTTTGTAAACTGCTCAGTTTCATAGTGTCCAATATCTGCAAGTAACAATTTGCCTTCCGCTTCATAAAATTGATGATATTTTAGGTCTGCTGTTATAAAAACATCAGCATTTGCTTGTATTGCGGCACTGATTGCAAAAGATCCGCTACCGCCTAAAACAGCAACTTTTTTTATCTTTTTTCCTAACAAATTAGAATGTCGAATACAAGAAGCATGCATTTTATCTTTAACAAAGGACAGAAAATCCTTTTCATCCATCGCATTTTCGAGCTCACCTATCATTCCCATACCTATATTTTGGTTGCTGTTTTCTAAAGTGGTCACCTCAAATGCAACTTCTTCATAAGGATGATTTTTTCTTAAAGCATCAATAAGTAAAGATTCTAATGATTTTTCGAATGTAATATTAATCTGAGTTTCTTGTTCAAAATGTGTTTTTCCTAAAGTACCAATCGTTGGATTTGCATTTTCCTCTGGTTTGAAACTACCCATTCCATTAACCGAAAAACTACAATTACTATAATTTCCTATAGCTCCAGCTCCAGCTTGAAATAATTTTTCTTTTAAATTATCAGCATCTTTAAGTGGAACGTAGGTCGTGAGTTTTTTAATGGTTCCCTTTTGAGGGATTAAAATTTTTGTGTTCAAAATTCCAAGAACTTCACAAATTTTTGCATTAACACCCTGATTAGAATTATCTAAAGCGGTGTGCATGGAATAAATAGCAATATTGTGTTGAATAGCTTTGATAACCACACGTTGCACATAATTACTACCCGTAAGTTTTTTTAATCCACCAAAAATAATAGGATGAAAACTAACGATAAGGTTGCATTTTTTAGCAATAGCTTCATCAACAACATTTTCTAAAGTGTCCAACGTTACTAATACGCCTGTTACTTCTAAACTAGAACTCCCAACCAAAAGCCCCACGTTATCGAAATCTTCGGCATAAGCCAATGGTGCTAGTTCTTCTAATATATTGGTAATATCCTTTACGATCATTTTGTAAGTTTATCTATTTTTCAAAGATAAAATATTATATTTTCGTTATTGATGAAGGTATTAAGAATATTAGCATTTCCTATTTCCATACTTTATGCACTAGTTGTGCATATTAGAAATTTTTTGTTCGATACAGGAATTTTTAAATCTAAAGAATTTAGAACACCAACGATTTGCGTTGGTAATTTAAGTGCTGGCGGAACGGGAAAAACTCCTATGATTGAGTATTTAATTAAAATGCTAAAGACAACAAACGAAGTTGCGGTTTTGAGTAGGGGTTATGGTAGAAAATCTGTAGGTTATCATAGCACAGAATCAGATTTAACCGTTGAGGAATTGGGTGACGAACCTTTTCAAATACATGCTAAATACCCAGATATTCTTGTGGCTGTAGATGCGGATCGTAGGAACGGAATTGCAATTATAGAGAAATCAAGTAATGTAGACGTAATCTTACTCGATGATGCTTTTCAGCATAGAAAAGTGAAACCTACATTTGCTATTTTGCTTACGTCTTATGGTAAAATGTATTATAATGATTGGTATTTGCCAACAGGAAATTTGCGTGATTCAAAGCGAGAAGCAAAACGGGCAAATATTTTAATAGTTACCAAATGTCCAGAAAATTTATCGGAGCTAGAGAAAAAAAATATTATTAGTGATTTAAAGCCAAAATTGAATCAGAAAGTATTGTTTAGTTTTTTACATTATCAACAACAATTAATGGGCGGGCCAGCTAAACCGAGTCTTACTGAAATTAAAAACAAGAAAATTACATTGGTTACCGGAATTGCTAATCCTAAACCTTTAGTTACTTTCTTAAACTCTGAGGGAATTTCTTTTGAACATATGAATTTTAGCGATCATCATTTTTTCTCAAATAAAGAAATAGAGCATTTTAATACAAAAGAATTTATCTTAACTACGGAGAAGGATTTTGTTCGATTAAAAGGAAGGGTGGAAAATATGTACTACATTGCTATAACGCATCAATTTTTAGGTGATGGTGCGGAAGTATTAGCCCAACAAATTAATCAAATTCTTAAGCAATAGGTTTAGGGTGAAAAATATTCTCGCCTATTTTTTGGTAGAATACCTCTGGCTTAAAAGGTTTTGTAACGACATCATTACAACCAGCAGCATAAAAGCTCTCCAAACTATCGTCAAGTGAAATAGCGGTTAAAGCAATAATTGGAGTGTATTTATTAAATTTTCGAATTAGAATGGTTGCTTCTTCGCCACTTATACCTGGCATGTGTATATCCATTAAAATAGCATCGTATTTATTTTGCGATACCATTTCAACAGCATCAGTACCATTGCTTGCTACATCACAAGTCATGTCTTTTTTAATCAACATCTTTTTAGTGATTACTTGATTAATTTTATTATCCTCAACAATTAGCAAATGAAGCCCTGTAAAATCGTAGTCTCTATCAGTAATTTCAAAAGCAATATCATTTATAACGCTATTCCCGGTAGTCATTTCTATTTCAAAGAAAAATGAACTCCCTTTTCCAATTTCACTTTTTAAATTTATGGTACTATTAAAAAGTCCTAATAAACTTTTTACTATGGTTAAACCAAGGCCCGTACCACCATATTCTCTATTTATTTGTATTGAGCCTTGTTCAAAACTATCAAAAATATTGGTGATTTTTTCTTTTTCAATGCCTATACCATTATCCTTAACTTCAAAATAAATAGTTACTTTTTCATCTACTTTGTTGAGTAATCTGGCAATTACTGTAACTTCTCCTTTTTTAGTAAATTTTATTCCGTTACCTACAAGATTAATTAGAATTTGCGATATTTTCATTGAATCGCTTAATAATGATCTAGGTATTTTTTCATCGTAATCTAAAACTATTTTCGTTTGGTTTTGCTTAGCGCTTTGTTGAAGAGAGCTTACTACCTCTGTTAAAACTTTTTTAAGATTAAACTCTGTATTTACGGGTTCTAATTTATCAGCATCAATTTTGTTTAATTGTAAAATGTCATTAATAAAACTTAACAAGTAATCACCAGAAAATTTTAATGCCTTTAGATGCTCTAATTGCGCATCATTAGGGTTTTCTTCTAATAATAAATGCGTGAGTCCAGTAACCGCATATAACGGTGTTCTGAGTTCATGACTTACCGTAGATAAAAAATTTGTTTTAGCTTCCATTGCCTTAACGGCGGCATCTCTGGAGGCTTCTAATTCTGTATTCTTGGTTTGTAATAAATCGTTTGTTTTTAGCTTAATCTGATTGTTTCTATAAAGTGAAACCGCTAATAATGAAATTATGGTTAAAAAGGCAGAAGTTAAAATTGCAGTAATCTCAGTTCTACTGCTTGACTCTTCTAACTCTTCTATTTTTTTACGTTGCGATTCAATAAGATTTTTCTGCGTTTCATTATAGATAGTATCAGCTTTTTTAGCTTCGGACTTAATTTTAGCTTCGTTGTAAACCGAATCTTTAAGTGCAATTAAACTATTACTATATTGTAATGAAGCTTCATAATTGCCTACTTGCTGATTAGAATTTGCAAGCAGTTGGTTGAGTTCTAAAATTTCTTTAAAGAATTCATTTTTTTGGGCTATTTGCAATCCTAAATTAGCGTAAATAATACTCTTATCAGGTTGTTTGGTTTTTAACTCTAATAAGGCTAGGCCAATATAAGCTCTGGTGGCTATATAATCTTTTTCTTCAGTATCATTATTAACAATTAATGAATTGAAGTTTTTTAACGCTTCATCATATTTCGGAAGCTCTAAATAAATAAATCCTTTAGTTAATAAAATATGAAGCGTTAAATTCCGAACATTGGTCATTTTTGATGCCTTATCTAGTTCAAAATTTGCTTGATAATATTTTTCATGTTTAAATAAATGCAAAGCTTCAATATAGGTGTGCATAGCACTTCCATAAGGGTATTCTGTAACATTCAATAAAACTTCGGCTTGATCCCAAAAAAGAACGGATTGGTCTATTTTATCTAATTTTAGATACAATAAAGAAAATTCATGGTTACAATCTATAATAGATTTAACATCTTCTAATTTTTCAGCAAGTATTAATGCTTTGTTTAATGATTCTAATGCAAGATCTAGTTTGTCTTGATTTTTATAATTTCTGGAGGTTATAAAGTATTTTTCTACATCTTCTCGCGTAGAATTGCCTGCTTGCGAAAAAGCGGAGATGCTTATAAGCAAGAAAAGGATTGACATGCAATGCCACAAACGTTTACTAATAAATTCTTTTTTTTTCAAATGTATGCTTTGGCTTGTATCAATTTAATTAAATCTATAATTCTACTGCTATAACCAGTTTCATTATCGTACCATCCAATAATCTTTACCATTTTTCCAATTACAGAGGTCATCAGTGAATCAAACGTACAAGAATAGCAACTATTGTTTACATCTATTGAAACTATTGGATCTTCCGTATAAAAAAGTATATTTTTTAATGAACTTTCAGAAATTTCTTTAAATGTATTATTTATTTCCTCAATAGAGGTGTTTTTTCTTACATTAAATGTGATATCTGTTAACGATCCGTTAGGCACTGGAACGCGTATACCACAACCACCAATTAACCCGTCTAATTCTGGAAATATTTTGGTAAGGGCTTTTGCAGCTCCTGTAGTGGTAGGGACTATGGATTGTCCTGCAGCACGTGCTCTTCTTAAATCGCGATGGGGTTGGTCGTGCAAACTTTGGTCTGTAGTATAGGAGTGTATTGTTGTAATGTATGCTTGCTCAACTCCACAAAGATCATTGATAACTTTTATCATTGGTGCGGCATTGTTTGTGGTGCAAGACGCATTTGAGATGATATCATCTTCTTTAGAGAGTATATGATCATTTACTCCTAGCACTATCATTTTAATGGTATCGTCTTCTGGTGGAACTGAAAGGATTACTTTTTTAGCTCCATTTTTAATATGTAAATCAAGATACTCTCTTGTTTTAAATTTGCCAGTAGCCTCTACAACGATATCAACTTGATGTTTTTTCCAATTAATTTGTTCTGGCGAAGCAAAATTTGAAATTGCAACCGGATTTTTATCTCCAACAGTTATAGTGTTATGTGTATGCGATATGTCTTGCGGAAAAACCCCATGAATGCTATCGTATTTTAGTAAATGCGCTAGCGTTTTGGTATTGGCTAAATCATTAATTGCAACAACATTTAATTCAGGATGTGCTTGTAGCAGCCTAAATAAAGTTCGGCCAATTCTTCCAAAACCATTTATGCCAATATTTATTTGTTTCATATGTAAAGTAATCTTGCCTAAAGACATTTAGGTTCAAAAAAAATGAAGAATGTACAAGAGTCTAATTTATGTGTTTATGGGCTTTATAAGATGATCTAACTAAAGCGCCACTTTCCACATGTCTAAAACCCATTTTCAATCCTATTTCTTCGTATTTTTTGAATTGATCTGGTGTTATAAATTCTTTTACTGGTAAGTGTTTTTTGCTAGGTTGTAAATATTGCCCTATAGTTACTATATCTACATTGGCATCTCTCAAATCTTGCATGGTCTGGATCACTTCTTCTTCAAGTTCACCTAAACCTAGCATAATTCCAGATTTTGTTCTATTTATACCACTAGCTTTTAAATATCTAAGAACTTCAAGACTTCGCTCGTATTTAGCTTGTATACGCACCTCTCTTGTAAGTCTTTTTACAGTCTCCATGTTATGTGAAACAACTTCAGGATTTACAGCTACAATACGATCCAAATGTGTTTCTATGCCTTGAAAATCTGGTATTAGGGTTTCAAGTGTAGTTTCCGGATTCATTCTTCGGATGGCTTTTACCGTTTCTGCCCAAATAATAGAGCCCATATCTTTAATATCATCGCGGTCTACAGATGTTATTACGGCATGTTTTATACTCATGATTTTTATGGATCGGGCTACTTTTTCTGGTTCTTCCCAATCTACATCTTCAGGTCTACCTGTTTTTACACCGCAAAACCCACAAGATCTAGTACATACATTACCTAAAATCATAAAAGTAGCGGTACCTTCTCCCCAGCATTCTCCCATATTAGGGCAACTCCCAGAAGTACAGATAGTATGTAAATTGTACTTGTCTACTAAGCCTCTTAATTGCGTATATTTTTTACCAGTAGGAAGTTTAACTCGTAACCATTTTGGTTTTCCTTTTGGTGGTAAAACATTGTCTAAAGAAGTATCGCTCATCTCCAATTTTTATACAAATATACAAACAATTTTATGTACCATTTGTTTTTGCTTTGTGCTATAAATATTTTGTAAATACACAAAAACACAATGAAGTTTTCCTAGGTTTTACTGGCTTTTATAGCAGAGGAAAGTAATTTTTTAGCTCTTAACAACTTTACTTTCACATTGTTAATAGGCTCATTAAGCGCGATTGCTATATCCGCATAACTTAGCTCGTTAAAATACCTTAGATTAATAACTTTTTGGTAATGAGGTTTAAGGCTTTTAATATGCTCTAAAAGTGTGGCTAAATTTTGTTCATTTATTAGTTGATCTTCGGCTGAAGGACTATCATCTAATACTTTCTTAATAGCTTCTGCTCCACTATCAGTATTTTCAAGAATATTGCGCTTACTTTTTCTTATTAAATCAACATGTATATTTTTTGAAATAGTAATTAACCAAGTCTTGAATTGGTATTCTTCATCATACAAATGAATTTTGTCAAAAGCTTTGGAAAAGGTTTGAATAGTGATGTCTTCTGCATCATTTTCATTCTTTGTGCGTTGTAGTTGAAAACTATACACATCATTCCAGAATGAATCTAGCAAAAGACTAAAAGCAATCTGATTTCCTGCTTTGGCTTTGCTTATGGTTTCTTGTAATGTGTCTTTGGTTTTGTCCAAATTATGGTATTATACGAACTTCAGATTTTTAATTATTGAAGTTCTTGAGCAGTATCTTTTCTGCAATCTTGTTCGTCAGGAAGTTTACCGCAAAAACCGCAAGCTTCACCTTCTTTGTTTAAAAACGGATTTTGACTGGCACAAGTGCCAGCAAATTTACCATCTTTCTTTGACCATATTTTTATTGCAATACCTGCAAAGGCAAGGGCTAACAATCCTACAGTTAATAAAACTAACTTCATGATAAAATATTTGTACAAAGGTACAAATATTTTATCTTTTGAAAGTTTTCTGTATAAAAAATCAGGTATTCTTAGTAGGCTATATTCGCAACAATATTGTCTACCGTTGGAGCTTCGTTTTCACCAACATTTTCTATAGTGATATAACCTACCGCATTTTCAGCATAAGGCATTGCTAATAGATTGTTTTTATCTCCAGCTTCTTTTATAATACCTAGGTTAATCATTTTACCATTAACTTCAGCCCACATCTGAAAACATTGTCCATCTTCAAGGTCTGGCAGGTTTTGAACATTAATGTATGATAATTTCTTTACAGGATTTACATAAGCTACAGCTTTTAAGTCTTTAGCTTTTTTGTTACCCATTACAGTATACTTTTTTGTTTGTGGATTGTTTAGTACAATAAACTGATTTCTAACATCTTCCAATCGCTCTTTCATGTCTTCTTCTAAAAGTTTGATTTGATTGGTTACCACTGAGTTTTCTTCCTGTAGGTTCAGATTTTGACTGTAGAAAAAGTAAGATGCACCCGCAAACAACATGGCTACAAAACTAGCAGCAATAGCATAATTCATAAATTTTCTCTTCGTTGAATTTTGAGCCTTAATGGTACTCAAAATTCTATCTTTAAGTCCTTCTGGAGATTTTAAAGAATATGATTTAGCAAATTCTTCTAAATTTTCCTGAAGTTCATTATACGTTTTACGTACTTCTGGGTACATAGCAATATAACGTTCTACTTGTAAGGTCTCTAGATCTGTAGTTGAACCTAATAGGTACTTTTCTAGTAGATCAGTATCTAAAAATATTTTTATTTTATCTTTCATAATATAATGCTATTAAGGTTAATATAAATAGCAGTATTGCTGGATCAATATAAATTTTACGCATTTCGCGAAGACCTATTTTTAATCTAGATTTTATAGTGCCTAATGGAATATCTAATTCTTCACTTGCTTCTTGTTGGGTCATTCCTTCAAAAAATAAAGCTTCAAGAACAATTTGATATTTTGAATCTAATTTTGAAAGATTCTCACGCATATCAATAAAATCTGGATTAACTCCGTCAATACCTACCTTATATACGTCTGAAACATCCATTTGGATTTCTTTATCAGATTTGGTTTTACCGCTTCTTAATTTATCAATAGCAGTATTTCTTGTAATCCGGAATAGCCAAGTAAAAAGTTTGGCTTTTGTTGGATCATAACTATCTGCTTTTTTCCAAATTTTCACAAAACTTTCTTGTAAAACATCTTGTGCTAGTTCTTCGTCTTTTACAACTTTAAAGGCAACACCGTAAAGTGTGTCGCTATAATTCTCATAAAGTAGAGAAATCGCTTTTTCATTACGTTCTTGTAAAAGTTCAACTATATGGTTTTCAAGTAATGCGCTCATGAAAAAGTTAATATTTATAAAAAATGTGTTTTAAAAAAATCTAAAATAACTTTTGATACGTAATTATAATGTAACGCAAATTTATAAAATTGATTGTTACGATATAGATTTCAAATATAGTATAAGTGTGCGACTGGTTATCGTATACTTTATTTTTGGTTAGTTTGGTTTGGTATAACCCTGATATGTAAATATCAGGGTTATTTTTTTATATAATATTTACTTCGGGAAAGATACGAATATTGAATCTTACGTAAACTGCATTAATTATTTCATGTGCTAAATCAAGAATTTCTTGTCCAGTTGCAGCATCATAATTTACTAAAACCAATGCTTGGTTTTTATGCACTCCAGCGTCGCCAAATCGTTTTCCTTTAAACCCGCATTGTTCAATTAACCAACCTGCCGGAATTTTGTATTCTTCTTCCGAAATTTTATAAAACGGTGCATCTGGATAATTTTTCGAAAATGCTATAAATTCATTTATTGGTATAATTGGGTTTTTAAAAAAACTACCACTGTTGCCAAGTATTTTTGGATCAGGTAATTTGCTCTGACGAATAGCAATCACGGCATTAGATATATCTTTTATAGTGGGATTGGTAATGCCGTTCTTTTCTAACTCTACATCAATAGATCCGTAAGAGGTATTAAGCGTATGGTTTCTTTTAGTCAATTTTAAACTAACTGAAGTTATAACATACTTTCCTTTTCCTTCATTTTTAAAAAAAGATTCGCGGTAACCAAAATTGCAATCTATTTTGCTGAAATTTTTAATTTTTTGTGTGCTAATTTCCATTGCTTCACAAGACACGAAGGTGTCTTTCAATTCTACTCCATAAGCTCCAATATTTTGTATCGGTGCTGTACCTATATTGCCCGGTATTAAAGACATGTTCTCTAAACCGCCGAAATTTTGCTCTAAGGTCCATAAAACAAGTTGGTGCCAGTTTTCGCCAGCCATTGCTTTTACAACAACATCATCCTGACTTTCAGAAACTATTTGAATGCCTTTTAAATTTATATGTAGCACCAAAGCCTCAATATCTTTGGTCAATAGCATGTTGCTACCTCCACTAAGTATAAATTTTTCAGGGTATTCACTAAGTTGAAATGCTACAACTAAATCCTCAATAGAATTTATTTCGCAAAAATTCTTAGCAATCGCATTTATGCCGAAAGTGTTATATTTTTTTAAGGATACGTTTTGCAGTATTTTCATTAAGGCTGTATTGTTTTAAGGCTTCACTTAATATATGAATGGCACGTTTTAATACTTTTTCTTCAAGAACATAGGCTATTCTTATTTGGTTTTTTCCTAAACCTTCTGTAGCGTAAAAGCCTGCTGCTGGAGCAACCATAACAGTTTCATTATTCAAACTATAATCCTCTAGTAGCCATTGGGCAAATTTATCAGAGTCTTTTACAGGTAAGGCTACAATGCAGTAAAAAGCACCTTGAGGGTTTATTACTTTTACGCCTGGTATGCCGTTTAAGCCTTCAATTAAAACATTTCTGCGAGCCACATAAGCCGAGATAACATCATCAAAGTAACTCTGTGGAGTTTCTAAGGCAGCCTCACTTGCAATTTGCGCATAGGAGGGTGGTGATAGTCTTGCTTGCATAAATTTAAGTATTATGCTCCTTAAAACTTTATTTCTAGTAATAATAAATCCTATTCTTGCGCCACACATACTATATCTTTTCGATACAGAATCTATAACTATGGCGTTTTCATCAATATGTGGTTCTTGTAAAACAGAATAATGTTGTTTGCCATCGTATACAAACTCACGATAAACTTCATCTACAATAAAGAATAAATCATGTTTTTTAACCAGAGCGGCTAATTGTTGAATTTCTTCTTTACTATATAAATACCCTGTTGGATTATTAGGATTGCAAATTAAAATGCCTTTGGTTTTGGGGGTTATTGCTTTTTCAAATTCCGCAATACTCGGCAAAGCAAAACCATTATCAATATTCGAAACTATAGGGACTACTTTGGCTCCGAAAGCAGTTGAAAAACTATTGTAATTGGCATAAAATGGTTCTGGAATAATTAATTCATCGCCATCATCTGCAATACTTCCAATAACAAAAGAAAGTCCTTCTGAAGCCCCTGTAGTTACAAGAATATCATCTGCTTCAATAGAAATTTGATGTTTGGAATAATAATCTGCAAGTTTTTTTCTAAAAGTATCAGAACCTTCAGTTTTACTATAGCTTAATATAGAAACTGTATTGTTTTTTATTGCATCAATAGCAACTTGTGGTGTTTTAATATCAGGCTGACCAATATTTAGGTGAATAACATTTATGCCTCTACTTTTTGCAGCTTCTGAGAATGGAACCAATTTGCGAATTGGAGACTCAGGCATAGATAAGCCTTTGTTAGATATTTTAGGCATGTGTTATTTTTTTTGCAAAAATGGGAAATCATAATTAACAAAACAAAATACATAAAGGTTATTTTAACTGTATGTTGCCTTTAAATTGTTACAAAAAAAAGCCCCAACAAATGTTAGGGCTCGATTTTTTAAATGTGAAGTTAAGTTACTGAACCACAACTGGGTCTTTTACCTCTCCTTTTATTTTCAATACCATTGTAGGGGTATCCGCATTAGAAATAACGGTTATCGCTTTTCTAATAGCACCAACTCTATTGGTGTCATATTTTACTTGTATTTCACCTGTTTTACCTGGTAAAATAGGATCTTTAGGACTTTTTGGGATAGTACATCCACAACTAGAGCTCACCTTGCTTATAATTAATGGCGCATCTCCAGTATTTGTAAATTCAAATACACGATTTCCATCAGAACCTTTTTCAATTTCACCGTAATCTACAGTATCACTTTTAAAAGTGATTTTTGCAGTTTTGTCTTGTGCGTTTAGGCTAAAACCTAATAGTCCAATAAATAAAACTAGTACTATTTTTTTCATCTTTTTTTAGTTTTGGGTAAGATCCAAATGTAACTATTTTCACTTGAACCTCAAAATTCTTTTGTTATCTAATAACGTTACTTATTTTTGTTTCGTATTTTAAATAAGAGCTAAAAATTAAAATTTAACATTTCTAGAACTTCTTACCATAAAGATACATTGCAACTAAAACAAAAATTATACCAAAATATGGAAATAGCATCAAAATACGAATCTCATAAAGTAGAAAAACACTGGTATGATTACTGGATGAGAAATGGGTATTTCCATTCAGTTCCTGATGAAAGAGAGCCTTATACTATTGTAATACCACCACCAAATGTAACGGGTGTTTTACACATGGGGCATATGCTGAATAACACCATTCAAGATGTATTAATACGTAGAGCACGCTTAATGGGTAAAAATGCCTGTTGGGTGCCTGGTACAGATCATGCCTCTATTGCCACAGAGGCAAAAGTAGTTGCTAAGTTAAAAGAACAAGGAATTAATAAAGCCGATTTATCCAGAGAAGAGTTTTTAAAGCACGCTTGGGAATGGACAGATGAATATGGTGGGGTTATTTTAGAGCAATTAAAAAAGCTTGGTTGTTCTTGTGATTGGGACAGAACAAAATTTACACTAGATGACAATATGTCTGCTTCTGTAATTAAAGTTTTTGTGGATTTGTTTGATAAAGGTTTGATATACCGTGGTTTTAGAATGGTAAACTGGGATCCTGAAGCTCAAACTACACTTTCTGACGAAGAGGTTATTTATGAAGAAAAGCAAGGGCTACTGTATTATTTATCTTATCCAATTGAAGGTTCTGATGAAAAAGTAACTATTGCCACCACAAGACCAGAGACTATTTTAGGAGATACAGCAATTTGTATAAACCCTTCGGATGAACGTTACGCACATCTTAAAGGAAAAAAAGCTATAGTTCCCCTAAGCGGTAGAGTAATTCCTATTATTGAAGATGACTATGTAGATATTGAGTTTGGAACGGGTTGTTTAAAAGTAACCCCTGCACATGATATAAATGATAAAGCTTTAGGAGAAAAACATAATCTGGAGGTTATTGATATTTTTAACGCGAATGCAACCTTAAACCATCATGGTTTGCATTATGAAGGAAAAGATCGTTTTGTAGTACGAAAAGAAATAGCTAAAGAGCTTGAAGAAAAGGGATTTTTAATTAAAACGGAATCCCATTTAAATAAAGTTGGTACTTCTGAGCGTACAAAAGCAGTTATAGAGCCTAGACTTTCGGATCAATGGTTTTTGAAAATGGAACAACTTGCCGAACCGGCAATAAAAGCTGTTCTTGAAAGTGAAGAAATAAAATTACACCCTAAAAAGTTTGATAATACCTATCGTCATTGGATGGAAAATATCCGTGATTGGAATATTTCTCGACAGTTATGGTGGGGACAACAGATACCAGCGTATTACTATGGAGAAGGTGCAGATGATTTTGTTGTTGCTGAAAGTAAAGAAGAGGCACTAGCAAAAGCCAAAATAAAAACTGGTAATGCATCACTTACATCAGCGAGTCTTAAACAAGATGAAGACGCGTTAGACACCTGGTTTTCATCATGGTTATGGCCAATTAGCGTTTTTAACGGAATTTTAGAGCCCGAAAATAAAGAGATTGAATATTATTATCCTACGAATGATTTAGTTACTGGTCCAGATATTTTATTCTTTTGGGTAGCTAGAATGATTATTGCAGGTTATGAATATCGTGGTAAAATGCCATTCGAGAATGTTTATTTAACGGGTCTGGTACGCGATAAACAAAGACGAAAAATGTCTAAATCTTTAGGTAACTCGCCTGATGCATTAGGGTTGATTGATGAATATGGAGCAGATGGTGTTCGTGTAGGTTTATTATTAAGTGCTGCTGCCGGAAATGATTTAATGTTTGATGAAGCGTTGTGTCAACAAGGTAAAAACTTTGCAAATAAAATTTGGAATGGTTTCCGATTGGTAAAAGGTTGGGAAGTTGCCGAGTTACCACAACCTGAAGCATCTAAACTTGGTATAGCATGGTATCATGCTAAATTTAATCAGACTTTAATAGAAATTGAAGATCATTTTAGTAAATACCGTATTTCAGATGCGTTAATGGCAATTTATAAATTGGTTTGGGACGATTACAGTTCTTGGCTTTTGGAGATAGTTAAACCAGAATACCAGCAACCTATAGACAAAACTACTTTTGATGCTGTTATTTCAATTTTTGAAAATAATTTAAAGTTATTGCATCCATTTATGCCATTCTTAACCGAAGAAATTTGGCAACATATTGCAGTGCGTACTTCAGAAGAAGCTTTAGTTGTAGCAAAATGGCCAGTAGCTACTAAGGTGGATGAAGCATTAATTACAGGCTTTGATTTTGCTGCTGAAGTTATCGCAGGAATTAGAACTGTTCGAAAACAAAAAAATATTCCAATGAAGGAATATTTAGAACTTTCAGTTTTAAACGAAGGGGAAATTTCTCAAGTATGGGATGCGGTAATTAAAAAACTTACCAACGTTTCTGATATCTCCTATGTGAATGATGCAGTTGATGGGGCGTTAACTTTTAGAGTAAAAAGTAATGAATATTTTATTCCAATAAGTGGAGCTATTGATATTGATGCTGAGATTAAAAAAATTGAAGAAGAACTTAAATACACAAAAGGTTTTTTAATGTCTGTCCAGAAGAAACTTTCTAACGAACGTTTTGTAAGTAATGCACCTGAACAGGTTATCGCTATAGAACATAAAAAACAATCCGATGCCGAAGCAAAAATAGAGACATTGGAAAAGAGTTTAGCTAGTTTACGTTAAAAAAGGAAATAAAATAATCTAACCAGAATACAAATGAAAATAGTTGCCGTTGGTAAAAATTATGTAAATGAATTGAGCGAGATGCCTAAAGAAAAGGTAACGCCTATTGTATTTACAAAACCTGAAAATACACTTTTAGAGAATAACGAAGATTTAGTGCTTCCTGCTTTTTCTAATGATGTATGGTATGAAGCCGAATTGGCTTTTCGTATAGGTAAAACATGTAAAAATGCAACAGCGGAAAATGCGCTGAGCTTTGTAGATGCTGCAACATTGTCTAATGATTTAACTGCTAAAGATGTTTTATCTGAAAGTAGAGAAACAAAAGGACCTTGGGCTTTAGCAAAAGGGTTTGATGGAGCAACACCAATTGCGCCATTTTTTCCTATTACCAATTTTGCTGATGTTACTAATATTAATTTTACATATGAGGTAAACGGCGTTGAGGTACAAAGAGGGAATAGTTCATTAATGATAACTAATCTAGTAGATTTTATAGTGTATGTATCCTCAATTATGACCTTAAACCCTGGAGATATACTATTAACAGGTACACCACCAAAAGGCGTTGGAAAAGTAAATTCTGGTGATGTCATGGTAGGATACTTAGAAGGTAAAAAAGTGTTGGTTACGAGGGTGAAATAAAAAGCTTCTTAAAATTAAAAAAGCTCGTTTGTCAAATTGTTATTGATAATCGAGCTTTTTTATTGTTGCCAAGAAAAATAATTTTAAATGTACATTTGTCAAGAATTAATTTAAACACATAGTTCATTTCATGGATGCTGATAAGGAAAAGGAAGTAACAAATACTAACACAGAATTGGTTAGTCCTGAAGAGATTGAAATTTGTATTGCCATATTAGATAAATTAGGAGAGAATGCGCATCAAATATTAGAGCTACCTGAAGAAAAGCGTATTGCCCTACTAAAGGCGGCAGGCATGATTTCTAGACCTAGTAGACACGAATTTAGACAGCAAAAAAAGGACGCTGCCAAAGCTGCTAAACGTAAAATGATAGAGCGTGATAAGCATGCTCGTAAAGAAACAGGTATACGTAGTGCAAGAGAAGCTGTTGTTTTTAAAGCACCAATACTATTAGAAGCGCCAAAATTGGAAAGTCTGGAAGAAAAAGAATTGGAATCTCCAAGAAACTGTTATGTGTGCAAAGCCATATATACCAAGCTGCATCATTTTTATGATACCATGTGCCAAGATTGTGGTGATTTTAATTATGCAAAACGTTTTCAAACCGCTGATTTGACCGGGCAAGTTGCTATAGTAACAGGATCAAGATTAAAAATTGGATATCATATTACATTAATATTATTGCGAGCAGGAGCAACTGTTGTAGCAACAACTCGTTTTCCGGTTGATTCTGCACTTCGTTTTTCGCGAGAAGATGATTTTTCTAAGTGGGGACACAGGCTTAAAATACACGGTTTAGATCTTCGTCATATTCCAAGCGTAGAAATTTTCTGCAATTTTATTGAACAACAATACGATCGTTTAGATATTCTTATAAATAATGCAGCCCAAACGGTGCGTAGACCTGCAGGATTTTATCAGCACTTAATGAAAAATGAAGAAATGCCTGTAGAGGCATTGCCTAAATCTGCTAAAGAAGTGTTAGCCGATCATTTGTATTGTTTAAATGAATTAAATGTATTAGGTAAAAATACCTCTAGTCAACAGAATAATACTTTACCAGTTACTTGGCATGCGCCAGAGCCTGGAATAGGTATAAGGGCTTCAGCAAAATTATCTCAGATTCCTTATAGTTTTGATAATTCGCTTTCTACTAAAGAAGTTTTTCCAGAAGGAGAACTAGATGCAGATTTACAACAAGTAGATTTGCGTAAAACCAATAGCTGGCGCTTAAAATTAGGGGAGATAGAAACTCCTGAAATGATTGAGGTTCAGCTCGTAAATGCTGTTGCGCCATTTGTACTTTGTAATCGCCTTTCAAGACTTATGAGAAAAGAAAATACGGGTAAAAAACACATTATAAATGTTTCGGCTATGGAAGGTAAATTCCATCGTTTTTATAAAGAAGATAGGCATCCACACACCAATATGGCGAAAGCTGCCCTTAATATGATGACACATACTTCTGCACTAGATTTTGCTCAAGATGGTGTTTTTATGAATGCAGTAGATACAGGTTGGGTTACAGATGAAGATCCAGCAGAATTATCAAAAAAGAAACAAGAAATACACGATTTTCAACCACCCTTAGATATTGTTGATGGAGCAGCTAGAGTCCTCGATCCGCTTATTGATGGTATAAATACAGGTAAGCACTGGTGTGGAAAATTCTTGAAAGATTATAAACCTATAGATTGGTAAATACTTTAATACTGCTATGTTTTTCGTTTTTTAATAGTGTAGCTAAGGCGGCGATTATAATTATATTTTTAAAGATATATTGCCCTAAAAGGGTAGGGGCTAAACTAGAATTTGAAAAGGTCATTTCAGGAATAATAAGCAACGGTGTAAAAGTAAATACCATATGAATAAGAGCAAGTTTCAGAATGGTTTTCTTCTGAATATTTAATAGTAAAAATAGACCAACACAAGTTTCCCATATCGCTAGCAAGAATATTGATGTTGTATTGGAAAGGTATCCGAAAGTAAGTTTATCTATTGTTTCAACGGCAATTTCTTCAGCTGGGCTCACAGCTGTGAAAAACTTTAAAACACCAAAAAGTAGGTAAACTAGACCTATTGAAATACTTAATAGATTGTTGCATTTAATTTTATCTATTCCTGATGTAATGATTTTTTTCATGCTTTAATTTTTTTGAGTTTAACAACCAAAGATTTTAAATTAAAAAGCTAACCCTTTTTAGAAAGATTAGCTTTATAGTTAATTGCTTGAAGCGATTTTGAAATTTTCATTAACTTAACTCGTGAGCTAAGGTAATACCTTTAACATTTGCTAAGGATTAACAATAAAACAAAAAGATTAATGAAAAGTTAATTGTACTAACAAAAAATTAATAATCAGTAAAACATACTTTTTTAAAGTACTTTAGTCATCAATGATCAAGGGTAGAAATATATATATTATTTTATTTAGTATTGCTGTTCTAGGATTGTTTATAGTCCAATACCAATATTTAAAAATAGGGTTGAACTTAGCTAAAGTGCAATTCAACAAAAATATAGTAGCAGCAAGTCAGGTTATAAAAAGCGACCTTTCAACAGAGAACGAGCTTACTTTTCTTATTGGAAAATCCATCACCAAAGATGGAACTTATTTTGCTGTAAGTTTGGATAGTGTGCAAGATGCATCTAGTCATTTTTTGAATGATTTTCTTAAAGACCGTTTAGCCGCAAAGGGAATAACAACCAATTTTTCATATCAAATTATTTCCAAAGATTCTACGTATTATTTGCATTCACCAAAGGTTTTCGATGCAAAGGAAAAAATCAATACATACCCAATCGAATTGGAAGGGTATTTGTCTGGATTAGTGGATAAGCGTTTGGTGTTGGAATTACAATTTAATGACATCAACACCTATTTTTTGTCACAATTAAACGGACTCACCATTCCTAGTTTAATTTTTATGTTAACTATAATTATAGTGGTTGTTTGGGTTTTAAAATCTTTTTATTGGCAAAGAAAAATAATAGTCACTACCAATGAGTTTATTAATAATTTAACCCACGAATTAAAAACTCCAGTTTTTTCTATCGGATTGGCTACTAAGTTACTAGAGAAAGATAGTACAGAACAGCAAGAACCTATAATTGTTTTAATACGACAACAAATAGACCGACTAAAAAACCATATTGATAAAGTTTTAGAACTAGGAAGTTTGGAATCAAGCAGGAGCGTTTTTAATTTAAAAGGTATAGATTTTAGCCCAAATCTTCAAAGAATATGTGAAGAGTTTAGTATGCTATCAAAATTAGAAGAAGCTATTTTTAACTATGAACTTCCTAATCAAGAACTTTTTATTAAAGCAGAAAGTTCACATTTAGAGAATGCTATTAATAATTTGCTTGATAATGCCAAAAAATACTCCAAAAATCCCGAAATTAAGCTTGTCGCTGAGGTAAAACAGAAAAAGCTATTTATTACTATAATCGATAACGGAGAGGGAATTTCTAAGAAAGATAAAGCAAGAATTTTTCAAAAATATTATCGCGTTACTGAAGGTGATTTGTATAAAGTAAAGGGCTATGGCTTAGGATTGAGCTATGTAAAGAAGGTAATTAAAAATCATAATGGTAAAATTTATCTTGAAAGTGAATTAGGTAAAGGGACCAAAATTACGATTGCAATACCACTAATTAATTCGTATGAATTTGGACAAGCATAAAATATTATTAGTTGAAGACGATTTGTCATTAGGGTATTTGCTCTCCGAATATCTTAAAATGAAAGGTTTTAATCTTACCTGGGTAAAATCGGGTAATGAAGCCTTAAAAATTATACATACTGATTTGTTCGATTTGGCAATTCTGGATGTTATGATGCCAGATATTGATGGTTTTGAATTGGCACGAAAAATAAAGAATCAGATGACAGCATTACCTTTTATGTTTTTAACCGCAAGATCTATGAAAATAGATGTGTTAAAAGGATTTTCCATCGGTGCAGTCGATTATATAAAGAAACCTATAGACGAAGAAGAACTAGTGGCAAGAATTGAAGCTTTATTGGCTAGATTATCTCCAATAGAAAAACAAACGGCTGCGCAATCAACATATAAAATTGGTACATATGTTTTGGATACAGCAAGTCAGTTACTTCATTTTAAAAATGAAACTATTAAATTAACTTCACGAGAAACAGAACTTTTGGTTATTTTAAAAAAGAATGAAAATCAATTGTGCTCCCATAAAGATATTTTAGTAACCATTTGGGGTAAGAATGATTATTTTAATCGTAAAAGTTTAAATGTTTTTATTTCTCACTTAAGAAAATACTTAAGTAATGATCCTGCATTAAAAATAGAGAATGTACACCGTAAAGGTTTTATCCTTTTGGTGAAAGATGTAGAATAGATGCTTCAATTTTAGTATATTTAAAAGAATAATATTACTTTTTTCTTGCTTATGGAAGCCTATGCCAATGCGTTACTTTACGCGATTCCTTTTTTTATTCTTTTATTGATAATTGAAATTTCTTATGGATTTTTCGTAAAAAACCAAACATACAAAGTAATGGATACTGTTGCCAGTATTAGTTCTGGATTAACAAATATTATAAAAGATTCGTTGGGTTTGGCTTTTGTAATTATAAGTTATCCGTTTTTATATGATACATTGGCTATAATAGAAATTAAGGCAACATGGCTTGTTTGGTTATTAGCGTTTGTATTTATTGATTTTGCTGGGTATTGGAATCATAGGTTAAGTCATAAAATAAATATCTTCTGGAACCAGCATGTCATACATCATAGTAGTGAAGAGTTTAATTTAGCGTGTGCTTTGCGTCAACCTATTTCTAATTTGGTTGGATATTTCTCTATTTTATTGCTTCCTGCTGCTATTTTAGGGGTGCCTTATAAGGTGATAGCAATTTTAGCACCCATTCACTTGTTTGTACAATTTTGGTATCACACAAAGCATATTGGAAAAATGGGTTGGTTAGAATATATTATTGTAACACCTTCACAGCACCGTGTGCACCATGCTATAAACCCTGAATACATAGATAAAAATTTAGGACAAATACTTTCTATTTGGGATCGACTTTTCGGAACCTTTCAAGAAGAATTAGATGCTGTTCCGCCACAATACGGAGTGTTAAAACCAGCAGGCACATGGAATCCAGTAGTAATAAATTTTCAACATTTCTTTAGATTATTAAAGGATGCTTTAAGAACGTCGAATATTTGGGATAAACTAAGAATATGGTTTATGCCAACCGGGTGGAGACCTAAAGACGTTAAAGAAAAATACCCAATCGCAATTATTGACGATGTCTATAATTTTCAACGTTATGATACCCCTGCATCAAATGGTTTGAAATTATATGTTGTTTTGCAAATGCTATTAAGTGTGGCTCTCCTGTTGTTTATGTTTTATAACTATGCAAATATTGGATTTACAAATTTGATAGTCTTTGGAGCCTTTGTGTTTTTCGGTATATTTAGCTATACTATTTTGATGGATAGATTAAAAATAGCTGCTTTTACAGAAGGTTTAAGAGCAATATTAGGGATTGCTTATATTCTTGTATTAGGAGATTGGTTTGGTCTAAATACCTACTTGGGTATAGGAACCATTTTAATGATTATTTATTTTGCTATAACATTACTTGCAGGCCTATACTTTACTTTTTTCGAAAGTAAAGTGCTAGTCAATAAGGCAATAGTAAGTTAATTATAATTTATCTCTTAATTCCTTCTTAACCAAGGCTACGTATTTTTTCATAGCATCTTTCCTAGAAAGATTCTTAGCTTGGAATAATGCATTGGCCTTGAAAGCATTAATTAACGGCGTTCTGCTACCAGGATTGTCAAAATTCTCGTTGGCGATTTTGTAGTATGCGTATAATTTTAAAAGTAAATCTGCGGGTAAAGGATCTGTAAAGTCATTTACAAATGCCACAGCTTTTAAAAAATCATTATGCAGTTTATCTGTCTTCATCTTTTATGGCTAAGCTGGCAATACAGGTTTTAGCACCAACAACTTTTTGGTTTAATTTTACTGTAATAGCACAATCTAAAGGTAAGAACAAATCTACTCTTGAACCAAATTTTATAAAACCTGCATCTTCTCCTTGTTGAGCACTTTCTCCAACCACGGCATAATTAACAATACGTTTTGCTAGAGCACCAGCAATTTGGCGGTATAAAATTTCACCAAATTTTGGAGTTTTTAAAACAATAGTGGTTCTTTCGTTTTCTTCACTGGCTTTTGGGTGCCATGCTACAAGGTATTTACCTGGGTGGTATTTAGAAAATACAATTGCACCACTTACTGGATATCTTGTAACGTGTACATTAATAGGGGACATGAAGATGGATACTTGAATTCTCTTATCTTTAAAATATTCTTTTTCTTCTACCTCTTCAATAACAACAACCTTACCGTCTACTGGAGCCAATATGTCATCAAAATTTCTAATTACTTTGCGTTTTGGATTTCTGAAAAACTGTAGTACTATTATTAAGAATACCAGAGCTGTAATCTGTACGAGTAGTTTAAGCCAATTTATTTCAATAAAAAAATGTGCTGCAAGAACAGAGATTAATACAAGTAAAAAGGTAATAAGGATTATTTTTTGGCCTTCTTTATGAAACATGGTTAAAAATATTTAATGTTAGGTAAGCAAATGGTGCGGCAAAAATTAAACTATCTAATCTGTCGAGCATACCACCATGGCCAGGTAAAATTGCGCCACTATCTTTAACGCCAGCGGCTCTTTTAAACTTTGACTCTAATAAATCACCCAAACTTCCTGAAACTACAATAACTATTGCTAGAATCAACCATTGTGTAAGATTTATGTTGGTGTCGTATTTAGACATAAAATATGCAGCAATCAATGCAAAAATAAATCCACCAATAGTACCTTCCCAGGTCTTTTTTGGTGATACCTGTGGAAATAATTTGGTTTTACCTATAGATTTCCCTACTAGATAAGCAAAGGAGTCATTTACCCAAATTAAAATAAAGATTCCCATGATTAACAAATTTTCAAAGTTGTTCTTCTGATAAGGAATCATGGTTAAAAAGATACAACCTCCACCAATATAAAATAATCCAATTAAGAATTTTTGTACGGAAGTAAATTGTTTTTCCTTCATTGAAAATAAATAGAAAAGCAATGCTATGTTTATGGTTATCGTAATAAACATTAAAACATTAATAATTGATTGACTGTAGGTAAAACTATTAAGTAAGTATATAAATACCCACCAAAGCCCTAAGTATGCAGCAAAAATATAAAAACCTTGAAGTTTTGTTAGCTTTTTAAATTCGTAAAGACACGCCAGTCCAAAGGCCATAAATAGAAAATCAAAAGCATTTGAGCTAAGGAATATTGCAGATAGCAAAATTACAACGTAAACAATACCGGTAAGTAATCTCCTTAAAATCTCGCGCATACTATAAGTCTTCCAGGAGTATAAGATATAAATTTTTAGAACTACTGCCGTAGGTTAGAAAGTCGTTTTTATCTTCTACTGCCTGAAAATGCTTTATTGTAGTAATGTTGGTAGGAATGCTGTTTTGGTGTTTTTTCTTAATTTTTTTTAAGCCTTCCCCAATAGAATTTACTAATTGACTTGTTGTTGCAAAAACGATAAAATTTTCAGGTAAATCATGTAATTTACTGTCTCTAAGTTGATTAGAGCAAATAAGTATGGAGCCATTTTGTGCAACCAAATGTTCGCAAGTAGTAAAGAAAATAGCGCTTTTGTTGGGCTTGTCTGTAAAGGTAATTGCTTCTTTAGAAAACTTATCTTCTAGCCTTTTATCCATCGAAAAAAACGGAATATTCTGCCAGCTATTTTCTTCAACAATATTTTTTAAGGCTTCCCTTACATCAGAAAATCCATCGCAATAGATGAATTTACCCCCATTTTTTTTAAAGTAAATAGTGAATTTTTCATCAACAGGAATGTCTAAATCAGGCATATGTACACCTCTAGTTTCTGATGCTTCTCTAGAAACTTTCTTTTTACCTCCACCAAAGAATTTCTCAAATAGACCCATTCTTTTCTATGACTTCAAAACTATTTAATAGTATAAAAATAAGCAGAAGTTTTCATATAAAAACTACTGCTTATAAATTGTTTTATTCTTGATTTGATTCTATTTCGTTTTTGGTCTCTTCTGCTTTAGCAGCTTCCTCAGCTATATCTTTGTCAAAAGGTCTTTTTCCAAAAATTTTCTCTAAATCGTCTTTAAAAATAACTTCTTTTTCTAATAATCTTTGAGCAAGAGTAGTTAGCTTGTCCTTATTGTTTTCTAATAGCTCAATTGCTCGTTGATATTGTTCTTCTATTAGAATAGATATTTCTCTATCAATGGTTTGTGCTGTTTCTTCACTGTAAGGTTTTGAAAAACCGTAAGAATCTTGTCCTGAAGAATCGTAATAGGTTAAATTACCAATCTTATCATTTAAACCATATATGGTTACCATTGCTCTTGCTTGCTTGGTAACTTTTTCTAAATCGCTTAATGCTCCAGTAGAGATTTTATTGAAGATAACTTTTTCAGCAGCTCTACCACCTAAAGTTGCACACATTTCATCTTTCATTTGATCTGGTCGTACAATTAATCTTTCTTCAGGTAAATACCATGCTGCTCCAAGTGATTGACCTCTTGGAACAATGGTTACTTTTACTAGAGGAGCTGCGTGCTCAAGCATCCAACTTACTGTTGCATGACCAGCTTCATGATAAGCAATGGTTTCTTTTTCTCCTGGAGTAATAATTTTGTTTTTCTTTTCTAAACCACCCACAATACGATCAACCGCATCAAGGAAATCTTGTTTAGTAACTGCCTTCTTTTCTTTACGTGCAGCAATAAGTGCTGCTTCATTACAAACGTTAGCAATATCTGCACCGGAGAAACCAGGCGTTTGTTTTGCAAGAAAATCTAAATCTAAAGTTTCTGCCGTTTTTATTGGTCTTAGATGTACTTCAAAAATTTCTTTTCTTTCTCTAATATCTGGTAAATCAACATAAATCTGTCTGTCAAAACGTCCAGCTCTCATTAGTGCTTTATCTAAAACATCTGCTCTGTTTGTTGCAGCCAATACAATAACATTGGTATTGGTACCAAAACCATCCATCTCTGTTAAAAGCTGATTTAAAGTATTTTCACGTTCATCATTAGACCCAGTAAAATTATTTTTACCTCTGGCTCTACCAATAGCATCTATTTCATCAATAAAAATAATTGCAGGCGATTTATCTTTTGCTTGTTTAAACAAGTCACGTACTCTAGAAGCACCTACACCTACAAACATTTCAACGAAATCTGACCCTGATAATGAAAAGAAAGGAACTTTTGCTTCACCTGCAACTGCCTTAGCTAATAATGTTTTACCAGTACCTGGAGGTCCTACCAAAAGGGCACCTTTAGGAATTTTTCCTCCTAAAGAAGTATACTTGTCTGGGTTACGTAAAAACTCAACAATTTCTTCAACTTCTTCTTTAGCACCTTCTAATCCAGCAACATCTTTAAATGATGTTCTTGTATCAGTTTTTTCGTCGAATAATTTTGCTTTAGATTTTCCAATATTAAATATTTGGCCACCAGCGCCTCCGCCTCCGCCGCCAGACATTCTGCGCATAAGGTATATCCAAATACCAATGATTAGAATAAATGGAAGAATACTTAATAAAATTTCGCCAAAAACGTTGGACTCCGTAGTATAATCTATTACAGTATCTAAGCTGTATTCAACTTTGGCTTTTTTAATATCGTTTTCAAAGTTCTGTGGATCTCCATAATCTAAAACATATTGTGGAGTTTCTGCTCCAGCAATGCCAAATGGCTTTTCTGCAACTTCTTTATGGACATCTTTTGCTAAAGCTTCAGGTGTTAAAAACACTTTTGCTTGTCTTGTATTTGTTACAATTAAAATTTTAGCAACATCACCATTTCTTAAATACTCCTGTAATTCAGAAGTAGTTGTTTTTTTTGTGCTTGATAACGCGGAACTATTAAAAAACTGAAATCCAATTAATAAAACTGCTATGATACCGTAAATCCACCAAGAACTAAATCTTGGTTTTTTTGGACTTGTATTATTTTCTTTTGCCATTTTTCTTTTTCTTATTTAAAACTATTTTCAATCACCGTAACCTTTGCGTCTCCCCAAAGCCCCTCAATGTCATAAAATTCTCTAACATGTTTTTGAAAAACATGAACAACTACATTAACATAGTCCATTAAAATCCATTCAGAGTTTTCCGAACCTTCTACATGCCAAGGTTTGTCTTTAATGTTTTTGCTAACAGTTTTTTGGATAGAACCTACGATTGCATTTACATGCGTGTTTGAAGTACCGTTACAGATTATGAAATAGTCGCAAACCGTATTTTCAATTTCTCTTAGGTCAAGTAAATTTACATTGTTACCTTTTACTTCCTCTATTCCTTCTAGAATAAAACTGATGAGTTCATCTACGCTAGTTTGCTTTTTCTGCATTCAAAAATTTTAATTTCTGCAAAGTTATTATTTTTTTGTTTTCTTAGCTATTGTTTTCAGCAATAAGATTGAAGTTTTATACAATAGTTAACATATGCAAATAATCAAACTTGATGCCATAGACTCTACTAATTTGTACTTGAAAAATTTGATGTCAAGTTTACAAGCTAGGGATTATACTGTTGTTGTTGCAAATACGCAAACAAAAGGCAGAGGCCAGATGGGAACAATTTGGGATTCTGAATCTGGTAAAAACCTAACCTTTAGCGTTTTAAAATTGTTTAAGACGTTTGAAGTTAAGCATCAATTTTTATTAAATATAGCCACTTCATTAGCGGTCTATACTACGTTAAATGACATGCAAATACCTGACTTAAAAATAAAGTGGCCTAACGACATTTTGTCAGGGAATAATAAAATATGCGGTATTTTAATCGAAAACATTTTATCTGGAACAAAAATACAAGCTTCAGTAATCGGAATTGGATTAAATATTAACCAAATTGAATTTAATAATTTGGTAAATGTATCCTCTTTAAAATTGCTTACAGGTATTCATTACAATTTGGATGAAGTGCTGTTAAACTTCATGAAAAATCTGGAACAGTTGTTCGAAACCATTCTAACCGGAAAAGAACTAGAATTAAAACAATTATATTTAAAAGTATTATTTAAAAAAGATAAGGTTTCTACTTTTAAAAATGATGCTGACCAAATGTTTACCGGTATCATTAGAAATGTAAATGACAACGGTAAACTTTTAGTAGAAAAAGAGGATGAAATTTTTCAGGAATTTGATTTAAAAGAAATAAAGCTGTTGTATTAAACTTTATTCAAATTCTCTGAAAGTGTTCCCATAAAATTAGTGATAGGAGTTTTTATCATCATTGCCATCATGGCATTAAACTCTCCTTCAAAACTTAAAACTACTTCGCTTTCGTTTGCTCCTAACTCAATAATATTGGCAGTTAATGTAAAAGGTAATTTATCACTTGCTGCGCCTAAAACAACCTTGCTGTTTGGGGTCATTTCTTTACGTTGTAAAACAATCTCAGGCATACCTTTTAATGCAAAAAGAAAGCGTTCTTCACTAATCACCTCAAATTTGCTAATGTTGTCGGGCATTAAGTGCTCAAAGTTTTTAACGTCAATCAAAAAATTATAAACTTCTTGACTGCTTTTATTTATTGTTTTTTTTGGAGTTTCTATATGCATAATTCTATTGTTGCCATTTAGATGGATTTTTCTTCCATTCTAATAATGTTTTAAATTGTTCTTCTTTAATATAGTTGGTTTCAGATGCCTGCTCAATTAAATGTTCATAATCACTTAATGTATGTAGCTCAAGATTGTGTTGTTTAAAATTTTCATTGGCTACGTCAAAACCATAGGTGAAAATTGCTACCATACCTTTTATCTTGGCTCCGGCGTCTTGTAGTGCATTTACCGCATTTAGGCTACTTTTTCCAGTGCTGATTAAATCTTCAATCACAACTACAGTTTGGTTTGCTTCTAAAGCTCCCTCTATTTGGTTTTGTCTTCCATGAGATTTTGCTTCTGGTCGCACATAAATAAATGGTAGACCAAGATAATCTGCAACAAGCATACCAATACCTATGGCCCCAGTGGCAACCCCAGCTATAACATCTGGCTTGCCATAAAGCTTCTCTACTTGCTTAGCAATCTCTTCACGAACAAAATTTCGTATTGGAGGATAAGATAGTATTATTCTATTATCACAATAAATTGGAGATTTCCAACCTGAAGCCCATGAAAAAGGATTTTCAGGATTCAACTTAATTGCATTAATTTGCAACAAAAGCTCTGCCGTTTTTTTGGCGGTGTCTTTACTTAAAACCATATTGCAAATGTATAAAGTTTTTGTTAATGAGTCTCAGTTGATTTTAACAAATAAACTCTCTGATATCGCTAGTAATAAATATTTCTTACTAAACCAAAAATCTATCAGGGCTGCAATAGATTTACTGGCTAAAAATAAGGTTAGTATAGCTTATATATATCATCCTAATAATGAGGAGATTCTGAATAAATTCACAAAAAAAATTCCTTTGGTAGTTGCTGCTGGTGGTGTAGTAACTAATAGAGAAGGTAAGGTTTTGTTTATTTACAGAAATAATAAATGGGATTTGCCTAAAGGGAAAATAGACAAAGGAGAAACCTTAGAAGAATGTGCTTTACGAGAAGTAGCCGAAGAAACGGGTGTTCAAGGACTAAAAATTGAGAATATTTTAAAAACTACTTATCACGTTTTTAAGCGCAATGGTACTTATAAGTTAAAAGAAGTGCACTGGTTCGCAATGAAGACCTCGTATAAAGGTGAATTGGTAGGCCAATTAGACGAAGGCATAGAAAAAGTTCGCTGGAAAGGGCCAGTTAAAATTGCAAAAGCACTTGAAAATTCTTATGCTAATATTAAAATATTATTTGAAGATTAAGTACTAGTCAGGTATAGTTTCAAAATTACTTAATACTCGGTAAACTGGATATTGCATATGAGCTGCTTCATAATATTCCGAGTGGTGATAAATGTAAGATAACTGAGCGTACCAATCATTGGCAAAGCTCTCGTCGGAACTTTTCTTTAACTGAAATGCTTCATTTAAAAGTTTATTATTTTTAAGTAATTCTGATGCAATATCTTCGAATACATATGGAGAAAAACCTTCTTTCTGTTGTAATATACCATCGAAAAAATTCCAATTAAAAAATGAATCCGTAGCAGTGGGTTCAAGTGTTTCCATAATATATCTAATTCCTAATTGTTTTGTAGGTATAAATACATCTCCTTGATTAAATTGTACTTTTTTTGTACTAACAGAGACCTTGGTGTTGTAATGAGGATAATGACCTTCGTAACTGTTATTGTTAGTTTCGTATTCTTCTATGCGATACGATTCTACTTCTAATATGGTATCTTTCTTTATTCGCGTAAAGGAAATCTGGTTAATGGTGAGTAAATCTATAACATTGTAATTACTCTTTTTAACGATATAAGCATTCGGAATTTTAACTTCGACACTAGGTTTGTAATAATTTTGATATACTACTTCTTTAGTAAATGGTCTGGATTGATCATATTTAAGACGAGGAAAACCAGTTACTTCACTTATAAGTGTGTCTGCTTCAAAGCCCTTGAAATTTATGATGGTAGATTTAGTGGTGTCAATTTCCCATTGTAAAGGATAATTGACCAATTCTTGAGTTTCTATATTAGATTTTGCTCTTAACTCCTTAATTAATTTTCCATCTACTTCGGCAATAGCAATCATTTGCTTCATTATTTCGTAAGTGCCTTGAACTCTAGACTTGTAAGGTTTTAACATGTGGGTTTCCACCATCATGCCTACTGTGTTCCATAAGGCAGTATAACCAGAAGAGTAGCGAGGGTAATCCATAAATTGTGTAAAGCCCTTCTCAGGAACCGTATTGTAAACATTTACATATGGAGTTATATCCCATTTGTTTTCTTTTAAATTCTGCTCAAGTTTTGGCATTAAGTCATTCTGAAGATATGCTCCTAAATCTAGCCCCAATTTATTATGCTGGGTAAATAAGTGTGTAAGTGTGTATTGATAGTCCGCACCGTTGCTAACATGATTATCAATAAAAATATCTGGTTTTACCAAATGATAAATATCTGCGAATGTTTTAGCGTTTTTAGTGTCAGATTTTATAAAATCTCTATTTAGATCATAATTTTGTGCATTTCCTCTAAAACCATAAGATTTAGGGCCATTCTGGTTCGCTCGTGTAGTACTATTTCTATTTAGTGCTCCACCAACATTATAAACGGGTATGGTGGCAATAACAGTGTTTTCTGGAGATGGTATTTTTTTTAAAACTAGGTCCCTAAATAATAACATGGTAGCATCTATACCATCGCTCTCGCCAGGATGGATACCATTATTTATTAATATTACTGTTTTGGATTCTTGTATTTTTTTGAAATTAAAATCAGAATCTAAATTATAGGTAACTAAATGTAGCGGTAAGCCACTATCTGTTTCTCCAATAGTTTGAATATTAATTTCTGGAAATTCTTTAGCTAGCCTTATATAAAAATCTATAGTTTCTTGATAAGTGGCTGTTTCTTCTCCTTTTGATGTTTCAAACGGAGTATGATAATCAGATGTTTCTCTTTCTTTTTGAGATTCACAGGCAAACAAGAGAAGAACACACAATAAACTGAAGTAAAATTTCATCGACTTTTAAGTTTGCAATTAATAAACAGTATTAAGGAAAATATATGCCGAAATTAAAACAGCATTTTAGTTTTCTTAATTGAAAGTACTGATTTATAGATTAATTGTCAAAAATAGTCAATTTTTAGTGCTGTTGTTTCGCTGGATTTGTGATATTTTGAATTTCGTCTTTATTTAACGGTTTGGTGTTATACGTTATCTTATGATGGGTTCTGTTTTTAAACGTATTGGATTTGTCTCTATCCAGACTGTTTATAGATGAAGTAACAATGTTTATTGTTATTTTTTGTTTTATAGGAAGTTTAATAAATGCTTCTAAAAATTCCCATCCATCCATTATGGGCATATTTAAATCTAGAAAAATTATATCTGGCAACTCATTATCATTACCTAAGTTTTCAAAATGTTCCATAGCTAATTTTCCGTTAGAAAAATTAGTGATGTTTGTACAAGATACAACAGTGGCAAGCAGTTTTCTAATTCCAAACACTGTTATTGCATCATCATCAATTATAAAAATAGAGTTAATCATTTTCTTTAAAATAAATATTAAAAGTTGTGCCTTTGTCAACTTTACTTCTTAAAACAAACTTCCCTTTCATAGCCTCAATCTGATTTTTAGAAATGAATAATCCTATTCCACGTGAATCATTATGTTGATGGAATATTTTGTACATTCCAAAAATTTTAGTTTTATTTTTTTCAAGATCTATACCAATACCATTGTCTTTTATGGTAATGACCGTGTATTTTTTTAATTTTTTCGCACTTATTTCTACAACACATTCTTTTCTTGGGTCTTCAAATTTTATTGCATTTGAAATTACATTTAGAAGAATGTTATCTACATACGATGGAATACCATTTACATAAACCGAATCATCAATTAAATTTTTGATCCTAGATTTTTTATGTCTTAAGAGTGACTTAATGCTCTTTTTAATTTTAGTTATGGTGGTGTTAATATGAATTGGTTTGCTTACTTGATTCTGCACAGTATTGATTTCAACAACCTCGTTTAGATTATCTATAGTTTCAAGTAAATTATCCGATTCTGAAATAAGCATATTAAGAAGGTTTTCTCTTTCCTCATCACTTTTTTCTTTAATTAAAAACCCTAGAAGCATAGAGAAGTTAGCTGTATGCGATCTTAAATTATGGGAAACTATATGAGCAAAATTTATTAGTTTTTTATTTTGCAAAGAAGTTATATGTACTAATCGTCTAAGTTCTTTTTCTTTTTCTTTTAAATGCGTTATATCTAGGCTAAATCCAATAATTCCTGTAGGTTCTAAATAATCATTTAGTAACGGAATTTTTGAAGTTAAGAACATTGTTTTGGTACCGTCTTTTTTAATGTTTAAAGTTTCCTTTCTAATCATAGGAGTTAAAGACTGGACTATGTGTAGATCTTCTTTTCTTGAAATTTCAGCAGATTCTTTATGAAATAATTCAAAATCGTCCTTACCAATTATTTCATCATTTGACATGCCAAGGTAGTCGCATTCTGATTTGTTTACTAAAGTTTTTCTAGATTCTAAATCTTTTATAAACACATTTAAAGGCAAATTATCAATTAATGTTCTTAAAAGTACTTCGCTATCCTTGGTTTTCTGTTGTACTTTAACTTCTTCAGTTATGTCTTGAAATGATCCTATTAACCCTACTAATTTGCCATCATCAAAAATAGCTTTACCTGAAGCTTGAACCCATATATCATTACCTTTTGCGGTAGTTAATTGAAGCTTTTCGTGCCAAGTGTCGCCATCTTTCATGGCTTTTTCAACCCTTTGTCTTACTAAATTTCTGGAATACCCTTCTTTATAAAAGTTTAAGGCCATTTCAATACTTGGACAATAATCAAGTGGCACTTCATGAATTAACTTCGTCATTTTGCACCAAGTAAGTTTGTTGGTAATAACATTGTATTCCCAACTACCTATTTTAGCGATTTCGGATTTTGCATTTAATAGAAGTTCTAATTTTTCAACTTTCTGTTCTAATTCTATAGTTTTCGAAATATTTTCAATTTGAATAATGGCTCCTATAACATTTTCTTTTTCGTCATACCAAGGATGAATAATCCATTCTAGCCAATTAAGCTTGTTGTCTCTATCAAAATATTTATCTTTCCTGGCTATATTTTTAAAACCTAAAAATGCATATTCTAAATCTTGTTGCCATTCATTGCTCAACAGTGGAAATGCGTTTAAAATATTGGAGTCATCACTTAAATTTCTTGAAAATTCAAATGTATTAACCCAGCTATCCGAGATATGAATAATATTCATATTCAAATTCACATAAGCAGTTGCTTTTGGAAGTTGTTTTATAAGATAATCTGTACTATTTTTTATATGGCTTTTCAACGGGGGTAATAAATTTCCTACTAAAATATAAAGTATATTCCAAATAGAGGGAGTATTGTTGTGAATTCTTGAAAAATAGTGGTGATTAAGGGAATTACTGTTATTGTGGTATCGTAGGAACTTCAATAAAAAATAATAAATACAAGCTCTTAATAGGCTTTGAAATGCATTATTTTTCTAAAGTCTGTGAAAATCAAGATGTAATTATTTTACCCGTACAGAATCAGGGACCAAACCAGTGTAGTCTCCTCCATTTTTAATTACATCTCTTACAATAGACGAACTAATGTAAGATTTTCCAGACGATGTTAATAAAAACACAGTTTCAATTTCAGAAAGCTTACGGTTGGTATGAGCAATGGCTTTTTCAAATTCAAAATCTCCTGGATTACGTAATCCTCTTAAAATAAAATTAGCATTAATTTTTTTACAGAAGTCTACTGTCAGTCCTTCGTAGGTAAGTACTTTTATTTTAGGCTCGTTACTAAACGCTTGCTTTATAAACTGTTTTCTCTCTTCTAAAGTAAACATGTATTTCTTATCGGAATTTACACCTATCGCAATAATAAGTTCATCAAACAAAGTTATTCCTCTTTGTATAATATCATAATGTCCTAAAGTTAGTGGGTCAAAGGATCCTGGAAATATTGCGCGTCTCATAGAAAGAGTTTATAGCTATTTATAAATATACTTATTTTGAATTTAAAGCCTCATTTATTGCGTTATCAAACAGTTCAGATAAGGTTATTCCGGCTGCTTTTGCTTGTTGTGGTAATATGCTTTCTTCAGTTAAACCTGGAGTTGTATTCATTTCAAGCATATATGGTTCATCTCCAATAAAAATAAATTCGCTTCTTGAAAAGCCTTTCATTTTTAAAACATCATAAGCCAATTTAGCCATTTCACTTACATTTTTTTCTTGCACTTTTGAAATTCTTGCAGGAGTAATTTCCTGAGATTTTCCAGCATATTTGGCTTCGTAATCAAAAAAGTCATTTTCAGATACAATTTCAGTAATTGGCAATACTTTGGTTTCGCCTTGGTATTTAATTACCCCTACAGAAACTTCAGTACCATTTAGAAAACCTTCAATGATAATTTCATCATCTTCTTTATACGCATTTTCTATGGCGGCTTTTAATTCTTCTTTTTTGTAAACTTTTGATATTCCAAAACTACTTCCTGCCTTATTAGCCTTAACAAAACATGGTAACCCAACTTTTGATACAATTATGTTTTCATCAATAGCATCCCCTAAATTTAAATAATAAGATGCCGCCGATTTTATGCCATATGGTTTTAAAACACTTAATAAATCTCTTTTATTAAATGTTAATGCAGATTGGTAGGCGTCGCAAGAGGTTTGAGGTATTCCCAGAAGTTTAAAATAAGATTGCATTAGTCCGTCTTCGCCTGGTGAACCATGTATAGCATTAAATACACAATCAAATGTAATTTTTTGACCCTCTACTAATATTGAGAAATCATGTTTATTTACAGGTATTTCTTCATTGTTTTCAGTCACATGCACCCATTTATCTTTAAAAATATGAATGCTAAAAAGATTAAATTTTTCTTTATTGCAGTATTTGTAGACAACGCTGCCGCTTTTTAAAGAAATTTTGTACTCACTGGAGTAACCACCCATTATTATGGCAATATTTTTTTTCATTTTTATCTATTGCATTTAACTGTAAAAGTATGACTAGTCAAAGTAAAGAAAATTGAAAATGTTTTTCGGTACTTAAGAAGATTTATTTTAAAAATATGTGAATAAAGATAATTTGCATTTTACGCTTTAGCCAATGTTTTGTTCTTTGTCATTTCTTATATTTGCCAGAATAAGAACATTGATATGAGAAATTTTCTAAACTTTCTAAAAAGTAAAGTTTTCTTTATACAGTTAGGATTGGCATTGGTTGTTTTAGTTGTTTTGGTTTTTGGTATTCTACAATGGCTGAAAAGCTCAACAAATCATAATGAGTTTGTTGAAGTGCCAGACTTGGCCAAATTATCTATTACCCAAATGCGTGAGGTAATTGAAGATGCCGATTTGCGCTATGAAGTATTAGATTCTGCGAATTACAATCCAGATTATCCTAGATTCTCTGTTATTGAGCAGAATCCACCAGCGGGGAATAAGGTTAAACAAAACAGAAAAATTTATGTAACCGTAAATCCTTCTGGTTATAAAAAAGTATCTGTGCCTAATATAATACAAGTAACGCTTCGTAATGCTACAGCTAAACTTAGAGCTGTTGGGTTAGATGTGCAACGTGTAACCTATATAGATGAATTTGGCAAGGACATGGTTTATCGAATTAAGTATAAAGGCAAATACATTGAAGAAGGTTTTAAACTGCCTAAAACATCAAAAATAGAATTAATTTGTGGTAATGGTAATGAAAGCCAGAGCGATCAAATCAAGTCGGACTCAGAATAATATATGAGGAATTTAGAAGAAGATACTGAGTTAGAGAAAGATGAACTTTTCGAGCATTATAGTTTTGTAGCATCAAAGGGTCAAGAACCTTTGCGTGTAGATAAATTTTTAATGAATTTTATTGAAAATGCAGTTCGAAATAAAATTCAGCAAGCAGCTAGAGACGGTAATATTTGGGTAAATGATGTACAAGTAAAACAGAACTACCGCGTTAAAGCAGGGGATACGGTTCGTGTTTTATTTGAGCACCCACCACATGAATATTTATTAGTAGCCGAAGATATTCCACTAGAAATTGTTTATGAGGATGATGTATTATTGGTAGTGAATAAAGAACCGGGCATGGTAGTGCATCCAGGACATGGTAATTATTCAGGGACATTAATAAATGCATTAATGCACCATACACAAGATTTAGCAATTAATAGTAATGAACGCCCAGGCTTAGTTCATAGAATAGATAAAGATACCTCTGGTCTTTTAGTAATTGCAAAAACCGATGCAGCAATGACGCATTTATCAAAACAGTTTTTTGATAAAACAAGTGAACGTGAATATGTAGCTTTGGTTTGGGGAAATGTAGAGGAAGATGAAGGCACGGTTGAGGGGCATGTTGGAAGGCATCCTACTAACAGATTACAAATGACTGTTTTTCCTGATGGAGATCAAGGAAAAGAAGCCGTTACGCATTACAAAGTGCTAGAACGTTTGGGGTATGTTACGTTAATTTCTTGTAAGTTAGAAACAGGTAGAACACACCAAATTAGAGTGCACATGAAGCATATTGGTCATACGCTTTTTAATGATGAGCGTTATGGTGGAGAACGAATTTTAAAAGGAACAACATTTACCAAATACAAGCAATTTGTAGAAAATGCATTTAAAATTTTGCCAAGGCAGGCATTACATGCAAAAACATTAGGGTTTGTGCATCCAGTAACGGGAGAATTTATGCAATTTGATAGCGAAATTCCAGAGGATATGACCAATTGTATTGAAAAATGGAGAAACTATGCTAAGCATAGCTCTGAAGAATAGACCAGCCCAAATTAATTTAAAAAAAAGAGTAGATGAAAATAGTTATTTCCCCTGCAAAATCTCTTGATTTTGAAAGCAAATTACCAACATCAAAATACACACAGCCTAATTTTACGGAGCAAGCAGAAAAGTTAAATAGTGTTTTAGCAAAGAAAAAGCCCAAAGATTTATCAAAATTAATGGGTATTTCTGATAACCTTGCTCAATTAAATTGGGAGCGTAACCAAAAGTTTTCCCTTCCGTTTACTACAGAGAATTCGCGTCCTGCTATTTATGCTTTTAATGGCGATGTGTATCAAGGCTTAGACGCATATACCATTCCAGAAAACAAATTGGAGTATGTGCAAAATACAGTCCGCATTTTGTCCGGACTCTATGGCGTTTTAAAACCGTTGGACCTTATGCAGCCTTATCGTTTAGAAATGGGAACTCAATTAAAAGTTGGAAGAAAGAAAAACTTACATGAGTTTTGGAAGCAGGAAGTCACTAATTTTTTAAATTCAGAATTATTAGAAGATGAGCTTTTTATAAATCTAGCGAGTAATGAATATTTTGGAGCCATCGATGCAAAAAAAATTAAAGCGCAAATAATCACTCCAGTTTTTAAAGATTGGAAGAATGATAATTTAAAAGTAATTAGTTTTTTCGCAAAAAAAGCAAGAGGTTCTATGGTGCGCTATATAATTGATAATGAAATTAGCACGTTAGACGAACTTAAGAATTTCAATACCGAAGGATATCAATTTAGTCAAGAACATACCATAAAAGAAAATCAACCAGTTTTTATTAGGTAATTGCGGTTGTACTATTTTTTCTTTCTAACATTTATTTTGTCCTCTATAGTAGGTCTTTTTTTAATTTTTTTAGGCCTTCTCGCGCCGTAGGAGTTATTTGCAATTTTACCTCTTTTAGATTTTTTATCGCCTTTTCCCATAACTTTTGTATTTATCTAAAAATACAACAATTAGTAGAATAATAAAAGTTTATCATCTGTGCGTGCGTGACAGAGTTTTATAAGTAATTATTCCAATTTTGTTTCAAAAGTTAATTTACCTATTAGATTTCATTTTCCTTGCTTATTTTGCTGTCAAATTGCAATAAATTAGGTTAATTATAAGCATTGTAATAATTGTGATGCACAATCAAATAATGTAACTTTACGATGTTAGAATTAAGAAGAAAACATACAGCTAAAGTAATTTTAGTGTAGAAAATTTATAGTAAAACAATTTCAATGATTAGCAGTATCATTGATATACCTAAATAAACAATAATTTTTATGCAGCAGATAGAAAGATTAAAGGAGTTTAAAAAATCGGTTAACAATAAGTTTAATGCCTATAATAGCCTATTTTTAAATTTGCCTTACCGCAATATTGAAAATGTGGGAATGGTTATTCCTTTAATGTTAGACCAGTGTCAGAAGGGCTTAAAGTCTGGACAAAATCCAAAGGAAATATTAGAGGCGTTTTTTGAAAATTTTATGTCTATTAACTCAGAAAAAGAGCGAATAGATTTTATGTTTCGGATAATCCAGTATGTAGAACGCCAAGTGGTATTGTATGATAGTGTTGAAGATGCAGCCTTTCCAAAATTATACAAGCACAGTAATAATTTAGCAATAAAAGATTACTTTGAGTTAGTAGATAAAAATAAAAGCTGGGATAAAATTTCTGAGCATTTATCTAATTTTAGTGCTCGTATTGTACTAACAGCTCATCCAACTCAGTTTTATACACCTGCCGTACTAGATATTATTGCAGAATTACGTTCTTTAATTCTTGGTGACAAAATAGATGATATAGATGTAACCTTACAGCAATTAGGATTAACATCTTTAATAAATTCCAAAAAACCAACGCCGTTAGATGAAGCTAAAAATATAATTTACATCTTAAGAAATGTTTATTATGAAGCCGTTGGAGAACTGTATGCTTACTTAAAGAAGAATATAAACAATTCGGAATTTGAAAACTATAATATAATGAAACTAGGCTTCTGGCCTGGAGGAGACCGCGACGGAAATCCGTTTGTAACCGCAGATATTACTAGTGATGTTGCAGATGAATTACGTATAACATTAATGAAATGTTATTATAATGATCTTAAAAAGTTACAGCAAAAACTAACTTTTAGCGCATTGCAAGATGATATAAACGAGTTGAGAGCTAATTTGTACAATGCAATGTTTAATCCTAAAAAGCGAGTTGGGTATAATGATATTATAGGTCCTTTAAATAAGATAAGAACTATTTTAATAGAAAAATACCATTCCTTGTATCTATCGGATTTAGATTATTTTATGGATAAGGTGAGAATTTTTAAAACGCATTTTGCGACACTTGATATTCGTCAAGATCATGGCATGCATACAAAGGTGGTTGCGGATGTTTTGCGTAAAAATGGTTTAATCAAAGAAAGCCTAGATGAGCTCTCGGAGAGTGAATTGGTTGAAGTGCTTTTACATAAAAATTTACAGCTAAAACCAGAAGATTTTACCGAAGAAATTACAATAGACACTATTCGTAATATTTCACAATTAAAATCTATCCAAGAAACCAATGGAGAAGAAGGCTGTAACAGATATATTATAAGTAATTCTGAAGATATATTTTCTGTTCTTTTTGTGTATGGCTTATTTAGATGGTGTGGTTGGAATGCCAAGGAAATAACCTTTGATATTGTTCCTCTTTTTGAAACTATGAAGGGGATGGAAGAATCTGAAGGAATTATGCAAAAATTGTTTGATATGCCGGAGTACAAGGCGCATGTGAAACAACGTTCAGAAAAACAAACCATGATGCTAGGTTTCTCTGATGGAACAAAAGATGGCGGATATTTAAAAGCCAATTGGTCCATACTTAAAACTAAGGAGAGCTTATCTGGAGTTTGTGCTAAGAATAATGTTAAAGCCATTTTCTTTGATGGACGTGGTGGACCTCCTGCACGTGGTGGTGGAAAAACACATCGTTTTTATGCCGCACAGACGAAAGAAATTGCAAATAATGAAATACAGTTAACCATTCAAGGGCAAACCATAACAAGTACTTATGGTACAAAAGAGCAATTTATTTATAATTGCGAACAATTACTTACTGCTGGCTTGTCTAATAATTTCTATGGTGAAGAAAATGTAATATCTAAAGAACAAAGATTATTGATCGAAGAATTATCTGAGCTTAGTTTTGAAAAATATGATGCCCTTAAGCATCATGATAAATTTATGCCGTACTTAGAAAATATGAGTACGCTTAAATATTACACCAAAGCCAATATTGGTAGTAGACCAGGTAAAAGAGGTAATAAAGCTAAGTTAGAACTTTCAGATCTAAGAGCAATTTCATTTGTAGGTTCTTGGAGTCAGTTAAAACAAAATGTTCCTGGTTATTATGGTTTAGGTACCGCAATTAAAACCATGAAAGATAATGGTAGAATGGAAGAAGTAATTTCACTCTACAAAAATGTTGCTGTTTTTAGAGCCTTAATGTCGAATAGTATGATGGCGCTATCTAAATGCTATTTTGAGTTAACCGCTTATATGAAAGAGAATAAAGAGTATGGCGATTTTTGGGTAATTCTAAAAAACGAGTACGATTTATCTAAGGAAATGTTATTGGAAATATCGGGTATGAAAATTCTAATGGAACAAGAAGCAATATCGCGTGAATCCATTAAAATTAGAGAAAATATTGTACTTCCATTATTGGTAATTCAGCAATATGCTTTACAAAAGATTGGTGAAGAATCTTCCTTTAAAGAATTGTATGAGAAAATTGTAACCCGTTCTTTATATGGTAATATAAATGCTAGTCGTAATTCGGCTTAAAATCTCCTAGAGACATACTAATAGAACCTGCAAGCTATAAGATTTAGATTGCAGGTTTTTTTAACTTTAAGAATTTAAGAATAATGTTCCAACATAAACATCCATATGAACCTTTTTTATTTAAAGATGCTACAAAGTTAATTGTAGGGACATTACCACCGCCTAGGTTTACTATTGGTGATTTAAAAGATGACGATGTTAACTTTTGCTATGGGAGTAGAGACGGACAGTTATGGCCAATTTTGGATCGAATTTTTAATTTGAATTTGGTCTATAAAAATACAGATTATGCCATCATGCAACGAAAGCATTTTTTAGAAAAATATAAAATAGGAATTTGCGATATTGTAGCAAGTGCCGAACGCGAAAAGATAGACGCCTCCGATTTGGGAATGCAAAACATTGAATTGCGTGATTTATTTTTTTATTTGAAGCAATTACCTAAAGTAGACACTTTATTATTTACTGGTGGTAATAGCAAAAACGGACCTGAATACTTTTTTAGAAAATATTTAAAGGAAAAAAATAAAAAATTAGAATTATTATCTAATGAAGTACCACGTATCCATTCATTTACTTTAGAGGATAGAGTGGTCAAAACAGTATCGTTAACAGCGCCATCAGGTGCTGCAAATAGAGCAGTAGGCAGTTTGGAAGAGTACAAAATTTTAAAAGATAAAAACCCGAATTTCAATACTATTGATTTTCGGGTTTTACAGTATAAAAAGTTCTTTTAGCTTTTTAAGTTAATGAATGTGTCGTGTTACAGAAATGGAGTTGGATAAATCAAAACACCCATTTAAATCTGCCGCATTCATACCTACCGCTAGATTTTGCAAACCTTCTTCATAACGTAAATACCAAATAAGGCACACGCCAGCACCTGCACCGTCAAAATTTACACCTTCTACATCAGCTAATGTTGGTGGTAATCCTAAAATTTTGCCGTCTGCATCTGTTATAACCCATGTACTTAATGATCCACTAGTATTTGTATTATCTAAAGTGATCCCAGTTACATAATCTGCTGTGCCATCTTCTACCGCAAAATCAAATGGTCCGCCAGCTATTATTCCAGCTTCTGTTTTATGTCTTGTTACGGTTAATGGATTGGATAAATCGTAATTTCCAACAATATTATTGGCGTTCATATCTACTTCTGCACCTGTGATAGTTCCATCATAACGCATATACCAGATAAGGCAAACACCAGCACCTGCACCGTCAAAATTTATACCTTCTACTGCGGCTAAAGTAGGTGGTAATCCAAGTATTTTACCATCTACATCGGTCACTACCCAAGTACTGTTTTCTCCAGAAACATTCGTATTATCAATGGTAATGCCTGAAACCATATCTGGCGTACCATCTACGCAGAAGGTAAAAGGACCTCCAGCAATTTCACCTGCATTTGCTCCTTGAATTCTGTTTACGGTTATAGCATTAGACAGACTAAAGCATCCTTCTAAATTATTTGCATTCATGCCTACTTCTGCGCCTACTAAACCATCCTCATAGCGTAAATTCCAAATTAAGCAAACACCCGCTCCTGCACCGTCAAAATTAACACCTTCTACATCCGCAAGCGTTGGAGGTAATCCTAAAATGTTTCCTTGTTCATCAGTAATTACCCAAGTGTTATTGGTTCCACTTGCATCAGTATCATCAACAATAATTCCGCTTACCATATCCGGATTGCCATCTACTATAAATTCAAAAGGACCACCAGAAAGTACTCCTGCGTTTGTTTGGTTACGTGTTACTTGCAACGAATTTGATAAATCAAATGTACCTTGAAGATTGTTCGCATTCATGCCTACTTCAGCACCTACCAATCCATCTTCATAGCGTAAATACCAAATAAGGCAAACCCCAGCACCGGCATCATCAAAATTTACACCTTCTAAAGCTTCAAGGGAAGGTGGTAGGCCTAAAATGTTTCCTTGGTCATCTGTAATTACCCAAGTACTGTTTGTGCCCATTGTGGAGGTGTTGTCTACGGTAATTCCGCTTACCATATCTGCAACTCCATCTACACAAAAAGTAAAAGGGCCACCAGAAATAGCGCCTGCGGAAGGAATAATCACAGGGGTTTCGTTTTCGTTTTCGCTGCAACTTAACACCAATAGTGTAAGTAACATGCTTGTAAATAAGGATAATTTTTTCATTTTATAGAATTTTTAAGGTTTCTACAAATGAATAAGATCTTCCTTGTGAGTAGATCACAGTTGTATAAAGAAACTGTGATACTTTTGGGATATATGTTGATATTTAGTAGAATTTAATCTACTTCACTTCTATTTTACAGGCGTTGACATTAGTTTGTAAAAAGTTCTAATACCATAATCAATTTGGCCAATTTTTAAATTTTCATTGGGACTATGTTGATTGTTGTCTGGATTAACCATAGGAACAATAAAAGCAGGGATTTTAAGCTCGTTTATAAAGGGTGCCACAGGTACAGTGCCTCCCATTATTCTTATATTAACTACATCTTGGTTAAATTCATCTTTAAGACTCTGAGCTATATATTTACCGTAAGCATTGTTCCAATCTGTTCTGAAAGCATTGGTAACACCGCTTTCTTCTATTTTTATAATTTTATCATGTGATAGTCTTTCTTCTTTGGTTGGATCACTGGAGGTTATAAAAAACCCTTGTTTTTCAATGTGTTTTTTAATTAAACTTTTTAATCTATTTCCGTCAGATTCTGGAACAAGACGTAGATCTAATTCTGCAATGGCTTTTTCGGGTACTATAGTACGGGCATC
Source organism: Cellulophaga tyrosinoxydans (assembly GCF_900176415.1). Classification (GTDB taxonomy): domain Bacteria; phylum Bacteroidota; class Bacteroidia; order Flavobacteriales; family Flavobacteriaceae; genus Cellulophaga; species Cellulophaga tyrosinoxydans. The sequence goes on along the minus strand of NZ_FWXO01000001.1, from coordinate 48,124 downwards.
ATTGCCAATCCAACCTGAAGAAAGTCCTCTAATATTTAGTGAAGGATATTGTAACGATTCTTGATAAAAAGCTCCAACTTTTTCCGCCGTTTTAATTTGTAAATTTTCATTCAATTCTGCTTGTACATCAGGAACAGTCTTTAAGAAAGCTTTAGTTGCTTCATCAAGCGTTATTCCATCATAATAACCATCAATTATAACTTTGCCGTCCTTGTCTTTCATTGAGGCTAAAAGTTGCGCAAGCTGAAAACCTGGATTAGGTGCATAATTTCCGTAATGACCACTATGTTGTGGTTTTATGGGGCCATAGGTAGTTAATGATAAGGTGGTAATTCCTCTACAACCATATACCACAGTTGGTTTACCTGAATTATGTATTGGGCCATCATTAATAATTAAAAAATTAGCATCGAGTAATTCTCTATATTGTTTAACAGCATTCGGTAGGGCTTTACTTCCTTTTTCTTCTTCGCTATCTAGAATAACTTTAATGTTAAAAGGGAGCTCAACGTTATTCTTTTTTAATAAGTCTATAGCATTTAAAAACATTACAATAGGTCCTTTATCATCGGAAGTAGATCTTCCAAAAAGGCGCCAATCATAATTTAAATTTGTATTTAAATCTTCAAAAGATTCACTCTTAAAATCATCGCCATTTGGCGATTTTAGTGCAACCTCATAAGGATTGCTTTGATTCCATTTTGATCCCTCAACTGGCTGACCATCAAAATGCATATAAAAGAGAATTGTAGGTTTTGCATCTACAATTGGTAAGGTTGCAAAAAAAATAGATTCACCTTCTGTAGGTAAAACAGATGAATTAAATCCACGTTCATTAAACTTTTTAGTTAACCAAGTAAGGTTTCTGTTAATATCTGCATGATCAGAAGCGTTATTAGGTATCGAAACAAAATCACGAATTTCATCAATGCTATGTAATACCTGCGATTTTAATTGCGCAGGAGTTTGTGAAAATGAGCTATATGATATAAGAACAATTAAGAAAAATAAGCTTTTCTGCATCCGAATTAAAAGTATTTATGAATTTTAAAAGTATTGAATTTAGTTGTAAAATCAATACTTTTTAGTGCTTCTTATTGTTAAATGTTGTTTGGATAACTAGTCGTAACAATAAAATAAATGGAAAGCCATGCAATACCACATCAAACCAATCTTGAGCTCCCATTCCTGTTGCACCTCCGGCGATCCATTTTAGTTTGCCCCATATATGCGGTTCAGGAAAAAATGGCGCTAATCCTAAAGTCAGGCAAAGAAGTAGTACAATTTTCCAGTTATCAATAAATTCTTTCATAAATATATTTATTAATGATTTAATAAAATTAAATATCCGATGTATTGAATTGATTAATAACAAAGTAATTAATTTTTCTATATTTACTAAAAAAACTAATGCTTTTGTATGCTAAATACTATTAAATTTTTCTCACTATATATTATTACATCATTTAGTATAGGGTTAGTTTTATTGTTAGCTTCTTGTACTTCTAATAATAATGATGACGATAAATCTCAAGAACAAGTTTCTGTAGGTCAAGACTTGTCTATATACCTTACTGATAAAGGAGTGATGATGCAAGGATTTTATTGGGATGTAGAACCTCGCTTTGATTGGTGGAATAATCTTTCAACAAAAACATCAAACTGGGCTCAAATAGGTGTTGATAAATTATGGTTGCCACCAGTTTCTAAAGGGCAGTCAGGAGGTTACTCCATGGGCTATGATCCATCAGATTATTTTGATTTAGGCGAATATAATCAACATGGTACGGTTGAAACAAGATTTGGATCAAGACAAGAATTATTGAGTTTAATTGAAGTAGCACATTCTAATAATATTAAGGTTATTGCAGACATTGTTATGGGCCATAACAGTGGTGGTGGATTACAATTTAACTCTTACAGGAATAAGGATACATATACATTATTCAATCCTGGAAACGGTAATGCCTCTGGAAAATTTAATAGAAGTTTTGAAGATTTTCATCCAAATAGTATCCATTTAAAAGATGAGGAGGCGTCATTTTTCGAGGAACAAGATTTATGCCATCAACAAGAAAATGTTCAAAATTGGTTTTGGAAGAACGATGATTCCGTAGCCAAATATTATAAAAATACAATTGGATTTGATGGTTGGAGATTTGATTATGTCAAAAGTTTTAGCCCTCTATTTGTAAAGGCATGGGTGGACGAAGTAGGAGGATGGGCTGTTGGTGAGTTTTATGATGGAGATGTGACCCTTGTTCGCCAATGGATTTTGAATTCGGGAATTAGTGCTTTTGATTTTCCTAATTTATTTCAAATGCGGAATGCTTTTCAGCAAAGAAATTTAAGAATTTTGAATAATGGAGATGCGCTATGGAAAACAAATCCGGAAAAGGCAGTGACATTCGTTGCTAATCATGATACTGATAGAGAGCCAGTTATTTCTGCCAACGATAAACTTATTGCTTATGCTTTTATATTAACTCATCCAGGTTATCCATGTATTTTTTATTCAGATTATGAGAATGATAATTATAAATCAAAACTTAATGATTTAATATTAATTAATAGAACAATTGCAAATGGAGATTTGGAAGTTCTGTTCGCCGATAATGATGAATATATTGCGCAAAGAAAAGGCACAGCAGATAATCCTGGACTGATTATTTATATTAATCGTAACAGTTCTGAACTTACAAGAACAGTAAGTACTGGCTGGATGAATAAAGATTTACATGATTATACCAATAGCATTAAAACAGGAATAAATACAAATGAAAGTGGAGATGCAAAATTGAAAGCACCTTCAAATGGTTATTCTATTTGGTCTTTAAAATAATTTTAAAAATAACAATGACTTAATGCTATTTTTTTATCTAATGCCTTTTACAAAGCTAGAAATGGTTTCAACGCCATTTTCTGTTAGGTGTTTAATAAAAGCAGAACCAATTATTGCACCTTTAGTAAAGTCCGTTGCTTGCTTAAAAGTTTCAGAATTATTTATTCCGAAACCAACTATTTGAGGGTTATTAAGTTGCATTGCGGAAATTCGCTCAAAATATTTAGTTTGTTCGGTTCCAAAACCAGATTTTGAGCCTGTTACGCTTGCTGTGCTAACCATATAAATAAAAGCATCGGAAGCTTCGTCTATTTGTTTTATGCGTGCATCACTTGTTTGCGGCGTGATTAAGAAAATATTTTTTAGATTATTTTTCTTAAAAACAGCCTCGTATTTTTCTTGGTACACATCTAAAGGTAAATCTGGCATTATTAGTCCGTCTATTCCAATTTCATTACATTTTTCACAAAATGCCTCTACGCCATATTGCAACATTGGATTAAAATAACCCATTAAAATTAATGGGATAGAAACTGTTTTGCGGATATCTTTTAATTGATCAAAAAGAACTTTTGTAGTCATTCCATTCTTTAAAGCTGCTGTAGAGCTATTTTGAATGGTGGGGCCGTCGGCCAAAGGATCACTAAAAGGTAGGCCAATTTCAATCATGTCAATTCCGCTTGACTCTAAATCCTGAATAATTTTTACAGTATCATTTATAGAAGGATAACCGGCAGTAAAATATATAGATAGGAGTTTTTTGTTCTCCTGCATTTTCTTATTTATTCTGTTCATCTTGAAAAGTATAAGGTACTGATTAAACATTATAAAGTAACATAAAGAGCGACTTAACATTTTAATCAGGACTAATTTATAGTTTAAAATATTTTATATAATTATCTAAATCTTTATCTCCTCTACCAGATAAACTTATAACGACAATATCATCTGGTTTAAAAGTTTTGTGTTTAAAAATAGCCAAGGCATGACTGGTTTCTATCGCAGGAATAATGCCTTCTAATTGCGTTAATTCTAAACCAGAAGTCATAGCTTCATCATCTGTAGCAGAGTAAAATTCTCCACGCCCTGTTTTATATAAATGTGAGTGTAACGGTCCTACGCCTGGGTAATCTAATCCAGCAGAAATAGAATAAGGTTCTGTAATTTGCCCATCGGGTGTTTGCATAAGCAAAGTTTTACAACCATGTATAATTCCCTCTTTACCTAAGGCTGAGGTTGCGGCACTCTCGCCAGAATGGATTCCTTTTCCAGCTGCTTCTACAGCAATAATACCTACTTCTGATTCATGTAGAAAATGATAATAGGTACCCGCTGCATTACTACCACCACCTATACAGGCAACTATATAATCTGGATTTTCACGACCTTCTTTTTCTTTCAATTGCCACTTAATTTCTTCGGAAATAATAGACTGAAAACGTGTCACCATATCTGGATAAGGATGAGGTCCAATAGCTGATCCTATAATATAATGTGTATCTACAGGATTGTTTATCCAATCGCGAATAGCCTCGTTTGTAGCATCTTTTAATGTTTTACTCCCTGATAAGGCTGGTCTCACTTCTGCACCTAGCATTTTCATTCGAGCAACATTCGGAGCTTGACGAGCAATATCTATTTCCCCCATGTATACTACACATTGCATTCCCATTAAAGCGCAAACTGTAGCTGTTGCTACACCATGTTGCCCTGCTCCAGTTTCTGCAATGATTCGTGTTTTATTCAATCTTTTGGCCATTAATATCTGACCAATGGTGTTGTTTACTTTATGCGCACCAGTATGGTTTAAATCTTCACGTTTTAAATATACTTTAGTATTGTATTTCTCAGACAATCGCTTAGCAAAATACAAAGGAGAAGGTCTGCCAACGTAATCTTTTAAAAGCTGATCAAACTCTTTCTTAAAGTCAGGTTCGGCCATTATTTTAAGATAGTTTTGGCGTAATTCTTCTACATTTGGATAGAGCATTTCTGGAATATAAGCACCGCCAAATTCCCCATAATATCCTTTTTCAGTTGCATTGTAATTCATGTGAATTAGTATTTAGTATTGAGTACAAAGTATTGAGAACAAAGTGTTGATTAAAACTATTTGAACACCTATTATTCTTCTTCAAATTTCTTTTAAACTATTTTTAAGCTCTTTTAATTTTACTACATCTTTTAATCCAGGTTCTGTTTCAAATTTGCTATTTACATCTATAGCATGGCAATATTTGGAAGCTGGTAATTTTAAAAATGATTTTAATTGATTCACTTCTTCTAGCCCAATACCGCCACTTAAAAAGTAGGGTTTTTTAGAAGGATAATTTTTTAAAACATCCCAATCAAAAGTGTACCCATTTCCTCCTGGAAGTTTTCCTTTGGTGTCAAATAAATAAAAGTCCACAACCGTTTCATAAGGTTCAAGAATTTTAAAATCAAATTCGTTCTTTATTGAGAAAACTTTTATTAATTGAATATTTTTTAATGTTGCCTTTAACTCTTTACAAAACTCTGGAGATTCGCTACCGTGTAATTGTACTGCTAGAAGATTGTATGTGTTAACTTTCTCCTTAATTTCTGCAACTGTTGCATCAACAAAAACGCCGACCTTTATTATTTGATGAGGAATAGCTTCTAGGGAACCTGTGTAATTTCTTTTCGAATTTTCCCAAAAAATAAACCCTAAATAGTCTGGCTGCAATGAAGCAACATTCGCAGTGTTCAATTTCATGCCGCAAATTTTAAGCTTTAAGGCATGATGCTCCAAAGTCGTGGGAACTTTATCTATTATGGTGTATTTATCAACCGTCATTTGACTATTTAGCTTCTAATTCATGGATAAATTTTTTGGCGTATTCACCAGGATTATCAGTTTTCATAAAATTTTCTCCTATTAAAAAACCTTGGAATCCATAATGTTTTAAATCTTGTATGGCATCGATAGTACTTATTCCACTTTCTGAAACTTTTACAAAATCATCAGGAATTATTTTTGATAATGATTTGCTGGTGTTTAAGCTTACTTCAAAAGTTTTTAAGTTTCTGTTATTTACGCCAAGCATATCTAAACTAGGCATGATAGATTTTTGTAACTCTTCTTCGTTATGTACTTCAAGTAAAACATCTAAATTCAAGCTTTTTGCAAATTCAGATAAATTTTTAATTTCGGTTTTTGTTAATATGGCAGCAATTAATAAAATAACATCTGCACCATATGCTTTAGCTTCTAGTAGCTGATATTCATCTATTATAAATTCCTTTCTAAGTAAAGGAAATTTAGTTGCAGCTCTGGCAATTAATAAATCATCTAACGAACCACCAAAGTATTTAGCATCGGTTAAAACTGACATTCCGCATGCACCTGCATTTTCATAACCTGTCGCAACGTCTTGAACGTTTAGATTTTGGTTGATTACGGATTTTGAGGGTGATCGACGTTTGTGTTCGGCAATGATCCCCGAATTGCTATTTCGTAATGCTGCTGCTAAAGAATTCTTTGGTCTGTTAAATAACGCTGATTGCTCTAATTGTGCAACAGGAATTAAAGATTTTCTTAGCTTTACTTCTAAACCTTTGTCGAAAACTATTTTGTCTAAAATATTCATACCTAACTTTATAGTGCACTAAGTGCTTGTAACTTTTTTAATGCAGCTAATCCTTTACCACTTAAAAGCGATTCTTTTGCTTTTTCAAATCCTTCAATAGGAGTTAAATTTTCCACCGTTGCTATTGCAATACCTGCATTGGCACATACCACATTGTTTTGTGCTTCTGTACCACGCCCTTGTAAAATATTTAAGAATATTTGGGCAGATTCTTCAATACTGTCACCTCCAGCAATTTGTTCCATAGTAACCGCTTGCACACCAAAATCTGATGGATTGATCATGCCTTCTGATTTGTTAGAAATGGTTTTTGTGCTACCTGTTAGTGAAATTTCGTCATACCCATCTAAAGCGTGTAAAACTGTAAAATTTTTATCTGTGTTTTGATATAGATAACCATACATACGGGCTAATTCCAGATTAAAAACTCCTACCATTTGATTTTTAGGAAACGCAGGATTCACCATTGGCCCAAGCATATTAAAAAATGTTTTAACAGCTAACTCTTTGCGTATTGGAGCCACGTTTTTCATAGCAGGGTGGAATAGGGGAGCATGTAGAACACAAATGCCAGCTTCATCTAGTGTTTTTTCTAAAAACCCAGCATCACTACTAAATTTGATCCCTAAAAATTCCATTACATTACTACTTCCACATTTAGATGAAACACCGTAATTACCGTGTTTTGTCACTTTTATTCCTGCTCCAGCTGTTACAAATGATGCCAAGGTAGAAATATTGAAGGTGTCTTTGCCATCACCACCCGTACCGCATAAATCAATTGGGTTATAGGCCGATAAATCTACAGCTAAGCACAAATCTAATAATGCATCACGAAAACCTTCTAACTCGTCAATAGTTACGCTGCGCATCATGTATACTGTTAAAAAAGCTGCAATCTGGCTAGCATTATAATCACCTTTTGCAATATTGACTAGAATTCGTTTTGCATCCTCTTTAGGTAATACATCATGATTTATTAGTCTGTTTAATGTGTCTTTCATAATTCCTATTTCTTATTCTTTCAAATTGAAAGGGAGCTAGTACTTGTTTTAATTTCTTTTTTAAGGATTTAATGATATGAAAATTAGTTATTTAACCAGTTTTCCAATATTTTTTTTCCTTGTGGCGTTAACACAGATTCTGGATGAAATTGTACAGCAGAAACATCATAAGTTTTGTGTCTCAAAGACATTATTTGTCCGTTTTCATCAAAAGAAGTTGCGACTAAAGTATCTGGTAAATTAGTGTCTACAACCCAAGAGTGGTAACGGCCAACTTCAATTTCTCTTGGTAAGTCTTTAAATAGTACATCATCCTTAATTATATTGATTTTTGTTGCAATACCATGGTATACTTTGTCTAAGTTAACTAATGAACCTCCAAAAACTTCGGCAATAGCTTGTTGGCCTAAACAAACACCGAAAATTTTCTTTGTTGGCGCATAAGTTCTTATAATTTCTTTTAATAAACCAGCTTCATCGGGTATGCCAGGACCAGGAGAAAGTACTATGTTAGCAAAAGAATCAACCTCCTCAAGCGTTAGTTGATCGTTTCTTTTTACTATCACTTCGCAATTTAGATCTTCTAAATAGTGAACTAAATTATACGTGAAGCTGTCGTAATTATCTATAACTAATATCTTTTTCATGTTATATGTTCTCTGCAATTTCTAGAGCTTTTGTTAAAGCCCCTAGTTTGTTATATGTTTCTTGTAATTCATCTTCAGGACTTGATGCGGCAACAATACCGGCACCTGCTTGATAATGCAGTTTGTGGTTTTTACTTAAGAAAGTTCTTATCATAATGGCATGATTAAAGTTGCCTTTAAAATCCATAAAACCAATGGCGCCTCCGTAATACCCTCTACTGGTTTTTTCATATTTTTCAATAAGCTTCATGGCCATATGTTTTGGTGCTCCACTTAAAGTACCAGCAGGAAAAGTATCTGCAACCACTTTCATGGTTGGAATGTTTTTTTTCTTTCGTCCCACCACTTTAGATACTAAATGAATTACATGAGAAAAGAATTGCACTTCACGATAATTGGTAACCTCTACCATATTCCCATTTCTGCTTAAATCATTACGGGCAAGGTCTACCAGCATTACATGCTCACTATTTTCTTTACCATCTTCTGTTAATTCTTTAGCGAGAATAGCATCTTGTTCATCATTCCCCGTTCTTTTAAAAGTGCCAGCAATTGGGTGAATCTCAGCAGAACCATCTTTGACTATTAGTTGGGCTTCTGGCGAGCTGCCAAATATTTTAAAATTTCCATAATCAAAATAGAATAAATAAGGTGATGGGTTTATAGACCGTAAGGCACGATATACATTAAATTCATCGCCTTTAAAACCTTGTGAAAATCTACGAGACAATACCAATTGAAAAACATCTCCTCTTTGGCAATGTTTCTTTGCAAGTCTCACATGTTCTTTAAACTCTTCATCTTCTAAGTTTGATGCCACTTCTCCGTTCAAATTAAAACTATACGAAGCAAAGTTTTTTACATTAAGTATTTGTTCTATTTCAGGAATATTGTTTTCAGATTTGTAACAGTTAGAAAAAATATATGCCTCATTTTTAAAATGATTTATAGCAATTATATTTTTATAAACCGCGTAGTATATATCGGGGATTGCTACTGAATTTTCTTTTTTGGTTAATGCTACATCTTCATAGTACCGAACTGCATCATAGGCCATATAACCAAATAAACCGTTATCGATAAATTTGAAATTACTCGCATCAGCTTCAAATCTTTTACTGAAGTTTTCTATGATTGAAACAACGTCTGTGGTTTTATCAATAGCAAGTTCTTCTGATGTTCCATCAGGGAATTGCTGCGTTATAATTTCGTTTTCAACTTTGATTGATGCAATGGGGTTGCAACAGATATAAGAAAAGCTATTATCATTTGTGTGGTAATCACTGCCCTCAAGTAAAATACTATTTGGAAACCGATCGCGAATTTTTAAATAAACACTCACTGGTGTAATAGTGTCGGCAAGTATTTTTTTGAAATGTGTTTTAAGTTGGTATTTCATCTTTATTTCTATAAAATAAGTAAGGCTTGTCGTGATGACAAGCCTTATATAATTTAATACAATGGTGCTTTGCTCACGCGATTTCTCGTAAGTTATTCCACCACCAAGTATTTACAGTTAAATTTTTCATTGACTTCAAAGATAGAAATCATTTTTAAGATTACAAACATGAAATTGTAAAAAAATAAACCCCACAAGCCAAAATAACAGGCTCGTGAGGTTTTGTGATTATTTTCTTTTTCTTAGCTTAAAATTGTAAATCTACCACTAAATCAAATTCGTCATAGATCGTTTTGTCTCCTAAATTGTCAAAGAAACTTCCAGAACCATATTTTACGTCATATTTAGTTCTATCTACCTTTAAAGTAGCAGTGGCTTTACTTCCGTATACAGAAACATCAAAAGTTACAGGAGCTGTTTTACCTTTTATGGTAAGATCGCCAGTCACGGAGTAAGAATTTTTACCAGTTGCTTTTACTTTTGTAAAAACTAATTTTGATGTAGTATGTGTTGCAGTACTAAAAAAATCATCTGAATTTAAATGCCCATCTAATTTTTCTTTTCCTTCACCTGCTTTTAAATCGGTAGTATTGATGGTTGTCATGTCTACAACAAATTCACCACCAGTTAATTTATCTCCTTCGAATACTAAAGATCCTTCCTTAAGAGCAATAGTTCCTGTATGTGAGCCAGTTACTTTGTAGGCTTTCCACGTTACTGTGCTTTCGCTAACTTTTACGGCTTTTTTTTCACCATCAATAGGTGTTGTTGCTGAAGCTGCTGCTCCAAATACTAAAGCGAATACTATACTTAATGTGCCTTTTTTCATAATGGTAATTTTTAAAAGTGTTAATTGTTTATATGTATTGAATTAATTTTTCTTTAGATTTTCTAACCTTTTTGTAATGCTGAGTTTGGTCTTCTTCTGCTCTATATCCAATAGAGATTAACACAGAAGTGTTTAAGTTTTTATCTGTAAGACCAAGAATATTGTTAAACTCGTTGGCATCAAAACCTTCCATTGGACAAGTATCTATTTTTAATTCAGCGGCTGCTGAAAGAATATTACCTAACGCAATATAAGTTTGTTTTGCAGTCCAAATTGCTTTTTGATCATCACTTAAAGGAGTTAATTTAGATTTCATGAAATCTGCATAACCCTTCAAACCTTCAGTAGGTATTCCTCTAGTTGCACCAATGTTAGCTAAATAGTCATCTATTAACTCATCTCCAAAAGTGGTAAAGTTAACAATAGCTATTAAATGCGACGCTTCTGTAATTTGAGACTGTCCCCACGCAAAGGGTTTTAATTTTTCTCTTATTTCAGGATTTTCAATCACGATAATTTTAAAAGGCTGCAAACCATATGAAGTAGGGGTTAACGATGCCGCTTCTAAAATGGTATCAAGATCTTTATTAGACACTTTTTTTGTTGCATCAAATTTTTTGGTGGCATAGCGCCAGTTTAAACTGTTAATATATGTACTCATGTGAATTATTAAAATTTATCCAAAAGATTATTCATTTGGATTAAGTCTTGTTCAGTTAAATTTTTAAGTATTTCTTCTTCTGCAGTTTTCATAGCATTATCCATTTCTAAAAGAGCTTTTTGGCCAAGTGCTGTTATATTTATATCAACCTTTCTTCTATTTTTCTCACACGTAACCCTGTCTACAAAACCTTTAGTGATAAGTTTATCTACTAACCTAGTAGTGTTGCTCATTTTGGTTACCATTCTTTCGTTTAGTGTACTAAGATTCGCTGGTTTTCCATTTTGTCCACGTAAAATTCTTAAAACATTAAATTGTTGTAACGACACATCAAAGGGTTTTAATTGAGCCGTGGTTATTTCATTCATTTTATTGCACACTAAGCTTAAATGAATTAAAGTCCTTGGCTTTAAGGGAATTTCTTTTTCTGTTTTTATGATTTTTTCAACATTCATGTCAATACAACAATTGTATATACAAATGTATAGTTATTTTTTATTTTAACCTGAAATCTAAGTTGTAAATATTTGTTAATATTTACGATTAAGTCAGAACGCCTCATCTATGGAATGTTTTTAAAAGTATTAATGTGAAAGCTACTGCGTAAAAACTCTTAATGAAGCACAAGGAAATATTGAAATAAAGCATTATTTTTGACAACTAAATATTAAAAAAATGGCAGATTTATATCAAGACGAGTGGGTATCGCAACTAGGGAATGACGATAATGCAGTTATACTGGATGTACGAACTCCAGAGGAGGTAGAAAATGGGTACATACCTAATGCTAAGAACATAGACATTCATTTAGGACAAGGTTTTTTAGATGAATTAGAGAAATTAGATAAAACTAAAAACTACTACGTGTATTGCCGTTCTGGCGCACGTAGTGCTCAGGCCTGTGCAGTTATGAATAATGCAGGTTTTGAAAATGCGTATAATTTATTAGGTGGATTTATGAATTGGGAAGGCGAAATCGCAGAATAATTTCTAATACATAATTACTTATTTAGTATAGGGACTTTGTTATCGAATTTTCGATAATAAAGTCTTTTTTATTTTTAATATGTATCTTAAGCATTTTAATTATGATTTAGAATGCGCGAAGATTTTCTTCATTTTATCTGGAAATATAAAAAACTAGAACTAGCAGATTTAAAAACCACCACTAATGAATCTATTGAAATCATTAGCTTAGGATCACATAACAAATTAGCTGGTCCTGATTTTTTTAATGCACGATTAAAAATTAAAGATCAGCTTTGGGCTGGAAATGTGGAAATACATGTAAACTCTTCTGATTGGTATGTTCATGGTCATGAGATGGATGCTAATTATGATAATGTAATTTTACATGTAGTTTGGGATGATGATGTTTCTGTGTATAGAAGAGATAATTCGTTGATTCCAACATTAGAGCTAAAAAATTACATTTCTCATGAGCTAGTTGAATCCTATAAGAGTTTACTCAATAATAAAGCAATTACATTTATTAATTGCGAAAGTGAATTAGCCAAAATTGACGAATTCATTTTTGAAAATTGGTTAGAGCGTTTGTATTTTGAGCGACTGGAGTCGAAATCTGCACTAGTAGTAACGTTATTAGAAAAGTATAATAATGATTGGGAACAAGTGCTTTTTTCCCTGCTATTAAGAAATTTTGGTTCTAAAATAAATGCGGACTCCTTTTTAAGTATTGCGCATCAACTTAAATTTTCAACTGTTAGAAAAGTAAGCGCAAATGTGAATGAATTAGAGAGTTTGCTATTTGGACTCGCTGGATTATTGGAAGATGATAAGCTAGATGCTTATTATCTTTCTCTTAAAAAAGAATATGACTATTTAAGTCATAAATATGGGATAAATAATACTGGAGTGTTATGTCCAAGTTTTTTTAAACTGCGCCCTCCAAATTTTCCAACAATTCGTTTATCGCAATTCGCCAATGTATATGCAAGACATAATAATTTATTTAGCAAACTCATAGAGGCTAAATCAGTAGAAGATATTTATAGTCTTTTTAATGTTTCGGCTAGTTCGTATTGGAATACCCATTTTAATTTTGAAAAAACCTCGAAAAAAAGTGAAAAGAAACTTTCAAAAAAGTTTACAGATTTAGTGATTATTAACACTATTCTTCCATTAAAATTTAATTATGCTAAATATTTAGGCAAGCAGATAGATGATGAGATTGTTTACATTGCAACACAAATAGGGGCAGAGCAAAATAGTATTGTAGAAAAATATAAAAACTTAAATATTAAAATTCTTAATGCCGCGGAGAGTCAATCTATATTGCAATTGTATAATGAATACTGTTCAAAAAATAAATGCTTGGAATGCGCTATTGGTAATAGTTTATTAAAAGGAAATAACTAATTTTAAACCATGAATTTTTTTTATTCAATTTTATACTTTTTTCAAAAACACGGTTTTGAAGTTTGTAGAAGAATTGCAGAACGTTTAGGAATTAGAGCAAGAGTGGTGAGAACCTCTTTTATATATCTGGCTTTTGTTACTTTGGGTTTTGGATTTGCATTGTACTTGTTTGTGGCATTTTGGCTAAGAATTAAAGATTTGTTATACACTAAAAGAACCTCTGTTTTTGATTTATAAACTATGTTAAGATTATTTAGGTCAAAATTTTATCTTGCTATATTTTTAATGGTTTTTATTCTAGTCATTGGAGTGCTAGGATATAGGTATTTATCTAATTATGATTGGGTAGATGCTTTTTATATGACCATAATTACGGTTACTACCGTTGGTTTTTCAGAAGTACGCCCACTAGATGCAGGATCAAAAATATTTACAGTATTTTTAATAATAGCAAGTGTTTTTATTTTTGCTTACGCGATTTCAGTTATTACAGAATATGTTTTAGGAAGAAATTCTTTACAATTATTAAAAAAGAAAAAAGTGAAAAATCAAATTAATAGTCTCTCAAATCATGTAATTGTTTGCGGTTTTGGTAGAAATGGAATTCAGGCTTCAGAACGTTTAAAAGCATTTAAAAAGCCTTTTGTCATTATCGAAAAGGAAAAAGAGATTATAGAAAGATATCAAAACGATTTGCTTTTTGTTGAAGGAGATGCTAATGATGACGAGGTTTTAAGCGAAGCAGGAATCAGTAAAGCAAAGTTCCTCATAACTGCTTTGCCTGATGATGCAGCCAATTTATTTGTAGTGTTATCTGCAAGACAAATGAATAAAAATTTATTTATAATTAGTCGTGCTTCATTAGCTACATCACAAAAAAAGTTATTACTCGCTGGAGCCAATAAAGTAATTATGCCAGATAAAATTGGAGGCGACCATATGGCATCTTTAGTTGTAATGCCAGATTTAATTACTTTCATGGATAAACTTTCCGTTGAGGGAGAACATACCACCAATCTGGAAGAAGTTGCAATAGAAGATTTTGCAGATCAAGTAGATTGTAATTCTATAAGAGATTTAGATTTAAGAAATAGAACAGGTTGTACTATTATAGGCTATATTGAGCCAGATGGAAATTATATTATAAACCCTGAGGCCGATTTAATTTTACAACCAAAAAGTAAGGTTATTGTGCTAGGCAGACCAGAGCAAATAAGAAAATTAAACCAGATGTTTCATATCGTTTAATCATATTTAAAAGATTATCCTTGATTGCCTAGATTTTTTTTAGGATATTGCTACCGACTAGACTAATTATAAAAACAAATAACTATTTATTATGAAGCATAGACTTCTTGCAATTTTTGCAATTTTAATTCCAATAATTTCCTCGGCTCAAGAAAAGGGTTTAGATGAAAGAATTGATGAAGGTTTTAAGCCAATTTCGGATTTCTTTTCTAATGTTATCTTTTTTAATGTCTGGCATGATCCAGACATTCCATTTGTTTTAGTTTTATTGGTTGCCAGTGCTTTGTTCTTTACTTTATATTTTGGATTTCCAAATATTAAATATTTTGGTAAAGCAATAAATACAGTTCGTGGAAAGTATGAAGATATTGAAAAGCATGGAGCTAAAGAGCTTTATGGAGAAGATGGGATAGCTCAAGGTAAAGATTTAACCAATGTAGATATTGAGGAGCATCTTGAAGAACTAGTAAATTCTGACTTAGCTATTGATGGCGATATAGTAGATACCATTAGAGATGAAAGTTCAGATGGTGAAGTAAGTCATTTTCAGGCCTTGGCAACTGCAGTTTCAGGTACTGTAGGTAATGGTAATATTGCTGGTGTGGCACTTGCTATTGCACTTGGTGGTCCAGGAGCAACTTTTTGGATGATTATATGTGGACTATTAGGTATGTCTACTAAATTTGTGGAATGTACATTAGGAGTGCAATTTAGAGATGTTGGCAAAGACGGAACTATTTATGGTGGCCCAATGTATTATTTAAGCAAAGGTCTTAAGCAAAAAGGTTTTAAAACATTGGGTAAGATATTAGCGGTTATATTTTCAATATTCTGTATTGGAGGTTCTTTCGGTGGCGGTAATGCTGCACAATCTAACCAGGCTACCGTAGTTATTAAACAATTATTTAATTTTGAAAGCACTGCCGCAGGTGCAATTATAGGTTTAGTACTAGCAACTTTAGTAGGGATCATTATAATCGGTGGTATTAAAAGGATCGCTCAGGTTACTGAAAAAGTGGTTCCATTTATGGCATTGTTGTACATTTTAGCTTGTTTGTATATAATGGCAATTAATTTTTCACTCTTAGATGATGCTATTTCACTTATAGTAACTGAGGCATTTAATCCCAAGGCTTTTGGAGTTGGAGGTGTAATTGGTGTTTTACTTGTAGGCTTTAAAAGAGCTGCGTTCTCCAATGAAGCTGGTGCAGGTTCTGCGTCTATTGCTCATTCAGCGGTACGAACAAAATATTCTGCGAGTGAAGGTTTGGTAGCGCTATTGGAGCCTTTTATTGATACAGTAATAATTTGTACAATGACTGCTTTGGTAATTATTATCTTTAATTTTGGAGGTTACTTTGAATATGGTGGAGACGGTTCTGGAGTTGTTTTTATTGATGGGCTTCCATATGAAGGATCTGGAATTACTTCTAAAGCTTTTCATGAATATATTCCTTATTCAAATATTTTCTTGACGGTTGCAGTAGTTCTTTTTGCAGTGTCTACAATGATATCATGGTCGTATTACGGTTTACAGTCTTGGAAGTTCCTTTTTGGTAGAGGAAAAACAGCAGATCTAGTTTATAAATTTTTGTTTTTGACTTTCGTAGTAATTGGTGCTGCAGCAAGTATGAAATCTATTTGGGATTTCTCAGATGCAATGATTTTTGCAATGGTTTTCCCTAACATGGTTGGATTGTTCTTCCTATTCCCTGTAGTGAAAAAACAGTTATACAGGTATTTAGATGCAATTAAACTAAAGTATAATGCTATAGAAGATTAATAATATTAATCATGAATAAATTTAAATCCCACTTTAAGTTCAATAAACAGGAACGAAGTGGGATTTTCTTTTTATTGGCCATTATTGTTTTACTACAATTGGTTTATGCTTTTTCAACATCTATTTTTCAAGAATCTACTTCTGTAGCCAATAAAATTGAGCTTGATGGTGTGGCTCAAGAACAAATAAATATCCTAAAAGAAAGGACTCTGGAAAATGATTCACTCAAAATATATCCTTTCAATCCTAATTATATAACAGATTACAGAGGGTATAAACTTGGGATGTCAACTCAAGAAATTGATCGTCTTCATTTATATAGGTCTTCAAATAAATTTGTGAATTCAGCAGAGGAGTTTCAGAATGTTACTTTAATATCCGATTCATTGTTGCAAAAAATTGCGCCATATTTCAAGTTTCCAGAATGGGTGAAATCAACAAACTCTCAAAAATCATTTGAAGCTAATGTTATTAAGTTTAATAAGAAACCAAACGTTACAAATACTGTTAAAGATCTAAATACAGCTTCAGCCCAAGATTTAAAAGTAATTTATGGGATTGGAGAAAAATTAGCTACACGTATTATAAAATTTCGCGATAGATTAGGTGGTTTTTTGATAGAGGATCAGCTGTACGATGTTTATGGTTTAAAACCTGAAGTGGCTCAAAAAGTACTTATGAAGTTTAAGGTTCAAACAAAACCGGAAATTGTAAAAATCAACGTTAATACGGCAAATGCTTCTGAAATATCAAAATTGGTGTATTTAAATTATCAAGTCTCTTCTAATATTGTAGCTTATAGAAAACAGGTTGGTGAGATAAAATCTATTGATGAATTGAAAAAAATTGAAGGTTTTCCTTCCGATAAAATTAATAGAATAACATTATATTTGACATTAAAAGAAAAGCTATGAAAAGTATGTACTTCACAGAAGAACATCAATTGTTTAGAGAAAGTCTAAAAGATTTTTTAAAGAAAGAAGTTGTTCCACATATAGAAAAATGGGAGAGCTCGGGAACTATAGATCGTTTTATTTGGGAAAAATTTGGTGAGATGGGTTATTTTGGTCTTGCAACTCCTGAAGAAGACGGCGGATTAGGTTTGGATTTGTTTTATACTGTAATTTTTCTAGAAGAGCTTCAGAAAATAAATTCAGGAGGTTTTGCTGCTGCAATGTGGGCTCATGCGTATTTAGCAATGACTCATTTAAACAAAGAAGCAAGTGCAGATTTAAAGAAAAAATACTTAACCCCTAGTGTATTAGGTGAAAAAATTGGTTGTCTGTGTATTACAGAGCCATTTGGTGGTAGTGATGTGGCGGGCATGAGAACAACAGCTGTTAAAAAAGGTGATAGCTATATTCTTAATGGCTCCAAAACATTTATCACTAATGGTGTCTATTGCGATTATATGATAGTTGCTGCCAAGACCAATCCAGAACTTAAAAATAAAGGGATTAGTATTTTTTTAGTAGATAAGAATTCTAAAGGAGTAACTGCTACAAAATTAAATAAATTGGGTTGGCGCGCATCGGATACGGGTGAAATTGCATTTGATAATGTGGAAATTCCTGCATCAAATTTAATGGGGGAGGAGAATAGTGGATTTTCTTATATAATGGAACATTTTGCATTGGAGCGTTTGATTATGGGTATTAATGCCCATGCTAGAACAGAATATGCTTTAGAATATACCTTGCAATATATGACAGAGCGACATGCATTTGGTAAATCACTAGATAAATATCAAGCCTTAAGACATCGTTTAGTAGACTGTTATGCAGATTTAGAGCTGTGTAGAGAGTATAATTACATGGTGGCCTCAAAATTAGATAAGGGAATATATGTGGTGAAGGAAGCTACTATTTCTAAATTGAAGTCGACCAAAATGGCCGATGAAGTGATTTATGAATGTCTTCAGTTTTTAGGAGGATATGGTTATATGGAAGATTATCCTTTGGCAAGATTGCTGCGAGATAGTAGATTGGGGCCAATAGGTGGGGGTACTTCAGAGATATTAAGAGAAATCTTAGCTAAAATTATTATTGATAAAAAGGAATATGCCCCAAAGGAAATTCCAGTTAATAGTTAGGTGTTGTATTGATTAGTAAATACCCTGAATTAAAAAAGTTAAATATTTTTTACTCAATAGGTTGTTTAAATATAATTAGTTATTATATTTGCACCCTTAATCATTAAAGAGAGGAGGTTGTAGCCCATGTTAATTATACCAATAAAAGAAGGAGAAAACATCGATAGAGCATTAAAGCGTTTCAAGCGTAAGTTTGATAGAACAGGAACAATGCGTCAATTAAGAAAGCGTCAGCAATTCACAAAGCCTTCTGTAGAGCGCAGAGCGCAGATTCAAAAGGCACATTATATTCAAGGCTTGAGAGATCAAGAGGAAATATAATATTTGTGTTATAGATATAAAAAAGCCCTACTAAGTAGGGCTTTTTTTATGCTTTATATTTAGTGTTTAGCTCATTATACTTTAGTAACTTTATGCTATGAGCATAGCTTCGTTTATTACATACTTATCTTTAGAGAAAAAATATTCAGTAAATACCACTCAAGCCTATGAAAAAGATTTGCTGGAGTTTTCTGAATTCTACAAGGTTTCTTTTGATCGTGATGATGTTGATAATGTGGATTATAGCATTATTAGAAATTGGATAATTTCATTAGTGAATGCTAAAATTTCTAATCGTACTATTAATAGAAAAATAGCTTCTCTAAAAGCATACTACAAGTTTTTACTTAAAATAGAAGTGATAACAATAAATCCATTAGCTAAACATAAGGCCTTAAAAACGGAAAAGAAAGTTGAAATTCCATTTTCAGAAAATGAAATGGATCAAGTTTTGTCTAAAATCCCGTTTACTGATGATTTTGAAGGAATTCGTGATAAGTTAATCATAGAGCTATTATATACTACTGGTATTCGAAGAGCTGAGCTTGTAGGGCTTAAGCTTGTTAATTTAGATTTGCATCAGTCCAATATGCGTGTATTGGGTAAAAGGAATAAAGAAAGAATTGTTCCTTTGTTGGATCGGGTTATTGAATTATTTAAAGTTTATTTAGAGCTAAGAGAAAGTGTTTTGGGTGACTCAAAAGAGGAACTTGTGTTTTTAACGAAAAGTGGGAGTATAATTTACGAAACTCTTGTTTATAGGATTATAAATCATTATTTTAGTATAGTGTCCTCAAAGGTAAAGAAGAGTCCTCATATACTAAGGCATACTTTTGCAACGCATTTGTTAAATAAAGGAGCGGATCTAAACTCGGTAAAAGAATTGCTTGGACATTCCAGTTTGGCGTCAACCCAAGTATATACGCATAATAGTATTGCAGAGTTGAAGAAGGTTCATTTGACGGCACACCCTAGAAATATAAAAAAGCAGTAAGTTTTTTATATGATTGTATAACTTTTAATTTTTATTCTATGAAAGTAAATGCCCAAACAGTAAATTTTAATGCAGACGGAAATTTAATAAGTTTTGTTCAAAATCGATTAAATAAGTTAGATCAGTATTATAATAAGGTAATTAGCTCCGATGTTTTTCTAAAAGTGGAAAAAACTAGTGCGAAAGAGAATAAAATTGTAGAAATAAAAGTCTATGTGCCTAAGAATGAATTTATTGTAAAAAAACAATGTAAGTCTTTTGAAGAGGCGATTGATACCGCTTGCGATGCTTTGAAAAGACAGTTGGTAAAGAGAAAAGAAAAATTAAAGGCAAATGCATAAAAATTTATCAAAAAATATTTTGTTTAAATAAAAATATATCTACATTTGCAGTCCGTTAGAAATAGCGGACTTTTTTTAAGCCAAAAAAAGTATAAAAGCCGATGTAGCTCAGCTGGCTAGAGCAGCTGATTTGTAATCAGCAGGTCGTGGGTTCGAGTCCCTCTATCGGCTCTTAAGTTCTTTAAAATATGGTTTGGGGAGATACTCAAGCGGCCAACGAGGGCAGACTGTAAATCTGCTGACTACGTCTTCGCAGGTTCGAATCCTGCTCTCCCCACTGAAAGATTCTTGTAGCTTTTTTGAGTTATATAGAATTTTGAAAAAACAATAATTTTTTTTGTTGTTTTTATTTTTTGAAATATTGAAATGAATACATTTGTGTGATTTTTTATAAAATCTACAAATAATTGCGGGAGTAGCTCAGTTGGTAGAGCGTCAGCCTTCCAAGCTGAATGTCGCCGGTTCGAACCCGGTCTCCCGCTCTAATTTAAACCTTGAGTATAAGGTTGTTTTTTTGGGTTTAATCGTTAGTAATTGACTTTGAACTCAGACAGGCCGGTGTAGCTCAGGGGTAGAGCGTTTCCTTGGTAAGGAAGAGGTCATGAGTTCAAATCTCATCATTGGCTCAATTAAGGCATAAATTGTACACTAATATAAACTAAGATTAAAATTCAATAAACATGGCTAAGGCAACATTTGATCGTTCTAAACCGCATTTAAACATCGGTACTATCGGACACGTAGATCACGGTAAAACTACATTGACTGCCGCTATAACAACAGTTTTGGCAAACGCGGGATTATCTGAAATGAGAAGTTTCGATTCAATTGATAATGCACCGGAAGAAAAAGAAAGAGGTATCACAATTAATACATCACACGTAGAGTATTCTACAGCTAACCGTCACTACGCACACGTTGACTGTCCAGGTCACGCGGATTACGTAAAGAACATGGTAACTGGTGCTGCTCAGATGGATGGTGCTATTCTTGTTGTTGCTGCTACTGATGGTCCAATGCCACAAACTCGTGAGCACATACTTTTAGGTCGTCAGGTTGGTATTCCTAGAATGGTTGTATTCATGAATAAAGTGGATATGGTTGATGATGAGGAGTTGTTAGAGCTTGTTGAGATGGAAGTTAGAGAATTGCTTTCTTTCTATGAGTATGATGGTGATAATGGTCCTGTAATTGCAGGTTCAGCATTAGGTGCTTTAAATGGTGAGCAAAAATGGGTTGATACGGTTATGTCTTTAATGGAAGCTGTTGATTCTTGGATCGAATTACCACAAAGAGATGTTGATAAGCCTTTCTTAATGCCTGTTGAAGATGTATTCACGATTACTGGTCGTGGTACTGTTGCAACTGGTCGTATAGAAACTGGTGTTGCTAATACTGGAGATCCTGTTGAGATCATTGGTATGGGTGCTGAGAAATTAACATCTACTGTAACAGGTGTTGAAATGTTCCGTAAAATATTAGATAGAGGTGAAGCTGGTGATAACGTAGGTCTTTTATTAAGAGGTATTGAAAAATCTCAAATAAAAAGAGGTATGGTAATCTGTAAGCCAGGTTCAGTTAAGCCACATGCTAAATTTAAGGCTGAGGTTTATGTTCTTAAAAAAGAAGAAGGTGGTCGTCACACACCATTCCATAACAACTACCGTCCACAGTTCTACGTAAGAACAACAGACGTTACGGGTACAATTAATTTACCTGCAGGTGTTGAAATGGTAATGCCAGGTGATAACCTTACTATTACTGTTGATTTATTATCTCCAATTGCATTGAATGTTGGTTTACGTTTCGCTATCCGTGAAGGTGGTAGAACTGTAGGTGCAGGTCAGGTAACTGAGATTTTAGATTAATCACTATAAGATTATATTAAAGTATTTTCATTGAGGGTGTCCGCTTATTGCGGATACCTTTCGATGTAAATATAAACGGGTGTAGCTCAGTTGGTAGAGCACTGGTCTCCAAAACCAGGTGTCGGGAGTTCGAGTCTCTCCTCCCGTGCAAAACAAGAAAGAAGTGAAGTAGAAACTTTGGTTTCTAAAATCTTTTTCAAATTATAAAGTTAAATCTTTCGCAGCATGTTAACATATATCAAGGAATCCATAGAAGAACTTAGAACTAATATTACATTACCGACAAAAGCGGAAGCTTCTAATCTAATGGTAATTGTAGCTGTATTTTCTATTTTGTTCGCATTGGCGACCTGGGGTGTGGATAGCCTTTTTAGTAGTTTGATTAAAATCTATTTTGAGAAATTAATAAATTAAAAAGCGCTCCCTATGTCAGAAATATTGGAAAAAAAATGGTACGTAGTTAGGGCTGTAAGTGGTCAAGAAAATAAAATCAAAGGCTATATTGAGGCTGAAGTTGCGAGGTTAGGATTTTCAGATTATTTAGAAGATGTATTAGTGCCTACAGAAAAGGTTGTGCAAATACGTAATGGTAAGAAAATAAATAAAGAAAGAGTTTATTTTCCTGGTTACATTATGGTTAAGGCAAACCTTGGAGGTGAAATGGCGCATGTTATACGTTCAATAACAAATGTTATTGGCTTTTTAGGTGAAACAAAAGGAGGAGATCCTGTGCCACTTAGAAAATCTGAGGTAAATAGAATGTTAGGTAAAGTTGATGAGTTAACTGTGACTACAGATAATGTAGCTATACCATTTGTAATGGGAGAAACAGTTAAAGTTATTGATGGGCCTTTTAATGGTTTTAACGGAACCGTTGAAAAAATTAATGAAGAAAAACGCAAACTTGAGGTAATGGTTAAAATTTTCGGAAGAAAAACACCATTAGAGTTAAGTTATATGCAAGTTGAAAAAGTATAATAAATAAGAACTGTTACATAAAATATTGTGTTGCTTCCAATAAACACAATAGAATTTAATTTTAAACAATGGCAAAAGAAATAAGTAAAGTAGTTAAACTACAAGTTAGGGGAGGTGCAGCGAATCCATCGCCACCGGTTGGACCCGCTTTAGGTGCTGCCGGTGTTAACATCATGGAGTTCTGTAAGCAATTTAATGCACGTACACAGGACAAACAAGGTAAAGTATTACCTGTTGCTATCACCGTATACAAGGATAAGTCGTTTGACTTCGTTGTAAAGACACCGCCGGCGGCAGTTCAGCTTATGGAAGCGGCTAAGATTAAAAAGGGATCTGGCGAGCCTAACCGTGTAAAAAACGGTAACGTTTCTTGGGATCAAATTAAAACTATTGCTGAAGACAAAATGGTAGATTTAAATGCATTTACAATAGAGTCTGCAATGAGCATGGTGGCTGGAACAGCAAGATCTATGGGTTTAAAAGTTTCAGGAACAAGACCTTTTTAATTCTTAAAAAGCATTTATAATGGCAAAATTAACAAAAAATCAAAAAGAAGCGCTTTCTAAGATAGATAAGAATAAAATCTATTCTTTAAAAGAAGGGTCAGCTTTAGTAAAAGAGATAACAAAAGCAAAATTTGACGCGTCTGTTGAAATAGCTGTTCGTTTAGGGGTTGATCCTAGAAAAGCTAATCAAATGGTACGTGGTGTAGTTACCTTGCCTCATGGTACAGGTAAAGACGTAAAAGTTCTTGCTTTAGTAACACCAGATAAAGAAGCTGAGGCTAAAGAAGCCGGAGCTGATTTTGTAGGGTTAGATGAGTATTTGGATAAAATAAAAAACGGTTGGACAGATGTTGATGTTATTATCACAATGCCAAGTGTTATGGGTAAATTAGGACCTTTAGGTAGAGTTTTAGGGCCAAGAGGTTTAATGCCGAATCCAAAAACTGGAACAGTAACTATGGATGTTGCAAAAGCTGTAGCTGAAGTAAAGGCAGGTAAAATTGACTTCAAAGTTGATAAAACTGGTATTGTTCACGCAGCAATTGGAAAAGTTTCATTTTCAGCAGATAAAATCCAAGAAAATGCAAAAGAACTTATTGATACTTTACACAAGTTAAAGCCAACTGCGGCAAAAGGTGTATATATTAAAAGTATTTTCATGTCTAGTACTATGAGTCCTAGTGTGCAATTAGATACTAAATCAGTTTAATTCGTATTAAGATGACAAGAGAAGAAAAATTAAACGTAATAGAAGATTTAACTGCGCAATTAGGTAATGCTTCAACAGTTTACTTAGCAGATATTTCTGGTTTAGACGCAGCAACAACTTCTGATTTAAGAAGAGCTTGCTTTAAGGCTAATATAAAATTAGCCGTAGTTAAAAATACATTGCTTGCAAAAGCAATGAATGCATCTGAAAAAGACTTCGGGGATCTTCCAGGAGTTCTTAAAGGTAGTACTTCTTTAATGTTTGCAGAAACAGCTAATGGACCTGCAAAATTGATTAAGACTTTCAGAGCTAAAACTAAAGATAAACCATTATTAAAAGGTGCTTTTGTTGAAGAAGCAGTTTATATTGGTGATAATCAATTAGAGGCTCTAGTTAATATCAAATCTAAAGAAGAAGTTATTGGTGATATTATCATGTTACTTCAGTCTCCGGCTAAGAATGTTATTTCTGGTCTTAAGTCTGGTGGTGGTAAACTTGCTGGTATACTTAAAACTTTATCAGAGAAATAAAACGTACGCACTAAAAACAATTATATTTTAAAATTTTATTAAACGATAGAAAAATGGCAGATTTAAAAGATTTCGCAGAACAATTAGTTAACTTAACTGTAAAAGAGGTTAATGAATTAGCTAATATATTAAAAGATGAGTATGGTATTGAGCCTGCTGCTGCTGCTGTTGCAGTTGCTGCTGGTGGAGCTGCTGCTGGTGGCGAAGCTGCTGAAGAGAAAACAGAATTTGATGTTATCTTGAAAGCTGCTGGAGCATCTAAGCTTGCAGTTGTAAAATTAGTTAAAGAATTAACTGGTTTAGGTTTAAAAGAAGCTAAAGATATCGTTGATAGCGCACCAAAAGCTATTAAAGAAGGTATCTCTAAAGATGAAGCTGAAGGAATTCAAAAATCATTGGAAGAAGCAGGAGCAGAAGTTGAGCTTAAATAATATAAGCAACCATATTATTTTTGGTTTAGGTCTTTTCACTTTTGGTGGCTAGACCTAAACCTATTTATGTATGTAGCCATAAACTACATGCAATATTAAAGTAAGTATTCATAATCAAAATTTTGTCCATTGATGTTTACAAATCAGACTGAAAGAATAAATTTCGCATCCGCTAAGAATATCCCGAATTATCCGGATTTCTTGGACATTCAGGTTAAGTCATTTCAAGATTTTTTTC
Source organism: Cellulophaga tyrosinoxydans (assembly GCF_900176415.1). GTDB lineage: Bacteria > Bacteroidota > Bacteroidia > Flavobacteriales > Flavobacteriaceae > Cellulophaga > Cellulophaga tyrosinoxydans. The sequence continues at coordinate 22,713 of NZ_FWXO01000001.1, read as the reverse complement.
AACTTGAAACTAAATCTGACGAAAGGGGAGATGAAGGACTTTATAATACTTTTCAAGAAAACTTTCCTATTACAGACACAAGAAATCAGTTTGTATTAGAGTTTTTAGATTATTTTATAGATCCACCACGTTATTCAATACAAGAATGTATTGAGCGAGGTCTTACCCATAGCGTTCCGCTAAAAGCAAGGTTAAAATTATATTGTACTGATCCGGAACATGAGGATTTCGAAACTATTGTACAGGATGTTTATTTAGGAACTATTCCTTACATGACACCTAGTGGTACCTTTGTTATAAATGGTGCCGAACGTGTAGTTGTTTCACAGTTACATAGATCTCCAGGTGTATTCTTTGGACAATCATTCCATGCAAATGGAACTAAGTTATATTCTGCAAGAGTAATTCCTTTTAAAGGATCTTGGATAGAATTTGCAACAGATATCAATGGCGTTATGTACGCTTATATTGATAGAAAGAAAAAATTACCTGTTACTACACTTTTTAGAGCTATTGGTTTTGAAAGTGATAAGGATATTTTAGAAATCTTCGATCTTTCTGAAGAGGTTAAGGTTTCGGTAGCAGGACTGAAAAAAGTACTAGGACGTAAATTAGCTGCTAGAGTTTTGAATACATGGCACGAAGATTTCGTTGATGAAGATACTGGTGAGGTGGTTTCTATTGAAAGAAATGAGATTATCTTAGATCGTGATACTATTCTAGAAAAAGAGCACATTGAGCAAATAGTTGATGCTGATGTGAAAACAGTTCTTTTGCATAAAGAAAGTGCTGCTCAATCAGATTATGGTATTATTCACAATACATTACAAAAAGATCCTACAAACTCTGAAAAAGAGGCTGTAGAACACATATACCGTCAATTACGTAATGCTGAACCGCCAGATGAGGAAACAGCAAGAGGTATTATTGATAAATTATTCTTTTCTGATCAACGTTATAACTTAGGTGAAGTTGGTCGTTATAGAATGAACAAAAAATTAGGTTTAGATATTGGAATGGACAAGCAAGTCTTGACTAAAGAAGATATCATAACTATTATCAAATATTTAATTGAGCTTATTAACTCTAAGGCTGAAATTGATGATATTGATCACTTATCTAACCGCCGTGTTAGAACTGTGGGTGAGCAATTATCTCAGCAGTTTGGTGTAGGTTTAGCTCGTATGGCTAGAACTATTCGTGAGCGTATGAATGTACGTGATAACGAAGTGTTTACACCAATTGATTTGATTAATGCTAAGACATTATCTTCAGTAATTAATTCATTCTTTGGAACAAACCAATTATCTCAATTTATGGATCAAACGAATCCATTAGCCGAGATTACACACAAGAGAAGATTATCAGCTCTTGGACCAGGTGGTTTATCTAGAGAAAGAGCTGGTTTCGAAGTACGTGACGTTCACTATACACACTATGGTAGACTTTGCCCAATTGAAACTCCTGAAGGTCCAAACATTGGTCTTATTTCTTCACTTTCAGTATTCTCTAAAGTGAATTCTATGGGATTCCTTGAGACACCATACAGAAAAGTAGAAAATGGTAAAGTTGATATTGAAAACTTTAGCTACTTAAGTGCAGAAGAAGAGGAAGGAATGAAAATTGCGCAAGCAAACATTCCAATGGATGAAAAAGGAAATATTACTGCTGAGAAAGTTATTGCTAGAGAAGAGGGGGATTTCCCAGTTGTAGATCCTGCTGAAATTCATTATACTGACGTTGCGCCAAATCAAATTGCATCTATTTCTGCATCGTTAATTCCATTCTTGGAACATGATGATGCGAACCGTGCCTTGATGGGGTCAAACATGATGCGTCAGGCTGTTCCATTATTAAGACCAGAAGCACCAATTGTTGGTACTGGTTTGGAACGCCAAGTAGCTTCGGATTCTAGAGTATTGATTAATGCTGAAGGAGATGGAGTTATCCAATACGTAGATTCTCAAATCATTACTATCAAGTATGATAGAACTGATGAGGAGCGTATGGTAAGTTTTGAAGAAGATTCAAAAACTTACGAATTAGTTAAATTTAGAAAAACTAACCAAGGAACAAGCATTAATTTAAAACCTATCGTAAGAAAAGGTGATAAAGTTAAAAAAGGCCAAGTTCTTTGTGAAGGATATGCTACAGAAAATGGAGAATTAGCTTTAGGTAGAAACCTAAAAGTTGCCTTCATGCCTTGGAAAGGATATAACTTTGAGGATGCTATTGTAATTTCTGAAAAAGTTGTTCGTGAAGATATTTTTACTTCTATCCATGTAGATGAATATTCTTTGGAAGTTAGAGATACAAAATTAGGTGCTGAGGAATTAACAAACGATATACCAAACGTTTCAGAAGAGGCTACAAAAGACCTTGATGAAAATGGTATGATACGTATTGGTGCTGAAGTAAAGCCTGGTGATATTTTAATTGGTAAGATTACGCCAAAAGGAGAATCTGATCCAACTCCTGAAGAAAAATTATTACGTGCTATATTCGGTGATAAAGCTGGAGACGTAAAAGATGCATCTTTAAAAGCTTCGCCTTCATTAAGAGGTGTGGTTATCGATAAAAAATTATTCTCACGTTCTATTAAGGATAAGAGAAAACGTTCAGAAGATAAAGAAGCTATTTCTAAATTAGAGTTAGAATACGAAGTTAAATTCCAACAATTAAAAGATATCTTAGTTGAGAAGTTATTCAACTTGGTAAATGGTAAAACTTCTCAAGGAGTATTAAATGATCTTGGTGAAGAAGTACTTCCTAAAGGAAAGAAATATACCATGAAAATGCTTAATGCTGTTGATGATTTTGCTCACCTTGTAGGTGGTAGTTGGACAACAGATAAGGATACAAATACTTTAGTTGCAGATTTGTTACACAATTATAAAATTAAGCTTAATGATCTTCAAGGTAACTTAAGAAGAGATAAGTTTACTATTTCTGTGGGTGATGAATTACCAGCTGGTATTATGAAATTGGCTAAAGTTTATGTTGCTAAAAAACGTAAGCTTAAAGTAGGGGATAAAATGGCAGGACGTCACGGAAACAAGGGTATTGTTTCTAGAATTGTTCGTCATGAAGATATGCCTTTCTTAGCAGATGGAACACCAGTTGATATTGTATTAAATCCATTAGGTGTACCATCTCGTATGAACATTGGTCAAATTTATGAAACTGTTCTTGGTTGGGCAGGTCTTAAATTAGGCAAGAAATATGCAACACCAATTTTTGATGGTGCTACTCTTGATCAAATTAACGGCTTTACAGACGAAGCTGGAATACCAAGATTTGGACATACCTATCTTTACGATGGTGGAACAGGACAACGTTTTGATCAACCTGCAACAGTTGGTGTCATTTACATGTTGAAATTAGGACACATGGTAGATGATAAAATGCACGCTCGTTCTATCGGACCATACTCATTAATAACGCAACAACCTCTAGGTGGTAAAGCACAATTTGGTGGTCAGCGTTTTGGAGAGATGGAAGTTTGGGCACTTGAAGCTTACGGTGCTTCTGCTACTTTACGTGAAATATTAACAGTTAAATCTGATGATGTTGTAGGTAGAGCTAAAACGTACGAAGCAATCGTTAAAGGAGAAACAATGCCAGAACCTGGTTTACCAGAATCTTTCAATGTATTAATGCATGAACTTAAAGGATTAGGTTTAGATATTAGACTTGAAGAGTAGTAGTAATAGGTTTTTAAAGAGACACTATTTAGTAACACAAATTTAATTTATCATCACCATATTGTTATGGCTAGACAAAGAGATAATAACACAATAAAAAGGTTCGATAAAATTTCAATTGGATTGGCTTCACCAGAATCTATTTTGGCGGAATCAAGGGGAGAAGTTTTAAAGCCAGAAACTATTAACTATAGAACGCACAAACCAGAGCGTGACGGTCTTTTTTGTGAGCGTATTTTTGGTCCTGTAAAGGATTATGAATGTGCTTGTGGTAAGTACAAAAGAATTCGTTATCGTGGAATCGTTTGTGACCGTTGTGGTGTAGAGGTTACAGAAAAGAAAGTACGTAGAGATAGAGTTGGTCACATTAATTTGGTAGTACCTGTTGCTCATATCTGGTATTTCCGTTCGTTACCTAACAAAATTGGATACTTATTAGGATTACCTTCTAAGAAATTAGACATGATTATCTATTATGAGCGTTATGTTGTAATTCAACCAGGTATTGCAAAAGGTCCAGAAGGTGAAGAAATCAATAAAATGGATTTCTTAACTGAAGAAGAATACCTAAATATATTGGAATCAGTTCCAGTAGAAAATCAATATTTAGAAGATACAGACCCAAATAAGTTTATTGCTAAAATGGGTGCAGAGTGTTTAATTGATATTTTAGCTCGTATAGATTTAGATGAGCTTTCATATGAATTAAGACATAAAGCGAATACTGAAACTTCTAAGCAACGTAAAACAGAAGCTTTAAAAAGACTTCAAGTTGTTGAATCTTTAAGAGAGTCTCAAGAAAATCGAGAAAACAGACCTGAGTGGATGATTATGAAAGTAATCCCAGTTATTCCACCAGAATTACGTCCTCTAGTTCCTTTAGATGGTGGTCGTTTTGCAACATCAGATTTAAATGATCTTTACAGAAGAGTAATTATCCGTAACAACCGTCTTAAAAGATTAGTTGAGATAAAAGCTCCTGAGGTTATTCTTAGAAACGAGAAGCGTATGCTTCAAGAATCTGTAGATTCTTTATTTGATAACACAAGAAAAGCTTCTGCTGTTAAAACAGAATCAAACAGACCATTAAAGTCTCTTTCAGATTCTTTAAAAGGTAAACAAGGTCGTTTCCGTCAGAACTTACTTGGTAAGCGTGTGGATTATTCAGCACGTTCTGTAATTGTTGTTGGACCAGAATTAAAATTATTTGAATGTGGTCTTCCTAAAGATATGGCTGCTGAGCTTTACAAACCTTTTGTAATCCGTAAACTGATTGAAAGAGGTATTGTAAAAACAGTAAAGTCTGCTAAGAAGATTATAGATAAGAAAGAGCCTGTAGTTTGGGATATTCTTGAAAATGTTTTAAAAGGTCACCCTGTTTTGTTAAACCGGGCTCCTACGTTACACCGTTTGGGAATCCAAGCATTCCAACCTAAGTTAATTGAAGGTAAAGCTATTCGTTTACATCCATTAGTTTGTACTGCATTTAATGCGGATTTCGATGGAGATCAAATGGCGGTGCATTTACCATTAGGACCAGAAGCTATCTTAGAATGTCAATTGTTAATGTTGGCATCTCACAATATATTAAACCCTGCAAATGGTTCACCAATTACGGTACCATCTCAGGATATGGTCTTGGGTCTTTACTATATGACCAAAGAGCGTAAATCTACACCAGAAGTGCCTGTAAAAGGTGAGGGGTTAACTTTCTATTCTTCAGAAGAAGTTGTAATTGCTTTTAATGAAGGTATGGTTGATCTTAACGCTGGCGTAAAAGTTAGAGCAAAAGATTTCAATGAAGCAGGTGAGTTGGTTTATAAAATTATTCCAACAACTGTAGGTAGAGTTTTATTCAATAGAATGGTTCCTGAAAAAGCAGGATACATAAACGTTGTATTGAATAAAAAATCTTTAAGAGATATCATTGGTGGAATTCTTGAGGTTACAGATGTACCTACTACTGCAGATTTCTTAGATAAGATTAAAACCATGGGTTATGAGTTCGCTTTCAAAGGTGGTCTTTCATTTAGCTTAGGGGATATTATTATTCCACCAGAAAAGCATGAAATGATTGCTGATGCTAACGGACAAGTTGATGGAATTATGACCAACTATAACATGGGTCTAATTACAAATAACGAACGTTATAACCAAGTTATTGATGTTTGGACTTCTACAAATGCAATGCTAACTGAGTTGGCAATGAAACGTATTCGTGAAGACCAACAAGGATTTAACTCGGTGTATATGATGCTTGATTCTGGTGCGAGGGGTTCTAAGGAACAAATCCGTCAGTTAACAGGTATGCGTGGATTAATGGCTAAGCCTAAAAAATCTACAGCAGGTGGGGGAGAGATTATTGAAAACCCAATTCTTTCTAACTTTAAGGAAGGTCTTTCAATTCTTGAATACTTCATTTCAACACACGGTGCTCGTAAGGGTCTTGCAGATACGGCTTTAAAAACGGCGGATGCAGGTTACTTAACACGTCGTTTAGTAGATGTTTCTCAAGATGTTATTATTAATACTGAAGATTGTGGTACTTTAAGAGGTATTGAAGTTGAAGCATTAAAGAAAAATGAAGAAATTGTTGAGTCTTTAGGAGAAAGAATATTAGGTAGAGTTTCTTTACATGATGTTTATAATCCTTTAACTGAGGAGTTGATCTTAAGAGCTGGACAAGAAATATTAGAAGCTGATGTTAAAGTTGTAGAAGCGTCTCCAATTGAAAAAATTGAAGTACGTTCAGCATTAACTTGTGAGGCATCAAAAGGAATTTGTGGTAAATGCTACGGAAGAAACCTTTCAACCAATAAAATGGTACAAAGAGGTGAGGCTGTTGGTGTTGTTGCTGCACAATCAATTGGTGAGCCTGGAACTCAGTTAACATTGCGTACTTTCCACGTGGGTGGTATCGCAGGAAACATTTCTGAAGATAATAAGCTTGCTGCAAAATTTGGCGGTATTGCGGAAATTGAAGATTTAAGAACTGTTACTTCTACTGATAACGATGGTAATGCATCTGAGATTGTTATTTCTAGAACATCAGAAATTAAAGTTGTCGATGCAAAAACAGGTATTGTTTTAAGTACAAACAACATTCCTTACGGATCTCAATTATTCGTTAAGAATGGTGCTAAAGTTGCAAAAGACGAAGTAATTTGTCAGTGGGATCCATATAACGGAGTTATAGTTTCTGAATTCCCGGGTAAGATTGCTTATGAAAATATTGATCAAGGTGTTACTTACCAAGTAGAGATTGATGAACAAACTGGTTTCCAAGAGAAAGTAATTTCAGAATCTAGAAATAAGAAATTAATACCAACTTTACTTATTATGAATAGTAAAGATGAAGTATTACGTTCATATAACTTACCAGTAGGTTCGCACATTATGGTAGATAATGGCGAGAAGATAAAAGAAGGTAAAATCCTTGTTAAGATTCCACGTAAATCTGCTAAATCTGGGGATATTACAGGTGGTCTTCCAAGAGTTACCGAGTTATTTGAGGCTCGTAACCCTTCAAACCCAGCTGTTGTTTCAGAAATTGATGGTGTTGTTTCTTTCGGTAAAATCAAAAGAGGTAACAGAGAAATTATTATTGAGTCTAAATTAGGTGAGGTTAAAAAGTATTTAGTAAAACTTTCTAATCAAATATTAGTACAGGAAAACGATTATGTACGTGCTGGTATGCCACTTTCTGATGGATCAATTACTCCAGAGGATATCTTAGCAATTAAAGGTCCTTCAGCGGTACAACAATACTTAGTGAACGAAGTTCAAGAAGTATACCGTTTACAAGGAGTGAAAATTAATGATAAGCATTTTGAGGTAGTAGTACGTCAAATGATGCGTAAAGTTAGAATTCAAGATCCAGGAGATACTATCTTCTTAGAAAATCAATTAGCTCATAAAGATGATTTTATCACGGAAAATGATGAAATTTTCGGAAAGAAAGTTGTTGTTGAAGTAGGAGATTCTGATAACTTAAAAGCGGGCCAAATTATATCAGCTCGTCAGTTAAGAGATGAAAACTCTGTACTTAGAAGAAATGATAAAGCTTTAGTTGAAGCTAGAGATGCGATTGCTGCAACAGCAACGCCAATACTACAAGGTATTACTCGTGCTTCATTACAGACTAAATCATTTATTTCTGCAGCATCTTTCCAAGAGACAACTAAAGTATTAAACGAGGCGGCAGTAGCTGGTAAGGTTGATGATTTAGAAGGCTTGAAAGAAAATGTAATTGTAGGACATAAAATTCCTGCAGGTACAGGTATGAGAGATTACGATAGTATTATTGTTGGTTCTAAAGAAGAGTATGATGAAATCATGGCTCGTAAAGAGGAATTTAAATTCTAAAAAATAGTTTTTAATGAGTGATCAAAACCAAAAACAAATTAATATAGAATTGGATGAAAAAACTGCTGAAGGAATTTATTCTAATTTGGCAATTATAAATCATTCTGTATCAGAATTTGTAGTTGATTTTATTAGTATGATGCCGGGAGCTCCGAAAGCGAAGGTGAAGAGTAGAATAGTTCTTACTCCTCAGCACGCTAAAAAGTTTTTAAAAGCATTAAATGATAATGTCAGCAGGTTTGAAAAAGCACATGGAACTATCAAGGATTACGAACAAACTCCAATCCCAATAAATTTTGGGCCTACAGGAGAAGCATAAACAAAAAATCCCGTGATGAAAATCACGGGATTTTTTTTATACTTTAAAAATTTAGGTAATTACTCGAATTCAGAAGTGAATTTCAGTATAACACTTGGGTATTTTTGTTGGGTCATTTGTAAAGAGAATTGTGAGTCGGCAAGAAAAACTAACTGACCTGTTTTGTCTTTAGCCAAAAATTTCTGTTTAACCCTCTTGAATTCTTTAAATTCATCATTTTTAGGGTCTTTGGGTGCTACCCAGCAGGCTTTATATACTGGAAAGTTTTCATAGGTGCATTTTGCTCCATATTCATGTTCAAGACGATACTGAATAACCTCGTATTGTAAAGCGCCTACGGTTCCAATTACTTTTCTTCCATTCATTTCTAAAGTAAACAACTGAGCAACCCCTTCATCCATTAATTGATCAATTCCTTTGAATAATTGTTTCGATTTTAATGGGTCTGCGTTGTTAATATATCTAAAATGTTCTGGAGAAAAACTTGGAATTCCTTTGTAATGAAGTATTTCACCTTCAGTTAGTGTATCTCCAATTTTAAAGTTGCCAGTGTCATGAAGGCCCACAATATCTCCTGGATAAGAGATGTCTACAATTTCTTTCTTCTCAGCAAAAAATGCATTCGGACTTGAGAATTTCATAGACTTGTTGTGACGTACATGCAAGTATGGTGTATTGCGTTCAAAAGTTCCAGAAACTATTTTTATAAATGCTAAACGATCACGATGTTTTGGATCCATGTTCGCATGTATTTTAAAAACAAAACCAGTGAATTCTTTTTCATTAGCATTTACAAGTCTTTCTTCAGCTTTTTTAGGTCTTGGTGTTGGAGCTATATCAATAAAGCAATCTAATAACTCGCGCACACCAAAATTGTTTAGTGCTGAACCAAAAAATACCGGTTGTAACTTTCCTTCTAAATATTCGTTTCTATCAAATTCTGGATACACTCCATGAACTAGCTCAAGATTGTCTCGTAAATCTTTTGCAGCTTTTGTGCCGATGATTTTTTCTAATTCAGGACCTTCAATATTGTCAAACGCGATTACATCTTCAATATTCTTTTTGCTATCCCCACTAAATAGATTTATATTTTTTTCATATATATTATAGATTCCTTTAAAATCGTATCCCATTCCTATGGGAAAACTTAAGGGAGTAACAGAAAGACCTAATTTTTGTTCTACTTCATCTAATAAATCAAAGGCATCTTTACCTTCTCTATCCATCTTATTAATAAAGACAATCATTGGAATGTTCCGCATTCGACAAACTTCAACAAGTTTTTCGGTTTGTTCCTCAACACCTTTGGCAACATCAATAACCACAATTACACTGTCTACTGCTGTAAGTGTTCTAAAGGTGTCCTCAGCAAAATCTTTATGACCAGGTGTATCTAGTATGTTTATTTTTTTGTCTTTGTATATGAAAGCTAAAACGGATGTGGCTACAGATATTCCACGTTGACGTTCAATTTCCATGAAGTCACTTGTTGCGCCTTTCTTAATTTTATTATTTTTTACGGCTCCTGCTTCTTGAATAGCGCCACCAAATAAAAGTAATTTTTCAGTTAAAGTTGTTTTTCCGGCATCTGGGTGCGAAATAATACCAAAAGTTCTCCTTCTTTGAATTTCCTTTTCAAAACTCATATTATAATTTTTGCAAAAATAGGATAAAATAAATTGTACTTCTTTTATAAAATTTAAAAAATGTTTATCGCCATTTTCACCAATTAAATTTTTACAATTTGCTGATTATGAGGAAAGAATTTATTTCTTTTCTCGCTATTTATCTTAGTATTTGGCGCGATGGTATTTTTGTGCTAATCTTTTTGCTCCGATAATCCGTATCTATATTCGGTTCAAGTAAAATTTGATTGTGCTGTTCATCGAATTTATATGATTTTGGCAGATTAATAATCTATTCCATTAACATTTAATTTAGTGAATATAATTTTAAGCTATATCTTGCACTATATTTTAAAAGTTTTGAAGACCCCATCTTCTTACTAAATATTTTATCCTACAGCCATGGTGATTAGTTAATAAAAATGCTAACGCGTATGGATATTTTTACTTTTAATGAATACAAGTCGAGTTCCAAAATTAAAGTTTCATTTGGTCTTTTGATTTTATTTTTCCTGTTCACTTCATTTTCGAATAAAGCTGATACGGTAGATTTTTCATTTTCTTTTTACTATACTGATACAGATGGTGATAAAGTTCCAAATTCTAAAGATATAGATGATGATGGAGATGGAATAATTGATACCAATGAAGGGTATCATGCAACTGCTCCCAGAGATACTGATAAAGACGGAATTCCTGATTATTTAGATATTGATTCTGATAATGATGGAATTTTAGATAATGTAGAAGCGCAAACCTCTACGGGTTATATTGCACCAAGCGGTAAAGATGTTGATGGTAATGGTTTAGACGATGCTTATGAAGTATCACCAGGGAGTTGTGGAGGATTAATGCCTATCGATACCGATAATGATGGTAAACCAGATTATTTAGATATTGATTCTGATAATGATGGAATATTGGATAACGTTGAGAGTCAAGGAGACAGTAATTATATTCACCCATGTACATTTGATAATAATGGAAACGGACTTGATGACGCCTATGAAAATGGTTCTACTATTGGAATAACTCCTGTTGATACCGACGGAGATACTAAACCTGATTTTAGAGATCTGGATTCTGATAATGATGGTATTTTAGATAATGTTGAGGCACAAACTACAAGCGAATTTAAAGCGCCTTGTGGTATGGATAGTGATGGTAATGGTCTTGATGATCATTATGAGACAACTCCTGGTTCTGGTGAAGGAATAACACCAGTTGATACAGATGGTGATCAAACTCCTGATTTTAGAGATTTAGATTCTGACAATGATAGTTGTTCTGATACTATGGAGGCAGGCTTTATTGATGCTTTTTTAGTTGAAAATAGAGATGGTAGATTAGGAAGCTTAGTTCCACCTACTGTTAACTCAATGGGAAAAGTTGTTTCAGGCGAAAACGGTCAAGGTTATACTGCACCTTTGGATTCAAATTCTAATGGAATACTTGATTTTCGTGAAGCTTCCAACAAAAACGCTTGTGACAATACTATTGAAATAGTTGATGATACAGCTACAACAGAAGAGAACA
>NZ_FWXO01000001.1:0-9861 GCF_900176415.1 Cellulophaga tyrosinoxydans | reverse complement strand
CCAAATGACGGATTTACAGGAGAAGACACATTTGATTACACAATATGTGATACAATGGGTAATTGTGATACAGCCACTGTAACGGTAACGATCCCAGCATACGATGTTATAGATGCTGTTGATGATGCATACGAAGCAACAACAGCAGGAGGAACACTAGATGGTAATGTATTGGATAATGATACTTTAGATGGAGCATCAGTAACCATATCGGAAGTTGTAATCACATCTACGCCAACAGGCCCACTAACTGTTAATTCAGACGGAACTATAACTGTAGCTGCAGATACAGCACCAGGTACTTATACGATTGATTATACCATCTGTGAAATTGCTGCACCAAGCAATTGTGATACAGCCACTGCAACGGTAACAATCCCAGCATACGATGTTATAGATGCAGTTGATGATGCATACGAAGCAACAACAGCAGGAGGAACACTAGATGGTAATGTATTGGATAATGATACTTTAGATGGAGCATCAGTAACCATATCGGAAGTTGTAATCACATCTACGCCAACAGGCCCACTAACTGTTAATTCAGACGGAACTATAACTGTAGCTGCAGATACAGCACCAGGTACTTATACGATTGATTATACCATCTGTGAAATTGCTGCACTACAGCGACTGTAACGGTAACGATCCCAGCATACGATGTTATAGATGCAGTTGATGATGCATACGAAGCAACAACGGCAGGAGGAACACTAGATGGTAATGTGTTGGATAATGATACTTTAGATGGCGCATCAGTAACCATATCGGAAGTTGTAATCACATCTACGCCTACAGGTCCACTAACTGTTAATTCAGACGGAACGGTAACTGTAGCAGCAGATACAGCACCAGGCACTTATACGATTGATTATACTATTTGTGAAATTGCGGTTCCAAGTAATTGTGATACAGCCACTGTAACGGTAGTAATCGAAGCACAACCTTTTAAAATTGAAGTTAACCAAATGGTTACTCCAAATTCAGATGGTAAAAACGATTTCTTATTCATTAGAAATGTTGATTTTGCATTTAACAATACCTTGAAAATTTTTAATAGATGGGGTGTAGCAGTTTATGAAGGTATCGGTTACAATAATCAAAATAATGTTTTTGATGGTCGTTCAAAAGGTAGATCAACCGTTACTCAAGAAGAATACTTGCCGTCTGGTGTATATTTCTATATTTTTGAGTATCAAGATATAAATAGTAAAAATATTACCGAAAGCGGTTACATTTACGTTAGCAAATAATAGTATTGAGAACACTATATATTATGAGAAAAATAATTTTTTTAGTACCCTTATTAATTACGTCATTCTTTATTCAAAATGGGAATGCACAACAAGATGCTCAGTATACGCAGTATATGTTTAATACTATGAGCGTGAATCCAGCATACGCAGGCTCCAGAGGGCAATTGAGTATAGCAGCTTTGTACAGATCACAATGGGTAGGTTTAGAAGGTTCACCAACTTCCCAGACTTTAAACATACATTCCCCTATAAGAAATAGTAGGCTTGGTTATGGAGTATCAATCGTTAATGATGAAATTGGCGATGGTACGGTACAGGAGACTTATTTTGATGGTGTTATATCCTATACTATTGATGTTTCGCAAGTTGGGAAATTATCTTTTGGATTAAAAGCTGGCGGAAACCTTCTTAATCTGGATTTTAATAAGCTTCGAAATTTTGATGATGAACCAATAAACGGTGATAATATTGAGAATAGATTTTCTCCAAATTTTGGTATTGGAGCTTACTATCATACCGATAAATTCTATTTAGGACTTTCAGCCCCTAATCTATTAGAGACCAATCATTTTGATAATTCTAATAGGGATGCTAATTCGGTTACATTTTTATCCAAGGAACGAATTAACTTTTACGCCATAACAGGTTATGTTTTTGATTTATCTAATGATTTTAAATTTAAACCTGCACTTTTGACTAAAGTGGTTGGCGGTGCTCCTTTACAGGTAGATGTTTCTGCCAATTTTATGCTAAATGAAAAATTTACTTTTGGTGCGGCGTACCGTTGGGATGCTGCTGTTAGTGCTATGGCAGGGTTTCAAATAAGCGATCAGTTTATGATTGGTTTGGCCTATGATAAAGAAACTACAGAATTAGGATCAACTAGGTTTAATGATGGTTCATTTGAAGTCTTTTTAAGATATGAATTAGTTAAATCATTTCAAAAATTGGTTTCACCACGTTTTTTCTAAATTGTTATTATGATAAAAAAATTACATTTAGCAGTATTACTTATAGTTGCGTTTTTTGCAAGTTCTGTTGCGCAAGAAAAAACACTGGAGCGCGCAAACAATAAATATGAAGAGTACTCCTTTAGTCCTGCAATAGATATTTACAAGAAAGTGCTTGATAAAGGTTTCGTTTCAGCAGATTTATTAAAGAAATTAGGTAATTCGTACTATTTTAATGCGGATTATAAAGAAGCCTCGGAAGTATATAAAAAATTAGTTGCCAACTATGAGGCAGAGGTTACTTCGGATTATTATTTTAGATATGCTCAAACTTTACGAAGTTTAGGTGAATACGAGACGGCTGATAAACTTATGGTGAAGTTTGCGGAAATGACAGCTGGAGATAAAAGAGCAAATAATTTCAATTTAGATCGAGATTATAGAAAGGAAATTTTAGAAAATTCAGGGAGATATACTGTTGGTCCTTTTGAATATAATACTGTTTATTCAGAATTTGCACCAACATATTATAAAGAAGGGTTACTGTTTTCATCTGATAGAGATACCGGAAATTTGGCGCGATACAGACATACTTGGAATGCAAAGGATTTTTTAGACCTGTATAAAACCAATGTAGATAGTACTTCTATGAATGCTGTAGTTAAGTTGGATAAATCTATCAATACAAGGTTTCATGAATCCAGTACAGTGGCAACCAAAGATGGGGAAACTATATATTTTACAAGAAATAATTTGGTTGATGGCAAAACTAAAAAAGATGAAATTGGTGTAACCAGATTAAAGATTTTTAGAGCTCAAATAGAGAATGGTATTTTTACGCAAATTGAAGAATTACCATTTAATAGCGATACTTATTCAGTAGCCAATCCTGCTTTGAGTCCTGATGAAAAAACCTTATTCTTCGCGTCAGATATGCCAGGTAGCCTAGGAGAATCTGATTTGTTTAAAGTTGCCATTAACGAAGATGGTACATTTGGAACTCCTGAGAATTTAGGCAGTACAATTAATACAGAAGCAAGAGAAACGTTTCCTTTTGTAACAAGTGAAGAAGTTTTGTATTTTTCATCTGATGGGCACCCTGGTTTAGGAGGCTTAGATATTTTTGCTACAAATATTAAAAACAACACCTATTCAGGAATTGTAAAAAATGTTGGGGAACCAATAAATAGTAAGGTCGATGATTTTACCTTCATTTTTAATGAAAAAGATAAAACTGGGTATTTTGCATCCAACCGTGAAACTGGTCTAGGTAATGATGATATCTATAGTTTTGTAGAAAATAAACCACTAAAATTAGATTGTCAACAATTAATTACTGGAACTGTAAGGGACAAAATATCTAACCAAGTTTTGGTTGGTGCTACAATCAAAATAATTGATGAACAGAATGCTGAGATATCAGAAACATTAACAGATTCTAATGGTAATTATAAAGTTATAATAGATTGCAATAAAGGTAATTTTGTTCGTGCTTTAATAGATGGCTACATTCCGGCGGAAGAATATATGGGTGCATCTGATGGTGAACCGCAAATAATAGATTTCTATTTAGAGCGAGATACTGTAACGGCAGGTTTTGGAGACGATTTAGCCAAGTTGCTACAATTAAGTACTATTTATTTCGATTTAAATAAATATAATATTAGACCAGATGCCGAAGTAGAAATACAGAAGGTAATTGCAGCAATGGAGAAATATCCTAGTTTAAAACTAAAAGTTAATTCTCATACAGACAGTCGAGGAAAAGATGCGTATAACCTTTGGTTATCTCAAAAAAGAGCAGAATCAACTGTGGGCTATATGGTGGCAAAAGGGATAGCTTCTGACCGACTTGAAGGAGAAGGTTTTGGGGAAACAAAACTGATAAATAGATGTGCTAATGGAGTTAATTGTACAGCAAAAGAACATGAATTAAACCGTAGATCAGAGTTTATTATAATGGAATAAATTTCATGTAAAATTATAGAGAAAAGCAGTCAAGAAATTGGCTGCTTTTCTGTTTATTATATATTTGAATGCCTTGATAATAGTTGTATTATCGACAAAATACGGTATATCATCATAATGTTTTGACTAGAAATATTAAATAGTATACCCCACTATTTGCTGTGTACACTTATTCATTTATGACCTACACAACAAATATTTAATTATGGAGGTAGCTAATTTTATATTTGTTTAGTTAGAGAAGAAGAATTGTCAAAATAATATTTTGATTCTCAAATCGTAAACAAAAATAACCAATGAAGACTTTTGTTTTATTCAAAATATTGATCCTTTTATCCTTAGTTGGATTTTCAAATAATCTTTTTGCACAACAAACCTATCGCGATAATTTTAGTTCTACCTCGTATTCAAATAATGATGGCAATACTAATTTTTCAACAAATTGGATAGAATCAGGTGACGATAATTCAGCCGCTAATGGTTATATTAGAGTTATTGGTGGTGAACTACGATTTGCCTATATCTGGACAGAAACTATTTTGAGATCGGCTAATTTAACAGGTGCTACTGCTGCTACCTTATCTTTCAATTGGCGTACAGTGAGTTTGGAAAATGGCGAGACACTGGCAGTGCAAGCATCTTCAGATGGGACAACATTTACTACACTTGCCACTTTTAGTGGTGCTCAATCAGGAGTATTTAGCCAAAACATAAACAGTTATATTTCAAGTAATACTACAATCCGATTTATTAAGGGAGGTGGAAACTGGTCAGGCAATGATGATTTAGTTTATATAGATAATTTTTTAATTTCTGCAACTGTTGGAGCAGCGGTTATTGTTAATGATGTTACAGTTAATGAAGGTGCTGGCACCGCAACATTTACAGTTACACATACAGGGGCAAATACTAGCGGAGCTTTTACAGTAAACTATACCACAGCTAATGGAACGGCTACAGCTGGTAGTGATTATACCGCAAGAACAGGAACTTTAAATTTTACAGGAACTGCAGGAGTAACAAGATCATTTACTGTGAATATTTTAGAAGATACAGCATTTGAAAATGCAGAAACCTTTTTTATTCAATTTACAGGTACGTCTAATAATTCAGTTAATATAACAGATACCGCGACAGGAACAATTATAGATAATGATGCTATAATTATGACCAATGGAGCTACGGCTACTACATGTAGTGATATATTTTTAGATCCGGGTGGAGTGGGTAATTATTCGAATAATCAAAATGTGGTGTATACCATATGTCCGGATACTGCAAATAATTACATTAGCGTTAATTTTACAAATTTTGATATAGCTAATGGGGATTTATTATATGTATATGAAGGAACCACAACTAGTGGAACTTTAATTGGTCAGTATAATAATGGTAATGTAGCAACTATTATAGAATCTACCCATTCTTCCGGTTGTTTAACCTTTAGATTTACTTCGAACAATAATACAACAGCGGCTGGTTGGCAAGCAAATGTAACTTGTTATCCAGAAGGGCCAAAAATTGTTATTGATGATATTTCATTTGACGAAACCGTAGGTAATGCTGTATTTACCGTAAGACAAACTCGAGCTGCGCATGGTTACACAATACCAATATTTGGTTTTATCAATACTTCATTCACCGTAAATTATACTACCGTAAATGGTACAGCACTCTCTGGAAGTGATTATACTGTCACTTCAGGAACCTTAACTTTTAATGGTCAAATAGGAAATGTTCAAACTATTTCGGTTCCTATAGCGAATGACGGTGTTCCAGAACTCGCTGAGGAGTTTACAATAATATTTACGGGGGCTAATGCGCAATATGCTACCATAAATTATTCCGATACAGGTACAGGTACCATTAACTCTCAGATACTAGCAAATGATCCATTAACCTTAGTAAAGGAATTTGATGGTTATTATGATTATACCACTACAGGAGGATCACTAAGAACTAATGACAACTTTACAGATCCTTGTTCAATAACTAATTCTTCATCTAATACATTAATTGCTCCAATACCTGCCACAGCAGTTATTGATAAAGCCTATTTATATTGGGCCCATTCTAGTACAGTAACAGATCCTAATGTAACCTTTGAAGGGCAGGCGGTGTCGGCAAATTTCATATATCAAACCACACTAACAAATAGAAACTTTTATGGTTATGTAAGTGATGTAACTTCTATCGTACAAAGTGTACCAAATCCTTCAACAAATACTTGGGATTTTACAGGTCTTTCAGTTGATAATACTGGAAATTATTGTTCAACAGCTACCGTTTTAGGTGGATGGACCTTAATGGTCTTTTATGAAGACCCTAATTTGCCTGCGGTGAATATTAATTTATACCAAGGATTTGATGGACTATCAAATAATGGAACATCGTTTACATTAGACTCATTTTATGCTATTGCAGGTTCAGGTGCGAAGGCAACATTTTTATCATGGGAAGGAGATCCAAATTTAGATGGATCAAGTAGTGGTTCTACTAATCCAGAAGAGCTTTCCATAACAAACCAATCTAACGTAAATTATATTCTTTCAGGTGATGGTGGCCAAACAGGGAATAATGTATATAACTCAACAATATATGACAATACAGTTTCGCCTGTTTATTCAAATTCCACATCCTATGGATTAGATTTAGACACCTATGATATTTCATCCTATATTGCTCCTGCAGATAGCCAAATAACGGCCAATGTAGATGTTGGTCAAGATTTTGTGATTTCTGCGGCAGTGATTCTTAAAGTACCTTCAAACTTAATTGCGGGTACTGTTTTTGAAGATGCAAATTATCCTGGTGGACCAGGTAGAAATCTAGCAGTTTCTAATGGTGTTGGTGTTTCTGGAGCCATTGTAGAACTTTTTACTTCAACTGGAAATTTCATTCAAAGAAAAAATACAGATATTAATGGTGACTACTCTTTTGGGGGTATGGCAGATGGTAATTACCGTATTAAGGTGGTGAATTCTACTGTAAAATCTAATAGAGGTGGAGGACTTAATTGTTCTACATGCTATCCAATACAAACGTTTAGAAAATATAGAAGTGGTACTACACTAATTGATGTTACTAATGAAGTGGGAGGTGTAAATCCAAGTGCCACCCAAGATGTTGCATTAGGTGTAATAAATAATGCCCAAAGTGTTTCAAATGTTGCGGTTTCTGGTAATGGTGTTGTAGGTATAAATTTTGGTTTCAATTTTAATACCATTGTAAATACCAATGAAACCGGGCAAGGTTCGTTAGAGCAATTTATTATAAACTCAAATAATTTGAATGAAGTCGGGCTCGATATAGAGGCAAATTCAATTTTTGACCCTAGTGCAGGTTCAGATACCTCTATTTTTATGATCCCTCCTACAGGAGATGCCTTAGGGAGAACTGCAGATGCAAATTATACTGGAGGAGTTTTTGATATTTTAATATCCAATAGTAGGCAGCTCTCTATCATTACAGGTACCAATACACAAATAGATGGTAGAACTCAAACCGCTTATTCTGGAAATTCTAATGGAGGTAATGTTGGTTCAGGTGGAGTTGCAGTTGGTACTTCCGCAGTAGCACTTCCAAACTATGACCGACCTGAAATTCAAGTACACCGAAATAATGGAGATGTAATGCGTTTACAAGGTGCAAATACTGTTGTTCGAAACATTTCTGTTTACGGAGGCAATAATGCTGGACTCCAAGTATTGGGTGGAACAAATACTATTTCAAATTCGCTAATTGGAGTTAACGCATTAGGAGCCAATGCAGGAAATATTGATTTTGGAATTGAAATTACTGGAGGTACAGCCACTATTAATGGCAATTTTATTTCTACAAATCGAGATAACGGAATATTGGTAGATGGAGGTACGTCTACTATAATACAAAATAATCATATTACCGCTAATGGTAATGCCGCTTGTGATGATAATATTAAACTTCAATCGGGTAGTGGCATTGTAATAAATCATAATTTAATTACAAATGCCTCTGCTTTAGGAATTGATGGTGATGGTATTACGGGTAATGTTACAATTACAGAAAATTCTATAACTTCTTCGGGTCAACACGGCGGAAATTGTAGTGGAAACATAGAAAATGCAGGAATTAAATTAGATGGGAATAATTCATCTATTAGCAATAATGTTATTTATTCTAACGGAGGGGCTGGAATTGTTTTAGCTGGAGGAAACTCATCCGGTAATTTAATTTCGCGAAACTCTATTTACGCTAATGGTACAACGAGTGCGGCCTTAGGAATTGACATTGATAGAACAGACAACCTTGGTGATGGTGTAACATTAAATGATAATGGCGATGGGGATAATGGACCTAATGGTGCATTAAACTTTCCAATTATATCCAGTGCAATTGTTGGTGGATCTAATTTAATTGTTGAAGGTTGGTCAAGACCTGGAGCTACCATTGAACTATTTCTTACCGATATTAATCAAGGGAGTGCCGCAACCGGAGCCAATCAGTTGGGAAGAGTTACTGACTACGGTGAGGGTCAAGTTTACCTCGCAACTTTTATAGAAGGGAGTGGTGCAGATAGTGCAGCAGGGGTATCCTCGTATACAGATTTAGATGGTAATACGGATAATACCAACAAATTTAAATTTACTATTCCTTTGCCTTCGGGAGTGATTAGGGGTAATTTAATTACGTCAACCGCAACAGTAGCCAACAGTACTTCTGAATTTTCACCTTTTAGTATTATTGCAAGCTATAATGTTATTACAAATAGGAGAATAACTTATAGAGTAAAACCGAATTAATTTTCTATCTGAATAATTTCATTAATTTTTATTGTTAAATCTATATTTAAGTCAATCAGAATTTTTTTTGATTGTTCTTGTTACGAGAAAATATTAGTAGTCTTTTAAGAATTATAGCCATTCGTTTAGTCCTAAATGTTATAAATACGATACCTATTTGGTATAGTAAAACATGCAAATAAAGACTGATTTTCATCCAAATATTACTTCCTGCTTTTTATCTAATAGACCTTGCTATTATTAGCTAAATCGATGAAAAGTAGCTTGAAAATGAATTATAATTTTTGGCAATACCTCATTTATTACTTGCTATACCCTATTTATTTATGCATACACAACATTTATTTTACCTAGCCTATGCTAATGTTAAATTTGTAAAGTGTAATAATACCTAATTTTTAAGTAGAAGGAACTTTTACACAAAATAATCAATTGAATACCAAAATTAAGTTAACCCATAATCATGAATAAAAAGATATTCCTACTAATTTTTCTTTTAATGTCTGCATTTGCTTTTTCGCAAACAACCGTTACTTTAGAAGATCAGTGTAATTGCGAAGTGTTGAGTGGTACAGCAGTAACGAGTGCTGGTATGACTACTCCTACAGGAGCAGATCTTGGAGACATCTATGTAAACACAAATACTGGAACTATTTATTTTTGGGATGGAAATTCCTGGGAATTAACTTCAACGGATAGCCAACAAATTCAGCAGTTTAATTTTAATCCAGCAACTAACGAATTAATTTTAACACTTGAAAATGGAGGTACACAAACAGTAAATTTAACAGCGGCATTGGCAACCGCAGGTACTGATAACCAAGCCTTAACCTTAGAGGCCGGAAACATATTAACCTTAGTAGATGGCGGAACGGTAGATTTAACTCCATTTTTAGATAATACGGA
>NZ_FWXO01000011.1 GCF_900176415.1 Cellulophaga tyrosinoxydans | reverse complement strand
AAGAGAAGCAAACCCGGTGAACTGAAACATCTAAGTAGCCGGAGGAGGAGAAAACAAAAGTGATTCCGTTAGTAGTGGCGAGCGAACGCGGATTAGCCCAAACCAATACTGTTTCGGCAGTATTGGGGTTGTAGGACCACGACATTTGATGCGTAATGAATTGGAATCCTTTGGAAAGAGGAGCCGTAGACGGTGATAGCCCGGTACAAGTAAAGAACGTTATTGATAGTGGTATCCTGAGTAGTGCGGGGCACGTGAAACCTTGTATGAATTTGCCGGGACCATCCGGTAAGGCTAAATACTCCTGAGAGACCGATAGTGAACCAGTACCGTGAGGGAAAGGTGAAAAGAACCGTGAATAACGGAGTGAAAAAGATCCTGAAACCATACGCTTACAAGCGGTCGGAGCCCTTTGGGGTGACGGCGTGCCTTTTGCATAATGAGCCTACGAGTTACTTTTACTAGCAAGGTTAAGATTTTAAGGATCGGAGCCGTAGCGAAAGCGAGTCTGAATAGGGCGCCATAGTTAGTAGTAGTAGACGCGAAACCGTGTGATCTACCCATGGGCAGGTTGAAGCTTTGTTAACCCAAAGTGGAGGACCGAACCCGTTGACGTTGAAAAGTCTTGGGATGACCTGTGGGTAGGGGTGAAAGGCCAATCAAACTCGGAAATAGCTCGTACTCCCCGAAATGCATTTAGGTGCAGCGTTGTGATAGTTTTATAGAGGTAGAGCTACTGATTGGATGCGGGGGCTTCACCGCCTACCAATTCCTGACAAACTCCGAATGCTATAAAATGTTTCACAGCAGTGAGGGCATGGGTGCTAAGGTCCATGTCCGAGAGGGAAAGAACCCGGACCATCAGCTAAGGTCCCCAAGTGTATACTAAGTTGATATAACGCGGTGGAATTGCATTGACAGCCAGGATGTTGGCTTGGAAGCAGCCATTCATTTAAAGAGTGCGTAACAGCTCACTGGTCGAGCGATTCCGCATGGATAATAATCGGGCATAAGTATACCACCGAAGCTATGGCTTCTGTACTCGGTACAGAGGGGTAGGGGAGCATTCTATATGTGTTGAAGGTGA